>NZ_CP011838.1:0-66259 GCF_002220155.1 Azotobacter chroococcum | reverse complement strand
ATGACCACGACCATGGCTCAGACGACCACGGTTCCGGCGTTCGCATGAATCGAATAGCCCTTCGGATTCCCACAGCCTAGGCCACGACCACGGTTCCGGTCATCCGCACGATCACGGCGAGTACGACCCTCATTCGCGCTGCCGCCGCATCTATCTGAGGATCGAACGCCTGCAGTCGTACACGCCGGTGGCGCCGGACGAAGCGATCACATGCGCTACAAGATCGACTGCATGCGTGGGCCGGGACACGAAGACGGCACAATTTCGCCGAACGAAGTGGAATTGCGCCGGTTCGACGCCGTGATCTACCGACGCTATTTCGACGCCGCGCATACGGTGCCCGATACCTCGCCATTGGTCGTCGCTGATATCAACGAGCCGCCATGGGATCGCCGCATTCCCGGCTGCGTGCTCTACGCCGATCCGGGCGAGCGCTTGTTCATCCACGTGTACAACGCGGACGCGGAACCGCACAGCTTCCATGTCCACGGCCTGGACTACGGGATCGATTCGGACGGCTCGTTCCCGTTCGGCGTCGCAGATCATCACACCATCGCAGCGATGCAATCTGCCCTGGCGAAAGCTGGTGCTACGTGTTCGATGTCACCCCCGACACGATCGGCGCCTGGCCATTCCACGACCACTTCATGAACATCGACGCGGTGGTGTCGCGGGGCCTGTTCGGCGCGATCATAGTGCGCGATCCGAAGGCCAAGAAGGCCGACTACCACGTGCCCATGTTTCTGCACCGCCTGCAGGGACAGTCGGACGTCACCCGCTTCCGCTTCGGCCCGCTGTCGCCGGGCGACCCGCCGGTTTTCCTTCACCTTTGCCGACGAAGGCACCTACGACTACTTCTGCGAGATCCACACCGCGATGACCGGCGTGGTCCGCGTGGTCGCCGGCGGTCCGGCGACGGCCGCGGTCAGCATCATCGATTCGCCTTCCAGCTTCGCGCCCAACGACGTGACCATCGGCCCGGGCGGCACGGTCACCTGGACGCACGCCCGGCAATCAGCAGCACACCGTCACCGATCGCGGCACCGCGGCGATGCCGTCGTGGTGCCTCAACGGCCGCTCGTTCGTGGGGAATACGCCGACCATCGTCGCCAAGTCGGGCAAATGCATCCGCTGGTACGTGTTCGATCTCGACCTGTCCACGCAATGGCACAACTTCCACATCCACGGCCAGCGTTTCCACCGTGGCGACGAACGCTACGACACGCGCAGCCTCGGTCCGGCCGAGTCGTTCATGGGCGACACCATCGTGCCGAACGTTGATCCTGATGCGATCGAATGGCTGCTGCGAGTGCCATGAAGAGTTTGCACGATAGCGAAGCCCCAGCAGAACGCTGGCGGCCACCCACCGCAAGGGCGCAGTGAGCTGAGGGCCAAACGATCGCCACTGCCGTGACGCGGATGACGGCGATGCATTCGCCCAAGCTGGCGCACGGCCAGGCGGCCGATCACGCGAAACCGGTGCTCTCGTACGACGGCCACTGCGTGCAGCTGCGCGGCGATTTCCTTTTCCACTGCCATGCCGAGATACACATGATGATGGGCCATGGCGGTCTCGTCCGCGCGTCGCAAGAGATCGAAGCGACCAAGGAACTGAAGGCCTGCCTGGGCTTCGAACTGCCCATCGACGACGGCTCGCCATGTCCCGATGTCGACATGCCGTGCATGTCGCACGCCGGCACGTGGTCGACGGTTCCGGACCTCGATCTCTTCGTCGTACATGCCGCCGTGCTGAAGACCGGCAAGGTGCTGTTGTGGTCGGGCACGGCCGAAGCGGCTATCCGACACAATCCAGAGTCTGGAATCCCGCGACAGATGCGCGCACGAACCAGGCCTACGCCGCCGACCTGTTCTGCAGTGGGCATGCCTGGCTGCCGGATGGGCGATTGCTGGTCGCAGGCGGTGCGCCGATTGGCCTGATGAATCAGACCCACATCTTCGATCCGGCGACGGAAAGCTGGACGGTAATGGCGAACATGAACGAACCGCGTTGGTATCCCACGGTGCTGACCTTGCCCGATGGTCGCGTGCTGGCGGCGTCGGGCTCGGGCGCTTCCGGCCTGGAAATCTGGGATCCGGCCACCAGCAACTGGACGATGTTGGCCGGCGCCGACCGCACATTCCCGGAACTGTTCCCCAGCCTGCATCTGCTGCCCGCCGGGCGGCGTGTTCTACTCGCGTTGCGGCTGGGCCGCACCGGACATGTCGCATCGCGAATCCGCGCGACTCAGCTTCACCGGTGCCAACAACGGCAGTTGGGCCGATCTCGGACTGTTGCAGTTCCCCGATCGCCAGGAAGGCATGGCGGTGTTGCGCATCGACGACACGGTGTCGCCACCGGCCACCGAAGCGTTCGTGGTCGGTGGTGGCGTCAGCGGCGTAGCGACGTGGCGCAATCCGCAGACGCTGGAGCGCATCGACCTGACCGATCCGGCGACCGCTGCCTGGAGCCGCGGAGCAGACATGGCGTTTCCGCGCGTCAACGTCACGGTCGTGCTTTTGCCCAACGGACATCTTCTTGTCGTCGGTGGTCAGCGCAACGGCAAGTGGGCCGCCGATCCGCAACCCGTGCTCGAAGCCGAGATCTACGATCCGGCGAACAACGTGTGGACGACGCAGGCGCCGATGCTGCATCCGCGGCAGTACCACTCGGTCGCCGTGCTCCTGCCCGACGGGCGCGTGCTGGTGACCGGCGGCATCGATCCCACGCTCGGCACCACACCGATGCGCGATCAGCGATCGATGGAGTTGTTCAGTCCGCCCTATCTCGGCGGCGGTAGTCGCCCGTCGATTACCAGCGCGCCGGCCAGTGCGACCTGGGGAGCGGCGATGTCCATCGGTACGCGGAGCCGGGCGATGTCGACAGCGTCGTGTTGCTGCGGCCCAGCGCCCTCACCCACCACACTGATGCCGGCCTGCGCTGGATCAAGCTGCCGATCCTCGGCGTCACCGCGACTGCCGTGCAGGTCCGCGCCCCTCCAGCGCCGCGGTCGCTCCGCCGGGTCCGTGGATGCTGTTCCTGCTGGATGCGGCGGGTGTGCCGTCGGAGGCGAGATTTATCGACCTCGCGTGAACAGCGAGAACTGGCGGCAGGCGCGAACAGGAGTGAACTGCGATGGACAGATCCGCAATCCGAAATTCGACAGGCGTGCTGCTGTGCTCGTTGCTGGTCGCATGCCGATGGCAATCGAGCACGCCCACGACCGAACCCACTGGACAATTTGGCGGCGGCACCGGCGCGTACACCGCACAATGCTCAGGAGATTTTCCCGACTGGATCTCCGATCATCCGCCGCAAGCGGATGCGAGTGGCGATGTGAACCCGAACGAGCCGGGCGTGCAGAAGAGCTTCCAACTCGCGCAGGCGTATCCGCTGGGCGTTCCGGTAATCACCAACGATGCGCAGGGCCAACCGCACATCACTTCGTGGAATCCGCCTGCGCGGAAACCAATGGACCGTGGCGGACCTTCTCCAATTTGTCGATCCCGGCGCAGCGCGACGGCTATCTGGCCGCACTCAAGACCTACATCCTGCAGGGAATGTCGGACCCGGCATCGACTTCGACGCGACCAAGAACAACAGCAACTGGGCCTCGCGCAAGTGGTACCACGTGCCGATGATGACCGCGTCGGCCAGTGCACGCCGCGAGCCCTACCACGGCGTGACCAACGAGCGGCCGCTCAATCCCAGCGAGCAGACGCACTGGCTCACCAGTGGCGGGAACCTGCGCGCCGTAGCGATCGGCTACTACAACAGTCTCGGCGGGTACACGATCGGGCAGGTGTTTCCCAGCTACGACCTGACCCAGACCCAACCCTCCGCGGCGCACTTCATCGACGGCACCGTGGTGTTCAAGCTGCTGTTCGCCGAGTATGTGCCCTCACGCATCCAGGCACCGGATCCGCTGGCGCACGCGCCGCGCTGGTTCGTGCAGGTGCCGGCGAACTCCGCTGCCCCGCCGATCGAAGTGCGCCTGCTGCAGGTCGACGTCGCGGTCAAGGACGACCACTTCAGCAGCACGACGGGCTGGGTATTCGCCACCTACGCCTACGACGAGCGTCTGTGGCCGGCCGAAGGCAACGGCTGGCGGCGACTGACGCCTATCGGCATGCAGTGGGGCAATGATCCGACCGTGACCGGCACCGCGATCACCACGCTGCAGGAAAGTTGGATCAATCCGGACATGCCGCCGGCCTTCCGCGACCACGTAGGTCGCGCGGGGCGCCTGATCGGTCCGGTCGACAATCCGCGCTCGTCCTGCCTCAGCTGCCATTCGACCGCGCAGGTCGACATGGCGCAGACCGGCAACGTGACCGGCATGTTCGCGACGCAGGCCATTCCGCCCACTGCGTGCAGCACGCCGATGGCGTGGTTCCGCAACCTTCCCAGCGGCCCGAGCGGCGGCACCGCGTTCGGACGGCTGCCGGGCGGCAACTGCCCGGTCGATGTCGCCACGACCGGCCTGACCTCGCTGGACTATTCGCTGCAGCTGCAGGTCGGCGTCATTTCCGTGTTCGGGTTCCAAAACCCGAACCCGTGCGCGTCCCACGCCCAGGCGCACTACGCCGCCACCAACGCGATGGCGCTGCGTCGAAACCAAGAGCAGCTGCGACAGCCGCCAGGCCGCGAACAGCAATTCCTGCGCGAACTGCCGGCGCAATCGCAGCGGGTGCAGATCACGCGCGACGGCAGGCTGCTACGCGAGGAGATACCGCCGCAACACCGACGCTGACGCGGTACGAATTGCGAACGGAAGAAAGAAAACGGCGCCCTCACGACGCCGTTTTTTGCTTGCGCAACGGGTCAGGACAGTGCGTTCGCTGCCTCGACCACCTTTTCCACCGTGAAGCCGAAATGCGGGAACAACTTCTCGCCAGCGCGCTGGCGCCCTAGCTGTCGATGCCGATCACCGCGCCGTCCAGGCCGACGTACCCGGCGGCCGCCCCGGCGAACCACGGCACGACTTGCATTGTGATTCTGGCGCGGTTTTCAGGCTTCATCAGTACGCAGTTCGCGCGTGACGACCGCTGACACCGTCTTGTAGCGATCCGGAAACCCGGGATACTTGCTGAAGTGGCGATTCCTATCCTTTGACCACGGTCTGCAGGGCCTGCACCAGCTGGCTGCCGGCAACGATGGCGTGGATTCCCTGGTGTGGCGTGGCGGCGTGGCAGCCGTGGCCGCGCTCCGTGATCTCGAAGGCGCAGGTGCCGGCCATGACCGGCTGCGGCATGACCGCCATCCCGGCCAGTTGTGCAGACCGAACACCGCCTCGACCGGGACTCGTGGCCGCAGGCGTGCAACTTGCCAGGATGGCGGGTGTGGTGGGGGAATTCGTTCAGTTCGGCGAGCGGCAGGGCGTCCATGTCGGCGAGCACGTGTTGTAGGAGGCCCGCGACATGCTGCGGTCTTGCGGATTTGAGTCCAGCGGAATCCCACTCCGACGCGAAGCTCTGCAAACTCGCATCACGGCTTCCGGACGTGCCGTGCGCGCTTGGAACTAGGCGATCCACCGACATCGGGTCTCCAGCATGGGATCCGGTCTTGGAAAGCTGCGTAACCGCTCTTCATCGGCCGATGAGCGCAAGTCGTGCCCACGTCGGCTGAGGCGGAGTTGTGTGAATTGCCCTTGCGGCAGGTTTCGGAGGCGGAGCGCCCCCCAGATGGCGGCTTTGTGGAAACGTCGTGCGGCAGCAGTTGGCCGATTCTGTTGAAAAAGTCGGTTTTACAGTAGGCACGCCGGCCTTCACGTTTGCCACCGAAGGGCTGGCCCGCCACTTTCAGTGGTCTTTTGATGTTTTGCTGAGCCTGCAGGCTCGAGTTTTGAGGTATTTGGAGGGTTTCTGCCCCAAACAGGCAGACCTATCCCGTGATGGGTGGCCCTTGGGGTAGCAATTTGGCCATCCGACGCAGATTCTGCACTGCCGCAGCGAGCGTGAATTCGTCGGTTGCCTCCGTCAGTCCCCGTAGCCGCAAGCAATCGACTTTCAGGATCCGTTTGAGATGGGCAAAGAGCATCTCGACCTTTTTGCGTTCGCAGCGGGAGCGTTGGTACGCCGCTGTGGTGGCGATGCGCCGAGCCACCTCCCGGGCGGCTTCATGAACGCTGCGGACGATCTTGCGCATCGGCGTATTCGGGCAACACCACGGCTTCAGCGGACAGGTTGTGCAGTCAGCCTGGCTGGACCGGTAGATCACCGTGTTGGCCTTGGTGACGTGGGAGCGCTGACGCTTGAAGGCCCGCCACTCGCTACGCAGGGGGCGTCCGGCCGGACAGCGGTATTCCCCTACCTCTTCATTCCAGTGGAAATCATTGCTCGAGAAGGTGTCGTTCTGGCGTTCGGTTTTGTCCCACACCGGGACATGCGGTTCGAGGTCCCTTTCTACCATCCAGGCCAGCATGGGTGCTGTCCCATAGGCGGTGTCGCCGATCAGACGTTCCGGTGTGATGTCGAAACGCTCTTCGACGCGTTCCACCATGGTCTTGGTCGACTCGACCTCGGCGGTGTGGTGAGCAGGCGTGGCTTCCACATCCAGGATCACACCGTGCTCGGTGTCGATCAGGTAGTTCGTGGAATAGGCAAAGAACGCCGGACCGCCTGGAGCCGCCGTCCAGCGGGCCAGAGGGTCGGTCAACGACAAGCGCTTGGGTAGCGCTTCGTCATCGAGCGCCTCGAGGTACTCACGCACGGCGCGTGTGCTGAGTGCCGGATCCCCCCAGTTGATCGCTTCATCCCCGGCGACGCCACGCTGCCGGCTGGCATCCGCCTTGATGATGCTGGCATCCACGGCAAAGCCTTCACCCTTGACCAGGCCAGCGGTCATGCAGCGACGTACCACTTCATTGAACAGCCAGCGAAACAGGCCGCTGGCCCGAAAGCGGCCATGCCGGTTCTTGGAGAACGTCGAGTGATTGGGCACTTCGTCTTCCAGCCCCAACCGGCAGAACCAGCGATAGGCCAGGTTCAAATGGACCTCTTCGCACAACCGCCGCTCGGAGCGGATGCCGTAGCAGTAGCCGACGACCAGCATGCGGATCATCAGTTCGGGATCGATCGAGGGACGCCCGACAGGGCTGTAGAAATCCTTGAGGTACTGGCGCAGGTCGCTGAGATCCAGGCAGCGATCGATACGGCGCAGGAGGTGGTGGCCGGGGACGTACTCTTCCAGGTTGAACGCGTAAAACAGCCGCTCCTGCCCACTCGATAGCCGCCCCATCATGCTGCGTGCCCTCTCGCTTGCCGACACGAGGAGTCTGGCTGCTGTCTGCCGGGGTAGCTAGTTTTTCAACAGAATCACCCCATAGCCTACTGTGCGGACAGCTCTGCGCCTGAACCGATGCTACGTGCGACAGGGCCGCCTGATGGGGTCGAAAGACATTAGAACAGATGCATGCTGCAACTTCTGCTCTCGGCCGCCCTCCGTGGCGAGAGCTTCTTGTTTTTTAACCTCATTTGAGGAAGAATAACCGGAAGTCACCGTTGCGTTAGGAGTCCTCAGATGCAGGCTTGCCAAGTATTCAGCGATCAGGATGAAGTCGCCGCCCGCCTTGAGCAGTTAAGTCTGGAGCGCGAGCCGCTGCATGAGGCTGTCAATCAAGCTCACCTACAGCGTGTTCGTCTGACTCCTAACCATCCCAGCATTTTTCACGGCCTTGAAATGTGGGGCTGGATGGTAGGAGCGGTGCGCGATCAGCTGCGCCCACTGGGGTGGGTCGCGCATGAAAAGTCGAACTACCCACTTACCTTTCACTCGGCGCTCAATCTCGCAATTGCGGTCGCATCGGGGGATAGCTATGTCGGAAATCCGCTGGGGGTGCCGAGCAGCCGATCCAGGAAGGGTAAAAATACTGTTGATGCTGTTGAGCAGAACTGTCAGTTCGACATGTTTGCTGACTTGCTGCCTGAGCCAGAGGAACTGCCTGAATCAGGCCCTCACGAGACTTGGATACTGCTCCACCACACCGACACGGTGAAGAAGGAAATCCGCATCGAGCTCTCACGCCCGTCGGGAATGGGTAAAGGCGGCAAGATCAATTTCTGGTCTGAACGTATCATGCTTGGCACCATTGCCCTTGATGATGATTTCTTTGAGGTTGCTCCTCCAAGCGGTCCGGACATCGACATCGAAATTCGCCGTAAAAGCTCGTGATAGACCATGTTTAACCCACAACGATTTGCGCTCGCCCGTCGCCGGCGAGGTATGAAAAAGCGTGAGCTTGCCACTCATATAGGAGTAACGGAGCGATCGGTCTCCGGCTACGAGAGTGGCACGCAGGAGCCTGAGCCTGGGACCCTCGCAAAAATCGCTAAAACGCTTCGGTTCCCCGAAGCGTTTTTCTTTGGCGATGATCCTGAGGTGCCAACGCCAGATGTTGCCAGTTTCCGGTCGCTCTCAAAGATGACTGCTGGACTTAGGGATTCAGCTCTCGGTGCAGGCGCAATTGCGCTCCTGCTGAATGACTGGATCGAGAAACGTTTCGATTTGCCAGAGCCGGATATTCCGGACCTGGGGTCCGAACGCGCTGCACTGGTGAATTTTGAGGCGCTCGATAAGCTAGACCTGTCAAGCAGTGCCCAAGCGCCAGAGGCTGCGGCGGAGATGCTTAGGGCACACTGGGGCCTAGGTGAGCAGCCGGTCAAGAACATGATTGCGCTTCTCGAATCGAAAGGCGTTCGTGTCTACTCACTGGCGATTGATGCGAAGGAAGTCGACGCATTCTCGATGTGGAGTGGTGGCCGTCCCTTTATGTTCTTGAATACCTTCAAGTCGGCCGAGCGTTGCCGCTTTGACGCAGCCCATGAATTAGGACACTTGGTTATGCACCAGCATGCCCACCCACAAGGGCCTGATTTAGAGCGTGAGGCGAATGCCTTTGCGTCGGCTTTTCTGATGCCACGTGCAAGCGTTCTAGCGATGGCTCCACGCTCGATCACCATCAAAAGCCTCATCAAATACAAGAAGCTCTGGTCCGTTTCTGTGGCAGCCTTAAATTACCGGCTTCATAGCCTGGGACTTTCCACGGAGTGGGCGTACCGAACGCTGTGTATTCAGATTGCTCAAGAGGGCTACCGAACCGAGGAGCCGGAATCTATTGCTCATGAGCGGTCAGTGGTCCTAGAGAAGATTTTCGCCGCGTTACGAGCCGATGGGCTTGGGAAAGCTGGCGTCGCGGGAGAACTGTCAATCAGTCCCGAGGAGATCAATGAGTTGACGTTCGGCTTGATGTTGAACGTTTTGAAGGGACAGAGCGCTAACCGCTCAGACTCCAGTGGGAAATCAGGTGCCCATCTTCGTTTGATCAAGGGTTGAAGGGGTTTCAATGGGGTCAGAACGTTGTCCTAAGTTCCGAGACTTGCTCAGCAGCGAAGCTTCGATCCGCCAGTAGTATCAAGACTTGAAGCTTGAGCTGGAAGCCATCAACACCGGCGGTATGGCTGAGTATCTGGAGATTAAGATCTCATTTATCTTCGCGCTGGAAGAACCTGTCGACTAGGGAAGTGGCGCGTTGATAGGCTGATCGAGCGTCTGCTAATGGCCCCCTATTCATGATGGCCGTGGCCGTGGTAGTGTTCTTCGTTCGGCTCGCGGACGTCGCCCGGTCCCTGGGTGAATCCGTCGTGGAAGGAGTATCCCTCGTGGAACGTCGTGACCTCCACCCTTGCGGTTTGGCGTCCAATCTCTTCCGCAATCTCCGCGAGTGACCTCAGCGCGAGGTCCGGCGTCCCGAAGTGATCGGCGACCTCGAGGGCGGCGGCGTATCGTTCGAAGCGCTCGCGCAGTCTCGAGATACGGGGGTCGCCACTCATTCGATCGACGGGTCCGGGGTCGCCCAGGTGCGGCGGCCATTCTGGGGCCACCTCATCCGGAATGCGGATGCGCCGTACGGTCTGCTCGACGCGCAGCGTCGAGCGCCGCGTCTTCTCGTCGATGGAGATGACCGTCACCGTGACACTCGGGCCGAGAACCGAGAAGCTCTTGAAGACCCTGCCGGCGACGAGGTCGTTCGCACCGTCCTCCGCCGCCATGAGGTAGGACCGGTTGCCCTGGACCCGATGGACCAGCACGCACGAACGCGGGATGCCAGCATCCCACCGGTCTTTCATTCTGACCTCGATGAGGAATCCGGCGATATCGAGCGCCGCGGCCTGCAGGCCACGGTCGTGCAGGGGTCCGAGAACGATGTCGCGCGTGACGGGCACGGTGCGCGGGATCACAACCACGCGGTCCTCGTTAAGCCATCCGCGAAGACGCATGTTGACGGCGTTGAGCCCTGGGCCGATCCGCGAGTAGTCCGCGTTCGGAGCGCTGTACGGGCTCCAGGTGCTCATCGTGTCCCAAGGATCGCCGTACTCGGCGGTCGAGCCGTCGAGGCCGGAGTGGTCGGAGCCGTACCCGTGACTCATCTCCTGTCCGAGCAGGTCGGGCGACAGCGAGTTGAGGTCGCACAGCGCCGCCATGCCGCCGACCCATCCGCACAGATCGAGCGGTGTGTAGCCGCACACGACGACCCCCGAGTACACGGTGAGGTCGATTTTGTGGGCGGATGCCGCGGCCCGGCCGGCATCGAGCACTCCACTGCGATTGATCTTGCCCGGTTGCGGTGGCACATTGCCGATGTAGTCGGCGCGCTTATAGGGGATCGTGTAGACACCGACGACCTCCGAATCGGAGACGTCGATCTTGCCGTGGCTGTTGTCGAGGAAGTAATCGACCATGTTCATGGTGCCCGTGCCGGCCTTCGTGAAGAGCCGTCGGTGGTGCGCGAGCACGTCGATCTTCTTGCCGTTTGGCAGTCTGTCCAACACGAAGATCGGCGGATCGTCTTTGAAGCGGATGACGACGACGAGCCATGGCGTGCGTTGGCGAGCCAGCAGCCCCGAGAAGAATCCCGCGATGACCGGCGACAAGAACGCGGATTCGGAGATCGTCGTCGCATAGTCGAGTTCCAATCCGTGGTGATGCGCGCGGGGCTCGAAGTTCACGAGCGCGGTTGCCGACGAGATCTCCTGCGTGATCCGAGCCATTAGGTCCTCCAAGGGGTCATGCCGAGATAAGGCAAGAAATAGGACATTTGCGAAGCAAGGATTGATCTGTAAAGGTTAGGGGGTGTTGACGTTTTGAGCCAGCGGAACGATGAGGAGGAAAAAACCTGCAAAATCAAGGTTCCCACACCGCCCCCTCCGCAGGCTGGCAATGCCCCGATTGATGCTCACTGATGAACTCTGGTCGAAGCTGGAAAAAGTTCTGCTCCAGCAAGCCATCTACCAAAAGCCGGATCTGCGCATCACGGTCGAGGGCATGCATCTACCGGATGCGCGCAGGCTGCCTCTGGAGAAACCTGCCCAGCGCCTTCGGGCGCTGGAACTCGGTCTACAAGCGCTTCAATGCGTGGTCGGCGGCCGGCAAGTGGCTCAAGGTTTTTCCAGGCCTTGATCGAGGAGCCCGATCTCGATTGGGCGTTCATCGACGGTACCTATGTGAAGGCCCACCAGCACAGTGCCGGTGCGGTCAGCGAGCAGCCCGAAGCCATTGGCAAAAGCCGTTCGGGACACACGAGCAAGATTCACCTGGCCGTCGATGCGCATGGACTGCCCGTGGCTTTCGAGATCACCGGGGGCGAGGTCAATGACTGTAGCTCGGCCCCTGAGCTGATTACCCAGCTGCCGTCCGCCGAGGCGATCGTGGCCGACAAGGGCCATGACAGCGAGCGCATCCGCGAACAGATCGAGGCGCAGGGCGCACGGGCGGTCATTCCCCGAAAGCGCAACTCGATCAAGGGCAATGGCGACCTGGACCGGGCTGTATCGCTACCGGCATCTGGTCGAGAATGAGTTAGGGCTCATTTTGATGTTTCCTGATGCAACTGCACCGGGATCTATGATCCTCAACCTGACGGTTCGAGGCTGATTTTCTGTGTTTTCCCCGCTTTGGAAAGTCGCGGCAGGTGACCGGTGGCGTGCGTGGCACAATAGCAGCACTTCCTGCGGATCTTGGATTTATTCGTGTCGCACTATTCCCACGGCCTTAAAGACAATGCGTTGGTGTTCCACCCTTGCGGGGTATGCAGCTTCGGCACGATTCCAGAGATGCCCCAATACGGTTTACCCGGTGGTGATGTGTTTCTGCGGGCTGGCGTGCACTTGGGCCCAAATAGGGGCTTCGGGGTGCGTCACATCTGGGAAGCCCATCAGGCTGATCTAGCGAAGCATGGCTGTATGTCGATCGAGGGGGTAGCGGCTCACATCGCTTCAATCGTGGTGCCCAATGCCCCGATCTACTGTGAATTTCGAGAGTTGCGTGGTGGTCAGCGCCTGGCCGTGCTCAAGCTCAAGATGGGCTCGCTGATCTTGGAGCCGCGTCAGGAGCGTCGAGGCTTTGGTTATTACGTGGTGACCTGGTATCCAAAGCCCAGGCCGAACGGGACATTGGTTGGCCGAATCGTGGATCCAACTCGCCAGAAATGACAAAGGCGCCCCCTCTGAGGCGCCTTTGCGAAAAATATTGAGGAGCGGTCGCAGCGATTCTTTAGCACCCGGCTTGCGCCTTCGGGTTCAGAATCCGATCTCATTGATCGTCACCGCTTCGGAGAGTGCCAGTTTCTCCGCTGCCGAATTCGAGGGGGCCAATGACTGGCAAGCCAAGCCTCAAGATGCGCAGTTGCAGTCCTCAAATTCAGATTAGCAATTTGTATAACTTTAAGTCAAACAGATTTGAGCAGTGGTGATCGGTGGAATCCATTAATGACGCGGTTTTCAGCGATTTTTCAAGGGGTTTGCGAATTAGCGCAGCGCGTCTCTAAGCGAGACCTTTCCGTGCGCGTACTGCCCCGCAGAATTTCCTGCGGTCAGGCGCGGTGCTCCTGGAGCAAGCAAACGACCAAACGACCGTTCTGCGCAGGGTTACATGTGTGCGGCGAAGCCTGCTGGCGTTGCCGGGCCTGCCAGAGGCCCTTTAGCCCGCCGGGGCTATGGGGGACCCCGGCGCGTGCCGGGGTAGCCTGATCCGCATTGTGCGGCCTGACAGCCGGGGCCGATCGGGCCGAGCAAGTCATGCTTCACGCCTTCCCCTACAACCTACAGCCGAATCCTCTCCACCTCGTCGAGGCTGATCTCGTCGCGGCGCCGGTCGTAGAGCTGGGTGGTGCGGGTCGAGGCATGGTTGGCCATGGCCGCGGCGTTTTCTAACGTCCCCCCGTTCTTCAGGTAGGCGGTGATCCCGGTGGCGCGGAAGCTGTGGTTGCCGATCGGCGTGCGGATTCCTGCCGCCTGGGCCCGGCGGCGAACCATGGCATGCGCATTGGCCTGGGCCAGGGGCCGCGCGCTGAGCTGGCCGGTGCCGCGCTGGAGGGTGCGGAACAACGGGCCCCTGGGGTCGTGTTCGATCCCGGTCCCCTCCAGGTAGGCGTGCAGGTACTCCTCCAGGCTGTGATGGCAGGGCATCGCATGGGCCTTGCCGCCCTTTTCGCGCAGGCGGATCCACAGTCGCCGGTTCTGCGTGTAGACGTCCTCGACGCGCATGGCCAGGGCCGCGCCGACCCGGGCGAAGGCGAACACCATCAGCCCGATCAGCGCCCGGTCGCGCAGGCCGATCGGCGTGTCGGTCTCGATGCTCGCCAGCAGCTGCCGGGCCTCGGCCGGCTCGAGCACCGGGGTCTTGCCGGTGCGCGCGCTGTGCCGCGGCCCGCGCACCGCGGCGGCCGGATTCAGTGCAATCACCTGCCCCGTCACCAACCAGTCGAAGAGATGGCGCACTGCGGCCAGGCGCAGCTTGACCGTCGGCGCGGCGTGGGTGCGCGTCTGCTGCTCGACCCAGGCCGCCACGTGCAGCGGCTGCACCGTGTCCAGGGTCGGCACCCCGGCCGCCTGGCACCAGCTTAGGAAGTCCCCCACCGCGCGGGCGTAGGCCCGCCGGGTGTGCGGGTTGCGGATCTGCGCGGTGAAGAACTCGAGAAAGCGAAGCTGGGCGCGTTCGCCGGCGGCGACCACCAGGGCCGGCAGCCGCTCGAGGGGGCCGGCGGGGAGCAGTAGCGGGGGAGAGTCTGGGGGGAGAGCAGGCACGGGCGGGCTCGGGGGTGTGTCTATGTGATAAAGGACATTATCACATATAGCCGGAGCGGCAAGCGGGGGGTGGACACGCAAGAAGGCAGAAGCGGCGAACGGGGACACGGCAGGCAAGAGGCGGCCAACAGCGGAAGTTAGCCCGGTAAACTGCGGCAGTTAACCGAGAGTGGACGTCAAGGTCCTTCGAATTGGCAGCAGTCCATAATACCGCAGGCCAGAAAGCTACAGGGGGAGTAACAGATGGGGTGGCACTTAACGGCGCGACTGGCATGGCACGACGACGGCTGGAATGGCCACGTCTGCAGCGCTCCACAGAAGAACACCTACTGCGTCGGTGCGCACTCGTACCCAGGGGACATGATTGCGGAACGCCGTGATCTGGCATGGGAGCAATCCTGCGCAGGCAAAGCCTGCTCCGGCCTTAACGAAGCGCCCCCCTGCATCTACAGCATCAATGCCTTTGGTGCAGAGGCCCTAATAGCGTTTGCCGATCCTCCTTCCTTCTTCAACAAGGAAAGCAAGCGGCGTGACTGGGCATTGCCTCCGGCGACGGTCTGCGTTTGGCCCTATGAGGAGATGTACCGGGACGAAGTCCGCGATGGCAACCGCTACGACGCACGTACACGGAAGAAGTACGCTGACGACTTCTTCGCCAAAATCGAGAAGAACGCAAGCCTGATCTTCTACTACTCAAACTACTCCAACCCGTTTAGTACGGACGAAGAACCGCGCTATGCACTGATCGGTCTGTCCAGGGTAGTGGAGATAGGAGGCGAACTGTTCTACGACGGCTGCGACGAGCGCACCATGGATCGGTATGGTGGCTATGTCTGGGACCGCAATATCACCTCGGCCTACCCGGAGCAGGGGCTGCGGCTGCCCTATCATCTATACAAGGACGATCCTTGCATCGAGCGGTTTGCGGTCTTTCCCGACAATCCTCTCCTATGCAAGTACGGCTCGAAATTGCTAACCGATGACGAGGCCTTGGGACTTGTCGAGCAGTTTCACCAAGCAGTGCTGGTACTGATCGAACTTGGTGACACCAGCGAAAATTGGGAGGCCAGGCGCAAGTGGCTCGAAAGCGTCATTAGCGAGCTATGGCAACGGCGTGGTGCCTATCCCGGCATGGCCGAGATCTGTGTCTACCTCAAGCTGCACGAGGCAATTCCGTACCTCAAGAACCAATTTGCGCTTGGACGGGAGATCAAGGCCGTCGAGGCTATCTGGTTGCTCCTGGAGGGCAAGTCAAACACTCTGGGGGGCAAGTCGCTGAGCAAGAGCGCGGTTAGTGCCGCACACCGATCTTGGAGGCTCTTGGAGGCGGAGAGTCAGGCCCTGCTGAAGAACGTGCTGGCTCGTCTCGACATCAATGCCGAGACGATCACACGAATCATCGAGGGTCCGTACTACCCGCATGGCTTGTATGCCAGGACCGCTGACATCGCGGCGAACCCGTATCTGCTGTCGGAGCAGTACGTCGGGCTCAACACGGACGATCGGATCACCTGGGGCAAGCTCGATCGTGCGGCAATCCCGTCACCTGAGCTGGGTGTGCCCGAGCTCGTAGGGCACGACTCGCCACAACGACTGAGAGCCCTGGCCGTGGAGTGCCTATTACGCGTGAGCGGACACACGTTTGTCGAGGAGAGTGGGCTCGTCGCACTCATGAATCGGCGTCTGCAGAGTGTTCCGGAGTGGAAGCAGGTCCAGTTTCGTGCGAAGTACTTCGAGGTCGACGAGACCGAGTACTCCGATGCCTTGTACTTCCGCAGCGAGGATGACGGCAACTATGTGTACCTGCGTATACATCAGCAGGCAGAGCAGCGCATCGAGCGGGAGATCAAACAGCTGATCCAGCGCCAGGACATCGCCTTGCGTGTTCCGATGACCGAAGAGAACTGGCGCGACTTCCTGTTCAAGGCTGACAGCCCGCTCGCGATGCGCGCCAAGAAGGAATACGACGAAGCGATCGAGACTCAGGTGGCGACCTGCTCGCAGGTATTCACCCGAGGGTTCTCCGTTCTGTGTGGCGCAGCAGGAACAGGCAAGACGACAGTTCTCGCCTCGATCGTTAGGGCAATCCGCAAGGTCGATGGTGTCGGCGCGTCCGTCATCGCGCTGGCGCCCACGGGTAAAGCGGCCGACCGTGCCCGCGAGGTATTCGAGCGAGATGCAGCGCTCGGTGGCGCCGTGGAGACGGCAACGATTCACTCGTTCCTTGCCAAGCGCGGTTGGCTCAACGACAACTTGACCTTCAAGCGAATTGGAGGCGAACAGGAGACCGAGCGCCAAACGATCATCATCGACGAATGTTCAATGATGGATCTTCAGCTCTTTGCCACGCTGTTCCTGGCGATCAAATGGTCGACGGTGAAACGGTTGATCTTGGTCGGAGATCCCAACCAACTGCCGCCGATCGGAACGGGGCGGGTATTCGCAGATATTGTTCACTACTGTCGAATCAAGGCTCCGGGGTCCATTTCAGAGCTAACCGCGAACCTGCGGCAGCTGGAAAGCCGTGCGGAAGGCAAGGGGACCGGGATCATTGATCTGGCGAGCCTCTACAGGCAGTCGGACGTTTCCGATGAGAAGGACGAGGATAAGGAGGCGGCCATTGAAGATCTGCTGCGGCGCGTTCAGGCCTCAGGCGACGTCGACAAAGACCTTAGGGTTCTCTACTGGCAGGAACCGGAAGACCTCTCGTCGCTCTTGCTGCAGCGCATAACAGCGGATATGGCTGAAGATGCAGGTGTCGATCCCAGCTCGGTTCCTTTCTTCAAACTTTGGGACCAAGCCTACGACTGGCGTCCGGAGTACGCACAAGTCTTGAGCCCCTACCGTGGCGAGCTCTACGGTATCGAAGCGCTGAACTTGGCCATTCAGCTGCACAAGAGCGGAGATATGATTAAGCGCAAAGGCACACTGGATGGCATCGCCCTTTTCGACAAGGTTATCCAGATCCGAAACCGGACATCTTCGGATCCCATCTATGGGTATGACTTCCGTACACAGCGTGTGGATCAGTGCGATGTGTTCAACGGTGAGCTGGGCTTCGTCGGGCCTCACGGTTATGACAAGTCTGAGTGGAAAAAATGGAACTTCCGTCTACAGCGCTTTGCGGTCAAGTTCTCCCGCAAGGGAGACATTCGGCTCAATTATGGAGCCGATCTTGGTAAGGACGCTCGCGGCCGTTACCTTCCGAATCAGCGAGTCGAGGAGAATCTGGAGCTTGGGTACGCGATCTCGGTCCACAAGGCTCAAGGAAGCGAGTTCGACCGCATCTATGTCGTCATCCCGGCCTCGAAGCGTCAGCTGCTGAGTCAGGAGCTGCTCTACACAGCGCTCACACGAGGCAAACGCCACTGCACCCTGCTGATCCAACGTGACGCAGGGGCACTCATCGACATGCGGCGCCGAGAGCGATGCTGGCTGAGTCGGATCAACTCATCGCTTCTGGGGTGGCATGTCGCACCGCCTCAGCTTCTCAAGTTGGAAGAAGGTTGGTACGAAGCAGGCAAGATCCACAAGGCTCTGTCAAACGACATGGTTCGAAGCAAATCCGAAGTGATTATTGCCAACATGCTTCATGAGCGAGACATCACCTTTTTTTACGAGAAGCCGCTCTTCGCTTCTGATGGAACTATGTATCTTCCCGATTTTACTCTGGTATGGCAAGGTGAGGAGATTTACTGGGAGCATGTCGGCCGATTGAATGATCCGATTTACGTTGAAAAATGGATTGCGAAGCGAGCTTGGTACGAGAAGTTCTTCCCCGGAAAGCTCAGGACCACGTACGAGAAGAACCCTGGCAACGCGCCAGGTGCACCAAAGGCTCCGCTGGACGTGAGCCTCCAGGCTGACGCAATCATCAGACAACTGTGAGTTCGGTTGAGCCTAATGCTGAGCTCACCGACCAAAGCGACCAATGTCTGCTGTTCAGGCCAAGGTTGCTACTGGGACGGACTATCTATATTGGCTGATTGCTGCCGGTATAGATGGTGGTTATCTTGCTGCTAGTTGTCAGGCGTCTGCATTTCGACGGGCCTCGAGGTGCTCCTCGAGCACCCTCGCCAACGGCGTACCACATTGCACTAGGATGTCGACAATAGAGGTGAGTTCCGCGCTATCAAGCACCGTCGGCGAGACAGGCGAGCCAAGCACCGCCTTGTCGATCCACTCGCACAGGCGACGCCCGATCCCGTGATCGATCCAGAACTCAGTATTTGCGCCCTGCACCCGCCACCACGCAGCCACCACACGGGCTATAAATATCAGCCGATTCGCGTGCGGTTCGATCTCCAGCAATTTTAGGAACGCGATAGCGACGAACGTGGACCCGGCTGCCTGCTCGGCCAATTGCGTGAGCATGGGCAGGAGCAAGTCAGCGCGGGCGGCTCCAGGGGGAAGGACGTAGCAGCGAGCTCCTCGTCTTATGTCGTGCTGCCCCATGAACATCGCGGTAACTGCTCCGGCAACGTGAATGCCTATGCCCACGGAGCGCTCGGACGCCAAGTGGCGCCATGACCAAGTCGCCATAAGCCGCTGCGCCAGCGCCTCGCGGATCGACACGGCAGTGCTGTCCGATACCACGCCGCCGTTCAGCCACAGCTGATCCAATGTATGCAGCACGGTCTCCGCGGCATCGAGGAATCGCTTTTCCGGCAATTGGGCGAGGGGATCAAGCACGTACTCCTCAATACCTGCGTTTCCGATCGAGACCCCGGCTGCGAGCGCGGCTGCGAAATAGGCATCGTTCCATTCGAATGCCAGCTCGCTAGGCTCCTCATTGGGCCCACAACCCACGCCATTCGCGCCGGCGGTCCATGGCCAGCAATACCGTACCACCGCGCAGAGCAGATCGGGATTAGACACACACCAGAGTTCGACCGCGAGCGATAACCATTGCGCCGCTGCCACTTCGTCCAGCGCGAAAACACGTGACTGCACAGGGGATCGCTTCTGTCGCGGCCGCGGCTTGCTCAGCGAGATTCCACGTCGCTCTTTGGGTGGGTACGGATCGGGCAGTTCAGGCCAGCTGGGCTCTGGACCGTCGCCTGCGAGCCAGTGTAGTTCCGCCGTCACCGCACTCTGCAGCCTCTTTTGTTCAGCCTCCTTGCGCACGGTCTCTAGCGCTTGCTGGCGCACAAGATAGTCATCGATGCTACCGAAGTTATCGTCATCGTCATCGTCATTGCGTTGCGGCACAGCATAGATAGCAGATGCCACGCCAAGGCGAACCAGCGACCGTGTGAGTTCCGGACGCAATGGGCGCTGCGCTGCTACCTCGGCGCGAAGCACCGATGTCATGCCCGTATCGGGTCTGGCCGCCAAGTGAAGCAGGCGCGGCAGGTCCGGATGTTCATGGTCGTCGCGGTATGCAGCCAGAAACCCGATCGCCGCGATCGCGGCGACGTTGTACGGCAGTTGCCTCACAACACCGATATCGTCCGGTTTGCGCATTGCCGCTTCTACCAGTTGCGCGTGCGCCCAATCACCCTGCGCGGCCTTCAGCTCCCGCGAACCATCGCGTATCACCAGCGCGGCAACGATGAACCGCGTGCGCTCGATCCATCCCTGCTCATCCTTGTCCGGATCAGCCTGCGACGCTGACGCGTCGCGTGTCGCCCAACGCACGCCCTGTTCGAGAAGCTGCGCCGGACAGCGCGGTTCGGTTAGGGCTTGCATGAGTTGCCCGCGAATCGCAACCTCGGCGCCGCCGAGCAGCCCCTTCCTCTGGAGCTCGGCGAGTAGTCGCGCTTCGTCAGCGGGTGGCACGTACTTGACAGTCGACTGGCCGTCCTCGTCCGCGTCTCCCGGCACGTAGTTCGCGGCATCAAGCTGATTCAGTGCGCTCATGGCGGCAAACCTCGGATCGGCCATGCCGCTGCTGTTGCTATCCGGCGCTCCGATTCGTGCCTCCTCGCCCCGTAGTGCCTGCTGCATCGCTTCGCGCACGTCGGCGGGTCCATGCAACCCAAACTCTAAGAGCACGACATCAAGCGCCATGTGGCGCGAGGGCCGACGTCGCAGGCTGTCCAGCCTGATCGTTCCGGCCGGCTCAGGGCGCCCCCAAGCGGTGTAGATGTCGTTGCTGTTCACGGTGTCGTAGGCGAACCGCTGACGATCCATTGCCAACAAATCGGCCGATGCTGCAAACGGCCACAGGCACTCTCGCGTCTTTGGCCAATGCGACAGCATCACGTCGACCGCGACGAGTAGATAAGCCGCGGAGGATCCTTCGGGGCCCAGAACGTCATCGATTACTGCCTGCACAGGCTCCCCGCGCTCAATGCGCAGGTGCGCCCACGCTTCCAAGGCCATCAACGCCGACGCGACGATGTAGCTGTCCTGCGAGCGGGCCCACATGTATGACTGGTACCAGGGGAACGAGCGCCGCCCGCTGGGAAGTGGAACCTCGATGCGGTTGTCGTCTGGCTCACGGCCGCGAGAGCGGTGCCGTACAGCGTGCGCGACGACACCGCGCACCAACCGCAGCCCTTGCTCCTTGTTCGCATTCAGCAGATCGAGGAAGGGCGCGCGCGCCGGCGACGCAGGCAAATACATCAGATCCCATGTCGAGAACGGGTTCCGCATCCGCGATCGTCGATCATCTTCTTCATTGTCCCCTCTGAGCAATGCTTGCAGGAACAGATCGGCCATGGCTTGCGGAGCCGCGTACGGCGCAGTGCCCACGAACGGCAGCAGCTGGCGGAATAGAACGTGCAAATGCGGATGGGTGGCCAACCCCTGCAAGTACGACTCTGCGTCGGCCGGGCGAAGCTTGCACCACAGGAGAAAGGCCGTTCGAAGGTCGCTCTCCTGCGCCGTCGTCATCGACAATCCGGGCGCCTCCTTGGCGGCCATCCACACCTCGAAGCCTGACGCCTTCGAATGGTTTTTCGCCTCAACCTCGACCAGCCACGTATACAGGCGCGCTACCAGCAGAGGCGACAATGCGTCCTGCCCCGCAAACGCGCTGCACCAGCGGCTGTAGAGGTCGACGAACTGAGGCACCGCAGCGTGAGGCAGGCGGTCTCCGATGGCGAGCGACCAGGCAATCAGGTTGAGCCACGCCGGACCACACGGCACGACGAAGTCATCGGTGAGCTTGCTCGTGTCGGCACCGAGTGCCGCCCAAAATGGTGCGGCCGGCTGGGAGTCGACAGTGATGGCTGCACGGATGAGATCAGCAAGCAACTCTGCGTTGTCCGCGGCCAGTGCGGGTAAGCAGCGGTTCAGCGCCTCTCTCGCGCGTTCCGAACGCGCGAGAGCAAGCAAGACGGCACGTCTCCACGAGCCGTGCGCACCGGGCACGCTCACCTGATCAAGCAGCCCCCCCCATGCCATTGCGTTGCTGTCGAACTCCGCATGCAACCGCGCAGCAAGTTCCACGCCGCGCGCAAGGCGCACCGGCGCAGGACTCTCCAGCGCCAACGCAGCGAAGTGCTTTGGATCTTCATACAGCAGGCAACCGATCGCCCAGTCGCGCAGCACATCGTGTGCGGGTTCGACGCGAACCGAGCTGAGCGCACGAAGTGATCCGGTCTCGGTCAGCGCAGTGATCGCCCCCGCCGGCGAGGTACTGGTATCCATCGGTGCCGACGAGGCCAGCGAATGCACCGCCAACGACCGCAGCAGGCGACACCGCTCCAGGCGACCCATCGCTTCTGCCGAATCGCCCGTTGTCCACCACTGCCATGCCATCTGCGCTTCGCTGAAGGGCGCTGCGGCTTCGGCTGCTACGCCGCGCGCCAGCCGCTCCAAACGGTACAGGTTGCGCACTAGCTTCTCTGCAGGGTGCCCAGGCCGCAGTAACGCGGCAAGCGCGGGGTCTGCATCCCGAAGCCGAGCCACCTCGTCGTCGCCGAGCTCATTGATGACCAGCGGTGACGCTTCGCGGAGTTCCTGCAGCGCCTGCGCCGGCAGCCACGCGCGCGCATCAGCAGCGAAGTCCAGCCGAGCAGTGACCACTACCCGGAACCCGCGTACCTGCGCAGCCGCACGGATCAGATCCGCGACGGTGGCCCGCTGCCCGGGGTCATCGAAGCGATCAAGACCATCGATGAACAATATTCCCCCACCGTCGCCCGCCAAGTCGGTCAGCAGCTCGCGCGCGTTCGCGTCGCAACCGAGCTGTGCCTGCAGCGCCGCCCAACCTCCCCCGGGAACACGATGCGGTGCGACGACGAGAACGCGGGACTCAACGCTGATACGCTGTGCGAGATCCTTTAGCACCCCCGACTTGCCGACGCCGCCGCTGCCGCGGATCTCAAGATACCTGCCTTGCTCAAGTGCTGAGAGTGCGGCGGCAACATGGCCGGAACGGTCGATTGCCACGCTGTGCACGCGCGAGCTGATGGTAGCCAGCGTGTTCTCCGCGCTCTCGGCGAGCCGCTCGCGTGCGACGTGCAAGCGCCGGTCGCCCGCGAGCCGGTAGCCGCGCTTCCCGGCAAGTCGCTCGCGCAGTGCGGGAGCGTCCAGGTCCCCGCCAGCGGCATCGGCCTGCAACGCAATCTGCTGCAGCGAGTCCCACAGCTCGCCAGCTCGCACCGCGTCCTGAGGCACAAGTTGCAGCGCGCAGCGCTCGCGGGCCAGCTGCACGCAGACCGAGCCGGGCTGCTCGAAGTCGAATGCCAGCACTTGGAAGCGAGACAGCAATTGCCACACGGCCGCGTCGTCATGCGCCGCGCCGGCCGTATGCATGTGGCCACGGAACGCCGCGACAAACTCGCCCATCGCCTGGTGCGTGGCACCGGGCTGGTTCAGTCGGCCAAAGAAGCCTTCAGCGTCCTGGTACTCACGCGCCCACTTAAGCACCTCCTGGATGTGCTGCTCAATCTTGGTGGACGTGCGTGCAATCGCCACTGCAAGCTCGTAGCGCGTCGTCTCGAACTCAGGCTTGGTCACAGCCCGACAGGCCAGCGCGACCACTTCCGCGAAAATCTTGTCGCTCGCAGTGAAGGTGATCGTGCGCTTCGCTTGCAGTTCGAGCGTGGCCGGGCAGCCTTGACGATCGTGGCCAGTGACGATGACGTCGTCCATTGGATGGTTGAAGCCAGCCCGTTGGAACGCCACGCGAGTAACCACGATGCCCGGCAGTCCCCGCGCCTCCCCTCCCGACAGCAGCGGCAACAGGTACTGCGCGCCCACATGACCCTCTAGCAGAGGGCCGGAAGGCCCGGTTGCGGCCGGACTGGCGATGGCGGGCGCGTCATCGGTGCGGCGGGGCACGCACGCACGCTTTGCCGCCATCGCTCCGGATTCCTTGGCGGCGGCTTTCTTGCGCTTGGGCGCGGACTTGGAGGATTTGGTCTCGGGTGGGCTCGCCATGTTCGTCTGTCGCGTCTGTGTCGCTCGCAGCCAGCGTCGGATTGATTTAGCGCGCGATAGGTAATTACAGGGATTCTCGCACAGTACGCCAGAGTCAGTCTGGCCAATAAATTTCCGATTATGGGGCGGAGCCGAATACATACTCTCCCGTATTAAGCGTGGTACACACCGCACCAGCCGCCAACCTCCGCTGTGGGGACTGCCGTGCTTGCCCTTGATAAGGGCGCCTTATCCCAGGGGATAGAAAACCGGCAGCAAAAACCCACCATCAGGGCCGCTCACAGCAGTACGGCTGAGTGTACGGCCGGAGCTAGGCGAGCCCCTCCCCGGTTTCCACCAGCTTGGCAACAAGCTTCGCCACGAGGTGCTTTTCCTCATCGCACTCATAGAAGAGTGCGGTAACCGCTGATTTAGCCCTATGTCTATCCGGTAGCCGGGGGCCGCTTGCTTGCGCAAGTTATGGCCATTACGTAATTTGCGACGCTTGCTTCACTGATTGCACTTACATAAGTATCATCAGTTACATCACTAGTTTCAGCTGCATAACTTACGGAGCTTCAGTAATGATTCTTGTCTTGGGTGGGGAGAAAGGTGGTAGCGGCAAGAGCTGCCTGGCGCAGAACTTAGCGGTCTGGCTGCAGCGTCAAGGGCATGACGTGCTTCTAGTGGATGCGGACCCCCAAGGCACATCGTTGGATTGGGCGCGGGAGCGCGAACAGAACCCAGACTTGCCGGACCTTCGGATCGAGACCGCCCAAGGTGATATCCGCAAGACGCTGCTGGATCGAATCAAGCGCTACGAGAAGATTGTGGTGGATGCCGGCGGGGCCGACTCAGTGGCCTTGCGCTCGGCCTTGACCGTGGCCACTCATGCCCTGTTTCCCTTCCGGCCCAAGCGTCGGGACCTCAAAACCCTGGCGCATGCCGAAGAGATGATCACGCTGGCCCGGTCGGTGAACCCGGGGCTAATTGCCCGCTCAGTGATTACCCAGGCCCCTTCCCTGCCCAGCCAAGTGAAACGCATCCTGGATTCCAAAGACGCCTGTACCAGCTACGGGTTCGAGCCGCTGCAGTCGTTCACGACTGCCAGGAATGTGTATGACGATGCTGATGAGGCCGGCTCGTCGGTTCTGGAAGCAGGTACAGATGCCAAGGCGGTCGAAGAGATTGAACAGATCGCTGCCGAACTGTGGGGGACTGAATGATGGGGGTCGGTAATCTCAAAAAGCCAATCAACCCAGCGGCCACGTCGCCCGCCGCAGATGACTTTATTAATGGAGCGAAGGTGGATGGCAAAAAGCCAATGCAGGTGGCGTCGGCCCGTGAGCGGACCTACAAACGCATTACCTTCAGCCTGTCAGATGAGTTGGACCGGGAAATCGAGCGCTTGAGCTTGATCCCCCGTGACTTCCGGGCCAGTCGCTCGGACGTGATCCGAGCAGCCGTGGCTCTGCTGGCCGCACAGGATGAGGCAGAAATTGCACAACTTATGAAAGAGGCACAACAAAAGTAAGTTACGTCAGTTATTGTGATTACGTAAGTTACATGGCTTGCATAAATTATGTTGATTACGTAATCAGCTTCAACAAAGAACAGCATGCAGGCGGCGCAGGGCGCCTTCGCGGGATTCGCCAGGGTATGCCAGGCGACTTAGCTCGGCCTCAGTAAGGAGACGCGGTTGCTCCAAGTCGAGCACTTGCTTTGGTGTGCCCTTAGCTTTTGCCTTGGTCCCAGGCTTGGTCTTGGCTGTTGTTGAGGCGGCTGCTTTAACCGTGAATGTGAAGATGAAGTGAGTGACGGTCCGACCGTTCTTGCGCTGTGTCCAACTGACCTGAAGAGGGCTGTGCTCGTTCACTTGCTTGACTGCGGGATCGATGACCCATTTCTTCAGATCGGCAAGCAAGGGGTAGCGGTCTTCGAGCTGGAAAGCCCGGCGCAGCCACGCTACCTCAATCTCGCGCTGGCCGGCGCCACGCCATTGCACCAGCAGCTCGTACAGACGGATACCGTGGGCGGAGGTCATCTTGGCTACATCGGTGATCGGGTAGATGGTATAGCGCTCAGATAGGTCGGCCAGATACGGAAGGATGTCGGCGGCAAAGCGCAACCGTACCAGCCCCTCGGTCGGCACATAATCGACCATCTGGACCCAGCGAAAGCGACGCACCGAGGCGCGTTCTCCCTTGGGGCCATAGAGTACCGAGACATACCGTTCAAACAGCGTCTGCGCTGAAGCGGTCAGCTCCTGATAGGCGCCTTGTCGGGTGATGCCGGCATATTCCGCGATTTCTATAGCTCGGATTGTATAGATGATCTGGTCACTGATTGGCTGATCACGTCGAACCTGGGCAATGCAAGCCAGAATGATCCGATGCTCCCCAAGAGTGAGTTTGTACCCGGCTTCGACTAAGGCGTTTGACTTGCAAATGCGCCATTCGTCCATGGGGCGTGCTTTGGAAGCCTGTGCGGAATCAGGATTGGTGGCTGCCTTGTGAGGCATGTGTGGCTCCTTGGATGCTCCTCTGGCACAGAGCCTACTCATATATGGAGGCCGAGTTCAACTCTCCACATATGGGTAAATTTCTCTCCACATATTGGTAAGTTTTTCTCCGCATATGGGTAAATTTCTCTCCACATATTGGTAAATTTCTCTCCACATATTCTGGCTGAAAGCCACGGATTACGCGGGTTCTAGAGGTCTTAAAAGGAAAAAAGGATTAAAAGGAAAAAGAAGAGCTTTCTTTAAAACTTTGGAAAAGCCGAAGAGCTCATGAGGTCGAAGGCGGTAAGATTTTCTCCACATATTTGAACGATCGTCCCGCTATGAGCGGTAAGTTTTTCTCCACATATCGGCCTACACCTCAGGGACTTCCTCCCATTCGTCGCCCCTGAACAGCCGTCCCACCTGCAGCTTTTTGCTTTTCGTGCTTCCTTTCGAGCCAAAAAGTGGCGCGAAATGGCCGCACAGCCGCCATTTGATTGCCGATCATCAGGGCTCCATCCACTGAAGCGAGAGTCCTCATGTTCCTGTCCTTCCTCAAACGCTGGTTGTTCGGCGACAACCACGCATCGCCCTTCGCCAAGGCACCCCATCCGGCCGAGCGGCTGATTCCCCCGGAGCTTCGCCCCTACCTGGAAAACCATAACTGGCGGAACCTGCGCTACCCCCCTTACCAGGAAGGCTATCCCGGCAAGGTGACGGGCGAGTGGTTAATGCGCCACTACCAGCACAAGCTGATCGACCGCATCGCAGGCTCCATCGGCCTGCCGAAGGACGAGTACCAGCGCTACGTCGAACCGATCCTGATCAATTTCGCGGAGCTGGCGCACCTGCTGCCGGCCTCGGAGAACCATCACCACGCCGGTCCCGGCGGGCTGCTGCGGCACAGCCTCGAAGTCGCCAACCTCACCCTGGATGGGTGCCTGACCACCGCCTTCGACACCGCCGAGACGCCGGCCCGGCGCAGCACTCGCCGGTGGCGCTGGAATGTGGCGGGCGTCGCGGCGGCCCTGCTGCACGATGCCGGCAAGGCCATCACCGACCTGCGCGCCACCGACTTCGAGGGCAAGCTCGAGTGGAACCCCGGACGGGAAACCCTCCACCAGTGGGCGATGCAGCACAAGCTCGATCGCTACTTCCTGCACTGGAATGCCCAGCGCCACGAAAAGCACGTCCAGGTCTCGGTCGCCCTGGCACATAAACTCATCCCCGATGAGACTGTCGCCTGGCTTATGGAAGGCGGGCGGGACATCTACGAGGCCCTATTCGATGCGATTGCGGGCAACGCGAACCCCGCGCCCCTGACCGAATGGGTGCGCCGGTCGGACTCGGCCTCGGTCAGGCGCGATCTGCTCAAGGGGCCGGGTAATGCCCGAGGCGGGGATACCGGCGTGCCGGTCATCCGCCTGGTCAGCGACGCCATGCTGTGCCTGCTCGGCACGGGACGCTGGACGGTCAATGTGCCGGGCAGCCGGGTATGGGTGGCCACCGATGGCGTCTATATCGCCTGGCACAGCGCCGCCGAGGAGATCGTCCGCCTGCTGGTGAAGGACGGGATCGTGGCCATCCCGCGCTCGCCGGAAATGCTCCTGGCCATCCTGGCGGATCATGGCCTGGCCCAGCGCCAGGACGATGGCGAGCTCTACTGGCTCGTCACCCCGCACGTCCTGTGCAGGAACGGCAAGGGGCCGGTTCTGCGCTGCCTGAAGCTCAGCTCCCCGGACGTGCTGTTTCCGCATGTGCCGGTCCCGCCGCCGACCTCCATCCGCCTCGGCAAGGAGGGCGAGCAGGTCGAGCTGATCGCGCCCAACGAAAAAGGCCTTCTCGATCGCCGGACGCCGGTTTCCGCGGCGACCGGGGTCGCCGTCGGGCGGCCCGTGCTCGAGGCGGGGGAGGCCACGCCGAACCGGCTCAACGCCGATCCCGCCCCGGAGCCAGCGCGAAGCGTCATTTCGACGCCCAGCCGGCCGGCCGAGCCCCGTATCCCTTCGACACCGGACCCGGCTGCCGTCAAGGCACAGCCCAAGCCTGCCGCCCTCGAATGGGCCAACCAGAACGCCCAGCCAGGAGAGAACGATCCGGATACGGCCCCGGAAAGGAGGCAGCCGGCAACGAGCCCGCCTGTGCCCGTTGCCGAACCGCTGCCCATGGCCCACGCCCCCGCGGACTCCGCGTCCGAACCGCAACCGCCGGAATTTCCCAGGAAAAACGCCCGTGGCCAGATCTCGCTGGCCGAGCTGCTGGGGGAACCGAGCTGCCCGCCGCTCCCCCAAAACCCGCCCCAGCCGCATCCGGAGCCCTCCAGGCCGCGGCTCAAGCTCCAGGGGCACGCCGCTGGGCGGGTGACACCCAGCCAGGAGGCCCGGCTGACGCCGGCGGAAATCGCCTTGCTCAACGCCCAGCCGGTGTTGGCCGGCAAGTTCGTCGCCTGCCTCGATCGGGTGGAAGAACTGCGCCCGGTCGCCGACCGGGTCTTCGTGCCCTTGTACAAGACGCCCTTCGACGACGACGACCTCCAGCCCTTGTTCGACAGCGACTGGCTCTGGCGGGACTTCACGCAAGAGGGGGCACCGCTCACCCGGCGGGTCAACCGCCGCCGGGGGTTCCTGCTGACGATTCCGCTGAGCGCGCTGTTCTGCCAGTTGGGAGAGCTCGACTGGGGGATTCCCGACATCGGCTCTCTTCCAGAGGCCAAGATCGCCCGCTACCACGGCTACCTGGCCGCGGTCCTGGAGAAGGCGCGGCCCGAAACGCTGGGGGACGTCGACACCCTGGCCATCAGCGAGAGTCAGGTCGAGGCACTGGCCCGGCAGCTGAAAGCCTTCCCGGAAGACGTCGAAGCCGCCGTGCTGGGCCTGCGCGATGCCGTCAGGATCCCGGTTCGTAAAACGCTCTATATCCGCGCCCGGCCCGAGGAGGTGGCGTCCCGGCCGGGTTGAGGTCGTCGCCCTGGCTCAGCGGCGGCGAAGGCCAGCCTTCCCTGGAAAGGGCTGGCCTGCCTCCGAGCCACCGGTAGTGCTTCCGCTGGCCGAACCGGCACTCGATCACGCGACGCGCCGGGTCGAGCTGCCTGGCGCAGGGGACTTGCTCGATGCGGTAGATGCCTGGACGGCATCCGCCCTCGAGCGCTGCTGCGCAGTATCCAGTGCACTGCGCCGACGCAGCGGCGACAGGCGAGGAATCGGGCAAGCCGAATGCCCTGGGGCCCCCAGCGCCGAGCACGGTAGGGTCGAGAGGAGGGAGCCAACGTCGAGGACCGGCAGAGCTACGCGGATGAGCTCCGCCTGGCATCGGCGCTATGATCGCGCCGCCCAGGAAACCGTGCGAGACGCCACGCAACGGATGAGGGAAAAGACCGCCCCGGTACGCGAGAAGCGGGAGCCGCGGTCGGATGGAGCCCAACAGCGACACAGGATGGAAGGGGGTAGGGTGATGAAATTAGTCTATGTGGTGACGGGCGTCCTCCTGGTGCTTGGCAGGGTGGCCGTCGTGGGTTACCAGGTCACCCAAGCGCTCGACAAGCGGTACGGTACCGACCAGGAGTAAGCGGCACCCTGTCCCGAAAGGGCTTCGCCAGCGGCGCTTTCGCGCCCTGCTTGAGGCCTGGGATATTCAGGCAACGGAATGGCCGGCCAGTGTCCTGCATGGCATACACGCGCCAAGGCCCCTAGGAAGCCGCAGAGCGCGCTGCTCGCCACCAGGTATGGCAACCCCCGTAGGGTTATCGGGAAAACGCGTCTGTGGCCCGCTGAGAGGCCCTCCGCCTAGGGGTGACGGTCCGCTGGACTGCCAGATCCTGGCTGCCCCTTGCGTAGCCGCCCCGCGCGGCTACGCAGCAGGGCTCTAACAGAAAACGTTATTTCCCTTTCCCACTGCCTGACCTCGGGCAGAAATCGCTCCCCGTACATCGACTACCGACCGAGACGCTCTTTTCTGATCAACTTCCCCATGCCCCGATTGGCAACGAGTTTCCGCTTCGAAAAACGATTCGAACGCCAGTTGACTCAACTACCAGGTCACTTGTCCTTGCCGACTCTGTCGCTCGCACCTTATCCGGCGTAATAAACACGGCGTAGCTATTCGGTCGCCTTGTCGGTCAGTACCCGCAGACAACAGGTCGGCGCTGCTCGCGATATCGATTCGCCCAGCGCTTGAACGACAGGAGCCACACGGCCAATAGCCCAGCACTTCCGGGAAATTTATTCTCCTGGGCGTGATAAGGCATTTTCCAAACGCTCAGCATCTATTTCCCCGCTGGGAAGAGAGTTGCCTGCGTCTTGAATAACACATCACCCAGACAATATTTTTTGGGTGAATCCGGCGCCTCTTTCCGTTGAGGAGAACAACCGCTCTGTCATTTCAGACGTGCGCTGACTCCCACACAAAAGATTCCCTGCAGCTTCGTCTTGCACAACTTCATGTCCCTGCGTGGAAACTTCATAACGGCCCTATGCTGTTTCTTCGGAAAGTAGGGGACCCGATTCTGCCAGAAGCACTTTTCAAGACTCTGGATGCGCGCGCTTCTTTCATGCATTCAAGTCGGTTATAGCCGTACGCGATTGTCTGCCCGGGCTACCGCCACTCATCCCAAATGGCCCGGCGGATTTTCTCCCGTCGACTCCGGCCCGTTCAGGTCGGCCACAATCCTGCTGCCAGTCACTATTCTGCCCCTGGGAGGATGTCCCTCGGAATGAGCCGATCCCGCGCAACCCTCCGCTTCGCGACACAGTGCTCTGTCGACCCGCTTCGCGACACAAAATCAGTCGAAGTAGCTGACTGGACTATAACTATCTATTTCAGTCTGCTAGCTCACTGACATAACGAAAACAGTGTTTTCAGCTGTCATGGAGCCAATCAGTGAAAACCGCCTGTCTAATCAGTGAAAGCCACGTGGTTACTGGCTTTTAGCAATTTCGACTGGGGCATTGCCGGATTTGGATGAGCCAATCAGTGAAAGCCCCGGCCAATCAGTGAAAACCGCCCGTCTAATCAGTGAAAGCCGCGTGGTTACTGGCTTTCAGCACTTTCGACTGGGGCATTGCCGGATTTGGATGAGCCAATCAGTGAAAACGGGCAGGTCCAATCAGTGAAAACCGCCCGTCTAATCAGTGAAAGTCGCGTGGTTACTGGCTTTCAGCACTTTCGACTGGGGCATTGCCGGATTTGGATGAGCCAATCAGTGAAAATGGGCAGATCCAATCAGTGAAAGCCCCGGCCAATCAGTGAAAACTACCCGTCTAATCAGTGAAAGCCGCGTCAGCACTGGGCTCAGCCTTTTTAGAGAAGTATGCGTGGTGCTTACGAAACCCCGTTGTAACTCAGGTCATCCATTACCTGGACTTTCTGGTAGCGCCCCGTCCACGCCAGTGTGGTCTTGCGCAGGGCTCGGTTCTCCGCAGCCAGCTGACGCAGCTCCGCCAGTCGGGCTTCGTAGTTCCTCACCCGCAGCAGGAGCGTGCCTTTCACGAAGCTGAACGCCCCGGCTGGGTATTTGTGGCATGGCCCTTTCGGGATCTTCCGCGCCACGGCATTCCCTTTTCCGTCCTCCCGGACATAGTGCACCCGAACCCAGTAGAAGCCCCAGGCGTTGGGGCTGATCTGCTGAACCCAGATCAGTATCGGCACATGGGTTTTCCCTTCCTCGCCAAGGAGCTGCTGGGCCTGCTCGAAATACTGCTCGGCCAGGCGCCTGGCCCGCTCCACGATCTCCAGGTAGGCCGCGTCGAGGAATTCAACGGATAGCTCGGTCATTCGCTCGATATCGATCATGGGTCATCTCCCCCTATGGCTGGGAGGTATTTTCGGCAAGCCCAACGGCTTTGTGCGGCCCTTTCAAGCCAGAAAATGGCCTGAAAGGGCCGCACAAACCCTTTTCGGATCAGGATCATCGTCGATGCGCTGTCATCTAAGGACCCTTTGGCAACCGTCCTGTGCAGGGATGGCCTCCGGAGTACGACTGGGGATGAGCTGACACCCGTTTATCGTCATGAGCCGTGTCATTGGGCGACCGTCTGGTGTGCAGACAGTGCCGCAGGATCGAACCAGGAGAACTACCCTGGGGAAAAAGTCGGGCTGGATATGGGCTATAGCAACGTGATCGCCGTCTACAGCGGCAATTCCGGCAACCAGGAGTCCATCGTGAGGCCGGCGCGCGCCTGCCCGGGCGACAGCCCACCATGGTGCACAGCCCGGCGAATTTTCTCCGTCGACGCCGGCCCGTTCCGCCCGGCCACACTCCGCTGCCTGTCACGGGGCCGTTCCTGGGCAGAGGCCTGTCCGCCCCGCTGCGCGACACACCATCGGCCGAAACAGCTGACTGGACTACAACTATTTATTTCAGTCTGCTAGCTCACTGACATAGAGGAAATCGGCGTTTTTCAGCAGATTTCCAACAGTGACCCAAAATGTGCTGAAAGCCCCGTCGTTGCTGGGCTCAGCCTTTTTTGGGGCGGGCGCCGAGGCGTCAATCCGCGGAAAGGCTGAGCGAAAGACTGAGCGAAGGCTGACTGAAAGGCTGAAAGCCCCGGCAGGACTGGCTTTCAGCACATTTCCAGTGGTCGGCGGCAGCCCCGGATCCTCCTGCCGCCGGCTAATCAGTGAACGCGGCTCGAGCAATCCGTGAAAGCCCCTCTCGAATCTGCTGAAAGCCCCGTCAGCACTGGGCTCAGCCTTTTTCAGGAGGGCTGCAAAGACTGAAATCGGAAAATCTTCTGAACGCTGCCGGCCAATCTCCTGAAAACCTCGTCGGGCAGGAACACAGCCCCTCCCGTCGTCATCGGCGGGCCGTTCGCTGTCGCTCCGACACCGGCCCGGCCCGATTGAATGGGCGGGGCTCCCGCTTGCTCGGCCGTCGTCGTCATTCGACGACCGTTTGGCGATCGTCCGTCGCTCGCCAATCTGCCCCACGCAAGTTCGTGCTCGGTCCGTCGTCATTTGACCGCCATCGGATGTGCGTTTGGAGCCTTTACCGGGATTCGACTCTCTCCTGCCTGGTCCTCGTCGTCATTTGACGGCCGTCCGGTGTGCGTTCGGGGCGTTTGCCGACGTTCGACTTTCGCTTGCCCGGTGATCGTCGTCATTCGACGACCGTTTGGCGATCGTCCGTCGCTCTCCAATCCGCCCCGCGCAGGGCCGTGCTCGGTCCATCGTCATTCGGCCGCCGTCCGGTGTGTCTGCGTGGGGCGTTCGCCGAACACGGCCTGCGGCTTTTCCCCCGGGAGACCCGGTTTGGATCGGCCTGCCCAACCAGAAGGGCGTTGGCCTGTGCACGGCAAGGCCATCGCGCCTGACCTTCGAGGCGGCGTCGCGTGTTTCGCCAATGGCATCCTGGAAATAAAGAGAAGCCCCGTCTGAGAGGCTTCTCTCCATTGGAAAGTCCGGGGGCTTCAAACCGAAGGCCGGAATTCCAACAGATAATTTTCCTGGCATGCCGGGCTCGAGAAGGCCGTTCCTGCTGGGCTCGTCAAACGAGGGAAAATAGATTTTCCCGGTTATCGCTGTCCGGCCTGATAACTACAGGGCGGGTCGTCATGCGGGCCAGGTGAGTAAGCCTGGGAAACATTGATTGAACCCACTCAGTTCACCAACCAGCGTCCGAAGCGATATACGGCATAAACCGACAGAATATTTCCGGCGAGCAGGACTTCCGAACTGTCCAGCCAGACGGAAAGTTTGAGCACGCTGCCGAACAGCAGCGCAAACATAATCAGCGTCAGCGGAATACTCAGCAGTTTCATGAAGAGACTGCCGCGCAACGGACTGGGCTCTTCCAGCTCGTCCCAGTATTCGGACAGACAAAACGGGCAGCAATTGGAGATGGGTTTTCCGCCGCCGATTCTCCATCCATTAACGCCTGGGAAACTACGGCTGTAAATGACGCGTGGCACCATCCAGCGATTACAACGCCTGCACAACACATGACTGCCTGCCATCTCTTTTCTCCTGATAGGTCTTTTGGCGAAGTGGACGTCCCACTCCCCATCGAGGCTCTCATCCCGGGGGCAAAACCCAAGTCGGGGTCTTGGCACTGTGCATATGTCCGCTGCCGACGCCGGCTTCAGCCCTTGAATTGTCCTTTGAAGATTCGGCGCAGAAACCTGTGCCGGCGGACTTGGGTTTTCGGGCAGCGGTGTTACCAAGGAGATGCATCTCAACCCAAGGAGGCTGTTCATGAACCCATTACCCCTGCGCGCCGAGGCGATCGGCCTGATCCTGTTCGCGTTTCTCCCTCTGGTCATGCTGCTGGTGGGCGGATACGCCGTCTGGGAGTGGTGGTACCTCGACCGCTTGCCGGCTGGAGAGGCCGCCGCCTATGGCACGGCCGAACGCCTGACGCCCGGTGTGCTGGCCGTCGTGATGTTTTTCCTGTGGATGGGAGGGCTCCTGGTGTCCGTCGGCTGGACCCTGGCCTTGCGGGTCATCGCCCGGTACCGCTGGCCGTTTGGCGCTTCGTTCGCCCTGCTGCTCGGTATTCTGTGGGTGACCCGCCAGACGCTGGCCCTGTGAGGACAAAGGGGGCCGCCCCGATGAGGCGGTCCCCTTCGCCCGCCCATCGACCCTGGCCGGCCACAGGCGAGTTTCTCCCTGGAGGGGAAAAGGCTTGGCGAAAGCGAATCGACCCAGGCTGTCTAGACTGCACCTTGGCACCCGGAAGCGACCTCCGGGATAATGCGTTGCTTCAAGGAATGCCGTAACGGATACGCCCGCTTGGATACGAAACAGCTTCTCGAAGCCGAAATGCGCGAGGCCCTGGGACTGGCGCCCGCAAAACCCGCCCCCAAACGATCCGGACAGCGTCCGTCCTACATCCAGGTGGAACTGAGTGTTCGCAAGGGCAGTGGCGGTCCCGCCTTTCGCTTCGAGCACCGGTCCCGTTCGCTCAGCACGCTGGAAGCCCAGCTCGAGGCCGAAAAGCGCGTGCGCCAGAAGGGCTGGGAAGTCTGGGCCGTGCTGGACGTACGTCAGGTCTCCGAATAACCCCACGGCCTGCTCTTCAGGCCTTCACCTCCCCGCCATGGAACATGCCATGAACAAAGCCGAGCTCATCGACGCCATCTCGACCGCCACCGACCTGCCCAAAGCCACGGCTGCCCGCGCGCTGGAGGCTTTCACCGCCAGCGTTACCACGGCCCTGCAACAGGGGAACGACGTGTCCCTGGTGGGGTTTGGCACCTTCACCGTGAAGGCGCGGGCCGCCCGCGAAGGGCGCAATCCGCAGACTGGGGCCGCGCTCCAGATTGCGGCCGCCAAGCTGCCAGGCTTCAAGCCGGGCAAGGGCCTGAAAGACGCCGTGAATCAGGACGTGTCCGAGGCCTAAAGATACAAGGGGCCGGCGATACGATTCCGAACCGGCTGGGGATATCAGCGATCACAGGGTGTAATTTCAACCATCAAGTGGATGAAATTACACCACCATACCCGCGAAGCATCCGCCCAGTTCTCCTCGAGGTGCACTCCCGTCGTGCGGGTCCATGGCGCCCGCCAGACCGGCAAGAGCACGCTGGTCCAGGATCCTGGCCGGGAGGCTGCGTACCACGCGCTTGACGATCTTGCGGTCCTGATCGCAGCGCAGGCCGATCCCTTCGGCCTTCATCGAAGGCTCATGGCCGTTCCCAAGCGTTGAAAATCAGTCGGCGGATTCTGCCATGGCGCGCACCACGCCGAGGGTCATCCGGCAGTCGGCCAGGGCTCGGTGTGCGCCGACGACCGCGATGCCCTGCTGCTGGCAGGCCTTGCCCAGGCCCTGCCATTTCCACTGACGGCGGCGGGGATCCCACTCGCCGTGGAAGCGGGCGTACTCGAGCATCGCGCAGTGAGCGATGGTGTCGTTCTCCAGGCGGCTCAGGGTGCCGGCGCGGCGGACCACCTCCGGCCAGGGCAGCCGGTGCTGGCTGGCGGCCTGGGCGAGCATGCGCAGGTCGAACTCGGCGTTGTAGATCACTACCTGGCGGCCCTTGAGCAACTCGAGCAGGCGCTCGTGAATTTCCGGCCAGCGCGGGGCGTCGGCGACCATGGCGTTGTCGATGCCGTGGATGCGGGTCAGCGCCGGCGGGATCGGTCGCTTGGGGCGGATCAGGGTGTCGAGCAGCGGCTGGCCGCGGCTGTCGATCAGGGAGAGTTCGACGATCTCCGCGCCGGCGTGCAGGCCGGTGGTTTCGGTGTCGAGGAACAGGGCGTCCCCGGCGAGCCAGCGGCACGCGGCCGCGGCGGCTTCCTGGCGATCGCGGCTCATCAGTGGCGACCTTTGTGTGGCTGGGGTGACGTCTTGCCGTCCTTGAGACGGGCGATCTCCTGCTGCAGGGCTTTCAGCTCACCACGCCGCTCGGCGGCGCTGGCGGCGGCCTGTTTCGCTTCGTCGCGGGCCTCACGGGCCTGCTTGCGCGCCTCCTCGATCTCGCGGGCGGCGCCGTCGAGGTGGGCCTGGGCGGCCTGCAGGTGGACGCGGCCGTCCTCGGCGTCCTTGCGCGCCTTTTCCAGGTCGCGGCGCAGTTCGGCGCTGAGCTGGGTGTCTTCCTCGTGCTGCTGCATCGCGGCGAGCAGCTGGCCGTTGGCGGTGGCCTCGCGTTCGCGGGCGGCCTGCTCGGCCTGACGGGCCTGCTGCAGCTGTCCGAGCAGGTCGGCTTCGCGTTGCGTGGCGGCCCGCGCCGCTTCCTTCGCGACCTTCTCGGCGGCGTCGACACGCTCCCGCATTTGAGCCAGCTCAACAGCCTGGCTTTGGCGTTGCGCCAACCCCTCTGCCAACTGATCCCGACTCGCCATTAGCTCACCTCTGGCGCCATCCAGCTGCTGTTCCAGATCCTCGATGGTCTGCGCCGCGTCGGCCAGCTCCCGTTCGGCCAGCTCGCGTTGCTCGCCGGCAGCCTTGACGACTTCTCTCACACGCCGCTCGGCGGCTTTCACGGCCTTGTCGTTCAGCTCGACTGCCAGGGCCGCCAGGCGCTCGGTCAGCGCCTTTGCGACGGCCGCCAGCGCCTCGGCTACCTCCACCGGCAGTTCGGCCACCGGCTCGGCCTCGGCGACGGCCGACCGAGCCAGGTGTTCCTCCCAGACCTGTTTCAGTCGATTGGGATTGCCGCCGCCGACCTTCTGCCGAAGGGCGAAGCCGGTGACGTTGCGCCCGGCGGCCTGCAGGGCTTCGCCGGCCTGGATAATCGTGTCGGGGGCGTATTCGGCGGGGCGCATGCCTTCTCTCCTAGCGATGGTTTGTGTTGAAGCAATATTAACAAATAAACAAACTAACAAATAAAATAACAAATTAATTCAGGCAAACCGCGCCCGCCAGGCGGATTCGTGAAGTGGCTGCCCTTTCCCAGCATGACCCGGTACACGGCAAGTCTCGCCCTTCAGGGCGGCGAGCGTCAGCGAGAGGGAGGGGAGGATAATCAACCGATCGGCAGTCGAACCGACCCAGGGTCAACGCGGGCACGAAGGGCGTTGGCCCAGCCTCTCCCAGGCTGTAAGCCATCGCCTACAGCAGATCGGGCGTTCGCCCAATAGGCGCGGAACGGCTGCCGGCGTAGATTGAATCCCACCAAGACGCCGAAGGAACGGCGCAGGCCGACCACGGAGGGCGGCCAAGGGGACCGTCGCAGGATGCGGCGACTTCATCAGGATGATGAACCCAGGGATGCGGTTGAACGACATGAAACGGCGAGGCTAATCCCCTCGCCGTTTTTGTTTGGCGCCGAAGGTGGTGGGCCCCCGGCGTTTACAGTACCTCGTCGCAAAACACCGCGCTGTTGCATCGAGCGCACCCGCATCGTCACACCGGACGTGTTTTGCAACGAAGTGCTGTGCTTGGGGTCGGCGTTTGAATCAGGCGTGAAGATCGCGCAGGGCCTCAGGATACTGTGCTGCTATGCGCAGGAGGGTCTGTGCGGCGCCGGTGGGCTTCCGCCGGCCCTGCTCCCAGTCCTGCACGGTGCGTAAGCTGACTCCGAGCAGCTCGGCAAAGGCATTCTGCGACAGACTGACCTTGGCGCGGGCTTCGGCGGCTGGGGTGAGCTTGACTTGGGTGGTCCGCACCGCCTTGCCGGCTTTCACCTGGCGTACGGACTGAAGCAGGTCCGCCTGGAATTGCTCAAGCTCTTTATCCATCGGTGATCGCCTTTCAGGAAGGCGGTGGGCAGGTTGTCGAACTTGGCCTTGGTGTCGGCGATGAGCAACCAGATCTGCCCTTCCGGCAGAGTGTTGTAAGCGCTGGGCAAGATCATTCACCGATGGGCTGGCCGATACACCTGTCGAAGACCCGCTCCAGTTTGGTGTAGTCACAGAAGACGGCAGCGATGTTGGCCTTGATCCACTCCGACTCCTCCACGGCCCACCAACTGATTTCGAAGCCCGCGTTGACGATCAGGTGCTCGAACAGGATGCGTTGGGCGCGACCATTGCCTTCTCGAAAGGGATGGAGCATGTTGATGTCGCCAAAGCACTCGGCAACCGCAGGAATCAGCCGCGAGCGTTCCCAGCCCTCGAACCAGTTGGCCTCTGCCATTTTCCGGAAGATCTTGCCTGCTTCGGGTTCGATGCGCTTGACGTTGCAGAAGTGCGTGTCGCCCTTGGCGATATCCACGCTACGAAGCTCCCCCGCCCAGTCGTAAATATCGCCAAACAGGGCTCGGTGGATATGCTTCAGGTAGTCCAGCCCGTAGGGAGGAGGCTCAAAATCGAGCTGGCTGGCAGCCAGCTCGGAAAGCTCGCGCTCGGCACGCGATAGCTGCCCTTCATCCTGGAGGTCGAGACGATTGCGCAGGATATCTGTACCGGGATAGCAGTAAGGGTCCTGCCCTGTACCGTACTTGTCCAGGGTCAGGACTGCTTGCGGTAAGCGTTCAGGATGGCTTCGCGGGTAGGCAGTTCGCGCTGGGATTCCGCCAAGGTGACCTCATAGCCTTCCAGACGCAGGCTGGCGACATAATTGGCACGACGGGTCTTGGCGCAGTAGGCCTTCTTGGCTTGCAGACTGAGGGCGCTCACGGTTCCAACCTCATCTCGTTGCAGAGTGTTCATTGTAACGAAGTCTCTTTCAGTCAACGAGCCAAAACGTGCCTCGCCCAAGCGGGATCCCGGGCCCACCCCATTCACTTGGGCCTGCCATGTTCAGGATCCTGCCGCCTGCGCCGAGTCCGCGAAGCGCCTCGCAGGCCCTGCGGCGAACGCCCACCGGTCCTGGTTCAGGGAATCAGGATCACCTTCTCGCTGCGCCCTTCGTTGAAATCGGCATAACGCGCCGGACCTTCGGCAAGGGGGGATTCGATCAACCCCTCCGGAGCGGGCAGGGTGCCGTCGTCGAAATGCCGGCCAAAGCGCTCCAGCATCCGTGCACATTCGGCGCAGCCGTAGAGCAGCGAGTTGATGCCCACCACCGAGCCGCCACGGCGATACAGGTCCAGCGCGGGCAACTGCACCTGGCCGTCGACCGGCGCCGCGATAATCGCGATACGGCCAAAGGTCGCCAGCGCCGGAACCGCGGCGGCGAGCCAAAAGCCGGTGGTATCGAAGATCACCTCTGCGCCGCCCTCGAACACCTGTTCGACCTGGCTGGGCAGCGCTTCCGGACTGGTCAGCGACAGCGCTTCAAACCCCTGGGTCTGCAGAGCCCGCCGCTGTTCCTCGCGGCGTGCCGCACCCAGCACGTGCGCACCCCGTACCCTGGCCAGTGCCAGGGCCGCACGGCCCACCGCGCCGGCGCCGATCACCAGCAGCCGCGTGCCACGGCCCACGCCGCTACGCTCCAGGGCATCCCAGGCGGTGGTATAGGGCACACCGAGGCTGGCAGCCTGGCTGAAACTCAGGGACTCCGGTTTCAACGCCACGCCGTCGGCGGGCAGTTTCACGTAGGCGGCGTGGGCGCCGTCGTTATAGAAGCCCAGCTCCTTGCCGGTCCCCCACACCGCTTTGTCCAGCAGGGACGGCGGGCCTTGCACCACGACGCCGGCAAAGTCCCGGCCGGGAATCCGCGGCAGGGTGGTGTAGGGGAAACGTCCGAGCACGTTCTTCACGTCGCTTGGATTCAGTCCGCTGGCTCTGACCTCCACCAGCACCTCGCCGGCGGCAGGGAGCGGCGTCGGCAGGTCGAGATAACGCAGCGCAGACAGGTCGCCGGTTTGGGAAAATTGCAGTGCTTTCATGAGGACTCCTTCAAGAGCGCCAGTGAGCGATGGGTGGTTTCGGCGGGCGGCTCTCGGCGCTGTCCGCAGGGAGCCCGCGGGGGCCATTCAGGGCATTCGTGGCCGTTCGTTGGGGCGTAGGTCGAAGACCAGCACCTCAGCCCGTTCACCGTCGGCGAACTCCAGGCGCTCGGCGTGGCGAATGCGCAGGCCGTCGCCCGCCTCCAGGCGCTGGCCGTTGACGCTCAGCGCACCGCGCGCCAGGTGCACGTAGGCGTGGCGCTGCCCGCCGAGTTCCAGGCTGGCCCGTTCCGCGCCGTCGAACAGCCCGGCGTAGACCCGGGCGTCCTGATGGAGGCGCAGCGAGCCCTGCTCGCCGTCCGGCGAGAGGATCAGCTGCAGCCGGCCGCGCTTGTCCTCGGCGGCGAAGCGCTGCTGCTGATAGCCCGGCGTCACGCCCCGGACGGCCGGGACGATCCAGATCTGCAGGAAGTGCACCGGCTCGCGGGGCGAGGCGTTGTACTCGCTGTGGGCAATGCCGGTGCCGGCGCTCATCAGCTGGATGTCGCCCGGGCGGATCAGCGAACCGTTGCCCAGGCTGTCCTGGTGCTCGAGGGCGCCGTCGAGCACGTAGGAGAGGATCTCCATGTCCCGGTGCGGATGCCGGCCGAAGCCCTGGCCGGCGGCGACGCGGTCGTCGTTGATCACCAAGAGGTCGGAGAAGCCGACCTGCTCGGGGTCGTGGTAGTCGGCGAAGGAAAAGCTGTGGCGGGACTGCAGCCAGCCGTGGTCGGCCTGGCCGCGCTCGCTGGAGCGGCGCAGTTCGTGGGTGTTCATCTCGGATTCCTCGGTCGGCGAGGCCCGGCCGGAGCCGGGCGGGAAGCTTCAGGCGTGGGCGATGCGGCGGCTACGGTAGGCATCCAGGCTCAGGGCGCCGGCGCCGAAGGCGGCCACCTGCAGCAGCCCGCCGGCGATCGCCAGGTTCTTCAGGAAGTGGATGAGCTGGTTCTGGTCACCGAACTGGTTGTGGAACGCCAGGGCTGTCGCCAGGGTGAAGCCGGCCATCACGGCGGCGACCAGGCGGGTGCGGTAGCCGACCAGCAGCGCCGTGGCGAAGCCCAGCTCGATCAGCAGCGCGGCCGCCAGGGCCAGCGTGGGGAAGGGCATGCCGGTGCTGCCGATATAGCCGAGGGTGGCGGCCGGGGCGGCGGCCTTGCCCAGGCCGCTGACGATGAACAGCGAGCTCAGCAGGGCGCGGCCGGCGAAGGCAGTGGCGGTGTGGGTGGCGGTCGAGGTCGAAAGGGTCATGTCCGTGTCTCCTGGTAGGTAGGGGCGCCTTGTTCAGCACCATGAGCACAGACTAGTGTCTCCTTGCGATTCGATTAAGAGGCCGGAAAGCGCAATATTGTCTACTCAGAAGAGACAATGAGCCCGCTTGAGGACCTGCGCCGGTTCGTCGCCGGGGTGGACGGCAGGAGCTTCACCGCAGCGGCCGAGGCGCGGGTCCGTTGTCGTGCGGGTCTCACGCCTGACGACCGATCGTGGTGGATTCCGACCCGGGGCCACGCGGTGCTGTCAGTAGCGCACCTTGAAGGTGGGCGAATCCTCCGCCCGCAGGTGCCGGCGGTCGTAGAGCCGGGTGGTGCTGATGTTGGCATGGCCCAGCCACTGCTGGACCTTGGCGATGTCGGCCTCGTGTTCCAGGGCGTTGGTGGCGGCGGTGGCGCGCAGACCGTGGACGCCGAGGCCCTCGACCGTGATGCCGGCCGCCCTGGCGTAGGGCATAGATCCCGTCGGCACTGATCCCGCTGCCGGTCCGTTTGCCGCGCAGCGGCAGGAACAGCGGTGCCTTGAGGTCTTCGAGATGGTGCCCCGAGGCCTCCGGCCTGCCGGGTGTACCGGCCGACCCGCGCGAACTGTCTATGGGGAACTTTGCAGGTCTGACGCAAGGGAATCTCTCTGCCACAGCCGATCCATGGGAACAGCAAAGGCATTGGGTATTTCGGCCAGCGGCAGCGTGTTGGTTCCGGTGTAGAGCAGAATTCCGCCCTGCCAGCTGTCGCCGGCCTGCTCGGCAAGTCGCGCCAGTCCCCGGCCGTCCCGGGCCTGGAGGGAGGCGGCCTTCTTGACCTCCACGCCCCAGAGGCGGTCATCCTGCTCTATGACCAGATCCACTTCGATCTGGTCTTTATCCCGGTAATGGGAGAAGCGGAGTTCGTTGTCGACCCAGCCCGACTGGCAGATCAGCTGTTGTACGACGAAGCTTTCCAGCATGCCGCCAAAAGGCTTGGTCGGTTGATGCCAGTCGGCTGTTTTGAGCCCCGTGAGGGCGCATCCCAGTCCCGAGTCGACGATGTGGATCTTGGGTGCCTTGATCAGGCGTTTGGCGGCATTGCGGTGCCAGGCGGGCAGCGTTCGGATCAGGAAAAGGCGCTCCAGTACCGACAGGTAGCGGCCTATGGTGTCGCGCTGCAGGCCGACGTCCTGCATCAGGTTACTGATGTTGACCAGGTTACCGGTGCGCAGAGCGATCAGCTTGAGCAGGCGTAGCAACTCATCGGAGTCGCGGATGTTGGCGATATCCCGGACATCACGCTGAATGATGGCGTTCAGGTACTGGCGATACCACTGCTGGGCGCGCAGCTCGGTGCGGGTGTTGGGCTCGGGATAACCGCCGCGTACCACGGCTTCGGCGACGCCGGCGATCGGTGGCTGAATGCCGGTGATCGCCGGCTTGAGCGACCCGGAAATCATGGCTTCCAGCAGCGAATAGGTGCTGTGGTGTTTTTCCTGCTCGGAAAGGGGATTGAGGTAGATCACCTCCATCCGGCCAGCCAGTGACTCCTGTACGCCCGGTAGCAGCAGCAGGTTGGCCGAGCCGGTCAGAATGAAGCGACCTGGGCGGCGATCATGGTCTACGGACAGTTTGATCGCTGGCAGCAGCTCGGGAACGCGCTGCACTTCATCAAGAATCATGGCGGCCGGCAGACCGGCCACAAAACCCATCGGATCGTCGCGGGCGGCAGCGAGCAGGGTGGCATCGTCAAAGGAGATGTAGGTTCGATCCGGCTGCAGCCGACGTGCGAGCGTGGTCTTGCCGACCTGGCGCGGCCCGAGGATGCACACTACGGGGGTATCGGCCAAGGCATCCAGCACCTGCTGCTGCAGATAACGCGGGTGGTGTACGGTCGTCACGGGGTTACCTGTCGGAGGCGATCGATCAACAGGCCGAAGTGTAATGAGGGACTTGGTTATCCGTCCAATTGCATGATTCATCTCCGTCCAAATTAATGGTTTGCTGTCGTCTATTTTTGTAGTTTATGCGCGTCCAGATGACTGATAAGGCCCAGCCCTTTCAAGGTCTTTGCGTAAACTCTCCCGATAATCGATCGGGAGGGCAAGACGATGTGGGATGCAATTCTGGCGCGGTTCGAAAAGCAGGCACCGGCCAGCGTCATGGCGCGTCTGGCGCTGGAGCGGGCAATGCCGGCCGCCTGGATCGACGAAGTGTTCGAGGCCAACCGGCAGCGCCAGTATCCACGCGAGCTGCTGTTTTCCACGGTGGTCGAGCTGATGTCGCTGGTTTCCCTGGGGTTGCGCCCTTCGCTGCACGCCGCCGCGCGCCAGATGGACCACCTGCCCGTATCGCTGGCGGCGCTGTACGACAAGGTCAGGCGTACCGAGCCGCCCTTGCTGCGGGCCCTGGTACAGGGCAGCGCCCAGCGCCTGGAGCCGATCGTCTCGGCCCTGGGCACTGCGCCCTGCCTGCCCGGCTGGCAGGTGCGCATCGTCGACGGCAACCATCTGCCGGCCTCGGAGAAACGCCTGGCGCCGCTGCGCAACCAGCGCGCCGCCGCTCTGCCGGGGCATTCGCTGGTGGTCTACGACCCCGACCTGGACCTGGTGACCGATCTGGCGGTCTGCGAGGACGCCTACGAGAGCGAGCGCACCGGCGTCCTGCCGCTATTGGACAGTGCCCGGCCGGGGCAGCTGTGGATGGCCGACCGGCATTTCTGCACCCGCACGATTCTCCAGTCGCTCCAGCAGGCCCTGGCCGGTTTCATCGTGCGCCAGGATGCCAAGCATCCGTGCATCGTTCACGAGGGGCCCTGGCACGACCGGGGCCGGGTGGAAACCGGCTGGGTACTCGAACAGGACATCCACATAGACGAGGGCCAGGCGCCCTGGCGCCGCATCGAGCTGCGTCTGGATCGGCCGACGGAGTCGGGCGAGTCCGTGCTCTGGCTGTGGAGCAACCTGCCCGCGACGATCGACGCCCGGCAGGTTGCCGAGCTGTACCGTCGGCGCTGGCGTATCGAGGGGATGTTCCAGCGCCTGGAGTCGGTCCTGCAGAGCGAGATCCGCAGCCTGGGCCATCCCCGGGCGGCGCTGCTGGGGTTTGCCGTGGCGGTGCTGGCCTGCAACCTCCTGGCGGTGCTCAAGCGCAGCGTCGAGCAGGCCCATCGCGAACAGCTTCCCGAGGGCTGGGAGGCGTCCCCCTACCACCTGGCGGTCCAGGTCAGAAGCCGTTACGAGGGGATGCTCGTCGCACTGCCGGTGGAGCACTGGCCCGCCTGGGCCGACGACTCGGCCAGCACACTGGCACAGCGCCTGCTGGAGTTGGCGCGGCACATCAAGCCCAGCCAGGTGGCCACCAGCAAGCGCGGCCCCAAAGTGAAGAAGACCAGGGAGTGGGTCGATGGTGCCACGGCTCGCGCTCATGTCTCTACGGCCCGTGTAATCGAGGCCTCGAAAGGCAAAAGACCTTGAAAGGGCTGCTGATAAGGCCGCTTGAGCCGCCGTCTTCTTGCAGGGGGGCGGCAGGTGCCGCGATACGGCACTGAGGGGGCCGTATGCCTGGGGGCAGTGTTTCCAGTCCCCGATCCGTCGCCAGGCAAGGCCATGTGCACGTCGCGCTCCGGCGTCGGGCGCGAGCCTTTCCGTTGCCGGGTGGCTCAGTAGCGGACCTTGAAGGTGGGCGAATCCTCCGCCCGCAGGTGCCGGCGGTCGTAGAGCCGGGTGGTGCTGATATTGGCATGGCCCAGCCACTGCTGGACCTTGGCGATGTCGGCCTCGTGTTCCAGGGCGTTGGTGGCGGCGGTGGCGCGCAGGCCGTGGACGCCAAGGCCCTCGACGGCGATGCCGGCCGCCCTGGCGTAGGCCCCGACCAGGGCATAGATGCCCTCGGCGGAGATCCCGGCGCCGGTCCTTTTCCCGCGCAGCGGCAGGAACAGCGGCGCCTTGGGGTCCACGAGGTGATGCCCGGAGGCCTCCAGGTAGCCATGGATCCGCTCGGCGGCGACCGGGTGCAGCGGCAGGTAGCGCAGCTTGCCGCCCTTGCCGTGGACGCGCAGGTGCTTGAGGCCGCGGCGGTCCTGGAGGTCGTGGACCGCCAGGCGGGCGGCTTCCTCGCGGCGCAGGCCGTGATAGAGCAGCACGGCGAGCAGCGCCCGGTCGCGGCGGCCCTTGAGGGTGGCGGGATCGGGGGCTTCGAGCAGGGCGCGGGCCTGGTGGTCGCCGAGAGCCGGGGTCTTGCCTTCATTCGTTTCGAGCTTGGGCCGCTTGACGCCGTGCACCGGGTTGCCGCCGGCCACCGCGTTGCACTCGAGCAGGTGGTCGAACAGGCTGGTGAGGGCGGCGAGCTTGCGGCGGAGGGTGGCCGCGGACAGACCGCGCTGCTCCAGGTGCTTGCGCCAGGCCAGCACGTGGGCGCGGGTGACGGCGCGAAACTGCTCCGGCGCCTGCAGCCCGACGAAGGCGCAGAAGTCCGCGAGGTCGCCCTGGTAGGCGCGGCGGGTGCGCGGGTTGTCGAGGTTGGCGAACCACTCGGCGGCGGCCGGCACCCGGGCCAGGCCCTGGAACTCCGCGGCGGTGAGGCGGCGTTCGCCGGCGACCGTCAGCTCGCCCGGCCGTTCCTCCCGTTCGATCCGCTCAGTCATGGCTGACCGCCTGCGGCGCGGGCCGCTCGCCGAGGGGCAGGGCGGCGTCGAAGGGCTCGCGGCCCCGTTCGCCGTCCGCGTGCCGGCCCGGGAGCCGGGCTTCCCGTTCCCGGTCGGCGCCATCGCCGGGTAGCGGGCGGAGCCTCGGCCGCTCGAGCCCGGTGAAGACCGTGCCGGGCAGCCGATCCTGCCGGGTTTCGAAAGCGCGGCGAAGGCGTGCGGCGTGGTCCATCGGCGGGGCGCTCCAGCGGGTTCGTCCGGTCGCGGGCGCGACCGGGGGCCCCGCCAGTATAATTAATGATAACGGATTTTATCGGGAATTTTGGAAACCAATCATCTGTCGTCCAAGGTCCGCGGCAGGTCCCCTCGTCCCGGCTGGCAGAAGCAACTCCACCCGGAAGCCGGCGAGGCCCGGATGAGTGCTTAAAACCGTGTTCACGACGGCTGGGCAAGCTCAATTCCATTGAGCCAGAAAAGGATAGCCCGAGTTACTACTCGTCAGTTGAAGCGGTTTTCAAAGTGGTCGCCGCTTGCAAATATATGTGTGCCTATCTTTTCTTTCTGTAAGAAAAGTCCTAAAGCAGATTTGAAAGCTCTCGAGGATGTTTTGAAAAACATTATATTCTTGAGGGGATAGGTGCATTTCTGGAGTATTTTTCGCTTCGTTGCTCAGGGGCAACTGACTTTCGTATATAACATAAGTTCTAAGTGTTTCTGTTTTCTGGCTGTTTTGGTGGAATATTTTTGGCTGTCTTCTTAACGGTTGACGGTTGGGATTGATCACGTATGGTTTAGTGGTTGGCGGTAGCGTGTCCATTATTAAAGCGCAGCGTCTCAAAGCCTCTGGTTAGTACGAGGTGGCAGTACCAGGAAGTCATGGTGCATTCTTGGGCCATCATCAGGAGGATGCGCTATGGCAAAAGGTCTTCATGGCTCAGCCCGCACAACGCCGCGAGTTCGAGCCGAGTTCGGCGCATGGATTAGAGTTGCATCCACGATGGTTCCCTAGTGCAGTTTCATAGATGAAGTTGTGGAAATTATGGCATCAGGCGATGCTATGCCCCATGAAAGCACCTCTATTCGTTCGCCCTTTGACTACCGAGGAACGGCAGGCCCTGCAGGTTGGCTTGCGTGCCCGGGAAGCCTTCACGCTGCGGCGCTGCCAGATCCTGCTGGCCAGCGCTGACGGCAAGACCGCCACGGAAATTGCCGCTCTGTTCGGCTGCGCCACGCAAACCGTACGCAACACCCTGCGGGCCTTTGCCGCCGAGGGGGTGTCTTGCCTGACGGAGAAGTCGCATCGGCCCAAACGTGTCCGTCCCTTGCTTGCGGGCACGCAGGCCGAGCGCTTGCGCTCTTTGCTGCACCGCAGCCCCCGCGATTTCGGCAAGCCCACCCGCTTGTGGACCTTGAGCCTGGCCGCCGAGGTGGCCTTCGAGCAGGGGCTGACCGAACGGCAACTGAGCTATGAGTCGATCCGCCAGACGCTGATACGCCTGGGCGTGGGCTGGAAGCGGGCCAAGACCTGGATTACCAGCCCGGATCCCCACTATGCGCGCAAAAAAAGCGACGCGACTGGCTGATCGAACTGGCCACAACGCACCCGGACTGGGTGCTGGGTTTTCAGGACGAGGTCTGGTGGAGTCGTTTTGCGCGCCCATCCCTGAAGGCCTGGAGCGCGGGTCAGGCCCTGCGCCTGCAGCAGTTGTCGGTGGATCCGCAGGATGCCGGACCCAAGGCGCTGAGCTGCTATGGCCTGCTGCGCGCCGACACGGGGCAGATGCTGCTGCGTTTCGTCAAGGGCCGCCCGGTCAGCCAGGTGACCGAGGACTTCCTGGAGTGGGTCTGCGAGCGCCTGGCGAGCGAGGGGAAGAAGGCGCTGCTGATGATCTGGGACAACGCCAGCTGGCATATCAGCCACCGGGTGCGGGCCTGGATCGGGGCGCACAACCGCCGGGCCAGGGCCGAGGGTGGCGTACGGATCGTAACCTGCCGCCTGCCGAGCAAGAGCCCCTGGCTGAACCGGATCGAGCCCCGCTGGGTGCATGGCAAGCGGGCGATCCATGAACCCGAACGCCCGCTGACCAGCGCTGAGGTGATGGAGCGAGTCTGCACCTATTACGGTTGTGAACAGCTCCCGCCACTTGAACAGGATGTTGGTTGAAACTGCACTAGCGCAGGGACAACCCATGCTCCCCCAGATGTTCGTTGATCACCTCCAGGATGCTCGAGATCAATCCGTGCCGCTCCAACCGATGGCGGAAATTCATGATGGTGGTGTCTTCGGGAATGCTGCCCTGGCTCAGTAACTGACGCAGCGAGATAATTTCGTACAGAGCTTTCTCCATCTCCGGATCGCTCAGGGCCAGCAGCCCCTCCCATGGTACCACCTGTTCCATCTCTGCCAGAAACCGTTCGCGGCGGGTCTGCTTGCGTTTGCCGGCGTACTCGGCGTCGGAGAAGCTCATCTGGGTCATGCGGCAGGGTTCGGGCTGAACGGCGGAAGGGCTATTTCAACAGATTTGGCGGGGCTTGTTCGGAGTTTCCCTCGAGACTTTCCGAGACGGTTACTCGAACCCTTATTCGCTATATTCATCAAATGGAAGTACATTTCCAACGCTGCCGTTGTCAAGTAGGCTCTTTGTTTCATTGAAGGGGATGGGCATGCCTCCCGAAGAAACTTTTCAGGCCGGGCTTCAGTACAAAGCTGCAGGCGAATTTAAGCAAGCCTTCGATCAATTTGCCGAGGCGGCCGATGCCTTCGGACAGCACGAAGACGCGCACGGAACCAGCTTGGCGCTCGCCCACGCTGCTGACTGCTGCAGAATGCTGGAGGACTTCGACAATGCTCGGGCGTTGGCTGAGGCCGCTGTTCAGATTGCGGAAAGCATTTCGTCACCTGAGTTAATTTGCCACGCGCGAATGATTCAAGGTCAGGTGTATGAAGATCAGGGTGACCGGCGAAGAGCAGCTTCGATTCTGAAGGAAACAGCCGAACTGGCAGAGCGGCATATTGAAGATCCTCTCGTCCGTTGCAACGCGTTTCTCTGTTATGGTGATGTGCTTTACATGCTCGGCAAGGCTCTTGAGGCAAAGCGGTGGCTGGAAAAAGCTGCCTGTATCGCGCGGGACGAACTCACCGATTTCGAGACACAGGCCAGTCACCATCGTGCCAAGTGCAACAGTTTCGTCAGCTTTGGGGAAGTGTTACTCTTTCTTAATGACGAGCAGGGGATTGAGTGGCTAAAAGAAGCCGCAGGACTTACACAGCATACGTTTTGCGATCCCCACACCAAGTGCATCATCTTCAAGAGCTACGGTGAAGCGTTGCGAGTGTTGGGCCGGCGATTGGAGGCGCGCCAGTGGCTAAACGAGGCAAAGCGTATAGCCGACGACCAACCACTCGACTTGGAAACACGCTGTCAGGCAAATTTGGCCTATGGACAGATACTTGGCGATTTGAAACAGCTGGAAATGGCGGCAGAACTGTTCGGCACTGCAGTACAACTTGCCGAAGAATTAGATGATGACCATTATCGCTGCCTCACCCTTCATCGGTTTGGTGACGCCTTGCGTTCAAGGGGCGCTCTCCAGGAAGCGGAAATGCAGTTGTCGAAAGCGGCAACGTTGGCAGGGCGTATTCCTGACAAGCATACCGGTTCTGCAGCACTTCGCAGCTACGCCGAATTGCTCATCTCCCTAAACAGGTTAGACGAGGCACGCCTGCAGTTGCGCAAGGCTCAACGACTGTCGAAGGGCGTGCCGGAACCGCTACTCCACTGTAATTTACATGCGAGCCTCATGCACATTTCAGCAAAGCAGGAGCTGTGGGAGGAAGCATGGCAGGAGGCAAAATGTGCGCAGGAATTTGCTCTTAAAACTGTTGGTTCCAACCGATCAATGCGTGGAATTGCTCATTTTCTCTCGGTCTATCACCCGATCTTGGATGTTGCGCTGACGTCAGCGGAAGAGATCTGGCGCCGCGACAAAACCTTTTCCCATGAAAAGCTGCCGCCGCTCGATTTGATTAAGATCATCGATGCAAGCAAATGTGTGGCAATCCGAGAAGGACTGCGCAGGCATCTCGCAGCTTCCGACACGACAACACCCGGTAAGACCGTGGCTTGGCGTCCGGCTCCCCAACCTTGGCAGTCAGCATTCAAACAACGATCACTACCTGTCGAAAAAGGGGCGAGACAAAGGCTTAGGGGGCCAGTGCAAGCCGGCGAGGAACAGTCTTCTGTTGAGTTTATAAATCCCCTTGAGCTTCCCTCGGGCGTCACTGAGAAGAATCGCTACTGTGCGACGATCGACGAGGACGGACTCCGGCGAGTTATCGACGCAAATCTTCTCCTTCTTCACTTTGTTTTCCATGGCAATGATTTGCTCGTCGCGCCTCTGTGTCGGGACAGCGCAGGGATCGTAAGGATCGTGAACGCCTGCAGCAGCAACTTCCCCTTTTATAGGGCAAAAGACGTACGCAAGCAGGTGCAAGAACTCGTTTTGAAACAACGCGATCTCATCTACAAGATCGGAAACGAATTTGAGGACGCCAGCGTCCCTTCGGCTATTGATGCCGCCTATCTGAGCCAATCAGGCCACGATCTGTCTGTTATTTATGAGGTGATTTCAGAGATTATCGGCCTTCCCGCAATATTAGGTGGACTTAAGGAAAAAATCGGATCCCTTGATCCTTGGCATTTGGTTGTCATTCCGGACGGCCCGCTCTATCAGTTCCCTCTCCACGCGCTAAGAGTGGGCGAAGGGGACCGGGTACTTTACGAAAAGTTTGCCTCCGTGCACTATGCGGTTTCACTGCGAATGTTGGATCTGCTGGGAGCAATCAGTCCCCGTTCCTTTTCGCAGCAACAACACGAACCTGAGAACATAAAAGGGGTTGTATTCGCGAACCCCGATAAGGGACTGAATTATGCTTTTGACGAGGTACGGGAATTGGTCGAGGCAACAAGTCCAAACCAGTGGTGGGTGCACGGTGACGCTGACCAGGCGGAGTACCAGGCAACACGTTTTAACTTCGAACAACGCCACGCCGCTGGCAATCTTCTTTGGCTGATTGGGCATGGCAATGACCAATGCAAGGACGTGATCGAAGGCGTTACCGTCTTTGAACCAGCCTTTATTCTAAAGGATGGGCCGCTCGGTATCTCCCGATTGCTCCATTCGACCCCTGACTTCACTGGAGTTGAACTGCTCATGATATCAGCCTGCTGGCTTGGTAAAGTTGATTCAGACCGAGGATTCTCGCGAGAAATCGAGAGCTATCACGCCTTACTTTCGCTGCATGGCTGTCGGCGAGTAACCACGGCGCTATGGCCTCTGGCTGATATTGTTGCTCCTAAGTTCGCCCGCTGCTTCATAAGAACACTCGGCGAGTATGCGTTTCGCAGCACTGCACCGCAATCAAATTCGTTCGCCTGCGCCCATAAACATGCTTTAAACGCATTTCGAACCCAAGACGGCGGAAGATTCGATCACGAATTTTTTTGGGCACCTTACACGCTCTATGGCCTCGGATGAATGTTGCAAGTTAGTGCACTGGATGAGTTCCACCAAATGACAGCATCATGCGCCCGGCCGTGAAGTTTTTTTACAGAAGTTCGATCCTTTTTATCTCGCGCTCCCTCCTCATAATCTGGTTTATTTCAGCATACTCCAAGATTTTCTCTGGTGGGATCGACGCAGGGAACTCCATCTTTCCGCCTTCTGTATCGGTGAAAACAATCTTCTGTGCCCCCCTGGCAGCGACATGAGTATTAATAATGTTGAGCAAACCGCGGACCAGTGCCACAACTGCAGCCGCTGACAACAGCGTGATGGTGATGGGTTCAGCTCGAAGTGATGACTGCGCCTCCTGCTCGTCGTTGATCCTAACGCCCTCTCCAGACCAGTTCGAGGTGGCGCCTGCCTGTTTCAGAGCCGCGCGAAGTTCGTCCTCTTTTATCATGGGCGATGAGATTCGAATTTGAGTCATGTCCGTATCCGATATAGCCAATGTCTGGGATGGCACTGTCCGGCCAATGGAGCGTGAAATGGCGCGAATGTGCCTTTGCACATATTAGACTTCTCCCTGCGATGTTAGTTTTGTTGATCAAGAGAATGACATGCGACTCGTGGCCGAGTGATGCGGAAAGGAATCCGTGGATCGAGCTCATGCATCACATCCGTAAGGGAAATCCTGAAAAAGACTTCCCGATTCTGCTGAAATACGTCCGTCCCATTGCCCGAGTTCTCCGATGAAGCAATTGTCCTTCGCCGATGCCGAGTATGCCGGCAAGCGCAAGCAGACCCGCCGCGAGCGTTTCCTGCTCGAAATGGACGAGGTGGTGCCGTGGGCGGGGCTGATTGTCCTGATCGAGCCCCACTATCCCAAGGGCGAAGGCGGTCGGCCTGCCTACCCGCTGGCAGCCATGCTGCGCGTGCACCTGATGCAGAACTGGTTCGGCTACAGCGATCCGGCGATGGAGGGGTAGAACAAGCAGTCGTGTCACCAGCCGCCATCTGACTGAATGCCTGCATTGGCGGGTGCTGTCGCCAAACATCTGTTTCTCGATACAGGCCTAAGCGAGTCGAAAGCAGTGAGGAAAACCTGCACGGAAAACGCAGTCGGATTGCTGAGCAGCCGGAAACCTAGCTAATTTGGTTTTCCGACAGCGAAATGGCGGCTGGTGACGCGACTGCTTGTTCTACCCCTAATTCCGGTCGAAAATCATCTTGATTGCAGGTCGTTACACGTAGGCCTGGCGGTGATCATCGATGAAGGTCTTCATCGCTTGAAGCGGCGGTCGAGCTCCGACCTGGGCAAAATACGCCGAGGCCTTGCGCAGGATCTCGTTGGCCTGACGCAGCTCTCGAACTTCACACTCCAGAGCCTTGATCCGCTCACGCTCGGGCGTCGTCTGCCCCTCGCGCAGTCCGGTATCGCGCTCGGCCTGCCTTACCCAGCGGCGCAGCGTTTCGGCCGTGCAACCGATCTTCGCCGCGATGGAGTGGATCGCCGCCCACTGCGACTCGTGCTCGTCCTGATGCTCGAGCACCATACGAACTGCCCGCTGCCGGACTTCCGGGGAATACTTCGTGGCTGTCTTCATGGCTCCATCCTCTCAAAGGTTGGAGCCTCCGGAAAACCCGGGGCGGTTCAGCGTGTTTGTACCGAACACTTACAAGCATGTCATTGCAATTCATCACACCTAGTATTGAATGATATGCACTTACCTCGGCATATCCTAGAGCCTTCTGGGCAGATACGGGGGCTAGGCGGTGGCCCTGGGCAGAAGGTAGGCCCTAAAGTAGCAGCGACAGCATTGCTGCAACGCATCCCACTTGTATTCTTCGCACATACGGCTAGCACAGTATCACCTTCTCCCGAATATTCCGCATTGATCAAGCCAATATCATGAGCGACTCGATATATCGGCATGGTAAAGCCAGCATTGTGAGCGATGAAAATAGTGGCAGCAGCCAAAGGAGCATTGCATTCAATATCTATACCTCCACACGTTGGTGGGCTGGCCATAGGAATCCTGCAGCCATCTGGGGCTTCTGGAATTGGAGGCTGAAATGAAAGTCCTGAGGACACTGATGCACTTATTTCCGCATCGAAATAAATCGTAACCTCATCATTTTCATCTTCTCGCCTCATGTTAAGCGTTTTATCATCTTTGCTGTCATTTTTATCCGTACCAGCTTTAATCTCTGCAAATGCGCTACCTACTAATTGCCATAAGGACTTATCAAAAGGCCAAAAGGCACGATCATATTCTTGCGCATGACATGTAAGCACAGCAGGAAAATTTCCGTCAAATGTCAGGCTTTTAACTTTAAACTTATCCGAGTGTATATTATCGCCCGTGTCGGCCTCTTTCATTGTAAATATTTCTGTGTCTGGCTGAGCATTTAGCCTACATGTAAGCCTCCAGTCACATATTCCTATAGGATCACTGCATTCATTAATAAATACTCTATTAAAATTAACAGTAGTAACCTTAGATTGCGAGCCTGATCCGCCTTGATTATTTTGCCCTCCATTCTGTCCACCTTGCTGTGGATCCGGGTTAGATGAGCATTTTCCCAAAGCAACGACGTAGGTTCCTTGTTCCCTACTTGCGTTAGCGGCTAGATCTGTAACTGGCACTTTCCCGGCAACAGCAATCCCCAACTCTTTATACAGAGGATCTAATATTGCCTCTCGATGTCCTTCTTTACTTATATTCATCCACCAGTTGACTGCCGCTAGCGGCGTAGAGTCGCTACCAGTCCCCCAGTAAGTAATCTCGCCCTCTCGGTACTCAGCAGCATTTGGAGAGCAATATCCTGAGCGCTTTATGCGTCCCCCAATAGCTAATTTTGGGCTCAATAATTCTTTTGTTGCCGGATCGATATCAAAGTCAGGGTCAACATGTGGGTTGCCTTCACCCCACCATTTTATAGTTGTGGATCGCTCCACATGACCAGTGGCTGCATTAGTTAAATTTACATTAACTTTTAACTCCTGCAGGCCGAACTGAGCGCGTTCTGCATTAATCAAACATTGTAGAGTATCTTTTATTAAATAAACCTGAGTTTTGAGATCCAGACTAGCGGGAGAGGTTCTGATATGAGCGCCGCAAGTTTGCTCACCTGCCACTGGCCCTGCCAAAGCGGGAGTGACAGCGCTGCTCAGTAAAAAGGCAGCTATAACACTTATTATGTCGCTTGCGAGGAGTCTCATAGTGCATCCTTCCACTTAAAAGCAGAGGCTCGATACTAAGCTGACTCACATCGCAATTCGCGTCAGGATACGCTACAAGAAAGAAGCTGAATTTCTTAAGCGAGATTCGAGCGCAAACAATATTAATATTAATTTAGTAAATAGTGGCTAAACAATAATAGTCAAGCTTGTTATATAATTTCCGACAAATGGCCTTGCAGCTATCCATTCGCCAGGCCGGTGGGCAATTTTCGCCATCAATTGCTTGCTGGCCAGGGCGCAAGCCACAACATCCGAGGGGCGGCGACTGTACAGAGCGCACCCACTCGGCCAATCCACCGGGTTGATACTCGGGGTCGTCGCAGAAACGGAGAAAATCGTACGTTTAGCCTCGAACCGTCAAGTTGAGGCCATAGACCCAGATGCAGTTGCGTCAGGAAACATCAAAATGAGCCCTAACCTGACGCTGCTGGCTGGTCACGTCTGACGTCTGGTTGGGGTATAACCCAGCTGGACACCCAAGGCCGGCTGCGGCCTCCAGCCAATCACCTGGCGCTTAGCGTAAGATTTTTTCCGAATTCTGCGGGCTCCCCATTGTGCACAGCCCGGCGAATTTTCTCCGTCGACGCCGGCCCGTTCCGCCCGGCCACACTCCGCTGCCTGTCACGGGGCCGTTCCTGGGCAGAGGCCTGTCCGCCCCGCTGCGCGACACACCATCGGCCGAAACAGCTGACTGGACTACAACTATTTATTTCAGTCTGCTAGCTCACTGACATAGAGGAAATCGGCGTTTTTCAGCAGATTTCCAACAGTGACCCAAAATGTGCTGAAAGCCCCGTCGTTGCTGGGCTCAGCCTTTTTTGGGGCGGGCGCCGAGGCGTCAATCCGCGGAAAGGCTGAGCGAAAGACTGAGCGAAGGCTGACTGAAAGGCTGAAAGCCCCGGCAGGACTGGCTTTCAGCACATTTCCAGTGGTCGGCGGCAGCCCCGGATCCTCCTGCCGCCGGCTAATCAGTGAACGCGGCTCGAGCAATCCGTGAAAGCCCCTCTCGAATCTGCTGAAAGCCCCGTCAGCACTGGGCTCAGCCTTTTTCAGGAGGGCTGCAAAGACTGAAATCGGAAAATCTTCTGAACGCTGCCGGCCAATCTCCTGAAAACCTCGTCGGGCAGGAACACAGCCCCTCCCGTCGTCATCGGCGGGCCGTTCGCTGTCGCTCCGACACCGGCCCGGCCCGATTGAATGGGCGGGGCTCCCGCTTGCTCGGCCGTCGTCGTCATTCGACGACCGTTTGGCGATCGTCCGTCGCTCGCCAATCTGCCCCACGCAAGTTCGTGCTCGGTCCGTCGTCATTTGACCGCCATCGGATGTGCGTTTGGAGCCTTTACCGGGATTCGACTCTCTCCTGCCTGGTCCTCGTCGTCATTTGACGGCCGTCCGGTGTGCGTTCGGGGCGTTTGCCGACGTTCGACTTTCGCTTGCCCGGTGATCGTCGTCATTCGACGACCGTTTGGCGATCGTCCGTCGCTCTCCAATCCGCCCCGCGCAGGGCCGTGCTCGGTCCATCGTCATTCGGCCGCCGTCCGGTGTGTCTGCGTGGGGCGTTCGCCGAACACGGCCTGCGGCTTTTCCCCCGGGAGACCCGGTTTGGATCGGCCTGCCCAACCAGAAGGGCGTTGGCCTGTGCACGGCAAGGCCATCGCGCCTGACCTTCGAGGCGGCGTCGCGTGTTTCGCCAATGGCATCCTGGAAATAAAGAGAAGCCCCGTCTGAGAGGCTTCTCTCCATTGGAAAGTCCGGGGGCTTCAAACCGAAGGCCGGAATTCCAACAGATAATTTTCCTGGCATGCCGGGCTCGAGAAGGCCGTTCCTGCTGGGCTCGTCAAACGAGGGAAAATAGATTTTCCCGGTTATCGCTGTCCGGCCTGATAACTACAGGGCGGGTCGTCATGCGGGCCAGGTGAGTAAGCCTGGGAAACATTGATTGAACCCACTCAGTTCACCAACCAGCGTCCGAAGCGATATACGGCATAAACCGACAGAATATTTCCGGCGAGCAGGACTTCCGAACTGTCCAGCCAGACGGAAAGTTTGAGCACGCTGCCGAACAGCAGCGCAAACATAATCAGCGTCAGCGGAATACTCAGCAGTTTCATGAAGAGACTGCCGCGCAACGGACTGGGCTCTTCCAGCTCGTCCCAGTATTCGGACAGACAAAACGGGCAGCAATTGGAGATGGGTTTTCCGCCGCCGATTCTCCATCCATTAACGCCTGGGAAACTACGGCTGTAAATGACGCGTGGCACCATCCAGCGATTACAACGCCTGCACAACACATGACTGCCTGCCATCTCTTTTCTCCTGATAGGTCTTTTGGCGAAGTGGACGTCCCACTCCCCATCGAGGCTCTCATCCCGGGGGCAAAACCCAAGTCGGGGTCTTGGCACTGTGCATATGTCCGCTGCCGACGCCGGCTTCAGCCCTTGAATTGTCCTTTGAAGATTCGGCGCAGAAACCTGTGCCGGCGGACTTGGGTTTTCGGGCAGCGGTGTTACCAAGGAGATGCATCTCAACCCAAGGAGGCTGTTCATGAACCCATTACCCCTGCGCGCCGAGGCGATCGGCCTGATCCTGTTCGCGTTTCTCCCTCTGGTCATGCTGCTGGTGGGCGGATACGCCGTCTGGGAGTGGTGGTACCTCGACCGCTTGCCGGCTGGAGAGGCCGCCGCCTATGGCACGGCCGAACGCCTGACGCCCGGTGTGCTGGCCGTCGTGATGTTTTTCCTGTGGATGGGAGGGCTCCTGGTGTCCGTCGGCTGGACCCTGGCCTTGCGGGTCATCGCCCGGTACCGCTGGCCGTTTGGCGCTTCGTTCGCCCTGCTGCTCGGTATTCTGTGGGTGACCCGCCAGACGCTGGCCCTGTGAGGACAAAGGGGGCCGCCCCGATGAGGCGGTCCCCTTCGCCCGCCCATCGACCCTGGCCGGCCACAGGCGAGTTTCTCCCTGGAGGGGAAAGGGCTTGGCGAAAGCGAATCGATCCAGGCTGTCTAGACTGCACCTTGGCACCCGGAAGCGACCTCCGGGATAATGCGTTGCTTCAAGGAATGCGGTAACGGATACGCCCGCTTGGATACGAAACAGCTTCTCGAAGCCGAAATGCGCGAGGCCCTGGGACTGGCGCCCGCAAAACCCTCCCCCAAACGATCCGGACAGCGCCCCTCCTATATCCAGGTGAAGCTGAGTGTTCGCAAGGGCAGTGGCGATCCCGCCTTTCGCTTCGAACACCGGTCCCGCTCGCTCAGCACGCTGGAGGCCCAGCTCGAGGCCGAAAAGCGCGTGCGCCAGAAGGGCTGGGAAGTCTGGGCCGTGCTGGACGTACGTCAGGTCTCCGAATAACCCCACGGCCTGGGCTTTAGGCCTTCACCTCCCCGCCATGGAACATGCCATGAACAAAGCCGAGCTCATCGACGCCATCTCGACCGCCACCGACCTGCCCAAAGCCACGGCTGCCCGCGCGCTGGACGCTTTCACTGCCAGCGTTACCACGGCCCTGCAACAGGGGAACGATGTCTCTCTGGTGGGCTTCGGCACCTTCACCGTAAAGGCGCGTGCCGCCCGCGAAGGTCGCAATCCGCAGACCGGGGCCGCGCTCCATTACCGCGCCGTGGCGTTCCGCTACGACAAGCTGAAGCGAAATTACGAAAGCATGGTAGCCATGGCCTGTGGGTTTCTATGGCTCCCGATGTGAATCGTCAACAGCCCCTAGATGGATGCAAAATTTTTTAGCAGCTCCGGCTACCCTGGTCTATACGTAACGCATGACCCGATCTGGATGACGCCTAGGTCTTACTGCTTCGGGGTGCAAGTGTCAAAGAACACAAGCGAGAGCAATACGACCCGCAGGCCCAGCCGGCGCCGGACTACCAATTCGATCAGCGCATCGCCTGGTAGCTCGACGAGGATCTCATATGGCCCGTCGGGGAAGCGCTCGTGCCATCGGTCACCGAGACGGCCTCGGCGGCCGCCCCGGCGAACCACGGCACGACTTGCGTTGTGATTCTGGCGCGGTTTTCAGGCTTCATCAGCACGCAGTTCGCGCGTGACGACCGCTGACACCGTCCTGTAGCGATCCGGAATACCCGGGATACTTGCGGAAATGACGTTGATCCGTTTGTATTCGACAGGCCTTCAAAGCCGAAAGCCGCCGAGGGCAAGGAGGCCGATATGGAGATCATCGCGAGGGGCGTGGTCCGGATCGCCGAAACCGGGCTGGGATTGGAAGGACTCAAAGTCCAGCTGGGCCAGGGCGCGGGAGACCGCTGGGCCATGCTGTGCGACGGCGAAACCTCGGCCGACGGCTCATTCGAGATCTGGGCCACGGGCGACGAGACGCAGCTGCTGCTCGAGCGACGCGCATTGCTGCATGTACGGGCCCTGGATGCAGTCGGGACCGAGCTCGGCCGCGCTGCCTGCATCTGGCGTCGAGGGTTCCTGGACTGGTGCCCTGTCGCGGTGCCCGCCGCGCGGCGCGGAAAGGAGGATCACGACCACGCGCATGACCACGGCTCCGGTCATTCGCATGGATTACATGGTCATTCGGACGATTCTCATGGCACGGGGCATGACCACGACCATGGCTCAGACGACCACGGTTCCGGCCGTTCGCATGAATCGAATAGCCCTTCGGATTCCCACAGCCTAGGCCACGACCACGGTTCCGGTCATCCGCACGATCACGGCGAGTACGACCCTCATTCGCGCTGCCGCCGCATCTATCTGAGGATCGAACGCCTGCAGTCGTACACGCCGGTGGCGCCGGACGAAGCCGATCACATGCGCTACAAGATCGACTGCATGCGTGGGCCGGGACACGAAGACGGCACAATTTCGCCGAACGAAGTGGAATTGCGCCGGTTCGACGCCGTGATCTACCGACGCTATTTCGACGCCGCGCATACGGTGCCCGATACCTCGCCATTGGTCGTCGCTGATATCAACGAGCCGCCATGGGATCGCCGCATTCCCGGCTGCGTGCTCTACGCCGATCCGGGCGAGCGCTTGTTCATCCACGTGTACAACGCGGACGCGGAACCGCACAGCTTCCATGTCCACGGCCTGGACTACGGGATCGATTCGGACGGCTCGTTCCCGTTCGGCGTCGCAGATCATCACCACCATCGCAGCGATGCAATCTGCCCTGGCGAAAGCTGGTGCTACGTGTTCGATGTCACCCCCGACACGATCGGCGCCTGGCCATTCCACGACCACTTCATGAACATCGACGCGGTGGTGTCGCGGGGCCTGTTCGGCGCGATCATAGTGCGCGATCCGAAGGCCAAGAAGGCCGACTACCACGTGCCCATGTTTCTGCACCGCCTGCAGGGACAGTCGGACGTCACCCGCTTCCGCTTCGGCCCGCTGTCGCCGGGCGACCCGCCGGTTTCCTTCACCTTTGCCGACGAAGGCACCTACGACTACTTCTGCGAGATCCACACCGCGATGACCGGCGTGGTCCGCGTGGTCGCCGGCGGTCCGGCGACGGCCGCGGTCAGCATCATCGATTCGCCTTCCAGCTTCGCGCCCAACGACGTGACCATCGGCCCGGGCGGCACGGTCACCTGGACGCACGCCGGCAATCAGCAGCACACCGTCACCGATCGCGGCACCGCGGCGATGCCGTCGTGGTGCCTCAACGGCCGCTCGTTCGTGGGGAATACGCCGACCATCGTCGCCAAGTCGGGCAAATGCATCCGCTGGTACGTGTTCGATCTCGACCTGTCCACGCAATGGCACAACTTCCACATCCACGGCCAGCGTTTCCACCGTGGCGACGAACGCTACGACACGCGCAGCCTCGGTCCGGCCGAGTCGTTCATGGGCGACACCATCGTGCCGAACGTGATCCTGATGCCGATCGATGGCTGCTGCGAGTGCCATGAAGAGTTGCACGATAGCGAAGCCCCAGCAGAACGCTGGCGGCCACCCACCCGCAAGGGCGCAGTGGAGCTGAGGGCCAAAGCGATCGCCACTGCCGTGACGCGGATGACGGCGATGCATTCGCCCAAGCTGGCGCACGGCCAGGCGGCCGATCACGCGAAACCGGTGCTCTCGTACGACGGCCACTGCGTGCAGCTGCGCGGCGATTTCCTTTTCCACTGCCATGCCGAGATACACATGATGATGGGCATGGCCGGTCTCGTCCGCGCGTCGCAAGAGATCGAAGCGACCAAGGAACTGAAGGCCTGCCTGGGCTTCGAACTGCCCATCGACGACGGCTCGCCATGTCCCGATGTCGACATGCCGTGCATGTCGCACGCCGGCACGTGGTCGACGGTTCCGGACCTCGATCTCTTCGTCGTACATGCCGCCGTGCTGAAGACCGGCAAGGTGCTGTTGTGGTCGGGCACGGCCGAAGCGGGCTATCCGACACAATCCAGAGTCTGGAATCCCGCGACAGATGCGCGCACGAACCAGGCCTACGCCGCCGACCTGTTCTGCAGTGGGCATGCCTGGCTGCCGGATGGGCGATTGCTGGTCGCAGGCGGTGCGCCGATTGGCCTGATGAATCAGACCCACATCTTCGATCCGGCGACGGAAAGCTGGACGGTAATGGCGAACATGAACGAACCGCGTTGGTATCCCACGGTGCTGACCTTGCCCGATGGTCGCGTGCTGGCGGCGTCGGGCTCGGGCGCTTCCGGCCTGGAAATCTGGGATCCGGCCACCAGCAACTGGACGATGTTGGCCGGCGCCGACCGCACATTCCCGGAACTGTTCCCCAGCCTGCATCTGCTGCCCGCCGGCGGCGTGTTCTACTCGCGTTGCGGCTGGGCCGCACCGGACATGTCGCATCGCGAATCCGCGCGACTCAGCTTCACCGGTGCCAACAACGGCAGTTGGGCCGATCTCGGACTGTTGCAGTTCCCCGATCGCCAGGAAGGCATGGCGGTGTTGCGCATCGACGACACGGTGTCGCCACCGGCCACCGAAGCGTTCGTGGTCGGTGGTGGCGTCAGCGGCGTAGCGACGTGGCGCAATCCGCAGACGCTGGAGCGCATCGACCTGACCGATCCGGCGACCGCTGCCTGGAGCCGCGGAGCAGACATGGCGTTTCCGCGCGTCAACGTCACGGTCGTGCTTTTGCCCAACGGACATCTTCTTGTCGTCGGTGGTCAGCGCAACGGCAAGTGGGCCGCCGATCCGCAACCCGTGCTCGAAGCCGAGATCTACGATCCGGCGAACAACGTGTGGACGACGCAGGCGCCGATGCTGCATCCGCGGCAGTACCACTCGGTCGCCGTGCTCCTGCCCGACGGGCGCGTGCTGGTGACCGGCGGCATCGATCCCACGCTCGGCACCACACCGATGCGCGATCAGCGATCGATGGAGTTGTTCAGTCCGCCCTATCTCGGCGGCGGTAGTCGCCCGTCGATTACCAGCGCGCCGGCCAGTGCGACCTGGGGAGCGGCGATGTCCATCGGTACCGCGGAGCCGGGCGATGTCGACAGCGTCGTGTTGCTGCGGCCCAGCGCCCTCACCCACCACACTGATGCCGGCCTGCGCTGGATCAAGCTGCCGATCCTCGGCGTCACCGCGACTGCCGTGCAGGTCCGCGCCCCCTCCAGCGCCGCGGTCGCTCCGCCGGGTCCGTGGATGCTGTTCCTGCTGGATGCGGCGGGTGTGCCGTCGGAGGCGAGATTTATCGACCTCGCGTGAACAGCGAGAACTGGCGGCAGGCGCGAACAGGAGTGAACTGCGATGGACAGATCCGCAATCCGAAATTCGACAGGCGTGCTGCTGTGCTCGTTGCTGGTCGCATGCCGATGGCAATCGAGCACGCCCACGACCGAACCCACTGGACAATTTGGCGGCGGCACCGGCGCGTACACCGCACAATGCTCAGGAGATTTTCCCGACTGGATCTCCGATCATCCGCCGCAAGCGGATGCGAGTGGCGATGTGAACCCGAACGAGCCGGGCGTGCAGAAGAGCTTCCAACTCGCGCAGGCGTATCCGCTGGGCGTTCCGGTAATCACCAACGATGCGCAGGGCCAACCGCACATCACTTCGTGGAATCCGCCTGCGGCGGAAACCAATGGACCGTGGCGGACCTTCTCCAATTTGTCGATCCCGGCGCAGCGCGACGGCTATCTGGCCGCACTCAAGACCTACATCCTGCAGGGAATGTCGGACCCGGGCATCGACTTCGACGCGACCAAGAACAACAGCAACTGGGCCTCGCGCAAGTGGTACCACGTGCCGATGATGACCGCGTCGGCCAGTGCACGCCGCGAGCCCTACCACGGCGTGACCAACGAGCGGCCGCTCAATCCCAGCGAGCAGACGCACTGGCTCACCAGTGGCGGGAACCTGCGCGCCGTAGCGATCGGCTACTACAACAGTCTCGGCGGGTACACGATCGGGCAGGTGTTTCCCAGCTACGACCTGACCCAGACCCAACCCTCCGCGGCGCACTTCATCGACGGCACCGTGGTGTTCAAGCTGCTGTTCGCCGAGTATGTGCCCTCACGCATCCAGGCACCGGATCCGCTGGCGCACGCGCCGCGCTGGTTCGTGCAGGTGCCGGCGAACTCCGCTGCCCCGCCGATCGAAGTGCGCCTGCTGCAGGTCGACGTCGCGGTCAAGGACGACCACTTCAGCAGCACGACGGGCTGGGTATTCGCCACCTACGCCTACGACGAGCGTCTGTGGCCGGCCGAAGGCAACGGCTGGCGGCGACTGACGCCTATCGGCATGCAGTGGGGCAATGATCCGACCGTGACCGGCACCGCGATCACCACGCTGCAGGAAAGTTGGATCAATCCGGACATGCCGCCGGCCTTCCGCGACCACGTAGGTCGCGCGGGGCGCCTGATCGGTCCGGTCGACAATCCGCGCTCGTCCTGCCTCAGCTGCCATTCGACCGCGCAGGTCGACATGGCGCAGACCGGCAACGTGACCGGCATGTTCGCGACGCAGGCCATTCCGCCCACTGCGTGCAGCACGCCGATGGCGTGGTTCCGCAACCTTCCCAGCGGCCCGAGCGGCGGCACCGCGTTCGGACGGCTGCCGGGCGGCAACTGCCCGGTCGATGTCGCCACGACCGGCCTGACCTCGCTGGACTATTCGCTGCAGCTGCAGGTCGGCGTCATTTCCGTGTTCGGGTTCCAAAACCCGAACCCGTGCGCGTCCCACGCCCAGGCGCACTACGCCGCCACCAACGCGATGGCGCTGCGTCGAAACCAAGAGCAGCTGCGACAGCCGCCAGGCCGCGAACAGCAATTCCTGCGCGAACTGCCGGCGCAATCGCAGCGGGTGCAGATCACGCGCGACGGCAGGCTGCTACGCGAGGAGATACCGCCGCAACACCGACGCTGACGCGGTACGAATTGCGAACGGAAGAAAGAAAACGGCGCCCTCACGACGCCGTTTTTTGCTTGCGCAACGGGTCAGGACAGTGCGTTCGCTGCCTCGACCACCTTTTCCACCGTGAAGCCGAAATGCGGGAACAACTTCTCGCCAGCGCGCTGGCGCCCTAGCTGTCGATGCCGATCACCGCGCCGTCCAGGCCGACGTACCCGGCGGCCGCCCCGGCGAACCACGGCACGACTTGCATTGTGATTCTGGCGCGGTTTTCAGGCTTCATCAGTACGCAGTTCGCGCGTGACGACCGCTGACACCGTCTTGTAGCGATCCGGAAACCCGGGATACTTGCTGAAGTGGCGATTCCTATCCTTTGACCACGGTCTGCAGGGCCTGCACCAGCTGGCTGCCGGCAACGATGGCGTGGATTCCCTGGTGTGGCGTGGCGGCGTGGCAGCCGTGGCCGCGCTCCGTGATCTCGAAGGCGCAGGTGCCGGCCATGACCGGCTGCGGCATGACCGCCATCCCGGCCAGTTGTGCAGACCGAACACCGCCTCGACCGGGACTCGTGGCCGCAGGCGTGCAACTTGCCAGGATGGCGGGTGTGGTGGGGGAATTCGTTCAGTTCGGCGAGCGGCAGGGCGTCCATGTCGGCGAGCACGTGTTGTAGGAGGCCCGCGACATGCTGCGGTCTTGCGGATTTGAGTCCAGCGGAATCCCACTCCGACGCGAAGCTCTGCAAACTCGCATCACGGCTTCCGGACGTGCCGTGCGCGCTTGGAACTAGGCGATCCACCGACATCGGGTCTCCAGCATGGGATCCGGTCTTGGAAAGCTGCGTAACCGCTCTTCATCGGCCGATGAGCGCAAGTCGTGCCCACGTCGGCTGAGGCGGAGTTGTGTGAATTGCCCTTGCGGCAGGTTTCGGAGGCGGAGCGCCCCCCAGATGGCGGCTTTGTGGAAACGTCGTGCGGCAGCAGTTGGCCGATTCTGTTGAAAAAGTCGGTTTTTACAGTAGGCACGCCGCCTTCACGTTTGCCACCGAAGGGCTGGCCCGCCACTTTCAGTGGTCTTTTGATGTTTTTGCTGAGCCTGCAGGCTCGAGTTTTGAGGTATTTGGAGGGTTTCTGCCCCAAACAGGCAGACCTATCCCGTGATGGGTGGCCCTTGGGGTAGCAATTTGGCCATCCGACGCAGATTCTGCACTGCCGCAGCGAGCGTGAATTCGTCGGTTGCCTCCGTCAGTCCCCGTAGCCGCAAGCAATCGACTTTCAGGATCCGTTTGAGATGGGCAAAGAGCATCTCGACCTTTTTGCGTTCGCAGCGGGAGCGTTGGTACGCCGCTGTGGTGGCGATGCGCCGAGCCACCTCCGGGCGGCTTCAATGAACGCTGCGGACGATCTTGCGCATCGGCGTATTCGGGCAACACCACGGCTTCAGCGGACAGGTTGTGCAGTCAGCCTGGCTGGACCGGTAGATCACCGTGTTGGCCTTGGTGACGTGGGAGCGCTGACGCTTGAAGGCCCGCCACTCGCTACGCAGGGGCGTCCGGCCGGACAGCGTATTCCCCTACCTCTTCATTCCAGTGGAAATCATTGCTCGAGAAGGTGTCGTTCTGGCGTTCGGTTTTGTCCCACACCGGGACATGCGGTTCGAGGTCCCTTTCTACCATCCAGGCCAGCATGGGTGCTGTCCCATAGGCGGTGTCGCCGATCAGACGTTCCGGTGTGATGTCGAAACGCTCTTCGACGCGTTCCACCATGGTCTTGGTCGACTCGACCTCGGCGGTGTGGTGAGCAGGCGTGGCTTCCACATCCAGGATCACACCGTGCTCGGTGTCGATCAGGTAGTTCGTGGAATAGGCAAAGAACGCCGGACCGCCTGGAGCCGCCGTCCAGCGGGCCAGAGGGTCGGTCAACGACAAGCGCTTGGGTAGCGCTTCGTCATCGAGCGCCTCGAGGTACTCACGCACGGCGCGTGTGCTGAGTGCCGGATCCCCCCAGTTGATCGCTTCATCCCCGGCGACGCCACGCTGCCGGCTGGCATCCGCCTTGATGATGCTGGCATCCACGGCAAAGCCTTCACCCTTGACCAGGCCAGCGGTCATGCAGCGACGTACCACTTCATTGAACAGCCAGCGAAACAGGCCGCTGGCCCGAAAGCGGCCATGCCGGTTCTTGGAGAACGTCGAGTGATTGGGCACTTCGTCTTCCAGCCCCAACCGGCAGAA
>NZ_CP011836.1:0-306103 GCF_002220155.1 Azotobacter chroococcum | reverse complement strand
AGTGTCGATCTGGGCGTCTCCGTCCAAGCCGCCGGCCTCCTTATTTCCGGCTACGCGCTAGGTGTGGTGGTCGGCGCACCGCTGCTGACAGCTGCCACTTCCGGCTGGCCACGCAAGGTCGTGCTGCTCGGCCTGATGACGATCTTCACCTTCGGCAACGCCGCCTGCGCGCTGGCACCCGACTACGGCTCCCTGATGGCGGCACGCGTGCTGACCTCCTTCGCCCACGGCACCTTCTTCGGCGTCGGCTCGGTGGTCGCCACCAGCCTGGTTGCGGCGGACCGGCGCGCCTCGGCCATCGCGGCGATGTTCACCGGCCTGACGGTGGCCAACATCCTAGGCGTTCCCTTCGGCACTTGGCTGGGACAGGCTCTGGGCTGGCGTGCGACCTTCTGGGCCGTAACCTGGGTCGGCGTCGTGGCGCTGCTGGTACTGCAACTGTACGTGCCAGCGGATCGTCACCGGCCCGAAGCGGCCGATTGGCGCGGCGACCTGAAAGCGATGGCGCGCCGTCCGGTCTTGCTTGGCTTGCTGACGACTGTGTTGGGCTATGCGGGCGTGTTTGCCGTCTTCACTTATATCGCACCGCTCCTGATGCATGTCACCGGCTTCGACAAGGCGGCTGTGTCACCCATCCTGCTGGTCTTTGGTGCGGGCCTGGTAGTAGGCAATCTGCTAGGCGGCCGGCTAGCCGACTGTCATCTGCAGCCGACTCTGCTGGGCAGCCTGATGGCCCTAGTTGCCGTACTCGGCCTGATGACATGGGCGTTACACCAACAGGCTCTGGCCGTGATCTTCGTCGGACTGCTCGGTGCAAGCGCTTTTGCCACCGTGCCAGCACTGCAAATGTGGGTACTGGAGAAGGCGCAGGGTGCCGGCCAGAGCCTGGCATCAAGCTTCAACATTGCCGCCTTCAACCTCGGCAACGCCTTGGGGGCCTGGCTGGAGGACTCGTGATTGTTCATGGCCCAGGATTGGCAGCTCTCACCTGGGTAGCCGCACTGATACCGCTCGCGCCCTGATCGTGGCCCTGGTAGCACTGCGCCTGGAGGGCACCCGGCCGGCCGCTGGGCGGCCGTCTATCCCGATACACCCTAACTATCCATCAGGCGCAGCCAGTACAGCGTCCAACCGCCCCCCTGAATGAGCTCCCAAACTCACAACCGATCAGGATGAATTGCATGAAAATCGATCTCTCGGCAAGACTGCCATCGTTACGGTTCCACCGCGGGCATCGGCTATGCCATCGCCCGAGGACTGGCGCAGGCGGCGCCACGGTAGTAGTGAATGGCCGCAGCCCGGCCGGCGTTGAGTCCGCCGTGTCGCGGCTGCGCAGAGAGTTGGCGGATGCGAGCGTCCGCGGCGTGGCGGCGGACGTTGGTTGTATCGCGGGATGTGCTGCCCTGGTCGCAGCAGAGCCGGCAGCCGACATCCTGGTCAACAACGCCGCATCTACGGGCCGCAGGATTTCTTCGAGATTGCGGATGAGGAGTGGACGCGCTTTTTCGAAGTGAACGTCATGTCCGGTGTCCGCCTGTCGCGTGCCTACTTGCCTGGCATGCTGCAACGCCGATGGGGGCGGGTGCTGTTCTTGTCCTCGGAGTCGCCTTGAACATCCCCGTCGATATGATCCACTACGGCTTCAGCAAGACCGCCAACCTATCGGTTTCCCGAGGCCTGGCCAAACGGGTCGCCGGTAGCGGTGTGACCGTCAATGCCATATTGCCGGGCCCGACCCTATCCGATGGATTGGAGGCAATGTTGAAGGAGGAACAGGAGGCGTCGAGTCTATCCATGGAAGAGGTTGCGCCAGCTTCGTGATGAAGCATCGTCCCGGCTCGCTCATCCAACGTGCCGCGCGTGTAGAAGAGGTGGCGAATCTGGTCGTTTACGCAGCCTCGCCTCAGGCCTCGGCCACCACCGGCGCGGCGCTGCGGGTGGACGGCGGTGTGCTTGATTCGATCGCCTGAACTGGGGCAGCGTTTCTGGACCAAGGGCGACGACGCTTTTGTTGTTGTGGGAAGCCGGCAAGAGTCGAAAGATGAGATTGGCCCATTCCCGGTCGGAACTTCATAGGCAATCGAAGCCTAACTCTTTCCTCGTCGCATCCTCAGGATACCGCACTGGAAGGTGACGCCCCCATCGGATGCCTTTCTCTTTCTTCCAATCGATCGAACGAAGCCTCTGCCATGAAGAAACTCGCGTATGTCCTCGTGCTTTCCTTCGTAATTTGCAGTGCCCTCCTGGCCAAGGCCGAACCACGGGAACTCGTGGTAGGACAGGTCAATCTCAGTTTCTATACGGCGAGTGCCGCGGTGGTGAAGGAAGTTCTCAGCCGACTCGGCCACTCCTTGAAGATAGTTGAGGGCAACCATCCGGACATCTACGGCCGCTTGGGACATGGCGATGTCGACTTGCTGGTAGCCTCCTGGCTACCCCATGCGCACGGACCGCTGCAGGCGCCGCTTGCAGATCGCTTGGTAGAGGCGGCTACCCTTTATGAAGACGCTCGACTGTACTGGGCTGTGCCGGCTCACGTACCTGTAGAGATGGTTCGCTCCATCGACGATCTGAAGAAACCCGCGGTGACCTCGCGTATCGACCGTGAGATAGTCGGTGTGGGACCTGGCTCGGGATTGATGAATGGCTCCGAGCAGATCATGCGGCGCTACGGGCTGGAGCAAGCAGGCTATAGGCTAAAGGTGGCTCCGCCCGAGGAGTGGGCCCGGCACCTCGCCGAGGCCTCTGCTAGTGGCAGATGGATGGTGATGCCCCTGTGGCAGCCCCAATATCTGAATGCAGTCTACCCATTGCGGGTACTGGAGGATCCGCAAGGGATCTTCGGCGTCGATCGCGCCGTGGTGGTGGTACGCAAGGAGGTCTGGCAGCAGCTTCCCGAGCGTACTCGCAGGGTTCTCGGCCGTGTGCGGCTCGGGATTTCAGTAGCCACCGAATTAGAACGGCAAATGGTAGTGGAAAGTAAGCCGGCCGAGCAGGTGGCCCGCAGTTGGATGGCGGCAAACCCGGCAAAGGTGGATGTCTGGTTTGCCGACTGAAGATCAGCCCTTTCAAGGTCTCTTACCTTTCGAGGCCTCGATTACACGGGCCGTAGACACATGAGCGCGGGCTGCGGCGCTATCGACCCACTCCCGGGTCTTTTTCACCTTGGGGCCGCGCTTGCTGGTGGCCACCTGGCTGGGCTTGATGTGCCGCGCCAATGCCAACAGGCGCTGTGCCAGTGTGCTGGCCGAGTCGTCGGCCCAGGCGGGCCAGTGCTCCACCGGCAGTGCGACGAGCATCCCCTCGTAACGGCTTCTGACCTGGACCGCCAGGTGGTAGGGGGACGCCTCCCAGCCCTCGGGAAGCTGTTCGCGATGGGCCTGCTCGACGCTGCGCTTGAGCACCGCCAGGAGGTTGCAGGCCAGCACCGCCACGGCAAATCCCAGCAGCGCCGCCCGGGGATGGCCCAGGCTGCGGATCTCGCTCTGCAGGACCGACTCCAGGCGCTGGAACATCCCCTCGATACGCCAGCGCCGACGGTACAGCTCGGCAACCTGCCGGGCGTCGATCGTCGCGGGCAGGTTGCTCCACAGCCAGAGCACGGACTCGCCCGACTCCGTCGGCCGATCCAGACGCAGCTCGATGCGGCGCCAGGGCGTCTGGCCCTCGTCTATGTGGATGTCCTGTTCGAGTACCCAGCCGGTTTCCACCCGGCCCCGGTCGTGCCAGGGCCCCTCGCGAACGATGCGCGGATGCTTGGCATCCTGGCGCACGATGAAATCGGCCCGGGCCTGCTGGAGCGACTGGAGAATCGCGCGCGTGCAGAAATGCCGGTCGGCCATCCACAGCTGCCCCGGCCGGGCACTGTCCAGTAGCGGCAGGACGCCGGTACGCTCGCTTTCATAGGCGTCCTCGCAGACCGCCAGATCGGTCACCAGGTCCAGGTCGGGGTCGTAGACCACCAGCGAATGCCCCGGCAGAGCGGCGGCGCGCTGGTTGCGCAGCGGCGCCAGGCGCTTCTCCGAGGCCGGCAGATGATTGCCGTCGACGATGCGCACCTGCCAGCCGGGCAGGCAGGGCGCTGTGCCCAGGGCCGAGACGATCGGCGCCAGGCGCTGGGCGCTGCCCTGTACCAGGGCCCGCAGCAAGGGCGGCTCGGTACGCCTGACCTTGTCGTACAGCGCCGCCAGCGATACGGGCAGGTGGTCCATCTGGCGCGCGGCGGCGTGCAGCGAAGGGCGCAACCCCAGGGAAACCAGCGACATCAGCTCGACCACCGTGGAAAACAGCAGCTCGCGTGGATACTGGCGCTGCCGGTGGGTCTCGAACACTTCGTCGATCCAGGCGGCCGGCATCGCCCGCTCCAGCGCCAGCCGTGCCATGACGCTGGCCGGTGCCTGCTTCTCGAAGCGCGCCAGAATCGCATCCCACATCGTCTTGCCCTCCCGCTTGATCATCGGGAGAGTTTACGCAAAGACCTTGAAAGGGCTGGTGCTGACAGCGACCACAGCGTGGCAGGTCGGCCGCTCGAGGTTCGAGGGTCAGCGTAAGGGTGTTTTCGGCGGAGTGGCTGCAGGCTACGACGTCGTAGCCTGGCCAGAAAGCAGCAAGATCAATAGGATGCACGATGACAGCAGGGGGCAGGCGTTGGTGTGTTTGGCGACTGCCAATTTACCTGCTTCCCTGTCTGTCAATCCGCTCTTCCCCACGATCCCGCGAAGAACCAAAAATCAGGGCAATCGCATGAACGGATGCGCCTGTCGCTTCAAGCGGCTTTAGCCCGAGCAGGTTTGGTGTAGCGTGTCTTCTCTTTGTCGAGGAGGGATACACGATGCAGCAAGCAGACAGACCGAGCCTGGCCGAAGTCTTTGTTTCGATCGACGATCCTCGGCAAGCGGGCAAGGTCGAACACGATCTGGTGGAGATGCTGGTAGTCGCTGTCAGCGCGGTGCTCTCGGGCGCGGATACGTTCGTGGAGATCGAGGCATGGGCCACGGAGAAGCTCGACTGGCTACGAAACTACCTGGAGCTGAAGCACGGGATCGCCTCGCATGACACGTTTGGCCGTCTGTTCGGGCTGATCGATCCGGCACAGTTCGAGGCGGCGTTCAGGCGCTGGGTGGGATCGGTCGTGCCGGTGCTGGGGGCGCAGGTGGTCGCCATCGACGGCAAGACCAGCCGGCGCTCGGGCAAGGTCGATGCCACACCGCTGCACCTGGTCAGTGCCTTTGCGGCAGATGCCCGCCTGGTGTTGGGCCAACACTCGACCGAGGCGAAATCCAACGAGAAAACCGCGATCCCCCAGTTGCTGGAAGTACTGGCATTGCAAGGTTGTATCGTCACGCTCGACGCGATGGGCACCCAGGCCAGCATCGCCCAGGCGATCCGCCAGCGAGGCGCGGACTATGTCCTGGCGGTCAAGGACAACCAGCCTACCCTGGCCGAGGCCATCCGGGATTTCTTCGCGTGCTACCAGGCCTCGCCCGACAAGACCCCGCATACGGTCTTCGAGACGGTGGAAAAGGATCACGGGCGCCTGGAGATCCGTCGCTGCCATGCGTTCGATGCCCTGCAGTGCCTGCCTCGCCCCGAACGGCAGGACCTGAAGTCCTTTGCCGTCATCGAGTCCACGAGGCAGGTCAAGGGTCTGCAAACGACAGAATATCGCTGCTATATCAGCAGCTTGCCTGCCGATGCCCAGCGCCTGGCCCAAGCCATACGTGCGCACTGGAGCGTCGAGAACCAACTGCACTGGTGCATGGATGTCGCCTTCGCCGATGACCAGATGCGTGCCAGGACACAATACGCCGCACACAACCTGGCCGTGCTCAAACAGCTCGTCCTCAACCTGTTTCGGCTCGACCCCACCGGCAAGAAGGGTGGCATCAAGGCCCGCCGCCTGGTTGCATCCACCTCCGATACCTATCGCGCTGCACTTCTCGGACTTGGGTAGCCTTCATGCGATTGCCCTTGGGCTCTGCGCCGAGCTACAGAAAAACCGCAAACTGCGGGAGACCTCTGAGCCTCATGTCGGGCAACTGAGCTAGTGCAGTTTCATAGATGAAGTTGTGGAAATTATGGCATCAGGCGATGCTATGCCCCATGAAAGCACCTCTATTCGTTCGCCCTTTGACTACCGAGGAACGGCAGGCCCTGCAGGTTGGCTTGCGTGCCCGGGAAGCCTTCACGCTGCGGCGCTGCCAGATCCTGCTGGCCAGCGCTGACGGCAAGACCGCCACGGAAATTGCCGCTCTGTTCGGCTGCGCCACGCAAACCGTACGCAACACCCTGCGGGCCTTTGCCGCCGAGGGGGTGTCTTGCCTGACGGAGAAGTCGCATCGGCCCAAACGTGTCCGTCCCTTGCTTGCGGGCACGCAGGCCGAGCGCTTGCGCTCTTTGCTGCACCGCAGCCCCCGCGATTTCGGCAAGCCCACCCGCTTGTGGACCTTGAGCCTGGCCGCCGAGGTGGCCTTCGAGCAGGGGCTGACCGAACGGCAACTGAGCTATGAGTCGATCCGCCAGACGCTGATACGCCTGGGCGTGGGCTGGAAGCGGGCCAAGACCTGGATTACCAGCCCGGATCCCCACTATGCGCGCAAAAAAAGCGACGCGACTGGCTGATCGAACTGGCCACAACGCACCCGGACTGGGTGCTGGGTTTTCAGGACGAGGTCTGGTGGAGTCGTTTTGCGCGCCCATCCCTGAAGGCCTGGAGCGCGGGTCAGGCCCTGCGCCTGCAGCAGTTGTCGGTGGATCCGCAGGATGCCGGACCCAAGGCGCTGAGCTGCTATGGCCTGCTGCGCGCCGACACGGGGCAGATGCTGCTGCGTTTCGTCAAGGGCCGCCCGGTCAGCCAGGTGACCGAGGACTTCCTGGAGTGGGTCTGCGAGCGCCTGGCGAGCGAGGGGAAGAAGGCGCTGCTGATGATCTGGGACAACGCCAGCTGGCATATCAGCCACCGGGTGCGGGCCTGGATCGGGGCGCACAACCGCCGGGCCAGGGCCGAGGGTGGCGTACGGATCGTAACCTGCCGCCTGCCGAGCAAGAGCCCCTGGCTGAACCGGATCGAGCCCCGCTGGGTGCATGGCAAGCGGGCGATCCATGAACCCGAACGCCCGCTGACCAGCGCTGAGGTGATGGAGCGAGTCTGCACCTATTACGGTTGTGAACAGCTCCCGCCACTTGAACAGGATGTTGGTTGAAACTGCACTAGGGATAAACAAGTCCGCTTTTGGCCGCATCCAGCCTGTCACGACAGGCTGTTTTTGTGGGATGAAACGCAACTTTCATCCCACAATCTTCGAGGAGCTTACTTCTGGACGGTCAACGGTCGCAGTGACGGGATCACCTGGGGATTGCGCGTGCCGATCTCCCAGCGCCGCGGCTCGATCTCGGTATAGACGAAACCCGGCACGTACAGATCCCCGTTGTCGTCCTCCCACGGGTCGACGGCGATGCGCATGACCACCGCCTGGCTGCGGATCGGCAACGGGCTGCGCACACGCATCGGCAGCGGCGTGTTGTCGGCGCCTTCGGCGACCAGCACGCGGGTTTCCGGCTCGCTCTCCTTGCCCTCCTTCTCCTTGTCCTTGCCTTTCTTCGCAGTGCCCTTGTCCTGCTCCTGGCGCAGCACCGTCTTGTAGGCACCGCCATCGGTGGCCGCATACACTTCCCTGGCGGACATGCAGGTGGCGCCTTCCGGCATGCCCTTGCAGCTGTATTCCTCCTCGCCGATCTTGAGGCTGGAACAGCCGGTGATCGCGCCGACAAGCGCCAGCAGGACGAAAATTTTCCGGGTCATTTTGAATAGTCCTCACTTAACCGAACTGAGTTTCAGGGAGCTTTCGTCGAACTGGGCCGACAGGCCTTTCTTGACGATGAAGTTCACTTCGCGCATGGCATCGATCTCGATCACCGGAAACATTTCCTCAGCCATGTCCATGTAGTAATCGGCCAGGCGCTCCAGGGCGCTACCGACGCCGCGCACCGCGGCCCCCTGCATCGCATTGGCATCGAGCGCCTGCTCGTAGACGGGGCTGGACACCTTGCCCGAGTCGCCATCGCCGCCGCGGGTGACGCTGATCGAGGGCACCTGGCGAACATCGAAGGCCGAGGACACCCCTTCGGCGAACCCGGCCAGCAGCGCGCGGGAGAGCAACTGGCCCTGCTTGCTGACCAGCCGTCCGCGGATGCCGGCCTTGCCGTCCTCGCCGGTCACGTAGGCATCCAGGGTGGTCTCGAGGACGGCCCCGTCGGTGCGCACGCACGACAACCGCTCCGCGCGCATGTAGGCGCGCTCCGAGCTGCGCTCGCCCCAGCCGGCGGCGATGAGAAAGCACTCGCGGAGGTCGGCGCGGAAACGGTTGGGCAGGATCGCCTCGCTCTTGATCCGCACCAGGCTGGGATAGGGATCTTTCTGGGCCTTGCTGCCCGTGGGGGCGTCCATGCCGGTGACCAGCACCCCCGACAGGATGGCGCCGGCCGGCAGGCTGACCGTCACCGATGGGGGCTTGCCCGACTTGTCCTTGCCCGCGTCCTTGGCGTTCGCGCCGCTGCGGATGGTGCGGATCTTCGGGGCGGCGGCTTCGCCCGAACCGGGCTGGCCGGGAACCGCGACGGGTGTTTGCGCCGGCATGTTGGCGTACACCTGGCTCAGCTCGGCCGGCGAGTTGGTCGCCCGGGAAACGAAGGGTCTTCTTCTTGCCGGCTCGTAGCTCTCGTCCGCCAGGGGGGTTCCCGGCGAAACCTCCTCGCCGGATGCCTCGGACGCCTCGCGCTGCCGTTCCAGTTGCGCCAGCGAATTGCGCAGTTCTTTCAGCTCCTTTTCCAGCTCGTTGACATGCTGCTGGGTCCGATCGTCCTGTTTTTCCTTCTCGCGCAGCCCCATCGCCTGCTCCATCCGGTACTGGCTTTTCTGCAGGTTCTGGATCTGGGTGACCAGGGCATCGAGGCCCATCGAACGCGGGTCGTCGTCGGTCAGGATCGCCTCCACCTTGGGTTTGCTCGGGGCGCTGCGCGCGCTGCTGTCCGGATTGGCGGCACTCATGGCGACGGCCACGAGGGTGCCGACGACCGCCACCGTGCCGCCGATGGCCAGGGTTCGTTTGGCCGTCGGCATGAGGTTTTCGTATAGGCTCTGGAGATTCTGCATGGGGGCTCCTTACTGCAGCAGGCTCGGACGGGAAGAACGATCCGGGCGATCCACGGGAACCCGGGTGACCAGGAACACTTCTGTCTTCTGGCCCGGCTCCAGGATCTCGTGGGGCCAGCTGCTCACCGCCGCCCGGTAGGGATGGGTGCAGGCGCCGTGGTCGAACTCCAGGGTCCGGCTCGAGATGTTCTGCGCGACGGCCACGAAGATGTGGAAATCGTGGCCGGTGACCAGCTGCGATTTGCTGAAATCGAACTTCAGCCCCGGTTGGCACAGGCCGGGATCGAGGCGCCCGAGGGCAATGCCCCGAAGCTGTAGCCGGGCGGCAGGGTGCCCAGCGCCATGTCGCGCAGGATGCTGCGCAAGGAGTCCATGTAGGGCTGGCTGCGCTCCCACTTGCTCGCCTCTTCCGTGTTCGTGCGGGCGCCGCTCTGCACAGCCTGGCCTTTCCAGCCGCCCGGCCCGTTCTGCGCGAGGATCAGGTTGGCCTGGATCGGCGGCATCGTCTGCGGCAGCAGGGTCAGGGACAGGGCGATCGACTCGTCGTCCTCTGGCGTCACGAACATGGTGATCGGCTGGTCGGTGTGCGGCGTGACGTAGAGGGCGTTGCCGCTCGCCGTGATGTCCGCCCCGCTGACCGTCTGGATGATCGGCCGCTCGAAGGGGGTCACCAGCCGGTTGATCTGGCCTCTGCTGATCGGGATGAGGGTGTTGGAGCCGGGCGACACCAGGACCTCCTGGCGGGTCTCGACCGGCACGGGGGCCGCCGGCGGCTTGGCCACGACCTGCGCCGGGACTGCGGGAAGTTCGGCGGCGGCCAGTCGGGCGGACGTTTTCCGCTCGGTTTGCGCCGGCTCGGCCTGGGCCTCGACGGCCGGCGCCAGCTCGCTGGCCGCCATCGGCAGGTTCAGACCGGGGATGTTGACGTCATCCGCGGCATGGCTGGTGGCCGCCGCGATGGCCAGCAGGAGGGCAGCAGGCCGAAAGCGTTGGGCGGAGCGGAAAGGTCGGGCAGATGGGGTAGGACGCATGGGTGCAACCTCTGTTCTCGGATGCCTCCATTCTGAGAACTCGATTTGCCCCTGTGCGGCCTTTTCCGGCCATTTTCTGGCGCGAAAGGGCTTTGAAAACGGGCTCGCCTCCCGTCGGCCAGCTGACAGACCGGTTTGGGCCGCTTCGCTATTGTGCCTCCCGAAATGGCCTTGTCTGCGGGTAAACCGCCGGCACGAGAGAAGATTTAATCTTACTGTGTCATTAAATTGAGCTATTGTGAGTAGATCTTCTGCAGTTCGAGGAAGATCGACGATGGACTCCATGATCCGCTTCGACGAGTACCTGGCGCATCTGGCGGCAGGTCTTGGGCATGCCGACCGGGAAGCCGGGCTGCGCGGCTATTGCTCCGGCCTGATGCTGCCCTTGGCGCGCAAGAGCGTGGAGCCCATGGCGGCACACCTCGACCCCCTGCATGCCAGTGCCCGGCACCAGGCCTTGCATCATTTCGTGGCCAAGGCCGACTGGTCGGATACCGAACTACTGCGCCGCGTGGCCCGCTGGGTCCTGCCGACAGTGGATCTGTCCGCAGGCGGCTATTGGCTCGTGGACGACACCGGTTTCCCGAAGAAGGGGCGGCACTCGGTGGGCGTGGCGCGCCAGTACTGCGGGGTGCTGGGCAAACAGGACAACTGCCAGGTGGCGGTCAGCGTCTCGCTGGCCTGCGAACAGGCCAGCCTGCCGGTGGCCTGGCGCCTGTACCTGCCCCGGGAATGGGCCGAAGATGCCGGGCGGCGCCGCAAAGCCGGCGTACCCGAAGACGTCCGCTTTGCCACCAAGCCCCAGATAGCGCTTTCGCAGTTGCGGGCATTGCTCGAAGCCGGGGAGCCGCATCATTGTGTGGTGGCCGATGCCGGTTACGGCGTGGACAGCGCTTTTCGCCAGGGGTTGACGGCCATGGGGCTGCCCTATGTGGTTGGGATAACCTCGGTCGTGCGGGTATGGCCGCCCGGCCAGCAGCCGCTGCCGCCCAAGCCCTGGACGGGCAAGGGCCGTCCGCCGGTAGCCACGCGGCGCTCGCCGGAGCATCGACCACTGTCGGTGAAGAAGCTGGCCCAGTCGCTGCCGCCCGAGGTGTTCACGGAGCTCACCTGGCGCCAGGGAACCAACGAGCCGCTGAGCGGGCGTTTCGCTGCAGTACGGGTACGCCCTGCCGGCAGCGTGTCGGCAAAACAGCGGCTGCACCCGCAGCAATGGCTGCTGATCGAATGGCCCCCCACGCAGGCCGAGCCGACCCGCTACTGGTTGTCCACGCTCGCGCAGGACACGCCGCTATCGGAACTGGTGCGCATCGCCCACCTGCGCTGGCGTATCGAGCGCGACTATCAGGATCTCAAGCAGGACCTGGGGCTGGGACATTACGAGGGGCGTGGCTGGCGGGGATTCCACCACCATGCCAGCCTGAGCATCGCCGCCTACGGTTTTCTGCTCGGGCAGCGCCTGCGCTGTGGGGCCCTGTCCGGACCGGATGGCCAAGGAAAAAAAAACCTCATGGGGTGCACGGTACCTGCGCTTCCCGCGGATTACCGCCCCCGCGGTCGGCCAGCGCGCACAGCGGCATGTGGCGGACTCGATCACGACACTGCGTCATCAACTGGGTGTCTACCTGATGCTTGAGTATTGCCGGGATCTGTATGGAGGCCTGGGGTATCTGCGCTTATGACACAGTAAGATTAAGAATCCATTGCCACTACAGGCCCCATCTGGTGAAGGGGAGATTGACGCCCCTCGGGGCGCAGGTGAGGCCGATGTCCAGAGCCATCTTCACCGTGGCTGAAGCAAGACGTGCGAAAATGCGCCGAATAACGCGATCCCGATAAGTTATTGGCACCTAAGAAAAACCCATGATTCAGCAAAATAACACGCCCGGCCTATTGTTGACGGGGATGCTTCTCTGCCTGCTGTCCGGAACCGCTTTCGGCCAGGCTCCGGAAGAACCGACCGTGCTCGAAACCTTCGCCATCGAGGCCGACCAGGAGAGCGCCAGCGGCCCGGTGCAGGGCTACCGCGCCCGGCGCTCGGCCAGCGCCACCAAGACCGACACGGCCCTGGAGGAAATCCCGCAATCGGTGAGCGTGGTGCCGGCCCAGGTGCTGGAGGACCTCGACAGCCCGCGCATCGAGCGGGCCCTCGACTTCGCCGGCGGCGTGGCGCGGCAGAACGATTTCGGCGGGCTGACCCTGTACGAATACAGCGTGCGCGGCCTGACCACCGCCGAGTTCTACAAGGATGGCTTCAGCGTCAACCGCGGCTACATGAACTCGCCCGACGCGGCCAACCTCGAACGCATCGAAGTGCTCAAAGGCCCGGCTTCCAGCCTGTACGGCCGGGGCGATCCGGGCGGCACCATCAACCTGGTCAGCAAGCGGCCGCAACGCGACCGCTTCGCCCGCCTCGACCTCGGCGCCGGCCGCTGGGACCGCTACCGCAGCACCCTCGACCTGAACACGCCGCTGGACGAGGCGGAGGACATGCTGCTGCGCATGAACCTGGCCGTCGAGGACAACCAGAACTTTCGCGACTACCGCTCCGGCGAGCGCCAGTTCTTCGCGCCGGCGTTCAGCTGGGACATCGACCCCGACACCCGCCTGCTGGTCCAGGCCGAGGTGATCCGCAACCGCCAAGTCTTCGACCGCGGCGTGGTCGCCCCCGAGGGTCACCTGAGCCGGGTGTCCCGTTCCGCCTTCTTCGGCGAACCGGACGACGGCAAGATCCGCAACAACAACGAAACCCTGCAGGCTGAACTGGAGCGCGACCTGAATCCGAACTGGACCCTGCGCCTGGCCGGTCACTACAAGCAGGGCCGGATGAACGGCTACGCCACCGAGGCGAGCAGCCTCGCCGCGGACGGTCGCACGCTCAACCGCGATTACCGCTACCGGGACTTCGACTGGCAGGACGCAATCACCCAGCTGGAACTGCGCGGCCGGGTCCATGCCGCCGGCATCGAGCACAACCTGCTGATCGGCACCGAATACGAGCGCTATGCCAAGGACGAGCGGCTGCTGCGCTCGCGGCCGACCGCCACCCTCGATATCTACGCGCCGGTCTACGGGCAGCCGCGGCCGCCGTTCAGCACCGGCGTCGGCGGGCGCAGCACCCATACCAACGAACTCGTCCATTCCCGCTCGCTCAACCTCCAGGACCAGATGCGCCTGACCGACCGGCTGTTCGCCCTGGTCGGCGCCCGCTACGACCACTACGAGCAGCGCCTGGACAACGAGGTCAGGGGCAGCCGAGCGCGGCAGACCCAGGAAGAGGTCACGCCGCGCGTCAGCGTGCTGTACCAGTTGACGCCCGAGGTCGGCGTCTTCGCCAACGCCGCGCGCTCGTTCAAGCCCAACGGCGGCGCGGACGCCGACAGCAATCCCTTCGAGCCGGAGGAAGGCGTCGGCTACGAGGCGGGCGTCAAGCTCGACCTGCTGGACGGGAATCTGGGCATGACCCTCGCCGCCTTCCACCTGACCAAGGAGAACGTGCTCACCGCCGATCCGAACGATCCGTCCTACCAGATGGCCACGGGCGAGGTCAGGAGCCGGGGCGTCGACCTGCAGTTCAGCGGCCGGCTCGGCAACGCCGTGCGCGTCATCGGCGCCTATGCCTACGTGGACGCCGAGGTGACCGAGGACAACACCCTGGAGACCGGCAGCCGCCTGCGCAACGTGCCGCGCCACAGCGGCAGCCTGATGGGCGTGTACGAGTTCCATGGCGGCTTCCTGGACGGCCTGGAGCTGGGCGGCGCGCTCAACTACGTCGGCGAGCGCTCCGGCAACACGGAGGACAGCGGCTTCGAGCTGCCCTCCTACACCACCGTCGACCTGCTGGCGCGCTACCGGGCCAGCGACCGGCTCAGCCTCGGCCTCAACCTGAACAACGTCTTCGACCGCACTTACTACGAGCGCTCCTACAGCAACGTCTGGGTGATGCCCGGCGACCCGCGCAACCTGAACCTCAGCCTGTCGTGGAACCTGTAGAACCCCGGATCGGCACCGCTCCCTTCGCAAAGGAAAGATCGCTTGAAACCCGCATGGTCGTTGTTGCTGCTGTTGTGCCTGAGCGCCTGCAGCCCGAACCAGGACCCCGAGGTGTTGACCCTCGGCGGCCCCTTCGAATTCACCAGCCAGGACCCGGCGCGCGACGGCTTCGTGTATACCCGCCTGCAGGTGGCCGAGAGCCTTCTCGAGGTGGACGACGGCGGCCGGCTGCTGCCGGGCCTCGCCCACCACTGGGAGGTCGACGACGATGGCCTGACCTGGCGTTTCCGTCTGCGGGGCAACGTGCGCTTCCATGACGGCCGGCCGCTGGACGCCGATGCCGCCGTCAATGCGCTGGAAATGGCCCGGCGCAAGCCCGGCGTGCTCCGCTCGGCGCCGATCGTCGAGATCCGCGCCGGGGATGCGCTGGAGGTGATCGTCCGCCTCGCCAGGCCGTACAACCCGCTGGGCGCGCTGCTGGCGCACTATTCGACGGTGATCCTCTCCCCCGCCTCCTACCGGGACGACGCCAATGTCGGCTGGATGCACGGCACGGGTCCCTACCGGCTGGAAGCCTTCGATCCGCCGCACCGCATCCGGGTGGCCCGCTTCGACGACTACTGGGGCACGCCGGCGCGCATCCCCAGGGCGGTATATCTCACCGGCCACCGCGCCGAGAGCCGCGCCCTGCAGGTCATGGCCGGACAAACCGACATCGTCTACACGCTCGATCCCGCCAGCCTGGACCTGCTGCGCCGGCAGAAAGACGTCCGCGTCCATTCCGACCGCATTCCCCGCACGATCCAGATCAAGCTCAACGCGGGCCATCCGTTCCTGGCCGAGCGCGACGCCCGGCTGGCCATGAGCCTGGCCCTGGACCGTCAGGGCATCGCCAGCCGCATCGTCCGCGTGCCCGGCGCGGAAGCCAATCAGCTGATACCGCCCGCGCTGGCCGGCTGGCACATCGACGAGTTGCCGCCGATCCGGCAGGACCTCGAACGCGCCCGGCAGCTGCTCGCCGACCTGGGCTGGCAGCCGGAGCCGGACGGCATCCTGCAGCGCGCCGGCCGGCGCTTCCAGCTGACCCTGGCCACCTACGCCGACCGCCCCGAGCTGTCGGTGGTCGCCACGGCCCTCCAGGCGCAGCTGCGGGACATCGGCATCGCCGTCGCTGTGAGCATCGTCAATTCCAGCGGCATCCCCGCCGCCCACCACGACGGCTCGCTGGAGCTGGCCCTGGTGGCGCGCAACTACGGCAACGTCGCCGATCCTTTGAGCCTGCTGTTCGCCGACTACGGCGACGGCGGCAACGGCGACTGGGGAGCGATGGGCTGGCGCAACGAGGAGCTGCCGGCTCTGCTCGGCCGCCTCGGGTCGGAACGGGATCCAACCCGCTACCGGGCGCACGCCCGGCGGATCTCGCACATCCTGGCCGAAGAGCTGCCGGTGATTCCGGTGCTCTTCTACACCCAGCAGACGGCCGTCTCGACCCGCGTGCAGGGTTTCGGCTTCGATCCCTACGAGCGCAACTACCGTATTTCCCAGATGAGCCTCGCAGCCCCATGATCAATCTGTTCCTGAAGCGGCTGGGACAGGCCGCCTTCGTGTGCTGGAGCGTCGGCACCCTCGGTTTCGTGCTGATGCGCCTGCTGCCCGGCGACATGGCATTCCGCGTCGCCGCGGGCCGCTACGGCTACGACAACGTCAACCTGGCCGCCGCCGAAGCCGTGCGCGCCGAGCTGGGGCTCGACCAGCCGGCCTGGCGCCTGTACCTGGAGTGGCTGTTCGACCTACTGCGCTTCAACCTGGGCGACTCGCTGGTCAGCGGCCTGCCGGTGCTCGGCGAGATCGCCCACCTGCTGCAGCACACCCTGCTGCTGGCCGGGGTCGCCATCCTGATCGCCATCCTGATCGCCGTGCCGGTCGGCCTGTTCGCCGCCTTCAGGGCCGACGGCTGGTTCGACCGGCTTGCGCTGACGGCGTCGGCCTTCCTGCGCGCGCAACCGGTGTTCGTCATCGGCCTGGTGCTGATCCTGATCTTCGCCCTGGAGCTGCGCCTGTTTCCGGTCGCCGGCTTCGACGGCGCGAACCACGTGGTGCTGCCGGCCATCGCGCTGGCGCTGTCCATGGCCGCGGTGTCCAACCGCGTGGTGCGCCACAGCGCCAGCACGGTGATCCGCTCCGCCTTCTTCGCCTTCGCCCGCATCAAGGGCCTGAGCTTCGCCCAGTCCTTCGCCCGGCACGGCCTGCGCAACTGCGCCCTGCCCGTGGTGGCGTTCCTGGGCATCCAGCTGGCCAGCGCGATCGAGGGCATCGTCATGATCGAGTCCCTGTTCTCCTGGCCGGGCCTCGGCCATGGCCTGGCCCATGCGGTCTTCAACCGGGACGTCCCCATGATCCAGGGCGCGGCCATGGCCCTCGGGCTGATATTCGTCGGCCTGAACCTGGCGGTCGACCTGGCCTGCCACCTGATCGACCCGCGCGGGAGAACCAGCGCATGACCCTTTCCCTCAGGCCCGGCCAGCGGGTCGGCGCCGCCGTCCTGGCCAGCCTCGCCGGCTTCGCCGTGCTCGAATGGCTGCTGAATTCGACCGACCCGACCGTGCAGAACCTCGGCAACAGCTTCGCCCTGCCCAGCCTCTCCGAACCCCTCGGCACCGACCAGTTCGGCCGCAGCATGCTGGCGCGGATGGGCTCGGCCCTGCGCCTGTCGCTGCTGCTGAGCCTGTTGTGCGTGGCGACCTCGGCCAGCCTGGGCGTCGCCCTGGGCGTCGTCGCCGGCTGGCGGCAGGGGCTGGCCGACAAGCTGCTTTCCTTCCTCCTGAACATGCTGCTGGCGCTGCCGGGCCTGGTCTTGATCCTGCTGTTCGCCGGCCTCGCGCCGGGTTCGCTGCCAATGCTCTACGTGGCCATCTCGCTGGTGCTGTGGGTGGAGTACTTCCGGGTGGTGCGCGCGATCACCCGCAGCGTGGTCGCCTCGTCGCCCATGCAGGCCTCGCGGATGCTGGGCTTCGGCTGGTTCTACCGGTTCCGCCGCCACCTCTGGCCGGCCATCGTCGCCCCGGTGCTGACCCTGGCGGCCTTCGGCGCCGCTGGCGCGATTCTCGCCCTGGCGGCGCTCGGCTTCGTCTCCGTGGGCCTGAAGCCGCCCACCGCCGAACTGGGCCTGATGATGGTGGAGCTCTTCCCCTACTACAGCGACGCCCCCTGGGTGCTGGCCCAGCCGCTCGTGGCCGTGTTCCTGTTGGTGTTCGGCCTGCACCTGCTGGCGGGGAAAAACCAATGAGCGTACTGCTGCAGATCGAAAACCTCTCGGTGTCCGCCGCCGATGGCCGCCTCCTGCTGGAAAAGCTATCGCTGACCCTGGCCAGGGGCGAGCGGCTGACCATCCTCGGCGAGACCGGCGCCGGCAAGAGCCTCCTGATCCAGGCCATCATGGGCCTGCTGCCACCGCCGCTGCGCGCCAGCGGCACCCTCCGCATCGAGGGCCGGGATATCGCCTCGCTGTCCCGGGGCGAGCTGGAACACTTGTGGGGCCGCCGTATCGCCATGTTGCCGCAGGAGCCCTGGCATGCCTTGGACCCGCTGATGCGCAGCGGCCGGCAGGTCGCCGAGGTCTACGGCTGCGTGCTGCGGCAGGACGCGGAGCAGGCCGCCGCGAATGCCCGCCGCGATCTGGCCGGCGTCGGCCTGGAGCAGGCCGGCGACAAGCTGCCCGGCCAGCTTTCCGGCGGCATGGCCCAGCGCCTGGCCTTCTGCGCCGCGACGGCCGGCGGCGCGGCCATCGTCCTGGCGGACGAACCGACCAAGGGTCTGGATGCGGGCCGGCGCGACCATATCGCCGACCTGCTGCGCCGCAAGGGCGATGCCGGCTGCGTGCTGACCATTACCCACGACGTGGACGTGGCACGCCGGATCGGCGGCCGGATCCTGGTCATGCGCGACGGATGCCTGGTCGAGGAAGGACCGGCCGATGAGGTGCTGAACGCCCCGGCGGCCGACTACACCCGCCAACTGATCGACGCGGCGCCCCACCGCTGGCCGCGGACCGGAAGCCGCCGCCCTCGCGCCGGCGGGCAGGAGCCGGCCGTCCTCGAGGCCCGAGGGCTCGCCAAGCGCCGCGGTGGAAAGCAGCTGTTCCGGGAGCTCGACCTGCGCGTGGAGCGGGGCGAGATCGTCGGCCTCGTCGGCGACAGCGGCTGCGGCAAGAGCAGCCTGGGCGACATCCTGCTCGGCCTGCTGGCGCCAGACGCCGGCGCGGTGACGCGCCCCCCCGGCATCGCCCGGTACAAGTACCTGAAGCTGTACCAGGACCCGCCCTCTGCGTTCGCCCCTACGGTTCCCCTGGGTCGCCTGTTCGACGACCTGATCCGATTGCACAGGCTCGACGCGTCCCGGCTGCCGCCCCTGCTGGAGCAGCTGCGGTTGAGCCCGGCGCTGCTCGAACGGCCCGTGCACGAGGTGTCGGGCGGCGAACTTCAACGCCTGGCCATCGCCAGGGCGCTGCTGCTGGCCCCGGTTTTCCTGTTCGCCGACGAGCCGGTCTCCCGCCTCGACCCGATCACCGCCCGGGACGTCGTCCAGTTGCTGACGTCCGTCGCCACCGAGCACCGCTGCGCCGTACTGCTGGTCAGCCACGATCCCGAGCTGGTGGACAAGGTCTGTGATCGCACTATTCAGCTAGGAGGCGTTCCCATCCAGGCAGGGGTACACCAGCCCACCGGCAGGTAGAGCAGCCAATGCAGGTTGCCGAGCAGAGGGCGGCAACGCTCCGGTGAGAGGCAACCGCGCCAACAAGGTTTATTACTTGCCAGCCGGTTGCCCGGGCTACGGGAAAGTGGCGAAGAAGAATCGTGTTTCGTTTGATTCGGCGGCGGCTGCCGAGGCCGCCAGGTGAGACCTGTCAACAGAGCTTTAACCGGCCGGTGATAGCTAAGAGCGTCCACTCCCAAGAGCAAAACGCTCCACTAGACTTCGAGCAGCCTCACGAAGCCGTGCCAGGACAGGCGTTCCTGGCGGCACTGGGCAATCGACAATGCAATTTCATTGAGGCAGGAAGCCATCGTTGGGTGCCTGCCGGCCAGCGGGCCTACCCGCATGCCGGACGTGCGCCAGCAGTATCCCATCGGAATAACATAAAGAACCATTGCACATGATTCGCTTCACCTCTGGACGCCTACTCGGCCTTTCTGCGGCCCTCGGACTCGGACTTGCCAGCTTGGCTGCTTTTACTGCACCACAGCTCCCAGCCTCGCGCATCGTCAGCGAACCACCTCTCGCCCTCTTGCGTGATGCACCTCATAAGCCAGAGGGGCCTGACCCACACCCGAGTTCCGATCGTCGCCAGACGTCCAAAGCCAACAACGAGGTCTTCTACGACCTGGCTGTCCGCTACGTCGACAGCACCCTCTACAACCCCGACACCAAGCAACATGACGCTGTGCGCCTGCGTGCCTACCAAGGCGAGGTCGGCGAGCCGCAGGCTCCCTATATGGCGCCGAAGGTGGAACTCCGACCGGGCCAAACTTTTAAGGGCCACCTTAGAGCCTATCCATAAATAATATTTACGGTAAGCGGCACCTTCCGAAAGGCGATAATGGCCGCTGCCAAATGGTTGAGGGCGAGGAAGCTGCGCTCGAGCTTTTCGTAGCGAACCAGGAGCTTGCGAAACCGGTTGAACCAGCTGTGGGCGACTTCAACCACCCAGCGCCGGGCCCGCTTGTGAGGATGGCGCTTGAGCTGTCGGGCCTCATCATGCCGCCCCTGTACATGGGGAATGTAGCCATGGGCCAGGATCGTCTCCAAGGCGGTAGCCCCCCGATAGGCGGCGTCGGTACACAGGTGCTTGGAGCGGCGAAACGGTGGATTCGGCCTCTTTACCTGGATGGCGTCGAGTACCGCCTCAAGCTGCGTCACGTCGTGCCGGTTCGCCCCGGTCACGACGAGCGACAACGGGACGCCACGCCCGTCGACCAACAGATGGCGCTTGCTCCCGTTTTTTTCCCCGATCGGTCGGGTTAGGTCCGACCGCTTCCTGTGCCAGAGGGGCTTTGATCATTGCCCCGTCGATGCTCTGCCAACGCCAGGCAATGCCTTCCATCTCATCGTACTCGGCCAGGCCAGCCTGCCAGAGGGCCTCGAAGAAACCAGCCGTTTCCCACTCCAGGAAACGCCGGTGAATCGCGCTCGCACTGCCGAAGCGCTCGGCTGGCAGGGCTTTCCACTGACAGCCTGTGCGCAGGGCATACACGATGGCTTCGAACACCAGCCGAGCCGGCTTGGGCTTGCGTCCGGCGCCGGCCTTGCGCTGGTAGACCTTGTCCGCCAATCTCGGGCGAGGCGGCGGTACCAGCGGCTCCACGCGACTCCAGAAGTCGTCGGTCACTTCCCAGGATTTTGCGCCCATGATGGCAAGGCCCCCAACATGAAGAGGCGCCGATTATCCATCATGAGCACTATTTGTGGATAGGCTCTTAATAATGTCTGCGAAGCGGTTGATAGCGGCTGGTCGAAATGTCCACGCCTTGAGGAAGCGTGGCTCATCGCTTCTCACGAACCTCGATCCAGGTGCTCAAAACGTTTGACTGCCTCCTCAGGGCGTGAAGCGGCCTCTGGAAGTTCACCAAGAACGATCGGCATGAGAATCCGTTTTTCTACGCCGAGCGTTCAAACAAATCGCTTGGGTGAATGGCTCGGCTGAGCCGTCTCGTTGAGCATCCACTCGCGAAAAGCGAGAACGCGAGGGTCCTGGCTGCTGCTTTTCGGGTAGACCAGATGATAGGCATATTCCTGCGCCACGCTAACACCGATGTCGAACAGCCTCACCAGTCGGCCCTGAGAGAGATCGTTGGCGATCATGGTCAGTTCGGCAAGGCCAACGGCAGCGCCGTCGATGACCGCCTGCACGACATGACTCGAATCGGAGAACGCAACGCATCGGCTGTCGTCGAAGTCGTCGATGCCGGCTGCGGCCATCCACATGGGCCAGTTCGGCCAGACCATACCGTCGACTTTGCAGTCCACATAGCAGAGCGTGTGGTGGAGCAGATCCCGCGGTGTCTCCAGCCTGGGACCGATTTCGATCAATTTCGGACTGCAGATCGGGACGACAACCGTGTCGAACAGTCGCTCCGATCGCGCATGTTCGTAGTTCCCGGCGCCAAACCGGATCGCAGCATCAACATCGTCAGCATCGAAATCCCGGACCTCATCGGTAATGTCGAATGTCAGCTCCAAGCCCGGGTTTGCAACCCTGAACTGCGGAAGTCTGGGCAGAAGCCAGTTCGTCGCAAACCTTGCACCCAGCGATATGCGTAGATGTGCTACTCCCCGGGCCATTCTTCGGGCGCGGCCGGCGGCGCGTTGCAACGTGTCCAACGCGTCGGCGGCTGCCTCGAACAACACGACGCCGGCCGGCGTGAGCTGGATGCTGCGGCTGGTGCGCGTGAACAGCACGACGCCCAACTGATCCTCGATTTCCTTGATCTGGTAGCTGACCGCCGCCGGCGTCAGCCCCACCTCGTTGGCTGCACGAGTGAAGTTCAAATGCCGCGCGGCCGCCTCAAACGTCCTGAGTGCTCGCGTTCCCGGTAACATGCGGCTCATCGATCTTCAAGCCAAATTTGATGATCAGCCAAGAACTACTCGTTTTTCAACGCACGGTCAATGGGAGATAGTCGTGCGAATTGACAATCATCTATGTCGAAACACGGCAATTGCCGCGTCCCGACCCAAATCCCTGGAGTGAATAAATGTCAGCGTGCTTGACCTCTTTTGTTGTTCAACGTAACGGTCGGGCGGCGACCACCGAGGAGTTGGCACCGCTCGCCTTTGCGGGCTATGCCCACTTCACTGCTATGCAGGTGCGTGGGGGCCAGGTCCGGGGCCTCGACCTCCATCTGGAGCGGCTGCGGTTTGCCTCGGTGGAGATGTTCGGTCAGGCATTACCCGACGATCGGGTGCGGTCCTATCTGCGGGCGGCACTGGAGGCCGGTCCGGCTGACCTCTCACTAATGGCCACGGTGTACTCACCGGCAGGCGAGTTCACTGTGGCCGGGGCTGATGTGGAGCCAGAGGTGCTGGTCCGTACCGGACCGGCCGCGTCCGGCCCGGAGGGCCCGCTGACACTGGCGACGGTCGAGTACGAACGGGTCCTCCCAGCCGTGAAGCATGTCGGCGAGGTGGCTAAGACGTATTTCCTCCGTCAGGCTGTTGGACAAGGCTTTGACGACGCCGTTTTCGTTGACCGTCGGGGTCGGCTCAGCGAGGGGTCGATCTGGAATCTGGCCTTTTGGGATGGCGACGCGGTGGTATGGCCCGTGGCCGAGATGCTGGGAGGCACCACGATGGGTATTGTCCGCCGGCAACTGGATCGCTTCGGTGTCCCCCAGCGCGTCCAGGAGATAACGCTCGCCGACCTGCCGACGTTGGCTGGGGCTGTGGTCATGAACTCATGGACGCCGGGTGTGCCGGTACACCGAATCGGTTCTGTGTCTCTGCCTGAGGCACCGTCCTTCTTGGAATTGCTTCACCGGGCCTACCAGGCCGAACAACTCGCCTCGCCGTGAGAGACCTCTTTCAAGGTCTTTTGTTTTTTGAAGTCTTGATGACGCGGTCGGTGGAGACATGGACACGGACCGTCGCGCATCGACCCACGCCTTGGGCTTGTCCACCTTGGGGCCGCGTTGATCCATGGCACCGTTATCTATGTCAGGTTGAGCCATACCCCCGTCGGGCGTCGGGCTGGCTCTTAAATGCACTTTCTGTTCCGTTGTTCCACAAACCCCCAGTGATGTTCAGTTGCAGAAAACGTGAGCCCGCGCTGATGGAATGCAAGCCGGCGCGGCTGAATGCAAGCTCGCTCGCAACTAATGTGAGCCCGGAGGCTTCGTCAGTCGCAGTTAATCTGAGCCGAAAATCGCGATGATTGCGAGCCCGGCTGTTTTCGATTGCAAGCCCTTACATGTATGCGTTGTGCAAGCAAACGGTGGAACCGGTGTTCGGCATCATCAAAGCGGTGCTGGGCTTCCGGCAATTCTCGCTGCGCGGTCTGGACAAGGTCAGCGGTGAATGGGCTCTGGTGTGCCTGGCGTGGAACCTGAAGCGCATGGCCGTATTGCGCCTGCAAATCGGGAATTAGGCAAAAAACAGACATAAATCCGGGAAAATCGGTCAAAACTGCCTAATTTCTGGCAAAGCCGATGCTCTATCTGCCTGCGGCGCTCAAGTCCGACAGGCTGCTAGTCTTACTGTGTCATAAACGTGGATAGCCCAAACCGCCGTACAGGTCCCGGCAATACTCAAGCATCAGGTAGACACCCAGTTGATGACGCAGCGTCGTGATCGAGTCCGCCACATGCCGCTGTGCGCGCTGGCCGACCGCGGGGGCGGTAATCCGCGGGAAGCGCAGGTACCGTGCACCCCATGAGGTTTTTTTTTCCTTGGCCATCCGGTCCGGACAGGGCCTCACGGCGCAGGCGCTGCCCGAGCAGAAAACCGTAGGCGGCGATGCTCAGGCTGGCATGGTGGTGGAATCCCCGCCAACCGCGTCCCTCGTAATGTCCCAGCCCCAGGTCCTGCTTGAGATCCTGATAGTCGCGCTCGATACGCCAACGCAGGTGGGCGATGCGCACCAGTTCCGATAGCGGCGTGTCCTCCTCGAGCGTGGACAACCAGTAACGGGTCGGCTCGGCCTGCGTGAGGGGCCATTCGATCAGCAGCCATTGCTGCGGGTGCAGCCGCTGTTTTGCCGACACGCTGCCGGCAGGGCGTACCCGTACTGCAGCGAAACGCCCGCTCAGTGGTTCGTTGGTTCCCTGGCGCCAGGTGAGTTCCGTAAAGAGCTCGGGCGGCAGCGACAGGGCCAGCTTCTTCACCGACAGTGGTCGATGCTCCGGCGAGCGCCGCGTGGCTACCGGTGGGCGCCCCTTGCCCGTCCAGGGCTTGGGCGGCAGCGGCTGCTGGCCGGGCGGCCATACCCGCACGACCGAGGTTATCCCAACCACATAGGGCAGCCCCATGGCCGTCAACCCCTGGCGAAAAGCGCTGTCCACGCCGTAACCGGCATCGGCCACCACCCAATGATGGGGTTCCCCGGCTTCGAGCAACGCCTGCAACTGCGAAAGCGCTATCTGGGGCTTGGTGGCAAAGCGGACGTCCTCGGGTACGCCGGCCTGGCGGCGCCGCCCGGCATCTTCGGCCCACTCCCGGGGCAGGTACAAGCGCCAGGCTACCGGCAGGCTGGCCTGTTCGCACGCCAACGAGACGCTGACCGCCACCTGGCAGTTGTCCTGCTTGCCCAGCACCCCGCAGTACTGGCGTGCCACGCCCACCGAGTGCCGTCCCTTCTTCGGGAAACCGGTGTCGTCCACGAGCCAATAGCTGCCAGCGGACAGATCCATTGTCGGCAGGACCCACCGGGCCACACGGCGCAGCATTTCGGTATCCGACCAGTCGGCCTTGGCCACGAAATGATGCAACGCCTGGTGCCGGGCACTGGCATGCAGGGGGTCGAGGTGTGCCGCCATGGGCTCCACGCTCTTGCGCGCCAAGGGCAGCATCAGGCCTGAGCAATAGCCGCGCAGCCCGGCTTCCCGGTCGGCATGTCCCAGGCCGGCCGCCAGATGCGCCAGGTATTCGTCGAACCGGATCATCGAGTCCATCGTCGGTCTCCTTCGAACTGCCGAAGATCTACTGACGATAGCTCAATTTAGTGACACAGTAAGACTAGGACGATTAGCTCTCACCAAGCGGTGATCTATGCTAAAACTATCCTGAAAGATATAAACTATAGTTAGTCAGATAATTCAGGATAGTCAGATGAGTCCGTCCCGCCCCATTTTCCACCGCAAGGCCCTAGCCGAGGCTCTTGTGCGAGACTTGGCCGGCGAGTCCTTTGCCGACTACAGCTCGGGCATGTTTCTGGCAGCACCTCGCCGTACTGGCAAGAGCACGTTTCTCGAAAACGACCTCGCGCCCGAATGCGAAGCTCGGGGCTGGCTGCCGGTATACGTGGACCTCTGGGAAAACCGAGAGGTCGATCCCGCCGAGCTGATTGCCGGCGCCATTGGTCGCGCCCTGGCAGAGTTCGACAGCGCCGCCCGCAAGGCCGCAAAGAAGGTCGGCATCGAGAAGATTAACCTGCTCCGCACCCTGAGTTGGGATTTCAGCAAGCCGCAACTGCCTCCAGGCACGACACTGGCCAAGGCCCTAGACGTACTGCACCAAGTCTCCGGCCAGATGATAGTCCTGATCGTAGACGAGGCCCAGCACGCGCTGAACAGCGAGAGCGGGATCAACACCATGTTCGCCCTCAAGGCTGCGCGGGATCACCTCAACCGGGGCAACCGCCCCGATGGACTGCGACTGGTCTTCACCGGGTCGAGCCGGGACAAGCTGGCCAACCTAGTCCTCAAGTCCAAGCAGCCCTTCTATGGCGCTCACATCACGCCATTCCCGCTGCTTGGCCGCGACTTCGTTGAGTTCGTGACCGGCGTGTGGAATACCCGCCTCGCCGCTACCAACCAGTTCAGCGCCGACGACATGGATTATGCGTTCGGATTGGTTGGCCGTCGCCCGGAAATGCTCAACGCCCTGCTCACGGAGGTAAGCATAGGCCTGGGCGAAGCCAGCAATCTCGCGGAGCTGCTGCGCACTGGCGCCCTGAATCACCAAGCCGGGGTCTGGAGCGACTACGAGAGCGCCTATAATGATCTTTCGCCGCTGCAACAGGCGGTGCTTGAGGTGATGGGCGAGCGAGTCATGAGCAAGCAGCCTTTCACGCCATTTTCTGAGCAGACATTCATCGAAGTGAACCGCCAGTTGGAGCTGGCCGGCGCCGAGGCCAACGCCAGCACTCCGAACGTCCAGAAGGCGCTCGATGTGCTGCGCGAGAAAGAGCTTGTCTGGAAGGCCTCTCGGGGTGAATACGCCCTGGAGGATTCGTCCATGGCTGAATGGCTAACGCGGAAGAAGCGCGAGAAGAAATGAATATGCCTTCAGCTCTGATCGAACTCGCTCTGCATCGAGCCCTCAAGGCCTACGGAGGGAAAGTGGATAAGGCGGGCAAACCGTACATCCTGCATCCGCTTCGCCTCGCGGCCCGCTTGGATGACCCAATCGCTCAGTGTGTCGCCTTGCTCCACGATGTGATAGAGGATTCCCCTACAACTGCTGACGATTTGCGTAACGATGGATTTCCAGAATCGGTCGTGAGCGCGGTTGTAGTGCTTACCCGCCGCAAGGACGAGAGTTACGAGGCCTTCATTGACCGCGTTCGTGTCCACCCGCTTGCCAGGAAGATCAAGCTGTTGGACATTGAGGACAACATGAATCTGCTGCGGCTCAACGCGGTGAGCGAGAAAGACCTACAGCGCGTAGCGAAGTACCACCGGGCATGGAAGCGCCTGGACTCGCCAGATGCTTAATCAAGCCTCGGAGCAAACTCAGTTGCACCCAGGACCACGATTTCGGCAAGGGGTTGAAACCTGATTTTTTGTTGGGTACTTACCACGCGGCGTTTGGTTACTAATCTTTTAAAAAGTAATGTCATGCTGCTGTATATCGGCAGTCCGGGTGGCGGAAAAACGATTTCACCAGCTCCGGCAACTTCTGGATTCTGCGCAGCGCGCCCAGGGCCAACTTCTTCATTTCCTCCCGGTTCTGCACAAGACGCCTGGAGACACTGCGCTTGACGTGCCCCCAGACCTGCTCGTCCGGGTTCAGCTGTGGCGAGTACGGGGGCAGATAGAAGAGTTTCAGGCGCCCCGCCTGTTCTTCGACGAACGCCCTGACCAGCCGGGCCTTGTGCACCGGATGGCCATCGACGATCACGAAGACCGGCTGCTCGGCACCGATCAGCAGGCGCTTGAGAAACTCGCGGAACACGCTGGCCGTCACCGTCCCGTCGTGCAGCATGAAGCGGAACTCGCCGCGCGTCCCGACCGCCGACAGCATGTTCACCGAGAAGCGTCGGCCGGTCACCTCGACCAGCGGCGTTTCCCCCTGCGGTGCCCAGGTCGTGCCGGCATGGTAGTCGGAGCGCAGGCCCGACTCGTCCGCGAAGTAGATCCTTGCCCCCGCTGCACGGGCCTCGGCCCGAATCGCCGGGTAGGTCTCGTTTTCCCACTGGCGCACCAGCGCTGCATCCTGCTGCCAGGCGCGATACAAGGGTTTTTGCGCGGTGAAGCCGAGCAGCTTCATGACTCGGCTCACGGCGGACAGTGACAGCGTCTTGCCGAACTGGCGGCGGATCAGTTTGGCAATCAGCGAGAGGGTCCACAGGCCGAATTCGAAGCGGTATTGCAGCGGCGAGTGATCCCGAACGGCCTGTGCCAGCCAGCGCACTTCCTCGGCACTGATCCTGGGCGGACGTCCGGGAACCGGCTTGGCGAGCAGGGCGTTCTGTCCGCCATTGGCGAAGTCGGACAGCCAGCGAAAGACGCTGCGGATATTGACGCCGAAGGCGGCCGCCACGCTTTGGACGGTCTGCCCTTCGCGAACGGCCTTGATCGCCTGTTGACGCATGACCTGGAGGGAGTGGTGGTCGATTGCCCGACCATCGGAGTTTCGTTTGCATTTCATCGGGGTATTGTCTCTCAATATGACAATACTTTCGATAGACTTAGTAATACCGAATCCATCGCCCTGCTGCTGCATCGCAACGAAAAAAGCGGCACGGTCGAAGTGACCAGCCACAAGGTCGTTCCCGCCCCGGATGCTGGCTTCGTGCTGGGCGCCGGTCGCCTGTTCAACCAGCAGGACAAGACGGCCATCGTGGAAATCCTCAGCGGGAACAAGGAGTCCATCGCCTTCGTCCCCGATCAGGTGCTGGCCCGCGACGGCTCCGGCTTCAACATGGTCTGGTTCACGCCGCCCCAACAGGCCGAGGTGCATTTCCGCGAGGCGGATTACCGCGTGCCGCTGCCCCTGCTGATCTACGCCAAGTTCGAGGGCCAGCGGCTGCGGGTGTTCGCCGCCAAGGGGCGTGCCCGCCCCACGCCGGACACCAAGCTCTGGATCGCGCCGCTGGGCAACATTAACACCAGCGGGACCATGTGCGGCGGCAATGTGAGACAGGAGGAGTTTCGCGGGCGCGACGAGGACCGGGCCGCCTGCGAGGGCTTCGCCGTCGAGGCCCGCGCCACGCATTTGGGCGATACCCCGCCGGTGAAGGGCGTCGGCAGCCAAGCGGCCTACGAGGCGTTCATGGCCAAGCTGCATGAGGAGCAGGCCCGCACCTTCCCGGCCAGCCGCCTGCTGCCGGCCAAGGCCCGCAACGGCGAGCAGCACACCTTGGCCGACCTGATTCGCGCAGGAGGCCGCCCATGAGCGCTCAGGCCCTGCTGGCCCCACAGGAAGTCTGGTTCGAGGCGCCGGAGCGCTGGATGAGCGATGCGGTGCATCTGGTGGTGATCGGCGCCGGGGGCAACGGCAGCGAGGTGGTGGACTGTCTGGCCAGCTTCCATCATGCGCTCATCAGCCTCGGCCACCCCAAGGGCCTGAACGTCACGATCATCGACGACGCCCTGGTGCGGGAACCGAATCTGGTCCGCCAGCGCTTCTGGCCCTGCGACCTCGGCCAGTACAAGGCGGTGGCGCTGGCCAACCGCTACAACCTGATGCTCGGGCTGGACTGGACCGGCCTGCCCTATCGCTTTCCCGGCCCGGAAACCGAGAAGGCCATCGCCCGTGCCGACCTCATCATCACGGCGGTGGACCTGCCCTCGGCCAGACGGGCGCTCGCCCACTACGACGACTATTTCAAGCCGTCCTGCATGTGGCTCGACCTGGGCAACGGGCACCGGCATGGTCAAGCGGTGTTCGGCGCCCTCAGCCCCCGCCACCGGGAGCGCTACCCCTCGGTCATGGAGGTCTACCCGGAGCTGGCCAGCCTGCAGGACGATCCACGCAAGTCCTGCTCGGCCGCCGAGTCGCTGGGCACGCAGGATTGTCTCGTCAACCGCGCCATCACCACGGCGGGCATGGGCATCGTGTGGGAGCTGCTGCGCTATGGGCGCACGGCCAAGCACTGCCTGTCGATCAGCCTCGAAACCGGCGAGCAGATGGCCGCGAGCTTTCCCTCGGCCTAATGGCGGGAACGCCCCCTTCCCAACCAGAAGGCGCGGACTTCGCCTCTCGCCGCCGCGCCGATCCCCAGCGAAATAACCGCCCCTGGCTGGGAAAGCCGCTTCGCTTGGCGGGCTGTCCAACGCACAGCAGAAGCTGGAATTTGGGTTTGCCCAGACGTGGGGCAGCATCGGGGTGTTGCATACCTTCGTTGCCAAAGCAGGAGGCACGACATGACCGCGAAAAATGATTTCCCGAGCGAGCAGTTTGCACTCGAACTACCGCAGGCGGAGGATGAAAGGGCCGGGGATAATATGCTGGCCTCGTACTTCCGCCTGAAAGTTCCTTGTATCGAATGCCCACTGCTCAAGACTCGGCAGAATATAATTCCCCCCAAGGAGTTGGAGAAAATGATTGCCGATCTGTTGGCGCACGATTTCTCGACGCGGCAGTGTCAAAGAATCCGCCACTTCAGGGAATATGCGCTCTTGAACAAGAAGGGGAATTTTTCCTCGGATGCGGAGGCCATGTGTGCTGGCGCTGCCGCGTTCTTGCTCAAGCGCAATAGTCCGACGCTGGGGATGCGGGTGGCTATATCCACCGAAGCCATCCCGCTCGATCATTGGGACGAGGCCAAGCCTCTGGTGATCGACTGATAATTGCAGGGAATAAACTTTCCCTGGAAATAGATGCGGCAACTATCGACAACAAGTTGCAGGGATTGCATTGGCCGGCTTGGGATTTGTCGAAGGGATGAGAGTGTAGGGACATTCCCAGGAGGTTTGTCCCATGCAACTTTTCGAGCAAGACCGCAACAACTCCCAACCCATCCTCGGCGATATCGTCGATCAGTTCTTCGCACCGATACAGTTCGACACCCTCACCCAGCTGGCCAGCGAGTACCAACGGCTGAAGGCCCGTATCGTCGAGGTCCACGGCATCGTCACCGAGGAGAAGGTATCCGGCGTGATGGGCTATTTCTTCTCCGGCAACAGCTCGGACCAGTACGGCCACAGCGCCATGCTGCGCCACACCAGCTCCTTCGACGAGATATTCAACCTCGATGGCGCGCTGAACGACCTCACCGCGACGTTCTGGAGCCGGGCGCTCAGCCTGACCGACCTGCAGGAGCACATGCCCCAGGCCCGCCGCAACCAGTGGCATGAGTGCTTGAACGCCTGGCGCCAGCGCGGCTACCAGCGGGGCAAAAATCCCGAGCTGGACATGCCCGAGTTCAGCCTCGACAACCTGCGCGCCACGATCCAGGGGCTCATGGCCCGGCGGGCGGAATTCCTCGCCGAGCGGGTCGATGGCATTTTCCGCAACCTCTCGCGCTCGCATGTAACCAACACCCCGGAAGGCTTCTCGAAACGGATGATTCTGAGCCATATCTACTCGGATTTCGGGACCACCGATCACGACCGCGAGGGCTACATCCACGATCTAATCTTACTGTGTCACTAAATTGAGCTATCGTCAGTAGATCTTCGGCAGTTCGAAGGAGACCGACGATGGACTCGATGATCCGGTTCGACGAATACCTGGCGCATCTGGCGGCCGGCCTGGGACATGCCGACCGGGAAGCCGGGCTGCGCGGCTATTGCTCAGGCCTGATGCTGCCCTTGGCGCGCAAGAGCGTGGAGCCCATGGCGGCACACCTCGACCCCCTGCATGCCAGTGCCCGGCACCAGGCGTTGCATCATTTCGTGGCCAAGGCCGACTGGTCGGATACCGAAATGCTGCGCCGTGTGGCCCGGTGGGTCCTGCCGACAATGGATCTGTCCGCTGGCAGCTATTGGCTCGTGGACGACACCGGTTTCCCGAAGAAGGGACGGCACTCGGTGGGCGTGGCACGCCAGTACTGCGGGGTGCTGGGCAAGCAGGACAACTGCCAGGTGGCGGTCAGCGTCTCGTTGGCGTGCGAACAGGCCAGCCTGCCGGTAGCCTGGCGCTTGTACCTGCCCCGGGAGTGGGCCGAAGATGCCGGGCGGCGCCGCCAGGCCGGCGTACCCGAGGACGTCCGCTTTGCCACCAAGCCCCAGATAGCGCTTTCGCAGTTGCAGGCGTTGCTCGAAGCCGGGGAACCCCATCATTGGGTGGTGGCCGATGCCGGTTACGGCGTGGACAGCGCTTTTCGCCAGGGGTTGACGGCCATGGGGCTGCCCTATGTGGTTGGGATAACCTCGGTCGTGCGGGTATGGCCGCCCGGCCAGCAGCCGCTGCCGCCCAAGCCCTGGACGGGCAAGGGGCGCCCACCGGTAGCCACGCGGCGCTCGCCGGAGCATCGACCACTGTCGGTGAAGAAGCTGGCCCTGTCGCTGCCGCCCGAGCTCTTTACGGAACTCACCTGGCGCCAGGGAACCAACGAACCACTGAGCGGGCGTTTCGCTGCAGTACGGGTACGCCCTGCCGGCAGCGTGTCGGCAAAACAGCGGCTGCACCCGCAGCAATGGCTGCTGATCGAATGGCCCCTCACGCAGGCCGAGCCGACCCGTTACTGGTTGTCCACGCTCGAGGAGGACACGCCGCTATCGGAACTGGTGCGCATCGCCCACCTGCGTTGGCGTATCGAGCGCGACTATCAGGATCTCAAGCAGGACCTGGGGCTGGGACATTACGAGGGACGCGGTTGGCGGGGATTCCACCACCATGCCAGCCTGAGCATCGCCGCCTACGGTTTTCTGCTCGGGCAGCGCCTGCGCCGTGAGGCCCTGTCCGGACCGGATGGCCAAGGAAAAAAAAACCTCATGGGGTGCACGGTACCTGCGCTTCCCGCGGATTACCGCCCCCGCGGTCGGCCAGCGCGCACAGCGGCATGTGGCGGACTCGATCACGACGCTGCGTCATCAACTGGGTGTCTACCTGATGCTTGAGTATTGCCGGGACCTGTACGGCGGTTTGGGCTATCCACGTTTATGACACAGTAAGAATAAACGGATTTCTGAAACTCGGACGAACGGCCGTTCTTGGATGGCTTCTGCCGTTTGAGGCGGGTCGAAGTTGACTGCGCAATTTCCTGCAATTGCGCACCATGGCTAATGGTCAGGTTTATTCCCGAACACTCGGGATCGGAAAAAAATCCGCATCCGCGGTGCCCTGGGTGGCGTTCGACGGATTCCAGCGATCTCAAGGTTCTATGAGCTGCAAGCACCCGGCTTGGGAGGCCACGAGGATCTCCTCCGCCAGCCGGTCGTCGTCGACAGCGCGGGCTAGGGCTACTCCACCAATCATGGCCACGGCGATTTGCAGCGCCCGCTGCCGCGGGGTCATCGCCGCTGTCGCTGCCAGTCTGCTCTCCAGCCGCGCAACGAATGCCGTCAGAATTCGGGTATAGCTGTCTCGAATGATCTCGTCCTGTCGAGCTGCATCGTTGACCATGAAGGCTAGGGGGCAGTGCATCTGGCTGCCGTCCCGATGGCCCATTCGAAGGTAGCTCTTCACCATTTGTCGCAACCCCTCCGTGCCGGCCCGCTCGAGTAGCGCGCCGCCTGCCCGGGCCGCATTTCGAAGAGCTTCGTTGTAGAGCTCCTTCTTGGAGGCGAAGTGGTGATAGAAAGCTCCGCGGGTCAGTCCGGCATCCTGCATAATCGCGTCGATACTGACCTGTTCGAAGCCCTCCAGCGCGAATAACCGTGCGGCGCTATCCAGAATTTTCTGGCGGGTTGTTGTGCGTCGGGTACTGGGCCAAGACATGTGTTCTTCTCCTCGGGACGAGCGCTAGGCGCCAGTGTGCCAAAGCCCGAGTTTATGTTCTTGAACATAAGGTCATGCCCGTCAGTATAACAGCCTCAACTCCATGGAGGCGTTACCGATGAGCCTGCACATACTCGGTCCGGGATTCAGCACCTTCGTCCGCAGCGTTCGGCTGTATTGCGAGGAGAAGTCGCTGGACTACACGTATGGCCTCGAGATCGACGGCCACACGATCGCCCTGCGCAGCCCTGAACACCTGGCCCTGCATCCCTTCGGCAAGATCCCCGTGCTGCTGCATGGGGAACGGCGCATTTTTGAAACCACCGCCATCTGCCGCTACCTCGACGAGGCTTTTCCCCAATCCTCTCTTCAGCCTCTGGATCTGGCGCGGAAAGTCGAAGTGGACCAGTGGTCTGCCACCCTGGCCTTGTACGTCGACGACCGGTTGATCCGCCGTTACTTATTACTGCTGGTTTCGCCCATGCAGTCGTCACGACCTGTCGACCGGGAGGCTTTGGCCGCTTCCGAGCCCTTGGTCATCCAGACACTGGAGCTTCTAGAGCGGCAGTTGGGTAACTGCGCGTTCTTCTGTGGAGCGGATTACAGCATGGCTGATGCCATCCTCACCCCCATGCTCGACTATTTGCAGCGCCTACCCGACAGCTCGGTATGGCTGGAGCGAAAGCCAGGCCTTCACGATTATCTGCGGCGCATGCGACTGCGTCCGTCGGGGGGCAAGGTATTGGACGAACCGGGTTCCGGCCTCCGCAAGGGGGGATGACGATGCCTCTAGGGCGAGAAGGAAGGCAGCGCGACCGCCTTGGGGGCTTTGCCGTCGATCTGGGCATACTGGCCCGGGCTCCATCGCCAGCGATGCACCATCACCATGTTGTTCGACTCCCTCTATGCAAGCCCCGTTTGCGCCGTATCTCGGGACTACCGGCACGGCGAGCGTGTCGCTCCGCATCGGTACTCCCGTGCGTAGCTCATCCATGCCTTGAGCGGCGTGGTCACGGTCAACACTTCTCTGGGAAGCTGGATCGTACCGCCAGGCCGGGGCGTCTGGGTGCCGGCCGGCGTCGAGCACGACCTGAAGATTGCCGGCAGGGTGCGGAGCGAGCCCTGTTCGTCGATCTGCTAGCCCGTGCCGACCTGCCGCAGGGCTGCCGTGTGGTCGATATCCAGCCCCTGCTGCGCCACCTGATCATCGTCGCGATGGACATTCGCCAGGACTATCCCGCCGGTGGGCGCGACGAGCGGGCTATGGAGCTGATCCTCGAGGAACTGTGCGTCTTGCCGATCCTGGCACTGCATGTCCCTCTGCTGGCCGATGCGCTTCTGGCGAGCCTGTGCCAGGCGCTGCGCGGCGCCTCCCTTGCCGACCGTTCGCAACTCTACAAGGACGTCGCCAGCGGCCCCTTCTTCGGTTACAACCAGCCTGGCGCCAGGCAGCCTCAAGGCTTTCGCTGGCTGCGGCCTGGGTGAGTTGGTCGAGGGTGATGGTCATGGGCGCTTCCGCCTCCGTGTTTGCGCCCAGACTACGCCCGGGGCGCAGCAACCTAAGCGGGCCACTGCGGGGCGCACGATAGGGATTTCGCCGGTACTGCAGGGTTAGGGTTAATACTGGCGCTGAGTGCTCCATGATCCCAGGGACGAACTCGAGCATGTTGGCAGGGGTAAAGCTACCCAGGCATTTTCGCTGGCGGCACCGTTATGGAGCCGCCAACGGCTTCTCCAGGATCACGTTCACGAGGGTGCGGATGAAACTCGGCAGCGCCTCTAGATCACGCACGAGAATGCTGCGCTCGCGCAGCACCCAGGGTTCATCCAACTCGACCACCGCCAGTTGCATAGTGCGCTGGTGGCGCAGCGCCGCGGACTCCGGGAGGATGCCGATGCCCACTCCTGCCTCGATCATCCGGCACATGGCCTCGAAGCCATAGACCTGAATACGTAGGCTGAAGCTGTTGCCAAGTAGTTCGACCTTCTCGCGCAGGAAGTACTGTAGGGTGGCGCCTTCATGCAGGCCGATGTGTGGGTACTCCAAGGTGTCGGCCAGCTTGACACTGCCGCGCCGGGACAGCGGATGGTCGCGTGGAGTGGCCAACACCAGGCGGTCGGTGCTGAAGCGCAGCACCTGCAGACCTTGGGTCTGCACTGGGCCAGCGATGATCCCAAGGTCGGTCGAGCCGTCCAGTACTCCGCGCACGATGTCGCGGGCTAGACGTCGCTCCTGCAGATCGACCGTCACCCCAGGCCGTTCGACGAGGTAGCCAGCGAGGATTTCCGGAAGGAATTCAGTGACTGCCGTGGTATTGGCGAAGATACGCACATGTCCAGCAGCCTCGCTGCCGTAGTCGGTGAACTCGCTCTTCATGTACTCCACCTGGCGCAGAATTCTTCGCGCATGTTGCAACAGCAGATTGCCAGCAGGCGTCAACTCGACGCCGCGGCTGTCGCGGTAGAGCAGACGGCTACCGAGTTCCTCTTCCAGATGCTTGATCCGCGTGCTGGCCGCTGCCGGGGAGATGAACGCCTTGCGCGCGCCCTGGGTCAGGCTGGGTGACTCAGCTATATGCGCAAACAGGCGTAGGTCGGCCAGATCGAAATGCATGGTGGTGTTCTCTGTATGGCGTTAAGCAAATCCGAACGCCTCCTTCCGGAAATCCAGATTCACAGATCGCCCCCCGCTTGGCAATCATGCAATCAACAACAACAAAGCACGGAAAATTGCCGATGAAACACCTCGATTCTTCCTCGCCGACAGCCTGTACCTCAGACATACGCACGCTCTTGGCCGGCGTTCGTGAACTAGTCGCACCGCCGCGTCCTTAGCGCCGCAGAAGGAACGTCGCTCCCCGACGAGCCGCGGGCTCACTGAGCTCGATCTTCTTCCCTCACACAACAGGATTCCCGTGCGCCGCCGTCAGGCTGCGCGCCGTGGAGGCTTTTTTCCGCCGCAAGCGCGGCACCACCAGGGCAATAACAATGACAATCAAGAAGTTAGGGCGCACCCTTTACATTCAGGTAGTAATCGCCATCGTGCTGGGTGTTGCGATTGGCTACTTCTGGCCACAAACCGGTATCGAACTCAAGCCGCTGGGCGATGCTTTCATCAAGCTGATCAAGATGATCATCGGCCCGATCATCTTCTGTACCCTGGTTTCCGGCATCACCAGCATGCAGGACGTCAAGCGGGTCGGCCGGGTCGGCGGCAAGGCCCTGCTGTACTTCGAGCTGGTTTCCACTGTGGCATTGTTTATCGGCCTGTTGGCGGCACACCTGCTGCGTCCCGGCGAGGGCTTCAACGTCGACGTGCATAGCCTGGATGCCAGCGCTATCTCTGGCTATGTCAACCAGGCAGCGCATGGTGAAGGGTTCGTTGGCTTCCTGATGCACACGATACCCAGTACCTTCTTCGATGCTTTCGCCAAGGGCGAGGTCCTGCCGATCCTGATGGTCTCGGTGTTGTTCGGTATCGCCCTGCTGCTGATCGGCGAACCTGCCCGACCACTGATCGAGCTGATCAATCAGGCGTCCGAAGTATTTTTCCGCATTGTCGGCATGATCAGCCGGGTGGCACCGCTCGGTGCGCTGGGAGCCATCGCCTTCACCGTCGGCAAGTACGGCCTGGGTTCGCTGGTGCCTCTGCTCAAGTTGATCGGCACCTTCTACTTCACCGCCTTCCTCTTCGTCGCCTGTGTGCTCGGCAGCATTGCCCGGCAGGCCGGGTTCAGCATCTTCCGTCTATTGGGTTACCTCAAGGCCGAATTGCTGATCGTACTGGGCACCAGCTCCTCGGAGTCGGCACTGCCGCAACTGATGAAAAAACTGGAAGACGTCGGTTGTTCGAAAGGCGTGGTCGGCATCGTGGTACCCACCGGCTACACCTTCAACCTGGACGGCACCAACATCTACATGACCCTGGCGGTGCTGTTCCTGGCCCAGGCCTGCAACATTCCGCTGACCCTGGAACAGCAACTGACCCTGCTGGTGGTGACGATGCTCACCTCCAAGGGAGCGGCCGCGGTGGTCGGCGCCGGTTTCGTGGCCTTGGCCGCAAGCCTGGCCACAGTGCCGACGGTGCCGGTCGAAGCCATGGTGCTGATCCTGGGCGTAGACCGCTTCATGGCCGAATGCCGAGGACTGACCAACTTCATCGGCAATGCGGTGGCGGGAGTGGTGGTGGCCGCCTGGGAAGGCGAGCTGGATCGCTCACGGATGGGGCCGATCGCCCTGAGGCGCGACCGCCACTCACCGGCACCGACCAATGAGACCGAGCTTACCCGGAACACCAGACAGAACGGGTCAGAGGCCACTCGGCGTTAAGTCAATCAGAACGCATCCATACAGAAACTCGGATTCCAGATCTGCCATCGCTGGCGATCGTGCATACAAAAAGCGACATCTCTACGGAGTACTACCCATGAGTCAGATCGACCTTTCTACCTGGATCGGCCGCAGTGAAGAGATCCATGACCAGTTGAGCCTCAATCTGGTCAAACGCATCGCCGCAACCCTCGGCACACAGACGCCAGCCAGTGGCGAGCCGCTACCGCCCTTGTGGCAGTGGGCGTTCTTCCAAGAGCCGCTGCCCGAAGTTGGCCTCGGTACGGACGGCCATCCGGCACGCGGCGGCTTCTTGCCGCCAGCGGACAACCGCAACCGCATGTGGGCCGGCGGCCGCTTCGAGTTCTTTGCGCCGCTGCGGGTTGGCAGCGAGGCCACCTGCGTGTCGACCATCGCCCAGGTCGAGGAGAAGGTCGGCAAGACTGGCGCCCTGTTGTTCGTCACCGTGCGTCATGACTACCTGCAGGACGGCCGCCTAGCCGTGCGTGAGGAGCAGGACATCGTTTATCGCGAGCCCAGCCCGCCGAAGACCCGCAACGACGAGGCGGTGCCGCCGGGTGACTGGCGCGAGGCGGTCGAGCCGACCTCCACCTTGCTGTTCCGCTATTCGGCGGTGACCTTCAACGGCCATCGCATTCACTACGACTGGCCCTACGTGACCGGCACCGAGGGCTATGCCGGTCTGGTGGTGCACGGTCCGCTGATCGCCACCCTGGTGCTGGGCGCCTTCTGCCGTGCCAATCCTGCTGCGCGCCTACGGCGCTTCGCCTATCGCGGCCTGCGCCCGCTGATCGCGCCGGACGCCTTCGAGATCGGCGGGCGTATCGTCGCGCCGGGGCACGCCGAGCTCTGGGCCGGCAACGCCAACGGTATCGCCCAGAAGGGCGAGGTCTACTTCGACTGAGGGCCGGCTCCTGCGGGAGCCCTGCGATGTCGCGGCGCTCGACATGGGCGCCGCTCTCCACCAACCCGATCCTGTCCTGTGCGGCCGAGCACCCGCTCGCTGCCGCTCGCCTCTTGAGGAATCCGCTATGACAACCGCACCATCGTCCCGCCCGCTCGACGGCATCACTGTGGTCAGTCTCGAACACGCCATCGCCGCGCCCTTCTGCACCCGCCAGCTAGCCGACCTCGGCGCACGGGTGATCAAGATCGAACGCCCCGGCACCGGCGACTTTGCCCGTGGCTACGACGAGCGGGTCAAGGGCCTGGCCTCGCACTTCGTGTGGACCAACCGCTCCAAGGAAAGCCTGAGCCTCGACCTCAAGCAGAACGAGGCCGGGGAGATCCTCGACGCCCTGCTGGGCAAGGCCGACGTGCTGGTGCAGAACCTCGCGCCGGGCGCCGCGGCACGTCTGGGGCTGTCCTTCGAGGCGTTGCACGAACACTTTCCGCGGCTGATCGTTTGCGACATCTCCGGCTACGGCGAGGGCGGCCCCTACCAGGACAAGAAGGCCTACGACCTGCTGATCCAGAGCGAGGGCGGCTTCCTGTCGATCACCGGTGGGGCCGGTGACGACGAGATGGCCAAGGCCGGCTGCTCGATCGCCGACATCGCCGCTGGCATGTACGCCTATAGCAACATCCTCTCCGCCCTGCTACTGCGCGAAAGAACAGGCGAGGGCAGCCACATCGACCTGTCGATGCTGGAAAGCCTGGTGGAGTGGATGGGCTATCCGTTGTACTACGCCTTCGACGGTGCCACGCCGCCGCCGCGTGCCGGGGCGGCGCACGCCACCATCTACCCCTACGGCCCATTTCCGGTGGGTGACGGTGGCACCGTGATGCTCGGCCTGCAGAACGAGCGCGAGTGGCGGCTGTTCTGCGACAAGGTGCTTAGGCGCCCGGAGCTGGCGGACGACGAACGCTTCGACGGTAACTCCAAGCGTTCGGCTCAGCGCGAGATGCTGCGCGCGATCATCCTCGACTGTTTTGCCGCGCTGAGCACCGAAGAGGTCATCGCCCGGCTGGAGGCCGCACCCATCGCCAACGCCCGGGTCAACGACATGCAGGGTGTCTGGGAGCATCCGCAGCTCCAGGCGCGCCAGCGCTGGAGCGAGGTCGGCAGCCCGAGCGGCGTGCTGCCCGCCCTGCTGCCGCCTGGGCGCAACAGCGCCTTCACCCCGCGCATGGCGCCGATCCCGGCGCTGGGCGAGCACAGCGAGGCGCTGCTCGGCGAACTAGGCTACGCCCCGGCCGAGGTCGCCCGCCTGCGCGACGCCAGCGTGATCTGAGGGGAGATGCGCATATGAACCAAGCGATCATTCGCAGTGCCCTATTCGTCCCCGCCAGTTATCCCGAGCGCATTCCCAAAGCGCTGGTCAGCGGTGCCGATGCGGTTATCGTCGACCTTGAAGATGCCGTCGAGGAGACGCTCAAAGAACAGGCACGGGCCAACCTGGCTGCCTTCCTCGCCGCCCATCCCGAGGCACGGCTACTGGTACGGGTAAACGCTGCCGGGCATCCCGGCCACGCGGCCGACCTCGAACTCTGTGCTCGCCAGCCGGGGGTCTGTGGCGTACTGCTACCGAAGGCAGAAAGCGCTGAGCAAGTGGTGCGAGCTGCAGTCACTGGCAAGCCGATCTGGCCAATCATAGAGAGCGTGCGCGGCTTGCTCGCGCTGCCGGAAATCGCAGCCGTCAAGGGGATCGAGCGGTTGTCTTTCGGTGCCCTCGACCTCGGTCTGGACATCGGCTTGGCCAACGGTAGCGCTGCTGCCGGTCGCCTGCTCGACCAGGCGCGCTACGCTATTCTGCTGGCCAGCCGTGATGCCGGGCTGGCTCCCCCCTTGGACAGTGTGTTTCCGTCTATCCAAGATCTTGACGGACTTCGACAAGCCGCTCGCGACGCCCGCGATATGGGCTTCGGCGGTCTGCTATGCATCCATCCCGTACAAGTGCAGGTAGTACACGCGACTCTGATGCCAAGTGCCAGCGAGTTGGACTGGGCGCAGCGCGTGTTGAGCGTCGGTAACGGCAGCGGGGTATTCGTGGTAGACGGAGAGATGGTCGATGCGCCGGTACTCGGCCGCGCCCGTCGCTTGCTAGAGCAAGCAGGTCAGATATCCGCCTGAAAAACGCGCTGCCGCTGCGGCGGCAGCGCGTGACACAGTGTTTCACAAAGCAATAACCAGAGAGGGAGTCCCCTATTCATGAAGATTGGGCCCTCATTTATGCACTACATCTCACTAATCGTCGCCAGTCCGATTCAAGCCGCTGAAGCGGTTAAGTATCCAGAACATAAGGAACGCCAAGTCATAGCGGTTCCGCGATCGCGGCACCTTCATCTTGCACGTGGAAGACGAGCATCGTCACCGCTGACTATTCCCCCGGCCTGCGCCATCTCCTAGTCTTACTGTGTCATAAACGTGGATAGCCCAAACCGCCGTACAGGTCCCGGCAATACTCAAGCATCAGGTAGACACCCAGTTGATGACGCAGCGTCGTGATCGAGTCCGCCACATGCCGCTGTGCGCGCTGGCCGACCGCGGGGGCGGTAATCCGCGGGAAGCGCAGGTACCGTGCACCCCATGAGGTTTTTTTTTCCTTGGCCATCCGGTCCGGACAGGGCCTCACGGCGCAGGCGCTGCCCGAGCAGAAAACCGTAGGCGGCGATGCTCAGGCTGGCATGGTGGTGGAATCCCCGCCAACCGCGTCCCTCGTAATGTCCCAGCCCCAGGTCCTGCTTGAGATCCTGATAGTCGCGCTCGATACGCCAACGCAGGTGGGCGATGCGCACCAGTTCCGATAGCGGCGTGTCCTCCTCGAGCGTGGACAACCAGTAACGGGTCGGCTCGGCCTGCGTGAGGGGCCATTCGATCAGCAGCCATTGCTGCGGGTGCAGCCGCTGTTTTGCCGACACGCTGCCGGCAGGGCGTACCCGTACTGCAGCGAAACGCCCGCTCAGTGGTTCGTTGGTTCCCTGGCGCCAGGTGAGTTCCGTAAAGAGCTCGGGCGGCAGCGACAGGGCCAGCTTCTTCACCGACAGTGGTCGATGCTCCGGCGAGCGCCGCGTGGCTACCGGTGGGCGCCCCTTGCCCGTCCAGGGCTTGGGCGGCAGCGGCTGCTGGCCGGGCGGCCATACCCGCACGACCGAGGTTATCCCAACCACATAGGGCAGCCCCATGGCCGTCAACCCCTGGCGAAAAGCGCTGTCCACGCCGTAACCGGCATCGGCCACCACCCAATGATGGGGTTCCCCGGCTTCGAGCAACGCCTGCAACTGCGAAAGCGCTATCTGGGGCTTGGTGGCAAAGCGGACGTCCTCGGGTACGCCGGCCTGGCGGCGCCGCCCGGCATCTTCGGCCCACTCCCGGGGCAGGTACAAGCGCCAGGCTACCGGCAGGCTGGCCTGTTCGCACGCCAACGAGACGCTGACCGCCACCTGGCAGTTGTCCTGCTTGCCCAGCACCCCGCAGTACTGGCGTGCCACGCCCACCGAGTGCCGTCCCTTCTTCGGGAAACCGGTGTCGTCCACGAGCCAATAGCTGCCAGCGGACAGATCCATTGTCGGCAGGACCCACCGGGCCACACGGCGCAGCATTTCGGTATCCGACCAGTCGGCCTTGGCCACGAAATGATGCAACGCCTGGTGCCGGGCACTGGCATGCAGGGGGTCGAGGTGTGCCGCCATGGGCTCCACGCTCTTGCGCGCCAAGGGCAGCATCAGGCCTGAGCAATAGCCGCGCAGCCCGGCTTCCCGGTCGGCATGTCCCAGGCCGGCCGCCAGATGCGCCAGGTATTCGTCGAACCGGATCATCGAGTCCATCGTCGGTCTCCTTCGAACTGCCGAAGATCTACTGACGATAGCTCAATTTAGTGACACAGTAAGATTATGCTCTGTCAGGCCCGAACGCCAGGACGACCTGGTCGACAAAGCTGCGCAGCTTCGGCCAGGAGCTGCGCGACAAGACCTTGCCACTTGCACAGCACTCGGAGCTTGGCTCCACCGGGTGGCTCGGCCTGCCGAACTACTAAGTCTATCGAAAGTATTGTCATATTGAGAGACAATACCCCGATGAAATGCAAACGAAACTCCGATGGTCGGGCAATCGACCACCACTCCCTCCAGGTCATGCGTCAACAGGCGATCAAGGCCGTTCGCGAAGGGCAGACCGTCCAAAGCGTGGCGGCCGCCTTCGGCGTCAATATCCGCAGCGTCTTTCGCTGGCTGTCCGACTTTGCCAATGGCGGACAGAACGCCCTGCTCGCCAAGCCGGTTCCCGGACGTCCGCCCAGGATCACTGCCGAGGAAATGCGCTGGCTGGCACAGGCCGTTCGGGACCACTCGCCGCTGCAATACCGCTTCGAATTCGGCCTGTGGACCCTCTCGCTGATTGCCGAACTGATCCGCCGCCAGTTCGGCAAGACGCTGTCACTGTCCGCCGTGAGCCGAGTCATGAAGCTGCTCGGCTTCACCGCGCAAAAACCCTTGTATCGCGCCTGGCAGCAGGATGCGGCGCTGGTGCGCCAGTGGGAAAACGAGACCTACCCGGCGATTCGGGCCGAGGCCCGTGCAGCGGGGGCAAGGATCTACTTCGCGGACGAGTCGGGCCTGCGCTCCGACTACCATGCCGGCACGACCTGGGCACCGCAGGGGGAAACGCCGCTGGTCGAGGTGACCGGCCGACGCTTCTCGGTGAACATGCTGTCGGCGGTCGGGACGCGCGGCGAGTTCCGCTTCATGCTGCACGACGGGACGGTGACGGCCAGCGTGTTCCGCGAGTTTCTCAAGCGCCTGCTGATCGGTGCCGAGCAGCCGGTCTTCGTGATCGTCGATGGCCATCCGGTGCACAAGGCCCGGCTGGTCAGGGCGTTCGTCGAAGAACAGGCGGGGCGCCTGAAACTCTTCTATCTGCCCCCGTACTCGCCACAGCTGAACCCGGACGAGCAGGTCTGGGGGCACGTCAAGCGCAGTGTGTCCAGGCGTCTTGTGCAGAACCGGGAGGAAATGAAGAAGTTGGCCCTGGGCGCGCTGCGCAGAATCCAGAAGTTGCCGGAGCTGGTGAAATCGTTTTTCCGCCACCCGGACTGCCGATATACAGCAGCATGACATTACTTTTTAAAAGATTAGTATGTGCGCGAGCTGGTTGCTCATCGGAACTACATCAGTATCACAAGCGCTGCTTCGAGCAGACACCGTGAGGAGCCAGCGACTCCTTGCAGGCCCTTGAACGACCGCAATACGTGGATTTCCGTTTTGGCAAAAAGTATAGATAGGCGCGACTACGAAAGTGCAGATCGCCCCATCGTGGTCATGGCGAAGGACTATCCAGCGGGACATGTCGTGCCGCGGCACACCCATGCTTGTGGGCAGCTCATCTACGCAGTTTCCGGGATCATGGAAGTTCGCACGGACAGCGGCCTGTGGCTGGTGCCGCCGCAACGCGCCTTGTGGATGCCCGCAGGGATCGCCCACGCCATGCGCACACGAAGCAGCCCGGTGGCATTGCGCACGGCATATGTTCGAGTGAATCGGTGTCCCGCCGATGCACCTGAACAACCCAGCGCGGTACAGGTTTCGAACTTGCTGCGGGAACTCGTCCTGCGAGCAGCCGCGATTGCCCTTGACTACCCCGAGGACAGCCGGGATAGCCGCATCCTGGGTCTGATCCTGGAGGAAATCACTTGGTCGCCGGAACAGAGGCTGCATTTGCCCACGGGCCGGGATAGGCGGTTGGCAGCGATCTGCGAAGCAATCCTGGCCCACCCGCAGGACAACCGCACCTTGGACGACTGGGCCAGTCAACATGGCGCAACGGCGCGCACCCTGTCGCGCCTGTTTACGGCTGAACTTGGCGTGCCGTTTCGGGTATGGCGGCAGCAGGCGCGCGTCATGGCAGCGCTACCACGCCTAGCCGCCGGCGACCCCGTGACGGTCGTGGCGCTGGAGATGGGCTACGACACGCCAGGCGCATTTTCCTCCATGTTCAAGCGGCTGTTGGGGGAGTCGCCCAGCCGCTACTTCCCATAGGCAGGCTGGTAACGCCTTTGTCCTGTTCGGCGTAATTATTGTCTTTCCGAGCGAAGCTCGATGAGCTGCAGGGAAACACACTATCTGGTGATTCGGCGGCATACCGCCTACCACCATTCCAATAGGACCTGACTTCATGGATCCGCGTGTAGCGCAACGCCGCTATCTCCTGCTGATACTCTGCTCCACCTTTCTGCAAGGCTCGTCCTTTGTCGCCAGCAAGGTCGTCCTGACCGAGCTCCCCCCCGTGTGGTTGGCCACGCTACGTTTTTTCGTAGCGGCCCTATCGCTGCTGCCTTGGCTGTGGTTGCGGCACCGCAACCGTGTAGCTGCCGGCATCGCGGTTCCGATCACCGCCATGCCCTGGCTGCGGCTGGCTGTCATCGGCCTCCTGCAGACGGCAGGCGTCATGGCGTTCTTGACGACGGGTCTGACGCAGACCACTGCCTCCAAAGCGGCGATCCTGATGGCCAGTAATCCACTGCTGGTGGCGTTGCTGGCCGGCATTCTGCTCAAGGAGCGGGTGCGCCCCCAAACCTGGCTGGGCCTGCTGCTGGCCTTTGCGGGCGTGGTGGTCTGCATCGGTGTGCAGTCGGTGATGAGCGGCGCCATCGGCCATGGGGAAGTACTGGTCATGGCGGGTTCGGCCTGCTGGGCGTTCGCCACGTTGGCCTGCAAGCGCTTTCGCTTGGCCATCGACACCTGGACGCTGGCGTTCTGGCAAATGCTCATCGGCGCGGCCGCACTTACTCTGCTGGCAGCTTGGCGTGGCGAGCCGTTCGTCTTGCCAACTGATACGGCGGCCGCCTTCCTGTGGCTGGCCATTCCCGCCTCGACGGGCGCCATGGGGTTGTGGTTCGCTGCGTTGCATGCGGGTGGTGCTGTCCGCACCAGTGGCTTCCTGTTCCTGTGTCCCTTCTTTGCTGCACTCATCGCCTTTGCCACCGGGGGCGAAATGCTCTCCACCCACGAATTGCTGGGTGGTGTGATGATCGCCGTGGGCATTGTCCTACTGTCCCGGGCACCAGCCGCGAAGCCGGCTCATCAAGCGGCTTCCCTGGAGAACATGCCATGACGGGTTCTGTCGCAATAGCGCGGCCAGGTAAGCTGAACGCTCGAAACGAAACCGACCGAGGCGCCGATGACCCTGCTCAGCCCAGCGACGGCTCGCGCCCATGTCTCCACCGACCGCCTCATCAAGGCCTCGAAAGGCAAAAGACCTTGAAAGGGGGGGCCTCCCAAGCCTGTTCGAATTGTGGCTGTCTGCCCGATTCGAGGCCGAAAGGTATCGCAGGACTTGGAGTAAGGGAGTGGACTTGCAGTGAGTGTGGTGTCACTCACGACCGCGATGTGAACGCGGCCAGGAACATTCTCGCGGCCGGGCATGGCCGTCCAGTAGTGAGAATCCCCTTCCTTTCCGCCCTTGGGCGGCGAGCGTCAGCGAGAGGGAGGGGAGGATGTCAAGCGCTGAAGTGTTGAAGTTAATGCGTATTGAAGCAACCGAGCACTCACGCAAAGCCAGCCGATATTTTCTGCCTCGATCCGGTATAGCTGGCAGCCGGGTGACGAAGGCTCAGCCGGATACTGCAGCGAATGCTTTGGCGATGATGTCGATGACCGCACGGACCCTGGCGGTATGGCGCACGTCCTTGTGGGTCACCAGCCAGATGTCATAGGGCGGGCATGCGCGTGCGGGCCACAGACGCACCAGGCCGTCGGCCGCGCCGAACGGTAGCGGGATCTCGCCGATGCCCAGGCCGTTGACCAGCGCGCGGCGTACCAGCAAGCCGGAGGTGCAGGTCATGGCGATGCGGCCATGGGTGATCGGTTCGGACCCCAGCGTCACCTCCTTGCCGCTGTCCAGATACGGCTGATAGAGCACCAGGTCATGCCCGGCGAACGCCGTGCCGGGCTCGGGCACACCGCGGGCTTGCACGTAGTCCGCCGAGGCGAAGATGGCACTGCTCCAGCGCGCGACGCGGCGCACGATCAGATCGGGATTCTCCGGCTTGAGGGTGCGCACCGCGATGTCCGCTTCGCGCTTGCTCAGGTTGAGCATCTGGGTCGAGGCCTGCAGTTGCACCTCGATGCCGGGCTGCGCCTGGTGCAGGCGGGCGATCGCCGGGATGACGACATCGATGGCGAACGAGTCGGTGGTGGTGACCCGCACCACGCCGCTCATGCGGTCATCCATGCCGAGGATCTGTCGTTGCAGCTCGGCGGCCGAGGACTCCATGTTCAGCGCTGCGGCCATCGCCACTTCGCCAGCGGCCGTCAGGCTGTAACCGCCGGAGGTGCGCAGGAACAGGGTGGCACCCAAAGCGTGCTCCAGGGAGGCCAGACGGCGCCCGACGGTGGCCTGGTCGACGCCCAGCGCCCGGGCCGCGCCCCGCAAGGTCTGCTCGCGGCACAGGGCGAGAAAGATCCGCGTATCGTCCCAATTCATGTCGATCCCCCTGTGATGCAAATCTGCATCTGTACGAATGAAACTCGCTGCATTATTTCACTGCTCAGCGCTTCTATGATTCCCCCCATCGCTACCGAACGGCGCTTCTCGACAGACGCAAGGGGTCATCATGAATGCCGAATGCTCCAGCCTCACGGCCAACCGCACCTCCCCATGGCTACCGATCTGGGCCGGCCTGTGCGCCAGCCTGGTCGGCATCGGCCTCGCCCGCTTCGCCTACACCCCCCTGGTGTCCGCGCTGATCGACGCGCACTGGTTCTCCCCGTCGGCAGTGGTCTACCTGGGGGCGGCCAATCTCGCCGGCTACCTCATCGGAGCGCTGGGAGGACGGCCGCTCGCCGCCCGCGGGTCGAGCACCGGGGTGCTGCGCGCCATGATGGTACTGGTGGCCCTGTCGTTCTTCGCCTGCACCGTACCGCTGTCCATGGCCTGGTTTTTCGGCTGGCGGCTGCTGTCCGGCATCGCCGGCGGAGTGATCATGGTGCTCGCGGCAAGCGCCATCCTGCCGCATGTCGCGCCGAACCGTCGCGGCCTGGCCAGCGGCGCGATCTTCCTCGGCGTCGGCCTGGGCATCGCCGGCTCGGGCAGCCTGGTGCCGTTCCTGCTCTCCTTCGGCCTGTCGCAGGCCTGGCTGGGTCTGGGCGGGGTGGCGCTGCTGCTGACCGCCACCAGTTGGTTCGGCTGGCCTCAGGAGAGCCCGCATGCGCCGGCCAGCTCGAGCGCCGCCGACGTGCGTGGCTCGGCGGGCCTCTACGTGCTGTTCGCCCAGTACGCCCTGATGGCCGCCGGCCTGGTGGCGCCGATGATGTTCCTGGTCGATTACGTCAGCCGCGGCCTCGGCGCCGGCAGCCACAGCGGCGCGCTGATCTGGACGCTGTACGGGGTGGGCGCCATCGCCGGGCCGGTGGTATATGGTTTCCTGGCCGACCACTGGGGCGCGCGCTCGGCGATCCGCCTGGTGCTGCTGGCCCAGGCCGGTGCTCTCGCGGTACTGGCGACGGTCGCCGACCTGCGCCTGCTGGCCGTCGCGGCGCTGGTGATAGGGTCGTTTCCGCCCGGCATCGTGCCGCTGGCGCTGGCCCGCGTACATCAGCTGGTTGCCGACCACCACCGGCAGAACGCCACCTGGAGCCGTGCCACCGTGTCCTTCGCGAGCTTCCAGGCCCTGGCCGGCTACGCCTATTCGGCGCTGTTCTCCGCCAGCCACGGCCAGTACGCGCTGCTGTTTTCCGTCGCCATGGGCGCCATTGGCCTGGCCCTTGCCTTGGATCTGCTGCTGGTGTTCAAGGAAATCTTCCGCCCCTCCACTGGAGCCGACGTGGCACCGGAGCCATAAGAGGGCGTTCTGCCGCCGTTTTCCGGCCTCACCCTTGTTTCCACGTCAGTCCGGAGCCAATGGTGCACCGGTGCTCGCCCCCTACCGAATCGAGCCGAAAAATATCGGCTCGGTTTATCGGGCCACATGCATGCTTCAATACGCATTGGCTTCAATGCTTCATTACTTCAACGCGTGAGCGCTTCAACACTTCAATATCATGGGGTCGCAGCCAGAGTGGTAACCGACCTTTCTCGCCCGCCTGGCCCTTTCTGTTCAAGCCCGCCCTTCCCATCCAGGGATGGATGTCCCCGGTTGGGCGCCAGCACTCAATGCAGGGTTATGCCGGCAGGGAGTCAGTTCAGGGCGTCTTTCAGGCCCTTGCCTGGCTTGAAGCCCGGCAGCTTGGCGGCAGCGATCTGGATCGCGGCCCCGGTCTGCGGGTTACGACCTTCGCGGGCGGCGCGCTCCTTCACCTCGAAGGTGCCGAAACCAACCAGGGCGACATTCTCGCCCTGTTGCAAGGTGCTGGTGATAGCAGCGGTGAAGGCGTCCACTACCGCGGTGGCAGTCGTTTTTGGCAGATCCGCAGAGGCAGCAACGGCGGCGATCAGCTCAGCTTTGTTCATTATTCAATCCAGGTTGGAATTCGGCCCGCGAGTATAACCGGACAGGAAAGCGTCTTCTCGCAGACGTGAAAGCGAGCCTTCCCATCCAAGGCTGACTCCCCTCCCGGAGGGCGCCAGCGATCAATACATAATCACGACACCGACCCCATCAGGCTCACGGCACGGTGCCAGTGCTGGATCGCGTCGGCGAGCCGCTGCTCCCGTGTTCTCTTGGTGAACTCGACCAGATCGAGCGGAGCAGTACCTTTGTGCCCAAGGAAATCCAGGGCGAAATCGATTGCTCCATATTGGCTCTGGCGGGGGACCTGGCCGAAGACCACAGCACGATCGCACAACTCGAAGCTCCCCCACTGCTGTTAGGCATCCCGATAAATCCAGCAGATATTTTCCGCCTCGACTCGGTAGGGAGCGAGCAGCTTGCAGACATAGCCTGCGAACGACAACGCACCATCGGCGACGGTGATCTCAGTGCCGAGGTCGACCAGCATGGCCACTGCTTTGCGCTGGCGCTTCCAGATGAAGGCATCGGCCGTTGGGTCCTTGAGCGATTCCAGCACCGGGCCGGCCAGCGAGTAGAGTTTCAGGTAGGTGTGGAGTTGATTGGGGTTCATCGGGTGACCTCCTGGTAGTGGCGCATTCAGGATGCCAATAGCCGGGAAAATCCCAACCTGGCCATCAATCAACGCTTCAAATCAAACGCCCACGATCTCGCCGGCGGGCCACCAAGCGCCAGCTTGGGATTTCCTTAGCCCGCGATACCTTGAGTTTGTACCTGCTGCCGCGAGCCCAATGGCAATGCCGGAGCAGCATGTTAGGTTCCGTTGACGTAAGCCCATCGTTGAAACTGTGGCTTTTGCCATGACTGACAGAAGCCGTCTGAGCGATACCAACCCCAAGCCTGCCGAGCACCACGAAGGGCATTCGGCTGACCCGTACGTACCCTCGGCTGTCGCCGCTTTGTCGAGGGGGGCTCTGGATACTGCGCAGCGGCGCTCAATGGCGGATGCTGCCTCGCTGCTTCGGCTCATGGAACAGTGTTTTCAAGCGCTTTGCCCGCTGGGGTCGACTCGGCGTCTGGGACCGGCTTCACTCGGTATTGATCCGGAACGCCGGCCTTCAGCACGTCTGTATCGACAGTTCCATCGTTCGTGCCCATGCCTGTGCAGCCGGGGCGGTCAAAGCACAGCCGCCCAGGAGGCGCTGGGGCGTTCGCGAGGGGGCTTTGGTAGCAAGATCCATGTGCTGACCGATGCGTTGGGGTTGTCGATTCGTTTTATCCTGATGCCAGGCCAGGCGGCCGATATCACCCAGGCAATCCCTCTCATGGCGGGGATCGCTACGTCGGCAGTGCTAGCGGACAAAGACTATGATGCCAACCGGCTTCTCGCATGGCTGAAGGGACACCAGATCCAGGCCGTCATTCCACTAGAGCCTGTTATTAACCCGTTCGTTTCTTGATCAGTCTGGTGCTGCCAAGGCCTTGAGAGCAGTCGGCAACATCAGGCAAACAAAGGCTATGAAGTGAAAGCCTGCCAGCGTCGAGGCCAGCCGCTCGTAGTCCCGACTCAGCCGTCTGAAGCGGGCCATCCAGCCGAAGCTGCGCTCGACCACCCAGCGACGGGGTAGCAGGACGAAGCCTTTCTTCGCTTGCGTGTGTTTGATCACTTCCAGCCGGATGCCATGCGCCTCTGCCTGTCGGGCCGCCGACTCGCCACTGTAGCCCTGATCGACGAAGGCAATCTCCACCGACTCCCCCGTCACCCGCTGCACCTGTTCAGCAAGGGCTGCCACCTGGGCGCGGTCCTGTTCGTTGGCGGGCGTCACCTGCAGGGCGAGCAGTTGCCCCAGCGTATCCACGGCCATATGCACCTTCGAGCCCTTGCGGCGTTTGGCCCCGTCATAGCCGGCCCGTGCGCCGCTTTCCGGCGTCGATTGCAGGGTGCGGCTGTCGAGGATCACGGCGCTGGGCTGGGCCTTGCGCTTGTTGGCCACCCGGATCAACTCGCGCAAATCATGCAGCAGTTCTTCGAAGACGCCGGCCTCGATCCAGCGTCGGGTCTGCTGATACACCACCTGCCAGGGCGGCAGATCATGCGGCATCTGCCGCCAGAGCAGACCGCCGCGGGCGATGTAGCGCAGGGCATTGAAGACCTCGCGCAAGCTGTGGACGCGATGGGCGGAGGATTCGGGCATCAGCGCCAGATAGGGGGCCACGAAGGCCCACTCCTCATCGCTGACATCGGTGGGGTAGGGTTTTCGGGTTATCGTCTGCATAACTGCAAACGATAACCAAAGCAGTGGTTAATAACAGGCTCTAGGGACGATTCAATTCGATTGATCATCAAGTGGTTGTGGGATCTAAAGATCGACTCTCGTAAAACGTCGAAGGCACCTGTGGTGCTCTCCGGCGGTTTTGACCTGCCTGTGTCTGGTTTCTCGGCGTTTCAGCGCCTAGCCACATCCGAGAAATAGAACTTGTCCAGGGTGTGCCGCGACTCGGTGTACTCGAACTGCCGCCCATCCTGCAGAAAAGTCTGGTTACTGACCACGATCACATGGCTTTGGCCCTCAAGGTCCAGGTGCTGCTGGTCGTCCTTGCTTCGCGGGACGGCTTCGATGGTTCGTTGTGCGTAGCTGATCTGTAGCTGCAGCACCTGTTCGATGAAGGCATAGATCGAGTGTTCGGCGATTTCGCGATCAAGTCCCGGAACCAACTCGGCGACGAAGTGGTTGATGTCGAGGATGACCCGTTTGCCGTCGATTCGACGTACCCGCTTGATCCGCGTGATCAGGCTGCCTTCTTCGGCTTTGAGGTGTTCGAGCAGGGCGCCTTCGAGCGGTATCTGGCTGAACTCCACCACTTCGGTGCTGACGTCGTCGCCCAGCCGTGGGTAGGCTTCCTGGAAGCTGACGATGCCGCCGAGCTGGAATTCGATCGGGGGGGACGACAGCACGAAGGTGCCTTTGCCATGGACTTTTTGTGCGAAGCCGCGCTCCTGCAATTGTTCGATGGCCTTGCGCACGGTGCCGCGGCTGGTCTGGTAGCTGTCCATCAACTCGGTTTCGGAGGGCAGACGGGCACCGCGCTCCAGACGTTTGGTAGTGATGCTGGCAAGCAGATCGCTGTAGATCTGGTTGTATTTGCTCATGGGAATGGCTCAATGCCGGGTTGTGCTCAAGTCGGGAACCTTAGGGCGCGCGTGACGATTTGTCTATTGTGCACAGATGACGGGGTTGAACCGCCCCGGGAATCTCGGAGGCTCTTTGGTGTGAGTCATGCCGCCAAGGCTGACTCGTCGAGTTGTCGATAATACGTCGCTTCAGCTTCCGCCGGCGGGATGTTGCCGATCGGTTCCAGCAGTCGACGATGGTTGTACCAGTCCACCCAGGTCAGCGTGGCCAGCTCCACGGCCTCGCGGTTCTTCCAGGACTGGCGATGAATCACCTCCGCCTTGTACAAGCCATTGATCGTCTCGGCCAGGGCGTTGTCGTACGAGTCACCCACACTGCCCACCGACGGCTCGATGCCAGCCTCTGCCAGGCGCTCCGTATAGCGGATCGAGACATACTGCACCCCTCTGTCACTGTGATGGATCAGCCCGCCCTGTACCGGCTGACGGGCATACAGCGCCTGCTCCAGGACATCCAGCACGAAGTCGGTACGTGCCGAACTGGAGACCTTCCAGCCGACGATCCGCCGGGCGAAGACGTCGATGACGAAGGCCACGTAGACGAAGCCCTGCCAGGTCGACACATAGGTGAAATCCGATACCCACAATGCATTCGGCCGGCTGGCCTGGAACTGGCGATTGACATGATCCCGCGGGCACGGTGTCGCGCGGTCGCTGACCGTGGTTCGAGGCGTCCCAATCTGCGCATCAGCCGCTCGGCCGTGCAGCGCGCCACCTCGAAGCCTTCCCGGCGCAGCTGCCTCCAGAGCTTGCGCGCGCCATAGACCTGAAAATTTTCGTTCCAGACACGCTGACCATGCTCGCAGAGCAGTTCATCCCGGCGTGCTCGGGCTGACTGCCGTGCAGGGACGATTTTCCGGGCCACATGCTCATAGTAGGTCGACGGGGCAACGGCAGTACCTTGCAGATCGGCTCGACTCCGTAGACTTGGCGGTGATCGTCGATGAAAGCCTTCATCGCTTGAAGCGGCGGTCGAGCTCCGCCTGGGCAAAATACGCCGAGGCCTTGCGCAGGATCTCGTTGGCCTGGCGCAGCTTACGCACCTCCCGCTCGAGCGCCTTGATCCGTTCACGCTCGGGCGTCGTCTGCCCCTCACGAAGTCCGGTATCTCGTTCGGCCTGCCTTACCCAGCGGCGCAGCGTTTCGGCCGTGCAACCGATCTTCGCCGCGATGGAGTGGATCGCCGCCCACTGCGACTCGTGCTCGTCCTGATGCTCGAGCACCATGCGAACCGCCCGTTGCCGGACTTCAGGGGAGTACTTCGTTGCTGTCTTCATGGCTCCATCCTCTCAAAGGTTGGAGCCTCCGGGAAACCCGGGGCGGTTCAGGGTCGCCCTGGACGTCGGAAATGTCGCCATTTGTCTGGTCGTGGATAAGTAAAGTCAAACTCGTCTATACGAGTTGTTGATTTAACTCGTATAGACGAGTATTTTTCACTTCGGCATGCTGCCAATAACACTCTCCAAAAACAAAAGTCCCAAAAGGATAAAAAGCATGAGCCATGATTATTCGGCAATCGCTAGCGAGCTGCTGCACAGCCTTGGTGGCAGCGACAACCTTGAACAGGCCGCGCATTGCGTCACGCGTCTGCGCCTGGCCCTCAAAGACCCGGATCTAGTCGACAGCGCGACGCTGAACCAGATCGATCTGGTCAAAGGCTCGTTCTTCACCGGCGGCCTGTTCCAGGTGGTCATTGGCCCCGGCGAAGTAGAGAAGGTCTACGCCGCGTTGCGCCAGCAGACTGGTCTTACTGCCTTGACCATTGCCGACGTGACGCAAAAGGGCGCCGACAAGACCAATGCCATGCAACGGCTGGTGCGGGTGTTCTCTGATGTGTTCATGCCGATCCTGCCGGCGCTGATCATTGCCGGCCTGCTGATGGGCGTGAACAATCTGATTGGCGCCAAGGGCATGTTCATCGCGGGCAAGACTCTGCTTGAGGCCTATCCGACGCTGGATGGCGTCTGGAGCCTAATCAACCTGATGGCCAACACCTCGTTCGTATTCCTTCCGGCACTGGTCGGCTGGTCGGCGGCGAAGCGCTTTGGCGGCAGTGAAATCCTTGGCATCGTGCTGGGCTTGATGCTGGTTCACCCGGATTTGCTGAACGCCTGGAGCTACGGCAAGGCTGTGGCCGGTCTGGAGGGTCAGAGCCTGCCGTACTTCGATATTTTTGGTTGGTTCAAGATCGAGAAGGTCGGTTACCAGGGGCAAATCCTACCTATCCTGCTGGCGGCCTACATCATGAGCGTCATCGAAAAATGGCTGCGCGCGCGAGTGCCGAACGCCATTCAACTGCTGGTGGTGCCGATTACCACGATCGTCGTGACCGGGGTCTTGGCGCTGGCTGTGATCGGCCCGGTGACCCGCCATCTGGGGATTCTGATCACTGAAGGCGTGGTGACCTTGTTCGACCTGGCGCCGATGGTCGGTGGGTCGATTTTCGGTCTGCTCTTTGCGCCGCTGGTGATCACCGGCATGCACCACATGTTCCTCGCGGTGGACCTGCAGTTGATCTCGACCCAGAGCGGTACGTTCATCTGGCCGATGATTGTCATGTCCAACCTTGCCCAGGGTAGCGCCGCGCTGGCTGTGTTCTACATGACCCGTAATGCGCGGGATAAAAGCATGGCCTCAACCTCGGCGATTTCCGCCTATTTCGGCATCACCGAACCGGCCATGTTCGGCGTCAACCTGCGCTACAAGTATCCGTTCTACACCGCCCTAGCCGGCTCGGCGCTGGGCTGCATGTTCTTGTCGCTGAACAAGATCCAGGCCTCGGCGATTGGCGTCGGCGGCTTGCCCAGTTTTGTCTCGATCATTCCGCAGTTCATTCCGATGTTCATGGTCGGGATGGTCATCGCCATGGTTGTACCGTTCGTTTTGACCTGTGGCTTGACCATGAAGATCGTTAGACCGGGTTACCGCGTTGCCTGACAGATCGCTTTCGCGAGTAAGCCAAGTCCGCTCCCACAGTTGACCGCATTCCAATGTGGGAGCGGGTCGGACGGCGTTCCGATGCTCGCGAAGAGGTTCTCAGAGCCAGTACAAAACCAATTGAAGGAGTTGCGCCATGCAAGACTGGAAGTGTTCGGTGATCTACCAGATCTACCCGAAGAGTTTTCACAGCCACGCCGGCAACCCCACGGGCGATCTGCTCGGGGTGGTGGCCAAGCTCGATTACCTGCAATGGCTGGGTGTCGATTATCTGTGGATCACCCCGTTCCTGCGTTCGCCGCAGCGCGACAACGGCTACGACATTAGTGACTACTACGCCATCGATCCGAGCTACGGGACCATGGCTGACTGCGAGTTGCTGATCGCCGAGGCCGGTAAGCGTGGGATCAAGTTGATGCTCGATATCGTGGTTAACCACACTTCCACCGAGCACATCTGGTTTCAGCAGGCGTGCAGCAGCCTCGATAACCCGTACCGCGACTTCTACATCTGGCGCGATCAACCGAACAACTGGGAATCCAAGTTCGGCGGTTCGGCCTGGGAGTACGAGGCGCAAACCGGGCAATACTTTTTGCACCTGTTCGACCACACTCAGGCCGACCTGAACTGGGACAACCCACGGGTGCGCGCTGAAGTGTTCAAGATGATGCGCTTCTGGCGTGACAAGGGCGTGGGTGGTTTCCGGCTGGACGTGATCAACCTGATTTCCAAGCCAGCAGACTTTCCCGAGGATGCCAGCGATGGTCGGCGCTTTTATACCGACGGCCCGCACGTCCACGAATACTTGCAGCAAATGCACCGCGAAGTCTTCGAAGGCCATGACCTGATCAGCGTGGGCGAGATGTCCTCCACCAGCCTTGAGCACTGTATCCGTTATTCGCGGCCCGACTCGAAAGAGCTATCAATGACCTTCAATTTTCATCATTTGAAGGTTGATTATCCGAACCTGCAAAAATGGATTCGCGCCGATTTCGATTTCCTCGAACTCAAGCGTATTTTCTCCGACTGGCAGACTGGGATGCAGGCCGGTGGCGGCTGGAACGCGTTATTTTGGTGCAACCATGACCAGCCGCGAGTTGTATCGCGGTTTGGCGATGACGGCGAATACCGTGTGGTTTCGGCGAAAATGCTCGGCACCGCGCTGCACTTTTTGCAGGGCACGCCGTTCATCTATCAGGGTGAAGAGTTGGGCATGACCAATCCGGGGCTTGAACATATCGCGCAGTACCGCGATGTCGAGACCCTGAACATCTATCGCCTCAAGCAGGAAGCGGGCGAGCCAGAGGCGGCGATCATGGCAGCGATCATGCAGAAGTCCCGCGACAACGGGCGTACGCCCATGCACTGGAATGCCCTGTTGAACGCCGGTTTTAGCAGTGCCGAGCCGTGGATCGGCGTGCCCGCCAACGCCGCGCAGATTAATGTCGAAAACCAGCTCGACGATACAACTTCGGTGCTGCACCACTATCGCCAGTTGGTTGCCTTGCGCCGCCGCGAGCCGCTGATTCAGGATGGCGTGTATCGCCAGATCTTGCCCACGCATCCGCAGGTCTGGGTATATCTGCGTGAAGGTGAGGGCGAGCGTCTATTGGTGGTGAATAACTTCTATGGCTCAGCCTGTGAAATCGAGTTGCCGGAAGGGGTGATCGACGATAGCCGCTTGCAACGTCTGGTGATCAGCAACTACTCCGATTGCGAGCCGCGCAATCGGCAGCTGTTCCTGCGGCCTTACGAGTCGTTCGTTCTGCACTTGAGCGACCACTAACAACACCGCTTCCCCGCAGGCTGTGATCGTTTGATCTTTGCACCCACACTGGAGCTTAAAGATTGCAGGCTTCGCCAGCTCCTGCAGGAATTGTTTTGCCCGCAAATAAACTCAAGACAATAAAAGATAATGGGATGGCTCTTGAAAGCAACAATAAATCACTGCCTTGCAGCATCCAGCGTGTGCCTGGTATTGCCGTTCTCGGCCCAGGCGTTGGAGTTCGCCGAACTGGCGCTGCCATATGGCGAAGGGCCCGGTACCGGGCTGGGCTATACCGGCGATGTGGGGCTGGACGACAGCAACAAGAACTACCGGCTGGTGGAGTTCTTCAATTGGCAAGTGACGCCGCGTTTTAGTGGTCAGGTCGAAGCGATCTATCAGAAGGACATCCGCCCGGACGGTAACGGCCAGAACTGGATTTCCTTAGGCGTTCGCCCTGCATATGCGATCACCGAGCAATTCAAGTTGGTGACTGAGCTGGGTCACGATCAGGTCGAGGCCCCAGGCGGTACGCGCAAGTTGAGCAAATTCACCTTTGCCCTGACCTGGTCACCAAAAGGCCCGGGTTTCTGGGAACGTCCCGAGGTGCGTTTGTATTACATCTATGCCAGCTGGAACGAGGCGGCCAAGCGTGCGGCCAATGAACTGGCACAAGGTTCGGCGTTGTCCGATACCGGCGCGTTCGGCACGGCGCTGCATGGTGCGAACGTCGGATTGCAGGTGGTGGAAATAAGCGATGCTGTTGGAGCTCGCGCTCCATCGGCACTTCAAAGAACAAAACCGCAGGTGAAGTCATGACCATAACCCAACCATTGCAATTGCTGGCGCCGCTGTCCGGGGTGCTGGTGTCACTTGATCATGTACCGGACCCGGTATTCAGCAGTCGGACGATTGGCGACGGCCTGTGCATCGATCCGACCTCGCAGACCCTGTGTGCGCCGTTGGCCGGTGTGGTCAGCAACCTTCAACACAGTGGCCATGCGGTCAGCATCACCGATGAGCGCGGTGTGCAAGTGTTGCTGCACATTGGTCTGGACACTGTGAATCTGGCGGGGAAGGGATTTAGCGCCTTGGTTGAGCAGGGCCAGCATGTCGAGGCCGGGCAGCCGTTGATCGAGTTCGATGCCGACTATATTGCCCTGCATGCCCGCAGCCTGTTGACCTTGATGCTGGTGGTCAGCGGCGAGCCTTTCAGTCTGCTGGCACCGGATAATGGACGGGTGGCCTGTGCCCAGCCCGTGTTGCGCCTGAGCCTTGGCGATTCGCGGGCCAATGTGGCTCAGGAGGAGGGCGAGGCGCTGTTCTCCAAACCGGTCACTCTGCCCAACGTCAATGGTCTGCACGCACGGCCAGCGGCCATCTTTGCGCAGGCGGCGAAGGGTTTTGCGGCGAGCATTCACCTGCACAAGCAGCAGGATCGCGCCAACGCTAAGTCGCTGGTGGCGATCATGGCGTTACAGACGGCCCACGGCGATACGCTACAGATCAGTGCGGTGGGTGAAGATGCCGAATTGGCAATCAGCACGTTGACCCAATTATTGGTGGACGGCTGCGGTGAGGCAGTTGCGCCGGTTGCCGTCGTCGCGCCGGTGGTTCAGCCGGCGGAGCTGTCGAGCAAGCTGTTGCGCGGCGTCTGTGCTTCGGCGGGGTCGGCCTTCGGGCAGGTGGTGCAGGTGGCGGAGAGCACTCTGGAGATACCGGAGCTTGCGGCGGATCAAGGCGTGGAACGTGCGGCGCTGGAACGTGCGCTGAGCAATGCGACGCTGGCCCTGCAACGCTTGCGTGACACGGCGGCCAGCGAGACTCAGGCGGACATCTTCAAGGCGCATCAGGAGTTGCTGGAAGACCCGAGCCTGTTGGAGCAAGCCAAAGACCTGATCGCGGAGGGCAAGAGTGCGGCGTTTGCCTGGAACCGAGCCACTGAAACCACTGCTACGCTGTTCAAGACACAGGGCAGCACACTGTTGGCCGAGCGGGCGTTGGACCTGCTGGATGTCGGCCAGCGTGTGCTCAAGCTGATTCTCGGGGTGCCGGACGGTATCTGGGCGTTGCCGGATCAGGCGATTTTGATTGCCGAACAATTGACGCCATCGCAGACTGCTGCTCTGGATACCAGCAAGGTGCTGGGGTTTGCCACCGTAAGCGGCGGGGCCACCAGCCATGTGGCGATCCTCGCCCGAGCCTTGGGGTTGCCGGCGGTATGTGGTTTGCCGGTGCAGGCGCTGTCGCTGGCCAATGGCACTCAGGTGCTGCTCGATGCGGACAAGGGTGAGCTGCATCTGGAGCCGGATCCGTTGGCGATCGAACAGCTACACGCCAAACGCCAGCAGCAACAGCAGCGGCATCAGCGCGAACTTGAGCAGGCTTCGCTGGCGGCCTGTACCCGTGATGGCCATCACTTTGAGGTGACGGCCAACGTCGCCTCGCTACTTGAGGCCGAACAGGCGATGGCGCTAGGCGGTGAGGGGGTGGGGCTGCTGCGTTCGGAGTTTCTTTATCTGGAACGCAACACTGCGCCCAGCCATACCGAGCAAGCGGAGACCTACTGCGCCATTGCCCGGACCCTTGGGCCAGAGCGCAATCTGGTGGTGCGCACACTGGATGTTGGCGGCGACAAACCGCTGGCCTACGTGCCAATGGACAGCGAGGAAAATCCGTTTCTGGGGATGCGCGGGATTCGCTTGTGTCTGGAGCGCCCGCAGCTGCTGCGTGAGCAGTTCCGGGCCATTTTAAGTAGCGCAGGGTTGGCCCGTCTGCACATCATGCTGCCGATGGTCAGCCAGTTGTCGGAGTTGCGCCTGGCGCGGCAGATGCTGGAAGAGGAGGCGTTGAGCCTCGGGCTCAAGGAGTTGCCGAAGCTGGGCATCATGATCGAAGTCCCGTCTGCGGCTTTGCTGGCCGATCTGTTTGCCCCCGAGGTGGATTTCTTCTCCATCGGTACCAACGACCTGACCCAATACACCCTGGCCATGGACCGTGATCACCCGCGTTTGGCCAGTCAGGCCGACAGTTTTCATCCCTCGGTGCTGCGCTTGATCGCCAGTACCGTGAAGGCCGCCCATGCCCATGGCAAGTGGGTCGGGGTGTGTGGCGCGCTGGCGTCGGAGACCCTGGCGGTGCCGCTGTTGCTGGGGCTGAGGGTGGATGAGTTGTCGGTCAGCGTGCCGCTGATTCCAGCGATCAAGGCCGCGATTCGCGAGGTCGAGCTCAGCGACTGCCAGGCCATCGCCCATCAGGTGCTCGGGCTGGAAAGCGCTGAGCAGGTCCGTGAGGCCTTGGCTTTGCAGCAACAGGCGATGGTTGAAACGGCGCTCGAAACCACCCCGGTGTTGGAGAACTGAACATGTTTGAGAAAATACAACGTGCGTTCTGGAAGGCATTGACCCCGGATCTGCTGGTGGATGAGCCGAAGGAGACGGGGGCGGCCAAGTCGCCTGCGGACCTGCCGGCAAGCGTAGTCGCCGCGCTGGGCGGGCAGGATAACCTAGCATCGCAACAGCGCGTGGCGATAACCCGCGTGCGGGTCCAGTTGCGTGATGTAAGCCGACTGGACGAACCGGCTTTGCGGGCGGCGGATGTGCCGGGGGTGATGGTGCTGGCGGATGGCGTGGTGCATGTATTAACGCCGGCGCCCAAAATGGACTAACTGTCTGCGCGTGATCCGCGTAGGTGACCGATGCCGAGCAGCGAGGATCCTCTATCGATCAAAGCAGAGGTGCTGCGGTCGGCCTGTTGCCAGGGGGAGGCGTCTAAACACCTCGCAGATCGACACTGGCCAGCAGTTGGACGTCCCCAACGGCTGCAATGGATCGGCGTATCCGGCCTGCGCCGCTACGGCCAGGATCAGTTGGCGCAGACCATCGCCCAGAACTTCCCTGCCCAAGTGCAGGCGCTGTTCGACAAGAAGCACAAGCTAGTGGAGAAATATAGCGTGGAAGGGGAAAACCTTGGCGGTAGTGGCGGCGAATACAAACTGCAGGACGGCTTCGGCTGGACCAACGGTGTCGTCTTGAAATTGCTGAGCCTCTATCCATAGGAGAAGACTGCACCCTGAGAATTGATTTAGATTATCTAGGCACAGACACCGGACTAGAAAAATTAAATAAATAAGGTAATCCCCCGGCTAAGCCGGGGGACTCCTTGAGGTTTGACCGTGTGATACGGTCATCGGGAGCCTGTCGTATGTGGTGAGCTACATCAAGGGCAGGAGTGCGATTTCGATAGTTCGGCGTTTTATGGGAAAGACGAAGAACTTCACGGGTGAGAATTTCTGGGCTCGGGGATATTTCGTTTCAACCGTGGGGCTGGACAAGGAGGTGGTACGTGCATACATCCTGAACCAGGAAAAGGAAGACGAACAGTACGACCAGCTCAAATTTGGCCTGTAGCGATAGCCGCCTTCATGCGGCCAAACTACTTGCCCCTTTGAGGGGCGCTAACAGAATAAAGCCCCCGGCTTTGCCGGTGGATACTTACTTGACGAACTGCAAGCTAAAGTTGAGCTTTAAATATCTCTCCCCCATTTTTTGTAGTCAGTTCAATATTTTTGAATAAAGTATTCGGCGATCAGATACTCAATGTCTCACACCCTGCGAGAGGGTGGCTGTATCCATAAAAAGGATTGAATACCATCTATTTTTGAGATATATGGACATGCATACCGCAGCTATATTTATATCATTTGACGCAGTCGCCGTATCAGGCATTACAGTTGAAGCGTCAAAGGTAGCTAAAAGTCTTGAGCAGCATGGGGTCAAGTCTTATCTTGACGTTGGTTATGACATAAAAATTGACAAAGGCAATTTTAACAAGCCTTACGATCACGAAAAAGATATTTATCAGGGTATATTTACCCTGGTTCGCATCGATGATATTGATGCCGTCCCCCACTACAATGTCTATTTTATAGAGCATTCGCACAATGTTCTAATAAGTCAAAAGATATCCGCTTCTCCCGAAGAACAGGAAGAGCTTTTAACTGCAATTCGAGAGTCGTCACAGGAGTTGGCTCATCGAATTGTTCAGTTATGGGAAAAACTGAATATCAGTTATGTGATCGTTGAAAATGGAACACTCCCGGAAAATATTATTTATACCAAAGCGTTGTACCTGTCGATTGAAGCCTACGGGAAACGTCATAACTTGGGAAATTTCGTAATCTGGCGTGATCACGACCTGATGTGGAATAGCGAAAAGACTGTGATGAAATACGGTCCGGAGCCGTATCCCTACGCCATCAAGCCTGTTCAATCCGACCACATCACCTACGTTACACTCAATAATCACTTAAAAAACAAGCTCGAAGAGTGGTGTCATCACGAGGTTGAAATCAAGGTTAAGAAGAACACTTATGACTTCACTGGACAAGGCATCTATACGAGCATCAGGGAAAACCTGGATATCCGCGACAGCGACATCCTAATTGCCCGCACGACCCGTATTATTCCGCAAAAGCGGCATGATAGGGATATTTACTTGGTACAAAGGCTGAACCAGCTTTTTATTCAGAACGGTATTTATCGGAAAGTTTTTCTAGTCGTAGCTGGAGATCCACATGAAGACCACACATATTATCAGAAGCTGAATGAATTATCCAGAAAATTGAATGTTGAGCAATTTATTAAATTTATCGGATCACTTCCGCATGAGTATATGCCGTCGAAGGAGAAGTCCATTACCATTGAGGATTTATATTACTCGTGCGATCTGGTTTCTTTTCTTACCTCTTGGGATTACGACAGCTACGGGAATCCTGTAGGAGAAGCGATTAGCAGCCAACGCTGCTACATCACTACCAGCTACGAGTATTATCAGGAGGTCTATGGCCAGCATGGATTTGAAGCGCCGATTATGTCGATTTCAGAAGAACAGGATGATCTGCCTGATGACGTATTTATTAACGACATATACCAGCTTCTCAATAATAAGAAACTGATGAATGAAATTGCTCAGAGAAACTTTTCCATTGGCAAGCAGATACTTTCCAATAACGTAATTGATATGCTGGGATTGAGTTATTCTAAAGGAAGTATGTGTGATGCGTGACACTGTTTTTGTATCAGTTGTGCTGCCGGTTTACAACGAAAGCGACCGTATTTATGATGTATTAGCCTCTATATTTAATCAAAAAACATATAACGGCATGATTACTCATGGCAGTTATGAGTTGATTGTTGTGGATAATAATTCCACGGATAACTCAGTGGAAAAAATTAACGCCTTCAAAGCTAAAAATCCGTCCATGGATATTCATATTATCCAGGAGGCCATTCAGGGCGTGTCGTCTGCCAGAAAGCGCGGTATGGATTACGCCTCTTTGCGCTCAAAAACCCGCGACAGCCGTCTGGGTGTTAAAAACAAACACTACATTGTTTCCGCCGATGCGGACTGCACCGTAGACAATTACTGGTTGCACGCGCTGATTGAAAAAATGGTGGAGGAAAACGGGGATCTGGGCACCTGTAATTACTACTACAACGAAGAATCTTTTCGCAAACGCCCTAACCTGTTCAATGAGATCCAGAAAACCCTGCGCTGTCGCGACATGTCGTTTTCGCTGTTTGGCGGCTTTCCGGACGGCAAAGGTTTTGCCGTTGAGCGAGGCATCTACGACAAAGTGGGCGGCATCGAAATTTTCTACCAGCTGAACAACGGCCGCTTTGTGGAGCACCTCTCCGATGACTGGGATTTTGGGATCCGGGTTATCGCCTGGGGCGGCAAACCGGTTTACGCCCGTGATTCCCGCGTTGAGATTAACAGCCGTCGCGTGGATACCATCCTGGAAGAGGTGATCACTGGCATCGCCTACGGGCAAGACGGAATCATCATCATGAAAGACGTGCGCCCGGACGTGGAAGAGCAAACGCCAACGCTGTGCGACACCACACCCGAGCAGTCGCAGCAAGCCTGGGGCTACTCCATCAAAGACTTCGTTCCCAAAAATATCGTGCTGCCGGCGCTGCTCAACCCGCAGATTTTGCTGGAGAGCCCGGCGGTACGTGAGTTCTTTACCGGGCCGGTGGCTGACCGTTTGTACCAGCGTATCCATGAAATTAAGCACGAATCCCGCATCATCGACTTCAAACCGATTCACGCTTACAAAACCCCGGCCTATCGCCTCTATTTCGAGTTCCGCGAGGAAATTTTCAGCGCCATGCGACGCGCCGTTGGCGAGGGTATCGGCTTCCCGCCGCCACTGCCGAAGTGCTTCGATGTGGTCAAACCGGAAGATTTCGAGCGCTTTGTCTACTACTTCTGCGAAGACCGTGAGTCCGGCGAAGCCCATAACTACTTCGCGAACGGAGGGGTATTCTGATGAACAGCGAAGCTATGAACTCCCTGAACGATATTGATCCGAACTATCCGGTGCCGCGGGTATACGATTTTCTCTCCCGCCCGGAGAGCAGCGCATTTCTGGATTATGTATTTAAAGATCCGTTCGGCTGCCACGTTTTCCCCGGTGATATCTCCGATTATCCGCTCGCCTCTTTTTTTGAGGACATGGATCGCGATATCAAACAGGCAAAACAGATCCACCTGTGGGCCTATATTCCCACCTGCCGCTACCGCTGCCATTTCTGCCAGTATCCGACAGTTATCCTGAACCCACAGGCCGCCTCGTCGCAGGAGGTGTTCCGAGATCTGGTGGATTACAACATCAAAGAGGCCACCATGTGGCTTCAGAAAGTCCCTAGCCTTGCTCAGGCCGAAGTCGGCGAATTTAACATCTTCGGCGGCACACCATCGCTGCTGCCGGAGCCAGAGCTGCGCCGCCTGATGGATTTTTACCTGAGCCATTTTAATTTCTCTGCCGCCACCATGCGCTTTGAAGGTGAACCGGGCACCCTGACCAAAGAGTACCTGCGGTTGTTAAAAGAGCAGGGCTTTACCAAAATCAGCTTCGGCGCCCAGTCCTTCGATGACCGTATTATCTCAGCCTGCGGACGTATGCACTCCGCCGAAGAGTGCGTAGAAACCATCTATAATGCGCGTGAACTCGGCCTCGACTGGGTCAGCGTCGACCTTATCTACGGCATGCTCGGCCAGAGCGTGGATGATGTGAAATACGATATGGAGAAGACCCTCGAGTTGGAGCTTTCTCACGTGGTTTGCACCAAGCTGCACATGGAAGAATTTATGAAAACGCGTACCGGCGTTTCCGGTGAGCGACAAAGCCTGTGGCAGAAAAAAGGGCTGATTAATATCAATAACATGACCTTCCCGGGGCTGGGTAAGCAGTATCAAATGCGCGAGCTGGTCGAGCAGTACCTCTCATCCGGCTATCGCGAACACCCGACTATGTACTTCCACCAGAACCATCAGCAGCCGGAGAAATGGAAAGGGATCATCACTGATCTCGATAAACAGTACCCGGAAGTATCGATCGGCCTCGGTGGCAGCTCGAAATGTACTCGAGCCGAAGCCATCAACATCACCGGCTACAAAAAGTACAAAGAAGCGCTTGATGAAGACCGCCTGCCAATCGAAGGAAGCCGGGGCGTCTCGCCGCTTCAGCGCGAAGTAAACGCCTTCAAAATGGCGCTTTCCACGCTGATTCCAGTGGATGACAACGTATTCAGACAGCGTTTTGAAGGCAGAAGCTTTTTCGACAATCCGATTATCAGCCGCACGCTCAAAACGCTGGTTGATAAAGCGCTGGTCACCGCCGATGGGGACGTGGTTACCCTGACGCCCAACGGCATGACGCTGGTCGAAGCCGTTATTAACACCCAGTTCGTGACACCGGAAGCCTGAGGGGTACACCAGATGGAACAACAATACGCCTCATCCGCGCCGGTCTTCAGCCTGTACTACATTGCTATCGATACTGAAGCCGGTGTGACGCCGGAACAGTTCGAAACCTTTGTTCGTCAGAAAGGCGTGCATATTCCCTGCTATCCAGGCTGGTGCTGGACGCTGCTGCGAGGTCTGCGCGGCGAAAGAGCTGGGCAATACCTGATGCTGTTTGAAATCGACAGTGCCGAACAGCGCGATCGCTATCTGGCCGCGGACGGCAATAAAACGGAGTTGGCTCGCCAGTTCTGGCGCGAACATCCCGAAGCGTTGGACATTCTCAGTGAATGGGAGCGTTACGGCACCTTCAGCGAACTGCCAACAATTTACACCGACTTCCGGTTGCTGTCGGAAAATAAGAAAAGCACAGTGCCATATGGCCCGCGTTATCAGGAACGACCGGGTGAGGAGTCTGTCGCCCGGGTTATCGGCATCCACAATCTTGCGCTGCGCCCCGATGTCAAAGCGGAAACCTTCGAGACCTTTATCGCGGAAAATCACCACCGCATTGAGGACTATCCGGACTGGAAATTCCGCTTGCTGAAAGGCGAGCGGGGAAACCGTCTGGACCAGTACGTGGTGCTGATGGAGATAGCGAGTCTGGAGGCGCTCGATGTGTTTTATCCGGAACCGGATATCGCCACCGATGAGGCGGCGAAATTTGCCCGGGCACACAGGGACACCAAGCAGATGTACGAAGAGTGGAAGCAACTGGCCTCGTTTTCCGGCTCGCCGCAGATTTACACCGACTATCTGTCGGTGGCGGAAAGCCTGAACTGATCCGAAGCGGGGAATTTACCCTGTCCGGCGATAAACGCGGTGGCCAGAACCGCACTCCAGCCACGCTGGCCGCCGCTTCACGATGCTTCCGGCTCAGAGCGCCCTGTTGATAACAAGAAAGGTAATATTCCTGTGAATATAAATTTATCCCGCCCGCATGCCGGTTCGAATCTTCGCGAGCAGCACGCCACCCGTAGCATCTTTTTTATTGCCGGGCTGGGAATGGCGTCCTGGGCGCCGCTGATTCCGTTTGCCAAATCCCGGCTCAATATTGATGACGGCACACTGGGCCTGCTACTGTTCTGTATTGCGGCGGGTTCCATGCTGGTGATGCCGTTTACCGGACGCTTAATCGCAAAGCTCGGCTGCCGGAAGCTGATCCTCGCCTGCGCGCTTATCTTCTGCTTCGACCTCCCGTTCATGATGTACGTCACTTCTCCCGTGGAGATAGGAGTCGCATTACTCATTTTTGGCGCGGTGAACGGCCTGCTGGACGTGTCGATGAATGCCCAGGCGGTGATTGTTGAACGGGAGAGCGGGCAGGCTAGAATGTCCGGCTTCCACGGCTTTTACAGCCTCGGCTGCATCGCAGGGGCGGGGGGCATCAGCCTGCTGCTGTGGGCGGGCGTCATGCCACTGCACGCCATTCTGCTGATTGTGCTGCTTATCGCGCTTATCGTGATGCAGGCTTCCGGTCACCTGCTGGCAAAGCGTCCGCAGGAAGCCGGCGAGTCCGGAGGCACGTTACAGGCGCTCTCGCATCCCGGGCCTCTGTTTATTGCCCTGCTGTGCTTTTTCATCTTTCTGATTGAAGGCGCCATGCTGGACTGGTCAGCCGTCTTCCTGCACACGGAGCGCGGCATGGAAAAAAGCCAGGCCGGTTTTGGCTACACCTTTTATTCCATCGCCGTCGCGCTGGGCCGATTGTACGGCGATCGCCTCGTCAACGCTATCGGACGGCAGCGCATGCTGATGCTGGGCGGTTTTTGCGCCGCAGCCGGGCTGCTGCTTATCGTCTCAGTCGATCTCACTGGCGTCTCCCTCGCCGGATTCATTCTGGCAGGCATTGGTCTGTCCAATATCGTACCGATTCTGTTCACCGCTGCAGGCAACCAGCCAGATGTCCCGTCGAACTTCGCGCTTTCGGCAGTGACCCTTATCGGCTACGCGGGTTTGTTAAGCGGCCCGGCGCTGATTGGGTTTGTCGCCCGCCAGTTCAGCCTGACGGCGGCTTTTAGCGCGGGTGTCGTGATCCTGCTGCTGGTCGGCTCCAGCGCCCGACGAATCACGCGTTAAGGCACAGCCTGGTCTGCTTTTCTGACGTTACCGCCCCGGGAGCTTACGTCCCGTTTGAGGCAAAAACATGTTCATTCTGTCCCGATCTTGTCAATAAAATGGAGTCATTATGAGTCAATCACCCGGTCCGATTTTTAACCTGCACTATATCGGTCTCAATTTAAAAAAAGGCATTACGGCTGAACACTTCGAAAATTTCGTGCGCGAACACGGCGTCAGGATCCCGGCTTATCCGGGCTGGCGCTGGACATTATTAAAAGGGCTGCGCGGTGAGAGGGAAAATCAGTATCTGATGCTGTATGAGGCACCAGACGCAGAGCAGTACGCCCACTATATTGACCGCAACGGCGATCAGACCGCCCATGCACGGGATTTCTGGCAGCAGCATCCGCAGGCATGCGATCTGATTGCCGAGTGGAAAACCTTCTCCACCTTCGCCGAACTACCGACCATCTTCTCGTACTACTCACTGGTTGCTGAGAACACCAACAGCTCACTACCCGAAGGCCCGAACTATCAGGTCACTCCGGGTCAGAAACCGGTGGCCCGCGTGGTGGGGATCCACAATCTGGCCCTGCGCTCCGGCGTGGCGCCGGAAACCTTCGAAAACTTTATTACCAGCAATATTCACCGCGTGGAGGACTACCCGGGCTGGAAGTTCCATATGCTCAAAGGCCAGGGCGGTAGCCGCCTCGACCAGTACGCCGTTATGCTGGAAATTGAGAGCTTGGAGTCCCTGAACTCCTTCCACCCGGAACTGGACGTTTCAACGGAAAAAGCGCTGACTTTCGTACGCGAACACCAAGACACCGAACGCATGTACGACAAGTGGCGTGAGCTGGCGTCTTTCTCCGGCGCGCCGCAAATCTACACCGACTACATCACTATTGCGGGAAACGGACAATGACTGTAAGCGTCCAACCCGGAGACCCTTGCCATCACGTCTGGCGTAGTGGCAGCAACTCATCGAGCCGGCTGCTAAGCCAGGTCGGCAGCTTTTCCAGCGTGTCATTAACCGCTTAGTGTAATTGGCTTGTGAAGACTGGCATCATTTATAAATATCTCGCCTTACATAAGTAAAGTCTTCAAGAGACGATGATAAATCTAGGCAATGTTATTTAAGTGCTGCATTTTGTATTTATGGCCGCCATGTTTCATGCGGTTTTTTGAGTGCAATATCATTGCCAGTCTGATCGTTGTAAATATTTTGTCCTTATCTTAAATTTTAAGAAAGAATAGACCTCATGACATTAATAACAATTAATTCTTGTACTTTCACCATTTTTGGTGCACTGGGTGACCTGGCCTTGCGCAAGCTGTTCCCTGCTCTCTACCAACTGGAGCGTGCCGGCCTCCTGCATGCCGACATGCGCATTCTCGCCCTAGCCCTCGACTCTGGTGAGGAGTCCCGCCACCTCGCCACCATTGCCGAGCATCTGCGCCGCCACGTGCCGGGCGCGGAGCTGGAGGAGGGCGTCCTGCAGCGCTTCCTCGCTCGCCTGGACTACCTGTCGATGGATTTCCTCAACGCGGGCGACTACGCCGCGCTGGCCGACCGGGTCGGCGAGGCACAGCGGCTGATCGCCTACTTCGCCACCCCGGCGGCGCTCTACGAGCCGATCTGCGCCGGGCTGGCCGAGGTCGGCCTGGCCGAGCGCACCCGGGTGGTGCTGGAGAAGCCGATCGGCCATGACCTGGCGTCCTCGCGCAAGGTCAACGACGCGGTGGCGCGGCACTTCCCGGAAGACCGCACCTACCGGATCGACCACTACCTGGGCAAGGAGACGGTGCAGAACCTGATCGCCCTGCGCTTCGCCAACAGCCTGTTCGAGACCCAGTGGAACCAGAACCACATCTCCCACGTGGAAATCACCGTGGCCGAGCAGGTGGGCATCGAGGGTCGCTGGGGCTACTTCGACAAGGCCGGCCAGCTGCGCGACATGATCCAGAACCACCTGCTGCAGCTGCTCTGCCTGATCGCCATGGACCCGCCGAGCGACCTGTCGGCCGACAGCATCCGCGACGAGAAGGTCAAGGTGCTCAAGGCGCTGGCGCCGATCGACGCCGCCCAGCTGAGCCAGCAGGTGGTGCGCGGCCAGTACGTGGCCGGCAGCATCCTCGGCAAGCCGGTGCCCGGCTACCTGGAAGAGGACAACGCCAACGCGCAGAGCGACACCGAGACCTTCGTCGCCCTGCGCGCGGAGATCCGCAACTGGCGCTGGGCGGGGGTGCCGTTCTACCTGCGCACCGGCAAGCGCATGCCGCAGAAGCTGTCGCAGATCGTCATCCACTTCAAGGCGCCGCCGCACTACATCTTCGCCGCGGAGCAGCGCCCGTTGATCGGCAACAAGCTGATCATCCGCCTGCAGCCGAACGAGAGCATCGCCCTGCAGGTGATGACCAAGGAGCAGGGGCTGGACAAGGGCATGCAGCTGCGCAGCGGTCCGCTGCAGCTGAATTTCTCCGACACCTACCGCAGCGCGCGGATCCCCGACGCCTACGAGCGGCTGCTGCTGGAGGTGATGAAGGGCAACCAGAACCTGTTCGTGCGCAAGGACGAGATCGAGCACGCCTGGCTGTGGTGCGACCGGCTGATCGCCGGCTGGCGCCTGCAGGGCGAGGCGCCCAAGCCTTACGCGGCGGGCAGCTGGGGGCCGCTGTCTTCGATTGCACTGATCACCCGCGACGGGAGGAGCTGGTATGGGGATTTCTGAACTGGAGCTGCCCGCCGGGGTCGTGGCCCGACAATTGGCCGACGGCACCGCCCTGGCCGAGGGGCTTGCCGAGCATGTGGCCGAGGTGTTGCGCCAGGCCATCGAGGCCGACGGCCAGGCCAGCCTGCTGGTGTCGGGCGGGCGCAGCCCGATCCCCTTCTTCGAGGCGCTGTCCGCGCGTGAGCTGGACTGGCAGCGGGTGCAGGTCGGTCTGGTCGACGAGCGCTGGGTGGCGCCGGACCAGGACGGCAGCAACGAGGCGCTGGTGCGCCGCCATCTGCTGCAAGGCCCGGCCGCCGCGGCGACCTTCCTCGGCCTCTACCAGCCGGCGGCCAGCCTGGAAGAGGCGGCCCGCCTGGCCGGCCGGGCGCTGGCGGCGCTCAAGCGGCCGATCGATGCGGTGGTGCTGGGCATGGGCGAGGACGGCCACACGGCTTCGCTGTTCCCCGGCAGCCCGAACCTCGCCCTGGCGCTGGCCGGCACCTGCGCCGAGCCGTGCATGGCGATGCTCGCGCCGGTCGCCCCGCACCCGCGGATCAGCCTGACCTGGCCGCTGCTGGCCCGGGCGCGCCTGCGCTGCCTGGCCATCCAGGGCCCGGCCAAGCTGGAGACCCTGCGCCAGGCCCTGCGTGCCGATCCGCTGCGGATGCCGATCCGCACCTTCCTCGGCGACGGGCTGGAAATCCACTGGAGCCCCTGAAGGGGCTCGCGAGCAAGACAGACTGACACGAAGGAACGCCCCGCTCCGGACGCGGACTGCCAATCGGGATGGTCCTATTAGCCATAGGACAAGACCAAGACAACCCCTAAGGAAGCCGTACTCCATGAACCGCTACCCAAAAGCATTCAACGTCACCGACCTGATCGGCGACAGCCATAATAAGCCTTGGCGCAGCAATAGCGCCGGCTTATTGAAGCGACCAAGCGCCTGCGGAGTGTTTTCCTTACATTCATTATTTACGGAGGAGCTGAAATGAAACTGGCATTGGTCGGTGATATCGGGGGTACTAATGCGCGCTTCGCCTTGTGGCGCAATGAACAGATAGAGTCGGTGCAAACGTTGGCGGCTGCCGACTTTGCCAGACCGGAACTGGCGATAGAGCATTACCTGTCCTCCCTCGGGCTGGCGACAGATAGCCTCTCCAGCCTGTGCCTAGGCTGCGCCGGACCGGTATCCGGTGAAGACTTCCGCTTCACTAACAACCATTGGACCCTGAACCGCACTGTTTTTCGCCAGGCTATGGGGTTGGAAAATCTTTTGCTGATCAATGACTTCACCGCCATGGCGCTGGGAACGACGCGCCTGCGTGAAAACGAGCGTATCCAGATCTGCCCCGGCGTGGCGGAATCCGACCGACCGGCGCTGGTGATAGGCCCGGGCACCGGGCTCGGAGTCAGTACCCTGCTGCCCGACGGTAACCAGGGCTGGCGAGTGCTGCCCGGCGAGGGCGGGCATGTCGACCTGCCGATCGGCAGCCTGCGCGAGGCGGCCCTGTGGCAGCAGCTGTTCGTCGAGCTCGGCCACGTGCGCGCTGAGGATATCCTCAGCGGCAGCGGCCTGGTAAGGCTCTACCGCTCGATCTGCGCCCTGGACAACTATGCGCCACGCCTGAGCACGCCTGCTGAGATTAGTGCAGCTGCCTTGGCAGGGGATCCGGTCGCGGAGGAAGTGCTGAGTCTGTTCTGCGTTTGGCTTGGCCGGGTCGCAGGCAACGGCGTGCTGACCATGGGCGCTCGTGGCGGTGTTTATATAGTCGGTGGTGTGATTCCACGCTTTACCGCCTTCTTCCAGTCCAGCGGCTTCGCCGGCAGCCTATGCAGCAAGGGCTGTATGAGCCACTACCTCGAGGGTGTGCCGGTCTGGCTGGTGACATCCCAATATCCCGGCCTGGAAGGCGCTGGTGTTGCACTGCAGCAAGTACTGGGGCCAGCCAACGATCTCTCTCGCAGAGAAATCGTGTCCAAGGTTTAAATATGGGGTTGTCTCAGAACCTGTTATGACCCGAGCGACATTAGTCGCGAACAATTTGTATGCGTCCAGCCCAGACACGGGGGAGCAACGACAATCCGTACTCGGAATCCCTGTTTCGAACCCTGAAATACTGCCCGCAGTGGCCTCGGGACGGTTTTGCCAATCTGGAGGCCGCCCGGGGTGCCTTAGCGAGCCCAGCAGGGCTGCGGAGCATGACCCAGTAGAACAACCCCTGCTCGGTCTGCAGCTTCCAGTTGCCGAGCAGGCGGTCGACCCGCTTGATCGCATGCTTGGGCCAGGCCGAGCAGGGCATCGAACGGCCCAGCGCGGTCAAGCTCAGGCAGCGGCCCTGCAGCAGGGCGGCCACCGCCGCCATCAGGGCCTCGAGACGTCGGGCATGGATCGTGGGGAGTGCCTCGGCGAAGGCGGCGTGCAGGAATTGGACGATCTGTATGGGTAGGGGGATATCGGTGTGTTTGACGACAACCAACGTGCCCGCCCATGCAGCCCTCTTCAAGACCTACATATTTGATTTTTCTGGAAAATTTCTGTAGATCACTCAGGGTTTGAGGATATTTCAACTACCACGCCGTGCCGGGAAACCTGATACGTCTTGACGGTTTTCGGGTAGCGGTTTGCCGTCTTTGGCGGCAAGCCCTCAAACGGCGCAGCCAGCGTAACCGGCTCCAGTGGTCACGCTATGGACGCCTTGCAGACCTCTATATACCAAGACCCAGAAATACACATCCTTACCCCGAGGAGCGCTTCGCGTCATGTACCTGAGGCAGGAGCCGTATGCGGTAGTTCCGCACGCACGGATCTGTGCGGGGGTGGCAGGTACTAAGTCTATCGAAAGTATTGTCATATTGAGAGACAATACCCCGATGAAATGCAAACGAAACTCCGATGATCGGGCAATCGACCACCACTCCCTCCAGGTCATGCGTCAACAGGCGATCAAGGCCGTTCGCGAAGGGCAGACCGTCCAAAGCGTGGCGGCCGCCTTCGGCGTCAATATCCGCAGCGTCTTTCGCTGGCTGTCCGACTTTGCCAATGGCGGACAGAACGCCCTGCTCGCCAAGCCGGTTCCCGGACGTCCGCCCAGGATCACTGCCGAGGAAATGCGCTGGCTGGCACAGGCCGTTCGGGATCACTCGCCGCTGCAATACCGCTTCGAATTCGGCCTGTGGACCCTCTCGCTGATCGCCGAACTGATCCGCCGCCAGTTCGGCAAGACGCTGTCACTGTCCGCCGTGAGCCGAGTCATGAAGCTGCTCGGCTGCACCGCGCAAAAACCCTTGTATCGCGCCTGGCAGCAGGATGCGGCGCTGGTGCGCCAGTGGGAAAACGAGACCTACCCGGCGATTCGGGCCGAGGCCCGTGCAGCGGGGGCAAGGATCTACTTCGCGGACGAGTCGGGCCTGCGCTCCGACTACCATGCCGGCACGACCTGGGCACCGCAGGGGGAAACGCCGCTGGTCGAGGTGACCGGCCGACGCTTCTCGGTGAACATGCTGTCGGCGGTCGGGACGCGCGGCGAGTTCCGCTTCATGCTGCACGACGGGACGGTGACGGCCAGCGTGTTCCGCGAGTTTCTCAAGCGCCTGCTGATCGGTGCCGAGCAGCCGGTCTTCGTGATCGTCGATGGCCATCCGGTGCACAAGGCCCGGCTGGTCAGGGCGTTCGTCGAAGAACAGGCGGGGCGCCTGAAACTCTTCTATCTGCCCCCGTACTCGCCACAGCTGAACCCGGACGAGCAGGTCTGGGGGCACGTCAAGCGCAGTGTGTCCAGGCGTCTTGTGCAGAACCGGGAGGAAATGAAGAAGTTGGCCCTGGGCGCGCTGCGCAGAATCCAGAAGTTGCCGGAGCTGGTGAAATCGTTTTTCCGCCACCCGGACTGCCGATATACAGCAGCATGACATTACTTTTTAAAAGATTAGTAACTGCCATTCCTACCGCGACCGTTCGCTTTATATCTGGGATTGTCGCCGCATCTCTGTCAACCTGCCAACAACGTTGGCAGTACCGCTCCCGGAGCGGCTCACTTCCACCAATATTCAGCCTGTATGCCGAAGTTAGAGCCATGGCGATTAGAGCCGAAAGCACCGGTGTCGGAGAGCGTGGAATCGGGGGCAGCTGCCCGCTGTGCCGCCTCGTTCCAGGCGGCATAGGTGTAGTAAATACGAACTTCCGGACGAGCCCAAAAGGCCGGTCCGGATGGCGACCAAGCCGGAGCGATAGTGAATTTTGTCAGTTTGCGAGTGCCGCCGGGTGCCTTGATCTGATCGCGCCCTACCTCGACGGCCAGCTTGAAGTGCTCGGTGAAAGCGTAGACCGGTCGCACGCCAAGAGACAGCCATCGCGAATCGTCTCCATCAGGGCGGATATCCTTCTGATAGACGGCCATGAGCTGACCACCGAAGCGCGGCGTCACCTGCCAATCCAAGTTATTAACTAGGCGCCAGCTCTTATTGTCATTGTCCATGGTGGGATCGCCTGTGTAGCCTAGGCCTGTACCCGGGCCTTGGCCGTACTGCAGGGCCAGGGCGTTGTTCCCGCCGAGAACGCCCTTTTGTTTGTGCTGCACGGTTACTGCCCAGCCAGAATGAGCATTACGGCTGTCCGGCTCTTGAAGGTAGCTCAGGCCCACTTCCACTTCGCCAGCGGGATTTGTTTTAAAACCAGCGACATTGAAGTCGTGACGATTTATATAAGGATCCTGCCAGTAGTTATCCTTGCGCGAGAAGACGTAGCTGTAGCGGAGGTCGCCAATAGGTACCTCGTCGAAACCAAAACCAGTGGAGGTCTGGTTCCAGTAGTAGAAGTCAGCGATATGAATGTCATTCCGCTTGTAATAGCGTCTTCCTGCCCAGAAGTTACCACCGTTGAGTACCGACATGTGCTCCCATTCGACGAATAGCTGGACGATTCGTGTTGCGCCACCACCATGCTCGTTCGAATCATGAAATTTTGGCATATGACCAATGGGATTGTAATGACTCGTCATTCCCTCGACGCTGATCGTTGAGCCATCAGCAAGCCGGGCCACCTCTTGGCGCAGTCCAAGCTCAATATACTGTTCGCACTCGTTGCCGAGTCGGTATTTCGAGGGGGCGCCGGGCAGCTGGAAACAGGATTGTGTACTTCCCTTGCTAGATCCGCCAACACCCATACGGTAATATCCTTTGAACTGCCAGGCTTGAACTGAAAGAGGAGCGATGAGACAAGCACAAGAAATTGAAAGAAGTATTTTTTTCATGGTGTTCAATCCTTTTTATTTTTATGGATACAGCCACCCTCTCGCAGGGTGTGAGACATTGAGTATCTGATCGCCGAATACTTTATTCAAAAATATTGAACTGACTACAAAAAATGGGGGAGAGATATTTTGAGTTGTATTTAAGTATGATAAGCAGGGCAACCCAGCCTAGCTGTAGAGCTACAGGCCAACCTGGAAGAGCTGCAAGAAAAAGCTCAACTTTAGTTTGCAGTTCGTCAATTTAATTTTTCTAGTCCGGTGTCTGTGTCTAGGTGATCTAAATCGATTCTCAGGGTGCAGTCTTCTCCTGCGGATAGAGGCTCAGCAATTTCAAGATCAAGACGACACTTTGGGATGGTCTGAAGTAGTCATGTATTTCTGGCTGACTTCAGCCCCCGCCGACTTTGAAAGCGGAGAATCGATCAAAAACGATCGGATCACCCGCTCGTTTCTGCGTTTTTTAGCCACCGCGAGCACGTCGCAGCGACCGTTTCCCGCATTACAGGCGCACCTCTCCTGCATTCGCCAGTAAATGTCGGCGCGCCATCCACAGGTTCGACAGCGCGAAAAGCGTCACCAACTGCGCGGTGTTCTTGGCCAGGCCCCGGAAGCGTACCTTCACGTAACCGAACTGGCGCTTGATCACCCGGAACGGATGCTCGACCTTCGCTCGTACCTGCGCCTTGGCTCTCTCGATCTTGCGGATCTGCTGGTAGAGCACGCTGCGCTTGCCATGTTTCTTGTAGGTACTGCGCCGAGCCGCGACCTGCCAGATGACCTGACGACCTTCATGCTCGGGGCGCTTTTCGACCCCGGTATAACCGGCATCGGCACAGACCACGTTTTCCTCGCCATGCAGCAGTTGGTCGACTTGGGTGACATCTGCCACATTGGCCGCCGTGACCACCACGCTGTGCACCAGGCCCGATTCATCGTCGGCACCGATGTGCGCTTTCGCGCCGAAGTAGTACTGGTTGCCCTTCTTCGTCTGGTGCATCTCGGGGTCGCGCTTGCCGTCCTGGTTCTTGGTCGAGCTCGGCGCATGGATCAGCGTGGCATCGACGATGGTGCCCTGGCGCAGCGACAGGCCCCGGTCACCCAGGTAGCCATTGATCACCGCCAGAATCCCAGCCGCCAGCTCATGCTTCTCCAGCAGACGACGGAAGTTGAGGATGGTGGTTTCGTCAGGGATACGCTCCAGGCTCAATCCGGCAAACTGGCGCAGGAGAGTGGTCTCGTACAGCGCCTCCTCCATCGCAGGATCGCTGTAACCGAACCAGTTCTGCATCAGATGCACGCGCAGCATCGCCATCAGCGGATACGCCGGACGACCGCCTTCACCCTTCGGGTAATGCGGCTCGATCAGGGCGATCAGCCCAGACCACGGCACCACCTGATCCATCTCGATCAGGAACAACTCCTTACGGGTCTGCTTGCGCTTGCCGGCGTACTCGGCATCGGCAAAGGTCATCTGCTTCATCGGGAAACTCGGGCAACGGGATCGGCGTATTTCACCAGATTCAGAAAGTCTTCTTCAGGGTTTCCTTTGCGTCACGTCGGCAATGGTCAAGGCAGTAAGACCAGTCTGCTGGCGCAACGCGGCGTAGACCTTCTCTACTTCGCCGGGGCCAATGACCACCTGGAACAGGCCGCCGGTGAAGAACGAGCCTTTGACCAGATCGATCTGGTTCAGCGTCGCGCTGTCGACTAGATCCGGGTCTTTGAGGGCCAGGCGCAGACGCGTGACGCAATGCGCGGCCTGTTCAAGGTTGTCGCTGCCACCAAGGCTGTGCAGCAGCTCGCTAGCGATTGCCGAATAATCATGGCTCATGCTTTTTATCCTTTTGGGACTTTTGTTTTTGGAGAGTGTTATTGGCAGCATGCCGAAGTGAAAAATACTCGTCTATACGAGTTAAATCAACAACTCGTATAGACGAGTTTGACTTTACTTATCCACGACCAGACAAATGGCGACATTTCCGACGTCCAGGGCGACCCTGTACAAAAAGCCCATGGCAAAGGCACCTTCGTGCTGTCGCCCACCCCCAGCTCGGTGGCATCGTCAGCTTCCAGGAAGCCTACCCACGGCTGGGTAACGACGTCAGGCTTGGGGCACGTCCAGTGTGCATGGTTGAGTGCGGAGGACATCGGCGATGAACAAGCTTATTGCAGTGGATTTGGCCAAGTCCGTTTACCAGGTTGCCGAGAGCGCTGTGCCGGGCAGGTGAGTCAGCGCAGGGCAATCGCATGAAGGTCCGACCGTTGAGTCGATGCGACACAGGCAGGCATTCTGAAGCATTCGTTACTGTGGTTGCCCTCCATGTCGCATCACCTCCCCATTTCCGATGTATTCGTCTCGCTCAACGATCCGCGCCAGCAAGGCAAAATTCGCCATGATCCGGTCGAAACCCTGGTCGTTGCCGTCTGTGGCGTACTGGCTGGGGCTGATACCTTCATTGAGATCGAGTTATGGGCCGAGCAGCGGCTGGACCGGTTTCGCCGCTTTCTGACGCTGGCCCATGGCATTCCTTCGCATGACACCTTCGGACAGCCGTTCGGCCTGATCGATCCCGACGAATTCGAGGCGGCCTTTCGACGCTGGGTAGAAATGATCCTGCCCAGTCTTTCGCCTCGAGTCGTCGCTCTGGATGGCAAGACCCGTCGTCGATCCGGCAAGGCTGGGGGGCACCGCTGCATCTGGTCAGTGCTTTTGCCGCCGAGGCCGGTGTCGTGCTGGGGCAGCGTGCCACTGCCGAAAAGTCCAACGAAAGGACGGCAATCCCCGAGCTGCTGGCCACACTGGCGCTCGAAGCGCTGCATCGTGACGATCGATGCCATGGGGACGCAACCGAGCATTGCGCAGGCCGTCCGTGACCGTCAGGCCGACTACCTGCTGGCAGTCAAGGAAAATCAGCCGCGTCTGGCAGAGTCGATCAAAGACTTTTTCGAAACCTTCCTGAACGCATATCCCGACAAGACGCCGCATCGGTTCGTGCAGCAGATCGACAAGGATCATGGTCGCTTGGAAATCCGTCGCAGCCATGTGTTCGAGCAACTCCAGTGCCCGGCACAGCCAGAGCGCTGGCCCTGAACGATCCCCACAAACTCACCAAACTCCTGCGCTTGCCGGTGGACCTCCCGCCGCAGGGCCAACTCCAGCTCCCGCAGCCTCTCCCGGAAAATGTCCGCATAAGTGCGCGCATACTCCGGTCCCAGCCGCCACAGCGACAGCACGTGCTTGTCCTTGACGCTGTTGCTCTGAAAGCCAGCCCTTTCAAGGTGTTTGCGTAAACTCTCCCGATGATCAGGCGGGAGGGCAAGACGATGTGGGATGCGATTCTGGCGCGTTTCGAGAAGCAGGCACCGGCCAGCGTCATGGCACGGCTGGCGCTGGAGCGGGCGATGCCGGCCGCCTGGGTCGACGAAGTGTTCGAGACTCACCGGCAACGCCAGTATCCACGCGAACTGCTGTTTTCCACGGTGGTCGAACTGATGTCGCTGGTTTCCCTGGGGTTGCGCCCTTCGCTGCATGCCGCCGCGCGCCAGATGGACAACCTGCCCGTGTCGCTGGCGGCGCTGTACGACAAGGTCAAGCGTACCGAACCGCCCTTGCTGCGGGCCCTGGTACAGGGCAGCACCCAGCGCCTGGAGCCGGTCGTCTCGGCCCTGGGCACGGCGCCCTGCCTGCCCGGCTGGCAGGTGCGCATCGTCGACGGCAATCATCTGCCGGCCTCGGAGAAACGCCTGGCGCCGCTGCGCAACCAGCGCGCCGCCGCGCTGCCGGGGCATTCGCTGGTGGTCTACGACCCCGACCTCGACCTGGTGACCGATCTGGCAGCCTGCGAGGATGCCTACGAGAGCGAACGTACCGGCGTCCTGCCGCTACTGGACAGTGCCCGGCCGGGACAGCTGTGGATGGCCGACCGGCATTTCTGCACCCGCACGATTCTCCAGTCGCTCCAGCAGGGCCGGGCCGACTTCATCGTGCGCCAGAATGCCAGGCATCCGCGCATCGTTCATCAGGGGCCCTGGCACGACCGGGGCCGGGTGGAAACCGGTTGGGTCCTCGAACAGGACATCCGCATAGACGAGGGCCAGGCGCCCTGGCGGCGCATCGAGTTGCGCCTGGATCGGCCGACGGAGTCGGGCGAATCCGTGCTCTGGCTGTGGAGCAGTCTGCCGGCCGGGATCGGTGCGCAGCAGATTGCCGACCTGTACCGTCGGCGTTGGCGTATCGAGGGGATGTTCCAACGCCTGGAATCGGTCCTGCAGAGCGAGATCCGCCGCCTGGGCCATCCTCGGGCAGCGTTGCTGGGGTTTGCCGTGGCGGTGCTGGCCTGCAACCTCCTGGCCGTGCTCAAGCGCAGTGTCGAACAGGCCCATCGCGAACAGTTTCCCGAGGGCTGGGAGGCGTCCCCCTACCACCTGGCAGTCCAGGTCAGAAGCCGTTACGAGGGGATGCTCGTCGCACTGCCGGTGGAGCACTGGCCAACGTGGGCCGACGGTTCGGCCAGCACACTGGCGCAGCGCCTGCTGGAGTTGGCACGGCACATCAAGCCCGGCCAGGTGGCCACCAGCAAGCGTGGCCCCAAGGTGAAGAAGACCCGGGAGTAGGTCGATAGCGCCGCAGCCCGCGCTCATGTGTCTACGGCCCGTGTAATCGAGGCCTCGAAAGGTAAGAGACCTTGAAAGGGCTGGGTGTGAGAAGCCCTCCCAACCAGCAGAAGCCTGTTCTAGCCCGCCCCGTGCGGGCTTTTGCTGGCACGTTGGAGCAGGGCGGCGACTTGGGAGAGGCACCTGTGCGGCCCTTCCTTCCCCTCGCCTACCCGCTGCGACGGTACGGGGAGGCCCAGTCCCTGCCCAGCGGGCAAGCCGGTCGGGATACTCCGAGCGGGGCTGGCGCTGGCGCAGAGGTCCAATCCGGAACGCAGGAAATTATTCCCGCTCCGCCTGGCTGGGATGGCTGGGACACACGCAAACTTTCCCTTTCGAGCGGAAAACCCGGCTCGAACACCCCTTCACAGGAGATCTAGGATGGTTTTTTCGGCCCGACGTGCCAACGGATTGAGGCTGGAACGCATACAGGCTTCCAGACAGTATGCCGACGGCGGTTTCATGAACACCTACCAGCCCAGCGTACAGCGCGTGCCCGAGGGCCGGCCGACGCTGGCCGACTTTCTGTTCCGCGGCGAGGGCCGCACGCCGGCGAACCCCCACCCCATCATCGACCCACGCGCCAGCTGGGCCAGTCCCGTCGAAACCGGACTGCGGGCCACCTGGCTCGGCCATTCGACCGTGCTGCTGGAAATCGACGGCCACCGCATCCTGACCGATCCGGTGTGGGGCGCTCGCGTCTCGCCGCTGCCCTTTCTCGGCCCCAAGCGCTTCCATCCGATGCCGGTCGATATCGCGGCCCTGCCGCCGCTCGATGCGGTGCTGATTTCCCACGACCACTACGACCATCTGGACTACCCGAGCATCCGGGCGCTGGCCAAGCGGCGGGTGCCCTTCGTCACCTCGCTCGGTGTCGGCCTGCATCTGGAGGCCTGGGGCGTGCCGGCCGAGCGCATCGTCGAGCTCGACTGGTGGGAGCGCACCGTGCTGCCGGGAGGCCTGGCGATCACCGCCGCGCCAGCACATCACTACTCCGGACGTGGGCTGCGCGACCGTAACGTGACCCTCTGGTCGTCGTTTGCCCTGCGCGGCGAGCACCATGCGGTGTTCTTCAGCGGCGACACCGGGCTCTCGCCGGCCTTCGCCGACATCGGCCAGCGGCTCGGCCCCTTCGATCTGGTGATGCTCGAGGTCGGCGCCTTCCATCCGGCCTGGGGGAATGTGCACCTGGGCCCGGACAACGCCCTGCAGGCCTGGGCACAGCTGGGCAGCGGGCGTTTCCTGCCGGTGCACTGGGGCACTTTCAACCTGGCGATGCATCCCTGGGCCCAGCCGGCGGATGTGCTGCTGGCGCACGCCTCGGAGGGGCTGGTCATGCCGCGCCTGGGCGAGCCGGTCGAGCCGGCCCGGATCGAGGCGGTGGAGCCGTGGTGGCGTGGGGTGGCCGAGGGCGATTGGCAGGACGATGCGCCGCAGGAAGCCGGGCCTCTGGTGCAGCCCGTCCAGGACTAGCCGCACCGCGACACGCGCCCAAGGCGATGCCCGGCCAGCGCCTTGGGATTTTTCGGCTGGCAGGTAGCATGGCCTGCAACCACCATTGCAGCGCATGCGCGAGGCCAGACACATGCAATTCACCCACGAACAGGAGCCGGCGATCCGATCGCTGGCCAGAATCATCAAGCTCATCGCCTTCGCCGGCACCGGCAAGACCACGACCCTGGTCGGCTACGCCCAGGCCCGCCCGGAGGCCCGGATTCTGTACCTCTGCTACAACAAGAGCGTCGAGGTGGCCGCCAAACAGAAATTCCCCCTCAACGTGACCTGCAAGACCGCTCATGGCCTGGCCTACGGTGCTGTCGGTACGAAGTACAAGCACAAGCTCGGGAACCTGCGCCTCACCGACATCGCCCGGGCCATCAACTCCCAGAACTGGGAACTGGTCCGCAGCGTTCAGGACACCCTGAACAACTACCTCGCCAGCGCGGACGAGAAAATCGGACTGTTCCACTTCCCCGCAGAAAAACTGCAGAACGAGCGCATGCGGCGGGCTGTCGACAGTATCGTCGAAGCCACCCGCCGGCTCTGGGCGCAGATGTGCGACGTGAACAACCACGCCACGCCCATCCCCCACGATGGCTACCTGAAGCTCTGGGCACTGTCGAAGCCGAACCTGAGCACCCGCTTCGACATCGTGCTGGGCGACGAGGCCCAGGACATCAACCCGGTGATCGCCGGCCTCCTGGCGCAGCAGGCAGCCTACGGCATGGGCGTCGTCATCTGCGGCGATGGTCACCAGATGCTGTACCGCTTCCGGGGCGCCGTCGACGCCCTCGATGCCCCCTGGCTGGCCGACGCCGAGGTGCACTATCTCACCCAGTCCTTCCGCTTCGGACCGGCAGCGGCCCACGTCGCCAACATGCTCCTGCACTTCAAGGGCGAGCGCCGGCAGTTGGCAGGCCTTGGGCAGCAGACGCGCATTGCCAAGGCCCTGCCCGCCGATCTGGAGCACCGGGCGATCCTTTGCCGCACCGTGGTCGGTGTGATCGAGGAGGCACTGGCCTGGGTCGAAACCGGGGCGAAGATTTTCTGGGTGGGGGGAATCGAAGGCTACAACCTGCAGGACCTCGAAGACCTGCATGCCCTGTCGAAGGGCTGGCGCGAGCGAATCAAGGGAAAAAAACTCCTCCAGGATTACCCCGACTACGACCAGTACAAGGATGTCGCCTTCGAAAGCCAGGACTCGGAGATGACCCGCTCGGTCAAGATCGTCGAGCAGTACAGCCAGAACCTGCCGGAGCTGTTCGCCAAGCTGCGCCGCAATGCGGTCACCGACGAGCTGGAGGCCAGTATCACCCTGAGCACCGCGCACCGGGCCAAAGGGTTGGAGTGGGACGCCGTTCAGCTCGCCGAGGATTTCTCCTTCGAGCCGTTCGACCCGGACAACGACCCGGAGGCCTGGGTGGACGAGATGAACCTGCTGTACGTGGCCTGCACCCGGGCCATGCAGGTGCTGGCTGTCAACTCGACCGTACTGGAGATCATGAAGGAGTTCGTCGACCGCCGCGACGGCAGGAAACCGGACGCGCCGCTGGCCTTCCAGAAGAAAGCGCCAGCAGCGGCGTAATTGCCTATCGGCAGTTCCCAGCCCGGCGGAACCCGGCAGCCTCGGCATCCGCCGCCGACCCAAACGAGACACGATTTTTCTCCTGCACTTGCTCGTAGCTCGGGCAGCCGACCGGCAGGTGGTAGACCTTGCTGGCGCTGTTGCCGATCACCGGGGCGCTGCCGCTCTCCTCGGCAACCTGCACCGGCTGCTCTACCTGCCGGCGGGCGGGCGTAGACGTGCCCTGCCCGGCCAAGCCTTCCCGGCTCGGCTTGTGCCCCAGCGTCCAGGTGCGCTCGCCCGTCACGAACGGGTTGTGGTGTCCCATGACCTGCGCAATCCGCTGATCCCGCTCGCGCTCCCAGGCGTTGGCCGGGTACATGCGGTTCCAGGCCATGAACAACTGCTGCTGCTGGCGCGACATCGACAGCCCGTAGCGGTCGTGCATGTAGAACTGCACCCGGGCAACCAGGCCCTTCACCGCGTCTCGGGGCTCGGTCACCCGCTGCTTGAAGTCCGTCCTGGTTGGGCAGGCCCCGTACTGCGCCGGCGTCGAAGGCAGCATGCCGTAGCTGTAGTTGCTGCGGTCCGCGTTCACTTCCCCAATCGTGGGCGACAGGTTATGCATGTCCGCCTCCATCACGCGAAACACCGGATCGCTGGTCTTGCAGTTCTCCCTGCCGCCCTTCTGCCAACACTGCCGCTGGTGCCCAAGCACCCAGGCCGGAACGATGTGCTCCCACTCGATGCGCTGGGCGCGGTTGCTGTCGGCCCGGACTTCGTAGCCGCAGGACTTTAGGTCGATACGGCCACCCGAGCGCCCCATCCATGTCCATCGGCAACCGCAATACAGGTCCCCAACGTCGGATGTTTGCCGGTCGAAGTAGACTTTCTCGCGCAGGGCGATCTTGGCTTTCTCGAACGACTCCGGGGCGCCTGCCAGAACATGCTGGCCAGTCATGGCAATAACTGAAGCGAAAAACAGGACAATCTTTTTCACTGGATTTCCTTGGAAGTGTTGAATACAGAAGTGCTGTCGGGCACTCAATACCGGGCGCGATAATGTGATTGGAAAAGTCGTCCCATCCCTTCTACTAGGCAGCGCCACAATTCCGTGAGAAAGGTATATCCGGTGATCGGGTCCTCGATAGTGAGGCCTATACCATTTTCACCGTTCTCATTGCCTCTTTGAAGCCAGTCGTAAATCTGGGCCAAAAAGATATCCTCGACTTCTCTTTGGCTGAGATTGAAGTTCTTGATGGCTGGCGCAGAAGGAGATTTCCAAGCCAATCCTTTAATGGCTGGCATACCCAGGAGTTGCCATTGGCCGCCGACGATTTCTTTGAGGTGGCATTGGTAGCGCTCTTCATCTTCAGGCCTCCACCAATCGTGATATTTCAACGAGGCGCAAAAACTGTCGAATTCTGACTTGAGAGCCCACTCGAACTCCCCTCGCTCTTGGTCGCTGCTGGACTCCACCCACACCACTTCAGCACCCAGCAAGTCGAAGCGCAAAGCCGCTCGCATCAGCGCGGACTTGGAGTCCGCCAGGAAGATGGTTCCGTTCTGGCCGAGTCGGATCACATCACTCTCATTGGCGAGAACGACGGCCATATAGGGCTTGCTTTTGAAATGCGGGGCGATCAACTCCTCGCAACGGGAGGCCGATTCCAGAGAAAAAAGCTTGTCGCCCAATACGTAGTCGCTGGCCGGAATCATGACCGCATGGTCACTCACCGACGGCGGCAAGGGCAGTACTGCGATGGACGAAGCGAGAATAGGTGCGGGCATGAGTGGGCTTCCTGTGCCGTTTGGGAGGCCTTGACGCTACCTGCTTCTCGGCACGCTGTGCGTCGCTTTCCGGCGCTTTTGTGGCCGGAAAAGAGGCTGCTCGTGCACCACCTGGTTCGAGCGCCATCCCGGCCTCCAGTGATGCACGCAAGCGCAGTGAGGTGATCTGTCCTACGACGAGGGCCAAGCCGCCAGGAGGATGACCAGTTGCGTTTGGCCATAGGGGAAGGGGTGGCCTGTAGCGCCTTCGCTACTGCCCGGTGAGCTGGCTACGGGCTTGAGGACTTGGCGGCGGGAGGCACACCGCTCAAGGCAGAACTCGCCGGCCCTCCCTCGCAAATTTGCGATCCCCCTGCGCTCTGGTCAGTTTTTGACCACCCCATGCTGGCGCGCATCACGCGAGAGGCCGGCCGTGTTTTCCTCGATCTGTTTCGTGGTGGGTTCAGCCTCTCACGGGTTGCCGGAAACCCAAGGTCATCATCGGGCCTGCCAGCGCGTGCTACCAACCAAGGCGACACGGTGTTCCTATGGGCTCAGCCCCAAACCTCGGAGTTTAGGTGTCGCGGGCTTTTCCTTCTGTCTCCTCATCTTCAACAATAACCACCCCGGCGAACGTCAGAAGAAAATAGGTCAATATCCAAGCAGCCGGGAAGAAGGCGAGTGGTATCCACCATATAAATTCATCCCTATGTTGGAAGTACGTGCCAATAGAAGCTAAAAGACTCGTTAGAGTTGATATGACCAATTCCCAAAAGAGGAACTTTTTACCACTCCAAAATCTTTCTTCGTCATTCATCACATTTTCCATGATCATTTTAATTCGAAGGTGGGGTCTGTTGGATCAGAGTCATAAACCACTCGACTTCCGGCTTGAAGGCCCGCATGAACGCATGGCGTTTCATCAGCGCCTCCATACCAATTAAGATCAATGGCTACGGAAACAATTTGAGCAATAGAGTCTTTGAGTCGTTGCGCCTCCCTGTGCCAAGTAACGCCTGAATCTTCCTCACCAGACAAGGGCAAAAGCTCGATAGCAACGTCAAGATCGCTGTCCGGCCGATTAGTACCCTTCACCCGACTTCCGAAGATATATGCCTTCCGTACAAGCGGCTGTGATCTCGCCCACTCCTTCACAGCCATCGACATTAGTTCAATATCCACGCTGGCATCCTCTGGAGTTTGTTTCCTCGATCTGTTTGGTGATGGGCTCAGTGTCTCACTAGCTGCCTGAAACCCAAGGCCATCATCGCTATTACCCTACCTTCGTTGCCCTACCTCATGGTCGCGCCCCAAGCAGCTCGCGCACCGTCTCAACCTCATCCATCCAGGCCGCCGTTCGCGGACAGCGCCAACCAACGAGCCTTGCGATCCTGGCGTAATCGGCGGCCAGGTTTCGTTGAAAGATCGGCTCGTGGTGAGCAATCCGGTTTCGCAGCCCGCGTACCTTGTCCAGCTCTTCGTAGATCATCTGTCGGCATTGCTGAACCGGGAGCCCTGCCGGGAGGCCGTGAAACGCTCCGCGCAAGTGCGGCAGCCACAAACGACTGTCGAAGCGCTGGGTGAACAACTTTCCCCAGAACGCAAATTTCAGCTCTGGAATCACCTTGTTGGTATTCCCGGCAGGGGCCTTGCCTCTCGCTGAAGACAGCTCTTTCCGCAAGCTGAAGCCGAACTTTGGGTCTGGAAGGCTCCGCTCGAAGCCGAGTGCCCAAGGCCACTGGTGCCCGTACACGGCCTCTAACACCTCTCCTGCAGCATTGCGAATGGCTACCTCGCATATCTGCTGGGGAAGCATGAATGCACCTGCCACCTGGGCGTTCCAAGCGTACAGGTCAAGAGTCCTGCGCGCATTGCGCATACCTAGCGCCCCAGCATAGGTGCTGAGCCGTTGCCTCGTGATCACGCGCTCTATCGCCTGAATGTCTGCTGCCGATGCCAGCACGCTTTGACTCCTTGACTTCATCAATTCTGAGCAATACGATTGCTTCACTAGCTCTGGGACTTGTTGGCGAAAGCCTCCCCCCGGAGACACGCGAGAAGAAGGGCTCACCGTAAGGTGGGCCTTTCTCGTTTCTGGCTAGATGATCCTCTTCACGATCTCGCCCAGCCGGGCCGGATCGCCCGCACAGAGCCGCTTGACGGCCTCCAGACTCTCGATGCCCAGGATTTCGCTGATGTGCCGTAAGTCGATCCCCCGGCGCCTGAGCTTCACCGCCAGCGTGCGGCGGCCTGACTGTGCGCTCGCGCCCTCGATGCCGGCCTGCTCGAACAGCCGGGTGAACAGTCGGCTGAGCTGAGTCGCGCTGTAGTAGGTCTTGCCGTCCCGCTTCTTTGCGCTCAGCTTGAGCCCTTCGCCGGTACGCCCGGACACGAACAAAGGGGACTCAGAATCAAGGCCACGATAGGCCGCCTTCCGCGCCGACACCCCATGCCCGCGCTCCAGGCGCTCGGCCAGATGCGCGTCGATGGCGTTGGTCAGCTTCTTGTTCGTCCAGCACAGCGGGCGCGGCTTGCCGTTGTACGCGATCTCAGCGCGCACCAGGGAGTCGTGTAGAACGCCCCCGTCTTCGGCCAGATAGTCGCTCACCCGAAGCAAGCACAACTCGGTCACGGTCATCCCAGTGCCAAAGCACGCGAGCAGCAGCGCAGCATCGCGAGTGCCATTCTCGGCGCTGCTGATCTTGGCGACTCTCACCGCATGTTCGAGCTGGTCATCCTCCACAACGATGGCCTTCGACATATGTCACCTTTAAAGAGATATAGCTATCAATCCTGACATAGTAAAACAAAGAAAAGACCGGGGAAATACCCGGCCTCTCGCTGCTACTGGTGTTCACGGAAACTGAATAGCCAAAAAAAACCCGGCACGAAGGCCGGGTTGAGAGGTTGTGCATCAGAACCAGAAACCGGCCGCAAAGGGCGGCTGTTCCTCCGGTTCGGGTTGTGCCGGCTTGCGGATGCGAAGCACCGGTGCCGGCTGGTTCGGGTCAAAGCTGGGATCTACCGTCATGCGCGTCCGGCAGCCACTGTCGCCCTGGTGTTTCTGGATCAGGTCCGCCGGAATTTCCTTCCCTTGGGCCATCTCCTCGGCAATCGCCTTCCAGTCGACCGTTCCTGCCGTCTCGTAGACGGTGATCTTCACTCCGTAGGCGTCGGCCCGGCGGAACCCTGCCGCTCTCACGAGGAGCTTGAGCTGGGTGTCCAGCTCGCCGGCCTCCTTCTGCAGCGCGTTCAGCTGCGCCTTGAGGGCGACCACTCTGGCCTCCTGCTCGCGACGCTTTTCCGCCAACGCCTTCCAGGCGGCTTCGTCGGTCTGCTCCATCGGCAGCACATCCCGCAGGGGATCGGCTGCCGGGGGCGTCCCGGTTTCCACCTTTTTCCAGAAGATTTTTTCTGCCTCGATGATCCGCTGGATGAGCAGGTCATCCCGCTCGACCACCAGGCAGCACGGCTCGTGCTTCGGCGACCAGAACCACAGGTACCCGCGCCGCGCGCCGCAGACGATCAGCTGGTGCATGACCTGCCAGCGATAGAGCTGGAAGGCCGGGCTCTTGTCCCCCAGCGCCAGCACCTGCAGATGATTGTCCTCCGCGAGATTCTTGATCTCGACGGGGGCACCCTCACCCAGCAGGCCATCGAAGGAGGCCCGAATGAACGGGTGCTCCTGCGACTTGGCGCAGATCGGCAAGCCCAGCTGGCCGTATTTCTCCTCGAACATCTGCAGGGCCAGCGGCTCGAACTTCTGGCCACGCCTTACCTGCGGAACAACCGACAGGTCGGGCGGGGTCATCAGTCCGACCAGCTCCTTCCAGAGCTCGAGGGGCGTCTTGTCGGGGTGCTGCCCCATGATGACCGCGCAACTGGTTGCGCTGACACCTTCCTGACGCCATTGCTGCCACGCCGGGGTCCGCTGCTCGAGATCAACGACCTTCATCGTTCACCTCCTCGTCAACGAATCCCAGGCGAGCTTTTTCGTCTGGATCGAGGCTGAGGCCACCCGATCGGTACAGGTAACACCGTCTCAAATCCTCCGAGAGCACCTTTGGCTCCAGCCCCGAGGTCTTGTAGAACCCCCTGGCGAAGCGGTTGCCCTTCTTCAGCAGGCCACCGACCAGCCCGAACCCGTCGAGCTTGTTCTTGCGGGTCCGGCTGGCCGTGTCGAGCACCGCGGCGAGCCGCTGGTCGATGGGCCCCGGAAGGCTCAGGAACTCACGACCGGCCTGTTCGCCGAGGGCCTGCAAGGCGTTGAACAGTTGCGCATCGGTCGCCTCACGCAGCGTCTCGGTCTTCTCGCGGAAGGCCGAAGGCTTCATGGATGACGCGCCCAGCAACATCGACTCCTGTTCATGCCGCGCCAGGAGGTAGGCCTCTTGGCAGATGTCAAAAGCTTCCATTTCGTTCTCCTTTTCGAGTGCACCGCCCAGGCTCAAAAGCCCAAGCGGTCCCCTCGAGGCGAACGAGTCCCCCAGAGGGGCAGGTTCGCCCCTCGGGGAATTTTTTCTGGCTGGAAGGCCAGCCGTCATGCCGGTCTCAGAGCGCGACGTTCATCGCGCTTCAAGCCCGCACCAGTTGAGCAGTTCGGTTCTGTTCAAGCCGGAGCTCTCGTAGAAGCCTTCTGCAAACGGCCCCTCGTCGAACAGGCAGACATACCGCTGCCCATCGAGACGAACCCGGCGTGCCGCTGCACGGCTCAACGCCTCGATCACTCGCCGGTCCACCGGCAGCGTGCAGCTGAGCAGCAGGTCGTTGCCCGCCTGTCGTCCCAATGCCTTGAGCGCATCGAACGCGCTCGACTGGCCCTCGATCACACAAGCCATGCTGGATCGCATATCCGTTCTCCTTTTCGGTCATCCCGTCGAGGCGAACGAGCCCCAGGGGGCAGATTCGCCCCTCAGGGAATTTTTTTTGCTGGAATTCCAGCGCTCAGCCGGTATCAGCGCGCAGTGCGGCTCAAGTACCTGGCATTGATTTCATTTCCGGTCAGTCCTGCAGCGAAGCCTTCAGACGCTCAGGTGTCGATGGGCGCATGGTTGTGCCCCTCCTTGAACGCAGAACGCAGTGCCGCAAAAAAGCCGGGATGCTCCTTCTCGGCCATCTTCATCGCTGCCGCGAAGGTTCTGGCCCGACACCGAAACGAAACCCGCTGCCGGGTGCTCATGTCGGTGACGCTCAACAGGTAAGTCCGCATGGTGTGATTCCTTTCTCTCCCCGAGAAAGGCACACCCCCGGAGAGGGACATGCCCCCTCAGGGTGGGTTTCAAATGGCTGCAGGCCTTACGGCAACAGCAGCAACAGGATGGTCGCGATCAGATCGGCCATGGGTTCACTCCCCTTCGCTCGCCGCCAGGTATTCGCCGGCCTTGAGCTGTTGAAGCGCGTATTGCCGTGCTTCTTCCGGCCACGTGGAGACGTACTCCTTGGCCGCGGCCCAGCAACCCTGGTCCCGGGCACGGCGAACCAGTTCCGCCACCTTCTTCACCACCTTCTCAGGCAGTTCGGCAGGCTTGGGTTCCGGCTCTTTCGCGGGCATCACCTCGCCTTCGACGGCCTGCGGCTCAGGATCGGCAGCAGGTGCAGAATCGGCGGCAGGTTCGGCAGCAGGCGGGTCAGCCCTTTCAGGTTCACGATCGGCTTCCTCCGCCGGTTGAGCGGCGGCAACCGGCTCGTTCGCAGCCTCCTCCTGGTTGGAAGTGGGCAGCGGCTCGACCGGCTCGACCTCATCGTTCGCCCCGATCACCCGCTCGACGACTGCCAGCGGCACGTCTTGCGAAGCGAACCCCTCGCCACCGTTGGTGTTGAGGTACTGGATCAGTTCATCCAGCTTGGGTCCCGACTGAGGCCAGTATTTCCTGGCGATCTTGATGGCGCTCTTTTTCGCCATGGCGACGAAGAAGTCGACCCAGGGGCCTTTCTTCTTCCGCTTCCACAGCTCGGAAGCCTCGCGCGCCGCGTAGATTTCCTCGGCGGTGACGGCCTCCACATGGACACGCCCATCGGGCAGCAAGGCCTCGACAAAGGCCCCGACGAACTCCCCACGGTCGGCCTTCTTGTCGAAGGGGTTGAACGTGTGGCTTGGACTTTGCCGCTTGCCTCGATAGACGAATTCGTCGTTCGCGTAGACCAGCTCGACGATGCAGTCCTTGATGGCGCAATCGTTCACGGCCGCCTTGATCATGCCCCGGTAGGACACATCGAGGATGACCTGCCCCTCGCGAGGCACCAGGTACGCGAAACCCCGGGCGGGATTCAACGTCAGACCGCACGCGGCTACCTGGCTGAACGCATTACGCAGACTCAGCGAGTTGCTGAGCGCCACCTTGCAGAGATAGTCGTTATTCATCATCGCCTGCGAGGCATATAGCAACTCATTCTTGAAGGCGACATCCGTATTCGATGTCTTCACCAGCTCAATGAACTTGTCTTCAAGTTTGACCATGATTGCCACTGCATTTTGAAACTCTTTTTGAGTGTTTTTTTGAACTTCGCTCATAACCGTTCTCCTTTCAGAATATTCCTTCAGGGCGAACGGCCCCCAAAGGGACAAGTCGCCCCTCAGGGTTTGGATAGTGCCGGGAGTATTTCCGACGCTGGTTTTGTTTTACAGATCAGGAAGCGGGCATGAGTTCATGTCCGCCCTTTATTTAAAAAGGATAGTCGTCATCGGAAGCCGGCTGAGCAGCCGGAGTTGACTTGTCTCCTTGATTTTTGGATTTACGCGGGTTTCCGCTTTCACGCGGCTGAGGCTGCGGGGATTGCCCCTCACCTCCGTCTCTGCGCCCGCCCAGCAGTTGCAGGGTGCCATTCATGTCGACCACGATTTCCGTGGTATACCGGTCCTGACCGTCCTGCCCCTGCCACTTGCGGGTTTGCAGTTTGCCCTCGATATAAACCTGAGCGCCTTTCTTCAAATATTCTCCAGCGATTTCAGCAAGCTTGCCGAAGAACACTACGCGGTGCCATTCGGTGCGCTCCTGTTGCTGGCCAGTTTGCTTGTCTTTCCAGCTCTCGGAAGTTGCCAGCGTGATGTTGGTCACCGCATTGCCGTTGGGCAGGGAGCGAGTTTCCGGATCACCGCCGACATTGCCGAGCAGAATGACTTTATTGATACCGCGTGCCATAAGATTCTCCTTTCGAGATAATACGGGGCGGCATTTTCCCCAAGCGGGAGTCTGCGACCCCGATGGGTTGGTTTTTTAAGAGCATTTTTAAGGTGATTTATGAGACGGCACCACCCGTCCGCGTAATCACTACGCGACTAAATCAGCAGACACACGTCTGCCAATTTAATGGGGGGAATTCTTGACGGCTTTATTCATTCAGCCGATTAAGCCACCAGGGCTTGAAGGGCACTTGCCGGAGTTCCGGCAGGCCTATTTAGCGCCGCACAAGGGCGTGGCTGGAGTCTGCAACAGTCCGACGCCTATTGCAATCGAGCCTCCGCACGCAAATTTGCGGTCGTCCTTCGGTCTGTTCAGACCATCCAAAATCAAGCCATAAAGTGGCGCGAAATGGCCACACAGGAGCGGATTGGCTTTTCACAATGGGGCCGAATCCACCCATGAGGACTCCCCATGAAACATCCCAGTTTTCTGCTGGCGCTGACCCTCAGCGCGATCGCCGTCGCCGGCTGCTCCAAGGACAAGAAGCCGGAGGCACCACCCGTTCCCACCGGGCCGAAGTTCGCCGTCAGCGAATACGAGCCCGATCTGCGCGACTACCACACCAGCTGGGGGCACCAGGGCCGTGGCGGAGCGGCCCTGCGCAAACCCGCCTACCAGCACACGGTGAGCCCCCATGACCAGCTCGATACCCGTGCGGGCCGCCTGCACCCGGAGCTGCAGGTCGCCAGTACAGCGCCCCTGGCCATGGTCGCGGTCCCGTCCTCCACCTATGCCAGCAACTGCCAGCACGCCGGCACCCCCGTGGCTTACGCCGCTTCCGGCTACGCGGTGAACGCCTCGGCCCGCGAGGAAGTGAACGACTACATCCGCGTGCGCAACAAGCTGTGCCAGGGCCAATCGCGGCTGTCCTACGACGAGTGGCTGGTGCTGGTCAACGGCACGCCCAAGGACTTGCCGATGGCCATCCAGGCACGCCCCCCTGTCCGTGTTCCTGCCCACCCCATACAGCCCTTGCCCCCCGTCCGCATTTCCGCACAGCCCATACAGCCCTTGCCTCCCGTGCGCGTCCAAGCGCAGCAGGCGCCGGCCGTCTCGAAAACCCAACCCGAGGTCGAGGTCGAGGTCTTCCCATGGTGATCGCCAACACCCCCAGGCTGCGCTGCTACGCCAAGAAAGCCTTGTTCACTACGCTCGTCATGGCTGTAACGCTCGAGATCGCCCATTTTCGGGCGCAGTCCCAGATCGACGAGGCCCTGGCCGAGCGCCTGCCCGAGGCCATGAAGCAGATCCAGGCCGAGCAGGAAGAAGCCGCCCTGAAAGCGGAGCGCGAAGGCGTCCTGGCGTCATGGGCCGCGGCCCCGGTACAGGTGCCCGAGGGCCGACATATCTACGGCAATCCCAGCGCTGAGTTCACCCTTGTCGAGTTCGGCGACCTGGAATGCCAGTTCTGCAGGCGTTTCCACGAGATCCCGAAAACCCTGGTCGACCAGTCTGGCGGGAAAGTGAACTGGGAGTGGCTGCACTACCCGTTAGGCTTTCACAGCCTCAGCGCTGTACTTGGCGCGCAGTCCGTTGAATGTGTTGCCGATTTGGCGGGCAACCGGGCGTTCTGGGTCTTTATCGGTGAATGGTTCAAGCGCACCCAGAACGGAGGAAAGGTCGAGAATGTGGAGCAGTTGACCAGCTTGGTCGATGTCCCTGTCGACAAGCTCAAGCAATGCCTGGACGACGGGAAATACGAGGCCAAGGTCAACCAGCAGATGGCTAAGGGAAAGGAGTTGGGGGTCACCGGCACTCCCACGACCTTCGTCATCGACAACCAGACGGGTAACCAGATGATAGTGCGTGGTGCACAACCACCAAAAGCGTTGTTGAAGGCCATGAAGCAGCTGATTGGCATGCGCGACTCCAACCAAGACAAGCCGCCGGCGCAGACCGAAACCCATTGACCCGAACTCAAGCCCCCGTCGGGGGCTTTTCTTCTCAGCGCTGGCTATGGTCATGCCCCCAGGGAATTTCTCCTGCGCTTGGGGGCAGGGCGACAAGCCGGTACTCTTTTCCCCGATTTTTAAAGGGAATTTCATATGCTGGAACTGAAACACATCAACCGCCTGCTCTGCACTGCATTGGCCGCCGCCCTTCTGGTTGGGTGTGCGAGCAAGGAATCGCAGGGGCCCCAAATCACGCTCCAGGACCCGGAGCAGACGCCGCGCGAACGGTGGTCAGATGCCATGAAGATCCTGCGCGACGACCTGAACATCAAAGGCCAAAAAGATGTACCGGCTGAAACAGCCCGCCAATATGGCTTAATTACCGGAGTAGGTGAGCCAGCCAGAGGTAATCAAGGAGGACTCGATAAACTTGTGACAGGGATATCTGGCTACAACTCCCCACCAACTGGATTTAGCTCAGGTGCTGCATTAGGTATGGGCGTTTTTCTATTTCTGACTCCAACCGGAGAGGTAACACAGCCTTGGCAGGTACATCAAGCTGCCGCATGGGTTCCTGCTGAGAAAGCCAACAGTATGGAAGATGCAATTCAGTTTGTAATGAAAACTTGGAATGAATCAAGAGGTAGTACCTTCAGTAAGGCTACAACGATTAAAGTGTACCCCAGTATTGTTGCTGATTTCGCCAGGGGGCAATATGCCAACCCGAAGGATATGCTATTAAAGACGCCAATTCCTCCTTCAGGCATGCCAGTGGACGGCCCAAGTTTTGCTCCAAAAGGGAAGTATTATGGCCCTATTTTTCTAAGTGGACTTCAATCTCAATTGACGGTTGATGCATCCAAAAGTAGCACCGATAAAGATAAGGCACTCAGATTACTTAGTTCTAAATTACCTGACTGGTTTGTAATTTATAATTCAGGACAGCCAAAATTCGGAAGAAAAGTTAAACCATTCCCCCCATCAATTTTGGTTGCGGGGAAAGAGTATTTTTTCATTGGAAACTGATATTTTGAAGGAAAAGCCCCGCTTCACGCGGGGCCTTTAGTTACTGGAAGATATTTCCTTTGATCTCTTTTTCTGCTTGAGACTTTATCTGGTCGACATCGACGCCATCCAGTCGCTCCATATTCCGATTCAAGCTGTTCTGCCGTGTCGTATTATCAAATACATTTCCGAGCGAGCTACCGGAGCCTGTAAGGTTTTCCAGCGTGGCGGTATCGGGAGTATCGAGATGCCCCGTCGTATAAAGCATGCCTATCCACTCGGATAGATCGATTCGACTCCAATCGATCCGGCCCAGTTGCTCAACAGTCAACGCCTCGCAAACAGGGTTTTCGGGATCTCCGAAGTCCAAGCCCAGTTGGGGCCGCCCTTGCTCCTGAATGATGCGGCCAACGACAGAACTGAAGCAGCAGTAGGCTTCCCTCTTTTCCACGCAAGTGCCTAACACTTTGGAAGCACAGTAACTACCGACATAGGAGCACTGGCGGGTTTCCTTTTTCGCCCCGAGCTCGAACTCTTTTTTCTCGCACTCCCAGATGACTTTGATCATCATGTCTGTAACGACATATGCCGTATAGACCATGCCGACAAAGTTCACGAATGCTGTCGCTTGAGAGGTGAGCTGCATTCCGCCTTCAGCAGCAGGCTGAAAGACAACACTAGCCGCTTCAGTAGCTCCCATCTCTAGCATTGCATTATAAGTCTGTTCGTATAACCAACTCTGAATCGCTCCTACGGTATATTTACCCGTTACAGTGTTCTCAAAAGCCCCAGAAGCAGCATCAAGCACAGATCCCCATTCACCTTTTATTAGTTTTTCTGCGCCTGAAAAAACTGCATCTTTTGCAGCTTCCCAATATCCAGCACTAATAGCTCTACCATCCGACAGTGCTTCTACTGCAGAGGCCATCTTCAGAGCGCTCATGGTTAAATTTACATAGTCGAAGATACTGACTCCATCGGGTGCTTCACAGCAGTCGACATACCCGCCCAGGGCTTTCTTGCACTCCATGCCTTCGCCCTTGAAAACTTTGCAGGTATTGGATTCCGATACATCCGTTCCGTCCCCTCCGCATTCGAGGTCATGCTCGGCAAACTGGGCAGCCTGAAGCATGGCCACGGCATAGGCGAAGTCGGTGCTTTTCGTGTTGCTGGTATCGAAGCACTCGCCGCCCATGCAGTTCACGGGGCCGGGGCAATCGTATTTCACGCCCGTGTTGACCAGCGTGGGCACGGAAACGTCGTAACCGCAGTCCCAGACTTCTTCAAAGGCGTAACACTGCCCCGATGGCCCCTGAGCACCCTCGATGCACTTCTGCGAGATGAAGCCGCAGGAGGAGTTCTGTTCGTATTCCCGGCAGGTGTTGAGGTTGCCGCCGTCGTTCTGTGGGCACCTCTGAACACCCTGCGCGTCGGTGTAGCAGGCCATCTGCCCCTTGTAGAACGAACACTCGGCACTCACCGTGGCCCGCTTGCAGAAGGGATCGATATCCGGATGCGGCGAGGCCGGCATGTTTCCGGGGCAGAGCAGAACGCCGTTCTCCGTGATGCAGCCCTGCGCATCTTTCTCCGGCATGGAGGTACAGGCCATCGACGTGTTGCTGCAGAAGCCGTCGTTGATCATGCCGAAGATCGGCAGGCGGTCCTGCGGCCCCCAGCCGTTGTCGACAAAGGCCTTGGTCGGATCGTAGGTGATCTTGATGCGCGCATAGCCCTCGCCTTTGCGCGTGACCGAAGTGCGCGTTTTGAAGGTTATATATTCGCCGCCATTTTTGATTACATTGGTGACATCGGTGTTGGGGTTCACTTTCCAGCTGGTATTGCGCTCGCACTTGCCCTTCGTTTCCGGCGGAAAGACACCCGGCGTATGCGTCCAGAGCATCTGGTCGTTGAAATAAACCTCGAAGTAATCGTCGAACGCAGCATATTCAATCACGGCAGACTGGATCGCTTCTTTCGCAACTACTCGAAATCGCGTGTACTCCTCGAAGATGCTGCAGTTACCGTTCCAGTAGTTGTCGCCGACTGTACCCACCCACACATACAGGCAGCCTACGCCGCATGATTGATAGTTCGGCTGGCCGGAGTCATATTCGACAACCCCAGCACTGTAATCGTGGATGAACTCGACGGTTCCGCCCTGATCGACCAGGCGCTCGCAGGTCCGATACTTGGCGATGTGCGTGTCCCGCGTAGCGTTTTCGAAAATTTCCTGACTCGTGCAGTCGCCAAAGAATTTCTTGAAGGCGGACATGTAACTGGTGGAGCGTACTTCATCGGCCTGGCGAAACACCGGGTCGTTGGACAGGTCCGGCGACACGCGGTTGGCGCTCTGAATCATGGTCCGGTAGGCCTCGCCTTCTTCGGACTGCTCATCCTTCAGCCGAGCATTGGCCTCGAGCCCCAGCTGGATGGTCGCGGTGTCATTTCCGAATACCTCCTCAAGGGTCGCCGTAGAGCCGGTGCCCGGGAAGATGTCCTGCAGGGTTTTGTGCGGCTGGCTGTCCGGGAAGGCCTGGAGGACCTGCCTGCCGAGCTGCTGAGCCTGCGCCGCGCTGTCCGAAACAGCATCGGCCCAGGCGCTGTGGGACAGCAGGTTCAGGTGCAGGCCGATCAGGCCCACACAGAGCCAGCGGGCCAAGCGGGGGGAACGGAGGGTTTGCATAGGACGGTATCTCGTGATGGGGATACCGCGATGCTAGAAAGCCGGATAGGGGGTTGTGTGGGCTTTTCCGGCGATTTTATGGCTTGATTTGGCCTCTTGAAACGCGAAAAACGAAAGGCCCCGGCTGGAAATCCAGACCGGGGCCTCGGGTCTCTATCTGCTGCTCACGCCGACTGCAGGACGGTGACCTGCGCATGGGCCGGAATCAGGCCGAATATCACCGCCCAGGACTTCACAAATTGCGTGTCGGGCGCGTTGGCGCTGACCGTCCGTGCGATCTGCGGGGGGACCTTGAAGATCCTCCCCGAATCGATCATCAGCTCGTCGCGTTCGCGGCAGAAGATAGCGTGTACTGCATTCATGGGGTCTTTTCTCCTTAGGGTGATCCCCGGAATCCTCCCATTCGGAAGGACTCGGGTGGATCACCCCAAGGGGTGACCTCAATCAGGCGTCAGGCGCAGCCGGGCTGCGCCTGAACCGATTTATTTGTTTTCGGTCCCGTACTTTTTATCCAGCCAAATTGCAACCCTGTAGCCAATGGCTGCAACTATGCCGAGTGTCAGTACCACAGCGAAAACGGCTGTCTCCAGAGTCATGTCAGTCTCCTTTCGGAATAGCCTTCACTATAGAGACTACCAGATCCCCAACGATCATCATCACCCCCAGAACGAGGATGGTGACAACCTGACGCGGATTGGTATCCGGGGTGATTAAGCCCACGAAAGCCGTAGCCAAAAGGCTACAGCCGACTCCAATTAGGCATGACTGAAACCACCGGATCAGAATGTTCTTGAACATATATTCTCCTGTGTGAACAACCCGACAGGAGAATCCCCAACGGGATTTTCCCGTCAGGGGTTATGGGCGAAGAAACAGCCCGGCAGGAAAGCTTCCCGCCGGGGCTGGTTCAACGGATGTGTTTGCGCATGATCGCCAGGACGCCCTCGCGAACGTCTTCGTGATCGGCCTGCAAGGCCGCGCAGCACACTCTGAAGCTGAAGGGGTGCACTTCGTCCGACATCACCCATTCAACCGCTTCAAGCCGGTGCAACTCGCTCACCTGGGGGTGGACGAGCTGCCTCAGCGTCAGTTTCAGCAGGTACTCCCGCAGCCACTCGACGTACTCATCCGAGATGTCGTCGTGTACCCGCAGTCGCTCCAGCGCCTCGTCCGACATCTCGAGGATGTCGAGGAACCCCAGCTGGACCGGCTCCTGTCGTGCAGGGGCCGGCTTGCGCACGGGGCGCCGCTCGAACCAGCGGCGCCGAAGGATCACCTCCTCGCCGAACAGATCGAGAGGCAGTACTGCCAATGCCGTTTTCATTTCAGGCCTCCTCAAACCGACGGAGGCCGCCCGGTAGGGGAAGGCCCCTATCGGGTTGATTGGTGGTGGATCAGGCGACCAGGACTTCGCGCACGAGCTCGAAGAGCGTCTGCTTGAGTCTGGATACCTGGCCCACGGCACGGAACCGCGTGAACGTCCGGCTCAGGAGGTCGGCTGTCGCCCCTCCAAAGCCCAACGCGATCACGTCGATGCCGCTGTTTTCGCAGCGCTCGACCATTTCCTGGGCCAGCCAGGGACTGTCCGGCTCACCGTCGGTGATGACGAACAGGATCTTGCGCTCGCCCTTGGCCCTGAGCAGTTCGACTGCCGCCGGCCACAAGGCTTCTCCCAAGGGGGTGCAACCCTGGTGCATGGCACCGAAGCCCCCCAGTCGTACCGCCTGGTGCAACCGCTCCTTGTGCCCCTTGATGAGGGCGCAACGAGTGACGTCATCCACCCCTCTTTCGGGGAAGGCGAGCGCCCCGGTCGATACCAGCGGCAGGTTTTCCACGGCATGCAGCACCGCGTACAGTGCCGCCTCGGCCTCGTCCATCGCCGCCCGCATACTCCCCGACTTGTCGAGAAGGAACTGGATCGCGGCGGACTGGCGCTCGGCCCGGGCCTTGCTCCTGAACACCCGCGTCTCGCCCGCCTTGAGCAAGGCGATCCGTGAGGTATCCAGGCGCTTGCCCTGGCGCTTGAGGCTGACCCGGCAGTCGACCTGCGCTTGCAGCAGCCCGTTGAGGCACTGCCGCAGCCCGGAGGACTGCTCGAGACCGAGCTGAACCCGGCGCCTACTGGCCGCATCGCTGCGCAAGCAGGAGCGCCCAGCCAGGGAAAGCAGCCGTCTGGCGCAGGGATCGCGCCTAGCTTTCTGGCTCAGCAGCTCGGCCGCCTTGTCGCCCACCTCGGAGATCAACCCTTGCAAGTCGCCCGCGGTGGCTTGCATGGCCTGCTCGCGCAGGTCGTTCGCCTCCTGGCTGGGGTGATCGCCTGACTGGCTACCCGAATCACCGGCAGTATCGTCGCCTTCAGCCTCGGCCGGGGTGTCACCACCCTGGCTGCGACTGGAGCCGCCGTCCTGCCGATCGTCCTGGCCGTCACCGGCCTGATCCCCAGCGGAGTTTTTCGGCTCGGAATCGGGTTGCCCCGCTTCTTCGCCCTGGCTCTGGCCTTCGCCTTCGTCCGAGTCGGCCTCCGACGCCGAAGCGTCATCGCCCTCCTGCGGCTGGTTTTCTTGCTGCTCCTGATCCTGCTCGCCTTGTTCCTCCTCGTCCTGCTGGTCCTCCTGCGAGGGCAGCAGCGCAATGATGGCATCGGCCAGCGCGAGGACTTCCCGGGTGCTGTGGCACTGCAGGACCTCCCCGACCTTTTGCATGATCCGGGCACTCAGTTGAGCGCCCAGCAGCTTTTCTTGCGCCTGGAGCATCACCGTTGCCGGCTGCTCCAGATCCTGGCCGAGCATCTGCCAGCGGCCCGCCAGCAGCAGCGTGTCGTGAACGACATGCAGCGCCGGTTTTCGGGCCACGTCAGCCGGATCGAGCCGGTCGCCGAGAACAGCCTTCGCCAGATGGTTCAGGTCGCCTTCGGTGCCCGGGTACTGATCCATGCTCAGCCGCTCGATGCGGATGTCTTCGAGGATGTTCAGCACAGAGAGCCGGAACGGCACCGCCTGCGCCTCGCCGAAGTACTGCATGTCGGTGTTGCGGACATGCGAGCACTCGTGGGCGACATACCCGAAGGACAGCTCGGGATCGGTCTCCGTGAAGGGAACGACCACCTTGGTCCCATCCGTGTAGGCCTGGGAACCCTCGACCAGCACCTTCACGCCGGTCTGCTCGCTCAGGTGTTGGGCATAGACCGGCAGGGAACCCATCAGGGTTTTCTTTTGCATCGCGATTCTCCTTTCTCACACAGCGGAAAAAGGGAATCCCCCCACGCGGGAGGGGACTCCCGCAGGGGGTTGATGGGCGTTAGAACCAGAAGCCGGCAGCCTGGGGCAGCGGTTCGGGTTCGGTTTCTTCAGCCGGCGTGGCGACTTCCGGCTCCGGCGCAGGCTCTGGCGAGACTGCAACGGGGCTTTCGGTCACCTCGGCAGGCGTGTGGACGATTTCGGCCATTACCGGCTCGGATACCGGAGCATCCGGGCTGGCTGGGGCTTCTACCGCTTGTTCGACGGCCTCTACAGCTTCAACGACAGGCTCCTGGGGAGCCGCCGGCTCGGTCGGCCACTGAACCTCCACCGCCGGCGCGACAGCCTCGTCGGAGCCATTGGCGATGTTCAGGTGCTTGATCAGGCGCTTGATCGACTCCTCGGTCGAGAGCGACGAGATCAGCGTCACGACGGCGCCGTACTGCACGCCGTTGACCACGCCCGAGGTGGGCAGCGCCGCGAGGGTCGCCTCGATGTGATCGGACAGGCCTTTCACCTCCGAGGAGAGGAACATCAAGCCTTTCAGCTTGGCGTTCATCTTGCGCACCGTATTGAGCGTGTTTTGCGTGACATGGCCACGAGTGGCCAGGCCGGTTTCCAGCAGGCGTTCCGCCGTGTCGGCCGTCTCAGCGAAGAGCTGATCCGCCAGGCCACGGACTTGCCCGCCCAGCGTGCTGGACAGGTGCTTGTCGCCGTCCGGCGCCACGCGGCAGGCCGCGTAGCCGAACTGCAGGCCGGCATCGACTTCCGCCTTGGGCGTCGCCGACGACCGGATGGCTTCACGCCATTCGATTTTCTCCCAACCTTGGTTCACCCAGTCGCTGACCCAGCGGTCATAGTTGGGAAGAAAGCTGCTCTTCAGGTCGTAGAATTGCGTCTTCAGGGCCTCCAGGTGGTCGACGACCTCCTGGATCTTGTCCTGCGAAACGGCATAGCCGCCCAGGAACTTGACCCCGCACTCCTCGACGGCCTTGATCGCCTGCCGCTTGATCTTCTCGAACGGCTTGAGCCTCTCGGGGTCGATGACGCGCATCGAACCCAGCGAAGCCAGATCGGCCGGAGGAATCTTGCCCTCCAGCATTTCGGCCTTCAGTTTTTTCCGAGCTGTCCACAAATGGATGGCGGACAGGTCGACCAGCAGAATCTGATCCAGAATGCGGATCTCGTTCGTTTGGATGGTCATGGGTGATTCTCCTTTCTCGATAGCGAAATCAGGAGGAATCACCCCCACAGGGGAATGATTCCCCCTGAGGGTTTAATTGAAACTTGAAGTTAAAATTCAGAACGGGAGGCTATCCGGACTGCCATTCTGGATTTTCCAGTCACCGCCGAAGACGCTCTGGGCGATCTTCGTGATGGCCAGTTTCTGAGTCTTGTCACAGCGATTGAGCAGCGACTCGTTCAATGCATCCTGGATGGGATTCTTGCTGGCACCCAGTTGGGTGTAGCCGCAGGCGATCCGCGCCCAGCGCAGCACGGTCCGGGTGGACAGCGTGACGCTGAGGTAGTTACCGCCCAGTCCCTGGTGCTGACTGCGAACCGAGTTCGCGACCTGCACCATCCGCTTCGCCATGTCCTCCGGCAGTTGCGGAAGCGCGGACACGATGGTCTGCACTTCGTGCTCAGCCGCCAGATAGGGCACTTCCCAGACGCGGAAGCGATCCAGGGACGCCAGGTTCTGCTGCATCGTTGCCGTGTAATTGCCGTTGTCGTCACCCTGCCCTGCCGTGTTGCCGCAGGCGACAAACCGGAAGTTCGGGTGTGGCGGCACCACTTCGCCACCATTCTCCGCGATGACCAGAGGGCGTCCCTCCAGAACCGCATGCAAGCCCACCGTCACCGCCGGATCGAGCGTGTCGTACTCGTCGAGCACGAACACGAAGCCATGGCGCATGGCTCGCGTCAGCGGCCCGTCCACGAACTTCGTGTTCAGGTCGCCACTCACCGGGTCGGTGACCGGCAGGTTGTAGCCGGTCAACTCCGGCATCTCCATCCGGCTGTGCGCCGAGACGGTGAGGCAGGGCCAGTTCAGGCGGGCCGTCAGCTGCTCGACGAGCGAGGACTTGCCGGAGCCCGTAGGCCCGACGAGCAGAGCGCTATCCCCGCAGGGGGTATAGAGCCAGTTCATCAGCGGCCTCAACAGCTCCTGGCGGAAGAAATAATCCTTCTTGGGAGCCACGTATGGCATGAACTCGTGTCCGGCCTCGAAGGCGGGCGCTTGCGCGCTCGAAGCAAAACCGAACTCGCTCATGCTGACTTTGGCATTGAATTTCATGATGTTCTCCTTTCTCAAATGCGAAGCCCGAAAAAGGAGAATCCCCATAGGGGAATATCTCCCCCAAGGGCAGTTTTTAAGTTGATTATTTAATTAAGCAGCGTTGACCAGCGAAAGAACGGTCACGCCTTTATCGTTGTTGCTTTTCGTGAAGGTCACCACTGGCTGGATATTGAAATACAACAACTCCTTGCACAGCGGCGACAACATCCAGGGCGGGCAACTCACCAATACCTGAGTCGCGCCCGTTTTCTTGGCCTCGCGCAGGGCAATAGCCGTCAAGCGCTCGACGCGCTGATCGATTTGCTCTTTGGTCGGCGGGTCGGGGTAGTACAAGAGACCTCGAATCTCCTGAAACTCCCTCCAGTTGCTCAAGTCGTGCACACCGAAACTGGCGAGTTCCGGAGTGACCTTAAATTTCGTCAAGTTAATGACGGGTTCGGTTTTCATTTCTCGACTCCAATTGCTTGAAGCGAAGAAATCCCCAGACGGGGAAATCCCCGCAGGGTTTAAGTTTTTTTGAATTACCAGTTTTTAGGCTGAAAGTGTCGTCAGCCAACGACCCGTGCCGAGCACGGACAAACATCAGCGCACACGCGCGGATGAATGATTCTTTGGAGAAAGAGTGACATCGGTTGGATGCACTCTTTTTAGAAATAACGCCCTCATATTAATGAGCGTTATTTGGAAACAACGCCGTGGCATTGTTCGAGGATTTTTAGGCTGTAGAGCGTACAGCCAACGCACCTATCGGTGTGTCCAAGGATGCCCAATCGGACGGGGGCCTGCAAGCCTGGGCCTGCACGCAAATTTGCGAGCTCCCTTTCCACAGGCTAGCTATTGGCTGCCTTTGCCCTGGAGTGCGCCATCCGGACGATGGCCTGAACGATCCCGTTGACGACCAGGTGCAGCCTGGCCCGGGTGGTGGCCACGTAGAGCAGGTTCAACTCGTCGACCCGCTGCTCCGGGGAGATTTTCTCGTCGTCGAAGAGGTCCGGGAAATCCTCCTCCAGCACCACGATGTCCCATTCCAGTCCCTTGGCCCGGTGCACCGTGCTGACGGTGATGTCCGCCTCGTTGGGGTCATTCGTGGAATGGCGGCGCACTAAGCAGTATCGCGACCATGCGTCGTCCGTCCAATGAAAAGCGCCCCCTACGTGATGGCTTCGTTGGGCGCGCGTTGTTAGTGGGTCGAGTTCCCCACTACCTCATGGATACGTTTGGCGATGTATTCCACGTGGGTTTCAAGCGCGAAATGGCCGGTGTCCAGCAGTTCCACCACGGCGTCGGGGTTGTCGCGCTTGAACGCTTCGGCGCCTGGCGGAATGAAGAACGGATCGTGCCGGCCCCAGATCACCAGGGTCGGAACCCGGGTGTCGCGGAAGAACGCCTGGAAATCCGGGTAGCGCTCGAGGTTGTTGGCGTAATCGAGGAACAGGTCCAGCTGGATGTCCTTGTTGCCGGGGCGCTCCAGCAGCAGAGCGTCGAGGGTATAGGCCTCGGGGGCGACGAGCGCTGGATCGTCAACTCCGTGCAGATACTGCCAGCGGGTGCCTTCCAGGTGAAGGATGGCGTCGTGGATGACCTGGCGGTTTTCCGGGCTGGGCTCGTTCCAGTAGGCCCTGATCGGCGCCCAAGCATCACCCAGGCCCTCCAGGTAGGCGTTGCCATTCTGCGAGACGAGGCCGGTGACGCGCTCCGGGTGGGCCACGGCCAGGCGTAGTCCGGTCGGCGCGCCGTAGTCGAACACATACAGGGCGTATCGCTCCAGGCCGAGCACGTCGACGAAGGCGCCGAGGGTCCGGGCGAGGGCGTCGAAGCTGTAGCAGTAGTTGCGTTCGACCGGCACCTCGGTGAAGCCGAAGCCGGGCAGGTCCGGGGCGATGACGTGGAAGCGGTCGGCTAGCAGCGGAATCAGCGTGCGGAACTGATGGGACGAACTCGGAAAGCCGTGCAGCAGAAGCAAAACCGGCGCGGCGGGATCGCCAGCCTCACGATAGAACACTCGGACGCCGTCGGCATCGGCGAACTGGTGGCGGATGGCGGTTGCGGTGCTGAAGGGGGTGGTGGTCATCTGGGCGGTCCTGTGTAACTTTTTAAATTGCATTTAAAGGGTTACTGACGGGTTCATTCTGGCTCTTTTTTGTAACCTGTCAATTAAATTTTTATGGTTACATTGCCCTCGTCGTTTTTCCCCGCCAGCGGCGAAGAGAGCCGATGCTGGCTCTCGCCTGCATCGCGTAACTTGAAAAACGATGTATGAAGGTTACGATGGGCGTTGCGATGGAGGACGAAATGACCTCAAAACCTGGCGATACCTCGGCCGAGCCCTATGTCCTGGCCGACCATCCCGTGCTCGACATGCTCAATACCGTGGCCTGCGTCGACGGTGTTCCCCATGACTTCTGGCAATCCGACACGGATGTGCTGCGCTGGCTGGAACGCCTGGGAATAGCCGCCGCGAGCGAGGTGCCGAGCCTGCCGCCCGGAGCCTTGCTGGAAACGGCGCGAGCGCTGCGCGAAGTCGTTCGTGGCCTGGTCGAGCGGCGCAAGGCAGGCCAGCCCGGCGACCCAGCCGAACTCAACCGCTTCCTGAAGCAGGCTGCCAGCTACCGCCAGATGTGCTGGGATGTCGATGAAGGCCCCCGGCTGGAGAGGGTCGGCGAGTGCAAGTCCGCCGCCCAGTTCCTGGCGCCTCTGGCCGAGCAGGCGGCCGAACTGCTGTGCGCGGGCGACTTCTCGCTGATACGGGTCTGCGAGCACCCGCAATGCACCCTCTGGTTCTACGACCGGACCAAGTCCCACCGCCGGCGCTGGTGCAGCATGGCGCTGTGCGGAAACCGCTCCAAGGTGGCCGAGTTCCGCAAGCGCAAGCAGAGCTGACGACGGCGAGCCTCACCCGTTCCACTGCGTCATTCCGGTGTCCTGCCACGGTATTCCGTGGTGGTCATCCCCGCGTAGCCCCAGTTGTCGGTGTCGACTTCCTCGATGAGGATGTGAGTGAGCTCGGGGCGCTTGTCGAGCACCCGTTGCAGGGTTTCGGTGATTTCCCGGATCACCTGGGCCTTCTGTTCCCGGGTGATGCCGTCGCGGGTGAGGCGGATGCTGACGAAAGGCATGACGGATTTCCTTTGTCCTGAAAGGGCTCACCACTTGCCCGAGCTCATGCCGCCATCCACCGGCAGCACCGCGCCCGTGGTGAAGTCGGCGTCGGTCAGGTAAAGCACGGCGGCGGCGATCTCCTCGACCCGGCCGATCCGGCCGGCCGGTTGCAGGCCTTCGAGAAAACCCCGGGCTTCCGGATCGTGCATTGGCGTATCGACGATGCCAGGGGCGACGGCGTTGACCTTGATGTTGTGGGGCGAGAGCTCCAGCGCCAACGCCCGGGTCGCCTGGTTGATCCCTCCCTTGATCAACACCGGTAGGAGGGCGGGTACGCTGATGTTCGCTTGCAGGGCGACGCTGGCGGTGATGTTGACGATATGGCCCTGCCGGCGCGGGATCATGTGCCGGGCGGCGGCCTGGGAGGCATAGACGAAGCCCTTGAGATTGGTGGCCAGCAGGCTTTCGAGGTCCTCCTCGCTGTACTCGGTGAACGGCTTGGGCAGGAAGATGCCGGCATTGTTGATCAGGATGTCGGCCTGGCCGAAGCGGCGCACCGCCTGCTCGAAGAGGCGCCGGGAGGTTTCCGGCGCAGCGATGTCGCCGGCGACCCCGAGGAAGCGTTCGGGGTAGCCCAGGTCGGCGCCGACCTGGGCCAGGCGTTCTTCGGAGCGGGCGTTGCCGACGACGTTGAAGCCGCGGTCCAGATAGGCCTGGACCAGGCCCAGGCCGATGCCGCTGGAGGCGCCGGTGATGACGGCGGTGCGCGAGTTGTTCATGACGAATGCTCCTGTGGGAAGTGGGAAAGGTCAGCGGGCCGGAGGCATCGCGCTGATGGGAGCGACTTTATTTGTGCCCTTGTTTGGGATAAATACGGTGTAATGCACTTAAGTAATTACATGGTGTAATGAATCATGCGGCGCCATTTCGACGACATCCAACTGGGCAGCATCGAGCTGTTCTGCCTGGCGGCGGAGGCCGGCGGCTTCACGGCGGCGGCGCTCGCCGCCGGAGTGACGCCAGCTGCGGTCAGCCGGTCGGTCGCGCGGCTGGAGGAGCGACTGGGCATCCGACTGTTCGTCCGCACGACGCGCAGCATCCGCCTCACGGAACAGGGGCGCGCCTACTTCGAGCAGTGCCGCGAGGCCCTCGCCCAACTGGTGGAAGCCGAACGCGAGGTAACGGGCCAGCAGCTGGAACCGTCCGGGGTGCTGCGCATCAGTATCCCCACCACTTACGGGCACCACCGGATACTGCCGCTACTGCCGGCGTTCCGTGAGCGTTTCCCGAAGGTGAAGGTGGATATCCACCTGAGCAACCGCAACATCGATTTCGTCGACGAGGGCTACGACATGGCGATCCGCGTCCGCGCGCAGCCGGACTCGACGCTGATCGCCCGCCCGCTCGAGGATGCCGCGCTGGTGGTGGTCGCCGCGCCGGGCTATCTGGCCCGCGCCGGAGTTCCGCAAACGCTGGATGACCTCGCGCGTCACGAATGCATCCAGTTCGAGCTGCCCAGCAGCGGGCGGCGCATCGCCTGGCTGTTCCGGGAGGTGGGGCGGGACCGGGAGATCCTCGCCGATGGCGGCTATGTCTGTTCGGACGATGTGCTGGGTGGGGTCACCCTGGCCAGGCACGGCGCCGGGTTGTTCCAGACCTATCGCTTCATCGTGGAAAGAGAACTGGCCGAAGGCTCGCTGGTGGAGGTACTGCAGGCGTATGGCGGACGCTCGCGTCCTTTCACCCTGCTTTATCCGCACGGCCGGCACCTGCCGCTGCGGTTGCGCGCCTTCATCGATTTTCTCATGGAGCAGCGGGCACGCTGGGGCCGCGCCACCTGAATGGCCAGGCTGTCGGCAGGCGCCAGGCGGCACCTGCCACTCTTCGGCCGGTCAGGTCCGGTTCTGCTCGAAGGCTTCCAGGGCGCGCAGCGAGTAGACGTAGGCCGCGCCGGCGTTCATCGAGATGGCCGTGGCCAGCGCCTGGGCCACTTCCGCTTCGCTGGCGCCGGCCTTGTAGGCGGCTTCGGCGTGCACGCCGATGCAGCCGTCGCAGCGGGTGGTGACGGCCACCGCCAGGGCGATCAGCTCGCGGGTCTTGGCATCCAGTGCGGCGTCGGCGCTGGCGGCCTCGCCCAGCGCTTGGTAGGCGGCGAGCATCTTCGGATGGGTCTTGCCGAGCTTGCCGAAGGCTTGCTTCACGGCGGGAACGTATTCGGACCAGTTGAACAACATGATATTTTCTCCTCGCGTCGGATGATGGGCTGGCGGCGCCAGTGACACCAGTCTGTCCCGGAAGAGCGGGAAGGATTGCTCCGATCGGCCCGGTTTCTTGTCCCGAAGTCCCGAATGAATGCCATCGACAGACTGATCGGCCTGGCCGGTCTCAAGGGTACGCTCGACCTGCATTGCCGGCTCGAGGGTGACTGGTCCCTGGACCATCCGCCGCTGCCTCCCGGCGAGGCGGCCTATCACATCGTCCTGCGCGGCGAATGCCGGCTGGAGCTGCCGGACAGCTCCGTCCGGCACCTGAGCGCCGGGCAGATCCTCCTGCTGCCGCACGGCATGGCCCATGAGTTGCGCGGGGGGAGCGGGCGGGGCGAGGTGCTACGGGATACTTCGGGCTGGCTGCCGCGGCTGCGCCTGGGACGCCCCGACGAAGGGCTGGACATGCTCTGCGGCCGCTTCCTCCATGCACCGGGCGCCACGCTATTCGCCGCCTTGCCCGAACAGGTGCTGGTGCAGTTCCCGGCGCCGGGCGACGGTGACCCGCTGGGCGCGCTGGTGGGATTGCTGCGGGGTGAGGCCGAGGAAGAACGCCCCGGCACCGGTGCCGTCATCGACGCGCTGTCGTCCGCCCTGTTCACCCTGATACTCCGCGCTTACCTGGCGCAGCAGCAGGATCTCTCCGGCGTCGTCGCGCTGCTGCTGGACCGACGCCTTGGCCGGGCGGCGAGCGCCCTGCTCGAGGACCTGGCACGGAACTGGACTGTCGACGAACTGGCCCGGCAGGCCCGCATGTCGCGCTCCACTTTCATGCGCCGCTTCGCCCTGCTGGTGAGCATGTCGCCCCTGGCGCTGCTCACCCGGCTGCGCCTGGAGCGTGCCCGGGCGCTGCTGCTCGGCTCGAGCCTCGGCGCTGGTGCCATTGCTCTGGAGGTCGGCTACCAGTCTCAAGGCTCGTTCACCCGGGCGTTCCGCCAAGCGTTCGGCGTGGCGCCGGGGCAGTTTCGCCAAGCCGCCCGGACAGTCCGCTGAGTCGAGCATCCTTCCAAAACCCGGCCTGCCTCCCCCAGTGGGAGCCGAAAGCGTACCCTCCCGTCGTATTGGCCTCGACACTTGCACTCACTCAGACTCACTCAGGCCACCGTGGCCTGGCGTGCTGGGCGATCCGTTGGAGAGGGGCTGGCAAAGCGGCGAAAGCACCGCATGCGGTTTGCCGGGAGGGAAAGAGCAGCCCACCGGGCTCTGTGGAGTAAGCAAACCCGCCGACGACCAGGCATTGAAGCGCTTGTAGACCCGGTTCCAGCATTCGAAGGCGCTGGGCAGGTCTCTCCAGAGGCAGCCCACGCGCATCCGGTAGATGCATGCCCTCGACCATCATGCGCAGATCCAGTTTTGGTAGATGGATTGCTGAAGCAGTACTTTTTCCAGCTTCGACAAAGTTCGCCACTGAGCATCAATCGGGGCATTGCCAACCTGCAGGGTTATCGGTGTGGGAACTCCGATCCTGCAGGTTTGCCTTTCCTCATCGCCCCCTCTGGCTCGAAACGTCAACAGCCCCTAGTGCAGTTTCAACCAACATCCTGTTCAAGTGGCGGGAGCTGTTCACAACCGTAATAGGTGCAGACTCGCTCCATCACCTCAGCGCTGGTCAGCGGGCGTTCGGGTTCATGGATCGCCCGCTTGCCATGCACCCAGCGGGGCTCGATCCGGTTCAGCCAGGGGCTCTTGCTCGGCAGGCGGCAGGTTACGATCCGTACGCCACCCTCGGCCCTGGCCCGGCGGTTGTGCGCCCCGATCCAGGCCCGCACCCGGTGGCTGATATGCCAGCTGGCGTTGTCCCAGATCATCAGCAGCGCCTTCTTCCCCTCGCTCGCCAGGCGCTCGCAGACCCACTCCAGGAAGTCCTCGGTCACCTGGCTGACCGGGCGGCCCTTGACGAAGCGCAGCAGCATCTGCCCCGTGTCGGCGCGCAGCAGGCCATAGCAGCTCAGCGCCTTGGGTTCGGCATCCTGCGGATCCACCGACAACTGCTGCAGGCGCAAAGCCGGACCCGCGCTCCAGGCCTTCAGGAACGGGCGCGCGAAACGACTCCACCAGACCTCGTCCTGAAAACCCAGCACCCAGTCCGGGTGCGTTGTGGCCAGTTCGATCAGCCAGTCGCGTCGCTTTTTTTGCGCGCATAGTGCGGATCCGGACTGGTGATCCAGGTCTTGGCCCGCTTCCAGCCCACGCCCAGGCGCATCAGGGCCTGGCGGATCGACTCGTGGCTCAGCTGCCGTTCGGTCAGCCCCTGCTCGAAGGCCACTTCGGCGGCCAGGCTCAAGGTCCACAAGCGGGTGGGCTTGCCGAAATCGCGGGGGCTGCGATGCAGCAAGGCGCGCAAGCGCTCGGCCTGCGTGCCCGCAAGCAAGGGACGGACACGTTTGGGCCGATGCGACTTCTCCGTCAGGCAAGACACCCCCTCGGCGGCAAAGGCCCGCAGGGTGTTGCGTACGGTTTGCGTGGCGCAGCCGAACAGAGCGGCAATTTCCGTGGCGGTCTTGCCGTCAGCGCTGGCCAGCAGGATCTGGCAGCGCCGCAGCGTGAAGGCTTCCCGGGCACGCAAGCCAACCTGCAGGGCCTGCCGTTCCTCGGTAGTCAAAGGGCGAACGAATAGAGGTGCTTTCATGGGGCATAGCATCGCCTGATGCCATAATTTCCACAACTTCATCTATGAAACTGCACTAGCCATTGGCTGCCTTTGCCCTGGAGTGCGCCAGCCGGACGATAGCCTGAACGATCCCGTTGACGACCAGGTGCTGCTTGGCCCGGGTGCTGGCCACGTAGAGCAGGTTCAACTCGTCGACCCGCTGCTCCGGGGAGATTTTCTCGTCGTCGAAGAGGTCCGGGAAATCCTCCTCCAGCACCACGATGTCCCATTCCAGGCCCTTGGCCCGGTGCACCGTGCTGACGGTGATGTCCGCCTCGTTGGGGTCATCCGTGGAATGGCGGCGCAGCGCGGCGATCAACCGCGGGATGTCGTGGTGCTCCTCGAGGAGGCGGAGCATCCGCTTCATCTCCGGGTCCTTACTCTCCTCCGCGGCCTCGGTGAAGTCGGCGAAGGCCTTGAACTGCGTCAGCAGCCGCTTGTTGCGAATCCGGTCGACCTGCTCCTCCCGAAGGTAATGGACATCCTCCAGGTCGGAAAGCTGGTAGGCCTCGATTCCGCCGTTCCAGTACACGGCCTTGCCCAGGCTCACCGCGCCGATGGCGGTCATGATCACGCCCACCACCGTCCGGTTCAGCACCGTGTAGCGCTCGCACCCGAACGGCAGGCGCGTCGTCACCCGATCGCGCGGGCCGAACCCCAGCAGGGGGCGTGTCTCGCCCTGCAGCGCGAGGATGGCGTTGGCCACGCCGGCGATCAGCGGCCCGAAACGGAAGGACTGGGTCAGATAGAGGACATCGGCGCCCTCCTCGATCTGCCGGTCGAGGGCGTTCTCAGCACCGCGCCAGCGATAGATCTGCTGCCACTTGTCCCCGACGAAAATCTTCCGTGCCGATTGCCCGGCGACCAGGGCAGCAGTGACCGGGTTCGAGTCCTGGGCCTCGTCGAACAGGATCACGTCGTAGGGCAGCGTCGGCCGGCTCAACTGGTAGAGCTTGAGGTAGGCGTCGTGCTGGCAGGGAAAGCTGTGCTGGGGATCGATCATCGCCTCCCACAGCCGCTGGGCCGAGCCGATGGTTCGCTCGATATGGGCGTCCCCGCCGGTGGCGAAGCTCTCCCCGTCGAGTCCGGCGAGCGCATGGGCCAGGCCGATCTCCCGGTCGGCGCTCGAGAGATAGGCGGTGAGCACGGCCAGGGCATCACGCACACTGCACCAGTGGCGGGTCTCGAGCAGGCCCGCGGCATCGGTCAGACGGACGTTGCCCAGCTTGTGCTGGTAGCGCTGGCCGAAGCCAGGCCAGGCCAACTGGTGGGAGGTCTTGCAGACCACGTTGCGCGGGAACTTGGCCGCGCCCTCGTCGCGGATGGCGCGGTTGTAGGCCAGGTACAGCATGCGCAGATGGCGGTGCTGCTCGGCATAGGCCACCAGGGTGGTGGTCTTGCCGCAGCCGGCGTAGGCCTTCACCACCAGATGGTGGCCCTCGTACTGGATCACGGGAAGTTGTTCTGCTGTCGACTTCATCGGGGCGTTCCATGTTCTGCGATGTGGGGTCAACGATGGTGGCAAGCCTGGCGAGCGCTGTGTGGCCATTTCCGGCCAGTTTCTGGCTTGAATTCGGGGGGCGGCTCGCAGCCCTGCCCCCGCTACGGCTTCAAGTACCGTACTGGGCGTGGCTCTTGGCCCAGCGGATGTTTATCCGAGGCTTCCGGCAAACCGTTCGGCCAGGCGCTCGCGCTGGAACGCCTCGACGACGAAGTCGATGAAGGCGCGGGTCTTGGCCGGCATGAGGGTGCGGTTCGCGTAGTAGAGCGAGATCGCGCCGGCATCGGCGTACCAGCGGGGCAGCAGCCTCACCAGTTCGCCCCGCTCGATCCACGGCAGCACGTCCGGCACGGCGAGCAGCGTGACGCCGAGGCCGAGCAGCGCCGCCTCGCGCAGGGCGGCGGGGTCGTCGAGGGTGATCGTCTCGGCGAGCCTGGCCGGCATTTCGGCCCCGGCGGCGTCGCGCAGCGTCCACTGGCGCACCCGGCCGGTACGGCTGGAGCGCATGACGATGCCGGCGAATCCGCTCAGGCCGGCCGGGTCCGCCGGCGGCGTGCGTCCGGCCAGGTAGGCCGGCGAGGCGACCGCGACGATATGGGCGGGGGCGAGCGTGCGCGACACCACGCCCGGGGCGAGTTCGAAACCGCCGCCGATCGCCGCGTCGTAGCCTTCGGCGATCAGGTCCACCGGGCGGTTCTCGAAATGCCAGTCCGGGCGGATCAGCGGATGGCGGGCGAGAAAGTCCGGCAGCAGCGGCAGGACATGGGTGATGCCGAAGGTCGGCGGCATGCTGACCTTGAGCACGCCGGCCGGCTCGTCCCGCTCCGTCGCCAGCGTGGCGATCGCCGCCTGCAGCGCGTCGAGATTGCCGCCGATGGCTTCCAGGAAGCGCTCGCCGGCCTCGGTCAGGGTGAGCTTGCGCGTCGAGCGCTGGAACAGCCGCACGCCGAGGTTGCGCTCCAGCATGCCGACGTTGCGGCTGACCGCCGCCGGCGTCAGGGCGAGGCGGCGCGCGGCGGCGGAGAAGCTGCCGGTTTCGGCGCTGCGAACGAAGGATTCGAGGTTGGCGAGAGTTTCCATGGGTGAACTTTATACGGATGCTTGAAAATGATTCAAGCCATTGCCGGCTAATCAAGAGGTAATGACTGGGCCACCATTCACTCCACCGACAACGACCCCGGAGTGAATCCCATGACCACCTCTCCCACCGGCACTACTCCCCTGAGCGGCAAGACCGCCCTCGTCACCGGCGGCTCGCGCTCGATCGGCGCGGCCATCGCCAGGCGCCTGGCCGCCGACGGCGCGGCGGTCGCCCTCACCTACAGCGCCTCGCCGGAGAAGGCCGCCGAGGTCGTCCGGGCCATCGAGGCCGCCGGCGGCCGGGCGCTCGCCATCGCCGCCGACGCGGGCGATCCGGCTGCCGTGCGCGCCGCCGTCGCCGCGACCGTCGAAGCCTTCGGCGGCCTCGACATCCTGGTCAACAACGCCGGCCTGGGCCTCGGCGGGGCGATCGAGGAAATCGCCTTCGAGACCTACGAGCGGATGATCGCGGTCAACGTCACCGGCGTGTTCGTCGCCACCCAGGAGGCCGTGCGCCACATGCAGGCCGGCGGGCGCATCGTCCATATCGGCTCGTCGATGACGCGCTACGCGGCCTTTCCGACCGCCTCGCTGTACACCCTGACCAAGGGCGCGGTCGCCGGCTTCAACCGCAGCCTGGTGCGCGACCTGGGGCCGCGCGGCATCACGGTCAACACCGTGCATCCCGGCCCGACCGACACCGACATGAACCCCGACGGCGGCCCGGTCAGCCGGATCGTCGGCCCCGGCATCGCCCTCGGCCGCTACGGCCAGCCGGACGAGATCGCCAGCGTCGTCGCCTTCCTCGCCGGCCCGCAAGCGGCCTTCGTCACCGGCGCCGAGATCGTCGCCGACGGCGGCTTCACCGCCTGATCCAGCCCATCCCGACAACAGGAGCAGCAGCATGAACAGCATCGGTATCATCGGCGCCGGCGCCATCGGTTCAGCATTCGCCCGGGCGCTCGCCCGGCAGGGCATCCCCGCCGTCATCGCCAACAGCCGCGGCCCGGAGTCGCTGCAGGAGCTGGTTCGCGAACTCGGCCCCTCGATCCGGGCCGGAACCCGCGAAGAGGCGGCGGCGCAGGACATCGTCCTGGTCGCGGTCAACTGGTCGAAGCTGCCGGCGGCGCTCACCGGCCTGCCGGACTTCGGCGGACGCATCGTGATCGATGCCAACAACCCGATCGAGGCGCCGCTGTTCAGGCCGGTCGAACTGCACGGCCGCACCTCCAGCGAGGTCTTCGCCGAACTTGTGCCGGGCGCCCGCGTGGTCAAGGCCTTCAATCACCTTCAGCCGCAGCTGGTCTCCGGCGCGCCGGGAGCGGAGGGCGGCCGGCGGGTGCTGTTCCTCTCCGGCGACGACGCCCGCGCCAGGGTGGCGGTGGGCGCGCTGATCGAGCGACTGGGCTTCTTCGCCATCGATCTCGGCCCGCTCGCCGTCGGCGCCCGCCTGGTGCAGTTCCCCGGCGGCCCGCTGCCGGCGCTCAATCTGGTCAGGTTTGGCTGACAGGCCGGAGGAGACCCCATCCGGAGGCACAGTTCAAGCACTTGGCGGCCTCACATTGTCAGATCACATCCGTCCTACCCCTCCTGTGAAGTGGCTGAAGAGCAGGCCATATGAGTCACTGCCCAGTAGGCCTCAAGTACCGTACTGGACGTGGCTCTTGGCCCGGCGGATGTTGTAGCCCTTGATCCAGTCGCGCATCTCCGGCGTCAGGGGCTTGGACTGCAGGGAGCTGCTGCGCCAGGCGCGATCCGGCGGCTCTTTCAGGAAGGCCTGGTAGGCGTAGTAGGCCCAGCCCTCTTTCTTGCCCTTGGCGCGGGCATAGCCCAGCAGCTCCCGGTAGATGTCCTGCTTGCAGGTCGGCCCGAGCACCTTGCGGCGATCGTCGAGCTTGGCGAGCTTGCCCGGCGCCACAGCCACGCCATCGGGCAGCAGGATCTCGTGGGCGCATTTCGGGCAGCGCAGACCGCTGAACACGAAGCCGCAGTGCGGACAGGCCTTGGTCTTTTGCTCGTGGTCCTGCTTGGCCTGCTGGCGCCGATCGGCAGGCTCCCCCTCCCCCGTGTCGAGCCGGTCCGGCAGGGTGTCGGTGGGGCGGCCGTTGAGCAGCAGGTTGCCGGCATGGTCGATGATGACGCAGTTGGCCTTGTCGGTTTCCGGAGAGGGGCGCAGCCCACGGCCGAGCATCTGGTAATGCAGCATGAGTGACTGGGTGGGGCGGGCCAGCACCAGGCAGGCAATCTCCGGGTCGTCGAAGCCCTTGATGAGCATGGCCACCGAGACCAGCACCTTGATCCGGCCGGCCTTGTAGAGCCGCAGGATCTCGTCGACTTCGTGCGGCGGCATGTAGCCATCGATATGCGCGGCCATGACGCCGGCGGCGAAGAAGGCTTCCGCGAGGCGTTTCGAGTGCATCACGTTGCAGGCGAAGACCAGGGTCTTGCGGTTCTCGCCCAGCGCCTTCCAGTGGGACACGATATCGCCGAGTAGCTTGGCGTCACCCATCACCTCGGCCAGCTCGTCCTCGATCCAGTCGCCGTTGGCCTTGGTGCCCACGCCCTTGAGCGAGGGCACGAACGGGGCCCAGCACTGGGTCGGCACCAGATAGCCCTGCTCCGTCAACTCCTCGGTGGTGATGCAGCTGACCAGCCGGTCGAAGATCTTGCCCAGGCCGCGGCGAAACGGCGTGGCGCTCAGGCCGATCACTGGCACCCGGTTAGCCCGGCACCAGTCGATCAGCTCGAGGTGGGGCTTGTGGAGGATGTGCGCCTCGTCGATCAGCACCAGGTCCGGCGGCTGCGCGGCGAGCAGGTGCTGCAGCCTGGGCCGCAAGCTCTGCACCGTGCAGATCTGGATGGGCTTGCCGTAGTCGGTGCATGGGTGGTCCGCCTGAATGGCGCCGGCATACAGGCCGCTCTGGTGAAAGCGGCTCAGGGCCTGGTCAAGCAGGCTCACGCTGTCGACGACGAACCAGGCCCGGCGCCCTTTCGCCTGCGAGCCGGCGATGATGGCCTTGGCGACTTCGGTCTTGCCCGAGCCCGTGGGACTCATGAGCATCTGGACATACTGCTTCGCGGCAATGCCTTGCCGAAGCAGGTGAAGTTGGTCGTTCTGATAGGGGCGAAGTTGCATCGGTGTCCTCCTGCACGTTGTGCATTCAGGAAAACACCGCCGCCGAAAATCCCAAGCGAAGTCCCGGGCTAACTAACCAGCTTCAACTTTCCGGCATGGTCTGGGTCATTCTGATCAACTCGACCAGCGAGGCCGCATTCATCCAGGGGCAGGCCTTCTGAAGTTGCCGGATGAACAAGGCCGACACGAAGAAAAGATCGGCGGGAATGATCGGGACAGCTTTCACGCCTTGCTCCCTGGCGAACACCTTGACGTACACGCGACCGCCTTTCTGCCGCTCCAGCGAAAAGCCCTTGTCCTTGTCCTGGCCGTGATTCTTGAACTCGCATCCCGGCAATACGCCGAGCAACACAGCCGTCACGACAGGCATCTCGGCCCGGGTCAGTTGCAGGCGGATCTTCTGCGACCAGTTGTACTGCATGGGGCCGTCGGCGTTGGTCGCATCGAGCGCCACCGTAGGGAAGCCTTGGCGGGTGGTGTCGGCCTCGAAGCACAGCGCGAACCGGCCTCCGTAGACGTGCACGGCGGCATTGTCCATGCGAGGGTCCGGCTCTTCCGGCGCCGGGTTGGACGCTGTGTCGATGGCCGCTTCCGAGCCGATACCCGCAGCGCTCAGCACGTCGGCCAGAAAACGCCGGGCCTCCGCATCCTGGGGTGCCCGATCGATGGCGGCAACGATTCGCGCTCGGTCCTCGACCTGGAGAACCGAGGCGATTTTTTCCTGTGGGATTCGCGGGAGCCCGAGCCCGACCAGTGCCGCGTTGATCTCGGCCAGGGTGGGTCGGGCGGACAAGGCGCTGGGATGCGGCGGCATGACGAGCTACAGGCCGGCGTCAGCCGGCACTGGCCAGCGGCTCTTCTTGTTGCGCGCCTTCAAGCCAGCTCTCTACCACTTCGGCGCCGAACTGCTCCTTCCAGGCCTTGAGCGTGCGCTGGTTGCCGCCCTTGGTGACCACGACCTCATGGGTATAGGGGTTGCGGTAGCGTTTCGCCTCGCGCGGCCGGCGCGATTGCTGCGGCCTCTGGGAAGCTTGAGCAGCCTGCTGATACGTCTGCGGATCAAGGATCAAGTTGATGTCGCGCAGGGTCTTTCCATGCTCCTGCATCAACTGGCGGAGCTTTTGCTCGAACTCCAGCTCCTCTTGCAAACCCTGATTCCCCTTCAAGGCATCGAGTTTGGCTTGCAACTCGATGATCGCTTCTTCGGTAGCCCGAAACTCCAGGATCTTGGACATCTCAATTCCCTCGTCGATTAATTATGCCTGACGGCAACATATTACTACTGCTGTTGCCTCAAGCAAATAAAAGCTCACTTGATTATTCCACTGAGCTGCAACAGCAAGTGTCCCACGACATAGCCCGCACTGGGCCAGCCCAAATACCAGGCTATTGTTTTCAGGCGCTCGTACATGGTGTTTCTCCTCGAGGTCGATATTTTTTAAGCCGCTCACTCTGGCAGGGAACAACGCCTGGCCAAGAGTGAGCCCGTGAAGTCCATTTCAATGCAGGTTCGACAAAACCCAAATCCACATCGGCCTATCAATCCCGGGCTGTCACTCGGTCGCGAAGATGGATAGCCACCTCGATCGTGAAGATCAGGCGCTGGTGGTCGATGCCCTCCTCCAGCTCGGCCAGCAGCGCCTCGGCTACCGATTCCGGCTCGCGCCCTTCCTGCATCGCCTAGTCGGCCAGCTCGAACAGTTTCAGCGCGGTCGGTTTCTTGGCCAGTGCGTGCGCGGCGGCTGGTTGCGGGGCGGTTTGCTCGACCAGGAGCATGTCCTGCAACGTCGGAGTTGCGGCGGGTGCAGAGGGCATTTTGGCTGGCGCTGAGGGTTTGTCCTTCAGGCGGATCTCGCGGGCGGCCTTGGACAGGGCTCGTGCTCCTTTCGCACAGATCTCCTGCTGGAGCGTCCGGTCCAGCTTGGAGACGTGCTCGGCGGCGGACACGCTCACCTTGCCATTTCGCACCGCATCGACCAGCTCAGGGGCGCCCTCTCGGACGACGCGGCTGGCGGAGGAGACGGAACGCGGGCTGATCCCCAGCAGCTGGGCAGCCTGCTCTATCCCCATGGCGCTATCGTGCGAGGTCTCTCCCGGGGCCGAGGACTTCGCTTCTGCCTGAGCGATCTGTTCGCGCAGCGCGGACAGATCGGCGGCGATCACCGCCCGCTGGGCGATGGTCAGCTGCCGGCGGCGCAGGTTGAGGCTGAGCACGAATTCGAGGGCGTCGGCGCCTTCGAACGGGCGTGTGTCGGGCTCTCGGCCCAGCTCCAGGCAGGCTCGATAGCGGTTGCGGCCATCGAGGATCCGGCCTTCGAAAAGGATGATCGGTTCGCGCTGGCCGTGGAGTTCTATGTCTTTGGCGAGGTTGGTGAAGTCCTCGCCCTGCAGGAGCGGAAAGAGATTGGAGAATGGGTGAAACTCGAGTGCTTGAAGGTCCATGCCGGATGCCCTGAAGGAGCCTGGCTCGGGACAGCGTGCTTTAGGGCGCGCGGCCAGGCCAGACAGTGGATGTCGAATGCTCTGGCAGGACGTTAAACAAGAACGTTCGCGGTGTGTGGGCGTTTCAGGCCACAAAATGGCTGGAAATTAACTTTGGCAGGCCCCAAAAGCAGAAAGGCCACCGTGGGGTGGCCTTTCGCTTAGCACTGGCTTTCCAGGTGCTGGATCAGTTTTTCGAGATCTCTCTTGTTGGGGGGCTTACGGACAAAGCGGAGCGTATTGTCGGAAAGAACTTCCATGACCCCCCATTCGATATCCCGGAAGGTTTCATGAGGCTCGGGGGGAGCAACCCAGTAGGGGACGCTACGCACCACGTATACAGAGTCTTTCATAATCAAATTCCCTTTCTCAGCGGTGTCTGAGGAGGATGCACCATTTTCAGCGGTTTTGATGTGAGCGTCGTCATTGTACGGTTTGGTCATGTGGAGACCCCCGTCTCGCCCGTCATTTATTGTTCACTCGGTTAACAAGAAAGGCTGCCAATTACAGGCCTCCTTGAGAATTGTCGCAAATAAATTAAATGCACATTGCTACTGTTTCAATAGCCTTATGCTTGCCCTGGCAAGCTCCAGTGATCGGTTTAGCTTAACATGGCACTGAGGCGATAAGGAAAATCCTGCGGGCTAGGCTAGACGTGGTGCGGGGGTTGTTTCGGCATGAGCCACAGAGCAGTCCGGGCTGCGTTCAGGGCTTCGGCAAGGAAGGGTACATTGTCCAGGCTACCGCAGATCACGGGCTTCGCGCCTTCACGATCCGAGGGCAGCGTGAGGGTGACGTCCTCGGGAGCGTCCAAGTCGACGGTGAATGGGTAGTGAGGCAGAGTCGAGAGGACCACCGTTGCGATGGTTCCAGCAAATGTCACGGTCGCTTCAAAATGGCGCCTCTGGTGCTTGAAACGCACCTTCAGCACTTTTGCACCAGAGGCATCCATTTTTCAAACCTCCCCGTCAGTTCAAACGCACATTTGCGATCGTGCTCTGTGCTGTTTCCGCTGTCTGGCTCTGCTGGGCTGCCTCGCTGATGAGAGGCACCTGAGCCGACAGCAAGGCTTGCCGCGCACACTCCGCACACTTGCTCCACAGCGCGGTGGCAATCACGTACCGAGCCAATACATCCAGGTTCTCCAGATCGGACTTCATGATGATCGTCTGGTGGGAGACCGCAATGATACGCAGATCATAGACTTTGCTGGGTTCGACGTTATTTATCATTTCCATGGTTTTATCCTTAAATTTCCATGCAAGGCATTGCACATGGTGCAATGATCCTCTTCCAAAATTCTACCAATATTCAAAGAGTGTCTGAACAGGCGGACGGATCGGCTAGATAACCGCCTGTCCAATTCGAATGCCAGGCTTACGTTCCCTGTATTTTAAATTAGTCATGAAGTGCAAGGCAATAATCACTATTGTTTATCGCGCAGGTATAAGCTTCACGGGCTCGTTTGAAAGCGGGGCTGGTGTAACTTAGAAAACATGAACTGCCGGGTCTTTGAGGATCGAGGGTGATCTCGATAGGACCATTGCTGAAAATGGCTATGAAGTTGCCCTGGAGACTATCGCGCTGACTGACCCATGTGAAAACATTTTGCAAGTATTCCAACAGTGACGGGTACTGGACCTTTTCGAACTGGAAGTAGAGAGCGTCCAGACAATCGTTGTGGTTGAACGCCAGTTCCGCACCGAGAATGCCTAACTCTCTTAGTTCATAGGCAGCGACCCTGAATAGCGGTCCGCCTGTGTAGGAATGCCCAATCATTGAGTCCAGCGATTTGAACGTATTTCTGATGTCCGAAAGTGTTGCGCCAATATCCAGTCCGATTACCGCCGGGTTGGATAGGACACTGAAGCTCGTGCTCAGTGGGGTCACGGGGGGCTCCTTGATCTCGATTACGAGCCCTGAGTGTGCATGTCGATTTCGGCCGTGTGCGGTCATTTCAGGCCATTTTCTGGCTTGAATTCAGTGTTTGTGACTGCTCCCCGCCCTATCGGGCGAGGCTTCCCACTTCTCAGGCTGCAACCGGCGACACACCGGATTTATGCAAGCCTCGATGGGCAGAGACGGACAGTCCTTCCGCCTTCAACTTCAAAATGCCTTGCCGCTTGATGTTCAGAGCAGCATTGACGTCTCGGTCATGATGGCTGCCACAATCGGCACACTGCCATGCACGGACACCCAGCGGCATCGACTCTGCCTTGTAGCCGCATACGTGGCAGGTCTTCGAGCTGGCGAACCACTGGTCGATCTTGGCCAAGTGTCTGCCCTGTGCCTTGGCCTTGTACTCCAGCTTGATCAGCAGAGAGTGCCATGCGGCATCGGCAATGTGTTTGGCCAGCTTGCCGTTTTTCAGCATGTTCTTGACTTGCAGGGTCTCGACGATCACCGCTTGGTTGTCGCCAACGATCGTGTGAGACAGCTTGTGCTGGAAGTCATTTCTGGCGTTGGCCACGCGCTCGTGAGCCCTGGCCAGCTTGAGGCGAGCTTTCGCCCGATTGGAGCTGCCCTTCCGGCAGCGCGACAGCGCCTTCTGCTTGCGCCGAAGGTTCGCCCTGGCACGCCTGAGAAAGCGCGGGTTGTCGATCTTGGCACCGTTGGAGTCGATCAGCAGGTGGGTCAGACCCACATCGAGACCCAGCACCTTGCCTGCGTCGAGCGTCGTCAGCGGCGCCGGGGCTGCCTCACCGGTATCCACCAGGAGGGAAGCGTAGTACTGGCCGGTAACGGTGCGGGTCAGCGTGATGCTTTTCAGCTTGCCGCCCTGGGGCCGATGAATCCGCGCCTTGATCGGCCCCAGCTTGGGCACCTTGATCCAGTCGTCACCGACCTTCACCCCCACGCAGTGATAGCTGGACTGCTTGCCGCGTTTGCTCTTGAAGCGCGGATACCGGGCCTTGAGCCTGGGGTTGAAGAAGTTCTGGAAGGCCTTGTCGAGGTTGAGGCACGCCTGTTGGAGCGCCATCGAATCCGCCTCTTTCAGCCAGCCGTACTTTCGGGAGGTCTTGGCGACCGGCAGCAGCTTCTTGATGTCGTGTCTGGCACTCAGGGACTGGCCGTGGTGCTTGTAGCGGTGGGACAGGATGCGAAGAGCGCTGTTGTACACGAACCGCACGGCACCGAACTGGCGATGCAGAAATTCCGCCTGTTCGGAGGTCGGGTAGAGGCGTACCTTGGTGGCCTTCAGCATGATTCACACCAGAAAGCTGGATAAATATATAGTATTCAGCCCAACGGCTCCGTCAACCCTTGCGTCCCTCAGGCGTGCCCTGCACGCCCCGCTTTCCTCCCCGCCCGAATGGGCGAGGGTTCTCGCGGATTTTTGCTGAACGCTTCGTTTTTTGGCGGCTCGGTGCTGAGGGTCGATCGCCGATCCCCGATCAGCTTCTCCTGGTTGGGAGAAGGGGCCGAACCGTTACGCGACGGTGGCGAACGAGCGCAGTGGCTGTTTGGGAATGCTGTTCGATCCAAGGAAAAGGCTTTTCAACCTGAAAGGTTGGTACTGGAGGCTATTTAAAATTCGACTTATCGACGTGCCGTTTTTCGTGTCGCCGGTTTGTGCGCCGAGCGACCGGCTCGATGGGCTGGAATGGGGCTGTTCGGGGGCCGGTTGGAAGCCTTGCTGGCGGCTCTTTGGCCTTGGGGAGGGGGGAAAGGCGGGCTGTTCGATCGCCGGGTTTCCGCCAGGCACGACAACGCCTCGCCAGGCACGACGATAAAGGTGGGGGAGGTAGAGCCTTTTCGGTTTTGCCGGCGAGCGCTATCCGGCGCCGGAAAGGATGGCGTCCGCCATGGCATTCAGCTCGGCGGCCGGGAGCGAGGGATGCTCGGACTTGAGTTGGAGAATGAGGTCAAGTCGCAGCAACTGTTCGGGCATCCTGCTGTCGTCGAGGGGGGCGGTTCGGACCCGGAGTCTGTCGCTGAGCGCCGCCGCCGCTCCGCCCTGCCCTCGTGGGTTGCTCCTCCTGGCCGGCGTGCGGGCGGGGGCGGTTTGAGCCTTGGCGAGTTCGAGGGCATGCAGCGTGCGCAGGCGTTTCTTGCGTGCCGCTTTCCTGGATAGGGTATGGGCAAGCGAGAGTCGGAGGTGTCGCCAGAACAGGTCGGTGAACCTGATCATCACCCGGGTGCGCACGAGCTGGGTGCCATGCTCGCGAACTGCGATGCGTTCGAGCCGTCGGGTGAGGTAGCCGGTTTTTTCCAGCAGCTTGAACAGCCGGTTCAGGGTGGCGGGCTGAAGACCGGCGTCGTGGGCCAGGCCTTTCTGGTTGTTGAGGCGGAAATTCCCCGTCTCGTCGAGCCAGCCGAGCACGCCGGTGGCCAGATCCAGGCGGACCAGTATGGGTTCGGCGACGGCCGCCAGGTTTTTGTAGACCTCGACACGCGTGAGGCGCTCGTTGCCGTTGGTGTGGATCAGCCGGGGCAGCAGCTTGAAGCGCGTCTGGACAATCGACTCCAGGCACTCGAGGGCTTTCCGGAAGAACGGCAGCTTTAGCTGGGCCTCGGTGAGCTTTCGACGCGGCCCGTCATAACCCGGGTTATGACGGGCCGCTGCGGAGAGTCCGGCGACAGGCGTTGCGGGGTGTCGGAGTTTGTGTGCTGGTTTGCTCATCGTTCCCTCGCCGGCTTGGCAGCGAGGACAGGCGACGCTTCAAACTTGCACAAAATTTTGGGCGCAGTCATACTCAACTCACCAAATGGCTGGTTGTGTCATTGGGGGTAGGGACTCGTTCGAAAAAGTGACCTACCCATTGTTCTGGCAGAAGGCCCGGTTTCGCAGACCGGGCCTTCTGCTTTTCTGCGTTCGCTTAACTCATCAGCACTGTTACCTTCTTGATTCCCACGGCGTGAACATCGGTCAAGGCCGCATCGCAGTTCTTGTATGTTTTGACACAGGTTCGGCGTGCATAGGTCAGGCAATCCTTGTCGCCATCCACGCGTGCAAACTCGAGCACCCACGCCTCTTGATCGTCGGCAGGGCGGATAGTGGCATCGGCAATAAAACCAGCGCTGACGTGCGCTGATACGACCGTCCGGTCGAAGACCATGGCGCTCACTCCTTGAGTCTCGAAAGATGACGTTGAATCAATCTTGTCGATGATGCGTCATTTATAACCGTCAGTGCAAGATCACATCTTTTTTGTGCAATTTCGTACATAAAGCGGTTAGAAATTAACAAAATCGCCACTATTTTGCCTGCACGCCTCCCAATGCAGCGGGCGTAGCTGGGCTGCGTCCAGGTGTTCGGCTTCGAGAATGGCCTGTTCTTGGCTATTCCAGACGGCTTCCGAATGGCGCTCTACGCCGTTCTCCACATCGAGAAAGACGAGATCGAAGGTCGGCGCGCCGTAATGCGACGACAGGTCGCGGACCCGAAAACGGCGCCCAGAGGTGGATGGAACGGAAGGTGAAGACTGCATCAGGTTGCTCGTGGTGTGTGAAAGACGAATCCGTTCTCTCACGAGTTAGAGAAAACCCAAGCGAGCCTGCCGGTGGGCTTCACTGGCTGTGAATCTTGGGTTAGATTTTTTACTGTATAAAAATACAGTAAGCCATGGAAGATGAACGCCTCCTTAATCGCCAGCCTCTCCCAAAGCCTGCAACCTCAGCCTCTGCTGCTGGGCGGCCAAGCCAGCTGTGGCTTCCCCTCGCCGGCGGCGGACTACCAGGTCCCCGATCTGTCCCTTGATGAGCTAGTGGGTATTCGCCCCTCGTCCTCGATTTTCCTGCTGCGTGCCTGGGGCGAGTCCATGCAGGGCGCCGCTATCCATGACGGAGACATTCTCGTTGTCGACAAAGCCCGGCAGGCCCAGCCAGGGGATGTGGTGGTTGCGGTGATCGGCCCCGAATTCGTGGTGAAGCGTCTGGCTCTCGATGAAGAAGGCCGACCGCTGCTGTTGGCTGAGAACACGGGCTACGAGCCGATTCGCCTGGGCGAAGATGAGCCTCTGGAAATCTGGGGGGTGTGCATCTGGGTGTTGCATGACTTGGTGGGCCGGTAGGCGCCATGGCCATAGCGTTGATCGACGCCAACAGCTTCTACTGCTCGGCGGAGCTGCTGTTCCAACCTTGGCTTCGCAACAAACCAATAGTAGTGGCCATCGAACAACGATGGCTGCGTGGTGAGCCGTAACGACTCTGCGAAGGCCTTGGGCATCAAGATGGGGCAACCAGTGTTCGAGTTGCGTGTGCTGTTGGCACGAAACGAGGTGAAAGTTTTTTCCTCCAATTATGAGCTCTACCAGTCGCTCAGCAACCGGCTCATGGCCATCTTGGAGGAACTGACGCCTGGCAAGCTGTCCATCAACAGCATCGACGAGGCCTTCGCCGACCTGTCCGGGGTTCCTGACCCCGAGGTTTGGGGGCGATATGTGCGAAACGAGATCCAGCGCCGCCTCGGCTTACCGGTCGGAATCGGTATCGGTATCGGTTCGACAAAAACCCAAGCCAAGCTCGCCAACTGGGCTGCCAAGCGCTGGAAGGCCAAGACCGGTTGCGTGGTAGATCTGCGCGATCGCATACGCTTGGAGAAACTGCTCCGCTACGCCCCGGTGGGTGAGGTCTGGGGCATAGGGCCGCGCCTGAACAAGCGGCTGGCCGATGAGTTTGGCATCACGACTGCCTGGCAGCTGGCTAGTGCAGATCCCAAGCTGCTGCGCCGGCGTTTCAGCGCGACAGTGGAACGCACGGCCCGGGAGCTGCAGGGCATTGCGTGCTTTCCGTTCGCCGATGGCAGCCCGGAGCGCAAGCAGATGATCCTCTGTTCACGCTCTTTCGGAGAGAAAGTTTTTGTCCTTGAGCAGCTGGAGAGAGCAGTGGCCACATTCACTGCCCATGCTGCGGTCAAGCTGCGTCAGCAGGCGAGCCTCGCTAACTGCCTGCAGGTGTTTGCCCGGACCAGCCTGTTCAGCCCGGTCGACCCCTTCAGCGGCTCGCGAGTCATCGCCCTGCCCTATCCCACCGACGATACGCGCGATCTGGTTCAGGCAGCCATTGGAGGCCTGCGAGCGTTCTATCTATCTGGGCCTGCCTATGTGAAGGCAGGGGTCGTTCTTTCCCAGTTCGTCGAGCGGGGTGTAACCACAGGCGATCTTTTCGCCCCGAAACCGAGATCCAACAGCGAGCCGTTGATGGGTGTGATGGATGCGATCAACGCTAAGCATGGCCGTGGGACGGTGCGTTTCGGGAGGGAGAATGCTGAGGGATCCTGGGCTATGCGGCGGGAGCTGCTAAGCCCTGAGTACACCACCTCCTGGCAGGGATTACCGAGGGCAAGGTGTGGAAGTGGGAAGGTGTCCTTGCTTGGTGACCTTGGCATCTGACGGAACCGCAGAATCCCCTGAGCTCCAGGACACAATTCATGCCTTGGAAACGGATCCTGCCCTACGGGGACTCTGAGGCGGGAGATCAAAGCCCCGAAAGCGGCCAGTGGTCTCGCAGACTGCTGGCTGCGGAAGACGAAATGGCCAAAAACTCCTAGACCTAGGATCCGTGGGAACGCTTTCCCTGCTTAATAGAAGGAAAAGGATTAAAAGGATAAAAGCATTTAAGTTTAACTAATTGTTTTATAAGGATTTATCTCTTGGTTATGCCTGGTCTATCTCCCGCCTTTCTCGTGATTTATCTCCCACGTTTATGCTATTTCATCTCCCAAACGATGCGGCTTACTGCGGTTTAATCTCCCGCCTGATCACGTTTCTAGGCAAGGCATAGCAGGGTTGCTGTGAGGTTTCTTGGGTTTCATCTCCCAGCTTCTCAGGGCTTTTTGGGGGTTTATCTCCCACTGTAGAGGCTTTTGGGTGTGGATAACTCTACCTTTGGGTGCTCCAATTGGTTAATTTTTGACTTACTAGTGTTTCATCTCCCATTTGGTATCTGCCCTACCCTGCCTGTCACTGCCCGATCAAGGCAGTGACAATTGTCGGTGTGACCGGGCCATAGGGCTTGAGGCGGTTCAAAATGGCAAAAACTACCAGGACCTGCAGCCGCCGTGGGAGATGAAACCGCAGAATCCCCGAACTCCAGGGCACAACGCCTGTCCTGCTGAGGAAGTCCTACAGGGACTCCGGGGTGGGAGATCAAAGCCTCGAAAGTGGCCCGGAGCCTCGCAGACCGCTGGCTGTGGGAGACGAAACGGCAAAAGCAGCAGGGCCTGCAGCCGCCGTGGGAGATGAAACCGCAGAATCCCCCGGGCTCCAAGACACAACTCATGCCCTGGAGACCGAGCCAGCCCTATAGAGACTCTGGGGGCGGGAGATCGAAGCCTCGAAAGTGGCCCGAAGCCTCATAGACCGCTGGCTGTGGGAGACGAAACGGCAAAAGCAGCAGGACCTGCAGCCGCCGTGGGAGATGAAACCGCAGAATCCCCCGGGCTCCAAGACACAACTCATGCTCTGGAGACTGAGCCAGCCCTACAGAGACTCTGTGGCGGGAGATCAAAGCCTCGAAAGTGGCCCGGAGCCTCGTAGACCGCTGGCTGTGGGAGACGAAACGGCAAAAGCAGCAGGGCCTGCAGCCGCCGTGGGAGATGAAACCGCAGAATCCCCCGGGCTCCAGGGCACAACTCATGCCCTGGAGACTGAGCCAGCCCTACAGAGACTCTGTGGCGGGAGATCAAAGCCTCGAAAGTGGTCCGGAGCCTCGTAGACCGCTGGCTGTGGGAGACGAAACGGCAAAAGCAGCAGGGCCTGCAGCCGCCGTGGGAGATGAAACCGCAGAATCCCCCGGGCTCCAAGACACAACTCATGCCCTGGAGACTGAGCCAGCCCTACAGAGACTCTGTGGCGGGAGATCGAAGCCTCGAAAGTGGCCCGAAGCCTCATAGACCGCTGGCTGTGGGAGACGAAACGGCAAAAGCAGCAGGACCTGCAGCCGCCGTGGGAGATGAAACCGCAGAATGCCCCGGGCTCCAGGGCACAACTCATGCTTTGGAGACGGAGCCAGCCCTGCAGAGACTCTGGGTCCGGGAGATCAAAGCCCCGAAAGCGGCCTGCAATCTCGCAGATCGTTGGCAGCGGGAGACGAAACGGCCAAAAACTCCTAGACCTGCAACATCTTGGGGTATGAACCGTTCTGTGAAGCTCGAGGGGAGTTCTGTTGTTTTATCTCCCACCCTAGTTGCATAGATGAGGCGTCCAAAATATTGTTCTTGGCTTCCCTGAGGCTTGATTTGCGTGCTGCCAAGGAGTGTGTCATGCCATCTGCTGTGAAAACGGAAGAGAAGATTTTCCTCTGGGGGCCTGCCGGGTGCTTCGAGCCTGAGATTGTGCCACCTGGACAGCGGGACTTGGAGGCACTCCGATTGTTTCAGTCATTCCTTTGCAACAATGAAACGGAGCGGACTGGGTTGTCGAATGTGATCATGCTGTGGGAGCAAATCCCGAAGTTTTCGGCAGAGCACCTGAACGATAAATCCGGGATCGTCCCAAACGATTACAAGGTTGACTTCACCATAGCTGGTCACCCCTTCCGGTTGACCTTGTTCCCTGGTACTTACTATCCAAAGGTTTGCAAATCGGACCCGAAGCGCCGATTTCCAGGTGCACGCGAGCAAGCGGTAGAGCAGGCACTGAATCACATTGCATGCGCTCAAGCGGAAACGCATGAGGTCAATGGTGAGACTTTGTACCGTGTCTGTTTCACGACGCGGGAGGTTGCTCGCACGCTGAAAGGCATGGGCAGCACTCTCAGTCATGGCCAGATACGTGAAGCACTGGAAGTGCTTTCGTCAACGACCATGACCATCAGCTCCCGCTCTGAGGATGGGATCAAGCATGAAGCCCGGAGGCCAATTCTTCCAAGCTTCGAGCGGACCACAACGGATTCCGACATGGCTGTCGGGAAGGACGTGTGGTCAGCGCATCTCCATCCGCTCGTATCCAACGCAATCCGCAACGTCACTTACCGGCAGTACCCTGTTGCGCACACCTTGGGATTCGCACCATTTGCCGCATTCCTGATTCGGCAGATGCACTACATGGCGCCGAATATTTCAACCAACCACCCGTTTTCCTTCCGGTTGGTTGCCTTGAAGGAAATGACACCTGGCCTTCATCACAAGCGACTGCGCGATAGCATTCGGGCAATGATTCGCGAACTGGATAAGATGAAGGAGTCAGGCCTGCTGCATGACTACCAGTGTGAAGAGGTGTTTCCCGCTCGTAGGCTAAATGGGCGTCCTGCCCCAATCGATGCTGAGTTCACGCTTTACCCGGGTAAAGACTGGGTCAAGCATGTGATGGCTGGGTCGAAACGCATGTTGGTGGCTGAGAAGTCGCTTGGCTTGCCGCGTAGCCGCCGCAGTGAACGCCAGATGAACCTTCCTCTTCTTTAAGAGCTTCTCGCTCTAGCGATAGCTGCTAACTAGTGCTGGTGTTCACAGGGCATCGCCCTCCTCTTCTGTTTCACCAACACAGGCCCGGCTGGCTGGAGCCGACTCCAGCATCGCTTTCAACTGGCCCTAGCCGGCATTGAGCACCGACTTTGCCATCCTGGTTTGCGCGAGTTTTGCGGACAACACATTGCCCACATGGATTTCGCCGTACTGGTTCACCAGTTGCCGGCTGAATTGATGCAAGGCGTCTCTGTGGCGGTTGGCGATCCTGGTGTGGATCTCCAATTCGAGCTGGCTGCGCGAGGCCTTGCCGAAGCTAGCCGCCCTGCAGCGCCAGTCGGTGTGGCGCTCTCCGCTAACGGAACTGTCCCAACAGATGAATCGTCTGCACCAGCGGATAGATGACCGAAGCCGTGTTTATTTCTGCCAGCAGACGCCGGTGCCGGTGCCGGTGCTGACGCGGTGCGCTGATAGCCAGCCCTTATGGTGCTGCAACCCAGAGCTTGACCCTGAAGCGCGCTCTACAACCACCGAAGCGGTTTAGTGGAGGGAGAGTCATAGGTGGAGTGCGTCTGGCAAATGGATATGATTCGGTTCAGGAATTTCTATAAAAAACTCATTAAAACCAGAACTTGTCCTTTAAAAACTCAATAACCGTATTATCATCTCAACAACATCCATTCACGACCGAGACCGCAATGAACGTTCAGACTGAAATGCCGGAAGAAGGTGCTAATTTCGTTGATTTCGACTCCCTGCTCTATCCGCCTCAGTTCGCAGCCGAATGCTTTGGCCTGACGACCCGAAGGTTAAAAGACATTGAAGAAGAAAATGGAATCGAGATTCGCCGGGTACCTCGTGGCACCGCCACGGCCAGGGCCTATACGCTCGATGACATTTTCACAATCGCGGCCCTGCGCCGGGCAAAGGGGTATGCCAAAGGCTTGCAGAGGCAGATCGTGGTTTCCACTTTTGTTCAGAAAGGTGGTACTGGGAAAACCACTACGGCAGTCAACTTTGCCATTTATCTTCAGCTGGCCGGCCTGAAAACGCTCATTATCGATAATGATCCCCAAGGCGACTCGTCGTGCATGCTTGGCTACGACCCAGATTTGAGTGATGCAGACCTGAAAGTCATGGGAATTCCTGCTGACCGCCTTGTCGATGGTCATCTCGGTAACCTTGTTAGCCCTCTGCTTCGAATGCGCCCATTCCCAAGCAAGACCCTCAATGAGGTAATTAAAAAGCCCTTTGGTGAAAACGGTGTTCACCTCATTCCATCCGATGGTTACTTGGACGATCTTGGCGTTGCCCTGGATGCCGCGAACAATAGCGACTTCTGGTATGCGCAATGGATTGAGGCTGGCAACACAGGAGGACTGCCTGACTGTGATCTTTCCATCTACGACGTCATCATCTTTGACAATGCGCCTGCTGCATCCAGGTTAACCAAGAACTCCGTCGCTGCCTGCGACCTTCTGCTGTGTCCTATTCGTATGGACAAGTTTTCCTTCCGTGCGTTGATGCGATTACACGATTGGGTGGTTCGCTTTGCGCAGGACTATAAGCGCTCTCCTGCGCTTGCGGCTTTGCCGACAATGTTTATCAAAAACCGTAGGCGCCTTCTCGAGAACCTGGTGCTTCTCAATGAGCTTTTCCCTGATCGGGTTACGGACGAAAGGCTCTACTTTTCCGAGGATTACGGTAAAGCCCTGGACCAAGGGGTTCCATTGCTTCTCTGGAAAGGGGCGACATCCAAAACATTCGAATCTGCCAGGACTGTCTTCGGTGAGATTCTCGAGCGTATGCGAGCGATAGCATGATCCAGGGAGCGTTCAAGGTGTTGCTTGAAGCGACGCTGTTAGCCCTGTCGGGGTGTTGCTTGAAGCAACACCCTTACCCCCGAGTGACCTGTTGCTTCAAGCAACAGCTGGACATGGAGAATTTTGAGTGAGATCTGACGACTATCCAGGCCGTAAAAGAACGGCAGGAATGGTGGGGCTAAGGATGCCAGCAACTGCACCGCAACCGACGGAGCAGGTATCAAGAGCTCAAATGCTTGCCATGAGCAAAGAGGATGATGGCCCTGCTGAGACTGCTGTAGAGCTCGTGGCCAAAAGTGAGTCACAAACGACTTTGGTTGAGCTCCCTGTCGAGGCGATCAAGGCATCCCCCTACCAGCCACGTCTGACACTCAATGAGGCTGCCATCGAGGAGCTGGCGAACTCGATTCAATCCATCGGCCTGGTCAAGCCTTTGATTGTTCGCCCCATCGAATCGGGTGAGTATGAGCTGATCGGTGGAGAGCGGCGTTGGCGAGCCCACAAACTTGTGGGGCTCAAAACGGTGATGGCTTACGTTCGTCCAATGAGCGATGCCATGGCGAAAATTCTGGCCCTCACGGACAACGAGGGGCAGGAGCCACTGACAGAATATGAGCGTGGCCGCAGCTACGCTCATATTCTGTCCTCTGGGGATGAGTCCAGTCAGCGTGCCTTGGCTAGGCGGTTGGGCGTGAATGTTTCCATTGTCAGCCGTTGCCTGCTTCTTATGGAGTTGCCAGAGGAAGCACGCAAGATTCTGGACAAGAGCCCTGGCCTGATCGGCGGCCTGAAGGCCAAAGATTTCATTGAGTTTGGAAAAACTCATCCTGAATTACTGCTGGAGGCGATCACCTCGATGCGCGATGAGGGCCTCAGTCAGGTGCAGGCCCTACGCTGGATCAGCAAAAAAATTTCCGAGCAGCAGGGTAATCCGGATTTGTCTAAAGTCGTATCGAAATCATTCACTGGGCTCGGGACGATGAAAATTGACGGGCGGAAAATGGAGTTTCGCTGCGAAAAGAATGTGAACATGGAAGCGTTCAGTGAACAGCTGGCCGCGTTCCTGGAAACGATCAAGCCGGATAATCTTCAAACCAACGAATAGACGTTCTTGCCAAGAAAAGGGTTGTCGGAGATCGCGGAGAACCCTTTGAGATTCTCCCCGCCTTAAAAGGCGGGGGCTCCCAGGATTAGACGGCCATGGCAGGCTGCGATAATCTTCCTGGCCGCGTTCACATCGCGGTCGTGAGTGACAGCACACTCACTGCAGATCCATTCCCCTACTCAAAGTCCTGCGACACTCTTCGATTGGAACTCGAATCGGTGTAGCTGGGGTATTCCTAGTGCAGTTTCAATCAACATCCTGTTCAAGTGGCGGGAGCTGTTCACAACCGTAATAGGTGCAGACTCGCTCCATCACCTCGGCGATCGTCAATGGGCGTTCGGGCTCATGGATCGCCCGCTTGCCATGCACCCAGCAGGGCTCGATCCGGTTCAGCCAGGGGCTCTTGCTCGGCAGGCGGCAGGTTACGATCCGTACGCCACCCTCGGCCCTGGCCCGGCGGTTGTGCGCCCCGATCCAGGCTCGCACCCGGTGGCTGACATGCCAGCTGGCGTTGTCCCAGATCATCAGCAGCGCCTTCTTCCCTTCGCTCGCCAGGCGCTCGCAGACCCACTCCAGGAAGTCCTCGGTCACCTGGCTGACCGGGCGGCCCTTGACGAAGCGCAGCAGCATCTGCCCCGTGTCGGCGCGCAGCAGGCCATAGCAGCTCAGCGCCTTGGGTTCGGCATCCTGCGGATCCACCGACAACTGCTGCAGGCGCAAAGCCGGACCCGCGCTCCAGGCCTTCAGGAACGGGCGCGCGAAACGACTCCACCAGACCTCGTCCTGAAAACCCAGCACCCAGTCCGGGTGCGTTGTGGCCAGTTCGATCAGCCAGTCGCGTCGCTTTTTTTGCGCGCATAGTGCGGATCCGGACTGGTGATCCAGGTCTTGGCCCGCTTCCAGCCCACGCCCAGGCGCATCAGGGCCTGGCGGATCGACTCGTGGCTCAGCTGCCGTTCGGTCAGCCCCTGCTCGAAGGCCACTTCGGCGGCCAGGCTCAAGGTCCACAAGCGGGTGGGCTTGCCGAAATCGCGGGGGCTGCGATGCAGCAAGGCGCGCAAGCGCTCGGCCTGCGTGCCCGCAAGCAAGGGACGGACACGTTTGGGCCGATGCGACTTCTCCGTCAGGCAAGACAACCCCTCGGCGGCAAAGGCCCGCAGGGTTTTGCGTACGGTTTGCGTGGCGCAGCCGAACAGGGCGGCGATTTCCGTGGCGGTCTTGCCGTCGGCGCTGGCCAGCAGGATCTGGCAGCGCCGCAGCGTGAAGGCTTCCCGGGCACGCAGGCCAACCTGCAGGGCCTGCCGTTCCTCGGTAGTCAAAGGGCGAACGAATAGAGGTGCTTTCATGGGGCATAGCATCGCCTGATGCCATAATTTCCACAACTACACCTATGAAACTGCACTAGCGATCGCTGAAGACGATGCCTGCGCGAAAGCACTTCGACTACAGCCGGCTCCTGTATCGACTGGACAGTCCAGGTATGAACTCCACCACACCCTATGAGAGCACCAGCTTCCGGCTGATGTCGTTTAAGAAATCGTGTGGGCGGATGGTTACTTGTGTAGGGGCCCTTTGGTATGAACCTGCTTGCTGGTGCTATGGATGGGAAGATGGGAAGGCTTACGGCAGGCAAACAGCAAAACGCATTGGGGAGCTGCCTGCTCTGCATTGGGAGGCGAAACGCAAACCATCAAGAGCTTAGCTCGGCCATGGGAGATGAAACTGCATAACTTCTTGAGTTCGTCGGCATAGAATTACGTCTGCAGGCGGAGCCACTCCTAAAGAGACTCATGATGGGAGATCAAGGCGATAGTCCTGCAGGAGAGCCAATCGCGGGAGATGAAATAGCAAAACCATCGGGTCTTCCAGGGGGCTGGGAGATGAAGCCCAAAAAACTCACAAGTACCACAGATCCTCAGTGCATGGTCCTGGTGGCCATAGCTGTTCCCATGGCAAGAGAACTCTGGGAAATCAAAGCTTCAAAAGTGGCCGGTAGGTCTGCCGGACGTCTGACAGCGGGAGACGAAACAGCAAAACCACCAGAAATTCCAACCTGCTCTTGGGAGATGAAAGTTTAGAAACCCTTCGTCGACCACAGAGCTGCCTATACCGTGAGAGCTACTCCGATACTATTTAGAGTCGGGAAAGAGTAGAGGGGCGGTTGCAGAAGCTGAGTGCAACACGGTTACTGGATTGAAGCAGGCACTTCATGCTGCTTCGCCATTACTTCCGTCATGACTTCGATCGGACATTTGAAGTCGAAGCGTTTGCGCGGTCGGATGTTCAGCTCATAGGCAATCGCATCCAACTGCTCCTGGCTGTAGATCGACAGGTCCGTGCCTTTGGGCAGGTACTGGCGGATCAGGCCGTTGATGTTCTCGTTACTGCCGCGCTGCCAGGGGCTGTGCGGATCGCAGAAGTAGATCGCCACGCCGGTTTTCTGCGTGATTTGCGCATGGCGCACCATCTCCCGCCCCTGGTCGTAGGTCATGCTCTTGCGTACGGCCAGCGGCAGGCGGTTCAGCGCGGCGCTGAAACCTTCCACTGCCGAGGTCGCCGTCGCATCGTTCATCTTCACCAGCATCAGATAGCCGCTGGCGCGCTCGACCAGGGTGCCGACCGCCGAAGCGTTGGCCTTGCCCTTGATCAGGTCGCCCTCCCAGTGACCGGGCATCAGGCGGTCCTCGACCTCCGGCAGACGCACGTGGATGCTGACCATATCGGGGATCTGGTTGCGCCGGTCCACCCCACCGGAGCGCGGCTTGCGGGTTGTCTTGCCCTGGCGCAGGCAGATGATCAGCTCCTTGCGCAGTTCACCGACCGGCAGAGCATAGACTGCGTTGTAAATAGTCTCGCGGCAGACGTAGGCGTCTTCGAACTGGGGAAATTCCATGGAGCGCAGCTTGCCGGCAATCTGTTCGGGCGAAAAGCGTTTTCGCAGCAGGTAAGCCACCAGCTCGAACAGCTGATTGCCAGGCACCAGCTTTCTGTAGCGCCGACAGGCCTGGCGGCGAGCCGACATGGACTGTTGGGCCTCATGGGTGACGTAGTGCCCATGAGCTGTGCGGTTGCGCCGAATCTCGCGGCTGATGGTGGAGGGGCTGCGATTCAGCAGGCGGGCGATCCTGCGCTGGCTGAATTTGTTCAACAAACCAATCTGGATCGTGGCGCGCTCGGCGACGCTGAGTTCGTGATAGGACATGGCAACACCTTACCGAAACGGTCAGGTGTTGCACTCAGCTTCTGCAACCGCCAGGTCTGAAGCTGCAGAAGTTCGTCGAGCAGCACTGATAATCCAAGTCCAGAGGTTGAGCCGGTTCAGTCGAGAGGGAAAGGTGGGAGATCAAAGCCTCGAAACTGGTCGATAGCCATTCAGTATTCGGTGTTCCGATAGGTTGAGGCGACATTGGCTTCATCGACCTTATTGGCTGTAATGTCCTCGGTCTCCTTCCGACGACTGGATAGGAAGAGATCCCGGTTGGGTAAAACCTCTATCCGGCGCTTTTCATCAGGTCGCTTGGCTTGACGAGCATATCGGTCGAAATTTTTAAGCTCCCTTACTTCCATACCGTTGCCTCCAGCCTTGATGAACAGGGGGAGGTTGGCGTGGATCATTGCGTCATACCGTGACTCTTCAGTGAACCACAGCATGGCCCGCGGGTGAGGGGCTACCGATTTTCGCTGGGTAAGCATCTCGGTGTCGGCCATGTTCACCAGAGTGCGCAACTCTAGGAATTCTGGGGTTTCTTCGAGCTGTAGTCCTTCGCGACTGGCTCTAGCTTCGGCACTTGCCTGAAGTGTTTCGCGTACCTTGGCGGTGGAGACCTTGCCAGTGGCAGTGGTGTGGCCTGCCCAGGTGAAGGTGATCAGCCGCGGGGTTCCCTCAAAGCATTGAATGTGCCGTAGAAGCTGCTTGGTGTTGAACTTGGCGCCCAGTGCTCGGCGCATGAGGCGGGGGCGGGCGGCCGGTACGAGATTCAGCTCGATGCGCAGTTTTTCGATGGCTGTGGCCACTTCATCCTTGAGTCCATTGATCTGGCGGATCCGTTCCAGCAGCGATTTGCTGACTGCGAAGTAGCCTGGCAGGCGCATGACGGTTCCGGCGGCCTGGCCGATGTCGCGCTCGAATTCAACCAGTGCCATTTGCGTTGCGGCCACGGCTTCTTGCCCAACTAGGCGTTCGACCTGGATGGTATCGGGGGTCCGCTGTTCGGTGAGCAAGGGGAGACGCCAGACCATACCTGAGACAACGTGGTCGGGCCAGATGAGGTTGAAGTCGTGCAGTGCGCCGCGCAGTCGGGCAAATGTGCTCTGGATCTCTTCGTACATGGAGGGGCTCCTTGGCTGATAATACCATCCCTTCATATTCAATCTTAGCATGTCCCCTCACGCCTGATCCGTTTGGCTGTTCTTCTTGCTTGGCCAGCTTTTTTCTTGCTTCTTTCTCTTCTTTCTTCTTCTTTTTCCTTGAGTTGGGGCGTTGCTGTGGAGGAGGGGAGGCTGGGGGTATTACCCTTAATAGGCATATAGGGATGGTATTATAAGATAATGAAATCTCTTCCGCTCAGGTGGCCGTGAGCTGCTACAAATCCCTCAGGGTAGAAGCATCATCTGGGATGCCAAGGCCAAGTGGCCACATGCTGCCACCTTGGTATCGCTTGATCAAAGCCAGTGCTCCGCAGGACTTCGCGGAGATGAAGCGTCTGTTTCCAGCAACAGACAAGGTGGGGCCGCAGCATGTGCTCGATCGTGTCGAATACGACAGAGTTGACATCCTCCCCGCCCAACTGGACGGCCATGCCCGGCCGCGAGAATGTTCCTGGCCGCGTTCACGTCGCGGCCGGGCGTGACACCGCACGCACTGCAGGTCCACTCCCTCATTCCAAGTCCCGCGATACCTTTCGGCCGCGAATCAGGCAATGCGCCGCAATTCGAACAGGCTTGGGTGGTGTAGCGCTCGTCGACCACCTTGAAGACGATGCCTGCTGTAGGCTAGCATCGTCTTCAGTTGGCCCCAGCCGGCATCGAGCACCGACTTGGCCATCCGGGTCTTCACGAGTTTCGTGGACGACACGTCGCCCACCAGGATTTCGCCGTACCGGCTCACCAACTGCCGGCTGAATTTGTGCAGGGCATCCCGGCGCCGGTTGGCGATCCTGGAGTGGATCGCCCGGACGCGGGCCTTGTTGCCGGCCCGCTGGGCGGCGGCCAGGGCCGGCAACAAGGCCGCGGTAGAAGCGGCCGTTCTTCAGCCGGGTGCCATCGCTGCAGGTGGCCACGTCCTTGAGGCCAAGGTCGATACCGACCGCCCCCTGTCCGAGCGACGGCTGCAGCTCGACCTCGACGACGACATTGAAATACCAGCGGCCCCGGCTGTCCTCGCTGAAACTGCCCGAGCGAAACCGGTACCGGCCCAGGCCGTGGCTGTCCCAGACCTTGAAGTAGCGACCGTTGTGGTAGACCTGCCCGTGCTTCCAGCTGGCCGCTCCGGACTTGAATGGAATCCAGCCGAGCGAGCGCCGGGTGCTGCCCGACCTGCGCCAGTTAAGCCGGGCTTTCCCGAATTGCTTGCGGCGGGTGGCGTATTCCCGCGATACCTCTTGCAGCGTTTGCGAATGGAGCCCGAGTTCCTTGTTGGCACCTTTGGTGTAGCGATCCATGTCGTAGGCAGACAGGAAGACTCCACGCTCGCGGATCGAGCGATGGCTGAATTCGTTCAGGTAGTTCCAGACAAGATTGACGCTGCGGGCCATTTGCCGGAGCAGCGGAGCATGCTTGTCTCGAACGCGAACGCGAACGCGAACGCGCAGGGTCTTGGTGTGCTTCATGCAGTCAGGTTGCCATGGATTTTGGAAAACCCAAGGGCCGCTTCGCGCCCGTGCTCTACATCCCCGCACTCAAAGTACGGGGCTTTCCGCGCTTTTTGGTAAATGGAGGGAATAACCATGTCTATGCTGATCAAACAAGCCAGCGAGCACTGGCGCTATGTGGCCCCCTTGCTCACCAGGCCGGCCAACGAAGACGATTACGACGCCCTGGTCGAGGCACTGGACGAGTTGCTGGTTATCGTCGGCGACGACGATAACCACCCCCTTGCCACCTTGGCCTCACACATCGGCGATCTGATCGAAGCCTACGACGAAGCGCACCACCCCATGCCGAAGGTGAGTGGCGTGGAGATGCTGCGCTACCTGATGCAGGAACACGGCCTGACCCAGGCCGACCTGCCGGAGGTCGGCGCGCAGTCCGTCGTTTCCGAATTGCTCAGCGGCAAGCGCCAGCTCAACGTGCGCTATATCCGTGCTCTATCCGAGCGCTTTGGCGTGCCAGCGGATGTTTTCTTGTGACTGCTCCCCGCCCTATCGGGCGAGGCTTCCCACTTCTCAGGCTGCAACCGGCGACACACCGGATTTATGCAAGCCTCGATAGGCAGAAACGGACAGTCCTTCCGCCTTCAACTTGGGGTCGTCTCAAAAAACGGATCGCAAAGTAATGCAATGGACTCCACCCACCCTGACGCCGGAGCACACTCCGTCGACGGGTGACGAGGGTGTCACTCTCCATCTGAGACGAGGAGTCCGTCATGAATTGTGTAGCTACGGTGATTGGCCTGGACATTTCGAAAAACGTATTCGTTGCCGTGGGTCGTGACGATCAGGGTCGGGAGGCGTTCAGAAAGAAGTTTTCTCGACACCAGGTACTGGCCTTTTTCGCGAAAGCGGCACCGGCGAAAGTCGGCATCGAGGCGTGTGCCAGTGCGCATCATTGGGCACGGGCGCTTGCCGGCCAAGGTCATGAGGTGCGTCTGATCGCCGGGCAGCATGTCAAAGCGTATCTGACTGGGAACAAGAACGACGCAAACGATGCGGCGGCTATTGCGGAAGCACGCTCTCGCGCAATGACCAAATACGTTCCAGTAAACACTGAAGCGCAGCAGGATCTGCAGATGATGCATCGGGTCCGACAAAGTTTGATCGAGCGCCGAACCGGCGTTATCAACCAGGCTCGTGGCCTGCTTGGCGAGTATGGCGTTGTGATTGCCACTGGCGCACGAACCTTGCGCCGGGAATTGGTGGCCATACTGACCAGCGATGCGCGTGGTTTGTCGGCCACAGCACTGGATACATTCCGGGATCTGTCCCAACAGCTGGACGACTTGGAGGCTCGCATTACTCGATACGACGAGCGCATCCTGCAAGCAGCACGTGCTGACGAGCGCGCTCAACGCTTGATGGAGGTGCCGGGCGTCGGCGTCCTGACCGCAACGGCGCTGCTGGCATCGCTCAACGATGCGTCACACTTCGGCAATGGCAGGCACTTCGCCGCCAACCTCGGCCTGGTGCCCCATGAGCACAGCACAGGCGGCCGGCAACGCCTGTTTGGTATCAGCAAACGAGGTGACCGCTATCTGCGCATGCTGTTGATTCACGGCGCACGAAGTGCCCTGCAGTGGGCACACAAGCGGACCGACAACATCCTTCGTTGGGCCGCTGACCTTCAGCAACGCAAAGGCACGAACGTGGCTGCCGTTGCGTTGGCGAACAAACTCGCCCGCATCGTCTGGGCGCTGCTTGCTCACGGTCGCCGGTATGAGCCGATGCATATCACCAGTACACTGGTGCACTGAACGCCACGGCACAACGTTTTAACCTTCTACCGAGGTTGCGAAGGAACGAGAGGAAGATGCACCACTGGTAAGACCGACGTTGGGAAAATCCGATTAGCGTACTGGTACTCGAATGCCGTTATCGTATTTGGAACCCAACGCGCGCACTGCATTGTGGCCCGAGCATTCTGATGCTCACGCGAAGGCCGGATAGATACGTGCAACCTTTATCCAGTTGGTCACCGAGGATCGTTTCTTGCAAAACGGGTGGAGTCCATAGATACGCTAAGCGTGCGCTGAGGCCGGTATCCAGCGGTACAGCGTAGGAATGGACACACCCAGGTTCTTGGCCACGTCCTTGGGTGGGACGCCGCTGGCCAGCAGCTTCTTGGCCGACTCGATCTTGCTGTCGGTCATCTTGGGCTTGCGGCCGCCTTTGCGGCCGAGCTGCCGGGCGACTTCCAGCCCGGCGCGGGTGCGCTCGACGGTCAGCTCGCGCTCCATTTCGGCGAGGCTGGCCATGACGTGGAAGAAGAACCGGCCTGATGGCGTGCCGGTGTCGATGGCGTCGGTCAGGCTCCTGAACTGCACGCCTTGCTTGTGCAACTCGCCAACCAGATCGACCAGTTGCTTGACGCTGCGGCCCAGTCGATCCAGCTTCCAGACCACCAGGGTATCGCCTTCGCGCAGCATCTCCAGCGCCCTGGCCAGGCCGGGGCGATCGGCCCGCGCGCCGCTCACCTTATCCTCGAAAATCTTCTGGCATCCGGCCCTGGTCAGGGCTTCGCGCTGCAACTCGAGGTTCTGGTCCTGCGTCGAGACGCGCGCATAGCCGATCAACATGGCTGGTCTCTCGCCCGGTCGATGTGTGCCTGCATCGCTCGCATTACTTCTTCGTGCCTGTATGACCGGGCGTTGGGATCGTCGGCTTCCTGCAGGGCTTCCTCGGCGAGCTGTGACCAGGCGCTGGCCAGCGCCTCGATGCTGGAGGTGCTCATTTGCTCATCCACTTGCGCAGCAGGCGCTTTTTCAGGGAGGCGCGCTCTTGCGGGTTGCATCCCTTGCGGTTGGCGATGCGATCCGCTGTTGCGACCTGACGCTTGACGGGCCAGTAGGAGCGGCCGTCCTTGCCCATCGACCAGACATTGCTGACCTGGTTTTCCAGCAGGGGCAGATGGGCGTCCAAAGCGTCCTCCGGCGATGCGCTGGCCAGCGCAGTGCGTTCGTGGGTTCGCCAGCGCTGATGCCAGAGCTTCTTGTCCTCGCGCTCGCTGCGGCAGGTCGTGTGGCCCACGATAGGCGTTTTGCGTCGGCTACGGCTCATGATTCGGTGCTCCCTCACTCATTCAGGACTGGCCCCATGCCTCGATGGTAAGCACTTGGTCGGGCAGACAGGCGGCGATCCTGTCAGGGGGAAGATGAGCCAGTTACAGTTCCATCCCATAATCGTTACGGTCTTCGTCGTCGGCATCTTGGCGCACGGCGGGCAGTTGCTTCAGCAGCTCCGGCAGCGCCGCTTGCACGGTGTCCCACACCACATCGAGGTTGATGTCGAAATAGCCGTGGGCGATGCGGTTACGCATGCCGCGCATGTTGCGCCACGGTACTTCGGAGTGGGCCTGCACAAACTCGGCGTAGCCGTCCATCACCTTCGTCGCGGCCTCGCCGATGATGATGAGGCTCATGATGACGGCCTGCTGGGTGCGCTTGTCCTCGAGGAACTCCTCCTTGGCCAAGCCCTCTACGAAGCTGCACGCATCGGTTGCGGCCTGCTGCATGTGGTCAAGGTAGTCAGGCAGACGGTTCTCGCTCATACCGGCCGAGCCTCTGCGAGTACCTTGGCCCGGAACTTCGCTGGCAGGTCGGCGGGAGTGAGCAGATCGACGTGGACGCCGAGCAGCGATTCCAGCTCGTCTTGCAGGCCGCCCAAGTCAAACAGCGTCGCGCCGGGCAGCGCATCGACCAGCAGGTCGAGGTCGCTGCCGTCCCGGTCGGTGCCATGCAGCACCGAACCGAAGACACGCGGGTTGGCCACCCGGAAGCGGCTTGCCGCTTCGCGGACGGCACTTCGCTTGAGCTCAAGCACGAGCGATGGGCGCATGGGCATCTTTCCGTTATCGAAACTCGTTGAGATGCTAGGTTATCGAGAATAGTGTTTCAAGAAACATTTTCGAGAATGGCAATGCCTTGATTTCCCGTACTGTGCCGGAGGTCTTGGCGGGCTTGTCGCAAACCTACGTTTTCAAGAAGAAGGAGACTGCATGCCCCGCCGTTCGATCCTGTCCGTCACCGAGCGCGAAAGCCTGCTGGCGTTGCCGGACACCAAGGACGAGTTGATCCGTTATTACACGCTTAGCGAAACCGACCTCTCCATCATCCGGCAGCGACGAGGCCCCGCCAACCGGCTGGGCTTCGCTGTGCAGCTCTGCTACATGCGTTATCCCGGTGTGATGCTCGCGGTGGATGAGGAGCCATTCCCGCCGTTGCTGCGCCTGGTGGCCACGCAATTGAAGGTGCCGCCTGAAGCTTGGGGAGATTACGGCCAGCGGGCCGAGACTCGCCGTGAGCACCTGCTGGAATTGCAATCAGCCTTTGGCTACCAGCCGTTCACCACGCGGCACTATCGACCCAGCGTATACAGCCTCGATGAACTGGCATGGCAGGCCGACAAAGGCATCGTGCTGGCCACGGCTTTGGTGGACAGCCTGCGCCGTAAGGGCGTACTCCTTCCTACGCCTGGTGTCATCGAGCGCATCTGCGCCGAGGCAATCACCCGCGCCAACCGGCGTATCTACGAAGCATTGTCCGAACCGTTGTCGGACGCGCATCGCCGTCGCCTCGACGATCTTCTCAAGCGCCGCGACAACGGCAAGACGACCTGGCTGGCCTGGCTGCGCCAGTCGCCCGCCAAGCCGAACTCCCGGCACATACTCGAACACATCGAGCGCCTCAAAGCCTGGCAAGCGCTCGACCTGCCTTCTGGAATCGAGCGGCTGGTACACCAGAACCGACTGCTCAAGATCGCCCGCGAGGGCGGCCAGATGACGCCCGCCGATCTGGCCAAGTTCGAGTCGCAGCGCCGCTACGCCACTCTGGTAGCGCTCGCTGTCGAGGGCATGGCTACCGTCACCGACGAGATCATCGACCTGCACGACCGCATCCTCGGCAAGCTGTTCAACGCCGCCAAGAACAAGCATCAACAGCAGTTCCAGGCATCCGGCAAAGCGATCAATGCCAAGGTGCGCCTGTTCGGCCGCATCGGCCAGGCTCTGATCGAAGCCAAGCAAAGCGGCGGCGATCCGTTCGTTGCCATCGAGGCCGTCATGTCATGGGACGCCTTCGCCGAGAGTGTCAGTGAGGCGCAGAATCTCGCGCAGCCAGAGGACTTCGATTTCCTGCACCGCATCGGCGAGAGCTATGCCACGCTACGCCGCTACGCGCCGGAATTCCTCGACGTGCTCAAGCTGCGGGCCGCGCCAGCCGCCAAGAACGCGCTCGACGCTATCGAGGTGCTGCGCGGCATGAACGCCGACAACACCCGCAAGGTGCCCGCCGATGCCTCGACCGACTTTATCAAGCCGCGCTGGCAGAAACTGGTCATGACCGACACTGGCATCGACCGGCGCTACTACGAGTTGCGCGCGCTATCCGAACTCAAGAACGCCCTGCGTTCCGGCGACATCTGGGTGCAGGGTTCGCGCCAGTTCAAGGACTTCGAGGACTACCTGGTGCCGCCCGAGAAGTTCGCCAGCCTCAAGCAGTCCAGCGAATTGCCGCTGGGCGTGGCCACCGACTGCGACCAGTACCTGCATGACCGGCTGACGCTGCTGGAAACGCAGCTCGCCACCGTCAACCGCATGGCGCTGGCCAACGACCTTCCGGACGCCATCATCACCGAGTCGGGCTTGAAGATCACGCCGCTGGATGCCGTGGTGCCCGACACCGCGCAGGCGCTGATCGACCAGACGGCCATGATCCCGCCCCACGTCAAGATTACCCAAGATTACCGAACTACTGCTCGAAGTCGATGAGTGGACAGGCTTCACCCGGCACTTCACGCACTTGAAATCCGGCGACCTGGCCAAGGACAAGAACCTGTTGCTGACCACGATCCTGGCCGACGCGATCAACCTTGGCTTGACCAAGATGGCGGAGTCCTGCCCTGGCACGACCTACGCCAAGCTCGCCTGGCTGCAAGCCTGGCACATCCGCGACGAAACCTATTCGACGGCATTGGCAGAACTGATCAACACCCAGTTCCGGCATCCCTTCGCAGAGCACTGGGGCGACGGCACCACGTCATCGTCGGACGGCCAGAACTTCAGAACAGGCAGCAAGGCAGAAAGCACCGGCCATATCAACCCGAAGTATGGAAGCAGCCCAGGACGGACTTTCTACACCCACATCTCCGACCAGTACGCGCCGTTTCACACCAAGGTGGTCAACGTCGGCGTGCGCGACTCGACCTACGTGCTCGATGGCCTGCTGTACCACGAATCCGACCTGCGGATCGAGGAACATTACACCGACACGGCGGGCTTCACCGATCATGTCTTTGCCCTGATGCACCTGCTCGGTTTCCGCTTCGGGCCGCGCATCCGCGACTTGGGCGACACCAAGCTCTACATCCTCAAGGGCAATATTGCCTATGACGCGCTCAAGCCGATGATCGGCGGCACGCTCAACATCAAGCACGTGCGCACCCATTGGGACGAAATCCTGCGGCTAGCCACCTCGATCAAACAGGGCACGGTGACGGCCTCGCTGATGCTGCGCAAGCTCGGCAGCTATCCACGCCAGAACGGCCTGGCCGTCGCCCTGCGCGAGTTGGGGCGTATTGAGCGCACGCTGTTCATCCTAGACTGGCTGCAAAGCGTGGAGCTGCGCCGCCGCGTGCATGCCGGGCTGAACAAGGGCGAGGCGCGCAACGCCCTGGCTCGCGCGGTGTTCTTCAACCGCCAGGGCGAAATCCGCGACCGCAGTTTCGAGCAGCAGCGCTACCGGGCCAGCGGCCTCAACCTGGTGACGGCCGCCATCGTGCTGTGGAACACGGTCTACCTGGAGCGAGCTACCCACGCCTTGCCCAACCACAGCCAAACCGTCGATGACACCCTGTTGCAGTACCTGGCACCGCTGGGCTGGGAGCACATCAACCTGAGCGGGGATTACCTCTGGCGTAACAGTGCCAAGATCGGCGTTGGTAAGTTCAGGCCGCTACGGCCGCTGCAACCGGCTTAGCGTATCTATGGACTCCACCCGTTTTGCAAGAAACGATCCTCGGTGACCAACTGGATAAAGGTTGCACGTATCTATCCGGCCTTCGCGTGAGCATCAGAATGCTCGGGCCACAATGCAGTGCGCGCGTTGGGTTCCAAATACGATAACGGCATTCGAGTACCAGTACGCTAATCGGATTTTCCCAACGTCGGTCTTACCAGTGGTGCATCTTCCTCTCGTTCCTTCGCAACCTCGGTAGAAGGTTAAAACGTTGTGCCGTGGCGTTCAGTGCACCAGTGTACTGGTGATATGCATCGGCTCATACCGGCGACCGTGAGCAAGCAGCGCCCAGACGATGCGGGCGAGTTTGTTCGCCAACGCAACGGCAGCCACGTTCGTGCCTTTGCGTTGCTGAAGGTCAGCGGCCCAACGAAGGATGTTGTCGGTCCGCTTGTGTGCCCACTGCAGGGCACTTCGTGCGCCGTGAATCAACAGCATGCGCAGATAGCGGTCACCTCGTTTGCTGATACCAAACAGGCGTTGCCGGCCGCCTGTGCTGTGCTCATGGGGCACCAGGCCGAGGTTGGCGGCGAAGTGCCTGCCATTGCCGAAGTGTGACGCATCGTTGAGCGATGCCAGCAGCGCCGTTGCGGTCAGGACGCCGACGCCCGGCACCTCCATCAAGCGTTGAGCGCGCTCGTCAGCACGTGCTGCTTGCAGGATGCGCTCGTCGTATCGAGTAATGCGAGCCTCCAAGTCGTCCAGCTGTTGGGACAGATCCCGGAATGTATCCAGTGCTGTGGCCGACAAACCACGCGCATCGCTGGTCAGTATGGCCACCAATTCCCGGCGCAAGGTTCGTGCGCCAGTGGCAATCACAACGCCATACTCGCCAAGCAGGCCACGAGCCTGGTTGATAACGCCGGTTCGGCGCTCGATCAAACTTTGTCGGACCCGATGCATCATCTGCAGATCCTGCTGCGCTTCAGTGTTTACTGGAACGTATTTGGTCATTGCGCGAGAGCGTGCTTCCGCAATAGCCGCCGCATCGTTTGCGTCGTTCTTGTTCCCAGTCAGATACGCTTTGACATGCTGCCCGGCGATCAGACGCACCTCATGACCTTGGCCGGCAAGCGCCCGTGCCCAATGATGCGCACTGGCACACGCCTCGATGCCGACTTTCGCCGGTGCCGCTTTCGCGAAAAAGGCCAGTACCTGGTGTCGAGAAAACTTCTTTCTGAACGCCTCCCGACCCTGATCGTCACGACCCACGGCAACGAATACGTTTTTCGAAATGTCCAGGCCAATCACCGTAGCTACACAATTCATGACGGACTCCTCGTCTCAGATGGAGAGTGACACCCTCGTCACCCGTCGACGGAGTGTGCTCCGGCGTCAGGGTGGGTGGAGTCTATTGCATTACTTTGCGATCCGTTTTCTGAGACGACCCTAAGGGCGGGACACGCCCGGTTAGCCTGTGAAGTGAGCGGTGCGGTCAGGCCGCCAGCAGCAGGAACCCGCCGAGGTGAGTCAGCCCTGTCGGGCTGAACACGGTAGGAACCCCCTTCCTTTCCGCCCTTGGGCGGCGAGCGTCAGCGAGAGGGAGGGGAGGATGTCAACGGACTCCAGACTGACGGCGCGTTATAGTTTCACTCCCGCGCTACAAGTGCCTGCCGGCTCCCCCGAGCCTCGCGTCGTTCGACAAAAGCCCGTACTAACACAAAGAATACCGGGGTCAACAGCAGGCCGAAGAGCGTCACTCCGATCATTCCGGAGAACACTGCCACCCCCATGGCATGGCGCATCTCGGCACCGGCCCCGGAGGACAGCACCAGCGGCACCACGCCCATGATGAAGGCAATGGAAGTCATCAGGATTGGCCGCAGACGCAGGCGGCAAGCCTCCAGTACGGCGGCGATACGGTCCCGGCCCTCCGCCTGCTGGTCCTTGGCAAATTCGACGATGAGGATGGCGTTCTTGCAGGCCAGCCCCACCAGTACGATCAGGCCGATCTGGGTGAAGACGTTGTTGTCTCCGCCCGCGATCTTGATCCCGACGATGGCCGACAGCAGGGTCATGGGCACGATCAGGATCACCGCCAGTGGCAGGCCCCAGCTCTCGTACTGGGCGGCCAGTACCAGGAACGCCAGCAGCACGCAGAGCGGGAAGACGAAGATGGCGGTATTGCCGGCAAGGATCTGCTGGTAGGTCAACTCGGTCCACTCGAACGTCATGCCGCCCGGCAGTTCCTCACGCAGCAGCCGCTCCATCGCAGCCTCGGCTTGGCCGGAGCTGTAGCCGGGGGCGGCGGCGCCGTTGATCTCGGCGGTGAGGAAGCCGTTGTAGTGCATCACTCTATCGGGACCGGCGCTGCCTTCGATCCTGACGAAGGTCGACAGCGGCACCATCTCGCCACGGTTATTGCGCACCTTGAGCTGGCCGATCTGTGCCGGCTCCAGGCGAAACTGCTGCTCGGCCTGGACATTGACTTGATAGGTGCGGCCAAAGCGGTTGAAGTCGTTGGCGTACAGCGAACCCAGATACACCTGCAAAGTGTCGAAAATATCGCTGATGGCCACGCCGTGGATCTTGGCCTTTTCCCGGTCGATGTCGGCGTCGACCTGCGGCACGTTCACCTGGTAGCTGGTGAACAGGCCTGCCAGCTCTGGCACAGTGCGGCTCTTGGCGATGACGTTCTGCACCTGCCGATACAGCTCCTCGTAGCCGAGGCCACCACGGTCCTGGATCTGCACGCGGAAGCCGCCGATGGTGCCGAGGCCCTGCACCGGCGGCGGCGGGAAGATAGCGATGTAGGCGTCCTGGATTTCGGCGAACTGGCGATTCAGCTCGGAAGCGATGGCATCAGCCGACAGCGACGGATCCTTGCGTTCCTCAAAGGATTTGAGGGGGGTGAAGACGATGCCGCTGTTCGGACTGTTGGTGAAGCCATTGATCGACAGGCCGGGGAAGGCCACGGTGTCGGCCACCCCCCGATGCCGGCCGGCGATCTCCGACATACGCTGGATCACCGCATCGGTACGGTCGAGGGTCGCGCCGTTCGGCAACTGGGCGAAGGCAACCAGGTACTGCTTGTCCTGCGGCGGTACGAAGCCTGTCGGGGTGCTGGAAAAGCCCAGCCAAGTCAGGCCCATCAGCCCGCCGTAGACCAGCAGGGCGATGGCACTGCCTCGCAGCACGTGGCGCACGGTACCGACATAGCCGTGACTGGCACGCTCGAACAGGCGGTTGAAGGGGCCGAACAGCCAGCCACCGAGCAGTTTGTCGAGCACGTGGGAGAAGCGATCCTTGGGGGCATAATGGTCCTTGAGCAGCACGGCGGCCAGGGCCGGCGACAGGGTCAGCGAGTTGAATGCCGAGATTACTGTAGAGATGGCGATGGTCAGGGCGAACTGCTGGTAGAACTGCCCGGTCAGGCCGGAGATGAACGCCGTCGGCACGAACACCGCACAAAGCACCAGAGCGGTAGCGATGATGGGGCCGGTAACCTCCTGCATGGCCTGGCGGGTCGCCTCCAGAGGAGGTTTGCCGAGGGCGATGTTGCGCTCGACGTTCTCCACCACCACGATCGCATCGTCCACCACGATGCCAATGGCCAGCACCAGGCCAAACAGCGACAGGGCGTTGAGCGAGAAGCCGAACAGGTGCATCACCGCGAAGGTGCCGATCAGCGACACCGGTACCGCCGCCAGGGGGATGATCGAGGCGCGCCAAGTCTGCAGGAACAGGATCACCACCAGCACCACCAGGATGATCGCCTCGAACAGGGTGTGCACCACCGCCTCGATGGAGCCGCGTACGAACACGGTCGGGTCGTAGACGATGGAGTAGTCGACGCCCTGCGGAAAGCTCTGCTTCAGCTCGGCCATGCGCGCGCGCACGGCGTTGGAGATGTCGATGGCGTTGGAGCCGGGTCGCTGGAAGACCGGCATGGCCACAGCCGGCCGGTTGTTCAGTTGCGAGCGCAGGGCGTACTGGCTGGAGCCCAGCTCGATGCGGGCGATGTCCTTCAGGCGGGTGATCTCACCATCCTCGCCCGTACGAACAATGATGTTTTCGAACTCCTCCTCGCTGACCAGGCGGCCTTGGGTGTTGATCGACAGTTGAAAGCCGGTGTCGCCCGGTGCCGGCGGTGCGCCGAGGGAGCCGGCGGCGACCTGGCGATTCTGCTCGCGGATGGCGTTGACCACGTCCATGGCGGTGAGGCCGCGCGAGGCCACCCGGTGCGGATCAAGCCAGACGCGCAGGGAGTAGTTGCCGAGGCCGAACAGTTGCACGTCGCCCACGCCGTCGAGACGCGCCAGCTCGTCCTTGACGTTGAGCGCGGCGTAGTTGGACAGATAGAGCATGTCGTAGCGCTCGTCCGGCGAGGTCAGGTGAACCACCATGGTCAGGTCCGGCGAGGCCTTGTCGACGGTCACGCCGAGGCGCTGCACCTCGGTGGGCAGGGTCGGCATGGTGCGGGTCACGCGGTTCTGCACCTGCACTTGGGCGTTGTCCAGATCGGTGCCTAGAGCGAAGGTGATGGTCAGAGTCAGCTTGCCGTCAGAGGTTGCCTGGGACGACATGTAGAGCATTCCCTCGACGCCGACGATGGCTTGCTCCAACGGCGAAGCGACCGTTTCGCCAATCACCTTGGGGTTGGCGCCCGGGAAGTTGGCGCGCACCACTACAGTAGGGGGCACCACTTCTGGGTATTCGCTGATCGGCAACTGGAACAGTGCGATAGCGCCGCCGATCAAGGTCAGCAGCGAGAGCACGGCGGCGAAGATCGGCCGGTGGATGAAGAATTGCGAGAAGTTCATGGGCGTCCGTCCTTGACTGCGGTCGTGCGACTTGCCACATGAGATGCGGCATCGCCCTCTACCGCCTGACGCTGGCGGGCCAGGACGGCCAAGGTATCTGCATCGGCCATAGGCACGTCCTGCGCTTCCACGGTGACGCCGGGCAGGGCGCGCTGCAGGCCGTTGACCACGATTCGCTCGCCTTTGGCCAAGCCCTGGCGGACGATGCGCAGGCCTTCCAGCTTCGGCCCCAGCTCGACAGCACGGTAGCTCAGGGTGTTGTCCTCGCCGAGGACCAGGACGAATTTCTTGCCCAAATCGGTGCCGATCGCAGTGTCCTGGATCAGGGCGGCGGCGTAGGTGTCGCTGCCGACCAGCCGGATGCGTGCATACAGACCGGGCGTGAAGCGGCCATCGGCATTCTCGAACACCGCACGGCCGCGGATAGTGCCGGTGCGCGAATTGACCTGGTTGTCAAGAAAGTCCAGCCGCCCCAGGTACGGGTGGCCACTCTCGCCGGTCAGGCCAAGGTACACCGGTGCGGCGGCGCGGGCATCGCCGCCGTTGCGCCGGGCCCGCTCGGCATATTTGAGGAAGATGCGCTCATCGGCATCGAAATAAGCGTAGATACGATCGGTGGATACCACCGTGGTCAGCAGGGCCTGGCCGGCGTTGACCAGGTTGCCGGCGGTGATCTCGGCACGACCGACGCGGCCGTCGATAGGCGCGACGACACGGGTGAAGCCGAGGTCCAGACGGGCGTTGTCCAACTGTGCCTGGATCGCGGCGAGCACCGCGCGAGCCTCTTGGGCGGCGCTGGCTCGAGCATCGGCCAGCTCGGTGGAGATGGCCTTGCTGGCACGCAGGCGTTCGCCGCGCTGGGCCTCCTTGGCGGCGCGGGCAAGGCTGGTACGGGCCTGCTGCAGTTCGGCTTCCAGACGCTTGACTTCAGCTTCGAAGGGACGTGGGTCAATCTGGAACAGCAGTTCGCCTTTCTTCACCAAACCACCTTCGGTGAAGGCTACCCGGTCGATGTAACCGGACACCCGCGGGCGGACCGCCACCGATTCCGGCGCCTCGAGGCGTCCCGAGAGCTCGTCCCATTCGTTGATCGGCTGTTCGATGACCTCCGCGACGCGGACCTTGACAGGCGGCGCCGACGGGACGGTTTCCGGGGCCTTGCGGCAAGCGTTCAGGGTCAAAAGGGCAATGATGGCCAGAGCGAGATGCCGGGGCCGGGATAGGAACGGTTCCATGTATGATTCCGCCGGTCGTATGTATGCGTGTGCGGAGTCTGGGACGCGTGTCCGGCGGCGACGAATCGAATGTCGCGAAGTTGATTATCAGTCGGAGTGATGGGGCGGGTCTGTTTGGGTCAAACTGTCTGGATCGCCGCAGAAAATCTGGATACGCGAGCGCAGCCAGCGCTCGGCCGGGTCGTTGTCCTGAGCGCCCCGCCAGACCATGTGCAACTCGAAGGCGGGCGTCGCCAGGGGCAGCGCCTCGGCACGCAGACCGCCGACAGCGGTCAGGGCCGCGGCGGTGTAGTCGGGCACGCTGGCGACGATGTCGGTGCCGGCGAGCAGAGTGCCCAGACCGTTGAACTGGGGAACGGCCAGCACCACGCGGCGCGTACGGCCCAGTTTGGCCAACTCGTCGTCGATGAAACCGCAGAGGTCGCCGGCGAAGGACACCAGCGCATGGGGCCGCGCGCAGTAGTCGTCCAGGCTCAGCGCGCCGGGGATGGCATCGGCCCGCAGCAAGCGCGGCATGCTCCGGCGTAGCACCCGGCGTTTGGCATTGGCCGGCAACGCCTCCGTGTAGCCGACCCCCACCGAGATCTCGCCCGAAGCCAGTAACTGCGGCATCAGCAGGTAGTTGGCACGGCGCACCACCAGAGTGATGCTAGGTGCTTCGGCGCGCAGGCGGCGCAGTAGCGGTGGCAGCAAGGCGAACTCCACATCATCGGAGAGACCGATGCGAAACACGGTCGTACTGGTCGCCGGAGCGAAGTCGGCCGCCCGGCTGACGGCAGTGGAGATCGAGTCGAGAGCAGGGGAGAGCAGGGCGAAGATTTCCACGGCCCGGGTGGTCGGCTCCATGTTGCGGCCGGTACGGACGAAGAGCGGATCGTCGAACAGGTTGCGCAGGCGGGCCAGGGCTGCACTGATCGCCGGTTGGCCGAGAAAGAGCTTCTCCGCCGTGCGGGTCACACTGCGCTCGTGCATCAGCGTCTCGAAGACGATCAACAGGTTCAGATCGAGGCGACGCAGATCATTACGGTTCATCTGATTTTGCACGGGAAACCCCGGACTTCTAGTCCGGGGAGGGATAGCGCGGCGCTCGCAGAGCGCCCCTGTTCCCGCTTCCTCCGTTTCGGTGTGGCCATCTTCATATTGCGGATGGCAACATGTGATGCATGCACCGTGCGTACAAATACCGTTTCTACCCGACACCTGAGCAGGCGCAATTGCTGGCTCAGACGTTCGGCTGTACGCGCTTTGTCTATAACCATGTCCTGCGCTGGCGAACCGATGCATTCTTCCAGCGGCAGGAGAGGGGCGGGTATCTGGAAGCCAATGCGGAACTCACCAGGCTCAAGCGCTCCGGCGAGTTGCCGTGGCTGAACGAGGTGTCGTGCGTCCCGCTGCAGCAATGCCTTCGCCATCAGCAGGCCGCGTTCAGGAACTTCTTTGCGGGCCGCACGAAGTACCCGGCATTCAAAAGCAAGAAGCATCGCCAGTCCGCCGAGTTCACCCGGTCGGCGTTCAGCTACCGGGACGGCAAGCTGTACCTGGCCAAGTCCAGGACGCCGCTGGATATCCGCTGGAGCCGGCCGCTGCCTGGCGAGCCGTCCACCGTCACCGTTTCCAAAGACTCTGCAGGCCGGTACTTCGTGTCCTGCCTGTGCGAGTTCGAACCTGAGGCCTTGCCCGTCACGCCGCAGATGATCGGCATCGACCTGGGCCTGAAAGACCTGTTCGTCACCAGCGAGGGCGAACGCATCGGCAATCCCCGCCATATGGCCAGATACGCCACCCGGTTGGCCCTGGCGCAGCGCCGGCTGAGCAGGAAGAAGCTCGGCTCGAAGAACCGCGCCAAGGCCCGCCTGAAGGTGGCCCGTATTCACGCCAGAATCTCCGATTGCCGCATGGACCGCTTGCACAAGCTGTCCCGCAGACTGATCAACGAGAACCAAGTGGTCTGCGTCGAATCCCTCGCCGTGAAGAACCTGATCCGCAACCCGAAGCTGGGCAAAGCCATCGCCGATGCCGGCTGGGGCGAGTTCGCTCGCCAGCTGGAATACAAGGGTGGCTGGGCTGGAAGGCAGGTGGTCGGCATCGACCGCTGGTATCCCAGTTCCAAGCGTTGCTCGTGTTGCGGGCATATCCTTGAGCGACTGCCTCTGCAGGTCCGCTCCTGGAGCTGCCCGGAGTGCGGAACCGAACACGACCGCGACGTGAATGCCGCGATCAACATTAAAGCCGCCGGGCTGGCGGTGTTAGCCCTTGGAGAGAATGTAAGTGGCATTGGTCAAGTACCGCTGTCCGGTTCTCGGTGAATTGGGAATCCCCTTCCTTCAGGAAGGGGAGCAGTCAATCGTTTTGTCCGTTGGCTGGGGCAAAGGTGCAGGCCGGACCGCTACACGTCAAGGGTGGGGCCCGCCGGCACGGGGAGGCTGTGAATCAGCGGCGTGCATGTCGACTATCGAGGCGGGGTAGGTGGAGTTGCCTGGCCAGCCCGGCTAGAGTCGGGGTGATGACTTCGAGATGAGGTAGGCGATGTCCCGCATGATCCGTTTCCACGCGTTCGGCGATGCCGACGTGCTGCGTCTGGAGGAGTTGCCGACCCCGCGGCCGGGACCGGGCGAAGTGCTGGTGCAGGTGGAGGCGTTGGGCCTTGGCTGGCAGGACGTGCTGTGGCGGCAGAACCTCGCTCCGGAACGGGCGCGACTGCCGGCCGGCCTGGGTTATGAACTGGCCGGGCGCGTGGCGGCAATGGGCGAAGGCGTTGTCGATCTTGCGCTGGGCATGCCGGTCGCCAGTTTCCCGGCACACTCGCCGAACCGTTATCCGGCCTGTGGTGACTTGGTACTGATGCCCCGTACCAGCCTGACGGTCTATCCCGAGGTACTCTCGGCGCGAGAGGCAGCGGTGCACTACACACCTTACCTCTATGCCTACTTCGCCTTGGTCGGCCTGGCCCGGCTGCGCCCCGGCCAAAGGCTGCTGGTCACCGAGGCCGGACACTGCCTGGCGCCACAGGCAGTGCAACTGGCCAAGGCCCTTGGTGCCGAGGTGATCGCCGCCACCAGTAAGTCCGCGAGCCGGGAGTTTATCCGCCGGATGGGGGCCGACAAGGTCATCGTCACCGAGGAGCAGGATCTGGTGATGGAAGTGCAGCGCCATACGTGTGGCACGGGTGTCGAGGTGGTGCTGGACCAGTGTGGCGGGCCGCAGATGAAGCTGCTCGGTGATCTGGCTGCGCTGCGCGGCAAACTAATTCTCTATGGGCTCAATGGCGGCAACGATGCGAGCTTCCCGGCCTGCGCAGCCTTTCAGAAGCACCTGCAGTTCTTCCGCCACTGCATCCTGGATTTCACCGGCCATCCGGAGCTGGGCATAGAGCCCGACCGCGAGACCGTCCGGACGGCATTGCAGCAGCTCGACGAGCTGACTACGCAGGGATTGCTGCGGCCGCCCATCGATCGTGTATTCGCTTTTGAGGATTTCGTTGCAGCATATCGCTATCTGGAAAGCTGTCCTGATCGTGGGCGTGTGGTGCTCGAGTTGCCAGTTGGATGACTGCTCTCCGCCCTGGAGGGCGAGGCTTCTCACTTCTCAGGCTGCTGCAACCGGCGACACATCGGATTGACGCAAGCCTCGATGGGCAGAGACGGACAGTCCTTCCGCCTTAAACTTCAAAATGCCTTGCCGCTTGATGTTCAGGGCAGCAGCAACGATTCGCTTTGGTCCACGACCAGGTCGCCAACCTCCATCCTCGCGCGCCACATTTTCGGTCGGCTGCACATCAACAACGTGACAGTAGAGACATTCAGGCACCGCATCAGACTCATCACACGGCGCGTCGGCAGTCACAGCATGGCCCAGGCTGAACCGCCCCGGGTTTCCCGGAGGAAGAGAGGGGCTCCCGGGTTTAGGGGCAACGCCTTTACGCTCCGGTCGGCAAGCGCCTGCGCCGGGCCCGCGAAGCGCCTCGCAGGCCCGGCGGCGAGCGCCAAGCGGTCCTGGTTCAGGGAATCAGGATCACCTTCTCGCTGCGCCCTTCGTCGACGTCGGCATAACGCGCCGGGCCCTCGGCGAGGGAGGATTCGATCAATCCATCCGGAGCAGGCAGGGTACCGTCGTCGAAATGCCGGCCAAAGCGCTCCAGCATCCGCGCACATTCGGCGCAGCCATAGAGCAACGAGTTGACGCCGACCACCGAGCCGCCACGGCGATACAGGTCCAGCGCGGGCAACTGCACCTGGCCGTCGACCGGCGCCGCGATAATCGCGACGCGGCCAAAGGTCGCCAGCGCCGGAACCGCGGCGGCGAGCCAAAAGCCGGTGGTATCGAAGATCACCTGTGCGCCGCCCTCGAACACCTGTTCGACCTGGCTGGGCAGCGCTTCCGGAGTGGTCAGCGGCAGCGCTTCAAACCCCTTGGCCTGCAGAGCCCGCCGCTGTTCCTCACGGCGCGCCGCACCCAGCACGTGCGCACCACGCACCCTGGCCAGTGCCAGGGCCGCACGGCCCACCGCGCCAGCGCCGATCACCAGCAGCCGCGTGCCACGGCCCACGCCGCTACGTTCCAGGGCATCCCAGGCGGTGGTATAGGGCACGCCGAGGCCGGCGGCCTGGCTGAAACTCAGGGACGCAGGTTTGAGCGCCACGCCGTCGGCGGGCAGCTTCACGTAGGCGGCGTGGGCACCGTCGTTATAGAAGCCCAGCTCCTTGCCCGTCCCCCACACTGCTTTGCCCAGCAGATGCTGCGGACCTTGCACCACGACGCCGGCAAAGTCCCGGCCGGGAATCCGGGGCAGGGTGGTGTAGGGGAAACGTCCGAGCACGTTCTTCACGTCGCTCGGATTCAGTCCGCTGGCTCTGACCTCCACCAGCACCTCGCCGGCGGCGGGGACCGGTGTCGGCAGGTCGAGATAACGCAGCGCAGACAGATCGCCGGTTCGGGAAAATTGCAGTGCTTTCATGAGGACTCCTTCACGCTTCAAGGGGGCAGTGAGCGATGGGTGGCCGTTCCGGTTTTCGCCGGGCGCGGTATACCCGGCGCTGCCCGCAGGGGCCACTGTGGGTATTGTTCAGGGCATCCGCGGCAGTTCGTTGGGGCGCAGGTCGAAGACCAGCACCTCGGCCCGTTCGCCGTCGGCGAACTCCAGGCGCTCGGCGTGGCGGACGCGCAGGCCGTCGCCGGCTGCCAGGCGCTGGCCGTTGACTCTCAGCGCGCCGCGCGCCAGGTGCACGTAGGCGTGGCGCTGCCCGCCGAGTTCCAGGCTGGCCCGTTCCGCGCCGTCGAACAGCCCGGCGTAGACCCGGGCGTCCTGGTGGAGGCGCAGCGAGCCCCGCTCGCCGTCCGGCGAGAGGATCAGCCGCAGCCGGCCGCGCTTGTCCTCGGCGGCGAAGCGTTGCTGTTGATAGCCCGGCGTCACGCCCCGGACGGCCGGGACGATCCAGATCTGCAGGAAGTGCACCGGCTCGCGGGGCGAGGGGTTGTACTCGCTGTGGGCGATGCCGGTGCCGGCGCTCATCAGCTGGATGTCGCCCGGGCGGATCAGCGAGCCGTTGCCCAGGCTGTCCTGGTGCTCGAGGGCGCCGTCGAGCACGTAGGAGAGGATCTCCATGTCCCGGTGTGGATGCCGGCCGAAGCCCTGGCCGGCGGCGACGCGGTCGTCGTTGATCACCCGCAGGTCGGAGAAGCCGACCTGCTCGGGGTCGTGGTAGTCGGCGAAGGAGAAGCTGTGGCGGGATTGCAGCCAGCCGTGGTCGGCCTGGCCGCGCTCGCTGGAGCGGCGCAGTTCGTGGGTGTGCATGGCGGATTCCTCGGTCGGTGCGGCCCGGCCGGAGCCGGGCGGGAAGCTTCAGGCGTGGGCGATGCGGCGGCTGCGGTAGGCATCCAGGCTCAGGGCGCCGGCGCCGAAGGCGGCCACCTGCAGCAGGCCCCCGGCGATCGCCAGGTTCTTCAGGAAGTGGATGAACTGGTTCTGGTCGCCGAACTGGTTGTGGAAGGCCAGGGCTGTCGCCACCGTGAAGCCGGCCATCACGACGGCGACGAAGCGGGTGCGGTAGCCGAGCAGCAGCGCCGCGGCGAAGCCCAGCTCGATCAGCAGCGCGGCCGCCAGAGCCAGCGTGGGGAAGGGCATACCGGTGCTGCCGATGTAGCCGAGGGTGGCGGCCGGGGCGGCGGCCTTGCCCAGGCCGCTGACGATGAACAGCGAGCTCAGCAGGGCGCGGCCGGCGAAGGCAGTGGCGGTGTGGGTGGCGGTCGGGGTCGAAAGGGTCATGTCCGTGTCTCCGGGTAGGTAGGGGTGCCTTGTTCAGCACCATGAGCACAGACTAGTGTCTCCTCGCGATCCGATTAAGAGGCTGAAAAGTGCAATATTGTCCACTTAAAAGAGATAATAAGCCCGCGCGAGGACCTGTGCCGATTCGCCGCCGTGGCCGGGATGCGGGAGTGGGGACTCGTTTCGGCATGCGGAAAAACGGCCTGTCGAAGGCGAGCCGGGCTCAGGGGCTGGGGATGTTGGGATGGTGTCGGCGGCCCTGCCGTCTGGTTTTTCTTGTCAACACTCTTCTCGATGCAGCCGCCGTCCGTGGTCGGCCTGCGTCGTTCCGTCGACGCCTTGGGTCGGTTCAATCTGCCTATTGGGCGAACGCTCGATCTGCGGTAGGCGATGGCTGATGGATAGGGGCGCGCGCGTCCCGATCAGCGTTCAATCAGGGTAATCAGAAAGAGAGTCATCACCAGGCCAATGGGAAGGACGAGGAAATCCATAGCAAACCTCAACAGGTCCGCAACCATCGTTAATCATGGCCCCTCGTCGGCAGTGCGTCAGGCACGCCCCGTACAGCATGTTCGCGGCCCGCCGCCGCGAAGTACTTTTCGAGCGCGCACAAACAAAAACGGCGAGGGATCGCCTCGCCGTTCGTGTTCTTCCTTCCCTGAGCTCGTCATCCTGACGAAGTAGCCGCTTATCCTGCGACTGTCCCTTGGCCGCCATCCTGGTCAGCCTGCGTCGTTCTGTCGACGTCTTTGGGTGAGTTCAATCTACGCCGGTAGCCGTTTCGCGCCTATTGGGCGAATGCTCGATCTGCTGTAGGCGATGGCTTACAGGGCGCGCGGCTGGGCTGCTCACCAGCTTGCAGTGGCATTTTGCGATGCAAAAAAATCCCTCCGCATGAGGAGGGGAAAGGGTACTCGTGCAAGCCATGCACCTTCAATAATATGTATTTTATAGGGCATGCAGGCCGCGCTGGCAAATATTCAAAATATTTTTGCTATGCAAAAAAAATATCTATCTTTCCACCTCCTGGGTGGAGAGGCTGCATTAGCGAACGCACAGGCATGGTACTGCAACCGAAGCGGTGTTTACTCGCGACGCCAGATGCGAGTAATGTGCTCTGGCGTTCAGTAGCCGTAGGGAAACCTGTGCTGCCACGCCGTTGGGGCCCCCGGTTCTGTCGAAAGGCTGGCCGGGGGCTTTTCTTTTCAGTAGATGGCGTGAGCGGAGAGGCCGATGCACCGCCCCCGAGTAGGTGCAACGATCCTGGGGGGCCCGCAGAATGCGGACAAGATTGTTCGCCAAGGCAATTGGCCAACTTGCCAGATATATAACCTATTAGGTTAATTTGCGGTTATGGAGAAAAGAACGCCCCCACTGCAAGCTATCCGCCATCAAAGCTTTGATCGAGGTGGGCAAGGTACGTACCACGCATGCTGCGCGAGTTGGTGCGAATGAGTTGGGGCTTGGGCTTGGGCTTGGGCTTGGGCTTGGGCTTGGGCTTGGGCTTGGGCTTGGGCTTGGGCTTGCCGACATGCTGGCCGTGGTGATGGCGCTTACGCCAGCGGATTTCTACAAGAGCATGACCACTCACGCCGATCACACGGTCTGGCAAGACGTGTACCGCCCAAGTACGCAGGCCGGCGACGTATATCTGAAGCTGACGGTCATTGATGACGTGCTGATCGTTTCCTTCAAGGAGCTATGAACATGAAATGTCCCTTCTGCGGCGCGGCGGAACTGATCCACGACACCCGCGACCTGCCCTATACCTATAAGCCGTCCTTGCTGCGGTGACGGGCGATTTCTGCCCGGCCTGCGCCGAGCCTGTCCTGGACGCTGTAGAGTCGGATCGCGTCATGCGCGAAATGCGCGCTTTCTCGAAGCAGGTCAATGCAGCCATTGTCGATCCTGGTTTTATCGCTGCTGTGCGCAAGAAACTCGCGCTCGACCAGCGTGAAGCGGCCGAGATTTTCGGCGGCGGCGTCAATGCGTTCTCGCGATATGAGACTGGCAAGACCAAGCCGCCATTGGCGTTGGTAAAGCTGCTCAAGGTGCTTGATCGTCATCCGGAGCTACTGAACGAAGTCAGAACGGCATAAGTCATTTGCCCGGTTTAGGTACACCCTAAGCGGATGGCCTGATCATGGCCAGTACGCTGCTCTGTTCAGTACCGTATCTTGAAGGTGGGCGAATCCTCCGCCCGCATGTGCCGGCGGTTGTAGAGCCGGGTGGTGCTGATTTTGGCGCGGCCTAGCCACTGCTGGACCTTGGCGATGTCCGCCTCGTGCTCGAGGGCGGCGGTGGCGCGCAGGCCGTGGCCTTCGTCCGTGATGCCGGGGACCCAGGCGTAGGCGCCGACCAGGGCATAGATACCCTCGGCAGAGCTCCTGGCGCCGGTCCTTTTCCCGCGCAGCGGCAGGAACAGCGGCGCTTTGGGGTCCATGAGATGCGGGCAAGGTATCGGCCGAGATCATGCCGAGAGCGAGTTCGAAAAGTACCGCATCGTGCAGGACCGCTTGTGCGAGAGCGACTTCGACCGGGCGATCAAAACAGATTGAGGGTGGGAGCCCAGCCCGCGACGAGGGGGAATAACACCCATGGCCACCAAGAAAACCGCCCCGAGTTGGAGCGACGTTAAAGCCAAACTGGCCGATTTCGACCGCGCCGGACTGATCGGACTCATACAAGACCTGTACGCCGCCAACAAGGACAACCAGGCGTTCTTGCACGCGCGCTTCGCACTCGGCGGCGATGTGCTCAAGCCTTACAAAACGACTATAGCTCGCTGGCTGTGGCCTGATGTATTCAAGAATCAGGACACCTCGGTGGCCAAGGCCAAGAAAGCCATTTCGGACTACAAGAAGGCCATCGGCCCATCAGAGGGCTTGGCGGAGCTGATGGTGTTCTATTGCGAGCAAGCGGCCGGTTTCAGTAGCGACGTGGGCCTGCAGGACGAGGGCTATTTCAATGCGCTGGTGCTGATGTTTGAGCAAGCGCTGACGATCATTGCGACTTTGCCCGATGGGCAGCGACCAGCCCTTTGGGGGCGGCTGGATGAGGTGAGGCACATCAGCCACGATTTTGGCTATGGCGTCGGCGATGACATGGACAAATTGCTGATCGAGCACGGAGTCGATGGCTGAACAGGAGACGCTCGCAGCCGTGCTGGCCGAGAACGCTCGCCTGATCGCGCTGCTTGAATCACACGGCATCGAGTGGCGCCTTTCGCCGTCCCAGCCGGCTCCAGGGGTAGCAGCACCGGAGCCGTCCAGGCTGTCCACCACTGAAAAGGTGACCCTGTTCCGGCGACTGTTTCGCGGGCGCATGGATGTGTATCCGGTTCGCTGGGAAGGCAAAACCTCGGGCAAGTCGGGCTATGCGCCAGCCTGCGCCAACGAGTGGCGTGCCGGTGTGTGTGAGAAGCCCCGTATCAAGTGTGGTGACTGCGGCAAGCGACTGCTGATCCCGCTGTCCGACGCGGTGATCTATGACCATCTGGCCGGTGCGCACACGGTCGGCGTCTATCCGCTGCTGGAGGACGACACCTGCTACTTTCTGGCGGTCGATTTCGATGAGGCCGACTGGAGAGATGACGCGCGTGCTTTCATGCAGTCCTGCGAGGAGCTGGGCGTGCCGGCTGCGCTGGAAATTTCCCGCTCCGGGCAAGGCGCGCACGCATGGGTATTCTTCGCCAGCCGCGTTTCTGCCCGCGATTCCCGGCGACTGGGTACGGCCATCATCAGTCACACCTGCACGCGCACCCGGCAACTGAAGCTGGAGTCCTACGACCGGCTGTTCCCCAACCAGGACACTATGCCCAAAGGCGGCTTCGGCAACTTGATCGCGCTGCCGCTGCAAAAGTGGCCCAGGGAGAGCGGCTTCAGTGTGTTCGTTGATGCCGATCTGCGCCCGCATCCTGACCAGTGGGCTTTCCTGGCGGCGATCCGGCCGATGCCTGCTCACGACATCGAGCCGACCATCCTGCGTGCTACCGGTGGCGTCCATCCCTTGGATGTCACCTTCATCGACGATGAGGATCTGGCTACGCCGTGGAAGCGCGAGAGCGCATCGCCCAAGAAACTATCCGGTGCGATGCCGCCATCGCTCACGGTGACGTTGGCGAACCTGATCTATTTCGAGAAGGCGCAACTCCCCCAAGCGCTGGCCAATCGCCTGATCCGGCTGGCCGCCTTCCAAAACCCCGAGTTCTATAAGGCCCAGGCCATGCGCATGTCGGTGTGGGGCAAGCCGCGTGTCATAGGCAATGCTGAAAACTTCCCCCAACACATTGCTCTGCCTCGCGGCTGTCTTGATGCAGCAATGGACTTGCTGCGCGACAACAGCATCGCCTGCGATCTGCATGACGAGCGATTTGGCGGCGAGATCATCGATGTGGTCTTCGCTGGCACCTTGCACCTTGACCAGGAAACTGCCGTTTCGGCCATGCTGCATCACGACACCGGGGTCCTGTGCGCGCCAACAGCATTCGGCAAGACCGTTACCGCCGCCGCGCTGATCGCTCGCCGGGGCGTGAACACCCTGGTGCTGGTGCACCGCACCGAGTTGTTGAAACAATGGCAAGAGCGCCTGCAAGTCTTTCTCGGCGTAGGCAAGGGCGTGGTCGGCACCATCGGTGGTGGCAAGGCCAAACCCACCGGGAAGATCGATATCGCTGTGATGCAGTCGGTATCCCGGCAGGGCGAGGTCAATCCGCTGGTTGAGCACTACGGGCAGGTGATCGTGGACGAGTGCCATCACGTTGGCGCCGTGTCATTCGATGCCATCCTGAAGCGAACCAAGGCGAGGTTCGTGCTCGGCCTTACGGCAACCCCAATTCGCCGCGATGGTCAACAACCGATCATCTTCATGCAGTGCGGGCCGATCCGGTACACAGCAGCTAAGCCGGCAGGTGCACCCCATGACTTAGAGGTGCTGCCGCGAACACGTTTCTCACGGATCGACTTGCCGCACGAGGCGGGCATCCAGGATGTGTTCCGGCATCTGGCCGATGACCAGGCCAGGACCGAAGCTATTGCCACCGAAGTCCGTGACGCGTTTCAGCAGGGTCGCAAAGTGCTGGTGCTGACCGAGCGTACCGAACACCTCGACGCTATTCGGATTGCACTGGAAAAACAAATACCGGAGCTGTTTATGCTGCACGGCCGGATGTCCAAGAAACAGCGTGCAGCGCTGATCACGGCACTGGACGCCTTACCGCCCGACGCGCCGCGCGTACTGCTGGCCACGGGCAAACTGGTCGGCGAAGGCTTTGACCATCCGCCCCTCGACACACTGGTGCTGGCGATGCCCGTCTCCTGGAAAGGCACGCTGCAGCAATACGCCGGTCGTCTGCATCGAGAGCACGCCTGCAAGACCGATGTGCGCATCATCGATTTCGTCGATACTGGACATCCGGCACTGCTGCGGATGTGGGAGAAACGTCAGAGCGGGTACCGGGCGATGGGGTACCGCATGGGGATGGGAGCCGACCAGTTGGACAGTTGACCACTTGCCGTCTGGAGTGAGTCCCGCACAGAAGGTTACTTGTCCTGTTGTACCTCGAAACCCACCACGCTGCGCTGCCGATGGCTGAACTCCACGCCGATCAGATAGATCGGCTCGCCGCGGGCGCGGTACTTCTCAGCATAACCACGCTCTTGGATCTGCTGCAGCGCCTTGCCCTTGGCTACCAGTTCTACCACCTTGAACTCGAAGAGGTAGACGCTGCCGTTGAACAGCACCGTCATGTCGATGCGTCCGTGGCTGGTGGTGTCCTCCAGACGGATGTCGAGCCCCAGCGCAGCGAAGTGGCTGTAGAACACGCTGGCCCAGTAGCCCTCGAACTGGGCGATGGGGCTATTGCGATACCAGTCATGGGGAATGCTGGCGAAGAAGGCGGTGAACAGCTGCTGCAAGCCGGTGAAGTCGTTGGCCAGCAGCAGGCGGTAGAGCTGTCCGGTCTGTCGCCCAGGAAGTGAAGGGTCTCCGGTCAGTCCCTCCAGCAGGGCGCCGTTCAGGCTGGCCTGTACCTCGAGGTTGGGGTACTTCAGGGTGTACTCGGTGCGCGCGCCCATGGATAGGAGGCTGTCGACCGTCAGGTAGCCGGTCTGGAACATCAGGGCCTCGACCGGCATGCAGTCGACGTCAAAGCTGGAGAGCAGCGTTTCCATCGCCACCAGCCGGCCCAGGTCGGGAGAAAAGACGCGCTTGGCCAGCAGCTGGTCGATCAGGAAGGTCGGTGTGCCGGTCTCGAACCAGTAGGGGTGGAACTGGCGTTTCTGGAACAGCAGCAGAAGATCGAAGGGGTTGTAGACCGAGGTGCCGGCCCAATTGTAGCCGTTGTACCAAGTGCGGATCTCGTCGCGGTCCAGCCCTGCCAGCTCGGGGGCGAATACGGTATCCACGTCCTCGTCCGTGTAGCCACAGATCGCCGAGTAGCCCCCGTCCAGGGTGATGTCGTTGAGATTGTTTAGCCCGGAGAACAGGCTGACCTTGCTGAACTTGGACACGCCGGTGAGCATGGCGAAGCGGAGGTGCGCATCGCTGTCCTTGATCACCGAGTAGAGGTTGCGTAGGCCATCGCGCATCTCGCGGGCTGTCTCGGGCCGGGTGAAGTTGTCGAGAATCGGTTTATCGTATTCGTCGACCAGTACGACCACGCGCTGCCCGTGCACCCGCTCGGTTTCGCGGATCAGTTCGGCGAAGCGACTGGGGATGTCCGTCGCCTTGAAGGTAGCCAGCCCGAGGCGTTGGGCGTTGACCTCCAGCAGGTTGCCGATGCGGGTCTCCAGCGCGGCAAGGCTCTGCAGAACGCCCCCACCAAAGCTGATACGGATCACCGGGTAACGCCGGTTCCAGTCCCAATGCTCATGGATGGCCAGGCCACGAAACAGCGGTTCATTGCCGGCGAACAGCTCGGCGAGAGTGTCGAGAAACAGGCTCTTGCCGAAGCGCCGTGGGCGGGAGAGGAAGTAGTACTTGCCCTCATCGAGCAGCTGCTGGGCAATGCCGGTCTTGTCGACGTAGTAGTAGCCCTCCTCGCGAATCTCGCGGAAGGTCTGGATACCGATGGGCAGCTTCTTGCGGGACATGACAGGCAACCTGAAGACAGATGTGGCGATTGTAGACGCTGGAGGGCGACGGAGGTTGTCTGCGTCCCTGCCAGGAGAGCGCTTCCGCGGGCGTACTCAGTACCGCACCTTGAAGGTAGGCGAATCCTCCGCCCGCAGATGCCGGCGGTCATAGAGCCGGGTGGTGCTGATATTGGCGTGGCCCAGCCACTGCTGGACCTTGGCGATGTCGGCCTCGTGCTCGAGGGCGTTGGTGGCGGCGGTGGCGCGCAGGCCGTGGACGCCGAGGCCCTCGACCGTGATGCCGGCGGCCCTGGCGTAGGCGCCGACCAGGGCGTAGATGCCCTCGGCGGAGATCCCCACCCCGGTTTTCTTGCCGCGCAACGGCAGAAACAGCGGCGCCTGGGGTTCCACGCGGTGGTGTCCCGAGGCCTCGAGGTAAAGATGGATCCGCTCGGCGGCGACCGGGTGCAGCGGCAGGTAGCGCAGCTTGCCGCCCTTGCCGTGGACGCGCAGGTGCTTGAGGCCGCGGCGGTCCTGGAGGTCGTGGACCGCCAGGCGGGCGGCTTCCTCGCGGCGCAGGCCGTGATAGAGCAGTACGGCGAGCAGCGCCCGGTCGCGCTGGCCCTTCAGGGTGGCGGGATCGGGGGCGTCGAGCAGGGCGCGGGCCTGATGGTCGCCGAGAGCCGGAGTCTTGCCTTCATTCGTTTCGAGCTTAGGCCGCTTGACGCCATGCACTGGATTGCCGCCGGCGACGGCGTTGCAGTCGAACAGGCTGGTGAGGGCGGCGAGCTTGCGGCGGATCGTGGCTGCGGACAGACCGCGCGCCTCCAGGTGCTTGCGCCAGGCGAGGACATGGGCGCGGGTCACCTCGCGGAATTGCTCCGGTGCCTGCAGGCCGACGAAGGCGCAGAAGTCGGCGAGGTCGCCCCGGTAGGCGCGGCGGGTGCGCGGGTTGTCGAGGTTGGCGAACCACTCGGCGGCGGACGGCACCGTGGCGAGGCCCTGGAACTGGGCGGCGGTGAGGCGGCGTTCGGCCGGCGTGACGGACGACAGGCCGGTTTCGGGGGGCAGCTTATTCATGCCGGTCGTCCTTTTCGGCGCGATCCCATTGCTCGAGCAGCTCGTCGAGCCGGTCCGGAAGCTTCGGCGTCCTGGAGAGGACCCAGCAGCGGGTGGTGCCGACATACTCCTCGATCAGGTACAGCGAATCGCCGACATCCACGCCCAGTTCCTGCAGCGCCTCATCCGGGAGGCGGATGGCTCCGTCGCCGTCCCAGTCCTCGATCACAATCCGGCGGGTGTCCATGCGCTGCTCCTGGGACTGAAAAATTCACGATAAACGGTTTTATCACACATAGCCGGAGCGGCAAGCGGGGGGACGCGCCGGCCGGCAGAAGCGGGGAACGGGGACGCGGCAGGTGAGAAGGGCGTTCCGCCTTCGTCCTCCAGGAGTGAGAAGGATGCTTCAGCCCAAGCGAGGCGGCACCGTCCCAGACTCCGCAGCGGGCAGGAAGCGGCCCAAAGCGGACGTCTGGCTTTTAAGCATGTCTTCTTTATCTATGCTGGGATGCCGAGTAGACCGCCGCCCCTGCCGTTTCTTTGGAAGCGGCTTCCTGCCTGGCATGAGCGGTGAGGCACGGGTCGAGAGCGGTCTCAATGCGGACTCGCGGTAGGCCGAACCACGATTTCGCTCACATCCACGTCGTTGGGCTGATCGATTGCATAGACAAGCGCCCGCGCAATCGCATTCGGGGTCAACGCAACTCGGCGGAACGCCTTCATTTCCTCGCGCGCCGCTTCGTCGGAAATCGAGTCAGCCAGCTCGGACTCGACCACGCCCGGGCAGACTACCGTTACGCGGATTTTGTCTGTTTCCTGCCGCAGGCCATCCGAAATGGCTCTTACGGCGAACTTGGTGGCGCAATACACCGCGGCGGTAGGAAATACCGTGAGCCCGCCGATCGAAGAAATGTTGATGACCTGACCGTGCCCCTGGGCTTCCATCGTCGGCAGCACAGCGGCAATGCCGTGCAGCACGCCGCGGACGTTTACGTCCAGCATCCGGTTCCATTCAGCCACCTTCAGGGATGAGAGCGGTGACAGCGGCATGACCCCGGCGTTGTTGATGATGACGTCGATCTTGCCGAATTCTGCCTTGGCGAAATCGGCAAACGCCTGCATGTCGGTATGATCAGTGACATCCAGGGCGCGGCATCTCGCCGAGCCACCTTGCGCATTGATATCCGCCACAAGCATCTCCAGCCGATCGGTACGGCGCGCGCCTAGCACGACATGGGCGCCCTTGGCGGCGATGAGCCTTGCAGCAGCCTCGCCAATCCCGCTGCTTGCACCTGTGATCAATACGACCTTGCCTTGAATGTTCGACATAACCGGATCTCCTCGCTTGAAATCATCACTGTGGGCTCAGCTCCTTCCTCCTGCGCGATGTGCTGGTGGATCGAACTGAGTACGGTGCGATGCTAGGGAAGAGCGGCGAACGGGCGAATGCCGATACCTCCACGGCGCTTGCCTATTTCTGCCTGGCCGGTTGCTGGATAGCGAGGTGTCGGGGGCAGTGAGGCCAATGAACCAGGCGTGAGGGGCCTGCGTATCGTGCCGTCAGGTCAGCCTGTATGGGGTTGTGGGCCCATGCTGGATCGGATCTCTTGCAGTCCGGGTGGGGTCGTGCGAAAGCGAGTGTCGGGCCCTCTGCTAGTTCGAATTAATCGAATCTACTCTTCGATATTAGCCGTCTATTTAGATAAGAGAACTGCGCGCAGAATTCTCCTCATTGCGGCTCACCAGGGGGGTGAGTCCTTGAAGAGGAAACAGCCATGACGCAATCCATTGCACTCTCCAGCGCCACCGACAGCTCTGTCACGCTCTCCGCTTCGGTCTCACTTGCCGGTCGCGTGCTGCTGAGCGCCATCTTCGTGCTCTCGGGAATCTCCAAGGTCAGCGCCCCTGCTGGCATGATCGGCTATATCGAATCGGTCGGCCTGCCGTTTCCGACCCTGGCCCTCGCGATTGCCATCCTTGTGGAAGTGGTAGGCGGCATCGCCTTGATCCTGGGTTACCGCACTCGCCTGGTTGCCGCGGGGCTCGCGCTGTTCAGCGTCGCCACCGCCCTCGCGTTCCACAACGAGCTGGCCGACCAGAGCCAGTTCATCCACTTCTTCAAGAACATCGCCATGGCCGGTGGGCTGCTGCAGGTGGCCGCCTTCGGCGCCGGTCGTTTCAGCCTGGATGCACGTCGCACCTAATCCTGCGCCGGCTCCTGTTACCGGCTCCTTCAAGCAGCTCTCAACTTTTCGAGGTGACACATGAAAGCGATTCGCGTAGCGCAATACGGGCAACCAGAGGGTTTCGTGTTCGAGGAACTGCCTTCGCCGGTGCCGGGCAAGGGTGAGGTACTTATCGAAGTGGCAGGCAGTGGGGTCAATCCGATCGACTGGAAGGTTCTCTCCGGTGCAATGAAAGCCTTCATCCCGCTGGAGCTGCCCTACACGCCGGGCGTCGAGGTAGCCGGTCGAGTGGCGGCGGTAGGCGACGACGTTCGCGGCTTCTCCGTGGGTGACGAGGTGTTCAGTTTCATCAATATTGTCGGTGGTTACGCCACCGAGGTTCTGGCCAGCGCGGACCGTCTCGCCCATCGACCGGGCCGGTTGTCGGCCCTGCAGGCAAGTGGCGTTCCGGCTGTGGCGCTGACCGCCTGGCAAGCGCTGCATGAGCATGCGCAGATCAAGCCAGGGCAGACGGTGCTGATCCACGGCGCCGCTGGCGGGGTCGGCAGCATGGCGGTGCAGATGGCGCGGATCGCTGGCGCCACCATCATTGCCACGGCCTCGGCGCGCAACCATGAGTACCTGCGGGAGCTAGGTGCCTCTCAGGTGATCGACTACACCCAGACGCCGTTCGAGACCGTCGTGGACTCGGTCGATGTCGTGCTGGACCTGGTTGGTGGCGATACGCAGACACGTTCATGGTCGGTACTGAAACCTGGGGGTGTACTGGTTTCCCCAGTGAGCCCGCCTGACGCCGCACAGGCAGAGGCGGTCGGCGCAACGGGCAAGCATTTCGCGGCACGCTCCGATGGCGCTCAGCTTCAGAAGATCGCCGCGTTGTTCGAGACGGGCGACCTGGTGATCGAAGTGGAAGTGTTGCCCTTATCCCAAGCCGAAGGCGCGTTGCGCAAGAGCTGGGGGCGGCACACACGTGGCAAGCTGGTCCTCGATGCCAGTTTGTAAACGCGGCGCGTCGCAGACAGCTGGCCAAGCCGGGCGATTGCCCGGCTTTTTTCGTCCGCAATTTCGCGACATCGCCGGCAGGCCCGCAACAGACGGCAGGTCGAGCCTGCGAGAGACTGACCCTCATCGCGGGCCGCAAGGCGAACCGCGATATCCACGACGCGAGAGGAGATAGCTGATGTCCAGACTCGAAAAATCCGATTACCCGCTGACTGAGATTCGCCGCCATCTCGAGACCGGCCCCATCGTGCTGGTCACCTCCGCCTGGCAGGGCGAAACCAACATCATGACCATGGGCTGGCACCTGATGATGCAATTCAGCCCTGCGCTCTTTGACTGCTACATCTGAGAAGGCAACCACAGCTACGAGTTGATACGCCGCAGTCGCGAGTGCGTGATCAACGTGCCCACGGCTGACTTGGTCGATGCGGTCGTTTGCGTCGACAACAGCTCGGGAAGGTCGTCGAACACGTTCGAGACGTGCGGATTGAGCGCAGCGCTTGCCAGCCGTGTGGATGCGCCCCTGATCGAGGAGTGCTATGCGAATTTCGAATGCCGCTTGGCTGATGATCGGCAGATAGACGAGTACAGCCTGTTCATCTGGGAATTCCGGGTGGCCGGTCAGGTGCTAGCTCTGAGCGAGCGCTTCAGGCCGCAGAACCTGTAAGGCCCGGGGCGAGCATCACGCCTGGCGATAGGCCCTGGGCGTGACGCCCACCTCGCGGCGAAATACCTGGGAGAAATGGCTCGGGCTCGAGTAGCCGACCTCCATTCCGATGTCGATGATGCTGCGGTCCGTTTCGAGCAGCAGATGGCGGGCGCGCGCCATGCGCAGGCGGATGAAGTACTGCGAGGGCGACAAGCCGGTGGCGCGCTTGAACATCCGGCTGAAGTGGTACTCGCTCAGATCCGCGATTTCGGCCAGGTGTGTCAGGCTGAAGTCGTCGGCCAGGCGCTCACTCATCGCTTCGATGACGTGCCGCAGCTTGTACGCCTGCAGCGCATTGCCGCGCCTGGCAACGCTGTGCGGATCAAGGTAGGTGCGAACCAGATGCACGGCCAGCGCCTGCGCCAGGCTACGTGCGAACAGCGGGCTGGGCTGGCGCTCGCTGATCAGCTCGATGCGCAGCTGATCCAGCATGAACCTCACCCGTTCATCCCGTGCACCGGACACATCGAGAAAGGTCACCGGGGTGGCGTGTTTGCCCAGCAGATCCCGTGCAGCCTGATCGATCAGTGGCAGGCCGAGATACAGGTGCATCACCTCGAAGATATCGCCGTCCTGTGTTTGCCAGCGCATCTCATACGGCTCGCTGGTGTTGGTGAGGAAGAAATCGCCGGCCTGAACGTTGGCGGCTTCCCATTCCCCGCCGAGGGAGCGTTCTTCGATGTTGGCGGCGCCGGCCAGCACCAGCACCAGCAGCGGTTCCACCACGGCGGGAACCAATATCGGCTCGACGATGGTGTGATGGGTGAACAGCTGCACCACCACATCCTGCATCTGCGGGCGCGGCGGCAAGGCCTGCTGCTCGCCAGGCAGATAATGCAGCATCGATTCGGCGGTGATGCGTTGGGCATCACTCAGTGGCGGTACATCCGGTTCGGTCTGGTACACAGCATGCTCCCATCGGCAAAGCCCTCAAGCGAGGGCTGCGATCGATAGGGTAGCGCAGGGATGGGCAGCCTCGATTAGGTCGACCCGACCAGTGCAGGAATAGGCGCATCCAGCGCAATGGCGGCCCGGACCGGGTCGAAGTATTCGCGGATGAAGGCCAGCTTGCCGTTTTCGACGCGGACGAACAGCACGTAGTCCTGCTGGTAGAGACGTCCGGTCGGCTTGATCAAGCCCTCGGCCTTGACCTCGGCGCTCGCCTCGGAGGGGGCCGCGCCGGGGTGCACCTTCAGGTCATGGAAGCGGAAGTTCTCCACGGCGCCGACAAACCAGCCGACGTGGCCGAGCACCTGATCGCGCCCACTGAGGCGGGCCGGATGACCGAGCGCAGGCGCGAACGGCAGCTCCCACACCAGGTCGTCGGCGATCAGCGTCTTCCACCGTTCGTGGTCATCGACAAAGGTTTCGAAATGCAGGTGCAACAGCTGCTCAGCAGTATTCATGGTCATCGCTCGTTTCAGTAACAGAAGGGAAAGGGCTCGCCATTGGGCAAGTTTCGACCATCAGCCGAACAGCTTGGTGGCGGTCTTGGCGATCAGTTCACCCTGGTGGCGGGCGCCGGCCAGTTCGGTTTCGCTGGGCTGACGGGAGCCGTCGCCGCCGGTGATGGTGGTCGCGCCATAAGGTGCACCGCCGATCACTTCGGAAACGCCCATCTGGCCCTGGTGGCTATACGGCAGGCCGACAATGGTCATGCCGAAGTGCAGCAGGTTGGTGATGATCGAGAAGAGCGTGGTTTCCTGGCCGCCATGCTGGGTGGCGCTGGAGGTGAACGCGCCACCGACCTTGCCATTCAGCGCGCCGCGCGCCCAGAGCCCGCCGGCCTGATCGAGAAAGGCCGCCATCTGGCTGCTGATGCGACCGAAGCGCGTGCCGGTGCCGACGATGATCGCGTCGTACTGTTCCAGCTCGGCGACCGTCGCGACCGGCGCCCCCTGGTCCAGCTTGAAGTGCGCGCCCTTGGCGATTTCCTCGGGCACCGTTGCCGGGATGCGCTTGACGTCTACAACCTTAGCCATGTGATGCCTCCATTTAGGTAGTTGCCAACGGCGCCGTCGCCGAGATGGAGGCAATGTCGCACGGCAATATGATCGACAAAAGGCGACTAATTTCGACCGTTACGTTCAGCTTTATCGAACGGTCAGTATCCCGCTGTCGCTTGTGCCTTGAACCGCTCGATCAACCAGTTGGCCGCAGGACCGGGTGGCGTGTCGGTGCGGTAGATGATGTCGAACACATAGTCACCGCCGACGCAGTCGGGCAGGTCGAGACGCACCAGTCGGCCGCTGGCCAGATCGTCGCGCACCATGTCGATCGGCATGTTTCCCCAGCCGATGCCTTCGCGAAGCAGCATGTGCTTGGCGCCGAGATCGGCCAGTCGCCAGGTGCGAGTGCCAACGATGGCAAATTCCTGATCCTCAGTGAGCTTGGAACGATCGGTGAGTACCAACTGTACGTGCTCGCGGCCGGCGCCGGGCGCGTGCGGCCCGTGCTGGGCCAGGGGATGGTCGGGCGCGGCTACCGGTATCAACGCCACCTTGCCCACGCCGATGCGTTCGATGCCGTCGATGCTCGTGGTCAGCGGGCCGCTGAGCCCGAGGGTCGCGCCGCGTTCGAGCACCCGTTGCGTCACCGCGCCGAGGGCCTCGATATGCAGATGCAGCGACACGGTGGGGAACTGCTCGCGAAAGGCCTTGAGCGCATCGACCACCCGCTCACTGGGCAACATCACGTCGAGTACCAGGTGCACCTCGGCTTCCAGACCATGCAGCAGCCCGCGAACTTTGGCCCGCAAGCCGTCGATACCGGTGTATATCGTCCGGGCCTCGGCCAGCACCGTGCGCCCGGCGTCGGTCAGTTGTGGCTTGCGTGTGGTCTTGCGGTCGAAAAGGCTGACGCCCAACTGCATTTCCAGATTGGCGATGGAATAACTCACCACCGACGTGGCGCGATGCAGCTTGCGCGCCGCACCGGCAAAACTACCGATGTCGACCACCGTGAGAAACACGCGCAACTGGTCCAGCGTAGGGGTACCCGGCTCTGAAACCATTTCGAATTCCTCGAACGTTTCGGTGCATATTATCCGGGTTTTTCCGATAAGACAGCGGGCCTAGAGTGACGGCACTTCACTCATTCAGCGAGACCCGCCGTGACCGTCCAGACGTCCAGCCCCAGCGCTATCGAGCAGATCATTCTTCCCAACGTGCGTGACATCGGCGGTTTCGATGTGCGCCGTGCGCTGCCCTCGGCGCAGCGGCGGATGGTGGGGCCGTTCATTTTTCTCGACAGCTTTGGCCCGGTGGTCTTCGGACCGGGAGAGGGCGTGGACACCCGCCCGCACCCCCACATCGGCCTGTCTACCATCAGTTATCTGCTGCAGGGCGAGATGCTGCACCGCGACAGCGCCGGGCACATCCAGCAGCTTCGCGCCGGGGAGATCAACCTGATGACGGCTGGGCGCGGCATCGTCCACTCCGAGCGCTCCAGCGATCCGGTCCGGGCGAGCGGCGGCAGGCTAAAGGGCTTTCAAGCGTGGGTAGCGCTGCCCGAAGCGCACGAAGAAACCGACCCGGGCTTTCAGCACCTGCTCGCCGAGCGCATCCCGCTGATCCAAGGGGACGGTGCTTCGCTGAGCCTGCTGGCCGGATCTCTCGAAGGCGTCCAGTCGCCCACCCAGACGGTTTCTGATCTGTTCTACGCCGACCTCCAGTTGCAGGCGGGCGCGTGTTATCGCTTCGGCCGAGCACATTGAGCGCGCCCTCTATATGGTGAGCGGCGAGGTCGAGGTGATCGGTCAGCCGGGGCGCTTCGGCGCTGATCGTCTGGTGGTGCTTCGCCCGGATAGCGAGGTGGTGCTGCGCGCCGTCGGGCCCACCCGGCTCCTGCTGCTGGGTGGCGAGCCGCTGGAAGGTCGCCGACACATCTACTGGAACTTCGTCTCCAGCCGGCCCGAGCGAATCCTGCAGGCCGCCGAAGACTGGCGTGCCCGGCGCTTCCCTGACGTACCGGGCGATGACGAATTCATCCCGCTGCCCGCCGATTCGCAGGTGCGGTGGCGATTCAAGGCGTGATCGTCACGTGCTGACGCCTCGGTGATCGCACTTTCGCGCAAAACTCCGACAGTCTGGGCAAGCCCCCGAAAGCCCGGCGCTCCCCGTTGCGAGACAGTGCACTCGTCGATAACGACAGCGCCCGCGGGCGCAGGGCCAGCGAATGTCTCGTCTGGCTCGCCCAGGAGGAGACCACCATGACTGATATCAAGCACAGCATTCCCCAGGAAGTCGAAGGCAAAGTCGCTCTGGTCACCGGCGCTGCCAGCGGCATCGGCAAGGCCATTGCCCTGTTGCTGCATGCGCGCGGCGCGAAGGTCGTCGCCGAAGACCTGAACCCGGCGGTCGAGGCGCTCTCGCGCCCCGGGCTGGTGCCACTGGTAGCCAACATTACCGAGGACGGCGCCGCCGAGCGTGCGGTGGGCCTGGCTGTCGAGCAGTTCGGCCGGCTGGACATTCTGGTCAACAACGCCGGGATCATCATCAACAAGCTGGTCATCGACATGACCCGTGAGGATTGGGAGCGCATCCAGGCGGTCAACGCCACCGCTGCCTTCCTGCATTCGCGCGAAGCGGTCAAGGCGATGATGCCCAACAAGTCGGGGGCCATCGTCAACATCGCCTCCTACGCCTCGTATTTCGCCTTCCCGACCATCGCCGCCTACACCGCGTCCAAGGGCGCCCTGGCGCAGCTGACCCGCACGCTGGCGCTGGAGGCCATCGAGCATGGGATTCGCGTGAACGCCATCGGCGTCGGTGACGTGGTCACCAACATCCTCAACGACGTGGTCGACGACGGCCCGGGCTTTCTTGCCCGGCACGGCGAAGCCGCACCCATCGGCCGCGCCGCGCAGCCGGAAGAGATCGCTGAGGTGGTCGCCTTCCTCGCCTCGGACCGCGCCAGCTTCATGGTCGGCTCGGTCGTTATGGCCGACGGCGGCATGACCGTCATCGCCGGCTGATCGACCCATCACTCAGACAGGAGCCCCCTCATGAGCATGCTGACCAATGTGGCTTTCTTCACTGCACGCGATGCCCTTGGCCAGCGTCTGCTGGCGCTGGTCGGGCCCACCCGGCAGGAGCCTGGCTGTGTCCGTTACGACATCTACCGGGCAAGCGACTCGGCCGAGCGCTGGTTCGTTTATGAGGACTGGCGCTCGCCCGCCGACTTCGACGGGCACATGCAGACGCCCTACGTGCAGGCCTTCATGAAAGACCTCGACGCGCTCTGCAGCGAAGCCCCCGATATCCGCACCTTCAAGCGTCGCTCCGGAGCGGCTGAGCGCTGAACCTGACCCATTCACAGGAGGACCACCTCATGAGCAAGCAGAACACCTGGCTGGTAACCGGCTGCTCCACCGGTTTCGGCCGCTACATCGCAGCCCATCTGCTCGAGCGCGGCGAGCGCGTTGTCGTCACCGCACGTAAGACTGAGCAGGTGCAGGATCTCGCCAAGCTCGGCCAAGCCCTGGTGCTGCCGTTGGATGTCACCGATGCCGAGCAGGCCAAGGCCGTAGTAGCCGAAGCCGAGCGTGCGTTCGGCTCGGTGGATGTGCTGGTCAACAACGCCGGCATCGGCTACTTCGCCGCGGTCGAGGAGACTGACCCGCAAGCGGCGCGCCGCCTGTTCGAGGTCAACTTCTTCGGTACCACCAACATGGTCCACGCGGTGCTGCCTGGCATGCGCCAGCGGCGCCGGGGCATGATCGTCAACCTGACATCCATCGGCGGCCTCGCCGGCTTTCCCGCGGTGGGCTACTACTGCGCGAGCAAGTTCGCTGTCGAGGGGCTGTCGGAAACCCTGCGCGCCGAGGTCGGGCCGCTGGGCATCGGCGTCATGACGGTAGAGCCCAGCGCGTTTCGCACCGAATGGGCGGGCTCGGCGGACGAGGTGCCGGAGCCGATCGAGGACTACGATGCTACCGCCGGAGAGGCGCGTCGTGCCTATCACGCCTCGGTCGGCAAGCAGGTGGGCGACCCGGCCCGTGCCGCCGCGGCGATTCACACAGCGGTCACCGCAGCCCAGCCACCGCAGCGCCTGCTGCTTGGCAACAGGGCCTTCGATGTGGCGATGAGCAAGCTCTCGGCCATGCAGATTGAGTTTCGCGCCTGGGAAGCCACCGCTCGCGGGGCCGACTTTCCCGAAACCCAAGATTGATAGACCGGTCGGCGGCTCGCCGCGCGGGCTGCCGTCCGACAGAGATATCTGGAAGATCGCATTATGACTGACTATCAGAACAAGGTCGCACTTATCACGGGCGGTGGTTCCGGTATCGGCGCCGCAGCCGCCCACCGGCTCCTGCACGAGGGCGGATCGGTCGTTGTTGCCGGGCGCAACCGGCCCGGTTGGACGCCTTCGTGGCCGGCCTGCCGGCCAACCGCGTGTTGGCTCACGCTGCGGACGCTTCGCAGCGCGATGCCTGCAATGAACTGGTGCGTCTGACGATCGAGCGCTTTGGGCGTCTCGACACGCTGGTAAACGCGGCCGGCATGAACCTGGTCGTCACCCTCGACGAGACCTCGGACCAGGACTGGAGAGCGTGTATGGGCGCGGACCTAGACAGCGTGTTCTTCCTGTCACGCGGGGCAATGTCACATCTGAAGAAGACGCGCGGTTCGATCGTCAATGTCAGCTCGGTGTCGTCGCTCGGCGGCGGCTGGCCCCATACCGCGTACTGCGCCGCCAAGGCTGCGGTCGCCAACCTTACGCGCAGCATCGCCTGCGACTACGGACGCGACGGCGTGCGCGCCCACACCGTCTGCCCGGGGCTGACCATCACCGAAATGACCAAGACGATCATGGAAGACGAGGCGCTGCTGGCCAAGGCCTGGGAGCACATCCCGCTGCGCCGTGCCGGCACGCCCGACGAGGTGGCGGATGCCATCTATTTCCTGGCCAGCGACCAGGCAGCCTTCATCACTGGTACGACGCTGGCAGTCGACGGTGGGCAGACCGCGGCCGACAGCGGTCCCGAGTGGGGTAAGTGAGCCGTGTCAGCCGACAGGGAGGTCGGCACCGCCGCGCAGGATCAGGCAAACCCGCGGCACTTTCGACGTAACGGCCGAACCGCCCATCTCCCTAACCTGAACTCACGAAACGGATGACATCGATCTGGCCCGAAAAGGCCATCCCGAACCCGCTATTCGACTTGTGAGGAAACCAACATGAAAAACTTCAGCCACCTGTTGATCGGTACTGTATTGAGCGCCTTCATCGTTTCCGCCGCCAGCCTGTCACCGGTCGGCGCGTCCTGCGCCGAGGAGGGTGCCGAGCGCACTCCGGACTTTCGTGTCGCCGAAGACGGTTCCGACTGCACCGCGATTGGCCGCCCCGGCTGACCGCCCTGTTCATGGAGAGCCGCACATGCAAAGCTGTCAGATCACCGCCGGCAGTCACCCCTATGTCGGCATGTGGGTCACCGCCGATGAGTACATTCGCCACGAGCTGTTGCCCAATGGTCGGCGTGCGGTAGCTGCAAGAGCGCTTATCAGGGGCGCTATCGCTATGAAGTGGAGGTCGACTACATTCGGTACTGGAACGGCACCGGCTTCATCGCCGACAGGGAGTTTCATGACGGCATCCTGTATCACGCCGGCATGGTGCTGTACCGCCGCTGAATGCCCCGACTCGACAGAGATCCGGCCCCACGGTGGCCGGGCTTTTTTCGTCTCTGTTTGCAGCGGCGGGCTGCATGGCAACTGCCGTCCCTTTTGCTAATCTCCGACCACCAGCGAGAGTCTCCACATGGATGCGAACAACGCTCCCAGCCTTCAGGACACCGCTGCCTACCGGGCCGAGTTGGCGCGGATACTGATGCAGCGAATACCAGCCCCTGGCACCTACGAAACGGCCATCGCGCCGCTGCACGTCATCCGTTGCGACGCACCGTCCGAGCCCTTTCACGGCATGCACCGGCCGGCGCTCTGCCTGATCGTTCAGGGGCGCAAGGAGGTAGGGCTGTGGGACGAGCGGTACCTTTACGACCCGCTCAACTACCTGGTGGTGTCGGTGACGCTGCCGGTCTCCGGGCGGGTGATCGAGGCGAGTCCGGACGCGCCCTATCTGTGCATTCGCCTGGACCTCGACCCGGCGGAGATCGCCCAGCTGATCGCCGATGCGCCACCTGCTGGCGTTCCGGGCGAGCCGACGCGGGGCCTGTTTCTCGACCGGATCGACGCACCGCTGCTCGAGACCATGCTGCGGCTGGTGCGCCTGCTCGATACGCCGCGTGACATTGGCATGCTCGCGCCGCTGGCTTTGCGTGAGCTCTATTACCGACTGCTGCGCAGTAGCGAGGGCCGTCGGCTCTACGAGATCGCGCTCAGCAACACGCAGACGCACCGTGTGACGCGGGCGATCGACTGGCTGAACCGGCACTATGCCAAGCCACTGCGGATCGAGGAGCTCGCTCGCCTGGCCAACCTCAGCACCTCCACGCTGCACCATCGGTTCAAGGCTGTCACCGCGATGAGCCCGCTGCAGTACCAGAAGCAGCTGCGCCTACAGGAGGCGCGTCGGTTGATGATCAATGAAGGGCTCGACGTTTCGAGCGCCTGCTATCGTGTCGGCTACGAAAGCCCATCGCAGTTCAGCCGCGAGTACAGCCGCCACTTCGGGTGCCCGCCATCAAAGGATGTGAACCGGATGCGCCACATCGCTTGATGCACCGGTAGCGATTGTTCTCCAACAGGCCGGACGAGTTTTTGCCCAGAAAACAGCTCGGCAAGCGAAGGGGTAGAACTTCTGGGTGTACTCAAGTGGCGTTCGGCCAATGAATTTCCGATTATAGAACGAAGCCGAGTACATACTGCCCGGTATCATGCGTAATACACACCGAATCGACAGTCAACCTCCGGTGCGGGGACTGGCGGGCTTGCCCTTGATAAGGGCGCCTTATCCGTGGTGAGGGACAAAACCGCCGGATTGGCGGCGGCACTCCCGACGCGCAGGTGTACCGCGGCCGCTCCGCTTTATAGGGACAAGTCCAAGCCGAAAAACCCCGGACTGCACCGGGGGGGTGTTTGTGCTGTGCGGTGCCTGCGGGTCAATCCACATTTCGACACAGCGACGGGATCCGTGATGCCAAAAGGGCAGGGCAAGATGGGGGTCGCCAAGACTGCTATTTAACATAAGATAGATTATGCGAAGCGTTAGCTCAAGCCGAAGGCGAGGGCAGCGAGGGCCATTGCCTCGAAGAAAGCCAGATACCCCGGTGCAGTGGGCGCGGCCGGAAAGGCGAAGTCAGGCCACGTACTGCCACACGCCACCTATTGCAGGCAGATTTTTTCCGTCCGACGTTCGATCCGATACCCACAATGCATTCGGCCGGCTTGCCTGGAACTGGCGATTGACATGATCCCGCGGGCACGGTGTCACGCGGTCGCTGACCGTGGTTCGAGGCGTCTTGCCGCGCACCACGCCCTGCAGGCCCAGTCTGCGCATCAGCCGCTCGACCGTGCAGCGCGCCACCTCGAAGCCTTCCCGGCGCAGCTGCCTCCAGAGCTTGCGCGCGCCATAGACCTGAAAATTTTCGTCCCAGACACGCTGAACATGCTCGCAGAGCAGTTCATCCCGGCGTGCTCGGGCTGACTGCCGTGCAGGGACGATTTTCCGGGCCACATGCTCGTCGTAGGTCGACGGGGCAACGGCAGTACCTTGCAGATCGGCTCGACTCCGTAGACCTGGCGGTGATCGTCGATGAAGGCCTTCATCGCTTGAAGCGGCGGTCGAGCTCCGCCTGGGCAAAATACGCCGAGGCCTTGCGCAGGATCTCGTTGGCCTGTCGCAGCTTACGCACCTCCCGCTCGAGCGCCTTGATCCATTCACGCTCGGGCGTTGTCTGCCCCTCACGCAGTCCGGTATCGCGCTCGGCCTGCCTTACCCAGTGACGCAGCGTCTCGGCCGTGCAAACCAGCGACACCAGCTCGACCACCGTGGAAAACAGCAACTCGCGTGGATACTGGCGTTGCCGGTTGGCCTCGAACACTTCGTCAACCCAGGCGGCCTGGTATCGCCCGCTCCAGTCTCAGATGCGCCATGACACTGGCCGGTGCCTGCTTCTCGAACCGGGCCAGAGCCGCATCCCACATCGCCTTATCCTCCCGATCGATTATCGGGGGTTACGCAAAAGCCTTAAAACAGCTGAAACCCAGAGCGTTTGACCAAGGCATTTCAATCAATATATGCTTATAACCACTTACAATAACGTATTTTAACTTAGCATGATTACCGTAACTCAGGAAGAGCGACTCGATGTCATTGCCGGACTGCTGGAGCAGCAGCAGCGCATTACCTTGGACGAGATCTGCCAACACTTCGGTATTTCCCGTGATTCGGCCCGTCGGGATCTGATCAGACTGACTGAGCAGTCCCGCTTTCAGCGCATTCGGGGCGGGGCAAGATTGCTCGAGCCTGCCGTGGAACCGCTGCCCTTTCTGCAGCGCCCGCGCAATGAAATCAAAACAGCGCTCGCCCAACGCACCCTAGAGGTGCTGCAGCCGGGCACCAGCCTGTATCTGGACAGTGGCAGCACGCTGCTGGAGCTGGCCCGACTGCTGGCTGCACAGTCCCGGCCCTTCAGCTTGGTCAGCGCCGCGCTGGATGCGCTGCAGGTGCTGAGCCAGAACCCGGCGCTCAGCCTCCATGGCCTGGGCGGGGAGTTCGATCCGCTGCAGCGCATGATGCTGGGAGCGGAAACCGAACGGCAGTTGGGACAGTTCCGGCTGCAACACGCCGTCATGGGGATCTGCGCCCTGAACGAGTATGGACTGAGCGCCCCGACGGCCGCCGAAGCCGCGCTGAAACGTCGGGCGATCATCCAGTCCGAGCATCTGATCGCAGTCGGCGGCAGCGACAAGTTCGATCAGCAGCAGTTGCACCAGGTCTGCGACCTGGCTCGGCTGGATCTACTGATCTGCGATGCATTGCCCGCAGGGCCGCTGCACCAGGCACTCACCGATCTCGAGATTCCGATTGTCATACTGGAGGCTTCCGTTGATTAAGACCGCGGTTATCGGCTACGGGCTCTCAGCCCGGACTTTCCATCTGCCCTTTATTCAAAACCAGACGGAACTGCAGCTAGTGGCCATCAGCAGCTCCCAGGAACAGCTGCGTCAGGACCATCCGCAGCTGCAGCATTACCTGGATGGCAGCGAGCTGATCGCCAATAGCGATGCCGATCTGGTGGTCATCACCTCGCCGAACCACAGTCACTTTTCCTTGGCCCGGCAAGCCTTGCTGGCCGGCAAGGATGTGCTGGTGGAGAAGCCCTTTGTTGTTACCTCGCAGGAAGGCGAAGAGCTGATGGCCCTAGCCGCTCGGCAGCAGCGGGTTCTGGCGGTCTATCACAACCGCCGTTTCGATGGAGACTTCCTGACCCTGCAACACCTGTTGCGCAGCGGGCAGTTGGGGGGCATCCACTATTTCGAGTCTCACTTCGACCGCTTCCGCCCGACGCCAAGGACTCGCTGGCGCGAGCAGGCCGGCCCCGGCGGCGGCATTCTCTACGACCTCGGCCCCCACCTGATCGATCAGGCGCTGGTGCTGTTCGGCCTGCCCGAGGCGATCAGCGCCCGCTGTCGCGAATTGCGCAGCGGCGCCGAGGCCACCGACTATTTCCATCTGCAGCTGCATTATCCGGACAAGGAGGTGGTGCTGCATTCGAGCCCGTTCTGCGCCGCCCCCACCCTGCGTTTCGTGCTGCAGGGCACCCTGGGCAGTTACCATAAGTCCGGGCTAGATCCCCAGGAGGATGCGCTGCGTGCCGGCGAGTTGCCGGGCGGCCCAGACTGGGGGCTGGAACCGGCGAGCCACTATGGCATCGTCCACACGGAGCAGGAAACCCGAACGCTGACGACCTTGGCCGGCAATTACCAGCTGTTCTACCAGCAACTGGTGCAGGCCCTACAGCGTCGCCTGCCGCCGCCGGTCAGTCCCGCGGATGCCCTGCAGGGCATCCGGCTGATCGAACTGGCCTGCCGCAGCCATCAAAAGGGCCGAACCCTGGAGGTGACCCGATGACCCCGTCCGAGCTGCTGGAGCAGGAAGCGCACTTGCAGCTGCCCGCTTTCGATCTTGCCGCGGCCTGGCAACTGGGCCAACAGCTGTATCGGCTCGCGGCCGCCACCCAGGCCCCGGCCGTTCTGGAGATCCACGCCTATGGCCAAGTTGTCTTCAGCGCCGCCCTGCCGGGCTCCTGTGCCGACAACCATGACTGGATCCGGCGCAAGCGCAATACAGTGCTACGCTACGGGCACAGCTCGCTGTATCTGGGGGAGTACAACCGCGACAAGGGGCGGGAGTTCGAAACCCAGCCCCATATCGATGCGCGGGAGTATGCGGCCCACGGCGGCAGCTTTCCGCTACGCCTGAGCAACGGGGAACTGATCGGGGCCCTGACCCTGTCGGGCCTGCCGCAGTGGGAGGATCACGGGCTGGTGGTTAAGGCGCTGCAGTCCTGGCTGGAGGCGGACAGGGCCTGATCCGGAAAGGCTATGTCCAAGGGTACTGTCACGTTGTTGGCCAGGGCAATCGCACGAAGCCAAGCATTCTCATTTGAGTCCCAGCAACTCGGCCCGATAGTTATCCGAGGTGCTGGCGATGAGCCGACGAGTCTTGAGACTGCCTTTGCGCTGGCTGAGCCCTTGGCTGAACCGGATCGAACCCTGCTGGATGCAGGGCAAGCGGGCGATCCATGAACCCGAACGCCCATTGATGATCACCGAGGTGATGAAGCGAGTCTGCACCTAGTAAGTATCCCCCGGCAAAGCCGGGGGCTTTATTCTGTTAGCCCCTCAAAGGGGCAAGCAGTTGGGCCGCCTGAAGGCGGCCGTCGCTATAGGCCAAACTTGAGCTGGTCGTAATGCTCGTCTTCCTTTTCCTGGTTCCGGATGTATGCACGTACCATCTCCTCGTCCAGCCCCACGGTTGAAACGAAATATCCCCGGGCCCAGAAATTCTCACCTGTGAAGTTCCTCGTCTTCCCCATGAAACGCCGAGCTATCGAAATCGCACTCTTGCCCTTGATGTAGCCCACCACATACGACACCGAGTGTTTGGGCGGGATGCTGATGCACATGTGAACATTGAACATGGTCAGGCATCAAATGGCCCTCCACTATCCGGCACTCCCTCTGCCTCGCCAACTCATGCAACAGCTCGCCAAGGTGCTTGCGAATTGCCCCGAAGATCGCCTTTTTGCGCCTCTTCGGGATGAAAACAACGTGGTACTTACAGTCCCACTTCGTGTGCGCGAGACTCTGATAGTCTCTCATCGGGTACCTCCTATCTCTTGGTCGAGACAGAAGGCTCCCGATGACCGTATCACACGGTCAAACCTCCAGGAGTCCCCCGGCTTAGCCGGGGGATTACCTTATTTATTTACGGTTGTGAACAGCTCCTACTGCTTGAACAGGATGTTGGTTGAAACTGCACTATTAATCAGGCCCTTAAATTCACACCATGCATAGCGTGCTGCAGGATGCCGGAAATAGGCCATGACCTTGTCGGGCAAGGTGCCGAGTGTGTTCATGAAAGCCATCGCTTTGTCCAGCAGGCTGGCCTTGTCCTTGTCATGGCTGACCGGGCCGCTACGCAGCGCCGTCTTGAAATCCCGGTCAGGTACTGGCGGTGGAGGCATCAGGCGATCTGGTCGCTCTGAGAGCCGCTGCCGATCACCTCGAGCCCCGTGGCGCTGCCACTCTCGCCGAAAACGAAGCTTGCTTCGCTCAAGGCGGCATGGTTGCCGTCCAGGGCGACCTCGAAACGCTTGCCCTGCTCATCGGCCTCGTAGCTCTTGAGGTAGGTGCGTGTGCCGGTGCCGTTCAGCTGCACGGCCAAGGTGCCGTCGTAGCCGTCGCCCAAGCCGGAGAAGCTCAGCGCCGACAGGTCGATCAGGTCCTCGCCGGCATCGAAGTCGAGGATCAGGTCGGCCAGGCTGGAACTGCTGGTGCGGTAGCTGTCCTCGCGGGCGGAGAAGACGAAGGTGTCGGCGCCCGCGCCGCCGGTCAGCCGGTCGCGTCCGGCGCCGCCGTCGAGCACATCGTCGCCGGTCCCGCCGTCCAGGCGGTCGTCGCCGGCACTGCCGAGGAGCTGCTCGTCGGCATCGCCGCCGACCAGCACATCGTTGCCGTCGCCTCCCTGGATGAGCTTCGAGGACGAATCGGACACCGTCGAATGGGTCCCGGAGAGCTGCACCGCGGCGATCTTCCCGCCGCTGATGTCGTTGTCCTGGAGCGTGGTGTAGTCGCTGCCGTCGTTGCGCTCCTGCACGGCGTAGTCGGCGTTGGCCGAGGCGTCGATGACGTTGCCCTCGATCCAGGTGTTCAGGGTTTCGTACCGCTCCCCGGTGACCTGGCTGTCGTCGAAGGCTTGCAGCAGGACCTCCGGGTAGCTGCCGTTCTGCGAATTGCCGTGGATCCGGTTGTCGAGGATCTGCACGTCCTTCGCGCCGGAGAGGCGCACGCCGGAGGCGCCGTTGCCGTAGACCTCGGTGTTCTGCAGGGTGACGTCGTGGGTCATCTTGAGCAGCACGCCTTCCAAGGCGTTGTCGTGGTAGGAACCGCCATCGATCAGGATGTTGGCCGGCTGGGCGATATCCTCCATGCCCCGCTGGATCGCCAGGCCATTGCCGCCGTTGCTGTAGGCGACGTTGTTGGTCATGGTGAAGTCGTGGGTGCTGGTGACCACGTTGAAGCCGTGGCGGTCGTTGTTGTAGGAAACGTTGTTCTCGAAAGTGCTGTCGATCAGGTAGTCGGCGACGAAGCCGTCGAGGCCGTTGCCGTGGGCCAAGCTGTCGCGGATCGTCAGGTTGATGGTCTGCTCGTGGGGATCGAAGCCGTAGCCGGACATCTCGCGGACCTCGACCCGCTCGACGGTGACGTTGCGGTCGGCGCCGTCCTCGCCGGGGATGTAGCCGGTATAGAAGCCGTCGATCCGGCCGCCGGTGTTATCGCGGTTGCCGTCCAGGGTCAGGTCGCTGATGCCGTAGTCGTGGGTCTGCTCGCCATTGGCCGAGCGGATCATGCCGGTGACGTTCTGATCCCAGCCATCGACCAGCTTGATCACCGTCTCGCCCATGCCGGCGCCGACCAGGTAGACGTTGTTCTTGATCATCAGCGCGCCATCCGAAGACTTGTCGCCGCCGCTGACCCGGTATTCGCCGGCCGGCAGGTAGACGGTCCCCCCTCCGGCCTTGTAGGCGGCGTCGATCGCCGTCTGGATGGCATCCGTGTCATCCGTCCTGCCGTCGCCCTTTGCCCCGAAATCCTTGACGTTGAAATCCATTTGCTTCGCTTCCGTATCCAGAATGCGTACTTGGACGCAATGTGAGGGAGGGGGACGGAAACAGCCGACTGCCCGAACAAGCCATCCCGGCCCGTGACATCGTCGTGATTACCTGAATGTTATGTTGCACTTCCAGTGCGCGTCGAAGGCTTCCTTCCTTAGAGAAGCTTGGAAAGCGCTTCGGAGAAGCAGCCGACCTGCTGCCGCTTTCTTCCGACGGTCAGAAAGCGCCTGGGTTCTGAGGAGGTATCGGCGTAACTACAGCAGAATAGTAGCGATCCGGCGACAGTGGGCGGCTACCCATGGGGCAACCAGGATCTGACAGTCCAGCGGACCGTCACCCTGGGCGGGTGGCCTTTCAGTGGGCCATAGACGCGCTTTCTCGATCGCCCTATGGGGGGGTTGACCAACAGCGCGCTCTGCGGCCTCCTGGTGGCCTTGGTGCGATGCCTGCGCCCGAGCATTGCACAAGACACTGGCCGGCCGTTCCGCTGCCTGAGTGTTGCCGGCCTTATGCAGGGCGCGAAAGGCAGCCGGTGCAGCCCTTCCAAGACAAAGTGCCGGTTCTGGCTTACTCCTGATCGGAGTCGTCGCAGAAAACATCGTACGTTTAGCCTCAAACCGTCAGGTTGAGGCCATAGACCCAGATGCAGTTGCGTCAGGAAACATCAAAATGAGCCCTAACCTGACGCTGCTGGCTGGTCACGGCTGACATCCGGCGAGGTGTGCTCCAGCCAAACAGCCCAAGTGTGCTGCGGCCTCCAGCCAGTAGCGTACGATTTTTTCCGAACTCTGCGGGCTCCCTCAGCAGGGCGCGAAGCATAGCCCAGTAGAACAAGCCGCGCTCGGCCTGAAGGTGCCAGTTGCCGAGCAGGCGGCGATCCGCTTGATCGCATGCCGGGACCAGGCCGAGCGCCGGGCATGGAGTGCCTCAGTGCGGTCAGACTCAGGCGGCGACCTTGCAGGAGGAGTTGCAGGAAAAGCCCCCGGGCCTGCCTTTCGACAGAACCGGGGGCCCCAACGGCGCGGCAGCACGGGTTTCCCTACTGAACGCCAGAGCACATTACCCGCGCATTGAGTCGCGAGTAAACATCGCTTCGGTTACTGCTCCATGACGCAGCCAGGGTTTTGTACACAGGCCAAGATTACCGGTCCGCGAATAACCGGGGGGCGGTAACCCACGAGCCAGGCACTCGAGCAAAGTTGGTGGATCGCCAGTCCTACCGTTCTTCCCCACATCCGGGACGACTGGCGCCTCATCTGGATCACATGCGCTTCACATCAGCAACGCTCGGGAAGCGGCCTGAACGTAAAAAGCCCCCGGCCGACAGGCAGCGGCAGCGGGGGCACACAACGGCAGCAGCAACTGGCGTCCTGCCAGTTACAGCGGCAGGAACCCTAACACCATTTCGCCGCTTCGTTTACCGCACACCGGCTGAGCGGTCGCGCCTGGAGGATGGGCGGTTCGAATGGCGAACCTAGAGCATTTTTACCTTATCCCGATTCATATCCGGCTGCCTCGAAGTAGTGCCTGCAGTCCTGCGCCGAGAACTGCCCGATTGCCTCGCCAATGCTCTGCCACAGCTCCGGCACGGTCCGCGCCGCCGCCTTTCGCAGCAGCGCCTTGAGCTTGGAGAAGGCCATCTCGATCGGGTTCAGGTCGGGGCTATAGGGAGGCAGGTAGCGCAGTGTGGCTCCTACGCCTTCAATGGCGTACCCCGCGACCTTGTGGGCCGGCAGGTTGTCCATCACCACGATATCGCCGGGCGTCAGCTCGGGAACCAGGACCTGCCCGACATAGGCCAGGAAGGCCGGGCCGTTCATGGCGCCGTCGAGCACCAGCGGAGCAGTTAGCCCGTCCACGCGCAGGCCGGCGGTAAAGGTCGTGGTTTTCCAGTGACCGTGAGGGACCGCGGCCAGGCAGCGCTCGCCGCGAGGGGCCCAGCCTCGTAGGCGGGCCAGGTTGGTCGCGGCGGCGGTTTCGTCGACGAAGATCAGCTTGCGCCAGTCGAAGCCGGGTTGTTCCTCGAGCCACTCCTGTCGGGCTGCCTGGACGTCCGGCCGCTGCTGCTCGGCCGCATGCGCGGTCTTTTTTTGAATGTCATGCCGTGCCGGTCGAGAAACGTCCATACCGTCGCCAGGCTGACCCGAATACCGCGCTCCCGCTCGAGGGTTGCGGCGAGCTCGGCCAGCGTCAGGTCGGGAGTTTGCTTGAGCAGGCCGAGCAGATAGTCCGCATGGGGATCGAGCCGCAAGCCCCGGGGCTTGCCCTGTCGGCGGGCGACGAGTTCCCCGTCTTCCCGAAAGCGCCGCACCCAGACGATCGCCGTCGCCGTGCCGACGTCGAATCGCTCGGCGGCCTGCCGAGCCGACAGCCCGCCCATGGCCGCCTCGACGACGCGCCGGCGAAGATCCGCACTGTATGCCCGAGCCATTCTGGTCTCCTTGTTCGAGCGGGAGAGGAGGACCGAAATGACCGGGAAGAGCAACCCCTGTATGTCGAATTCGTGTTTTCAAAAAATGCTCTAGCTGGCGAGCGGCATGTCGGCCCAGCGCATACTACCGCCAGTGCCTATTCTTACTGTGTCATTAAATTGAGCTATTGTGAGTAGATCTTCTGCAGTTCGAGGAAGATCAACGATGGACTCCATGATCCGCTTCGACGAGTACCTGGCGCATCTGGCGGCCGGCCTGGGACATGCCGACCGGGAAGCCGGGCTGCGCGGCTATTGCTCAGGCCTGATGCTGCCCTTGGCGCGCAAGAGCGTGGAGCCCATGGCGGCACACCTCGACCCCCTGCATGCCAGTGCCCGGCACCAGGCGTTGCATCATTTCGTGGCCAAGGCCGACTGGTCGGATACCGAAATGCTGCGCCGTGTGGCCCGGTGGGTCCTGCCGACAATGGATCTGTCCGCTGGCAGCTATTGGCTCGTGGACGACACCGGTTTCCCGAAGAAGGGACGGCACTCGGTGGGCGTGGCACGCCAGTACTGCGGGGTGCTGGGCAAGCAGGACAACTGCCAGGTGGCGGTCAGCGTCTCGTTGGCGTGCGAACAGGCCAGCCTGCCGGTAGCCTGGCGCTTGTACCTGCCCCGGGAGTGGGCCGAAGATGCCGGGCGGCGCCGCCAGGCCGGCGTACCCGAAGACGTCCGCTTTGCCACCAAGCCCCAGATAGCGCTTTCGCAGTTGCAGGCGTTGCTCGAAGCCGGGGAACCCCATCATTGGGTGGTGGCCGATGCCGGTTACGGCGTGGACAGCGCTTTTCGCCAGGGGTTGACGGCCATGGGGCTGCCCTATGTGGTTGGGATAACCTCGGTCGTGCGGGTATGGCCGCCCGGCCAGCAGCCGCTGCCGCCCAAGCCCTGGACGGGCAAGGGCCGTCCGCCGGTAGCCACGCGGCGCTCGCCGGAGCATCGACCACTGTCGGTGAAGAAGCTGGCCCAGTCGCTGCCGCCCGAGGTGTTCACGGAGCTCACCTGGCGCCAGGGAACCAACGAGCCGCTGAGTGGGCGTTTCGCTGCCGTACGGGTACGCATTGCCGGCAGCGTGTCAGCAAAACAGCGGCTGCACCCGCAGCAATGGCTGCTGATCGAATGGCCCCCCACGCAGGCCGAGCCGACCCGTTACTGGTTGTCCACCCTCGAGGAGGACACGCCGCTATCGGAACTGGTGCGCATCGCCCACCTGCGTTGGCGTATCGAACGCGACTATCAGGATCTCAAGCAGGACCAGGGGCTGGGACATTACGAGGGACGTGGCTGGCGGGGATTCCACCACCATGCCAGCCTGAGTATCGCTGCCTACGGTTTTCTGCTCGGGCAGCGCCTGCGCTGTGGGGCCCTGTCCGGACCGGATGGCCAAGGAAAAAAAAACCTCATGGGGTGCACGGTACCTGCGCTTCCCGCGGATTACCGCCCCCGCGGTCGGCCAGCGCGCACAGCGGCATGTGGCGGACTCGATCACGACACTGCATCATCAACTGGGTGTCTACCTGATGCTTGAGTATTGCCGGGATCTGTACGGAGGCCTGGGGTATCTGCGCTTATGACACAGTAAGAATAGTCCGACGCTGGGGATGAGGGTTGCTCTATCTACCGAAGCCATCCCGCCCGATCATTGGGACGAAGCCAAGCCTCTGGTCATCGACTGATACTAAGTCTATCGAAAGTATTGTCATATTGAGAGACAATACCCCGATGAAATGCAAACGAAACTCCGATGGTCGGGCAATCGACCACCACTCCCTCCAGGTCATGCGTCAACAGGCGATCAAGGCCGTTCGCGAAGGGCAGACCGTCCAAAGCGTGGCGGCCGCCTTCGGCGTCAATATCCGCAGCGTCTTTCGCTGGCTGTCCGACTTCGCCAATGGCGGACAGAACGCCCTGCTCGCCAAGCCGGTTCCCGGACGTCCGCCCAGGATCAGTGCCGAGGAAGTGCGCTGGCTGGCACAGGCCGTTCGGGATCACTCGCCGCTGCAATACCGCTTCGAATTCGGCCTGTGGACCCTCTCGCTGATTGCCAAACTGATCCGCCGCCAGTTCGGCAAGACGCTGTCACTGTCCGCCGTGAGCCGAGTCATGAAGCTGCTCGGCTTCACCGCGCAAAAACCCTTGTATCGCGCCTGGCAGCAGGATGCAGCGCTGGTGCGCCAGTGGGAAAACGAGACCTACCCGGCGATTCGGGCCGAGGCCCGTGCAGCGGGGGCAAGGATCTACTTCGCGGACGAGTCGGGCCTGCGCTCCGACTACCATGCCGGCACGACCTGGGCACCGCAGGGGGAAACGCCGCTGGTCGAGGTGACCGGCCGACGCTTCTCGGTGAACATGCTGTCGGCGGTCGGGACGCGCGGCGAGTTCCGCTTCATGCTGCACGACGGGACGGTGACGGCCAGCGTGTTCCGCGAGTTTCTCAAGCGCCTGCTGATCGGTGCCGAGCAGCCGGTCTTCGTGATCGTCGATGGCCATCCGGTGCACAAGGCCCGGCTGGTCAGGGCGTTCGTCGAAGAACAGGCGGGGCGCCTGAAACTCTTCTATCTGCCCCCGTACTCGCCACAGCTGAACCCGGACGAGCAGGTCTGGGGGCACGTCAAGCGCAGTGTCTCCAGGCGTCTTGTGCAGAACCGGGAGGAAATGAAGAAGTTGGCCCTGGGCGCGCTGCGCAGAATCCAGAAGTTGCCGGAGCTGGTGAAATCGTTTTTCCGCCACCCGGACTGCCGATATACAGCAGCATGACATTACTTTTTAAAAGATTAGTAATTGCAGGAAATAAATTTCCCCTGGAATAGCTGCTGACAGCCATCGTCAACAAACCTGAACCTGAACATTAGGCAAAAGGAACAATATGAAACGCCTACTCACACTTACAGTTTTCCTATGTGCTCTCCAAGCTCAAGCTAGTGAATGGATAAAAAGCTCAGAAATAGAAGAGTTATTCAAAGCCGCACACGTTCAGGGCACATTTGTCCTTTATGACGTCGAGGCCGACCAATTTGTTGGCTATGACCGAATTCGTGCTGAGACAAGATTTGTTCCAGCCTCGACTTATAAAATTCCAAACACACTTATCGGGCTTTCAGTCGGTGCTGTTGACAATGTCGATGAGGTCCTTCCCTACGGCGGGCAACACCAGCCTTTCAAAGCATGGGAAAAAGATATGGGGCTGCGAGATGCCATTGCCATATCAAACGTTCCAATCTATCAGGAGCTTGCTCGACGGATTGGGCCCGAGCGCATGAGGGAGGGCGTCTCGAAAATTGGCTATGGAAATCAAGATATTGGCCCGAATACGAGTATTGGCACTTTTTGGTTGGTCGGGCCGCTCAAAATCAGCGCTCTTGAGCAAACCAAATTCCTTGCCAAGTTGGCTAAGGAAACATTGCCGCTCCCCCAGGATCAGCAGAAAAAAGTCCGTGAAATTATCACTTTAGAACAAGGTGATAACTGGAAGCTGTATGGAAAAACGGGGTGGGAAAATGTTCCAGACGCTGGCATTGGCTGGTGGGTCGGATGGGTTGAGAAAGACAATCGTATTTATCCTTTTGCATTGAATATAGATATTCGAGAAGCATCCGATGCAGCCAAACGTTTAGAGCTTGGTAAAGCAAGTCTCAAGGCGTTGAAGATACTTTGAAATTGAGCGCCTAATAGCCTCATCGAAGTTGAATCTGTCGGCTTGGGATTTATCGCAGCCATGAGAGCGTGGGGACATACCCAGGAGGTTTGTCCCATGCAACTTTTCGAGCAAGACCGCAACGATTCCCCCGTGATCCTCGGCGATGTGGTCGCCCAGTTTTTCGCGCCGGTACAGTTCGCCGCCATCACCCTGCTGGCCAGCGAGTACCTGCGCCTGAAGGCCCGTATCGTCGAGGTCCATGGCATCGTCACCGAGGAGAAGGTATCCGGTGTCATGGGCTACTTCTTCTCCGGCAACAGCTCCGACCAGTACGGCCACAGCGCCATGCTGCGCCACACCAGTTCCTTCAACGAGATTTTCAACCTCGATGGTGCCCTGAACGACCTTACCGCGACCTTCTGGAGCCGCGCGCTCAAGCAGACCGACCTGCTGGAACACATGCCCCAGGCCCGCCGGAACCAGTGGCACGAGTGCTTGAACGCCTGGCGCCAGCACGGCTATAAGCGCGGTACCAATCCCGAGCTGGACATGCCCGAGTTCAGCCTCGACAACCTGCGCGCTACGATCCAGGGGCTGATGGCCCGGCGTGCGGAGTTTCTGGCCGAGCGGGTCGACGGCATCTTTCGTAACCTCTAGCGCTCGCACGTTACCAACACGCCCGAAGGCTTCGCCAAGCGCATGATTCTGAGCCATATCTATACGGATTTTGGGACCACCGATCATGACCGTGAGGGCTACATCCATGACCTCCGGCTCGTTATCGCCAAGTTCATGGGGCGAGACGAGCCCAAGCGCGACACCACGACGACCCGTCTGCTCAACCTGGCCAAGGCCCACCGGGGCGAATGGATCGAGGCCGACTGCGGCAGCCTGCGGGTACGGGCCTACAAGGTGGGCACGGCGCATCTGGAGGTCCATCCCGACCTGGCCTGGCGTCTGAACGGCATCCTCGCCTTCCTGCACCCCATGGCCATCCCGGATAGCTTCCGCACCCGGCCCAAGCGTGCGAAGGCCTGCGGCTTCAAGAGCAAGGCCCTTTTCGACCGGCCGATTTCCAATGCGGCGGCCGGCGTCCTCGCCGCCATGGAGCAATATTTCACGCTGGAACCGTCCACCAGCTTCCGTCGCGAGTACGACCGCAAATTCGTGCCCAACACGCTCTGCGTGCGCTACGGCTCGGCCGAGCTGTCCAAGCACCTGCTCGACGAGGTAAGCGGAGTACTGGAAGCCCTGGGCGGCGTTGCGTGCAACGGCGGCAAGCACAAGAACCTGCGCTACTGGCAGTTCGACTACAACCCGGAGCAAGTCGTCAAGGAAGTGGCCGTGAGCGGCCAGCTCCCGGACGCCAAGTCTCACTAGTTCTATCCCACGCCGGCCCCGGTCGCCGAACGCCTGGTGCAGTGGCTGGACATCCAGCCGACCGAAACCTGCCTCGAACCGCAAGCCGGCCAGGGCGGCATCGCCGACCTGTTGCCGAAGGACCGGACCCTATGCGTCGAGGTCAGCCCGCTGCACAGCATGATCCTGCGCGAGAAAGGCCATACCGTGATCGAGGGAGATTTTCTCGCCTGGAATCCCGGCACCCTATTCGACGTGATCGCTTGCAATCCTCCATACAGCGAAGGCCGCTGGCAGGCGCACCTGCGCTACGCCGGCACCCTGGTCGAGGCAGGCGGCAGACTCGGCGCGGTGCTGCCGCTGAGCGCCCGCCAGCAGGCGGCCGAGCTGCTGCCGGGCTTCGATCTGGAGTTCTCCACCCCCATCGACAACGCCTTTGCCAGCACCTCGATCAGCGTCCTGCTGCTGAAGGCCACGAAAGCCAGGCCGAAAGACGTGCAGATGGGCCTTGGCCTGTAGGACGCCCGGTCTTCCGTGACTGCGCCGAGTTTGCGGGTATGGCTCGGCGCTGGCTCAAAGTGAGCCTGTCCCTCCCCCCTTGAGCGCCCTCCTTGCCGCACTGGACGCTACTCCTGTCGACCATCGCGAAATGATGTCTCGACCGGCTCAGAACGACCCAAAGCAGCTGGTGGTGGCCAGCAGAGATCGGCCACTTGCAGCCGGCCGCACACGCCCCACCCGATCAGTGAGCGGAGAAGTCTGTTATCTCTTTGCGTGCTGGCGGCCAGGACTACTCGGCAAACGCTCCTCTGGCCGTCATCACGGATCGGCTATCTCCTCAAGCCACCGGGATCGACGGGTCGGCGGCCGCCAGCGCCACGGCACGGTCCGCTGCCGGAGGGTAGATCCACTGGGTGTTGATCTGCGTTTTCAGCGTCTTGGCTTCGGCACCGATCAGTTTTTGTTGGCGGTCCCAACCTTCGGTGTACACCGCGCCCCAAGCTCCCAGGTCAAGGCAGGTGACATACTTGGGCTGGCTGTAGACCTGAGGCGCCACGCCGATCAGATCGGCAGCAGCGTTATTGCCGGCGTGTCGGCCTAGCGGAATGGCGTGCTGGCAGGACATGACGCTGAAGTTGCCCAGTTCGTCGGTGGCGGCGCGGGCGGTATCGCCGGCAGCATAGATGTCGGCCATGCCCTCGACCTTCAGGTAGCTATCCACCTGCAACCGGCCTGAGGCGTCACGCGGGGCGGAGATCTGTTCAGTGAGGCCGCTGGCGTGAAAGCCGGCAGTCCAGATCACTGTGCCAGCATCGATGCGCTGGTCGTCATCAAGCACCACACCCTGGGCGTCCACCGCAGCGACCGACCGCCCCAGCCGCCATTCGATGCCCAGTTCGCGAGAGGCCTCGAGGATGGCGGGGCGAATGTCATCGCCCAGTGCCGCGCCGACCTGCGCCCCGCGATCGATGACGATGACCCGGACTTCGGCATCGTCGCCCAAAATGGCGCGCAGGCGCGCAGGAAGTTCGGTGGCGGTCTCGATACCGGTGAAGCCGCCGCCGGCGACCACCACTGTATTACGGGAAATGGATTCTGGTTGACTGGCCAGGGCAAACAGATGCTGCTCGAGGCGCGCGGCCTGTTCGATCTGATCGACGTCGAAGGCATGCTCGGCAAGACCCGGCACCGCCAGGCGGAACAACTGGCTGCCTGAAGCGAGAATAAGGCGGTCGTAGCCCAGCGCGGCTTCGTCACCCTCGGCATTGCGGTAGGTAACCTTGCGCCCTTCGGCATCGATGTTCAACGCCAGCCCCTGGACGAAACAGACGCCGGTGACGGCAAACAAGTCCAGCAGTGGCGCGCGCATACCGTGTACGTTGGGTTCGTAGAAGCGCGGACGGATGCGCAGTTCGGCCTGGGGCGCAAGCAGTGTCACGCGTACGTCGGTACGGTCATGTTGGTCGAGCAGACGTACGGCACTCAATGCACTCCACAGCCCGGCGAATCCAGACCCTATGATCAATATGTTTTGTTCCATGATGGCTCCCGGCATGCGCCCGCTTCGTTTGATGGAGCCATGCTAAAACCGAAAGAATTTTCCAAAAATGACAGATAACCCTGAATTCATGCCAGCTACGCCGCGCACCATTCTGTTCATCGCTTACCCGCAGGTGGGCCTGCTGGACCTGACCGGCGCACAGACAGTGTTCTGGGCCGCCACCAAGGCCATGCACGAGCGCAATCTGCCGGGCTATGAACGGCTGACGGGCACCCTGTCGGGCGGCCCCGTGCAGACGGCGGAAGGCCTGACGGTGGAGACACAGCCGCTTTCCGGCTTCGCAGCAGATGCCATCGACACGCTGATCGTGCCGGGCTCGCCGGAGATTGAGCAGGTGGTGGACGAGTCGGGCGAATTGATTCAGTGGATCGCCGATCACTCCAGGCTAGCGCGGCGCATCGCGTCGGTGTGCAGCGGCACCTTCCTGCTGGCCGAGGCCGGGCTGCTGGAGGGCAAGCGCGCAGCAACCCACTGGGCCATGTGTGATCGGCTTGGTGCGCGTTTCCCGTCCATCGAGGTGGACAACGATGCGATCTTCGTCCAGCAGGACAGCGTCTGGACCTCCGCCGGCGTCAGCGCGGGGATCGATCTGGCTCTGGCCCTGGTGGAAGCCGACTGTGGCCGCGATGTGGCGATGCAGGTGGCACGGGAACTGGTGGTGTTCCTCAAGCGATCGGGTGGGCAGGCGCAGTTCAGCGAGTTGTTGAAGTCTCAGACTAGGGATGCGACGGTCTTCGACGAATTGCACCGCTGGCTCGCCGACAACCTTGGCCGCCCGAACCTCGGGGTGGAGGTCCTGGCCGATCGGTGCCACATGAGCCCGCGGAACTTCTCCCGGCTGTATAAGCAGAAGACCGGCCGCTCACCGGCCAAGGCGGTGGAGATTTTCCGACTGGAAGCGGCGCGTCGGTTACTGGAAGACTCAGAGCATAATATCGACCAGATCGCCCAGCTGTGCGGCTTTGGCGACGAGGAGCGGATGCGCGCGACCTTCCAGCGCCATTTGGCGATTTCACCCCGGGATTACCGCAAGCGCTTCTCGCGGTAGCTCCCGGGGAAGGTACTTCAGGAGAGTTTATTCTCCTCTTCACCGTCCACTTCAGGTCGCTCTTTACCAGTCACCACCGGCACAGCCCGACCCAAGGCGGACATCACTTGAGCGGTCCTTATCGTTTCTGAGCCGAATCGCTATGTCCGCGGGCCAGCAGCTGTCCGATCTTGGCCTCGGTAATCTCGTAGTCTCCTTCACCGAAATGCTGGTAGACAATCCGGCCTTCCTGATCGATCAGGTACAGCGCCGGCCAGTACCGGTTGCCGTACGCATTCCAAGTCCGATAGTCGTTATCCTGCGCTACAGGGTAAGTGATTCCGAAGCGTTTGACTGCCGCCTGCAGGTTGGACAGCTGCTTCTCGTAGCCGTATTCGGGCGTATGCACACCTACGACGACCAGACCCTGGTCGCGGTACTTCGCGTGCCACTGCTTGACGTGGGGCATGACGCGCACGCAGTTGATGCAGGAGTAGGTCCAGAATTCCACCAGTACCACCTTGCCGCGCAACTGGCTCAGTGTCAGCGACGGGCTGTTGAGCCAGTGGCCGATACCCTTGAACTCCGGTGCGACCGGTGCGGGGGACGTATGGGTGAACTCTACAGGATCGGCGGGCAGGTCCGGGGAGCAGGCGGCTGCGAACAGGCAGGCGGCCAGCAGCGTGAAGGCGGGTTTGATCAGGTTCATGGTCAGAGTCCTTGCGAGATGGGGGGAAGCCACTGCGTGGCCCAGGCCGATACGAGCACCTCGTACTGGAGCAGTTGCAGCACGGCGACGCCGACCGTCAACGCCCCGAAGACCTGCCGGAACAACGCCGCGCGGCGCTGGAGGAACGACAGCCGGGCGGTGACCCAGGCGCCACCGTAAGCGACGAGCAGCATCGGAATGCCGGCGCCTACTGCATACAGGCCGAGCAATGCGGTCGCCTTGCCAGGCGCTTGCGCGCTGGCTGCCAGCGACAGCACCGAAGCTAGCACCGGACCCGCGCACGGCGTCCACGCCAAGCCCAGCGATGCGCCGACCAGCACGGCGCCCACCATGCCGCCCACAGGCCGCCGAACAGGAACGGCCGTCGCGTGCGCTGCACGCCATCGACGCCACTGCAGTACCAGATGGTCGAACGGTGCCGGCCAGAAGCAGCTCAGGCCGGCCATCAGCAGCACTACGATCGAGGCAGTACGGATGGCGCCCTGTAACGCGCCGGAAGACGCAGACAGCGCGCCGATCAACAGGCCGCCTGCCGCGAACGTGGCCGCGAAGCCCGCGATCATCCACAGCGGCCGGGCTCGCCCGCGGCCGGCGCTGGTCGCCAGCACGATCGGCAAGACGGGCAGGATGCAGGGGGAGAGGATGGTGGCCATGCCGGCGGCGATGGCCAGTGCGTACTCGATCATGGTCGGGCCTGCGATGCGGTGGAGTGGCGGCCATTCCAGCGCGCGCACGTACCGGGAATGTGTGCCCGCACGCGGACTCCTGTAAGCGCGATCGTCCGGATGCGGGGATGGCAACACTTCGCTACAAAGCGGGCGTCACGCCACGCGGATCTGCACATCGATGTTGCCGCGCGTGGCCTTGGAATAAGGGCACGTGCGATGCGCCTCGTCGACCAGCGCCTGCAACTGGTAGCCGTCGCCGGTCAGGCCCAGATCGACCTCCGCATCGATGTCCGCATCCTTGGGGAAAGGAATCTGCAGCTTGCGCGCCGCCAGCCCCATCGCGCCCTCGAAGCAGGCCGACCAGCCGGCGGCGAACAATTGCTCCGGGTTGGTGCCGGGGCGGCCGCTGCCCGGCGGCGACAGGGCGATGTCGAGCTGGCCGTCGTCGCTGCGCGCGCGGCCTTCGCGGCCGCCGACGGTGCGGGTCTTGCCGGTGTAGAGGATCTCGTCGAGAGCAGTCACGGGAGTTTCCTTCTGTAGGTCGTGGGAGAGAGGCCCGGCGCTCACGGCGCCAGGCGGGTGAACACGTAGTCTCGGCCTTTCACGCGTCCGGCATGGCAGGCATGGCAGGTGCGGTGCTGCGCTTCGTCCACGGGCTGGCCGTCGATGAAGCGTCCGTAGCCCCAGCCGCCGGTGGCGGCGTAGCGCTTGGAATCCTTGACCATCACCTGCACGGTGGTGGCGTCGCCGGGGATGGACGCCGGCGCGAAATCGGGAGACGGCACATGCTTCCAGGCGCGCTTGACCAGCACCGTGCCATCGGGAAACGGCCGCACGTTGTCGCGGTAGGCGCGCACGGCCACCGGATTGCCGACGACGACACGCAGCTCGTCCAGCGGCGCCGCCTCCTGTGCCGGTGCGATCAGCGGCCAGTCCTCGTGGCCGACGGGCAGCTTGACGCCGTAGACCGGCGCGGCCGGCCGCCAGTCCTCGTCGTCACGGGCGGCGAAAAAGGCCAACCCCAGGGCGGCGGCTGCCGATGCCAGCACGATGTAGCGAATGCGGTTCATGGCCGGGCTTCCTCCGTCAGAGCCGCGTGGCGTCGACGACCGCTTGGACGAACTCGCGCGGCGCCTCCTGCGGCGGGTTGTGGCCGATGCCGCCGTGGAAGGTGCGGTGCTCGTACTTGCCGGTGAACTTGCCGGCATAGCTTTCCGGCGACGGATGCGGCGCGCCGTTGGCGTCGCCCTCGATGGTGATCGTCGGCACCGCGATCACCGGGGCCTGCGCCAGGCGCTGCTCGAGCGCGGCGTATCGGGGCTCGCCTTCGGCCAGGCCGAGTCGCCAGCGGTAGTTGTGCACGACGATGGCGACGTGGTCGGGATTGTCCAGCGCGGCCGCGCTGCGGTCGAAGGTGGCGTCGTCGAACTTCCAGGTCGGCGAAGCCAGCCGCCAGATCTGCTTGGCGAAATCGTGCGTGTACTGCGTGTAGCCGGCACGACCGCGCTCGGTGGCGAAGTAGTACTGGTACCACCATTGCAACTCGGCCGCCGGCGGCAAGGGCTTCTTGCCGGCTTCCTGGCTGCCGATGAGATAGCCGCTGACGGACACCAGCGCCTTCACCCGCTCGGGCCACAGCGCGGCGACAATGGCCGCGGAGCGCGCACCCCAGTCGTAGCCGGCGAGCGTGGCGCGTTCGATCTTCAGGGCGTCCATCAGGGCGACGACGTCCGCGGCCAGTGCCGCCGGTTCGCCGTTGCGCGGCGTGTCGGCCGAGCGGAAGCGCGTGCTGCCGTAGCCGCGCAGGTGCGGCACGATGACGCGATAGCCTCGGGCTGCCAGCAGCGGCGCCACTTCGGCATAGCTGTTGATGTCGTAGGGCCAGCCGTGCAGCAGGATGACGGCCTCGCCCTTCGCCGGCCCCAGTTCGGCATAGCCGACACTGAGATCGCCGGCGTCGATCCGCTTGTTCGCTACCAGCGGCGTGTGGTCGGTGGACGCGCTGGGCGTGGTCATGGGCTGTGCGGCACCGGCGACGCCGGCCAGCGCGAACTGCGCGGCCAACAGCCAGGGCGCCAGGCGGGCGACGGTACGACGGGCATGTGCTTGCATTGACGTTCTCCTCGGTCGTGTGGTTGAGGTGTAAGCGGGATCACAGCGCCCGGCGCAACGGCCGGAAGGCGGCGCGCAACTCGGCACTGAATAGTTGTGGCTGTTCCCAGGCGGCGAAGTGGCCGCCCTTGTCGGCCTCGTTGAAGTAGTACAGGGTGGGATAGGCTCGTTCGGTCCAGCTGCGCGGCGCGCGGTAAATCTCGCCGGGGAATACGGACACCGCCACCGGTACGGAGATCAGCGCGGTCTTCTGCGCGGCGGCGCTGAAGTTGTTGTTGTTGTTTTCCCAGTAGAAGCGGCCGGCCGAGGTGGCGGTGCCGGTGAGCCAGTACAGGCTGATGTCGTCCAGGATGGCGTCGCGGCCCAGCACGCGCTCCGGTACGCCGTCGCTGTCGGTCCACTGTGCGATCTTGTCGTACATCCAGGCGGCCAGGCCGAGCGGCGAATCGTTCAGCGCGTAGCCGATCGTCTGGGGACGCGTGACCATCATGGCGCCGTAGGCGGCATTGCGGCCGAAGAAGCGGCTCAGCGACTCGAAGGCGTCATGCTCGGCCGGCGCCAGTCCGGCGGGCGCGGGGGCTCCGCTGTTGATCGCACCCACCAGGTCACCCGGCACGGTCGCCGGCATGGTCAGGTGGATGCCCAGCAGGCCGGAGGGCGCCTGCCGGCCCATCACGTCGGAGATGACCGAGCCGTGATCGCCGCCCTGCGACACGTAGCGGTCGTAGCCTAGTCGCTGCATGAGCACGTGCCAGGCGCGACCGACGCGGTCCGGCCCCCAGCCCAGCTCGGACGGGATGCCAGAGAAGCCATAGCCGGGAATCGACGGGATGACGACGTCGAACGCATCCTCGGCGCGGCCGCCGTGCGCCGTGGGGTCGGTCAGCGGGCCGATGGCGCCCACGAACTCCAGGATCGAACCGGGCCAGCCGTGCGTGAGGATCACGGGCAGCGCGTTGCGATGCTGCGAGCGGACGTGGATGAAATGGATGTCCACGCCGTCGATCGTGGTGACGAACTGCGGCAGCGCGTTGAGCCTCGCTTCCAGCCGGCGCCAGTCGTAGCCGTTGCCCCAGTAGTCGGCCAGTGCCTTGAGCCGGGCCAGCTGCAGGCCTTGCGCTTCGTCCGCGACGAGTTCGCGGTCCGGCCAGCGTGCGGCCTGGATGCGCCGCCGCAGCTCGGCTAGGTCGCGCTCCGGCACGTGGATCCGGAAGGGGCGGATCGCGTCGCCGCCGCTGCCGGTTTCACGCTCATCGGTGAAGGCGCGTTCCAGGGCGGCGGACGCGCGTGCGGGCAGCATGGCCGACAGGCCGGCACTAGCGGCAGCCAGGACGGTCGCGCCGAGCAGGCGGCGGCGCGTGCGGTCGAAGCTGTCTTGCGAAGCAGAGGTTGACATCGTGTTCTCCCTGGGCGCAGCGCGCCGCACCGGATCGGAAGGGATCGGAAGACGTGCAGGGGACGGCGTCACACTACCCAGCCGCCGTCGAGGGTCAGGCTGGCGCCGGTCATGTAGCCGGCCTCGTCGCCGGCCAGGTAGGCCACCAGCGCGGCGACTTCTTCGGGACGGCCGACGCGTTTCATCGGGCTGCGCGCGGCCAGCATGTCGAGGAGATCGGCGGTGATGTCGGTCTCGATCGGGCCGGGCTGCACGTTGTTGATCGTGATCCGGCGCGGCGCCAGGTCCAGCGCCAGCTCGCGTACCAGCGTGGCCACCGCCGACTTGGTCATCGCGTAGACGCTGCTGCCGACGATGCCGCCGCGCACGGCGGCGTTGCTGCCGATGGTGACGATGCGTCCGCCGTCCTGCATGCGGGCCGCCGCCGCCTGGATCGCCAGGAACACCCCGCGCACGTTCACCGCGAGCATCTTGTCGAGCGTTTCCAGCGGGAATTCGTCGAGTGGGCTGCCACGATAGAGGCCGGCGTTGACCACGGCCACGTGCAGCGGGCCGAAGGCATCGGCGGTCTGTCCGACGGCCGAGGCGATCGCGCCGGCGTCGGCGCTGTCGGCCTGGATCGCCAGCGCCCGGCCGCCTTCGGCCTGGATCGCGGCGACGACGTCAGCGGCCTTGTCCGGACGCGATACATAGGTGAGGGCGACGGCGTGGCCTTCGCGGGCCAGCCGGCGGGCGACGGCGGCGCCGATGCCGCGGGAACCGCCGAAGACCAGGGCGGCATTCTTGGGGCTTGAGGATTCGGTGTGCATGGCATTCCTTCGAGGACGCATGCCGACGGGGTGTCGGCGACGGCGCCATTGCATGCCGCGGGCGTATCCGCCGTGTGTCGCCGACCGCGGCGATTTGTCAGCGAGCGGCAGGAAAGCCGCTGCGGATACAGACGCTTACAAACGGGGCCCTTTTGTATCGGAACGTACGCCCGGCGGACGCGGATGCGATCGGATACGAAGCCAGCCGTGCGGCGACAACAAGCCGATACATCGCGCCGGTGCAATGGGGCTCCACCCGACAAGGAGCTCCTTCCATGCTGCGTTCTTCCTTCCTGACCATGCTGATCGCCTTCGCCTCGCTGCCCGCGGCGGCCGACGCGCACGATTCCCGCACCAGCCCAGACGCCCCGACGGTCGTCCTGGTGCATGGCGCCTTCGCCGATGCCTCCAGCTGGGACAAGGTGATCGCACGCCTCCATAAGCGTGGCGTCCCGGTCGTCGCCGTGGACAACCCGCTGACCTCGCTCGAGGACGATGTCGCGGCCACGAAGCGCGTTATCGCCGCGGCACCGGGGAAGGTCGTGCTGGTGGGCCATTCCTGGGGCGGCACGGTCATCACTGAGGCCGGTAACGATCCCAAGGTGAAGGCGCTGGTGTACGTGGCCGCATTCGCACCCGACGTGGGACAGACATCGGCGCAGCAGGGCGAGCATTTCCCGGTCGCACCGGGCCTGCAACGGCTGCAGGAACACGATGGCTTCCTGTCTCTTTCGCAGGACACCATCGCCTCCGACTTCGCGCAAGACCTGCAGCCGAGCGCGGCACGAGAGGTCTACGCGCGACAGCTGCCGTTGAAGGCGAGCGCGCTGTCCGAACCCGTGACAACGGCCGCATGGCGATCACGGCCCAGCTGGTACGTGGTCTCGCGCAAGGACCGCATGCTGTCTCCCCAGCTCCAGGTGGCCACGGCGCAGCGCATCGGTGCCGAGCTGCGCTCGGTAGGCGCCAGCCATGCCTCGCCGCTGTCGGCACCGTGCGACGTCAGCGATGCCATCCTGGAAGCCAGCGGCCTGAAGCCGGTCGACCATCCGTCTCCGTCGGCCGGTAGTTGATGGCGAACTCCCCGTGTGCGCGCCGGCTTTTCCCGAGAACTCGCAAACGGATAACAGCGAGCGCTAACATCCTGTGTATCGGCCGGACTGCACCCGCAGTCCGCATGCCCGGAGATGAAGATGACGTCCCATGTAGACCACATCCTGATCGTCGACGACGACCGCGATATCCGTCAGATGGTCGGGGACTATCTGCGCCGGAACGGCCTCCGTGTCAGCCTCGCCGCGGATGGCCGGGAGATGCGCGCGGCGTTGGACACCAGCGACATCGATCTCATCGTGCTGGATGTGATGATGCCCGGAGAGGATGGCCTGACCCTGTGTCGCAACCTGCGCGCGGGCAAGCATCGCGCCGTGCCGGTGGTCATGCTGACCGCCCGTGACGACCAGACCGACCGGATCATCGGCCTGGAGATGGGCGCGGACGATTACGTCATCAAGCCATTTTCCTCGCGCGAGTTGCTGGCGCGCATCAACGCGGTGATCCGGCGCGCGCGCATGCTGCCGCCCAACTTTCAGGTGAGCGAGGCCGCGCGCCTGCTCGGTTTCGGCCAGTGGAAGCTCGACACCAGCGCGCGCCATCTGCTGGACGAGAGCGGCACCGCCTATCCCCTAAGCGGCGCCGAGTTCCGGCTGCTGCGCGTGTTCGTCGACCATCCGCAGCGCGTGCTCAGCCGCGACCAACTGCTCAACCTCACCCAGGGACGGGATGCGGAGGTGTTCGACCGCTCCATCGACCTGTTGGTCAGCCGCCTGCGCCAGCGCCTGGGCGATGGCGCGCGCGAGCAGACCTACATCAAGACCGTGCGCAGCGAGGGCTATGTATTCTGCCAGCCGGTCGTGCTGATCGGGGACGAAGCGTGAGCCCGGATGCGCCAAGCCCGGTGCCGCGCCTTCTGCCGCGGACGCTCGGCGCGCGTGTTCTGCTGATCCTGGCGGCTGGCCTGCTACTGGCGCACGGGTTGTCGTTCGCGCTGCTGTTCTACGAGCGCGCCGTGGCCACGCGCTCGATGATGCTGACGAACCTGGAGCAGGACATCCCGCTGAGCGTCGCCTTGCTCGAACGCCTGCGGCCGGAAGAGCGCATGCAGTGGCTGTCCCAGCTGGAACGCCGCACCTATCGGTATCTCCTACGCCCCGCCAGGCCGGGCACGCTGCTGCCCAGCGATCGTTCTCGGCAGGTGACGGCACTGATCGACGACTCCTTGCGGCATCGTTATGCGCTGCGGCCACGCGCCGTCTCCACCTCGCCCGAGCGTTACGAGGTGGAACTGACGCTGGCCGACGGGCAACCGGTCACCATTGAGGTGACGCCTTCGCTGTTGCCGATCGCGCGGTGGCTTCCCTGGGTACTGACGGCCCAGATCGCCTTGCTGCTGGCATGCGCCTGGCTGGCGGTCCGCCTTGCCACGCGACCGTTGGTGCGACTGGCCGAAGCCGCCGAACGGTTGGATCCGGCGCAGGCAGGCGAACCTTTGCCGCAGGACGGCCCGGTCGAGGTGGCGAAAGCCGCACGCGCGCTCAACGCGCTGCAGCAGCGCGTGTCGGCCCATGTCGCCGAGCGCATGCAGATCCTGGCCGCGATCTCGCACGACCTGCAAACGCCCATCACCCGCATGCGGCTGCGCCTGGAGGCCATGGACGAGAGCCCTGCCCAGGCGCGCCTGCTGGATGACGTCGGCCATATCAGCCAGTTGGTGCGCGAGGGCGTGAACTACGCCCGCAGCGCCAATGTGGCGATGGGGCCGTCGGCACGCCTCGATCTACGGGCCTTCCTCGACAGCGTGGTGGGCGACTACCAGGACATGGGCAAGTCCGTGCAGCGCGTCGAGGGCGACATCGCTTCCCTGCTGACCCATCCGCAGGTGCTGCGCCGCGTCGTGCAGAACCTCATCGACAACGCGCTGGCCTACGCGGGCAGTGCCGAAACGATGGTCCGAGTGGATGCCGAAGGCCGCGCGTGTATCGACGTGCTGGACCGCGGCCCCGGCATTCCCGAGGATCAGTTGGAGGCGGTGCTGCAACCGTTCCGGCGACTGGAGTCCTCGCGTAGCCGTTCCAGCGGTGGCACTGGCCTGGGGCTGGCTATCGCCCAGCAACTCACGCAGGCTCTCGACGGGCGTCTGCGCTTGAGCAATCGCGAGGGCGGCGGCCTGCGGGCGACGGTCGTGCTGGGCGCGAGGGCATAGGCCACTCGATCATTCATTCCGTAGCGCGGAACCATCTGTTACGATCCTGCCCTTCTTTCTTCCTGGCCGAGATCTCCGGACGTGTGAGCAAGGCGTTCCCCCCGTAGAACTTAGGACCGGCTCCTGATGCGGCTGAGCGCGCACGGACCGGTAGGTATCCGCACGCGGGCGTCCCATGCCCGGCGCGCGACCGACGGAGGAACCCCGCATGTCCGGAACTCGCATCAGCGTTTCCCAACTTTCCTTTTCCTGGCCGGACGGAACGCCCGTGCTGTCCGATCTTTCATTCAACCTGGGCGCGTCGCGCATCGGCCTGGTCGCGCCGAACGGCGCGGGCAAGAGCACATTGCTGAGACTCCTCGCCGGCGAACTTCAGCCTGTGTCCGGGTCGATCCGGTTGCATGGCGCGGTGGGCTATCTACAGCAGAATCTCGTTCTGGACGAGGATGCGAGCGTGGCCGACGTGCTGGGCGTGGCGACCAAGTTGCGTGCATTGGACGCGATCCTCGCCGGCGAGGCGGATGTGGCCGAATTCGACTTGCTGGACGGCGACTGGAACCTGCGCGAACGCATTGTCGCGGCGTTGGGGCGGCTGGGCATGGGCGAGGTATCGCTGCAACGTCGGCTGGCGACGTTCAGCGGTGGCGAGGCAATGTCGCTGGCACTTGCGGCGAAGCTGCTGCAAGGCCCGGACGTGCTGCTGCTCGACGAGCCGACCAACCATCTCGACCGGGGAGCACGCCGGCGTCTGCGGGATGCGCTCGCGAAATGGCCCGGGTGCGTGCTGGTCGCCAGTCATGACCGGGAGTTGCTGGATGACATGGACCAGATCGCGGAGCTGGAGCCGTCGAGCCTGCGGCTGTATGGCGGCGGATTCGGGCTCTATCGCCAGGCCGTCGAGACCGAACGGCAGGCTGCGGAGCAGCGGGTGCACCATCTGCGCGGCGAAGTGCGTCGCGAGAAACGGGAGATGCAGCAGGCACGCGAGCGCGCCGAGCGGCGTGCCGGCACCGCGTCGCGTAGCCTCGCCGATGCCGGTCTGGCGAGGATCGTGGCCGGCAACCGCGAGCGCGCCGCACAGGTCTCGGCAGGCAAGGCCGGGGAAATCCATGCGCGTCGACTAGCGCAGACACGCGCCCGTCTGCTCGATGCGGCGCGCTCGATCGACTCGACATCCATCCCGGACCTGTCGCTGCCTGCCACCCGTGTTCCGCTGGGCCGGTTGCTGATCACCTGCGAGGGGCTGCGCGTCGCCCATGGGCAGCGATCGCTCTTCGGCAGCAGCGGCGTATCGCTGTCGATCCGTGGACCGGAGCGCATCGCACTGCTAGGCGCCAACGGCGCCGGCAAGACGACCTTGCTCAGGATCCTGGCGGGGGAGGCGGTTCCCTTCGAAGGCACGCTGCGGCATGGCCCGGGCCGGGTCGCCTACCTGTCGCAACGGCTGGAGTTACTCGATCCTGCACGCTCCGTGGCGGAGAACTTAGCCGAGTCCGCCCCGAGCATGCCGGCGCACGAGCGTGCCGACCTGTTGGCGCGCCTGCAATTTCGCGGGTCACGCATGCACCTGCCGGCAAGTCAGTTGTCGGGTGGGGAACGCCTCAGGGCGGTGCTCGCCTGCGTGCTGCATGCAGACCCGGCACCGCAGTTGCTCCTACTCGATGAGCCGACGAACAACCTCGACCTGGGCGCGATCGGTCAGCTGGAACAGGCGCTGGGTGCCTACGAAGGGGCAATGGTGGTGATCAGCCATGACCAGGCATTTCTCGATGCCATCGGTGTGACCCGAAGGCTGATGCTGTCGCCTACCGGAATCCATGAAGTCGCCTGAGGGTGGAGGTCCGCTCCTGGCCGGCAGCCGCCCGTCGTTGCCTGATAGATCTACCCCCCTCCGATGCTGTAGTGCAGTCGGCTTCTGACATTCAGTGCCGCCATCTTCTGAAAACGACAGCTGAAGAGTCCTACGCGGCCGGCAGCTTCCAGCAATGGCATATATGTTTCAGCGTCCATTTTCGCCGCTATCCATTGGGATTCTGGACGCTCCGCTACTCGCAGTTACTAAGCCTATCGAAAGTATTGTCATATTGAGAGACAATACCCCGATGAAATGCAAACGAAACTCCGATGATCGGGCAATCGACCACCACTCCCTCCAGGTCATGCGTCAACAGGCGATCAAGGCCGTTCGCGAAGGGCAGACCGTCCAAAGCGTGGCGGCCGCCTTCGGCGTCAATATCCGCAGCGTCTTTCGCTGGCTGTCCGACTTTGCCAATGGCGGACAGAACGCCCTGCTCGCCAAGCCGGTTCCCGGACGTCCGCCCAGGATCACTGCCGAGGAAATGCGCTGGCTGGCACAGGCCGTTCGGGATCACTCGCCGCTGCAATACCGCTTCGAATTCGGCCTGTGGACCCTCTCGCTGATCGCCGAACTGATCCGCCGCCAGTTCGGCAAGACGCTGTCACTGTCCGCCGTGAGCCGAGTCATGAAGCTGCTCGGCTGCACCGCGCAAAAACCCTTGTATCGCGCCTGGCAGCAGGATGCGGCGCTGGTGCGCCAGTGGGAAAACGAGACCTACCCGGCGATTCGGGCCGAGGCCCGTGCAGCGGGGGCAAGGATCTACTTCGCGGACGAGTCGGGCCTGCGCTCCGACTACCATGCCGGCACGACCTGGGCACCGCAGGGGGAAACGCCGGTGGTCGAGGTGACCGGCCGACGCTTCTCGGTGAACATGCTGTCGGCGGTCGGGACGCGCGGCGAGTTCCGCTTCATGCTGCACGACGGGACGGTGACGGCCAGCGTGTTCCGCGAGTTTCTCAAGCGCCTGCTGATCGGTGCCGAGCAGCCGGTCTTCGTGATCGTCGATGGCCATCCGGTGCACAAGGCCCGGCTGGTCAGGGCGTTCGTCGAGGAGCAAGCGGGGCGCCTGAAACTCTTCTATCTGCCCCCGTACTCGCCACAGCTGAACCCGGACGAGCAGGTCTGGGGGCACGTCAAGCGCAGTGTCTCCAGGCGTCTTGTGCAGAGCCGGGAGGAAATGAAGAAGTTGGCCCTGGGCGCGCTGCGCAGAATCCAGAAGTTGCCGGAGTGGGTGAAATCGTTTTTCCGCCACCCGGACTGCCGATATACAGCAGCATGACATTACTTTTTAAAAGATTAGTAAAACCGGAGGGAATTTTTTGTGCTGGGGTTAATTACGCCTGGAGCGACTTGGGTGCCATATCCACTATCAATGACACGATCTGGATTCACAGCGAAAAATATTCGTCTGGGGGTTTGCGGTTCAAGGAGCATCCATTTTACCTGATTGATCCTTTTGGCGAGCGCTTCGATTATATCCATGGCTACCGGGCGGCCTGGTGTTTGGTGAACCGGGTAATGTATGAGCAGCAGCTTGCTGAGAGTGGCAAGAATGTTTTGGCATGAAAATGTGTCGCGAAGCGGATGATTATCTAAATCCCTGCAGGTGGTTAATGAGGATGGTGATGAGAATTGTGTTATTAAGACATGGCCGGCCGCATGTTCCGAATTATAATTTACTGAAGGCAGGCCAAGTCGGTCAGTGGATTGAAGCATATAATGCTGCTGGATTAACACCAGACCATAAGCCGCCTCAAAGAGCCATTGAAATAGCAGCCGCTTGTAATGCGGTGGTGTGTAGCGACTTGCCTCGCTCTATTGAGTCAGCAAAAGCGCTTGGAGTGAAGGAGATAAATATTATTGAGCCAGCACTCCGGGAAGTGGGTTTGCCATTTGGAAGTCTTCCGGCTCTTAAGATGCCGCCTCAGGCGTGGGCAGTTTTTTTCAGACTTGCTTGGTTTTGTGGTTATGCTTCAAATAGCGAATCAGTGTGGGAGGCAAAAGCAAAAGCATCTAGTGGGACCGCTAGGCTGAAAGATTTAGCCGCGACTAATGGAACCGTTCTTTTTGTCGGTCATGGGTTCCTGAATAAGTTTCTTGCAACGGAATTGCTGTCAAGCGGCTGGAAAGGCCCGAATAACCCAGGAGCGAAATATTGGGATTTCGGCACTTATGAATACGCAGAATAAAAGACTTTCGGTTTTTTATTAAGTGCTGTGGAGTCCTATTTTCGAGAGTGGCAATAGTCTTACTGTGTCATTAAATTGAGCTATTGTGAGTAGATCTTCTGCAGTTCGAGGAAGATCGACGATGGACTCCATGATCCGCTTCGACGAGTACCTGGCGCATCTGGCGGCAGGTCTTGGGCATGCCGACCGGGAAGCCGGGCTGCGCGGCTATTGCTCCGGCCTGATGCTGCCCTTGGCGCGCAAGAGCGTGGAGCCCATGGCGGCACACCTCGACCCCCTGCATGCCAGTGCCCGGCACCAGGCCTTGCATCATTTCGTGGCCAAGGCCGACTGGTCGGATACCGAACTACTGCGCCGCGTGGCCCGGTGGGTCCTGCCGACAGTGGATCTGTCCGCAGGCGGCTATTGGCTCGTGGACGACACCGGTTTCCCGAAGAAGGGGCGGCACTCGGTGGGCGTGGCGCGCCAGTACTGCGGGGTGCTGGGCAAACAGGACAACTGCCAGGTGGCGGTCAGCGTCTCGCTGGCCTGCGAACAGGCCAGCCTGCCGGTGGCCTGGCGCCTGTACCTGCCCCGGGAATGGGCCGAAGATGCCGGGCGGCGCCGCCAGGCCGGCGTACCCGAAGACGTCCGCTTTGCCACCAAGCCCCAGATAGCGCTTTCGCAGTTGCGGGCATTGCTCGAAGCCGGGGAGCCGCATCATTGTGTGGTGGCCGATGCCGGTTACGGCGTGGACAGCGCTTTTCGCCAGGGGTTGACGGCCATGGGGCTGCCCTATGTGGTTGGGATAACCTCGGTCGTGCGGGTATGGCCGCCCGGCCAGCAGCCGCTGCCGCCCAAGCCCTGGACGGGCAAGGGCCGTCCGCCGGTAGCCACGCGGCGCTCGCCGGAGCATCGACCACTGTCGGTGAAGAAGCTGGCCCAGTCGCTGCCGCCCGAGGTGTTCACGGAGCTCACCTGGCGCCAGGGAACCAACGAGCCGCTGAGTGGGCGTTTCGCTGCCGTACGGGTACGCATTGCCGGCAGCGTATCGGCAAAACAGCGGCTGCACCCGCAGCAATGGCTGCTGATCGAATGGCCCCTCACGCAGGCCGAGCCGACCCGTTACTGGTTGTCCACGCTCGAGGAGGACACGCCGCTATCGGAACTGGTGCGCATCGCCCACCTGCGTTGGCGTATCGAGCGCGACTATCAGGATCTCAAGCAGGACCTGGGGCTGGGACATTACGAGGGACGTGGCTGGCGGGGATTCCACCACCATGCCAGCCTGAGCATCGCCGCCTACGGTTTTCTGCTCGGGCAGCGCCTGCGCCGTGAGGCCCTGTCCGGACCGGATGGCCAAGGAAAAAAAAATCTCATGGCCTGCACGGTACCTGCGCTTCCCGCGGATTACCGCCCCCGCGGTCGGCCAGCGCGCGCAGCGGCATGTGGCGGACTCGATCACGACGCTGCGTCATCAACTGGGTGTCTACCTAATGCTTGAGTATTGCCGGGACCTGTACGGTGGTTTGGGACATCCACGTTTATGACACAGTAAGAATAGTGTTTTGGCGTGAAACTCTTTCGCAAGGCAGAGGGCTGTTTAGTAGGCAGTTACAAACTGCCTAGGTCTGATTTTATTAAATGTGCTGGCATGATTTCATGCTATAAATTTTTATATTTATCGAGAGCTTTTGTGGTTTGGGCTGACCTTTAAAGGGATTCATGTATGGAAGAGATTTGTGAGGTAACAGAAAGCCAGTTTGAAAGGCTTACGGATGTATGGGAGGCATCTGTTAAAGCAACTCATGATTTTTTAACTGAGCAGGATGTTTTATCTCTTCGGTCGAAGGTTTTAAATGTTTACCTTGCGGCAGTTACTCTGCGCGCATACAAAGATGAGCAAGGGGCGCTTCAAGGGTTTGTTGGTGTCTCGAATGGTAAAGTCGAAATGCTTTTTATATCCCCAGAATATCGAGGGCTGGGCATTGGAAAATTATTGCTGAACTACGCAATCAATCATTTAGGTGCTACAGAGCTTGATGTGAACGAGCAAAATCCCTTAGCGATTGCTTTTTACAAGCATATGGGCTTCAAAGTTATTGGTAGGTCCTTGGTTGACAGCCTGGGCAACCCTTTTCCATTGCTTCACATGAAGTTGGAGGTCTCTTATAAATAAAGGCAACAGAGCTAAAATATTCTGGCGGATTAGCATATCGAAAGGGGGACGCTTGTGACTGAGTTGATTCAGGTTGAGACTGGCCGCCTATTTCTTAGGCAGTGGAGATCTTCGGATCGCCTGCCGTTTGCAGAGCTCAATGCAGATCAGGAAGTAATGAGATATTTTCCGTCCACGCTTAGTCGACAGGAAAGCGACGCAATGGCTGATCTATGTGAGTCACTTATTGAGCAGCGTGGTTGGGGCTTCTGGGCTGTTGAAGCGAAAGCAGATAATTGCTTCATTGGCTTTGTGGGCTTGCATGTCCCAACTGCTGAGTTGCCTTTTTCGCCATGTGTTGAGATCGGTTGGCGGCTTTCATCGTTCTACTGGGGAAGGGGCTATGCCACTGAAGCGGCAAATGCCGCGCTTCAAGTTGGATTCGAAATGCTGAAACTACCAGAAATAGTAGCCTTCACGGCAGTCGGAAATTTTAGATCGCGTGCTGTAATGAAGCGTCTCGGTATGATTGAGAGAACTTCGACTTTTAAACACCCAGCAGTTCCAATTGATAGTTGGCTCCAAGAGCATTGCCTTTATCGAATTGCTCGTGAGCAATGGATAGCCAGAAATTCATAATAAGCTTCTTGGGCTCGAGCACTTTTACTAATCTTTTAAAAAGTAATGTCATGCTGCTGTATATCGGCAGTCCGGGTGGCGGAAAAACGATTTCACCCACTCCGGCAACTTCTGGATTCTGCGCAGCGCGCCCAGGGCCAACTTCTTCATTTCCTCCCGGTTCTGCACAAGACGCCTGGAGACACTGCGCTTGACGTGCCCCCAGACCTGCTCGTCCGGGTTCAGCTGTGGCGAGTACGGGGGCAGATAGAAGAGTTTCAGGCGCCCCGCCTGTTCTTCGACGAACGCCCTGACCAGCCGGGCCTTGTGCACCGGATGGCCATCGACGATCACGAAGACCGGCTGCTCGGCACCGATCAGCAGGCGCTTGAGAAACTCGCGGAACACGCTGGCCGTCACCGTCCCGTCGTGCAGCATGAAGCGGAACTCGCCGCGCGTCCCGACCGCCGACAGCATGTTCACCGAGAAGCGTCGGCCGGTCACCTCGACCACCGGCGTTTCCCCCTGCGGTGCCCAGGTCGTGCCGGCATGGTAGTCGGAGCGCAGGCCCGACTCGTCCGCGAAGTAGATCCTTGCCCCCGCTGCACGGGCCTCGGCCCGAATCGCCGGGTAGGTCTCGTTTTCCCACTGGCGCACCAGCGCCGCATCCTGCTGCCAGGCGCGATACAAGGGTTTTTGCGCGGTGAAGCCGAGCAGCTTCATGACTCGGCTCACGGCGGACAGTGACAGCGTCTTGCCGAACTGGCGGCGGATCAGTTCGGCAATCAGCGAGAGGGTCCACAGGCCGAATTCGAAGCGGTATTGCAGCGGCGAGTGGTCCCGAACGGCCTGTGCCAGCCAGCGCATTTCCTCGGCAGTGATCCTGGGCGGACGTCCGGGAACCGGCTTGGCGAGCAGGGCGTTCTGTCCGCCATTGGCGAAGTCGGACAGCCAGCGAAAGACGCTGCGGATATTGACGCCGAAGGCGGCCGCCACGCTTTGGACGGTCTGCCCTTCGCGAACGGCCTTGATCGCCTGTTGACGCATGACCTGGAGGGAGTGGTGGTCGATTGCCCGACCATCGGAGTTTCGTTTGCATTTCATCGGGGTATTGTCTCTCAATATGACAATACTTTCGATAGACTTAGTAATATTTGCAAGGTTTGGCAATAGGCAGTTGGATTGAATGCTTTTTCACCCACCAGTTCAATGAGGCTTTATCCCCAGCCGTGGTGAATAAGGCTGTGGAAAACGCGGCCGGCCTCACGTGGGATGCGCGCCAGCATGGGGCGGTCAAAAACTGAGCAGGGGGCAGGGGATCGCAAATTTGCGAGGGAGGTCCGGCGAGTTCTGCCTTGAGCGGCGGCATGGCATCCCAGCCTCCATGAGTGGCAGAGGCTTTGCCAACCACGTAGCTTGCGCCTCGACTGCTCTGCCGCGCGTGGTGCCGTCTATGCAAAGCGGTGACGGCAGGGGCGATGGGAGGGCATGCTATCAGTCGTCGTTTTGCACTCACCCTTGCAATCGCTCCCAACGAGAAACCTCCATGCAGCCCACCATTCTCCTTGCCTCACGTGTTTCCGAGCCATTTCATGAACACCTCAAAGCCCGCTTCAGGGTGATCGAGGCGGAGACCGCCGACTTCGACGCGGCGATCGCCGCGCTGCCGCCAGAGCTGGCCGGGGACATCCGCATCGTCGTCGCCTTCGGCTCGACGCGCATGCCGGCGGCGGCGCTGGCCCGGCTCCCGCGACTGGGACTGATCTGCTGCCTGGGCAGCGGCTACGACGGCATCGACCTGGATCACGCCAGGGAGCGCGGCATCGTCGTGACCAACAGTCCCGCGGCGAACGCCAGAAGCGTGGCCGATCTGGCGATGGGCCTGCTGATCTCGAGCATCAGGAACCTTTCCTCCGCCCGCGAATACCTGGAGGCCGGGCGCTGGCAAGGCAACGCCGGCGAGCGTATGCAACCCGTGCGCGGATTGACCGGTCGCAGGCTGGGCATCTGCGGCCTGGGCGCCATCGGCCTGAACGTCGCCAGGCGCGCCGCGGCCTTCGACATGGCGGTCGGCTACCACGGCAGGAAGGCCCGCCCGGAGGTTCCCTACCCGTATTTCGACTCCATCGTGCAACTGGCCACCTGGGCGGATGTGCTGGTCGTGTCCATGCGGGCAGACGCCAGCACCTACCATGCGATCGACGCTGCTGTGCTGCAGGCACTGGGCCCGCAAGGATTTTTGATCAACGTTTCTCGCGGGACGACCGTGGACGAGAGGGCCCTGGTGCATGCCTTGAAAACCGGCCAGATCGCCGGCGCGGGACTGGATGTCTACGAGCATGAGCCCTCGATACCCAGCGAACTCTTCGAGCTCCCCCACGTGGCCCTGACGCCGCATATCGGCGGCAGCACCCTCGAGGCGGCGCAGGAGCAGGAGGCCTGTGTCCTGGCCAATATCGAGGCGTTTACGGCAGGGCAGCCGCCGCATACTCCTGTGCTCTTGTAGTCACCCTCAGCCCGCCCTGGGCTGCAACTTGAAACAGGCCGGAGGCGCATGCGGCTTATCGGCCAGGGCAAACGCAACTGGCCGGCTCTCAAGAAGTGCGCTGAGCCTGTGCTCTTGTTGCCAAGTCCCGCTCGCTGTGGTTGCCTCACAGAGTAGGATTGGGGCTCTAAGAGATCGCAACCACCTTGATAGAGACGTGATGAGCATTAACCCTTGAGTGACCATAAAATCATCGACTCGTGGGAGCGCAATGCCTCACCTTGGGTGGAGGCTGTGCGCGGCGCTGAAATCGAGAGCCGCCGCTTGGTTACGGACCGCGCAATCACTGATGCCGTTCTGGCCTGCATGCCAGAGAGTGTCATCGACTTGGGCTGCGGTGAAGGCTGGCTCTGCCGCAAGCTGCGCAGCCACGGGATCAATACGCTAGGTGTCGATGCAGTAGGGGCGCTAGTGGAGGCCGCACGTCAAGCTGATCCAGGTGACTACCGCTGGTTGTCATACGAAGAAATTGCAGCAGGGTGCTTAGACGCACGCGCAGATGTCGTTGTGTGCAACTTCTCGCTGTTTGGCGACGAATCTGTGGATGGGCTGATCCGAAGCGTGCCGAATCTACTCCAGCGGCAGGGAACATTACTGGTGCAGACACTGCATCCTCTCGTCGCTTGTGGTGATGCCCCCTACGTCGATGGCTGGCGACCCGGCTCTTGGGCTGGATTCAGTGATGCCTTCAGCGACCCTGCGCCTTGGTACTTCAGAACGTTAGAAAGCTGGATCAAGCTTCTTTTGGCCAACGGCCTGTGCCTGTCGAGGCTTGTCGAAACAATACATCCACAACGCGGTAAACCAGTATCGCTAATCCTGGCCGCACAGACCGCCGCCTGATCTGCGGCGCTATGAGTGCTAGTGGTTTAAGTGAGTCCCCAACAAATATGAGCAAAACAGCAATTGTTCGAGCTTACAGCGATAAAGAGTTGATCAAAGAAGGTGAGTCGCCGGTAAAAATACAGCTGAACATTACTAAGCCTATCGAAAGTATTGTCATATTGAGAGACAATACCCCGATGAAATGCAAACGAAACTCCGATGGTCGGGCAATCGACCACCACTCCCTCCAGGTCATGCGTCAACAGGCGATCAAGGCCGTTCGCGAAGGGCAGACCGTCCAAAGCGTGGCGGCCGCCTTCGGCGTCAATATCCGCAGCGTCTTTCGCTGGCTGTCCGACTTCGCCAATGGCGGACAGAACGCCCTGCTCGCCAAGCCGGTTCCCGGACGTCCGCCCAGGATCAGTGCCGAGGAAATGCGCTGGCTGGCACAGGCCGTTCGGGATCACTCGCCGCTGCAATACCGCTTCGAATTCGGCCTGTGGACCCTCTCGCTGATCGCCGAACTGATCCGCCGCCAGTTCGGCAAGACGCTGTCACTGTCCGCCGTGAGCCGAGTCATGAAGCTGCTCGGCTTCACCGCGCAAAAACCCTTGTATCGCGCCTGGCAGCAGGATGCAGCGCTGGTGCGCCAGTGGGAAAACGAGACCTACCCGGCGATTCGGGCCGAGGCCCGTGCAGCGGGGGCAAGGATCTACTTCGCGGACGAGTCGGGCCTGCGCTCCGACTACCATGCCGGCACGACCTGGGCACCGCAGGGGGAAACGCCGGTGGTCGAGGTGACCGGCCGACGCTTCTCGGTGAACATGCTGTCGGCGGTCGGGACGCGCGGCGTGTTCCGCTTCATGCTGCACGACGGGACGGTGACGGCCAGCGTGTTCCGCGAGTTTCTCAAGCGCCTGCTGATCGGTGCCGAGCAGCCGGTCTTCGTGATCGTCGATGGCCATCCGGTGCACAAGGCCCGGCTGGTCAGGGCGTTCGTCGAAGAACAGGCGGGGCGCCTGAAACTCTTCTATCTGCCCCCGTACTCGCCACAGCTGAACCCGGACGAGCAGGTCTGGGGGCACGTCAAGCGCAGTGTGTCCAGGCGTCTTGTGCAGAACCGGGAGGAAATGAAGAAGTTGGCCCTGGGCGCGCTGCGCAGAATCCAGAAGTTGCCGGAGTGGGTGAAATCGTTTTTCCGCCACCCGGACTGCCGATATACAGCAGCATGACATTACTTTTTAAAAGATTAGTAAACTCGCACGGACAGCGAGGGCGTCAAAGTGTTTCACCTCATTATCAGTAGTTGCACCAGTTCGGTGCTTCGCCAATCGGTTGAAGTCCTGCATTTATGGAGCTGGTTATACTCCGCATGATATTTCCATCGGTACGGGTATTTGCGAACAGGTGCTCGCCGATTATGCCAATGGATCGACTCAGCCCATCCTTCCCGACATTGAAAAGATTGCCCGCTTTATTCAAGTAAATCCGGCCTGGCTGGCCTTTCGCATCGGTGAAAAGAAACTTCCGAGCGAGGTCGAGTTGATGACCCCCTATTTGAAAGATGCCGGCCTGACTGCCGAACAGTTGGAAGACAAGTACCGGCAATCCGGAAAAAACGAGCATCCGCTGTTCAACAAGACGACCTGGGCATTCTCGATCGGCGAGGACGATACGGTTCTCGACTACTGGGCCTGGGTGGCATTTCGGCTCGGCCGCGCCCTCGGCAAGCGCTCGCCCCACTGACCGAGGAGACCAGCTGGGAACCGGCTCCTCCTCCTGGTTGGGTGCCTGGCTCGCGCCAGCGGGCCGGCCCCGATGGGGGAAACCCAGCGTGGGGGAAAGTGTGGGACTGCCCTGCAGGCAGCGGATAGAATCTCAAGTTTCTAAGGCCTACAGGCGATTTGTACGCGGATAAAGGATCTGCGTACAGTACGCTGGGATCTGCGCCAGCCACCAATAGGATTTCCTGCAAACCCGTTCTCCACCGATTGCCATCGCCCACCAGCCCGGTTGAATCATCATGAGCAAACTGACACCGAAGCTCGTCAAGGAAACCAACAGTCCCGGAACCTACCAGGACGGCCGGGGCCTGTTTCTGAAGGTCACCGCCGGCGGCACGAAAAGCTGGGTGTTCCGCTACAGCTTCCAGAGTGACCGCCGCGACATGGGCCTGGGTTCCTTCCCGGCGGTCTCGCTGCGCGATGCCCGACTGGCCGCGGATAAAGCGCGCCTAGAATTGGCCCAAGGCATCGACCCGCTCGGCAAGCGTCACCAGTTGCAGCATGAGGCGCGGGCGAAGCGGCGCAAGGGCACGACCTTCAAGACCGAGGCCGAGCTGTTCCTGCGCACCCACGCCCCGTCCTGGAGCCCACGCCATGCCGTGCAGTGGCGCAACAGCCTGGGCACCCACGTCTACCCCCGGATCGGCGAGCTGCCGGTGGCGCAGGTCGACACCGACCTGGTGCTCGATGTGCTGGCGCCGATCTGGTCGACGACGCCGGTCACCGCCACCCGGGTGCGCAACCGCATCGAGCTGATCCTCGATGCCGCCAAGGCCCGCCAGCTCCGCACGGGAGAGAACCCGGCGCGCTGGCGTGGCCACCTCGACAAGCTCCTGCCGCGCCACAAGCGCAGCACCCTGCCCTTCCCCGCCCTGCCGGCCGAGCAGGTACCGGCGCTGCTGCACCGGCTCGATCGGATGCCGAGCCCGGCCGCCCGTGCCTGTGAACTGCTGATCCTCACGGCCACCCGCAGCGGCGAGGTGTGCGGCGCCCGCTGGGAGGAGTTCGATCTGGACGCCCGGATCTGGACCATCCCGGCGCAGCGGATGAAGGCCAAACGCACTCACCGGGTTCCGCTCACCGAGGCCATGCTCGAGGTCCTGGAACAGGTGCGGGGCAATCACCGGGATTTTGTTTTCCTCAATGCGCGGCGCACCGGCCCCCTCCCGGGCAACGCCCTGCGCCGCGTGCTCGATGCCGCCGGGGCCGAGAATTGCGTGCCCCACGGCTTCCGCTCGACCTTCCGGACCTGGGCCGCCGAGCAGACCAACCATCCGCGCGAGGTCTGCGAGATGGCGCTGGCGCACACCCTGGAGAGCAAGGTGGAGGCGGCCTACAACCGCGGCGATCTGCTGGACAAGCGCCGGGCGCTGATGGAGGAGTGGTCCGCCTTCCTGGGCACCTTCGAGCGCGAGGTGGTGTTCAAGGCGCTGTCGGTATCGGAGCCCGCCGGCGGCGAGTGAGGACAATCTTTCCCGCTGGCGCAGGCTCCACTACTCGAGCGCCAGCAGCACCAGGCCACCTGCCGGCCGCCCTGCGCGCCCAAGCCGGGCCGGGTGAACAGGCCCGACTTGGGTTCTCCCGTGACCATGGCAGCTTGAAGGCCTGCAGCAAGTGGCTGCCACTCACGAGGAGCGCAAGCGATGTACCTGATCAGCGAATCCGGCCTGAACGATAAGGCCCCCTACGATCCCGCCCTGCTGGCGTTCTTCCACCAAAGTGTCGAAATCCGCAATCCCTACCTCTCCCCCTGCGGCGGCTACGAGGTGGATCCTGCTGTCTACGGCTTCGGGGAAGTCTGGACCGGCGGTGACTGCAGGGCGCTGGACCTGACCCTGCCGGATGGGTGCGTGCTGCGCCTCACCAACGAGGACGGCCTCTGCATTCCCGATCCGGACGCGTGGGAAAGCGCAATCATCGGCCGCCTGAGCAGCGATCACGCCGAAATCGCCTGGTGCGTACTGGGGGAAGTCCCCTTGGCGACCGGCCAGTAACAGACACCCGCCACCGGGCTGGTGCAGTGCCGCCCGGCCATCCAAGGCTGTTCTCATTTACGCAGATCTTCCAGACGCCGCTTCTGTCGGCCCTTGGCATCGAAGTTGTCGGGGGCCAACCAACGCTCGAAAGCATTTCGGCAGCGTGGCCATTCTATGTCGAGGATGGAAAACCAGGCCGTATCACGGTTGCGCCCCTTGACCACCATGTGCTGGCGAAACAGCCCTTCGTAGACGAAGCCTAAACGCCTGGCCGCTCGCGTGGAGCGGTTATTGAGTGCGTTGCACTTCCATTCCAAGCGTCGATAACCCAGCTCCTCCATGGCGAGGCAAGCCAACAGCCAGATCGCCTCGGTGGAGCCTGGAGTGTGTTGCATAGCCTGGCCGAAAGCGACATGGCCGATCTCGATACTGCCATCCTTGGGGGCGATGCGCAGGAGGCTGAGCAGCCCCATAGCACGCTGTCTGGCAAGGTCGATGACGCTGAAGAACAGCGGATCGACACTAGATTGGTTGGTCGATAGCCAAGCGTCGAAGGAGATGCGCTCGGAGAAGGGACCGTAGGGCAAGTAGTTCCACAGCAATGGGTCGGAATCCGGCCCCTGCAGAGCCTGCCACAGGTCTCCACCATGGCGTGCGACATCCAAGGGTTCTAGCCGCACGTACAGGCCACTCAGGGGTGCACGGGAAGGGGCGCGCGCGGGTTGCCAGTCGAGTTGGGGCTCTTGAATCATAGCGATATCGTCGTGTTGTTCAGTGATCGATAGCCATGTGCCGAGCCAGTTCGCGGTCGCGTTCGTCGGAGCTGGCGCCTAGTTCTTTCCATACTCCCTGGCGGTCGACATCAGGGCGGTTCTGGCTGAGCTTCCACTTGCCCTCCAGGCGCCGGATCGGCAGGGCGAAACCGACGATGGCGCGGAGCATGCCGTCTAGGTAGTCGCTCGGGGCGTCATCGATTGCCCAAGGGTGCGGGCGGGCAGCCTCATGGTGGGCGCTGAGACGGCCAAGTAACTGCAGCAGCTGCCCAGGATCGTCGAACACCTCAGCCTGGCCCTGCGCGTGCACAGCGATATAGTTCCAAGTCGGCACCACCTTGCCGTGCTCGGCCTTGGTCGGATACCACGACGGGCTGATGTAGGCGTCCGGGCCACTGAAGATCACCAGCGCCTCGCTGCCTGTAGCCAAGTCGCACCAGTGCGGATTGGCCTTGGCAAAGTGGCCGTAGAGCGTGCCGTACTTGCCTTCGTCGGCGACCAACAGCAGCGGTAAGTGGCTAGCCTGCAGACCACCTGGGCCATGGCTGACCACAGTGGCGAGTCGGCTGTTAGTGATCTGTCGATGCAACTCAGTGAGGTCATCCTGGCGGAAGGCGGCGGGCAAGTACATGCTGGTTCTCCTGGCAAGCATGGAGCCATGCTAGACAGGATATTGGCCTGTTGTAAGATCCATTTACTGTGACTTTGATGGGTCCAATCCATGCCGCCTTCCCCGCCGTTGCCAGTCGATCTCTCCGGTATCCAGCTTGATCCTGGCGGCGGTCTGGCACGTCAGCTGTACCAGGCCCTGCGCGAGCGCATTCTCGATGGCCGTCTGCCGGGCGGCACACGGCTACCGGCAAGCCGCGACCTTTCGCAGCTGCTGGGTATTTCACGCAACACGGTAACCCGCGCCTTCGACCAGCTGTATGCTGAGGGCTATATAGAGGGGCATATCGGTAACGGCACCTATGTCGTTGAACTGGTCAGCGTGATTCGCCCAACTCCTATCCAGGCTCTCAGTCCCACACCGAGCAAGGCCCTGCAACGTCTGCAGGTGCACCATCTTCCCGCGCCTGCGGAGGGAGCACCCAGGGCCTTCCGCGTAGGGATTCCAGCCCTCGACCTATTTCCCTTCGAGATCTGGGCGCGGCTCTCGGCACGCTTCTGGCGCAAACCTTCACCGGCGCGCTTGGGCTACGGAGACCCAGCCGGGGATCCGCAACTGCGGGAGCTGATCGCCGCCTACCTGCGCAACAGCCGTGGCCTGCACTGCGACCCGGCACAGATAGTCGTGACTTGCGGGGCCCAGCAGGCCATCAGCCTATGTGCCCAATTGCTTGTAGAACCAGGCGATCAGGTGGCTATCGAGAATCCCGGTTACCGCGCGGCCGGGCATGCTTTCGCTATGGCTGGCGCACAGCTGAAAGGCATCGCAGTGGATGCCGAGGGATTGGATACCGCGGCTTTGGCGCAGGTCGGTAGCTGTCGCCTAGCCTATGTCACTCCTTCACACCAATACCCCACGGGAGTCACCCTGTCCCTGGCACGGCGCCTGGAACTGCTGGACTGGGCAGAGCGTGACAGCTGGATAGTCGAGGATGACTACGACGGGGAGTACCGCTACAGCGGCACCCCCTTAGCCCCATTGGCTGCTCTCGACCGCCAAGGCCGAGTGCTCTACGTTGGCACCTTCTGCAAGATTGCTTTTCCTGCGCTGCGCTTGGGCTATCTCGTGTTGCCTCTGGCCCTGGCACCACTCTTTGCCCGCCGCCGTGCTCTGGATATGCGTCATTCGGAGATCGGTACCCAGGCAGTGATGGCCGAATTCATCGCCACCGGGCATTTCCAGCGACATATTCGTACCATGCGCCGCGCCGCACGCAGTCGCCGCGATGCGCTGTTGGCCGGCTGGCCTGAGGACGTCCCCGGCTGTGCGCCAGTGCCGGCTGTGAATGCCGGCCTGCATCTCTGCGTACGGGTCGATAGCTTGGCACGAGAGCGCGCACTGATCGCCGCTGCGAACCAGGTAGGGGTGGAGTTGAACGGCTTGAGCAATTATTGGTTAGCCGACAGCGAAACGCCGTTGGATGATCGGGCCGGCTTGGTACTGGGCTTTGCCTCCGTGCCAGAGCCCGATATTGCCAAAGCTTTGCGGATGCTGCGCCAGGCTTGGGGAGCCAATCAGCAAGTGCTCAGTTGAGGAGGGCCGCGTCGTACCCTGACATCGGCTGGAGGGGCATGCCTTGCAGCTCACTCCACTCGTCCTGGGTCATGCGATACACGCGCACAGGCTTTCCATGAAACACCATCTCCTGGAAACCATGAAAACCGGCCTTCTCAGCGACTCGCAGTGAGGCAATGTGCTCAGGTTCGATAATTGCCACCACCGACCGGAACGCTTTAGTTCCAAACGCATAGGCGAGAGTAGCGCATGCTGCCTCCGTGGCGATGCCGATCCCCCAGTACCGCCGTGCAAGCCGATATCCGAGATTGATCTCCTCCGCATTTCCTACGCGCTCCGGCCCTACCCCGCAGAATCCGATGAGAGTGGACGATTCCTTTTCGATAAGAGCCCATGGACCTACGCCATGTGATTCGTAGCAGTCCAAGCACCATTCTACGAACCTTCGAGTGGCCGCCTCGTCACAAACCCCGCGCACGGAATGCTTCATAACCTCCGGATCGCTGAGAATCTCCGTCAGCGCAGACACGTCATCCAATGACAACGGCCTGATTAGTATTCGTGCTGTCTCCATTACCACTCCTCCTGTCTATCCCGATAAACCCAGCCGATATTTTCTGCCTCGATCCGGTATAGCTGGCAGCCGGGTGACGAAGGGTCAACCAGATACTGCAGCGAATGTCTCGGCGATGGCGTCGATGACCGCACGGACCCTGGCGGTATGGCGCACGTCCTTGTGGGTCACCAGCCAGATGTCGTAGGGCGGGCATGCGCGTGCGGGCCACAGACGCACCAGACCGTCGGCCGCGCCGAACGGTAGCGGGATCTCGCCGATGCCCAGACCGTTGACCAGCGCGCGGCGCACCAGCAGGCCGGAAGTGCAGGTCATGGCGATGCGGCCATGGGTGATCGGTTCGGACCCCAGCGTCACCTCCTTGCCGCTGTCCAGATACGGCTGATAGAGCACCAGGTCATGCCCGGCGAACGCCGTGCCGGGCTCGGGCACACCGCGGGCTTGCACGTAGTCCGCCGAGGCGAAGATGGCACTGCTCCAGCGCGCGACGCGGCGCACGATCAGATCGGGATTCTCCGGCTTGAGGGTGCGCACCGCGATGTCCGCTTCGCGCTTGCTCAGGTTGAGCATCTGGGTCGAGGCCTGCAGTTGCACCTCGATGCCGGGCTGCGCCTGGTGCAGGCGGGCGATCGCCGGGATGACGACATCGATGGCGAACGAGTCGGTGGTGGTGACCCGCACCACGCCGCTCATGCGGTCATCCATGCCGAGGATCTGTCGTTGCAGCTCGGCGGCCGAGGACTCCATGTTCAGCGCTGCGGCCATCGCCACTTCGCCAGCGGCCGTCAGGCTGTAACCGCCGGAGGTGCGCAGGAACAGGGTGGCACCCAAAGCGTGCTCCAGGGAGGCCAGACGGCGCCCGACGGTGGCCTGGTCGACGCCCAGCGCCCGGGCCGCGCCCCGCAAGGTCTGCTCGCGGCACAGGGCGAGAAAGATCCGCGTATCGTCCCAATTCATGTCGATCCCCCTGTGATGCAAATCTGCATCTGTACGAATGAAACTCGCTGCATTATTTCACTGCTCAGCGCTTCTATGATTCCCCCCATCGCTACCGAACGGCGCTTCTCGACAGACGCAAGGGGTCATCATGAATGCCGAATGCTCCAGCCTCACGGCCAACCGCACCTCCCCATGGCTACCGATCTGGGCCGGCCTGTGCGCCAGCCTGGTCGGCATCGGCCTCGCCCGCTTCGCCTACACCCCCCTGGTGTCCGCGCTGATCGACGCGCACTGGTTCTCCCCGTCGGCAGTGGTCTACCTGGGGGCGGCCAATCTCGCCGGCTACCTCATCGGAGCGCTGGGAGGACGGCCGCTCGCCGCCCGCGGGTCGAGCACCGGGGTGCTGCGCGCCATGATGGTACTGGTGGCCCTGTCGTTCTTCGCCTGCACCGTACCGCTGTCCATGGCCTGGTTTTTCGGCTGGCGGCTGCTGTCCGGCATCGCCGGCGGAGTGATCATGGTGCTCGCGGCAAGCGCCATCCTGCCGCATGTCGCGCCGAACCGTCGCGGCCTGGCCAGCGGCGCGATCTTCCTCGGCGTCGGCCTGGGCATCGCCGGCTCGGGCAGCCTGGTGCCGTTCCTGCTCTCCTTCGGCCTGTCGCAGGCCTGGCTGGGTCTGGGCGGGGTGGCGCTGCTGCTGACCGCCACCAGTTGGTTCGGCTGGCCTCAGGAGAGCCCGCATGCGCCGGCCAGCTCGAGCGCCGCCGACGTGCGTGGCTCGGCGGGCCTCTACGTGCTGTTCGCCCAGTACGCCCTGATGGCCGCCGGCCTGGTGGCGCCGATGATGTTCCTGGTCGATTACGTCAGCCGCGGCCTCGGCGCCGGCAGCCACAGCGGCGCGCTGATCTGGACGCTGTACGGGGTGGGCGCCATCGCCGGGCCGGTGGTATATGGTTTCCTGGCCGACCACTGGGGCGCGCGCTCGGCGATCCGCCTGGTGCTGCTGGCCCAGGCCGGTGCTCTCGCGGTACTGGCGACGGTCGCCGACCTGCGCCTGCTGGCCGTCGCGGCGCTGGTGATAGGGTCGTTTCCGCCCGGCATCGTGCCGCTGGCGCTGGCCCGCGTACATCAGCTGGTTGCCGACCACCACCGGCAGAACGCCACCTGGAGCCGTGCCACCGTGTCCTTCGCGAGCTTCCAGGCCCTGGCCGGCTACGCCTATTCGGCGCTGTTCTCCGCCAGCCACGGCCAGTACGCGCTGCTGTTTTCCGTCGCCATGGGCGCCATTGGCCTGGCCCTTGCCTTGGATCTGCTGCTGGTGTTCAAGGAAATCTTCCGCCCCTCCACTGGAGCCGACGTGGCACCGGAGCCATAAGAGGGCGTTCTGCCGCCGTTTTCCGGCCTCACCCTTGTTTCCACGTCAGTCCGGAGCCAATGGTGCACCGGTGCTCGCCCCCTACCGAATCGAGCCGAAAAATATCGGCTCGGTTTATCGGGCCACATGCATGCTTCAATACGCATTGGCTTCAATGCTTCATTACTTCAACGCGTGAGCGCTTCAACACTTCAATATCATGGGGTCGCAGCCAGAGTGGTAACCGACCTTTCTCGCCCGCCTGGCCCTTTCTGTTCAAGCCCGCCCTTCCCATCCAGGGATGGATGTCCCCGGTTGGGCGCCAGCACTCAATGCAGGGTTATGCCGGCAGGGAGTCAGTTCAGGGCGTCTTTCAGGCCCTTGCCTGGCTTGAAGCCCGGCAGCTTGGCGGCAGCGATCTGGATCGCGGCCCCGGTCTGCGGGTTACGACCTTCGCGGGCGGCGCGCTCCTTCACCTCGAAGGTGCCGAAACCAACCAGGGCGACATTCTCGCCCTGTTGCAAGGTGCTGGTGATAGCAGCGGTGAAGGCGTCCACTACCGCGGTGGCAGTCGTTTTTGGCAGATCCGCAGAGGCAGCAACGGCGGCGATCAGCTCAGCTTTGTTCATTATTCAATCCAGGTTGGAATTCGGCCCGCGAGTATAACCGGACAGGAAAGCGTCTTCTCGCAGACGTGAAAGCGAGCCTTCCCATCCAAGGCTGACTCCCCTCCCGGAGGGCGCCAGCGATCAATACATAATCACGACACCGACCCCATCAGGCTCACGGCACGGTGCCAGTGCTGGATCGCGTCGGCGAGCCGCTGCTCCCGTGTTCTCTTGGTGAACTCGACCAGATCGAGCGGAGCAGTACCTTTGTGCCCAAGGAAATCCAGGGCGAAATCGATTGCTCCATATTGGCTCTGGCGGGGGACCTGGCCGAAGACCACAGCACGATCGCACAACTCGAAGCTCCCCCACTGCTGTTAGGCATCCCGATAAATCCAGCAGATATTTTCCGCCTCGACTCGGTAGGGAGCGAGCAGCTTGCAGACATAGCCTGCGAACGACAACGCACCATCGGCGACGGTGATCTCAGTGCCGAGGTCGACCAGCATGGCCACTGCTTTGCGCTGGCGCTTCCAGATGAAGGCATCGGCCGTTGGGTCCTTGAGCGATTCCAGCACCGGGCCGGCCAGCGAGTAGAGTTTCAGGTAGGTGTGGAGTTGATTGGGGTTCATCGGGTGACCTCCTGTGTAGTGATGCTCCAAGGATGCCAGCGGCCCGGAGAATCCCAAGCACGCAATACTTCAATACGTACTCACATCCACGCATCAATGCACGCTCGCTTCAATACTTCAACGCGCAAGCACTTCATTGCTTACTTGCTGGCCTGAGTCCATGCCTCTGGCTGCCCGTCTTGTGGTTCGGTTGCGACTCGAAGGCTCGAAGCCCTGGGGCTTGCGCCCGCCAAACCCGTACCCGCCAAACCCAAACAGCGTCCCTCCTACATGCAGGTAGAACTGAGTGTTCGCAAATGCAGCGGCGGCCCAACCTTTTGCTTCGAGTACCAATCACGCTCGCTCAGCACGCTGGAGGCCCAGCTCGAAGCCGAAAAGATCGTGCGCAAAAAGGGCTGGGAGGTATGGGCCGTGCTGGACGTGCGCCAAGTTTCCGAATAACCCTCACCGAATAACCCCGCGCCCCGCTCTTTGGGCCTTCACATCCCTGCCATGGACCATGCCATGAACAAAGCCGAACTCATCGACGTCATCTCGATCGCCACCGACCTGCCCAAAGTCACTGCTGCCCGCGCTCTGGACGCTTTCACCGCCAGCATTACCACGGCTCTGCAACGGGGTAACGGGGTCTCCCTGGTGGGGTTCGGCACCTTTACCGTGAAGGCTCGTGCTGCCCGCGAAGGTCGCAACCCGCAGACCGGGGCCGCGATCCAGATCGCTGCCGCTAAGCTGCCGAGCTTCAAGCCAGACAAGGGCTTGAAAGACGCCCTGAACTGATTGAAGCAGCTGATCTGCAAGCCGATAGTCAACGAGCGCTGCGCGTAGTCTGCCGATTCGAGCCGGAAATATCGGCTGGCCAATACTTCAATACGTGCGTACTTCATTGCGTGAGCGCTTCATTGCTTGAACGCATAAGCGCTTCAGTAACGTAAGCGCCGCGGCCAGGCTGGTAACTGGCCGCTCCTGTTCGCCTGGCCCTTTCTGTTTCAAGCCGCCATTCCCATCCAGGATGGGGACGCCACCAGGATGGCACAGAGGTCAACGCAGGTGCAGGACTACGGCGAAGAGCCAATGCTGGTTCACCTCGGCAAGCCGCTGCTCCTGTCCTTTCATGGCGAGCCCAACCAGATCAATCGGGGCAGCGCCTTTGTGCCCAAGGAAATCCATGGCGAAATCGATGGCTCCATATTCGCTCTGACGGGGAACCTGGCCGAAGACAACGGCACGGTCACGCAATTCGAAGCTCCCCCACTGCCCCTCGGCATCCCGATAGGTCCAGCAGATATTTTCCGCCTCGACTCGGTAGGGAGCGAGCAGCTTGCAGACACAGCCCGCAAGCGACAACGCACCGTCGGCAACGCCGATTCCCGTGCCGAGGTCGACCAGCATGGCCGCCGCTTTGCGCTGGCACTTCCAGATGAAGGCATCGGCCGTTGGGGCCATGAGCGATTCCAGCACCGGGCCGGCTATCGAGCAGAGTTTAAGGAACGTGTGGAGTTGATCAGGTTTCATGGAATGACCTCCTGTGCAGTGTGCACCCAGGATGCCAGCGGCCCGGAGAATCCAAATTCAACACGTCAATGCTTCAACGAAGCAACCCGCGAGTACTTCCTTGCTTCAGCGCTTCAATACGTCAACGCTCACGACATCATCGGCTAGCCGCACCATCGCCGGCACTCGTCACAGCTTGGGATTCCTTCAACACGCGATAGCTTGGCTTGTACCTGCTGCACGCACGGCCAAACCGAATACCGAGCAGCACTCATCGCCACGTTCAACAACCGTTAAGCAAGCTGAAGGAGAAGAGCCAATGACCCACGAAACCACCGCCCCTGTGCAGAGCCTGGTGGATGATGCACTGATCGAGCTTGAGAGTCTGGTCGACGACTTAGGCGAGCAGGCAGCGCCCGCCCAGCCTGCCTCTCAGGTGGCCACAAGGCGCGAACACTACAAAGCTGCACTCGAAGATATCGCCGCGGTGCTGGGCCAGTCGCCAGAGTGGGGTGCGGACCAGTTGAACGAGATTGTCGCCATCCTCGGTCGCGAAGGGATACCTGTTTCAGAGTGAAGCACTTAAGTGCTTGCGCATTGATGTATTGAAGTATTGATTGATTTTCGCATGGCTCCCTGGCTGATGCCTTCGACCGTGTGGCGAGTTTCAGACCATGCCGCCGTTGGCGCGGATGACTTGGCCATTGATCCAGCCGCCCTGCGGGCCGGCAAGGAAGGACACGACCGCGGCGATGTCGGCCGGCGTGCCCAGACGTTCGAGCGGGTTCATTTTGGCCATCCGTTCGATGAGCTCGGGCGACTTGCCTTCCAGAAACAGGTCGGTGGCGGTGGGGCCCGGCGCTACGGCGTTGACAGTGATCGAGCGCCCACGCAACTCGCGGGACAGCACAGTGGTGAGCGCTTCCACCGCCGCCTTGGTGGCCGAGTACGCGCCGTAGGTTTCCAGGCGCAAGCCGATCACGCTGGAGGAGAAGTTGATGATGCGGCCGCCGCTACGCAGGCGATGCGCTGCCTCACGCATGCCGTTGAAGCTGCCCTTGAGGTTGATGGCGACCAGTCGGTCGAAGGCGGCATCGTCGACCTGGGCGACCGGCGCCAAGTCCATGACACCGGCATTGTTGACTAGCACGTCGACACCGCCGTAGCGGGCCTCGGTGGCGTCGAACAGCCGCTGCACCGCGACCGGATCGCTGACGTCGGCCTGTAGGGCGACGGCCTCGCCGCCTTGGGCAACGAGGCGGCTCGCCAAGGCCACGGCGTCGTCGCGCCGGCCGGCGTAGTTGATGACCACTGCGTAGCCATCGACGGTCAGGCGTTCGGAGATGGCGGCGCCGATGCCGCGCGAGCCGCCAGTGACGATGGCGACCGGACGGGAATGCGTTTGCGTGTTCATGAGGGAGGTCTCGAGTGGACCGCCGGATTGGCGGCGGAGAGACCTTATCCATTTGTGACACTCGGATAATCTGGCAGAATCCGTGAACACCATTCGGAAATCCGGACAATGGACCGCTTCGACGCCATGCGGGTCTTCGCCAGGATCGTGGAGCGCCGCAGCTTCACCCGGGCTGCGGACGACTTGGCGCTGCCACGGGCGACGGTCACTGATGCCATCAAGGCGCTGGAGTCGCGCCTGGGCGTGCGGCTGCTGCAGCGGACCACGCGCCAGGTCACGCCTACGCTGGAAGGCGAGGTCTTCTACGGCCGCTGCCTGCGTCTGATTGCCGATATGGAGGATGCCGAAGGCGCCTTCCGCGATACGCGCCCACGCGGGCCGTTGCGTATCGAGGTGCACGGCACGCTGGCGCGCCTCCTGCTGTTTCCCCGGCTTCCCGCGTTCCTGGACGCCTATCCGGACATCGAGCTGGACGTCAGCGAAGGCGATCGCTATGTCGACCTGGTGCGTGAAGGCGTGGACTGCGCCGTCCGCGTAGGCAAGTTACGCGACAGCGACCTAATCGCACGCCGCCTGACGCTGCTGGCCGAGGCCACAGCAGCCTCGCCGGACTACTGCAAACGGCACGGCACGCCGACGGACATCGACGCCCTCCAAGGGGACGGCCATGTGATGGTCGGCTTCAAATCCACCGCCATCGGCGCGTTGCTGCCGCTAGAGTTCCAGCACGAAAGGCGCGTCCGCCACGTCACCTTGCCCACGCGCGTGCGGGTCAGCGGTGCGGATTCCTATGTCGGTGCTGCGTTTGCCGGCTTCGGCATCATCCAGGCTCCGCGCTACCGGCTGGATGACTACTTTGCTACTGGCAAGCTCATCCCATTGCTGGAACTCTTTCCGCCATTGCCCAGCCCGGTCAATATTGTGTATACGCGTACCCGGCTGCCGTCCCCTCGGTTGCGTGCATTTATCGAATGGGCAAGCAACACATTTGCTGCAGAAGATAACTGAACCAACGCCCGCGTCAGCCGCGCGCGGGCCCGGGAGACATCTTGGAATTCGTCGACCATCACCAGCTCGTAGGGGGAAACCCAGCGGCGGGCTTCCTGATGCTCCTTCTGCTTGCTCGCCGGCCGGCGAAATCTGGCTGCGGCCATGTCACGGCGTTTACAACGTATCACAAAGGAGGCTGAAGATACTGCGCCCTGGCGAATCGAGGCAGAAAATATCGGCTGGGTCTGGCTCTGTCAGAACACGTAAATGCTTCAATGCTCGCGCGCTTCAACACGTCAATGCGTAAGCGCTTCAATGCTTCACAATGGTCAGGCCGGTCACGCTGCGCCGGCGGCCGCCTCGCTGCCAGTTTGGAATGAGAAAGAAATCCTCTCACGCGCTTCTCGGGGCCAATTGGCCGGCACCCGGACTCACCCATTCTCGTCTGGGGCGCCATCCGCTTCCTTGGCTTCCGCCAGGCGCTCCCCGCCCAACTCCAGCGCATCCTCAAAGGATCGCAGCACCAGATCCTCGGCATCGAGGGCCAAGCCAGCTGCCTCCGAGCCAACCTCGGCCCGTACTCCCAGGTCGATGAGTTGGATCAAGACCTCCAGCGCCCGGGCCGGTATCGGGCTAATCCAAGCCTCACCGGACAAAGCACAGCGCGTCACAAACTCGGCAGCGCGCTCCAACGCCTCGATGGACTCCAGTGCTTCGGTGACCATCGTCACCAAGGCATCCTTTCCGAGGATGCCGTTGCTGTAGTCGGCAGGCTGATCTTCGAGCCAGCGTAGGTGCTCGCGCAGGAGTTGCAAATGGCTGCTCATAGGGGCCTCGGTCAAAGGAGACGGGAATCGAGGGGGAATTTTTCTACGTGAATGCTCGCCCCGCTGGCCTCGGGGTGCGCCGGGTTGAACAGGTAGTTGGTCGTGCAAGGGATGATGGCGCTCGGCACCGGGAGCAGCAGAGCGCTCCGCCCATCCAGAAAGTGGTCTCCCAAGGCGCGCGTGACTTCCGGGTCAGACTTCCAGTGCTCCGGCAGCGGCGGAAGCTCGGCCCGCGAAACCGGGTCTGGAAGCTCGATGCGGATCAACTGGAGCGTTGTGGGGAAGTCCTCGGGGTCGATTTCCAGGTGGACCAGTACCTCCAGCATCGCACCGGCAGGACTGTCCGCCGCGTAAACGACCGGCCTGCCAAGGTGGTGCCACCGGCCACTGGCGCGCAGGCCACCGATTCCGCTGAGGTCCGCGTAGGCGCTGATCCGCCACAGAATCACAGGGCCAGGCCTTCGACGATCTGCAGCAGCATTTCCTCCACCTGGCTGGTGCCCTGCTGGGTGGTGAGCATCTGCATGGGCGTCAGGCCGGAAAACCGCTCCTTGGGCTTGGAGAGCCAACGTTTGGCCTTCTCGCGGTCGCCGAAGACAGCCTCGGCCATTGCCGTGATATGGGCAGCGCGAAAAAACCGGTCGCTTTCCTCCACGGTCAACGGCTGATCGCGCTCGATACGGCTCTTGAGGGTTCTCAGGGGGATGATCTGATCGCGCTCGAGCGGCGTGACCACCCCGGCCTCGGTCAGTTGCACCAGGCGGGTCGCAGGAAAGCCCTTGGTGATTCGGGTGTGGATTTCAAAGTCGGTTGCCGACTCCGGGATGTCCAGCAGGCTTTGAAGACGTGCCCGGTATGCGGTGTAGCCATGGTCACGCAGGACTTCAGCAAGCATGGGGGTAGCCTCCTAATTCGGTATTTACCGGATTGTATCCGGCATTTACCGAAAGAAACAACAGCCCCAACTGCCATACCATCCCGAGGCGATTTTGCCTGCTGGGAATGAGCGCCCGCAGGCATTTGCCGGCAGCAGCAGGGAGAAATTTTCTCCTGCGTTGGGCCGATCCGGCCGAGAATCTCCCATCGGCGCGTCCTTCCTCCGTGCTGACACCACCTGCCAGCCACAGTCCTCCTCGTCCCAGTCCTGGCCATCGCCGATCATGGCGAACGAGCTGATCGCCGTGCGCCATTCGTGCGGTATACCCCGAATGCGCTTTCCTCTGGGGCTGTAACCAGAACAGCGGCCAGCAGCGATTTTTTATGGCTGACCACCAGCAGGCCATTCGGCCAGCGCTGCAATTGCTCGATCAGTGCCTGGCGGTTCGGACGGTCGAGATGGTTGCTGGGCTCGTCGAGAATCAGAAAATCGGCGTCCGAGAGAACGGCTCCAATCAAGGCGATATGCATGGCCTCGCCGCCGCTGAGGGTGCTCGCCGGAGACTGGGGATTCAGATGCCCTAATCCATTTCGCTCCAACTCATGCTGCAGGCGCTGACGAACATCTCAACAATCACCCACGGCATCAAAATCAATCTGCGCCGTGCTACCGGCCTCGATGCGCTCCAGCGCATTCAACGTGGCCTGTACACCCGCTAGGCTGGCGACGGAGACATGATTCAGGCGGGAAACCTGCTGGGACAGGTAATGTACGGTGCCAGAGCGCAAGCAGCGTCCGGTGGCGGATTCCAGCTCTCCGGCCAAGATGCGCGCCAGCACGGTTTTGCCGATGCCATTGCGCCCGACCAAGCCAGTGGGCTGTTGGTCGAATTGCTCGGTGAGATTGGAGAAAAGCGTTCTGCCATCGGACAGAACGTAGGAAAGGCTGTCCAGCGCCAGATAAGGATTCATCATGCGTCATTCCAGGGATGCCAAGATCTCCCCCTGCTTGTAGGGGTAGGTAGAGACAGGCCGTCATACAGACGGTGGCATCAAAGGCGCATTGGATGAATACCTCGTGAGTTTTGGCGATTGGCGTCGAGTATAGAAAATCGTTTGAGATAGAAAATCGTTTGAGACGGATGCAAACAGAGCATGCGAGGCCGTGCCAGCGTTGGAATGCTATCGACCGATGGCTCTATCAGATGGCGGCAAAAGACCGCTCTTGGCCGACTCTGTTGAAAAACGGATTTGCGGTAGGCATGTTGCGGCGAACCGGTTGGGGGCGCGGCACCACGCCTGTGCGCACGCCCTCTACATCGATTCAGGATGAAACTCAATTTTCAATCGCTGCGGATCTTCGAGCTGGCAACGTACGCCAGTGGTAAGCGGTACAACTGTGACCTCAACGCCAGCTACAACATCGCGGTCCCCTATTGGGCCTGGAAACTCAAGCTGACCCGCCGTAAGGATGGGCAGTTGCCGGAGGACAGAAGCTCCCTTGGCAAACCGGGAATGCCGGTCACGCTCTCAACGCTCTGGCTGCGAGAGCGGGAAGCCTCTCATCAGTGCGCAGCATGATGAGGGGAGCATTCACAGGTAACCGAGTTCAACCAGCCCAAGCCGGATAATCGGTATAGCCTTCGGTGCCACCGCCGTAGAAGGTCGCCTGATCCGCCTCGGCAAGGGGCGCCCCCTGGGCGAAGCGCTGCACCAGGTCGGGGTTGGCGATGTAGGGCCTGCCGAAGGCCACTGCGTCGGCCAGCCCGGTTTGCAGCAGGGCTTCCGCGCGGGCCGCGGTGTAGCCGCCGCAGACCACGATGGCGCCGGGGAAGCGGGCGCGGACGGCTTCGCGAAAGCCCTCGGGGTAGCCCGGCACGCCCATCCATTCGGCCTCGTGCAGGTGCAGGTAGGCGAGGCCGCGCCGGCCCAGCTGCTCGGCCAGGTACAGCGCCATCGGTCCGGCTTCGGCGTCCTCGATGTCGTTGTAGGGCATCCAGGGCGACAGTCGGATGCCGACCCGTTCGGCACCCACCGCGGCGACCACCGCATCGACGACTTCCAGCACCAGGCGCGCGCGGTTCTCCAGGGAGCCGCCGTAGGCGTCGTCGCGCCGGTTGGTGGCGGTGGCGAGGAACTGGTGCAGCAGGTAGCCGTTGGCGGCATGGATCTCCACCAGGTCGAAGCCGGCGGCGATGGCGTTGCGGGCGCCCTGGGCGTAGTCGGCGACGATGCCGGGGAGTTCCTCGCCGCGCAGGGCGCGCGGCTCGTCGCATGGCGGATGGGCGGGCGTGCCGTCGGCCTGGATGATGAAGGTCTGCATGTTGGCACGGATCGCCGAGGGCGCGACCGGCTGACCGCCGCCGGGCTGCAGCGAGGCGTGGGAGATGCGCCCCACGTGCCAGAGCTGCAGCGCGATGTGCCCGCCCTGGCGGTGCACCGCGTCGGTCACCCGGCGCCAGCCGTCGATCTGCGCGCCCGAGTAGATGCCCGGGGTCAGTGCATAGCCCTGGCCCTGGCGGGAGATCTGCACCGCCTCGGTGACGATCAGCCCGGCGCCGGCGCGCTGCGCGTAGTACTCGGCGTTGAGGGCGGTCGGCACGTCGCCCGGCTGGGCAGCCCGGGAGCGCGTCAGCGGCGCCATGACGACGCGGTTGGGCAGGGTCAGCGTGCCGAGGCGGAGGGGGGACAGCAGCTTGTCGATGGCCATGCTTGCTCCTTGTCGAGGTCGACGGATGTTTCGATAAGTGATGGAGGCGCAGGTTGCTCAGGCGACGGGAATGGTTGGCATCCGGAAATCCGGGTGGCCGCCCAGGACGGCCGGGAGCTGCCCGGCGATCTGCTCGTGGGGCGTTCCCGGGGCGACGGCGCTGGCGGCCTCCAGGCGGGCGAGCTGTTCCGCGCTCGGGGCGAGCTGCAGCGCGCCGAGGGTCGCGTCGAGCTGCTCGCGGGTGCGCGGCCCGAGGATGGGGATCAGGCTGGTGCTCGAGCGGGCCGCCCGCTCGCGCAGCCAGGCGATGGCCACCTGGGTCGGCGAGGCTTCCAGTTCCGTGGCCACCGCCTGCAGGGCATCGAGGATCGCCGTCTCGCGCGGCGAGTTCTCGGTACGCACCAGGGTGCCGAGGCCGCTCAGGCGGCCTTCCGTCGTGCCCGCACGGTACTTGCCGGTCAGCAGCCCGCCGCCGAGCGGCGACCAGAGCGCCGCGCCCAGGCCCAGCGCCTCGGCCATCGGCAGCAGTTCGCGTTCGGCGCTGCGCTCGGCCAGGCTGTACTCGAACTGGATGCCGGCCAGCGGCGCCCAGCCGCGCAACTCGGCCAGCAGGTCCGCGCGGGCGATGCGCCAGGCGGGAAAGTTGGACAGGCCGGCGTGGAGGATCTTGCCGGCGCGCAGCAGATCGTCGAAGGCGCGGAGGATTTCCTCGAGCGGCGTCACGCCGTCGGCGGTATGCGCCCAGTACAGGTCGAGGTAGTCGGTGCCGAGCCGCTTCAGGCTGTCCTCCAGCGAGCGCACCATGTTCTTGCGGCCGTTGCCGGTGCGCGAGACTCCGGCGTCGGGCGAGGCGCCCAGGCCGTACTTGCTGGCGACGACGAAGCGCTCGCGGTCGCTGGCGATGAACTCGCCGAGCAGCGTCTCCGCCTGGCCGAACTGGTAGATGTCGGCGGTGTCGATGAAGTTGCCGCCGGCCTCCACGTAGCCGTCGAACACCCGCCGCGCCTCGTCGCGCTCGGTGCCGTAGCCCCAGCCCGTGCCGAAGTTGCCGGTGCCCAGCGCCAGCTCGGAAACGCGCAGGCCGGTGTTCCGGCCGAAGGTCATGTAACGCATGCAACTCTCTCCCTGATTGTCGGCACACCGGGGCGCGCCTGCATTTATATTGCGATCATGATTTTTAAAACCGGGATGCTGAATCCTGGTGCAATGCGGCAAGAAGCTCGGAAGTGCTGACAATCGCGTGAGCGTAGGTCGGTCCGTTGATCTCATGGGCGGCGTGCATGGCTTCGGCGCTGAATGCCGCCGTGGCGTCGCGAACCAGGGTCACGTGATAGCCCAGCTCCGCCGCGAACTTGCCGGTGGACTCGATACAGGTGTTGGCCAGCATCCCAACCACCACAACCTTCTCGATGCCATGCTGCTTTAGCTGGAAATCGAGGTCGGTATTGGCGAAGCCGCTTGCGCCCCAGTGCTCATGGACCACGATATCGCCCGGTTGGGGCTGGAAGTCCGGATGCCACTCTCCGCCCCAGCTGTCGACCGCGAACACCTGTGCATGACTCGCATTCAGCTGGTAGGGGCTCGGATGCTTCCAGCTCTGCAAGTCGTTGGGCCGGGCCCGGTGGTGCGGCACATAGAAAATCCGGATGCCGGCCCGGCGCATGGCGTCGACCACCGCGCGCAGGTTGGCCAGCGTACCCACGGCATCGGCGACCGGCTTGGCCAAGCCGTTCAGCTTGCCGCCATCGCTGAGAAAGTCGTTATAGGGGTCGACGAGCAGCAAGGCTGCGTCGTCTCTGGAGTAGAGGCTTGCGGTCATTACGCGCTCCTGCAAGTAGGGTAAGGGACAGCAGCCCCTGGGTTCGTCCTTGGCGCTCCCGATGGCCGTTGGGGTCAGGTCGCCGGACACGATGTCCCGCATATCTTCAGATAGTCGGCGGTGGACACGACCGAGGCGTAGCCGAAGGCGAGTGCAGCCATGAAGGCGGCATGCACCTGGGCCGCCGGAACTTTCACGCCATTGAACTCCAGGTCGAGCGTGGCGCAGGCGTCATGCAGCACTGTGGTCCGGTAGCCGAAATCGACCGCCGCACGGGTAATGCCATCCACGCACATATGGCTCATGTTGCCGACCACCACCACTTCATCGATGTCATGGCGGTCGAGCACTTCCTTGAGGTCGGTCTCGCGGAAGGAGTTGATATGGTGCTTCAGCACCACGTGCTCGCCCGGGCGGTTGAGCACACTGGGATGGATCTGCGCACCTTCGGACCCGGGCCGGAAGAATGGCGCATCGTCGCTGGGGAATTCGTGGCGTATGTGCACCACCAGGTTTCCGCTTTCCCGGAAGGCATCGATCATCAGCGCCGCTTTGCCGGCGGCCTGCTCGACATGGCTGAGCGTCCATCTGCCGCCGGGGAAATAGTCGTTCTGGATGTCGACGACGATCAGTGCCTTCCTGCTGGCGTTCATGCTACTCATGACCTTCTCCTGCTGCTGAGGGGCCGATGGACAAGGCTATCGGCACGAATGGAAGGCAGGGATATTCAACCCTGCAGGAACGCCAGCATGTCGGCGTTGAGCTTTTCCTTGTGCGTATCGGTGATGCCGTGCGGCGCACCCGGGTAGATCACCAGTCTGGCATGACTGACCAGCTTTGCTGCGGCCCGGGCGGCCGCATCCACCGGCACGATCTGGTCATCGTCGCCATGCAGGATCAGAGTCGGAATGTCGAACTTCTTTAGATCTTCGGTGAAATCGGTCTCCGAAAATGCCCTGATGCAGTCGTAGGCATTCTTGTGCCCGGCCATCATACCCTGCAGCCAGAACGCATCGATCACGCCTTGGGAGGGCTTGGCGCCCGGCCGGTTGTAGCCGAAGAAGGGGCCGCTGGCGACAGCCTTGTAGAGCTGCGAACGGTCGGCAAGAGAGGCGGCACGCATCTCGTCGAATACCGCAATGGGCAGCCCGCCGGGATTGGCCTCGCTCCTGACCATCAGCGGCGGCACGGCGGAAATCAGCCCCGCCCTGGCGACACGTCGGGTTCCATGGCGGCCGATGTAGCGGGCCACTTCGCCGCCGCCGGTGGAAAAGCCGAACAGCGAGGCATCTTCGACGTCCAGGGTGTCGAGGAGTTGCGCCAGGTCGTCGGCGTAGGTGTCCATCTCGTTGCCGTTCCAGGGTTGACTCGAGCGTCCGTGCCCGCGCCGGTCGTGGGCGATCACGCGATAGCCGTTGGAGGCCAGGAAAAACATCTGGGATTCCCAGCTATCGGCGTTCAGTGGCCAGCCATGACTGAGGACGACCACGGGACCCGATCCCCAGTCCTTGTAATAGATCTGCGTGCCGTCGCGGGTGGTGATGGTACTCATGATCTTTCTCTCTCCATTGCGTCGTTGAGGAGCGGGAGTGGGAACGGCTGTTCCATACCCCCCAGAGTGCCGATTGACGATGCAGCGAATAGCGAGCCGTGGGGGATTCTTGCGGAGACTGCTGCCCAGCGGCTACGTAAAATCGGCAAGCGAATGTCATGGTCTGGGCTGGGCACCGGGCGGTTCAAACGTTCCGTATGCCTCTGGTCGGTCATCTCTTCTCTTTGCCTGTTTTACGTAGTGCGCCAAGCAGGCTTGGCGCAGCCTGAAGGCCTATACCAACCCACCCGATCAAGGACATGACCAAGGCTAAGGTTCCGTTACCTCGAACCAGGCTTACCCCATCCCGCATGAGCAGACGCCACCCCTCGCGGGAAGCGATCATTGGCAAGGTGCTCGAGCTGCTTCCAGACAGGGAAGGCAAACCCTTGCGACTGGCTGACCTGTGCAAGGCGACAGGCGTCAGCGAGCGGACATTGCGTTCGGCTTTCAGTGAGGCTTTTGGCATGGGACCTAGCCGCTACTTGAGGCTGCGTCGCTTGCACCTGCTACGAGCCGCGCTCGCCGTTGCCGATCACCGGCACGACACTGTGATGGCGATAGCCATGCGCTTTGGCTATTCGGATTGTGGTCGCATGGCCTCGGAGTACTATGCCCTCTTCGGCGAGTACCCCAGTGCGACGCTTCTTCGCGGTGTCAACGGATAATGGAATGGAGGGGAAGGGTGCCAGCCGTCCGCAGCCGGCCATGCAGCGATTGCGAGGGGAGCTCTCCGAAGTAGGTTCTGTAATGGCCGGCGAAGCGGCCGAAATCCCATACTCCGTATTGCGCACAGATGTCGGTGATCGTGTCCCCGGGCCTCGCCTGAAGGATTGCGCCGCGTATCGTGTGCAGCCTGTGCATCATCAGGTAGCGATGCGGACTCATCCCGAGATAACGGTTGAAGACATTGCGCAGCGTACGTTCCGATGCGCCGGCCGCGACGCACAAGTCTTCCATATGGACCGGGGCCTCCTTGATCGACGCCAGCAACTCCAGAGCCTTGCGCAGAATCTGCTGGTGATCCAGGCGAGCGCGCGGTGTCCGGCCTGGCGTTGCAAGCGGGAGCAGCGTGCGGAACACCCGGTCCATCAACTCTGTCCGGGCGGCGTGCTCGGCGGCAGGGTTGTGCAAGTCCTCCGGCGCCTGCTGATCGATGCGAAACAGGCGGCGTGCGAGCCAGATGAGTGGCGCGATATCCCTCTGGGCGACATTGACCAGGTTGCGCGACAGTATTGAAGGATCGAACTCGTCCTCGTGCACCTTTGCCCAGCGCAGCACCAGTTCGCATGACATGGCCACCGTCATCCAGGTCGCCGGTTGGCTGGCATCGATGTGGAACATCGCATCGGGAACCATCCAGGCCAGCAGGCGGCGATCGAAGCGATGCCCGTTCACTACGGTGCATTCGTGTCGATTCAGCGGCAGAAAGATATTGAAGAAGCCGGGAAGACCGACGCCGCTGTAGACGGTCCCGGCACCCTCCCGGCCGAACATCAGGGCAACCCCGTTCAGTTCTACGACCCGCAGCCGCCAGTCGCGCTGCTGCCGTGAACGCAATACATAACGTCCCTGCACGCCATACAGCGCTTCTTCGAACTCGTCGAAGTCCGCACAGACAAGCCGGCTCATTGGCAATCCCCTGAAGAAAAAGTGCTCATCTTTCCTTGGGCCGAAGTTCGAAAGCGCGCTTCAGGCATAGAAGATCATGTGAAGAAGCGGTGCTCAAGGACAAACGAAAGGTCAGGCAGTGTTCCGCCCTGTCCGCAAATATCTACTCAAGTGCGACACAAGTCGCGATAGGTACAGTTGCTGGCACAAGCCTCGGAGGAGCTGGTGATGCCGCGCCTCGGCGAGCCGGTCGAGCCGGCTTGGATCGGGGCGGTAGATCCCTGTGGCGAAGGGAGCCGGAGGCGACTGGCGGGACGCTACGGAGCAGGACGCCGAGCTTCTGGTGCTTCCCGTGAAGGAATAGGTTCTGCTGGCGCAAGCCCAGTGCCGAATCGGGCTTTTGCCATGAACAACAAAGGCCGTTTGAACAATACCGAGGGTCTTACATACACAGCCTGCAGAGCACCACAAAAAGCATTCGGCTCACAAGAACTCTCACCTCTTGCCATTTAAAGCTTTGTTCTTTTCCCTCTGTCTGCAACAAAGTGGAAGCGGATCGCCTCTAAAACGCTCGTTAAAACGCCCCAAAACCCAAAAGGATTGTTGAATGGAAACCCCGACACCGAGCAATGACGCGCCAAGCCCTACTTCCCGCACAGCCACAGGCAAGATGCTGATAGACATAGCAGGGCATAGCGATCTCAACTATGACTTGGCCCCGCAACCGGACGGCAAGATCCTGCTGGCCGGACAGAGCTATAACCCCGCCAGCAGTAATGATGACTTCAGCGTGGCCCGGCTGAATGCTGACGGCACTCTCGATACCAGCCTCGATAGCGACGGCAAGGCCATCGTCGATATCGGAGGAAGCAACCAAGGCCGTAGCCTGACCGTGCTGCCCGACGGCAAGATCCTGCTGAGCGGCAGCAGTAATGGCGACTTCAGCGTAATCCGGCTGAATACCGACGGCAGTCTCGATACCAGCTTCGGCAGCGACGGCAAGGCTACCTTCGATCTCGGGAGGGACGATTACGTCTATAGCATGGCCATGCAGCCCGACGGCAAGATCCTGGTGACTGGACGGAGCGATAACGGCAGCGATGACAACTTCGGCGTAATCCGGCTGAACGCCGACGGCACCCTCGACACCAGCTTCGGCAGCGATGGCAAGGCCATCTTCGAGCTCGGATATAGCGACGACCAGGGCCATAGCGTGACCGTATTGCCCGACGGCAAGATCCTGATGGCGGGATCCAGCTATGACTATTCCGAGAACAGCACCTATTTCGACCTCAGCGTGATCCAGCTGAACGCCGACGGCACGCTCGATACCAGCTTCGGTAGTGGTGGCGAGGCCACCGCCGATATCGATGGGAACGACGATCTCGGCAATAGCCTGCTCGTGCAGCCCGACGGCAAGATCCTGGTGGCCGGACGGAGCTATAACCCTGACTATGACACCGAATTCAGCGTGGCTCGACTGAATGCCAACGGCAGTCTCGATGCCAGCTTCGGTAGCGACGGCAAGGCCAGCTTCGCTCTCGGGAAAGGCTACGCCCAAGTCAATAGCCTGGCCCTGCAACCGGACGGCAAGATCCTGCTGGCTGGACAGAGCTATAACCCCGACAACGCTACTTACGACTTCAGCGTGATCCGGCTGAACGTCGACGGCTCGCTCGACACCGGCTTCAGCGGCGACGGCAAGGCCATCTTCGATATCGCGTGGGGCAACGATGAAGGGCACAGCCTGACCGTGCAGCCCGACGGCAAGATCCTGGTGTCGGGATATAGCTATAATCCCAGCGGCAATGGTTACGACTCGAGCAGGTACGATTTCAGCGTGATCCGGCTGAACGCCGACGGCACCCTCGATAAGACTTTTGGGGCACTGCCCGAGGATTTGCTCTTAACGCTCGAGGGCAACCACGACAACAACGACGTACTGATCGGCAGCGACGCCTACGAGCGGCTCCTTGGCAAGAGCGGCAACGACGTCCTCGATGGCGCCGCCGGGCGCGACAGCCTGAGCGGCGGCAGCGGCGCCGACCTGTTCCGCGTCTCGGCCCGCGACGACAGCTACCGCACCGACAGTGAAAACCTCAGCGACCGGATCATCGACTTCGATCCCAGCCAGGATCGGATCGATCTTTCGGCGCTGGGCTTCACCGGGCTGGGCGACGGCCACGACGGCACCCTGGCCGTGCAGGAGAACAGTGCCGGCACCCTCACCTACCTCAAGAGCTTCGAGGCGGATGCCGAGGGACGACGCTTCGAGATCGCCCTGCAGGGCAACTTCGCCGGCCTGCTCGACAGCGGCAATCTGATCTTCGAGCCTGTCGCTCTTGAGGGCACCGAAGACAGCGACAACCTGCAGGGCAGCCCGGTGGCCGAGATCCTCGCTGGCAAGGACGGCGACGACCGCCTGCATGGCGCCGGCGGCGACGACCTGCTCGACGGCGGTGCCGGGCGCGACACCTTGAGCGGAGGTACGGGCGCCGACGTGTTCCGCTTCTCGGCCCGCAACGACAGCTACCGCACCGACAGCGAGGGTTTCAGCGACCGGATCCTCGACTTCGATCCCGGCGAGGACCGCATCGACCTCTCGGCGCTGGGCTTCACCGGCTTTGGCGACGGCCACGACGGCACCCTGGCCGTGCGGGTGAACGAGGCCGGCACGCGCACTTACCTCAAGAGCTTCGAGACGGATGCCGAAGGACGGCGTTTCGAGATCGCCCTGGATGGCGACCTCGTCGGTCGGCTCGACAGCGACAATGTGCTCTTCGCACCGGTGGCCATCGAGGGCACCGAGGCCGGCGACAGCCTGATCGGCAGCGCGGCGGCGGAAAGCCTCGCCGGCAGGGACGGCGACGACTATCTGCATGGCGGCGCCGGCGACGACAGCCTCGACGGCGGCCTCGGGCGCGACACCCTGGCCGGAGGCAGCGGCGCCGACCTGTTCCGCTTTTCGAGCCTCGAGGACAGCTACCGCACCGATAGCGAAGGCTTCAGCGACCTGATCCTTGATTTCGAGGCCGGCGAGGACCGCATCGATTTGTCGGCATTGGGCTTCAGCGGCCTGGGCGACGGCCACGGCGGCACCCTGGCGGTGCAGGTGAACAGCGCCGGCACCCTCACCTACCTCAAGAGCTTCGAGGCGAATGCCGAAGGACAGCGCTTCGAGATCGCCCTGCAGGGCGATTACGACGATCAGCTCTCCACCGATGCTTTCCTCTTTACCCCGGTGGGCAACTCGACCGGCCAGCTCCAAATCATCGGCACCACGCAGATCGAGCAGGTCAGCTGAAAGTGTAGGGCGCTGTCCGTTAGAAGCAGAAGCGGATAGCGTTCCTGTCACTCCGTTGCCAGTTTTCAGGCGGCATGCCTGGGGATTCCGTCGTAGTCTACTGCCCGACGGGCTTCCTCCAGATCGTAGGCATTCTGCAAAGCCAGCCAGTAGCCTTCACTAGTACCGAAGAAGCGTGATAGGCGCAGATCGGTGTCCGCCGTGATTGAGCGGGAGCCACGCACAATCTCGCCGATACGATTGGCCGGAACCCCGATGGCTGTCGCCACCGCGTTCTTGGTCAGCCCCAGCGGCTCGATGAAATCCTCCATCAGGATCTCGCCCGGATGAATGTTCGGCAACAGTTCGCCGGTTGCCTCGGCCATCAAATCTTCACGGACCCTCATGCTCCACCTCACTTAGTGGTAATCCACTATTTCAACGTCGTGTGCATTACCATCGACCCAGCGGAAGCAGATCCGCCATTGATCGTTGATGCGAATGCTGTGCTGCCCCTCACGATCCTCGTGCAACGCTTCCAGCCGATTTCCTGGCGGTATCCGCAGGTCATCAGAACCTTGGCGGCACCGAGCTGGCGAAGCTTGCGTAGAGCAGCCCTCTGCATGTCTTGCGGCAGCTTCCGGGCCGCCAGCCCATTCGCTATCACTTCCGTCTGCTTGTCCTTGTAGCTTTTGTTGACATCCTCCCCGCCCTCTCGCTTCGCTCGCAGCCAAGCTGGAAGGACGGGGATTCCTACGGCGCTAGGCGGCTTTCGCCGCGTCGTCGCTTCGGCGGGTTCCTGCTGCTGACGGCCTGACAGCACCGTTCACTTCACAGGCGAACCGGGCATCGTCCTGCCCTTCGAGCGTTTTCAATCCGCGCTCACGGATGTTCCTTGCCGCAACCCGGTCGGCGTTCTCGCTGTGGCCGCAGGCCACACAGAGAAACAACGATTGGGTCTGGCGATTGTCGGCGTCAGTATGTCCGCACTCGGGGCACTGCTGGCTGGTGTGCTGGGGCGGCACGGCCACCAGCCAGCCACCGGCCCACTGAGCCTTGTAGTCGAGCTGGCGGCGAAACTCGCCCCAGCCCTGGTCCAGGATCGAGCGGTTGAGCCCGGTTTTCTGCCGGACATTGCGCCCTGGTTGCTCGGCGCTGCCCTTGGCCGACCGGCTCATGTTGCTGACCTGCAGGTTTTCGACACACGCCAGCGCGTGGCTTTTGCTGATGGCGTGTGACGCTTTGTGCAGGTAGTCGTGGCGGGCGTTGCCGATCTGGCGGTGGAGACGCCGGACCCGAGCCTTGGCCTTGAGCCAGTTGCGGCCGAACTTGTTCTTGCGGGCCATCTGCCGCTGTGCCCTGGCCAGCCGATGCTGGTGCCGGGCGAAGCTGCCCAGCGGTTCCAGCACGGTTTCCTTGTGGCCGTCCCAGAGCGTGGCGAAGCGCACCACGCCCAAGTCGATGCCGACCGCCAGCCGAGAGGCGTGGAGCGGACTCGCTACCTCGCGTTCGGTCTGGATCGAGACGTACCAGTGGCAGGCGCTCAGGCTGACGGTGACGTTCTTCAGCGTCCCGCGCACGGGCCGGCTGTGGCGGTAACGCAACCAGCCCAGCTTCGGGAGGAAAATCCGGCGGTTGCCCTGGTCGAGCTTGATCTGTTTCGGGAAGCGGGGAAAGTCGGCGCGTTTGGCGAAGAAGTTCTGGTAGGCCCGGTCGAGGTCTTTGAGGGCGTGTTGCAGTGGATGTACTGGAGCCTCTTTCAGCCACGGCGTTTCATCGCTGTTGCGCCAGGCCGTGAGCTGCTTGGCCATCGGGACATAGCCGATGTACTTCTCGCCGGCCTCTCGGTTGGCCTGCTGGAGTGCCAGCGCCTTGTTGAACACGAACCGGGTCATGCCTGCGAATTGCCGCAGCTTGCGCTGCTGCTCGCCGGTTGGCTCGATGCGGAACTTGAAGGGTTGGCGTCTAAGCATGAAAAATACTGGCTCTGCGTACAGGGCAGAGTATAGGGCCGCTTCGCAGCCGCGCTATCCTTCCCCGCACTGAAAGTACGGGGTTTGTCACGCTACTGGATCATCACGCAGGCTTGCTCAAGTTTGAGTAGAATATAACGCGATACGTCATATGACGCAATACGTCATTATAATCGGCGCGGGCGGCGGCAGCGGCTCAAGCCAGCTCTTCCCCTGCCAGGGATAGGGAGGCTCCCGACTGATAAGGTGCAACCGGCGCTGATTACTGGCACTCAAGCCAAGAGCCTGGGTGCAGCTGGGCAGTGGGCGTTTCCTTCCGGTGCACTGGGGCACCTTCAACCTGGCGATGCCCTCTGGTCCCAGCCGGCAGATGTGGTGCTGGCGCAAGCCTCGGAGGGGCTGGCGATGCGGCAGCTGGGCGAACCTGTCGAGCCGTCCCGGGTCGAGGCAGTAGAGCCATGATGACGTGGGGTGGTCGGGGGCGACTGGCAGGACGCTACGAAGCAGGATGTCGGGCTTCTGGTGCTTTCCGGGACCAAACAGCTAGGCTCCGCCGGCACCAGCTCGCCGGCCGGCGCGTAGAGGATCGCCGCATCCAGCGGCTCGGGCGACAGCTGGTCCGAGCCGACGGCCCAGAGCGTGCCGAGCGAGCGGGCGAAGTCCTGGCGGCGAGGTCGCCCGGCCGGCTGAAGGCGTACGCCGCGCGGCCCTGCCAGCGCGCCACCTGCATGACGATGTGCGCCGCGGCGCCGAAGCCGTAGAGGCCCAGGCGCCGGACCGGGCCGGCCTTGACCAGCGAGCGCCGGCCGATCAGTCCAGCGCAGAGCAGCGGCGCCAGGGCCACGTCGTCGCCGTCCTTGCCCAGGCCGAAGGCGAAGCGGGCGTTGGCCACCCCCCGTTCGGCGTAGCCGCCGGGACGAGTGTAACCGGTGAACTGCGGCGCGTCGCAGAGGTTTTCCGCGTCGTGCCGGCAGTACCAGCACTGGCCGCAGGTGTGCCCCAGCCAGGGGATGCCGACCCGCTGGCCGAGCGCGAAACCCTCGACGCTCGGCCCGACGGCGTCCACCCGGCCGACGATCTCGTGGCCGGGGATGACGCGCACCGCCGGCAGTTCGCCGTCGACCACGTGCAGGTCGGTGCGGCACACCCCGCAGGCGGCGCCCGCACGCGCAGCTCGCCCGGCCCCAGCTGCGGATCGGGCAGCTCACGCAGTACCAGGGGTTGATCGAGCGCTTCGAGCAGCATGGCGCGCATCGGCGATCGCCTCCCTTCTTTTCGTTCTCATCAGCATAGGGGGATGGGCAGGCCACACGGCAGCTTTGCAGACGATCGCTACCCAAAGGCTGTATTCCGAGCATTTTTCAAAGACAGCGCTGTCTTGGCTGTGTAGGGCGGCACATCCGCCGATTTATGCGCGGCATGCCGATCTTGGCAAATTTGTTGCTTGGTAAATCGATTTATTGTTCAATGAAATCGGTTTCAATCCTGGACGAAGCCTCCGCTGCCAGAAAGAAGAGGCTCAGATCCATGCACGATCATCGCCTGTTCGTCTGCGGCTAGAGCGCTTTTGGCGACGCGGCATCCGCCACGGCCCGCTGCGGATGCTGTACGGCCCACTTGGAAAATCCGTTTTCGCCCCCGGCTATCGGCACGCTCGCGGCGAGAACCGCGCAGCAGCGCTGCGGCGTGCCGTGGGCGAGCTAACCGACGGGGCCTCCGGGCCAATCCGTTCCTTCCAGAACGAGCGTCGCGCGGCGGAGCTACCAAGGATCTCTATCGGAAACAGTGCGCACGCGGTCAGCGGGCCGCGCCGCGCCGTTTCCTGGCTGAAACCTTTCGTCATGCAGGGATGCGCAACGAGTTCGTTCAACTTGACCAGTCCAGACCGCGACTGGGATTTACCGCGAGCAATGAGGTGTCCCATGCCCGACGACAAAGCCTTCAATGGCCGACGCGACTTCCTGCGTAAAACCCTGGCCGTGATTCCGGCGATCACCGTGGCCGGCTATGGCGTAGCGACGACGGCCGCCAGCCAGGCCGCCCCCACCCTGCAGAACCCTTACCGGCCGCGCTTCTTCACCGCCGCCGAGTGGGCCTTCGTCAACGCCGCAGTGGCCCGCTTGATTCCCAGCGATGCCAACGGCCCCGGCGCAGTCGAGGCCGGCGTGCCGGAGTTCATCGACCGCCAGCTGGAAACCGCCTACGGCCACGGCAACCTCTGGTACATGCAGGCGCCCTTCTCCGCTGACGCCGCGCCGGAGTTCGGCCACCAGTTGAAGCTGGTGCCGCGTGACATCTACCGCATCGGCATCGCCGCGCTGGATCGCTGGTGCCAGAGCCAGCACGGCAAGGTCTTCGCCGAGCTGGAGCCGGCCGGCCAGGACGATCTGCTGCGTCAGCTGGAAGGCGGTCACCTCGACCTGCAGGATCTGCCGTCCACCCTGCTGTTCAGCCAGCTCTGGCAGAACACCCGCGAGGGCTTCTTCGCCGACCCGATCCACGGCGGCAACCGCGGCCTGGTCGGCTGGAAGCTGGTGGGCTTCCCCGGCGCCCGCGCCGACTTCATGGACTGGGTGGACCGTGGCGAGAAGTATCCCTTCCCGCCGGTTTCGATTTCCGGAGAGAGGGGCTGAACATGGCGACGACACTCAAACCCGTGAACGCCGTGGTGGTCGGCTTCGGCTGGGCCGGCTCGATCCTCGCCAAGGAGCTGACCGAGGCGGGCCTGCAGGTGGTCGCCCTGGAGCGCGGCCCGCACCAGGACACCTATCCCGATGGCGCCTACCCCAACACCCTCGACGAGCTGACCTACAACAGCCGCGGCAAGCTGTTCCAGGACCTGTCGAAGAGCACCGTGAGCATCCGCCACGGAGTCAACGACACCGCGCTGCCCTATCGCCAGCTCTCCGCCTTCCTGCCCGGCAACGGCGTCGGCGGCGCCGGCCTGCACTGGTCCGGCGTGCACTTTCGCATCATGCCGGAGGAGCTGCGCCTGCGCAGTCACTACGAGGAGCGCTACGGCAAGGGCTTCATCCCCGAAGGCATGACCATCCAGGACTACGGCGTCAGCTATGAGGAACTGGAGCCGCACTTCGACTTCGCCGAGAAGGTCTTCGGCACTTCCGGCACCGCCTACAAGGTCAAGGGCCAGGTGGTCGGCGATGGCAATCCCTTCGCCCCGGACCGCTCCGACCACTTCCCGCTGCCCGCGCTGAAGGACGTCTACTCCGCCCAGCTGTTCCGCAAGGCGGCCGAGGAAGTCGGCATGCGCCCCTACGCCATGCCCGCGGCCAACGCCTCGGGTCCCTGGACCAACCCCTACGGCGTGCAGATGGGCCCGTGCAACTTCTGCGGCTTCTGCAGCGGCTATGCCTGCTACATGTATTCCAAGGCCTCCCCGAACCTGAACATCCTGCCGGCGCTGAAGCAGAGCGAACTGTTCGAGCTGCGCGTCAACAGCAACGTGCTTCGGGTCAACCTGGACAGCGACGGCAAGCGCGCCACCGGCGTCACCTACGTCGACGCCCAGGGCCGCGAGATCGTCCAGCCGGCCGATCTGGTGATCGTCAGCGCCTTCCAGTTCCACAACGTGCACCTGATGCTGCTATCCGGGATCGGTAAGCCGTACGACCCGCGCACCGGCGAAGGCGTGGTGGGCAAGAACTTCGCCTACCAGAACATGGCCACCATCAAGGCCTTCTTCGACCGCGATGTGCATACCAACCCCTTCATCGGCACCGGTGGCGGCGGCGTGGCGGTGGACGACTTCAACGCCGACAACTTCGACCACGGCCCGCTAGGCTTCGTCGGTGGTTCGCCGTTCTGGGTCAACCAGGCCGGCAGCAAGCCGATCCGCGGCCTGAGCCTGCCGCCCGGCGCGCCGAGCTGGGGCAGCGGCTGGAAGCAGGCGGCGAAGGACGCCTATACCCACACCCTGTCGATGGACGCCCACGGTAGCAACATGAGCTACCGCGACAACTACCTGGACCTCGACCCCACCTACAAGGACGCCTACGGCCAGCCGCTGCTGCGCATGACCTTCGACTGGAAGGAAAACGAGTACAAGATGACGCGCTACGTCACCGAGCAGATGCGCAAGATTGCCGAGGCGATGAATCCCAAGGCCATCGCCGTCCACGTCAAGAACTTCGGCGACCACTTCAACACCCGCGTCTACCAGACCACCCACCTGCTCGGCGGCGCGATCATGGGCAGCGACCCGAAGACCAGCGCCGTCAACCGCTATCTGCAGAGCTGGGACGTGCACAACGTCTTCGTCATCGGCGCCTCGGCGTTCCCCCAGGGCACCGGCTACAACCCCACCGGCCTGGTGGCGGCGCTGGCCTACTGGTCGGCTAAGGCGATCCGCGAGCAGTACCTGAAGAACCCCGGCCCGCTGGTCCAGGCGTGAGGAGCGCGACGATGAAACTGACCCCATACCTGTTCGGCCTGTCGGCCCTGTTCACGCTCGGTGCCGCGGCCGCCGAGACGGCCGACCCGGAACTACTGAAGAAAGGCGAGTACCTGGCCCGCGCCGGCGACTGCGTGGCCTGCCACACCGCCAAGGGCGGCCAGCCGTTCGCCGGCGGCCTGCCGATGGAGACGCCGATCGGCATTCTGTATTCCACCAACATCACTCCGGACCGGGAGAGCGGCATCGGCGCCTACAGCTTCGAGGACTTCGACCTGGCGGTACGCCACGGCATCGCCAAGCAGGGCTATACCCTCTATCCGGCCATGCCCTATCCGTCCTACGCGCGGGTTACCGAGCCGGACATGCGCGCGCTCTACGCCTACTTCATGCAGGGCGTCGCACCGGTTCGGCAGGCCAACAAAGACAGCGCTATCCCATGGCCGCTGTCGATGCGCCTGCCGCTGACCTTCTGGCGTTGGGCCTTCGCGCCCGCGGTGAAGGACTTCGTGCCGGCCGGGGGCCAAGGCGCGGCGCCTGCCAAGGGCCAGGACCCGCTGCTGGAGCGTGGCGCCTACCTGGTCGACGGGCTCGGCCACTGCGGCGCCTGCCACACTCCGCGCGGCATCGGTATGCAGGAGAAGGCCCTGAGCGCCAGCGACGGCCCGGACTTCCTGGCTGGCAGCGCGCCCTTGGAGGGCTGGATCGCCAAGAGTCTGCGCGGCGACCATCGGACCGGCATCGGCAGCTGGAGCGAGGCCGAGCTGGTGCAGTTCCTGCGCACCGGGCGCACCAACCGCACGGCGGTGTTCGGCGGCATGTCCGAAGTGGTGGTGCACAGCATGCAATACATGACCGATGCGGACCTCACCGCCATCGCCCGCTACCTGAAGTCGCTGCCGGCGAGCAATCCCGGCGAACCGGCATACGCCTACGACGACAAGGTGAGCAAGGCGCTGTATCACGGCGACGACAGCAAGACCGGCGCGGCGCTCTACGTCGACAACTGCGCAGCCTGCCACCGCACCGACGGCCAGGGCTACGTCCGGGTGTTCCCGGCGCTGGCCGGCAACCCGGTGGTCAACGGCGACGACGCCACCTCGCTGATCCACATCGTGCTCAAGGGCGACACCCTGCCGGCCACCCATCAAGCGCCCTCGACCTTCACTATGCCGCCGTTCAGCTGGCGGCTCAACGACCAGCAGGTTGCCGACGTAGTGAACTTCATCCGCACCAGTTGGGGTAACCAGGCGCCGCCGGTGAGCGCCGAGCAGGTCGGGTATCTGCGCGAGGAGCTCGACGTGCCGGCCTTGGGGCAGATCCCCGATCCCCATACGGCGCTAGCGCCGCAGCACTGAGGCGGCTTCCGGGCGTCCGGCCGGGCGTCCGGAGCGCTTCGCGCTCGACCACGGCTCCGGCAGCAACTGTCGGGCCTTTCCCTGCCGCACAACATATCCGCCACCGCGGAGGGGATCGCTCGAGCTTTTTTTCGTCATCGAACCCGCACTGGAACATCACGATAATGCTGAAGAACAGGAATGACTCCTCGCGCTCCGGCCTCCTCGCTTCCGCACTGCTCTTGGTTATCGCTGGCTTGCTTCCCGGCGAGCCTGTCCAGGCCGACTTCCTGGAAGACGGCCAGGGCACCCTGACCCTGCGCAATTTTTATATTCATCGTAATTTCGTCGAAGACAGCGCTACCCGCAGCAAGGCCGAGGAATGGACACAGAGCTTCATCCTCGACCTGCAGTCGGGCTACACCGAAGGGCCCATCGGCTTCGGCATCGACGTGCTCGGCCTCTGGTCGGTCAAGCTCGACGGCGGCAAGGGCACCAGCGGCACCCAGCTGCTCCCCGTCGGCAAGGACGGCGAGCCAGCCGACCAGTTCGGCCGCCTCGCCGTGGCCGGCAAGCTGCGCTTTTCCAGGACCGAGGTGAAGGCCGGCGAGTGGTCGCCGGCGCTGCCGATCCTGCGCTCCGACGACGGCCGCTCGCTGCCGCAGACCTTCCAGGGCGGCATGCTCACCTCGAAGGAGGTCAGGAACCTGACGGTCTACGGCGGACGCTTTCGCGGCAACAGCCCGCGCGACGACAGCAGCCTGAATGACATGAGCTGGGTCGGCAATTCCAGCGTCACCTCCGACCGCTTCAGCTTCGCCGGCGCCGAATACGCCTTCAACGACAACCGCACGCTGGTCGGTGCCTGGTTCGGCCAGCTCGAAGACATCTACAAGCAGCGCTACTTCCAGCTCACCCACACCCAGCCGCTGGGCAAGGACTGGAGCCTCGGCGCGAACCTTGGCTACTTCGACGGCGAGGAAGACGGCAGCGCCCAGGCCGGCGAGCTGGACAACAAGCTGCTCTCCGGGCTGTTCTCGCTGAAGCACGGCGCGCACGTCCTCTACCTCGGCCTGCAGCGGGTCACCGGCGACGACAAGTGGCTGCGGGTCAACGGCACCAGCGGCGGCACGGCGGCCAACGACACCTACAACGGCAGCTTCGACAACGCCCGCGAGCGCTCCTGGCAGCTGCGCTACGACTACGACTTCGCCACCCTGGGCATCCCTGGGCTGACGCTGATGACCCGCTACCTCAAGGGCACCAACGTGCACGTCGGCAACATCGACGACGGCGAGGAATGGAACCGCGAGACCCAGCTCAGCTACGTGGTGCAGAGCGGCCCGCTGAAGGCCCTGAGCCTGCGCTGGCGGAACTCGACAGTGCGCCGCGACTGGGGCGCCAACAACAAGTTCGACGACAACCGGCTGATCGTCAGCTATCCGCTCTCGCTGTTCTGAGATCGCGAAACAAGAGCTCTGCCTGCAGGCTCGGGCGAGTACCTGTCACCGAAAGAGTGGCGACTGCCAAGCACCTGTGTTGTATCACCTCAAGCCTGCTGCCAGAGGTGTGTCAGCGGGCCGTTTCTGCCGGCGACCGGATCGCTGTCCGGAAATGGCAGCTGGCGGATTTGTTGCAGGACCGCCGGCGAAGGCGCCTTGCGGCAGTTGTCCACCCGCTGATCCGGCGGGTAGCCACCGACGACCAGGAAATCGTCGGTCGAGGCGAGTTCGCAGTGCCCGGTGCCGGCAGGCAAGAGCACGACATCCCCGGCACTGATCTGCACAGTACGGCCTTCAGGACCGCCGAGCATCAGCTGCGCCGAGCCACTGGCGATGCCCAGTACCTCATGGGCGGTCGAATGGTAATGGTGATAGGCGTAGAGGCCAGCGTGCCAGCGCGGCGGCCAGCCTGTCCGCTCGAATAGCGCTTCGAAGTCCGCCGCCAGATCGCTACTGTTCGCGGCGAATACGCCACGGTACACCAGCACTGGCAGACGATCGTTGTTGGGGATCCAGTCATTGCGCGATAGCAGCAAGGTCTCGGGGGGCGTGCCGCCTGCGTGGCTGGTGGCGGCCGCGAACAGCGCTTGGCCGGGAATCATCAGGCCAAGACCGGAAAGCATTCGATTGAAATGTCGACGGGATAGGAAGGCCATGGGATTGCCTGCTTTTGATGAAAACGGTTTCAAAAAAACATAGACTCCAATGTCCGAAAAACAAACCAATGGAGCCATAGTTTCTGCTTGCCTGCGTTTAATGAGAAGCGGAGTCGAACCGCGTTCGAGGTCTTAGCCGAGCTTCGGCACCGGCGCGTTCTGCGCGATCAGCCGGCATCTTCTTAACCTTGTGATGCTTCGCAAATAGCGCCACGAGAAGTCAGGAAAACATGCGGAACTGTGCAGCCTGGGCCCGGCAAAGCCAACCTGCGTCCCGCTATCCCTTCGCAATATCCCTCAACCTGGCCCGTAGCCACTCTCTTTCCTGCTCGGCGTGCCGCACCAGCACCCTCCGCTGATACATGCTCAGGCGTCTCGTGCGCTCAGATGGCGAGAGCTCGTCCCAGCCAGAAAACAGGCCATTGTCGTCGACGGCATCCAGGCTGGCCTCAAGATCCTGCCGCCTCGAATCATCCCCCGGCCGCAGCAGAAACACCACAAGACAGCATGCTAGCACCACGACCACAGCAACGATCTCCATAACCATCGGCGCCCTCCTTGGCGTCTCGTTTTCTCGAAGGTAGCAGGCGCTCGGCACTATGGAATGGCCGCTCAAAGTGCAGTCTGGTTCACCCTCACTCCCTCGCTGGCGAGCTTTTCCTTCAAGCGTGCTGCAACACCCGCAGCGCCGCCTCAGCCAGAAATCCAGAGCGGCTCTTCTGCTCCGGATGGGCCTTCACGTAGGCATCGATCCGCGCCAGCAGGTGCTCCGGCAGCGTGGCGTTGAAGCGCACTGCCTTCCCCAGATAGGGCATCACATCGAAGTCGACCAGCGCCCACACGCCGCCGGCATAGTCCGGGTTCGCCGCGTGCACATCGATCTCCTGCGGCTGCGGCAGCGGCTCGCCATCGGCCAGCAGCCCCTCGAAATGCAACTCCAGCGCCTCACGGACATTCTCCAGCGCTTCGGTCATCGTCTCGCCGGCCGAGAAGCAGCCTGGCACGTCCGGTACGGTCACGCCGTAGTCGCTGCTCTGCTCTTTGTGGATGACGACGGGATATTTCATATGCGCCCCCTCTTGGGTGGTGTAATCGGCCTCACTTGAGGCCGGCTTGTTTCAGGATGCTCTGCCAGGTGCCTTTCGGCAGATCCGATTTCGGGTGCGGAACCGTCACCCTCCCCGGCTTGGTCGGATGCTTGAACTGGTGGTGGACTACCTTTCACCGCCACTTCGTACCAACCATCCGCCTCCAGCAGCTCGATCACTTCCCGACTTCGCATCATCGCCTCCTCGCGCTGCATAGTGTGCATTATACACACCGGCGCACGACGGGCACACACAATACACACCAAAGCACAGCTAACCACCGTGCGGGGCTTAAATGGCACCCCTTTCAAGGTCTTTTGCTTTTCGAGGCCTTGATGAGGCGGTCGGTGGAGACATGAGCGCGAGCCGTCGCGGCATCGACCCAGGTCTTGGGCTTATCCACCTTGGGGCCGCACTTGCTGGTGGCCACCTGGCTGGGCTTGATATGTCGTGCCAATTCCAACAGGCGCTGTGCCAGTGTGTTGGCCGAATCGTCGGCCCAGGCGGGCCAGTGCTCCACCGGCAGCGCGATGAGCATCCCCTCGTAACGGCTTCTGACCTGGACCGCCAGGTGGTAGGGAGAAGCCTCCCAGCCCTCGGGAAGCTGTTCACGATGTGCCTGTTCCACGCTGCGCTTGAGCACCGCCAAGATGTTGTAGGCCAGCACCGCCACGGCAAACCCCAGCAGCGCCGCCGGGAGCAACTGGGCAGCGGGCGTTTCCTGCCGGAGCACTGGGGCACCTTCAACCTGGCGATGCACTCATGGTCCCAGCCAGCGGACGTGCTGCTGGCGCACGCCTCGGGGGGCTGGTGATGCCACAGCCGGTCGAGCCGGCCCGGATCGAGGCGGTGGAGCCGTGGTGGCGTGGGGGGACCGAGGGCGACTGGCAAGACGCTGCGCCGCAGGAGACCGGGCGTAACCGTCCGGGCATCCCATCTGGCGTGACTCCGCGGGGCTAAGAGATGGTGCCCACCTATTTATGGTGGATACCATTTCAAGGCTTTCAAGCGGGGAATCATGCAGCGACGTTCTTATTCCAAGGCCTTCAAGGCGCAGGTCGTGCAGGAGTGCAGCCTGCCCGGCACCTCCGTCGCCAGCGTGGCATTGAGCCACGGCATCAACACCAATATTGTCCATAAATGGATACGCACGGCACGCAGCCAGGTTGAGACCCTGCCGGCGTTCATCCCGCTTGCACTGGATGCGCCCGTGCGGGCCGGATATGCCTCCCGCGCGGACATTCGCATCGATATCCCCATCGGCGCACAACCTTGACCGTTCACTGGCCTGCGGGCGATGCAGAGGGGTATGCCCGGTTCGTGCGCGAGATAGTGCAATGATCCGTGTTGATGCCATCTGGCTCGCCAGCGAACCGCTGGACATGCGGGCCGGTACGGAAACGGCGCTGGCCAGGGTGGTGGCCGTCTTTGGTGCGGCGAAGCCGCACAACGCCTACCTGTTCGCCAAGGCGTGAAATGGACTCATAGCGAGTCTTCCCGCAGGGGCTACCTATGAAAACATGCTTCCAGCACTATTCTCATCCGAAATCGCATTCGTCGTCAGCAGGTCGATCAAGGCCCGAGTCGCAGCGGATTGGCGACGATGTGGCGCATACACCACGGAGAAGGGTCGCGTACGTCCGCGTAGCTGCGGCAGCAGTTCCACCAGGCGACCGCGCTCCATCCGCTCGCGGACGATGAAGTCGTAGCTCTGGCAAATGCCGAGGCTCTGTTCGGCCAGCGAAACCACGCCCAGCACATCGTCCGAAATCTCGATGGACGAACTGGGCAGCCAGTCGATGTCCCGCTCGCCATCGCGGAATACCCAGGGGGCGAGGCGGCCGGTCCGCGGCATCACGAATGGCAGGCACACGTGCTGCCGCAATTCCTCCAGTGTCTGCGGCGTGCCGGCTCGCCGGACGTATTCGGGCGATGCGATTAGGAGCAGTGCCGCATCCTCCAACTTGCGCGCCACCAGACCGCTGTCGGGCAGATGACCGAGGCGGATGGCGAGATCGAAGCCTTCCGCAACCAGGTCAACATTGCGGTTGGTGATGTTCAGCTCCACCTGGACGCGCGGGTATTGCCGGGCGAAGCGCGCCAGCAACGGCGGCAGACGGTAGTGCCCGTAGGTGGTCGGCACGCTCAACCGCACGCGTCCGGCCAACTCGCCCTCCTGGCCCTGCACCTCGCGCTCGGCATCGTCGAGCAGGGTGAAGGCCGAACGCGCCTGCTCCAGGTACAGCCGCCCGGCCTCAGTCAGGCCAAGGCGGCGCGTGGTCCGTTGCAGCAATTGCCGTCCCAGGCGCGTTTCCAGGCGCGTGATGGCCCGGCTCAATACAGAGGGCGTGGTCGAGAGCGCCACGGCGCCGGCGGTGAAAGAGCCGTGTTCGACCACGGCAATGAAGGCTTCCACGTCCCCCAGGTAATCGAATTTTCGGCCCATCTTGTCCTCAAAAGAACAGAATTTTTTCTGCTCTGGCAGTTTATCGCCTGAAAAGTGCCGAATAAAGTAGCCACACTCCTCTCCACAGGGTTACTGCCATGAGCCAGACCTCCACTCATCACCCCGCGAAGCCCGTGCTGTTCGTGTTGACAAGCCACGGCACCAAGGGCAGCACTGGTCAGCCGACCGGCTATTATCTCGGGGAAGTCACCCACCCCCTGGCTGTACTGCAAGCCGCCGGCATCCCGGTCGAGTTCGCCTCGATCCAGGGCGGCGAACCGCCGGTCGACGGCCTGAACCTGGACGACACAATCAACGCGCGCTACTGGAACGACAGCGCCTTCCGCGACGCCATCCGCCACACCCAGCGCTTGGGCGAGGTCGATCCGTCGAAGTACTCGGCCATCTTCTTCGCCGGCGGCCACGGCGCGATGTGGGACTTCCCCGACAGCCCCGATGTAGCGCGGGTGACCCGCGAGATCTACGAAGCCGGCGGCGTGGTCGGGGCGGTGTGCCACGGCCCCGCGGCCCTGGTCAACGTCACCCTGAGCAACGGCGCCTACCTGGTGGCCGGCAAGAACCTCAGTGCCTTCACAGACGATGAGGAACGCGCGGTCAAGCTCGACCAGGTCGTACCCTTCCTGCTCACCAGCACCCTGACCCAGCGCGGCGCGCAGCACCACCCGGCCGCGGACTGGACGGCCAAAGTCGTCGTCGATGGCCGCCTGGTCACCGGCCAGAACCCGCAGTCGGCCTCCGGCGTCGGCGCGGCGATCCGCGACCTGCTGCTCGGCCAGCCGGCGCAGGCTTGATCCGGCACCAAAGCCCCTGACCTGAAGCAACGCCACGACAGCGCCCGCACCGAGGGCGCTTGGGCAAACACATCCCGAGGAAATCCCATGGACCTGCAACTGAACGGCAAAACCGCCATCGTCACCGGCGCCACCGCCGGCATAGGCCTGGCCATTGCCCGCACTCTGGCCAGCGAAGGCGCAGCGGTCACCATTACCGGACGCAGCCGCGACAAGCTGGATGCCGCCGTGGCGGAAATCGCCGCGGCCGCCCCTGGCAGCCGCATCACCGCTATCGTGTCCGACCAGAGCAACGTCCAGGGCGCGGCCCAACTGATCGCAGCGCAGCCGGACACCGACATCCTCATCAACAACCTCGGCTATTACGAGGCCAAGCCCTTCGCCGAAATCAGCGACGAAGACTGGCTGCGCATGCTCGACGTCAACGTGATGTCGGGCGTGCGCCTGTCGCGCCACTACTTCCCGCGCATGCTGGAGAAGAACTGGGGCCGGGTGATCTTCGTCTCCAGCGAAGTCGGCGCGTTCACGCCGCCGGACATGGTGCATTACGGCGTCAGCAAGTCGGCGCAGCTGGCCGTCTCGCGCGGCATGGCCGAGCTGACCAAGGGCACCGGCGTCACCGTCAACAGCGTGCTGCCGGCCGCCACCCGCTCCGAGGGCATCGTCGAGTACCTGCGCCAGACGGCGCCGCGCCCGGGCATGAGCGATGCGGAAATCGAGTCGCACTTCTTCCAGACCTACCGCCCCAGTTCGCTGATCGCCCGGATGATCGAGTCCGACGAGATCGCGGCGATGGTCGCGCTGCTGGCCAGCCCGCTCGGCGCCGCCTCCAACGGTGCGGCGGTGCGCGTCGAAGGCGGCACCTTCCGCTCCATCCTCTGATCCGGAGAACGCCATGTCGTCACCTCTCGTCGTCGTTGCGCTCGTGCAGGCCAAGCCCGGCCACGAAACCGCCCTAGTCAAGGCCCAGGCGGAACTGGTCGCCATCGCCCGCGTACAGCCCGGCTGCCTCAGCTACGAACTGCATGAATCGATCAGCGAGCCGGGCAAGGTCGTGTTCTTTGAACGCTGGCGCGACCGCGTCTCCTGGGAGCGCCACATGCGAAGCCCGCACATGGACGCCTTCCGCGCCAACGCGGGGCATTTGATCGGCGCCTTCGAACTGCTGCACCTGCATCAGGTGGCCTGAGCGCGCCCCCCTTCATCCATGACATCGGACACCATCATGTTCAATCGCAGCCATCGATTCGCCGCCCTCGCGCTGGCGACCCTCGTCACCCTGTCGAACAGCGCAAGCGCCGCGGACACCCTGCCGCTGCAACGCTGGCGCAGCTATGCCGGCGTGAGCTGGGATGCGCCGAACAACGGCGCGGACCCGGCGCCGTTCGCCGCATCGGTGAGCGCGCCGATCGCCGGCCTGCACTTCGACGCCCAGGGCACGGCCTACGTGAGCACGCCGCGCCTGGTCTCCGCTGGTGCGCCGGCGACGCTGAGCATCCTCGACACCAGCGCCAAGACCGGCCCGGCGCGACTGACCGCGTTCCCGTCCACGCAGGGCAACGCCGTGACGGCCGCGCCGGAGCAGAGCCTGCGCAACGTGCTCGGCTTCCACGTGGACCGCAGGAACGGCTGGCTGTGGGCGCTGGACATGGGCGTCGTCGCCGGCGAAGCCGAGGCGCCGGCCGGTTCGCAGAAGGTGCTGGTGCTGGACCTGAAGTCCGGACGCACGGTCAAGCGCATCGCGCTGGACGGCGTGGCCGACCGCAAGGGCAGCTTCCTCAACGACATCGTCGTCGATGAGCGCCGCCGCGTGGCCTACATCTCCGACAGCGGTTCGCGCAGCGCCCCGAACAACCGGGTGGGCCTGATCGTGGCGGATTTCGCTTCGGGCAAGACCCGGCGCGTGCTGGACCGGCATCCGAGCCTGCAAGTCGAACCCGGCGTGAAAGTCGTTTCCCACGGCGCCGAGGTGTGGCCGGGCAAACCTCTGCTGATCGGCATCAACGGCATCGGCCTGTCGCCGGACGGCAGCACCCTGTACTGGACAGTGACGACCGGAACGCGCGCCCATTCGCTGCCGACCGCGATCCTGCGCAAGGCCGATGCCAGCGACGCGCAGATCGCCGAAGCCGTGCAGGATCTCGGTGCCGTGGGCGGCAATACTGACGGCATCGTCACCGACGCCCAGGGCGGGCTCTACATCACCGACGTCACCCGCAACGGCATCGTCAAGTACGAACCGCGCACCAAGACGATGTCGCTGATCGCCTCAGACGAGGGCGTGCACTGGCCGGATACGCCCGCGTTTCTACCCGATGGCGACCTGGTCTTCACCTCCAGCAGCCTGAACCAGCACTTCGCCGGCGCGGTCAAGCGCGGCGAGGAGCGTTACGAGTTGTGGCGCCTGTCGTTGAGCGGCCATCCGGCGAAGACCCCCTGACGGCTATTGAACAGGAACCTGTGCATCCCATGAGCATCTTGTTCGATACCCTACGACCTCGGCCCGTTGCGCCTGCGTAATCGCATCGTGATGGCGCCGATGACCCGTGCGCGCAATCCGGACGGCATTCCGAATGCGCTGAATGTCCTCTACCACAGCCAGCGCGCCAGTGCCGGGCTCATTGTCACCGAGGGCACGCCGATCTCCCGCACTGCTCGTCACTCTGGTCGCACTGGCGTTGCTGATGCCCTATAAGCTGCCGATGGTGGCGCTGCTGTTCGTCTGGGGCGCGCTCGCCTTCGGCATGTCACCGGGCTTCCAGGCCGGCATGCTCGCCACCGCCGAGCGCGACGCACCCCGGGCGGTGGACTTCGCCTCGGCGCTGAACATCTCGGCGTTCAACCTGGGCATTACTCTGGGCGAGACGCTGGGCAGCGCCATGGTGGCACGTGACCACATGGCGCTGACGCCCTGGGCAGGCGTCGCGCTGGTGGTACTCGCACAAGCACCGCTGGCATGGCTGGTTCGCAGGAGCAGTCGGCGGAGCATACCCGTGCCTGCGGCCGGGTGATGGGGACACGTCATGGGATCGCACTTCAGGCGTTCGCCAACCATGAATGCCCGTGGGCCAAGGATTCGTTCGAGCATTTGAGACGGTGGATCGCTTGCAACCCGGCCTACTTCGTAGAGCCGCGCGCCAGGCCGGGTTCGTCTAGCCGGCGACTGCAAGCAGGAGAAGCCCGCCCCGTGCGGGCCTTTTGCGAACTACGCTCGAGCAGGCCCGGTGGGCGGGCCGCCGGGGAGGATCTTTTCTCCCGTGGTTCCCAGCAGCTCGATAGTTCCTCCATCAGGGAGATCCTCCGTGAGGAGGCGGAACAGGCCTGGACCTCTGTAGGAAGGGTACCTGTGGTGGCCTTTCCTTTCCCTCTCCCTACCCGCTGCGGCAGCACTGAGCCGCCTGATCCCTGCAAGGAAGGCCACTCAGCCCATCCCCCAAAAAACGGGCCAAAACTTCGCAGAAATATCCGCAATAATTTCCGCATACAGCAGTAATCTTCCGACCCATTATTTGTAAATAAATGCTTAAATTACACGTCTTTTAGAGCTTTTTAATTTCTGCAAAAATATCCGCAAAAAGAGGTGCCATATCATGCAGCTGGTGACCGGGACGCATTGGCTTGAGCCGCTGCTGCCGTCCGATTTCCCGTCCGAGATCCTGAGCATGGCCGAGCATCTTCCCTACCAAGCGGGCAAGCTGGCAGGGATGCTTCCTCCTGAGACCACTACCTGCGTGGGTGGCCTGCTGCGGGTGACCAGCAGCTTCTACAGCAACCTAATCGAGGGCCAATTCACCGAGCCGGTCAGCCTGGCGCCTCACGCGCCAAAGCGCAGTCGCAAAGAGCTGACGGAGCTGGCGGTGGCACACATCGGAGCCCAGGAGGCATTCGAACGCGCCATCTCACGGCACAGCACAGTACCGTGGAGAGAGTTTTTCTCCCCCAGTTTCGCAGCTCGAATACACCGCCGGCTGTTCGAGTCGGCCACCGAGGAACAGCTACGCCTTGCCGATGGTGACCGCCTCGTCCCCGGCCAACTGCGCGATGCCGCCGAGCGGGATGTGATGGTCGGCCAGCATGCGGCTCCGGCCTGGGCGGCGGTCACGCCGATGCTCAACCGGATGCAGCAGGTCTATGGCAGCCCGGCGGACGCTCGCACACGTCTCCTGGCGGCCATGGCGTATCACCACCGGCTGGCATGGGTTCACCCCTTCGCCGACGGCAACGGGCGCGTGGTGCGCCTCCTGACGTATCTCCAGTTGCACAAGCTGAATCTCTCCTCGCCGCTATGGTCGCTCTCCCGCGGCTTGGCCCGCCAGCAGGAGCAGTATTACGCCCGACTCGCCAATGCCGATCAGCCGCGCCGGGGCGATCTGGATGGGCGAGGCCAGCTCACCCAGGCCGGCCTGTTCGAGTTCGTGGGTTTCATGTTGGACACTTGCCTCGATCAGATGCGCTACATCGAGGCCGCGATGCGGGTCGGCCAGATGCGCGAACGCCTGGAGAAGATTTTCGCCTGGGAACCCCGGATCAGCTCGGCGGGAGTCAAGCCGGAGGTCGCCCGTGCGCTGCATGTCCTGCTCACCCAAGGCAAGGTCGGCCGAGCCGACTTCAAGGTTTTCACCGGCCTTGGCGAGCGGACGGCGACCGATCAGCTCAGGAAACTCGTCGAGCTGGGGCTGGTCGACAGCCCTACGCCCAAAGCGAGGGAGATTTTTCCCGCTCTGCCGGTATGGTTCGCACAGCAACTTTTCCCCGACCTGCACCAGAGGCTTGGGCCGGCATTGTAGATGCCCTCTGCCCCTCGACTTGGGATTCTCGGGGTGCCCGGGCTTCAGGCTTATTCGGAAACCTGGCGCACATCCAGCACGGCCCAGACTTCCCAGCCCTTCTTGCGCACGATCTTTTCGGCCTCGAGCTGGGCCTCCAGCGTGCTGAGCGAGCGGGACTTGTGCTCGAAACGAAAGGCAGGACCGCCGTTGCGCTTGCGAACGCTCAGCTCCACCCAGATGTAGGACGGGCACTGTTTGGATTTTTCGGGAGCTGGTTTTGCGGGCGCAAGCCCCAAGGCTTCGCGCATTTCGGCTTCGAGAAGCTGTTCGTATCCAAGCGGGCGTATCCGTTACGGCTTCCTTGAAGGCATGCATTATCCCGCAGGCCATCTCGGACGCCAAGGCGTCTCGGCAGCGGATTTGCACGAACCCCGGCGCGATTATCGCCGGAAAAATGCCCCGCAGGAATCATCCTCACGTATCTCTATTTCCCCAGACCAACTTAGCACTACAGTTGCATTTTTGAAGTGAGATGAGCCCACCTGGCCCAGGCCTTGACGGTATGGGCGCCCTTGACACCCAGCACGTAGCCTCTCCCGGCACATCGCAGGGCGGTCTCGAGATGACTCACGCCATAGACGCTGTCGGCAGCCACCCAGGCAAAAGGCGTGTTCGCCTCGATGGCCCGCTCGATCATGTCCTGGGCCATCCGGGGTTTGGTTAAAAATCCGATGCCCTCCGGTACATGGGCGGCTGCCAGGCGCTCAGGGTCATCCGTCCAGACCTTGGGCAGATACAGCGCCCGGTCGATGAAGGCATGCCCGTGACGCGAGACATAGGCCGCGAAGACACCGATCTGGCAGTTGGTGATCTTGCCGACCGACCCGGTGTACTGGCGGGCCACGCCGCAGGAGGCGTGGCCCTGCTTGAGAAAGCCGGTCTCGTCCAGAACCAGGACGGCCTCGTCGTCGGCCAGATGCTCCAGCACGTAGTCACGCACCAGATCACGCAAGGCATCGGCCTCCCAGCGGCCGCGGCCGAGAATGGCCTGCTGACGCCAGGGGCCCGGATCACCGGGCGGCCTCGGCACGCATCCAGCCGGTCTTGCGGGGCTCGTTGCCCAGCAGGCCATCGAGGAACAAGCCGACAGAGGCCGCCACTCGCTCCTGGGTAAACAGAGGGCGCATACGCGCCTTGACTTCGCGTAGCGATGAAGCCCATAGCTCCAGGGTTGTCTCGATCGATGCACTGGTCATCCGCTCTCTCCCAGGCAAGGGAATACATCAAGCAAGGCATATGAAGGCTAAATATGCAACTGTAGTGCTAAGTCAAAGTAGCAACGGTGCAAGTGCCTTCCACAAGGCCTCGGCGGAATCAAACTGTCGCTCCACCTCCGGCAGGCTCGGCCGGGCCAACAACAGTACTGGAAGGCCGTACTCGCGAGCCACCTGCAGCTTGGGCTCGGTAGCGATGCTCCCGCTATTCTTGCTGATCAGTACGTCGAAACTTTCAGCGGCGAACAGCGCGCGCTCCTCTTCCAGAAGGAATGGCCCGCGTGCGCCGATGACCCGGGCACGAGGAGCGTCGGGATACGCGTCGAGTACACGCACCGTCCAGAACTGTCCGTCCGGTACCGCGTCCAGATGCGCCAGCACCTCGCGCCCCAGGGTGAAGAAGGGACGGCGGAATCCGCTCAGGGCAACCATCAACCCAGCCCAGTCTGTCACTTCGCGCCAGTCGTCTCCCGGACCCGCTTGCCATCCGGGCCGTCTTAGAGCCCAGCAGGGAATACCGGCAATGCGTGCAGCCAGGGCGGCATTGTGGCTGATCTGCGCGGCATAGGGATGGGTCATGTCCAGCAGCCGGTCGATGCGCTCCTGACGCAGGAAGTCGGCCAGCCCCTCGGCACCACCGAAACCACCGACACGCACCTGACAGGTGAGATCCTGCGGAACCTTGCCGAGACCCGCCAGGCTGTAGATGTGGGACGAGCCAAGCCGACGGGCGATGGCCAGCGCCTCGCCGATGCCGCCAAGCAGCAGCAGGCGGGTCATAGCGCACCCTCTTGCACCAATGGTTTCACCGCGTCCAACAGCGTGACCGGCAATGCCGAACGCCAGGTGTCGAAGTTGCCGAGCGGCTTTGCCTGGGCAATGACGATGCGAGTCAGCTCGCCGCCGTGCCGTTCGCGCCAGCCGACCAGCAGCGCTTCGCTCTGAATCGTCACGGCATTGGCCACCAGCCGACCGCCGGGCTTGAGCCGTTCCCAGCATTGCTCCAGTACACCGGGAACAGTCACCCCACCACCGATGAAGATTGCATCCGGACTTTCCAGGCCGTCCAACGCTTGGGGAGCAGCGCCAGCGACCAGATGCAGCGCCGGCACGCCGAGAGCTTCGCGGTTGTGTAGGATCATCTCTTGGCGCCCCTCATCCGCCTCGATGGCAATGGCGCGGCAGTTCGGGTGAGCGCGCATCCACTCGATGCCGATGGAACCGCAACCGGCGCCGACATCCCATAGCAGTTGTCCTGGTAAGGGGGCTAGGCGCGCCAAGGTGATGGCGCGCATGTCGCGCTTGGTCAGTTGGCCATCGTGCCGGTAAGTATCGTCTGGCAGACCAGAGGTTTGTGGCAGATGACGCGGCTGCTTACCTGGAACGCATTCCACCGCGACCAGGTTGAGCGCAGCGGTTTCCTCGACCGACCAGCTCCCGGCCAGCCCATCGATACGTCGCTCGGATTCGCTGCCCAAATGCTCCAGCACGCTCAGGCGGCTGGCCTCGAAGCCTCGCTCGCGGAGCAGCGCGGCAATGGCCGCCGGGCTCTTGCCATCATTGCTCAGGATCAGCAGTCGTGCGCCAGCATGCACATGGTGGTTCAGCACCGCGACCGGACGGGCCACCACTGACAGCTGGGTCAGCTCCTGCAAGGCCCAGCCGAGCCTGGCTGCCGCCAGCGAACAGGACGAGGGCGCCGGCAACACGCACATCTCGGCGGGGTCGAGCACGCGCGCCAAACTCGCACCGACACCGAATAGCATGGGGTCGCCGCTGGCCAGCACGCACAGCGGCGTGCCGCGCCGTTCCAGCACCGGGACCAGGGAGAACGGTCGTGGCCATTCCAGCCGGTCGGCGCGGATACACGGCGGCAGCAGCGCCAGCTGGCGTGGCGCGCCGACGATCAGGCCGGTCTCCAGCAGGGCCCGGCGGGCACGCTTGCCGAGCCCGGCGTAGCCGTCCTCACCGATGCCGATCACGGCTAGCCAGGGCGTCATGGATGTTTCCTCGCAATGAAAGGCCGCTGCGCCTCCTGCCGGAAGCTTGTCATCGAGCCGGACAAAACCGGCATAATACCGCCTTCGTCGGTGCCCTGACGGGTGCTTCGAGTTGCAGGCGGCCGCCTCGAACCGAACTCCCCCAACGGGCCATTGAGGGAACACGGAAGGACAAAGCGTCCCAACCGTGGCTGCCCCCGCAACTGTAAGCAGCGAGTCCGTCGCGCCGAAGCCACTGGGATGACCGGGAAGGCAGCGCCAGACCCTGACCTGCAAGCCAGGAGACCTGCCGACGAACGCTGGTCGCGAGTGCCAACATCGGGCGGGGTGTACCGATGCCATAGTGTCTTCAAGGGAGGATGCTAGAGGTCTGGTCACCGCGTCTTTTTGCAAGGTGTGACCTCGTGGACGATACCCTTGGCAGTGTTCTTTCCCCTGCCCCGCGCCCTTCAGCATGCCCTGGGCTTTTGCGCATCGTGCCGGCGCTAGACGGCGGCATCTGCCGCATCAAGCTGGCCTGCGGATGCCTCGAGGCCGATCAGGCCCACGCCATCGGCGAGGCCGCCAGCCGCCATGCCAGCGGCGTGATCGAACTGACCAATCGAAGCAATCTGCAGCTGCGAGGCGTCCGTACTGGGCATGAAGCGCCGCTGATCGCCGCCCTGCTCGCCGCCGGCCTCGGCCCCTCCACGCCGGGCGCCGACGACGTGCGCAACCTGCTGGTGAGCCCTGCCATGGGTCTCGACGCGAACAGCGAGGCGGACGTTGCAGCGGTGGCCAAGGCGATCCTCGAACTGCTGCAGGCACGTCCCGCTTTCCATTCCCTGTCGCCGAAGTTCGCCTTGCAACTGGACGGTGGAGAACGCTTGGCGATGCTCGACCACCCCCATGATCTCTGGCTCGCGCTGATGCCCGGCGGCACGAGGCTGGCCTTCGGCTTGGCAGGCTGCCCGACCGATGCACCTCTGGCCGCCGTGCCGTTGGAGCAGGCGCCTGCGCTGGTGGAAGCCGCGTTGGCGCTGTTCCTGGAGCTGGCGCAACCGGAGCAGACCCGCATGCGCCATCTACTGGCGAATCTACCAAAGGAGACCTTTCTAGACTGCCTCCAGTCCCAGCTGGCCTTTGCACTGCCCCGCGACCCGGCGGTGCTGAACTGGCGCCGCGCCCGGACGATGACAACCGCGCCGCTGGGCATCCTGGCGCAGCACCAGCCCGGCCTTTTCCTACTCGGCGCCATGCCCACACTCAGCCGCCTGGATTCTTCGCAGTTGCACGCACTCGCTGAGCTAGCCCGCAGCCGGGGCGACGGCACCCTGCGCTTCACGCCCTGGCAAAGCCTGATGCTGCCGAACGTGGCCCAAGCGCATGCCGCCAAAGCCTTGCGACAACTCGGTATGATCGGTCTGCATATCGACGACAGCGAGCCCCTGACCGGCCTGATCGCCTGCACTGGCTCCGCAGGCTGCGCCAAGGGCCTGGCCGACACCAAGGCCGATGCGCTGCGCCTGGCCCATCGACTGCATCAGGGCACAGCAAGGCCACAGGTACATCTGAGCGGTTGCCCGCGCTCCTGCGCCGCCGCTCATGTCGCGCCCCTTACCCTGCTGGCCCGGCCCGGCGGGCGCTACCAGCTCTATCAACGTACTGCCAGCGGAGCTGGTCTCGGCCGGCTGCTGGCTGACTCACTCAGCATCGACGAAGCCGCCGACCGGCTTACCTAAGGACAAGCGATGATCGATTACATCCGCGATGGCCAGGAAATCTATCGCAACTCCTTTGCCATCATCCGCGCCGAAGCGCGGCTCGACGCCATTCCGGCAGATTTGGAAAAGCTCGCCGTGCGGGTGATCCATGCCTGCGGCATGGTCGATGTCGTCGACGAGCTACGTTTCTCCCTCGGTGCCGGTGCCTCCGGAAGGGCCGCACTGGCCACCGGAGCGCCGATCCTCTGCGACGCGCGCATGGTCGCAGAAGGTATCACCCGCGCGCGCCTACCGGCGAACAACCAAGTGATCTGCACCCTGCACGACGAAGGCGTGCCAGAGCTGGCTCGCGAACGGGGCAACACCCGCTCGGCGATAGCCCTGGAGCGCTGGCGCCCACACCTCGCCGGTAGCGTGGTGGTGATCGGCAACGCACCAACTGCACTGTTCTACTTATTGGAAATGCTCGACGCTGGCGCACCGAAGCCGGCACTGATCATTGGCATGCCAGTCGGCTTCGTCGGCGCCGCGGAGTCCAAGGACCTGCTCGCCGCTGACAGCCGTGGCGTGCCTTATGTGATCGTGCGCGGCCGGCGCGGCGGCAGCGCTATGGCCGCCGCCGCGGTCAATGCACTGGCCACGGAGGTGGAGTGATGGACAGGAAAGGCCGATTGTACGGGCTTGGTGTCGGTCCAGGCGATCCCGAGCTGATTACCCTGAAGGCGCTGCGCCTGCTGCGCGCCGCCCCGGTGGTGGGCTACTTCGTGGCCAAGGCCAAGGCCAGCAAGGGCCTCGGCGGCAATGCCTTCGGCATCATCGAGGAACACCTGCACGAGTCTCAGCTTCGCATGCCACTGGTCTACCCGGTCACCACCGAGAGGCTGGAACCACCCTTGTCCTACGAGACGGTGATCAGCGACTTCTACGACACGGCGGCCGTGCAAATCGCCGAGCATCTGGACGCCGGTCGTGACGTGGCGGTGATCTGCGAGGGCGACCCCTTCTTCTACGGCTCCTACATGTATCTGCACGACCGCTTGGCCGAGCGTTACGAGGCGGAGGTGATACCCGGGGTGTGCTCCATGCTCGGCGGCGTCTCGGCGCTGGGCGTGCCGCTGGTGTACCGCAACCAGAGCCTGATGGTGCTCTCCGGCGTGCTGCCGGAAGAGGAGCTGAAGCGGCGCCTGGGCGATGCCGAGGCGGCAGTAGTGATGAAGCTCGGGCGCAACTTCGACAAGGTGCGTCGCGTGCTCGACGAGCTGGACCTGGCCAAGTGCGCTCTATACATCGAGCGAGCTACCATGGCCAACCAGCGCATCGTGCCGCTGGACGAGGTCGAGCCAATGGCCTCGCCATACTTTTCCCTGATCGTGGTACCTGGACGGAAATGGTCAGCCTGATGCAAAAGCCCCCGGCCCTGGTCATCCTCAACGCCGCCAGCCTGGAAACCGCACGCCGGGTCCAAACCTGTTACCCCGGCTCGCGGATTCACGGCCTGAGCGGCCGCGTCGAGGACGCCGACCAGCCTTATGAGGCCTTTGGCGAGACCCTGCGCGAGCTCTACGCCAGCGATACCCCGATCATTGCCTTCTGCGCCGCCGGCATCGTCATTCGTACCCTGGCGCCGCTGCTGGTGGCCAAGGGTGCGGAGCCACCGGTATTGGCGCTGGCCGAAGACGGCAGCGCCGTGGTGCCGCTGCTCGGCGGCCTGGGCGGTGTCAACCGAATGGCCCGCGAGATCGCCGAGGCGCTGGATGTGGCCCCGGCGATCACCACCAGCGGCGAATTGCGCTTCGGCACCTGCCTCCTCAACCCGCCGCCTGGTTATGTACTGGCCGATCTGGAGCAGGGCAAACGCTTCGTCAGCGACCTGCTGGGCGGCGAGCCGGTGACCATCGAAGGCGACGCACCCTGGCTGGACGAGGCGCAGCTGCCTTTGGACGAGCAGGCCCGTCGACGCATTCGCGTCACGCCGGAGCGTGCCAGCGGCGACGCGGCCGAGCTGCTGATTCATCCGCGCCTGCTCTTGGTTCATGTCCAGGGCGAGGCATCGGCCGATCTGGCGGAAAGGATCCGAGCCCTGCTGGCCGAGGCGGGACTGGCTGAGCGCGCGCTGGCTGCTGTACTGGCCGGACGTGGCCGGACAGGCGATGCGGCGCTGGCCGAGGCCGCTAAGGTGCTGGGTATGCCCCTGCGCTTCATCGATGACCGTTTACTGCTCCCTGAACCGCAGGTGCGACACGAAGGCCTGAGCCTGTACCGCTGCGCCACGCCCCGGGAAGCCGCGCGTCTCGGGCAACCGCGCGGACGCCTGACGGTGGTCGGCCTCGGCCCCGGCGCTGCCGATCTGATGGTGCCAGCGGTACGCCGCGCGCTGGACGAGGCCGAGGACGTACTCGGCTACGAGACCTATGTCAGCATGGCCGGGCCGTTCCACGCAGAACAACGACTGCATTGCAGCGACAACCGCGAGGAGTTGCAGCGCGCTGCCCATGCCTTCGACCTGGCCGCGCAGGGCCGGCGCGTGGTGGTGGTGTCCTCCGGCGATCCCGGCGTATTCGCCATGGCCGCCGCCGTTCTGGAAGCGCTGGAAGCTTCCCGCGATCCACACTGGCATGCCGTCGAGCTGGAGGTGCTGCCGGGCGTCTCCGCCGCCCTCGCCACCGCCGCCCGTGCCGGCGCACCGCTGGGCCATGACTTCTGCATGTTGTCGCTGTCGGACAACCTCAAGCCTTGGCGCGTGATCGAAAAGCGCCTGGATCAGGCGAGCGCCGCCGACCTGGCCATGGCCTTCTACAACCCGATCTCCAAGGCGCGCCCTTGGCAGCTCGGCCGCGCGCTGGAAATCGTCGCCCGCCATCGCGCCCCGGAAACCGTCGTGGTCCTCGGACGCGACATCGGACGACCGGCGGAACGCCTGCGCGTCACGACTCTCGGCGAGCTGACGCCCGAGCAGGTGGACATGCGGACCCTGGTGATCATCGGCTCGTCCACCACGCGGCGTTTCCCCCGTGGGGATGGTGGAGAATGGGTGTATACGCCGCGGTGGTATCCCGGCTCGTAGCATCCGGAGCGTACCTCCCGTCGCCAGGTGGATAACGGCGAAGCCTTATCCACCAATCCAAAGGAAGGCTCCACGGCACGCTGGAGGGAAACGCTGCGCGGTTTTCCTCCCTGGCCTACTCCCCCACTCGCCTGCGCAACAGATACGTATCCATGATCCACCCATGGCGGCTGCGTGCCTCGGCACGGACCTGTTCGATCTCGTCGGCCACCTCGGCGAGCCGGCCGCCGATCAGGATCTCGTCCGGCGTGCCGACGTAGGCGCCCCAGAAGATGTCCATGTCCTCGCCGACGAAGCGCTTGTAGGTGTTCTTCGCGTCCAGCATCACCAGCACGCTGTCCAGGCGCTCCGGAAAGCCTTCGGCAAGGCGGCGGGCCGGAGTGATTTCCAACGCCTGACCGATGCTGTTCAGCGTGGTCCGGTGCTTCGCCACCAGCGCCTGGATGCTGCTGATGCCGGGAATTACCTCGAAATCCAACACATGCCGCCCACTCCGCGCGATGGCCTCGACAATGCGGATGGTGCTGTCGTACAGAGCCGGATCGCCCCAAACCAGAAAAGCCCCGCATTCGCCGTCGGCCAGTTCCTCGGCGATCAGCCGCTCGAACACGGCCTGCTTGTCGGCGTTCAGGTCGTCGACGCTGGCGCGGTAGTCGGACACATCCCTGACCCGCTCCGGGCAGGTGGCCTCGACGATGCGGTAATCGTCGTCCTCGATGTAGCGACGGCAGATTTCCTTGCGCAGTGCCACCAGCTTCTCCTTGGCCGGCCCCTTGTCCATGACGAAGAACACATCGGCCCGGTTGAGGGCCTTGATGGCCTGCACGGTGAGGTAGTCGGGATCGCCCGCACCGATACCGATGATCAGGATGTGCTTCACGAGATACGACTCCGTATTGGGTTACGCGATGCCTCACAGGCTCGCCAGTTGTTCGATATGCCGATATTCGGCGCTCAGCTGCTCGGCCAGCAAGCAGGCTCGGCCGAGCCGGATAGGCGTGCATTCGATGTCCACCAGCAGTGCCGGGCAGGCACTGGCGGCCAGCGGGGGCCAGTCGCGTAGGCGGCCGTCGGTGACCACCAGCAACCATCGTCGCTCGGCCGGATGCAAGCGCTGCCGCCGCGCCAGCCAGCTGGCCGCTTCGCCCAGTGCCTCGATCAGGGGGGTGCCGCCGCCCGCGCCGAGCCCTTCGAGCCACTTTCGCGCAGCTCTAGAAGCCTTGCGTCCCTGCCACACCCATTGCGGTCGGGTGCCGTTAGCATGCAACAGCGCCAGGCGCGCACGCTGACGGTAAGCCTGCTCGAACAGCTGCGCCAGCAGACCCTTGGCCTGCGACAAGGCGCCTTGGCGGCGAGTCGAGGCGGAAGCGTCCACCACCACCAGCCACAGCTCGCCAGGCCTGGCACTGCGGGGCTTGCGATGCAGCTCCCGAGGCTGGCGCGGCCGCCCGCGCCGCAAGCTGGCGGGCCAATCGACGGGCCCTCCCTCCCCACCACGGCGGGCACCACTGCGCCCACCCGCGAGATTGCCTGCTCCCGGTCTGGCATCCGCGCTCCCGGCACCGGCCGGGCGGATGCTCAGGGCTTTTTTGGCCAGCGCGGGAGCTCCCGCCTCGCCCCCATGGTTTGTGGCTGTGCCGGCAGCTCACCCCACTGGCCTTCGCCCTGTTCGACTTTCGATGAAGCGGATCCACCCTGCGAAGGCCTTGCTGAAGATTGGGGGGGCATCAAATGACGGCGATGGCGCAGGACGAAGGGCTCCACCCGGTCGATGTCCCCTGCCTCGATGGCGAAGCTGCCTCGCCAGGCGGCATGCGCACGGGCGGCCCGTAGCCAGACCAGGTCGGCGCGCATGCCGTCCACGCCCGCTTCGAAGCAGCGGCGGGTGATCGCCTCCAGGCTCGCCTCGTCCAGTTCGATCGCGGCCAGACGCTCTCGGGCGACCCGGCACCGCTCGTGGAGGGCGCTCTGCGCCGCAGCCCAGCGCTGGGTGAAAGCCACCGGGTCGCTATCGAAGGCCAGGCGGCGGCGAACGATCTCGGCGCGCTCTGCCGGTTGCGGCTGGCCTTCCAGCGCCAGGTTGAAGCCGAAGCGGTCGAGCAGCTGCGGGCGCAGTTCTCCTTCCTCCGGATTCATGGTGCCGACCAGCACGAAGCGCGCCCGGTGGCGGTGGGAAATGCCGTCCCGCTCCACGTGGTTGACCCCGCTGGCGGCGGCATCCAACAGCAGGTCCACCAGGTGGTCCGGCAGCAGGTTGACCTCGTCCACATAAAGCACGCCGCCATCGGCCCGGGCCAGAAGCCCCGGCGAGAAGCGCGTGCGGCCTTCGCCCAGCGCGGCATCAAGGTCCAGCGTGCCGACGATGCGCTCCTCGCTGGCCCCCAGCGGCAGGTCGACGAAGGCACCGCCAGGCAGCAGCTCGGCGACGCCACGCGCCAGGGTCGACTTGGCCATGCCGCGCGGTCCCTCGATCAGCACCCCGCCGATGGCCGGGTCGATGACCAGCAGGCAGAGCGCGAGCTTGAGATCGTCGGCGCTGACCACGGCGGCCAGGGGAAAGGACTGGCGGGGCGCTCGCCTGGGAAAGTCGGGTTTCGGCGTGTCCATCTCAGGATTCCTCGTTGTCCAGCAGCAGGTTTTCCAGCAGCTCGCGGTATTCGCCGGGCGACTGCCAGAGGCCGCGCTGCTGGGCTTCCAGCAAGCGCTCGACGATGTCCTGCAAGGCGCCCGGGTTGTGCTGCTGGATGAAGTCGCGGGTATCGCGATCCAGCAGGTAGGCATCGGTGAGCAGGGCGTACTGGTGATCGTCGATCAGCTCGCTGGTGGCATCGAAGCCGAACAGGTAGTCGACCGTGGCGGCCAGTTCGAAGGCGCCCTTGTAGCCGTGGCGCTTCATTCCGGCGATCCACTTGGGATTGGCGGCACGGGCGCGGACCACGCGGTTGAGTTCCTGCTTCAGGGTGCGGATGCGCGGGGTGTCCGGCTGGCTGTTGTCGCCGTGGTAGCTGGCGATGCGCTCCCCGCGCAGGGTTTCCACGGCGGCCAGCATGCCGCCCTGGAACTGGTAGTAGTCGTTGGAGTCCAGCAGATCGTGCTCGCGGTTGTCCTGGTTGTGCAACACCGCCTGCAAGCGCTCCAGGCGTTCGGCGAAGCGCTCGCGGGCCGGTGCGCCCTCGCTGCCGGCGCCATAGGCGTAGCCGCCCCAGTTCAGGTACACCTCGGCCAGATCGGCGCGACTCTCCCAGGCACGCTCCTCGATGGCATTCTGGATGCCCGCACCATAGGCGCCAGGCTTGGCGCCGAAGATCCGCCAGCCGGCCTGGCGACGGGCCTCGGCCTCGCTCATGCCGCTGTCCTGCAGGATCAGCACCTCTTGCCAGACCCGTGCCGACAGGGGATTCCAGGCCTCCTCCTCGTCCAACTCGGCCACCACCTGCACGGCGTCGTCGAACAGGCGAATCAGGTTGGCGAAGGCATCGCGAAAGAAACCGGATACCCGCAGGGTGACGTCCACCCGAGGCCTGCCCAACTGCTCCAGGGAGAGCACCTCGAAGCACTCGACGCGCTGGCTGCCGGGCTGCCAGACTGGACGCACGCCAAGCAGCGCCAGGGCCTGGGCGATGTCGTCGCCGCCGGTGCGCATGGTCGCCGTGCCCCATACCGAGAGGCCGAGCTGACGCAGGTGGTCGCCGTGGTCCTGGAGATGCCGCTCCAGCAGGCGGTCGGCCGATTGCACGCCGATGCGCCAGGCGGTGGGCGTGGGTAGGTTGCGCACATCCACCGTGAAGAAGTTGCGGCCGGTGGGCAGCACATCGAGACGACCACGGCTGGGCGCGCCACTTGGACCGGCCGGCACGAAGCGGCCCTCCAGCGCGGCGAGCAGGCCGGCTATTTCCGCCGGTCCGCAGCCATCCAGCAACGGCGCCAGATGCTCGCGCAAACCATTCAGGACGGGCTCGGCCTCGCCCCTCACCTTGATCGCCTCCCCGCTCAGGCAGGACTCGATCAACCGCAGAGCGAAGTGCTCCAGCCGTTCGCGAGTATCGCCCGTCGTGCGCCAGGGATCGCTGCCGCAGACCAGCAGTTCGGTCGGACGCGCTCCCTTCCAGAGTTCAGCCATGTCGCAGTCCAGCGGATCGAAGCCCAGCGCCAGGTCCCGCGCCAAGGCGCGCAACAGGCTGGCATTCGCGCCCTGCCCGTCGCCACGGGGAATGCGCAGCAAGGCCAGCAGCGTGTCGCGGCGCAGCGTGCCGCTCGGCGACTGGCCGAACACATGCAGACCGTCGCGGATCTGCGACTCCTTCAGGTCACAGAGGTAAGCGTCCAGCTGTGGCAGCCAGCTGTCCGGGTCGCCGTTGAGTTGCAGGCCGAGTTCGCTGTCAAGCCGGGTCGCGCGCACCAGCGCGAGGATCTCGCCACGCAGCTCGATGGCGCGGCGCACGTCCAACTGGCTGGCGTCATAGTACTCGTCGGCCAGGCGCTCCAGATCACGTAGCGGCCCGTAGCTTTCGGCGCGGGTCAGCGGTGGCATTAGGTGGTCGATGATCACCGCCTGGGTGCGACGCTTGGCTTGGGCACCCTCGCCGGGATCGTTGACGATGAAGGGATAGATGTTCGGCAGCGGGCCGAGCAGTGCGGTGGGCCAGCAGGATGGCGACAGGCCCACGCTCTTGCCCGGCAGCCATTCCAGGTTGCCGTGCTTGCCGACATGGATGACGGCGTCGGCCGCATAGACCCGCCGCAGCCAGAAGTAGAACGCCAGGTAGCCATGGGGGGGCACCAAGTCCGGATCGTGGTACACGGCGCTGGGGTCGATGCCATAGCCGCGTGCCGGCTGGATACCGACGAAGGTCAGCCCGAAGCGCAATCCGGCGATCATCATCCGCCCGGAGCGGGACATCGGGTCCTGTTCGGGCGCGCCCCAGCGCGCCAGCACGGCCGTGCGATTGGCCTCGGGCAGCTCCGCGAAACAACGCCAGTAATCGTCCAGCGCCAGGCTCTGGGCGCAGGGGCGCAGATCCAGGGTGTCGAGATCGTTGGTCACGCCGCCGAGCAACTGGTGGATTAGTGCCGTGCCATTCTCCGGTAGATTTTCGATCGGATAACCCTGCCGCTGCAAGGCTTGCAGGATATTCAGAGCCGCCGCCGGAGTGTCCAGACCGACGCCGTTGCCGATACGACCGTCGCGGGTCGGATAGTTGGCCAGCACCAGAGCGATGCGCTTGTCGCCATTCGGCTTGCGGGCCAGCTCGCACCAACGGTGCGCCAGTTCGGCGACGAAATCCATCCCAGGCAGATGCGGGCGATAGCAGACCACATCGCTCTGGCTGCGTTCGCTGTGCCAGGCCAGCCCCTTGAAACTGATCGGCCTGGTGACCAGGCGCCCGTCCAGCTCCGGCAGCGCGATATGCATGGCCAGATCGCGTGATCCGAGGCCTTGGGCGCTATCCTGCCATTGCTCTTCGCTGTCCACTGCGCAAAGCGCCTGGAGCACTGGCACATCGCGGCGGAACGGCCGGAGACTGGGCGCCTCTGGGTTGGATTGGGCGAAGCCGGTAGTGTTGAGAATGACCGCCGCCACGCTCTCGTCCAGCCAGTGTTCGACCTGCGCCAGACAAGCCGATTCCTTCAGGCTGGCCACAGCGATCGGCAGCGGGTTCAACCCCTGGGCCTGCAGGCGCTCGCAGAAGACGTCGACAAAGGCGGTGTTCGCCGCCTGAACATGGGTGCGGTAGAACAGCAGCGCCGCCACCGGCCGCCCCGGTTGCCAGCGGGCCTGCCACTGCGCCAGCGTGGCTTCGCCCTGCGTCGGGTGATAGAGCACGGTACGCGGCAGAGCCCTGGGCTCGTCCCAGCGGTAGTCGCGGTCCAGCCAGCGACTGGCGATGCAGTGGAACAGCTGCCGCGCATTGTCGCGGCCGCCTTGGCGCAGGTACTGCCAGAGCCGTTCGCTGTCCCCGGCGGAGACGTTGCCCAGGCCGCTCAGCTCCGGATCGGGGCTGTCGTCGCCGGGCACCAGGATCAGCCGGGCGCCGTTTTCGGCCAGCTCGACCAGACGCTCGATTCCATAGCGCCAGTAGCTCACGCCGCCGTGCACCGAGATCAGGATCACCCGGGCGTGGCGCAGCACCTGCTCGACGTAGAAATCCACCGAGGCATGGTTGGGCAGTTGCGCCGGACTGGCCAGGCGCAGGCTGGGATAGTCGTCCGGCAACGTGCGGGCCACCTCGGCAAGCAGCGACAGGTGCGAGTCGCCGGTGCAGAGGATCACCAGCTCGGCGGGCGTCTGCTCGAGGTCGGCGATGCTGTCGGCCGGCAGCTGGACGCCGGGCTGGGCGCGGAGCAGGTGCATCAGTCAGCACCTGCCCGTTCGTAGGAGCGAGCTTGCTCGCGAAGCTTTTAGTGCTCTGTTGTCCGCGAGCAAGCTCGCTCCTACAGGGTGGGTTCTCATCCTCACATCAGCGCCGCCCGAAGCTCGCCAATGATCGCGGCCCGGTCCAGCTGCTGGCCGATCATCACCAACCGTGTAGCCCGCGCCTCGCCGGGCTGCCAGGCACGATCGAAATGCCTGTCGAAGCGCTGCCCCACGCCTTGCACCACCAGCCGCATCGGCTTGCCGGGAATGGCGGCGAAGCCCTTGATCCGCAATATCCCATACCGCGCCACCGTATTCCTCAGCGTGGCGAGCAGATGCTCCTCCGCCACTTCCGGCAGGGAAAGGTCGAAAGAGTCGAATTCGTCGTGGTCGTGATCCTCGTCTTCCAGGTCATGGTGGGTCTGGCGGCCGTCGATGTGCAGCTCAGTCTCGCTGCTCAGTCCCAGCAGCACGTTCAAGGGCAGCTCGCCGCCATGGGCCTCGATCACCTTGACTGCTGGCGGCAGTTCCTCGGCGACCTCGGCGCGTACCCTTTCCAGCGCGGCGGCATCGAGCAGGTCGGTCTTGTTCAGCACCACCAGGTCGGCGCTGGCCAGTTGGTCGGCGAACAGTTCGTGCAGCGGAGACTCGTGATCCAGGTTCGGGTCCTGCCGGCGCTGCGCGTCCACCTGCTCGGGGAAGGCGGCGAAGGTGTCGGCCGCCACGGCCGGGCTGTCGACCACGGTGATCACCGCGTCCACGGTGCAGGCATTGCGGATTTCCGGCCAGTTGAAGGCCTGCACCAGCGGCTTGGGCAGGGCCAGACCGCTGGTCTCGATCAGGATGTGGTCAAAGTCGCCGCGACGGGCCACCAGTTCACGCATCACCGGGAAGAACTCTTCCTGCACCGTGCAGCACAGGCAGCCGTTGGCCAGTTCGAAGACACGCCCGTTGGCCTCTTCCTCAGTACAGCCGATGGAGCATTGCCGGAGAATTTCGCCGTCGATGCCGAGTTCGCCGAACTCGTTGACGATCACAGCGATACGCCGGCCCTCGGCATGCGCCAGCATATGCCGCAGCAGGGTGGTCTTTCCGGCGCCGAGAAAGCCGGTGACGATAGTTACGGGAAGCTTGGCGAGCGATTTCATGGTTGGCCCTGCGTGGATCGTTGCGGATCAGCGGGCAGGCGAGAACGGACAGGCGCATGGAAAAGCACCGGCCAGCACCACCGGATCACCCCGCCCAGTTGTCATGGATGTTCGAGGCAGGTCTCCTGGCTGACGGCCTGCGCAATGCGCATACCTCTTCGCCTTCCCGCTTGGCGCAGTGGCATATCGAAGGGTTTGAGGCCGTATACAGTTGCGGGGGCAGCCACGGCTCGACCGTGTTCCCTCTTAGCTCCGCGCAATGGCGGAGAACCTCGAAGCCGGAAAGGCTACGCAGAGTCTCCGGGCGGGTCAATCGCCACGGTTGACGCTCGCGCCGGCCCGTGCTCAGCTAGAAAGACGGTTTCAGGTGTCTCATGCCGCCGAGCGCGAGGTGAAACGGGAAGCCGGTTCAAGTCCGGCGCTGCCCCCGCAACGGTAAGTGTACGAAGGGTCGATGTAGCCACTGTGCCGTCGGTTCGCCGAAGATCAGCTGCGCAAGATCTCGCGGACCGGGAGGCATGGGAAGGCCGTCCCGACCGTCTCCATGACGGACGTCACAAGCCCGGAGACCGGCCTGAGGCCCTGTTGGCAACCCGCGGAGGGCGGGCGTAGGCCGGAACCCAGGCGCTTCAGTGGCCCGGACCCATGTCGCGCACTCCTTCCGCCTCACTCACAGTCACGGAAGGTCATACCATGTCCGCTACCCTCTCCTCCTCCGCCTCAGCGGCGCTCTCCCGGCCGAAACGTATCACCCTCGCTCTGGGCAGTTGCCTGCTCGGTGCGGTGTTGATCTTCTTTGCCGGCTTTTCGCCCATAGAGGCGCTGCACAATGCGGCCCACGACACCCGCCACAGCGCAGCCTTCCCCTGCCACTGAGGACTCCATGATCAAGCGCATCGCACGAACCGCAGGGTTTGCCGGGCTGCTCGCCGCCCTCCTGCTGACCCTGCTGCAGAGCCTCTGGGTGACGCCCCTGATCCTCGAGGCGGAAACCTACGAAAACGGCGTCGAACACAGCCATGCCGAAGAGCACGACTATGCGGACGGGCATGTCCATGAAAGCTGGGCACCCGAGGATGGCTGGCAGCGGACCCTGGCCACGGGGCTGAGCAATCTCGTCGTAGCGGTTGGTTTCGCCCTGATGCTGGCCGGCCTGTTCACCCTCCACGCACCGGGAAAAACCTGGAATGGGTTGTTATGGGGACTCGGTGGCTTCACCACCTTCAGTCTGGCGCCTTCGCTCGGCCTGCCGCCGGAACTGCCAGGTACCGAGGCGGCCGATCTGCTACTGCGCCAGTACTGGTGGATCGGCACCGCCGTAGCCACCTCCATCGGCCTGGTTCTCATTGCCTTCGCACGATCCTGGAGCCTGCGCATCTCTGGTGCTGTGCTGCTGGCGATTCCGCACCTGATTGGCGCACCGCAACCAGAAGTGCATACGAATCTGGCCCCCGAGACGCTGGCCAACCAGTTCATCCTCGCCTCGCTGGTAACCAACGCGCTGTTCTGGGCAGCACTGGGACTCTCGGCAGCTTGGCTGTTCGGTCGCAACAGCCGCAATGCCTGAGCCCGATAAAGCAGCATGGATGCATATCGCCGGACTCGGCTGCCGCCGGGGCTGCCCGCTGGAATCACTTTTGGCGCTGCTGCATGCAGCGCTGGACGAAGCAGGCCTGCGGCCCGGCGATCTCGCCGGACTGGCCAGCAGCGTGCACAAGCGTGACGAGCCCGGGCTGCTGCGCCTGGCCGATCATCTGCGCCTGCCACTGGCCTTTTTATCCGCCGAACGTCTGAGCGCTTACCACGACCGCCTGACCCGGAAATCGCCGCTGGCCCTCAGCATCACCGGCAGCTCCGGCGTCGCGGAAGCCAGCGCCATGGCCCAGGCTGAAATCCTAGGGGCCGGACCGGCACGCCTGCTACTGCCCAAGCGTACCAACACCGTGGCCAGCCTCGCGCTGGCCACGGCGCCCCTTCACACCCTTCTGGATCATCCATGACCATCTATTTCATTGGTGCCGGCCCCGGCGATCCGGAGCTGATCACCGTCAAGGGCCAGCGTCTGCTACGGGCCTGCCCGGTCATCCTGTACGCTGGGTCGCTGGTGCCCGAGGCAGTGCTCGAAGGCCATTGTGCGGAGCGTGTGATCAACACCGCCGAGCTGCGTCTGGAACAGATCATCACACTGATCCGCGAAGCTCATGCCAAGGGGCAGGACGTGGCCCGCGTGCATTCCGGCGACCCCTCTCTGTACGGCGCCATCGGCGAGCAGATCCGCCACCTGCGCGCACTGGACATTCCCTTCAAGATCATCCCTGGGGTAACCGCCACCTCTGCCTGTGCCGCCCTGCTGGAAGCCGAGCTGACCCTGCCTGGTGTGTCGCAGACGGTGATTTTGACGCGCTACGCTAGCAGCTCGGAAATGCCCGAGGGCGAAGCCCTTGAAGACTTGGCGCGGCATCATGCGACTCTGGCCATCCACTTGGCGGTGAAACACCTGGAACGCATCGTCGAAACGCTGCTGCCGCATTACGGCAGCGACTGCCCCATCGCAGTGGTCCATCGTGCCAGTTGGCCCGACCAGGAACAGGTCAGTGGTACCTTGGCGGATATCCTGGACAAGGTCCGCGGCAAAGGCTTTCGCCGCACGGCCCTGATCCTGGTCGGTCAAGTGCTAGCGGCCGAGCACTTTGCCGACTCGAGGCTCTACCACAAAAACACTCTGCACCTGTTCAGGCCGCAACAGGCCTGAAGCAATAGACGCTTGTACTCACCTTGCCGCAGTGAAGCGCTGTTCCATCCGTTCTCTCGTGAATCAAATCGACTGTTAGGATGAACGTATTCTCCCTGATCTCTCATGACACAGTAATGTTTTGGTCTCGATGCTCATTTTCCAGTCTCGGTTGTATGCGAGGCCTTTGTGGTGCAGACGGCGGGTCACACCTTGCGCCGATCCCACTCGCCCTCAATGGCTACCACCAAGGCAGAAGCGGCACCGTGCAGGTCGTTCAACGCCTGGTTGTCCTGCCCGCGCATATTGATGGCCTTGAGGGTGTCGGCCATGTCGGGGGCGCCACTGTGCACACCGGTCAAAATGTCCACGAATGTCCCATAAATCTCTCTCAGCTCAGCAGCGCGGCCATCGTCTTCTTCATCCTTGATGAACTCCGAGAGGGCGCGGCAATTGGCGGCGAGTTCGTCTAGTTCGGTCTGGTCGAGGGTGTATTTATTGCTCATTGCCCTTCGCTCTTTCTTCGTTCGTTGTAAATGCCGGTGCCGGTATCGGCCGGCCTGGCGGATAGTTTTCCCACGCTTTTGGCCACTTAGCGATCAAACATCAGGCAGTAGTGGATCAGCTGCTGCTCGATGCTCTGTCGCTGCCCCAGGATAAGCAGGACCACCACGAGACGCTTTTCTTCATCGCACTCATAGAAGACGCGGTAGCCGTTGAGATTGAGCTCCCGGTAATGGGCGATCCCAAGCTCGCTGACTTGTGCACTGATGGGGTAGCCCAACGGGTGATCGGCCAAGCGGCGTATAACTTCTACCACCAAGGTGGAGAGCTTTTCATAGGCCCCGTCATAGCTGTGGTACGGCTCTAGGTGGGCGATCTGGGAAAACAGGCTGGTTTCGGCAGTAGTAGCAAACTGAACGTCGAAGCTCATGAAGTTCCTTTGGGTTGCTGGCATCGTTGTGCCAACCGATCCAGGAGCGTGTCACCCGACACCAGCTTGCCTTGCTCTTTGTCGCGGGAACCCAATGCCAGGAGCTTGACGAGCGCAATCGTCTCATCACGCTGCTTGCGTTCGGCATAGGACTCGATGACATAGGCGGGCAGACCATTCTGGGTGATCACCATGGGCTCGCTCAGATCCAACGATGCGGCGTGCTTCTTCAAGAAGCTGATCGTCTCGATTTTCATAGCAATGTCCTGCGCTCAAGAAGTCTATTTATAGACTAAATTTAGATCAGCGTCGACAAAAAACGCGCCATCTGCCTTACCCAGTGAGTACGCTCCGCGGGGCCGCTCAGCGGCCCCAGCGTCATCAAGCCAACTCGATCACGACCTTGCGCTGGCTAATCGCCCAGCGGCTGGCGAGTCGTCTTGATCGCTGTCCGTGCTGCGGACGGAAAAATAGCGAGCAGATGAACGTCTAGCTTTATGACACAGTAAGATTAAGCGGCCCAGTCTGCCGTCGGCCGATGAAGGTCTTGCGACTGCCAGCAACGTTCTCCTCGGAACAGGAACGACAAGGCCCGCGAACGATCGCTCGTTCGCGGGCCTTTGCTCTTCCCTTGCCGATCAGCGCGGCAGGTCGAAGCGGTCTAGGTTCATCACCTTGGTCCAGGCCTTGACGAAGTCATGGACGAACTTATGTTCGCCGTCCGAGCAACCATAGACCTCCGACAACGCCCGCAGCTGAGAGTTTGAACCCAGCAACAGGTCGATGCGGCTGGCGCTCCACTTCGCCTCGCCGGTCTTGCGGGCCCGGCCCTCGAACTGCTCGTTCTCCGCCGAGGTCGGCTTCCACACCGTGCCCATGTCCAGCAGGTTGACGAAGAAATCGTTGCTGAGGGTGCCGGGCCTTTCGGTGAACACGCCATTCTGCGAGCCGCCGGTGTTGGCGCCGAGCACACGCAGACCGCCGATCAGCACGGTCAGCTCCGGCGCGGTCAGGGTCAGCAGCTGGGCCTTGTCGACCAGCAGCGCCTCGGCGGGCACGGCGAACTTCGACTTGAGGAAGTTGCGGAAGGCATCAGCCACCGGCTCCAGCATGCCCACCGAGTGTACGTCGGTCTGCTCCTGGCTGGCGTCCATGCGACCCGGCGCAAAGGGCACGGTGACCTGGTGGCCGCCCTTGCGCGCAGCCTCCTCCACACCGGCACCGCCAGCCAGGACGATCAGGTCGGCCAGGGAGATCTTCTTGCCACCGGAGCTCGATGCGTTGAACTCGGCCTGGATTTCCTCCAGCACGCCGAGCACCCTGGCCAACTGTTCGGGCTGGTTCACCGGCCAGTCCTTCTGCGGCGCCAGGCGGATGCGCGCGCCATTGGCGCCGCCGCGCTTGTCGGAACCGCGGAAGATCGAGGCCGAGGCCCAGGCGGTGGAAACCAGTTCGGAAACGGAGAGCCCCGAGGCGAGGACCCTGGCCTTGAGCGCGGCGACGTCCTGCTCGTCCACCAGCGGGTGGTTCACTGCCGGGATCGGGTCCTGCCAGATCAGCTCCTCGGCCGGCACTTCCGGGCCCAGGTAGCGGGCGCGCGGCCCCATGTCGCGGTGGGTCAGCTTGAACCAGGCGCGGGCGAAGGCGTCGGCGAACTGGTCCGGGTTCTCGTAGAAGCGCCGGGAGATCTTCTCGTAGGCCGGGTCGACGCGCAGGGAGATGTCGGTGGTCAGCATCGACGGTGCGCGGCGCTTTTCTTTGTCGTGGGCATCGGGAATGCTGCCGGCGCCCGCGCCATGCTTGGGCTGCCACTGGTGGGCGCCCGCCGGGCTCCTGGTCAGTTCCCACTCGTAGCCGAACAGGTTCCAGAAGAAGTTGTTGCTCCAGCGCGTCGGGGTGGAGGTCCAGGTCACTTCCAGGCCGCTGGTGATGGCGTCGCCGCCGGCGCCGCTGCCGAACGAGCTGCCCCAGCCCAGGCCCTGGTTCTCCAGGCCGGCGGCTTCCGGGTCGGCGCCGACATGGGAGGCCGGCCCGGCGCCATGGGTCTTGCCGAAGGTGTGCCCGCCGGCGATCAGGGCGACGGTTTCCTCGTCGTCCATGGCCATGCGCGCGAAGGTCTCGCGGATGTCACGGGCCGCCGCGAGCGGGTCGGGATTGCCGTCCGGGCCTTCCGGGTTCACGTAAATCAGGCCCATCTGCACCGCGGCCAGCGGGTTCTCCAGCTCGCGGTCGCCGGAGTAGCGCTTGTCGCCGCCCAGCCAGGTGGTTTCCTTGCCCCAGTAGACGTCCAGGTCCGGTTCCCACACGTCCTCGCGGCCGCCGGCGAAGCCGAAGGTCTTGAAGCCCATGGATTCCAGGGCCACGTTGCCGGTGAGGACGATCAGGTCGGCCCAGGAAATTTTCCGCCCGTACTTCTGCTTGACCGGCCAGATCAGCCGCCGCGCCTTGTCCAGGCTGACGTTGTCCGGCCAGCTGTTGAGCGGTGCGAAGCGCTGCTGGCCGCGCCCCGCGCCGCCACGGCCGTCGCCGATGCGGTAGGTGCCGGCGGCGTGCCAGGCCATGCGGATGAACAGCGGGCCGTAGTGGCCGAAGTCGGCCGGCCACCAGTCCTGGGAGTCGGTCATCACCGCGCGCAGGTCGGCCTTCACCGCCTCCAGGTCGAGGGATTTGAATTCTTCCGCGTAGTTGAACGTCTCACCCATAGGGTCGGACTTGGAAGAGTGCTGGTGCAGCAGGTCCAGTCTCAGATGGTTGGGCCACCAGTCACGGCTCGACATACCGCCACCGGCCGTCTGGTGGAACGGGCAGCTGGCTTTCTTTTCGTCACTCATTGCAGGCTCCTTTGTCAGCGCTCATGCACCGGCGCTCTGTCTTCGCACATCCCATCAGAGGGACGCACTGCTATTGCGGTTATTGATCGGTTCAGGGGGTAAAAAGGCTATGAGCGAAAAATGGCTCAAGGTGTTGTCAAGGACGAGCCCTGGGGATCGAGGGGCTCGGGTTCGCTGGCATTGCCCCGGCCACAAGAGCCCTCTCCCCAGCTCGCTCCCTGAAGGGAGAGGGCGCTTTCCATGCGGCCTACAGGTTTCTCTTCCCCCCATGGCCGCAGCATCAAGCGAACACCTGCCGCACACCGCGCGCCGACCAGGTCCCCTCTCCCTTCAGGTTGAGGGAGCGCCCCGTGACCGCTAGCACCACGGCATCAACCGGCACGAACGATGTAGGAGCGAGCTGGCTCGCGAACCGTCCCAGCGCCGGAGAAGCCAGTGAATCCGTTCGCTCGCTCCTGTGAAGGGCGCCATCACGTAGCGCGGTGGCGATTCCGCCTCGTCAGAACGCGAAGCAGGAACAGCCGAATGCCCCCCAGAACCCGGCGAAGTCGCTCACCGGCACGTCCCTGGTGCGCGCCCGCTCGTGGGCGTGGCCATGCACGCCACAGGAACCGACACACTGGTGCACGGCCTTCTGCAGCGGCGCCTGCGGGCGCCAGTGGCCCGGCACCTTGGCCACCGGCGACCACTCCGGGACCACCGGGATACTCGGCGGGGCCAGCTTGTCGAACTCGCGGTCGGCATGGACGATCTTGCCGCCCACCACGGTGAGCACCGACTCGATGGTCTTGATCGCCTCTTCCTCGACGCTGAAGAAGTCCTCGGAAAGCACCGCCAAGTCGGCCAGCTGGCCGGCCTTGAGCATGCCCTTCTTGCCTTGCTCGCTGGAGAACCATGCGCTGCCGTGGGTGAACAGCTGAATCGCCACCTCGCGGGACAGGCCCTCCGGGGACAGGCTCAGGCCACCCACGGTCTTGCCGCTGACCATCCAGTACAGCGAGGTCCAGGGGTTGTAGCTGGACACACGGGTGGCGTCGGTGCCGGCGCCCACCGGCACGCCTTCGGCCAGCATGCGCTTGATCGGCGGTGTGGCTTCGGCGGCCTTGTTGCCATAGCGGTCGACGAAATACTCGCCCTGGAAGGCCATGCGGTCCTGGATGGCGATGCCACCGCCCAGGGCGCGAACACGCTCGATGTTCTTCGGCGAGATGGTCTCGGCATGGTCGAAGAACCACGGCAGGCCGTTGAACGGAATGTCGCGGTCGACCTTCTCGAACACGTCGAGCATGCGCGAGATGGACTCGTCATAGGTGGCGTGCAGGCGGAACGGCCAGCGCTGTTCGACCAGGTGGCGAACCACCGGCTCCAACTCGGCTTCCATGGTGCCGGGCAGGTCCGGGCGCGGTTCGAGGAAGTCCTCGAAGTCGGCGGCGGAGAACACAAGCATCTCGCCGGCGCCGTTGTGGCGCAGGAAATCGGTGCCCTGGCCGTAGGTCACGCTGGAAGTCCAGTTCCTGAAGTCGGCCAGCTCTTCCTTGGGCTTCTGGGTGAACAGGTTGTAGGCGATGCGCACGGTGAGCTGGTCGGCGTCGGCCAGTTGCTGGATCACCTGGTAGTCGTCCGGGTAGTTCTGGAAGCCGCCGCCGGCGTCGATCACGCTGGTCAGACCCAGGCGGTTGAGCTCGCGCATGAACTGGCGGGTGGAGTTGACCTGGTACTCCAGCGGCAGCTTCGGTCCCTTGGCCAGGGTTGCGTAGAGGATCATCGCGTTGGGGCGGGCGATCAGCATGCCGGTGGGCTCACCGTTGCCGTCTCGGACGATCTCGCCGCCGGGCGGGTTCGGCGTGTCCTTGGTGTAGCCGACGACGCGCAGTGCGGCGCGGTTGAGCAGCGCGCGGTCATAGAGGTGCAGGACGAACACCGGGGTATCCGGCGCCGCCTTGTTCAATTCCTCGAGGGTCGGCATGCGGCGCTCGGCGAACTGGAATTCGTTCCAGCCGCCGACCACGCGCACCCACTGCGGCGAGGGTGTGCGCTGGGCCTGCAGGCGCAGCATCTCCAGCGCGTCGGACAGCGACGGCACGCCCTCCCAGCGCAGTTCCAGGTTGTAGTTCAGGCCGCCGCGGATCAGGTGCAGGTGCGAGTCGTTGAGGCCGGGGATGACGGTGCGGCGGTTGAGGTCCACCAGCCGGGTGGACCCGTCGCGGTAGGCCATCACTTCAGCGTCGCTGCCCACGGCGAGGAACTTGCCATCGGCGATGGCCACGGCGGTGGCCTGCGGGCGCTCGGAATCGACGGTGTGCAGCTTGCCGTTGAACAGGATCAGGTCAGCGTTGCTCATGCTCGGATTCCTCCGCGCTGCAGGAAGGCCAGCAGGTCTTCGTTGAGCTGCTGCGCGTGGGTGACGGCGAAGCCATGGGGCGCGCCGGCATACACCTTGAGCTCGGCGCCCGGGATCTGCTCGGCGGCCAGCTTGCCGGTGGTCTCGAAGGGCACGATCTGGTCATCGTCGCCGTGGATTACCAGGGTCGGCACGTCCACCTTGGCCAGGTCCGCGCGGAAGTCGGTTTCCGAGAACGCGGTGACGCAGTCTAGGGTGCCTTTGAGCGATGCCATCAGGGCGATGTTCAGAGTCTGGGTCAGCACGCCATCGGAGACGGTCTGGCCATGGTTGGTGCCGTAGAAGGGAGCGGCGAAGTTGGCGATGAACTGCGCGCGGTCCTTCAGCAGACTGGCCTTGATGCCGTCGAACACGGCGGTTTCCACGCCCTGCGGGAAGTCGGCGCTGCGACCGAAGATCGGTGTCACCGCGCCCAGCAGGACCAGCCCGGCCACGCGGGGGGTGCCATGGCGGCCGATGTAGCGGCTGACGTCGCCGCCGCCCATGGAGAAGCCGACCAGAGTCACGTCGCGCAGGTCCAGGTGCTCGATCAGGCGGGCGATGTCATCAGCGAAGGTGTCGTAGTCGTAGCCGCTCCACGGCTGGCTGGAACGGCCGAAGCCACGACGGTCGAAGGCGATGGTGCGGTAGCCGCGGCTGCTCAGGTACTCCATCTGGTATTCCCACATGTCGCCATCCAGCGGCCAGCCATGGCTGAACAGCACGGGTTTGCCGCTGCCCCAGTCCTTGTAGTAGATCTCGGTGCCGTCGCGGGTTACGAAAGTGCTCATGGACAACTCCTCTGCCTGCGCTGCAGGTCGCTGTGGGAAGGGGCGCCGGCATGGCGCCGCGGAGGGAAATCAGTCGGCGCTGAGCCAGCCCGCGCACAGGCGGGTGACCCAGGGCATGATCAGGAACACCACCGGCACCACGATGCACAGGGTGACCAGCAGGTTGCTCGGCACCACCCCGGCCAGTGCCGGGTAGCGCTCGAACACGGGCGCCCATAGGCGCGGGATGACCATGGTCAGCGGGCAGATCACCGCGTAGGTGAGCATCGCCTGCTTCCATTTCGGCGGCGGGCGAACGCCGCCACGCGCCGGGGTGAACCAGAACTCGGCGTCGTTGTGGATCAGCGGATGGTCGCCCTCCTCCAGCAACGGCGACACTTCACGGACCAGCGCCGCGCGCTCGGCGGAATCGATCCAGGCCTGCAATTGCGCGGCCTGGGCGAAGCGCACCACGGTGGTGAACATCGCGCCGCCGCTGTCCGGACGGATCACGTTGACGCCCAGGTGGCCGGGCTGCAGGCGCGCGGCCGCCACGGTGCGGCGCAGCCAGGCCTCGTAGCTGGCCAGGGCCTGGCGGCGCACCTTGTGGTGCACCACCAGGGTCACCACGCTGTTCAGATCGATGGCATCGGCGGCCATGGCGGCCTCGCGGCTGATGAGAGTCGCACCACTATGACGGTGCGCACCGGCAGTGCATTGGACGCATGTGCTGCATCACCGCCATTAACCAGGTTTAACCCGCTTTAACTCGCCGCCTCCGGCGCCTTTGCAGATGCTGGGTCCCCCACCGTCCGCCGGAGTGCCCAGCCGTGTCCCATGCCGACCTCGCCAGACCTGTCCGCCGGGGCCTTGCGTCCTGGCAGTTGGAACGCGCCCTGGCGCTGTTGCTGGAGCATCTGGACGCGGGCATCGAGGTGACCGTCCTCGCTCGGGCCTGCGCGCTCTCGCGCAGCGATTTCACCCGCAAGTTCAAGGTCAGCACCGGGGCGACGCCACAGGCCTGGTTGCGCCGCCAGCGGGTGGAGAAGGCCAAGCGGCTGCTGGCCGAGGCACGGTTGCCGCTGGCGGAGATCGGGCTGGAGTGCGGGTTCTGCGACCAGGCGCACTTCTGCCGCATCTTCACCCGCCTGGAAGGCGTCACGCCACTGGGCTGGCAGCGTCTGGCGGGCTGACCTGCTGCATGTAGGCGCGGACGGTGTGCGGCACCCGGTAGCTCACCCCGCGCTCGTCCTGCTCGATCCACAGCAGCGACTTGTCCGCCAACTGGTGCACAGCGGCGAAGATGCATTCACGACAAAGCCGGGTGCCGTGCAGCGAGTCCACCGCCGTGTCCAGGGTGAAGGCTTCCCCCAGGGATGCCAGCAGGCGCAGGCAGCGCTGTTCGGCGGCGCTGAGCAGGCCGAAGCTCCAGTCGTAGGTCGCCCGCAGGCTTTGCTGCCGCTCCGGGGCGGTGCGCCGCCCCGGCATGAGCAATTGCAGCGGCGTCTCCAGCAGCGCTGGCAGTCCGCTGAGGCCGAGGACGCCCACCTGCCGCGCGGCCATTTCGATGGCCAGGGGAATGCCGTCCAGGCGCCGGCAGATGGCGATGATGGCTCGCACCTGGTCGGGCTTGAGGTCGAAGCGGTCGCAGACCTCCCGCGCGCGCGTCACGAACAGCTGCACCGCCGAGCTGCACATGGCCAGCGCCAGGGGCGCGTCGTCGCGCTCGGGCACCTCCAGCGGCGGCAGGCGCAGCACGTGCTCGCCTTCGGCACGCAGCGGTTCGCGGCTGGTGGCGAGGATGTTCAGCCGCGGGTGCAGGCGCAACAGGTGCTCGGCGGCCTCGGCGCAGCGCTCGGTAAGGTGCTCGCAGTTGTCCAAGAGCAGCAGGGTCGGCTCGTCCACCGGCTCGCGCAGCAGCACGGCGAGGTTCTGGCTGAGGGAGATGCCGTCCGGATCGCTCGACAGGTCGAGGAAGCACATCCGCGGGAAGTGCGCGCCCGACTGCTCGGCGGCCTGGATTGCCAAGGAGGTCTTGCCGATACCGCCAGGCCCGGCCAGGGTCAGCAGGCGGGTGCGCGGCAGCTGGTTCACCACGCGCTGGATCAGCACCTGGCGGCCGATCAGCCCCATCAGCAGGACCGGCAGGTTGCTGGTGCGCATCGCACAGGGGGACGCCAGGGGTTGCCGCGGCGCGACCAGGGTCTCCACCACCTCGACGAAGCCGTAGCCGCGCAAGGGCACGTTGGCGATGTAGCGCTCGCCGGTGCGCCCCTCGCCCAGGGCGCGGCGCAGGGCGGCGATGTGCACGCGCAGGTTGACTTCCTCGACCACGGTATCGCCCCAGACCTGGGCGATGATCGCGTCCTTGCCGATGATTTCCCCGGGCTGGCGGATCAGCACGTGGAGGATGTCCAGCGCCCGGCTGCCGATGCGCACCGGGCGGTCGCCCTGCAACAGCTGGCGGCGGTATGGATGGAACTGGAAGCGGCCGAACTGCAGGATGGTCTCGGTGCCGGGCTCAGTGGTTGCGCTCATGTCCTGCTCACGTCATGGTTCAAACGGATCGCTCCACTACTGGGCCTTCAGGCGATCTGGTTCGAACCGAGGTGACGCGCCCCTGATGATGGATCGGGCTATTTTCCCGCGCCCGTGTGACAGTGCAATTCATCCGGGGGGAACGATCCGGCCAAGATGGGTGCGCCGGACGGTCAGAACCGCCCTTCGCGCTCAGGCGCAGCCGAACTGCTCGCGATACTGGCTCGGCGTCATGCCGATCCGCTCGCCGAACACCGAACGCATGTGCCGAGCGCTGCCGAAGCCGCTGCGGCAGGCCACCAGCTTCAACGGCAGGTCGCTGCTCTCCAGCAGCCTGCGCGCATGGTCGATGCGTGCGCTCTGTACGTACTGCATGGGCGTCAGCCTGGTCTCGCGCTGGAAGGCGCGGGAGAAGTTGCGCGGGCTCATGGCCACCAGCTCGGCGAGGCGATTGACCGTCAGGGGCTCGTCGATGTGGTCCACCACGTAGGCCTGGGCGCGGGCAATGGCCGAGCCGTCGCGCACCACCGACGCCAGCAGCGGACCGAACGGCGCCTGCCCGCCCTGGCGCTTGAGCACCACCAGCAGCACCTTGGCGACTTCCAGGGCGATGTCCTTGCCGTGATCCTCGGCGACCACCGCCAGGGCCATGTCGATGCCGGCCGTGACGCCTCCGGAAGTGATCAGGTTGCGGTCGATGACGTAGATGCGCTCGGCCTGTACCTGGGTGTGGGGGCAGCGCTGCGCCAGTCGCTCCAGGTAGTTCCAGTGGGTGGTGCAACGGTAGCCGTCGAGCAGCCCCGCCGCCCCCAGGATGAAGGCCCCGGTGCACACCGCTCCGTAGCGTTTCGCGCTGCGCGCCGCCTGCGCCAGCCAGGCGGACAACAGCGAGGTGTCGCCGTTGTACGCGCCCGGCCCGCCGGGCACCAGCAGCAGGTCCACGCCCGCCGGCAAGTCGTCGATGTGCAGGTCCGCCTCCAGCGCTAGCCCGCTGGAGGCGCGCACCCGGTCGCGCTCCGCCGCCACCGTGAGCAACCGATAGTGGTGCTCCGGCGGCAGGTAGCGGTTGGCCATGGAAAACACCTCCAGCGGCCCCGTCACATCCAGCGCCAGGACATCCTCGTAAAGCACCATGGCCACTGTCTTCTTCACTGCTGTCTCCTTCACTCAATCACGCGCGCGGGGCCGGTGGCAAGGCGCGCCCGTTTTCCAGGGGCGCCACTGTAGCCGCGCCGCTTCGTCGCGTATCGAACATTTGCATCAAAATGTCTGCTCCCACCGCGAGCACACAGGTCCAATAAACAGGAAGGCGCCGGCCCCATAGTCAGCCCATATCCGCCGGCCCCGTGCCGGTGTTCCTTGCGCAACCGCTGCGCACCCCACCTCAAGGAGACACTCCCATGGCGACCGCCTCGGCCGTTCCCGGCAAGACCCTGCTCAACCCCACCGACCACACCCTGATCATGATCGACCACCAGTCGCAGATGTCCTTCGCGACCAAGTCGATCGATGCGGTGACCCTGCGCAACAACGCCGCCCTGGTGTCCAAGGCGGCAAAGGAATTCGGCGTCTCCACCATCCTCACCACCGTCGCCGAGAAGAGCTTCTCCGGCCCGATCTTCGACGAGATCAAGTCGGTCTTCCCCGAGCACAAGGTCATCGACCGCACCAGCATGAACACTTGGGAAGACCCGCGCATCGCCGTGGAAGTGAACAAGTTCGGCAAGCAGAAGATCGCCCTGGCGGGCCTGTGGACCTCCGTCTGCATCGTCGGTCCGGCGCTGTCGGCCATCGACCAGGGCTTCGAGGTCTACGTCATCGCCGACGCCTGCGGCGACGTCTCCACCGAGGCCCACGAAATGGCCCTGCAACGAATGATCCAACTCGGCGCGCGCCCGATGACCTCCCTGCAGTACCTGCTGGAACTGCAGCGCGACTGGGCCCGTGGCGAGACCTACGACCAGACCGTGAAGACCTCCATCGAGCACGGCGGCGCCTACGGCCTGGGCCTGATCTACGCCAAGACCATGTTCAACGCCAGCGAAGGCCACTGAGCCCGAGCAAGGGAGCAGCGCCGCCGCTCCCTTTTCCTTTTCCGTGGTGCATCCCATGTCTCCGATCGACCGTTCCAGCGTCTGGGCATTACTGTTCATGCGCGTTGGCGCAGCCCTGCTGCTCCTCCAAGTGCACGGCCTGCCCAAGCTGCTGCACTGGCAAAGCGAACTGCAACGCATCGAAGATCCCTTTGGCCTTGGCGCCGCGCCGACCCTGGCGCTGGCCGTGTTCGCCGAAGTGCTCTGCCCGCTGCTGCTGATCCTGGGGTTTGGGGAGCAACGGAACCGAAACCGCACTTAGGCCCTGCGCCTGCCTTACAAGCCCTTGCTGTGTCTGGGATTTTCGGAAAACCATCGTTTTTGATGGTCTGTGGGACCTTAGTACTACTGTGTCATAAATGCGCTAACTTATTGATGTATCAAACAAATTTCTTGCTTGCTAGCGGTAGAAAATCTCTTTTAAGTCAAGAATTTGTCTATTTTTATGACACAGTAAGATTAGTATTACTGTGTCATAAAAATAGATAAGTCCCGGATTTAAAAGAGATTTTCTATCACCGGTAAGCAAGAGTTTTTCTCGATACATCAATAAGTTAGCGCATTTATGACACAGTAGGAGGGATGATCTAAAAAAGACTTTTTCTGAAAATCACAAGCCAGTAACCATCCGGCTTACAGGGCATGTGATCTCGTGAAAGTGGGGCTTTTTCAGTTCCTTATGCATGTGAGTTCATCGGATCGCCACTGGATTGATATTGACTTGGGTGGAGCCCACATAAAGCGGCTGTCCAAGTACGAATAAAAACTCCCATGCTTTGTCACGCACCAAGGCACGGCTGTCGATCAGCTCTAGATTGTAGATACCGCGTTTGGCCAGCATGAACTGGTTGACTGGGAATTCTTCATTTCCAGATGGATTAGGATAAACTTCCGAGGCCCAAGTATCACCGCCGAACGCAACGATGCCCTGGTCGGCTAGCCACTGGGCTGCTTCCATACCGATACCAGGTTCCACGGCGAGGAACTGTTTGTCGTCCTTGCCGATCAACTCCAGCCAGCCAGTGTTAAACAGCACTACATCGCCCTTGCGCAGGGAGACGCCCTGCTTCTCCAGCACCGCCTTGATATCGGCAACAGTGAATTCGGTGCCGCCCGGCACGATGCTTTTTCCGTAATGCGCAGTCATATCCAGAACTACACCACGGGTGACCAACGGCGGCACCTTCTCGATGCCAAGTTTTGTCACCCCTTCGACAGTGACGAAGTCAGCTGCCTTGTTGCCATTATAATAAACGTTGTCGATGCCGATATGGCCGATGCCATTGAGCTGGGTGCCGACACCTGTCCAGGCGTTGACCAGTTCGTCGTTTAAGCTGAATTTGTTCGGCCCGAGGGTCAGTCCAGCCTGCTCGCCCGGCTGGACATTGTAGAGTTTGAAACTACGGTGACGAAACGCCGGTAGGTCCTTGTTCACGGGAACGGCGAGAGGATAGGTTTTGCCGGTCTTCACTAGCTTGACTGCTTCCCTCACTACATCCGGGGTGAGTAGGTTCGCTGCACCGATTTCGTCGTTCGGGCCATAGGCCGATGGATACCAGTCGGCCGCAACGGCGGCATGGCTAGCCAGACCAATCATTGAGGCGAGCGCGAGGCGTTTAATGTGGTTCACAGATGTCACCTTCATTGCATGACTAGAGGCTGACTGGAGTCAGCGTCGGATAATCAGTAAGGCCTTTGGCATCGCCGCCAAACAGCGTTTCGCGATGATGCTCAGTCAGTACGGCGCCCACGCGTAGGCGTTCAGGTAAGTCCGGATTGGCCACGAATGGGTGACCAAAGCCAATCAGGTCAGCCCAACCCTAGTGGCCTGTTTGGTTAGTCCTTTATCTAATTGATATGTTGGGAACTTCGCCGGCAGGCGCGACAGCATGGCCTCGCCGCACACAAACCTACATTATAAATAAACGAACTACATAGACAGCCTGGACTTGTCCCTATCAAACCGGACACCGCAACCCCGTTAAGTTGATGTTGCGGTTATCCGCCTGAACTCCCGAGGCGAGCGGTAGTTCAAGGCGCTGTGCGGATGCTCCTCGTTGTAATGCTGGAAGGCAGCTGCTTCATCGGGAAACTCGGGCAAGGGATCGAGTGTATTTCAGCAGAATCGGGAAGTCTTTTTCAGGATTTCCTTGAACGAAACCGGGCTGGCCGTCCTTGTCGATGAACACCTTGACATCCTCAGCTTGGATCGCCAAAGAGGACACCGGTGTGCGGCCGCTTAGTAAGCTGGTGTGGCTGAGTCGCCCGACGTGCCAGAGCTGGGCGAACATGCGCCCACCGGTAGCGTGCATCGCGTCGGTGACCTTGAGCCAGCCGGCGATCTGGGCCTGGGTGTAGATGCCAGGGGTCAACGCATAGCCTTTGCCCATCGGCGAAATCCAGGTGCCCTCGCTGACGATCAGGCCGGCGCTTGCACGTTGTGCGTAATACTCTGCCATCAGTTCGTTTGCCTCATCGCCGGATTGGCTGGCCCGTGAGCGAGTCATCGGCGGCATGACAATGCGATTGGGCAACTTCCTCGACTTCATGGTCCCGCGCCTGCAGGCGTTCATGAAGCCCCCGTGACCGGCTGCTGCGCTTCGAACATCGCTTTCAGCCGCTCCAGGCCGGTGCGATAAAAGCTCTCGAGGTCTGTGGCTATCTCGACCTCGTTGGCCTTTTCGCTGCGAAAGCGGCTGGACCAAGTCGCCAGCGAGCGGCCCTCTCCATCGTCACGGACGGATACCCGGCCGAGATAGTCGGATACGGGGAGTGGGCCTTCGAGCAGGGCATAGCTGTAGTGGCGCTCGCTCTCGCTGAACTCCAGCAGGCGCTCGATGATAACCACCCCGTCAGCCATTTCCAGATAACGCAGGCGCCCGCCGTCGTCGAGCCGGCTGCTGGCGATGGAGTCGACCCAGCGGGGCAGAAGGTCGAATCCGCCGAGAAGCAACCAGACCTGTTCAGCTGGGCGGGCGATGCTTATGGAAACACTGACATCGATCGCTTTCAATTTTCGATTCCTTTTTGGACGAAGATAGCGGGATCTCCGGAAGGGGCCGACCCTGTGTGGCCAGCCACGATACCGGCTCGGCTCAGAAGGTGCCGGGATAATGGCCGCCGTCGAGCAACAGATTCTGGCCGGTCATGTAGCCGGCGTGGACGCTGCAGAGAAAGGCGCAGAAGGCGCCGAACTCGTCGGAGGACCCGAAGCGGCCAGCCGGAATGCCCCGGCGGCGCTGCTCGCCGATGGCCTCGGGGCTTTGCGCCGAGGCTTGAGCGGTGGTGCTCAGAGTCTGGCGCAAGCGCTCGGTGTCGAAGGCCCCAGGCAGCAGGTTGTTGAGCGTCACGTTGCGTCCGGCCAGGTTGGGCTGGCGGGCCAGGCCGGCGACGAAGCCGGTCAGACCGCTGCGCGCACCGTTAGAGAGGCCGAGGATGTCGATCGGCGCCTTCACCGCCGCCGAGGTGATGTTTACCACCCGGCCGAAGCCGCGTGCGGCCATGCCGTCCACCGTAGACCGGATCAGCTCGATTGGCGTGAGCATGTTGGCCTCCACGGCCCGCAGCCAGTCTTCGCGAGTCCAGTCGCGGAAGTCACCCGGCGGCGGCCCGCCGGCATTGTTGACCAGGATATCGACCTGTGGGCAGGCATCCAGCGCGGCCCGGCGCACCTCGTTGCGGCCGATGTCGCCGGCCACGCTGCGCACCTTGATCGCCGGATGCAGGGCGCGCAGTTCCGCCGCCGTCGCTTCCAGCGCCTCGCTGCCGCGGGCATTAACGACTAGGTTCACCCCTTCTCGGGCCAAGGCCATCGCGCAGCCCTTGCCGAGTCCTTTGCTGGAAGCGCAGACCAGCGCCCAGCGTCCGGCGATACCGAGATCCATAGCGATTTTCCTCTTACAGCTCATGTTGGGTGGTCGGCGCAGCTTGCAACTGCGCGACCCATTTTCCACCGCTCCCGCCTTTGAGCGCCCGCAGGGCATTTGGCAAGGCATCGAAAGCGAAGACACGGCGATCCGGAGCCAACAGGCTGCCGTCGGCCAACGCCTGCAGCAACCGTTCCCCGGCCTGACGCAGCTCCTGCCGGTCGATGCGGCTGCCATGCGCGTGAACGCTGTTCAGAGCGACCTCGTGCAGCGAGAGGGCGGTGCCGAAGGCCGGCAGGGGGGCCGTCTCCTGGCGGTCCTGGATGCAAACCAGATGTCCGTTGTAGCCCAGCAGCGGCGCGAGCGTCGCAGCATGCCGGCCGCTGACCGTGTCGAACAGCGCGTACAGCCGGCGCTCGCCCAGGCGCTCCCGCAGGACGGACACCCAGTCGCCTTGCCGATAGTCGAACACTCCCACGACGCCCAGCCCGAGCAGCCGCCGGTGATGACACGGCGCAGCAGTGGCCCAGACGCGCCAACCGCGTTGCAGGGCGAGCTGGACGAGGAACAGGCCGACCGCACCACCGGCCCCGACCACCAGCACGTCGCGCCCGGGCGCGGGTGGGACCTTTTCCAGCGCCTGCCAGGTGGTCAGGCCGGGACAGGGCAGGCAGGCGGCCGCGGCGTCATCGAGAGCGGCCGGCACCCGCAGAACGGTGGCGGCCTCGACGCGGCAGTATTCGGCGAAGCTACCGTCCCGCCCAAGCGCCTGGTGATAGGCGACGCGGGTTCCCGGAACGATATCGACACCATTGCCAGCGGCCGTCACCACGCCCACGCCATCGACGCCAGGTACCTGTCCCTCGCGCCAGGCCGGATGGCCCCACTCGATCATTTTCCAGTCGACCGGGTTCAGCGCCAGCGCCCGGTTGGCGATCAGGACCTCACCCGCGGCGGGGTGCGGCAGGGACCGGCGGACCCGCCGCAGGCCGTCGATCCCCAGGCCCGGCGTCCAGCTCCAGGCCACGTAATCAGTGTGCAGCATGTTCTTTCCCTTCCTCGTCAGTGGATAAAGACTGGCCGAGTACGAAGAGGAGCCAATCGGCGGCTGGGGTTGACTCCATTGCCTGTCCTAACACTAAGGCGGTGCAGAGGGTCATGCATAGCGAGGGAAAGGGTGCGTTTTTTGACATTTTGAAGGATGGCCAAGTGATGGGGTAACCGACAGGCAGCCCCGCAATATCGTTTGGTGAGGCCGGCAGTATCCCTGCGATGGCTGGTCGGAAAAATGAGTGACTCGTAACAATAGATTTGAATTCAACTCATGAGTTGACCCTGTTCGGCATTGCCTTCCGAGCATCTCATTCACACTGCAGCCCTCGGGGTAACCGTCAAGTTGGGCCGGTGGTATGCGGCTCACGGAGCAATGACATCACTGAGTTTGCCTAATCTTACTGTGTCACTAAATTGAGCTATCGTCAGTAGATCTTCGGCAGTTCGAAGGAGACCGACGATGGACTCGATGATCCGGTTCGACGAATACCTGGCGCATCTGGCGGCCGGCCTGGGACATGCCGACCGGGAAGCCGGGCTGCGCGGCTATTGCTCAGGCCTGATGCTGCCCTTGGCGCGCAAGAGCGTGGAGCCCATGGCGGCACACCTCGACCCCCTGCATGCCAGTGCCCGGCACCAGGCGTTGCATCATTTCGTGGCCAAGGCCGACTGGTCGGATACCGAAATGCTGCGCCGTGTGGCCCGGTGGGTCCTGCCGACAATGGATCTGTCCGCTGGCAGCTATTGGCTCGTGGACGACACCGGTTTCCCGAAGAAGGGACGGCACTCGGTGGGCGTGGCACGCCAGTACTGCGGGGTGCTGGGCAAGCAGGACAACTGCCAGGTGGCGGTCAGCGTCTCGTTGGCGTGCGAACAGGCCAGCCTGCCGGTAGCCTGGCGCTTGTACCTGCCCCGGGAGTGGGCCGAAGATGCCGGGCGGCGCCGCCAGGCCGGCGTACCCGAGGACGTCCGCTTTGCCACCAAGCCCCAGATAGCGCTTTCGCAGTTGCAGGCGTTGCTCGAAGCCGGGGAACCCCATCATTGGGTGGTGGCCGATGCCGGTTACGGCGTGGACAGCGCTTTTCGCCAGGGGTTGACGGCCATGGGGCTGCCCTATGTGGTTGGGATAACCTCGGTCGTGCGGGTATGGCCGCCCGGCCAGCAGCCGCTGCCGCCCAAGCCCTGGACGGGCAAGGGGCGCCCACCGGTAGCCACGCGGCGCTCGCCGGAGCATCGACCACTGTCGGTGAAGAAGCTGGCCCTGTCGCTGCCGCCCGAGCTCTTTACGGAACTCACCTGGCGCCAGGGAACCAACGAACCACTGAGCGGGCGTTTCGCTGCAGTACGGGTACGCCCTGCCGGCAGCGTGTCGGCAAAACAGCGGCTGCACCCGCAGCAATGGCTGCTGATCGAATGGCCCCTCACGCAGGCCGAGCCGACCCGTTACTGGTTGTCCACGCTCGAGGAGGACACGCCGCTATCGGAACTGGTGCGCATCGCCCACCTGCGTTGGCGTATCGAGCGCGACTATCAGGATCTCAAGCAGGACCTGGGGCTGGGACATTACGAGGGACGCGGTTGGCGGGGATTCCACCACCATGCCAGCCTGAGCATCGCCGCCTACGGTTTTCTGCTCGGGCAGCGCCTGCGCCGTGAGGCCCTGTCCGGACCGGATGGCCAAGGAAAAAAAAACCTCATGGGGTGCACGGTACCTGCGCTTCCCGCGGATTACCGCCCCCGCGGTCGGCCAGCGCGCACAGCGGCATGTGGCGGACTCGATCACGACGCTGCGTCATCAACTGGGTGTCTACCTGATGCTTGAGTATTGCCGGGACCTGTACGGCGGTTTGGGCTATCCACGTTTATGACACAGTAAGACTAAGCGGTTGAGAGCCGATTGGGAGCCAGGGGAGGAACAGCGAGCGAAAAATCAACAGCTCATTCCCGTCCTACTGCTCCTGATCGTGAACAGGCTATTGGCGCGAAGACCAGGGCGAAGACCTTCTCTTGAAATAGATTCACAACTTTTGTTCTTGAGGTCGGTCTACTGAGTAAGTTGATTCGAATTCATGATTCATCCATCTCACAGATGAATACATAGGATTCGTTTCATGCCTCTTGCTGTCTATGCACTGATGGCCGGTGCCTTCGGTATCGGTGTCACCGAATTTGTCATCATGGGGTTGTTGCTGGAGATCAGTGTCGATCTGGGCGTCTCCGTCCAAGCCGCCGGCCTCCTTATTTCCGGCTACGCGCTAGGTGTGGTGGTCGGCGCACCGCTGCTGACAGCTGCCACTTCCGGCTGGCCACGCAAGGTCGTGCTGCTCGGCCTGATGACGATCTTCACCTTCGGCAACGCCGCCTGCGCGCTGGCACCCGACTACGGCTCCCTGATGGCGGCACGCGTGCTGACCTCCTTCGCCCACGGCACCTTCTTCGGCGTCGGCTCGGTGGTCGCCACCAGCCTGGTTGCGGCGGACCGGCGCGCCTCGGCCATCGCGGCGATGTTCACCGGCCTGACGGTGGCCAACATCCTAGGCGTTCCCTTCGGCACTTGGCTGGGACAGGCTCTGGGCTGGCGTGCGACCTTCTGGGCCGTAACCTGGGTCGGCGTCGTGGCGCTGCTGGTACTGCAACTGTACGTGCCAGCGGATCGTCACCGGCCCGAAGCGGCCGATTGGCGCGGCGACCTGAAAGCGATGGCGCGCCGTCCGGTCTTGCTTGGCTTGCTGACGACTGTGTTGGGCTATGCGGGCGTGTTTGCCGTCTTCACTTATATCGCACCGCTCCTGATGCATGTCACCGGCTTCGACAAGGCGGCTGTGTCACCCATCCTGCTGGTCTTTGGTGCGGGCCTGGTAGTAGGCAATCTGCTAGGCGGCCGGCTAGCCGACTGTCATCTGCAGCCGACTCTGCTGGGCAGCCTGATGGCCCTAGTTGCCGTACTCGGCCTGATGACATGGGCGTTACACCAACAGGCTCTGGCCGTGATCTTCGTCGGACTGCTCGGTGCAAGCGCTTTTGCCACCGTGCCAGCACTGCAAATGTGGGTACTGGAGAAGGCGCAGGGTGCCGGCCAGAGCCTGGCATCAAGCTTCAACATTGCCGCCTTCAACCTCGGCAACGCCTTGGGGGCCTGGCTGGGAGGACTCGTGATTGTTCATGGCCCAGGATTGGCAGCTCTCACCTGGGTAGCCGCACTGATACCGCTCGCGGCCCTGATCGTGGCCCTGGTAGCACTGCGCCTGGAGGGCACCCGGCCGGCCGCTGGGGCGGCCGTCTATCCCGATACACCCTAACTATCCATCAGGCGCAGCCAGTACAGCGTCCAACCGCCCCCCTGAATGAGCTCCCAAACTCACAACCGATCAGGATGAATTGCATGAAAATCGATCTCTCCGGCAAGACTGCCATCGTTACCGGTTCCACCGCGGGCATCGGCTATGCCATCGCCCGAGGACTGGCGCAGGCCGGCGCCACGGTAGTAGTGAATGGCCGCAGCCCGGCCGGCGTTGAGTCCGCCGTGTCGCGGCTGCGCAGAGAGTTGGCGGATGCGAGCGTCCGCGGCGTGGCGGCGGACGTTGGTTGTATCGCGGGATGTGCTGCCCTGGTCGCAGCAGAGCCGGCAGCCGACATCCTGGTCAACAACGCCGGCATCTACGGGCCGCAGGATTTCTTCGAGATTGCGGATGAGGAGTGGACGCGCTTTTTCGAAGTGAACGTCATGTCCGGTGTCCGCCTGTCGCGTGCCTACTTGCCTGGCATGCTGCAACGCCGATGGGGGCGGGTGCTGTTCTTGTCCTCGGAGTCGGCCTTGAACATCCCCGTCGATATGATCCACTACGGCTTCAGCAAGACCGCCAACCTATCGGTTTCCCGAGGCCTGGCCAAACGGGTCGCCGGTAGCGGTGTGACCGTCAATGCCATATTGCCGGGCCCGACCCTATCCGATGGATTGGAGGCAATGTTGAAGGAGGAACAGGAGGCGTCGAGTCTATCCATGGAAGAGGTTGCGGCCAGCTTCGTGATGAAGCATCGTCCCGGCTCGCTCATCCAACGTGCCGCGCGTGTAGAAGAGGTGGCGAATCTGGTCGTTTACGCAGCCTCGCCTCAGGCCTCGGCCACCACCGGCGCGGCGCTGCGGGTGGACGGCGGTGTGCTTGATTCGATCGCCTGAACTGGGGCAGCGTTTCTGGACCAAGGGCGACGACGCTTTTGTTGTTGTGGGAAGCCGGCAAGAGTCGAAAGATGAGATTGGCCCATTCCCGGTCGGAACTTCATAGGCAATCGAAGCCTAACTCTTTCCTCGTCGCATCCTCAGGATACCCGCACTGGAAGGTGACGCCCCCATCGGATGCCTTTCTCTTTCTTCCAATCGATCGAACGAAGCCTCTGCCATGAAGAAACTCGCGTATGTCCTCGTGCTTTCCTTCGTAATTTGCAGTGCCCTCCTGGCCAAGGCCGAACCACGGGAACTCGTGGTAGGACAGGTCAATCTCAGTTTCTATACGGCGAGTGCCGCGGTGGTGAAGGAAGTTCTCAGCCGACTCGGCCACTCCTTGAAGATAGTTGAGGGCAACCATCCGGACATCTACGGCCGCTTGGGACATGGCGATGTCGACTTGCTGGTAGCCTCCTGGCTACCCCATGCGCACGGACCGCTGCAGGCGCCGCTTGCAGATCGCTTGGTAGAGGCGGCTACCCTTTATGAAGACGCTCGACTGTACTGGGCTGTGCCGGCTCACGTACCTGTAGAGATGGTTCGCTCCATCGACGATCTGAAGAAACCCGCGGTGACCTCGCGTATCGACCGTGAGATAGTCGGTGTGGGACCTGGCTCGGGATTGATGAATGGCTCCGAGCAGATCATGCGGCGCTACGGGCTGGAGCAAGCAGGCTATAGGCTAAAGGTGGCTCCGCCCGAGGAGTGGGCCCGGCACCTCGCCGAGGCCTCTGCTAGTGGCAGATGGATGGTGATGCCCCTGTGGCAGCCCCAATATCTGAATGCAGTCTACCCATTGCGGGTACTGGAGGATCCGCAAGGGATCTTCGGCGTCGATCGCGCCGTGGTGGTGGTACGCAAGGAGGTCTGGCAGCAGCTTCCCGAGCGTACTCGCAGGGTTCTCGGCCGTGTGCGGCTCGGGATTTCAGTAGCCACCGAATTAGAACGGCAAATGGTAGTGGAAAGTAAGCCGGCCGAGCAGGTGGCCCGCAGTTGGATGGCGGCAAACCCGGCAAAGGTGGATGTCTGGTTTGCCGACTGAAGATCAGCCCTTTCAAGGTCTCTTACCTTTCGAGGCCTCGATTACACGGGCCGTAGACACATGAGCGCGGGCTGCGGCGCTATCGACCCACTCCCGGGTCTTTTTCACCTTGGGCCGCGCTTGCTGGTGGCCACCTGGCTGGGCTTGATGTGCCGCGCCAATGCCAACAGGCGCTGTGCCAGTGTGCTGGCCGAGTCGTCGGCCCAGGCGGGCCAGTGCTCCACCGGCAGTGCGACGAGCATCCCCTCGTAACGGCTTCTGACCTGGACCGCCAGGTGGTAGGGGGACGCCTCCCAGCCCTCGGGAAGCTGTTCGCGATGGGCCTGCTCGACGCTGCGCTTGAGCACCGCCAGGAGGTTGCAGGCCAGCACCGCCACGGCAAATCCCAGCAGCGCCGCCCGGGGATGGCCCAGGCTGCGGATCTCGCTCTGCAGGACCGACTCCAGGCGCTGGAACATCCCCTCGATACGCCAGCGCCGACGGTACAGCTCGGCAACCTGCCGGGCGTCGATCGTCGCGGGCAGGTTGCTCCACAGCCAGAGCACGGACTCGCCCGACTCCGTCGGCCGATCCAGACGCAGCTCGATGCGGCGCCAGGGCGTCTGGCCCTCGTCTATGTGGATGTCCTGTTCGAGTACCCAGCCGGTTTCCACCCGGCCCCGGTCGTGCCAGGGCCCCTCGCGAACGATGCGCGGATGCTTGGCATCCTGGCGCACGATGAAATCGGCCCGGGCCTGCTGGAGCGACTGGAGAATCGCGCGCGTGCAGAAATGCCGGTCGGCCATCCACAGCTGCCCCGGCCGGGCACTGTCCAGTAGCGGCAGGACGCCGGTACGCTCGCTTTCATAGGCGTCCTCGCAGACCGCCAGATCGGTCACCAGGTCCAGGTCGGGGTCGTAGACCACCAGCGAATGCCCCGGCAGAGCGGCGGCGCGCTGGTTGCGCAGCGGCGCCAGGCGCTTCTCCGAGGCCGGCAGATGATTGCCGTCGACGATGCGCACCTGCCAGCCGGGCAGGCAGGGCGCTGTGCCCAGGGCCGAGACGATCGGCGCCAGGCGCTGGGCGCTGCCCTGTACCAGGGCCCGCAGCAAGGGCGGCTCGGTACGCCTGACCTTGTCGTACAGCGCCGCCAGCGATACGGGCAGGTGGTCCATCTGGCGCGCGGCGGCGTGCAGCGAAGGGCGCAACCCCAGGGAAACCAGCGACATCAGCTCGACCACCGTGGAAAACAGCAGCTCGCGTGGATACTGGCGCTGCCGGTGGGTCTCGAACACTTCGTCGATCCAGGCGGCCGGCATCGCCCGCTCCAGCGCCAGCCGTGCCATGACGCTGGCCGGTGCCTGCTTCTCGAAGCGCGCCAGAATCGCATCCCACATCGTCTTGCCCTCCCGCTTGATCATCGGGAGAGTTTACGCAAAGACCTTGAAAGGGCTGGTGCTGACAGCGACCACAGCGTGGCAGGTCGGCCGCTCGAGGTTCGAGGGTCAGCGTAAGGGTGTTTTCGGCGGAGTGGCTGCAGGCTACGACGTCGTAGCCTGGCCAGAAAGCAGCAAGATCAATAGGATGCACGATGACAGCAGGGGGCAGGCGTTGGTGTGTTTGGCGACTGCCAATTTACCTGCTTCCCTGTCTGTCAATCCGCTCTTCCCCACGATCCCGCGAAGAACCAAAAATCAGGGCAATCGCATGAACGGATGCGCCTGTCGCTTCAAGCGGCTTTAGCCCGAGCAGGTTTGGTGTAGCGTGTCTTCTCTTTGTCGAGGAGGGATACACGATGCAGCAAGCAGACAGACCGAGCCTGGCCGAAGTCTTTGTTTCGATCGACGATCCTCGGCAAGCGGGCAAGGTCGAACACGATCTGGTGGAGATGCTGGTAGTCGCTGTCAGCGCGGTGCTCTCGGGCGCGGATACGTTCGTGGAGATCGAGGCATGGGCCACGGAGAAGCTCGACTGGCTACGAAACTACCTGGAGCTGAAGCACGGATCGCCTCGCATGACACGTTTGGCCGTCTGTTCGGGCTGATCGATCCGGCACAGTTCGAGGCGGCGTTCAGGCGCTGGGTGGGATCGGTCGTGCCGGTGCTGGGGGCGCAGGTGGTCGCCATCGACGGCAAGACCAGCCGGCGCTCGGGCAAGGTCGATGCCACACCGCTGCACCTGGTCAGTGCCTTTGCGGCAGATGCCCGCCTGGTGTTGGGCCAACACTCGACCGAGGCGAAATCCAACGAGAAAACCGCGATCCCCCAGTTGCTGGAAGTACTGGCATTGCAAGGTTGTATCGTCACGCTCGACGCGATGGGCACCCAGGCCAGCATCGCCCAGGCGATCCGCCAGCGAGGCGCGGACTATGTCCTGGCGGTCAAGGACAACCAGCCTACCCTGGCCGAGGCCATCCGGGATTTCTTCGCGTGCTACCAGGCCTCGCCCGACAAGACCCCGCATACGGTCTTCGAGACGGTGGAAAAGGATCACGGGCGCCTGGAGATCCGTCGCTGCCATGCGTTCGATGCCCTGCAGTGCCTGCCTCGCCCCGAACGGCAGGACCTGAAGTCCTTTGCCGTCATCGAGTCCACGAGGCAGGTCAAGGGTCTGCAAACGACAGAATATCGCTGCTATATCAGCAGCTTGCCTGCCGATGCCCAGCGCCTGGCCCAAGCCATACGTGCGCACTGGAGCGTCGAGAACCAACTGCACTGGTGCATGGATGTCGCCTTCGCCGATGACCAGATGCGTGCCAGGACACAATACGCCGCACACAACCTGGCCGTGCTCAAACAGCTCGTCCTCAACCTGTTTCGGCTCGACCCACCGGCAAGAAGGGTGGCATCAAGGCCCGCCGCCTGGTTGCATCCACCTCCGATACCTATCGCGCTGCACTTCTCGGACTTGGGTAGCCTTCATGCGATTGCCCTTGGGCTCTGCGCCGAGCTACAGAAAAACCGCAAACTGCGGGAGACCTCTGAGCCTCATGTCGGGCAACTGAGCTAGTGCAGTTTCATAGATGAAGTTGTGGAAATTATGGCATCAGGCGATGCTATGCCCCATGAAAGCACCTCTATTCGTTCGCCCTTTGACTACCGAGGAACGGCAGGCCCTGCAGGTTGGCTTGCGTGCCCGGGAAGCCTTCACGCTGCGGCGCTGCCAGATCCTGCTGGCCAGCGCTGACGGCAAGACCGCCACGGAAATTGCCGCTCTGTTCGGCTGCGCCACGCAAACCGTACGCAACACCCTGCGGGCCTTTGCCGCCGAGGGGGTGTCTTGCCTGACGGAGAAGTCGCATCGGCCCAAACGTGTCCGTCCCTTGCTTGCGGGCACGCAGGCCGAGCGCTTGCGCTCTTTGCTGCACCGCAGCCCCCGCGATTTCGGCAAGCCCACCCGCTTGTGGACCTTGAGCCTGGCCGCCGAGGTGGCCTTCGAGCAGGGGCTGACCGAACGGCAACTGAGCTATGAGTCGATCCGCCAGACGCTGATACGCCTGGGCGTGGGCTGGAAGCGGGCCAAGACCTGGATTACCAGCCCGGATCCCCACTATGCGCGCAAAAAAAGCGACGCGACTGGCTGATCGAACTGGCCACAACGCACCCGGACTGGGTGCTGGGTTTTCAGGACGAGGTCTGGTGGAGTCGTTTTGCGCGCCCATCCCTGAAGGCCTGGAGCGCGGGTCAGGCCCTGCGCCTGCAGCAGTTGTCGGTGGATCCGCAGGATGCCGGACCCAAGGCGCTGAGCTGCTATGGCCTGCTGCGCGCCGACACGGGGCAGATGCTGCTGCGTTTCGTCAAGGGCCGCCCGGTCAGCCAGGTGACCGAGGACTTCCTGGAGTGGGTCTGCGAGCGCCTGGCGAGCGAGGGGAAGAAGGCGCTGCTGATGATCTGGGACAACGCCAGCTGGCATATCAGCCACCGGGTGCGGGCCTGGATCGGGGCGCACAACCGCCGGGCCAGGGCCGAGGGTGGCGTACGGATCGTAACCTGCCGCCTGCCGAGCAAGAGCCCCTGGCTGAACCGGATCGAGCCCCGCTGGGTGCATGGCAAGCGGGCGATCCATGAACCCGAACGCCCGCTGACCAGCGCTGAGGTGATGGAGCGAGTCTGCACCTATTACGGTTGTGAACAGCTCCCGCCACTTGAACAGGATGTTGGTTGAAAACTGCACTAGGGATAAACAAGTCCGCTTTTGGCCGCATCCAGCCTGTCACGACAGGCTGTTTTTGTGGGATGAAACGCAACTTTCATCCCACAATCTTCGAGGAGCTTACTTCTGGACGGTCAACGGTCGCAGTGACGGGATCACCTGGGGATTGCGCGTGCCGATCTCCCAGCGCCGCGGCTCGATCTCGGTATAGACGAAACCCGGCACGTACAGATCCCCGTTGTCGTCCTCCCACGGGTCGACGGCGATGCGCATGACCACCGCCTGGCTGCGGATCGGCAACGGCTGCGCACACGCATCGGCAGCGGCGTGTTGTCGGCGCCTTCGGCGACCAGCACGCGGGTTTCCGGCTCGCTCTCCTTGCCCTCCTTCTCCTTGTCCTTGCCTTTCTTCGCAGTGCCCTTGTCCTGCTCCTGGCGCAGCACCGTCTTGTAGGCACCGCCATCGGTGGCCGCATACACCTTCCCTGGCGGACATGCAGGTGGCGCCTTCCGGCATGCCCTTGCAGCTGTATTCCTCCTCGCCGATCTTGAGGCTGGAACAGCCGGTGATCGCGCCGACAAGCGCCAGCAGGACGAAAATTTTCCGGGTCATTTTGAATAGTCCTCACTTAACCGAACTGAGTTTCAGGGAGCTTTCGTCGAACTGGGCCGACAGGCCTTTCTTGACGATGAAGTTCA
>NZ_CP011837.1:0-74783 GCF_002220155.1 Azotobacter chroococcum | reverse complement strand
TGCTCAGGTGAGCAATATTGGTGGCGTTGAAAGAACGGGCGACCTCAGCCCTCTTTTTCCAGATACAGACCCTGAGGACATTCCGTTTCTACTGAGGCTTACCCATCTGCTTGATCAGCGGGAAGGGGAATGGTTGGTAAAGGCAGATGCCAAAGTTGCGGGCTCTCATCTGGCACGGTTGCCAATTGGCAAGGATGGCACCCAGGTGAGTTCTGCCCTTGGCGGTATTCGCCGCGTGCTCACTGAGCAACTGAAGCAAGCCAAGAGCGCACTCGAAACACTCGAAGCAGAATTTAGTGAATGGCAAAGCTTGACCCTTGAGCGGGATCTGGCAGCTTCTCAGTCCCAAGGCGCACTTCGTAGCAAAGAAAACATCGCTGAATCCATTTCGGACATCGCGCGCCAGGCGCAGAGCTTCGAGCAGTTGCCCGCGGGCCTACTGGTGCCGCCACTGGGGCAGGATGGCTTGGAAACGGTGCATGATGCATTGGAGCAATTGGTACAAGCCAAGCTAGGCCGACTTCGTGATCAAATCACGGCGCTAGCTGAGGTTGACGGGCTCATAGGCCGATTCGTTTCGGAGCAAGCACGTTCAGAGCAGCTTGGTAACGAGCTCATCACTGTTAAGCAGGAGCTTGCACAGAAGAAACAAGATCGAGCCCTAGTCGCTGCCAATCATGAGCGAATCCACCAGGAGTTGGTCACAGCAGAAGGTGAGCGTGATGCAATCGTTCAGCAGCTCAATCGGCTCATGAATGAGGCCCAAGCCAAAGAGGCGGTCGAGCAGCGCAAGCAGGTATTGGAGACCGCTGACAAGGCTCTGACTAACGCTGAGTCTTTGGCCTCCGCCTTGCGTAGCGAGCATGAAGGCAACGAGCAGCTCGGCGTCCAACATGACCTCATCAACAGACAACGCAAGGCGTTGCTACAAATAGACGCTGACCTTCTCACCGCTCATCAACTCTTGGAGCGCTGGGAGCAGATGCTTCAGCACGTTGCAGATGTTACGGGCTCCATCAGTGGTGAAGAGGCACAAGAGAATGTCCTTCAAGAGCGGCTCCGAACCGCGATTTCGTCAAGGGTGACCGCTGAAGCTGAGGAGCTGGCCGCGAAGAGCCACCACGAGACCCTGACCTCGGCCGCTGATTCGATACGGCAAGCCGTGGCGTCCATCGCGGCCCACCTGCCAAGCGATCGCGGTGACTGCCCCTTATGTGGCGAAGAGCACGGAGCAGTAGGCCTTCATGAACGTGTTGCCAAGGCTTTGGAGGCTATCGACCCTAATGTTGTCGACGCCGAACGACGCGTCAAGAAAGCAACTGATGCTTTGCGTAAATGCGCAGAGGCGGTAACACATGCCGAAGCAGAATTGAAAGCATGCAAGGGCAGGATTGTTGAACTGGAATTCCAGCAGGCGGGCTTGGTGGCGGACATCAACAATTTCAGAACCAACGCCCTGCTCGACGGCGATACTGTACCCCTCGCGAAAGAGTCGATCCGACGTCGCGAAGATGCAAATGTTTCAGCCAAGCTCCAGCTCGATGAAAAGCAGCGCAATCTTGCAGCCCCACCAGTCCCAGAAGTCTTTGATCAGACCAAAAACTCCTACGATTTGGCTGTTCGTGCACTGGACTCCGCCCGACAGGGCCGATCAGAGGCCAGCAACAGGCTCGAGCAGGCGACTGCGGCATTGGCAGCGATCACTGTAGACGCTCCGCCAGCACAAACTCTGGATGAGTTGTCTTTGGCGCAAAACCAAAATGCCAAACAGATCGCAGACCTGAGCGCCAAGCTGAAGGTAGAGCAATCCGCTTTGGATCGGCAGCAGGTTCAACTGACCGAAGTGATGAGTAGGGTATCTGACCTGGAAAAACAGTTATCCGATGTCCAATCTCGACTTGCTACTGTCCGATCGTCCTGGCGCCAACTATCATTTCCCGGCGATCCAACTGCCGAGGTTGCGAGCAGTCGAGAGGCTCAGTTGCAGTCCGCCTTCACCGAGCTGGCTCGACACTCAGAAACGCTGCAAAATATCAAAATCGAGATTGGTGCCTGGAGCAAATTGGAGCAGGCGCGCCTCGCTCAGAGTCTCCTGGATCGTCGTCGCGGCGAGTTGTCGGAGGATGAATTCACAGCCAATCTTCGTCAGCGGATGGAGAAAGAACAATCGGGCCAGACGCGTCTTTCGCTGCTATCCAATGCAATGGATACTCTCAATCAGTATCTATCCTCCGAAATCGCTAATGTTCAAAAAACACGTACTCGCCGTAGTACCCCGGTGGCAGGCGCTCTTGAAACGAGTGGTTAGAGAGCAGCGTTTTACCGGGACGAATCTGGATTTTCGCAGCCTCTATAGAAAGGAGCGTGCTGAAGTGTCGGTGCCGCTCCACGGGGAATTAGTCCCGGTACCGGCGATAGCCAGTGAGGCTCAGCTGACGGATTTGCAGCTAACCTTCCTGCTGTCAATGGCGCTGGATCATCAATGGTCTTCCTGGCGCGGCCTGCTTCTAGACGACCCAACCCAGCATCATGATCTGGTACATGCAGCGTCGGTATTCGATGTGCTTCGTGATTACATCGTCGACCATGGTTTCCAGGTCGTGATTGCAACCCATGATGCCATTCAAGCCCGTTACTTCATGCGTAAGCTACAAAACGACGGAATCGAAGCACGCATATGGACACTCGCCCCAACCCCTGAAGGCGTTACGGCCTCAGAAAGCCCATGGCCGGGTAGAAGCCAGTTAGCGGTGAGTGAGTAGTAACAGCTCTGAGCGCTAGAAACGACCGTGTCCGCCTCTTGAGTGCGCGCGGTCACCGCCAAATGAGTGTCCGGTTTTGGCCGCCTCCTGCCTGTTGCGGAGTCTGGGACGGCGTCGCCCATATCCGACCCGCCCGGGCTGAAACACCCTGCTCAAGACTGCCCCCTCCTTCATGGCGAAGGCGGGGACGCTCTTGGCCCCCTGCCGCGTCCCCGTTCTGCTCTTCTCCCTGCCTACGCGTCCTCCCCCGCTTGCCGCTCCGGCTATATGTGATAATGTCCTTTATCACATAGACACACCCCCGAGCCCGCCCGTGCCTGCTCTCCCCCCAGACTCTCCCCCGCTACTGCTCCCCGCCGGCCCCTCGAGCGGCTGCCGGCCCTGGTGGTCGCCGCCGGCGAACGCGCCCAGCTTCGCTTTCTCGAGTTCTTCACCGCGCAGATCCGCAACCCGCACACCCGGCGGGCCTACGCCCGCGCGGTGGGGGACTTCCTAAGCTGGTGCCAGGCGGCCGGGGTGCCGACCCTGGACACGGTGCAGCCGCTGCACGTGGCGGCCTGGGTCGAGCAGCAGACGCGCACCCACGCCGCGCCGACGGTCAAGCTGCGCCTGGCCGCAGTGCGCCATCTCTTCGACTGGTTGGTGACGGGGCAGGTGATTGCACTGAATCCGGCCGCCGCGGTGCGCGGGCCGCGGCACAGCGCGCGCACCGGCAAGACCCCGGTGCTCGAGCCGGCCGAGGCCCGGCAGCTGCTGGCGAGCATCGAGACCGACACGCCGATCGGCCTGCGCGACCGGGCGCTGATCGGGCTGATGGTGTTCGCCTTCGCCCGGGTCGGCGCGGCCCTGGCCATGCGCGTCGAGGACGTCTACACGCAGAACCGGCGACTGTGGATCCGCCTGCGCGAAAAGGGCGGCAAGGCCCATGCGATGCCCTGCCATCACAGCCTGGAGGAGTACCTGCACGCCTACCTGGAGGGGACCGGGATCGAACACGACCCCAGGGGCCCGTTGTTCCGCACCCTCCAGCGCGGCACCGGCCAGCTCAGCGCGCGGCCCCTGGCCCAGGCCAATGCGCATGCCATGGTTCGCCGCCGGGCCCAGGCGGCAGGAATCCGCACGCCGATCGGCAACCACAGCTTCCGCGCCACCGGGATCACCGCCTACCTGAAGAACGGGGGGACGTTAGAAAACGCCGCGGCCATGGCCAACCATGCCTCGACCCGCACCACCCAGCTCTACGACCGGCGCCGCGACGAGATCAGCCTCGACGAGGTGGAGAGGATTCGGTTGTAGGGGACGGCGTGAGGGTAGCCTGATCGGCCCCGGTTTCCAGGCAGCACAGTGAGGGGGGCTTTCGTTTTGCCGCGTGCTTCGAAAACTCACAAGACCGGTTTGTCGGGTGAGGTGTCATGGTATCGCCGGGCAGGTGCTGAGCCAGATACTCGATGAACTCCCGAGTCGCCGGCAGTCGCCCGCACGTTTTGCAGGTAGTCGGCGAAATACTGCGCTCTGGTGGTCATGGTGGCTCTCCTTGAGTGGTTCACCAATCCTTTGAGTGCTGAGTGCGTTGATGGACCACCCTCAGAACCTGGATCTGGTCGGCGTCAGCATCGAAACGATAGGGGGCAAGGAAGGGGTAGCGCGTGAATACGACTTCGCGAACGTCCGGCTTCAAGGACGGCCTTCCCATGCCCGGGAAGGTCTCCAGATGCTCCAGCTGCTCCAGAAGGCGGATGACGATCTGCTCCGCTTCGTCATCCCCGACAATGGGAGCGTAGTGATTGAAGATATCGTCCAGATCACTCTGCGCTGGATCGGTCAGTACGATTTTTGGCACGGCTCACCCACTTAGCCTTTACGGCAGCAAGATCAGTAAGTTTGCCCGCGTCCGCAGCTTCGATGCCGACCTCGATTGCCTGCAAGTGCCAAGACTCAGCTTCCAAATATCGAGCCATTGCGCGCTTTACGTGGTACAGGCGATCCCGGTCGGTAGCCTCGGCCAGCTTGTCCAGCTGGGTGACGAGCTCTTCATCAAGGCGAAACGACAGAACAGGCGATGCCATGATAGCGCCCTCGGTTGACGTTGTATACAGTGTTTACTTACACCTATAGTGTATTCATTAAGAAGGCTAATTACAACTTGTATAGGCACAAAGCGCCTAGGAGCTGTTGACGTTTCGAGCCAGAGGCGTTGATGAAGAAGAGCAAACCCGCAAAATTCAGGCTCCCAGCCCGATAATCCCGCGAGTTTGCAATGCCCCGATTGATGCTCAGTGACGAACTCTGGTCGAAGCTGGAAAACGTGCTGCTTCAGCAAGCCATTTACCACAAGCCGGATTTGCGCATGACGGTCGAGGGGATGCTCTACCGGATGCGCGCCGGTTGCCCCTGGAGAGACCTGCCCAGCGCCTTCGGGCGTTGGAGCTCGGTCTACAAGCGCTTCAATGCGTGGTCGGCGGCCGGCAAGTGGCTCAAGGTTTTCCAGGCGTTGATCGAGGAGCCCGATCTCGAGTGGGCCTTCATCGATGGCACCTACGTGAAGGCCCATCAGCACAGTAGCGGTGCCGCCAGCGATCAGTCCGAGGCCATCGGCAAAAGCCGCGCGGGACTCACGAGTAAGATCCACCTGGCCGTCGATGCGCATGGCTTGCCGGTGGCTTTCGAGATCACCGGGGGCAACGTCAACGACTGCACTTCGGCCCCCGAGTTGATTGCGCAGCTGCCGTCTGCCGAGGCGATCGTGGCCGACAAGGGCCATGACAGCGAGCGCATTCGCGAACAGATCGAGGCGCAGGGCGCCTTGGCGGTCATTCCCCGAAAGCGCAACTCGCTCAAGGGCAATGGCGATCTGGACCGGGGCTGTATCGCTACCGGCATCTGGTCGAGAACGCCTTTGCGCGGCTGAAGCATTACCGCGCCGTGGCGTTCCGCTACGACAAGCTGAAGCGAAATTACGAGAGCATGGTAGCCATGGCCTGTGGGTTTCTATGGCTCCCCATGTGAAACGTCAACAGACCCTAGCTTGCTGCAACAGCTAACTCAGTCATAGCCTTTCAAAAAGCTTACACACGGCGATTCCTTATTCCGAAAGAACTCAAGGAGCTTTCCGGCGGTCGGAAAGGAGCGGCAGTGGTTCGGCCGCTTCTCCGAAGTGCCTTTAGGCCCCCTTGGCTGGGGAGGTTCGGAGGGCACCGGAAGTACAGTGTTCAGGTAATCGCGACAATGTCACGGGCCGGGATGGCTTGTTGGGAAAACCGGCTGTTTCCGTCCCTTTTCCTCTCATTGCGTCTGAGTACGCATTCTGAATACGGAAGCGAATAAATGGATTTCAATGTCAAGGATTTCGGGGCACTGGGCGATGGCGTCAGCGACGATCAGGCGGCCATTCAGGCGGCGATCGATGCCGCCCACGCAGCCGGTGGCGGCACCGTCTACTTGCCGGCCGGCGAGTATCGGGTCAGCGGCGGCGAGCAGGGAGTGGATGGCGCCCTGATGATGAAGAGCAATGTCTACCTGGCGGGCGCCGGCATGGGCGAAACCGTCGTCAAGCTGCTCGATGGCTGGAACGGGGATGTCAACGGCATGATCCGCTCGTCCGGGACCGAGGAGACGCACGACTTCGGCGTCCGCGACCTGACCCTCGACGGTAACCGCGACAACAACCCCGAAGGCACGGTCTTCGGCTTCTATAGCGGCTACAAGTTCGGCGACGGCGCCGACCGCAATGTCATCGTCGAGCGGGTGGAGGCCCGCGAGATGTCCGGCTACGGCTTCGACCCGCACGGGCGGACCGCCAACCTGGTGATCCGCGACAGCGTGGCCCACGACAACGGCTTCGTCGGTTTCGTCGCCGACCACCAGATCGACGGCGCGTTCGAGAACAACGTCGCCTACAACAACGACCTCCACGGTTTCAACGTGGTCACCAGCACCCACGACTTCACCCTGACCGGCAACGTCGCCTACGGCAACGGTGGTGCCGGCCTGGTGGTGCAGCGCGGCTCGTACGACGTGCCCCATGCCTACAACATCCTGATCGACGGCGGCTCCTACCACGACAACGCCCTGGAGGGCGTGCTGATCAAGCTGAGCCACGAGGTCACCCTGCAGAACGCCGATATCTATGCCAACGGCACGGCCGGCGTACGCATCGCCGGCGCGCAGGACGTGCAGCTCCTGAACAACCGGATCCACGACAACGTGCAGAACGGCAAATACCCGGAGGTCCTCCTGCAGGCCTTCGACGACGCCAGCGTTACGGGGAATGTCTACGAGACCCAGAACACCCTGATCAAGGGCAACGTCATCACCACCTCGGGCAACGCCACCTACGTCGTGCAGGAGCGCAACGACGGCAGCGACTACACCACGCTTCGGGACAACAGCATCAGCGGCGGGCAGATCGCCTCGGTGCAGCTCTCCGGCGCCCACTCGTCCAGCGGGCCCCTCCAGGGCACCGAGGGCGACGACACGCTGATCGGCGGCGACGCCAACGAGCAGCTTCTCGGCGGTGCCGGCGACGACCTGCTCGATGGCGGCGCCGGGCGCGACCGGCTGACCGGCGGCGAGGGTGCTGACATCTTCCGCTTCTCCGCGCGCGAGGACAGCTATCGCACCAGCGACGCCAGCTTCAACGATCTGATCCTCGACTTCGATGCCGATGAGGACCTGATCGACCTGTCCGCGCTGGGTTTCACCGGCCTGGGCAACGGCTACGACGGCACCCTGGCCGTGCAGGTGAACGGTACCGGCACGCGGACTTACCTGAAAAGCTTCGAAGCCAATGCCGAAGGCGAACGCTTCGAGATTCCCTTGGAAGGCAACTACGGCGGATTGAGCGAGGCCAGCTTCGTCTTCGACAGCAGTGCCACGGAGCTCACGCTGGTAGGCGCCGGTCCGCAGATTGACGCGGTCGCCTGACACGGCCGGGCCGTCCCCGCCGGGGGCGGCCGCGTCCGCGCTGGCTGCGGGTCTGGCCGCCTGCCCGGGAAGCCCCATTGGCCGGCGCAGGGGCCTGGCCGGTCGATGTTCGAGGAGAAGTACGGCCAGCTGGGCTGCCGATCTGCGCCGAGTCGCAGGAGTACCCGTTCATCCGGGCCTCCTTCGATGGCTTGTTGGGCGATGGCTCCCCCGTCGAGATCAAGAACCTCGCGGAGGACAATCATCTGCAGGTGCTGGCGCTGCGGGACAAGAGCCCGGCCTTCCAGCTCTATCGCTGGCAGGTCATGCACCAGCTGATTGTCTGCGGCGCGCGGCGTGGGTACCTGTGGTTCTGGTCGCCCAACCACGAGGCGTGCTGCCTGGTGGTCGAGCGGGATGACCTGCTCATCCAGCGCATCATCGAGGCAGAAAAAAGCTTCTGGAACAAGGTGGAAACCGGGACGCCCCCGGCAGCCGATCCCCTGCGGGATGTGCTGCCGATGGAGCAGACCGACGAAGCCGCCTGGAAGGCATTGGCGGAAAAGCGCCGCGAGCAGGAGGCCAGAGTGGTCGCCCTCAAGGCGCAGCTGAACGCGCTGCAGAAGGAGGCCGGCGAGCTGGACACCCAGCTCAAGCTCCTCGTGAGAGCGGCAGGGTTCCGCCGGGCCGACGCCTACGGAGTGAAGATCACAGTCTACGACGTGGCAGGCGCTGTCGACTGGAAGGCGATTGCCGAGGAGATGGCCCAAGGGAAGGAAATTCCGGCGGACCTGATCCAGAAGCACCAGGGCGACAGTGGCTGCCGGACGCGCATGACGGTAGATCCCAGCTTTGACCCGAACCAGCCGGCACCGGTGCTTCGCATCCGCAAGCCGGCACAGCCCGAACCGGAGGAGCAGCCGCCCTTTGCGGCCGGTTTCTGGTTCTGATGCACAACCTCTTTAACCCGGCTTCGTGCCGGGTTTTTTGTTTTGTCGACGAAGATCTAAATTTAGTCTATAAATAGACTTCTTAAACGTAGGACATTGCTATGAAAATCGAGACGATCAGCTTCTTGAAGAAGCACGCCGCATCGTTGGATCTAACCGAACCCATGGTGATCACCCAGAACGGTCTGCCCGCCTATGTCATCGAGTCCTATACCGAACGCAAGCAGCGCGATGAGACGATTGCACTCGTCAAGCTCCTGGCATTGGGTTCCCGCGACAAAGAGCAAGGCAAGCTGGTGTCGGGCGACACGCTCCTGGATCGGTTGGCACAACGATGCCAGCAACCCAAAGGAACCTCATGAGCTTCGACGTTCAGTTTGCTACTACTGCTGAAACCAGCCTGTTTTCCCAGATCGCCCACCTGGAGCCGTACCACGGCTATGACGGGGCCTATGAAAAGCTCTCCACCTTGGTGGCAGAAGTTATACGCCGCCTGGCCGATCACCCGTTGGGCTACCCCATCAGCGCACAAGCCAGCGAGCTTGGGATCACCCATTACCGGGAGCTCAATCTCGACGGCTACCGCGTCTTCTATGAATGCGACGAGGAAAAGCGCCTCGTGGTGGTCCTGCTCATCCTGGGGCAGCGACAGAGCATCGAGCAGCAGCTGATCCACTACTGCCTGATGTTCGCTCGTTGAGCCGTAACCGCTAGGGTCTGTTGACGTTTCACATGGGGAGCCATAGAAACCCACAGGCCATGGCTACCATGCTCTCGTAATTTCGCTTCAGCTTGTCGTAGCGGAACGCCACGGCGCGGTAATGTTTCAGCCGCGCAAAGGCGTTCTCGACCAGATGCCGGTAGCGATACAGCCCCCGGTCCAGATCGCCATTGCCCTTGAGTGAGTTGCGCTTTCGGGGAATGACCGCCCGTGCGCCCTGCGCCTCGATCTGTTCGCGAATGCGCTCGCTGTCATGGCCCTTGTCGGCCACGATCGCCTCGGCAGACGGCAGCTGCGCAATCAACTCGGGGGCCGAAGTGCAGTCGTTGACGTTGCCCCCGGTGATCTCGAAAGCCACCGGCAAGCCATGCGCATCGACGGCCAGGTGGATCTTACTCGTGAGTCCCGCGCGGCTTTTGCCGATGGCCTCGGACTGATCGCTGGCGGCACCGCTACTGTGCTGATGGGCCTTCACGTAGGTGCCATCGATGAAGGCCCACTCGAGATCGGGCTCCTCGATCAACGCCTGGAAAACCTTGAGCCACTTGCCGGCCGCCGACCACGCATTGAAGCGCTTGTAGACCGAGCTCCAACGCCCGAAGGCGCTGGGCAGGTCTCTCCAGGGGCAACCGGCGCGCATCCGGTAGAGCATCCCCTCGACCGTCATGCGCAGATCCGGCTTGTGGTAAATGGCTTGCTGAAGCAGAACGTTTTCCAGCTTCGACCAGAGTTCGTCACTGAGCATCAATCGGGGCATTGCAAACTCGCGAGGTTATCTGGCTGGGCCCTGAATTCTGCGGGTTTGCTCTTCTTCATCAACGCCTCTGGCTCGAAACGTCAACAGCCCATAGTCTTACTGTGTCATAAGCGCAGATACCCCAGGCCTCCGTACAGATCCCGGCAATACTCAAGCATCAGGTAGACACCCAGTTGATGACGCAGCGTCGTGATCGAGTCCGCCACATGCCGCTGTGCGCGCTGGCCGACCGCGGGGGCGGTAATCCGCGGGAAGCGCAGGTACCGTGCAGGCCATGAGGTTTTTTTTTCCTTGGCCATCCGGTCCGGACAGGGCCTCACGGCGCAGGCGCTGCCCGAGCAGAAAACCATAGGCGGCGATGCTCAGGCTGGCATGGTGGTGGAACCCCCGCCAACCACGCCCCTCGTAATGCCCCAGCCCCAAGTCCTGCTTGAGATCCTGGTAGTCGCGCTCGATACGCCAGCGCAGATGGGCGATGCGTACCAGTTCCGGCAGCGGCGTGTCCTCCACGAGCGTGGACAGCCAGTAGCGGGTCGGCTCGTCCTGCGCGGAGGGCCATTCGATCAGTAGCCACTGCTGCGGGTGCAGCCGCTGTTTTGCCGAAACGCTGCCGGCCAGGCGTACCCGTACTGCAGCGAAACGCCCGCTCAGCGGTTCGTTGGTTCCCTGGCGCCAAGTGAGTTCCGTAAAGACCTCCGGCGGCAGCGCCAAGGCCAGCTTCTTTACCGACAGCGGTCGATGCTCTGGCGAGCGCCGCGTGGCTACCGGCGGGCGCCCCTTGCCCGTCCAGGGCTTGGGCGGTAGCGGCTGCTGGCCGGGTGGCCATACCCGCACGGCCGAGGTGATCCCAACCACATAGGACAGCCCCATGGCCGTCAGGCCTTGGCGAAAGGCGCTGTCCACGCCGTAACCAGCATCGGCCACCACACAATGGCGCGACTCCCCGGCTTCGAGCAGCGCCTGCAACTGCGAAAGCGCTATCTGGGGCTTAGTGGCAAAGCGGACGTCCTCGGGCACGCCGGCTTTGCGGCGCCGCCCAGCATCTTCGGCCCAGTCCCGGGGCAGGTACAAGCGCCAGGCTACCGGCAGGCTGGCCTGTGCGCACGCCAGCGAAATACTGACCGCCACCTGGCAGTTGTCCTGTTTGCCCAGCACCCCGCAGTACTGGCGCGCCACGCCTACCGAGTGCCGCCCCTTCTTCGGGAAACCGGTGTCGTCCACAAGCCAGTAGCCGCCCGCGGACAGATCCATGGTCGGCAGGACCCAGCGGGCCACACGGCGCAGCAGTTCGGTATCCGACCAGTCGGCCTTGGCCACGAAATGATGCAACGCCTGGTGCCGGGCACTGGCATGCAAGGGGTCGAGGTGTGCCGCCATAGGTTCCACGCTCTTGCGCGCCAGGGGCAGCATCAGGCCGGAGCAATAGCCGCGCAGCCCGGCTTCCCGGTCGGCATGCCCAAGACCTGCCGCCAGATGCGCCAGGTACTCGTCGAAGCGGATCATGGAGTCCATCGTTGATCTTCCTCGAACTGCAGAAGATCTACTCACAATAGCTCAATTTAATGACACAGTAAGACTAGGGCCTGTTGACGATTCACATGGGGAGCCATAGAAACCCACAGGCCATGGCTACCATGCTCTCGTAATTTCGCTTCAGCTTGTCGTAGCGGAACGCCACGGCGCGGTAATGCTTCAGCCGCGCAAAGGCGTTCTCGACCAGATGCCGGTAGCGATACAGCCCCGGTCCAGATCGCCATTGCCCTTGAGCGAGTTGCGCTTTCGGGGAATGACCGCCAAGGCGCCCTGCGCCTCGATCTGTTCGCGAATGCGCTCGCTGTCATGGCCCTTGTCGGCCACGATCGCCTCGGCAGACGGCAGCTGCGCAATCAACTCGGGGGCCGAAGTGCAGTCGTTGACGTTGCCCCCGGTGATCTCGAAAGCCACCGGCAAGCCATGCGCATCGACGGCCAGGTGGATCTTACTCGTGAGTCCCGCGCGGCTTTTGCCGATGGCCTCGGACTGATCGCTGGCGGCACCGCTACTGTGCTGATGGGCCTTCACGTAGGTGCCATCGATGAAGGCCCACTCGAGATCGGGCTCCTCGATCAGCGCCTGGAAAACCTTGAGCCACTTGCCGGCCGCCGACCACGCATTGAAGCGCTTGTAGACCGAGCTCCAACGCCCGAAGGCGCTGGGCAGGTCTCTCCAGGGGCAACCGGCGCGCATCCGGTAGAGCATCCCCTCGACCGTCATGCGCAAATCCGGCTTGTGGTAAATGGCTTGCTGAAGCAGCACGTTTTCCAGCTTCGACCAGAGTTCGTCACTGAGCATCAATCGGGGCATTGCAAACTCGCGGGATTATCGGGCTGGGAGCCTGAATTTTGCGGGTTTGCTCTTCTTCATCAACGCCTCTGGCTCGAAACGTCAACAGCCCCTAGCCCAAACCGAACGCGCGGCATATGGCGTTCACGGCCTCAAGTAGGTGGTCGCTCTTGTTCGCCTCCACAATCCCACCAGAGCTCCAAGTTCACTTGGCGATCAATAACACTACCGAGCGCCCCTCCAGCCCATACACCGTGTTCTCACCGCCGATGAAGCCCTCGGCATCGGAGTTGGCGACAGTGTTAGGCCCCTCGCTCCAGGTGGCAGTGTCGGTAACGTGATACCAACTCTTGCCGAAACCGGGCCATGGCAACGTGAAGTTCACGTCGCTCGACCCGCCGTTGTAGGCGATGTAGATCGCGCTGGCAGGATCACTGAACTCTGTGCCGTCGATGCGCCAGGCAATGACATGGTTGTCCGGGTTGTCGAGATAGGTGCTGTCGGCCTGTACACCGTCAGGCTTGAACCAGCTCAGTTGCTCCACGCCGTTGCCGTTATGGTCCGCCTCCGAATAGAAGTGTGCCGGGCGCAGCGCCGGATGCGCCTTGCGGAACGCGATCAGACGGCGGGTGAAGGTCTCGTGATCGGTTTCTTCGTTGGTGTCACGGGTCCAGCTCAGCCAGTTGGCAGACGAATCCAGGTTATGGGTGTTGTTGTTGCCGTACTGCGTGCGCAGGACTTCGTCGCCGCCGGTGAACATCGGTACGCCGGCGCTCAGCATCAGGAAGGCGAGACCGGTGCGCGCCGCCTTCCGCTGCTCCGCCCTGTCACCGCCCTGATCCCAGCTGTTGTTGTGGTCGTCGCCTCCGTCGGACGGCCCGTACGGCCAGGGCTGGTCATTCTGCTTGGCGTTGTAGGCATACAAGTCGTTCAGCGTGAAGCCGTCGTGAGCGACCAGGTAATTGATCGAGTGTCCAGGACTGCGGCCGTCGTCACCATAAAGATCCGGCGATCCGGCAAAGCGATGGGAGAGTTCGGCCGTGGTGATCACGTCGATTTCCAGATTGTTCTGCTTCCTGCGCAGCCGGTCGCGGAAGATGCCGTTCCATTCGGCCCAGCCCGCCGGGAAGTCCCCGACCTGGTAAGCGTTGTCACCGAACGCCCACGGCTCGGCAATCAGGTCGATGCCCGCCCCCCCTTCCGCCGGCCGCGGCGGCAGCTCGGCGACAATGCGGTTGAGGGCGTTGCCCGAGTCCGTCCTGTCGAAATTGAAGCAGCCATGCTCGCAGGTGTTGCCGAGCACCGAAGCCAGGTCGAAGCGGAAGCCATCCACACCGAGCGTGTCGCGCCAGTAGGCCAGCGAATCGATGATCAGATTCTGCGCGACGACATTGCGTGTGTTGTAGTTGCCGCCCATACCGGTATTGTCCCATGGGGACTGCAGGTCGCTGGTGAGCGAGTAGTAGGTCGGATTGTCGAGGCCGCGCCATGACAGGAGGTTGTAGACGGTCTGGCCATCGCTATTGGCCCAGGGCGCGCCCTCGCCGGTATGGTTGTAGACCACATCCACATAGACCTTGATGCCGGCGTCGTGGAAGGCCTTCACCATCGCCTTCCACTCCCGCGTGGGGCCACCGGGCGATTTGTCCGACGCATAGCGACGGTCCGGTGCGAAGTAGTTCAGCGTCGCGTAGCCCCAGTAGTTGTCGCCGTCGGCGGAGTTCGGGTCCACATCGTTGGTGTCGTTCTGCAGCTCCTGCACGGGCAGGAACTCGACCGCGGTGATGCCGAGCTCCGCCAGATAGCCGGCCTTGGTCGCGGCACCGGCGTAGGTGCCGCGCAAGGTCTCCGGGAGGCTGGTGTCGTTCATGGTGAGGCCGCGCACATGCACCTCGTAGATCACCTCGTCCTTCAGCGCACGCGAAGGCCTGATGCCGACCGGCTCGGTGTCCGGCGCCAACACGATGCCCTTGCTGGCGCAGGCGCCGCTGTCCCTGTGGCGGTCCAACGCGCCGCTGGCGTGGATCATGCCGTCGGCGCACGCTCCACTGAGCGGATCCTGGCTGATCTCCAGCGCGTAAGGGTCCAACAGCAGCTTGTTCGGATTGAAACGGTTGCCGGCGGCATCGACGTCCGCAATGAAGCCGGTTTCGCTGCCCTTGGTCCAGCCGTCCTCATAGGGCCAGTTCGGCCCCCAGGCACGATAGCCGTAGTAGACCGTGCCGGTGATCCCGTAGGTGTTCCTGAGGTCGGACACCGAGACCGTCTGCGACCAGACGCCGGTGGCGTCATCCCTGGTCATCACCTGGCGTGCCGACTCCTCGACGCCGGAGCCCTGGCCGTAGATCCACACCTCGACCCGCGTGGCGCGCGAGGAATACACCCGGAAAGTGATGTTCTCCAGCGTGGCGTCGTATTTCGCGCCGAGATTCTGGCTGTTGATCGCGGCCTGCGCCTCCGGTATCGGCGCAAACGACAGCAAGACCACCAGCGTGACAACCAGAGATGGCCCCCTGGCCAACCCTTTCCACAAGCGCATCGAACTACACATCACAACATTTTCCCGTCAATCAGGACTACTGAATACAAGATGACGGCGCGGCACTATACATGAAGATGATAAATGCACATCGCAAGCCGCTAATGAATGCGACCATATTCATGATGACAAGAAGATTGATGATCTTTAACAGGCCGTTGAAAAAAGCCAGAGCGCTTTCCGCTCTGGCAAACTGACTGCCCTTTTCTTCATGCAGCCCTCAGCCCAAGCCAATGCGTGGACTCGATCTCAAGCAAGACGAGCTGTTCAGCTACACGACGCTGGAACAGCGCATCCCGAACGACCATCCGTTGCGCCCATTGCGCAGGCTGGTCGATACGATCCTGGCTTCGATGGATCGGGACTTCGACGGGCTTTACTCCAGGCTGGGGCGTGCCTCGATCGCACCCGAGCGGCTGTTGCGCGCCTCGTTGCTCCAGGTGATCTACACGGTCCGCTCGGAGCGGCAGCTGGTCGAGCAGATCGACTTCAACCTGCTGTTTCGCTGGTTCGTCGGCTTGTCGATGGACGAGCCCATGTGGGATCACTCGAGCTTCAGCCAGAACCGCGACCGGCTGTTCAACCGGGAGGTGGCGCGCCTGTTTTTCCAGCGCATCAAGTCGCTGGAGCACTGGTCGGAGTATGCCAGCAACGAGCATTTCAGCGTGGACGGCACCCTGATCGACGCCTGGGCCTCGCACAAGTCCTTCGTCAGGAAGGACGGCGGCGAGCTGCCGAAGGATGGCACCCGCAACCCCTATGCCGACTTCAAGGGCGAGAAGCGCAGCAACGCCACCCATCAATCGGTCACCGATCCCGAGGCCCGCCTGGCACGCAAGAACAAGGGGGACGCCAGCCGCCTGGCGCCTATGGCCCACACGATGATCGAGCACCGCAGCGGGCTGATCGTGGACGTGGAATGCACCGAGTTCAACGGGCATGCCGAAGTCGAGGCCGCGCTGGTCATGCTGGAGCGCACGGCCAGGCCGGGCAGCACGGTCGGGGCGGACAAGAACTATGACCAGCAGGCCTTTGTGCAGGGTGCGCGCAAACTGAAGGTGACGCCGCATGTGGCGCGCAAGGAAAAGGGCAGCGCCATCGACGGACGCACGACGCGTCATCCGGGGTATGCGACCAGCCTGAAGATCCGCAAGCGGATCGAGGAAGGCTTTGGCTGGCTGAAGACGGTGGGAGGTCTGCGCAAGACCAAGCTGATCGGCCGGGCGAAGTTGAGTGCCCAACTGCTGCTGGGCTTCTCGGTCTACAATCTGATCCGCCTGGGGAGCCTGTCGGGTTGGTGGCGAGGCTCGCATGTATAGGGCGAGTTGCGCCCGGAAAACGCCGAAAGGCGTGGAAACGGCGCTGGAATCGTCAAAAAGGGCCTGAAGCCAGGCCTTTTGAAAGAAATGTCAGGTCTGAGCGCTTGAAAAAACGTCAAACCTGACGGGCTGGGGGAGTTGGAGCTGAATTTTTCAACGGCCTGTTAATCTTACTGTGTCATAAGGAATCGAAGAGAATACAGCCGTTTCAACAGCTGGCTGGATTCTGGATTCACGAGAGAACGGATAACGGATGGAACAGCGCTTCGAAGCTTACCTCGATCATCTGTGCGACTCCCTGGGCCACGTGGACCGGCATGAAGGTCTGCGTGGGTATTGTCAGGGACTGATGTTGCCGCTGGCACGAAAGAGCGTCGAACCGCTGGCTGCAGGAATCGATCCCCATGCAGTGCGGGCACGCCACCAGTCACTGCATCATTTCGTAGCCAAGTCCGACTGGTCGGACGAGGGATTGCTCGAGCGTGTGCGGGCCTGGGTGGAGCCGGCGCTGCTGCGCGAGGGTGGCACCGAGCGCTACTGGATCATCGACGACACAGGCTTTCCGAAGAAGGGCAAGCACTCGGTCGGTGTGGCGCGCCAGTACTGTGGCCAATTGGGCAAGCGGGACAATTGCCAGATTGCCGTGAGTCTGACGCTGGCTACCGAGAGGGCGAGTCTTCCCGTGGCCTGGCGGCTGTATCTGCCCGAGGACTGGGCGGCAGATACGGCGCGGCGCACCCGCGCCGGCGTGCCGGAAGGGGTTGGATTCCAGACCAAGCCCACGATTGCACTGGAACAGGTCAAGGCCGCTCTGGCTGCGGGGATTGCGCGGGGTGCTGTGTTGGCCGATGCCGGCTACGGCAACGATACGGGATTTCGCGATGGATTGACCGCGCTGGGGCTGGTCTACGCCGTCGGCGTGCAGGGAGCGACGACGGTCTGGCCGGAAGGCAAGGCGCCGCTGCCCCCGAAACCGTGGAAGGGCGTGGGACGCAAACCCCGTCTGCTGCGGCGGGATGCCGAACATCGGCCGGTCAGCGTGAAGGCGCTGGCGCTCGGCCTGCCGGCCAGTGCTTATCGTACCGTCACCTGGCGGCAGGGCAGCAACACGGCACTGTCCGGTCGCTTTGCCGCGGTTCGGGTGCGGGCGGCACATCGTGACCAGCAGCGGACGGCCATGCGCGACGAGGAATGGTTGCTCATCGAGTGGCCCGAGGGGCAGCGGGAACCGGAAAAATACGTCCTGTCGACCCTGCCCGCGGACACCTCTCTCGAACGGCTCGTTGCCGTGACCAGGATGCGCTGGCGCATCGAGCGCGATTACCAGGAACTGAAGCAGGAATTCGGTCTTGCCCATTATGAAGGACGAGGCTGGCGTGGCTTTCACCATCATGCCTCCCTGTGCATTGCCGCCTATGGCTTTCTCGTGGCCGAGCGCCTGCGTCATCCTGACACCCAAAAAAACGCCGCACTCCGCCCGCCATCTGCCTTACCCCAAGAGTACGTTCCGCGGGGCCGCTCAGCGGCCCTGCGTCATCAAGCCAACTCGATCACGACCTTACGCTGGCTGATCGCCCAGCGGCTGGCGAGCCGTCTTGATCGCTGCCCATGCTGCGGACGGAAAAATAGCGAGCAGATGAACGTCTAGCCTTATGACACAGTAAGATTAACCGCCTTACTTCGAATATCCCTGCGGATTCTTCGACTGCCAGTGCCAGGTGTCGCGCATCATTGCCTCCAGGCCGCGCTCGGTCTTCCAGTCCAGTTCGTGGGCGGCCTTGGCCGGGTCGGCCCAGCATTCGGCGATATCGCCGGGACGGCGGGGGGCGATGCGGTAGGGGAGCGGTTGACCGGAGGCCTGCTCGAAGGCTCGGATCATCTCCAGCACGCTGTAACCGGTTCCGGTACCCAGGTTCCAGGCATGCACGCCATTCCGTTGCTTGATGGCGTTCAGCGCCTTGAGGTGTCCCTCCGCCAGATCGACCACATGGATGTAGTCGCGCACGCCGGTACCGTCAGGGGTTGGGTAGTCGTCGCCGAACACCGACAGCTCACGCAGCTTGCCGATGGCCACCTGGCTGATATAAGGCAGCAGGTTGTTGGGAACGCCATTGGGATCTTCGCCGATCAGCCCGCTTTCGTGGGCGCCCACCGGGTTGAAATAGCGCAGCAGGGCGATGCTCCAGCGCGGATCGGAGGCGGCCAGATCATGCAGAATCTGCTCGACGATCAGCTTCGAGCGGCCATAGGGGTTGCTTGGCGTACCCGTTGGAAAGTTTTCGCGGATCGGCATCTGCGTCGGTTCGCCGTACACCGTGGCGGAAGAGCTGAACACCAGGCGGAACACTTCGGCGCGGGCCATGGCCTGGCACAGCGCGAGGCTACCGGCAACATTGTTCTCGTAGTAGTCCAGCGGCTTTTGCACGCTCTCGCCCACTGCCTTGAGGCCGGCAAAATGCAGAACTGCAGTAATGCAGTGTTTATGGAAAAGCTCGTCCAGCAGTTCACGGTTGCGAATATCACCCTCGACAAACAAAGGCTGCTTGCCGCAGATAACCTCGATCCGCCGCAGGGATTCAGACGAACTGTTGCAGAGATTGTCCAGCACCAGCACCTCGAAACCGGCTTCGAGCAGGGTGAGGGTGGTATGCGAGCCGATATAGCCGGCGCCGCCAGTTACCAGAATTTTTTTTGTCACGAGTCAGTATCCATACCAAGCAAAAGGATAGGGGGTTAGCGTCACTCTCTGGGGCAGTCGGTTTTCCAGTCGGCGAATGCCGACTTCAGGGGACTGGCATGGATAGCCATGTCCTACCAGATACAGATAGCCAGAGTGGATATTGTTCGAGCGAGCCAGCTTGCGAATACGACCGGGTTGAACGGCTGTTTGAAGCCTTGCTTCAATCGGCTGTAAACATCCAGCATAGTGTTTCTTTTAGAGACGGAGTATCCCAGTCCCCGAGCAATGTGCGAAGGCGGGAATTATCCCCACATAAAGACTTTACCTCATTGGCCCGCACGAAAGCTGGGTTGACTTCGATCTGCATTGTATGACCCGTTATGCTCTGACACATGGCTAGAATTTCCCGCAACGAATGGGTTTTCCCTGAACAGACATTCACCGTCTGGCCCAGCGGCCGCACATCAAGCAACCTGCGATAGGCCCGCACAACCGAGCGCACATCGCTGAAGTCGCGCCAGACATCGAGATTTCCCAACTCGATTTTTTTTACCTCGCGACGGAAGTGCGACACGATTTTCGGTAGAAGAAAGTTCTCCCCCTGGCCAACTCCCGTGTAGTTGAATGGCCGTGCGATGACTATCGGCAAACGCTCGCGCCACAGGTTGGCCATATACTCCATGGCCAGTTTGCTCACTGCATAATCATTGGCGGGTACAGGAAGAGTGTCCTCGTTCAATACACCGGCAAAAACATTGCCATAAACGTTTGCGCTGCTGGCAAGCAATACGCACTCGGGTGACTTGCTAGAGGCGGCAATCGCTTCCAGCAAGTTGCGTGTACCGATCAGATTGACCTGATAAAAGGCATTGGTATCCCCATGCCCGACAAAAGCCAAGGCAGCCAGATGTACCACCACATCTGGCTGAATATCGGCCAGCAACGCACGCAAAGCCGCTGCATCTAGCAGATCAGTCTGTTGATAGCCAGGCTTGGCACTTGGACGACTACCTAAACCAGTCACCTGATAGCCATGTGCTTCAAGTTCGGCCGCCATATAGCGACCCGTAAAGCCGTGTATCCCTGTAATCAACGCATGTTTGCTGGCCATATTCATCAGAATGAAAATCCTTGTTGGTTACGATGAAGATCTGCCTGGACCATTATTCGACACAGCTCCTCCAGAGAAGTTTTCGGCTTCCAATCCAGCTTCTCTCTTGCCTTGATTGGATTGCCGATCAGCAGATCCACTTCCGTCGGACGATAGAACTTCGGATTGACCGCTACGATCACCTTGCCGGTCGTGGTGTCGATACCCTGTTCGTGCTTACCTTCGCCCGTCCACTCCAGGTCGATATCAACTGCCTTGCAGGCCAGGGATACGAAATCGCGAACGGTTTCGGTGCGGTTGGTGGCCAGCACGAAGGTATCCGGTTCGTCGGCCTGCAGCATGCGCCACATGCCTTCCACGTATTCCTTGGCGAAGCCCCAGTCGCGCTTGGCGTCCATATTGCCCAGTTCCAGCCGCTTCTGCTTGTCCAGTTTGATCTTGGCTATGCTATCGGTGATCTTGCGGGTCACGAATTCACGACCGCGCAACGGCGACTCGTGGTTGAAGAGAATGCCGCTGGTACCGAAGATGCCGTAAGACTCGCGGTAGTTGATGGTCATCCAGTGTGCATACAGCTTGGCTACGCCATAGGGACTACGCGGGTAGAACGGGGTGGTTTCGATCTGCGGAATCGCCTGCACCTTGCCGAACATCTCCGATGTGGACGCCTGGTAGAAGCGCACCTTGGGATTAACGATGCGGATCGCCTCTAGCAGGTTCACTGCGCCCAGGCCGGTGATATCGGCAGTGGTCAATGGCTGCTCGAATGAAACTCCCACAAAGCTCTGTGCCGCCAGGTTGTACACTTCGGTGGGTTCGATGTTCTGCAGCAGGCGGATGCTGGCGGATAGATCGGTCAGGTCGTATTCGACCAGGTGCAGATTCGGATGCTGGTCGATGCCCAGCTCCTCGATACGCCAGAAGTTTACCGAACTGGTGCGGCGGTAGGTGCCGTAGACGGTGTAGCCCTTATCCAGCAGCAGCTGCGCCAGGTAGGCGCCGTCTTGGCCGGTGATGCCGGTAATGATTGCTTTCATGTGCATTTTCTAAACTCCATTTAAATGCGCTTTGCGGTCGGCTCAGTAAAAAGTGCTGAAACAGCGGCAACGCCGTATTGGGGCCTCGGGTGCCGAAATTAACTAATAGAATCAACCAAATAGGTCCTAGCGCCATTCTTCGGGACAGTCGCTTCTCCAGTCGGCGAATGCTGACTCCAGGGGGTACCGGTACGGATAGCCGTGCTCCACCAGGAAGCCCGGACGGATATTGTTCGAGCGAACCAGCTTGCGAATCCGTACCGGACTGAAGGGGTGCCTGATGCCGAGCGGACGGGCGATCAGTTCGATGCCGTAGGCCGCACTCAGAAGCAGAGGGTAGGGGATTGCCGGTACTTTGCGCCGGACGCCGGCCACCTTGCAGACGGCCTCTACATACTCCTGGATTGAGGGGCCGGGGTTCATGGACATGTTGAACAGCGTGAAGTGCCGGCCTTGCTCCTTCTGTCGCTGCAGGGCCCACCACATGGCCGCGCAGAGCTCCTTCACATAGGTGCCGGCCTTGCGGGTATCGCGATTGCCCATATAGAAGAAGTAGCGCTTGAGCACCGCCTTGATCAGGCGGGAAACATTGCCACCCTCGCCCGGACCGAAGACCACGCCTGGACGGACGATGACCAGATGACGTTGCGCCTTGTCGGCCGCCAGCCAGGCTTGATGGATTTTTTCCGCGGCCAGCTTGGAGCCACCGTAGGCGGTAACTGGCACTGGCAGGGAACGCTCGTCCTTTTGCTGCTCGCTCGGGCCATAGGGCGAAATGGAGCTGGTGAAGATGATGTCGTTACAGCCCATACGCTCGGCCCAAGTACAGACATTTTCGGCACCCAACAGGTTGGTTTCGTAGTATTCAAAATCCTCGTGACCCGGCTCGCGGTGCACTGCGGCAAAGTTGGCGATCAGGGCGACCTGTTCCTGGGGCTGCCAGGTGATTTCCTGACGGACATCTCCTTTAACCTCGACAATCCCGTCAACCTCCCGAACCAGCCGAATGCGATAGGGAAAGGGCTTGTCGGCAACCTGCTCCTTGTCGAACAGGTAGATCTTTTCGAAGCCGCCAGTGGCAAGTAATTGTCTGGCAAAGAAGACGCCAATAAAGCCGGAGCCTCCAAAAATGACAGCACAGCTCATCTGATAAGTCCTTTAGCAGAGTGAATGGAGTCTTCCGACTCAGGTTCAATAATCAATGACCGAGATGAGGCCATTCAAACCAGTGGGGCAGGGTCGGCACGGCATTCGCCAGAGGCAGAAATTGCGATGATGGAAAAAACATGGAGGATTCTTGTATCCAGCAGTCAGAGAGGACTGACTGCACAATGCCGAAGGTTTGGTAGTAAACAGATTCATCCGAGCCTTGCCCTGCCAATGGCGAACAAGTTTGCTCCTATACCTGGGTTACACTTTCCTTTTCCATCAGCTCTGCGTGATCGCCTTGCCGGTGAGGCTGTTGATCCATTGTTTGAAAATGCTGCTGTTGAGAGATGAAGCTTTTGATTCGTTGTTTGAAAATATTCTTGTCGAAAGTAGCAGCATGCTCGTGCAAGAGCTTTGGAGAGAATTTGAATTCGCCGTTTTCTATTTGCTGCACGGCCCGCATCAAGGCTTCCACACTCTGCTCCTTGAACAGGATGCCAGTCTTGCCGTGGATGACGGTTTCCAGCGCACCGCCCTTGCCGTAAGCGATGACCGGAGCACCCGCCGCCATGGCTTCGACAGGGACAATGCCAAAGTCCTCCATCCCCGGGAATACCAGACCTTGGCAACGCTGCAGCAGATCCTTGATGACCGGGAAAGGCTGACGTCCCATCATTCTCACATTGGGCTGGGCCTTGGCCTGCAGACTGTCAAACAACTCGCCTTCACCTATCACGATCAGCGGCAGGCCAAGCCTGTTGAAGGCTTCGACGGCCAAGTCCGCGCGTTTGTAGGCCACCAATTGCCCAAGACATAGGTAAAAGTCGCCACGTTCGGCCTCAGGGCTGAATTCGGACGCATTGACCGGCGGGAAAATGACCTCGGCCTCGCGGTGATAAAATTTTTTGATACGTGAAGCGATGAACCCCGAGACAGCGATGAAATGGTCCACACGGTCTGCCGAAAGCCTGTCCCACACCCGCAGCCAGTGGGCAACCAAGGGAAACAATGTACGAATGATTCGCCCGGCGCCGGCCAAGTATTCGTGGTACATGTCCCACACATAACGCATGGGCGAGCAGCAATAACAGATATGCAGGGCATCCGGGCGGGTAATGACGCCCTTGGCTGGGCCGGATTCGATGCTGAGAACTAGGTCATACTCGCTGAGATCGAGCTGTTCCAAGGCAAGCGGCATGAAGGGCAGGTACTTCTGATAGTGCTTTTTCGCACCCGGTAGACGCGAAATGAAGGAGGTGCGGATCTGCCCTTTGAAATTTGTGGGGAGTGATTGGCGTACTACCTTCTCATTGCAGACATGAATAAAAAGGTCTGCCTCGGGGAAAAGCTCGACAAGTGCAGAGCAAACTGCCTCGCCGCCACGATTGCTGAGCCACCAGTAGTGAACGATTGCGACCTTCATTGAAATTTCCTTATTGCTTCAAGAAGTTTTATGGTAGATGTTTTCCAGTTGTAACGCTCAATATTTGCGTATCCCTTTTCTTTAAGCGTTTGAGCTAGATCAGGCTTTGAAATGAGAAGTTTAATTTTCTCGGCAATGTCGTTTGTGTCATGCGGTGAGCAGTAAAGGACTGAGTCTTCACATATCTCTGGAAGGCTTGCTGCATTCGATACAATGACAGGGCAGCCACATGCCTGTGCCTCCAGCGGTGGAATGCCGAAGCCTTCATAAAAAGACGGGAATATAAAGGCATCAGCCCCGCTGTAAAGATTGACCAAGTCCTCATCGGAGACTCTGCCCAGCAATTTTATTCTGGGATCCGATTCGATTTTTTTCACAAGGTCTGGGTCAGCGAAGTTTTTGTTCAGCGAGCCGGCGATGTAAAGTTTGTGAGTGTTCTGCTTGAGTAGGCCAAATGCCTCGATAAGCCCATGAAAGTTTTTCTGCCGATTTATAGAAGAGACTGCCAGTACATAATGCTCGGTGGCGGATGAGGGTTTTCGTTGAAATGATTCGGAGACGGCATTGGGAACGACGGAAACTTTTTCCGAAGGAATGTTGTAGATTGCGCAAATCTCCTTTTTGGAGAACTCACTGACGGTCAGAACTTGCAGCGAGCCTTTCAGTGCTTTGGGAATAGCCAGTCGATAAGCCGAGCGAAACTTCCACGAGAAGTTTTCCGGAAATCTTTCAAAGGCTACATCATGAAGTGTCGATATTTTCTTCTTATAGAAAAGCGGGGCTGTGTTTGCTAGGTTGACAAGCAATGGTGTGCCCCTTCTTTTCAGGAATAGCGGGAGATCGATTTGCTCCCATGTATGCCCGGTCCTGGAGCCTACAACTTCAACTCCCAGAGCGCGAGCGATCTCATGGTGAATTATATTTTTAGGGGCTACGAATTTAATGGACGGAAGCAGGCTGCTTAGTTGCCGGCTAATCTCCAGAGAGTAACGCTGAACCCCGGTTATGGGTTGCGTCAAGAATCGGGCGTTTACATATATCAATCCGAAGATCCTTTTCTGGTCCATTCATTATCCAGATCGGCTCTGGCAGGCTTATCTCAAAAGGTTGTTCGCTTTTTGAGCAGTGATATCTGGGTGAACGGCTTGTGTTGGCAGAAGGTTGGGAAGACCGTGACATTCAGGTTGATAGTCTTGATTCATGTTCCGATTCCAGCGCAGCACTAATGAAGCCAGCAGTTTTTGTACAGAGCCTAAAATCCAGCCACAGTGCGTTTCGCAACCTTGGACAAGCTTGTCAGTACTCCGTCGAGTGCTGTGGCAGCGTCTACATTGTCAGGAGTATTGTAGGCATAATTTTTTGCGGAAATATAACCAAAGAAGTCCGCAAAGTACTTCAACTTTTTCGCTGACCGGTCAGTATAGAAAACTTGCTTTCCAAACAGGGATGAAAGTATGAGTCCGTGCAGTCTTGATGTAATTACCCAAGAGGCAGATTCATATGCCGGGATAAGGCCTGTAGAGACAGTGCTCACTTCGCAGATATCTATTTGGACATCAATCTTCCCAACGAGAAAGTTCTTGATTTCTTGGCAGGCAAGTACGTCAAAATCATCGCGCAAATCGTGCGGGATAAGGATTATACGTTTGAGGCCTTCGGATTTCAGTTTGTTTAGAACATTCAATATTTCATCAAAATCAACTGTGCGATTTTCGCTTTTGTCCACCGCCGGAGATATGGCGCAAACTCCTTCTGTGTCCCGGCCTTTCAGTGAGCCACCAAGATATGCCATATCTCCACCCAGGTGGATTTTTGTTTTGCAGAATGGAGCTAGGTTTTTCAGCATATTTTCTGAGTTTGGATCCCTGACATAAACAGTACTCGATAGCACCAGCATGACTCTAAACAAAAACTTTTTGAGACAGGATGAGACCGGAGTGGCGCCAACTCCTGCGACAAGCGTACGGTGGCCAAAAGCTCGGCTCGCCGCAAAGGCAAGCGTGCAAAATAAAAGCCAGAAAACTGAAACCTGCTCGCGAATCATATGCCCACCGCCGAGTATAAGGTGAGCTCGAAAGCAGAGTAGCATGGCGCGGATTGGATTGTTGCGTATGGATAACACCTTGACGCCAAGGCTTGAGAACTCATTTTGTAACTCGTTACTTACGCCTTCATGTGGCAAGATGACAACTTTGTGTCCTCTTGCCCGCAAGTAAGTTGCCTGGCGCAAAGCAATCAGCGCGTCGCCAAGGTTGACCAGATTTCCTACGAATATCGCAATCATAAATAAATACTACCTTCTGAAGTCAAAAAGGTTTTTCTATTGAGCTGTTGCTGTAAGGTCCTGCACTGGGTTGCCTGACAGCTGCTCAGGTATATCTTGGCTGGGCTTGTCAATCGCTTGGAAAATACTGGTTTTTTCCAGTTCGCTAGTAAGGTGGATTATGAGTTTGCAGGTTGTTTTTAATACCTGTTTTCGCGTCTTTCCTGAAAAATTCGCAACGAATTTATGACTTGCACTAGTGGAAATGTTTTTTAAAAATAAATGAGTTGTGCGCAACTGCGTGGCGGTCAAACCGGATAAGTCAGCGTTTTTTAAGTGGCAGGGAAAAAGGCTTCGGTCTGATCTTCATGTGAATCAGCCATTCAGTGATGGCCTTGATGTGATAGCCCTTTAAGGAAGTTGTAATTCTTCTCGCATCTGCAGCGCCTGTCGATGTATTTCGTCCAGGCCATGGTGAGGGAGTTTTCGGGTATCGACTCTTGCATGGCCGAATTATTGGCTATTTGATTGAGTGCTTGATATCCGCAGGGTGAAGCCGGTCAAACACTGCCTGTACTTTGGATACTGCTCTACCAAGGGTTGAGGTGAACAGATTCTTCCAAAGGGTCGATAGGTTGACTTCTATCAGCTTATGCATGGCAAGCGCAACGAGTAGGACCATGCATATAGTTATGGTGTAGATAAATAATTTATTCTCTTCCGTTGCGAATTTATTGATAAGCATGTACCCGAAGTGAGCATGTATTAGATATGCTGGGTAGGTCAGTGCTCCAAATATTTTGGATTTGGGAAGCTGAAGAGTTTGAACTTTTTTTAAGTTTAAAATCAGGAAGAAGATAAAGAACATGGTGATTATGAAGGCAATGGTGTAGCTGGAATGTAAAACGCCTTTGCTTTCGCTTAGCCATGTTGCCTTTTCTGAAGAGAATGACACGCATAGGGCAAATGTAATTGCCAGTGAAAAGATGGTGCGCCAACCTGGTGCCTTCTTGAGCAAGGCAAAGAGTGATCCTGCGGCGAAATAGTAAAAGTAACCGCCCAAGTATGGGAGGTGCTGCAGGTCCAGCAAAATGGCAAGACACATGAGTATTGGCCAGTATATGAATATTGAGTCCAGTGACCTTTGCATGCCACATAGCAGTATAATAAAGACAGCAGCGTAAAACATAACCTCGTAGACTAACGTCCAGTAAACGCCATCAACATGATCAAATCCAAAATAAGACTGAAGCAATGTCATGTTTGCTAGGATCTGGAGGGGGTGAACAGACATTGCACTTCCTCCCCAGTACCATGCAAATAATGATGTAAAAAGTACGGCAAACCAATAAGACGGATAAAGCCGGATGGCTCGTGAGACTGCAAATTGAGCGGCCGAGCGGTTTTTGGCTGAATGAAAGATAACGTAACCGCTTATCATGAAGAATAGTTCGACGCCCAGATAGCCATATTTGGTCAACTCGATAATGAAAGGGATATGGGTTATCGAAATTATTTTACCATTGGCTATCCCATTAAAAGTGTAGTGATACAGCATGACAATCAACGCTGCAGAGAATCTTCCATAGTCTAGTAGCTCTAATCTTTTCATGGTTCGGCCAGTTATTATATTTTAAAGGGGCATGATAAAATCCATTGCATGTTTCTATTCGCGAGAAAGAAGCATTATCAACGTACTATTACATCTGTTTATGTTAGTGCTTTCGCCATGCACTGAGCCGAGTTGCGCCAGCTCTGAATTTTCCCTGACACGTCCTGCCGTTGGTGAGGCGAGAGCGCCAAGATCTGCAGCAACGCGTTTTCGATTGCTTCGACATTCGGAGCCACGACCTGTGCCTGACCGGCAGCCGCCTCCTTCAACTCCGGTACATCGGACACGATAACCGGTGTGCCTACGGCGCGTGCCTCCTGCACCGGCATACCGAAGCCTTCGTACAGGGAGGGCATAACCAGCACATCGGCCAGGGCAAACACGGCAGGCATCAGTTTGTCCGGCACATAACCGGGCAAGACGATGCCATTTGCCGCGTTATCGGTAATCTTGCGAGCCAGCGCCTCGTTCTGCCAGCCTCGTGCGCCAACCAGGACAAGCTTGTGACTGCTCAGCTCGCCGCGCTGTTTGAGTCTCACAAAGGCTTCCACCAGCGCACCGATATTCTTGCGCGGCTCCAGCGTCGATACCGCCAGCACATACGGCGGCACAATGCCCAGCGCTACCAGTGTATCCAGTGCTGCCTGGCGTTCGGCTGCGTCCAGCGGTCGGAAATCCGGTCTGACCCCCGGATATATAATCATATCCGCCGCCCTGCCGGCCCAATGTAGCAAGCGATCCGAGGTACCTTGGGAGTTCGCAAAGATAATATCGGCACTCCGCACATCGCGATCGAACCACACCATATGCGAGCAGCGGGTAATCCACTCCATGGTTTCTGGTACGAGACGGTGATTAAGATCATGCACGGTCGACACCAGGCGGCGCGCACTTTGCCTGCCTGGATGGATGGTTCGACCGGCCCAGAACACATCCAACTGATCTTGGCGTGCCAGCGCGGCTCCACGCGTTTTCAGCCAGATAAACGAAGGCAGCTTGCGGGCCAGTGGCAAAGGCTCTTGCCGCACGATCCAACGCGTTGCGGGCATGGCAACCTGCTCGGGCGCAAGGCGCGTATAGACAAAAAACTGTGTAGCTGGGAGCAGCTCATCCAGTTCCTGGCACAAGTTGAACACATATTGGCCCACACCAGAGAGTGGCTTGCGTAGGGCATCGCCATCAATTCCTATCCTGCTTAAAGGCAGGGACAAGTCCGACGCTGTCGCGACAGATATATCCCTTCCATTGATCTGGTACTTACGCAATTTTCTAATCCTTAATGAGGCAATTTGGATTGCACGCCAGTGGAGCCAGCGCTGGCGGCGTGAATATTTTATAAGCGTTTTAGTTTGATTCGGAACGTCATCGCATTCCTATATATCCAGCACACGCAGTGGGTCGAGTTTTCCTAACAAGAGATGGAGGCAGGCTCGCATGTTGCCCTGCAGGCGTCCGGGAAAATCCTTTATATGCACCCTCAGCAGGGTTTTTGCCAGATTGGAAAGTATGTTTCTCGACATAAGCCTGCCGGCCATACGCCAGGACATCGTGCCTTTTCTGGCGAGATAAATGGGATTGGCGATCTGGGAGTAACCAAAGCGCACGCCGCTCGTACGACCAGAACTTGCGCCCAGATGAACTCCTTTACAGGCTGGCACAAGCGCTACTACACCATAGCGCTTCGCCCTATTGGCGAAGTCGTAATCTTCTTGCCAACCATAGAGGGGGAGCTTTTCATCGAATCTTGCATTGCTGGCCACTGTTCCCCGAAATGCCATGTTGCAGCCGTAGAGCCCTTGGAGAACTCTGGTTTTGGCCGAGTTGGTCCAATGCAATTCCGCCGGCTTGATGCCAGTGAGATATTGCTGCGCATCCTTCTCCGGAATCCCAAACTCGCTCTTGATGCCGTCAGCCAGCACATGGCCGGTGATTCCAGCAAGCTCTTTCCAGCTTTGCATTGCTGTCGCGGCGTTTTCTAGCCAGTTCGACGCAGGTCTGAAATCATCGTCAAAGAACGCCACAAACCACTCATTCGAAAACAAGGATCCCACATATGGTATCAGTGCATCCAACCCTGCGTTGCGCTGAATGGTCAAACCAGCTTGCGACAACAAAATGGTTACTTGTCCCTCACTGACCAAAGGATGCATGTCCAATCCTTCGATATCGCGAAGCTCACTGCCAACCACTATAACATGCGATGGTATGAGCGTTTGACGGGCAAGATAGTCAAGCAGTAGGTAAGTCTCTTTGGCGCGGCCTTTTGTGGCGATAATTACGAAAGCCTTCATTTAGAAAGTCCATTCTCTTGATAATTGAATATGCGGGCCAGGATACCCATCTTCCAGCATGAATAAGAAAGAGCAAGGAAAACAATCAGCTCTCCGGATATGCGGGCCACAGCCATGCCAAGGCCTCCATAGGCAATGCCTAAAGGAACGGCGCAAAACAAGTTTACTGCTGCGCCAGCAAGAGCAGCTTTAGCCAGCATACTTTCTTTATGGAGTGGAATTAATACATAACTACTCAATACGAGATTGGCAGCATTCAGCGGGAACACGAATGCCAGGTATTGCAGCACCGACACGCTCCCCTCGAAGCCTGCTCCAAAAATCAGCGGTACAATCCAGTGGCCGAGAAACAGACTGCACAGCAAACCGCAAAACCCCATACCGAGTAGAAAGGCCATTGCCTTTCTAACCAAGCCGTAGGCTGCACATGCATCCTGTACAAACATGGCGGTGATCCGCGGAACGAAAATCTGACCAGCGGGCCCCAGCACGCTCAATCCAACCGCGACCAAGCGCTCCGCCGCACCAAAAGCCCCAACCTCTGCCTGCGTAGAGAGAAGGGTCAGCAAATAGGTTGAAGAGGCTACCAGCAGCACGGAGCTTCCGCTGTAGAGAAAAATCGTACTGGACGACTGTATTAGCGCAAGACTCGATTTCAGTTCGAGTGGTGGCTGTGAAATCTCGTGGCGTATCCACCAATGTGCAACGGCAAGCGCTATAGTACCTGAACACAATAAAGATATGAGGACCAGATCGCTATCGTCCTTATTCCGCACCAGAGTCAATATCAGCAGAAGGCTGATAGCGAACCCCATAACTTCTAGCTTTACGGAGCTGCGAGGGCGGCCACTTCCCGTGAAATACCAACCCAGATTGAAGGCGGAAACTATTCCCAGCGTGACTGCAGCAAGCCCGGCCACTGGATGGGTCGATAGGACAGGAGATAGGACTATGGCAATAGCACCACCGACAAAGGCTAGAGCGCTAAGAATCATGCGAGCCATTACATGCTCGCCAAACAATCCCGCATACTCTGCAGGGCTAGCAGTAGCCATGGCTCGCATACCTGCGGTTGAGAACCCCCAGTTGACAAACAGCCAGGTCATGTTCATCAGGGACATGGCGGCGAGCACCAGTCCGTAGCCTTCCACGCCAAGTACTCGTCCATAAAACGGGATGAGTAGCAGCAAATAGAGATAACGGAGAGCATACGCCATATAGACGAAGAATAAATCGGCACGAGACTGCCTGCCGCCCACAAATTTCAGATTGCTCATCTTTATAATCCGCAAAAAACATGAACGGGCCGCTGGCCGGTTATTCTTCTCGTCGTTCTCAGGATGTTCGGCTTTTGTTTTTTCGAGACACTTGCCACAACTGCCAGAGCAATACCGTAGAGAAATGCATTGTGGGTGCCAAAGTCCGCAGTGGTGCCTGCCAAAAGTCCTACGACAAAAGGAGGGATGTATGCGTAGCGAACCCCGTTTAACATCGCATTGTCGACCCCATCAATCGCCGAAGGCAGCTTGCGCAGCAGGATCTGCAGGACGAACGCGAAGTACAGCAGGCCGCCGATCACACCAGTGTTGCTGAATATGGCGGCTGCAAAGTTCGATGTCCGGGTACTGCCGATACCCACTCCCAGGCCCCAGGTATCAGCAAGCGCCTGCCAGCCTATGGCTGTCCACATGCTGCGCTCTTCATAGGAGCTGGTCTGCGTTTTGTTGAGGATCATTTCATCGACCTTCTCGGCGATGGGGTCCAGTAGGGATGGATTGAACAAGAGGATGAGGCTTAAACCCACTAAAGCCGCAAATGCCGTCCAGAATTCAAAGCCAAGCCCCCGGCGCATGAAAGTATCAGTGGATCCGGTATTTTTTCGCCAGCCCCACTCCATGACGGCAACTAGGCCGAATACGAACAGAGCCACGTAGGCGGCAGAAGAAGTTGACAGCCAGATAAACAACATCAGAAGAAAAATGAGCAATGGAGCGGCACGCTCGCGCAGCCAGCGGTTGCTCATGGCATGTCGGAGGAAATAGATCGAACACAGGAAGGAAATGCACAGGCCACCGTAGGCGGAGGCTTCAGGCATGAGGCCGACGACCCGCTTGCCACCGAAAATTTCTACTTCCGTCATCAGCGCATAGGTAGCAGTACGGAAGGGCTCCAGAACGCTATCAAGTGTTACGTATTGGCTCAGATAATCCAAGAGGCCGGTAAAGATTGCCAGGGTCGCGCCAAGGCACATGGCCGACAGAGCGTGCTGGCGCTGGACGGGATCACGCAGCAGGCGGGCAAAGGCAAACACCGCAAACACCGATATCGTAAGGTAGATAAGTTGCGAGAAGTTCTGGGTGGTTGGTTGGAGTGGCTCGCCAAAGGTAAAAACCTCCAGACGTACTGGGATGATTGTGACCTCGCCTGCGAAAAAACGGGGCATGAACATCGTGGTCACTATCGCCACCAGCCAGAAGAGGAAAAGCAGCAACAAGCGTTTTCGCGAGCGTGCTGCGCTAGCGAAGAACATCAGGCCACCCCAGCTGCACAGGCTGCGCATGATGATCAGCAGCGCCACCATGGGAGTTGGTGTCAGGGTCAGGCCGCCAGTCAGCTCTGGCGGTACCACCGCAAAGGCACCGAATGGCATGGAGCCGAAGAATAGATACAACAGCACATGGCTTTTGCCGAACAGGCCCAGGAGCGCGAGCCCCCAGAATAGCGCGATAGGAATGGCTTCCATGATTTCGAAGATCTTCGCGGTAGGTTTGAAAGAGTCTGGAACTTTTCGGTCGTTGGCTGGACCGTTGGTCCGCTGTCGCCCTAGGGGTACTTCCCGAACGAGGGAAGGCTCAGTAGATATCCTTGGAGAGCAGGGTGAACGGCGTCTTGATCAGGATCTTGAGGTCCAGCCATAGCGACCAGTTGTTGATGTAGGCGAGGTCCAGCTCGACGCGCTGCTGCATCTTGTCCAGGGTTTCGGTTTCGCCGCGGCAGCCGCTGATCTGCGCCAGGCCGGTGATGCCGGGCTTGATGCGGTGGCGGGCCATGTAGGCGTCGATCTTGCCGGTGTAGTAGTCGTTGTGCGCCACGGCGTGGGGGCGCGGGCCGACCAGCGACATGCGGCCCTGCAGCACGTTGAAGAACTGCGGCAGTTCGTCGATGGAGGTGCGGCGGATGAAGCGGCCGATAGGGGTGATGCGCGGGTCTTCGCGGGACGCCTGCTTGACCTGCGCGTCGGCGTGCAGGCGCATGGAGCGGAACTTGTAGACCTTGATGATCTGGCCGTTCCAGCCGTGGCGCTGCTGCTTGAAGATGATCGGCCCCGGCGAGGAGCGCTTGACCAGGACGGCGATGGCCAGCATCAGCGGGCTGAGGGCGAGGATCGCCAGCAGGGCGATAGTGCGGTCCAGGACGGCCTTGGTCAGGGCGGCGGTGGGATAGGCGGTGAGCGGGCTTTCGTTGAGGTGGATGGCCGGCCAGCCGTCGATGTCGTTGACCGAGTGGTTGAGCAGCATCAGGCTGGCCAGGTCGGGTATCCACACCACATCGACGCTGGCGTCGAGCAGGTCGATATACAGCCCCTTGATCAGGTCGGTTTCTTCCAGCGGCAGGGCGATGTACAGGCGGCGGATATTGCATTCGGTGATCAGTGCGCGCAGGTGTTCGAGGCGACCGATGATCGGATGGAGGCTGTTGCTGGGCAGTTCGCTGGTCTCGGAGGCGACCAGGCCGACCAGGGGCTCGCGCTTGATCCGGACCAGCGTGTCGGCGAGTTCGAGGGCCAGTTCGCCGGTGCCGACGATCAGTGAGGTACGCTCGCCCTGCAGCCTCCGATGATAGCGGCGGGAGAGGTGATGCAGCGGTAGGAAGGTGCCGGCCTGCAGGGCGAACCCGAGCACAGCCCAGGTCAGAGTGACTTCGCGGGAGAACAGTTCGCTGGTCTTGGTGACGAAGGCGGCCACCATGAGTCCGGTGAGCAGCAGCAGCCAGCCGGCGAACAGTCGGGTGAGGCCGGTCAGGTAGCCGTGCCGCTTGTGATAGACGCCGAGCAGCGAGTAGACGGGCACCGAGGCCAGCACGGCGATGACCGCGAGGATGCGGTACGGCGTGTCGAGTTCGCCGTTCTTGAGCTGGGCGAGGGCGCACAGCAGCAGGGTGGAGAGGCCGAGGGCCACCAGCCATTGCCCCCAGAAGGTGAGACCGCGGCCGCCGGGTAGCGAGTGGTCGGGTTTGCTGGTGGCTCTGGCCTTGAATGCCCGGTTGCTTGTGCCCGGGGAGAAGTCGATGGTTCCCAGGGCGTGCTGAATCGGAGTTTTGTGATGGAGTGTCTTATAGGTTGACTGGTGTGGTGTAGCGGTATCGGCTGTCATCCTGAACTGCCTTGATATCTAGGGTTAGTAGGGGCATTCGCTGATGCGGAGGCACAGGCAAATCTTGCTCGCTATGCCTGTAAGCCTCGCCATTTTGCGCAGACTCCTGGCTTCCTGCGCACTGAAGCTCGCCGTGTGCCGAGTGGCTTCGAGCACGGCCGCGCGCTCGAAGCGAAAGTTGTGTCTAGGCGACCGGGCCGATTCGGCCAAGCCACGGTTGATGACGAGGCGCCAGGGGGCCGGCCAGTTGCATGTCAAGACTGGTGTTCATGAGAAGTGGCTCTGGGCGATCTGCCAGGGAGTGTGTTCAACCAGGCGTTCGGCCTCGATGTCGCCGATAAGGCGGGCAGCGTGCTCCAGGCCTTCGCTCATCAGCGGCGGGCGGTATTGCAGGTTGTGGGCATCGCTGGCGAGGACGCTGACTAGGCCTTGCTCCAGCAGTGCATGGGCGAATTTCTGGGCGGCCATGCCGAAGCGGCCGGCAACGGAGGCGGCGGTGACCTGCAACAGGCAGCCCTGTTGCAGCAGGGGCTTGAGTTTGGTCGGGCTGCGTAGGAGGCCCTTGTTGCGCTCGGGGTGGGCGATCATGGGCATGACCTTGCGATCCAGCAGCCACTGGGTGAGGCGTTCGGCGCCGAAGGGGAATTCACCATGGGGGAATTCGAGGAGCAAAACCTTATTGCCCTGCCATTCGCCGAGAAAGGGCAGGGTGCCGCGGGTGAAACCGTCCATCAGCTCCAGGCCGAAGCGGACTTCGGCGGCGGCGGCGATCTGCAGGGGGGTGCCGGCCTGTTTTAGGGCAGCGCTAAACTCGTCTCGCACCATCTCTATACCGGCAAGGGTATTGTCGTAGCGGCCGGGATGGATATGTGGAGTGCAGACGAGGTGGGTGATGCCATCCTGCACAGCGAAGCAGGCCAGTTGCAGGGCGGTTTCCAAGTCTGGCGCGCCGTCGTCGAGGCTGGGAAGCAGGTGGTTGTGCAGGTCGATCATGATGGGGATGTGTGGAGGTTGGCTGCCAAGCGGCCGGATTGCGCTCCCACGTGGGAGCGATCGTCTATGAAAAATTAATGGCTCCCACGCTTGCGCGTGGGAGGCCTGTGTGGCTCAGGCCCTTTGGGTGCTGCTGTAGCCATAGTAGTCATAGTAGCCGCCGTAGCTGTAGCCGTATTTCTTCGCTTTCTTCACGTCGACCTGGTTGAGGACGACGCCAGTGACTGGGGCGTTGCTCTGCAGCAGTTGGCCGATGCCTTTCTGTGCCAGTGGGATTGGCGTAGCTTCGGACTTGATCACATAGATCAGCGCATTGGCCTGGGTGGCGAGAACAGTGGCGTCGCTGACGGCCTGAGTTGGCGGGGAGTCGATGACGATGCGTTCGTACTTGCTCTTCAGCAGCTCGATGGTCTTGGCAAAGCGCGGCGAGGAGAGCAGCTCCAGCGGGTTCGGCGGGACAGCGCCGGCGCCGATAATGTCGATGCCATCCACCTGCCTGATGCAGTCCTCCAGCCGGGCAGTAGCGGCGATCAGGTTGGCCAGGCCAGGAGTGCCGACCGGGAAATCGAAATTCTTCGCCAAGGTCGGGCGGCGCAGGTCGGCGTCGATCAGCAGGGTCTTTTCAATCTGACCGAGGGCAAAAGCCAGGTTGGCGGCCACGGTGCTCTTGCCTTCGTAGGGAACGGAGGAGGTGACTACCAGGACCTTGTGCGGCCAGTTTATGCCGGACAAGATCAGCCCGGTACGAATGGTGCGGATCGATTCGGAGAATGTTTTGTCCTCGTTGCTGGTGAAGAGGTGAGCGATCTGATCGCGTTGCTTGTTCTTGACCAGCGGCAAGATGCCCAGCACCGGCAGGTTGAGCTTGCCCTCGATATCTTCGGTGGACTTGAAGGTATTGTTCAAAGTAGCCAGCAGCAGGCTGATGCCGATGCCCGCGAGCAGGGCGAGCAGGCCGGCCAGGGCGACGATCAGAGCCTTCTTCGGCTTGACCGGTGTGGTTGGCACGGTGGCTGTGTCGACCACGCGGGCGTTGGCAGTTTCCAGGTCGGCGGTGGCGGCGGTTTCCTTCAAGCGGGTCATGAAGGTTTCATAGAGGGTGCGGCTGGCATCCACTTCACGCTGCAGCTCGCGGACCTGGAATTCCTTGCGCGAGATGTTCTGGATCTGCGCCTTGTTGGCTTCCACCGAGGCGCGCAGGGAACCCTCGTTGGCGGCGGCCATCTGGTAGTTGCGCTCAATGCCGGCGATGACCTGTTCCACCTGACCGCGCAGGCTGGCGGAAGCGGCGGCGAGTTCGGTACGGGTGGCCTCCATGGTCGGATGACGGTCGCCGTAGCGCTTGGCCAGTTCTTCGACCTTGGCCTTGGCCCTGGCTTCGTTGGCCTTGAACTGTTGGATCAAGGGGTCGCCCAGTACTGCCGGAATAGTGGCGAGGCGTTCCCAGCCGGCGCTGCGGCTGGTCTGGACTTGGCGATAGAGGCTTTCGGCCTCGGCGCGCTGACGGCGAGCATCAATCATGCGGTCGCTGGTTGCCGAAAGTTCGGCGGCACTGATGGTGGCCACGCCGTCCACATCCACCAGGTTCTCCTTTTCGCGGAAGGCCTGCAGACGCTCTTCGGCTTCCTTCAGTTTTTCGCGCAGCTCGCCGAGGCGGCTGTTCATCCAGGTGGTGGCGGTCGCGGACATATTCATGGTCGCTTCCATTTGACTCTCAATGAAGCCGTTGGCCAGGGCGTTAGCCGCACGGGCGGCTAGGCGGGCGTCGGCCATGTCGACCTGGACCTTGACCAGCTGGCTCTTGCCTACCGGTTCGATGCTGATGCGCTTCATGAAGGCATGGGTGACGGCATTGAAGATCTGTGCTTCGGTTGGGTCGACGCCTTCTTCTAGATCTTCCGGCAGGGTGGTCGGCACTGCCTTGTTGGCATTGACGCTGGCGAGCAGGCCGCGGATGTCGATCAGCGGTTCGGGTTGCTGGCGTGGGTCGAACTCGGGATGGGTCGTCAAATTGAGTTCCCGCACCACGCGCTCGGCCAGAGCACGCGACTTGAGCAGTTCGAACTGGGTTTGCAGGTACTCCTTGCCAGAGCCCTCCAGGCCGTAGACCTGCTCGATGGAGACCACGTTGGCCTGCTTCTCCTCGATTAGCACGGTGGTGGCGGCACGGTATGTGGGGATGATGCTCTGGACGACGAGTACCGCGACCATCATGACCACCACTACCAGCGAGAGGATGCTCCACTTGCGGTGCCAGATGGTCTGCCATAGTTGCAGCAGATCGGTTTCATCGTCATCCCCGTATTGGGCAATCCAGGGACGTGCAGGAGTCTGGGCATTACTTTCCATACTTTCCATGTTTCGGGAAACTCCGAATGAAGGAGTGGGCATACAGGATATTTTTCGTACCGGGCGCGCCTTTTTGGGGGCCCTTTTGAAGGCCGCCTAAAATCATGTCGCAGTTGAGTGTCGGAGCATGTTCTGGGCTTTGCTGGGGGGCGCGGGAGTTCCCGCTCTCGCTGACGGTGCGTTGCCGCACAACAAACAGAGCCTGTTCCGGAGGCCTGTTTGGGCCATGACCGCGATGCCAAGTTGCGGCCAAGGTCAAAAACGTCATTTGAAAAAGCTGGCATAGCCAGCCTGTGAAATTGCTAGGTCCTGTTGACGATTCACATGGGGAGCCATAGAAACCCACAGGCCATGGCTACCATGCTCTCGTAATTTCGCTTCAGCTTGTCGTAGCGGAACGCCACGGCACGGTAATGCTTCAGCCGCGCAAAGGCGTTCTCGACCAGATGCCGGTAGCGATACAGCCCCCGGTCCAGATCGCCATTGCCCTTGAGCGAGTTGCGCTTTCGGGGAATGACCGCCAAGGCGCCCTGCGCCTCGATCTGTTCGCGAATGCGCTCGCTGTCATGGCCCTTGTCGGCCACGATCACCTCGGCGGACGGCAGCTGGGCAATCAGCTCGGGGGCCGAGCTACAGTCATTGACGTTGCCCCCGGTGATCTCGAAAGCCACGGGCAGTCCATGCGCATCGACGGCCAGGTGAATCTTGCTCGTGTTTCCTGCGCGGCTTTTGCCAATGGCTTCGGGCTGATCGCTGGCCGCACCGGCACTGTGCTGGTGGGCCTTCATATAGGTACCGTCGATGAACGCCCACTCGAGATCGGGCTCCTCGATCAATGCCTGGAAAACCTTGAGCCACTTGCCGGCCGCCGACCACGCATTGAAGCGCTTGTAGACCGAGTTCCAGCGCCCGAAGGCGCTGGGCAGGTCTCTCCAGGGGCAGCCTGCGCGCATCCGGTAGAGCATGCCCTCGACTGTGATGCGCAGATCCGGCTTTTGGTAGATGTCTTGCTGGAGCAGAACTTTTTCCAGCTTCGACCAGAGTTCGTCAGTGAGCATCAATCGGGGCATTGCCAGCCTGCGGAGGGATCGGTGTGGGAACCTTGATTTTGCAGGTTTTTTCCTCCTCATCGTCCTCCTGGCTCAAAACGTCAACAGCCCCTAGAAGAACCCCTGATCGATGGTGATGCTGTCGCCAGGATAAACCAGAGTGTCCAAGCTGACCCTTTCCGGGACGCGGTTCGGGTCTAGGTCTCGGATGATGGTGATGCGTCCGGTGGAGGCCAATTCGGTGAGGCCGCCGGACAGGGCGATGGCGCGGCGCAGGGTGAGGCCAGGTTGGTAGGGGTAGCCGCCGGGCTCCTTGACTTCGCCACTGATGTAGAACTCGCGGTATTTCAGGACGCTGACCGAGACGCGCGGATTGACCAGGTAGTCGCCTTTGAGCTTATCGGTCAGCAATTGTTCGAGTTCGGCGCTGGTCTTGCCCTTGGCAAGAACTTCGCCGATGAAGGGGTAAGAAAAGGTACCGGCGTCGGTCAGGCGGACTTCCTCGATGCTGAGGTCCTGCTCGCCGAAGACATTGATGCGGATGACATCGCCCGAAGCCAGTCGATAGGTGGAGTTGCCTGCCGCCAGTACGACGCTGCCATTAAGTACTAGAAAACCCAGTATCAGGCTGAGAAAATGACGGATTGCCATAAGCGCGATTTCTCTTGAGTTGTGCCGGTGGACACTGCACGAACTCGCAGTGCCTTGGGCAGTGAGTCACAGACTGGCGGTGATGTTGAAGACGTAGATGTTGCGGTCGTAGCCTTCGCCTTCGCGAGAAGAGTCGTTCGTGGCGTATCTATAGCTGATGCCAACGTCCAGCCAGCGGCGCAGCTTGTAGGTCAGGTCGACTCCGAAGGCATCTAGATCGTCGTCGCGCTCGTAGTCTTGGTACTTCCGTTCGCTACGGGCGTAGCTGGTTTTGGTGGACAGGCGAGCGCCCCACTTGTGTTCCCAATCAAAACTGATGCTGGTGCTCTTGACTGCGGAGGCGCCGATGCCGGACTCGTAGCTTTCGTCGATGGCCTGGCGGGTGGTGAAACTAAAGGTCGAGTAGGTCCGCGGTTTCCAGTCAATGCCGACTTCCAACATGGAGTTGGACATGTTGTCGACGCCGGATTCCTCGAAGCGCTTCTTTTCGCTACCGATCTTGACGGTGCCGCTGGTCTTAGCCGTGGCCTTCCAGGTCAGGCCACCGAGCAGGGCGTAGTTCTTGCTGTTGCGCATGTCGTTGGAGACATAGTTGTAGTCCGTATAGCGGGTCTCCAGCAAGGCACGGGTTTTCGGTGCTACCCGATAGTAAAAGATGGCGTTCAGGGTGGTGCTTTCGTGTTCCAGATCGTCGTTGATATGATTTCTATTGTGGTAGCGCAGCTTCTCGTGTTTGGCGCCCATGTCGATCTGGCCGCGTGCGCCTTGGGCGCCGAAGCTATATAGTGCGCTGGCATTAATGGTGCTAAACTTATCGTTTTCGTTATTCAACTTTTCCAAGTTGTCCGAGTTGTCGGAATCAACTTGTTCGACCCGGTGGTAGCCGGCATTCAGTTGCAGCCGATTGCGCACGTCAAATTGCAGGGCGGCCTCTGCAGTGAGGTGGTGGTCGGTGTTGTCATCGTTACGGCTGCTGTGAATGATCTCACTCTCGGAGCTGTACTTCACTTCGTAGCGGCCTTTGTGACCCTCCGCACCCAAGGCGAAGGTCGGGGTGAGACGGGTGATCCAGGAAGACTCCTTGTGGTCTTCGACAGCACGGAAGTTGTCGTCGTACCTTTCGCTGACTTGCAGGGTGGGGGTGAATTGCACTCCATCCGCCAGCTTGATGCTTTGTGGCTCGACGGCCCAGGCATTGGCGCAAGCAGTGGCCGAAAGGGCGGCCGTCAACGCGTGAAGAGGGTACTTCTTGCTCATGGGAACTTATGGCCTTTCCGTATGCTGCCGGTATGGGCATGGCTTGTTCCCCCTCGATCCTCCGAAGAAGGAGCAAGGAACAAGCTGGCTGTCGGAACTCTGGGAATACGGTTGTCATGACAATCCAGTTGGAGATCAGTTAGGACTTGTGGGCGTATGACTACTACCGTCGCCAACGCTACCGCTACTAAAGCCGTTGGTGGCTTGATAACTGGTGGCCACTGATGCCATAATGATAGCGACCTTGAGAACTTCGCTCTGTGTGGCGTTGGCATCAACGGCATTCTGGGTAATTGTGGCTGCCAAGTTCGTGTCACCTTTGTTTGCATGATCGATGCATTGACGATAGCGAGGGCGTAGTCTGGGTGGATGATGTTGACCAGCGCTTCGTTTTGGGCGGCGGTTATGGCCTCGTTCTGCTCTGCCGTCAGGGGAGGGGGATGTTGGCGGTTTGCAGGGTTGCCAGGGTTGCCTCTTTGGCAAAGGTCTGGCCGGTGGCTAGGAGCAGCCCTTGGGAAAGGGTGAAAAAGGTTTTCTTCATGTCAAGCGTCCCCCTTGAATGGCCAGGGCAATCGCGCTACATCGCTCTTGCGTTGGACGAGGATTAGCGGTAACGGACAAGACTTTTCCGAGCCCCATCATGCTGCCCAATCCCCAGCCCTACTTCACCAAGCTCGTCGACCCACGGCGCGAAACCCGCAACAAGCTGCACGCCCTGCAGGACATCGTCATGATCACGCTCTGCGCCACCCTGTGCGGTTATGACGACTGGGTCGGCATCGAGGACTTCGCCCACGAGAACGAAGCCTGGCTGCGCGAGTTCCTGCCGCTGCCCAACGGTATTCCCTCGCACGACACCCTCAGCGACGTCATCGGACGCCTGGAGCGCAAGGCTTTCGCCGACGCCTTCGCGCGCTGGATGCAGGACAGCCTGCCGAGCTTCGACGCCCGGCATATCGCCCTCGTTGGCCGTGTGCTCCAGCATGGCCAGCGCGGCCTCGACTTCGGCGAACTCGGTGCATTCCACGTCCACGATCAGCCCGCTGCGGTGCTCGATCATCGTGTGTGCCATATGCGCCAGGCGGCTGGCATCGCCGTTGTTCTTGCGCGCCAGACGGGCCTCGGGATCGGTGACCGATTGATGGGTGGCGTTGCTGCGTTTCTCGCCCTTGAAGTTGGCATAGGGGTTGCGGGTGCCAACCTTCGGCAGCTCGCCGCCGTCCTTCCTGACGAAGGACTTGTGCGAGGCCCAGGCGTCGATCAGGGTGCCGTCCACGCTGAAATGCTCGTTGCTGGCATGCTCCGACCACTGCTCCAGCGACTTGATGCGCTGGAAAAACAGACGCGCCACCTCCCGGTTGAACAGCCGGTCGCGGTTCTGGCTGAAGGTCGAGTGATCCCACATGGGCTCGTCCATCGACAAGCCGACGAACCAGCGAAACAACAGATTGAAGTCGATCTGCTCGACCAGCTGCCGCTCCGAGCGGACCGTGTAGATCACCTGGAGCAACGAGGCGCGCAACAGCCGCTCGGGTGCGATCGAGGCCCGCCCCAGCGTGGAGTACAAGCCGTCGAAGTCCTGATCCATCGAGGCCAGGACGGTATCGACGAGCTTGCGCAGTGGGCGCAGCGGATGATCGCTGGGGATGCGCTGCTCCAGCGTCGTGTAGCTGAACAGCTCGTCTTGCTTGAGGTCGAGTCCACGCATCGGCTTGAGTTGGGGCTGCATGAAGAGGATGAAGCATTTTGCCAGAGCCGGTTGGGCTCTGGCTTTTTTCAACGGCCTGTTAGGGCCTGTTGACGTTTCGTAGAAAGCGTGAAATGGCTGAACTTTCTCGGCATCCTGCCCAGTCAAGGTTGCCCCATTTCAGAGTTCGCTTGGCAGGCGCTCAATATGAACTTTCAGGCACGCTACCGCCCCAGGATTTGATGTCTGATCCTGAAGACATATAAAAACCCTGGCTTTCGTGCAGGCGAAAACCTCCAAGAGTATCGGGTATGAAAGCTGCATTCAGGTGCTGCAAGGAAGTAAGGGGGAGGTTGAGCGTTGTGGCTGGAGTCTTGGCTCACGGGCCTGTTCACAGGCTCTACTTCGAACAGCGCGCTTCCTTCGCTCTTTCTTGAAGCTCCTAGTGCATATATGTCGGTTTTGAGGTGTCCTGTCAATGACGGACAGCCCCGTCTCAAGCGGCCGCTGCCGAATCCTGATACCTCTTGGCGAATTCAGCAGGGGCCAAATAGCCAAGCCGCGAGTGGCGACGTTGGTGGTTATAGAAGATCTCGATGTACTCCTTGATGGCGGCTTCGGCCTCGGCTCGGGTGGCAAAGCGGCGGTGGTATACCAGTTCGTTCTTCAGGCATCCCCAGAAGCTCTCGATCGGTGCGTTGTCGAAGCAGTTCCCCTTTCGAGACATCGACGTCACCATGCCGAACTGCTCCTGCAGGCCGCGATAAGCTTTGGCGCAATACTGGCTACCACGATCGGTATGCTGGATGAGTCCGGGTGAAGGGCGCTTGTGCTGAACTGCCCGAAACAGCGCCAGGCTCACCAACTCGGTGGTCATGCGCTCTGCCATCGCGTAGCCGACGATTTCACAAGTGAATACATCCTTCAGACCAGCCAGATACAGCCATCCCTCATCGGTAGGGATGTAAGTGATATCGCCTGTCCAGACCTCATTGGGGCGGGTCGGCTCGAAGACCTGCTCCAGTACGTTCTCTGCCACCGGCAGCGTATGCGCCGAATGGGTCGTCGCCTTGAACTTGCGCTTTTGCCGGCATCGCAGGCCCAGCTCGCGACGCAGGCGGGCAATACGGTCACGCCCAGCAATAAAGCCGTCTTTCGCCAACTCCAGTTGCAGGCGACGTGCTCCGCTCGTTTGTTGGCGAACAGGTAGGCGTTGTGCGGCTTGGCCGCACCGAAGACCGCCACCACCCTGGCCAGGGCCGTTTCCGTTCCGGCCCGCATGTCCAGTGGTTCGGTGGCGAGCCAGATGGCATCGATGCGGATCATTGCAGGAGCTCGCGCACGAACCGGGCACAGCCTTCGGCATCGCCCGCCGGCCAGTGCACGGTCAAGGCCGTGCGGCGATGGGGAATCTCGATGCGGATCTCCGCCTGGCTGGAAGCCACGGACTGAGTGGGCAACTCCAGCGTCACCGGGAGAAATGCGGGCACTGCTTCGGGCGGCGGAGGGCAGGCTGCCAGTCTTCGCCATCGATGAACCACATGGGTATTGATGCCGTGGCTCAGGGCCACGCTGGCAACCGAGTTGCCGGGCAGGCTGCACTCCTGCACGACTTGCGCCTTGAAGGCCTTGGAATAAGAACGTCGCTGCATGATTCCCCGCTTGAAAGCCTTGAAATGGTGTCCACGATAAATAGGTGGACACCCTCTCTTAGCCTGGCGGGTTCAAGCCAGATGACTTGGCCAGACGTGTATGGACCTGGTCATGGCGGTCCACGCCATGCACATGGAACACTGACTTGGCGATATCGACACCGACCCGGGTAATGTTCATTGGGCTTCTCCTCAACCTGAAGATGGCTGGCGACTCACACCTGCCATCTTGGCGCATCGGCGCCGAGTGGGATGAGGAGGAGTCCATCCCATTGCTTACACTGATCGGTGGCATCCTGAACATCAACCACGTCCGTGCCCACTGGGACAACATCCCGCGCCTGGCCAGCTCGATCAAGCAGGGCACCGTTACCGCCTCGCTGATATTGCGCAAGCTCGGCAGCTACCCACGCCAGAATAGCCTGGCCGTGGCGCTGCGCGATTTGGGCCGGATCGAGCGCACGTTATTCATCCTCGACTGGCTGCAAAGCGTCGAGTTGCGCCGCCGCGTGCATGCTGGGGTTTGGGGAGCAACGGAACAGGAAGTGCACTTAAGCTCAGTCGCTGCCCCGCACTCTAGGCATGAACGACAGGCCCAGGGCAGGTGCGCAAGCGATGCGCAGTGAACCTCTGGGCGCTTCGGCTAGACCCAGTTACACCACTTCCCGGGACACGATCCCCCTTGTGCCCAAAACCCCCTCATATACCCCCGCTCACAAAGCATTCATTTCAGCAATATCACGCACCACCTGATCTGCAGAGCGGTCGAACATCGCCTGCTCCTGCGCATCCAGAGACAACTCGATCACCCGCACAACCCCCTCCTCTGCCAGCACACAGGGGACACCCATGGCAATACCTGTTCGCCCGTACTCGCCCTCGAGAATCGCGACCGCCGGCAAAATGCGGTTTCGCCCATTGGCGATAGCATCCACCATCTGTGCAATTGCCACGCCCGGCGCATCGCAGGCGCTCCCCAGCTTCTTCAAACCCAGAATCTCGCCGCCACCCTGACGTGTGCGCTCCACAATCCGCTCTATCTGCTGACTGGACAGGAAGTGAGACAGCGGCACCGAACCGACCGCACAGTATCGCATCAGCGGCACCATGCTATCGCCATGCCCTCCCAGCACCAGCGCCGTGATATCCCGAGCAGAAAACCCTGTCTCCTCGGCAATGAAACACTTCATGCGCGCTGTATCCAGCACCCCCGCCTGCCCGAACACCCTGTCGCGTCCCAGCCCACTGAGACACCAAGCCCGATAGGTCAGCACGTCGACCGGGTTCGACACCACCAACACCGTCGCCGCCGGAGCATGACGATTAATATCCAGCATGATGCTATCGAGAATTGGCAGATTGATACTCAATACATCCTGGCGCGACTGACCAGGCTTGCGGGGCACACCCGCCGTAATCACCACCAGGTCAGAATCCTGCAGCAATTCGGCATTGGACCCGCCGTAAACCCTGGTATCAGAACCTGACTCAACTGCCGCCTGCCAGACGTCCAGCGCCTTGCCCTGTGCCAACTCACCCTGCACATCAATCAACATCAACTCACGACAGAACTCTTCCCGGGCGATGATCTGAGCCGCCGCCTCACCCACCATACCGACACCCACAATTGATAGCTTGTTCACCTCACACCTCCCCGCGGCGCGCGCCACCAGCAACACGCCCACCTTTGCAGAGAAGTATTACCCGCTAATGCAAAAAGGCCACCCGAAGGTGGCCGAAGCCGTCGCTAATGGGCAGTCCTAGCCCCAGGGACATCTCCCTTGCCGACGTTTGCTGGGCAAGTCAGAGTTTGGGTTTGGGTTTGGGTTTGGGTAGCAATGGAACTGAAAACCAACGTAAGCCGAATTAGAGTTTGTTTTACTCGTCAGCGACTGCGAATTAACGAACTTTGATTCGTGAGACGGGTTTATCGCACTGATTTTCGGGTGTTGGTGGCCTTTCCCCGCGATAGCGAAAACGGTTTCATAAAACGGTGGTTTTTCCGAACTCACCAGACGCCACAAGGGTTTGCGGGCCGGCACCGGGCTTAAGTGCACTTTCTGTTCCGTTGCTCCCCAAACCCCAAGCTCTGCCCCGGGTCACGATGCGGCATTCTGCAAAGAATGCCTGCTGCAGGCCCTGGGTCAGTCGTTGGGTGTTTGTCAAATCAATCCTTGTTTACTTCCTAGCCCAACCCCAGTTCCTGATCCATGGCAGCCAGCTCGGACAGAACAGCCAGCCGCTGTTGCGCTTCAATTTCCCTGGCCAGGAACGGAGCTCGCCGGCGTAAATAGTCCAGGCTGATATCGCCCTGGAAAAAAGCCGTGGCATAGTCCTCGCGGAGTTGCAGGCAATCGTGGCCGTTGAGCTTCAGGCGCTCGATGGTGGCCTCGACATGGCCATGGATTTCCGGGTCAAGGTTCGCGCCGGGGATAACTTGGTAGCCGACCAGTTCCAGGCGGAACCAGCCATCCTCGATCTCGAAAGGATCCAGCACATCCTGATAGGCATTCTTGCGGCTGTTCATCAATGAGCAGGCCAGCCGGTAGTTACGCCACTCGTAGACTTCGCGCCAGTCGAGAGACTTGGGCAGCATGTGATCCACCGAGGCTGCACCTGTCACAGGCTCGATGTAGATGCTCATATAGGCACAAACCCTGCCGTAGGCATCCAGCAATTCGGGCAGGGCCCTGGTCCAGATGGCCGGAAACTTGTCGGCGGGGATCTGCTCTCGCGTTGCCGCTACCGCGTTTCGAGGGCGACCACGGCGTTTGGGCAAATCGGCTTCGCCCACCAGCTCGGCAATGGCCCGCAGGCCGGGTTTCCTGACCTTGGTATCGAAATCCACGGGTTCAGCGGCCATCTCTACCCTGAGCATGCCTGTCCTACCTGTTGCTCGCGAAACTGGCTCCAGCGAATCCAGAAGGCATCCACATCGCTCAGACTGGCACGCAGCTTTTCGTCGATGTCTTGCAGCTTCTGTTTCTGTTCAGTCGTCAGCGGCTGCTGAGTCGCTGCGACTTCTCGCAGGAAGGCACGGGCCTGCTCCAGCGCCTCTTCGGCGGGCACGGAGCTGGGTTCTTTCAAATTGAACACCTCGGAAGACAGCCAGGCATTCACATCCCCCTTGCGCGAATAGGGGTAAAGCGCCGCCTGTACCTCACCATCGATCAGATCGAAGTCCCAGATGCAGTCACGCTCACGATCAAACTCCGGCTCGACTGAGGTCAGTACCAGCGGCGAGTGGGTAGCAGCCAGCAGTTGCACCGGCACATCCCGAGTCCCGGTCAGCGCATTCATGACATTGAGCAGGGCTGGCACGATACGGCGCTGCCATTGCGGATGCAGGTGGCACTCGATTTCGTCGATCAGGAAAATGATTTCCCGAGCTTGCGGGACACGGTAGCGCTCATGGGCCAGTTGATGCTCGCGCCAGGTCCAGACCAGCAGATAGGCCAATGCCGTGATACGGCGCATGCCAGCCGAAGCATGGAGCAGCGGGACATCCTGGCCGTAAGGCATGTGCAGCGACGGCTGTTCCTTGACGCTGTCGCCTACTCGCATGGGCTGGCCTGGACGTAGCTTCTCCACGCCAGAGGGCGACAAGGCATCCAGTACCTTCACCAGATCGTCGAAAGCAGGCTTGCCGCCCTCTTGCCACAACACCCAGTCGTGGATCAGCCCGTTGCACAGCTGGGTCTTGCCATCGCTGGAAAGCAAGCCATTCCAGACCTCGTCCGGAGTGAAGTCGAAGCTGCGCGGCCGACTCGGGGAGGCTGTGTCTTCCTTTTCGGCCTTCCAGTAGTTTCGCGCCGGATCCCAGACCGAGAAGCTGCCATCCACGCCGGCATAGATGACCACGCCCGGAACGGCCGGACGACCTTGCTTGACCGACCATTGCTGGGATTGATGGTCGAACCGGCTTTTATAGGCAAACGGGCCTGCACTGCCGGTGTAGCAGTAATCAATGCTTGACTGCCTGGCATCAAGACGCGGAGCCGCCATCACGCCTCGCGCCCAGGTACGGGTCAGCGACCACCAGGCGATATCCAGCACGAAGCTCTTGCCCAGACCGTTGTCGCCGGTCAGGAAGTTCAGGCGAGGTTTGAACTCGATGTCCAGCCGCTCGGCGGGACCGACGCCTTCGAGCATGAGGCTGTTCAGCATGGACGTTGTTCTCCAGTGGGGGCAGGACCTTGGGACGGGTGCAGTAGTTTACGCAACAGGTGGAAATTACCGACCCCATCCAGGCGGCTGGCTCAGGCCTGTGCAGCTTGGCCGAGCCACCACCACGCCAGTTCAGTCGCATGGGGCTGAGCATGCTCATCGGCATGGCCAAGTTCGAGCGGGGCACGACAATATTCCGTGCCTTGTTCTCCATGGGCACTCACCTACAGTCCAGTCGCATTGGCCCCACCAAATCCCGGCAGATCGTGCCGCAGGTCCCTCAGACTGCCGTCTCGGACCCTTCCCGATTCACGGCATCTTTCAGGCCCTTGCCCGGCTTGAAGCCTGGCAGCTTGGCGGCCGCAATCTGGAGCGCGGCCCCGGTCTGTGGGTTACGGCCTTCGCGGGCGGCACGCGCCTTCACGGTGAAGGTGCCGAAGCCCACCAGGGTCACCTCGTTCCCCTGTTGCAGGGCCGTGGTAACGCTGGCGGTGAAAGCGTCCAGCGCGCGGGCGGCAGTGGCTTTGGGCAGGTCGGTGGCGGTCGAGATGGCGTCGATGAGCTCGGCTTTGTTCATTGGATATTCCATTGAGGGGAGGTGAAGGCCTGAAGCGCAGGCCGTGGGGTTATTCGGAGACCTGACGTACGTCCAGCACGGCCCAGACTTCCCAGCCCTTCTGGCGCACGAGCTTTTCGGCCTCGAGCTGGGCTTCCAGCGTGCTGAGCGAACGGGACCGGTGCTCGAAGCGAAAGGCGGGGCCGCCACTGCTCTTGCGAACGCTCAGTTCCACCTGGATGTAGGACGGACGCTGTCCGGATCGTTTGGGCGCGGGTTTTGCGGGCGCCAGTCCCAGGGCCTCGCGCATTTCGGCTTCGAGCAGCTGTTTCGTATCCACGCGGGCGTATCCGTTACGGCGTTCCTTGAAGCCACACATTATCCCGTAGGCCGCTTCCGGGCGCCAAGGTTCAGTCGGATCGTCCAGCCTGGGGGGATATGCTTTCGCCAGGCCGTTTCCCCTCCAGAGCCGCCGAGTGGGAGCTGACGGCCAAGGTTCACCTGCGGTAACCACGGGTGATCGGTGTACCGCATTGCGGGATAGTCGCCCGGGAGAAAGTCGCCGGTGGCCAGCCAGGATCGATGGGCTGGCAAAGGGGCCGCCTCATCAGGGCGGCCCCCTTTTCCTCAGAGGGCCAGCGTCTGGCAGGTCACCCACAGAATACCGAGCAGCAGGGCGCACGAAGCGCTGAACGGCCAGCGGTACCGGGCGATGACCCTCAAGGCCAGGACCCGGCCGACCAGAGCCAGGAGCCCTCCCATCCACAGGGCAAACACCACGATCGCCAGCACCCCTGGCGTCAGGCGTTCATCCATGCCATGGGTGGCGGCGGCCTCGATCGGCAAGCGGTCGAGGTACCACCACTCCCAGACGGCGAATCCGCCCACCAGCAGCAGGGCCACGGGCAGGAACGAGAACAGGACCAGGCCGATCGCCTCGGCCCGCAGGGGTAATGGGTTCATGAACAGTCTCCTTGGGTTGAGATGCACCTCCTTGGTAACACCGCTGCGCAAAAACCCAAGCCCGCCGGCACAGGGTTTTCGTGCCCGGGCCTCCAGGCGTCGTCTTGGAAAGCGAAAAAAGCGTGCCGTTTGACTTCGCCCCCTCGGGTTGAGGGCCTGCCGCCTGCCAGGATGGGCCGGGCTGGGATTGCTGGCGAGCAGGACCGGCGTGGCAGGGGGATGGCTGAGGGCTATCCGCTCGGCGGAAGGGTGACCAACAAGCAAAATAATAAGAATAATTATATATTTATTATTCTTATATTATGATTACCCCCTCATCACCGGCAGGAGCCTTGCCCATGTCCACCGCCATCCCCGCCGACGTGCGGGATCGTGTCCTCCAGGCTGCCGAGGAGCTGTACGAACAGAACGGGCGCGAGGCGATGCCGACCGTTGACGCGGTGCGCCGCCAGGCGCGCGTCGACATGAACGCGGCCAGCGTGGTGATGCGCGAATGGCGGCGGGCGCAGAGGGCGCAATCGGCTCCGCTTGCCGTCACCGTGCCCGAGGCCGTGACCCAGGCGCACAGCACGGCGTTGGTCGTCCTGTGGCAGACCGCCCAGCAGCTGGCCAACGAGTCGCTGCGCGCCGCGCAGGCCGCCTGGGAAACCGAGCGCAGCGAGGCTGAGCGCGACCGTCAGGAGATCGCCGACGCTTACGAGCGGCAAGCGCGCGAGCGGGAGCAAGCCCAGGCGTTGCTGGAGACGGCCGACCGTGCCCACCAGGAGGCCGCGCAGCAGGCCGCCCAGACGCTGGCCGAGGTTCGTGCGGCCCTGGCCGAAGCCCTGACCAGGGCCGAGCGGGCCGAGGCGTGCGCCCTGGAGATCGAGCATCGCGCCGAGGATCTGCGTGCCGAACTCGACCGCGCGCACCAGGACCACGCGCGTGCCCGCAGCGAGACGGCCAGCCTGGCTGGCGAGCTGCGGCAATCCCAGGAGGCCGTCGCCGCCCTGCGTGCCCAGCGGGACATGATCGAGGCCGGCAAGACCCAGGAGGCCGAGCGACTGGCCCAGGCCGCCCGCCTGGAGCGCGACCAACTGCTGGGGGAACTGGTCGCTGCCCGGGCGGCCACCGCCAAGGCCCAGGAGGACACCGCCGAAGCCCGCGAACGGGCAGCGGGGCTGGCCGGCAAGCTGGAGAGCGAACAGGCGCATGGCGCCGCCCTGGCCGCGCTGCTGGCTCGGCTGAAAATCCCTGCCGGCAGGGCGTCGGAGGACGGCGAGCATAGCTAGAACGGACCGGCGGGCATCCGGGCGCCGGGCGAGGTCGGCAAGCCGCTGCAAGGGCTCTCGCCAGCGGGACGGGAAGCCCCTCCGAGCGGCGATGACGTCGGGCGGCAGAGCCGCCAGCGGGAGGACGGGACAGCCGGCAACCGTGGCGATGTCCTCCGAACCCTGCGGCCTTCCCTTCCAGAAGGCGATTCAAGGGCTGAACCGGGCTGCCGGCAGCGGGCGTGTGCAAGCCAAAGACCCCGGCTTGGGTTTTATCTCAGGGAGGAGATGCTCGACCTGGAGTGGCGTGTCCACTTCAGAGAAAGCCCCATCAGGAGAAAAGGTATGGCAGGCAGTTCTGTGTTGTGCAGGCGTTGTAATCGTTGGAGGGTGCCACGCGTCATTTATAGCCGTGGTCTCCCAGGCGTTAATGGATGGAGAATCGGCGGCGGAAAACCCATCTCCAATTGTTGTCCGTTCTGTCTGTCCGAATACTGGGACGAACTGGAGGAGCCCAGTCTGCTGCGCGGCAGTCTCTTCAGGAAATCCTGAAAAAGACTTCCCGATTCTGGTGAACTACACCCGCCCCCTTGCCCGAGTTTCCCGATGAAGCAACTGTCCTTCGCCGATGCCGAATACGCCGGCAAGCGCAAGCAGACCCGCCGCGAGCGCTTCCTGCTCGAAATGGACCAGGTCGTGCCCTGGCAGGGGCTGATCGCCCTGATCGAACCCCACTATCCCAAGGGCGAAGGCGGTCGGCCCGCCTACCCGCTGGCCGCCATGCTGCGCGTGCACCTGATGCAGAACTGGTTCGGCTACAGCGATCCGGCGATGGAGGAAGCGCTGTACGAGATGCCCCTGCTGCGCCAGTTCGCCGGCCTGGGTCTGGAGCGCCTCCCGGACGAGACGACCATCCTCAACTTCCGCCGCTTGCTGGAGAAGCACGCACTGGCCGGCGGAATGCTGGAGGTGATCAACGGCTACCTGGGCGAGCGCGGGCTGTCGCTGCGCCAGGGCACCATCGTCGACGCCACCCTGATCCATGCGCCGAGCTCGACGAAGAACAAGGACGGCAAGCGCGATCCGGAAATGCACTCGACGAAGAAGGGCAACCAGTACTACTTCGGCATGAAGGCGCATATCGGCGTCGATGCCGAGTCGGGCCTGGTGCATCACGTGGTGGGAACGGCGGCCAACGTGGCGGATGTCACCCAGGTCGACAAGGTGCTGCATGGCGAGGAAAACCTGGTCGGTGCCGATGCGGCCTATGTCGGTGTCGAGAAGCGTCCGGAGCATGCCGGACGGAAAGTCGTCTGGCAGATCGCGGCTCGCCGCAGCACCTACCAGAAGCACGGCAAGCGCAGTGTCCTGTATCGCGTCAAACGGCGGATCGAGAAAGCCAAGGCGCAGATGCGGGCCAAGGTCGAGCATCCGTTCCGGGTGATCAAGCGGCAGTTCGGCTACGTCAAGGTGCGCTTCCGCGGCCTGGCGAAGAACACCGCGCAGTTGGTGACGCTGTTCGCCCTGTCGAACCTGTGGATGGCGCGAAAACATCTGCGGGTGGCAGGAGAGGTGCGTCCGTAATGCGGGGAATCATCCCGGCAAAGCGCCTCGTCAAGGGCAAGACATGGATTTGCAAAGAGGTATCGGCCTCAATAGCCACGGAACTGCCGTTTTTTTGAGCAATCGAGTGCTCGGGTAGGAAATGTCGGGGCTAATTCAGACTTTCCTTCATGAAACTGCTGAGCATTCCGCTAACGCTGATTATGTTTGCGCTGCTGTTCGGCATCGTGCTCAAACTTTCCGTCTGGCTGAGAAGTTTGGAGATCCTGCTCGCAGGAAATATTCTGTCGGTTTATAGCGTGTATTGCTTCGGGCGCTGGTTTGTGAACTGAGCGGGCCTCGAACATCCAGCAGCTCGCGCTCTGCTTCGAACGAACACCGGCCGGGAAGTGATAACCTGGAAAATATATTTCTCTCCGTTTGACGGTCCCGGCATGAACGGCCTTATTGAAGCCGTCATGCCGGAGACGCTGTTTACGGAAAGTTGTCCTGCGTTTTGAAGTAGCCCCGGCTGTCCAACTAGCAGAAGTCTCTCCGCAGGGACTTCTGCTCATTTTCAGAAAGTCGTCGATCAAAACGCTCGCTGGCCAGGAAATATCTTCTCCTTATCTTCTCCTCCTCTCCTCTTCCGTGGGGCAGGACCGGGCCGATCACGGCCTCTCCCGGCCCAGCATCGAGCGAGAGCCGTCAACTTTTGGTTGGCCAACGCCGACCGGAAGCGAATCGCCTGGGGGCTTTTGGGAAAAAGTCGCAGGCCGTGTTCGGCGAACGCCCCACGCAGACACACCGGACGGCGGTCAAATGACGACAGACCGAGCACGGCCCTGCGCGGGCCGGATTGGAGAGCGACGGACGATCGCCAAACGGTCGTCGAATGACGACGATCACCGGGCAAGCGAAAGTCGAACGTCGGCAAACGCCCCGAACGCACACCGGACGGCCGTCAAATGACGACGAGGACCAGGCAGGAGAGAGTCGAATCCCGGTAAAGGCTCCAAACGCACATCGGATGGCGGTCAAATGACGACGGACCGAGCACGACCTTGCGTGGGGCGGATTGGCGAGCGACGGACGATCGCCAAACGGTCGTCGAATGACGACGACGGCCGAGCAAGCGGGAGCCCCGCCCATTCAATCGGGCCGGGCCGGTGTCGGAGCGACAGCGAACGGCCCGCCGATGACGACGGGAGGGGCTGTGTTCCTGCCCGACGAGGTTTTCAGGAGATTTGCCGGCAGCGTTCAGAAGATTTTCCGATTTCAGTCTTTGCAGCCCTCCTGAAAAAGGCTGAGCCCAGTGCTGACGGGGCTTTCAGCAGATTCGAGAGGGGCTTTCACGGATTGCTCGAGCCGCTTTCACTGATTAGCCGGCGGCAGGAGGATCCGAGGCTGCTGACGACCACTGAAAATGTGCTGAAAGCCAGTCCTGCCGGGACTTTCAGCCTTTTAGTCAGCCTTTCGCTCAGTCTTTCGCTCAGCCTTTCCGCGGATTGACGCCTCGCCGCCCGCCCCAAAAAAGGCTGAGCCCAGCAACGACTGGGCTTTCAGCACATTTTGGGTCACTGTTGGAAATCTGCTGAAAAACGCCGATTTCCTCTATGTCAGTGAGCTAGCAGACTGAAATAAATAGTTATAGTCCAGTCAGCTACTTCGACTGATTTTGTGTCGCGAAGCGGAGGGTTGCGCGGGATCGGCTCATTCCGAGGGACATCCTCCCAGGGGCAGAATAGTGACTGGCAGCAGGATTTTGGCCGACCTGAACGGGCCGGAGTCGACGGGAGAAAATCTGCCGGGCCATTTGGGATGAGTGGCGGTAGCCCGGGCAGACGATCGCGTACGGCTATAACCGACTTGAATGCATGAAAGAAGCGCGCGCATCCAGAGTCTTGAAAAGTGCTTCTGGCAGAATCGGGCCCCCTACTTTCCCTACTTTCCCTACTTTCCCTACTTTCGGAAAGTCTGAATTAGCCCCGACATTTCCTACCCGAGCACTCGATTGCTCAAAAAAACGGCAGTTCCGTGGCTATTGAGGCCGATACCTCTTTGCAAATCCATGTCTTGCCCTTGACGAGGCGCTTTGCCGGGATGATTCCCCGCATTACGGACGCACCTCTCCTGCCACCCGCAGATGTTTTCGCGCCATCCACAGGTTCGACAGGGCGAACAGCGTCACCAACTGCGCGGTGTTCTTCGCCAGGCCGCGGAAGCGCACCTTGACGTAGCCGAACTGCCGCTTGATCACCCGGAACGGATGCTCGACCTTGGCCCGCATCTGCGCCTTGGCTTTCTCGATCCGCCGTTTGACGCGATACAGGACACTGCGCTTGCCGTGCTTCTGGTAGGTGCTGCGGCGAGCCGCGATCTGCCAGACGACTTTCCGTCCGGCATGCTCCGGACGCTTCTCGACACCGACATAGGCCGCATCGGCACCGACCAGGTTTTCCTCGCCATGCAGCACCTTGTCGACCTGGGTGACATCCGCCACGTTGGCCGCCGTTCCCACCACGTGATGCACCAGGCCCGACTCGGCATCGACGCCGATATGCGCCTTCATGCCGAAGTAGTACTGGTTGCCCTTCTTCGTCGAGTGCATTTCCGGATCGCGCTTGCCGTCCTTGTTCTTCGTCGAGCTCGGCGCATGGATCAGGGTGGCGTCGACGATGGTGCCCTGGCGCAGCGACAGCCCGCGCTCGCCCAGGTAGCCGTTGATCACCTCCAGCATTCCGCCGGCCAGTGCGTGCTTCTCCAGCAAGCGGCGGAAGTTGAGGATGGTCGTCTCGTCCGGGAGGCGCTCCAGACCCAGGCCGGCGAACTGGCGCAGCAGGGGCATCTCGTACAGCGCTTCCTCCATCGCCGGATCGCTGTAGCCGAACCAGTTCTGCATCAGGTGCACGCGCAGCATGGCGGCCAGCGGGTAGGCGGGCCGACCGCCTTCGCCCTTGGGATAGTGGGGTTCGATCAGGGCGATCAGCCCCTGCCAGGGCACGACCTGGTCCATTTCGAGCAGGAAGCGCTCGCGGCGGGTCTGCTTGCGCTTGCCGGCGTATTCGGCATCGGCGAAGGACAGTTGCTTCATCGGGAAACTCGGGCAAGGGGGCGGGTGTAGTTCACCAGAATCGGGAAGTCTTTTTCAGGATTTCCTTTCCCTACTTTCCCTACTTTCCCTACTTTCCCTACTTTCCCTACTTTCCCTACTTTCCGAAGAAACAGCATAGGGCCATTATGAAGTTTCCACGCAGGGACATGAAGTGATTCAAGGTGAACAAGGTGAAGCTGCAGGGAATCTTTTGTGTGGGAGTCAGCGCACGTCTGAAATGACAGAGCGGTTGTTCTCCTCAACGGAAACAGGCGCCGGATTCACCCAAAAAATATTGGCTGGGTAATGTGTTATTCAAGACGCAGGCAACTCTCTTCCCAGCGGGGAAATAAATGCTGAGCGTTTGGAAAATGCCTTATCACGCCCAAGAGAATAAATTTCCCGGAAGTGCCGTGCTATTGGCCGTGTGGCTCCTGTCGTTCAAGAGCTGAGCGAATCGATATCGCGAGCAGGCCGACCTGTGGTCTGCGGGTACTGACCGACAAGGCGACCGAATAGCTACGGTGGTGTTTATTACGCCGGATAAGGTGCGAGCAACAGAGTCGGCAAGGACAAGTGACCTGGTAGTTGAGTCAACTGGCGTTCGAATCATTTTTCGAAGCGGAAACTCGTTGCCAATCGGGGCATGGGGAAGTTGATCAGAAAAGAGCGTCTCGGTCGGTAGTCGATGTACGGGGAGCGATTTCTGCCCGAGGTCGGGCAGTGGGGAAGGGAAATAACCTCTCCTATCAGAGCCCTGCTGCGTGGCCGCACTGGGCGGCTACTCAGGGGCAGCCAGGATCCGACAGTCCAGCGGACCGTCACCCCCTGGGCGGATGGCCTCTCAGCGGGCCACAGACGCGTTTTCCCGATAACCCTACTGGGGTTGCCATACCTGGTGGTGAACAGCGCGCTCTGCGGCTTCCTAGGGGCCTTGGCGCGTGCATGCCATGCAGGGCACTGGCCGGCAATCCCGTTGCCTGAATGTCCCTAGCCTCAAGCAGGGCGCGAAAGCGCCGCTGGCGAAGCCATTCAGGGACAGGGTGCCGCTTACTCCTGGTCGGTACCGTACCGCTTGTCGAGCGCTTGGGTGACCTGGTAACCCACGACGGCCACCCTGCCGAGCACCAGGAGGACGCCCGTCACCGCATAGACCCATTTCATCGCCCTACCCCCTTCCATTCTGTGTCGCTGTTGGGCTCCATCCGACCGCGGCTCCCGCTTCTCGCGTACCGGGGCGGCCTTTTCCCTCATCCGTTGCGTGGCGTCTCGCACGGTTTCCTGGGTATCGCGATCATAGCGCCGATGCCAGGCGGAGCTCATCCGCGTAGCTCTGCCGGTCCTCGACGTTGGCTCCCTCCTCTCGACCCTACCGTGCTCGGCGCTGGGGGCCCCAGGGCATTCGGCTTGCCCGATTCCTCGCCTGTCGCCGCTGCGTCGGCGCGGTGCACTGGATACTGCGCAGCAGCGCTCGAGGGCGGATGCCGTCCAGGCATCTACCGCATCGAGCAAGACCCCCGCGCCAGGCAGCTCGACCCGGCGCGTCGCGTGATCGAGTGCCGGTTCGGCCAGCGGAAGCACTACCGGTGGCTCGGAGGTAGGCCAGCCCTTTCCAGGGAAGGCGGGCCTTCGCCACCGCTGAGCCAGGGCGGCGACCTCAACCCGGCCGGGACGCCACCTCCTCGGGCCGGGCGCGGATATAGAGCGTTTTACGAACCGGGATCTTGACGGCATCGCGCAGGCTCAGCACGGCGACTTCGACATCTCGCGTGGATGCTTTCAGCTGCCGGGCCAGTGCCTCGACCTGACTCCCGCTGATGGCCAGGGTGTCGACGTCCCCCAGCGTTTCGGGCCGCGCCTTCTCCAGGACCGCGGCCAGGTAGCCGTGGTAGCGGGCGATTTTGGCTTCTGGAAGAGAGCCGATGTCGGGAATCCCCCAGTCGAGCTCTCCCAGCTGGCAGAACAGCGCGCTCAGCGGAATCGTCAGCAGGAACCCCCGGCGGCGGTTGACCCGCCGGGTGAGCGGTGCCCCCTCTTGCGTGAAGTCCCGCCAGAGCCAGTCGCTGTCGAACAAGAGCTGGAGGTCGCCGTCGTCGAAGGGCGTCTTGTACAAGGGCACGAAGACCCGGTCGGCGACCGGGCGCAGTTCTTCCACCCGATCGAGGCAGGCGACGAACTTGCCGGCCAACACCGGCTGGGCGTTGAGCAAGGCGATTTCCGCCGGCGTCAGCCGGGCCTCCTGGCTGGGTGTCACCCGCCCAGCGGCGTGCCCCTGGAGCTTGAGCCGCGGCCTGTGGGGCTCCGAACGCGGTTGGGGCAGGTTTTGTGGGAGTGGCGGGGGGCTCGGTTCCCCCAGCAGCTCGGCCAGCGAGATCTGGCCACGGGCGTTTTTCCTGGGAAACTCCGCTGGTTGCGGCTCGGACGCGGAGTCCGCGGGGGCGTGGGCCATGGGCAGCGGTTCGGCAACGGGCACAGGCGGGCTCGTTGCCGGCTGCCTCCGTTCCGGGGCCGTATCCGGATCGTTCTCTCCTGGCTGGGCGTTCTGGTTGGCCCATTCGAGGGCGGCAGGCTTGGGCTGTGCCTTGACGGCAGCTGGGTCCGGTGTCGAAGGGATACGGGGCTCGGCCGGCAGGCTGGGCGTCGAAATGACGCTTCGTGTTGGTTCCGGAGCGGGCTCGGCGTTGGGCCGGCTCGGCGTGGCCTCCCCCGCCTCGAGCACGGGCCGCCCGACGGCAACCGCGGTCGGCGCGGAAACCGGCGTCTGGCGATCGAGAAGACCTTTTTCGTTGGGCGCGATCAGCTCGACCTGCTCGCCCTCCTTGCCGAGGCGGATGGAGGTCGGCGGCGGAACCGGCACATGCGGAAACAGCACGTCCGGGGAGCGGAGCTTCAGGCAGCGCAGAACCGGCCCCTTGCCGTTCCTGCACAGGACGTGCGGGGTGACGAGCCAGTAGAGCTCGCCATCGTCTCGGCGCTGGGCCAGGCCATGATCCGCCAGGATGGCCAGGAGGGTTTCCGGCGAGCGCGGGATGGCCACGATCCCGTCCTTCACCAGCAGGCTGACGATCTCCTCGGCGGCGCTGTGCCAGGCGATATAGACGCCATCGGTGGCCACCCATACCCGGCTGCCCGGCACATTGACCGTCCAGCGTCCCGTGCCGAGCAGGCACAGCATGGCGTCGCTGACCAGGCGGATGACCGGCACGCCGGTATCCCCGCCTCTGGCATTACCCGGCCCCTTGAGCAGATCGCGCCTGACCGAGGCCGAGTCCGCCCAGCGCACCAGCTCGGTCAGGGGGGCGGGGTTCCTGTTGCCCGCAATCGCATCGAACAGGGCCCCGTAGATGTCCCGCCCGCCTTCCATAAGCCAGGCGACAGTCTCATCGGGGATGAGTTTATGTGCCAGGGCGACCGAGACCTGGATGTGCTTTTCGTGGCGCTGGGCATTCCAGTGCAGGAAGTAGCGATCGAGCTGGTGCTGCATCGCCCACTGGTGGAGGGTTTCCCGTCCGGGGTTCCACTCGCGCTTGCCCTCGAAGTCGGTGGCGCGCAGGTCGGTGAGGGCCTTGCCGGCATCGTGCAGCAGGGCCGCCGCGACGCCCGCCACATTCCAGCGCCAGCGGCGAGTGCTGCGCCGGGCCGGTGTCTCGGCGGTGTCGAAGGCGGTGGTCAGGCACCCATCCAGGGTGAGGTTGGCGACTTCGAGGCTGTGCCGCAGCAGCCCGCCGGGACCGGCGTGGTGATGGTTCTCCGAGGCCGGCAGCAGGTGCGCCAGCTCCGCGAAGTTGATCAGGATCGGTTCGACGTAGCGCTGGTACTCGTCCTTCGGCAGGCCGATGGAGCCTGCGATGCGGTCGATCAGCTTGCGCTGGTAGTAGCGCATTAACCACTCGCCTTGCACCTTGCCGGGATAGCCTTCCTGGTAAGGGGGATAGCGCAGGTTCCGCCAGTTATGGTTTTCCAGGTAGGGGCGAAGCTCCGGGGGAATCAGCCGCTCGGCCGGATGGGGCGCCTCGGCGAAGAGCGAGGCGTGGTTGTCGCCGAACAACCAGCGTTTGAGGAAGGACAGGGGCATGAGGGCTCTCCTTGCAGTGGATGGAGCCCTGATGATCGGCAATCGAATGGCGGCTGTGCGGCCATTTCGCGCCACTTTTTGGCTCGAAAGGAAACACGAAAAGCAAAAAGCTGCAGGTGGGACGGGACGGCTGTTCAGAGGCGACGAATGGGAGGAAGTCCCTGAGGTGTGCCGTGTACTGCGTACCGACAACTGACCTGTTGGCTACTACCGGTAGGCCAGCATGCAGGACATTTCGGAACCTGCGGGTGTGTTGGACTCTGAAGGGACGGTTAGATGCGGATGCGGCTTGGAGGGTATTCGGAAGGGCCTTTCCATAAGGGGAGGAAAACCTGACAAGTTTTTTGAGCTCGCTTTTCAGCTTTCACAGCCCGAAAAGGGCAAGTCTCTTTTTACCTTTTCTCCTTTTCTCCTTTTCTCCTTTTAGGAACGCTGCAAGCCGCGCCAGCTGGGGGTTTCAGCCTTAATAAAGGGAGGAAAACCTGACGAAGTAGGGAGGAAAACCTGACGAAGTAGGGAGGAAAACCTGACAAATAAAGGGAGGAAAACCTAACAGCATGGGAGGCTTGTAGACGAACTCCTAAAATGGTTAGCTACACAGCCTGCGTGGTTGGCTGCTTACCAAGCACAAAGCCACCGATCCGCATTACAGGCAGAAAGGATCTCCATGCCGAATCTACGAGTTTGTAAATCCAACGCCCTCGTTGAGGCCGCCTATCGGCTTACTCTTGGTGAGCATCGTGTCATCCTTGCCTGCATCGCACAGGTTCGAAGAGATGCCCCAATCAGTGATCAGATTCTCTATGAGGTGCGGGCACTGGAGATTGCCGAGCGTTCGGGTATCGCCCGGCAAACCGCGTATGAGGAGCTGGAAAAGGCTGCCCAGACGCTGTTCGAGCGCTATGTCAGCGTGCCCTACAGCCCTGATGGGGGGAGCCCTGCGAAACGCAAATTTCGGTGGGTGCAACTGGTCGATTACGTTCCTTCAGACGGATTAGTTCGGTTGCAATTCACCACGGCGATCTTGCCTTACCTGGCCGACCTCTCCGAGCGCTACACGATCTACTCCATCGCGGACGTGGCCAAAATGACTAGTGCTTACGGCGTTCGCTTGTACGAGCTATTGGTGCAGTGGCGCGGCGTCGGATATCAACGGGAAGTCGAACTCGACTGGTTGCGTCAGGTTTTTCAGCTGGAGGATCGCTATCCGTCCATCAAAGACCTGAAAAAGTGGGTCATCGAGCCTGCTGTTGAACAGGTAAATGAGCACTCTCCTCTGCACGTAACCTGGGATCAACGCAAAACCGGGCGAAAAGTCAGCCACCTGATCTTTACATTCGCTCCCAAAGAGGAGACCAAGACCAACATGTCGACCAAGCACAAAGCTACTCCTAAGCAAGCACTCGACCTGGAGCAACCGCGCACCCTCAGTGAGGCCGAGCTGAGCCGCTTGGCGTACCCGGGTGAATCGAGGGAAGCCGCTCTGCGCCGGTTGAATGCGGTGCTTTGAGGGGTTTTCACAATTACGAATTATGAATTATGCTTTATTGGATATTAATTCATAATTGTGAGGTCACAGGGATGATCATTATCGTCGGCTGCAACAAAGGCGGCGCAGGTAAGACGACTACTGCCACCAATCTGGCAGTCGCCATCGCCCGTCGGGGAAAGGAAGTCTGCCTCGTCGATGCAGACCCACAACGTAGTGGCTCGCGCTGGCACGCTGAGCGGGAGGCAAACGGCTTGCAGCCGGCCATTACACCGATGGAAAAGCGCGACAACATCGCCAGCGCCTTGAAGTCTCTCGGCGAGAAATACGACTACGTTCTGGTTGACGTGGCTGGTCGCAACAGCCGCGAGCTGATATCGGGGGCCGCCGTGGCCAATCTGATCATCGCTCCACACCAGGCCAGCCAGCTTGACCTCGACACCTTGTCGGAGCTGCAGGAGCAGATCATACGGGTCCGCGACGTGAACCCAGGGCTACGGGTCGTCGCTTACCAGACGATGGCCAGCACAAATCCGTCCGTCAAAGGCACTGAGCGTCAGGAGTTTCTGGCGTACCTTGCCGAGTTCCCCGAGATCCAGGCCCTGAACTCGGTGGGCTACTACCGCAAGGTCTATCGAGACGTGATTCCCCAGGGAAAATCCGTGCTTGAAGCCGACAACCCCAGCGCTGTTGCCGAGATCGAGGTGCTGGTTCAGGAGGTACTCGATGGCCATTAAGCCCCCAAGCGCCCGTGCCGGCGTACAGCAAGGCGGAAAGCCAGTCCCCTCGTCCGAGGATGTGGACCGCTTGGTCCGCGAGCTAGCTGACAAGCCCTATGGCGAAGTGGTCGAGCCCGAAGCGCCGAAGCGCACCGCGAAGCCCAAGCCCATCACCATCAGCCTGCCCGATGTGATGATCGAGCAACTGGAGGACCAGGCGCTGCAGAATAAGCGCTCGGGTAAGGGGCCCAAGACCATCAGCGCCCTGATCCGCGAGCAGCTGGAAAAGGCCGGCTATAAATCACAATTATGATTTATTTTTTATGAAAAATTAATTGTGATTTGTGAATTATCAATTATGAGCCGAGAACTGCCTCTGTCACCGTCGATTGGCAGTACACCTGACCATACCGCGTGCACCTGCCTGCAAGGCGGTGCGAGTGCTCACATGGAATAAGGCGCCCTTATCCAGGGCAAGCCCGCCAGTCCCCGCCGCGGAGGGTGGCGGCCGGTGCGGTGTGTACTCCGCATGATACGGGCAGTATGTATGCGGCTTTATCCTGTAATCGGAAATTTGTTGACTGGGCACCACTTGAGTACACCTAGAGTTCTACCCTTTCGCTTGCCAAGCTGTTTTCCAGGCAAAAACTCGTCCGGCCTGTTGGAAAACAATAAAGTGTTCATCAACAGGCCGGATGCGGCCAAAAGCGGACGTTCGCGAGGTGTTTCAGCTATTCAGCGGTTAACGCGATAGACCCTACGTCATCCGCAAACAATCCCAAGATGAAATCGCATACATGGGCAATACGTGGATTGCGCATCGAGGTCTTGTTCCAGACCAGGTACAAAGTGTTAGTGGGGCGTCTTGGTGCGGAGTCCATAGGTGCGCACCACTGAGTCATCTCGAATGGTAGCATGTGGCACACTGCCAGCGGAGCTGGTCGGGACGATAATGAAGTGAAGGGATGTCGGTATGATCAAAAGGTTCCGGCTGGAGCAGAAGTCTCATTACGAGAGGCTGGTGATTGCTCAGCGCTTGTCGGACATGCTTGAGAAGTTCCTGGATGGGCGACGCGCTCCACTCGCGATCGGCGCTGAACAGGGCGGCATCGAGGAATGGGACGACGTGGTGATCCTCCACTCCCCAGATTCCTTTGAGCATCTGCAGGTCAAACGCCAGGCCAGTGATTTCTGCACCAAGAATCCGGATAAGACAAAACATCCGGTCAAGGCGTCCAAAGATGGATCTGCCGGCACTGAGCCCGCGGACTCAGTCATAGACTCGGCATTCGCCAGCCTCGCTAAGCACGCCGGCTTGGGTACTTTCGGCTCCCTACCCGACCGTCAGTTCCAGCTGACCCTCGTCGGCGCACACCTGAAGATCAAAAAAGACCTGACCGTCGACCATTTGGATGCGTTGTGCAAACTGTGTCGCCAGGACGGACTTGATCTGGACGAACTTTCCAATCGCGAGGACGGCCCCACCGAACGAGCCTATCTTTGGCTCACGACCTGGTGTGGGTTCAAAGATTGGAATCAGATCAGGGACACCCTGCGTCGAGTCACCATCGTCTGCGTAGGCAACGATGCGACCTTGGAGCAACGCTCCGCTGAATCTCTCGGCCGGCACTTTACCGATCCGAAACGGACGCTTGAGCGGCTGATAACGTACATCACTGGCGAGACATCTGACGTGTCGGCTATGGGATGCCATGCGGTACTCCGAGAGCTCAAGAACGAGCTTCGCCCGGATATCGAAACCTGGACTCAGTATCTGTTAGGCGACGAAGCTCTGCCTGCCGGCAGATCATGGTCGTTCGCTGGTACCCATGATCTTGGTGGGGTGGCTCCCCGATCTGCGCAGGGGGTTGTGGATCACATGTGGAGCAGTGAACCTGGGAACCGGAAGCTCAGGATATACGCCCCATACACGCCCTCCATCGGAGCAAATCTCACTCTTCCATCAGCCATACTGCGCATGGCTCTGCACCTGCCCAATGGCAGTCAGAGTCTAATGCTGGGCGAACCAACGTGGCGCACTAGCGTCGGCCATGAAGTCGGGCACACGCTCGGTTGCGCGGAGAGCGACCTGAACAACCTCCCGTGGCTCGAAAATCCTGAGCGGCTTGCGTGCGCGCTGGATCATGAATTCAAGACACAAGGCGCGGCCCGGGCGGAAGCTGAAGCGCTCGCAAGCGCCATGGACGATCTTGTGTGGCAACTTCTCATACAAGGCGTCTCTGAAAAACTCGCGGCTATTACTGATCCGGCCCTCGCTGACGCCATGGAAGCGGTTTGGCTGGAATGGTCGGACGGATTCGCCAAGAATCCCGAGAGCCGCCGGAAATTTCTGGAACAGCTTCTGTACCCGCAAACGGAAGGGAAAAACGCGAAGCACGCACTACGCCTCGGCCCCCGCACCTTAGACCTGCTGGTCACCGCCGTTGAAATCCTGTTGATGGTTGCGGTGGGGGTTGGTGGAAGCGGCACCGACTGGGCGTCCTTCCCGGATTGTGGGCAGGTGCTGAGCATCGCACTTAAGTACTGGTCTGGCCCCGCAGGCAGCGCTCCAGAAGTTCGTGAGCTGTCTGACGATCCTTTGATGACGGTTATCGGCCCTTCCCCTGCACCGGTCGTAATCCTGTCAGGCGTGAGCGCCTCCCCCTCAGAGCTATTGAACATAGGGATGGCTGACGACGCCGAGGCGGCTACCAGCATGGCGGCCGAGCGCCAGCCGCACCTGCTCGTCACCCGGTCTGGGGCGTTTAATCATTTGCGTAGGGGGACCCTGGCCTCTGTGCGACAACACTTCACTAAGCAATGGCAAGATCGACTGCTCGCCCGCGAGTCAGCCATCGAGATGAACGCGAAAGGACTCTGAAATGCTAACAATCCCGGAGATGGTTGCAGCTATCTCGAAGCGTGCCGAAGGTCGGTATGACGTTTCCTTGTCCGATACGTTTGAACTGGCGTCGCCGTCGATTGAGATCGACTCTATTACGGTTCAGCTCAAACGGGTCAATCAGGAAGGTGCGGGCTGGCGGACTGTGTTGATCGCAGCGTTTCCCTTCGATTCGGCAAAAATCCAAGGCGCATTTCGGTGGGCAGCGGATGTGCGTGACATGCTTGCGGAGCCGCAAACAGCCGACCTCTACATGTACATGCTCATCGAAGGCATTGCGTCAGAAGACGCAGCTCGCCTCGAGACGGACGATCGTTTCTGCCGAAAGGTAGTGATCAGAGAGCAGGAGGATGTCGACTCATTTCTAGACCGCAGTTTCCTGGCGACCCTCTCGCCCGCCGGTAGCTCAGACAGCATCAGCGATCCACTGCTAGCATCCCTGGGCTCTCTGGGCCTGGCGCACTCCTGGGTGGTGCCGCACCTGGACACGTGGCGAGAGTTACTGCTGTCTGGAAAATCAGGCGGTGATATCGCTGAAGCCCTGAAGGTCGCGACGTTTGGTGACGAGGACTCCCAATGAAAAAGTTGAAGTCCGTTACCCTTTCCAACATCCGCAGGTTTGGCGCCGACACCACGATCGAGCTTAGCCGCGGTGCAACCATTGTCCTGGCCCCCAATGGCACCGGAAAGACGGCGATCTTCGAAGCCATCGAGTTCGGTCTCACCGGCAAGATTTCCCGACTCGGCGAGAATCTTTCACCAATCATTCGAGACACTCAAACCATGGCTCGAGTGAGCCTGGATTTCGGTGATGTGCAAGCTTCTGCTCAGGTGAGCAATATTGGTGGCGTTGAAAGAACGGGCGACCTCAGCCCTCTTTTTCCAGATACAGACCCTGAGGACATTCCGTTTCTACTGAGGCTTACCCATCTGCTTGATCAGCGGGAAGGGGAATGGTTGGTAAAGGCAGATGCCAAAGTTGCGGGCTCTCATCTGGCACGGTTGCCAATTGGCAAGGATGGCACCCAGGTGAGTTCTGCCCTTGGCGGTATTCGCCGCGTGCTCACTGAGCAACTGAAGCAAGCCAAGAGCGCACTCGAAACACTCGAAGCAGAATTTAGTGAATGGCAAAGCTTGACCCTTGAGCGGGATCTGGCAGCTTCTCAGTCCCAAGGCGCACTTCGTAGCAAAGAAAACATCGCTGAATCCATTTCGGACATCGCGCGCCAGGCGCAGAGCTTCGAGCAGTTGCCCGCGGGCCTACTGGTGCCGCCACTGGGGCAGGATGGCTTGGAAACGGTGCATGATGCATTGGAGCAATTGGTACAAGCCAAGCTAGGCCGACTTCGTGATCAAATCACGGCGCTAGCTGAGGTTGACGGGCTCATAGGCCGATTCGTTTCGGAGCAAGCACGTTCAGAGCAGCTTGGTAACGAGCTCATCACTGTTAAGCAGGAGCTTGCACAGAAGAAACAAGATCGAGCCCTAGTCGCTGCCAATCATGAGCGAATCCACCAGGAGTTGGTCACAGCAGAAGGTGAGCGTGATGCAATCGTTCAGCAGCTCAATCGGCTCATGAATGAGGCCCAAGCCAAAGAGGCGGTCGAGCAGCGCAAGCAGGTATTGGAGACCGCTGACAAGGCTCTGACTAACGCTGAGTCTTTGGCCTCCGCCTTGCGTAGCGAGCATGAAGGCAACGAGCAGCTCGGCGTCCAACATGACCTCATCAACAGACAACGCAAGGCGTTGCTACAAATAGACGCTGACCTTCTCACCGCTCATCAACTCTTGGAGCGCTGGGAGCAGATGCTTCAGCACGTTGCAGATGTTACGGGCTCCATCAGTGGTGAAGAGGCACAAGAGAATGTCCTTCAAGAGCGGCTCCGAACCGCGATTTCGTCAAGGGTGACCGCTGAAGCTGAGGAGCTGGCCGCGAAGAGCCACCACGAGACCCTGACCTCGGCCGCTGATTCGATACGGCAAGCCGTGGCGTCCATCGCGGCCCACCTGCCAAGCGATCGCGGTGACTGCCCCTTATGTGGCGAAGAGCACGGAGCAGTAGGCCTTCATGAACGTGTTGCCAAGGCTTTGGAGGCTATCGACCCTAATGTTGTCGACGCCGAACGACGCGTCAAGAAAGCAACTGATGCTTTGCGTAAATGCGCAGAGGCGGTAACACATGCCGAAGCAGAATTGAAAGCATGCAAGGGCAGGATTGTTGAACTGGAATTCCAGCAGGCGGGCTTGGTGGCGGACATCAACAATTTCAGAACCAACGCCCTGCTCGACGGCGATACTGTACCCCTCGCGAAAGAGTCGATCCGACGTCGCGAAGATGCAAATGTTTCAGCCAAGCTCCAGCTCGATGAAAAGCAGCGCAATCTTGCAGCCCCACCAGTCCCAGAAGTCTTTGATCAGACCAAAAACTCCTACGATTTGGCTGTTCGTGCACTGGACTCCGCCCGACAGGGCCGATCAGAGGCCAGCAACAGGCTCGAGCAGGCGACTGCGGCATTGGCAGCGATCACTGTAGACGCTCCGCCAGCACAAACTCTGGATGAGTTGTCTTTGGCGCAAAACCAAAATGCCAAACAGATCGCAGACCTGAGCGCCAAGCTGAAGGTAGAGCAATCCGCTTTGGATCGGCAGCAGGTTCAACTGACCGAAGTGATGAGTAGGGTATCTGACCTGGAAAAACAGTTATCCGATGTCCAATCTCGACTTGCTACTGTCCGATCGTCCTGGCGCCAACTATCATTTCCCGGCGATCCAACTGCCGAGGTTGCGAGCAGTCGAGAGGCTCAGTTGCAGTCCGCCTTCACCGAGCTGGCTCGACACTCAGAAACGCTGCAAAATATCAAAATCGAGATTGGTGCCTGGAGCAAATTGGAGCAGGCGCGCCTCGCTCAGAGTCTCCTGGATCGTCGTCGCGGCGAGTTGTCGGAGGATGAATTCACAGCCAATCTTCGTCAGCGGATGGAGAAAGAACAATCGGGCCAGACGCGTCTTTCGCTGCTATCCAATGCAATGGATACTCTCAATCAGTATCTATCCTCCGAAATCGCTAATGTTCAAAAACACGTACTCGCCGTAGTACCCCGGTGGCAGGCGCTCTTGAAACGAGTGGTTAGAGAGCAGCGTTTTACCGGGACGAATCTGGATTTTCGCAGCCTCTATAGAAAGGAGCGTGCTGAAGTGTCGGTGCCGCTCCACGGGGAATTAGTCCCGGTACCGGCGATAGCCAGTGAGGCTCAGCTGACGGATTTGCAGCTAACCTTCCTGCTGTCAATGGCGCTGGATCATCAATGGTCTTCCTGGCGCGGCCTGCTTCTAGACGACCCAACCCAGCATCATGATCTGGTACATGCAGCGTCGGTATTCGATGTGCTTCGTGATTACATCGTCGACCATGGTTTCCAGGTCGTGATTGCAACCCATGATGCCATTCAAGCCCGTTACTTCATGCGTAAGCTACAAAACGACGGAATCGAAGCACGCATATGGACACTCGCCCCAACCCCTGAAGGCGTTACGGCCTCAGAAAGCCCATGGCCGGGTAGAAGCCAGTTAGCGGTGAGTGAGTAGTAACAGCTCTGAGCGCTAGAAACGACCGTGTCCGCCTCTTGAGTGCGCGCGGTCACCGCCAAATGAGTGTCCGGTTTTGGCCGCCTCCTGCCTGTTGCGGAGTCTGGGACGGCGTCGCCCATATCCGACCCGCCCGGGCTGAAACACCCTGCTCAAGACTGCCCCCTCCTTCATGGCGAAGGCGGGGACGCTCTTGGCCCCTGCCGCGTCCCCGTTCTGCTCTTCTCCCTGCCTACGCGTCCTCCCCCGCTTGCCGCTCCGGCTATATGTGATAATGTCCTTTATCACATAGACACACCCCCGAGCCCGCCCGTGCCTGCTCTCCCCCAGACTCTCCCCCGCTACTGCTCCCCGCCGGCCCCCTCGAGCGGCTGCCGGCCCTGGTGGTCGCCGCCGGCGAACGCGCCCAGCTTCGCTTTCTCGAGTTCTTCACCGCGCAGATCCGCAACCCGCACACCCGGCGGGCCTACGCCCGCGCGGTGGGGGACTTCCTAAGCTGGTGCCAGGCGGCCGGGGTGCCGACCCTGGACACGGTGCAGCCGCTGCACGTGGCGGCCTGGGTCGAGCAGCAGACGCGCACCCACGCCGCGCCGACGGTCAAGCTGCGCCTGGCCGCAGTGCGCCATCTCTTCGACTGGTTGGTGACGGGGCAGGTGATTGCACTGAATCCGGCCGCCGCGGTGCGCGGGCCGCGGCACAGCGCGCGCACCGGCAAGACCCCGGTGCTCGAGCCGGCCGAGGCCCGGCAGCTGCTGGCGAGCATCGAGACCGACACGCCGATCGGCCTGCGCGACCGGGCGCTGATCGGGCTGATGGTGTTCGCCTTCGCCCGGGTCGGCGCGGCCCTGGCCATGCGCGTCGAGGACGTCTACACGCAGAACCGGCGACTGTGGATCCGCCTGCGCGAAAAGGGCGGCAAGGCCCATGCGATGCCCTGCCATCACAGCCTGGAGGAGTACCTGCACGCCTACCTGGAGGGGACCGGGATCGAACACGACCCCAGGGGCCCGTTGTTCCGCACCCTCCAGCGCGGCACCGGCCAGCTCAGCGCGCGGCCCCTGGCCCAGGCCAATGCGCATGCCATGGTTCGCCGCCGGGCCCAGGCGGCAGGAATCCGCACGCCGATCGGCAACCACAGCTTCCGCGCCACCGGGATCACCGCCTACCTGAAGAACGGGGGGACGTTAGAAAACGCCGCGGCCATGGCCAACCATGCCTCGACCCGCACCACCCAGCTCTACGACCGGCGCCGCGACGAGATCAGCCTCGACGAGGTGGAGAGGATTCGGTTGTAGGGGACGGCGTGAGGGTAGCCTGATCGGCCCCGGTTTCCAGGCAGCACAGTGAGGGGGGCTTTCGTTTTGCCGCGTGCTTCGAAAACTCACAAGACCGGTTTGTCGGGTGAGGTGTCATGGTATCGCCGGGCAGGTGCTGAGCCAGATACTCGATGAACTCCCGAGTCGCCGGCAGTCGCCCGCACGTTTTGCAGGTAGTCGGCGAAATACTGCGCTCTGGTGGTCATGGTGGCTCTCCTTGAGTGGTTCACCAATCCTTTGAGTGCTGAGTGCGTTGATGGACCACCCTCAGAACCTGGATCTGGTCGGCGTCAGCATCGAAACGATAGGGGCAAGGAAGGGGTAGCGCGTGAATACGACTTCGCGAACGTCCGGCTTCAAGGACGGCCTTCCCATGCCCGGGAAGGTCTCCAGATGCTCCAGCTGCTCCAGAAGGCGGATGACGATCTGCTCCGCTTCGTCATCCCCGACAATGGGAGCGTAGTGATTGAAGATATCGTCCAGATCACTCTGCGCTGGATCGGTCAGTACGATTTTTGGCACGGCTCACCCACTTAGCCTTTACGGCAGCAAGATCAGTAAGTTTGCCCGCGTCCGCAGCTTCGATGCCGACCTCGATTGCCTGCAAGTGCCAAGACTCAGCTTCCAAATATCGAGCCATTGCGCGCTTTACGTGGTACAGGCGATCCCGGTCGGTAGCCTCGGCCAGCTTGTCCAGCTGGGTGACGAGCTCTTCATCAAGGCGAAACGACAGAACAGGCGATGCCATGATAGCGCCCTCGGTTGACGTTGTATACAGTGTTTACTTACACCTATAGTGTATTCATTAAGAAGGCTAATTACAACTTGTATAGGCACAAAGCGCCTAGGAGCTGTTGACGTTTCGAGCCAGAGGCGTTGATGAAGAAGAGCAAACCCGCAAAATTCAGGCTCCCAGCCCGATAATCCCGCGAGTTTGCAATGCCCCGATTGATGCTCAGTGACGAACTCTGGTCGAAGCTGGAAAACGTGCTGCTTCAGCAAGCCATTTACCACAAGCCGGATTTGCGCATGACGGTCGAGGGGATGCTCTACCGGATGCGCGCCGGTTGCCCCTGGAGAGACCTGCCCAGCGCCTTCGGGCGTTGGAGCTCGGTCTACAAGCGCTTCAATGCGTGGTCGGCGGCCGGCAAGTGGCTCAAGGTTTTCCAGGCGTTGATCGAGGAGCCCGATCTCGAGTGGGCCTTCATCGATGGCACCTACGTGAAGGCCCATCAGCACAGTAGCGGTGCCGCCAGCGATCAGTCCGAGGCCATCGGCAAAAGCCGCGCGGGACTCACGAGTAAGATCCACCTGGCCGTCGATGCGCATGGCTTGCCGGTGGCTTTCGAGATCACCGGGGCAACGTCAACGACTGCACTTCGGCCCCGAGTTGATTGCGCAGCTGCCGTCTGCCGAGGCGATCGTGGCCGACAAGGGCCATGACAGCGAGCGCATTCGCGAACAGATCGAGGCGCAGGGCGCCTTGGCGGTCATTCCCCGAAAGCGCAACTCGCTCAAGGGCAATGGCGATCTGGACCGGGGCTGTATCGCTACCGGCATCTGGTCGAGAACGCCTTTGCGCGGCTGAAGCATTACCGCGCCGTGGCGTTCCGCTACGACAAGCTGAAGCGAAATTACGAGAGCATGGTAGCCATGGCCTGTGGGTTTCTATGGCTCCCCATGTGAAACGTCAACAGACCCTAGCTTGCTGCAACAGCTAACTCAGTCATAGCCTTTCAAAAAGCTTACACACGGCGATTCCTTATTCCGAAAGAACTCAAGGAGCTTTCCGGCGGTCGGAAAGGAGCGGCAGTGGTTCGGCCGCTTCTCCGAAGTGCCTTTAGGCCCCCTTGGCTGGGGAGGTTCGGAGGGCACCGGAAGTACAGTGTTCAGGTAATCGCGACAATGTCACGGGCCGGGATGGCTTGTTGGGAAAACCGGCTGTTTCCGTCCCTTTTCCTCTCATTGCGTCTGAGTACGCATTCTGAATACGGAAGCGAATAAATGGATTTCAATGTCAAGGATTTCGGGGCACTGGGCGATGGCGTCAGCGACGATCAGGCGCCATTCAGGCGGCGATCGATGCCGCCCACGCAGCCGGTGGCGGCACCGTCTACTTGCCGGCCGGCGAGTATCGGGTCAGCGGCGGCGAGCAGGGAGTGGATGGCGCCCTGATGATGAAGAGCAATGTCTACCTGGCGGGCGCCGGCATGGGCGAAACCGTCGTCAAGCTGCTCGATGGCTGGAACGGGGATGTCAACGGCATGATCCGCTCGTCCGGGACCGAGGAGACGCACGACTTCGGCGTCCGCGACCTGACCCTCGACGGTAACCGCGACAACAACCCCGAAGGCACGGTCTTCGGCTTCTATAGCGGCTACAAGTTCGGCGACGGCGCCGACCGCAATGTCATCGTCGAGCGGGTGGAGGCCCGCGAGATGTCCGGCTACGGCTTCGACCCGCACGGGCGGACCGCCAACCTGGTGATCCGCGACAGCGTGGCCCACGACAACGGCTTCGTCGGTTTCGTCGCCGACCACCAGATCGACGGCGCGTTCGAGAACAACGTCGCCTACAACAACGACCTCCACGGTTTCAACGTGGTCACCAGCACCCACGACTTCACCCTGACCGGCAACGTCGCCTACGGCAACGGTGGTGCCGCCTGGTGGTGCAGCGCGGCTCGTACGACGTGCCCCATGCCTACAACATCCTGATCGACGGCGGCTCCTACCACGACAACGCCCTGGAGGGCGTGCTGATCAAGCTGAGCCACGAGGTCACCCTGCAGAACGCCGATATCTATGCCAACGGCACGGCCGGCGTACGCATCGCCGGCGCGCAGGACGTGCAGCTCCTGAACAACCGGATCCACGACAACGTGCAGAACGGCAAATACCCGGAGGTCCTCCTGCAGGCCTTCGACGACGCCAGCGTTACGGGGAATGTCTACGAGACCAGAACACCCTGATCAAGGGCAACGTCATCACCACCTCGGGCAACGCCACCTACGTCGTGCAGGAGCGCAACGACGGCAGCGACTACACCACGCTTCGGGACAACAGCATCAGCGGCGGGCAGATCGCCTCGGTGCAGCTCTCCGGCGCCCACTCGTCCAGCGGGCCCCTCCAGGGCACCGAGGGCGACGACACGCTGATCGGCGGCGACGCCAACGAGCAGCTTCTCGGCGGTGCCGGCGACGACCTGCTCGATGGCGGCGCCGGGCGCGACCGGCTGACCGGCGGCGAGGGTGCTGACATCTTCCGCTTCTCCGCGCGCGAGGACAGCTATCGCACCAGCGACGCCAGCTTCAACGATCTGATCCTCGACTTCGATGCCGATGAGGACCTGATCGACCTGTCCGCGCTGGGTTTCACCGGCCTGGGCAACGGCTACGACGGCACCCTGGCCGTGCAGGTGAACGGTACCGGCACGCGGACTTACCTGAAAAGCTTCGAAGCCAATGCCGAAGGCGAACGCTTCGAGATTCCCTTGGAAGGCAACTACGGCGGATTGAGCGAGGCCAGCTTCGTCTTCGACAGCAGTGCCACGGAGCTCACGCTGGTAGGCGCCGGTCCGCAGATTGACGCGGTCGCCTGACACGGCCGGGCCGTCCCGCCGGGGCGGCCGCGTCCGCGCTGCTGCGGGTCTGGCCGCCTGCCCGGGAAGCCCCATTGGCCGGCGCAGGGGCCTGGCCGGTCGATGTTCGAGAGAAGTACGGCCAGCTGGCTGCCGATCTGCGCCGAGTCGCAGGAGTACCCGTTCATCCGGCCTCCTTCGATGGCTTGTTGGCGATGGCTCCCCGTCCGAGATCAAGAACCTCGCGGAGGACAATCATCTGCAGGTGCTGGCGCTGCGGGACAAGAGCCCGGCCTTCCAGCTCTATCGCTGGCAGGTCATGCACCAGCTGATTGTCTGCGGCGCGCGGCGTGGGTACCTGTGGTTCTGGTCGCCCAACCACGAGGCGTGCTGCCTGGTGGTCGAGCGGGATGACCTGCTCATCCAGCGCATCATCGAGCAGAAAAAAAGCTTCTGGAACAAGGTGGAAACCGGGACGCCCCCGGCAGCCGATCCCCTGCGGGATGTGCTGCCGATGGAGCAGACCGACGAAGCCGCCTGGAAGGCATTGGCGGAAAAGCGCCGCGAGCAGGAGGCCAGAGTGGTCGCCCTCAAGGCGCAGCTGAACGCGCTGCAGAAGGAGGCCGGCGAGCTGGACACCCAGCTCAAGCTCCTCGTGAGAGCGGCAGGGTTCCGCCGGGCCGACGCCTACGGAGTGAAGATCACAGTCTACGACGTGGCAGGCGCTGTCGACTGGAAGGCGATTGCCGAGGAGATGGCCCAAGGGAAGGAAATTCCGGCGGACCTGATCCAGAAGCACCAGGGCGACAGTGGCTGCCGGACGCGCATGACGGTAGATCCCAGCTTTGACCCGAACCAGCCGGCACCGGTGCTTCGCATCCGCAAGCCGGCACAGCCCGAACCGGAGGAGCAGCCGCCTTTGCGCCGGTTTCTGTTCTGATGCACAACCTCTTTAACCGGCTTCGTGCCGGGTTTTTTGTTTTGTCGACGAAGATCTAAATTTAGTCTATAAATAGACTTCTTAAACGTAGGACATTGCTATGAAAATCGAGACGATCAGCTTCTTGAAGAAGCACGCCGCATCGTTGGATCTAACCGAACCCATGGTGATCACCCAGAACGGTCTGCCGCCTATGTCATCGAGTCCTATACCGAACGCAAGCAGCGCGATGAGACGATTGCACTCGTCAAGCTCCTGGCATTGGGTTCCCGCGACAAAGAGCAAGGCAAGCTGGTGTCGGGCGACACGCTCCTGGATCGGTTGGCACAACGATGCCAGCAACCCAAAGGAACCTCATGAGCTTCGACGTTCAGTTTGCTACTACTGCTGAAACCAGCCTGTTTTCCCAGATCGCCCACCTGGAGCCGTACCACGGCTATGACGGGGCCTATGAAAAGCTCCACCTTGGTGCAGAAGTTATACGCCGCCTGGCCGATCACCCGTTGGGCTACCCCATCAGCGCACAAGCCAGCGAGCTTGGGATCACCCATTACCGGGAGCTCAATCTCGACGGCTACGCGTCTTCTATGAATGCGACGAGGAAAAGCGCCTCGTGGTGGTCCTGCTCATCCTGGGCAGCGACAGAGCATCGAGCAGCAGCTGATCCACTACTGCCTGATGTTCGCTCGTTGAGCCGTAACCGCTAGGGTCTGTTGACGTTTCACATGGGGAGCCATAGAAACCCACAGGCCATGGC
>NZ_CP011835.1:2927500-4575910 GCF_002220155.1 Azotobacter chroococcum | reverse complement strand
AGACACGTATCTCCCCTCGCCGCCCAGACGGCGGGCAAAAAACAGTCTGCCATTGTAGCCTTCCGAAATTGAGTTATCCACATGGATTGCGCGATGACCATTCGTGGAAAGTTGACCGGTAACGGATCAGTCAAACGACTTCTTGAAAAGTCTGTTGATAACTGGCCGTGAAATCCGTGTACAACCCTGAGGAAAAATCCATGGATAACTCTGCTGTGCATAACCATCCAATCTATACCCACGTATTGCACAGGTCGCACACAAGAAATCCACCCATAATCGACAGATTTATACATTCGTGCAAAGCAGGCATTTCGAGGCTGTGAATAAGTTTTCCACAGATTTGTCGGAGGCCAGTTAATACAGCAGTAATAGTCTTTTAAAAGATTTCCTTTCTCTAATTTTTCTGTGGACGCTTTCCACACGTCTTTTCAACAACCTCGAAAAACCCGGCGACCGCTCCCCGGAAAATCCCGGGCAGAGCCTGCGCTTTCCGGTTGCATTGCTGGTTGGAAATTGACCTGCCCCGCGGCTTTCTCTAGAATCGCCCGTCTCTTTAAATCGGGGGCCACTTCCGGCCCGCTACGTGACCACCAGGTAGAGCATCATGAAACGCACTTTCCAACCCAGCACCCTCAAGCGCGCTCGCACCCACGGTTTCCGTGCCCGCATGGCCACCAAGAACGGCCGTCAGGTCCTGTCGCGCCGCCGCGCCAAGGGCCGCAAGCGCCTGACCGTCTGATTCAGCCGGAACGGATGGTGAGTCGAGACTTCGGTCGGGAAAAGCGCCTGCTGATTCCCCGCCAGTTCAAGGCCGTCTTCGACTCCCCGACCGCCAAGGTTCCGGGCAAGCACGTCCTGCTCCTCGCGTGCCCCAACGATCTGGAGCACCCCCGCCTCGGGCTGGTGATCGGCAAGAAGAGCGTCAAGCTCTCCGTCGGGCGCAATCGTCTGAAACGTCTGATCCGCGACTCCTTCCGCCTGAACCAGGACAGCCTGGCCGGCTGGGACATCGTGGTAGTCGCCCGCAAGGGCCTCGGCGAGCTGGATAACGCCGAAGTGACGCAGCAATTCGGCAAGCTCTGGAAACGACTCGCCCGCAGCCGGCCGCAGACCGCTGCCGAGGCGGCTGGAAATTCCCATGCGTAAACTGGCCCTCGCCGCGATCCAGTTCTACCGCTACGCGATCAGTCCGCTGATGGCCAGCCATTGTCGTTTCCACCCCAGTTGTTCCTGTTATGCGCACGAAGCCATCGCCAGCCATGGCCTGCTGTGTGGCGGCTGGCTGAGCCTGTGCCGTCTCGGGCGTTGTCATCCCTGGAATCCGGGTGGCTACGATCCCGTTCCCCCGATCAAAACCTCCCGACCCTCTTCGATGGCCGAGTAACCATGGATATCAAACGCTCGATCCTGCTCGTCGCCCTGGCAGTCGTGTCCTACCTGCTGGTTTTGCAGTGGAACCAGGATTACGGCCAGGCACCGCTACCGCCCCAGAATGCCGTTGCCCAGAACGCCACGCCGGCCCTGCCGGAAGCCGCGTCCGCCACCCCGTCGGCCAGCGTGGACGTTCCCACCGCCGGCAGTGAAACCCGGACGCCGGACACCGCGGTGGGTACCGCCAGTTCCGACCTGATCCAGGTCCGCACCGATGTGCTGGAAGTGGCCATCGATCCGCGCGGCGGCGACATCGTGCAGCTCAAGCTGCCTCAGTTTCCGCGTCGCCAGGACCATCCGGAGATTCCCTTCCAGCTATTCGACAACGGTAGCGAACGCCTGTACCTGGCGCAGAGCGGTCTGACCGGCGCCAGCGGTCCGGACGCCCGCGCCAGCGGACGCCCGCTGTACGTCAGTGAGCAGCGCAGCTACCAGCTGGCCGACGGACAGGACAGCCTGGTGGTCGAGCTGAAATTCAGCGAGGCCGGCGTCGATTACACCAAGCGCTTCACCTTCAAGCGCGGCGCGTACGACCTGGAAGTCCGCCACCTGATCGCCAACCACGGCGAGCAGCCCTGGAGCGGTAACCTGTTCGCCCAGCTCAAGCGCGATGCCAGCGCCGACCCGTCCTCGACCACCGCGACCGGCACCGCCACCTACCTGGGGGCTGCGCTGTGGACTGCCGACGAGCCGTACAAGAAGGTGTCCATGGGCGACATGGACGACAAGAGCCTGCGCGAAACCGTGCAGGGCGGCTGGATCGCCTGGCTGCAGCACTACTTCGTGACCGCCTGGGTGCCGAACAAGGACGACAGCAACCTGGTGCAGACCCGCAAGGACAGCCAGGGCAACTACATCATCGGCTTCACCGGTCCGGCGCTGAACATCCCGGCCGGTGCCAGCGGCGAAACCGTTACCCGCCTGTATGCCGGTCCGAAGAACCAGAAGCAGCTTGAGGCCCTCTCGCCGGGCCTCGAGCTGACCGTCGACTACGGCTTCCTGTGGTTCATCGCCCAGCCGATCTTCTGGCTGCTCGGTGTCATCCACGCCCTGCTGGGCAACTGGGGCTGGTCGATCATCGTCCTGACCATCATCATCAAGCTGGCCTTCTTCCCGCTGTCGGCGGCTAGCTACCGCTCGATGGGCCGCATGCGCGCGGTTGCGCCCAAGCTGCAGGCACTGAAGGAACAGCACGGCGAGGATCGCCAGAAGATGTCCCAGGCGATGATGGAGCTGTACAAGAAGGAGAAGATCAACCCGCTCGGTGGCTGCCTGCCGATCCTGGTGCAGATGCCGGTGTTCCTCGCCCTCTACTGGGTGCTGCTGGAAAGCGTGGAGATGCGCCAGGCGCCCTGGCTGGGCTGGATCGTCGACCTGTCGATCAAGGATCCGTACTTCATCCTGCCGATCATCATGGGCGCGACCATGTTCTTCCAGCAGACGCTCAACCCGACGCCGCCGGATCCCATGCAGGCCCGAGTGATGAAGCTGATGCCGATCATCTTCACCTTCTTCTTCCTCTGGTTCCCGGCCGGCCTGGTGCTGTACTGGGTGGTCAACAACGTCCTCTCCATCGGTCAGCAGTGGTACATTACCCGGCAGATCGAGAAGGCCGCGCAGCAGGCCTGAGCCCCTCCCGCCGTCAGCCAGACACAGACGCCCCCTTCGTGGGGCGTCTTGCTATCCGGAGTCCGCCATGCACAGTGCACGCGAAACCATCGCCGCCATCGCCACCGCCCAGGGTCGCGGCGGGGTCGGCATCGTGCGGGTCTCGGGCCCGCTGGCCGGGGCGCTCGCCGCGGGCATCTGCGAGCGTCCGCTCAAGCCGCGGCATGCCCACTACGGCGCCTTCCGCGACGGCACGGGCCAGGTGCTCGACGAAGGCATCGCGCTGTTCTTCCCCGCCCCGAACTCCTTCACCGGCGAGGACGTGCTGGAGCTGCAGGGCCACGGCGGTCCACTGGTGCTCGACCTGCTGCTGCACCGCTGCCTGGAACTGGGCGCGCGCATGGCCCGTCCGGGCGAGTTCAGCGAGCAGGCCTTCCTCAACGGCAAGCTGGACCTGGCCCAGGCCGAGGCCATCGCCGACCTGATCGAGGCCAGCTCGGCGCAGGCGGCGCGCAATGCGCTGCGCTCGCTGCAGGGCGAGTTTTCCCGCCGGGTGCACGCGCTGACCGAGCGACTGATCGAGCTGCGCCTCTACGTCGAGGCCGCCATCGACTTTCCCGAGGAGGAGATCGACTTCCTCGCCGATGGCCGCGTGCTCGAACTGCTCGACGGCCTGCGCATCGACTTGTCCACAGTGCTGCGCGAGGCGGGGCAGGGCGCGCTCCTGCGCGACGGCATGACGGTGGTCATTGCCGGCCGGCCGAATGCCGGCAAGTCCAGCCTGCTCAATGCCATGGCCGGACGCGAGTCGGCGATCGTCACCGACATCGCCGGCACCACCCGGGATCTGCTGCGCGAACATATCCACATCGACGGCATGCCGCTGCACGTGGTGGATACCGCCGGGCTCAGGGAAACCGCCGACCAGGTCGAGCGGATTGGCGTCGAGCGCGCTCTCCAGGCCATCCGCGAGGCCGACCGGGTGCTGCTGGTGGTGGATGCCAGCGCTCCGGAAGCGGCTGATCCCTTCGCCCTCTGGCCGGAATTCTTCGACCTGCATCCGGAGCCGGGCAAGGTCACCCTGATCCGCAACAAGGTCGATCTGTCCGGCGAGCCGGTGGTTCAGGAGCAGGGCAGCGACGGGCAGGTCATCCTCGGTCTGTCGGCCCGCACCGGCGAAGGCCTGGAGATGCTGCGCGAGCATCTCAAGGCCTGCATGGGCTTCGAACAGACCGCCGAGAGCAGCTTCAGTGCCCGCCGCCGGCATCTGGAGGCCCTGCGCCAGGCCGCCGCCTGTCTCGACCATGGGCATGCCCAGTTGATCGGCTGCGGGGCCGGCGAGCTGCTCGCCGAGGACCTGCGCCAGGCCCAGCAGGCACTTGGAGAAATCACCGGCGCCTTCACCCCGGACGACCTGCTCGGACGTATTTTCTCCAGCTTCTGCATCGGCAAATAACTGCGCCCTTCCTATCCTGCCTCCCTTCCTTCCTTGCTTGACGGGGCGGCCCTTGCCGAAAGGGTCGCCCTGTTTCCCCACGCTTGCTCTGTCCGGCACCGAAAGGCGGACCCACGCCGTGCTGCCGAGTCTCAGCCAAACCTGTGGAAAACCTTCACCGGGCTCCGTCGATAAGCCGGTGGCAAAAACGCCGGTCATTTCACGGGTGGATAATGTCCAGAGCCAAGTACAGGACGCCGACAGGCTACCCTCTATCCACAGCAGGATCGCCACAGTCTTATCCTTGTTGGAAACGTCGACGGCGAAAGGCTTTTGATAAGTTATCCACAGATACCGCGTTGCTCAGACATAAAACCAAGAGCAGACTTTTAAAGATTTCTTCCCTTTTGACGCGGTCAGGCTCTTGTAGAGCGGCAGCGCGAGGCGGCTGGTTATTTTTTGTGCAGGACCTTCATTCGCCTTGCCTAACTCTCTATACTTGCCGCCCTTCCTTTCCCCCCTACGAACAGGCACGAGGTGCGTGGTGGACTTCCCTTCCCGTTTTGACGTGATCGTGATCGGTGGTGGCCATGCCGGTACCGAAGCCGCGCTCGCGGCTGCGCGCATGGGCGTGAAGACCCTGCTGCTTTCCCACAATGTGGAAACCCTCGGGCACATGAGCTGCAACCCGGCCATCGGTGGCATCGGCAAGAGCCACCTGGTCAAGGAAATCGATGCACTCGGCGGTGCCATGGCCCAGGCCACCGATGTGGCCGGCATCCAGTTCCGCGTCCTCAACAGCCGCAAGGGACCGGCGGTACGCGCCACCCGTGCCCAGGCCGACCGCGCGCTGTACAAGGCGGAGATCCGCCGCATCCTGGAAAACCAGCCCAACCTGTGGATCTTCCAGCAGGCCGTCGACGACCTGATCGTCGAGGGCGAGCAGGTGCGCGGCGTCGTCACCCAGATGGGCCTGAAGTTCCATGCCGACAATGTGGTGCTGACTGTCGGTACCTTCCTTGGCGGACTTATCCACATCGGCCTGGAGAATTATTCCGGCGGTCGTGCCGGCGACCCGCCGTCGATCGCCCTGGCGCGCCGATTGCGCGAGCTGCCGCTGCGCGTCGGCCGCCTGAAGACCGGCACGCCGCCGCGCATCGACGGCCGTTCCATCGACTTCTCGGTGATGACCGAGCAGCCGGGCGACACGCCCGTGCCGGTGATGTCCTTCCTCGGCGCACGCGAGCAGCATCCGCGGCAGGTCAGCTGCTGGATCACCCACACCAATGCACGCACCCACGAGATCATCGCCGGCAACCTTGACCGCTCGCCGATGTATTCCGGGGTGATTGAGGGCATCGGCCCGCGCTACTGCCCGTCGATCGAGGACAAGATCCACCGCTTCGCCGACAAGGACAGCCACCAGGTGTTTCTCGAGCCGGAAGGCCTGTCGACCCACGAGATCTATCCGAACGGCATCTCCACTTCGCTGCCGTTCGACGTGCAGCTCGAGATCGTCCGCTCGATCCGCGGTCTGGAGAACGCCCATATCGTGCGTCCGGGCTACGCCATCGAGTACGACTTCTTCGATCCGCGCGACCTCAAGTACTCGCTGGAAACCAAGGTGATCGGCGGGCTGTTCTTCGCCGGGCAGATCAACGGCACCACCGGCTACGAGGAGGCCGGCGCCCAGGGCCTGCTCGCCGGCGCCAACGCCGCGCTGCGCGCCCAGGGCAGCGAGGGCTGGTGTCCGCGCCGCGACGAGGCCTACCTCGGCGTGCTGGTCGACGACCTGATCACCCTCGGCACCCAGGAGCCGTACCGCATGTTCACCTCGCGCGCCGAGTACCGGCTGATCCTGCGCGAGGACAACGCCGACCTGCGCCTGACCGAGCAGGGCCGTGCGTTGGGTCTGGTCGATGACGCCCGCTGGACGGCGTTCTGCGCCAAGCGCGAAGGCATCGAGCGCGAGGAGCAGCGCCTGAAGACGACCTGGGTACGCCCAGGTACGCCGGAGGGCGAGGCGGTCGCCGCGCGTTTCGGCAGTCCGCTGGCCCGCGAATACAATCTGCTCAGCCTGCTGGCCCGGCCGGAAATCGACTACGCTGGCCTGGTCGGGCTGACCGGAGGCGGCGCCGAAGATGAACAGGTTGCCGAACAGGTGGAGATCAAGACCAAGTACGCCGGCTACATCGATCGCCAGCAGGACGAGATCGCCCGCCTGCGCGCCAGTGAAAGCACCCGTCTGCCCGACGACCTGGACTACGCGGCGATTTCCGGACTGTCCAAGGAGATCCAGCACAAGCTCGGCCAGGCCCGCCCGCAGACGCTCGGCCAGGCGTCGCGGATTCCGGGGGTCACCCCGGCGGCGATTTCCCTGCTGCTGATCCATCTGAAGAAGCGCGATGCCGGCCGGAACCTGGAGCAGAGCGCCTGATGTCCACCGTCACCTCCCGCCACGCCGAGGAACTGGCGTGCGGCGCCCGCGAACTGGGCGTCGAACTGTCCGACCGCCAGCAGGAACAGCTGCTCGCCTATCTGGCGCTGTTGATCAAGTGGAACAAGGCCTACAATCTCACCGCCGTGCGCGATCCGGACGAGATGGTTTCGCGCCATCTGCTCGACAGCCTCAGCGTGGTATCGCAAGTCGCCGAGGCTGGGGATAACTGGCTCGATGTCGGCAGCGGCGGTGGCATGCCGGGTGTCCCGCTGGCCATCCTGTTTCCCGGGCGGCGCTTCACTCTGCTGGATTCCAACGGCAAGAAGACCCGTTTCCTTACCCAGGTGAAACTGGAACTGCAATTGCAAAACCTGGAAGTTGTTCACAGTCGGGTCGAGGCATTCATACCCGCGCAGCCGTTTTCCGGCATCTGTTCTCGGGCGTTCAGTTCGCTGGCGGATTTCGCCAACTGGACTCGCCACCTGGGCGACGGTGAAACCCGCTGGCTGGCGATGAAGGGCGTGCAGCCGGACGAGGAGTTGCAGGCCCTGCCGGACGATTTTCGACTGGAACGTACCTATGAGCTCAAGGTTCCCGGTTGTCAGGGTCAGCGCCATCTGCTGATACTGCGCCGCACTCCATGACCCGGACAGACGCTGACCATGGCTAAAGTACTCGCCATCGCCAACCAGAAGGGTGGTGTGGCCAAGACCACCACTTGCATCAACCTGGCCGCCTCGCTGGTGGCCACGCGCAGACGCGTGCTGCTGATCGACCTCGATCCCCAGGGCAACGCCACCACCGGCAGCGGGGTGGACAAGCTGAATCTGGAGCATTCGGTCTACGACGTGCTGACCGGCGACTGCAGCTTCGCCGAAGCCATGCAGTTCTCCGAGCACGGCGGCTACCAGCTGCTGCCGGCCAACCGCGATCTCACCGCGGCGGAGGTCGTGCTGCTCGACAAGCCGGGCAAGGAGCACCGCCTGCGCGAAGCCCTGGCACCGATCCGCGAGAACTACGACTACATCCTCATCGATTGCCCGCCCTCGCTGTCGATGCTGACGATCAACGCCCTGGCCGCTTCCGACGGGGTGATCATCCCCATGCAGTGCGAATACTACGCGCTGGAAGGCCTGAGCGACCTGGTCAACTCGATCCAGCGCATCGGCAAGGCGCTCAACCCGAGCCTGCAGATCGAGGGCCTGCTGCGCACCATGTACGATCCGCGCGTCAGCCTGACCAACGAAGTCTCCGAGCAACTCCAGGCGCATTTCGGCGACAAGCTCTACGAAACCGTCATCCCGCGCAACGTGCGACTCGCCGAAGCGCCCAGCCACGGCATGCCGGCGCTGGTCTACGACAAGCAATCCAAGGGTGCCCAGGCCTATCTGGCGCTGGCCAGCGAACTGTCCCGTCGCCAGCGTCAGGCTGCACGCGGTACCCGAGCATAAGGAGCTTCCATGGCGATCAAGAAACGAGGCCTGGGCCGCGGGCTGGATGCCTTGCTGGGCGGTACCGGTGGTGTGGCCGCTCTGCAGAAGGAGGTCGGGCAACCGGTCGATGGCCATGAACTGCAGCACCTGCCGCTGGAGCTGATCCAGCGCGGCAAGTACCAGCCGCGCCGCGACATGGACCCGGTGGCGCTGGAGGAACTGGCGCAGTCGATCCAGGCCCAGGGGGTGATGCAGCCGATCGTGGTGCGGCCGGTCGATGGCCAGCGCTACGAGATCATCGCCGGCGAACGGCGCTGGCGGGCCAGCCAGCAGGCCGGGCTGGAGAAGATTCCGGCCATCGTCCGCGAGGTGCCGGACGAGGCCGCCATCGCCATGGCGCTGATCGAGAACATCCAGCGCGAGAACCTCAACCCGATCGAGGAGGCCATCGCCCTGCAGCGCCTGCAGCAGGAGTTCCAGCTGACCCAGCAGCAGGTTGCCGATGCGGTGGGCAAGTCGCGGGTCAGCATCAGCAACCTGCTGCGGCTGATTTCCCTGCCGGAGGAGATCAAGACCCTGCTTTCCCGTGGCGATCTGGAAATGGGCCATGCCCGTGCCCTGCTGGGGCTTCCCGCCGAACGGCAGGTGGAGGGCGCGCGACATGTTGTCGCACGCGGTCTGACCGTCCGTCAGACCGAGGCACTGGTTCGCCAGTGGCTGAACGAGCAGTCGCAAGCGGAGAAAGCCCCCACGAGCGATCCGGACATAACCCGTCTGGAACAGCGGCTGGCCGAGCGTTTGGGCTCTCCGGTACAGATCAGGCACAGCCAGAAAGGCAAGGGCCAGCTTGTGATCCGCTACAACTCTCTGGACGAACTGCAGGGTGTGCTGGCCCATATCCGTTGATATTCCGGCGTGTAGCGGGCGATCGGAAAAGACTACCCGAAGGTTGAACCGACTTGGAACCACCCATATACTCGCCGCGCATTTTGAAAGCGGTAGGCTCGTTGAACGCTCCGCCATGGTGACGGGGATCGTGTGAACATACGTAATCGGACACCGCTCTACCGCCTTCCCGTGTTTCGTGTATTGGTCGTGCAGGCCCTGACCGGACTTGTCACGGCCTTTGCGTGCGGTGTGTTTTGGGGATTGGTCGCAGGGTATTCGGCCCTGCTGGGTGGGCTGATCGCCTGGCTGGCCAACCTGTATTTCGCCCATAAGGCCTTTCGCTATTTCGGCGCGCGTTCGGCCAAGGCCGTGGTCCAGTCGCTCTGGTCCGGTGAGATGGGAAAACTGATTCTGACAGCGGCGCTCTTCGCGCTGGTGTTTGTGGGGGTGCAGCCTCTCGAACCGCTGGCGCTGTTCGGCGGCTACCTGCTGGTGCTCGGCGTCGGAGCGAGCGCACTCCTGCTGATGAGAAACAAACCGAAGCATTGAGCATTTGAGGCGTTTATGGCGAACACTCCAGTCGAATATATACAGCACCACCTACAGAACCTGGTCTTGGGCTCGCACCCGGAAAAGGGCTGGACCATCGCGCAGACGCCGGAAGAGGCGCGGGAAATGGGCTTCTGGGCCATCCATCTGGACACCCTGGGCTGGTCGATCGCCATGGGCGTGCTGTTCCTGTGGCTGTTCCGCAAGGCCGCACTCACTGCTTCCACCAAGGTGCCGGGTCCCCTGCAGAATCTCGCCGAGATGTGCATCGAATTCGTCGAAGGCATGGTTCGCGACACCTTCCACGGCCGCAACCCGCTGATCGCGCCCCTGGCCCTGACCATCTTCGTCTGGGTATTCCTGATGAACAGCCTGAAGTGGATTCCGGTCGACTTCATCCCTGGCCTGGCCCATCTGTTTGGTGCGCCCTACTTCAAGATCGTGCCGACTGCCGACCCGAATGGCACTTTCGGCATCTCGATCGGCGTGTTCATCCTGATCATCTACTACAGCATCAAGGTTAAGGGTGTAGGGGGATTCACCAAGGAACTCTCGCTGACCCCGTTCAATCATTGGGCGTTGATTCCGTTCAACCTGTTCCTCGAAATCCTGGGTCTGCTGACCAAGCCGCTGACCCTGGCTCTGCGACTGTTCGGCAACATGTATGCCGGTGAGGTGGTGTTCATCCTTATCGCCCTGCTGCCGTTCTGGGCTCAGTGGACCCTGAATCTGCCTTGGGCAATCTTCCACCTCCTGGTGATTCCGCTTCAGGCATTCATCTTCATGGTACTGACCATCGTGTACCTGAGCTCAGCCCATGAAGACCACCATTGACCGGCAATAACGCTTCCCCCAAACCAACCTACCTTAGCTTCAGGAGCTTTACATGGAACTTGTCATCATCGCCGCCTCCATCATGATCGGTCTGGGTGCACTGAGCACCGGTATCGGCTTCGCCCTGCTGGGTGGCAAGCTGCTGGAGTCCACCGCTCGTCAACCCGAGCTGGCTCCCCAGCTGCAAACCAAGACCTTCCTGATGGCTGGTCTGCTCGACGCCGTTCCGATGATCGGCGTTGGTATCGCGATGTACCTCATCTTCGTTGTCGCTCCCTCTGCTGCTTAAGCATTTCCCGGTTTAAGAAGGGGTTCGCCCAGCGAGCCCCCTCGTCTTGGAAATGGCAAGCACGCCGAACGAGATAGCACGAGGTAAATCGCTGTGAACATAAATTTGACGCTATTTGGTCAAACGATCGCCTTCGCTATTTTCGTCTGGTTCTGCATGAAGTACGTTTGGCCGCCACTCACTCAGGCCATGCAGGAACGCCAGAAGAAAATCGCCGAGGGCCTGGATGCTGCAGGCCGTGCCCAGCAGGATCTGAAGCTGGCCCAGGAAAAGGTTTCCAACACCCTGCGTGAATCCCGCGAGCAGGCTACCCAGATCATCGAGCAGGCGAACAAGCAGGCCAATGCGATCATCGAAGATGCCAAGCAGCAGGCACAGGCCGAAGGTGAGCGACTGATTGCCGGGGCCAAGGCCGAGATCGAGCAGGAAGTGAACCGTGCCAGGGTAGAACTGCGCACTCAGGTGGCGGCTCTGGCCATCCTGGGCGCAGAGAAGATCCTGGAGTCCAAGGTGGACACCAAGGCGCACAACAAGCTGGTCGAAAAACTGGCCTCCCAACTCTAAGCGAGGCAAGCGATGATCAATAACCAGACGCTTGCTCGGCCTTACGCAAAAGCCGCTTTCGAGTATGCCAGCGCGGCCAACAGCAGCGATGCCTGGTCGGGCATGTTGAGCCTGGCTGCCGCTGTCGTTGAAGCCCCCGAAGTCGCCGAACTGCTGCGCAACCCGCGCCTGACCCGCGAAAGCAAGGTCGAGGCCGTGCTGCGTCTGTTCGCTGCCGACGTCGATGAGGCGTTCCGCAACTTCATCACCAACATGGGCGAGCACGATCGCCTGTTCGTGTTGTCGACTGTGCGCGAACTGTTCGAGGCATACAAGGCAGAAGCCGACAAGACGCTCGACGTCGAACTCGAGACGGCCTACGAGCTTTCCGCCGAGCAACTCGAAACCTTGGCTGCCGCCCTGTCGAAGCGGCTAGATCGTTCCGTCAACCCCAGGCAGGTCGTGAATCCTGCTCTGATCGGTGGCCTGGTCATCCGCGCCGGCGATGTGGTTGTCGACGGTTCGGTCCGCGGCAAACTGAGCCAGTTGGCCGAGTCGTTGAAATCCTGATTTGAGGGTCATGGCATGCAGCAACTGAATCCTGCTGAGATTAGTGAAATCATCAAGCAGCGCATCGCGAACACCGATGTGACTGCCCAAGCCCGCAACGAGGGCACCGTCGTCAGCGTTTCCGACGGTATCGTTCGCATCTATGGTCTGGCCGACGTAATGTACGGCGAGATGATCGAGTTCCCCGGCGGCATCTATGGCATGGCGCTGAACCTGGAGCAAGATTCCGTCGGTGCCGTGGTGCTGGGTAACTACCTGGGCCTGACCGAAGGCATGAGCGCCAAGTGCACCGGGCGCATTCTGGAAGTCCCGGTCGGTCCTGAACTGCTGGGTCGCGTGGTCGATGCCCTGGGCAATCCGATCGACGGCAAGGGTCCGATCGACGCCAAGCTCACCGACGCGGTCGAGAAAGTGGCACCGGGCGTGATCTGGCGTAAGTCGGTCGACCAGCCGGTGCAGACCGGCTACAAGTCGGTCGATGCCATGATCCCGGTCGGCCGTGGCCAGCGCGAGCTGATCATCGGCGACCGCCAGATCGGCAAGACCGCGATGGCCATCGACGCCATCATCAACCAGAAGAACAGCGGCATCCGCTGCGTGTACGTGGCCATCGGTCAGAAGCAGTCGACCATCGCCAACGTGGTGCGCAAGCTGGAAGAGCACGGCGCCCTGGCCAACACCATCGTGGTGGCAGCGTCCGCTTCCGAATCCGCTGCCCTGCAGTACCTGGCTCCCTACGCCGGCTGCACCATGGGCGAGTACTTCCGTGATCGCGGCGAAGACGCGCTGATCGTCTACGATGACCTGTCCAAGCAGGCCGTCGCCTACCGTCAGATCTCCCTGCTGCTGCGCCGTCCGCCGGGCCGCGAAGCCTACCCGGGCGACGTGTTCTATCTCCACAGCCGTCTGCTGGAGCGCGCTTCCCGCGTCTCCGAAGAGTACGTGGAGCAGTTCACCAAGGGCGAAGTGAAGGGCCAGACCGGTTCGCTGACCGCGCTGCCGATCATCGAAACCCAGGCCGGCGACGTGTCCGCCTTCGTTCCGACCAACGTGATCTCCATCACCGACGGTCAGATCTTCCTGGAATCCGCCATGTTCAACTCGGGCATCCGTCCGGCGGTCAACGCCGGTATCTCGGTATCCCGCGTCGGTGGTGCAGCCCAGACCAAGATCATCAAGAAGCTGTCCGGCGGTATCCGTACCGCTCTGGCCCAGTACCGTGAACTGGCGGCCTTCGCCCAGTTCGCCTCGGACCTCGACGAAGCCACCCGCAAGCAGCTCGAGCACGGTCAGCGCGTGACCGAGCTGATGAAGCAGAAGCAGTATGCGCCGATGTCCATCGCCGAAATGTCGCTGTCCCTGTATGCCGCCGAGCGCGGTTTCCTGCAGGACGTCGCAGTGGCCAAAATTGGCGCCTTCGAGCAGGCGTTGATCGGTTACTTCCAGCGTGAGAATGCAGATCTGCTGGCGAAGATCAACGAGAAGGGTGACTTCAACGACGAAATCGACGCAGGCCTCAAGGCCGGCATCGAGAAGTTCAAGGCCACCCAGTCCTGGTAAGCCGCAGCGGGAGCCGCAAGGCTCCCGCCTGCTAACCCGAAAGGTGTCAAATGGCAGGCGCAAAAGAGATTCGCAGCAAGATTGCGAGCATCAAGAGCACGCAGAAGATCACCAGCGCCATGGAAAAGGTGGCGGTCAGCAAGATGCGCAAGGCCCAGATGCGCATGGCTGCCAGCCGTCCCTATGCGGAGCGGATCCGTCAGGTCATCGGCCATCTGGCCAAGGCCAACCCGGAGTACAAGCACCCGTTCATGGTCGAGCGCCCGGTCAAGCGCGTCGGTTACATCCTCGTCTCCACCGACCGCGGTCTGTGCGGTGGCCTGAACGTCAACCTGTTCAAGGCCCTGATCAAAAGCATGAAGGAGTGGCACGACAAGGGCGTCGAAGCCGACTTCTGCGTGATTGGCAACAAGGGTGCCAGCTTCTTCCGCAGCTACGGCGGCAACGTGGTCGCGGCGATCGGCAACCTGGGCGAAGAGCCCGCGATCGGCAGTCTGATCGGCAGCATCAAGGTGATGCTGGATGCCTTCCACGAAGGCCGTGTGGACCGTCTGTACCTGGCGTCGAACAAGTTCATCAACACCATGACCCAGAAACCCGTCGTCGAGCAGCTGCTGCCGCTGGCCGCAAGCGATGACGAAGGTGTCCAGAAGGGGACTTGGGACTACCTGTACGAACCCAATGCCCAGCAGCTGCTGGATGCCCTGCTGGTTCGCTACATCGAGTCGCAGGTCTACCAGGCCGTGGTGGAGAACGGCGCAGCCGAGCAGGCGGCGCGGATGATCGCGATGAAGAACGCGACCGACAACGCCGGCGAGCTGATCAGCGATCTGCAGCTGGTCTACAACAAGGCCCGTCAGGCGGCGATCACCCAGGAAATTTCGGAAATCGTCGGCGGCGCTGCCGCGGTTTGAGAACGGTTCATAAGGTTAGAGGAACCAAGTAATGAGTAGCGGACGTATCGTTCAAATCATCGGCGCCGTTATCGACGTGGAATTCCCGCGCGATCAGGTGCCGAACATCTATGACGCGCTGAAAGTCGAAGGCGCGGCCACCACCCTGGAAGTCCAGCAGCAGCTGGGCGACGGCGTGGTTCGTTCCATCGCCATGGGCTCCACCGAAGGCCTCAAGCGCGGCCTGAACGTGAACAACACCGGTGCCGGTATCTCCGTGCCGGTCGGCACAGCCACCCTGGGCCGGATCATGGATGTGCTGGGCAACCCGATCGACGAAGCGGGTCCCATCGGCGAGGAAGAGCGCTGGACCATCCACCGCGCTGCTCCGAGCTACGCCGAGCAGGCCGGCGGCAACGATCTGCTGGAAACCGGCATCAAGGTGATCGACCTGGTCTGCCCGTTCGCCAAGGGCGGCAAGGTCGGCCTGTTCGGCGGCGCCGGCGTGGGCAAGACCGTGAACATGATGGAGCTGATCCGCAACATCGCCATGGAGCACAGCGGTTACTCCGTGTTCGCCGGCGTGGGTGAGCGTACTCGTGAAGGTAACGACTTCTATCACGAGATGAAGGACTCCAACGTTCTCGACAAGGTAGCCCTGGTCTACGGCCAGATGAACGAGCCGCCGGGCAACCGTCTGCGCGTGGCCCTGACCGGCCTGACCATGGCCGAGAAGTTCCGTGACGAAGGCCGCGACGTGCTGCTGTTCGTCGACAACATCTACCGTTACACCCTGGCCGGTACCGAAGTGTCCGCGCTGCTGGGTCGTATGCCGTCCGCGGTGGGCTACCAGCCGACCCTGGCTGAGGAAATGGGCGTTCTGCAGGAGCGCATCACCTCCACCAAAACCGGCTCCATCACCTCCGTGCAGGCCGTGTACGTTCCCGCGGACGACCTGACCGACCCGTCCCCGGCGACCACCTTCGCCCACCTGGACGCCACCGTGGTACTGTCCCGCGACATCGCCTCCCTGGGTATCTACCCGGCCGTCGATCCGCTGGACTCCACCTCCCGTCAGCTCGACCCGCTGGTGATCGGCCAGGAGCACTACGACACCGCCCGCGGTGTGCAGTACGTGCTGCAACGCTACAAGGAGCTGAAGGACATCATCGCCATCCTCGGCATGGACGAACTGTCCGAAGCCGACAAGCAGCTGGTGTCCCGCGCCCGTAAGATCCAGCGCTTCCTGTCCCAGCCGTTCTTCGTGGCCGAAGTCTTCACTGGCTCCCCGGGCAAGTACGTGTCGCTGAAGGAAACCATCCGCGGCTTCTCCGGCATCCTCAAGGGCGACTACGACCATCTGCCGGAACAGGCGTTCTACATGGTTGGCGGTATCGACGAAGCCATCGAGAAGGCCAAGAAACTGTAACCTGGCGCGCCCGCTAGCCGGGCGCTCGACCAGGCGGTCGCCACCCCGGTGGCGCCGCCTGCTAACCGAGGCATGAATATGGCTATGTCAGTCCATTGCGACATCGTCAGCGCGGAAGAAGAGCTGTTCTCGGGCCTGGTGGAAATGGTCATCGCCCATGCCAACATGGGTGATGTCGGTATCCTCCCGGGTCACATGCCGCTGTTGACTGATCTCAAGCCCGGTCCGGTGCGGGTGATCAAGCAGGGTGGCGACGAGGAAATCTTCTACATCTCCGGCGGCTTCCTCGAAGTGCAGCCGAGCATGGTGAAGGTCCTCGCCGATACCGCGACCCGCGCCAAGGATCTGGACGAGGTCGCCGCTCAGGAAGCCGTCAAGGCCGCCCAGAAGGCGCTCAACGAGAAGGGCGCGGAATTCGACTACGGTTCCGCTTCCGCCCGTTTGGCCGAGGCTGCCGCCCAGCTGCGCACCATCAGCGAGCTGCGCAAGAAGTACGGTCGCCACTGAGTTCGACGCTTCCTCGCACGACGACGAAAGGGTAGCCCAGGCTACCCTTTTTTCTTTCCTGGCCAACCCGCCCGGAGCGGGCACGGAGTGGCCCCCCGTCTGCCGAAAGGCGCCTGATCCGGCGTTTCTGCCGGTTTCCGTTGTGCTGCCCTTCAGCCCAGCCCTTTCAAGGTCTCTTACCTTTCGAGGCCTCGATTACACGGGCCGTAGACACATGAGCGCGGGCTGCGGCGCTATCGACCCACTCCCGGGTCTTTTTCACCTTGGGGCCGCGCTTGCTGGTGGCCACCTGGCTGGGCTTGATGTGCCGCGCCAATGCCAACAGGCGCTGTGCCAGTGTGCTGGCCGAGTCGTCGGCCCAGGCGGGCCAGTGCTCCACCGGCAGTGCGACGAGCATCCCCTCGTAACGGCTTCTGACCTGGACCGCCAGGTGGTAGGGGGACGCCTCCCAGCCCTCGGGAAGCTGTTCGCGATGGGCCTGCTCGACGCTGCGCTTGAGCACCGCCAGGAGGTTGCAGGCCAGCACCGCCACGGCAAATCCCAGCAGCGCCGCCCGGGGATGGCCCAGGCTGCGGATCTCGCTCTGCAGGACCGACTCCAGGCGCTGGAACATCCCCTCGATACGCCAGCGCCGACGGTACAGCTCGGCAACCTGCCGGGCGTCGATCGTCGCGGGCAGGTTGCTCCACAGCCAGAGCACGGACTCGCCCGACTCCGTCGGCCGATCCAGACGCAGCTCGATGCGGCGCCAGGGCGTCTGGCCCTCGTCTATGTGGATGTCCTGTTCGAGTACCCAGCCGGTTTCCACCCGGCCCCGGTCGTGCCAGGGCCCCTCGCGAACGATGCGCGGATGCTTGGCATCCTGGCGCACGATGAAATCGGCCCGGGCCTGCTGGAGCGACTGGAGAATCGCGCGCGTGCAGAAATGCCGGTCGGCCATCCACAGCTGCCCCGGCCGGGCACTGTCCAGTAGCGGCAGGACGCCGGTACGCTCGCTTTCATAGGCGTCCTCGCAGACCGCCAGATCGGTCACCAGGTCCAGGTCGGGGTCGTAGACCACCAGCGAATGCCCCGGCAGAGCGGCGGCGCGCTGGTTGCGCAGCGGCGCCAGGCGCTTCTCCGAGGCCGGCAGATGATTGCCGTCGACGATGCGCACCTGCCAGCCGGGCAGGCAGGGCGCTGTGCCCAGGGCCGAGACGATCGGCGCCAGGCGCTGGGCGCTGCCCTGTACCAGGGCCCGCAGCAAGGGCGGCTCGGTACGCCTGACCTTGTCGTACAGCGCCGCCAGCGATACGGGCAGGTGGTCCATCTGGCGCGCGGCGGCGTGCAGCGAAGGGCGCAACCCCAGGGAAACCAGCGACATCAGCTCGACCACCGTGGAAAACAGCAGCTCGCGTGGATACTGGCGCTGCCGGTGGGTCTCGAACACTTCGTCGATCCAGGCGGCCGGCATCGCCCGCTCCAGCGCCAGCCGTGCCATGACGCTGGCCGGTGCCTGCTTCTCGAAGCGCGCCAGAATCGCATCCCACATCGTCTTGCCCTCCCGCTTGATCATCGGGAGAGTTTACGCAAAGACCTTGAAAGGGCTGGCCCTTCAGCCCTCCCCGTGCTCCGGCGCAGGCCGGGCAAGTTTGCTTCCGAAGCGGCGGCCGGGCGAAAATGCGCAGCGCCGCACGCTTTCCCGCCGACGGGGTTGCCGAGGCGTCCCTTGTGCCGTCCCGTACATCGGAGCCCCCTGGCGGCTCGGGAGATTTGCCCGAGTCGGGAGCGTCTCCATCGTTCAGCAAGGCCGTGATCGGCCGGGAATAAAGGATAATCAGGATGCCGGGTGCATTGCTTCGTACGGGTACGCTGCGGGAGTTCAGGGCGCTTGGCGTCGACGGTCAGCCAGTCCATGGCGTGGCGCTGCAGCTGCGCGAGGCCATCCGCCTGAAGATGCACCGCGAGGCGGCCGACTGCCTGGCCATCCCGCAGACCAACGAGGCGGGCGACCGCATCGACTGGTACGCACCGATCGAAGGCGATGTGGTGCCCTGGTCGGCGGCGACTGCGGAGGAGCGCGAACAGGCCCATGCCCGGCTCGAGGCGATGCAGGCCCAGCTGCGCGCCACCGGCGAAAGCATGCGCAACGATGCGCAGAACCGGGAGAAACAGGTCTTCGGCCGCCTGCTGGAAAAGGCCCTGCACTTTCCCGATGCCAACCACGTCTATCTGGTCGACGGCAAACCGGTGATCACCTTCTGGGGCTTCACCGGCCAGCAGGCGGCCCAGCCGGACGATCCGCTGGCCTGCCTGCAGACGGCCAGGCCGGCCGCAGCGGTCGCGGCGGACATCGCCTCGCCGCCGCCCGTGGCGCCCGCGGTCGCCGCAAGATCCGGCTGGCGGCGCTGGCTGTGGCTGCTGCTTCTGCCGCTGCTCCTGCTGTTGCTGTTGTTCGTCATGCGCGCCTGCGCACCGAACGTCGAACTGCCGTTCGAGCTGTCCCATGTCGACCTGCCCGGTCTGCCGGCCGAGGAAAAGGCGCCGCTGGATGCCCGGCGGCACGAGGGCGTCGTGGGAGTGGAGGGGATCTCTGGCCGTGCCGGAGTCGCCGGGGTGGAAACCGAGGCATTGGAAGACATGCAGGTGCCGGGCAAGGAAACGGCCGTCGAGGACGTGCCGATCGAGGAGGCCTTGTCGAGCGAACCCGGAGCGAGCGAACTCGCGACGGATGATCCTGCGCTCGACGAGTCCGCTGCGGAGGAAGCCGCCGCGGATGAAGCCACGGCCGAGGAGCTGCCCGAGCCGGCCGCGGAAGCGGAACCCGAGGCGAAACCCGAGGAGGCGCAGGAGCCGCCGGTGCCACCGCAACTCGAGGATGAAAAAGCTGCCGAAGACCCGCAGGCAGCCCAGCAAGACCCGGCCAAGGCGCAGGATGCTGCCAAGCCCATGAGCATCCCGCCCGAGGCGCAAAAGAGCGGTTCGACCCGCTTCCTCGACGGCAACTGGCAGGCCGGTGCCGGCATCCAGGACGCCAAGACCGGCAAGCCCCTGCAGCTGGGCTACGACTTCAAGGACGGCCAGGGCCGGGTCAGTATCCGCCGCGACGACGGCGTGCAATGCTCGGGCGCGGTGAACGCCTCGATGCAGGGCGGCAACCTGGCGATCGCCAGTCAGGGACAGGCCAACTGCAGCGATGGCAGCCGCTATCGTCTGCCGGAAGTGACCTGCAAGCCGGATGCGCGGAGCGCGGCCGACTGCACCGGCCACTACGGCGACCAGGAATTCCCGATGTCCATACGCCAGGGCGGCAACTGAGGCGAGCACGAGCAGCATGTTTCCGGAAAAGACCGACTACGAAGACAGGATCACCCTGATCATGGGCAGCGGCATCCAGTTCCTGGATTTCGCCGTCAAACTGGAGCTGCGCCGCGAGCCGGCCGGCGAGTTCGTCCGGCCGCGCAGCGACGGTCCCCTGGTCCGCCTGCTGTTCGATCCGCGCAGCAACGCCTTCCACCATCCGGCCGAACCCGGCAGGACGGTGACACCCGCCTTCAGCGTGGCGCCCGAGGATTCGCTGCGCCTGCTCAAGGGGCTCTGGCTGCCCCTGCCGTTCTTCCGCTGCAGCCCGCCGCGGCGTTTCGACGATGGCCCGAGCAACTGGTCGCGAGTGCGCATCGTCGAACTCGCCGAGGGCGAGGACCCGGACGGCAACACCCACCGCATCACCTTCGCCTTCGACACCAAGGTCTTCGACAGCCGCGAGGCCACCACCTACCTGGCGCCGACCCGCGAGGACGTCCGCGCCGGCGCCAGCTTCGCGCTGGCCCACCGGGCCGACGAGATGGGCTGGTTTCTCGACCTCGGCTGGATCGACGGCTGGCTGCGCGAGGTGTTCAGCGAGCAGGCGCGGCTGCCGCCGCTGCGCATGCAGCCCGACGACATCCAGGCCGAGTGCGAGCAGCTTCAGCATCAGGCGCACTACCTCAACCTGCTGCACCTGCTGGGCACCCACCTGCCGGTGCCGGAACTCAAGGTGGTGTCCAACCGCGACAGCGACGTGCACAAGGCGATCCCGGTGGACATGGTGCTGGACGTCGGCAACTCGCGTACCTGCGGCATCCTGATCGAGGACCATCCGCAGGAGAACGACGGCCTGAGCAAGCGCTACGAACTGGAGCTGCGCGACCTGACCCGCCCCGAGCAGGTCTATCCGGAGCCCTTCGAGAGCCGCGTGGAGTTCGCCCAGGCGATGTTCGGCAAGGACCATTTCTCGGTGCAGAGCGGCCGCCGCGAGGCCTTCCTGTGGCCGACCATCGCCCGCGTCGGCCGCGAGGCCGGGCGCCTGGCCGGGCGCCGGCGCGGCACCGAAGGCTCGACCGGGCTGTCGAGCCCCAAGCGCTACCTGTGGGACGAGGACGGCTACGAGCCGGGCTGGCGCTTCAACTGCGCCGCGCTGCGCACCGAGAGCGAACCGCACGCCACCGCCGCGCCGGTGGCCGGGCTGATCAACGAGAAGGGCCAGGCGCTCTACAGCCTGCCGTTCGACGAGCGCATGCCGGTGTTCCACCCGCACTATTCGCGCAGCTCGCTGATGACCTTCATGCTCTCCGAGGTCCTCGGCCAGGCGCTGATGCAGATCAACAGCCCCTCGCAGCGCCTGCGCATGAGCCACTCGCGGGTGCCGCGCCACCTGCGCTCGATCATCCTCACCGTGCCGCCGTCGATGCCCAAGCCCGAGCGCGAGATCTTCGCCAAGTGCATGGAGCAGGCCATCGGCCTGGTCTGGAAGAGCCTCGGCTGGCATCCCGAGGACGACCCCGTCGACCTCAAGGACCCGAAGAGTCGCGAGAGCGCCTGGCCCTGGTTCCCCGAGGTCCATGTGCAGTGGGACGAGGCCACCTGCGGCCAGGTGGTCTACCTGTTCAACGAGACGCAGAACAACTTCGCCGGACGCTCGGAGGAATTCTTCGCCGCCATGGCGCGTCCGGACCAGCCGCACCGGGACCGCCTGACCATCGCCTCGATCGACATCGGCGGCGGCACCACGGATCTGGTGATCACCGAATACCGCCTCGACGACGGGGTCGGCGGCAACGTCTACATCAGCCCCGAACAGCGCTTTCGCGACGGCTTCAAGGTCGCCGGCGACGACATCCTGCTCGACGTGATCCGCCAGTTCGTCCTGCCGGCGCTGCGCGAGGCGCTATCCCGCGCCGGCATCGCCGTGCCCGAAGCGCTGCTGTCGCGGCTGATCGGCAGCGAAACGCTGGCGGTGCAGGAAGCCGTGCTGCGCCAGCAGTTGACCCTGCAGGTGTTCGGCCCCATCGGCCTGCGCCTGCTCAAGGCCTACGAGCAGTACGACCCGCTGGAGCCGGGCAGCCGGGTCAGCGCCACCTTCGGCGAACTGCTCGGCGAGCGCCCCACCGAGGACGTGCTCGACTACGTCGCCGGCGCCGTGCGCCGCCAGCTGGGCAACGAGACCGCGCCCTTCGACATCCTCGCCACCCCGCTGGACGTCAGCCTGCGGCGCATCCACGAAGCCTTCATCGGCGACCGCATGAGCATCGGCAAGACCATCCAGGCGCTCTGCGAGGTGGTGCACGCCTATCCCTGCGACGTGCTCCTGCTCACCGGCCGGCCGTCGTGCCTGCCCGGCGTGCAGGCGCTGTTCCGCGAGCTGCTGCCGCTGCCGCCGGGGCGCATCCTGTCGCTCAACCAGTACCGCACCGGCGGCTGGTACCCGTTCAACAAGCTGGACCGCATCGAGGACCCGAAGACCACCGCGGCGGTCGGCGCCATGCTCTGCCTGCTGAGCCGCGGCCTGCGCCTGCCGAACTTCTACTTCCGCGTGGCGGCCTTCAAGTCCTACTCGACGCTCAGGCAGCTGGGCCTGATCGACAACAACAACGTCCTCAAGGACAGCAACGTCTACTATCGAGACATCGACCTGGACGACCCCGACTACCGCCTGCCGGACATCCCCTTCGACATGCGCGGCACCATGCGCCTGGGCTTCCGCCAGCTGGCCTGCGAGCGCTGGTCGGCCGCACCCCTGTACATCCTCGGCATCGAGAGTCCGAAACTGCGCGAGGAAATGGCGTCCAAGGGACTGGTGCTCAAGGTGCGCCTGGGCATCAAGTCCTCGCGCAACCCGGCCGAGGGCAGCGAGCGTTTCGAACTGCTCGGCGTGGAATCGGACAGCGGCGCGGTCAGCCGCACCCATGTGCGCCTGAAGCTCAACACCCTGCCCGACGCCGGGCTGGGCGAATCCCAATACTGGCTCGACAGTGGAAGCGTGTTTCGCAAATGACTAACTCCGAAAAACTGTCGCAGCGCTGGTCCGCCGTCCACAGCGGAGCGGGCGAGTCGATCCGCTGGATCGACGAGGTGCGCCACTTCGCGCCGCGCCTGGACAACGAGGCGGACGACCTGATCCTCAGCCTGCGCCGCGTGCGCAATACCGCGCGGCGCCTCGGCGCGGTGTCCGCGCTGCCGATGACCGTGGGCTTCTTCGGCCTGTCCCAGGCCGGCAAGTCCTACCTGATCTCCAGCCTGGCGGCCGGCGCCAACGGCAAGCTGGAAACCGACCTGGGCGGCGACCGCCTGGACTTCCTCACCCACGTCAACCCGCCAGGCGGCGGCAAGGAGGCCACCGGCCTGGTGACGCGCTTCAGCCGCACCGCCCGGCCGGGGCCTGCCGAGTGCCCGCTGGAGCTCAAGCTGTTCGCCGAGATCGAGCTGGCCAAGGTCCTGGCCAACTCCTTCTTCAACGACTTCAACACCGAGAAGGTCCGCTACCGCCTCGACGAAGCGGCGATCCGCCAGCTGCTCCGCGACCTGGAAAAGCGCCGCCAGCCGTACCCGGTGCCGGGCGTCGACGCCGACGCCGTGGTGGAACTGTGGGATTACCTGCAGGGCAGCTTTCCGGGCTCGCTGGGCGCGCTGGGCGCCTACTACTGGCCGGCTGCGGTCGAGCTGGCGCCGAACCTGGCGCCGGAGGACCGCGCCCGGCTGTTCTCGATCTTCTGGGGCGAGATCCCCGAGCTGAGCGACACCTACCTGAGCTTTGCCCGCGCGCTGGCCAGCCTGGGCCACGCCGAGCGGGTCTTCGCGCCGCTGAGCGCGCTGGTGCGGCCCACGGTGCAGGGCGGGCTGTCGCAGGCCGACAGCATCATGAACGTGGACATGCTCGAGCGCCTGGGCAAGGACAGCGACCAGCGCATCGCCGTGCGGCCCTGGCGCGACGGCGCGCTGCGCGGCGAGGTCGAGCTGAGCCTGGCGCAACTGGCGGCGCTCACCGCCGAGCTGGTCTTCCCGCTGGTCGAGCCGACCAGCGAGCCCCTGTTCGAAGAGGTCGACCTGCTCGACTTCCCCGGCTACCGCGGCCGTCTCGGCGTCGAGTCGCTGGACGAGGTGCGCCGCGCGGTGAACAGCGAGGACAGCAACCCGGTGGCGCAGCTCATCCTGCGCGGCAAGGTCGCCTACCTCTTCGAGCGCTACACCGACAGCCAGGAAATGAACGTGCTGATCGTCTGCACGCCGTCCAACAAGCAGTCGGACGTCACCAGCGTCGGCCCGGTGCTGAGCCGCTGGATCGACCGCACCCAGGGCGAGACGCCGGCCGAGCGGGCGCGGCGCAAGCCGGGCCTGCTGTGGGCGATCACCATGTTCGACATGCGCATCGGCAGCGACCTGGACAAGGGCGAGGACCTGCTGCGCCTGGGCTGGGGCAGCGGCGGCATGATGAAGATGACCATGCTCGAGCGCTTCGGCCAGTACGCCTGGCTGCAGGACTGGGCCGGCGGCCGGCCGTTCGACAACAGCTTCCTGGTGCGCAAGCCGCGCCTCAAGGTGACCTTCCTCGACCTCGAGGACGGCCAGGAAGTGGCCATCCATGCACCTGCGCGTGAGCCGCTGGCGCTGATGCGCCGGACCTTCTGCGAGGACGAGACGGTCCAGCGTCACATCCGCGACCCGGAGGACGCCTGGGACGCCATGCTGGAACTCAACGACGGCGGCATGGGGCGGATCGGCCGCTACCTGCGCCAGGTCGCCCTGCGCGAGGTCAAGCTGGGGCGCATCCGCGAGCAGCTGGACGGCGTCCTGCACCTGCTGGAAAGCCGCCTCGGCCACTGGTTCCAGGCCGAGGGCGCCGGCGAGCTGGAGCGCAAGCGGCGGATCGCCCGGCAGATCTCCGATGCCCTGTGGCCGCGGCGCATCCTGCTCGGCGAACTGCTGCAGCGCATGCAGCTGCCCGACGACCTGCTGCGCGCGCTCTACCTGCGCGCCGGCGACGAGGACGACACGCCGGCGCCGCCCGGCAGCCCTCTGCTGCCGGGCGGCACGCCGGCGGCGGGGGCGCTCAACCTGGGCCTAGACCTGGATCGCCACGACACCTTCGACCCCTTCGGCGACAACGCGCCGCCCGCCGCCGGCCCCGCGGCGCCGGCGCGGCAGCCGCGCGGCAGCGACGCGCGCTTCGCCCAGGCGGTGCTGCGCGAGTGGATCGGCCACCTGCGCCACCTGCCCGAGGACGTGCGGCTGATGACCTACCTGGGCTTCGCCAAGCCGGCGGTCGAGGCGCTGGTCGACGAACTGGTCACCGGCGCCAGCCGGCTCGGCCTGGAGCAGCGCCTGCTGCAGGCCATCGTCAGCACCGAGCAGGTCGGCACCAAGCGCGAGCAGCTCGCCGGCCGCCAGGTGCTCACCGCCAAGACGGTGCTCGGCGACTTCATCGGCTGGCTGGGCTTCATCGAGCAGCCCCTCGAGCAGCGCCCGGACAGCCGCATCGAGCGCGACGCCAGGCTGTTCCAGCCGCCGGCACCGATCGCCTACGGCCAGCTGCCGCGCCTGGCGGAACAGCCCCAGGACTACACCCGGCGCTATGTCGGCGACTGGCTGGTGGCGCTGGCGCGGATCGCCGAGGAAAATGCCGGGCACAGCGCCGGCCGGGAAATTACCCTGGAACAGAACGAAGCGCTGGGGCGGATCCTCGCCACCTTCCAATCGGCACGGGCAGACTGACGCATGCTGAGAATCGAACTGACGGCCGCCGCCAGCGGCCAACCCGGCCATGGCGAACTGACCGTGCACGGCTGGCCGGGCGGCACCGACGGCCTGGAGCTGAGCGTGCTGCGCAACCAGGACAGCCTCTACCTGGAGGCCGGCGGCGGCTGGGACAGCCTGCCGGTCTGGCATGCCATCGACGGCCTGGAGCGCCGCGGCGAGCTGCTGGTCGGCAGCGTCGGCCCCTGGCTGGTCGATCCGCTGGTCCGCGACCCGAAGATGGTCTACCGGCTGCAGCTGCGCGACGCCGGGCAGAGCGACGGCGGCGTGCTGCGCATCGTCGGCAATATCCTGTCCTCGCCGGCGGTCGGCCACCCGCAGCCGCTGAACGAGCAGCCCCGGCACGCGCCCGAGCCGGTGGCCGCGCCGCCCGAACCGCAACCCGAACCGGAGCCGCCGGCCGTCGAGCCGCCGCCGGTCGAAACGCCGCGGCCTGACCGGCCGCTGGTCGCCGAGCGCGACGAGGAGTTCCGCGCCGCGCCGGCGCTGAAGCCGCAGCCGCGCAAACCGGTGCGCTGGCTGCCGCTGGCCCTCGGACTGGTGCTGCTGCTCGGCATCGGGCTGGCCGCCTACTGGTACTTCGTCCTGCGTCCGCACACGCAAACGCCGGTGGCGGCGGCCCCGGCTGCTGCGCCGGCCGCGGCGGCCGGCGGCGAGGCGGGCGCCTGCGCCGGGACGGCGCTGGCGGAGAGCGGCGACGACCTGACCTTCATCCAGGCCTGCCTGAAGTCGAACCCGTCCAGCGCCCGGGTGCTGGAAGTGATCGACGCCGCCAAGCAGGCCAGGCGCTGCGGCGTGGTGCAGCGCCTCTACGCGCACAAGGCCCAGGCCGGCGACGCCGCCATCGCCTTCGCCTACGCCCGCGAGTACGACCCGCAGACCTTCAAGGCCGGCGGCTGCGTGGAATCCGCCGACGCCGAGACGGCGGCCTACTGGTACGAGATCGCGCTGGCCAACGATGCCGGCAACGCCGAAGCCAAGCAACGCCTGGAGGCCCTGAAGCCATGAACCCGCGCGGCAAGAGAACCACGATGTGGCACGAGATGGCGGTGCTCGGCGGCCTGCTGCTGGCCGCCAGCGCCGCTCCGGCGCTGGCGGCCGACGACAGGCCCCTGCTGCAGGCCGGCAAGAAGACCCTCTACCAGCGCGTGCTGACCACCCCCAGCTGTCGCCTCGGCGACCAGCCCGGCGCGGCCGGCGGCAAGCCGCAGCCGGCCTTCACCCGCTTCTACGTGTACCAGCGGCAGCAGGTCGGCGACGGCGAATGGCTGAAGGTCGGCGCGGACAGCTACGGCAAGACCCTCGGCTGGATCGACGGCGGCTGCGCGGTGGAGTGGAAGATGCAGATGACCCTGGCGCTGACCAACCCGGCCGGCCGCGATCCGCTGCTGTTTTTCCGCCAGCGCGAGAGTCTCGACAAGCTGTTCGCCGCGGGCGACCCCGGCAAGCTGCTCAAGCCGATTCGCGCCAACCTGGCCAGCCAGGGCCGCGATCCCTCCGTAGTCGCCCGCGAGCCGGACTACGCCGTCGACCTGGCCAAGCGCTTCTACCTGCTGCCGGTGCTGAACGCCCGGGAAATCATGACCGAGAAGGGCTTCCGGGTGCGCGAGCTGGAAGTCGCCTCGGTGACCGCCGCCGCGCCGAAGAGCGCCGAGCAGACCGCCCAGGACAAGGCCGGCGAGGTGAACACCCTGAAGGGCTTCAGCGCCGCCGTGGTGTTCGTCATCGACTCGACCATCTCCATGGGGCCGTACATCGACCGCACCCGCGAGGCGATCAGGAAGATCTACCAGCACATCGAGCAGGAAAAGCTGCTCAAGCAGGTCAAGTTCGGCCTGGTCGCCTACCGCTCCAACGTCAAGGCCGTGCCGGCGCTGGAGTACGTCAGCAAGCTGTACGTCGATCCGGCCCAGGTGCAGGGCGGCGAGGACTTCCTCGCCCGGATGGCCGCGCTGAAGCCGGCCACGGTATCCAGCAGCCGCTTCGACGAGGACGCCTACGCCGGGGTCATGAAGGCCCTGGACGGCATCGACTGGACCCAGTTCGGCGCCCGCTACATCGTGCTGGTCAGCGATGCCGGCGCGCTGGACGGCAGTGACCCGCTGTCCGCCACCGGCCTCGACGCCGCCCAGGTGCGCCTGGAGGCCAAGCACCGCGGCGTGGCGATCTACAGCCTGCACCTGAAGACCCCGAGCGGGGCGAGCAACCATGCCTCCGCCGAGGCGCAGTACCGCGACCTGTCGAACAACCCCGTCCTCAACAAGCCGCTGTACTACCCGGTGGACGCCGGCGATGTGGATAACTTCGGCCGCAAGATCGACGGTCTGGCCGCCGCCATCACCGGCCAGGTCAAGGCCGCCTACCGCGGCGAAATGGCCGCCGGCAGCGCCCTCGGCGCCGACGCCGACTATGGCAAGAAGGGCAAGCCGGCCGACGACGCCCTGCTGGAAGACACCGCCAAGCTCGGCCACGCCATGCGCCTGGCCTACCTCGGCGAAGTCACCGGGGCCAGCGCGCCGCCGGTGTTCAACGCCTGGATCAGCGACCGCGACTTCGTCAAACAGAACGTGCCGACCACCGAGGTCCGCGTGCTGCTGACCAAGGCCCAGCTCAGCGACCTCGCCGAGGTGGTGAAGAAGATCGCCGACGCCGCCAACGAGGGCCTGATCTCGCCCAACGAGATGTTCGAGCGCCTGCGCTCGGTGGCCGCGACCATGGGCAAGGACCCCAGCCAGCTGCAGAAGGGCGGCAAGTCCGCCACCCTGGCGGAGATGGGCCTGATGGCCGAGTACCTGGAGGGCCTGCCGTACCTCAGCGAGGTGCTCAGCCTCGACGAGGAGACCTGGAAGGGCATGGAGGGGCTGGAGCAGGAGAAATTCATCCGCCGGCTGAACACCAAGCTGAAGTACTACCAGAAGTACAACGCCGACGCCGACCGCTGGGTGTCCCTGGCCGAGGGCAGCGATCCGCGGGATCATGTGTATCCGGTGCCCTTGGAGGCGTTGCCTTGAGGAGTGGTTTTTGGTGGCCTTGTCGGTGGAGTGAGGACGAGGCGCTTTCCTCGGCCCGGCCTACAGGTTTCGCCTTGTACGGCGAGTCACTTTTTCTTGTTTGGCCAAGAAAAAGTAACCAAAAAGAAGGCCACCCCCGTCATCAGGCCCTGCGCTTCGCTCCGGGTCCCCTCGCTCCATCGCCGCTCCAGGGGCACGGCCCGAAGGGCCATCCATGGCCCACGGGCCTTTCGCCGCATCCATGCGGCTCAACCCCTTGCGCGGCGATTCCGTTCGGCCTGACGAAGGGGGAATGGGTGCAAGCCCCACCTCCGCGAAGGGCAAAAAGCTTTTTCAAGCGTGGTGCCAGACTTGCAGGCAACTCCCCGGTCCCGTTCAGAAGGCCGAGCGCAGGCGCCGCAGAGGGGGCGAGCCGCATGGATGCGGCGAGAGCCGTAAAGGGGCATGGATGCCCCTTGTACGGCGGCCCCCGGAGCGGCGCCGGAGCGAGGGAACCCCGGCGCAGCCGGGGCCGGATGACCGGGCGCGCTTTCTCTTTGGTTACTTTCTCTTTGCGCGCGCAAAGAGAAAGTGACTCGCCGTGCAAGGCGAAATCTGTGGCCTCAGCCAAGGAAAGCGCCCGGCTCGGCACCAAAACAGCACCCAAAAACAACCCCGTTTCACGCAAGGAAGGTGCCCCGGCCCGGCACCAGGGCCAGGGGCTCGCGCGGAGCATGCACAGACCATGACTCCCCCCATGCTCCACATCGAAAACCTCGCCATCCACCGCGGCACCTACCGCATCCTCCTGCCGCGCCTGTCGCTGGCGCGCGGCGAGGTGGCGGCGATCACCGGCGCCAGCGGCTGCGGCAAGAGCACCCTCCTGGAAATGATCGGCCTGATCCTGCGCCCCGAGCGCCTCGACCGTTACGAGCTGACTAGCGATGAGGACGACGGCGCCGCACCGCTGGACATCGCCGCCCTGCTGCGCGAGGACCGTCAGGCGCGGCTGGCCGACCTGCGCGCCCAGCGCCTCGGCTTCGTTCCGCAGAGCGGCGGCCTGCTGCCGTTTCTCGACGTGCGCCGCAACATCGAACTGCCGCGGCGCATGCTCGGCCTGCCGGCCAGCGGCGAGCGGGTGGAGGAGGCCATCGAGCAATTAGGGCTGCAGCCGCTGCTGCACAAGAAGCCCGCCCAGCTGTCGATCGGCGAGCGCCAGCGCGCCTCCTTCGTCCGTGCCATCGCCCACGAGCCGGACCTGCTGCTGGCTGACGAGCCGACCGCCGCGCTGGACCCGCTGCAGGCGCGCCGGCTGTTCGAGCTGATCGTCGAGACCACCCAGCGCCTGCGCATCGCCACCCTGCTGGTCAGCCACGACTGGGGCCTGCTGCGCGCCTGTGCGATCCGCCGGCTGCTGGGCGTGCCGGACGCCGATAACAACGGCGGCACGGTGTTTCGCGATGCGTCCTGAAGCACGCCCCGGCTGGGGCCTGCTGGCCGGACTGGCAACCCGCGACCTGTGGCACGACCGCAAGGTGTCGCTGTGCATCGTCGCCTCGCTGGTGGCGGTGATCGCGCCGCTCCTGCTGCTGTTCGGCCTCAAGCACGGGGTGGTCTCGCAGCTGCGCGGCGAACTGCTCGACGACCCGCGCAACCTGGAGATCCGCCTGCTCGGCAACCATGACCTGGACCGCGCCTGGTTCGCGCTTCTGGCCGCGCAGCCGGGAGTCGGCTTCGTCATGCCGCTGACCCGCTCGCTGAACGCCCAGGCCGATCTGGCGCTGGACAGCCAGCGCTTCGTCGCCGGTGCCGAAGTTATCCCCAGCGGCCCCGGCGATCCCCTGCTCGGCGCTCGCCTCGCGCCGCCGCAGGGCGACAGCGTGCTGCTCAGCGCCAGCGCGGCGCGCAAGCTGGAGGTGAGCGGCGGCGAGCGCATCCGCCTGCTGGTGCTGCGCAAGCTGGACGGCAACAGCGAGCGCGGCCAGCGCGAGGTGACGGTCGCCGGGGTGCTGCCCGAGACGGCCTTCCCGCGCCCGGCGCTGCTGGTCTCGCTGGACCTGCTGGTGGCCATGGAGGATTTTCGCGACGGCTTCGCGGTGCCCGCGCTCGGTTTCGCCAGCGGCCGGCCGGCGCCGCCGCGCGAACGCTATGCCCGCGCCCGGGTCTATGCGGGCAGCCTGGATGCGGTGGCGCCGCTCGCCGGCTGGCTGGAGGGGGAGCGCATCGAGACCAGTACCCGGCTGCGCGAGATCGAGTCGGTGAAGGCCGTCGACCGGGTGCTCGGGCTGATCTTCGCGGTGATCGCCTGGACCGCGGCGATCGGCTGCATCGCCTCGCTGGCCGGGGCCTTCCTCGCCAACATCGACCGCAAGCGCAAGGACCTGGCTCTGCTGCGCCTGTTCGGCTTTCGCCGCGCCGCGGTCGGCGTCTACGTGATGGTCCAGGCGGCGCTGCTCACCTGCCTGGCCTTCGGTCTGGGCTATGCGGCCTATCTGGCCGGCAGCATGGTGTTCAACCGGGTCCTGGGCGCCAACCTGGCCGCCGACGCCTTCGTCTGCCGGCTGGAAAACCTGCATATTCTGCTGGCCTTCGCCAGTGCGTTGCTGATCGCCAGCCTGGTGGCGGCGCTAGGAGGGTATCGTGCGATTCACATTCAACCGGCGGAAAGCCTGCGGGATCTCTGAACGGCGACGGTCCGTTCCGGCCGCGGCGCTGGGACTGGCGGCGGCGCTGGCCAGCCTGCCGGCCGCCGCGGCCTGGGACGCGAAGTACTACAACCCGCAGCCGCAGAAGGGCGACGTGATCCTGCCGATGCCCTGCGGCGGCGCCATGGCCTGGCGCCAGGTGCGCGTGCCGATGGCCAGCCCGCTGGACGACTACGCCGTCACCTTGGGCCAGGACAGCGAGGAGTGGGGCTACCTCGAGCAGGCGCGGCCGACCCACATCGCCGGCAGCTTCAGCGTCGGCAAGCCGGAGCCGGGGCGCTACTACCTGCTGGCCAAGTACGAGGTCAGCGAGCTGCAGTACCGCGCGGTGATGGATGGCCAGTGCCCAGAGCCCTCGGCCCAGCTGCGCCTGCCGCAGACCGGGGTGAGCTGGTTCGACGCGATCGCCTTCACCGACCGCTACAACCTCTGGCTGCGCCAGAATGCCACCGACAAGCTGCCGAAGGAAGATGGCGTGGCCGGCTTCCTGCGCCTGCCCACCGAGGTCGAGTGGGAGTTCGCCGCGCGCGGCGGCCTGGCGGTGTCCCAGGCGGAGTTCCGCGACGTCCGCTTCCCCATGCCGGAGGGGCTCAACGCCTATGCCTGGTTCGCCGGCGCGCAGTCGGCCAACGGCCAGCTGCAGCTGGCCGGCCTGCTCAAGCCCAACCCGCTCGGGTTGCACGACATGCTCGGCAACGTCGACGAGATGCTCTTCGAGCCCTTCCACCTGAACAAGCTGGACCGCCAGCACGGCCAGGCCGGCGGCTACATCCTGCGCGGCGGCAACTACCTGACCCCGCAGGCCGAGCTGCGCACCGCGCTGCGCCAGGAGCAGCCCTACTATGCCGCCGACGGCAGCGCGCAGAACCGCCTGAAGACCGGCGGCTTCCGGCCTGCCCTGGTGGCGCCGGCGCTGACCTCCCGCGAGCGGATCAAGCAGGTCGAGAGCGACTGGAAGAAGCTCGGCGTGTCCCGCCCCGAGGCCCCGGCGGAGTCCGGCGCGCGGCCGGCGGCCGAGGACCCGGCGACCCGGATCGCCAGCCTCGCCGAAGGCGTGCAGGACGATGCGCTCAGGCAGCAGCTGGAGAAACTGCGCAGCGAGCTGCGCGCCAACACCCAGGCGCGCGATGAACAGCGCGACCAGGCGATCCGTTCCGAGCTGCAGCTGGGCGCTTTCCTCTGCACCAAGCTGAAGGACGACGGGCTCTTCCTCGACACCCTCGAGGGCAATTACAGTCGCAGCTGCGGGGCCGGCGGCAGCGAGCCCAAGGCGCGCTGCGAGGCGCGCCGGGAGCAGCTGGACGGTCATCGCAAGGTGCTCGATTTCATGCTCAACTACTACGCCGACAGCGTGGTCGGCACCGCCCTGAACTACAGCCAGGCGAGCGTCGAACCCCAGGTCGACCTGGTCGCGCAACAACTGGCCGCGCGCGGCAAGAGCAACCTGCGCAGCTACCTCGACACCCACTGGAGCAACCTGCGCACCTACCTCAAGAATGGCAAGGTGGCGCGTGCCCACTGGCTGCAATCCTGCAAAACCCTCTGATCGGAGAAGGCGAGACTCGACATGATGGTGGCCTCGTTCACGGCTAAACGAATCGCTTGGGCGGCCCTCGCCCTGCTGCTGGCGGGCTGCGAGACCCTGGACGGTCCCGGCATGGGCATGGGACAGACCGACCCGCGACTGGCCAACAGCAATTCGGCCCAGTTCTTCAGCAAGTCCGGCTGGCAGGCCTGCGCCGGCGGCGCCGTGGTCGGCGTGCTGGCCTGCCAACTGGCCAACCCGGACAAGAAGGGCGAGTGCATGGCCGCCGCGGCGGTGGTCGGCTGCGGCGCCGGCATGGGCGCCAACTACTACCTCGATCAGCGCCGCAGCCAGTACGCCAATGCCGAGCAGCGCCTCGACGTGGCCATCGCCGACGTGCGCAAGGACAACCGCGAGCTGCAGGACCTGAGCCGCACCGCGCGCACGGTGATCGCCGACGACCGCCAGAGCATCGCCATGATCCAGCGCGACATCGCCGCCAAGCGGGTGCAGAGGGCCCATGCCCAGCAGCGCCTGGCCAAGGTCGACGCCAACCTGGTGTTCCTGCGCGACAAGCTGGCCAACGCCCGCACCCGGCAGCAGGAGTGGCGCAAGGTCGCTGCCGCCGAGCGCGGCAGCGCCAGCGCCGCGCGCATCGACACCCTGAACGCCGAGATCAACAGCATGCAGCGGCAGATCAGCTCGCTGGAAGCCGAGATCGACCAGCTCTACAGACAACGCTCCGCCATCCGCCTGGGTTGAAGCATGCACCGATTTTTCCGAGTCTTTTCCCTTCTCGCCACCAGCCTGTCGCTCGGCGCCTGCGCGGTGAGCCCGCAGGAGTGCGACCCGCGCCACGCCGATGCCGGCTTCGCCACCAAGTTCGGCTGCAACGTGCACGGCGGCTACGCCCAGCGCATCGAGCAGAAGGAGAAGATCCTGCTCGACGAGCGCAAGACCAACCAGCTGTTCCGCGACACCTACGCCGCCCTCGACAAGGAGCGCAGCGAGGTTGGCCGCGAACTGGATCGCCAGCGCAGTGAATACGCCGCGCTCAACAAGGCGATGGACGCCTTGCTGAGCGAACTCAAGCAGAAGACCCGCGGCAACCAGCGCCTGCAGGGCGAGATCGCCGCGCTGGAAAAGGACATGGCCGGCATCAACCGCCAGGACAACGTGGCCGTGGCGCAGAAACAGTACGAACTGCAGAAACTGCGCACCCGGCTCGCCAGCCTGGAAGGCGACTTGGGCCTGCGCTGAACCGCTCCCGCAAGCAAGGCGACCATGAAGCGAATCACCCGTTTATCCAGCGCCACGCACAGCGCGGCCGATGCCCTGGCCGGCCACGCGGAACTGGTGGCCATCCTGCGCCGCCACCTGCCGCCGAGCACGGCGACCCTGTTCGCCAAGCCCAGGCAGGCCGAAGGCGACGTCATCGAGTGGTACTCGGACCTCGGCGGCCAGCCGGTGCCCTTCAGCGAGCTGGCGCCGCAGGAGGCGCGGCAGGTTCGCCAGCTGCTCGACGAGCGCCTGGCCTCCATCGCACAGCTGGCCGAGCGTCTCGAAGGGCAGGGCGAGGAGGGCCGCCGCCAGGCCGAGCTGCTGCGCCAGGCCGCCCGCTATCCGGACCTGTCCACCCTCTACGCGCTGAACGGCCAGCCGCTGGTGACCTTCTGGGGCGGCGGCGAACCGCCCGCACCGCCACCCCCGCCGGCCGCTGCCGGCATCCCGGGGGCGGCGCCCATAGCGGCGGCCGGCGCCGCAGCGCCCCTGCTGGCCGCCGCCGCGCCACAGCGCCGCTGGTGGCCCTGGCTGCTGCTGTTTGCGCTGCTGCTGGCCCTGCTCGCCGGCCTCTGGTGGTGGCTGCTCGGCCGCCAGGAGCCGCCGCTCGAGCCGCTCGCTGCGACCGAGCCGCCGGCCGTCCAAGAGGAGCCCAAGCCGCCGGTCGAGGAGCCGAAAAAGCCCGAGGAACCGCCGCCCGCGCCGGAAGTCCCGCCGCCGGCCGAGGAACCCAAGCCCGAGCCCGAGGTGCCGCCGGTGCCCGTGGTGAAGCCGGAGCCCAAGGTCGAGGCGGTGGCGCCGCCCAAGCCCGAACCCAAGGTGGAGCCCAAGCCCGAGCCGAAGCCGGAACCCAAGCCCGCGCCCAAGCCGGAACCGAAACCGGAGCCCAAGCCTGAGCCTAAACCCGAGCCCAAGCCGGACCCGGTCGAGCTGGCGCACAAGCGCATCGTTTCGGCGGGCAGCAACTGCAATACCCTGCAGCAGCTGCTCAAGGACCCGGAGATCAAGCAGAACCCGACGCTGCATGGCGAGGTCGAGGCGAAGCTCAAGCAGCAGTGCCGCCAGCAGCTGATCGCCAACGCCAAGAACCTCTGCCCCGAGGAGCGGCCCAAGGAGCTGGCGCCGGAGCTGGCCATCGTCTTCGACGCCTCCGGCTCGATGGACATCAGCCTGCTGGCGACCAAGCAGGAGATCGACCGGGCAGTGATGATGCAGGGCATGACCGACATCGCCGCGCGTGTGCTCTTGGGCGGCAACCCGGGGATCGACACCACCGGCCATCTCTACCGCGAGCCCAAGCGCATCACCGCGGCCAAGCAGGCGACCACCGCCGTGGTGCAGCGCCTGCCCAGCGACGTCAGCGCCGGCCTGGTGCTGATCGAGCGCTGCCCCAGCTCGCGCAGCATGGGCTTCTTCACCCCGGCCCAGCGCGGCGGCCTGCTGTCGCGCCTGAACTCCATCGAGCCGGTGGAGGGCACGCCGTTGGCCGACGGCGTCGCCAAGGCCGGACAGATGCTCGACGGCGTCAACCGCGAGTCGGTGATGGTGGTGGTTTCCGACGGCGAGGAGAGCTGCCACCAGGACCCCTGCGCGGTGGCCCGCGACCTGGCGCGGCGCAAGCCGCACCTGAAGATCAACGTGGTCGACATCGCCGGTACCGGCGCCGGCAACTGTCTGGCCCAGGCCACCGGCGGCCGGGTGTTCAACGCCAGGAACGCCGGCGAACTGGCCGCGATGACCCGTCAGGCCGCCCAGGACGTGCTGCCGCCGGCGCACTGCCGGCAGTGAGCGCTGTCTGAGCCGCACAGCGCCGCGCTTTGGGCGGCGCTCGCGGCTTTGTGCCCGGCTGCCTTGAAAGCGCCGGCGGCACTGGGCACAGTCGGAGCCCGGCCGCACTTGCCCGTGCGCCGGGTTTCGCCGAGGCTTCATTCACTCCGTCCATGTCAGGATCCTTTCCATGTCCCTCGATATCGTCATCCTCGCCGCCGGCCAGGGCACGCGCATGCGTTCCGCCCTGCCGAAAGTCCTGCACCCGGTCGCCGGCAATTCCATGCTCGGCCACGTCGTCGCCACGGCCCGCCAGCTGGTGCCGCAGGGCATCCACGTGGTGATCGGGCACGGTGCCGAACTGGTGCGCGAGCGACTGGCGGCGGACGACCTGAACTTCGTCCTGCAGGCCGAGCAGCTCGGCACCGGGCATGCCGTGGCCCAGGCGCTGCCGGCGCTGTCGGCCGAGCGGGTGCTGATCCTCTACGGCGACGTGCCGCTGATCGAGGCGGACACCCTGCAGCGCCTGCTGGCGCAGGTCGGCCCCGACCGCCTGGCCCTGCTCACCGTGGACCTGGTCGATCCCAGCGGCTACGGGCGGATCGTCCGCGATGCGGCAGGCAAGGTCGTCGCCATCGTCGAGCATAAGGACGCGACCCCCGAGCAGCGCGCCATCTGCGAGGGCAACACCGGCATCCTCGCGGTGCCCGGCGCGCGCCTGGCCGACTGGCTGGGGCGGCTGTCCAACGACAACGCCCAGGGCGAGTTCTACCTCACCGACGTGATCGCCATGGCGGTGGCCGACGGCCTGACGGTCGCCACTGAGCAGCCGCTGGACGCCATGGAAGTGCAGGGCGCCAACGACCGTATCCAGCTCGCCCAGCTGGAGCGCCACTACCAGCTGCGCGCCGCGCGCCGGCTGATGGCCCAGGGCGTGACCCTGCGCGACCCGGCGCGTTTCGATCTGCGCGGCGAGCTCAGCGTCGGCCGCGACGTGCTGATCGACGTCAATGTGATCCTCGAAGGCCGCGTGGTGATCGAGGACGGCGTGGAGATCGGCCCGAACTGCGTGATCAGGGACAGCACCCTGCGCCGCGGCGCCCAGGTCAAGGCCAACAGCCACCTGGAGGGCGCCGAGCTGGGCGAGGGCGCCGACTGCGGACCCTTCGCCCGCCTGCGCCCAGGCGCGGTGCTGAAGGCGAAGGCCCATGTCGGCAACTTCGTCGAGCTGAAGAACGCGGTGCTGGGCGAGGGCGCCAAGGCCGGGCACCTGTCCTACCTGGGCGATGCCGAGATCGGCGCGCGCAGCAACATCGGCGCCGGCACCATCACCTGCAACTACGACGGCGCCAACAAGTTCAGGACGCTGATGGGCGAGGACGTGTTCATCGGCTCGAACAGCGCGCTGGTCGCCCCGGTCACCCTCGGCGACCGCGCCACCACCGGCGCCGGCTCGGTGATCACCGAGGACGTGCCGGCCGACAACCTGGCGTTGGGCCGCGGCCGCCAGCGCAACATCGAAGGCTGGCAGCGCCCGGAAAAGATCAAGAAGTAACGCTCCGTCCCCCCGCCGTGCGGGGTCTCGCGCACTGGCGCGAGAACCCGCGACGGTCCCGCCGGTCTCATTTCCCCTCGCGCACGCCGTTCCGCTTGGCGGTTTCAGCTTGACCGGCAGACGCTGGCGGGCTTTCATTCGATCACCTGTTATTTCGAATCGAAACCTAGAGATGTCGAAGCGAAACACACCGCAACGCCGCCACGCCATCCTCGCCCTGCTGGCCGAACGGGGCGAAGTCAGTGTCGACGAACTGTCCCGGCGCTTCGAGACCTCGGAGGTCACCATCCGCAAGGACCTCGCCGTTCTGGAGAAGAACGGCCTGCTGCTGCGCCGCTACGGCGGGGCGGTGCCGCGGCCGCAGGATGCCGAGGACGGCCTGCGTCCGCCGTCCGCCTGCCAGCAGGCGATCGCCAGGGCCGCCGCGGCGCGGATTCGCGAGCACGCGCGGATCGTCGTCGACAGCGGCAGCACCACCGCGGCGCTGATCCCCGAGCTGGGCCACAAGCGCGGGCTGGTGGTGATGACCAACTCCCTCGACGTCGCCAACGCCCTGCGCGAGCTGGAGAACGAGCCGGTGCTGCTGATGACCGGCGGCACTTGGGACCCGCATTCGGAATCCTTCCAGGGCCAGGTCGCCGAGCAGGTGCTGCGCTCCTACGACTTCGACCAGCTGTTCATCGGCGCCGACGGCATCGACCTGGCGCGCGGCACCACCTCCTTCAATGAACTGCTCGGCCTGTCCAGGGTCATGGCCGAGGTCGCCCGGGAAGTCGTGGTCATGGTCGAGTCCGACAAGGTCGGCCGGCGGATTCCCAACCTGGAGCTGCCCTGGAGCAGCGTGCACACCCTAATCACCGACGAGCGCCTCCCGCCCGAGGCGCGCGAACAGATTGCGGCGCGCGGCGTGGAGCTGGTCTGCGTCGCCGTGCCCACCTAAGGAGAACCACCATGTGCGGAATCGTTGGCGCCATCGCCGAACGCAACATCACCCCGATCCTGCTGGAGGGCCTCAAGCGCCTGGAATACCGGGGCTACGACAGCGCCGGCGTGGCGGTGATCGACGGCGCCGGCAAGCTCGCCCGCTGCCGTCGTTCGGGCAAGATCGCCGGGCTGGAACAGGCGCTGCAGAGCGAGCCGCTGGCCGGGCGCCTGGGCATCGCCCATACCCGCTGGGCCACCCACGGCGCGCCGCTGGAGCGCAACGCCCACCCGCACTGTTCCGCCGATGAGCTGGCGGTGGTGCACAACGGCATCATCGAGAACTACCTGCAGCTGCGCGAGCGCCTGCAGGGCCTCGGCTACCGCTTCGAGTCGGATACCGACACCGAGGTCATCGTCCACCTGCTGCACCACAAGCTGCAGGAGAGCGGCGACCTCACCGCCGCGCTCAAGGCCACCATTCCCGAGCTGCACGGCGCCTACGGCCTGGCGGTGATCGGCGCCGGCCAGCCGGACCGCCTGCTCGCCGCGCGCAGCGGCAGCCCGCTGGTGATCGGCCTCGGCCACGGCGAGAACTTCCTCGCCTCCGACCAGCTCGCCCTGCGCCAGGTGACCGACCGCTTCGTCTACCTGGAGGAGGGCGACATCGCCGAGATCCGCCGCGACGGCCTGCAGGTCTGGGACGTGCACGGCAATCCCGTGCAGCGCGAGGCGGTGCAGTACCGCGACGGCGCCGAGGCCGCCGACAAGGGCGAGTTCCGCCACTTCATGCTCAAGGAGATCCATGAGCAGCCGACCGTGGTGCGCCGCACCCTGGAAGGCCGCCTGGCCGCCAACCACGTGCTGGTCGAGGCCTTCGGCCCGCAGGCGGCCGAGCTGTTCGGCCGGGTGAGGAACGTGCAGATCGTCGCCTGCGGCACCAGCTTCCACGCCGGCATGGTCGCCCGCTACTGGCTGGAGGGACTGGCCGGGATTCCCTGCCAGGTCGAGGTAGCCAGCGAGTTCCGCTACCGCAAGGTGGTGGTGCAGCCGGACAGCCTGTTCGTGGTCATCTCCCAGTCCGGCGAGACCGCCGACACCCTGGCCGCCCTGCGCACGGCGAAAGAGCTTGGCTACCTGGCCAGCCTGGCGATCTGCAACGTCGGCACCAGCTCGCTGGTGCGCGAGGCCGACCTCTGCCTGCTGACCCAGGCCGGCCCGGAAATCGGCGTCGCCTCGACCAAGGCCTTCACCACCCAGCTGGTCGCCCTGCTGCTCCTGACCCTAGCCCTCGGCCAGGCGCGCAGCAGCCTCGCCGCCGGGGTCGAGACCGGGCTGGTCGAGGAGCTGCGCCGTCTGCCGGCGCGTCTCGACGAGGCGCTGGCGATGGACGCCACCATCCAGCAGATCGCCGAGTTCTTCGCCGACAAGAACAACTGCCTGTTCCTCGGCCGCGGCGCCCAGTACCCGGTGGCGATGGAGGGTGCGCTCAAGCTCAAGGAGATCTCCTACATCCACGCCGAGGCCTACCCGGCCGGCGAACTCAAGCACGGCCCGCTGGCGCTGGTCGACGCGAGCATGCCGGTGGTCACCGTGGCGCCGAACAACGAGCTGCTGGAAAAGCTCAAGTCCAACCTGCAGGAAGTCCGCGCCCGCGGCGGCGAGCTGATCGTCTTCGCCGACGGCGAGGCCGGCATCCACAACGGCGAGGGCACCCGCCTGGTGGAGATGCCGCACATCCACCCACAGCTCGCGCCGATCCTCTATACCCTGCCGCTGCAGCTCTTGTCCTACCACGTCGCGGTGCTCAGAGGCACCGACGTCGACCAGCCGCGCAACCTGGCGAAGAGCGTGACGGTGGAGTGAGGGGCGGTCGGGTTTCGTGCTGCCTGTGGGAAGACAATAAAGTCTCATCCTGAGTCGAGCGAGAGGGCGTGTGCACTGACGAGGTGCCACGTCCCCAGCCGACCTGCTGCGACAGGCAGAAACCGACCCAAACCGGCCGGTCGCTATAGGTAACAAGCAGCCAGAGGCGGACATCGCCACCTTGGGCTGTAAGGTGAGCTGAGGCTCGAAAATTTGTGAGTCGATAGAGCGAGCCAGTCCAAGGACTCATACTTGGAGTGGCCTCCTCTGAACGACACTACGTAATAATCTTGAGCAAGCGAGTAGAGTGATTATCAAGAATTCGCACAAGATCTGAAAGGCTGAGATTATTATTTAGAATAACCCGGCGCCGGTCAGTGCTCTGATGCTTGGCAAAGCGTGCATCGAATATTTTTAGATAGTCTCGTAGTTTCTCACCCTCATCCTCAGAGTTTGCGTAGCCCTTGTCTAAAATTAGTGCGACATCGCACTTCGACCTAGAGCTATCGGAATAACTGACACTGAAGTAAACTGGCCACCAACTCTCCCCTTTATATTTTTCCAAACCCGGTGGACAAATATCCAACCAAGCACGAGCATGAGCGATATTCTCACGCTTCAGACCAGGCACTTTTGCCGCAAGTGTCTCCTTGATTGATGCCATGCCTTGTGTCTCACGCAAGAGAGAAGTGGCTGCTTTGTTCTGCAGCATAAACATCATATATATATCGCTGCGGCTTTGAATCCAAGTCTTCTCAATACGACCTGTAGAGGCCTCGAGCAACTGCTTGATAGCAAAGCCATGAGCCTCATGGAGCTCAGCAGCAAGCGTTATGGCTCGATGGCTTACTGGACTCTCCCAGTCCGTCTGCCGGCTGCAGTAGCTGACTACAAGCCGAGCCGCAGCATTGCCTCGCTCAACATGGAGCAACGCTCTGTCAGCAGAGGCCTTCAACCAATCATAACCGAGATGCAGCCAATAGCCGTTCGAAGGACGATCAGACCAATCATCACCGGCAAACTCCCGGTCCAAGGCGATGAATACACTATCGTATTCTCGAAGATGAGGGTTACTGGCAATGGTCTCCATCCAGCTTTCACGGTAACCATCAAGTTGCTCACTACTATGAGTAGCGCCTGCCTTATTCTCAATCAGCAGAACAAACTTGTTGATTGGATCAATCACAAATAGATCAACTCGCTCTGATGCCTTCATTCCCAACTCACGGGCGGTGAAGACCGAGCCAAAGCTTGATGTGCGGATTCGGGAAGACGGCCACTCAGCAAAGAAACGTGCTGTAGTGCCTCTGCCATCCAGTCCACAGCCTTGTCGGGCAGCTTGCGCGGCGCTTAGGAGCAGGTCTCGGAGGATTTGATCGCCCTGACCATGTCCCTCACGAGGATCAAACATCCAGGCAAGAAGGTCTGAGTGCTGATTTTCGCTCAGAGAAATGACATCAAGAATGTCATCCCCTATTTTCAGAATCTCACACAGCTCTGACAGCTTATTATCACCAAAGAATAGTTCTACAGCTTCTTTTACTTCCACGTCTACATGCTCGTTAGAGGGGGAGAGTTGGACCAATATTTTATGAGGTAAGCAGCGCTACCTGTTCCAGCGCTAACAGATAAAGCATACTAAATTGCCACTGATTTTGTAGAAAAATTCAGAGGCCCGTTTTAGTCAATTTTATGACTAGTGTTTGATATCTATTATGGGTCGCTTCCGGTCCCAAGCAGGGAAATGGAATGCAGCAAGCCAATCTTTTAGGCTGATTCTTTATTCTCACTGCGAGGCTGCTTTCATCGGAAAGCAAAAAGCCGCCAGAAATGGCGGCTTTCGGGAATGGATCAGGTTGAAACCTTATCCACACTGGCGGCCGGCCAGGGACAGGCCGTTAGTCGAGCGCCATCGAAGGCTCGGCTGCGGACTGCGCCAGGGCGAGGAAACGCTTGCGTGCCTCGGCGCGCGAGGGCTTGCCCGAAGAGGTGCGCGGCAGGGAATGCGGCGGGACCAGTTCCACCTGGGCGGCGAGGCCGAACTCGCTGTTGATCAGCCCGCTCAGGGTGCGGACCAGCTGTTCGCGCTTCTGCGCATCGGTGATCCGGCACTGTACCTGCACCACGACGCGGGGCTCGGGGTCCGCCGGCACCAGGAAGGCGATCACGTCGCCGGGCCGCACGTCGGGCTGCGACTCGACCAGGGCCTCGATGTCCTGGGGCCAGATGTTGCGCCCGCGCACGATGAGCAGATCCTTCTGCCGCCCGGTGATGAACAGCTCGCCGTCATGCAGGTAGCCGAGGTCGCCGGTATCCAGCCAGCCGCCCTCCAGCACGGCCCGGGTCGACTCCTCGTCGCGGAAATAGCCCGACATCAGGCTGGGCCCCTGCACCATCACCCGGCCGATCTGGCGCTCGGCCAGCGGCCGTCCGGCCGCGTCGCGGATTTCCAGCCGGTGGCCGGGCAGGGCGGCGCCGCAATTGACGAAGGTGCTGGCCTTGTCGTCCTCGCCGTCGAAGGGCACGGCCTGCGACTGGTGCTCCAGGGCCCGGCGCTCGACCCGGTCGACCTGCAGACCGACGCCACGGCGGGCGAAGCTGACGCTCAGGGTGCATTCCGCCAGGCCGTAACCGGGCACGAAGGCCTTGGGATCGAAGCCCGCCGGTGCGAACTGTTCGGCGAAGCGCTGCAACACCTCGGCGCGGATCGGTTCGGCGCCGGTGCCGGCGACACGCCAGCTGGACAGATCGAAGCGGGCGGCTTCGCCTTCCCGGGTGCGGCGCGAGCAGAGGTCGTAGCCGAAGGGCGGGGCGGAGGTGACGGTGCCGCGGTTCTGGCTGATCAGCTGGAGCCACTGCCGCGGCCGCATGGCGAAATCCTGGGTGCGCAGGTAGTCCACCGACAACTGCGAGGCCATCGGGCTGAGGACGAAGCCCACCAGCCCGAGGTCGTGATAGAACGGCAGCCAGGAGACGCAGCGGTCGGCCGGGCGCAGGCCGATGCCGTACCGGGCGATGACCTGCAGGTTGGCCATGGCCGCCCGCTGGGTGACGACCACGCCGCGGGGAAAGCGGGTGCTGCCCGAGGTGTACTGCAGATAGGCGGTCTCGTCCGGCCGCGAAGGCTCCAGCGCCACGGACGGAACCGCGCGGCTCCTGATCTCCTGGAGCGTGCCGACGAAGCGCGGGGCGCAGGAGTCGGCGGCCTCGCGGGCGAACGGCAGCCAGCCGGCAGGCGCCAGGACGGCGCTCGGCGCGCAACTGCCCAGCAGGCCCCTGAGCTTTTCCACATAGGAGGCATGGCTGCCCAGACCGGACGGAATGGGCAGGGGCACCGCGATGAAACCGGCATATTGGCAGGCGTAGAACGCCTCCACGAAATCCGGATCGGTATCGGCGATCAAGGCGACCCGGTCGCCCCGCTGCAGACCCAGCCCGTGCAGGCGCCTGGCGGTAGCCTGTGCCGCCCCTCTCAGGGTCGCGTATTGGACGACGGCCGTCAGCCGGCAGCGGCCGTCATAGAAGTTCAGGCCGGTATGCCCGAGCGCGGCGTAATCGAGGGCTTCCGCCAGTGTCGGAAAATCGGCCAGACGCTGGGGCAGGGCGTGCCGGGAAAGCGTCGCGGACATATAAAGATCGGCCATTCGTTCAGTTCCTAAGTGTGCTGTCTCGGAAATAGCTTTTTCGCGGTCCGTGCAGTCATGGCTTCCAGGACCGTCGTATTGCGCGCGGGGCCGGAAAGTCGTGATGACGCTGGACGGCTCGCGGATCGAACTGAAGCCGACCTCGCGAAAGTGGGCGGTCATTTCGCGAAGGAAGGGTTCCGGCCTGTTCGTCCAGGAACTGGGCGTCGCTGTGAAGTGCAAATGAAACGCCTGGTGAAGATCAGTCGTGCCCGGCGGGTGTCGTGCTGGCCGATCGCGGCCAGTCTCCGGGTTCGATCTGGCCCAATACGATGCTGCGCACATCCATTGCCGTTTCCCCCTGAAATCGTTCGTCGCCGGTACGCAGCCCGGCCGGCCATATATCCTCGGCAAGCGCTGCCTGCATGCCCCTCGTGGCAAGGCACCGCTGAAGTTTATTAACAAATGTTTCGTCAAAGAATCGTTAAGGCGATTTCCGTATCGGGCCGAGGCTGGTTTTCACACACAAACCAGCAGCTCCGTAGGTCGGGTTAGCGTAGCGTAACCCGACAGCCTGCCCGGCATGCCTGTCGCGTCGGGTTACGCCCTACGGGCTAACCCGACCTACAGTTGCAGCAGTGATCCGGTATTTCATGAAAATGCTCTAACAGATATTCCGTCAAAGAATCGTCAAGGCGATTTCCGGATCGGGCTGAGGCTGGTTTTTACGCGCAAACCAGCAGCCGATTTGCAGAACCGGCTGTTCTGCCCGGTTACTTGTCGGCGACAACTCGAGAGTCGTATCGATGAAACCTTGTCGTCCGGGGGCGGAATTGTCCCGCCCGTTTCCGGACTGAAATTTCGACCGGCCATGCCGCGGGGTTCGAGGCGCCGGCGTCGAGCTGCCGCGCAGCCGGCTTGCTGCCTGGACTATGCTCTATCGGCGCCTGGTTTCCTCAGTGAGAGCATTCGGCCCGACTTTCGAAGTGTCGACCAGACCGCCCGGACAGGACGCGCCGTTCAGCCACGAAAGGGATTTTTCATGTCGCCGAAACTCGCTCCAAACTTGCAACTCTCCAAAGGCCTGCTCGATGTCCTGATCCGCGCCGGCCTGATCGCCGTCCTGACGATCTACTGCTACCAGGTCTTCCGCCCCTTTCTCGAGCTGATGCTCTGGTCGCTGATCCTCGCGGTCATGCTCTATCCGCTGCAGCGCCGGCTCGGTGCCCGGCTGGGCCACCACGAGGGCCGGACGGCCAGCCTCATCGTGGTGACCGGCCTGCTGATCCTGATGGTGCCGATCTACCTGCTCGGCATCTCGCTCGTCGAGTCGGCGCAGCAGGTCATGGAAACCGTCAGGGGCGACTCCCTGCGCATTCCGCCGCCGTCCGAGTCGGTGGCCAGCTGGCCGGTGATCGGCCAGCCCGTGCATGACCTCTGGCAGCAGGCGGCTTCCGACCTGTCCGGCTCGTTGGAGAAGTACAGGCCACAAATCCGCGAGTTCCTGCTCGGCCTGCTGGCCAGGATCGCCAGTATCGGCGCCGGCTTTCTGCTCTTCATCGCTGCCCTGGTCATCGCCGGCATCATGATGGCCTTCGGCGAACTCGGCCATCGCAGCGCCCATCGCATCGCCGTACGGATCGTCGGCCCGGAAAGAGGCGAGTCGCTCGTCGAGCTGTGCACGGCCACCATCCGCACCGTGGCCCAGGGGGTGCTCGGCATCGCCTTCATCCAGATGCTGCTGGTCGGCGTCGGCTTCGTGCTCATGGGCGTCCCGGGCGCCGGCCTGCTGGCCCTGGCGGTCCTGCTGCTCGGCATCATCCAGGTGCCGGCGACCCTGATCACCGTGCCGGTGATCATCTACGTCTTTTCCACGGAAGGCGCCAGCGTGACGACCATCGTGTTCGCCGTCTACAGCGTCCTTGCCGGCCTGGTGGACAACGTGCTCAAGCCGCTGCTGCTCGGCCGCGGCGTGGACGTGCCGATGCCGGTGGTGCTGATCGGTGCGCTCGGCGGCATGGTGGCCAGCGGCATCCTCGGCCTGTTCATCGGGCCGATCGTCCTGGCCGTGGGTTATCGCCTGTTCTGGCAGTGGGTGGACGACCAGCCTGCCGAGGTCGAAGCCGGTGGGCCAGGCGTCCCTTGAGGGCGGCGGCCCGGCCCATTCCGATCAGGGGAGGGCGGCCGGGCGGGCCGCCGGCAGGGCGCGGGCGATGTCCCGGCTGAGTGCCGCCAGGGCCCGGTCATGGGCCGCCACCAGGGCTTCGGTGTCGCCGCCCCTGGCTGGCTCGTCGATCGTCGAGCGGCCCGCCCTGACCAGCGCGCCCTTGGCGCTGCGGATCGTCCACAGGGCATCGAGGCTGGCCGCGGCGCCGGGCGCCGACTCGAAGCGCTGCACGTCCACCGCCACCCGGTAGTCGGGATCGGCCACGGCGCTCTGCGGGTAGGCCGCCACCCGGGCGCCGCCCAGCAGGTGCGTCAGATTGGCGGCGACGACCTGGGCGATGCCGCTCGGCAGCGGGGCGGCCCAGCGTGCCTGCTCGAGGATCTCCACCCGGTTGGGCGCACGGCGCAGGACCAGCTGCGGCCGGTCCACCGCCTCGGGCACGCTGACCGGCCCCACGCTCACGCTGTAGGCCGCCCTGGCCAGCGGTGCATCGGCCATGGCAACGGCGCTGAGGGTGTAGAAACGCTCTTCGGGGGCGTTGCTGGCGCAGCCGGCGAGGGCGGCCAGGGCCAGGCCGGCAAGGACCAGGGCAGGGGATTTCACCGTTCAGTCTCCTTCTTTTTGCCCCAGAGCAGCGCTTCGGGATGACGCTCGAGATAGTCGGACAGGGCGCGCAGGGACTTGGCGGTGCGCCCCAGCTCGCGGATGGCCTCGCGGGTGTCCTGCTGCAGGGGTTCGTCGGCGGCCATCATGCCCTGGGCGGTGTCCACGGCCTTGCGCGCCTCGCCCAGGGTGGCCGCCAGCTCGGGGGCCACCTGGGTATCCAGCCGGTTCAGCAGGCGACTGGTGCTCTGCAGGGTCTGCCGCAGGTCGGCGCCGATCTGCTCCAGCGGCAGCTTTTCCAGCCTGCTGGCGACGCGCTGCAGGGAGGCCTGCAGTTCGCCCAGGCTGCCGACCGTGGTGGGCAGTTGCGGTGGATCGCTTTCCCAGTCGATCTTGGCCGCGCTCGCCTGGGGGAAGACGTCGAGGGAGACGTAGAGCTGGCCGGTGAGCAGGTTGCCGCTGCGCAGCTGGGCGCGAAGGCCAGTGGCGACCAGCTCTTCGAGGAAACGCTTGCGCGCTTCCCCTTCGAACCTGGGCAGCGTGCTTTCCCGGGAGCGCAGCCGCAGTCGCTCCGGATAGAGGTTCACCTCGACCGGCATGACGATGCGCCGGCTGACGTGGTCCAGTTCCACCCGGATGGCCGATACCTCGCCGAGGGTGATGCCCTGGAAGTCCACCGGGGCGCCGACTTCCAGGCCGCGCAGGGATTCGTCGAAGAACAGGACCATCTTCAGCACGTCGCGCTCGGGATTGCGCATGGCCCGCGCCCGGTCGGCGAACAGCTCGAAGCGGGTGTCGGCCGCGGCGGCCGGCGAGGCGGCGGATTCCGGCGGCGTCTCGAAGGCCACCCCGCCCAGCAGGATCGAGACCATGGACTGGGTATCCACCTCGATGCCGCCGGCGCCGAGCTTGACGTCCAGCCCGCTGGCGTTCCAGAAGCGGGAGTTGTCGGTGACGAAGCGGTCGTAGGGCGCGTGGACGAACAGCCGCAGGCTCACCCCCCGGCCGTTCTCGTCGAGCTGGTAGGCCACCACCTGGCCGACCTGCAGGCGCCGGAAGAACACCGGCGCGCCCAGTTCGAGGGAGCCGAGGTCGGTGCTGTGCAGGACGAACTCGCGGCCCGGCGTGTCGAGCTGGATGAGCGGCGGCACCTCCAGGGCGGTGAAGGTCTTCTGAGCGCGGTCGGTCTTGCCGACGCCCACGCCGATGTACGAGCCGGACAGCACGGTGCCGAGTCCCGTCACGCTGCCGCCGGAAATGCGCGGCTTGACCAGCCAGAAGCGGGTGTCCTCGACCAGGTGGGGCTGGAAGTCCTTGACCAGCTCCGCGGTGGCGATCACCTGTTTGAGATCCTTGGACAGGGTCACGGTGGTGACCAGGCCGATCTCCACGTCCTTGTACCTGAGCTTGGTCTTGCCCGCCTCCAGGCCCTCGGCGTTCTTGAAGACGATGCTGATGACCGGACCCTGTTCGAGGATGGACTTCACCGCCAGCCAGCCGCCGATGAGGGCGGCCACCAGCGGCACCAGCCAGACCAGCTGCGGCTTCCAGCGCGATTTGGGGGCCGTCTCGGCCTCCGGCAGCGTGGACAGGTCGGGAGGCGAGGGGGCATCAGGCATCGTCTTTCTCCATGGAGTCCCAGATCAGGCGCGGATCGAAGCTCATCGCCGCGAACATGGTCAGCACCACCACGGCGCCGAAGGCCAGGGCCCCGGTGCCGGGGCGGATGGTCGCCAGGGCTTCGAGCTGCACCAGGGCCACCAGCAGGGTCACTACGTAAACGTCGAGCATCGACCAGCGCCCGACCAGTTCCACCAGGCGGTAGAGGCGGGTACGCTGCACCGGCTGCCAGCGGGCACGCAGCTGCACCGACAGCACGAGGACGATCAGGGCGAAGAGCTTGGCCATCGGCACCAGGATGCTGGCGATGAACACCACCAGGGCCAGGTGCCAGGAGCCGGAGATCCACAGGTACACCACACCGCTCATGATGGTGTCGTCCTGGGCGCCGAACAGGGAGCTGGTCTCCATGATCGGCAGCAGGTTGGCGGGGATGTAGAGGATCGCCGCGGCGACGATGAAGGCCCAGGTGCGGGCGATGCTGTCCGGCTTGCGGGTGTGCAGGGGGCTGCCGCAGCGCGGGCAGCGGGCGGCGTGCTCATGGCCTGCGCGGCTCAGCAGGCCGCAGCCGTGGCAGGTCGCCAGGTGCCAGCGGGCGGCGCTCGCCGGGCTCTTCATCGCGCCGCCTCCAGGCGTGTCCACAGGTCGCGGGCGTCGAAGGCAGCGGTCGCCGCCGCCATCAGCAGCATCACCCCGCCGAACGACCACAGGGCGATCCCCGGCACCACGATGGCGAGGTGGGCGAGCTTGACCAGCGCGACCAGGATGCCGAGCACGAACACCTCCAGCATGCTCCAGGGCTGGATCAGGGTCATGCCGCGGAACACCCGCCGGGCCTGCGGCGGCCGGCGTCCGAGACAGGCCGGCAGCAGCAGGTAGGTCATGGCCAGCATCTGCGTCAGGGGCGCGACGAAGGTGGTCACCAGCACCAGTCCGGCGACCAGGCGCATGTCGTTGCGGTACATGACCTGCGCCGCGCCGAGCAGGGTGGTCTGCACGAAGTCGCCGCTGAGCTTGAGGCCGACGATGGGAAAGACGTTGGCGAGGACGAAGAGGAACAGGGCGCCGAGGGTGCAGGCCAGGGCGCGCTCGGTGCTCTGCGGATGGCTGCGCAGCAGGGTCGCCCCGCAGCGCCGGCAGCGCGCCACGCCGCCCTGGGGCAGGAGCGGCTCGCGCTGCAGGAGGTCGCAGTCGTGGCAGGCGACCAGCGGCTGCTCGGCCATGCCCATCTCAGTCGTCCTCGCGGCGCTGTTGCGGCGCGCTGCCCGGCAGAGCGCCCGGCAGCGCCGGCTCGGCAGGCGGCGCCGCCTTCTTCGCGCCGCCGGTCTTCTCGGAAATCCGCTCCACCAGATAGTAGAACAGCGGGATGAAGAACACCGCGATCACCGTCGCCGCCAGCATCCCGCCGATCACCCCGGTGCCGATCGAGTGGCGGCTGTTCTCGGAGGCGCCGACGGCGATCGCCAGGGGCACGCAGCCGAGGATGAAGGCCAGCGAGGTCATCACGATGGGCCGCAGGCGTTCCTTCGCCGCGGTCATCGCCGCATCGAAGACCGACATGCCCTGTTCGCGGTTCAGCACGGCGAACTCGAAGATCAGGATGGCATTCTTCGCCGCCAGGGCCACCAGCATGGTCAGGCCGATCTGGAAGTACACGTCGTTGACCAGCCCGCGCAAGAGGATCGCCAGCAGGGCGCCGAACAGCGCGAAGGGCACCGCCAGCAGCACGCCGACCGGCAGCGACCACTTCTCGTACTGGGCGGCGAGGATCAAAAACACCATGATCAGGCCGAAGACGAACACCTGGGAGGTGGTGCCGCCGGCCTTCTTCTCCTCGAAGGCCTCGCCGCTCAGGGCCAGGCCATAGTCGCTGGTCATGACCTCCGCGGCCACCGCTTCGAGGGCCTGGAGCGCCTGCCCGGAGCTGAAGCCCGGCGCCGCGTTGGCGGTGATCTTCACCGCCGGGAAGTTGTTGAAGCGGGTCAGGAGGTCGGGGCCGGTGACGTAGCGGGTGGTCAGCAGGGCCTTGAGCGGGACCATCTCGCCGCTGCGGCTGCGCACGTAGATCTGCTGCAGGTCGTCGACCTTGAGGCGATAGGAGGGCTCGGCCTGCAGGATCACCTGCCACAGACGGCTGAACTTGTTGAACTGCGACACGTACAGCGAGCCGAACATGGTCTGCATGGTGCTGTACACGTCCTCCACCGGCACGCCCAGGGTTTCCGCCTTTTCCCGGTCCACGTCGGCGAGCAACTGCTGGGAGAAGGCGTTGAAGGTGGAGGTGATGGTGCCGAGTTCCGGGCGTTGTCTGGCCTGGACCACGAAGTTGTTCACCAGCTCGGCCAGTTGGCTGACGGTGCCGTCGCCCTTGCTCTGGATCCACACCTCCATGCCGCCGGTGGTGCCCAGGCCGGGAATGGACGGTGGGTTGACCGGCAGGATGAGCCCCTCGCGCACCTGGGAGAGTGTCTGGCCGGCCGCCCTGATGACGGCGGAGGCACCCTGCGCCTGGATGGTTTCCGCGTCCTTGTAGCGCTCCTCGAAATCCTTGAAGCCGACGAAGAAGGTGCCGGCGTTGTTCTTGTTCTGGCTGTCCAGCAGGCTGTAGCCGTTGACGACGGCCACCCCTTCGACGGCCTCGTTGTTCATGAAGTAGTCGCTGGCGACCTTGCCCACCTCGCTGGTGCGATCCAGGCTGGCGGCGTCGGGCATGATCACCGCACCGAGCAGGTAGCCCTGATCCTCGGGCGGCAGGAAGGCGCCGGGAATCCGCTGCGCCATCAGCACCGTCAGGACGATCATGCCGGCGAACAGCAGCAGCGCCAGCACGAAGCGCTTGATCATGAAGGCCACCGAACGGGAGTAGCCCTCGGTCATGCGCTCGAAGCTGCGTTCGAACCAGCGGAAGAAGCCGCGCTTCTCGCCGTGGGCGGGCTTGAGCAGGATGGCGGCCAGGGCCGGCGACAGGGTCAGGGCCACCAGGCCGGAGATCACTACCGAGATGGCGATGGTAATGGCGAACTGCTTGTAGAGCTGGCCGGTGATGCCGCCCATGAAGGCCACCGGAATGAACACCGCGCAAAGCACCAGCACGATGGCCACCACCGGGCCGGCCACCTCGTCCATGGCCCGCTTGGCGGCGTCCTTGGGATTCATCTTGTGGACGTGCATGTTGCGCTCGACGTTCTCGATCACCACGATGGCGTCGTCCACCACGATGCCGATCGCCAGCACCATGCCGAACAGGGTCAGCATGTTGACGGAGAAACCCAGGGCGGTCATGCCGATGAAGGTGCCGACGATCGACACCGGCACCGCCAGCACCGGGATCAGGGTGGCGCGCAGGCTCTGCAGGAACAGGTAGACCACCGCCACCACCAGCACCAGGGCCTCGAAGAAGGTTTTCACCACCTCGTTGATGGACGCGCGGGTGAAGGCCGTGGTGTCCATCACGATCGTGTACTCGAGGCCGGCGGGAAAGCTCTTCTCCATCTCCGCCAGGGTCTCCCGGACCGCGGCGGACACCTCCAGGGCGTTGGCGCCGGGCTGCTGGTAGACCGCCATCAGGGTTGCCGGCCTGCCCTGGTAGGTGCTGCGCAGCGAGTAGTCCTTCTGGCCGAGTTCGGCACGGCCGATGTCGCGCAGGCGAACGATGGCCGCCCCGCCGCTGGCGGCACGGATGATGATGTTCTCGAACTCGGCGGGCTCGCTCAGGCGGCCCTTGGTGGTGACGGCGAAGGACTGCTCCACCGGCTGGCCGGTGGGGGACTGGCCGATGCGGCCCACGGCGAACTGCTGGTTCTGGTTGGCCACCGCCTGCTGCACGTCGGTGGCCGAGATGCCCAGCTGGGCCATCCGGTCCGGCTTCAGCCAGATCCGCATGGCGTAGTCCGGGGTGCCGAAGATGGCGGCCTGGTTGGCCCCGGGGATGCGCTTGATGGCATCCAGGAGGTAGATGTTCGTGTAGTTGGCGATGTAGGTGCTGTCGTAGCGGTCCTCGGGGGAATACACCGCGATGACCATCATGAAGGCCGAGGACTTCTTCTGCACGTTGATGCCCTGGGCCTGGACCGCCGACGGCAGCTGCGGCAGGGCCAGGTTCACCCGGTTCTGCACGTCCACCTGGGCGAGGGAAGGGTCGGTGCCGATCTCGAAGAAGACGTTGAGGGTCATGTTGCCCGTCGCCGAACTCGACGAGTACATGTAGATCATGTCGTCGGCGCCGTTGACCTGCTGTTCGATGGGCGCCGCCACGTTGTTGGCCACCACTTCGGCGTCGGCGCCGGGGTAGGTGGCCGACACCGTGATCTGCGGCGGGGTGATGTCCGGATACTGGGCCACGGGCAGATTGAACATCGCCACCGCCCCGGCCAGGGTGATGACGATGGAAATCACCGAGGCGAAGATCGGCCGGTCGATGCAGTAATGGGAGATGCTCATGGGGTCCGTCCGCTCATGGCGCCGATCCCTGGTCGGATGGCGTGACCTTCAGCCGCTCCTGCTGGCCGGGCCAGGCCTCGGCCGCCACCGGGCGCTGCCGCTCGCCCGCTCCTTCCGTGGCGGGACGGGCATCGACGATCTTCAGCGGGACCCCGGGCGCCACCCGGATCGCACCGTCGACCACGATGCGCTCGCCGAGGCGCAGGCCCTGGCTGACGAACCAGTCGTCGCCGTGCCAGTCGCCCATTGCCACGACGCGCTGCTCGGGCTTGCCGTCGTTGTCGATCACCCACACGTAATGGCTTCTGGGACCCTGCAGGACCGCCCGCTGGGGCACCAGCACGGCCTTGGGCCGGGTCGCGCCCTTGAGGTGGGCGCGCACGAACTGGCCGGGACGCAGCAGCCCCTTGGAGTTGGCCAGCTCTGCCCGGATCAGGAAGGTGCCGGTTTCCTCGCTGAAGGAGAAATCGGCAAAGCTGAGGCGGCCGCGATCGGGCACCAGCGAGCCGTCGGCCAGCACCACTTCGACTTCGAAGGCGTTGTTCGGCGGGAACCTGAGCTGGCCGGCGGCAATCTCGCTGCGATACTTCAGCATCTCGTTTTCCGAGAGGCTGAAGTTGACGTAGATGGGGTCCACCTGCGACACATGGGTCAGCAGGCCCGCTTCGCCCGGCGTCACGTAGCTGCCATCCTGCTGCCTGGCAGAGCCCGACACGCCGGTGAGGGGCGAGGCGATGGTGGTATAGCCGAGATTGATTTGCGCCGTGCGCACCGCCCCCTCGGCGCTGAGCACGGCGGCCTGGGCCTGCCGCTCGTTGCCGATGGCATCGTCGAGACTCTTCTTGCTGAGCGCGCCCAGCTTCACCAGGGGGCGGACCCGGACCAGGTCGGCCCTGGCCATTTCCAGGCGCGCCTGTTGCTGGGCGAGTTGTCCCTGGGCCGACTGCAGCGCCGCTTCGAAAGGCTTGGGGTCCATCTGGAACAGGACCTGCCCGGCCTTCACCAGCTCGCCTTCGTTGTACAGCCGCTTGTCCAGGAAGCCCGCGACGCGGGCGCGGATTTCCACCTCCCGGGAGCTCTCGGTCTGGGCGACGAATTCCAGTGTCACCGGGGTATCCTGCGCGGCCACCGTCATGGCGGTCACTTCGGTGGGCGGCCGCGCCGGGGCGACCGGCTTTTCGTCGCAGCCGGCCAGCAGGACGAGGCCGCCGGCCAGGCAGGCGATCCGCAAAGCGAGACGGCTTGGGAGCCTGCCAAAGCCCGGACGGATGCGCCGGAAAAAGCGAGTGATCATGGGCAAACCCCACGTGATGATTGTGCTGCCAGCCTTGCCTGCCGGGCTTGCTGCAGAGTTCTCCGGGCTGTCGGTTGCGCGCCGGGCTCAGGCCATGATGTTCACGCCGCCGTCCACGTACAGCGTCTCGCCGGACAGGCGGCGGGCGTAGGGGCTGGCCAGGTAGGCGCAGGTGAAGCCCACGTCCATGATGTCCACCAGCTCCCCGAGCGGCGCGCGCTGCGCCGCCTCGTTGAGCAGCAGGTCGAAATCCTTGAGGCCGGAGGCGGCGCGGGTCTTGAGTGGGCCGGGGGAGATGGCATGCACGCGGATGCCTTTGGGGCCGAGTTCGTAGGCGAGATAGCGGCAGGACGCCTCCAGCGCGGCCTTCACCGGTCCCATCAGGTTGTAGTTGGGCACCACCTTGTTGGCCCCGTAATAGCTCATGGCGAACAGGGTCCCGCCGTTGGTCATGAGCGGCGCCGCCAGACGGGCCATGCGCACGAAGGAATGGCAGGAGATATCCATGGCCAGGCCGAAACCCTCCGCCGAGGAGTCGAGCAGGCCGCCCTGCAGGTCTTCCTTGGGTGCCCAGGCAACGGCATGCACTAGGATGTCCAGTCGTCCCCATTGCCGGGTGATCGTCTCGAACACCGCTTCGAGCTCGCCGGCCTTGGCGACATCCAGCGGCATGAAGATCGGCGCCTTCAGCTCCCTGGCCAGCGGCTCGACGTAGGTGCGGGTCTTGTCGTTGGCGTAGGTGATGGCCACCTCGGCACCGAGTTCGGCGAAGGCCTTGGCGCAGCCGTAGGCGATCGAGTGTTCGTTGGCCACGCCGACCACCAGCGCCTTGGTGCCCTTGAGCAGCGGGCGGGGAGTCTCCGGAGTCATGTCCTTTTTCCTCGGGTTCTCAGGTGGGCGAAATCGTCTGCCGGGTATGGCGGGCGATCATCAGTTCCTCGTTGGTGGCGAGCGTCCAGGCCGACACCGTGCTGGAGGCCGTGCTGATCCGCGGTCCGCCGGCTTCGTTGGCGGCTTCGTCCAGCTCCACGCCCAGCCAGGCGGCGTCGCGGCAGACGCGCGCGCGGATCGCCGGAGCGTGCTCGCCGATGCCGCCGGTGAATACCAGGGCATCGAGCCCGCCCAGGGCCGCGGCCAGGGAGCCGAGCTCGCGGCCGATGCGGTAGACGAAGAGGTCCACCGCCAAGGCAGCGCGCGGTGCGTCGCTGGCCAAGAGTTCGCGCATGTCGCTGGAAATCCCCGACACGCCGAGCAGTCCGGATTCCTTGTAGATCAGTCGCTCGATGGCGCGGGCGTCCATCTTCAGTTCGTCCATGAGATAGAGGATCACTCCCGGATCGATGTTGCCGCAGCGGGTGCCCATCGGCAGGCCGTCCACCGCGGTGAAGCCCATGGTGCTGGCCATGCTCCGGCCGGCGGCCATGGCGCACAGGCTGGCGCCGTTGCCCAGGTGGGCGACCACGACCCGGCCGGCGGCGGCCTCGGGGGCCAGTTGCGGCAGCACGCTGGCGATATATTCGTAGGATAGACCGTGGAAGCCATAACGCCGCACGCCGCGCTCGGTGATGGCCGACGGCAGGGCGAACAGCTGGGCGAGCTCGGGCTGCCGGCGGTGGAAGGCGGTGTCGAAGCAGGCCACCTGGGGCAGCTGCGGCGCCCGTTCGGCCACGGCGCGGATCGGCGCCAGGTTGTGGGGCTGGTGCAGGGGCGCGAGGGGGACGAACTTCTCCAGCTTCGCCAGTACCTCGGCGTCCACCCGCACGGGCTGGGAGAACGCCTGACCGCCGTGGACCACCCGGTGGCCCACCGCCATCAGCTGGTATTCATCCCGGAAGCCCTGCAGGAATTCCACCAGATGGTGGGCTGCGCCGTCGTGGCCGAGGCGGGTGCCGTCGGCCCAGCGCCGCTCGTCGAGGATGGCGCCCGCGGTGTCCCGGGCGATGAAGTGCGGCGCGCCGTTGAGCCCCTCGATCTGCCCGCGCAGGCGGAGTTCCGGCCCGCCGGGAGGGTCGGCGAAGAGCGAGAACTTGAGGCTGGAGGAGCCGGCGTTGAGGACCAGGATCGCATTCTGCATGGCTCAGCCCATCGCCTTCCCGGCGTTCTCGCGCCGGGCCTTGGCCACCAGGGACGCCACCGCGCAGGACGCCAGGCGAGTGGTCAGCGAGTCGGCGCGGCTGGTCAGGATGATCGGCACCCGCGCGCCCAGCACGATGCCGGCGGCATCCGCGCCGGCGAGGAAGGACAGGCTCTTGGCGAGCATGTTGCCGGCCTCCAGGTCGGGCACCACCAGCACGTTGGCGCGGCCCGCCACCGGCGAGTCGATCTTCTTGATCTGCGCCGCCTCCAGGCTGATGGCGTTGTCCAGGGCCAGGGGTCCGTCGAGGATGGCGCCGGTGATCTGCCGGCGGTCGGCCATCTTGCACAGGGCGGCCGCCTCGACGGTGGAGGGCACGGCTGGGTTGACGGTCTCCATTGCCGAGAGGATCGCCACCCGCACCTCCTTCTTCTCCGGACTGACCTGCAACAGCGCGTGGGCCAGGTCGATGGCGTTCTGGGTGATGTCCATCTTCTCGGCGAGGGTCGGCGCGATGTTCACCGCGGCGTCGGTGATGATCAGGGTGTCCGCGTGCCCCGGCACGTCCATCACGAAGCAGTGGCTGACCCGGCGCGCGGTGCGCAGCCCGGTCTCCCGCTTGACCACCGCGCCCATCAGCTCGTCGGTGTGCAGGCTGCCCTTCATCAGCGCCTCGGCCTTGCCTTCGCGCACCAGCGCCACCGCGCGGGCGGCGGCGGCCTGGCTGTAGGGGGCGTCCTCGATCGGCAGTCCGCCGATGTCGATGCCGTGCTGCGCGGCCAGCGCCTCGATCTGCTCGCGCGGGCCGACCAGGATCGGCGCGATCAGGCCGTTTTGCGCCGCATCCACCACGCCCTGCAGGGAGCTCTGGTCGCAGGGCCAGGCCACTGCCGTGGGGGTGGGCGGCAGGGCGCTGCAGTAGTCGATCAGGCGTCGGTATTTTTCGTGGCTGCCGGTCATTGAGTGTCTCCGTTTCTCGGGGCTCAGGCTTTCTTCTTCACGGCGGCGATGCGCCGCCGGGGGGCGGGCTTGCTGCCCAGCACGTCGCGGATGCGCTCGAGCATGGCCTGCTGTTCGGCGGTCGGCTTGCTCCGCTGGACGCGCTCGTCCGCCATCAGGCGTTCGAGCAGGACCAGCAGCCGGTCGCGCTCCTCTGTCTCGGCCAGCAGGGCGGGCAGGGTGGCGATGGCCTGCCCGGGCTCGTAGCTGACGATGATTTCCTGTTCGCCGCGGATACGCCGCCACTCCTCGGCGGGCAGGGTGGGCAGCAGATCGACGTAGTCCCGGGCGATTTCCTGCTTCGTCACCAGTCGCGACAGGGGCACGTCGCCCTTGCCGGTGAGCAGGGCCGCCACCCGGGCGAAGGCCTCGCTGTAGCCGCCTTCGCCGATGGCGGCCAGGGTTTCCTGGATGAAGGGCTGTTCCCGCGGCTCGGCCACGCCGGCCGCGACCGGCTGCTCCGCGCCGGGCCGGTCGGCCAGGTACAGGGCGAACAGGTTGCCGTAGGTCTGGAAGAACATCGCCTCGCCGAGGGCATCGCGCATCGCCCGGTAATAGTCCAGGGAGGCGCTGATCAGCTCGGAGGCCAGCTTCTCGCTGTGGTGGGGCTGATCGTCCGTATCCGCTGCCTGGCGCTGCGCCTTGACCGCCGCGGCGGCGGGGCCCAGCCACCAGAGCCAGGGATTGCGGTCGGAAATGGCCCAGTGCTGTACCCGCAGGGGGTGAAACTCCCGCAACGCCTTGGCGGAGCGCTCGCTGGACAGGGCCTGCACCAGGGGCTGGGCGAAGATCTGGTAGGCTCGCTGGTTGAACTCGGACAGCGCGGCCACCGCCTCGAAGGGCTTCTCGTCGGCCCGCTGCAGGCGGTTGAGCCGGGCAGAAATCTCCTCCAGGCGATGCTCGTGGAACTCCACCGCGTACTCCACCTGGCCGCCGCTGCCCCTGTGCTCGCTGATGGACATGCCGTACAGGCCGGGGGGCAGCATCTCGATGGATTTCAGCACCTCGACGATCTGCGCGTGTTCCTTGCGGGCCACCTTGCCGGACACGAAGATCCCCAGGTGGCCGATGTCCTGGTGCAGCAGGCCGACGATGACCTGGCCGCGGGCCTTGATCTCCTCGGTGCTGCCGTAGACGTCCGCCACCCAGTTGAAGGCCTGCTGGGGCGGGGTGATGTTGTCGCCCAGGGAGGCGAACAGGATGATCGGCGACTTGATGTCGCGCAGGTCGAAGGCCTTGCCGCTACCGCTGCGGGTCTCGCCGGACCAGAGCTTGTTGCCGACGAAGAGGTTGCGGGTGATCCATTCGATCTCCTCGCGGTTCATCAGGAAGTAGCCGCCCCACCAGCGCTCGAACTCCAGGAAGCGCGGCGGCTCGGTGTCGATGTTGGCGAACAGGTGGTAGTACTTGTCCCAGTAGGTGTTGGCGGGGTTCAGGCTCTCGAAGTTCTGCACCAGCCAGGCGCCGTCGAAGACGCCGTTGCCCAGGTCGGAGGCGAAGGAGGCCAGCCAGGTGCCGCCGAGCAGTCCGCCGGCGTAGCGCATGGGGTTGTCGCCCTCGCCCTCCTGCCAGGCGCCGCCCCAGTAGGACATCGGCGAGCCGTTGATCACCACCGGGCCGGTGGCGTCCGGGTCCGAGGTGGCCAGCATCATCGCCGCCCAGCCGCCCTGGCAGTTGCCGACCAGCACCGGCTTGGGGCTGTCCGGGTGCAGCTCGCGCACCTTGCGCACGAAGCGCTGCTCGGCGGCGCACACATCCAGCAGGGTCTGGCCTGGCTCCGGCTCGCGGAAGAAGATCACGAAGTACACCGGATGCCCCTCGCGCAGGGCCACCCCCACCTGGGAGTCGTCCTTGAAGCCGCCGATCCCCGGGCCGTGCCCGGCCCGCGGGTCGAGAATCATGTAGGGCCGCAGCCTGGGGTCCAGCTGCACCCCGGGGGGCGGCAGGATGCGCAGCAGGGCGTAGTTGACCGGGCGCTCGAAGGTGCGCCCGTCCAGCACCGTCTCGTAGTCGAAATGCAGCAGGGGCGGCTGGCCCTGCTGCAGGTGCTCCAGATAGTTGTTGCCGCGCTGGCGCAGGGTGTCCCAGAACAGTACCGAGCGCTGGGTAGCGTCCACGCCATAGCGGTACCAGGCGTTCCAGAGGCTCCAGGGCGTGAGGGGCTTGGCCGTCAGGCCGGCCATTTCCTTCTCCCAGGCCGTGCGCACCCGTTCCCTGAGGTTTTCCTGGGCGATCCGGGCGCGTTTTTCGAAGAGTTTCTTGGCCTTGCCGGAAATATCCTGGCTGCGTGCCAGCCGGGCTGCGATGTCCATGCTCATGCCCCAAAAGTCGTGATTCGAGGCTCAGTCTAGGCAGCGACATCAAATTGACCATGCCGCTCGTCTGGTTTCTTCTGGCTGCCTTTTTTCCGGTCGGCGGTACATGGCTCTTACCGCCTTGTGCTGCGCTCGTGGCCGAATGTCGCTCAGCGGTGCGGGCGGCGGCGGAGTGCCTACACTGAGTCCGGGCGGAGCCCGCCGGCCGACAGTGGGTGGGTTCCCGAATCGTGTTTTCACACTGCAAGGAGACTCCCATGTTCACACCCGGTCATGTGCATCGCGAGCAGAAGGTGGACAAGCTCAACCGCCAGGCCTTCACCTGCGATGTCTATTACGAGGTGCGCGAAGATCCCCAGGAGGGGCCGATGCTGCACCTGCGCATGGAGGGCGAGATCGACGGCAAATCCTTTGCGGATGAATGCGAGCTGCACCGCGACATGGCCTTCGACTTCATGAATGCGCTGACCCAGATCGCCGTGCGCAACGGCTTCCAGCCGCGCTTCGGGCCGGTCCTGCGCGAGCATGGCGAATACGACGCCATGTTCCGGGACATTCGCGAAAAGCTGGGGATACACCCCGGCGATCCGATCAACCTCGATCATCTGCCCGGCGTCTGAAGCCGCCCTGCGGGCGCCGGATCGCGTTGTCCGGCGCCCGCAGGGCGGCTCGTCCATTTCCCTTCCGTTCAGCGCGAGGCCTGGCCCTTGGTCTCGCTATAGGCCCGGTCCAGACGTTCGCGCACCTGTTTGGCCCAGTCGTCCAGGGCCTGGTAGGTGTCGCTGGCGCTGGCCTTGACCGAGGGCGAGACCTCGTTGCCGCTGGCGGCGCTGACCGATTGGCCGAGGACTTCCCCGGTCCTGGCGTTGCGGATCTCGGTTTCGAAGAAGATCCGTACCTGCTGGTCGCGCACGCCGGCGAGCTGCATGCCGGCGCCGATCAGAAAACCGATCGGAAGGTATTCGCCAACCTTCATGTCGCGGGCGTTGCGGATCAGCCCGGTGATCGCCGGGCGCACGCGCAGACTGCGCGCATCGCCGGACGTCACCAGCTGGTAGCCGCCGGCCTGCAGTTCGCGACGGATGGCCAGATTGAGATGGGACAGGACCTTGGCGGTTTCCTCGCCGCGCTCGGCGATCAGCTTCTGGGTGTCGGGGTCCACGTAATAGCGGGCCGGTTCGAGGACGATCCGCTTGTCGTAGTCCTGGCGCAGGTTCAGGCCTGGCTTGACCCAGTACTCGCTGTTGTCCCAGTAGGGGTCCTTGACCAGCCGGCTGTAGTCGTCGAGAAAGCCCGAATGGCGGGTTTCCGAGGAGGGGATGTTGCTGCAGGCGGTGCCGGCGAGCACCAGGACGGCGAGCGCGAATTTCCAGGAACGCATGTTCGATCTCCCTTGGGTTTCCTTGGAGAGTCGAGTCTAGAAGGTTCCCGGACGGGGCCCGGTGATTCCGACGGGCTGCGGGGCAGGCCGGCTGACAGGCCTTCGAGCCTGCGTCTCCACTGGACGCAGGCGTGCAGCCCGGCTCGCCGTTCCGCGCAGGCCGCCTACGCGTTGCCGGTCTTTTCCGGGGGGCGCGCCATCAGGCGCTGGCGTTCGCGGTGGGCCTTTTCCACCATCTGCAGGATGCAGCCGGTGCTGTAGTGCTGGGCGAAGGCGAGGGCGCTCGGCGGCGATTGCAGGTACATGGAGAGCAGCATCTGCTTCAGGTGGTGCTGCTGGAAGACGAACTCCTGCTCCTGGGCATGCCACATGGCCTGCAGCGCGGAGAGATGCCCGGGCGTTTCGCTGCCGGCCAGTGCAAGGAGGCTGCGGAAGGCCCGGTAGGCGGGGGGGCCGCCCTGCGGGTCGGAACCCCGGTCCAGTTCGCGGGGGATGTCCTGCATCGCGTGGTAGAGCGGCAGGTAGGGGGTGCCGAGGGGCGAGCCGAGGGTCTGCCAGATCAGCCCGCGCAGTTCGGTGGGCATGTCCGCGCTCAGGCAGACGATGTGGCTCGCCTCGGTCCTGTCGTGCGCGCTCGGCCGGCCCGTACCGCCTTCGAACACCCTCCACATGCTGGTGCCGCGCAACACCGTCATCACATCGGTGACGCAGAGCCGGCCATCGGGCTTCAGGAACAGCGGATAGCGCGGCTGTCGTGGGCCCTGGCGTTGCGAGGAGCTCAGGTGCTTCTGGGTGAGCCAGATCCGTTCGGCGTCGTGGGGGCTGCCGGGGACGCCGAAGGCTCCGGCGAAATCGAAGCGCCGGCGGTCGGGATCGGCCAGCAGGCGGTGCTCCGTGACGAACTCGAACAGCCCGCGGGAATGCAGCACGCCGGCCCCGTCGAGGTCGACGTCATGGACGCGCATGGTGCCGGCCGCGACCAGGTAGCTGTCGGCGGGAATCCGCACCGCGATCCAGTGATGCGCCGAACCGGTCTCCAGGTACCAAGCCTCGAAGGCGTCGGCGAGAATCGCGCCGCAGGCTTCGCTGGCGCCGTAGCGCTCGATGTAGTAGCCCAGCAGTTCCACGCCATGGCGGGCGCTCAGGGCCTGCGGCAGCAGCAGGGTGGGAATCACCGCTTCCTCGATACCGGCCTCGGCCAGCAGCGGATCGGCGGCCATGGCCTGCGGGTTCAGGCGCCGGGCGTTGGTCGTCGAAACGGCGACGTTGTTCTCGTTGATCCCGCGTCCCTCGTGGAGATGGCACCTGGCTGCGCGATGGGGTTGCGCATCGGGCATGGCGCTGTAGGCGAAGCCGTTGGCCGGCAGGGGCACGCCGAGGCCGTTGCCCAGGGTCCAGATCCCCTCGTGCACGACCAGGGGACTGGCGTATTCCGGCTCGCTCCGATAGGCGAGGTAGCGGTTCCAGCGATGACCGCGGCCATCCTCGTTGCGGCAAACCATGATCTGGTTGTCCGTGCTCGCTTCCCTGCCGATTGCGATGTTGATGCACATGGAAGAACTCTCTGCTGCACCGGAAATGGACGGGGCATGAAAGGGACATGCCCGGCGGACAGGGCCAATACGCCGGTGGCGTTGGCGTCTTTGTCGGCAATCCCTGAAGCAAGGCCTGTTCCATGTGGTCAACTTATTGATTTTTATTGATTTATTTGTTCGCTTTGGGAGTTTGGCGGAAAAGAATGGACGAATCCAGCCAGGGCGGCGCGGGCCGGATGGACGAAGTCATCCATGTCCGGACAGGGCGGTCCGGCCCGGACATGGAGGCAGGGAACGCCCCCGGACGGGGGCGCCAAGGCGATGCAGGCAGGTTAGAGGGTCGTGATCTTGCTGTAGGTCAGCCGGCTGGGGCGCAGCTTCATGCGCACCAGGGAGACCAGGAAGCCGAAGCCGGCCTGGTTCGGGTCGATGACCGGGACGTAGCTGCCCAGGGTTTCCTCCAGCAGGGTGGCGACCCGGCCGGCCACGTCGACGAAGCCGGTGCAGCCCAGCAGCAGCGACTGCGCGCCGTCCTCGCGGACCGCCTTGAGGGCCTGTTCGAAGGTCCGGGCGACCACCACGTCGAGGTTGCCGAGGTCGGCCACGTTGCAGTCCACGGCGTGGATCGAGGCGAACGACTCGCTGAGGCCATAGCTCAGGACGTGGCCGCGCTGCATGGCCAGGGTGCTCTGCAGCACGGTGATGATGGAAAAGCGCTGGCTCAGGGCCAGGGCACTGAAGGCCGAGGTCGGGAAGCCGCCGACGATCGGGATGTCGATGACTTCGCGGGCGGCCTCGACGCCGCACATGTCGAAGTCGGTCAGCCAGATGCCGTCGAAGCCTTCCTGTTCCAGCTGGCGCGCCAGTTCCACCACCGGCATGCCGTTCTGCAGCCAGTTGGTGCGGTTCTCGATGCAGGCATGGCCTGCGGCGATGGCGCGGATTTCCACCTGCACGTCGGCCGGCACCACCGGATCGATGGCCTGCAGGATGCGCGCGTTGTAGGCGTCGGTCGCCGCCGGGACCAGCACGGCGATACGGATGGGAGCGTTCATGCGCCGACCTCCGCGCGGTCCCGCTGTAGTTCGCCGACCGGCACGTAGGGGCCCAGATAGCCCATGCTGGCCAGCAGCTGCCGGAAGGAGTCGAGGATCAGTCCGCCCGGCGTGCGCAGCGCGGGGTCGGCCTGCCAGGCGAGCAGGGTGACGGTGCGCTGCCTGACCTCGGGGTTGAGGCTGCCATCGGCCAGCACCAGGTCGCCGTTGGAATACACCGCCTGGCCCGGGCCCTCGACGAAGTACGCCAGGCTGTCGGGGGCCAGCAGGATGGGGGCGGGACGCGCGCTGTCCCAGGCCAGCAGCGATTCGTTCTGGTAGACCACGGTGTAGCGGCGCGCTCCGGCCTGCAGGTGGACCTTGCCGAGGTCGAAGCCGCCGGTGGTATCCACTTCGGCGGCGACCAGCTCGCCGGGCTGGGAGATCGCCCGGGCGAGGATGCCGAACGCCTTGTCGAGGTAGTCGATCATGGCCGCCGCACTGCCGATCTCTCCGGCCTGCAGGGCGCGGCCCAGCTGCAGCGCTCGGGACAGGGTAGCGCGGATCGGCAGCGCGGCGGGCAGCTCGGCCGGGCTCATGATCCACATGGCCAGGCCGCCGAACTCGCCGAACTGCGCGGCGGCGACGATCGGCCGGGTCATCTGCTCGACGATCACCGAGACGTCCTGCTGGTGGGCCGGATCGCCGTTGATGCCGCTGCGCGGCGTCACGTCCAGCTCCACGCACAGTTCGCCCTGGCTGACCAGGAAGGTCGGCCGCGGGCTGATCTCGGCGGCGGCGTAGGTCAGCATCGGCAGCGAGGGCACGGCGCGCCCGGCGCCGTCGGCGTCGACCACCGCGAGTCCCAGCTTGGCGGCCACCAGACAGGCGACGACGAAGCCGAGGGCGCCGCTTTCCGGGGACACCACATAGGCCAGCCGGCGGCCCTGGGCCGCCAGGCGCGCCTGCACCTGCCGGGCTGCGGCCACGGGACCGATGGGATAGGTGGTGCTGTTGATCGCTTCGGGGGCGCCCATGTAGGCGACCATCACGGTGTCCCCGTCGCCGGCCTCTTCCACCGACACCACCCGCACGCGCTGGCTGGGGTAGTAGTCGCCCGCGTGGAAGTTCGCCGCCAGGTGGCGGGCGGAGGTGATGGTGCCGCCGCCGCCGCTGCCGAAGAAGGCCCCGCCCAGCAGCAATGCTTCCAGGTCCTGGGGACCGAGTTCAAACGCCATGTGTCACTCCTTGTCTTGCATGGTTGTGGTGCGTGATCAGTGGCCGGTGCCCAGCTCCGCGAGCAGTTGCAGCGCCCGGGCCAGGCTCGGCGGTGGCGCCTCCGGGGCGACGCCGCGCAGCGCCCGGGCGAGCAGCTCGGCGGCCTGCTGCGCGCGGCGGGTCTGGCGCAGCAGCAGGGCGAGCTGGGTGGCGGCGGCTATGCGCGCGGACACCGAGCCCAGCGCCATGGCGGTGGACAGGGCGCTGCGCAGCTCCTGCTCGGCGCCGTCCGGGTCGCCCTGTGCCCAGCGGGCCCGCGCCTTGAGGGTCTGCAGCTCGCCCAGATAGGTCCGCTCCTGGTGCTCCAGGGCCAGGTCCAGCGCATGGGCCAGCAGGCTTTCGCAGTCGGCGGGACGTCCGGCCTGCAGCAGCAGCTCGCCGCGCTGCCAGGCCTGGAAGGAATGGAACAGGCGGCCGCCGTGGTTGAGCATGTGGCTCTGGTAGCCCTCGAGCATGAAGCGCTCGGCCTCGTCGAAGGCGCCGAGCGAGCCCATGTGGCAGCCGCGGAAGACCTGGCCGATGCCCCGGTAGAAGGTGAAGCCGTGCTGCTCGGAGAGGGAGTCCAGGTCCGCCGCCAGCGGCCCGAGGCGCTCCCGGTCCTCGAACAGGCAGGCCAGCCAGACGGCGCCCTGCAGGGCCAGGGCCCGGTTGAAGGGATGCGGGTTGTCCTCCCCGCAGCGCAGCAGCAGGCGCTGCATGGCCTGGCGCGCCCGGGCGAAGGCGCCCAGCTGGAAGGCCGCCAGGCCCTCGAAGGTCAGCGCCAGGGCGACCAGGTCGAAGCCCTGCAGGCCGCTGCGCGCCTCGTCCTCGCCGCCCTGCAGCAGTCCGCCGCGGGCCAGGCAGGCCAGGGCTTCCTCGCAGTCGCCCAGCCAGAACAGGGTGTTGGCCATGGCCACGTGGGCCTCGTCGAGGGCGGCCGGACTGCCGAGGTCGCGGGCGCGCTGCAGCATGTCCTGCGCCGTGGCGCGGGCCCTGCCCAGCTCCAGGGTCATCAGCTGGGTGACCCAGATGCCGAACTGCATGGAGGCCAGCTCGCTGCCGTAGCCCAGGCCCTCTCCCGCCTGCAGGGCCGCTTCGTAGCAGGCGCAGGCCTCGGCGCACAACCAGCCGTTCACGCTGCGCAGGCTGACGCCGAGCAGGCGGTAGGCCTCGAACTGCAGGACGTGTGCCCCGTCGCGCCGGCTCAACTGGTCGAGACAGCGGCGCAGTGGCGGGATCGCCTCGCGGAATTCCGCCGCCTCGACCCGCCGGCGGCCTTCCTCGAGCAGGAGTTCGGCATCCTGGCCGCGGCTCTCGCGGGACTTCAGGCGCCGCTCGACGACCTTGCGGCTGACGCCCAGCAGCTGGGCGGCCGCGCTCTTGTTGCCGCCGCTGCGCTGCAGCGCCCGGTCGATCAGCAGGTTCTCGGCCGCCTGCAGCTTGTTGTCGCCTTCCAGCGCCAGCAGGGCGTCGGCCAGCTCGTCCTGTTCGGCGGAAGCGTTCTGGGACGGCGCCAGGAAGGGCTCCAGTTCGGCGAGGCCGATCCGCTCGGAGAGGGCCAGCACGCCCAGCCGGTCGATCAGGTTGCGCAGCTGGCGCACATGGCCCGGCCAGGGCGCCTGGCGCAGCCGCTCGAGCGCCACCTCGGAGAACGACAGCGGCCGTGGCTGGCGGGCGGCGAAGTGCGTCACCAGCGCCGGGATGTCCTCGCGGCGCTGGTCGAGGCCGGGCACCTCGAGTACGAACACCGTCAGGCGGTGGTAGAGATCCTCGCGGAAGCGGCCTTCGCGGACCATGGCCTGCAGGTCGCGGTGGGTGGCGGCGACCACCCGGCCCTCGAAGCGCAGCGACTCGCTGGCGCCGATCGGGCGGAAGCTGCGGGTCTCCAGCACCCGCAGCAGGCGGGTCTGCAGGGCCAGCGGCAGCTCGCCGATCTCGTCGAGAAACAGCGTGCCGCGACCGACCTGCTGGAAGTAGCCGGGGCGCTGGCTGGTCGCCCCGGTGAAGGCGCCACGGGCATGGCCGAACAGTTCCGACTCGATGAGGTTTTCCGGAATCGCTCCGCAGTTGACGTCGACGAAGGGCTGCCCGGGATGCAGGCCCTGCGCGTGTACCCGTCGCGCCACCACTTCCTTGCCCGAGCCGGTGGGGCCGCAGATCAGCAGGGTGTGCGTGGTGGGGGCGATGCGCTCGACCAGGCTCAGCAGGCTGCGGAAGCGGGCCGATTCGCCGACGATTTCCGTCGGTGTGCCGAATGAAGCAGAGTCGAGCATCAGCACCATTCCTTGGCGAGGCAGGCTGGGCGGGGTGGGGCAGCTTGCACCGATCTGGAGCATGCGTCCAGATTGCGTCAGGCGCCCTGTAGCTGGATTGTGGCCCAATGCCGGCGTCGCGGCGCGGATGTCCGCCGCCGTCGATCGGCGGCGGACATCCGCCGGGCCTCACTGCCGGGCGACGGCCGCCGTCCCGGCCGCCAGTGCCGCCCAGGCCTTCTGGGTGTCGGCATAGGCGGCGGTGCTTTCCTCTGGCGACCTGTAGGTCCAGGCCATGCCGAGCGCCTCGATCTCCTTCCGGTAGGCCGGATTCGCGGTCACTTCGCGGGCGATCCCGGTCCAGGTGTCGACGACGGCCTGGGGCGTGTTCTGGCTGAAGAACAGGGTCCACAGGTAGGGCGGGAAGGTGAAGTCTACCCCCTGTTCCCGGTAGGTCGGCACATGCGGGGCGTTCGGCGCGCGCGTGCCGGTCGGCTCGCCGAGCAGCACGAAGTCGCCCGACTGGAGGTATTCCTGGGTGCCCGAATAGACCTTGGCCATGACGTCGACGGTGCCGCCGATCAGCGCGGCGAGCCGGGCGGCGTCCCCGCCGGTGTCCATCAGCCTGAACGTCACGTCCTGCTCCTTCTGCAGCTTGAGGAACATGAAATGGCTGATGGTGCCGTATTCGGTGGCGGCCTTGAGCTTGCCCGGCTTGGCCCTGGCCCTGGCGAGCAGGTCGCCGATCGACGTGATCCCCGATTTGCCGGACACGTAGAGCCCCAGGGTGGCGTCTTCGACAACCGAGGGACCGATCTTGAAGCCGTCGTAGGAATAGGGGGCCATCCGGGTCAGGTAGTTGGCGACGAGGCCCTGGTGGGTATAGAGCACCCTGTAGCCCTTGGACGGGTCCTCGTGGACCGAGCGCGAGCCCTTGTAGCCGCCTTCGCCATTGATCCTGACCACCACCACCGGCTTGCCGAGCAGCTTTTCGGCGTACTTGGCGAAGACCCGGGCGCTCAGGTCGGAGGCACCGGTGGCGGCGGCCGGCACCACCAGCTCGACCGGTCTGCTCGGATAGTCGGCGGCCTGGGCCGCGCCCTGGAGGGCAAGGCCGACGACGGCTGCCAGGGTGGCACGCAGGAGTGTGGTTTTTTTCACGTGATTCACCTTCTTGTTATTGATGTCGGTGCGCGGGATTGCAGGTGTCATGGCCGTCCCGGCTTCGGGCCGGTGCCGGCGGATGACGATGAACCGGCCGAGCCTCGAGCCGCGAAAGGCCCGGCCGGGATCAGGGGACGTTTCGGATGCCTCCTGTGGCGGATTGGTTGGGGGGCCGGTTCGGGCGCTTCCGGTCGCTTCGGGGACCCGGCTGTCACTGCCGGGCGAAGGACTCCGCTCCGCTCGCCAGTTCCGCCATGGTCTTCTGGATGGCGGCATAGGCGGCGGTGTTTTCCTGCGGCGACCTGTAGGCGACGGCCATGCCCAGCGCCGCGATCTCTTTCCGGTAGGCCGGGTCCGAGGTCACTTCCCGGGCGACCTCCGCCCACTGCTCCACGACGTCGTCGGGGGTGTCCCGGTTGAAGAATAGGGTGAACAGGTAAGGCGGGAAGGTGAAGTCGACGCCCTGCTCCTTGTAGGTCGGCACGTGCGGGGCGTTCGGCGCGCGCGTGCCGTTCGGCTCGCCGAGCAGCACGAAGTCGCCCGACTTGAGGTAGTCCTCGGTGCCCGAATAGATCTTGGCGATGACGTCGACGCTGCCGCCGAGCAGCGCGGGAATCCTGCCGGCGTCGCCGGGGATTTCCACCATCTGGAACTTCACGCCCTGTTCCTTCTGCAGCTTGAGGAACATGAAGTGGTTGTAGGTGCCGTATTCGGTGGCGGCCTTGACCTTGCCCGGCTCGGCCCTGGCCTTGGCGAGCAGGTCGTTGATCGACTTGATCTTCGACCTGCCGGACACGTAGAGGCCCACGGTGGCGTCTTCGGCGACCACCGGGCCGACCTTGAAGCCGTCGTAGGAGTAGGGCGCCACCTTGGTCAGGTAGTTGGCGACGAGGCCCTGGTGGGTCAGCAGCACCTTGTAGCCCTTGGACTGATCCTCGTGCACCGCGCGCGAGCCGTTGTAGCCGCCCGCTCCGGTGATCCGCACGATCACCAGCGGCTTGCCGAGCCGCTTCTCGGCGTGCCTGGCGAACGTCCGGGCGACCATGTCGGTGCTGCCGGTGGCGATGTTCGGCACCACCAGCTCGATCGGTTTGCTGGGATAGCTAGCGGCCTGGGCTGTGTCCTGGAGAGCGAGGCTGGCAGGGGCGGCCAGGGTGGCGAGCAGGAATGTTCTTCTTTTCATGGGAGTTGCCTTCTTTTCGTTCCGTGAGGGCATGGGGGGCAGGGCGGCAGGGGAAGGAATGCCGGGCATGCAAGGCGTGTCAAAACAATGATGTCAAAAAAATATCACACTCTCGGAGAGCGGCAAGGGCGGCGGACAGGCTTGTGTCCATATTGCGAAACCAGGCGCTGCCGGCCTGGCGCGAGCCTTGGGCGTACCGATCCGCAGCCAGCGTGCCGCTACGGCGGCACGGCTCACCAGGACTGGCGATCCACGACGGGGCAGGGAACCCAGTGGATGAAGGGCTCGTCGCGCTCCTCGATCAGGTGCAGCGCGGCGCGGCGGCCCAGCTCGTAGTAGGGGAGCTGCACGGTGCTCAGCGGCGGATAGAACAGTTCGGCGACGCCCACCATGTTGTCGTAGCCGAGCACCGCCACGTCGGCCGGGATGCGCAGGCCGCGGCTGAGCAGGTACTGGTAGGCGACCAGGGCGATGCGGTCGTTGCCACAGACCAGCAGGTCGAAAGCCGGTTTGCCGTGCGACTCGCTCAGCTGGCGCTCCAGCTCGGCGATGGTTTCCCCGTAGGCGTCGTCGGTCGACAGGTCGTACTGGCGGACGCTCTGCGGGGCGATGCCGGCCTCCGCGAGGGCGCGCGACAGGCCCTGCTGGCGCAGCTTCCAGGCCAGGCTGTGGCGCGGCAGGTTGATGCACAGCGGGCGGCGATAGCCGCGTTGCAGCGCCTGACGCACGGCCTGGTACTGGCCGTCCTCGTCGTCGGGCACGTAGCAGGCCACGCCGGGCTCGGTGCTCATGCAGCCGCTCAGCACCAGCGGCTTGCTGCGCAGCGCCGGGGGAATCTCCAGTTCGCGCAGCTGCATGGCGCTGAACACGATGCCGTCCGGCCGGTGCGACAGCATCAGGTCGATGGTTTGCGGGTTCAGCGGGATTTCGAACACGTTGAGGATGAACACGTTCCAGCCGTGTTCCCGGGCGGTGCGTTCCACCGAGAGCAGCATTTCCACGGCGAAGGGGGTGGTCGCCGTGTCGAGCGCGAAGACGCCGATGGTCTTGCCGCTGGAATGGCCGCCGCGGATCTTGCGGGCGGAAAGACTGGGCACGTAGTTCAGGGCTTCGATGGCCTGGCGGACTTTCGCCAGGGTTTCCGGGTTGAGCTTTTCCGGGGTGTTGATCGCTCGGGACACGGTCATCGGGGAGACCCCCGCCAACCGTGCGACATCTTTGACCGAAGCCATGCGCGGGTGCCATTGCCTGTATGGCCGGGCATGATGTCATGCCCGGTGAAAGCATGACAACACGATGGCAGGCGGCACAGATGGCGCAATGAGATCGCTCAGAGCTGAGGAACCGGCGCTGGCCGGCTTCGGCACCGAACGGGTTCCGCTGGACACCCCGCAGCGGTCCGCGTCATGGATGCTGCCAAGACGGGCGTCAAGTCGTCTGTGTGTCCAGCGCGATGGCAAAGGACTCGTAGGGCTGCAGTGTCAGGTGCTGCCCAAGCACGTTGCGGGGCCCGTAGTTACTCACCAGGCTTTCGCCCGCGAGGTCGCGCAGATCGGCCGGCAGCTCAAGCTCGACCAGCTGCCCGGAAAAGTTGTTGATGACCACGATGCGCTGGTCGCTAAGCTGGCGCTCGTAGGCGAAGACCTGCGGATGCGCGTCCAGAAGCGGCCGGTAGTCGCCGTAGACGATCACCGGGTACTCCTTGCGCAGCCGGATCAGCGTGCGGTAGTGATGGAAGATCGAGCCCGGATCATCGAGCGCGGCGGCGACATTGATCTCGCGATAATTGGGATTGATCTTCATCCACGGCTTGCCGTGCGAAAAGCCGGCATGCTCGCTCGCATCCCAGTGCATTGGCGTACGTGCGTTGCCACGGCTGTTGGCGTAGATGCCTTCCATCATCGCCTCATGTGACACGCCCGTCGCAATGCGCTCGCGGTATAGGCCCAGCGATTCGGCATCCTGGTAATCCTCGACCGACTCAAAGCGCACGTTGGTCATGCCGATTTCCTCGCCCTGATAGATGTAGGGCGTGCCCTTCAAGAAATGCAGCGCGGTTGCAAGCATCTTCGCCGACTCGACCCGGTAGCGGCCGGGATCGCCGTAGCTCGACACCGCGCGCGGCAGGTCATGGTTGTTCCAGAACAGCGAGTTCCAGCCGGTGTCGGCGAGGGCTTTCTGCCACTTGCCGATGACCCCCTTGAATTCGCGCAGGTCGAAGGCGCGCGGCGTCCATTTGCCGTCCTGCCGGTCCCAGGTCAGGGTGATGTGCTCGAACTGGAACACCATCGACAATTCGCGGCGGGCAGGCTCCGAATACAGCTTGGCGATCTCCGGCGTCACGCCCCAGGTCTCGCCGACCGTCAGCACGTCGCGTGCGCCGAAGGTCGTGGCGTTCATCTCCTGCAGCAACTGGTGCAGGCGCGGGCCGTTGCTCGTGATGCCGCGATCGACGTCCTTGCCGATCAGGTCGATGACGTCCATGCGGAATCCGCCGATGCCCTTGTCCAGCCACCAGTTCATCATCCGGTGCACTTCCTGCTGCACCTGCGGATTGGCCCAGTTCAGGTCCGGCTGGCGCTTCGAGAACAGATGGAAGTAGTACTCGCCGGTCGTCGTGTCGAATTCCCAAGCGCTGCCACCGAAGTTCGAGCGCTGTTCATCCGGCGCGGAGCCATCAGTGCGGGGTGCGCGCCAAATGTAATAGTCGCGGTAGGGGTTGTCCCTGGATTTGCGCGCCTCGATAAACCAGGGATGCTCGTCGGAGGTGTGGTTGACGACCAGGTCCATGAGGATGCGGATGTCGCGCCGCGCGGCCTCGGCGATCAGCATTTCCATCTCCGCGAGCGTGCCGAATTCCGGGGCGATGTCGCAGTAGTCCGAGATGTCGTAGCCGTGGTCGTCCATCGGTGAGCGGAATACCGGCGACAGCCAGATCACATTGATGCCCAGCGTCTGCAGGTAATCGAGCTTGCCGATGATGCCTGCGAGGTCGCCGGTGCCGTCGCCATTGGCGTCGGCGAAAGAGCGTGGGTAGATCTGATACACCACGGCGTTATGCCACCACTTCGTTTCCACGATGAGAACCCTCGTTAATTTTTTTGTTCGTCCCAAAGATTCAACAGAGCCGTGAAACACCTCTGGTGATGAATTTGCTGATGAGCACGATATCCAAGTTGTCGACGTGCTGGCGGGCAAGCCGCTCGATCAGTTGCACCAACTCAAGGTGCCATACATCGACCACGGTGAGACCGACGGTCCTCCCCTCGTTTTCGGTTAGCATGCAAGCGGCGGCGATAGCCGCGCTCGAACGCTTGGCGCACGGCTCGGTACTGGCCGTCCTCGTCGTCGGGCACGTAGCAGGCCACCCCGGGCTCCGTGCCCATGCAGCCAACACGATGGCAGGCGGCACGCACGACGCCAGGGAGACCGTTCAGAGCTTGAGGTCGGCCAGGCTCCAGGCCGTACCCTCGCCGAACACCCCACGCCCGTTGACGGCGAAGGCGCTCACGCCCAGGCTGTCGGGGCGCGGGTAGATGCGGCTGCTCAGGGTGTAGGCGCCGTCGTCGACGAACACCTCGATGGACGAACGATCGAGGAAGATCCGCAGGGCGATCCGCGCCTGCCCCGGCGCGATCGGCACGCTGCGCACGCCGCTCACGCCGGCCCCCGAGTGCTGCCGGTCGAGCACCAGGCGCCGGGCCATGGCGTCGAAATACAGCAGGGTGCGCTCCCGTTCGTCGTCGCTGCAGCGCAGGGCCAGCCCGAAGCGCTCGGCCGTGCTGCCGGTCAGCTCCAGTTCCAGTTCGAGCTCCAGCAGGGCGCCGCGCACCGCGAGCCTGCGGCTCTGCGCCTCGAGCGTGCCGATCGCCAGCGCCTGCCGGGACTGGCGCAGCGCCGTCAGCTCGCGGGCCGGGCGCATGCGCAGCCGGTCGCCGTCGCGGCTCAGCTCGCGCGGCAGGGACAGCGCGCCGCACCAGTGGTGGGCCTGGCTCGGCATCGGGCTTTGCCACATGTCCATCCAGGCCCAGAGCAGGCGGCGCCCGTCCGGCGCCAGCAGGGTCTGCGCCGCGTAGAAGTCGTGGCCGTGGTCGATCTCGCGCAGTTCGGTCTCCGCGACGAAGCAGGCGTTCTCGCCCAGCCGGCCGAGGAGATAGCTGTTCTGGAACAGGTTCCAGCGCTCGTAGCCGTCGGGCTCCAGGCCCTGCGGCGAGAACAGGAAGACGTCGCGCCCCTCCAGCTCGAACAGGTCCGGGCACTCCCACATGTAGCCGTCGGGCTGCCGCCGGCCCTCCAGGGCGCGGCCGAGGCATTCCCATTGGCGCAGGTCCCGGGAGCGATAGAGCAGCAGCTGCGGGTCGTCGCCCTGGCGGGCGCCGAGCGCCATCCACCAGTGGTCGCCGCGCCGCCAGACCTTGGGATCGCGGAAATGCATGATGTCCGGATGCGGCGGCGTTTCGATCACCACCCCGTGCTTGGTGAAGGTGATGCCGTCCGTGCTGCTGGCCAGGCACTGGACCTGCTGTATGCCGTGCTCGTCATTGCCCGGCTCGCCCAGCCAGCGGTGCCCGGTGTAGATCAGGTACAGGGTGTCGCCCTCCACCACGGCCGACCCGGAAAAGCAGCCGTCCCGGTCATAGGCGTCGCCGGGGGCCAGGGCGATGGGCAGATGCTCCCAGTGGACCAGGTCCGCGCTCCTGGCATGCCCCCAGTACATCGGTCCCCACTGGGGCGAATACGGATGGTGCTGGTAGAAGACATGGTACTCGCCGCGGAAATACACCAGTCCGTTCGGGTCGTTCATCCAGCCGGCGGGGGGCGTCAGGTGGTAGCCGAGGCGGTAGTCGTTGCCGCGCTCGGGCAGGGTTGTTTCGATGGCGCGCTGCGCCTCGTCCAGTAGGTCAACCGGCATGTCGTGATCCTTGAGGGTGCGTGGGAAGGTCTTGAGCGGGGGCGTCATCCCCGCCGGGACGGGGATGACGCGAAGTGGCTTTTGCGGGGGCCTTTCCTCACTAGGGTTCGTAGTGGTTGGCCGACTGGGCGATGGCCGGCAGCGCCAGGGCGCTGTCCGCCACCCGGGAGGCCTTGCGCGACGGGTCCGCGCGCAGCAGCGACCAGGACAGCAGCAGGCAGAGGCCGACCAGGCCGGCCAGCAGCAGGTAGACGCTGGCGAAGCCGACCTTGTCGTAGCCGTAGCCCACCGCCGGCGACAGCAGCATGGCGGTCAGCTGCTGGGCGAACTGGAAACTGACCAGGTAGAGCGTGGCCGACAGCCGCGCGTCGAAGTTGACGGAGATGTACTTGAACACCGCGACCAGCAGGATCGGCACCTCTATGGCGTGCAGCATCTTGCAGGCGCCGACGGTCCAGGCCTCGGTGGCCAGCCCGGAGCCGAGGATGCGCACGAACATGATGGTGCCGGCCAGCAGCAGGCCGTATTTGGCGCCGGTGCGGGCGACCACCCAGGGCGCGAACAGCATGAGCACGGCCTCGACCAGCACCTGCGAGGAGTTCAGGTAACCGTAGGCGCGGGTGCCTTCCTCCGGGGTGGGGAAGAAGGAGGCGAAGTACACCGGAAACTGCTGCTCGTAGATCATGTAGACCCCGGCAACCCCGGTCAGGAACAGGCTGAACGCCCAGAAGCGCGGCAGGCGCAGCAGCTGCAGGATGTCGGCGGTGCGTACCGGCGTGGACTCGCCGGCCTGCGCCTCGTGGTTCCTGAAGGCGTCCATGTCCAGCCGGGAGAGGATCAGCAGGAACGCCAGGCCGGCGGCGCTGCTCATGTAGAAGGCGATGTCCGGGTCGATGTTGAACACCACGCCGACCACGCCCGTCGCGGCCGCCCAGCCCAGCGAGCCCCACATCCGGGTGGTGCCGAACTCGAAGCCGGCATGCCGCGACAGCCGCTCGGTGTAGGACTCGATGACGCCCACGCCGGCGAGCATGGCGAAGGCCAGGAAGGCGGCGCCGACCAGGGCGCCGAGCACCACGTTGTGGGCCAGCAGGCCGGCGTAGACGTGGATCGCGAAGGGCGCGGCACAGGCGAGCAGCACGCCAATCCAGACCAGCAGCTTGCGGGACAGGCCCAGGCGATCCTGCAGGGCGCCGTAGAAGGGCTGGATGAGCAGCGCGGCGATGGCGTTGGCGGCGAAGATGAAGCCGGTTTCCGTGCCGCTCAGGCCGATGACCCGGTGCAGCCAGATCGAGAACAGCGAATAGCTCGACGACCAGGCGAAGAAGAAGAAGAACAGCAGACCACTGACCAGCCAGTACTCGCGTTTGAACGGGAGATGCATGGAACAACCCTCTTGTTTTTATTGGAGGTAACGTTAACATCGAGGCGTATTACGCTACTCCCCCCAGCTTGCTGTCAAGCGTAATCGTTTGATCGGGGGAGCGTAAGCAGGCGTTGAGGACGTCGCGAAGGGCCGCTTTCCGTTGCCCGGTGCGCAGCAGGAACTTGCCGATCCGGGCCTTCCGGGTCGCCTGCGGCGCGCGAGGGGATGGCCGGTTCGCAGGCGTCCTGGCAGTACCTATTACAAGAACAAGAGGTTTACCCATGCATTCCGCGGCCTGTCGCCCCTGGGCTGGCTTTTCCCTGCTTTTTCTCTCCACCCATCTCCTTGCCGCACCGGCGCCGAGCGTCGAGGAGCGTCTCGCCCGGCTCGAGGCCAGAACCATCGTCGCCGAGAGGCGGGCGGCGGCAGCCGAGGCCGATGCCGCTCGATTGCGCAGGGAGGTCGAGCGGCTCGACCGGCAGTTCGCCGTCAATTCCTCGTTGCCCACACAATTACAGCTGTCGCTCAGCGAGCGAGTCGCCCAGATCGAGGCACGCCAGCAGTCCCTGGAGACCCGCACCTCGACACTGGCGTCTTCGGTGGATTCGATCGAGGACTTGACGGAGGGCTTCTCCTTTGGCGCCTATGCCCGTTCCGGCATGATGACCAATGGAAGCGGCGGCGGTCGTGGTGGCCCCAACGTGACCCCCGCCGGCTCGATAGGTGGGTCCGTCGGCCGGCTGGGCAATGAGGTCGACACCTACGTGGAGGCGAAATTCTCGAAGGAAACCCAGGCCAGCAACGGCACGCGCTCGAAGTACATGTTTGCGATCGCCGATGGGGTGGAAACCCCCAACGACTGGACCTCGGGCGATAGCTCGCTCAACGTTCGCCAGGTATATGCCGAACTCGGCAATCTGGCGTCGTTCCAGGACATTCCCATGTTGCGCGACGCCACCATCTGGGCCGGCAAGCGTTTCGACCGGGACAATTACGACATCCACTGGCTCGACCGGGGCATTGTTTTCCTGGCCGGAACCGGTGGCGGCATCTACGACGTGCGGCCGACCGACGGCTGGCGCCTCAATGCCTCGCTGATGAGTCGCTCCTACGGCGATTTCGGCACGGAGACGAACAAGGACATTAGGACTTATGTCGCCACCCTCAACCAGTATTTCGATGACGATCGCTGGCAACTCATGCTGAGCGCGATTTCTTCGGGCCAGAACAATGACAAGCTGAACGGTGACAAGAGGAAGCTATCCGACGAGGACAGCCGAGTGAACAAGGCGGGGTTCAGTCCCGGTGAAAAGGGCTGGCACGGCATGTTCGCCTATCACCGGCCGGATTTTTTCGGTGGTGAAGGCTTCTTCAAGACCGCGCTGCTGTACGGCAAGGGGCTGGGAGGGGAGGTCAATACCATCGGCGGCGATGGCGAACTCCTCGATGAAGCCGAAACGCTGCGCCTGGCGATTTATGGCCATACCCGTCTGAACGACGATTGGCGCATCGCGCCGGCCCTGATTGCCGAAAAGAGCAAGAACCGATATGTGCCCGACGACGATTACAACTATCTGACCTTCAATGTACGGCTGGCCAACGAGCTGACCAGCAACTTCGAAATGCTCTACGAATTTACCTGGCAGACCATGGACCTCGATGCGCGTGGTTATGATGGCCGGCAAACGGCCAACGGCGACTTCTGGAAGATCACCTTCGCGCCGACCTTCAAGGCGGAGACCGGGGACTTCTTTACCCGTCCCGAACTGCGCCTGTTCGCCACCTATATGAATTGGTCCAAGGATCTCGATAACTTCAGCACAACAGACGATTTCGGGCAGAAGGGTTTCAAATCCGGTGGTGTTTGGCAGCTCGGGGTGCAAATGGAAACCTGGTTCTAGCCATGCACATCACAAGTTCAATTTGTGGTGCCACGACTCTGCAGTGTGGCATGGCTGGCCTTTTTCGTAGTCAGGAAGCAAGTCTGGCACGGTTGCCCTATGAAAACGGGTTGGCAAACAAATTTTCAAGTGCTAAGTTAACGTTAACTTATCCGGCGCAGAATTATGATAGCCACAGCTTTATGGCCGGCAAAGTTCAAAAACAACAAGAAACGGCGACAAATCAGGCTTGTGATGAATATAGACCCCAAAGCTTAAAGCGTCGTCTGCGCGTCGAGGTTTCCATGGCTTTACCTGCCAAGGCTTGCAGAGTTACGGGAAATTTCACTTCCAGCTTCCCGTCCAGAGTTATTCACCTGCTTTCGCTCTGCTCCAGAAGGAAGCGCAATGGGGCATTCGTTAGTAAAGCCATCCCTGATTTACAAGCTAGATTTCCGATGCTCGGGTTACAAATTTTATTTGGGGGACTGTTTCGGCTCCGAGATTGAGTTCCTGCCTGGGAGAGCAATGCGCAAGGAAGCAGGCATGTTACCACCAATAATGTCAACAATAGGAAGTCCACATGTTTTCACGCCATAAGCTGTTAGCATTTTTCTTGTTATCCACTACCTTTGGTGCCTTTGCCGAACAGGTTGATCAGCAACACTTGTTGTCGCCGGATGGTCGCATTCGGGTGAGTGTGAATAACCAGCCTGCTGGCCTGGAATACTCCATCAGCTTTAACGATAAGGCTATTATCAAACCCTCCAGGCTTGGCTTTGCGATAAAGGGCCAGCCCGAGCTGGCGGGTGATTTGGAGCTTGTAAAAGCAGACAAGGAGACAGTGCGAAAGCAGTGGCAACCAGTCTGGGGCGAGCGTGCCACCGTGAGCGATGAGCACAATGAGCTACACCTCTACTTGGCTGAAAAAACAGGGCTGAAGCGCAAGTTTGAAGTGGTTTTTCGCGCGTTTGATGACGGTGTCGGTTTCCGCTATGTCATACCCAAGCAAGAGCAGTTGGATAAATTTTCCATTGAGGACGAGTTGACCGAATTTGCCTTTGCACGGAATTACCATGCCTGGTGGATTCCTGCATACCGTGAACAGGACTATGAGTATCAATATCTAAATTCTGCGCTCAGCAGTATCGATGTGGCGCATACACCGTTAACTCTCACCGGCGTCGAGGATAATGTCGCTATCGCTGTGCACGAAGCAGCGCTCATCGACTACGCCGGCATGTCGCTGCGCAATACCGCCGAAAATCACATTACCCTCAAGGCAGATTTGGTTCCTTGGGCTGATGGAACCCGTGTCTATGCGCAAACACCGCTGGAGACACCATGGCGCACGATTCAAATCGCCGATAGCGCTGCCGATTTGCTCAATTCTGATTTGGTATTGAATCTGAACGAGCCGAACAAGCTCGGTGATGTTTCATCCTATGTGAAGCCGGGCAAATACATGGGTGTTTGGTGGGAGATGCACATCGGTAACAAGTCGTGGAGTCCTGGCGAGGATCAAGGTGCGACTACGGAGCGCGTCAAGCAGTATATAGATTTTGCCGCCAAGCATGATATCGACGGTGTGCTGGTCGAAGGCTGGAATAAGGGCTGGGAAGGCGAGTGGTGGAAGCGCAAACCAACCTTCGTGTTTGATGAGCCTGTGGTCGGCTTCGATATCGACGCCGCGACCGAGTATGCCCAGTCAAAGGGCTTGCGCTTGATTGGCCATCATGAAACTGCAGCGGGTGTCACGCATTACGAGGAGCAGATGGAGCGAGCCTTTGCCTACTATAAAAAGCAGGGAATTCAATCTGTGAAAATGGGCTATGTAGGTCCTCGCCTGGATGGCAAGGAATCGCATCAAGGGCAATTCATGGTGCGCCACTTCCAGAAGGTTGTCGAGACGGCAGCCAAGTACAACATCATGGTGAATGCGCACGAAACCGTTAAAGATACCGGGCTGCGTCGCACCTACCCCAACCTGATGACACGCGAGGGCGTGCGCGGCATGGAATACAACGGCGGCAGCCCCGATACGGGCAACCTGCCAAATCACACGGTGATCATTCCCTTTACCCGCGGTCTGTCTGGCCCTACCGACTTTACCCCGGGTATTTTCAAGTTCGACTACAAAAAGCATCGACCCAACAATCGCGTTCCCAGCACCTTGGCCAATCAGTTGGCGCTGTATGTCACTATCTACAGCCCATTGCAAATGGCCGCAGACCTGCCAGAAAATTATGAAGGCAAAGCTGCTTTCAAATTTATCGATGACGTACCAACGGACTGGTCAGACAGTAAAACGCTCGCCGGTGAGATCGGGCAGTACTTGATTATGGCGCGTCAGGATAAACACAGCAGCGATTGGTACTTGGGCGCGATTACCAATGAAGAGGCGAGAATGTTACCCGTGGATCTATCGTTCCTGGAGCCTGCTGCACAATACCGTGCCGAGATCTACCGCGACGCTGCCAACGCGGATTGGCGCGATAATCCCGAGGCGATCGAAATCGTTTCCCAGACCGTTAGTCGAGATACTGTGCTCAGCCTGGATCTGAAGCCTGGCGGTGGTACCGCTATCCGTTTTATCAAACTTTAACTCCATATATAGGCAAGCCCGGGGTGACTCGGGCTTGCAATTCCCTCTTCAATTACGCACCCACGGAATTGTTCAAGCTGCCTCTCTCCGAACGGGATCGTCGGCGTGAATGCGAGTGACCTTCCGAGCCTCTGCTGGCCGCGATTGCGGCGTTGTCGCCCAAGCCGCGCCGGGACAGGCTCTGGCCGGTGATTCTCTGGCTGAACACGGAAACCGACCGGATCAGCCTGCCTTTCACACCACATAAAAGAAGATCGCCACGAAGTGCAGCAGGCTGCCGGCCATGACGAACAGGTGCCAGATGCCGTGCCAATGACGGAAGCGGCTGTCGAAGGCGAAGAAGACGATCCCCACGGTGTAGGCGATCCCGCCCGCCAGCAGCCAGGTAAAGCCCGCACTGCCCAGGGCGGCGAGCAGCGGCTTGACCGCCACCAGCATCAGCCAGCCCATCACCGCATAGATCACCAGCGAGAGAACCCGCGCCTCGGAATGCGGCTTGAATTCCTGCAGCATGCCGAACAGCGCCAGGCTCCAGATGATCGCCAGCAGCGACCAGCCCCAGGCATCGGGCAGGGTCACCAGGCAAAAGGGCGTGTAGCTGCCGGCGATCAACAGGTAGATCGACAGGTGATCGAGCTTGCGCATGATCGCCTTCGCTCGCCCGCGCAGGCTGTGGTAGATGGTCGAGATGCTGTAGAGCAACAGCAGGGTCGCACCGTAGATCGCGCTGGCGACGATCTTCTGTGGCGTGCCGTCGAGGCTCGCCACCACCAGCAGCCAGACCATGCCGACCAGCGCCAGGAGCGCGCCGACCAGATGGGTCCAAGCGTTGAACCTTTCACCGTGATACATACCGAGCACCTCGATGGCGATGCGTTCAGCAATCGGTATCCGCTGGGGTTGGATATCAGGAGTGGCCTTTGTGGACACTTTGTGGACAGGATAGTGCAGCCACCAGCCTTCGGTCTTGCCTGACCGCCAGCCAGGGGCACTGCGCATGCCTGGACCGCGGGTCAGCCCGGCCGCGTTTCCCGGCACGGGTTGCCATACTGAACGGAAAGGCCAGGGACGGGGAACTCCTGCACACGCGGGCGTCCAACCCCAGGGAGTGGCCCTGCAAACGCTATCCAGATCGAGGTCACGCATGAGCGACACAGACCCGCACTTCAATCTTCGCCTTCCGGAAGAGCTGAAAGTCAAACTCATGGAGGCTGCCAGAGACAATAATCGATCGGCTACGGCCGAAATCGTCGCCCGCCTGGAGGAAACCTTCGCCAACGAGGACATCGTCGAAGCCAAGGCCGCCCGGGACGCGCTGATGGTCGAGCTTGGCGCCGTGCTGCAGGCCGGCCTTAGTGCTGCCGAAGATCTCAACGAGGTAAAAAACGCCCTTCAGGAGGCTCAAAAAGTATTGAATGCCAAGCAGGCCGCGCCTCTCCCCCCGGAAGAGCACAAGCCCAGGTAATATCCTCACTTGGCTCAGCGCCTCGGCGATTGCCGTCGCCATGTCGGCCGCGATCCGCACAGCCTTGAGGTCCCGTCGGTTCAAATCCAGACGCGATGCCCGAGCCGCCTGCACCTCTCCAGCCAGGCGAAAGCGCTCCGCTAGAGTCCCAACCGCCTGAGCCAACATCCGAGGACTCGCGCCATGCCCGAAGACCCGCAGGGACGCTCCGATTTCTCCCGGCTGCCCCATGAATCCGTGCAGCGGCTGACCAGACCGCTGGCCCGCTTCCTGCGCATCGAGGCGGTCGCCGCTGCCGTTCTGCTGTTCTTCACGGTCGCTGCCGTGGGGCTTGCCAATTCACCCTGGGCCGAGGCCTTTCTGGGCGTATGGGAAACTCCCATGGGGCTGCAGATCGGCTCGCTGGCGTTTGTCCGCTCCATGAAAGACTGGATCGGTGACGGACTGATGACCCTGTTCTTCTTCCTCGTCGCCGTGGAGCTCAAGCGGGAGCTGGTGCTGGGCGAATTGCGTGAGCCGCGCATGGCCGCCTTGTCGGTCTCGGCGGCTCTGGGGGGCATGGCAGTACCGGCGGCGCTGTACCTGCTCCTGCAGTCGGGCCAGCCCGGCGAGGCGGGCTGGGGCGTGGTCATGTCCACCGACACCGCCTTCGTGATCGGCTGTCTGGCGCTGCTGAAGTCGCGCATTCCGCAAAGCCTGCGGGTATTCATGCTGTCGCTGGCGATCGTCGACGACATCGGCGCCATCCTGGTGGTCGCCATCGGCTATGGCCATGACCTGTCCTGGAGCGCGCTGGCTTTCGCCGTCGTGGGGCTCGCGGTGGTTCGCCTGATGGCCCTCGTCGGCATTCGCAGCATTGCGCTCTACGTCCTGGCGGGCGTCTTCATCTGGTTCGCCGTCGACCGCTCCGGAGTCCATGCGACGATCAGCGGCGTGCTCCTGGGCTTGATGACCCCCACCGGCCGGTGGGTCAGCGACGAGCGCCTGTATGGCATTCTGGATCGAGTCATCGCGTATCCGGCCGGCAATGAAGGGAGCGGGGACACCCGGGACCGGCAGTCCTTGCGTCTGGCGGAAACCGCGGCGCGCGAAACCCTGGCGCCGGCCGAACGGATCCAGATCGCCCTGCATCCGTGGGTAGCCTATCTCGTCATGCCGCTCTTCGCCTTCGCCAACGCCGGGGTGTCGCTGTCGCCGGGCGATCTCGGCGGCTCGATCAGCGTCGCGGTGTTCGTCGGCTTCGCGCTCGGCAAGCCCGCCGGCATCCTGGCCTTCACCTGGCTGGCGCTGCGCCTGGGCGCGATGAGGCCCCCCGAGCTTGAGTGGAAGCTGCTGGCCGGCGGCGGCATCCTCGCCGGGATCGGCTTCACCATGGCGCTGTTCATCAGCAACCTGGCGTTCGACAGGAGCCTGCTCGATCAGGCCAAACTGGGCATCTTCCTCGCCTCGCTCTTTTCCGCCGCCGTGGGTCTCGCCTTCCTGTTCCGGGTGACCCGCCAGAAGAACCGCGCCCCCTGAGGCGCACGGGACAGGCAATCGCACGCCTGGCGGCCGGTCTGTGCCGACGCGACCGCCCGTTTCCCCTTCGCCGGCGGCGGTCGGGCGCGACACTCGCTGTCGCCCTCGAGTGGCACAATGTCGCCCTTCTTTGCACAAGGGAGCAGGGCATGCAGGGTGACGAGGGGCTGACGCCGGGTCTGATGGTGGTGCACGGCAACCGCCTGGAGGAGCTGCGCGAGCTGGTGGTGGAGTGGATGCGGCTGCATCCGCTGGCGCCGCTGGAGAACGAGGTGGTGCTGGTGCAGAGCAACGGCATCGCCCAGTGGCTGAAGCTGGCGCTGGCCGGGCAGGACAGCTGCGGCATCGCCGCGGCGATCCAGGTCGAGCTGCCGGCGCGCTTTCTCTGGCGCAGCTATCGCGCGCTCTTGGGCGGCGCCGACATTCCCCTGGAGTCGCCGCTCGACAAGGCGCCGCTGACCTGGCGGCTGATGCGCCTGCTGCCGGGCCTTTTGCAGGGCGAGGCGTTCGCCCCGCTGAGCCGCTTCCTCGCCGACGACGCCGACCTGCGCAAGCGCCACCAGCTGGCCGAGCGCCTGGCCGACCTGTTCGACCAGTACCAGGTGTACCGCGCCGACTGGCTGGCCGACTGGGCCGAGGGCCGCGACCAGCTGCGCACCTCGCGCAACGGCGCGAGGCCGCTGGACGAGGCGGCGCGCTGGCAGCCGGCGCTGTGGCGCGCCCTGCTCGAGGACGTCGGCCGCCAGGCGCTGGCCGCCAGCCGCGCCGGCGTGCACCTGCGCTTCGTCGAGCGCCTGCGCACGCTCGAGGCGGCGCCGCCCGGCCTGCCGCGCCGGGTCATCGTGTTCGGCATCTCCTCGCTGCCGGCGCAGACCCTCGAGGCGCTGGCCACCCTGGCGCGCTTCAGCCAGGTGCTGCTCTGCGTGCACAACCCCTGCCAGTACCACTGGGGCGACATCGTTCCCGACCAGGACCTGCTGCGCCACCAGTACCGCCGCCAGCAGCGCAAGGGCGGCCTGGCGCCGGGGCTGTCCGCCGAGGACCTGCACCAGCACGCCCATCCGCTGCTGGCCGCCTGGGGCAAGCAGGGCCGCGACTACATCAACCTGCTGGACATGCACGACGACCCCGAGCACTACCGCGAGCGCTTCGCCATTCTCGGCGGGCGCATCGACCTGTTCGGCGCGGGCGACACCACGCACCTGCTCGGCCAGCTGCAGGACGACATCCTCCACCTGCGCACCCTGGAGGAAACCCGCCAGGCGTGGCCGCCGGTCGATCCCAGGGCCGACCGCTCGCTGCGCTTTCACATCGCCCACAGCGCCCAGCGCGAAGTCGAGATCCTCCACGACCAGCTGCTGGACCGCTTCGCCGCCGACCCGAGCCTGCGCCCGCGCGAGGTGCTCGTCATGGTCCCGGACGTCAACGCCTACGCGCCGCACATCCAGGCGGTGTTCGGCCAGTACGCCCTGGATGACGCGCGCTACATCCCCTTCACCCTCGCCGACCAGGGGCAGCGCGGCTGCGATCCACTGCCGATCGCCGTCGAACAGCTGCTCAGGCTGCCGGAAGGCCGGCTGACCGTCAGCGAGGTGCTCGACCTGCTCGACGTGCCGGCGCTGCGCGCGCGCTTCGCCATCGACGCGAGCGAGCTGCCGACCCTGCGCCGCTGGATCGAGGGCGCGGGCATCCGCTGGGGCCTGGACGCCGAACGCCGCGCCGGCCTCGGCCTGCCGGCGGACCTGGAGCAGAACACCTGGCGCTTCGGCCTGCGCCGCATGCTGCTCGGCTACGCGGTGGGCCGCGGCGCGCCCTGCGCCGGCATCGAGCCCTTCGACGAGATCGGCGGGCTGGACGCCGCGCTGATCGGCCCGCTGGTGCAACTGCTCGACGCCCTCGACGCCCTGCACCGGCGCCTGGCCAAGCCTGCCGCGCCGGCCGAGTGGGGGCGCATCCTGCAGGCCATGCTCGGCGACTTCTTCCTGCCCCAGAGCGAGCGCGACCAGACCCTGCTCGGCCAGCTCGGCGAGGCGCTGGAGGAGTGGCTGGAGCTGTGCGCCGGCGTCGCTCTGGAGGAGCCCCTGCCGCTCAGCGTGGTCCGCGAGGCCTGGCTCGGCACCCTGGATCAGGGCCGCCTGAGCCAGCGCTTTCTCGCCGGCGCGGTGAACTTCTGCACCCTGATGCCGATGCGCGCCATCCCGTTCCGCATGGTCTGCCTGCTCGGCATGAACGACGGCGACTATCCGCGCAGCGTGACGCCGCTGGACTTCGACCTGATGGCCGGCGACTACCGTCCGGGCGATCGCTCGCGCCGCGAGGACGACCGCTACCTGCTGCTCGAGGCGCTGCTCGCCGCCCGCGAGCAGCTCTACGTCAGCTGGGTGGGGCGCAGCATCCGCGACAACTGCGAGCGGCCGGCCTCGGTGCTGCTCGGCCAGCTGCGCGACCATGTCGCCAGCGGCTGGACCCTGGCCGGCGGCGGCGACCTGCTGGAGGCGCTGACCACCGAGCACCCGCTGCAGCCGTTCAGCCGGCGCTATTTCGAGGGCGACGGTGCGCTATTCAGCTACGCCCGCGAATGGGCCGCGCTGCATCGCCAGGGCGGGCAGGCCGGGGCGCTGCAGGCGCTGCCGCCGTTCGAGCCGGACGGCGCGCTGGCCCTGGAGACCCTGCAGAACTTCCTGCGCGACCCGGTCAAGCACTTCTTCACCCAGCGCCTCAAGGTACACCTGGACGAGCAGGTGCAGGCGCAGCTCGACGAGGAGCCCTTCGGCCTCGACGGCCTGGAGCTGCACCAGTTGCGCCAGACCCTGCTGGACGCCGCTAGCCTGGTCCTGGAGGACGATCCGGCGCAGGTCGGGCCGGCGCTCGAGGCCGCCGCCCTGCGCCTGCAGCGCAGCGGCCGGCTGCCGCTGGCCGGCTTCGGCGAGCGCCTGCGCGAGTCCGTGCTGAAGCCGCTGCCGGAGCAGATCGGGCGCTACCGGGCACTCTGCGCGGACTGGCCCGAACGCCTGGACTCGCCGAAACCCGTGCAGTTCGCGCATGCCGGCGTCGAGCTGCAGGGCTGGCTCGGCGGCCTGCGCCGCAATGCCGGCGGCGCGCTGGCGCGCATCGAGCTGCAGCCCGGCGACCTCCGGCGCGGCAAGGACGGCTGGAAATGGCACCGCCTGCTCAGGCCCTGGGTGGCGCATGTCGCCGCCGCGGCCTGCGACGTGCCGCTGACCACCCTGCTGGTCAGCGAGGATGCCAGCCTGAAGTTCGCCCCCATCGAGCAGGCGAAGGCGCAGGCGATCCTGCGCCTGTGGCTGGAAGCCTGGCGCGCCGGTCTGGAGGCGCCGCTGCCGGTGGCGCTGAACACCGCCATCGCCTGGCTGCTCAATGTGAACGACGAGGCGAAGGCCGGAGAGGCCGCCTGCAAGGCCTACGAGGGCGGCTACAACCACGGCGGCGAGGCGGCCGGCAGCGCCAGTCTGGCGCGCCAGTACCCGACCTTTGCCGCCCTGATCGCCGATGGCGATTTCTACGAATGGAGCCGCGACCTGTACCAGTCGCTGCTCGAGCACCCGCCCGCAGAACTCACGGAGGAGGCCCGCGCATGAGCCAGCCGACGACCCCCGCACGCCCGCTGGCGCTGCGCTTCCCGCTGCACGGCAGCCGGCTGATCGAGGCCAGCGCCGGCACCGGCAAGACCTTCACCATTTCCGCCCTGTACCTGCGCCTGGTGCTCGGCCACGGCGGCGAGGCGGGCTTTGCCCGCGAGCTGCTGCCGCCGGAAATCCTCGTGGTGACCTTCACCGACGCCGCCACCCGCGAGCTGCGCGACCGCATCCGCGCGCGGCTGGTCGAGGCGGCCAGGGTGTTTCGCGGGGAGGAAGACGGCGACGAGCTGCTCCGGCAACTGCGCGGCGACTTCGCTGCCGAACGCTGGCCGGCCTGTGCGCGGCGCCTGGACATCGCCGCGCAGTGGATGGACGAGGCGGCGGTGTCGACCATCCACGGCTGGTGCCAGCGCATGCTGCGCGAGCACGCCTTCGACAGCGGCAGCCTGTTCACCCAGACCCTGGAAACCGACCACGGCGAGCTGATGGCCGAGGTGGTGCGCGACTACTGGCGCCGGCACTGCTACCCGCTTTCCGGCGCGGCGCTGGGCTGGGTGATGGAGCACTGGGAGCACCCCGATGCGCTGCTCAGGGACAAGCTGCGCCCGCTGCTCGGCGAGGCGGAGGCGGCGCCGGTCGAGGCGCTCGGCGCGCTGCTGGAGCGGGCGCTGGCCGCGCAGGCCGGCGAACTGGCCCGGCTGAAGGAAGGCTGGGGCGCCTGGGCCGGCGAGCTGGAGGCGCTGCTCGATGCGGCGGTGAAGGCCAAACAGGTGGACGGGCGCAAGATCCAGGCACGCTACTACCAGCCCTGGTGCGAGAAGCTGCGCACCTGGGCCGCCGGCGACCAGGCGGCCCTCGACCTCGGCACCGGCTTCACCCGCCTGACCCCCGAGGGCCTGGCCGAGGCCTGGAAGGGCGAGCCGCCGCGGCACGTGGCGCTGGAGGCCATGCGCGAGCTGCCGGCCCGCCTGAGGGCGCTGCCCGGCCCCGACGAGCCGGCCCGCCGCCACGCCGCCGCCTGGGTCTGCCGGCGCTTCGAGCAGGAGAAGCGCCGCCGCGCCGAGATGGGCTTCGACGACATGCTGACCCGCCTCGACGCCGCGCTGCAGGGCGACAACGGCGAGCGCCTGGCCGGGGTGATCCGCAGCCAGTTCCCGGTGGCGCTGATCGACGAGTTCCAGGATACCGACCCGCTGCAGTACCGCATCTTCGACCGCATCTACGATGTGCAGGCCAACCGCGCCGACGGCGGCCTGTTCCTGATCGGCGACCCCAAGCAGGCGATCTACGCCTTCCGCGGCGCCGACATCCACACCTACCTGCGCGCCCGCCAGGCCACCGCCGGCCGCCACTACGACCTGGACACCAACTTCCGCTCCAGTCATGCGCTGGTCGCGGCGGTCAACCGGGTGTTCCGCCTGGCCGAGCAGCGCGAGGCCGGGCGCGGCGCCTTCCTGTTCCGCGACGGCGCGGCCAATCCGCTGCCCTTTCACGAAGTGGCCGCGAAGGGCCGCGAGGAGCTCTGGCAGGTCGAGGGCAGCGCGCCGCCGGCGCTGACGCTCTGGCATCTGGCGGGCGAGGCGCCGCTCTCCGGCAGCGCCTACCGCAACGAGATGGCCGGGCGCGCCGCCACCGAGATCGCCCGCCTGCTGACCCTCGGCCAGCAGGGCCAGGCAGGCTTCGTCCGCGACGGGCAACTGCAGCCGCTGTGCCCCAGCGACATCGCCATCCTGGTGCGCAATTTCAAGGAGGCCGAGACGATCCGCGGCGAGCTGGCCGCGCGCGGGGTGCGCAGCGTCTACCTGTCGGACAAGGATTCGGTGTTCGCCAGCCCCGAGGCGCGCGACCTGCTGCTCTGGCTGCGCGCCTGCGCCGAGCCGGACGTCGACCGCCCGCTGCGCGCCGCGCTGGCCAGCCGCAGCCTGGGCCTCGCGCTGGCCGAACTGGAGCGGCTCAATCAGGACGAGCGCATCTGGGAGAAGCGCGTCATGCAGTTCCGCGGCTACCGCCAGCGCTGGCAGCGCCAGGGCGTGCTGCCGATGCTCCACCAGCTCTTGCACGACTTCGACCTGCCGCAGCGGCTGATGGCGCGCCCCGATGGCGAGCGCGCGCTGACCAACCTTTTGCATCTGGCCGAGCTGCTGCAGCGCGCCGCCGCCGAGCTGGACGGCGAGCAGGCGCTGATCCGCCACCTCTCCGAGCTGCTGGCCGGCGAGATCCAGGCCGCCGAGGAGCAAGTGCTGCGCCTGGAGAGCGACGCGGCGCTGGTGCGGGTGGTGACCATCCACAAGTCCAAGGGCCTCGAATACCCGCTGGTGTTCCTGCCGTTCATCTGCGCCTTCCGCGCGGTGGAGGGCGGCCAGCCGCTGCAGGTGCACGACGGCGAACGCCGCCGGCTGGTGCTGAGCCCCGGTACGGAGGAAGTGGCGCTGGCCGACCGCGAGCGCCTCGGCGAGGAGCTGCGCCTGCTCTACGTGGCCCTGACCCGCGCCCGCCACGCCTGCTGGCTGGGCATCGCCGACCTCAAGGTCGGCAACGCCAGGCAGTCGCGCCTGCACGACTCGGCGCTCGGTTATCTGCTCGGCGGCGGCGCGCCGCTGGCCGACACGGCTGCGCTGGAGCAGTGGCTGGCGCCGCTCGACGTGGCGGGCGAAAGCTGCGTGCTGGCGGCGCCGGAGGTCGGCCATGAGACCTTCCGCGAGCAGCTCGCCGCCCAGACCAGGCCGCACTGGCGCACCCCGGCGCGGCGCGCCGCCGAGCACTGGTGGATCGCCTCCTACAGCGCCCTGCAGACCGGCGCCAGCGAAGAGGCGCTGGCCAGCCGCTTCGACGACGCCGCGCCGGACAGCCCGGCGGCGCAGAAGGCCGCCGACGACGAGCGGGTGAGCGTGTTCGTGCCGCTGCGCGCGGGCGAAACGCCGAGCCTGCACCGCTTCCCGCGCGGCCCCAACCCCGGCACCTTCCTCCATGGCCTCCTGGAAATGGCCGGGCGCGAGGGCTTCGCCGCCTTGGCCGAAAAGCCCGCACGGCTGCGCGAGCTGATCGCCCGGCGCTGCCAGCTGCGCGGCATGACCGAGTGGATCGAGCCGCTGGCCGACTGGCTGCTCGAGCTCCTGACCACGCCCCTGGCGCTCGGCGCTGGCGAGCGCGCCGCGCTGGCCGGGCTGCGCCAGTACCAGCCGGAGCTGGAGTTCTGGTTCGAGGCGCGCCAGGTCGACGTGCGCCGGATCGACGCGCTGGTGCAGCGCCAGGTGCTGCCCGGCCGGTTGCGTCCGGCGCTGGCGAAAGACCGGCTCAACGGCATGTTCAAGGGCTTCATCGACCTGGTGTTCGAGCACGGCGGGCGCTACTACCTGCTCGACTACAAGTCCAACTGGCTGGGCGAGGGCGATGCCGCCTACACCGCCGAGGCGATGGCGGCGGCGGTCGCCAGCCATCGCTACGACCTGCAGTACGTGCTCTACCTGCTGGCGCTGCACCGCCAGCTGCAGGCGCGCCTGCCCGGCTACGACTACGACGAGCACATGGGCGGCGCGCTCTATCTGTTCCTGCGCGGCAGCCGCACGGCGGGGCAGGGTATCCACCATGCCCGCCCGCCGCGCGAACTGATCGAGGCGCTGGATGCGCTGTTCAAGGGTGAGCCGTCCATGGATAAGCAAGGGGAGGCCCTGGCATGAGCGAACAACTGTCCCTGCTGATGGGCGAAGCGGCGCCGGCCGCCGAACTGCACGACGCCGCCGGCCTGCTGGCGCTGCTCGACGCCTGGGTCGAGCGCGGCTGGCTGCGCGCCCTCGACCGCGCGCTGGCCGGCTTCTTCCGCGAACTGGACGACAGCTGCCCGCCGCTGGCGCTGCTCGCTGCCGCCCTGGCCAGCCACCAGCTCGGCCACGGCCACGTCTGCCTGGACCTGGCGGCGACCCTGGCCAGCCCGGACTTCGCCCTGTCGCTGCCGCCGGAAGGCGAGGACGCCGCGCGCGCCAGCCTGCTGCCCTCGGAGATCCTCGCCGGCGTCGGGCTGGGCCAGTGGCAGGCGGCACTGGCCACCAGCCGCTTGGTGGCGCTCGACGGCGCGGGCGAGGAGGCGCCGCTGGTGCTGTCCGGCGAGCGCCTCTATCTGCGCCGCTACTGGAACTACGAGCGCGCGGTGGCCGCGGCGATCGGCGCGCGGCTGAACGACGCGCCGGCGCTGCCGGCGGATCTTTCCCATCGCCTGGGCCAGCTCTTCCCCGAGCCGCTGTTGGTCGACGGCGAGCGCCAGATCGACTGGCAGAAGCTCGCCTGCGCCCTGGCCGCGCGCGGCAGCTTCAGCCTGATCACCGGCGGCCCCGGCACCGGCAAGACCACCACCGTGGTGCGCCTGCTGGCGCTGTTGCAGGCCCCGGCGCTGGCCGCCGGCCAGGCGCTGCGCATCCGCCTCGCCGCACCGACCGGCAAGGCCGCCGCGCGGCTGACCGAGTCGATCGGCGCCCAGGTCGCCTCGCTGGATGTGGATAACTCGGTGAAAAAGGCCATTCCCAGCGAGGTCACCACCCTGCACCGGCTGCTCGGCAGCCTGCCGGACAGCCGCCACTTCCGCCACCACGCCGGCAACCCGCTGCCGCTCGACGTGCTGGTGGTCGACGAGGCGTCGATGATCGACCTGGAGATGATGGCCTGCCTGCTCGCCGCCCTGCCGCGCCACGCCCGGCTGATCCTGCTCGGCGACAAGGACCAGCTCGCCTCGGTGGAGGCCGGCGCGCTGCTCGGCGACCTCTGTCGCGACGCCGAGGGCGGCTTCTACGGCACCGACACCCGCGCCTGGCTGGAGGCGGTCGGCGGCGAAACCCTCGCCGACCCCGCCTTGCAGGAAGGCGACGCCGGACGCCAGCCGCTGGCCCAGCGCACCGTGATGCTGCGCCACTCGCGGCGCTTCGGCAGCGACTCGGGCATCGGCCGCCTGGCCCGCGCGGTCAACTGTCGCGATGCGGCCGGCGCGCGGACCATCCTCGCCGAAGGCAGCCGCGACCTGCACGTGCTGCGCCTGCGCGGCGAGGAGGATGCGGCACTGGAGCGCCTGCTGCTCGGCGGCCTGCCGATGCAGGACCAGGCCAAGCCGCAGGGCTATGCCCATTACCTCGAGCGGCTGCGCGAGGCGCGCCCGGCCGCCGACTGCCCGCCCGACCATGACGACTGGAAGAACTGGGCAGCAGCGGTGCTCAAGGCCTTCGACGAATTCCAGCTGCTCTGCGCCGTGCGCAAGGGACCCTGGGGCGTCGAAGGGCTCAACCCGCGGATCGCCGCTGCCCTGCACCGGCGCGGCCTGCTCGAGGGCGACCAGGGCTGGTACGAAGGGCGTCCGGTGCTGATGACCCGCAACGACTACAGCCTGGGCCTGATGAACGGCGACATCGGCATCGCCCTGCGCCTGCCCGAGCCCGACGCGCCGGCGCAGACGGTGCTGCGCGTGGTCTTCCCGCGCAACGACGGCTCGGACGGGCTGCGCTACATCCTGCCCAGCCGCCTGAGCGCGGTGGAGACGGTGTTCGCCATGACCGTGCACAAGTCCCAGGGCTCGGAATTCGCCCACACCGCGCTGATCCTGCCCGACACCCTCAACCCGGTGCTGACCAAGGAGCTGGTCTACACCGGCATCACCCGCGCGCGGCACTGGTTCAGTCTGATCGAAAGCCGCAGCGGCGTGTTCGACGAGGCGGTCAGGCGGCAGGTGGAGCGGAGAAGCGGGTTGGTGGAGGCGTTGGGGGAGAGGGCGATGCCTGGATGAGCAGGGAGTCTCCTGCCGGAATCGGAAGCGGGTGTACTGGTGGCTGGTGGTCAGCCCTGGCGACGAACTGTGCGGCGTGGCAGGAGCGGCCGAGGAGAGGGGGAGGCGCGTGGGCGGTGGCCGACAAAAGAAAATGCCGGCGATGCTGCTGGAGGACAACATGCCGGCGTGCTATGGAAGCAGAAAGCTCACAGTGATGACCATCTGCAGTGTACCCGGATGGCGTACCCCGTCACCGTGGCATGGCGTCACTGTGGCAGGGTGACTCAGGCCCGCACTTGCCCGGCTCCGCGTGTATTGCCCCGGAAACGCCCTGCTGCCAGGTGCAGCACCCTCGGTGCGAAGGCGTCGAGCCGCTTTTTTTGGCGCAAAACAAAAACGGCGAGGGGTTAGCCTCGCCGTTTTTGTCGTCTCACCTCATCCCTGGGAGTCATCATCCTGATGATGCCGCGATCCTTGCGGCGGTTCCCTTGTCTTCAAGCCCTAGCAGCCTTCATCGATCCTTCGATGTCGGTATGGGAGTCACTCTACTCCGACAGCCGTTCCGATCCTATTGGGCGAACGCTCGATCTGCTGTAGGCGATGGCTTACAGCGGGACGCCGCCCGAGCAGGCGCGGCGATCCTGGAGCCGGTGAATGGCCGCTCCGCGCTGGGTTACATGTGCGCGGCGAAGCGCTCAATGGTGGGCTGCTGGCGTTGCCGGGCCTGCCAGATGTCGTAGTCGGCCTGCACAGCGAGCCAGGTGCGCGCCTTGCCGATGCCGGCCATCTCCAGACGGATAGCCAGGTCCGGGCTGATCGGTGCATGACCGTGCAGGATGCGGGACAGGGTTTCCCGGGCGAAGCCCAGCCGGCGGGCCACGCGCTTGGCGCACCGCGGCCGGCGCCATGTGGCACAGCCCTGCACAAACCATCGAATTGCCGCTCTTTTGCCAACCCCGTCGCGCTTTGCGGACGTCGCCCGAAATCCATCACGTGTGAGATATTGCCAGTGCTGGAACTTTGATCTAGCTTTTCTCACATGTGATGGATCTGGTAAGCCATGCCAAGCAGGAAGTCCACTCCGGCCGGGGCGCAGAAGAAGCCCTCCAGCTTCTACATGAGGCGCATGCGCAGCGCGCTGGCCGAGGCCGGCTACGTGAAGCACGAAGCCTGGGTGCTGCCCGAGAACCGGGAACGGCTCAAGCAGCTCGAGAAGCGACTACGCCAGCCGCTGTTGGCCGGCACATTCAAATGGGAGGAATACATGAGCGCAGGGGAAAACTGGACCATCGACCGCCTTTACGGCGCCTTGCAGGCGCTGGACGAGGTGAGGTCCGGGGAGATCGGCATCGCCCTGGTCCAGGGCGCCGAGCCGAGCATCAAGCTGGAGATGAACGAGTACGGCGGCCTGCCGATCTACCTCGCGGTGGTCGGCGAGCAGATCATCGTCGACTCGGTGCTGGTCGATCGGGAGGCCATCGCCGACGTCGCCCGCTTCAACGACGCCGTGCTGCGCAGCCGGGAGCTGTTCCCGCTGTCCTCGATCGGCATCGAGACGATGCCCAACGGGCAGACCGTCTACAACATGTTCGGCGCGCTCAGCTCCGGCTCCAGCCTGACCAACGTGGTGACCGAGGTGTTCACCCTGGTCGACAACCTTCAGCGCGCCGCCGAGGCGTTCGAAGACTTCTTCAAGTAACAGGGGAGCATCCGCATGTCAGGCACGTCCATCTGGAGCAAGCTGTTCACCGCCATCCGCGGCGGCGCCAGCGAAGTCGGCGAGGCCATCGTCGACCAGCAGGCACTGCGCATCCTCGACCAGGAGATCCGCGACGCCGATGCCGCGCTGGCCGGCGCCCGCCAGGAGCTGGCCGCGATCATGGCCAAGCACAGCCTGGCGAGCCGCCGCGTGGCCGAGCACGACGCCAAGATCAAGGACCTCGAAGCCAAGGCCCTGGCGGCGCTGAAGGCCAGCCGCGAGGATCTGGCGACCGAAGCCGCGCAGCTGATCGCCAATCTGACCAACGAGCGCGACGCCGAGCACCGGCAGGCCAGCGAGTTCGGCGCCTACGTCGAGAAGATGCGCAAGGACGTCGCCAAGGCCGAGGCGCGCATCAGGAGCCTGCGCCAGCAGGTCGACATGGCCCGCGCCCGCGAGAGCGTGCAGAAGGCCCAGGTCAGCGCTTCCATCGCCAGTGGCGGGGCCAACGGCAAGCTGGAGACCGCGGTCGGCACCCTCAATCGCCTGAAGGCCAGGCAGAACCAGCGCGCCGCCGAGCTGGAGGCCCAGGAGCAGCTGGCCGAGGTGTCCACCGGCAGCGACCTGGAGCGGCGCCTGAAGGAAGCCGGCATCGTGCCGGATGCCGGCAGCGCCAATGCGGTGCTGGAGCGCCTGCGCAAGCAGGCCGCCGAGTAAGGCCTTGGCGCGCCGGGGACGGGGGAGGCCCCGTCCCCGGCGCGCCGCAGGTCAGGGACAGGCAGTGAATATCGTCGACGGATTCCGCGTGGTGGCCGGTGTGGCCGGGCTGATGCTGGCGCTGCAGGTGGTCAACGCGCTCAGCGGCTACAGCCTCAACGGCTTCGGCCTGCTGCCGCAGTCGCTCTGGGGGCTGCCGGGTATCGTCGCCTCGCCCTTCCTGCATGGCTCGTTCCCGCACCTGGCCGGCAACCTGCTGCCCTTCCTGGTGCTCGGCACCCTGGTGGCCGCCGAGGGCAGGCGGCGCTTCGTCGCCGTCAGCCTGGTCGTCGTCCTGCTCGGCGGCCTGCTGGTCTGGCTGTTCGGCCGGGACGGTCTGCATGTCGGCGCCAGCGGCTGGGTGTTCGGCCTGTGGGCCTGGCTCCTGGCACGGGCCTGGTACCGGCGCAACTGGCGCAACCTGCTGGTCGCCGGCGTGGTGCTCCTGCTCTACGGCGGCCTGGTCTTCGGCCTGCTGCCGGGGCGGGGGACCTCGTTCGAGTCGCACATCGCCGGGGCGCTCGCCGGCCTGGTCGCGGCGCGGCTGCTGCCGCCCTGATCCCCTGCACTGGAATCGGAAGCCATGTCGATCTTCGTCCTGCTGCGCCTTCATGCGGCCGCCTTCTTCGCGCGCTTCAGCTGGGCCGGGCTGGGCCTGGCCACGGGGCTGCACGTCCTGGTCGCCTACGCGGGCCTGCTGGCGCTGGGCGAGTCGCACCTGACGGCGCCGGCGACCTATGCGTATTTCTATCTGACCACGGCGCTGACCGTCGGCTACGGCGATCTCGCGCCCCTGTCGCCGGCCGGGCGCCTGTTCGTGGCCGGCTGGGTGATGATCGGCGGCATCGCCCTGCTCACCGCGACGATCGGCAAGGCCACCAATCGGGTGATCGACTTCTGGAGAAAAGGCATGAAGGGCAAAGGGGAGTACACCGACCGCACGGCCCACACGGTGCTGATCGGCTGGGAGGGGAAGGTCAGCGAGCGGGTCGTCGAGCTGCTGCTCGAGGACGAAACCTCCAACGACGACCTGATCGTGATCTGCGATGCGGCCCTGGAAGAAAACCCGATGCCGGGCCAGGCCGCCTTCGTCCGCGGCGACAGCCTGTCCTCGGCTGCCCTGCTGCGCCGCGCCGGTGTGCCCGGCGCCGAGCGGGTGCTGGTGCGCACCGGCTCGGACGACCTGACCCTGGCCACGGTGCTGGCGGTCAACCAACTGAATCCGGCGGGCCACGTCGTGGCGCATTTCAACAACAGCGAGACCGCCGCCCTGGCCCGCGCCTACGCGCCGAAGCTGGAGTGCACCTCCGGCATGGCCATCGAGATGCTGGTGCGCTCCTCCCAGGACCCCGGCTCGTCGGAGGTGATCAACGAGCTGCTCAGCGTCGGTCAGGGCGCCACCCAGTACCGGCTGAGGCTGCCGGACGGCTTCGAGGGGCGCTTCGGCGACCTCTACCTGAGTTTCAAGCAGCGCCACAACGCGACCCTGATCGGCTACCGCGCCATCGGCGAGCACCTGCCGGCGGTCAACCCGCCCGGCGACACCCGCATCCGGGGCGGCGAGCTGTTCTACATCGCCGCCGCCCGTCTCAAGGAGAGTTGCCATGAGCTGGCTTAAGCGCATGATGGGCTTCGAAGCCCCGAAGAGCGAATCCGTGGCGCCGGCGGCCGACCCGCTGGGGCTCGCCCGCGGCCGGGCGGTGGGCTTCGACCCCAGCCTGGGCCTGCTGCTCGAGGGCCATTCCCGGGTCTGCGTGCCCGCCAGCCAGCCGATCTGGAGCGAGGGGGTGATCGACCTCGGCCAGTCCCACTGGCTGTCGCGCTACTACCTGGACGACCAGGACTTCTGGCTGCAGGTCCACACCAGCGGCGCGCGGGACGGGCAGGTCGAGTCGCTGATCCTGTTCAACTACCTCGACTGCGCCAGCGTCGCCAGCGAGGCGGAGCTGCGCCGCCTGGCCGGGCCGGACAGCCCCATCGGCCTGCCGCGCTACAGCCTCGACGGCGTCGAGTTCGTCCGCGAGTGGGGCACCGAGCAGGGCCAGACCCGGCTGGTGGATTTCTTCGAGCGCGTGCGCAGCGCCAACGACGAAACCTACGGCATCGGCCACTACGCGATGCTCTACGCCCGCGACACCGGGCTCACCGCGCGGCGCGAGTTCCTGCTGTTCTCAGTCGAGGAGGACGGCGAGGGCGCCGTCAGCCTCAGCACCGCGCTGGGCGTCTCGCTCTACACCACCGATCTGCACCTCATCTGAAACAGGGAAATACCGATGCTCGACGCACTGCAAATGTCGCTCAACCAGGCGGCCGTGTTCGGCTTCCTCGCCTACATGCTGGGCGCGGCGGTCCTCTTCTTCCTCTTCCAGCTGGTCTACACGCGGCTCACCCCGCACCGCGAGTTCGCCCTGATCCGCGAGGGCAACGTGGCGGCGGCGATCGCCCTGGCCGGGGCGATCGTCGGCTTCGCCATCCCCGCCAGCAGCGTCATCGCCCATTCGGTCGGCCTGCTCGACTTCGTGGTCTGGGTGCTGATCGCCGCAATCGTCCAGCTGCTGGCCTTCTTCGCCGTCCACCTGGCGCTGCGCGACCTGCCGGCGCGGATCCAGAAGGGCGAAATCGCCTCCGGCATCTACGTGGCGGCGGTGGCGGTCGGCGTCGGCCTGCTCAACGCGGCCTGCATGACCCCCAACTGAGCGGCCGGCGGGAGGCCCCGATGAAGCGCAGCAGCTACGTGCAACTGTCCCTGGCCACCTCGATCAGCCTGGCGATCGCCGGCTGTGAGGGGCCGCAGGACACCTACAACATCGAACAGAAGTTCCGCTTCCAGTCGGTGCAGGAGTGCGTGAACCAGAAGTTCCCGGTCGACGTCTGCTCCGACGCCTACATGACCGCCCTGGCCGAGCACCGGCGCGTCGCACCGGTATACGACCGGCAGGCCGACTGCGAGGCCGACTTCGTGCCCGGCTACTGCCAGACCGATTCCGCCGGCCGCTACGTGCCGCAGCCGGGCGGCTTCGAGCTGACCGCCGGCGGCAGCGTCAGCCAGGCGCAGATGGACAGCGCCCGCGCCCAGGCGGCCGCCTCGGGCAGCTCCCTGGACGGCCTGCTGATGGGGCTGCTGATCGGCAACCTGATGAGCGGCGGCGGGCGTTATTACAGCGAGCCGGTGTATCGCCACCGCGACGGCCGCGGCACTTTCTCCACCTCGACCCTCGGCCGGCGCATCGAGCAGGGCGCGAGCTTCCCGAACTCGCAGCAGAGCCGCTACGGCCAGGGCTACAGCCGCACCACCAGCAAGCCGATCTCGACCTCCGCGGCCACCTCGCGCGGCGGCTTCGGCAGCCAGTCCAGCGCGCGCAGCGGCTGGGGCGGCAGCAGCAGCGTCGGCGGCTGAGGAGGCCTCATGCAGAGAATCGCGATCGACGAACGACCGGACTGGCGGCGGACCGCCAAGCGGCTCGGCTTCCGCTTCCACACCATCGACGGCGAGCCCTACTGGGACGAGCGCGCCTACTACCGCTTCAGCCTCGCCCAGGTCGAGAACGACATCGAGGCGCCGACCAACGAGCTGCACGCGATGTGCATGGATCTGGTCGAGCGGGTGGTGCACAGCGAGGAGCTGCTCGAGCGTCTGGCGATCCCGCCGGCGTTCCACGAGCTGATCCGCACCTCCTGGGTCGAGGGCCATCCGCACCTCTACGGGCGCATGGACTTCTCCTATGACGGGCGCGGGCCGGCCAGGCTGCTGGAGCTGAACTACGACACCCCGACCAGCCTCTACGAGAGCGCCGCCTTCCAGTGGGGCTGGCTGGAGGAGTGCATGGCGCTCGGCAGGCTGCCGCGCCACGCCGACCAGTTCAACAGCATCGAGGACCAGCTGCGCCAGGCGTTCTCCGAGCTGGGCATCCGCCGGCCCTTCTACTTCGCCTCGATCCGCGGCTCGGCGGAGGACCGCGGCACCACCGACTACCTGCGCGGGATCGCCGAGCAGGTGGGCATCGCGACCCGCCACATCGACCTCGAGGACATCGGCCTGAACGCCGAGGGCCGCTTCGTCGATCTGGAGGAGCGCTGGATTCCCCACCTGTTCAAGCTGCATCCCTGGGAGTTCGTCTTCCACGAGCCGTTCGGCGCGGCGCTGGCCGACTGCGACACGCAGTTCTTCGAGCCGCCGTGGAAGGCGCTGCTCTCCAACAAGGGCATCCTGCCGCTGCTCTGGGAGTTCCACGAAGGCCATCCGAACCTGTTGCCCTGCCATCTGGACACGGATGCCGCGAAGCCGGTGCCCAAAGGCTGGGTGCGCAAGCCCTTCTTCTCCCGCGAGGGGGCCAACGTGGAGCTGTGCACGGCGGCGGGCGAGGCGTTCCGGGTCGACGGTCCCTACACCGATGCGCCCTATATCCTGCAGGCCTGCGCGCCGCTGCCGCGCTTCGCCGGCAACCACACCCTGATCGGCTCCTGGGTGATCGGCGACAACGCCGCGGGCATGGGCATCCGCGAGGACGACGGCCCGATCACCCGCGACTCCAGCCGCTTCCTGCCGCACGTCATCCTCGACTGAGGGGCGGGCTCACTCCAGCGGGAAATCCCTGCAGAGCGGCTCGAGCGCCTGGTCCGAACGCTGCGCGGCGTCGGCCAGGGCCTGGCGCCACGCCTCGCACAGGGGCTGCAGATCGGCCTCCCGCTCGGCCCGCTGCAGCCACTGCAGACGGTCGTGCCAGTCGCCGAGCGCCGATTGCGCCGCCTTCAGGCGCTTGGCCGTGCCGGCCGGCAGGGCCGACAGCTCGGGATAGGCCTCGTCGGCGTAGCGCACCCGCTTGATCAGCACGCGCAGCCGGTGGCGGTCATGGGCCGGATCGCGCAGGGCTTCGGCCAGCTTGCGCTGCTGCTTGGCCAGCCGCTTGCGGATGTGCTTGCGCAGCCCCTGGAGATCGCCGAGCCGCTCGGCCCGGCGGCAGACTGCCGGCCAGGCCTCCAGGGCATTGCGCAACAACAGCCATTCGGCGCTGGCCAGCAGGGCGTCGCGCCCCGCCTCCAGCGCCTGCCGGCGGGGCGCGCTCAGCTCGGCCAGACCGCGGGCCTGCAACTCCTGCAGCAGGACCTCGGTGTCGCGCAGCGGCGTGCTCGCATGGCCGACCGCCGCCGCCACGACCTCCAGCGCATCGATGTCGGACAGGCCGCGCAGCGGCCGCAGCACGCTGCGCAACTGGCGCACGGCGACGCGCAGATCGTGCAGCGCTTCCTCGTCGCTGCGCGCCTGCAGCCGGGCGCCGCTGGCCATCAGCGCGACATCCAGCTGCAAGACGTGCTCGACCAGCCGATCGACAATCATCCCTAATCTCCCAAACAGCCGGCGCGGCTACAGTGGCCGGATAACGTCGCGCGATCATCGCGACGGATCGGTCGCCTGGTTGCCACATGCCGGCAGAGGATGCGGCGCCTGCAGGCGCGCCTGCAACTGCGCGACGAAGGCTTCCGCCGTGCTCTGACTGTTGAAACGGACCTTGTATTGATTCAACCAAACCACATAGCCGGCCTGGTTACCGGCTTTTTCCATCCTGACGATCATTGCGAAGTCCGGGAAAGTGGAAAGGAGACGGACATCTCTTGGCGACCGAATGCTCGGCTCTCGAGGCCCGAATCGATACTGACTATAGGCCAGCCCACGGCACTTGCCGCCGGCGGGGCCGCCAGCGTCCGGCCCGGCAGGCGTTGCCGGTGCGATTGGAAGAGTGCTCGTCGGCCGCATGGCGGAGCGTGTTTCAGGCGCTTTTCGGGTAATCCAGCTGCACTTTCGCGGGTTTGGTCGTGCCGACGGCCGACCAGGACTGCGTATCGAAGGAAAGCCTGACGACGGCGCAGGTCGGCAGGTGGTCGATCTTGCTCGACAGGCGATGGGCGAGTTCGTCCAGCGCCGGGTTGTGGCCGACCAGCATCACATCTTCCAGTTTGTCGTCGAACCCATGAATGATGTCGAGCAGGTTGTCCGCCTCGGAAACATACAGCTCGTTGTTGGTCATGATGTCTTTGGGCTTGTAATCGAGCGTCCTGGCGATGGCTTCTGCCGTGACGAGCGCCCGTTTTGCCGGGCTCGATACAATGAGATCGGGTTTCACCCCCCGTTTCGCCAGACGCTTGCCCATCTTCGGGGCATCGTTCTCGCCCCGCTCGGTCAAGGGCCGGTCCTGGTCGGGCAACTCGGGATCGTCCTTGCTTGCCTTGGCATGACGAACGAGAAACAGCGTTTTCATGGTGCACTCACCTATTTGGCCGTTCGGAAGCGTTGCCCCGTCCCTTGGGCGGCGTGCTTGCAGGGCACGCCCGCATGCGGCTTTCGGTTCGCCACCGAAGGCTGCATCCATGATGTGTCGACTCAAGCTAGATCATTGCCGGCCGATTGCAAGACGGCCCCGCTGGGCGCGGCGCGGCAGGCGCCTCCCGCTCTGGCCCGCTCAGAAGGCTTCCCAGCGCTCCTCGGCGACGGCCAGGGCCGGCCTGGCAGATTCCTTCGCCACGGCCAGCCTGTGCTGCTCTCCTGAGCGGGATTGCGCCGTGTCGCTCCGCGCCGTCCGGGCTTCCTGCCCTGCGCCCAGCCGGAACACCGCCACCGCCTCCTCCAGATGCCGTGCCTGCTCGGCCAGCGAGGCCGATGCCGCCGACGCCTCCTGCACCAGCGCCGCGTTCTGCTGCGTCACCTCGTCCATCTGCGCGATCGCCGTGTTCACCTGGCCGATGCCCTCGCTCTGCTCGTGCGAGGCCGCCGAGATCTCGTCGATGATGTCGGTCACCCGCTGCACCGACCTGACCACTTCCTCCATGGTCCGGCCCGCCTGCTCGACCAGCTGCGAGCCGTCGCCGACCCGCTTGGTCGAGGCTTCGATCAGCGCCTTGATCTCCCGCGCCGCCTCCGCCGAGCGCCCCGCCAGGTTGCGCACCTCGCCGGCCACCACCGCGAAGCCGCGGCCCTGCTCGCCGGCACGCGCCGCCTCCACCGAGGCGTTCAGGGCGAGGATGTTGGTCTGGAAGGCGATCGAGTCGATCACCCCGACGATCCGCGCGATCTGCTGCGAGCTGTCGCTGATCTCGCGCATCGTCTCCACCACCCGGCCGACCACTTCGCGGCCCTGCCCGGCAGTGCCCGACGCGTCGTTGGCCAGCGCGCTGGCCTGGCGGGCGTTGTCGGCGTTCTGCTTCACCGTTGCGGTCAGCTCCTCCATGCTCGCCGCGGTTTCTTCCAGCGAGGCGGCCTGCTGCTCGGTGCGCGAGGACAGGTCGGCGTTGCCGCTGGCGATCTCTTGCGCGCCGACCAGGATCGAGCCGCTGCCGGCGCGCACGCTGCCGACGATCCGCACCAGGCTCTCCTGCATCTCGCGCAGCGCGCCCAGCAACTGGCCGATCTCGTTGCCCGAGCTCACCGGGATCGGCTGCGACAGGTCCGCCCGCGCCAGGCGCTGTACGTGCTCCGCCGCCTCGCTCACCGGCCTGACCACCAAGCCCAGCAGCATCGCCCGCAGCCCCAGCATCAGCAGCAGGGCGAGGCCCAGCGCGAGGCCGCCGACGATGGCGAAGGCGGTGAGACTGGCGTGATAATCGGCCAGCTGCCGTGCGCCATGGGTTTCGAGGTAGGCCAGGGTATCGGCCAGATCCCTGGCGACCTGGGGACCGCGCTTGAAGATCATCTCGTCCTCGAGCTGGTCGTAGGTGTCGGTGTCCTGCTCGACCCAGGCCTGCAGCTGCCTGTCGAGCGCCGCCAGGCTCTCGTCTAGGTCGCCGGCCACCGTTTCCAGCAGCTGGCGCCCGTCCTCCCGGGCGAACGGCGGCATGGCCTTGAAGTCCGCCAGGGACGTGCGGGCCGTGCCGAGCAGCTCCCGGAGTTCGGCCTGCTGCTCCTGCCGCTCCACCATGCCGACCAGGCCGACGGCGCTCATCTTGCCGTAGGCCTCCAGGTGCGCGAAGACCTTCAGGCTCAGCCTGTCGATCTGGCGCAGCAGGTCGATGCGGGTGGCGGTCCGTGTCCGGTCCTCGAGCGCCTGGTTGGCCATATCGGTGCCGGTGTAGCCCAGCGCGGCGATGATGCCGATCAAGAGCGCGAAACAGGCCAGGGTGGTGGTGACGATCGCCCTGATGCTCAGGTTGCGCAAGAAACCCAACATGAAAATCTCCATAACTAAGTAGACGTCGCGCAGGACTCGGCACGTTCGCATGTGCCCTGGAATGCAAGCGCGGTATCAGGTAATCCGTTCTCCTGCGCCTGCCGGGCGGTGTCCCGCCGCCGCGCCAGTTGGCGGGTGTCGACCAGGTTCAGGCTGTTGCCCTGCCGGGACTTGGCCTGCTGTTTGGCCTGCGAGGCCAGTTCGGCGAGCCGGGCGGCGTCCAGTTGCACGCAGGTTTCCGGAAACAGCTGGACGCAGCCCAGCGACAGGCTGAGCAGCGGGAATTGGCTGGGGCGGCCCCGGCGGTCATGGCCGCCGAAGTAGCCGGCCTCCAGGTGCTCGCTTCGGTAGTGGCGCTGGCATTGCGCCGCGAAGTCCTCCTGCAGGCGGGCCAGGCGCTGGCGCCAGTCGGCGGAGGTCAGCACCAGCAGGAAGTCGTCGCCGCCGATATGGCCGAGGAAGTCGCACTGCGGGTCGATCCGGGCGCCCAGGCAATTGGCCAGGTCGAGCAGCACCTCGTCGCCCCTGGCGTAGCCGTAGCAGTCGTTGAACGGCTTGAAGTGGTCGATATCCACATAGCAGACCAGCGCCTCGCGGGGGTTCTGCAGCAGGCGGGTCAGGTACTGCTGGATCGGCACGTTGCCGGGCAGCAGGGTCAGCGGGTTGGCGTGGCGGGCCTGCTGCAGCTTCTGCTCGGTGATCAGCCGGAGCACGTCGATGGCCCGGCCGATGCCCCGGTAGCGGCCGTCCCGGGTGATCACGAAGTCTTCCTCGATGCGCTGGCGGGCGCGCCCGGTCAGCAGGCGGCTGACCTGCTGCAGGGAATGCCCCTGGTCGACGGCGAGAAAGTCCTCGCCCATCAGCCGCTGGATCGGCCGGCGGGCGAACAGCTCGGGGCCGAAGGGCTTGAGTAGGACATCGGACAGCGCCTGGCGGTGGACCACGCCGACCGGGCGCTGCCCGGCATCGAGGACCGCCAGCAGGTTCAGCGAGGCCTGGCTGCGGAACCGCTCGAGGACCTCGGCGACCGGTGTGCTGTCGGCCACCCCCGGCTGCTCGATGAGCAGCACGCTGAGGTCGCTGCCTTCCTCGACGAGGGGCGGGCCGGCCAGCCTGGTCGCTGGCAGGCAGTCGCGGATCTCGGCGGGGTGCTCCGCGGGGCGGGCGAACAGGTAGCCCTGCAGCAGGTCGACGCCCATCTCGACCAGGGTGGCCAGTTCCTCCGCGCGTTCGATGCCCTCGGCGATGATCCGCGCCTGGGAGGCCCTGGCCATGCGCAGGATGGAGTCGACGAATTCGCGCTTGAGCGGGTCGCGGTCGATGCCGTCGATGAAGTGGCGGTCGATCTTCACGTAGTCGGGGCGCAGCTCGGACCACAGGCGCAGGCTGGCGTAGCCGGCGCCGAGGTCGTCGAGGGCGATGGAGAAGCCCATGGCGCGGTAGTGGCACAGGGCCGCATCGAGCAGGCCGAAGTCCTCGATGGGGGTCTGCTCGGTCAGCTCGATCACCACCTGTTGCGGCGCGATGCCCAGCTCCTTCAGCAGTTCCAGGGTGTGCCCGGTGCGCCGCCCGGGCTCCAGCAGGACCTCCGGCGAGACGTTGAGGAACAGCCGGCCGCCGAGCTCGAGTTCGCGAAAGCGCTGGCAGGCGTTCTTCCGGCACAGGGCCTCCAGCTCGTTGAGCCGGCCGGCGTGGCGGGCGGCGCCGAACAGCGGCATGGGCGCGTGCAGGGGGCTGTTGGAGGGGCCGCGGCTCAGCGCCTCGTAGCCGTGGACGCAGCGTTCGGAGAGGCTGAGGATGGGCTGGAACAGGGTGCTCAGGGTGCCGCGGGCAAGGATCAGGTCCAGGGCGCTCAGCTGCTCGGTGACGGTCATGGAGGGACCCCCGCTGGGGTAAGGCAAAATGCCATGATGTTGGTGCCGGGCTATTCCACGACAATTCCATGACGGTTGTATGACGTTCGTGCCAGTTCTGCCGAAAAAGCGCGGCGCCCGGCCCGGGCGCGGCCCGTAGCCGCGCCTCAGTCGCGCCAGGCGCGCGGGGCGAAGGCCGCCGGCCGGCCGGAGAGGGCCGTCGCCAGGCGGTCCAGCCAGACCTCGACCGGCAGCCGGGGGGCCTCGGTGGCGGCGCCGATGGCGAGCAGGCCGAGGAGCAGGACGCCGGCCGGGATGCGCCGCAGCGCGAGGCCTTCGAGACGGCGCAGGAAGAGCAGGGCGCCGGCCGTGCCGAGCAGGCAGCCGGCGACGGCCTCGGACACGGGGTGCGTGGCGGCGGCGATCTGCAGCAGGCCGTACCACCAGGCCACCGCCAGCGCCGCGAGGGCCGCCGGCCAGCGCCAGGCGGGGCGGATCTGCCGGGCCAGCAGGCTGGTCAGGACCACCAGCATCAGGGTCGCGTTCATCGCCTGGCCGCTGATGACCGTGAGGTCCAGGGCGCGTATGCCGAACCCCCAGCCCTTGAAGGCGAGCTTGCTCAGGACGACCGGCAGGTAGCAGGCGCCGAGGGTGACCAGCCAGGCCAGCAGCGCGCGCGGGGATCTTCCCGCCAGCAGCCAGACCGCGATCACCCCGGCCGCCGGCAGCATGACCGCCAGGTCGGAATAGCGGGTCAGCCCGTCCGGCAGCATGGCGCCTGTCCGCTTCGTTGATGGCATCTCGGTCCGCTCCGGCGTAGCATGGGTTTCTTCCTTTTTCCAGTCATGATCCCAGTGCCCGTGAAATTCCTCATCCTTGCAGTTCTGGTCTTTTCCGTCGGCTATGTGCATCTGCGCGGCCGGGTCCGTCACAAGCTCCCCCGTCAGCTCACCGACCATTCGAGCTTTCTGGCGCCGCTGAACACCCTCCTGTACCTGACCTCCAGCGTGCCCAACAAGCCCTACCTGTCGCCCGACGACTTCCCGGAGATGAAGCGCTTCCAGGACAACTGGGAGACCATCCGCGACGAGGCGCAGGCGCTGTTCCAGGCCGGCGAGATCAAGCGTTCCGACACCTACAACGATGCCGGCTTCAACTCCTTCTTCAAGAGCGGCTGGAAGCGCTTCTACCTGAAGTGGTACGGCGGCGACAGCCATCCCTCGGCGAGCAAGCTGTGCCCGAAGACCACCGCGCTGCTGCAGGAGGTCGGCTCGGTCAAGGCGGCGATGTTCACCGTGCTGCCGCCGGGCGCGCGGCTGGTGCGCCACCGCGACCCCTACGCCGGTTCGCTGCGCTACCATCTGGGCCTGTCCACCCCCAACGATCCGGCTTGCTTCATCAGCGTCGACGGCGAGCACTACGCCTGGAAGGACGGCGAGGCGGTGGTGTTCGACGAGACCTACATCCACCACGCCGAGAACACCACCGACCAGGATCGCCTGATCTTCTTCTGCGACATGGAGCGCCCCTTGAAGTATGGCTGGGCGACCGCGCTGAACCGCTGGTTCAGCCGCACGGTGATGGCCGCCGCCAGCTCGCCCAACGACGCCGGCGACAGGACCGGTGGGGTCAATCGCGCCTTCAAGTACCTGTACTGGCTGCGTCTGCAGGGCAAGGCGCTGAAGAAGCGCAGCCGCAACCTCTACTACAGCCTGAAGTGGGGCACGCTGGGCGGTCTGTTCGGGATGTTCCTGCTCAGCTGATGGCTTCAAGCGCATGAAACCGGGCCACCTTGCGTGGCCCGTTTCGTTTCCGGGCGCTGCCGGAGGCGTTGTGCTCTCAACTTCCTCTCCCGTGCCCGGGAGAGGGAGGGGGCCGACAGTGAAGCCGCGCTACGCAGGGCCGCCCAGCCGATAGGTGTCGATGGCTTCCAGCAGCACCTCGCGCAGCGCCTGGGCGGCGGTCGACAGTTCGTGGTCGGCCTGGGTCAAGAGGCCGATGCGCCGTTCGATGACCGGCTCGTGCAGGGCCACGCAGCGGGCGCCCAGCTCCTGCATCTGGCCGATGCACAGCGCGGGCACCGCGCTCACCCCCAGGCCGCTGGCGACCATGCGCCCCACCGTGGCCAGCTGATGGCTTTCGAAGGCGACCGGCAGCCTCTCCCCGTGTACCGCCAGGTGCTCTTCCAGCAGCAGGCGCACGGCGGAAGGGCGCTGCAGGGCGATGAAGTCCTCGCCGAGCAGTTCGGTCCAGCTCAGCCGCGGCCGTCCGGCCAGCGGCGAGTCGGGCGGCAGCACGGCGACGAAGCGGTCGGTGTACAGCGCGTCGAACGCCAGACCGTCCGGGGCCTCCGGCTCGAAGCCGATGCCCAGCTCGACCCGCCGGTTGCGGAGCATCTCGATCACCTGCTCGTTGATGACGTCGTGCACCGCGACGTTCACCTGTGGATAACGGCCGCGAAAGACCTTCAGCGCCGCCGGCAGCAGGTTGCCGGCGAAGGACGGCATGGCGGCCACGGCGACCCTGCCCAGCTGCAGGGTGAAGCGCTGGCGGAGCATTTCCTCGGCATTGTCCCAGTCGGCCAGCAGCTGCCGGGCGAGCGGCAGCAGGCTCTCGCCCTCCGGGGTCAGGCTCACGCTACGGGTGGTGCGGCTGAGCAGGCGACCGCCCAGGGACTCCTCCAGTCCCTTGATCGTCAGGCTCAGCGCCGGCTGGGACAGGTGCAGGCGCTCGCTGGCCTGGGCGAAGCTCAGGCTCTGCGCCACGGCGAGGAAGGCGCGCAGCTGCTTGAGGGTCATTCATTGGGTTTCCAAATCAATGCATTGGTAAAACAAACTTAACAAATAAGTCATGGCGAATGACACTGACCTCAACTTGATATCGCTCTCCGCCAGCGGCGCTGCGGAAGCAGGACAACAACAAGAGGCAGAACAGCATGGCCGGACTCGACAAGCGCGTGAACACCTACGCAGAGGCCCTCGAAGGGCTCACCGACGGCATGACCGTCCTGGCCGGCGGGTTCGGCCTGTGCGGCATCCCGGAAAACCTGATCGCCGAGATCCGCCGCCGGCGGGTCCGGGATCTGACCGTGGTTTCCAACAACTGCGGCATCGACGGCTTCGGCCTGGGCGTGCTGCTCGAGGACCGGCAGATCCGCAAGATGATTGCTTCCTACGTCGGCGAGAACGCCCTGTTCGAGCGCCAGCTGCTCGACGGCGAGCTGGAGGTCGAGCTGACCCCGCAGGGCACCCTGGCCGAGAAGCTGCGCGCCGGCGGCGCGGGCATACCCGCCTTCTACACCGCGACCGGCTACGGCACCCCGGTCGCCGAGGGCAAGGAGGTGCGCGAGATCCGCGGCCGGCACTACATCCTCGAAGAGGCGATCACCGGCGACTTCGCCCTCGTCAAGGGCTGGAAGGCCGACCACTTCGGCAACGTCGTCTACCGCCACACCGCGCAGAACTTCAACCCGGTGGTGGCCAGCGCCGGGCGGATCACCGTGGTCGAGGTGGAGGAGATCGTCGCGCCGGGCGAGCTGGAGCCCAGCCAGATTCACACCCCCGGCATCTACGTCGACCGCGTCATCCTCGGCCGCTTCGAGAAGCGCATCGAAAAGCGCACCGTGCGCGCCTGATCCTGCCCATCCGACCGAACAAGAGAGACTCCCATGGCACTTACCCGCGAACAGATGGCCCAGCGCGTGGCGCGCGAGCTGAAGGACGGCTACTACGTCAACCTGGGGATCGGCATCCCCACCCTGGTGGCCAACTACGTCCCCGAGGGCATGGACGTGATGCTGCAGTCGGAGAACGGCTTGCTCGGCATGGGCGCCTTCCCCGGCGAGGACGAAGTGGATGCCGACATGATCAACGCCGGCAAGCAGACGGTGACCGCGCGGCGCGGCGCCTCGATCTTCTCCTCGGCCGAATCCTTCGCGATGATCCGCGGCGGGCATGTCGACCTGACGGTGCTCGGCGCCTTCGAGGTGGACGTCGAGGGCAACATCGCCTCCTGGATGATTCCGGGCAAGCTGGTCAAGGGCATGGGCGGCGCCATGGACCTGGTCGCCGGCGCCGACAACATCATTGTCACCATGACCCACGCCTCCAGGGACGGCGAGTCCAAGCTGCTGGCGCGCTGCTCGCTGCCGCTGACCGGCGCCGGCTGCATCCGCAAGGTGCTCACCGACCTGGCCTACCTGGAGATCGAGCACGGCGCCTTCGTGCTCAGGGAGCGCGCGCCGGGGGTGAGCGTCGAGGAGATCGTCGCCAGGACCGCCGGCAAGCTGGTGGTGCCCGGGCAGGTGCCGGAAATGAGCTTCTGAAGTCCATCCCGCCTGCGTTCCGGCTGGGGGCCGGGGCTGGCGGCGGGCGGGGCGCTGTGTTGGAATCCGGCATCCTTGTCATGGCGCAATGGCATTATCATTCCGAGGTAGCCCGTCGGGCGCTTCGAACCGTCGCGTGCCGGTCACGCCGCCGCACGGTATGATCCGGCGCGGCGCGCACAGGGGGCCGGCCAGCCTGTGCTTCGGGGCGGGACCGGCGATCGAACGCGACCGACCTCCTGCCCGGCCAGGGACAATAACAACAAGAATGGAACCCCTCCATGTCTTCACCCTCCATTGCCATCCTCGGCTCCGACCCGAGAGGCATCGGCATTGCCACCCACTTCGCGCGGCATGGCCATGAGGTGCTGCTGTTCTATCCCTCGGCGGAGCAGCTCGCCGGCGTCCCGGCCGCGGCCCGGGCGATCCTGACCGAGCTGGCCGATGCCGGTCGTTTCGAGCGGGAGCGGACGGCGGCGACCCTGGCGCGGCTCGCCACCAGCATGCGGCTCAAGGACGTCGCCGGCGTCTGGCTGCTCATCGAGACGCTTCCCGAGCGGCTCGAGCTCAAGCGGGCGCTCTACGCCGAGCTGGAGCGGATCGTCGATGCCGAGGCCGTCATCGCCAGCAACACGCGCGACCTGTCCCCCGACCGGCTGGCCGAGAACATGCGCCATCCCGGGCGGCTGCTGATCGTCCATTTCCAGAGCCCGCCCCACCTGATCCCGCTGGTGGAAGTCGTGCCGGGCCGTCTGACCCGGGCCGAGCACCTCGAGCGCGTCCGGGTGCTGCTGGCCGGGATGGCGCTGGAGGTCATGGTGCTGGACAAGGCCATTCCGGAAGCGGTGGCTCCCGGAGCGTCGGCAAGCGCCTGCGCGCAAGCCCTGATCGAGGAGACGGTCGACTAGTGCAGTTTCAATCAACATCCTGTTCAAGTGGCGGGAGCTGTTCACAACCGTAATAGGTGCAGACTCGCTCCATCACCTCGGCGATCGTCAATGGGCGTTCGGGCTCATGGATCGCCCGCTTGCCATGCACCCAGCAGGGCTCGATCCGGTTCAGCCAGGGGCTCTTGCTCGGCAGGCGGCAGGTTACGATCCGTACGCCACCCTCGGCCCTGGCCCGGCGGTTGTGCGCCCCGATCCAGGCTCGCACCCGGTGGCTGACATGCCAGCTGGCGTTGTCCCAGATCATCAGCAGCGCCTTCTTCCCTTCGCTCGCCAGGCGCTCGCAGACCCACTCCAGGAAGTCCTCGGTCACCTGGCTGACCGGGCGGCCCTTGACGAAGCGCAGCAGCATCTGCCCCGTGTCGGCGCGCAGCAGGCCATAGCAGCTCAGCGCCTTGGGTTCGGCATCCTGCGGATCCACCGACAACTGCTGCAGGCGCAAAGCCGGACCCGCGCTCCAGGCCTTCAGGAACGGGCGCGCGAAACGACTCCACCAGACCTCGTCCTGAAAACCCAGCACCCAGTCCGGGTGCGTTGTGGCCAGTTCGATCAGCCAGTCGCGTCGCTTTTTTTGCGCGCATAGTGCGGATCCGGACTGGTGATCCAGGTCTTGGCCCGCTTCCAGCCCACGCCCAGGCGCATCAGGGCCTGGCGGATCGACTCGTGGCTCAGCTGCCGTTCGGTCAGCCCCTGCTCGAAGGCCACTTCGGCGGCCAGGCTCAAGGTCCACAAGCGGGTGGGCTTGCCGAAATCGCGGGGGCTGCGATGCAGCAAGGCGCGCAAGCGCTCGGCCTGCGTGCCCGCAAGCAAGGGACGGACACGTTTGGGCCGATGCGACTTCTCCGTCAGGCAAGACAACCCCTCGGCGGCAAAGGCCCGCAGGGTGTTGCGTACGGTTTGCGTGGCGCAGCCGAACAGGGCGGCGATTTCCGTGGCGGTCTTGCCGTCGGCGCTGGCCAGCAGGATCTGGCAGCGCCGCAGCGTGAAGGCTTCCCGGGCACGCAGGCCAACCTGCAGGGCCTGCCGTTCCTCGGTAGTCAAAGGGCGAACGAATAGAGGTGCTTTCATGGGGCATAGCATCGCCTGATGCCATAATTTCCACAACTACACCTATGAAACTGCACTAGGGCATTTTCATGAAATACCGGATCACTGCTGCGCCTGTAGGTCGGGTTAGCCCGTAGGGCGTAACCCGACGCGACAGGCAATGCCGGGCAGGCTGTCGGGTTACGCTACGCTAACCCGACCTACGGAGCGGCCATCCACGCATGTCGTTATCCTGATCGCCCCCCAAAGGCGAATTTGAATAGGGTGAAACTGCTCTAGGGTCGGGCTGCCTTGCGCGGCCCGGTCGCGCTGCCGGTTCAGGGGGTGCTGGCGGAGGCCGTCGTCGTCGCATCGGCGATGCTGCCGCGTTCCCAGCCGCCGCCGAGCGCCTTGTACAGGCCGACTTCGCCGTTCAGCTGCAGCAGACGGTCGTTGAGCCGCTGCTGCTGGGCGGCGAAGAGTTCGCGCTGGGCGTCGAGCACCGTCAGGTAGCTGTCGACGCCCTCGTCGTAGCGCTGGCGGGCCAGTTCGTAGTAGGCCTGGTTGTTGTCGACCAGGTCGCCCTGGGCCTTGAGCTGGTCGTCGTAGGTGCCACGCGCGGCCAGGCCGTCGGCGACCTCGCGGAAGGCAGTCTGGATGCTGTACTCGTAGGCGGCGACGTTGATTTCCTTCTGCAGCTTGGTGTACTCCAGGTTCCCCTTGAGCCGCCCGAAGGTGAAGATCGGAATGTTGATCGTCGGCACGGCGTTCCAGGTGCCCGAGCCGGAGTCGAACAGGCCGGACAGATCGCGGCTGGCGGTGCCCGCCCGGGCGGTCAGGCTGATGTTCGGGAAGAACGCCGCGCGCGCCGCGCCGATGCTGGCGTTGGCGGCCAGCAGGCGGTGCTCGGCGGCGCGGATGTCCGGCCGGCGCAGCAGCAGGTCGGAGGGCAGTCCGGCGGGGAAGCCGGCGAGCATGGCGTCGTTGATGTCGAGGCCGGCCGGCAGGTCGGTCGGGAAGGGACCGCCGATCAGCAGCCGCAGGGCGTTGACGTCCTCGGCGATCTGCCGGGTGTAGAGGGCCTTCTGCGCGCGGGCCTGGTCGACCAGGGTCTTCGCCTGGCGCACGTCGAGCTGCGAGGCGACACCCACTTCCTCGCTGGCCTCGATCAGTTTCAGGCTCTCCTCGTAGCTGGCCAGGGTCGACTCGGTCAGCTTGAGCTGGGCCTGGTCGGTGCGCCAGGCGAAGTAGGCGGTGGCCACGTCGCCGACCAGGGCGATGTGCACGTTGCGCCGGTCTTCCTCGGTGGCCAGGTAGTCCTCCTTGGTCTGGCGGGTGAGGCTGCGGATGCGCCCGAACAGGTCCGCCTCCCAGGCGCTGGTGCCCAGCGTCACGGAGTGGTGGGTCTGGATGAAGGCCTCGGGCTTGGGAGCCGTGCTCGTCTGGCCGCCCTCGCTGCTGCCGCCGCTGGCCCCGCCGCCGCCGCCGCTGCCGTAGTCGGCGGGCCAGCGCTGACGGCTCTGGGTGCCTTCCACGTCGATCTGCGGGAACAGCTCGGAGCGCTGCACGCGGTACAGCGCCCGGTAGGCTTCCACGTTGAGCACCGCCTGGCGCAGGTTGCGGTTGTTGTCCACGGCCAGCGCGACCATCTGCCTGAGCGCCGGGTCGCGGAAGAACTCCTCCCAGCCGAAGTCCGCGGCCGGCCGGGTGGCCGGCTGCTCCGGCGCATAGGCGGCGTCCTGCGGCCAGGCGGCGTCGACCGGCGCTTCCGGGCGCAGGTAGTCGGGAATCATTGTGCAGCCCGGCAGTGCCAGGGCGCAGGCCACCGCCAGGGTCAGGTATTTGCGCTTCATGCAGTCACTCCTTCGCTTTCGGCCGTCCTTTCTTTTCTTTCAAACACCCTGACCACCATGACGTAGAACAGCGGCACGAAGAATATGGCCAGGAAGGTCGCCGCCAGGGTCCCGCCGAGCACGCCGGTGCCGATCGAGTGCTGGCTGCCGCTGCCGGGGCCGGTGGCGATGGCCAGCGGCAGCACGCCGAGGGCGAAGGCGATCGAGGTCATGATGATCGGTCGTAGACGCAGGCGCGCGGCCTCGCTGGCGGCCTGCAGCAGGGTGCGGCCCTGGTGCTCGTGGAGGTCCTTGGCGAACTCGACGATGAGGATCGCGTTCTTCGCCGCGAGACCCATGGTGGTGAGCATGCCGACCTGGAAGAACACGTCGTTGGACAGCCCGCGCAGGAGCGTGGCGGCCACCGCGCCGAGCACCCCGAGCGGCACCACCAGCATCACCGAGAAGGGCACCGACCAGCTTTCGTACAGCGCCGCCAGGCAGAGGAACACGATCAGCAGCGACAGCGCGTAGAGCGCCGGCGCCTGCGAGCCGGCGGCGCGCTCCTCGTAGGATAGCCCGGTATAGGCGATGCCGATGCCCGGCGGCAGCTGGGCGGCGATGCGGTTCACCGCCGCCATGGCGTCGCCGGTGCTGTAGCCCGCGGCCGGCTGGCCGAGGATCTCCACCGAGGCGATGCCGTTGTAGCGCTCCAGCTTGGGCGAGCCGTAGACCCACTGGCCGCTGGCGAAGGCGGAGAAGGGCACCATCTGGTCTTCGGCGTTGCGCACGTACCACTTGTCGAAGTCCTCGGGGGCCAGGCGCGCGTCCTGCTTGCCCTGGACGTAGACCCGCTTGACCCGGCCGCGGTCGATGAAGTCGTTGACGTAGGCCGAGCCCCAGGCCACCGACATGGTGTTGTTGATCTCCGCGATGGACACCTGCAGCGCGCGGGCCTTCTCGTCGTCGATGGTCACCTGGTACTGCGCCTCGTCGTCCTTGCCGTTCGGACGCACCATGGTCAGCACCGGCTCCTGCGCGGCGAGCCCGAGGAACTGGTTGCGCGCCGCCATCAGCGCCTCGTGGCCGAGGCCGGCGTAGTCCTGCAGGAAGATGTCGAAGCCGCTGGCGTTGCCCATCTCGCGCACCGCCGGCGGCACCACCGGGATCACCATGGCGTCCTTGATCTGCGCAAAGCGCACGGCCGCCCGCCCGGCCAGGGCGAAGATGTCCTGCGCGGGCGTGGTGCGCTCGCTGAAGGGCTTCAGGCTGACGAACAAGAGGCCCGAACTCTGCCCGCGGCCGGCGAAGTTGAAGCCGTTGACGGTGAACGCCGAGGCGACGGTGGCGCCTTCCTCGTTGAGCAGCCAGTCGCGGGCCTCGGCCAGCACCGCCTCGGTGCGCTCGGCGCTGGAGTTCGGCGGCAGCTGCACCTGCACGAACAGCGTGCCCTGGTCCTCGTTGGGCAGGAAGGAGCCGGGCAGCCGCTCGAACAGGAAGGCGACGCCACCGATCAGCAGCAGGTAGATCAGCATGAAGCGCCAGCGCCGCTTGAGGATGCCGCCCACGCCGCGCTGGTAGCCGTCGGCGCTGCGCTCGAAGGTGCGGTTGAACCAGCCGAAGAAGCCGCGCTTCTCGTGATGCTCGCCCTGGGGCACCGGTTTGAGCAGGGTGGCGCAGAGCGCCGGGGTGAAGACCAGCGCGATCAGCACCGAGAAGGACATCGCCGAGATGATGGTAATCGCGAACTGCCGGTAGATGACCCCGGCGGAGCCGCCGAAGAAGGCCATCGGCAGGAACACCGCGGAGATCACCAGGGCGATGCCGACCAGCGCGCCGGAGATCTGCCCCATCGACTTGCGGGTCGCCTCCTTCGGCGACAGGCCTTCCTCGACCATGATCCGCTCGACGTTCTCCACCACCACGATGGCGTCGTCGACCAGCAGGCCGATGGCCAGCACCATGGCGAACATGGTCATCACGTTGATGGTGAAGCCGCAGGCGAACAGCACGCCGAAGGTGGCCAGCAGCACCACCGGCACCGCCAGGGTGGGGATCAGGGTGGCGCGGAAGTTCTGCAGGAACAGGTACATCACCAGGAACACCAGCACGATGGCCTCGAACAGGGTGTGCACCACCGCCTCGATGGAGGCGGAGACCATCGGCGCGGTCTCGTAGGGATAGACCACCTCGACGCCTTCGGGCAGGTAGGGCTTGAGGTTGTCCACCGTCTCGCGCACCGCCGCCACGCTCTCCAGCAGGTTGGCGCCGGGCGCCAGGCGCAGGGCCATGCCGGCCGCCGGCATGCCATTGAACCGGGAGGCGATCGAGAAGTTCTCGGCGCTCAGGCCGACCTCGGCGACGTGCTTGAGGCGGATCTGCGAGCCGTCGCGGTTGACCTTGAGGAGGATCTCCTTGAACTCGTCGGCGCTGCGCATCCGGGTCTTGCCGATCACCGTGGCGTTGAGCTGCACGCCCTTGCTGGCCGGCAGGCCGCCGAGCTGGCCGGAGGAGATCTGCACGTTCTGCGCGCCGACCGCGTCGACCACGTCCTGCGGGGTGAGCTGGTAGCTGTTGAGCTTCTCCGGGTCGAGCCAGATGCGCATCGCGTACTGCGAGCCGAACACCTGGAAGTCTCCGACCCCCTTGGTCCGCGAGATCGGGTCCTGCAGGTTGGAGATGATGTAGTTGCCCATGTCGAAGCCGGTCATCCGACCGTCGGTGGACACCAGGCCGATGATCAGCATGAAGTTGACCTGGTACTTCACTACCCGGATGCCCTGGCGCTGCACTTCCTCGGGCAGCATCGGGGTGGCCAGCTGCAGCTTGTTCTGCACCTGGACCTGGGCGATGTCGGGATTGATGCCCTGCTCGAAGGTCACGGTGATCTGCAGGCTGCCGTCGGCGTTGCTGACCGAGGAAATGTAGCGCAGGCCGTCGAGGCCGTTGAGCTGCTGCTCGATCACCTGCACCACGGTGTCCTGCACCGTCTGCGCCGAGGCGCCGGGGTAGGTGACGCTGATCTGGATCGCCGGCGGGGCGATGTTCGGGTACTGGGTGATCGGCAGCTTGAGGATGGCCAGGGCGCCGCCGAGCATGATCACCAGGGCGATCACCCAGGCGAAGATCGGCCGGTCGATGAAGAAGCGCGACATGATTCAGCGTCCTCCCTGGCCGGTGGTGGGCGCGAAGTCGGCCACCAGGTCGATGTTGCCGGCCTCGACCGGTTTGACCGTGGCGCCGCCGCGCACCCGCTGGGTGCCTTCGACGACGATCCGCTCGCCGCTGGCCAGGCCCTCGCCGATCAGCCAGGCGTTGCCCACGGTGCGCAGGGTTTCCAGCTCGCGCAGCTCGACGCTGTTGTCCGGCTTGACCACCCAGGCGGTGGCGACGCCGCGGACATCGCGAATGACCGCCTGCTGCGGGACCAGGATGGCGTTCTGCTGCACGCCTTCCTTGAGCTGGGCGTGGACGAACATGCCGGGCAGCAGCTTGCGCTCGGGGTTGGGGAAGACCGCGCGCAGGGTCACCGAGCCGGTGCCCTGGTCGACGTTGACCTCGGAGAACTTCAGGGTGCCGGTCAGCGGATAGACGCTGCCGTCCTCCAGGGTCAGGCTGACCTCGGCCTGGTCCTTGCCGCTGCTCTGCAGGCGGCCGGACTCCAGCGCGCTGCGCAGTTCGAGGAGGCGGACGATCGGCTGGGTGACGTCGACGTAGATCGGATCGAGCTGGTGCACGGTGGCCAGCGCCTGGGTCTGGCCGGTGGTGACCAGCGCGCCCTCGGTGATGGTGGAGCGGCCGATGCGCCCGCTGATCGGCGCCAGCACCTTGGTGTACTGCACGTCGATGCGCCGGACCCGCACCTCGGCCTGGGCCTGCTTCCAGGCGGAGATCGCGTCGTCGTACTGCTGGCGGCTGACCGCGCTGGTCTGCAGCAGCCGCTCGTAGCGCTTGGCGAGGTTCTCGGCGGTGCTCAGGTTGGCTTCGCTGCGGGCCAGTTCCGCCTCGTAGGTGCGCGGGTCGATCTGGTAGAGCGGCTGGCCCTTCTTCACCTCGCTGCCTTCGGTGAACAGGCGCTCCTGGAGGATGCCGCCGACCTGCGGGCGCACCTCGGCGACCCGGAAGGCCGAGGTGCGGCCCGGCAGGTCGGTGGTCAGGGTCAGGGGCTGCGCCTGCACGGTATAGACGCCGACTTCCGCAGGCGGCGCGGGGGCGGCCGCCTGCTCGGCCTCCTTGCACGCCGCCAGCAGCAGGATTAGGGCCAGCGGCAGGCTTTGGATGAAGGGGAACGGAGCTCTGCGTTTCACGGGGCGGCTCTCCTGGTGAAAGGGGGAAAGAGGGATTTTTGTACCGTATTGCGGTGCAGTGTATCATCAGGTGGTTTTTACTGGGTAATAGCGGATTCGTAAAAACCTGTGACAGGAGAGAAAATGCCGGCCGGTTCAGGGAGGAGTGGCAGGGATGGTCGATTCGACCGTTCCGCGCCGGGGATGTGCGGGCGGAGGGGCCGCGATGATTTTGACGAGTAGCCAGTGATGAGCAGAGAAGCGCCGGAAACCGGCGAAGAGAGCAAGGCGGGCGGCATCCAGGTGATCGCCCGCGCCGCGGCGATCATGCGTACCCTGAGCGAGCATCCCCAGGGACTCAGCCTGGCGGCGATCGCCCAGGCGGTGAAGCTGCCGCGCTCCACCGTGCAGCGCATCGTCTGCGCGCTGGAAACCGAGTACCTGGTCGAGGCCATGGGCCCCAGCGGCGGCTTCCGCCTGGGCGCGGCGGTGGGCCAGCTGGTCTACCAGACGCAGACCGACATCATTTCCCTGGTGCGGCCCTATCTGGAGTGCCTGTCCAACCGGCTGCAGGAGTCGGTGGCGCTGGCCAAGCCGGCCGGCGAGAAGATCCACGTGATCGACCGCATCGTCGCCGAGCGCGACCTGCGCGTGGTGTTTCCCATCGGCGCCTTCGCGCCCATGCATTCGACCTCGGCCGGCAAGGTGCTGCTGGCCGGCCTCGGCGACGACGAGGTGCGTGCGCTGCTGCCCGATCCGCTGCCGCAGATGACCCGCCACACCCGCGACCTGCCGGCCCTGCTGGCCGAGCTGGCGGAGATCCGCAAGACCGGCTTCACCTTCGACCACGAGGAGTGCAGCGAAGGCATCAGCGCCGGCTCGGTGGCCCTGGACACCTATCTGGGCCGCTACGCGATCTCCGTGGTGCTGCCCTCCGCGCGCGCGGCGCGGCACGTCGAGGCGATCCAGGAGGCCCTGCTGGCCTGCAAGCGCGACATCGAACGGGCGATCGGCCGCACCGCCTGCCAGCGCTGAAGCAAGAGGCTGCAAGCCCCGAGGAGCGCAGAAACTACGTCGGGGCTGCAGCGGATGGGCTTGGCATCAGGTCTGGTAGCCGATGCGCAAGGCTTTTTCAGTCCTTCCAGTCGGTGTAGGGCCTGTCCCAGAGGTTGACCCCGCTTGCGGCGGCATGCTGGTCGATCTCCGCCAGTTCCTCGGCGTCGAACGCCAGGTTGTCCAGGGCGGCGACGTTCTCGACGAGCTGCTCCGGGCGGCTGGCGCCGATCAGCGCCGAGGTCACCCGCGCATCGCGCAGCAGCCAGGCCAGGGCCAGCTGGGCCAGGCTCTGGCCGCGTCGGCGGGCGATTTCATTGAGCGCCCGGGCCCGTCGGAGATTCGCCTCGGACAGGTACTCGGGACGCAGCGAGGTGCCGCCGGGGCGGTTGACCCGCGCATCGGCGGGCACGCCGTGCAGGTACTTGTCGGTGAGTAGGCCTTGGGCCAGCGGGGTGAAGGCGATCACCCCGGCGCCGAGTTCCTCGGTGGTGGCCAGCAGGTCCTTTTCCAGCCAGCGGTTGAATAGGTTATAGGCCGGCTGGTGGATCAGCAGCGGCACCTTGTGCTCGCGCAGCAGGGCGGCGATCTCCCGGGTCTTGCCTTCCGAGTAGGCGGAGATGCCCACATACAGCGCCTTGCCCTGGCGGACGGCGTCGGCCAGGGCGCCGGCGGTCTCCTCCAGCGGCGTGTGCGGATCGAAGCGGTGCGAATAGAAGATGTCCACATAGTCGACGCCCAGGCGCCTGAGGCTCTGGTCGAGGCTGGCGAGCACGTACTTGCGCGAACCGCCGCCCTGGCCGTAGGGGCCGGGCCACATGTCCCAGCCGGCCTTGGTGGAGAGGATCAGCTCGTCGCGGTAGGCGCGAAAATCCTCACGCAGCAGGCGGCCGAAGTTGATCTCGGCGCTGCCGTAGGGCGGTCCGTAGTTGTTGGCCAGGTCGAAGTGGTTGATGCCGAGGTCGAAGGCGGTGCGCAGCAGGGCGCGCTGGGTGTCGAGCGGGGTGCTGTCGCCGAAGTTGTGCCACAGACCCAGGGACAGGGCCGGCAGCACCAGGCCGCTGCGGCCGACGCGGCGGTAGGGGATGCGCTCGTAGCGGTTCGGCGCGGCGCTATAGCTCATGGAGGATTCCTTTTCGCAGAGGCACAAGTGAGAAATCAGCTACGGCGTCAATCCAGTGCAAGGACTCGATGAGACCGATCGAGCCCCAGCATAGAAAGCGGTGCATCACACGGATAGAAGAGACTTATGCTGCAACAGGTAATTTTGTGCTCTGTCGTGAAGGCGCTGGCGACCGAGGAAAGGAAGGCCGGTACGGTACCGTACCGGCCTCCCGATTGAGGCGAGCCGTAGCGTTGGCGGCGGGTGCTCTCCCTGCTTCAGTGCTTATCCACAGCCACCGAGAGCGACCGACGGACCTTAGGGCCTGTTGGCGTTTTGGCGTAGGCCGCGACGGAGGCCCGTTTGGCGCAGAACAAGGAGCGAGGAGAGAAGTTTGGTCATTCCAAATGAACGAGGAGAGACGCCGTGCTGCGCCAAACGGACCCCGTCCCTTCGGGTTGCGCGTCAAATGCCGCCATGCGGCGTTGCGGGGCTTGGCAAGGGAATGACCATTGCCGGCGCCCCGCGCCTTGCCTGGCGGCATTTGGCGCGGCAACGCGGCTCACGCCAAAACGTCAACAGGCCCTAGAACCAGGTCTCCATCTGCGTTCCGAATTGCCAGGTACCGCCGGACTTGAAGCCTTTCTGGCCGAAATCGTCTTTCGTGCTGAAGTTGTCGAGCTCCTTGGACCAGTCCATATAGGTGGCGAACAGGCGCAGTTCGGGGCGCTCGAAGAAGTCTCCGGACTCTGCCTTGAAGGTCGGCGCCAGGGTGAATTTCCAAAAGTCGCCGCTGGCCGCTTGCCGGCCGTCGTAGCCGAGCGGATCGAGGTCCATGCTCTGCCAGCTGAACTCGTAGACCATTTCGAAGTTGCTGGTCAGCTCGTTGGCCAGGCGCATGTTGAAGGTCAGCCAGCGATAGTCGTCGCCGGGCACATAACGATCCTTGCTGTGCTCGGCAACCAGGGCCGGGGCGATGCGCCAATGGTCGCTCAGGCGGGTTTGGCCATACATGGCCAGGCGCAACGCCCGGGCATCGTCGATCAGCTCGCCGTCGGAGCCGATGCTCTTGAGTTCAGCACCAAGCCCCAAGCCATACAGCAGCGCGGCCTTGAACATGCCTTCCTGGCCGAAAAAGTCCGGCCGGTGATAGGCCAGCAGGCCATGCCAGCCGCTTCCGGCCGGGCTGAAGCCTGCCTTGTTCAACCGGTTGCCGCTGTCGTCGACGTCGTACTCCTTATGGCTCAGCCACTTATCGTGACCCTCAGGCTTGGGGAAACTCTGAACAAGTTCCATCAAATCTGCTGGAATAGTGCCTTCCCATTTATCGAGCCCCTCAGGCTTGGATTCCTTCTTGTTCAGCTTGGCATCGTTCTGATCCGAGTAGATCCCGCTGAGCATGAATTGCCAGCGCCCGTCGTCGAAGAACTGATTGAGAGTGCCGATATAGCTTCTGATGTCCTTGTTGGTCTCGACGTCGAAGTCGCCATAGGAACGGCTCATGAAAGAAGCATTGAGGCTCCAGTCGTCGGTCAGTCGCACGTCGTAGATACCGGCACCGGTTCCTTCAAGGGAAACCACATCCATGTCGAGCCAATGGATATCGAAATTATCCCGATCGCTGCGTTTGCCCGCCCACAGGCGCGCATCGCGCAGCATGGGAATGTCCCGGAACGACGCCAGCTCGTAGAGCTCACTGTATGCCTGCTGCACGTGGATCTTGCTTTCATCCGCCGCCCAGGGGTTGGGCGTCTCCATGCCATCGGCGATTTTCACCGTGAACTTCGCGTGCGTGCCGTTGCTGGCCTGGCTTTCCTTCATGAAGGTCACGCTCGCATAGGTATCGATTTCATTGCCCAGCCGGCCAACGGAGCCGCCCACCGAGCCGGCAGGGGTCATATAGGGACTGCCACGACCCGCACCGGACTCGTGTGAGTTCACGCTCATACCGGAGCGCGCATAGCCGGCAAAAGAGAAGCCCTCCGTCAGACCCTCGATCGGGTCGAGCGAAGACGCCAGCTCCGAAGTGCGGCCCTCCAGGGATTGCTGGCGTGCTTCGACCTGGGCAACGCGCTCGCTGAGCGACAATTGCAATTGTGTCGGCAGCGAGGAGTTAATGGCGAACTGCCTGTTGAGCTGCTCGACCTCCCTGCGCAGTCGCGCGGCGTCGGCTTCGGCCGTCAGGGCACGCGCTTCGAGCCGGGCGAGGCGTTCCTCGACGCTTGGCGCCGGCGCGGCAAGCAGGTTGGTGGAGAGGAAAAGCAGGGAAAAGCCGGCCCAGGGGCGATAGGCTGCAGAATTCATGGGTAATCTCTTCTTGTTTTTGTATTGGCTTGCCAGCGGCTGGTCACACAGGCCGGCGCCCGGAGCTATCGCCTGTGCCGGGCGGCCAGGACTGCCAGATGTCACGACGCCGGGACAAATCGGGACAGGCCTGTGTCGACGCGGGCGGGTCGTCCCCTGCGCCAGGCATGGGGGCTGGCAGACCCGACGAAGCCCGCTTCGCCAGCACAGCCGCTATCTGTCCTGGTCATGGACGGACCGGGGAAAACCTCTCGTCAGGCCGTCGGTGTGCCCAGCGCGATGGCGAAGGATTCGTAGGGCTGCAGTGTCAGGTGCTGCCCAAGCACGTTGCGGGGCCCGTAGTTACTCACCAGGCTTTCGCCCGCGAGGTCGCGCAGATCGGCCGGCAGCTCAAGCTCGACCAGCTGCCCGGAAAAGTTGTTGATGACCACGATGCGCTGGTCGCCAAGCTGGCGCTCGTAGGCGAAGACCTGTGGATGCGCGTCCAGAAGCGGCCGGTAGTCGCCGTGAACGATCACCGGACGCTCCTTGCGCAGCCGGATCAGCGTGCGGTAGTGATGAAGGATCGATCCTGAATCGCCGAGCGCGGCGGCGACATTGATCTCGCGATAGTTGGGATTGACCTTCAGCCACGGCCTGCCGCGCGAGAAGCCGGCATTCTCGCTCGCGTCCCACTGCATCGGCGTGCGTGCGTTGTCGCGGCCATTGGCATAGATCCCTTCCATCATCGCCTCATGCGATACCCCCGCCGTGGTGCGCTCGTGGTACAGGTTTAGGGTTTCGATATCCTGATAGTCCTCGATCGATGCGAAGCGCACGTTGGTCATGCCGATTTCCTCGCCCTGATAGATGTAGGGCGTGCCCTTCAGGAAATGCAGCGCGGTCGCAAGCATCTTCGCCGACTCGATCCGGTAGCGACCGGGATCGCCGTACTTCGACACCGCGCGCGGCAGGTCGTGGTTGTTCCAGAACAGCGAGTTCCAGCCGATGTCGGCGAGGGCTTTCTGCCACTTGCCGATGACCCCCTTGAATTCGCGCAGGTCGAAGGCGCGCGGCGTCCATTTGCCGTCCTGTGGATCCCAGGTCAGGGTGATGTGCTCGAACTGGAACACCATCGATAGCTCGCGGCGGGCGGGCTCCGAATACAGCTTGGCGATCTCCGGCGTCGCGCTCCAGGTTTCGCCGACCGTCAGTACGTCGCGTGCGCCGAAGGTCGCGGCGTTCATCTCCTGCAAGAGCGGATGCAGGCGCGGGCCGTTGCTCGTGATGCCGCGATCGACGTCCTTGCCGATCAGGTCGATGACGTCCATGCGGAATCCGCCGATGCCCTTGTCCAGCCACCAGTTCATCATCCGGTGCACTTCCTGCTGCACCTGCGGATTGGCCCAGTTCAGGTCCGGCTGGCGCTTCGAGAACAGATGGAAGTAGTACTCGCCGGTCGTCGCGTCGAATTCCCAGGCGCTGCCACCGAAGTTCGAGCGCTGTTCATCCGGCGCGGAGCCATCAGTGCGGGGTGCGCGCCAAATGTAATAGTCGCGGTAGGGGTTGTCCCTGGATTTGCGCGCCTCGATAAACCAGGGATGCTCGTCGGAGGTGTGGTTGACGACCAGGTCCATGAGGATGCGGATGTCGCGCCGCGCGGCCTCGGCGATCAGCATTTCCATCTCCGCGAGCGTGCCGAATTCCGGGGCGATGTCGCAGTAGTCCGAGATGTCGTAGCCGTTGTCATCCATTGGCGAGCGGAACACCGGCGACAGCCAGATCACATTGATGCCCAGCGTCTGCAGGTAGTCGAGCTTGCCGATGATGCCTGCGAGGTCGCCGGTGCCGTCGCCATTGGCGTCGGCGAAAGACCGTGGGTAAATCTGATAGATCACCGCATTGCGCCACCACTCCGGCCCGGCCTGAGCTGCCTGAGCGCTGGTGGTGTATAGGCCGCCCTGCAGGAACAGACCCGCAGTAGTGATGGCAGCGGTTTTCAAAAAGTTACGACGCGAATACATATGAGCTTCTCTATTATTGGGCTTATTGATAAGCAAGGAGGCATCGCCAACGATCACAAACTTATTAATAGGTAGAGCCATCCATGAAATACCCTGGTCCGCCATAGCGTCATCTTTGCAGAGATATTTCCCGCAAAGCAGACGATGCCTGTCGCCTTCTTATTGATTGCCGCTAAGTATTGGGTCCCATGAGGGGAAGTTGTGGCTTTTTCAAGGAGCTGTTGTTGCGTATGCCACTGCCCCAGAATAGCTCGGATCAATATATGACCCTTCGCCACAGAGCCGACTCACGAGGTTTGATGTAGTTGTGCCCTAACTGGCGGCGGAGCAGCCATGCCTATGACATCGCCCAGCCCGATGACGAGGAAGAGGGAAGTGCCACCGAGGATAAGGTAATAAAGGAAAAGTTCCATGCCGTACTGCAAATATGGCATGAACATGACCAACTGCCATATCAAGCGTCAAGTTCATAGGCCCACCCTGGACTCATTATTTTTATAGGAAAACTTGTCATCCCAGTCCAGCCAGCCATCGGAGGCCGTCTGATCGGCGGCGCTCGGTCTTTCCGAGGCGCTGCGGCTGGGACGCGGTTGCCGTGAAGCTCATTTTGCTTCGGTTCAATCAAGGCCATTTTTCACAATGCGTTTCCAAACGAGCGATTGTCGATTCGGTTTGATCGCCAGCTAAATGTCAGACTGATCGCATTGGCCCATGGCTGATAAGATCATGGGTTGATAAGTGCCGTTTGCTTTCTCTCAATCATAAGAGTCGATTTGTTTCGCGAATAGGGGAAAGTTATGCCTTGATAGGGAGTTCTGTGCGCTGTGATAAGTCAGGCATAAACTGCGGTATGCCGGCTTGTTTGGCACACGTGAATATGGGTCGAGAGCTTGTTCATGAAGATTGTTTGCAGTGGGTGGTGCTTTCAATATCAATCGGGACTGTAGTGGTGAATCGATCGTCCAGTAAGGCCGTGCGCATGAAGTATGCGTCGGAAGTATTGGGTTAGAGTTTGTCTGAGAAGTCGGCACGTAAGCGTTTTTCGATGCAGGTCAGCGTGGCCATAGCCTTGAAGCTGCTGACCAGCTTGTCATAACGGGTGCAAAGACGGCGCTTTTCCTTGAGCCAACTGAACAGTCGCTCAATCGCATTGCGCTTTTTGTACTGAGGTCTGCCAAACGGGCGAGGCAAGTCCGGTCGAGCCTTACGGTGCATCTTGCGTAAGGGAATAATGGCTTCATGCCATACCGGTCGCAGTAGTGGCGCAGGCTTTCGCTGTCATAACCTTTGTCAGCCAGTACATACCGGCAACGCTTGTCTAGACACCTGCCTCATCGTCGTGCAGCGAAGCGCGATGTACAACTGAACCAGGCGGCAAGATCGCACCGGGCGCCAAGACGGCGTTGGCGCCAATGCGGCAATGATCGCCGACAACAGCGCCGAACTTGTGGCAGCCGGTCGGATGCAGTGTCTCGCCGACACGAATGCGAACCTCTTTGTCGACGCGCTCGTTGCGGTAGTTGCAGATGATGCTACCGGCCTCGAGGTTCACGTCGCCGCCGAGTATGGAGTCACCGACGAAGTTGAAGTGAGCGAGCCTGGTGCCTGCGAAGACGAAGGAGGACTTCAGCTCGGCGCCCGGCCCAAAGGCGCAACGCTCGGCAATCCAGTTGCCGCCACGCAGATAGGCACCGGAGGCGACGAAGCACCGAGGCCCAAGGATCAACGGCCCCTTGAGCACGACGCCAGGTTCCACAATTGCCGTGATGTGAATGGCGATCTCGTTCGAGATGGTGAATTCGGAGGCGTCAAGGGTGCCGAGCAGGTGCCGGACTATCGCTTCGGAGTGGCTTGTCAGTGCCCAGGGTGCAGAGGATGCCCAAGGCTCTAGGGGCGATGTCGAAAGCGCAGCAACGAAGCTGCCGAGAGGAATAATGGGAGTGGGCATGTGTAAGTGTCTCCGATGTCTAGCGCAGAGGTAACCGGCGCGAAGCGGTTGACTAGGGCCTGTTAACACTACTCTCCGCGAGTCGCGTTGCTGCGCCATTTGCCGCGCAACCCGCAGGGACGGGGCCTGTTATCGGGCACGCTGACGCTTCAACGTGAGGGCGGTTACGGTCTTGTCAACCAGACTGCCGTATTGGCGGGCAGCTCGCCCGGCTCCTCCAGCAGTTCGCTGGACAGCAATACTTGGCCGCCCGCCGGCAGCTCGGCGGGCTCGGTTCCGAAATTGATCAGGACGCGGATGTCGCCGTTGTCGAAGGCCAGTACATCCCGGCCGGCGTCGATCCAGCGCAGCTGGCCTTTGCCAAGTGCATGTTCGCGGCGCAGCTGCAGCATCTGCCGGTACAGCTCCAGGGTGGAGCCGGCCACTCCTTCCTGGCGATCCACCGCATAGCGGGCGTACGCCGCCGGTTGCGGCAGCCAGCTCCGGTCGCCCGGGCCGAAGCCGAGGGACGGCGCCTGCGCTTCCCAAGGCAGTGGCACCCGGCAGCCGTCGCGGCCGATGTCCGCGCCCCGGGTGCGGATGAACATGGGGTCCTGGCGGTAGTGGGTCTCCAGGGTGGTGTGCTCGGGCAGGCCCAGTTCCTCGCCCTGGTAGATGTAGGCCGAGCCGGGCAGGGCCAGGGTGAGCAGGGCCAGGGCGCGGGCGCGGCGCAGCCCCAGCGCCTCGTCCGGCTGCTCGCCGGCCGCGTCGATACCCTTGGGGTGGGCGCCGGGCCGGCTCAGGCCATAGCGCGAAGGCGCGCGCACGACGTCGTGGTTGGAGGTCACCCAGGTGGTCGTCGCGTCCACCGCAGCCGACAGGGCCAGCGAGGCGTCGATGACGTTCCTGAAGGCCGCCGCCTCCCAGCCTTCGAGCAGCAGGTAGTCGAAATTGAACGCCTGCTGCATCTCGTCGGGGCGGAGGTAGTTCGGCCGGGAGTGGGAGCCGACCACGGCCTCGGCCACCATCATGCGCTCGCCCGGGTATTCGTCGAGGATGCGGCGCCAGGCGCGGTAGATCTCGTGCACGCCGTCCTGGTCCCACATGGGGCCGACCAGGATGCCGTTTTCCTTGCGGTGTTCGGCATCGGGCAGTTCCGAGTCCTTGACCAGGCCGTGCGCCACGTCGACCCGGAAGCCGTCCACGCCCCGGTCCAGCCAGAAGCGCAGCACCTCCTCGAACTCGGCGCGAACCTGCGGGTTGTCCCAGTTCAGGTCGGGCTGCTTGCTGTCGAACAGGTGCAGATACCATTGCCGGTCGCCCGACGCCCGCGACCAGGCCTGGCCGCCGAATACGCTCTGCCAGTTGTTGGGCGGCAGTTCGCCATTCGCGCCGCGACCGTCGCGGAACAGGTAGCGGGCGCGTTCGGCGCTGCCGGGTGGCGACTTGAGCGCCGCCTGGAACCAGGCGTGCTCGTCGGAGCTGTGGTTGGGCACCAGGTCGACGATCACCTTGATGCCCAGGCCATGGGCCTCGTGCAACAGCCGATCGAAATCCTCCAGCGTGCCGAACAGCGGATCGACCGCGCGGTAGTCGGCCACGTCGTAGCCGGCGTCGGCCTGGGGCGATTGATAGAAGGGTGACAGCCACAGCGCATCCACGCCCAGGCGCTTCAGGTAGGGCAGCCGCAAGGCGATCCCCGGCAGGTCACCGATCCCGTCGCCGTTGGCGTCGGTGAAGGAGCGCGGGTAGATCTGATAGATGATCGCATCAGTCCACCACGCCAGCCCGGCCTCGGCTGCCTGGAGGCTGGCCGCGGAGGTGCCGCCCGGGAGCGCCTCCAAGGGCGAAGTCACGGCGGTCATGGCGACGGTGCTTAAAAGTTTGCGACGAAACATATGCGCTCCCTGTTGTCGAGCCTGTCGATGGGCGACAGGCGCATTTCCTTGTGCATCGGCCGAAAAAGAAGCAGGTCGCTACAGCGGCCGGTAGGTCAGGACCATGCGCATATCGATCTTTTGATTGCGCTGCAGCAGTTGCAGTCCTGGTCGGCCTTCCAGGTGATGCGCATTGATGGGATGGGAAACCGGCTCGAAGCAGAAGAAGTCTTTGCCCGGTGGGGTATACAGCACGAAGAATCGGGAGTTGCTTGCAGAGCATTCCAACTGATAGCCAGCCTCCGGCTGCTTTATCAGAAACCGGCCGTTCCAGCCGGAAAAGGCATGGTCGATCAGGGTCTTCGGCAGCCTGTTGGCATCGGCGAAACGCCAGTCGCCCTCGATGGCGCTTTCGACGCGCGGCAGGCGCTGGTTTTCCTCGAACCAGACGGCTTCGGCGAAGGCCTGAAGTTGCGTGTTTTCCCAGCGGGGGAAAAAGGGGTGAAGCCCGATTCCATACCAGGCCGGATAGTGATCCAGATGCTCTACGGACAACTCCAGGATGAGACTGTCATTGGCCAGGCTGATTTTCTGCTCGGCCTTGTAGGGGTAGGGGTCTTGAGAGTCCAGCCGAAGCAGGGCCTCCTGCGCAGAGCGACTGACCACTTCCCAGGGTTGATGCCAGGCAGTGCCGTGGATGGGATAGGGTTCATCCTCCTGGAAACAGGACAAGGAAAGCCATCCTCGTGCAGTTTCATAGCCGCTGTGCTCTATCCGGTTCGACCAGGGCACCAATGGAAAGCAGGCGAGTTTTCCCCAACTATAAGGAGTGTGTTTATTGTCGACCGGACTTTGGAGAAGTGGCTGGCCAGAATCCATGGCAACCCAACTTGCAATGCCTCCGCCGAGTTCGGGGAGTAGTTCAAGACACGTCGATTCATTCTGCAGGGTAATCATGAAAACCCACCAAACTAGAGGATGACTTGATATTCGGGCAGACCTTGAATCCCGAGTTCGAAACTGAAGGTCGATCCGGCATGCCGCGACGCCGGATCGGACGGCTCTTGCTGTGCGGAGGTCGCAAACAAGGTGGTCAGGCTCTCGCCGCCGAACGCCACGCAGGTCATGTTTTTCGCCGGACAGTCGAGGATGCTCTCCAGCATGCCGTTTGGCGTATAGCGGACAATGATTCCCGCACCCCAGGTGGCATTCCAGAGATGGCCAAAGTTGTCCACGGTTGCACCGTCCGGGTTATAGCCAAGATCCCGGCAGTTTATGAATAATTCGGGCTCGCCCACCGGCCAGCCATCATGCTCCGCCAGAGGTTGGCGCCAGATCATGCCTTCGGCGGTATCTGCGAAATATCCATAGCGGCGGTCCGGCGAAAAGCAGATGGCATTGGGGATGGTGATGGAGGGGAACAGGGGTCGGAGTTCTCCCTTGAAGTATCGATAGATGGCCCCGGCCTTGTACTGCGCCTGTTTTCCCATGGTGCCGATCCAGAATCCGCCCCAGGGATCGGCACGACCGTCATTCGACCGGGTGAGCGGGTTGTCGGCCTCCAAGGGGATAACCTGGCATTGTTTGCCGGTCTCGATATCAAAGGTAAACAGTGCCCTCTCGCCGGCGATCAGCAGCGTGCTTGAATCCACCCATCCGGCGGCCGATACGCAATCATCGAAGTTCCACTCTTGCTGGCGGCCAGCAAAGTTGGAGAGCAACTTGCGGCCAAGAATATCGAACCAGAACAGCTGTTTCCGCTCGGGATGCCAGATTACGCCTTCGCCCAAGATACAGCTTCGTGCATCGAACACATCATGAATCATGAACACTATCCTGAGTTTTGCACGGTATCGTCCGGCGACTTTCAGGTTATAAAGTCGAGCCTCTGCAGAAACCGTAAGGAGTAGAGCCGGCAACCCCGAGGCAAAAGAAAAACACTCCAGGGCTGACGTTTTGTCGAACAGACTTATACCCAGCCGCCATCGACGACGAAGTTCTGCGCGGTACACATGGCCGCCGCGTCGGACGCGAGAAAAAGCGCCATGCTGGCGATGTGCGCCGGCTCCAGGCTGCCCGGCAGGCACTGGCTGCGCTTGATCAGCTCCCTGGCCGCGTCGTCGACCCAGAGGGCGAGCTGCTTGTCGGTCATCACCCAGCCCGGAACCAGGGTATTGACCCTGATACGGTGGGGGCCCAGCTCGCGCGCCAGGGTCTTGGTCAGGCCGTGGGTGGCCGCCTTGCTGGCCGCGTAGACCGGATAGCCGCTGGAGCCCATCATCCAGCCGATGGAGCCGAAGTTGACGATCGAGCCGCCGCCGGCTTCCTTCATCATCGGCGCCACCGCCTGGATGGCGAAGAAGGCATGCTTGAGGTTCACGGCGATTAACTGGTCGAACCTGTCGGAACCGACCTCTTCCAGGGTGTGGCGGGTGTCGCTGGCGGCATTGTTGATCAGGACGGTGATCGGCCCCAGTGCCTTGGCGAGGCTCTCGATGGCCTCCCGATAGGCGCTTTCCCGGGTGATGTCGCAGCAGCGAAAACCGACCTCGTGTCCCTCGGCAAGCAGCTCGGCTTCCAGCTTTTCGCCGGCCTCCCGGGCGATGTCGACGAAGGCGACCCGGGCGCCTTGCCTGGCGAAGGCGCGGACCATGGCCTCGCCGATTCCCGATCCGCCGCCCGAAACCAGTACGGTCTTGCCCTTGAGGTCCGGATAGACGGGATGCAGGTCCATTTTATTGCTCGATACCATATCAACCTCTCAATGTGTCTCTTGTTGTTCACGGCCATCGCATGGCTTGGCCGGCTCGCCGATCTGCAAGGTTTTATGTTGATTTCCTGCAAATCGGCTGGCCGGTTGCTTTCAGGCGATTGATTCAGTTGTCGCTATTTCGAGAGCAGCGCCGGGGACAGCGCCGGGGCGTCGATCACGGCAGGGCCGTCCTCGCGGGTGTCCGGCGAGTAGGCACTTTTATGCCTGCCCCGGTCGAGGCTGAAGATCGAAACGACGGTGAACAGCAGGGCCAGGCTGCCCAGGAGCAGATACCCTTCCCGGAAGCCGAAAGCCCCATACATATAGCCGGCCAGGGGGGAAATCAGGCTGACGCCAAGTCCCTTGGCGAAGATGAAGCCCATCATGTAGATGGTCGCGGACAGTCGGGTATCGAAGACGTCTTCGATGTACTTGAACATGCCGACATAGATCAAGGGCACTTCCAGGGCATGCAGCATCTTCAAGGCAACCACTTCGGCAGGACTCGACGCGAAGGCGGAACCGATGATGCGCATCGCCATCACGACTCCGGCAACGATCAAGGCATTCTTTCCGCCGATACGGGTCAACACCCAGGGAATGAAGAACATCATGAGGGCGACCCCGCCTTCGGTCAGCGTGGTCACGAAGCCGAACACCTGGGTGCCCTGCTGCGGGGAGGCGAAGAAGCCGCGGAAGAAGTTGGCGAATTGCTGGTCGAACACGTCGTAGAGACAGGCGACGCCCACGACATACAGCACCAGGGACCAGAAGCGTCGATCGGACACCAGATTTTTGACCGTCGCATAGGAAATGGGCGCCGACTTTTCCTGCAGGTCATCGGTCTGGGCAACGGTCGAACCCGGCTGGACTCTCCAGAGCAGCAGGGCCAGCACCAGGGCGCAGCCCGAGCCGATCCAGAAAATCAATTCGGGATCGCTACTGATGAGCATTCCCGAGATGGCCGCGGAACTTCCATAGCCGATGGCGCCGAACATGCGCACCCGGCCATAGGTGATATCACTGGCCCGGCAGGCTTTCTCGAGATAGGCCTCCAGTGTCCCGCCGCCGGCGGCGAAGACAATGCCCAAGTAAAGCCCGCCGGCCAGAGCGCCCACTACCAGGTTTTCCATCAGCAGGGGCATGAACACCCACTTCATGTAGGGGGCCAGCAGGACCAGCAGGGTGACGATGCACCAGAGAAGGTGCTTGCGGTTGTCCAGGCGATCGGTCAGCACGCCGAACAGCGGCTGAAGCAGCATGGCGATGATCGCCTGGCAGCCGAACAGCAGACCGATGGCGCCGGCATCCAGCTTGGCCGCATCGCCCAGCCAGATGACGAGGAAGGGGACCGTTCCACCGGCAATGAAGTAATAGAGGAAGAAGATCGTGCCGTATTTGAAATAGGGAAGGGCACGACCCGCTGCAGCATCGAGCATCAAGTTCATTTGGTATACCCCGGCTCATTGTTTTTATCGGGAAATTTTTCATTCTGACTTGACTGGCCGTGAGGCTTCGTCCGACCGGCAGCGCCTGTGCTTTTTCAGGGCACCACGCGAGCGCGAAGGCCTGACGGCAGTCAAGTCCGTTCTATGTCTCGTTGAAAAGCCACCCTCGAGACAGGGTTTTCGCTCAGCCAGGAGGGCGGTCAGCGCAGGTGCGGCAGCCAGCCCTGGTGGGCCTCGATCAGCTCGTCGACCAGGGTGTCGATCTCGTCGAGGCTGAGTTCGGCAGCGGTGTGCGGGTCGAGCATCGCCGCCTGCTTGACGTGCTCGCGACGGCCGCTGGCCAGCGCCTCCACGGTCAGGGTCTGCACGTTGATGTTGGTCTGCATCAGGGCGGCAAGGCCGACCGGCAGGTCGCCGATGCGGGTCGGCTGGATGCCGTTGTGGTCGACCACGCAGGGCACCTCGACGCAGGCGCCTTCCGGCAGGTTGGCGATCAGCCCGGTATTCATGACGTTGCCGTTGATCAGGGTCGGCTTGCCGGTCAGTTCGGCCTCGATGATCTGCGAGGCGTATTCGTGGCTGCGGCAGATCTTGAGGCCTTCGCCGGCCAGCAGGGCTTGCTCCTGTTGTCCCCATTCACCGATCTGTTTCTCGCAGCGGCGGATGTATTCGTCGAGCGGGATGTTGAACTGCTCGATCAGGTCGGGGCGATGGCGCTTGATGAACCAGGGCACGTATTCGGCGAAGTGCTCGGAAGACTCGGTGACGAAATGGCCGAAGTGCTTGAACACTTCATAGCGGACCCGGTTCCAGTCGGGCACTTTGCCGGTGTCGAGCACCGAGCGGATGCGCGGGTACAGGTCCTCGGTGCGGCCGTCCGGCAGCAGGCGCTCGAAGGACAGGTAGAAGGCCATGTGGTTGATGCCCGCGCAGCGGTAGCGGATCTCGTCGATCGGCACGCCGATGTCCTCGGCCAGCTCCTTGGCGGTGCCCTGCACGGAATGGCAGAGCCCGACGGTGCGAACTTCCGGGGCGAAACGATTCAGCGCCAGGCAGTTGATGGCCATCGGATTGACGTACTGCAGCATCAGCGCATTCGGGCAGAGTTCGCGCATGTCCTTGGCGATGTCCACCAGCACGGGCGCGGTGCGCAGGCCGCGCATGATGCCGCCGATGCCCAGGGTGTCGCCGATGGTCTGGCGTAGGCCATGGCGCTTCGGCACCTCGAAGTCGGTCACGGTGCCGGGCTTGTAGCCGGCCACCTGGATCATGGTGATCACGTAGTCGGCGCCGTCCAGAGCGCGGCGTCGGTCGGTGGTGGCTTCGAAGGTGGGCGAGGCGCCGACCGCCTCGGCGATCTTGCCGGCGACCAGCTGCGAGGTTTCCAGCCGATGCGGGTCGATGTCCATCAAGGCGATATGGGCATTGCGCAGCTTCTCGACCTGCAACAGATCGCCCAGCAGGTTCTTCATGAATACCGTCGAACCGGCACCGATCAGGGCGATCTTGGTGGCTTTGAGAGTCATCTGCTTCTCCTCTTGTTTTACTTGTAATAAGCACTATCGGTTCAGGGCAAGGACGCTTGGCAAGAACCGCTGGAATTCCATGGTAGGAGTCGGTTCACCCCCCGAATAGAAGAGATTCATGCCATGACGGGTAATTCTGTGCTCTGCATTGTTCGGACAGGAAAGTCCTGAATATCCCATTATATGGGATTTGGTTTCATATGTTGAAACAGGCGGGAATCCGGTTTAGTGTCTTTCCACAGCGGGTGCGACGCCGGCGGCGTCATCGTCGCGGTGCTCAAGTCCCCGCGGGGCCACCGCCGCGGTGCCGAGCGGCGACAGGACACCGTGCCGGTGCCCTCACGAACCGATCATGGCTGCTCGCCGGGCCTTGTTCATGGGGCTTGGTGGTGTTTGCAGAAGCCAGGATCCACGCCATTCAGGAAGGCGCCAACAGCAACCACCCAATCGCTTCCTGCCCTTCTCGCGGGTGGGCAATTCTTCGGCCAAACAGTCGACAAAAATGACAGGACAGCCTTATGACCCAAGCACCTATCACTCCTCCATTCATTCCGGAAATCGAATTGGCCGGTCAGGGGGGCAGCCATCCTGAAGCAGTGATCCGGCTGGATGGTACGAACTCCACTTTATTGCTGATCCGTCGCCGGGAAGGGTTGCCGGAAATCGCGTATTGGGGGCGGCGCCTGCCGCAGGAAATCTCGGAGGCCGAGATCTTCGCCGTGCGTGCCCCGGACAGCCCCAATAACGGGCCGGACCAGTGGCGCCCGTTGATCACGCTGCTCGATACGATCGGCTGCTGGAATTTCGATATGCCCGGCCTGATCGCAGCGCGTCCCGATGGAAGTGGCTGGACTGCGAATTTCGAGACCGAACAGGTGGCACGCGAGGGCCAGCGGCTTGTGGTACGGGGGAAAGACACCGTATCCGGGCTTGCGCTAGTGCTGAATCTGGAACTCGGCCCGGATGACGTGCTGACCAGCCAGGCGCGGCTGAGCAATACCGGCACGCAGACCCTGCGGGTCGAGCGGCTTGTCTCGGGCACCTATCTGCTGCCCGAGTCGGTCGATACCGCGCATGTGCTGTCCGGCGAGTGGGGGAATGAATTCGGCATCGAGCCGATGAACCTGACCCGTGGCGGGATCGTGGTGGAGAGCCGCCGCAACCGCACGCACGACCACTTCCCCGGCATGCTGCTCTCGCCGGCCAACACCTCGGAGAACGAGGGCGAAGCCTGGGCCGTACAGCTTGGCTGGAGCGGCGGTCATCGTCTCTGCGTGGAGCGGATGGAGGACGGACGCGTCCGTTTGTCGTGCGGCGAATATCTTTATTCGGGCGAGGGAGATCTCGCGCCTGGAGCCGAGCTGGTCACACCGGTTGCCTATGCCGCCTATTCGTCCGCCGGGTTTTCCGGATGCGCCCGGGCCTTCCAGGCCCATGCGCGTCGCCACGTCCTGCACTGGCAGGGTGGCAAGATGAAACCGCGCCCGGTCCTCCTGAACTCTTGGGAAGGGAGCGGGTTCGACCTGCATGAGGATCAGCTGATGCGCCAGGTGGACGCGGCGGCCGCACTCGGCATCGAACGGTTCGTGCTGGATGACGGCTGGTTCGGGGCACGACGCGATTGCGATGCCGGGCTTGGCGACTGGTTCTCGGCCGCTTCGGTCTTTCCGAATGGCCTGCGTCCCCTGGCCGACAGGATTCACGGGCACGGCATGGAGTTCGGGCTCTGGTACGAGCCGGAGATGGTCAATCCGGACAGCGACCTGTATCGCGCGCATCCGGACTGGGTGCTGCAGACGCGCGGCTATCCTCTGTGGACGTCCCGCAACCAGCTGGTGCTGGACATTTCGCGGCCCGAGGTCTCGGATTACCTGTTCGAGGCGATCTCCGAGCAGGTCGCCAGCGTGCGGATCGATTACATCAAGTGGGATTTCAATCGCGATCTGGTCGAGGCATCCGATGCACAAGGTCGCGCGGCCTACCGCCGCCAGGTCCTGGCGCTCTATGCACTGTGGGAGCGGCTGCACAAGGCGCATCCCGAGCTGGAGATCGAAAGCTGCGCATCCGGCGGCGGCCGGGCCGACTGGGGCGCGCTGGCACATACGCAACGCGTCTGGACTTCGGACGATACCGATGCGCTGGAGCGTCTGGCGATCCAGGGCGCGGCATGGCATTTCCTGCCGCCGGAGGTGACGGGCTGCCATATCTCGGAGGTTCCGAACGGGATCACCGGTCGCACGACGACGCTGGATTTCCGGGCTTGCGTGGCAATTTTCGGGCATCTGGGGCTGGAGCTGGATCCGACGCACCTGTCCGCCGAGGAGTGCACGCGGCTCAAGGCGTGGATCGCGCTCCACAAGCGGCTGCGCGGCCTGCTTCATCACGGGCAGGCACAGTTCTGCGCGGCGGACCCGGCACGGGTCGTGCGAGGGGTCGTCTCCGACGATGCACGGTCGGGGGTCTTCCTGGTGGCCCAGCGCGACTGGGTTTCCGCCCGCAGACCTTCGCCCATCAGGCTGAGCGGGCTCGACCCCGCGAAAACCTATCGCATCACCCTCCCTGAGCCGCAAAACTTGCCAGCAGGGTACCGGCCGTCCGAGGCGCAAAAGGCGGTATTTTCCGGAAAAGTCCCGGTCAGCGGAGCGACGTTGATGGATGTCGGGATTTTCCCGCCTTTCATGCCGCCATTGTCCGCCATGGTCATGGAATTGCAGGCTGTGTAAGGCTCCGGCCTCTGGCCGGAACATAGGGGCGCAGCCGACAGCGGCTCTGATCGGTTGCGCCCCCTATGCTCCGGGATTCGGTCCGGTTGCCGGGAGGCACCGGATACCCTTTGCTGGAACTGGTTCATCCTGGACGTTCCTGGGTACCGGCAAGCTTGCCGTGGCCACGCCAGTGTTGCTTCTCGCGAACGTTATCAACGGAAACGAAGGGTTCTGGAGTTACCTCAACAGACCCTGATAGAGGCGCATCTCGACAAGTCGAATAAAAAGAGATTCATGCCATGACGGGTAATTCTGTGCTCTGCGATATGCAGGCGAGGGGGCCGGCCATGAAGGTCATATCCCTGCCACGCGGCAGGCATCAGTTGCACACCATGCCGACCAATGCCGGCTATGACCGGGTACAGGACTGCACCTACTGCTGGGATGGTCGTCGACGTGGCAGCACGCCTTTCGCCATCGTGCAGCACACCCTGGCGGGGGAGGGCAACCTGCGCTTCGAGGGACGGCACTACCGGCTACGCGCCGGCGACACCATGCTGGTACTGGTCCCGCACGACCATTGTTACTGGCTGGAGGCGGGGGGGACCTGGGAGTTCTTCTGGATCGCCATGTACGGCAAGGAAGCTCTCCGCCTGCAACGGGCCTTGCTGGACGAACGCGGTCCGGTGTTGCGCCTGAGCGACAAGAGCATCGAATGCCTGGCCGAAAACGTCGATGCCCTGATCCGTTCGCCGGAACTGACCGCCGGCCGGGCATCGGCCCTGGCCTACGAGACGCTCATGGCGCTGCACGACGACCTGCTTGTGCAGGATGTCGCCTTGGATGCGACGCGAACGGGGGTGATCGCCTCCATCCAGAATCACATCCATGCCTGCCTGCGTTGCGAGCCCGATACCCTAGCCCCGCAGGTGGAGGACGACGAACTGGATGTGGCGAGCCTGGCCCAGTTGGCCGGTCTGAGCCGTTCCCATTTTTCCCGGCTGTTCACCCGCACGGTGGGCATGTCGCCGGCGCAATATGTCCTGAATGAACGCATGAAACGTGCGGCCCATCTGCTCGAAGCGACCGACTTGTCGGTCAAGGCCATTGCGCTGTCGGTGGGCATCCACGATCCGAACTACTTTTCGAAGCTGTTCCGCCACGCCTTCTCTCTGTCCCCCAGCGAGTTCCGCCTCAGCGGCCTGTACGTGAACAGCCGGGGCCGCCTCTGAGCCGGGCGCCCCGTCGGCAGTGATCTTGCCCTGTACTCGTGGACACAGGTTTAAGCACTCATCCGGGCCTCGAAGGCTTCCGGACTGATGTATCCCAGCGTGCTATGACGCCGCTGGCGGTTGTAGTCGCTCTCGATGTATTCGAACACGGTTTGACGCATCTGGGCACGCGTACCGAAGCGTTCCCCGTGAGTGCACTCGGCTCCATGCCTCGCCTGCAACTGGTTGGCGCACTCATCCGCAAGGGCCGGGTAGGCTTGCACGATTGCAGAGTAGCCAGCAGCTCGGCCTCCTGCGGCATAGCGCCCCGCCAATCACCCTCGGCTCCTCCTCGTCACCACGGCTCCACCGCCCCGATCCAAGCCGGCTCGACCGGCTCGCCGAGGCGCGGCATCACCAGCTCCTCCGAGGCTTGTGCCAGCAACTGTACCTATCGCGACTTGTGTCGCACTTGAGTAGATATTTGCGGACAGGGCGGAACACTGCCTGACCTTTCGTTTGTCCTTGAGCACCGCTTCTTCACATGATCTTCTATGCCTGAAGCGCGCTTTCGAACTTCGGCCCAAGGAAAGATGAGCGCTTTTTCTTCAGGGGATTGCCAATGAGCCGGCTTGTCTGTGCGGACTTCGACGAGTTCGAAGAAGCGCTGTATGGCGTGCAGGGACGTTATGTATTGCGTTCACGGCAGCAGCGCGACTGGCGGCTGCGGGTCGTAGAACTGAACGGGGTTGCCCTGATGTTCGGCCGGGAGGGTGCCGGGACCGTCTACAGCGGCGTCGGTCTTCCCGGCTTCTTCAATATCTTTCTGCCGCTGAATCGACACGAATGCACCGTAGTGAACGGGCATCGCTTCGATCGCCGCCTGCTGGCCTGGATGGTTCCCGATGCGATGTTCCACATCGATGCCAGCCAACCGGCGACCTGGATGACGGTGGCCATGTCATGCGAACTGGTGCTGCGCTGGGCAAAGGTGCACGAGGACGAGTTCGATCCTTCAATACTGTCGCGCAACCTGGTCAATGTCGCCCAGAGGGATATCGCGCCACTCATCTGGCTCGCACGCCGCCTGTTTCGCATCGATCAGCAGGCGCCGGAGGACTTGCACAACCCTGCCGCCGAGCACGCCGCCCGGACAGAGTTGATGGACCGGGTGTTCCGCACGCTGCTCCCGCTTGCAACGCCAGGCCGGACACCGCGCGCTCGCCTGGATCACCAGCAGATTCTGCGCAAGGCTCTGGAGTTGCTGGCGTCGATCAAGGAGGCCCCGGTCCATATGGAAGACTTGTGCGTCGCGGCCGGCGCATCGGAACGTACGCTGCGCAATGTCTTCAACCGTTATCTCGGGATGAGTCCGCATCGCTACCTGATGATGCACAGGCTGCACACGATACGCGGCGCAATCCTTCAGGCGAGGCCCGGGGACACGATCACCGACATCTGTGCGCAATACGGAGTATGGGATTTCGGCCGCTTCGCCGGCCATTACAGAACCTACTTCGGAGAGCTCCCCTCGCAATCGCTGCATGGCCGGCTGCGGACGGCTGGCACCCTTCCCCTCCATTCCATTATCCGTTGACACCGCGAAGAAGCGTCGCACTGGGGTACTCGCCGAAGAGGGCATAGTACTCCGAGGCCATGCGACCACAATCCGAATAGCCAAAGCGCATGGCTATCGCCATCACAGTGTCGTGCCGGTGATCGGCAACGGCGAGCGCGGCTCGTAGCAGGTGCAAGCGACGCAGCCTCAAGTAGCGGCTAGGTCCCATGCCAAAAGCCTCACTGAAAGCCGAACGCAATGTCCGCTCGCTGACGCCTGTCGCCTTGCACAGGTCAGCCAGTCGCAAGGGTTTGCCTTCCCTGTCTGGAAGCAGCTCGAGCACCTTGCCAATGATCGCTTCCCGCGAGGGGTGGCGTCTGCTCATGCGGGATGGGGTAAGCCTGGTTCGAGGTAACGGAACCTTAGCCTTGGTCATGTCCTTGATCGGGTGGGTTGGTATAGGCCTTCAGGCTGCGCCAAGCCTGCTTGGCGCACTACGTAAAACAGGCAAAGAGAAGAGATGACCGACCAGAGGCATACGGAACGTTTGAACCGCCCGGTGCCCAGCCCAGACCATGACATTCGCTTGCCGATTTTACGTAGCCGCTGGGCAGCAGTCTCCGCAAGAATCCCCCACGGCTCGCTATTCGCTGCATCGTCAATCGGCACTCTGGGGGGTATGGAACAGCCGTTCCCACTCCCGCTCCTCAACGACGCAATGGAGAGAGAAAGATCATGAGTACCATCACCACCCGCGACGGCACGCAGATCTATTACAAGGACTGGGGATCGGGTCCCGTGGTCGTCCTCAGTCATGGCTGGCCACTGAACGCCGATAGCTGGGAATCCCAGATGTTTTTCCTGGCCTCCAACGGCTATCGCGTGATCGCCCACGACCGGCGCGGGCACGGACGCTCGAGTCAACCCTGGAACGGCAACGAGATGGACACCTACGCCGACGACCTGGCGCAACTCCTCGACACCCTGGACGTCGAAGATGCCTCGCTGTTCGGCTTTTCCACCGGCGGCGGCGAAGTGGCCCGCTACATCGGCCGCCATGGAACCCGACGTGTCGCCAGGGCGGGGCTGATTTCCGCCGTGCCGCCGCTGATGGTCAGGAGCGAGGCCAATCCCGGCGGGCTGCCCATTGCGGTATTCGACGAGATGCGTGCCGCCTCTCTTGCCGACCGTTCGCAGCTCTACAAGGCTGTCGCCAGCGGCCCCTTCTTCGGCTACAACCGGCCGGGCGCCAAGCCCTCCCAAGGCGTGATCGATGCGTTCTGGCTGCAGGGTATGATGGCCGGGCACAAGAATGCCTACGACTGCATCAGGGCATTTTCGGAGACCGATTTCACCGAAGATCTAAAGAAGTTCGACATTCCGACTCTGATCCTGCATGGCGACGATGACCAGATCGTGCCGGTGGATGCGGCCGCCCGGGCCGCAGCAAAGCTGGTCAGTCATGCCAGACTGGTGATCTACCCGGGTGCGCCGCACGGCATCACCGATACGCACAAGGAAAAGCTCAACGCCGACATGCTGGCGTTCCTGCAGGGTTGAATATCCCTGCCTTCCATTCGTGCCGATAGCCTTGTCCATCGGCCCCTCAGCAGCAGGAGAAGGTCATGAGTAGCATGAACGCCAGCAGGAAGGCACTGATCGTCGTCGACATCCAGAACGACTATTTCCCCGGCGGCAGATGGACGCTCAGCCATGTCGAGCAGGCCGCCGGCAAAGCGGCGCTGATGATCGATGCCTTCCGGGAAAGCGGAAACCTGGTGGTGCACATACGCCACGAATTCCCCAGCGACGATGCGCCATTCTTCCGGCCCGGGTCCGAAGGTGCGCAGATCCATCCCAGTGTGCTCAACCGCCCGGGCGAGCACGTGGTGCTGAAGCACCATATCAACTCCTTCCGCGAGACCGACCTCAAGGAAGTGCTCGACCGCCATGACATCGATGAAGTGGTGGTGGTCGGCAACATGAGCCATATGTGCGTGGATGGCATTACCCGTGCGGCGGTCGATTTCGGCTACCGGACCACAGTGCTGCATGACGCCTGCGCCACGCTCGACCTGGAGTTCAATGGCGTGAAAGTTCCGGCGGCCCAGGTGCATGCCGCCTTCATGGCTGCACTCGCCTTCGGCTACGCCTCGGTCGTGTCCACCGCCGACTATCTGAAGATATGCGGGACATCGTGTCCGGCGACCTGACCCCAACGGCCATCGGGAGCGCCAAGGACGAACCCAGGGGCTGCTGTCCCTTACCCTACTTGCAGGAGCGCGTAATGACCGCAAGCCTCTACTCCAGAGACGACGCAGCCTTGCTGCTCGTCGACCCCTATAACGACTTTCTCAGCGATGGCGGCAAGCTGAACGGCTTGGCCAAGCCGGTCGCCGATGCCGTGGGTACGCTGGCCAACCTGCGCGCGGTGGTCGACGCCATGCGCCGGGCCGGCATCCGGATTTTCTATGTGCCGCACCACCGGGCCCGGCCCAACGACTTGCAGAGCTGGAAGCATCCGAGCCCCTACCAGCTGAATGCGAGTCATGCACAGGTGTTCGCGGTCGACAGCTGGGGCGGAGAGTGGCATCCGGACTTCCAGCCCCAACCGGGCGATATCGTGGTCCATGAGCACTGGGGCGCAAGCGGCTTCGCCAATACCGACCTCGATTTCCAGCTAAAGCAGCATGGCATCGAGAAGGTTGTGGTGGTTGGGATGCTGGCCAACACCTGTATCGAGTCCACCGGCAAGTTCGCGGCGGAGCTGGGCTATCACGTGACCCTGGTTCGCGACGCCACGGCGGCATTCAGCGCCGAAGCCATGCACGCCGCCCATGAGATCAACGGACCGACCTACGCTCACGCGATTGTCAGCACTTCCGAGCTTCTTGCCGCATTGCACCAGGATTCAGCATCCCGGTTTTAAAAATCATGATCGCAATATAAATGCAGGCGCGCCCCGGTGTGCCGACAATCAGGGAGAGAGTTGCATGCGTTACATGACCTTCGGCCGGAACACCGGCCTGCGCGTTTCCGAGCTGGCGCTGGGCACCGGCAACTTCGGCACGGGCTGGGGCTACGGCACCGAGCGCGACGAGGCGCGGCGGGTGTTCGACGGCTACGTGGAGGCCGGCGGCAACTTCATCGACACCGCCGACATCTACCAGTTCGGCCAGGCGGAGACGCTGCTCGGCGAGTTCATCGCCAGCGACCGCGAGCGCTTCGTCGTCGCCAGCAAGTACGGCCTGGGCGCCTCGCCCGACGCCGGAGTCTCGCGCACCGGCAACGGCCGCAAGAACATGGTGCGCTTGCTGGAGGACAGCCTGAAGCGGCTCGGCACCGACTACCTCGACCTGTACTGGGCGCATACCGCCGACGGCGTGACGCCGCTCGAGGAAATCCTCCGCGCCTTCGACGATCTGCTGCGCGCCGGCAAGATCCTCCACGCCGGCCTGTCCAACTTTCCCGCCTGGCGCATCGCCCGCGCGGACCTGCTGGCCGAGTTGCGCGGCTGGGCGCCGCTGGCCGGCATCCAGTTCGAGTACAGCCTGGCCGAGCGCAGCGCCGAACGCGAACTGCTGCCGATGGCCGAGGCGCTGGGCCTGGGCGCGGCGCTCTGGTCGCCGCTCGGCGGCGGGCTGCTGACCGGCAAGTACCGTGCGGGCACGACGGAAGGCCGCCTGAGCGGCCTCGGCACCCTGGTGCGTACCGAGAACTCGCCGCGCGAGACGGCGATCCTCGATGCCCTGCAGGCGGTGGCCACGGAACTGGAAGCCTCGCCGACCCAGGTGGCCATCGCCTGGCTGCGCGAGCGGGCGGCCCGCTCGAGCACCAGCCTGATCCCCATCCTCGGGCCGCGCACCCGCGAGCAGCTCGACGCGACCCTCGGCGCGCTGCAGCTCGCCCCGAGCGCGGAACAGCTCGCCCGCCTGGAGGCCGCCAGCGCCGTCGCCCCGGGAACGCCCCACGAGCAGATCGCCGGGCAGCTCCCGGCCGTCCTGGGCGGCCACCCGGATTTCCGGATGCCAACCATTCCCGTCGCCTGAGCAACCTGCGCCTCCATCACTTATCGAAACATCCGTCGACCTCGACAAGGAGCAAGCATGGCCATCGACAAGCTGCTGTCCCCCCTCCGCCTCGGCACGCTGACCCTGCCCAACCGCGTCGTCATGGCGCCGCTGACGCGCTCCCGGGCTGCCCAGCCGGGCGACGTGCCGACCGCCCTCAACGCCGAGTACTACGCGCAGCGCGCCGGCGCCGGGCTGATCGTCACCGAGGCGGTGCAGATCTCCCGCCAGGGCCAGGGCTATGCACTGACCCCGGGCATCTACTCGGGCGCGCAGATCGACGGCTGGCGCCGGGTGACCGACGCGGTGCACCGCCAGGGCGGGCACATCGCGCTGCAGCTCTGGCACGTGGGGCGCATCTCCCACGCCTCGCTGCAGCCCGGCGGCGGTCAGCCGGTCGCGCCCTCGGCGATCCGTGCCAACATGCAGACCTTCATCATCCAGGCCGACGGCACGCCCGCCCATCCGCCATGCGACGAGCCGCGCGCCCTGCGCGGCGAGGAACTCCCCGGCATCGTCGCCGACTACGCCCAGGGCGCCCGCAACGCCATCGCCGCCGGCTTCGACCTGGTGGAGATCCATGCCGCCAACGGCTACCTGCTGCACCAGTTCCTCGCCACCGCCACCAACCGGCGCGACGACGCCTACGGCGGCTCCCTGGAGAACCGCGCGCGCCTGGTGCTGGAAGTCGTCGATGCGGTGGTCGCCGCGGTGGGTGCCGAACGGGTCGGCATCCGACTGTCGCCCTGGATGCCCTACAACGACATCGAGGACGCCGAAGCCGGACCGATGGCGCTGTACCTGGCCGAGCAGCTGGGCCGGCGCGGCCTCGCCTACCTGCACCTGCACGAGGCCGAATGGATGGGCGTGCCGGGCTACCCCGAGGGCTTTCGCGAAGCCGTCCGCGCCCGCTTCCCCGGCGCCATCGTGGTCTGCGGCGGCTACACCGCGGCCCGCGCGGAAGCCCTGCTGCAAACCGGGCTGGCCGACGCAGTGGCCTTCGGCAGGCCCTACATCGCCAACCCCGACCTGGTGCAGCGCTTCGCCCAGGGGGCGCCCCTTGCCGAGGCGGATCAGGCGACCTTCTACGGCGGTGGCACCGAAGGCTATACCGATTATCCGGCTTGGGCTGGTTGAACTCGGTTACCTGTGAATGCTCCCCTCATCATGCTGCGCACTGATGAGAGGCTTCCCGCTCTCGCAGCCAGAGCGTTGAGAGCGTGACCGGCATTCCCGGTTTGCCAAGGGAGCTTCTGTCCTCCGGCAACTGCCCATCCTTACGGCGAGCCAGCTTGAGTTTCCAGGCCCAATAGTGGACCGCGATGTTGTAGCTGGCGTTGAGGTCACAGTTGTACCGCTTACCACTGGCGAACGTTGCCAGAATGGCGGCCTGGAACAGAAAGGACCCGGCGGGCGAGGACGGAAGGTTTCCGGCCATACGACCATTAAGCGTTGATGCGTTGGTGGAGTATGCCTCAACACCCATCATCATGCTGCCCAGCGTCATCGATCCATCGCGATCACGACCTTGCCCTGGCTGATCGCCCAGACGGCTGGTGAGCCGTCTGGATTGTTGTCCGTGCTGCGGACGGAAAAATAGCGAACAAATGAACGTTCAATTTGATGACACGTAAGAAAGTTCGCTGCCAAGAACCCTATTTCCACCAGTACTCGACTTGCACGCCGAAGTTGCTGCCGTGGCGGTCGGTACCGAAGGCACCGGTCTCGGACAGCGCGGAATCGGGGTTCATCTCGGTGGCCGCGCGCTGTGCCGCCTCGTTCCAGGTGGCGTAGGTGTAGTAGATGCGAAATTCCGGCCTCGCCCAGAAGCCCGGGCCGCCCGGCGACCAGGTCGGCGCGATGCTGAACTTGGTCAGCTTGCGGGTGCCGTCGGTCGCCTTGATCTGGTCGTGGCCAACCTCGGCGCTCAGCTTGAACGTCTCGGTGAAGGCGTAGACCGGCCGCACGCCGAACGACAGCCAGCGCGAGTTGTCGCCGTCGGGTCGGACGTCCTTCTGGTAGACCAGCTGGAACTGGCCGCCGAAGCGCTCCGTGGTCTGCCAGTCGAAGTACTCGACCATGCGCCAGCTCTTGTTCTCCTTGTCCAGGTTGGAATCTCCGGTGTAGCCCAGGCCCGTGCCCGGCCCCTCGCCGTATTGCAGGGCGAAGGTGTTGTAGTTGCCGCCGAGAAAGCCTTCCTGCTTGTGCTGCACGGCCACCGACCAGCCGCTGTGTTTGTCGCTACCGCCTGCCTCCTGCAGATAACTGACCCCCAACTGCACCTCGCCACCCGGGTTGGTCTTGAAGCCGTCAACGTTGAAATCGTGACGGGTAACGTAGGGGTCTTGGTTCTGGTTGTCCTTGCGCGAGAAGACGTAGCTGTAGCGCAGGTCGCCGATCGGCACTTCGTCGAAACCGAAACCGGTGGCGCTCTGGTTCCAGTAGTAGAGGTCGGTCATGTGGATATCGTTCCGCTTGTAGTAGCGGCGCCCGACCCAGAAGTTGCCGCCGTTGAGCACCGCGGCATTCTTCCATTCGACGAACATCTGCTGGATCCGCGAGAAGCCACCGCCATGCTCGTTGGAGTCCTTGAACTTCGGCTTGTGCCCGATGGGGTTGTAGAAGCCGCCCATGACCATGCCGGAGAGCGTCGATCCATCGGCCAGGGCGATATCGTGGTCCCAGGCAAGCTCGCTCCACTGTTCGCACTCGTTGCCGAGCCGGTATTTCGTGGGCGCGCCGGGCAACTGAAAGCAGGATTGCGTACCGCCTTTGCTGTTGCCGCCAATCCCGAGGCGGTAATAGCCGCTGAAATTGACCGCCTGAGCCGTCATGGGCAACACAAAAAGGGCGCACAAGGGGAAAAGTGCCTTTTTCACGGTAATTCTTTTCATATCCGCTCCGATTCTTGTTGTTTTCTGGTCGGTAAAGCCCTGTACCCAGGGCTGTCGTCGATTACCGCCAGGAATTTGCACTCGTCCAGACAGCGCTGTCTTCGCGGCTGTCATGGCACGCACAGGCTCCAGCAGGGCTATCCGGTCGTGGGAAATGAAGGGCTTTTACCCTCGCTCGCGCGTCTTCACCGGTGGTCAGAAGCCAGGCGTGGGCAAGGGGCAGCGTGCCGGCGTGGAGGAACGCATCCGCACGGCGTCGCTCGGGCGGGCGCAGATAACCAGGGCACGGACAAGGGAGGAGAAGCGAGAGAATTCCGAAGACAAGGATGGGCAATACAGCATGTCAGTGAACCTTCTTATATTTATTCGAAGCCCTGAGGGGGTATTCCTCAGGCTTGTTTCAAGGTAGAGCCGGACCCGCTCGGTCGACCGACGGGGCTCAGCGGCTGCAGCAGCGGCGCTTCAGGAGCGACTCCGCGCTATAGGCGCCTTGCCCTGCAGCGCTTCCTCGATGCGCAGCAGCGGGTTGTACTGGCCGACCCGGTCCGAGTGGCACAGCGAGCCGGTCTTGATCTGCCCGGCCAGGGTGACCACCGCCTCCTGGCTGGGCGTGTTGCGTTGCATCGAATGTCCCTCCCTCACTGGACGATGTCGCCGACGCGCACGATGCGCAGGGTGTTGGTGCCGCCCTGGGCACCGGCATCACCCTTGGTGATCAGCACCAGGTCGCCCTCGAACACCAGGTTGCGCTGCATCAGCTCCTTCACCGCCCGGGCGTTCAGCTCGGCCTCGGCGATCCGGTCGGTCTCGAAGGGCACCGGGTTCACGCCGCGGAACAGCGCCACGCGGCTCTGCGTGCGCGGATGGCGGGAGAAGGCGTAGATCGGCAGGTGCGAGCGGATCCGCGACATCAGCCGCGGGGTGTCGCCGCTCTCGGTCAGGCAGATGATCGCCTTGACCCCTTCCAGGTGGTTGGCCGCGTACATGGCCGACAGGGCGATGGTCTCGTCGATCTTGTGGAACACCTGGTCCATGCGGTGCTTGGAACGATGCGCCAGCGGGTGCTTCTCGGCACCGAGGATCACCCGGCTCATGGCTTCCACGGTCTCCACCGGGTAGGAACCGGCGGCAGTCTCGGCCGAGAGCATCACCGCGTCGGTGCCGTCGAGCACCGCGTTGGCCACGTCGAACACCTCGGCGCGGGTCGGCAGCGACTGGGTGATCATGGTCTCCATCATCTGCGTGGCGGTGATCACCGCGCGATTCAGCACCCGCGCCCGCTCGATGATGCGCTTCTGCACGCCGACCAGCTCGGCGTCGCCGATCTCCACGCCCAGGTCGCCGCGGGCGACCATCACCGCCTCGGAGGCGAGGATGATGCCGTCGAGCACCTGCGCATCGGCCACCGCCTCGGCGCGCTCGATCTTCGCCACCAGCCCGGCGTTGCCGCCGGCTTCCTGCATCAGGCGGCGGGCGTGCTGCATGTCGGCGGCATCGCGCGGGAAGGACACCGCCAGGTAGTCGACCTGCATGTTCGCGGCGGTCTTGATGTCCTCGCAGTCCTTCTCGGTCAGCGCCGAGGCGGACAGGCCGCCGCCCTGGCGGTTGATGCCCTTGTTGTTGGACAGCGGGCCGGCGACCAGCACCTCGCAGACCAGCTGGGTGGCCTCGACCTTGAGGGTCTTGAGCACCACGCGCCCGTCGTCGAGCAGCAGGATGTCGCCGGGCTTGCTGTCGGTGATCAGCGCCTCGTAGTCGATGCCGATGCGGCTGGCGTCGCCGGCGTTCTTGTCCAGGGCGGCGTCGAGGATGAACTGCTGGCCCTTCTGCAGCATCACCTTGCCTTCGGCGAAGCGCGAGATGCGGATCTTCGGTCCCTGCAGGTCGGCGAGGATGGCGACGAAGCGCCCGTGTTTGGCGGCCATCTCGCGCACCAGCGCGGCGCGGGCCATGTGCTCCTCGGCCTTGCCGTGGGAGAAGTTCAAGCGCACCACGTCGACCCCGGCCTTGATCAGGCCTTCGAGGACTTCGGGGGTTTCGGTGGCTGGGCCGAGGGTGGCGACGATTTTTGTTCTACGCAGCATGGCTCTCATTCCTCTGGGGAAATAGTTGTTTTGTAAAAGCTCAAGTGGATGCCAACCACTTTCCCTTGTTGATCGCGGCCAGTCTGAGGAACAGCGCCTGGGCGCCTGAGGGAGCGTTGTCATGTCCTGGCATGAAAGCCTCGGGTGGATAAAACCTTAAACCAGGCATCATCATGTTTCAATATATGAGATAAAATCCCATATTATGGGATTTTGCATTCAGTTTGGCTCGGCGGCTGACTATCCATTAGCGTTTCTTTCAGTTTTCCCAAAATATGGGATATATTCTCACATATTGAAATGATCAAAGATCCGGTTTAGTGTTTTCCCCATCAGGAGGCTTTCCATGCCCGAACACGACAACAGCATTCCCCCGGGCGCCCAGGCGCTGTTCCGCGGCCTGGCCGTGATCGACGCGGTGGCCCAGGGCGATACCAGTCTGCCGGCGATCGGCGCGCGGATCGGCTGCACCCGCAGCACCACGCACCGTCTGGCCGCGGCGCTGGTGCAGGCCGGCTATCTGCGCAGCACCCCGAACGGCTACCTGCTCGGCGCGCGGCTGATCGAGCTGGGCTTCAAGGCCCGCGAGCAGCTGCCCCTGGTCAAGCTCGCCCAGCCCCATCTGGAGCGTCTGTCGCAGCTGACTCAGGACACCATCCACCTCGGCGTGCGCGAGGGCGGCGACGTGCTCTACATCGAGAAGTTGCCCGGTACCCGAGGCCTGGAAATGCGCTCGCGGGTCGGCCTGCGCATGCCGCTGGCCCTCACCGGGGTCGGCAAGGCGCTGATGCTCGACCTGGACGAGGCCGCGTGGCACGAGCTGTACGAGGAAGGCCTGGCGCGCCGCGCCGGCCAGCCGGGGCTGCGCGAGCAGTTCACGCCCTGGGACGAGTACCGCGTACAGATGCGCGAGTACGCCGCCGCCGGCAGCAGCTTCGACCTCGAGGAAAACGAACTGGGCGTGCGCTGCGTGGCGGCGCCGATCCGCGATGCCGGCGGCGCCATCGTCGCCGCGCTCAGCGTGACCGGTGCCATTCCCTTCATGCCGGAGGCGCGCCTGCGCGACCTGCGACCCGAGGCGATCGCCTGCGCCCGGGCCATCTCCCACGAACTGGGTTGGAACCAACCATGAGCGACTCCGAAATTCCGCGTCTGATCGGCCTCGACTGGGGCACCTCCTCGCTGCGCGCCTACCTGCTGGGCGAGGGCGGCCGCGTGCTGGACCGCCGCGCCGAGCCCTGGGGCATCCAGCATGTGCCCGACGGCGACTTCGCCCGCGCCTTCGCCGCCCTGACCGGCGACTGGCGCGCCCGCTGGCCCGGCCTGCCGGCGCTGGCCGCCGGCATGATCGGCAGCGCCCAGGGCTGGCAGGAGGTGCCCTACGTGGAGTGCCCGGCCGATGCCGCGCGACTGGTCGGCGGCCTGCGGCGGATCGACAGCGGCGACGGCGGCAGCCTGCACCTGGTGCCCGGGGTGCTGGACGCCGGCGCGCTGCCGAACGTCCTGCGCGGCGAGGAAACCCAGGTGTTCGGCGCCCTGCAGCTGGCCCCGGAACTGTCAGCCAAGGCCCTGCTGGTGCTGCCGGGCACCCACTCGAAATGGGCGGCCGTCGAAGACAGCGCTATCCGCCATTTCTCCACGTATATGACCGGTGAGCTGTTCGCCGTGCTGCGCGACCACTCGATCCTCGGCCGGCCGGCCCGGGCGCAGGGCAGCCGGCCGGCGCCGGACGCCTTCGCCCGCGGTCTCGAACTGGCCCGCGACGGTGCCGTCGCCGGCCGCCTGTTCAGCGCCCGCAGCCTGGTGCTGACCGGCCGCCTGGCCGCCGAGGAGAGCCTCGACTACCTCTCCGGCCTGCTGATCGGCGAGGAGCTGCGCTGCGCCCTTGCCAGCCTCGACGGCGCCTGCCCGCCGCTGGTGCTGATCGGCGACGGGGCGCTGTGCCGGCGCTACCGCGAGGCCCTGCGGCAGTTCGGCGTGGAGGACGTGCGCCTCCTCGAGGAGGCCGGCAGCGCCGGACTCTGGCGGATCGCCGAGGCCGCCGGCCTGCTCGCCACCCCCGCCATCCCCACCTGGAGTACCGACTATGTTTGACGCCTGCATGCGCCAGCTGCCGCTGGTGGCCATCCTCCGCGGCATCACCCCCGAGGAGATCCTGCCGGTCGGGCAGGCCCTGTACGACGCCGGCTTTCGCCTGATCGAGGTCCCCCTGAACTCGCCGCAACCGCTGGAGAGCATCCGCCGGCTGGCCTCCGCGCTGGGCGAGCGCTGTCTGGTCGGCGCCGGCACTGTGCTCGAGGTGGCCCAGATCGAGGCGGTCGCCGCTGCCGGCGGCCGGCTGATCGTGATGCCGCACAGCGACGCGCGGCTGATCCGTGCGGCCAAGGCCGCCGGGCTGTTCTGCGCCCCCGGCGTGGCCACCCCGACCGAGGGCTTCGCCGCGCGGGAGGCCGGTGCCGACGCGCTCAAGCTGTTCCCCGCCGAGCAGTTCGGCCCGGCGGTGGTCAAGGCCTGGCGCGCGGTGTTCGCCCGCGACATCGCCCTGCTGCCGGTCGGCGGCATCGCCCCGGACAGCCTGCAGCCCTACCTCGACGCCGGCGCCAGCGGTTTCGGCCTGGGCTCGGCGCTGTACCGGCCGGGCCTGGGCGCCGCCGAGGTCGGGCAGCGGGCCGCGGCCTTCGTCGCCGCCTGGCGGCAGACGCAGGCCTGAAGCGATACCCCATACCCGGAATTTCCCGATCCCCCCGGCAGGCCTGGCCTGCCCGCACAACAAGAGGCAAGTCATGAAGATCACCCGACTGACCACCCATATCGTGCCGCCGCGCTGGCTGTTCCTGAAGGTCGAGACCGACGAGGGCATCGTCGGCTGGGGCGAGCCGATCGTCGAAGGGCGCGCGCACAGCGTGGCAGCAGCCGTCGCGGAACTGGCCGACTACCTGGTCGGCAAGGACCCGCGGCTGATCGAGGACCACTGGAACGTGCTCTACCGCGCCGGCTTCTACCGCGGCGGCCCGATCCACATGAGCGCCCTGGCCGGCATCGACCAGGCCCTCTGGGACATCAAGGGCAAGGCGCTCGGCGTGCCGGTGCACGCGCTGCTCGGCGGCCAGTGCCGCGAGCGCATCAAGGTGTATTCGTGGATCGGCGGCGACCGCCCGGCCGACGTCGCCCGCGCCGCCCGCGAGGTGGTCGGCCGCGGCTTCACCGCCGTGAAGATGAACGGCACCGAGGAGCTGCAGTTCGTCGACTCCTACGCCAAGATCGACGCGGCGGTGGCCAACGTGGCGGCGGTACGCGAGGCGGTGGGTCCGGACATCGGCATCGGCGTGGACTTCCACGGCCGGGTGCACAAGCCGATGGCCAAGATCCTGGCCAGGGAGCTGGAGCCGTACCGGCTGATGTTCATCGAGGAGCCGGTGCTCAGCGAGAACTACGAGGCGCTGCGCGACATCCGCGAGCACACCTCGACGCCGATCGCCCTCGGCGAGCGGCTGTTCTCGCGCTGGGACTTCAAGCGAGTGCTGGCCGACGGCTTCGTCGACATCATCCAGCCCGACCCCTCGCATTCCGGCGGCATCACCGAGACGCGCAAGATCGCCGCCATGGCCGAGGCCTACGACGTCGCCCTGGCGCTGCACTGCCCGCTGGGACCGATCGCCCTGGCCGCCAACCTGCAGCTGGATGCGGTCTGCTACAACGCCTTCATCCAGGAGCAGAGCTTGGGCATCCACTACAACGAGAGCAACGACATCCTCGACTACCTGGCCAAGCCGGAAGTCTTCGCCTACCGCGACGGTTTCGTCGACATCCCCCAGGGGCCGGGGCTCGGCATCGAGGTCAACGAGGACTACGTGCTCGAGCGCGCCGAGGTCGGCCACCGCTGGCGCAACCCCGTCTGGCGCCATGCCGACGGCAGCGTCGCCGAATGGTAAGTCCGGCCGCGGCGCGCCGACCAGAACGGGCAGGCCGCGCTCGGTCATCCGCTTGAGCGCTTTGTTCCCGCATTCTTCAGGGTAACGCCGTTCATGGCGCCTCCATGGGCCTCGTCAGGAGGCCTGGAGGTGCCCATGAAACCGGGGCGATTCAAACGCTTGGGTTCAAACGCCTGAAAGTCACTTACAAGAACAATCCTACAGGTAGGCTTTATATGTCCGATAACAGCTTCAGCGCCCAGGCGGACGCCGTCAGAACCGGCGGCTCGGGTCTCGCCCTCGCCGTAACTTACGTGACCGCGCTTTTTTTCATCTGGGCGCTGGTCACCAACCTGCTCGACCCGCTGCTGAAAACCATGAAGACGGTCTTCACCCTGACGCCGGTCGAGTCGATGCTGACGGGATTCGCCTTCTTTCTCGCTTATTTCGTCGTCTCGCTGCCGTCGGCGGCCTTTCTGTCGAGATTCGGTTACGCCAAGTCGATCATGGTCGGTCTGGGCGGCATCGTTGCCGGCTGCCTTATCGCCATCGTCGCGGCCACGGTTCATGTCTATCTGGTTTTTCTGGCCGCTCTTTTCATCATGGCCTCTGGTGTAACCCTGCTTCAGGTGGCGGCCAACCCACTGATCGCATCGATGGGCAGCCCCGAAGACTCGGCCTTCCGCCTGAATCTGTCGCAATCCTTCAACTCGCTGGGTGCGGCTTGCGGCCTGTTTTTCGGGGCTTCCTTTCTGCTCAACGGCGACATCTTCAAGAGGGATGTAGTGATCACCGATCTGATGCGCGAAGAAGCGCTCGGCTTCGTCACCAATGTCTATCTGGCGATTGGCCTGGCACTGACACTTTTCATCCTCGCCATCTGGCTGGTGCGCGACAGAATTACGGCGGCAGCTCCCAGGACGGGCCAGCTGGTTTCGCCGTTCACTGCCCTGACCTCCAAATGGGCGAATCTCGGCTCCGTCGGCATCTTCCTCTACGTCGGCGCTGAAGTGGCCATCTCGCTCAACCTGCTGCTCTACCTTGAACAGGCCAACATTCTCAACATCGAGGCCCAATCGGCCGGACACCTGACCACCTTCTACATGCTGTTCGCCATGATCGGCCGCTTTGCCGGTTCGGCCCTGCTCAAGGTCGTCAAGGATTACGCCATGCTCGCCATCGTGGCCGTAGGCGCCATCGGGCTCTGTCTGGTCGTGATTTTGACCAAGGATATGCTGCCATCGGCTCCCTCCGGCATGATCGATGTCGTTCTGACCTCGGTGCCCCATACCTCGGGCCTGATCCCGGCATTCGCGGCACTCCTGATCGGGCTTTTCAACTCGATCATGTTCCCGACCATCTTCACCCTGACCCTGCAACGTTCGAGCGCGCCGACGTCGGCGACTTCCGGCCTTCTGTGTCTGGCCATCGTCGGCGGCGCCATTCTGCCGCTGGTCTTTGCCAAGATCGAAGAGGTGACGGGGTCCAAGTCGCTCGCCTTCATCGCGCCGCTGCTCTGTTACGTGTATGTGCTGTGGTTCGCCGTGGCGGCCAGAAAGGCTCCGACCCACGCCATCGAGGAGAGCGTCGGCCACGGTCACTGACGTCCACCGCAAGCCTCGGCGAGGCCCCTGCCCGGTATCCTCGGGCAGGGGCCTTTTTGTGAGGGCTTCCGAAGTCACCGGTACCGCCGCGGGCACTCTACGCCCTGGCCATCGGCCTGCTGCTCGGTCTTCTCTGGGCGCTGGTGTGGTACGGCGTGTACCGCGAGCCCGCCGATTTCCGCGCCACCAACGAGGCCGAGCTGAGGCTGATCGGCGAGTAGGGCGCATCGGGCCGGCTGCCGGAGGGCAGCCGGCCGACGGACGCGTCAGGCGACCTGGTCGGTCTGCAGGTCGGTGGTGCCGAGCAGTTCGAGCTGGGTGGCGTCGAAGGCGATGTCGGTCGCGGAAAGGCTGTCGACGAGGTTGCCGTCGAGGGCGATCTCGAAGTGGTTGCCCCCGGCGTCGGCCTGGCGGTCCTTGAGGTAGGTCTTGGTGCCGTTCTCGTCCAGCAGCAGGGCGAGGGTGCCGTTGTAGCCGTCGCCCAGGCCGCTGTAGCCGAGCCCGGAGAGATCGATGAGGTCGGCGCCCGGGGTGAAGTCGACGATGTCGTCGACCCGGCTGGTGTCGCCCTCGTAGTTGCGGAAGCTGTCCTGGCGGTCGGCGAAGCGGAAGGTGTCGGCACCGCCGCCGCCGCTCAGGGTGTCGCGGCCGGCGCCGCCGTCGAGCAGGTCGTTGCCTGCCGCGCCGTCGAGCAGGTCGCGCCCCTCGCTGCTGAGCAGCTGCGCCGCGCCGGCGACGCTGTTGCCCTGCACCGTGGCGTTCAGTGTCTCGTAGTAGTTGCCGGACACCCCGTCGCGGTCATCGTAGTCCTCCAGGACGATTTCCGCCTTGCCGCCGCCCTGCGCATTGTCGTGAATGTCGTTGTCGAGCAGTTGTACGCCGTCGACGCCGCGCACGCGCACCCCGGCCGCGTCGTTGCCGTAGATCTCGGCGCCCTGCAGGCTGGCGTTGCTGGTCATCTTGATCAGTACCCCCTCCTCGCCGTTGTCGTGGTAGGAACCGCCCTCGATCTGGATGTTGTAGGGATGGTCGATGTCTTCCGAACCGCGCTGGACGACCAGGCCGTTGGCGCCGTTGCCGTAGGCGACGTTGTCGCGCAGGAGGATGTCGTGGCTGCTGGTGACGATGTTGAAGCCGTGGCGGCCGTTGTCGTGGGAGACGTTGTTCTCGAAGGTGCTGTCGATCTGGAAGTCGCCGACGAAGCCGTCCTTGCCGTTGTGGTGGGCGACGCTGTCGCGGATCGTCAGGTTGATGGTCTGCTCGTGGGGGTCGAAGCCGTAGCGCGACACCTCGCGGATCTCCACCCGCTCGGCCGTGACGTTGTAGTCGGCGCCGTCCTCGTGGGGAATGTAGCCGGTGTAGAAGCCATCGACCTCGCCTTCGGTGTTGTCCTGGTTGCCGTCGATGGTCAGGTCGCTGATGCCGTAGTCGTGGGTCTTCTCGCCATTCTTCGAGCGGATGATGCCGGTGAGCTTCTGATCCCAGCCGTCGACCAGCTTGATCACCGTCTCGCCCATCCCGGCGCCGACCATATAGACGTTGCTCTTGATCATCAGCGCTCCATCGGAGGCCTCGTCGCCGCCGCTGACCCGGTATTCGCCGGCCGACAGGCGAACGGTGCCGCCCCCTGCTGCGTAGGCGGCGTCGATCGCCGCCTGGATGGCTTCCGTATCGTCGGTCTTGCCATCACTCTTTGCTCCAAAATCCTTGACATCGAAATCCATCTACTCGCTTCCGTATGCTGAATGCGCAGCCGAGCGCGGTTTGAAGGAGTCGAGGCGGGAAACGCCGGCCGGCCTTTGCCGCCCCCGGCATCGTCGCGACTGTTCGACCTCTGCGCCCGAAGCGCCTCCGGGTGCTTTCGAAGGGCATGGGAAAACGCTCCGGGGGATCAGGCCGACGCGGTGCCGGGGGTGGGACTGGCGTGCAAATCATTAGTTCGCGAGGAAACGATGAGTGGCACATGCCCCCTGGCGCAGCGGAGCGGATGGTTTTTATCGGTACGAACGTGCCGAAACGCTGATGGGATAAGGCCTGGCGGGCGATTGAGGGGGGGCTGGCGTGCGTTTTTGTGACGCATGTCAATTATTAAAAATAAATTCATAATTCCATAAAGAACTAAAAAGCAGTTCGTCAGTCTAGGCGAACGGCACCGCGTCGACCTTTCCGTCGAGCATTTCCCATGCCCATTCAGGGAGCGCTCGGGCGCGCTTCGGGCGCAGGGGTCGAGTAGTCGCGACGATGCCAGAGGCAGGGAATGCTTGTTCGGGCAGTCGGCATCTCCCCGTCTCACTTCCTCAAAAGCGCTCGACTGCGCAATTTGCATACGGAAGAGAAACAGATGGAGTTCAACGTCAAGGATTTTGGTGCAAAAGGAGATGGAAAAACGGATGACACGGATGCCATCCAGGCGGCGATCGATGCCGCCCACAAGGCCGGCGGCGGGACGGTCTACCTGCCGGCCGGCGAGTACCGGGTCAGCGGCGGCGACGAGGCCTCCGACGGCGCCCTGATGATCAAGAGCAACGTCTACATGGTCGGTGACGGCATGGGCGAAACCGTCATCAAGCTGGTCGACGGCTGGGACCAGAAGCTCACCGGCATCATCCGCTCGGCCAACGGCGAGGAAACCCACGACTACGGCATCAGCGACCTGACCATCGACGGCAACCAGGACAACACCGAAGGCGAGGTCGATGGCTTCTACACCGGCTACATTCCCGAGAAGGATGGCGCCGACTACAACGTCACCGTCGAGCGGGTGGAGATCCGCGAGGTGTCGCGCTACGCCTTCGATCCCCACGAGCAGACCATCAATCTGACGATCCGCGACAGCGTCGCCCACGACAACGGCAAGGACGGCTTCGTCGGCGACTTCCAGATCGACAGCACCTTCGAGAACAACGTCTCCTACAACAACGGCCGCCACGGCTTCAACATCACCACCAGCAGCCACGACATCGTGTTCCGCAACAACGTCGCCTACGGCAACGGCGCCAACGGCCTGGTCATCCAGCGCAACTCGGAAGACCGGGCGCTGCCCTACAACATCCAGGTCGAGGGCGGCTCCTTCCACGACAACGGCGGGGAGGGCGTACTGATCAAGATGAGCACCGACGTCACCCTGCAGGGCGCCGAGATCTACAACAACGGCGCGGCCGGGGTGCGGGTGCAGGGCGCCGAGAACGTGCAGATCCTCGACAACTACATCCACGACAACGCGCAGAACGGCGCCAACGCGGAAATCCTCCTGGATGCCTACGACGATACCGCCGGGGCGTCCGGCAACTACTACGAGACGCTGAACGCCACAGTGCAGGGCAACACCATCGTCGGCTCGGCCAACTCCACCTACGGCGTACTGGAGCGCGCCGACGGCACCGACTACAGCACCGTCAGCGGCAACAGCCTCAGCGGCACCCAGCGCGGCACCGTGCTGCTCAGCGGCAGCCACTCGACGTATGTCGCCAGCAGCCAGGGCTTCGCCGGCGATGCTCAGCTGCTCGAGGACGGTGGCGGCGACGACCGCCTGACCGGCACCTCGGCCGACGACCTGCTGATCGGCGCCAGCGGCGACGACGCCCTGGACGGCGCGGCCGGCGACGACATCCTCGACGGCGGTTTCGGCCGCGACCGGCTGACCGGCGGCGAGGGCGCCGACCTGTTTCGCTACACCGCGGTCCGCGACAGTTACTACACCGCCAGCAGCAACCTCAGCGACCTGATCGTCGACTTCGATGCCAGGCAGGACAGCATCGATCTGGCCGGACTCGGCTTCACCGGCCTGGGCGACGGCTACAACGGCACCCTGGCGCTGCTGACCAACAGCGACGGCAGCCGCACCTACCTGAGGAGCTACGAGGCGGACGCCGACGGCCGGCACTTCACGCTGGCCCTGGAAGGCAACTTCAGCGGCCTGCTCGACAGCGGCAACCTGATCTTCGAGCGCAGCGCCATCGCCGGCGGCAAGGACGACGACACCCTGCTCGGCAGCGTGGCGGCGGAAAGCCTCGACGGCGCCGGCGGCGACGACAGCCTGGCGGGCGGCGTGGGCAACGATGTGCTGAACGGCGGCGCCGGTGCCGACAACCTGGCCGGCGGCCACGGGCGCGACCAGCTCGCCGGCGGCGAGGGTGCCGACACCTTCCGCTTCAGCGCGCTGACCGACAGCTACCGCACCGAAAGCGACAACTTCAGCGACCTGATCACCGACTTCGACCTGGCCGAGGACAGGATCGATCTTTCCGGATTGGGCTTCACCGGGCTGGGCGACGGTCACAACGGCACCCTGCTGCTGTGGACCGACAGCGAGACCAACCGCACCTTCCTGAAGAACTTCGACGCGGATGCCGACGGCCGGCGCTTCGAGATCGCCCTGGAGGGTGATTTCTCCAGCGTGGGCGAGAAGCAGCTGATCCTCGACGGACGCCAGACCCTCGAGGGCAGCAGCGGCGCCGATACGCTCGCCGGCGGCAGCGCGGCCGAGGAACTGCTCGGCGGTGTGGGGCGCGACCTGCTCGACGGCGGTGCGGGCGACGACCTGCTCGATGGCGGCGCCGGCCGCGACAACCTGACCGGCGGCAGCGGTGCGGACATCTTCCGCTTCGCTGACCGTCAGGACAGCTTCCGCAACTACGACAGCGGGACCAGCCGGGTCGACGACATCGTCGACTTCACCGTCGGGACCGATCTCATCGACCTCTCCGCCCTCGGCTACAGTGGTCTGGGCAACGGCTACAACGGCACCCTCATCGTGCTGTTGAACGCGGAGGGCACCAGGACCTACCTCAAGGATCGCGAGGCCGACGCCCAGGGCAACCACTTCGAGATCGCCCTCGAAGGCAACCTCGCCGACAGCCTCTCCGAGGCTGATATAGCCTTCGATGCGGCCGACCTGGAACTGCTCGGCATCAGCGGCAGCCAGACCGACCTGGCGGCCTGACGCGGCACCCGCCCGCCCGCCCCGGACGCCCTCGCACGCGCTCTGGGACGGGCGAACTAACGGCCCGCGCGCCAGTCTCATTCCCCAGCTACGCAGTCGGCCGTCTCGCTTGCGCGCCTCCCCGGCGCCGGCGAGCCGGGCCGTGCAGTCGCGTCCAAGCCGGAGACGGGAAAGACTTGTTCGCGCAGTCGACTCTTCCTCTCCATCTTCAAGCAGCGCTCGGCTGCATTTCACTGGAACGGGAAGCGAACCGATGGATTTCAACGTCAAAGATTATGGGGCACTGGGCGATGGCGTCACCGACGATACGGCCGCCATCCAGGCGGCGATCGACGCCGCCCACGCGGCGGGCGGCGGCACCGTCTACCTGCCGGCCGGCGAGTATCGGGTCAGCGGCGGCGAGGAGCCCTCGGACGGCTGCCTGATGATCAAGAGCAACGTCTACATGGTCGGCGCCGGCATGGGCGAAACCGTCATCAAGCTGGTCGACGGCTGGGACCAGAAGGTCACCGGCATGGTCCGCTCGGCCTACGGCGAGGAAACCAGCAACTTCGGCATGAGCGACCTGACCCTCGACGGCAACCGCGACAACGTCACCGCCAAGGTCGACGGCTGGTTCAACGGCTACATTCCCGGCGTGGACGGCGCCGACCGCGACGTCACCCTGGAGCGGGTGGAAATCCGCGAGATGTCCGGCTACGGCTTCGACCCCCACGAGCAGACCATCAACCTGACGATCCGCGACAGCGTCGCCCACGACAACGGCCTCGACGGCTTCGTCGCCGACTACCTGATCGACAGCGTGTTCGAGAACAACGTCGCCTACAACAACGACCGCCACGGCTTCAACATCGTCACCAGCACCCACGACTTCACCATGACCGGCAACGTCGCCTACGGCAACGGCGGCGCCGGCGTGGTGGTGCAGCGCGGCTCCTACGATCTTGCCCACCCCTACAACATCCTGATCGACGGCGGCTCCTACTACGACAACGGCCTCGAGGGCGTGCTGATCAAGCTGGCCGACGACGTCACCCTGCAGAACGCCGACATCTACGGCAACGGCTCCTCCGGGGTGCGCGTCTACGGCGCCCAGGACGTGCAGATCCTCGACAACCAGATCCACGACAACGCGCAGAACGGTGCCTATCCGGAAATCACCCTGCAGTCCTACGACGATACCGCCGGGGTTTCCGGCAACTTCTACACGACGGTCAACACCTGGATCGAAGGCAACGTCATCACCGGCTCGGCCAATTCCACCTACGGCATCCAGGAGCGCAACGACGGCACCGACTACAGCAGGCTCTACGCCAACAGCATCGACGGCACCCAGCGCGGCGCCGTGCTGCTGCAGGGCGCCAACTCGACGGTTTCCGACCAGTCCGGCACCGGCCAGCAGGCGACCCTCGAGGGCGGCGCGGGCAACGACACGCTGACCGGCGGCGACGCCCACGAGACGCTCCTCGGCCATGCCGGCAACGACCGCCTGAACAGCGGGGCCGGCAACGACATCCTCGACGGTGGCGCCGGGCGCGACAACCTGACCGGCGGCGAGGGCGCCGACGTGTTCCGCTTCTCCGCCCGCGCGGACAGCCACCGCACCGCCAGCGCCAGCTTCAACGACCTGATCGTCGACTTCGATGCCAGCCAGGACCGCATCGACCTCTCCGAGCTGAGCTTTTCCGGCCTGGGCGACGGCTACAACGGCACCCTGCTGCTGCAGACCAGCGCCGACGGCAGCCGCACCTACCTGAAGAGCCTCGAGGCGGATGCCGAGGGCCGGCGCTTCGAGATCGCCCTGGAGGGCAATTTCACAGGCCTGCTGAATGCCGGCAACCTGCTCTTCGAGCGTGCCGCCATCGAGGGCGGCGCGGGCGACGATGCGCTGCTCGGCACCTCGTCTGCCGAGACGCTGCTCGGTCACGCCGGCAACGACAGCCTCGACGGCGCCGGCGGCAACGATATCCTGGTCGGCGGCGCCGGGCGCGACAGCCTCACCGGCGGCGCCGGGGCGGACGTGTTCCGTTTCGATGCGCTGACCGACAGCCAGCGCAACTACGACACCCTCGACAACCAGGGCGACCGCATCACCGACTTCACCCTGGGCGAGGACAGGATCGACGTTTCCGCGCTGGGCTTCAGCGGCCTGGGCGACGGCTACGGCGGCACCCTCGCCGTGGTGCTCAACGGTGCCGGCGACCGCACCTACCTGAAGAGCTACGAGAACGGTGCCGACGGCTACCGCTTCGAGTTCTCCCTCGACGGCAACTACCAGGGCCTGCTCGGCGCCGAGCACTTCATCTTCGCCACGTCCACCGGACAGCGGATCCTCGAGGGCACCGCCGGCAACGACAGGCTGGCCGGCACCAGCGCCGATGAGATCATCCACGGCGGCGCCGGCCGCGACACCCTGAGCGGCGGCGGCGGAGCCGACGTGTTCCGCTTCAGCGAGCTGACCGACAGCCACCGCACGGCGAGCAGCAGCTTCGCCGATCTGATCACCGACTTCGACCTGGCCAATGACCGCATCGACCTGTCCGGGCTCGGCTTCAGCGGCCTCGGCGACGGCTACAACGGCACCCTGGCCGTGCAGGTGAACGGCGCCGGCACCCGCACCTACCTGAAGAGCTTCGAGGCGAATGCCGCGGGCGAGCGTTTCGAGATCGCCCTGGACGGCAACCTCGGCGGGCTGAGCGCGGCCAACCTGATTCTCGACGGGCGTCTTGTGCTGGAGGGCAGCGACGGCAACGACACGCTCACCGGCAGCAGCGCAGCCGAGGAGCTGCTCGGCGGGGCCGGGCAGGACAGCCTGGACGGCGCCGGCGGCAACGACATCCTCGACGGCGGCGCGGGGCGCGACACCCTGACCGGCGGCAGCGGCGACGACGTGTTCCGCTTCAGCAGCCGACTGGACAGCTTCCGCAACTACGACAGCGGGGTGAGCGAGATCGACAGCATCACCGACTTCAGCCACGGCGACGATCTCATCGACCTCTCGGCGCTCGGCTACACCGGCCTGGGCTCGGGGCACGACGGCACCCTGGCGATCGTCCTGAACGATGCCGGCACCAAGACCTACCTCAAGGACCTCGACGCCGACGCCGAAGGCAACCGTTTCGAGATCGCCCTGGAAGGCAACCACGCCGACCAGCTCGGTGCGGACGACTTCATCTTCGCCACGGCCACCGAGCTCGAGCTGATCGGCACCACGACCACGCAGCCCGAGCAGGTCGCCTGAAGCGGCGCGGGGGCGGTGACGCCCCCGCGTTCCACCGCTCGCCGGCTCTTCTTCCTTCCCGCTTTCACCGCAGGCCTGCATTGCAGCAGCTTGCACTCCATGCGTCCGGTGTGGGTGTGCAGGCCGGCATACTGGCCGGACCGCCGCTCCCGGACCGCCGCACGCTCATCCCCAGCCCGCCCGGCCCGGCTTCATGTGAAACCACCGTTTCAGAGGGGCTCGGCCGCCTGTGCCGGCGCGCCCTGTGCCGTCGACGGGAGCTGGCCGAAAGAGGCCCCGCTGCGCGGTCCGCATCCGGGCGCTGCGCTTGAATAAGACGCCTGCGGGGTTATACCTAAGCAGTGCCTGCGATCGCTGCAGGCCATGCCCGGCGTGTTCGCCGCGGGGCGCCTGCCCGGGCTCCGTCCGCCGCCGCCGATGGGGGTCGTGGATCACCGGGCCTGGGCGCTGCTGGTCGCTGGTGGAATCGCCGTCCGAATGACCCACGCAGGAGCTTCGCTCATGTCATTACGCATCAACGATATCGCCCCCGACTTCAGCGCCGAGACCACCCAGGGCCGGATCCGCTTCCATGACTGGATCGGCGACAGTTGGGCGATCCTGTTTTCCCATCCCAAGGACTTCACCCCGGTCTGCACCACCGAGCTCGGCTACATGGCGAAGATCGAGCCGGAGTTCAGCCGGCGCCATTGCAAGCTCATCGGCCTGAGCGTCGATCCCGTCGAGAGCCACCAGGCCTGGCTCAGGGATATCGAGGAAACCCAGGGCTGTCTCCCCCGCTACCCGCTGATCGGCGACCCCGACCTGGCAGTGGCCAAGCTCTACGACATGCTGCCCGCGGACGAGCCCGGCACCTCGGAAGGCCGCACGCCCGCCACCAACGCGACGGTGCGCTCGGTGTTCATGATCGGCCCCGACAAGCGGATCAAGCTGATGCTGAGCTACCCGATGACCACCGGGCGCAATTTCGACGAGATCCTGCGGGTGCTCGATTCGATGCAGCTCACCCAGGCGAGCAAGGTGGCGACCCCGGTGAACTGGAAGCCGGGCGAGGATGTGATCATCGCCGGCTCGGTGTCCGACGACGAGGCGAAGCAACTGTTCCCGCAGGGCTGGCAGGCACCCAAGCCCTACCTGCGCATCGTCAAGCAGTCCGCGGCCTGAGTCGCGTTGCCGGCGGCGGTCCGTAGCGCCGTCGGCAAAGCCGCATTCATACGGATAGATGCGTACGATCGGCAGCCATTTTCCGGGAAAACTCCATGATTGGCCGTTGCCTGGCGTGCCGGTTCGGCGGGCTGGGCGGCGCTTCGGTCGCGGTTCTTTCCGGCGCCGGAGGCGCGAGCCGTGGCTGGGGCTTCTTCGGAAACGCAAAATGTACCGGATGGTTAGTTGTGTTCGATTATCGACCAGAAGCCCGGCTGGTCGATTGACGCTTTTTTGAGCGCTGGCCAAGATGGCTACCAGGTTGCAGGCGTGTTCGCCGGGCAACCGGAGCCCGTATATAACAACTTCAAGATCGGTAAACGCTCATGTGCATAGTTCAATTCCGCCAAGCCTGCGCTCTTCCCCATCAAGCCCTTGCGGATGTCCCGCTGTCGCGGCCTGCGCACCTGGCCGTCGTCCGTCTGCGCCAGAAGGCCTAGTTGCGACCGACCAGCTTCCCGCTGAATCCGCTGCGCTGAACCAGCGCCATTAACCGCATCCAGTAATCCGGAGCATTCCCGCCAGCCGGCAGGAGGGCTCGCTACACGCCTGGAAAAGGACCTTTCACTCCACTGGCGTTGCTGGAGCACGAAAGAGGCTCGACCGGACTGCCGCATCCCCGGTCCCCGAACGGATGGCTACTGACAATGTTCACTTCGCAAGGTACTTCCATGGCTATACCCACGGCTGCCGAATCCCCTGCATCGGCCCATGAGTCGGTCGGCAGCAAGGTCCGCGCCGCCCTGGCCGTCGGCAAGGTGCGCTGGGGCATGCTCGCCCTGGTGTTCTTCGCCACCACCCTGAACTACATCGACCGCGCCGCGCTGGGCGTGATGCAGCCGATCCTGGCCAAGGAGATGAGCTGGTCCACCATGGACTACGCCAACATCAACTTCTGGTTCCAGGTCGGCTACGCCGTCGGCTTCCTGCTGCAGGGCCGCTTCATCGACAAGGTCGGCGTCAAGCGCGCCTTCTTCCTCGCCGTGCTGTTCTGGAGCCTGGCCACCGGCGCCCACGGCCTGGCGACCTCGGCGGTCGGCTTCATGATCTGCCGCTTCATCCTCGGCCTGACCGAGGCGGCCAACTACCCGGCCTGCGTGAAGACCACCCGCCTGTGGTTCCCGGCCGGCGAGCGCGCCCTGGCCACCGGCATCTTCAACGCCGGCACCAACGTCGGCGCCATGGTCACCCCGGCGCTGCTGCCGCTGATCCTCAGCGTCTGGGGCTGGCAGGCCGCCTTTGTCGGCATGGGCCTGCTGGGCCTGGTCTGGCTGGTGTTCTGGACCATCAACTACTACAACCCCGAGGAGCATCCGAAGGTCAGGCAGTCCGAGCTGGAGTACATCAGCAAGGAAGCCGAGCCCGAGCCGGTCAAGGTGCCCTTCTCCCGCATCCTGCGCATGCGCGGCACCTGGGCCTTCGCCGTGGCCTACATGATCACCGCGCCGGTGTTCTGGTTCTACCTGTACTGGCTGCCGCCGTTCCTCAACCAGCAGTACAACCTGGGCATCAGCGTGACCCAGATGGGCATCCCGCTCATGCTGATCTGGCTGACCGCCGACTTCGGCAGCATCGGCGGCGGCATCCTCTCGTCCTTCCTCATCGGCCGCGGGGTGAAGCCGATCCGCGCGCGCCTGGTGTCGATGCTGATCTTCGCCATCTGCATCTGCTCGGTGGTGTTCGCCGCCAATGCCAGCGGCCTGTGGGTTGCGGTGCTGGCGATTTCCCTGGCCGTCGGCGCGCACCAGGCCTGGACCGCCAACATCTGGAGCCTGGTGATGGACTACACGCCCAAGCACCTGATGAGCACGGTGTTCGGCTTCGGCGGCATGTGCGCGGCGATCGGCGGCATGTTCATGACCCAGATCGTCGGCTACGTGCTGACCGCCACCAACAACAACTATGCCGTGCTGTTCGTCATCATCCCGAGCATGTACTTCCTGGCGCTGACCTGGATGTACTTCATGGCGCCGCGCAAGATCGAGAGCTGAGAGTCGTTCGCCATGAAGAAGGGGGCCATTCGGCCCCCTTCGCTTTTCTGGCGCGGGCGGTTCAGGACGGCCGCTCTTCCAGCGTGTCGCCGCCGCGCAGATAGGCCAGCCAGTACATGCCGGCGACCAGCAGGGTGCCGCCGACCAGGTTGCCGGCGGTCACCGCGAGCAGGTTGCCGGCCGCGCCGGCGAGCGACACCGCGCCCTGGCCGTCGAGCGCCAGGCCGAAGGGCAGGAAGAACCAGTTGGCGATCGAATGCTCGAAGCCGAGGGCGACGAAGGCGGCGATCGGAAAGAGGATGGCGAGGATCTTGTCGGTCACGCTGCGCCCGGCCATCGCCAGCCAGGTCGCCAGGCACACCAGGGCGTTGCACAGGATGCCGCGGGCGAAGGCTGCGCCGAGGGTCAGTTCGGCCTTGCCACGGGCGATCTTCAGCGCCATCTCGCCCACCGCGCCGTCGTTCAGGCCGGCGCTGCCCGCCCAGAGCACCAGCAGCACGGTGCCCAGGCAGCCGACCACGTTGCCCAGGTAGACCAGCACCCAGTTGCGCAGCACCTCGCGGCTGCCGATCAGCCGGCTGGCCCAGGCCATCGCCAGCAGGTTGTTGCCGGTGAACAGTTCGGCGCCGCCGATCACCACCAGCACCAGGCCCAGGCAGAAGCTCAGGCCGCCGAGCAGCCGGGTCGGGCCGAAGCCCAGCTCGCTGCCGGTGAGCACCACGGTGTAGAGGAGGGCGGCCAGGGAGATGAAGGCGCCGGCGAGCACCGAGAGCACCAGCAGGGTGAGGGTATCGACGCGGGCCTTGGCGACGCCCATGCCTTCGATGCGCCGGGCGATCTGCGCCGGCGGGCAGCTGTCGCCGAGAAAGGGTTGTTGAGTCATGCGAGAGAGTCCGCTGCGCCGACCCGGCGTCGGCAGAGGTCGCACTCTAGAGGGGAGGGCTTGGCCCTGTCCACCGGCGCCCGGCGTCCGTCTCAGACCGGCAGCTGCTGCAGCCAGAGCCGGTACAGCGCGGCGATCAGGTCGGTCTGGGCGACCAGGCGTGCGCCGTCGTCCAGCACAGGCAGGCAGTGCAGGGCCTGCTCGGAGAGCGGCCGGCGGTCGGGACCGTGGCCAGTCCGCGCGATCCCAGCAGGATGCCGATCGACGCGCACAGCAGGTTGCCGGCGAGTATCGCCCTGCGGCGGGCGAAGGGGCTGGAGGCGGCGGCGAGCAGCAGCACGGGAAGCAGGGTTTTCAGCCTGGGGGTGGAGGTCTTGTCGGGCATGCGGCAATGCGTGGCGGAGCAGGACAAGGTCGCCACATGGTTGAAGGCTGGCTGAGTCGAGGCAAATTCATAATTTTGCCGGTTTGCAGCAATTTTTTGCAGTCAAAGGCGGCTTTCGGCAGCCAGAAGCCGGCTTGGGTGCGAAGGCATTCAAGACATGGCAGATAGGCAATTGCCTTGATGCGGCACAACGCGCAGCATTGGCATGGCGCTTTGCCATTTGCTCGTCGCAAGTGCCCAGGCGTCCGGCCTGGCCTCTGTCCGTCAGGGGCGCCGCCCGTTGAAGCTGTTCCGTTGTCATTGCACTCCTTCTGCGTTCCTCGCTCCCAAAGAGTAGAAAGATGAATAAAGTTCTTGCGATTGCCCTTACCGGCCTGATTGCCGCTCCGGCCTTTGCCGAGTCGGTCCCGCCCGCCCCCCGTACCGCTCCGGCGGTAGGCGCTTCCCGCGTAGCGCCGACACCCGAAACCGTTCCGCCGACCGTCCATAGCCAGCGGCCACACCCGAACGCCCAGGCGCCGCATCCGCAGGGACAGCCGCCGCGTCCGAACGCCCAGGTGCCGCGTCCGCAGGGGCAGCCGCCGCGTCCGAACGCCCAGGCGCCACAGCCGCAGGGGCAGCCGCCGCGTCCGAACGCCCAGGCGCCACAGCCGCAGGGCCAGCCGCCGCGTCCGAACGTCCAGGCCCCGCAAGTCCCCGCCGTGCCGCCGCGTTCCGACCTGCAGCGGTAAGACTCCGCCGCCGCACCTGCGCCGCGCTCCGCGGCTCAGATGCGGCAGGCGAATCACTCCTCCAGCGCCTGCGCCGGGCCGAAGAACTCGTAGTGGCACTGCTCCTGCGGCACGCCGAGCTCGCGCAGCTGCCGCTTGACCTGCGCCATGAACGGCTGCGGGCCGAGGAAATAGGCCTCCAGGTCGCGCTCTGCCGGCAGCCAGGCGGCCAGGCGTTCGGTGTCGAGCCGGCCGCTGGCGTCGGCGCGGTCCTCGGCGCGCGGTTCGCTGTAGCAGAAGAACGGCTTGAGTTGCGGATGCCGCGCGGCCAGCACCTCGACCTGCTGGCGGAAGGCCTGCACGCCGCCGTGGCGCGCGCAGTGGATGAAGCGAACCGGCCGGCCGCCGGGCAGCGCCGCTTCCAGCATGGCCAGCAGCGGGGTGACGCCGACACCGGCGCCGATCAGCACCAGCGGCTTGTCCGAGGTGTCGAGGACGAACTCGCCGGCCGGCGGGAACAGCTCCAGGCGGTCGCCTTCGCGGACCTGCTCGTGCAGGTGGCGGGACACCCGGCCCTCGGCGTGGCGCTTGACGCTGATACGGTATGCTTCGCCGTTCGGCGCCGCCGACAGCGAATAGTTGCGGCGCACCTCCTCGCCGTCGAGCAGCAGGCGCAGGCCGATGTACTGGCCGGGCTGGAAGGCCGGCAGCACGCCGCCGTCCTCCGGACGCAGGTGGAAGGAGACGATTTCCTCGCTCTCCACCACCCGGCGCGCCACGCGGAACGTCCGCGCCCCGCGCCAGCCGCCCGGCGCCGCGGCATTGGCGGCATAGGCCGCTTCCTCGGCGCCGATCAGCAGCCCGGCGAGCATCCCGTAGGCCGCGCCCCAGGCGTCGAGCACCGCGTCGGTGGCGATCTCCGCGCCGAGCACCTCGCGGATCGCGCGCAGCAGGCAGGTGCCGACGATCGGGTAGTGCTCCGGCAGCACCTGCAGCGACACGTGCTTGTTGACGATCTGTCCGACCAGCGGGCCGAGGGCCTCCAGGCGGTCGATGTGCCGGGCGTACATCAGCACGGCGTTGGCCAGCGCGCGCGGCTGTTCGCCGCTGGCCTGGTGGGCCTGGTTGAACAGCGGGCGCACCTCGGGGTACTCGGCGAGCATGATCCGGTAGAAATGCCGGGTCAGGGCTTCGCCGCCGGTTTCCAGCAGCGGTACGGTGGCCTTGATGATGGCGCGTTGTTGTTCGGTCAGCATGGACGACTCCTGTAACTGGGCTTGCAAGGGACGGCCGCTCGAGGCGCCGCCAGGGATGCGGGAATTGCCATCAGTTTTCGTGCCAGGGCCACAGGCCGCGGAAATCGCCGGCCTGTTGCCTGTTGCTGTTGTTTTGACTACGGTAGTTGGTCGTCAACCAGACATGATGTTATCCAGATGACTACACCTCCGCTGCTCGATGCCTTCCTTCCGCTGGTCGCCGATCTGACCCGCGAGCTGCCGGAGGCCGAACGTTACCGGCGCCTGCTCGGCGCCCTGCGCCGCCTGCTGCCGGCCGACGCCGCGGCATTGCTGCGTCTGGACGGCGATACCCTGGTGCCGCTGGCGGTGGACGGGCTGAGCCCGGATACCCTGGGGCGGCGCTTCCGTCTCGACGAGCAGCCGCGCCTGCGGGCGCTGCTGGAGCAGCGCGGCGCCACCCGCTTCGCCAGCGACTGCAGCCTGCCCGATCCCTACGACGGTCTGGTGGAAGGGCTGTCCAGCCAGCTGGAGGTCCACGACTGCCTCGGTTGTCCGCTGTACCTGGACGCGCGCCCCTGGGGCCTGCTGACCCTGGATGCCCTGGACCCGGCGCGCTTCGACGGCATCGACCTGGCCAGCCTGGAGGCCTTCGCCAGCCTGGCCGCCGCCACCGTGCAGGTCGGCGAGCGGATCAGCGCGCTGACCCGCCGCGCCGAGCGCGACGAGCGGCTGATGGAGGCCTACCGCGAGGCCGCCGACCGCCAGGGCAGCCACGAGCTGATCGGCCAGAGCCGCGCCCACCGGCGCCTGGTGGAGGAGATCGCGGTGGTCGCCGGCAGCGACCTGAGCGTGCTGGTCAGCGGCGAGACCGGGGTCGGCAAGGAGCTGGTGGCGCAGGCCATCCACGCCGCCTCGGCGCGCGCCCACAAGCCGCTGATCAGCCTGAACTGCGCGGCGCTGCCCGACACCCTGGTGGAGAGCGAGCTGTTCGGCCACGTGCGCGGCGCCTTCTCCGGGGCGCTGGCCGAGCGCAGCGGCAAGTTCGAGCTGGCCGACGGCGGCACCCTGTTCCTCGACGAGGTCGGCGAACTGCCGCTGGCGGTGCAGGCCAAGCTGCTGCGGGTGCTACAGAGCGGCCAGCTGCAGCGGGTCGGCTCCGATCGCGAACACCGGGTGGACGTGCGGGTGATCGCCGCGACCAACCGCGACCTGGCCGGCGAGGTGCGCGCCGGACGTTTCCGCGCCGACCTTTACCACCGCCTCAGCGTCTATCCGCTGCCGGTGCCGCCGCTGCGCGAGCGCGGCCGCGACGTGCTGCTGCTGGCCGGCTTCTTCCTCGAGGAGAACCGCGCCCGCCTCGGCCTGCGCGGCCTGCGCCTGAGCGCCGAGGCCCAGGCCGCGCTGCTCGCCTACGACTGGCCGGGCAACGTGCGCGAGCTGGAGCACCTGATCGGCCGTGCCGCGCTCAGGGCCATGGCCGGCGGCGAGCATCGGCGGATTCTCAGTATCGGCGCGGAGCTGCTGGACCTGCCGGGCGCGACGGGTGACGAAGCACCGCTGACGACCAGCGCACAGGTCCCGGCGACCGGCGACCTGCGCCAGGCGCTGGAGCAGTTCCAGCGCGAGCGGATCCTCGCCGCTCTCGAGGCCCACGACCACAATTGGGCCGCCGCGGCCCGCGCGCTCGGCGTGGACCGCGCCAACCTGCACCGCCTGGCCAGGCGTCTGGGGCTGCGCTGAGGTTGTAGGAGGGTGGTAGGGCGGGTGCAACCCGCCCGCTCCACAAGAGGCGGGTTTCACCCGCCCTACGGTTCGAGACGCCGGAAAGCCCGGCGGATCGGTGAGGACGCCGGGCGCCGAGGAACGGATCAGGCCTGGGTGGTGGCCTTTTCCAGCAGCGCCTGCAGGCTGCCGTCGGCTTCCATCTCGAGGATGATGTCGCAGCCGCCGATCAGTTCGCCGTTGACGAACAACTGGGGGAAGGTGGGCCACTGGAACAGCTTCGGCAGCTTCTCGCGGATGTGCGGGGCGGCCAGCACGTTGACGAAGGCGAAGGGCTTGCCGATCTTGCTCAGGGCGCCGACGGCGGCGCGGGAAAAGCCGCATTCCGGCGCCGCGGGGGTGCCTTTCATGTAGAGGATCACCGGGTTCTCGGCGATCTGCTTGCGAATGCGTGCTTCGGTGTCCAGTGTTTGCATGGTTCTCTCCTATCCGAGCAGGGCAGCGGCGTGCCGCGCGCGGATGCCGCGGGCCTTGGCTGCGTGTTGCGGCCTGGACTTCCAGGCGGCGTAGCCACCCTCCAGGCTGTAGCAGTTGATGAAGCCGAATTCGGCGAACAGGCGTGCCATGTCCGGGCTGGAAGCCCCATCGGCACAGCAGAAGATCAGATGCACCTGCTTCGGGGTGACCTTCAGCAGGGTGCGCAGATTCAGGTCGCTGAGGTGGATGGCGCGCGGATCGTGCCCCTGGCAGTAGGCGCGGGCGTCGCGGGTGTCCAGCAGCATGACGCTGTCCTGGTCGGTCAGCAGGGCTTCGGCCTGTTCGATGGCGATGCGGGCGAATGGGGTCATACCTCTGCTCCAAAACAGTCGTGATGAGAAGGGCACTGCTCGCAGCTGGGGGCTCGGCAGACGTAGCCGCCGCCCTGTTCGCACAGCTGCTTGTAGAGAAATTTCTTCCAGCGCATGTTCTGCACGTTGCGCTCGGCGAGGCTGGGGAAGTTGTGCAGCAGCAGGGCCTTCAGGCTCTCGCGGCTCTCCAGTCCCAGATCGCGCCACAGGTGGTCGCCGCCCAGGCAGGCGGCAGCGAGGATGCTGGCCAGCCAGGCTTCCTCCGGCTCGCTGCCGCGCCGGCTGCCCAGCAGCAGGTCGCGCAGCTCCGCCCATTCGTCGCGGCGCATTTCCAGCAGGTCTTCGCGCAGCTCGCTGCATTCGTGGGCCAGCGAGCCGAGGCCGGCGCTGGTCTGGGTGGCCAGCTCGGGAAAATGGCTCTGGATCAGCGCGGCATAGCTCTGCTCGTCGAGGCCCAGATGGAACGGCAGGCAGCTCAGTCCGTCACGCTGGGACTGGATGATCCGCTCCAGCCAGCAGTGGTTGGCACCTTCATGGTGCGCGGTTTGCGGGGCGGCCTCCTGACAGGCCACTGCCTTGGTCATTACTGACTCCCTGCAGCCAGGCAACCGATCGAACCCTGCGGGCCGGCGGAGCGGCTTTCCCGCTCGCTGCCAGACTCGGGCAGATCGCTGTTGGCAGGCAGGTGGGTGCACAGCTTGACCAGGTCGAAACCGGCCATGTACTGCGAGCCGTAGCTGATCAGCGGGCGGCGGATCAGGATCGGATGAGCCAGCATCAGGTCCAGTGCCTGGCTGGCACTCAGCTGCGTGGGGTCCAGCTCGCCGTACTTGATCGCCGGCGCCGAGCGGTTGAACCACTCGACCACCGGGCGGTCGCCGAAGAACGGCCGCAGGCGTTCGGGCGTCCAGGGCTCGCTGAGCACGTTGCGGACCTCCAGCTGCAGGCCGGCCGAGCGCAGCAGCTGCTTCTGCAGGCGGTTGGTGGCGCAACCTGGTTTCTCGTAGAAAACGATGCTGGTGCTGGTCATCTCGGCTCTCCTCAGCGGGCCTGGATTTCGCGCATGGCTTCGGCCAGACGCTCCGGAGGAATGCCGGTCAGCGAGCCCGGCGGATTGGCCGGGGTGCCGTCGGCGAGCAGGATCGCCCCCTCGACCGGGCAGATGCTCGCGCACTGCTTCTCTTCGTAGTCGCCGTCGCACTCGGTGCACTTGCTCGCACTGATCTTGAAGTGCGTGCTACCGAGGGAGATCGCTTCGCTCGGACAGACATCGACACATGCCCAACAATTGACACAGGATTCCACAATTTTCAGCGCCATCACGCACCTCCACGCAATCCTCGAACTGTCCCGTACCCGGCTTCAGGCCTTGGCCTGCAGCAGGGCTCCGTCATTCTCCAGGCGACCCGACTCGATCATTTCCCGATAGACCGCCATGACCGCCTCTTCGATCGGCTCCATGGCATGTTCGCCATTGGGCTGGATGCCGGCGGCCTCCAGATCGCTCCAGGGCTCGAAGCCGATCTTCGAGCAGAGCACCGCCTCGCACCCCTTCAGGGCGCGCAGGCTGCCGGCGAGCGCACTTTCCTTCTCGCCGCAGGTGTCGTTGCCGACGCAGTACTGGTCGACCCGGCGGTGGCCGATGAAGCGCACCCCGGACGTCGAGGCCTCGTACACCAGGAACTCGCTGGCATGGCCGAAGTGCTGGTTGATCAGTCCGCCGCCGCTGGTGGCCACGGCCATCAGCACCGGACGGTAGCGGCCGCTCGTGCTGTTCTGGACAGATGCAACAGACAGGCCAGCCAGCCGGGCCTTCTTCGCGGACTTCTCGTCCAGCTCTTCCTTGATCGCTGCGTGGATGGCGGCGCGCTTGACCATCGCCGCCTCGTAGTCGATCTCCATCGACTCGATCTTGTCCAGGGTGAACTCGTCGCCGCGATCCTCACCAAGCATGCCGACCGCGTCGGCGCGGCACTGACGGCAGTGGCGCATCATGTTCATGTCGCCGGCACAGGCGTCCTGCAGGTCCTGCAGCTCTTCCGGCTCGGGGCTGCGCTGGCCCATCACGCCGTAGAAGGTACCGTGCTCGGGCTCGGCGATCAGCGGCATGACGTTGTGCAGGAAGGCGCCCTTGGCCTTGACGATCTTGCTCACTTCCTTCAGGTGCTCGTCGTTGACCCCGGGGATCATCACCGAGTTGACCTTCACCAGGATGCCGCGCGCGACCAGCATCTCCAGACCCTTCTGCTGCTGCTCGATGAGGATCTTGGCTGCCTTGACGCCGCGGATGCGCTTGTTGTTCCAGTAGATCCACGGATAGATCTTGGCGCCGATCTCCGGGTCCACGCAGTTGATGGTGATGGTCACGTGGTCGATGTTGTGCTTGGCCAGCTCCTCGACGCACTCCGGCAGGGCCAGGCCGTTGGTGGAGACGCACAGCTTGATGTCCGGCGCCTGCTCGCTGAGCATGCGGAAGGTCTCGAGGGTGCGCTGCGGGTTGGCCAGGGGGTCGCCGGGACCGGCGATGCCGAGCACGGTCATCTGCGGGATGGTGGCGGCCACGGCCTTGACCTTCTTGACCGCCTGCTCGGGGGTCAGCACTTCGGACACCACGCCCGGACGCGACTCGTTGGCGCAGTCGTACTTGCGGTTGCAGTAGTGGCACTGGATGTTGCAGGCAGGCGCCACCGCCACGTGCATGCGCGCGAAATAGTGGTGCGCCTCTTCCGAGTAGCAGGGGTGGTTGTGCACCTTCTCGCGAATGTGTTCCGGCAGGTGGGAGAGCTGATCGTTCGTGCTGCCGCAGCTACTTGAGGAGCAGCCGCCAGCGCTTTGCTGCCCCCCATTGTTTTGCCCAAGTACGCTCAGTTCCATGGTCTGGTCTCCGGCTGAGAGAGTCTTTACCCCAAGAGCCGAGCAATACCCGTGCCGTTTCTTTAAGTTGATGTTTTTAAAGGATTTATCGTAAATTGTGGGGCCCGGTTTGTCGCGCAACGGACAAATCCGCACGGTCCTGCACGTGCTTCTGTACGACAAGCGACAAGCGATGCGAAGAGGGGGAAGGCAGGCACTGTCCGGCCTGGGCAGGGGCCTGTGGCGAACGGATTCGGGGAGCGGGGAGGGGAGAAGCCGGCCATCCATTGCCGGAGGTTCTCGTCAGATCTTGCGCATGTGGATGTTGAGGGTCTGGATGCGGTAGGCGATCTGCCGCGGCGTCATGCCCAGCAGCCGCGCGGCCTTGGCCTGCACCCAGCCGGCCTGTTCGAGGGCGGCGATCACCCGTTCGCGGTCGTCGAGGTTCTCGTCGGCCAGGTTGACCTCGGGCAGCGGCGCGGCGAGCGGCGGGCTCTCGTTGTCGACTCCGGTCAGCGAGACCACGTCGCGGGTGATGGTGCCGTCCTCGCTCATGATCGCCGAGCGCTCCAGGCAGTTCTCCAGCTCGCGCACGTTGCCCGGCCAGCGGTGGCTCATCAGCAGGCGGATGGCGCTGTCGGTGACGGTCAGCGGGCGGCCCTGCTGGCGGCCGATCTTGGTGAGGAGGAATTCCGCCAGCTCAGGAATGTCGGCGGTGCGCTCGCGCAGCGGCGGGATGCGGATGGCCATGACGTTCAGCCGGTAGTAGAGGTCCTCGCGGAACTTGCCCTTCTCCACCTCGCTTTCCAGGTCGCGGTTGGTGGCGGCGACGATGCGCACGTTGACCCGCACCGTCTGGTTGCCGCCGACCCGCTCGAACTCGCCCTCCTGCAGCACGCGCAGCAGCTTGGCCTGGAACATCGGCGAGATCTCGCCGATCTCGTCGAGGAACAGGGTGCCGCCGTCGGCCTGTTCGAAGCGTCCCTTGCGCTGCTTCACCGCGCCGGTGAAGGCGCCCTTCTCGTGGCCGAAGAGTTCGGACTCGAGCAGGGTTTCCGGCAGCGCGGCGCAGTTCAGGCGCACGAACGGGCGGTGCGCGCGCGGCGAGTTGTAGTGGATGGCGCTGGCGATCAGCTCCTTGCCGGTGCCGGACTCGCCGAGGACCAGCACGGTGCTGTTCCACTTGGCGACCCGGCGGATCTGGTCGAACACCCGGCGCATGGTGGGGGTGTGGCCCACCACCATGTTCTCGAAGCCGTACTTGCCGCGCACCTCGCGGCGCAGCTCGTCGCGCTCGTCGGCGGCCTCGCGGCCGTCCTCGATCTTCACCACCAGGCGCACGGTCTGCGCCAGCAGGTTGGCGACGATCTCCAGAAAGCGCGTGCGCGCGGGCATCTGCTCGTCGGCACGGCAGTCCGGCTGGGCCGCCAGCACGCCGATGGTGTTGCCCTCGGGGTTCTTGATCGGCACGGCGATGAACGGCATTTCCAGATCGTACAGCGCCAGCCGGTCGAGAAAGCGCGGGTCGGCGGAGATGCGCCCGAGGACCACGCTGTTGCCGTGCTTGAGCACGTTGCCGATCACGCCTTCGCCGCTTCGGTAGCGCACGCCCTCGCAGGCCTGGGCCACCGCTTCCGAGTCGGTGTGGATGGCGCCGATCTGCAGGGCGCTGTGCTCCGGATCGGAAATGGTCACCAGGCCGTGCAGCAGGCCGAGGTCGTTGTGCAGCACGGCGAGGACCTGATCGAGCAGCTCGTCGATCTGCTGCTCCCGGCTGAGGGTACGGGCGATGCTCGCCAGGGCCTGCAATTGGAGGTCATAGAGTTCGACCTGGGTCTGTTTGGCCGAGCGCTGAGGGATGGGTGCATTCATGGGCATTCCCTGTCGCTGTTCAAGTGGAGGCCGAGAAGGGCAGCTCGACGACGATCCGGCAGCCCTCGCGATAGGCGGTGTCTACGTGCACCATGCCGGCGTGCTTGGCGACGATGTCCTGGACCACCGGCAGGCCCATGCCGCGCCCGACGCGATGCGGCGGCTTGGTGCTGAAGAACGGCTCGAACACCTTGAGCACCAGCTCGGGTGGAATGCCCGGGCCGCTGTCGGTGATCTCCATGCGCACCAGATGATTCTCCACGCGGGTGCTGATGAACAGCTCGCGGCGGCTGACCTGGTTCTGGCTCATGGACTCGATGGCGTTCTCGACCAGGTGCTTGATCATGCTGCGCAGGCTGCTTTCTCCGCCCATCACCCAGGGCAGGCGCAGCGCCGGCTGCCAGTCGATGACGATGCCCTGCGCCAGCAGCTGGTCGGTGCACAGGGTGATCACCTCGCGGATCAGCTGGTTGAGGTTGACCGGCATCTTGGCCTCGGCCATGCGCACCGGAATGGAGCCACTGAGGTTGTCCAGTGCCTCCATGCCGGCCTCGCTGGCCTCGCGCATGGCGCTCAGCACCGGATCGTTGCCGGCCTGGTCGCCGAGGCGCCGCTCGAGCATGCGCATCGCCGCGCTGATCAGGTTGACCGGGCCCTGCAGGCGGTGGATGGCGGCGTTGAAGGTCTCGCGCATGCCCTCCAGCAGTTCCTCCTCGGCCATCAGCGCCTTCAGCGCGTTGAGCCGCGAGTCCTGCTGCTTCTGGCGCAGCTCGGAGATGTCGTTGATGGTCAGCAGCAGGTAGCGCTCCTCGGTGGGGGTGAAGAACACGTGGGCCTGCTCGTCCTCGATGTGGATGGCCCGGCCGTGGCAGGACAGCCAGCGCGGCGAGCGGCCGCCCAGGTCGAAGGAGATCTCCTTGCCGGAGAAGGCGGTGCCCTGGTTCTCCAGCTTCTCGAAGGGCGTGGCGAGGTTTTCCCGCAGCAGCGCGACCAGGCTCTCGCTGGCGCCATCCTCGACCAGGTCGCGGGCCAGGCGGCAGAAGCTCGGGTTGGACAGCACCACCCGGTGCTGGCGGTCGAGCACCACCATCGCCGCCGGGGCGGCGTTGACCACCGCCTCGATCATCAGGCGCTGGTTGTTGACGCGCTGTTCCAGCTCGTGCAGCTCGCTGGTGTCGCGGTGCATGCCCAGGTAGTAGATGGTTTCGCCGGCCTCGTTGAGCACCGGTGCCACGGTCAGTTCGGCCAGGTACAGGCTCTGGTCCTTGCGCCGGTTGACCAGCACGCCGGACCACGGCTTCTTCTGCGCCATCCGGCCCCACAGGGCCTGGTAGACCAGGCGCGGCGTGGTGCCGTTGGAGAGGATCGATTCGTTCTTGCCGAGCACTTCCTCGCTGTCGTAGCCGGTGATGGTGCGGAAGGCGCGGTTGGCGTAAAGGATGTTGGCCTTGAGATCGGTGATGGAGATGGCGATGGGCGCATGCTCCACCGTCTGGCGGAATATCTCGGGGAGCAGCTCGTCGCTCTCGGCATGAGGCGCTTGCGGCTCGTTGCTCAGGGTCGGGTTGGCCGGGGTCATGCTGTGCCTCGTCTATCCGGGGAAACCGGCGGGCGCGAGATGCGCGTCCGCCGGAGTGGCGCGTTGGGCCTGAAAAAAATTAGCAAATCCTGTGCCGCACCTTGAGTGTCCGGGCGCGCCGAATAGCTCGGAAAAGCCGCGGAACAATGAATTTCCGGGTGGCTGCTCCCTAGCTGTGCGAAAGCGCACAAGCTGGGCGGCAGGCTCAATAACGAGCTGTCACAAACCTTACAAAACCGGGTGCGCCGGGTGGATAGGCGGTCGGCGTAGCGAAGCTCTTTATTGATTTAGGTCAAGTTTTTGAGGGGTTGCAAGGTGTGCCTGTGTAAATTTTGAGCGCTGGCATGCTTGATGCAAAAAGTCTTCGGCAAAAGCGTGCGCCCGACAAAGGTGCATCCAAGGTTCAGCCGAGTAGGTGAGGTCGCTTATGGATTACGTTTTGTTTCTCTTAGGCACCGTGTTGGTTCACAACGTGGTGCTGGTGGGCTTTCTGGGCCTGTGTCCGTTCATGGGCGTGTCGAGCAAGCTCGATCCGTCGATCGGCCTGGCCGTGGCCACCACCCTGGTCATGGGCCTCGGTGGTGCCAGCAGCTGGCTGATTGAGCACTACGTGCTGCTGCCGCTGGGCATCGGCTTCATCCGCATCCTCGCCTACATCGTGGTCATCGCCGGCATGGTGCAGCTGATCGAGATGATCATCCGCAAGGTCAGCCCGCCGCTGTACCGCTCGCTGGGCATCTATCTGCCGTTGATCACCACCAACTGCGCCGTGCTCGGCGTACCGCTGCTCAGCGTGCGCGAGGGCCACGACCTGACCATGGCCGTGCTGTTCGGCCTGGGCTCGGGCCTGGGCTTCTCGCTGATCATGGTCATCTTCGCCGGCCTGCGCGAGCGCCTGGCCCTGGCCAACGTGCCGGCCGCCTTTTCCGGCCCGCCGATCGCCTTCGTCACCGCCGGCCTGCTGGCGCTGGCCTTCATGGGCTTCGGCGGCCTGATCTGATTCTGATACTGGACGGCCGGTGCGACCGGCGACGAGAGGAGGGCAATTTATGATAGAGGCAACTCTGGCTCTGACTGTGATGGGCTTGCTCCTGGGCTTCGGCCTTGGCCTGGCGGCCCGCAAGTTCGCGGTCAGCGACGAAAACCCCCTGATCAAGGAAGTCAGCGACCTGATGCCGGGCAGCCAGTGCGGGCAGTGCGGCTTCCCCGGCTGCGGTGCTGCCGCCGTGGCGATCGTCGAGGGCAATGCTGCGGTCACCTGTTGCCCGCCCGGCGGCGTGGGCCTGGCCGAGAAGCTGGCCGAGATGCTCGGCGTGAGTCTGGATGCCAGCCAGATGGCTGCCCCCATGATGGCGCGGGTGGAGGCCTCGCAGTGCATCGGCTGCACCCGCTGCTACCGTGCCTGCCCCACCGACGCCATCGTCGGCGCCAGCGGGCAGGTCCACGTGGTGCTGGAGGATGCCTGCACCGGTTGTGGCAAGTGCCGCGACGCCTGTCCGGAAGACTGCGTCATCCTGACCCCGCAGGAGCAGACCCTGGACACCTGGCGCTGGAACAAGCCTGCCGCCGCCTGAGTCGATTACGGAGCCTTCGCATGCACTTCAATCTTTCCAGTATCCGTGGCGGCGTCCATCCGGCCGCCCACAAGGATCTCTCGGCCGCGCTGCCCATCGGCAGCCTGCCGCTGCCACCGCGTCTCTACCTGCCGCTGCGCCAGCACGCCGGCGCCGAAGCCCTGCCGATGGTCAAGGTCGGCGACACGGTGCTCAAGGGCCAGTTGCTGGCCTTCCCGCCGACGGAAGTCTCCGCCCCGGTGCACGCGCCCACCTCGGGACGCATCGTCGCCATCGGGCCGATTGCCGCGCCGCACCCGTCCGGGCTGACCACCACCGGCATCACCCTGGAAAGCGACGGTGAGGATCGCTGGATCGATCTGGCGGTGTCCGGCGATCCGTTCGCCGAGGACCCGCTGGTGCTCGCCGACCGCGTCGCCCAGGCCGGCATCGTCGGTCTTGGCGGGGCGATCTTCCCGGCGGCGGTCAAGCTCAAGCAGGGCACCCGCCACGAGATCAAGACCGTGGTGGTCAACGGCAGCGAGTGCGAACCCTACCTGACCTGCGACGACCGCATCATGCGCGAGCGCGCCGCGGAAATCGTCGACGGCGCCCGGCTGATCCAGCACATCCTGCGCGCCTACAGCGTGGTCATCGCCATCGAGGACAACAAGCCCGAGGCCCTGGCCGCGATGCGTGCCGCCGCCGAGCACTTCGGCGCCATCGAGGTGCTGGCGGTGCCGGCGCTCTATCCCATGGGTTCGGCCAAGCAGCTGATCCAGGCGGTCACCGGCCGCGAAGTGCCGGCCGGCGGGCGCAGTACCGACGTCGGCGTGCTGGTGCACAACGCCGGTACCGTGTACGCCATCCAGCAGGCGCTGCGTTATGGCCGCCCGCTGATCTCGCGGGTGGTCACCGTGTCCGGCGCCTGCGTGAAGACCCCGCAGAACCTCGACGTGCTGATCGGCACCCCGGTGCAGTCGCTCATCGACGCCTGCGGCGGCCTGACCGGCACCCCCCAGCAGATGCTGCTCGGCGGGCCGATGATGGGCGCAGTGCTGCCCTCCACCCAGGTGCCGGTGATCAAGGGCGCCACCGGCCTGCTGGCGCTGGCCCAGCACGAGCTGCCGAACAAGGACCCGGCGCCCTGCATCCGCTGCGCCAGCTGCGTGGACGCCTGCCCGATGGGTCTGACCCCGCTGGACATGGCCCTCTACGCCCGCGCCGACGACTACGACGGCGCCAACGAATACGGCCTGCGCGACTGCATCCTCTGCGGCTGCTGCTCCTACGTCTGCCCTTCGCACATTCCTCTGGTGCAGTACTTCCAGTACGCCAAGGGCCAGCAGGACGAACGTCGCAGCGCCTCCCGCAAGAGCGACTACATCAAGCGCCAGACCGAGGCCCGCGCCGCGCGTCTGGCAGAAGAAGAGGCCGCCAAGGCCGCCGCCAAGGCCGCCAAGGAAGCCGCCAAGGCAGCCAAGGCCGCCAAGACCAAGGCCGCCAAGCCGAGCAATGAGGTAGAGTCATGAGTACCATCAGCGTCGCGGCGGGGCCATTCGCCCACGACCGCTCCTCGGTCAACCGCATCATGCTGGACGTGTGTCTGGCGCTCACGCCGGCCACCCTGTTCGGCCTGGTGATGTTCGGTTGGCCGGCCATCAACCTGTGGCTGGTCACCTGCGCCAGCGCGTTGGCCACCGAGGCGGCCTGCCTGCACCTGCTCGGCCAGCCCATGCGCCGTCTGCTCGATGGCTCGGCCCTGCTCACCGGCTGGCTGCTGGCGATCTCCCTGCCGCCGTGGGCGCCCTGGTGGATCGGCGTCGGCGGCAGCCTGTTCGCCGTCGGCATCGGCAAGCAGCTGTACGGCGGCATCGGCCAGAACCCCTTCAACCCGGCCATGCTGGCGCGCGTCGCCCTGCTGATCGCCTTCCCGCTGCAGATGACCACCTGGGCGCTGCCGCATCCGCTGTTCTCGAGCTCGGCTCCGGGCTTCATCGACAGCCTGGCGATCACCTTCGCCGGCGCTCCGCTGGCCGATGGCATGGTCGGCGCCACCGCGCTGGGCAACCTGAAGACCGAACTGACCCTCAACCGCACCGCCCAGGACATCCTTGGCGAAAGCTTCAACGTGATCTCCGCGCTGTTCGGCAGCACGCCCGGCAGCCTCGGCGAGACCTCGGAGCTGCTGCTGCTGGTCGGCGGCGTCTGGCTGGTGCTGCGCCGGATCATCCACTGGGAAATCCCGGTCGCCATGCTGGCGAGCGTGTTCGCGATGGCGAGCATCGCCTACCTGATCAATCCGGATCGCTATGCCGGCGGGCTCTATCACCTGACCTCCGGCGGCCTGATCCTGTGCGCCTTCTTCATCGCCACCGACCCGGTGACCTCGCCGATCAGCCGCGTCGGCCGGCTGATCTTCGGCGTCGGCTGCGGCGTGCTGATCTACGTGATCCGCACCTGGGGCAGCTTCCCCGAAGCGGCCGCCTTCGCGGTGCTCTTCATGAACGCGCTGACCCCGCTGATCGACCGTTACTGGCGGCCGCGCGCCTACGGCCGCAACGTCCGGGGCAAGCCGCTGGTCGCGGCCAAGTGGACCAGCCAGGTTAAAGAGGTGGACAAGGTATGAACGATACGACGATGACTCCGGCCGAGGAGGCCGCCGCGTCCGGCGAGGCGGTCGCAGGCAAGCCCACGCTCCTCGAGCGCCTGGAAAAGTGGCGCCCGATGGTGGCCTACCAGGGCCTGTCGCTGGGGCTGATCTGCGCCGTGGTGGCCCTGCTCCTGCTGATCGGCAACGCCATGACCCAGGGCACCATCGCCGACCAGCAGATGGCTGACCGGCTGGCCACGCTGCGCGAGGTGCTGCCCCAGTCGCTGTACGACAACAACCCGCTGGCCGACGGCTTCAAGGTGCAGGATGCGGAACTCGGCGAAGTCGAGGTGTTCCCGGCGCGCCTGCAGGGCAAGCTCACCGCGGTGGTCTTCCAGGGCAGCAACATCGGCTACGGCGGTCCCATCAGCCAGATGATGGCCGTCGATGCCCAGGGCAAGATTCTCGGCGTTCGGGTGCTGGCCCACAAGGAAACCCCCGGCCTGGCCGACAAGATCGAGGCCTCGCGCAGCGACTGGATCAAGGTCTTCGACGGCCTGTCGCTGGACAACACCGTGCTGGACAAGTGGAAGGTGAAGAAGGATGGCGGCCAGTTCGACCAGTTCGCCGGCGCCACCATCACCCCGCGTGCCGTGGTCAAGACCGTGCTGCAGGGCCTGCAGTTCCAGACCCGGCATGCCGGGCAGCTGAAAGCCGAGTAAGAGGAGCCCAACCATGAGTGAATGTGCAGCATCCGCCGCCGGCGCACCTGAAAAGAAGAAAGTGCCGTGGCACTATTTCACCTCGGCCCTGTGGGATTACAACGTCGCCCTGGTGCAGATGCTCGCGCTCTGCCCGGCGCTGGCAGTGACCACCACCGCCACCAACGGCCTGGGCATGGGCCTGGCCACCACCCTGGTGCTGATCCTGACCAACGGGCTCATCTCCTCGATGCGCCACACCATCTCCCCCGAGGTGCGCAACCCGGTGATGATCGGCGTGATCGCCGGCGTGGTGACCCTGATCGACATGGCGATGAACGCCTGGATGCACGAGCTGTACAAGGTGCTCGGCCTGTTCATCGCGCTGATCGTGACCAACTGCGCGGTGCTTGGTCGTGCCGAATCCTTCAGTACCAAGAACCCGGTGCTGCCCTCGATTCTCGACGGCGCCGGCATGGGCCTCGGCTTCACCGCCGTGCTGGTGGTGATCGGCGGCATCCGCGAGATCCTCGGCAGCGGCACCCTGTTCTCCCAGGCGTCCTCGCTGCTCGGCCCGTACTTCAAGTGGATGGAAATCACCGTGATCCCCGACTTCCAGGGCATCCTGCTGGCCATCCTGCCGCCGGGCGCCTTCATCGTGCTGGGCTTCCTGCTGGCCGCCAAGCGGGTGATCGACCGCAAGCGCGCCGAACGCCGGCAGCAGACCCACGGCGAACTGATCGTCCTGCAGTAACCGGCCGAGGAGTGATAGCGAAATGAGAGTTTCAGTGGTATACGCAGATCCGGCCAAGCCCCTTCAGCTCAGCTGCAAGGTCGAGGACGGCTGCAGCGTGGAGCAGGCGATCGAGCAGTCCGGCGTACTGCGCTGCTGCCCGGACATCGACCTGAAGAAGCAGAAGGTCGGGGTATTCGGCAAGTTCGTTAAGTTGGACAGTCCGCTCAAGGATGGCGACCGCGTCGAGATCTACCAGCGCATCACGAAGGTGGACGAAGACGATGACGACGATGATGACGATTGAGTTCAGTCGCCCAGGAGGCCGCTTATGGTAACCCCCGTGAACATGAGTCGCGAAACCGCGCTGCGCATCGCCCTGGCTGCCAGGGCTCTGCCCGGTACCACGGTCGGCCAGTTGCTGGAGATCCTGCACCAGCAGATCGACGGTCCGCTGACCGAGGAGAGCCTGCAGGGCGTGAGCGTCACCGACCTGAAGATCGGCCTGGCCGGCTCCGAGGAGGATGTCGACATGCTCGACACTCCGATGACGGCGCTGAAGGATGCGGTGCGCATCCTCTGGGGCGAGGCCGAGGTCGACAGCCTGCCCCACCCGGTGAAGCTGGAGCGCATGCCGGAAGGCTCGATCCGCGTGGCCATCGCCTCCAACAACGGCGAGCAGCTGGACGGGCACTTCGGTTCCTGCCTGCGCTTTCTCGTCTATCAGGTGAGCGCCAGGGAGGCCGCGCTGATCGACATCCGCTCCACCCTGGACGTGGCGCTGGCCGAGGACAAGAACGCCTGGCGCGTCGAGCAGATCCAGGACTGCCAGGTGCTCTACGTGGTGTCCATCGGCGGACCGGCGGCGGCCAAGGTGGTCCGCGCCGGCATCCATCCGCTGAAGAAGCCCAAGGGCTGCGCGGCGCAGGAGGCGGTTGCCGAGCTGCAGTCGGTCATGGCCGGCTCGCCGCCGCCGTGGCTGGCCAAGCTGGTCGGCGTCGGCGCCGAGGAGCGCGTGCGCTTCGCCGTGTCCGACGAGGATGAGGAGGCGGCCAGGGCATGAGCGAAGAGCGCCGACTGATTGCCGTGGCGGTCGACCGCCAGGGCCGCGTGGCCGACCATGCCGGGCGTGCCCAGCGCTGGGAGGTGTTCGACGTCTGGCCGGGCCAGGCGCCGGTGAACATCTATGCCATCGAGCTGGCGGAGAAGGCTGTCCTGCACCACTGGCACGTCACCGAGTACCCCGAGCGCCATCCGCTGCATGTCGTGGACCTGGCCATCGCCGCGACCGCCGGCGAGGGCGTCATCCGCCGCCTCGGCGAGCGCGGGGTGAGCCTGCTCACCACCGGCGAGAGCGACCCGGAACTGGCGGTCAAGGCCTTCCTGGCCGGCGACTTGCCGCCCGGCAAGCCCCACGACGAGCACTCCTGCGGCGGGGAAGGGCACCAGCACTAACGCCTGTCGCCCACTGCGCGCCGTCGAGCCGGCCTGGCCGGCGGCGCGCGGGTTTCCTCCTCTTCCCGGGCCGGGGGAGGGGAACCGCCCGGCTTTCCCTCGCCTCGGGCGTCCTCTTTTTTCCGCTTCCCGCTTCGCCTGACCTGGCGGGCCGCCGAGCGCCGCTCGCCGCCTGTGCGTCAAGCGCTGCCGCCTTATCTCCCCTTGCCGTCCTTCTGCCTGTGACCGACGCGTCCGACGCCTGGCCTGGACGGCTTGCGCTCGCCTGTCGAGTTCCCAACATTTTATTTATATTTATTGTTATACATATAACAATTTTCGCTTTCCGAGCGAAAGCTGGCGGTGTGTCGACTCTTTTTATATATAAATAATTGATTTTAAATATTTTATATTTATGGTTGTGGTGGCTATCCAATGGCATGCCGTGTGCTTTGTATTTCTATGTATATAGAAAAGCAGGAGCCATGACAGCATGAATCTGTCCACCCTTCTCGCGCGGGCCGCTGGCCGCGCACTTCGTCGCCGTGCGCGCGGCCTTCGCCTCTGGCTGGCGCTCGCCGGCCTGTCCGCTGTCAGCGCCCTGCCGGCCTCTGCCGCCGAGTCGCTGACCATCGCCGCCGGCGCCGGCTACAAGCGTCCGGTCAGCGAGCTGGCGGCGGCCTTCGAGCGCCACAGCGGCATCCGCATCGAGCCGTTCTTCGGGCACATGGGCCAGGTGCTGGCGCAGGCCCGGCAGAGCGACAGGGTGGCGGTGGTGTTCGGCGATCAGACCTTCCTCGAGAACGCCGGGCAGCCCGCCTTCGCCCGCTACCTGCCGGCCGGTCGGGGCCGCCTGGTGCTGGCCTGGCCGAGCGGCCGGACGCTGGCGAAAGCGGAGGACCTCGTCGATCCGAAATTCGCCCGCATCGCCCTGCCGGACCAGCGTCAGGCGGTCTACGGCAAGGCCGCCAGCCAGTTCCTCGCGCGCAGCGCGCTGGCGAAGACGCTCGAGGACCGGCTGCTCATGGTGGCCAACGTGCCGCAGGTGTCGGCCTATCTGGTCAGCGGCGAGGTGGATGCCGGCTTCATCAATCTCACCGACGCGCTCGGCGTGCGCGAGCGCATCGGCGGTTTCCTCGAGATCGACCCGGCTCTCTATGACGAGGTGCGCATCGTCGCCGGCGTCGTCGAGGGACGCGAGAGCCCGCCCGGCGTCGAGGCGCTGGCCGCATACCTCGCCAGCCCCGAAGCCCAGGCCATCCTGACCCGGCACGGGCTGTGAGCGAGACTTTCCGGCTGCTGGCGGCTGTGCTCGGCGAGCCGGCCGTCGTCGACGCCCTGCGGCTGACCGCCGAGGTGGCGCTGGCCACGCTCGCGCTGCACCTGCTGCTCGGCCTGGCGCTGGGCTATGTCCTGGCGCGCCCGGGCTGGGTCGGCCGCGGCCTGCTCGATGCGCTGGTGAGCCTGCCGCTGGTGTTCCCGCCGGTCGCCACCGGCTTCCTGCTGCTGATGCTGCTCGGCCGCCGCGGCCCGCTCGGCGCCTGGCTGGGCGAGACCTGGGGCGTGGAGGTGGTGTTCTCCTTCTGGGGCGTGCTGATCGCCTCGCTGATCGCCGGCCTGCCGCTGGTGGTCAAGCCGGTGCAGTCGGCGCTGGAAAGCCTCTCGGCGCGGCTCGGCGAGGCGGCCCGGGTGCTCGGCAAGGGCGAGCCGGAGATCTTCCTGCGCGTGCTGCTGCCGAACATCCGCGGGTCGCTGGCCGCCGGCCTGGTGCTCGGCCTCGGGCGCTCGCTCGGCGAGGTCGGCATCACCCTGATGCTCGGTGGCAACGTCTCCGGGCGCACCACTACGGTGTCGCTGGAGATCTTCAACGCGGTCGGCGGCGGCGAGTTCGAGCGCGCCGCCGTGCTTTCGCTGCTGCTCGGCCTGGTTTCCCTCGCGCTGTTCGCCGTGCTGCGCCGGCTGGGAGCCCTGTAGCGCTCCCCGGCCTCTCCATTCCCAGGGTTTTTTCGATTTTCGTACTACCAGAGAAAGACTCCCATGAAGCAGTTTCCCGTTCATGCGCCGCCGGCCGGCTGGCGCCCCGCGTTCCCCCGCTGCTGCGCCGCCCTGCTGTCGGCGCTGGCCTGTACCGGCGTGCCGGCCGAAGAGGCGCTGTCGCCGATCCTGGTGACCGGCGAGGCGGACGAGTCGCAGGCGCCCTGGTTCGATTCGGACCCCGACTCGCCGTCGACGGTATACCGGGTCGGCCGCGAAGGCATCGAGCTGTTCGGCGGCAAGGGCGGCAGCAATCCCTATTCGATGATTTCCCGGCTGCCGGCCGTGCAGGTGCACGGTACCGACGCCTGGGGGCTGGTCAACCAGCAGGGCGGCAACAAGGGCCTGCGGGTGCGCGGGGAGATGGCCACCCACGGCGCCAACGGCACCGTCGAGGGCATGCCGCTCAATGGTCCGGGACCGGGGCCGGGCTATCTTTTCCTGCTCGATGCCGAGAACATCGCCGGCGTCTCGCTCGCCCAGGGCCCGGTGGCGCCTGACCGCTTCTCCCTCTACGACAGCTCCGGCCAGCTCGACACGCGCATCCTCTGGCCCAAGGCCGAGGCGGGCGGCATGGTGTCCCTCGGCGTGGGCGAGGAGGACTTCCGCCGCCGCTTCGTGCGCCTCGACAGCGGCCGGCTGGCCAGCGACACCGCGCTGTTCGTCTCGGCCTCCAGGACCGGCGCCGACAAGTGGCGCGGCAGCGGGCAGTCGCCCAAGCGCCGCGACACCTTCGCCATGGGCCTGACCCAGGGGCTCGGTGCGCTGGACATGAAGTTCTTCGCCGCCCACAACGAGATGGCCGCGGACAACTACAAGGGCCTGAGCTACGAGCAGTCGAAGGACCAGTCGCTCTACGACGAGATCGACTACGACGAAAGCCCCACCGGCAAGGGCGCCGCGGCGCTGGCCAACTGGCAGGGCTACAACCGCCAGGCGTTCAAGACCACTGCGGCCTTCGCCGAGTTCGACTATGCGCTGGGCGCCGACACCCACCTGGTGTTCAAGCCCTTCTACAGCAAGGAGGACGGCGAGTACCTGTATGCCAGCGGCAACGTCGTGCGCAAGTGGCGGATCGACCAGAAGACCTACGGGGCGATCGCCGAGCTGCACACCAGGCTGGCCGGCACCGGGCTGACCTTCGGCTACGGCTGGGTGTCCAGCGAGCCGCCGGCGCCGGCGACGCGCTGGAAGGACTACACGCCGAACGCCGCCGGCGGCCTGACCTTCTCCAGATGGAGCATGCTGGCCGACGTCGACCACCGTCACGATCTGCACAACCTGTTCGCCGTCGCCGAGCGTGATTTCGGCGCCCTCAACGTCAAGGCCGGGGTGCGCTACGTACGCGACGTGCTGCCCTCGATCAAGTACTACGACCCTGCGGGAGTCGGCGATCTGTCCTACGAGGACGCCCTCGACCGGTCGCGGGGCGAGGTGGCGTCGCGCAGCGTCGACAGCAGCACCATCGAGGAATGGGCACCCTACCTGGCGCTGCGCTACCGGCTGAGCCCGATGATCGAGCTGCGCGCCTCGGCCGGACGCAACCTGGGCACGCCGGCCTTCGACTCCTTCCATTCGCCGGTGGTCTCCGGCGTGTCCAAGCAGCAGCTGTGGAGCGACAGCGAGATGGAGGTCGCCGATGGCATCGACCTCGCCGTGCGCTTCAATTTCGCCCGCGGCTATCTCGAGCCGCTGCTCTTCTACACCCGCTACAGGAACAAGGGCGTTTCGCTCTACGACCCCGAGTACAAGGCCTCCTACACCCAGAACATCGCCGATGCGCGGCGCTTCGGCCTGGTGCTGGCCGGCGGCTGGGAGGCGCTGCCCGGGCTGAACCTGTTCGGCAACCTGAGCTGGATCCGCGCCGAGTTCGAGGACGACCTGCAGACCGGCGCGAACACCACCCTGGAGACCGAGGGCGAGCAACTGCCCGACGTGCCCCGGCGCATGGCCACCCTCGGCGCCGCCTGGACCCATGGCCGCTTCACCCTGTCGCCGGTGCTGCACTACATGGGCCGGCGCTACGCCAACGTCGAGCACACCCAGACCATGGCCGCCTACAGCGTGACCAACCTCGACCTCGCCTACCGCGTGCCGGTCAGCCGGGGCCGGCTGCAGGCGAACCTGGCGGTGATCAACCTGTTCGACAAGCGCTACATCGGCTTCAACAACGCCAACGAGACCAACAACGGCAGCAGCTTCTTCCCGGGCGTGCCGCGCACGCTGATGGCCAAGCTCGCCTACGAGTTCTGAGCAGAGGAGAGAAGATCATGCAGTTGAGGAACCTGAGGGGGCTGGCCCGCTGCGCGCCCCTGGCGCTCGGCCTGCTGCTGGCGCTGGTGCCGGGCGCGCGGGCCGGGGAGCCGCTGCGCCTGGCGATGGTCGGCGGCATCCAGCTGAGCGGCGTCGGCGAGCGGCTGCGGGCGCGCCTGGAAGCGGCCACCGGCGTTCGCCTGGAGCTGGTCGCGGTGGCGAACAAGGAGGCCATAGTGCCGCGCTTCGTGCGCGGCGAGGCCGAGCTGCTGCTGATCCACGGCGGCAGCGAGACCTTCGCCCTGCAGGCCGCGGGGCTGGGCGGCCGCATGCAGGTGTGGGGCTTCAACGAGCACGTGCTGGTCGGTCCCGCCGAGGACCTGGCCGGGGTGCGCGGCGCGGCGGACGGCACCGAGGCCTTGCGGCGCATCGCCGCGGCGCGCGCGCCCTTCGTCGCCTTCCGCGATGCCGGCAGCCACGAGATCGTCCAGCGCCTGTGGAAGCAGGCCGGCATCCGCCCGGCGGCGGACTGGGTGCTGCCCGACGAGGGCGAGCGGCCGCAGGAAATCCTCGCCCAGGCCGCCCGGCAGCGGGCCTACGTGGTGGTCGGCGGGATTCCGGCGGCCTTCGGCAAGCTGCACGGCGAGGGCCTGGAGATCCTCCTGCGCGGCGACCGGCGGATGCGCCGGGCCTATGTGGCGCTGGAGCCGGGGCCGGCCCATCCGGCTTCCGCCGCGGCGCGCGAAGGCGCCCGGCGGGTGGTCGACTACCTGGTCTCGCCGGCCGGGCAGGCCGATCTGGCCGCCGCCGACGCCGAGGCCGGCGGCCCCTGGATCTACGGGCTGGCGGAGGCGCCGCCGGCGCTCAGCGCAGGCCGTGGAGCGGCGTCGCCAGCCAGTCCCCGGCACTGACCAGCACGCTGTCGCCCGGCTCCAGCCCGGCGCGCTCCGCCGCGCGGGCCAGGCAGGTGCGGCCCTCGGCCTCGATGCGGTAGAGCGGGCTGCCGTCGGCGGCAGCGATGCGCTCGACCACCCGGCCGGCGAGGGTCAGGCGCTGCTCGGCATCGGCAGGGCCGCCGGCGCCGAACAGCCGCGCCGGCGGCGCATCGGCGGCGACCCGGCCGGCCTCCAGCAGCACCGCGCGTTCGCACAGGCGCAGGGCCTCGCCCGGATCGTGGGTGACCAGCAGCAGGGTGGTGCGCTGGCGCTCGCGCAGGGCGGCCAGGGCGTCCTGCAGGTCGCGGCGCAGGGCGCCGTCGAGGGCCGAGAGCGGCTCGTCGAGCAGCAGCAGCTCCGGCTCCGCGGCCAGGGCGCGGGCCAGCGCCAGGCGCTGCTGCTGGCCGCCGGACAGGCGTGCCGGCCGCTCGTTGGCAAGGCCGGCGAGGCCGACCCGCTCGAGCAGCTCGTCGGCGCGCCGGGCGGTCGATGCCGCAGGCGCTGTCCAGCCAGATCCGCCCGAAGGCGGCGATGTAGCCGCCGTCGGCCGGCTGCAGGCCGGCGAGCAGGCGCAGCAGGCTGGTCTTGCCGCTGCCGGAGGGGCCGAGCAGGGCGAGGCTTTCGCCGCGGGCGATGTCCAGTTCGATGTCGAGTTCGAGGGGGCCGCTGGCCGAGGTCAGGCGCTTGCGCAGGTGGAAGTGCAGGCGCTCCGGCGGTGCCGGATGGCTGGAGCGCGGACGGCGAAGGAAGTTCGGAAGCGTGAAGAGGGGCGTGGCGGAGGCTCGTGACGAGGCGTGCCCGTTGCAAGCACGCCCCATGCCATCCGTGGAGGAGTCGTCCGTCAGGCCGGAACGCCGAGGATCACGTTGGAGGCCTTGATCACCGCGCTGGCGCTGGCGCCCGGCTTCAGGCCCAGCTCGGCCACGGCTTCCTTGGTGACCATGGAGGTGATCTCGGTGCCGCCCGGCAGGGCCAGGGTGACTTCGGCGTTGACCGCGCCGGTCTCGATGCTCTTGACGGTGCCGGTCAGGATGTTGCGGGCGGACAGGCGATAGCCGCTGCTGTCGGTCATCAGCAGGACCCAGGGCGCCTTGATCACGGCGACCACCGGCTTGCCGGCGGCCAGCTCCAGGGACCTGGCGCTTTCCAGGGTCACCACGGCAGCGAGCTTGTCGCCGCCGCCCAGGACGATGTCCACCTCGGCGTTGACCGAGCCTTCCTTCAGGGCGCTGACGGTACCGTTGAAGACGTTGCGGGCGCTGATTTTCATGCTGTGTTCCTCATCCGATTGTCTGCAGGGTTTGGCACAACCGCTATATCATGTGCAACATAAATTGTCGTGAACATGACAACTCATGTGGAGCGGGAGTATAGACAAGTCCATTATAGGCACGGAACAATAGCGAAATGCCGTTTGGCATGTGAATTGCCTTATATAAACTCATGTAGATAGATAAGTTACAGGCCGCAAACGATGACTGCCACCCGCTTTCTTGCCCGCATGTCCCTGGACACCGATGTCGGTACCGCCCTGTCCGATACCCGCATCCGCCTGCTCGAGCAGATCGAGCGCGAGGGCTCGATCAACCGGGCCGCCAAGGCCGTGCCGCTTTCCTACAAGGCGGCCTGGGATGCCATCGACACCATGAACAACCTCGCCCCCGAGCCCCTGGTGGTGCGGGTCGCCGGCGGCCGCCAGGGGGGGGGCACCCAGCTCACCGAATACGGCCGGCGAATCATCGCCATGTACCGTGCCCTGGAGATCGAGTACCAGCACGCCCTCGACCGCCTCTCCGAGCGCCTCAACGAGGTGACCGGCGGCGACATCCAGGCCTTCCAGCGCCTCATGCACTCGATGAGCCTGAAGACCAGCGCGCGCAACCAGTTCGCCGGCACCATCACCGGCCTGCGCGTCGGTGGCGTCGACTACGAGGTGCGCATCCGCCTGGATGCCGAGAACGAGATCGCCGCGATCATCACCAAGGCCAGCGCGGAAAACCTCGAGCTGGCCATGGGCAAGGAGGTCTTCGCGCTGGTCAAGTCCTCGTCGGTGATGCTCACCACCGAGCGCTCGCTCAAGCTCACCGCGCGCAACCAGCTGTGGGGCGAGGTCGTCGAGATCCACGAGGGGCCGGTGAACAGCGAGGTGACCCTGGCGCTGCCGTCCGGGCGCAGCGTGACCTGCGTGGTCACCGCCGACAGCTGCGAGGCGCTCGGCCTGGCCCCGGGGGTGGAGGCCTGCGCCTTCTTCAAGTCGTCCAGCGTGATCCTCGCCGTCTACGACTGAGCCGTTTCCCTGTTCCGTTTCCTTCAACATGGAGTAGTCCCATGAGCTTTTCGCTGTCCCGCCTGTGCATCGCCCTGAGCGCCGGTCTGCTCGCCTGCGCCGCCCAGGCCGGGGAGGTGCAGATCGCCGTCGCCGCCAACTTCACCGCGCCGATCAAGGAGATCGCCGCCGAGTTCGAGAAGGACACCGGCCACAAGGTGATCGCCTCCCTCGGCCCGACCGGCGGTTTCTATACCCAGATCCACAACGGCGCGCCCTTCGAGGTCTTCCTCTCCGCCGACGACGCCACCCCGGAGCGGCTGGAGAAGGAAGGCGCCATCGTTCCGGGCTCGCGCTTCACCTACGCGATCGGCAAGCTGGTGCTCTGGTCGGCCAAGCCCGGCTACGTGGACGGCAAGGGCGAGGTGCTGAAGAGGAACGCCTTCAAGCACCTGGCCATCGCCAACCCGAAGACCGCGCCCTACGGCGCCGCCGCCATCCAGGTGCTGGCCAAGCTCGGCCTGGGCGAGGCGGTCAAGCCGAAGCTCGTCGAGGGCGCCAACATCGCCCAGGCGCACCAGTTCGTTTCCACCGGCAACGCCGAACTGGGCTTCGTCGCCCTGTCGCAGGTGTCCAAGGACGGCAAGCTCACCGAAGGCTCCGGCTGGACCGTGCCGGCCGAGCTGCACGATCCGATCCGCCAGGATGCGGTGATTCTCGCCAAGGGCAAGGACAACCCGGCGGCCCAGGCGCTGGTCGATTACCTCAAGGGGCCCAAGGCCGCCGCGGTGATCAAGGCCTACGGCTACGACCTGTAAGCGCAGGAGGCCCCGGCAATGCCGCTGTCCGCACTCGATTTCGCCGCCATCCGCCTGACCCTGGAGCTGGCCTCGCTGACCACCCTGCTGCTGCTGATAATCGGCACGCCGATCGCCTGGTGGCTGGCGCGCACCCGCTCGCGCCTGAAGGGGGCGATCGGCGCGGTGGTGGCCTTGCCGCTGGTGCTGCCGCCGACCGTGCTCGGCTTCTACCTGCTGGTGACCATGGGGCCGTACGGCCCTGTCGGTCAGCTGACCCAGTCCCTGGGCCTCGGCACGCTGCCCTTCACCTTCGCCGGCCTGGTGGTGGCGTCGGTGTTCTATTCGCTGCCCTTCGTCGTGCAGCCCTTGCAGAACGCCTTCGAGGCGATCGGCGAGCGCCCGCTGGAGGTCGCCGCGACGTTGCGCGCCGGCCCTTGGGATACCTTCTTCACCGTGGTGCTGCCGCTGGCCCGGCCCGGTTTCGTCACCGCCGCCATCCTCGGCTTCGCGCATACCGTGGGCGAGTTCGGCGTGGTGCTGATGATCGGCGGCAACATCCCGGAAAAGACCCGCACCGTGGCGGTACAGATCTTCGACCACGTCGAGGCGATGGAGTACGCTCAGGCCCACTGGCTTTCCGGTGGCATGGTGCTGTTCTCCTTCCTCGTGCTGCTCGCCCTCTATTCCAGCCGCCGCTTCAAGCCGGGGCTGAGCTGATCCGCCGGGAGGTTTCCCCATGAGCACCACCCTCGAACTCGCCGCCGCCAAGGCCGACGCCGCCCGTTCGGCCAGCGTGCCGGCGGACGGCATCCGCGCCCGCTTCCGGGTGAACTATGCCGGGTTCGCGCTGGATATCGACCTGAAACTGCCGGGACACGGGGTGACTGCGCTGTTCGGCCATTCCGGCTCCGGCAAGACCACCGCCCTGCGCTGCGTCGCCGGCCTGGAGCGGGCCGCCGAGGCCTACCTGGAGATCAACGGCGAGGTCTGGCAGGACAGCGCCGCCGGGGTGTTCCTGCCGACCCACCGGCGCGCGCTCGGCTACGTGTTCCAGGAGTCCAGCCTGTTTCCCCATCTGACGGTGCGGCGCAACCTGGAATACGGCCTGAAGCGCGTCGACGCCGCCAGCCGGCGGGTGTCCTGGGAGCGGGTGCTCGAGCTGCTCGGCATCGGCCACCTGCTCGACCGCCTGCCCGGCCGCCTGTCCGGCGGCGAGCGCCAGCGTGTCGGCATTGCCCGCGCGCTGCTCACCAGTCCGCGCCTGCTGCTGCTGGACGAGCCGCTGGCGGCGCTTGACCTCAAGCGCAAGAACGAGATCCTGCCCTACCTCGAGCGCCTGCACGACGAGCTGGACATCCCGGTGCTGCTGGTCAGCCATTCGCCGGACGAGGTGGCGCGCCTCGCCGACCATGTGGTGCTGCTCGACCAGGGCCGGGTGGCGGCCCAGGGCGCCCTGCAGGAAACCCTGGCGCGCCTCGACCTGCCCACCGCCTTCAGCGAGGACGCCGGGGTGGTCATCGAGTCGGTGGTGGCCGAGCACGACGACCACTACCACCTGAGCCGTCTCGAGTTTCCCGGCGGCGCAGTGCTGGTCGCCCGCCGCCCGGAGGCGCTCGGCCAGCACCTGCGCCTGCGCGTGCACGCCCGCGACGTCAGCCTGGCGCTCCAGCGGATCGAGGACACCAGCATCACCAACGTGCTGCCGGCCACGGTCCGCGAGGTGGTCGAGGCCGACACCCCGGCCCACGTGCTGGTGCGCCTGGACGCCGAGGGCACGCCGCTGATCGCGCGCATCACCCGCCGCTCCTGCGACCAGCTCGAAGTCCTGCCCGGCAAGCGCATGTGGGCGCAGATCAAGGCGGTGGCGCTGCTCGGCTGAGGCCGCCGCTTCAGGCGGCCGGCGCCGGTGCCAGGGCGGTGCGCCGCCACAGCGCCGCGCCGGCCAGCACCAGCAGCAGGCACAGCGCGCCGACGTAGTAGGCCGGCCCCAGCGGGCTCCACTTCAGCAGCAGGCTGACCAGGATCGGCGTCAGGCCGCCGCAGATGGCGTAGGCCAGGTTGTAGGAGAACGACAGCCCGGAGAAGCGCACCACCGCCGGAAAGGCCTTGACCATCACCATGGGAATGGCGCCGATGGTGCCCACGCAGAGGCCGGCCAGGGCGTACAGCGGCAGCAGCAGGTCGCGGTGCTCGGCGAGGCTGGCGTAGAACGCCGAAGAGCTCAGTAGCAGCAGCAGGCCGCCGCAGACGAAGGTCGGCCCGGCGCCGAAGCGGTCCGCCGAGAGGCCGGCGAGCACGCAACCGAAGGTCAGGCCGACGATCGCCAGGCTGTTGGCCGCGAGCGCCTCGCCAGCGGCGAAGCCGTGCTGGGTCTGCAGCAGGGTCGGGGTCATCAGGATCACCACCACGATGCCGGCCGACAGCACCCAGGTCAGCAGCATCGATAGCAGCACCGCCGGGCGGTGTTCGCGCAGCACCGCCTTGAGCGGCAGCTCGGCGGCCAGCGACTGGCGCAGCTGCAGCTCGGCGAACACCGGCGTCTCGTGCAGCCAGCGGCGCAGGTAGACCGAGACCAGGCCGAACACCCCGCCGAGCAGGAAGGGGATGCGCCAGGCCCAGTCGGCCAGCTCCGCGGGGCTGAACGCCCGGTTGATCGCGCTGGCGGTCAGCGAGCCGAGCAGGATGCCGGCGGTCAGCCCGGCGGTCAGGGTGCTGCAGGCGAAGCCGATGCGCCGCTCCGGCACGTGCTCGGAGACGAACACCCAGGCCCCCGGCACCTCGCCGCCGATCGCCGCGCCCTGCACCACGCGCAGGCTCAGCAGCGCCAGCGGCGCCCAGATGCCGATCTGCGCGTAGGTCGGCAAGAGGCCCATGCACAGGGTCGGCACGGCCATCATGAAGATGCTCAGGGTGAACATCCGCTTGCGGCCGAGCAGGTCGCCGAAGTGGGCCATGACGATGCCGCCCAGCGGACGCGCCAGGTAGCCGGCGGCGAAGATGCCGAAGGTCTGCAGCTGGCGCAGCCACTCGGGCATCTCGGCAGGGAAGAACAGCTTGCCGAGCACCGCGGCGAAGAACACGAAGATGATGAAGTCGTAGAACTCCAGCGCACCGCCGAGGGCGGAGAGCGAGAGGGTCTTGAGGTCGCTGCGGGTCAACGGGCGCGCCGCGGGCGCGGCGCCGGAGTGCTCGGCGGGCATGGGGGCTGGCTTCTCGGGACTGGGGGCAAGGGAACGCCGGCGCACCATAGCAAATTACGCACGGCCGGGCAGCTGCGGCCGCCATCGCCCTGGCCAGAGCGGCCGGGCCTTTCCTCCGACGAATGTCCCCGCGCCGAGTCATGACAAAAGCATGGCATTGGCGCATTATTCGCGCGGTTTTTATTCAGCAACCGTGGGCAATTTCGCCGGCGCGCCGTCATAGCCGAAGGACGACGCGCAGGGGCGCCGAAACGACCTGGCCACAAGGGTAACGGCATGTCTCAACTCGAAACCTTCTATGACGTGATGCGGCGTCAGGGCATCACCCGCCGCAGCTTTCTCAAGTACTGCAGCCTGACGGCCGCGGCCCTGGGCCTCGGCCCCACCTTCGCCCCGCAGATCGCCCACGCGATGGAAACCAGGCCGCGCACCCCGGTGCTCTGGCTGCACGGCCTGGAGTGCACCTGCTGCTCCGAGTCGTTCATCCGCTCCGCGCACCCGCTGGTCAAGGACGTGGTGCTGTCGATGATCTCGCTGGACTACGACGACACCCTGATGGCCGCCGCCGGCCACCAGGCCGAGGCGGCCCTCGAAGAGACCATGAGGAAGTACAAGGGCGAATACATCCTCGCCGTGGAGGGCAACCCGCCGCTCAACGAGGACGGCATGTTCTGCATCGTCGGCGGCAAGCCGTTCCTCGACCAGCTCAAGCACGCCGCCAAGGACGCCAAGGCGGTGATCGCCTGGGGCAGCTGCGCCAGCTGGGGCTGCGTGCAGGCGGCCAAGCCGAACCCGACCCAGGCGGTGCCGATCCACAAGGTGATCACCGACAAGCCGATCATCAAGGTGCCGGGCTGCCCGCCGATCGCCGAGGTGATGACCGGGGTGATCACCTACATGCTGACCTTCGGCAAGCTCCCCGAGCTGGACCGCCAGGGCCGGCCGAAGATGTTCTACGGCCAGCGCATCCACGACAAATGCTACCGCCGCCCGCACTTCGACGCCGGCCAGTTCGTCGAGCACTGGGATGACGAGGGCGCGCGCAAGGGCTACTGCCTGTACAAGGTCGGCTGCAAGGGCCCGACCAGCTACAACGCCTGCTCCACGGTGCGCTGGAACGAGGGCACCTCCTTCCCGATCCAGGCCGGCCACGGCTGCATCGGCTGCTCGGAGGACGGCTTCTGGGACAAGGGCTCGTTCTATGAGCGGCTGACCACCATCCCGCAGTTCGGCATCGAGAAGAACGCCGACCAGATCGGCGCCGCGGTCGCCGGCGGCGTCGGTGCCGCCATCGCCGCCCACGCCGCGGTCACCGCCATCAAGCGTCTGCAGAACAAGGGGGATCAGGCATGAGCAGCCTGCCGAACGCCAGCCAGCTGGACAAATCCGGCCGGCGCATCGTCGTCGACCCGGTGACCCGCATCGAAGGCCACATGCGCTGCGAGGTCAACGTCGACGCCAACAACATCATCACCAACGCGGTGTCCACCGGCACCATGTGGCGCGGTCTGGAAGTCATCCTCAAGGGCCGCGACCCGCGCGACGCCTGGGCCTTCGTCGAGCGCATCTGCGGCGTCTGCACCGGCACCCACGCGCTGACCTCGGTGCGCGCGGTGGAGGATGCCCTGGGCATCCAGATCCCCTACAACGCGCACCTGATCCGCAACCTGATGGACAAGACGCTGCAGGTGCACGATCACATCGTGCACTTCTACCACCTGCACGCGCTGGACTGGGTCAACCCGGTCAACGCCCTGAAGGCCGACCCCAAGGCCACTTCCGCCCTGCAGCAGGCGGTCTCGCCGGCCCATGCCAAGTCCAGCCCCGGCTACTTCCGCGACGTGCAGACACGCCTGAAGAAGTTCGTCGAGAGCGGCCAGCTCGGCCTGTTCTCCAACGGCTACTGGGACAACCCGGCCTACAAGCTGCCGCCCGAGGCGGACCTGATGGCCGTGGCGCACTACCTGGAAGCGCTGGACCTGCAGAAGGACATCGTCAAGATCCACACGATCTTCGGCGGCAAGAACCCGCACCCCAACTACATGGTCGGCGGCGTGGCCTGTGCCATCAACCTGGACGACGTCGGCGCCGCCGGCGCGCCGGTCAACATGACCAGCCTGAACTTCGTCCTCGAGCGCATCCACGAGGCCCGCGAGTTCACCAGGAACGTCTACCTGCCGGACGTCCTGGCGGTCGCCGGGATCTACAAGGACTGGCTGTACGGCGGCGGCCTGGCCGGCCACAACCTGCTGTCCTACGGCACCTTCACCAAGGTCCCGGGCGACAAGTCCAGCGACCTGCTGCCGGCCGGCGCCATCGTCGGCGGCAACTGGGACGAGGTGCTGCCGGTCGACGTGCGCGATCCCGAGGAGATCCAGGAGTTCGTCAGCCACTCCTGGTACCGCTACGCCGACGAGACCAAGGGCCTGCACCCCTGGGACGGCGTCACCGAGCCGAAATTCGAACTCGGTCCGAACACCAAGGGCACCCGCACGAACATCAAGGAGCTGGACGAGGCGCACAAGTACAGCTGGATCAAGGCGCCGCGCTGGCGCGGCCACGCCATGGAGGTCGGCCCGCTGGCGCGCTACATCATCGCCTACGCCTCCGGCCGCGAATACGTCAAGGAGCAGGTCGACCGCTCGCTGGCCGCCTTCAACCAGAGCACCGGCCTGGCCCTCGGCCTCAAGCAGTTCCTGCCCTCGACCCTCGGCCGCACCCTGGCGCGCGCCCTGGAGTGCGAGCTGGCGGTGGACAGCATGCTCGACGACTGGCAGGCCCTGGTCGGCAACATCAAGGCCGGCGACCGCGCCACCGCCAACGTCGAGAAGTGGGACCCGAGCACCTGGCCGAAGGAGGCCAAGGGCGTGGGCATCAACGAGGCGCCGCGCGGCGCCCTGGGCCACTGGATCAGGATCAAAGACGGCAAGATCGAGAACTACCAGGCGATCGTGCCGACCACTTGGAACGGCACCCCGCGCGACCATCTGGGCAACATCGGCGCCTACGAGGCCGCGCTGCTCAACACCAGGATGGAGCGCCCGGACGAGCCGGTGGAGATCCTGCGCACCCTGCACAGCTTCGACCCCTGCCTGGCCTGTTCGACCCACGTGATGTCGCCGGACGGCCAGGAGCTGACCCGGGTGAAGGTCCGCTGAACCGGAGGATTGCGCGATGGCACTGGAAAAATCCCTGGAAACCGGCGACGGCCAGGAGAAGGTCCGCAAGCAGACCGCGGTGTACGTCTACGAGGCGCCGCTGCGCCTGTGGCACTGGGTCACGGCGCTGTCCATCGTCGTGCTCGGCGTGACCGGCTACTTCATCGGCGCGCCGCTGCCGACGATGCCCGGCGAGGCGATGGACAACTACCTGATGGGCTACATCCGCTTCGCCCACTTCGCCGCCGGCTACGTGCTGGCGATCGGCTTCCTCGGCCGGGTCTACTGGGCCTTCGTCGGCAACCACCACGCCCGCGAGCTGTTTCTCGTGCCGGTGCACCGCAAGGCCTGGTGGAAGGAGCTGTGGCACGAGGTGCGCTGGTACCTGTTCCTCGAGAAGGTCCCGAAGAAGTACATCGGCCACAACCCGCTGGGCCAGCTGGCGATGTTCTGCTTCTTCGTGATCGGCGCGGTGTTCATGAGCGTCACCGGCTTCGCCCTCTACGCCGAGGGCCTGGGGCAGGGCAGCTGGGCCGACCGGCTGTTCGGCTGGGTGATCCCGCTGTTCGGCCAGAGCCAGGACGTGCATACCTGGCATCATCTTGGCATGTGGTACCTCGTCGTCTTCGTCATGATCCACGTCTATCTGGCCGTGCGCGAAGACATCGTGTCCCGGCAGTCGCTGATCTCCACCATGGTCGGCGGCTGGCGGATGTTCAAGGACGACAGGCCGGACTGACCGCCGCTGGTGCACCGCCAGGGGGCGCAGGCAGTCTGTGCCGCACTGTTTTTCACCGCCCGGGCCGCTGGTCGTCCCGGGCTTTCGCCATCAGGGACGTGCGAGTTGACCCACGGTCCGGGCCTTATAGCCCGGCGGTAAACGATCCATGACAGGCTCCAGCCCCAACATCCTCATTCTCGGCATCGGCAATCTGCTCTGGGCGGACGAAGGCTTCGGCGTGCGCTGCGTCGAGCTGCTCAACGAGCGCTACCGCTTTCCCGACGGCGTGCGGCTGATGGACGGCGGCACCCAGGGCATCTACCTGGTGCAGCACGTCCAGCAGGCCGACTGCCTGATCGTCTTCGACGCCGTCGACTACGGCCTGGCGCCCGGCACCCTGAAGGTCGTGCGCGACGACGAGGTGCCCAGGTTCATGGGTGCCAAGCGCATGAGCCTGCACCAGACCGGTTTCCAGGACGTGCTGGCGCTCGCCGCGTTCACCGGCGCCTATCCGCGCGAGCTGCTGCTGGTCGGCGTGCAGCCCGCGGAGCTGGAGGACTTCGGCGGCAGCCTGCGCGAACCGGTGCGCGCCCAGCTGGAGCCGGCGCTGGCGATCGCCCTGGCGTTCCTCGCCGAACGCGGGGTGCTCGCCACGCCGCGCGAGGGCGATGCCGAGCAACTGGCCCCGGCGCAGCTGGCCCTGGGCCGCTACGAGGCGGAACGCCCGGCCGAGGAGCTGGCCTACCGCCACGGCGACATCCGCTTCATCGCCCAGCCGGGCCGGGAGGACGACTGAGCATGTGCATCGGCATTCCCCTGCAGGTGCTGGAGTGCGCGCCGGGCCGCGCGCTGTGCGGCGACGACCGGGAGGCGCGCTGGATCGACACCCGGCTGATCGAGCCGCCGGCGCCCGGCGACTGGCTGCTGGTGTTCCTCGATGCCGCCCGCGAAGCCCTCGACGCCGAGCGCGCCGCGCAGATCCGCGACGCCCTGTGCGCGCTGCAGGCCGTGCAGGCGGGCGATCTGGCCGCGCTCGACGGGCTGTTCGCCGACCTCGACCGTGAGCCGCAACTGCCGCCCCACCTGCAGGCGCAACTGCCACCCAAGGAGCCGCATTCCCCATGAGTCATCCCCTGATCGAGCGCCTGACCGCGACGCTCGGCTACCCGCTGCTGGACGCCGCCGGTTTCGACCGCCAGGTGCAGGCGCAGCCGTTCTCCGTGCTGTTCTTCGCCGGCGATCCCAAGCGCTTTCCCGAATCGCTCGACGTCGCGGTGATCCTCCCGGAGCTGGTCAAAGCCTTCCCGCAGCTCGCTCCAGCGCTGGTCGCTGGCGAGGACGAAGCCGGCCTGCAGGGGCGCTACGGCTTCGCCGTCTGGCCGACCCTGGTGTTTCTGAAGGACGGGCGCTACCTGGGCAGCCTGTCGCGGGTGCTGAACTGGGGCGAATACCTCGAGCGCATCCCGGCGATCCTCGCCGGCGAGCCCGAAGACCTGCCACGCATTCCCGTGCTGTCGCTGGATGGCGGCGCATATTCTTCCTGCAGCCAGATGGAGGCTAGCGAACCATGATCGGCACCCAGTCCATTCTCCCGCCCGGCTTCGGCCCCGGCTCGCACGGCGAAGAGGACCGGCTCGACTACCTGCCGATGCCGCGCGAGATGCACACCTTCGAGCGCCCCTCGCTGCCGGAGCCCGAGCAGCTGGACTCGCACCCGATCGCCCTGGCGCTGCTGGAGCGGCTGCAGGAGGCGCTGACCGCCTACCGGATCGGCGAGCAGAGCCGGGTGATCGGCCTCGACCGCCAGCCCAAGGCCGACCTGAAGCTGCTCCAGCAGATCCTCGGCGAGGGCGAGGTGGCGATCCAGGTCGGCGGCCAGCGCCCGGTGCGCATCCAGGAAACCGTGCTCGCCGGGGTCTGGTGGGTGCAGCTGCAGGTCGGCCTGGGCGAGGTCGTCGGCCAGTGGCTGGAGGTCGCCGACATCCCCGCGCTGGTGCGCCGCCGGGCCTTCGCCGAGGCCCGCTGGCCGCGCCTCGGCGCCACTCTTCCGGACGATCTGCTCAATGCCGGCCCGGTGCTGGTGGAGCTGCTCGAGGCGGCGAAGCAGCATGCCGAGCACGCGAGCGCCACGCCGCATGTGATCAACCTGTCGCTGCTGCCGTTCTCCGCGGAGGACCAGCGCTTCCTTGCCGAGCAGTTGGGCGAGGGGCCGGTGACCGTGCTGTCGCGCGGCTACGGCAACTGCCGCATCGCCAGCACCGCGACCCCCGGCATCTGGCGCGTGCAGTACTTCAACAGCACCGACCGGCTGATCCTCGATACCCTGGAGGTGACCGCCATCCCGCAGGCGGCCTGCGCCGCCCAGGAGGACATCGACGACTCCGCCGAGCGGCTGCGCGAGATCCGCGAGGCGCTGGAGTGAGCACGCGCTTCGAGGGCAGCTACCTGGGCGACGCCGCGCGCCTGGCGGACGACGCCGTGCTCGAGTGCAAGATCTGCTGGCACCGCTACGATCCTGCCGTGGGCGACGAGGTCTGGCAGATCCCGGCGGGCACGCCCTTCGCCGCGTTGCCGGCGCACTGGCGCTGTCCGCAGTGCGACGGCGACCGCGAGCAGTTCATGGTCGTGGACGACTGAAGGCTCATGCACAGCCGCGAAGCCATCGAAGCCTACTACCGGGCGGTCGGCACGCGCATGGCCGGGCTGCCGGTGTACAACCCGGCGCTCGCCGTGGAGCTGCTCGGCTGGCGTGCGGTCGAGGGCGTCGGCGCGCTCGGCGTGCTGATCACGCCCTGGTGCATGAACCTGTTCTGGCAGCCGCCGGCCGAGGCCGAATTGCCGGCCAAGGGCGCGCGCGCGGTGCTGTCGCTGCCCTCCGGCGACTACGAATGCACCCTGCACGAGGACGAAAGCCTCGGCCGCTACGCCAGCGCCTCGCTGTGCTCGCCGATGCAGGACTTCCCCGACCAGGCCGGGGCGCGGGCGATGGCCGAGGAGGTGCTGCGGCTGGTCTTCGCCGAACCCGAACCGCCGCAGCCGGCGCAGCTGACTCGCCGCGCGCTGTTCCGTCGTGCCCTCGGCGGCGCGCCGTGAGCGCCCTGGCTGAACTGGCCGGGCGCCTGCGGGTGGAGGTTCGCCTGCAGGACGGCGTCATCCGTGCCGTCGATACCCGGCTGCAGCGCCCGCTGGCGCAGCTTTCCCGCCTGCTGGTCGGGCAGACCGCGGAGGCGGCCCTGGCGCGCCTGCCGCTGCTGTTCAGCCTGTGCGCCGCGGCGCAGCAGGTGGCGGCGCTGCGGGCGCTGGAGCGGGCCGCCGGCTGGACGACCATTTCCGAGGTGGAGGAGGGCCGCACCCGGCTCACCGAGCTGGAGCTGATCCGCGAATCCCTGCTGCGCCTGGTGCAGGTCTGGGAGCTGCCGCTACCGCTGGAACGGCTCAAGGTGCTGGTCGCCCTGTGCCGGCGCGGTGCGGCGCGGCTGCAGCCGCTGACCGCCTTGCGCGCCGCGCCGCTGTCGGCCGACCCGCAGCTTGAGGAGACGCTGGCCGAGCTGGCCGCCGCCTGGGCCGATCTGGCGCTGCCGGCGCCGGCCGACTGGCTGGGGCCGCGTCTGAGCCGCTGGCGGGAGGTCGCCCTCGGCGGCCCGCCGCCGGCGGTTTTCGATCCGGCCGCTCTGTCGGCGCTGCTGGCGCAGCTGCGTGCCGGCGATGCCCGCGCCGAGATCGCCGGTGCGCCGCGGATCACCGGCCCGGCCGCCATTGCCGGGATGCAGGCGACGGCGGCCGCGCAGATCGAGCAGCACGTCGGCGCATTGCTGCAGCGCACGGCGCAGGCGATAGACTCGCTGCAGCAGCCGCCGCTGCCGCCGGCGGTGGGCGGACTGGACGCGGGGGAGGGCGTCGGCCTGGCGCAGACCGCCCGCGGCGCTCTGCTGCACCGGGTGCGCCTGGACGAGGGGACGGTCGGCGCCTGGCAGCTGCTGGCGCCGACCGACTGGAATTTCCATGCCGACGGCCCGCTGCGCCGTCGGCTGTGCGGCGTGCGGGTGGTCGAGGAAGACAGCGAGGCGCTGCTGCGCGCGCTGATCCTCGCGGTCGATCCCTGCGTCGCGTTCGAGGTGAAGATCGTCCATGCATGAGATGTCGATCGCCGAGGGCATCGTCCAGCTCCTCGAGGAACAGGCCGCGGCGCAGCGCTTCGAGCGGGTCAAGGCGGTGTGGCTGGAGATCGGCCCGCTGGCCGCGGTGGAGGTCGAGTCGCTGCGCTTCTGCTTCGAGGCGGTGACCCGCGGAAGCCTGGCCGAGGGCGCGCGCCTGGAGATCGTCGAGCTGCCGGGGCGCGCCTGGTGCCTCGGCTGCAACGCCAGCGTGGCGATCCGCCAGCGCTACGACGCCTGCCCGCAGTGCGGCAGTTACCGATTGCAGGTCACCCAGGGCGACGAGCTGCGGGTCAAGGAACTGGAGGTAGAATAAGCATGTGTACCGTTTGCGGCTGCGCCGAGGGCGAAACCCGGATCGAGGGCGAGCACCACCATCATCACGGCCATGACCATCATCACCGCGAGCACGCCTTCGTGCGCCGCCCGGCGCCGGCCGAGGCCGCGCCGCTGGTGGTCGAGGGTCTCAACCTGCACTTCGGCCAGGGCCCGGCCCGCGCCCACGCGCCGGGCCTCAGCCAGAGCCGCATGGTGCAGATCGAGCAGGACATCCTCGGCAAGAACGACCGCTACGCCGCCGAGAACCGCGCGCGCTTCGAGGCCCTGTCGCTGTTCGTCCTCAACCTGGTGTCCAGCCCCGGCTCGGGCAAGACCACCCTGCTGACCAAAACCATCGAGTTGCTCGGCCGGCACCGGCCGCTGGCGGTGATCGAGGGCGACCAGCAGACCGACCACGACGCCGCGCGCATCCGCGCCACCGGCGTGCCGGCGGTGCAGGTCAACACCGGCAAGGGCTGCCACCTGGACGCGCACATGGTCGGCCATGCCCTGGCGCGGCTGGAGAACCTCGAAGGCGGCCTGCTGTTCATCGAGAACGTCGGCAACCTGGTCTGCCCGGCGGCCTTCGACCTCGGCGAGGCGCACAAGGTGGCGATCCTCTCGGTCACCGAGGGCGAGGACAAGCCGCTCAAGTACCCGGACATGTTCCACGCCGCCGACCTGATGCTGCTGAACAAGACCGACCTGCTGCCGTACCTGGACTTCGATGTCGAGGCCTGCATCGCCTACGCCCGGCGGGTCAACCCGGACATCGAGGTGATCCGCGTCTCGGCGCGCAGCGGCGAGGGCATGGGCGAGTGGCTGGCGTGGCTCGAGCGCCAGCGCGGCGCCCGCCTGCGCGCCCGGATCGACGCCCTCAGGGCCCAGGCGCAGGCCCTCGAGGCGCTGCTCTGAACGAGGCTGCGAAGGCGGGCGTGCGCCTGCTGCTGCGCGGCCGGGTGCAGGGGGTCGGCATGCGCCCCGGCGTGCATCGTCTGGCCACCTCCCTCGGCCTGGCCGGCGAGGTGTGCAACACCGGCGAGGGCGTGCGCATCGACCTGCAGGGCCCGCCGGCGGCGCTCGCCGAATTCGAGCGGCGCCTGCCCGCCGAGCTGCCGCCGCTGGCCCGGCTCGATGCCATCCAGCGCGAGAGCCTCCCTGCCGGAGCGCATTTTGCCGGCTTCGCCATCGTCCCGAGCCGTGACGAAGCGGGCAGGGCGCTGGCGCCGCCGCCGGATGCCGCGGTTTGCCCGGCCTGCCTCGAAGAGCTCTGCGATCCGCAGGACCGCCGCTGGCGCCATCCGTTCATCAACTGCACCTACTGCGGCCCGCGCTACAGCCTGATCCGCCGCCTGCCCTACGACCGCGCCCAGACCAGCCTGGCCGGCTTCGAACTCTGTCCGGCCTGCCGGCGCGAGTATGAGAATCCGGCCGACCGGCGCTTCCACGCCCAGCCGATCGCCTGCCCGGCCTGCGGCCCCAAGCTCTGGTGCGAGGACGCATCCGGCGAGCGCCTGCCCGGCGATCCCGTCGCCCTGGCGCTGGCGGCTCTCCTGCGCGGCGAAATCGTCGCCCTGCGCGGCGTCGGCGGCTTCCACCTGGCCTGCGATGCGCGCAATGCCGGGGCGGTAGCCCTGCTGCGCCGGCGCAAGCGCCGCCCGGCCAAGCCCTTCGCGCTGATGGTCGCCAACCCGGCCTCGCTGGAGGCCCTGGTCGAGCTGAACGCGAGCGGCCTGAACGAGCTGATCGACCCGGCCGCGCCCGTGGTGCTGCTGCGCAGGCGGCCCGCCGCCGATGGCTTGCTCGCCGCCGAAGTAGCGCCGGATCTCGCCTGGCTCGGCATGATGCTGCCGCACAGCCCGCTGCACTGGCTGCTGTTCCACGAGGCCGCCGGGCGGCCGGCCGGCACGGCCTGGACCGCCGCGCCCCAGGACCTGGTGCTGGTGATGACCAGCGCCAACTTGAGCGGCGAGCCGCTGATCACCGGCAACCTTGAGGCGCGCGAGAAGCTCGCCGGCATCGCCGACCTCTGGCTGCTGCACGACCGCGAGATCCTCAATCGCGTCGACGACTCGCTGGTCAGCGCTTTGGGCCGCGCGCCGGTGGTGATCCGCAGCGGCCGCGGCCTGGCGCCCCAGGAAATCCGCCTGGCCCGCAGCGGCCCCTCGGTGCTGGCCCTCGGCGGCCAGCTGAAGAACACCATCTGCCTGACCCAGGGCGATCGCGCCTGGCTGTCCCCGCACATCGGCGACCTGCACAGCGCCGACGCCTGCCGCGCCCTGGAGCGCACGGTGGCGCAGTTCGGCGAGCTGCTCGGCGTCCATCCCGAGCGCATCGCCTGCGACCTGCACCCGGATTTCTTCGCCAGCCGCTTCGCCCGCGAGCATGCCGAGCGTCACGGCCTGCCGCTGCACCCCGTTCAGCACCACCACGCCCATATCGCCGCGGTGCTGGCCGAGCACGGCCTCGCCGAGCCGGTGCTCGGCCTGGCGCTGGACGGCTTCGGCCTCGGCGCCGACGGCCGGCTGCGCGGCGGCGAACTGTTGAAGGTGATGGCGGACGGCTGCGTCTGGCTCGGCGAGCTGAATCCGCTGCCGCTGCCCGGCGGCGACCAGGCGGCCCGCGAGCCCTGGCGCATGGCCGCCGGCGCCCTGCACGCGCTGGGCCGCGGCGACGAGATCGCCACGCGCTTCGCCGCCGAGCCCGGCAGCGCGGCCATTGCGCGGATGCTCGAACGCGGCTTCAATTGCCCGCCAAGCAGCAGCGCCGGCCGGCTGTTCGATGCCGCGGCGGGTCTGCTGGGCCTCGGCGAACGGCAGCGCTACGAGGCCGAGGCGGCGCTGCGCCTGGAGTCGCGGGTGGTCGGCCTGCCGGAAGCGGTTCCCGCACTCTGGCGGATCGGGGACGACAACCGGCTGGACCTCTCGCCGCTGCTCGCGCGCCTGGCGGATACGCACGATAGCCGGGTCGGCGCCGAGCTGTTCCACGCCGTGCTGATCGCCGCACTCACCGCCTGGGTGGTGCGTGCGGCCGAAGCCACCGGCCTGCGCCGGATCGCCCTAGGCGGCGGCTGCTTCCTGAACACCGTGCTGCGCGACGGGCTCTGCACGCGCCTGCAGGCTGCCGGCCTCGAGCCGCTGCTGCCGCGGCGCGCGCCGGTCAACGACGGCGGTCTGGCCCTCGGCCAGGCCTGGGTGGTGCTCTTGGCACCGGACATCCCATCGACACGAGGACAAGCGTGATGTGCCTGGCCATTCCGGTCCGCATCGAGGAACTGCTCGACGAACAGAGCGCGGTCGCCTGCATCGGCGGCCTGCGCAAGACTATCAACGTCGCCCTGCTCGACGATCTGAAAGTGGGCGACTATGTGATCCTGCACGTCGGCTTCGCCCTGCAGAAGCTCGACGAGGCCGAGGCGCAGCGCACCCTGGCGCTGCTTGCCGAACTCGGCCGGCTGGCCGAGGCCGAGCAGGCCGCGCAGGGAGATGCCTCATGAAGTACGTCGACGAATTCCGCGACGGCGCCACCGCGCGCCAGCTCGCCGCGCGCATCGCCGCCGAGGCCGATTCCGCGCGCCAGTACCGGCTGATGGAGTTCTGCGGCGGGCACACCCACGCGATCTTTCGCTATGGCATCCCCGACCTGCTGCCGGCCAGCGTGCGGCTGATCCACGGCCCGGGCTGCCCGGTCTGCGTGATGCCGATCGGCCGGCTGGACATGGCCATCGAACTGGCGCGCCGCCCGGAAGTGATCCTCTGCACCTACGGCGACATGCTGCGCGTGCCCGCGTCCGGCCGGGTCAGCCTGCTCAAGGCGCGCGCCGAAGGCGCCGCGGTGCGCATGCTCTACTCGCCGGCCGAGGCGCTGAAGCTGGCGCAGGACAACCCGAGTAAAGAGGTGGTGTTCTTCGCCATCGGCTTCGAGACCACCACCCCGCCCACCGCGCTGGTGATCGAGCAGGCGCAGAGGCTCGGCCTGAAGAATTTCTCGGTGTTCTGCAACCACGTGCTGACCCCGGCGGCGATGCACGCCATCCTCGCCACCCCGGAGGCGCGTGCCGGCAAGCTGCAGCTGGACGGCTTCATCGGCCCGGCCCACGTCAGCACGGTGATCGGCAGCGCGCCCTACGCGCCCTTCCCCGAGCAGTACGGCACGCCGCTGGTGATCGCCGGCTTCGAGCCGCTGGACCTGCTGCAGGCGCTGTTGATGCTGGTACGCCAGCTCAACGAGGGGCGCGCCGAGGTGGAGAACCAGTTCACCCGCGCGGTGACTGCCGAAGGCAACCGCAAGGCGAAAGCCCTGACCGAACGGGTCTTCGAGCTGCGCGAAAGCTTCGAGTGGCGCGGCCTGGGCGCCGTGCCGCACAGCGCCCTGCAGATCCGCGCGGAATTCGCCGAGTTCGACGCCGAGCGGCGCTTCGCCCTCGAGCCACGCACCGGGCTGGAGAACAAGGCCTGCGAATGCCCGGCGATCCTCCGCGGGGCGAAGAGCCCGCGCGACTGCAGGCTGTTCGGCAACCCCTGCACCCCGGACAACCCGCTCGGTTCGTGCATGGTTTCCTCCGAGGGCGCCTGCGCCGCCTGGTACGCCTACGGCCGCCAGCGCCAGGCTGCCGTGGGGGTGGCCCGATGAGCCGGCTCGATCTGAAGAACGGCAGCGTGGAGATGGTCCACGGCAGCGGCGGCCGTGCCATGGGCCAGCTGATCGAGGAGCTGTTCGCCCGCGCCCTGCGCAACGAATGGCTGGACCAGCGCAACGACCAGGCGCAGTTCGAATTGCCGCCCGGGCGGGTGGTGATGGCCACCGACAGCCACGTGATCTCGCCGCTGTTCTTCCCCGGCGGCGACATCGGCAGTCTCGCCGTGCACGGCACCATCAACGACGTGGCCATGGCCGGCGCCCGGCCCTGCTACCTGGCCGCCGGCTTCATCCTCGAGGAGGGCTTTCCGCTGGCCGACCTGGCGCGCATCGTCGAGTCGATGGCCGCCGCCGCCCGCGAGGCCGGCGTGCCGGTGGTCACTGGCGACACCAAGGTGGTCGAGCGTGGCAAGGGCGACGGGGTGTTCATCACCACCACCGGGGTCGGCGTGGTGCCGCCGGGGCTCTACCTCTCCGGGGATCGGGCCCGGCCGGGCGACCGCATCCTGCTCTCCGGCAGCATCGGCGACCACGGCGTGACCATCCTTTCGCTGCGCGAAGGGCTCGGCTTCGAGGCAGACATCGGCTCCGACTCCCAGGCCCTGCACGGCCTGGTCGCCGCGATGGTCGAGGCGGTGCCGCAGATCCGCTGCCTGCGCGACCCGACCCGCGGCGGCCTGGGCAACACCCTCAACGAACTGGCCCGCCAGTCGGGCGTCGGCATGCAACTCGTCGAACGGGCCATCCCGCTGCGCGAGCCGGTGCGCGCCGCCTGCGAATTCCTCGGCCTCGACCCGCTGTACGTGGCCAACGAGGGCAAGCTGATCGCCATCTGCCCGGCCGAACAGGCCGAGCGTCTGCTCGAGGTCATGCGCGAGCATCCGCAGGGGCGCGAGGCGGCGATCATCGGCACGGTGGTGGCCGACGAGCGCTGCTTCGTGCAGATGGAGACGCTGTTCGGCGGGAGCCGGATGGTGGACTGGTTGAATGGGGAGCAGTTGCCGAGGATTTGCTGACAAGTCAGAAGGGTGGTGTTGGCCTAGCCTTCGGTTATTCAAGCTGCCTGCTTTCCTCGGCCCGAGCGACAGGTTTCGCCCTGCACGGCGAGTCACTTTCTTCTTGCTTGCCCAAGAAGAAAGTGACCAAAGAGAAGGGCACCCGACATCCGGCCCTCCACTGCGCTGCGCTTCGTTACGGGTTCCCTCGCTCCGGCACTGCTCCGGGGGCCCCTCACGAAGGGACGTCCCTGTCCCTTCGTTCGTCGCTCGGCGTCCATGCCTCGCGTCCCCCTCTGCAATGCCTGCGCTCGGCTTCCTGACGGGGTTGGGGGGCTGATGGTTGGGCAGAAGCCCAAAAGCTCTTCTTGCTGCTGATGCAAAAATTTTCAGGCAGCGCCGAACGCCCCTTTCAGAAGGCCGAGCGGAGTCGTTGCGCAAGGGATCGAGCGGCATGGATGCCGCGAGAGCTGCGAGGGCCATGGATGGCCCTTCGCAGCGTGTCCCTGAAGCGACGACGGAGGGAGGGGACCCGGAGCGTAGCGCAGGGCCGGATGATAGGGGCAAGCGTTTTTGCTTACTTTTTTCGCGACTGAAAAAAGTGAGTCGCCGTGCAAGGCGAAACCTGTCGCTCGGGCCGAGGAAAGTGTGATGTTTTATGTGGGACTTAACGCCCACACCAATTCAACCGAATCCCACAAAGCAAAAAACCGGCTGAAGAGCCGGGCTTTTGGTGTGGAATAACTTACTCGCGGTAGCTGAGCGCGCTGTCGTAGAGGCTGTCATCCGCCTTGGCGACATCGCTGAACGCGCGGTTGCCGCGGGTCTCGACCTTGTCGCCGACGGCGAACGCTTCAGTCGAGCGCACCACCTTTTCCTTGCCATCGGCGGTGCGGATCTTGTAGGCGCGGTCGCTGAGGCCGGTGGCCTCCTGGGCTTCGCCGCCGAACAGGGCACCGATGCCGGCGCCGATCAGCATGCCGATCGGACCACCGATGGCGCCGATCATCATGCCGTTCATGCCGCCGACCGATTTGCCGGTGGTTTGATCCTTGGTTTCCTCGAGAACTTCGGCGGCGTTCACGCTACCGGCGGCCAGCAGGGCGAGGGTCAGAGCCAGGGTGCCGAGCTTTTTCATGGCGGTTCCTCCGAGGAAACATTCCAGCGATCCGGGTCAAATCGTCGAGCGGGACCTGAGGCGCTGCTTTTGGCAGGGCTTCCGTCTCCGTTGGAACTGAAATTACCCTTACAATTGATGTGGGTCAAGAAAAGAAACAATTTTTTGTGCTTGGGACCGCTTGACCTTCACGGCAGGCCGTGCTGCCCCCGTGGGGCGGCGGCATGGATGAGGCTGCTGGAGCGATGGACTGGCGACACGCCGGGCGCGGCGGGAGAGAGCCGCTGGTGTGTTCGGGGCGAGCCGGCGGCGAGCGCAGCACCTTCTCCTCGCCATCGGCGAGTGCGGACCTTTGCTTAGAGTGGGGGTGGAGCTTCGGCACGGATCGTCGCTGCGTGGCCTGGGGCGGGCCGGGAGCGGACGCTCTGGAGGGCCGAGCGCCGGCGCCTGTCACCCGGAGCGGGCGGCGAGGCGGCGCAAAACGCGATGCCAAAGCCGCCGGGGCAGCGGCAGGCGATTCAGCGCAGGGTGCGCGTGTCGCCGTTGTCGGCCAGGGCGGCGGACTTGCCGGCGGATGTGGGATAGGGGCGGTTGCCGCGGGTCTCGACCTGGTCGCCGGCCGCGAAGCGGCGGTTGGGGGAGCGCACGGTCTTCACCGTGCCGCTGTCGGTGCGCACCTGATGGGCGTGCTCGCCGCTGTTGGCGGCTTCCTGGCCGGAGCTGCCGACCAGCGCGCCGACGCCGGCGCCGATCAGCGCACCGATCGGGCCGCCGATGGCGCCGACCATCATGCCGGTCATGCCGCCGGCCGACTGGCCGGCCGTCCGGTCTTCGGTTTCCCCGATGATCTCGTCGGCCTGTACGTTGCTCAGAGCCAACAGGCTGAAGGTCAGGGTCAGAATGCCGAACGCTTGCATGTTCATGGCGGTTCCTCCGAGGAGCATTTCAGTGGGCTTCGCTTTGTTTTCTTCACGAATCATGCCAGGCTTGATTCTTTCATAAGAATCAAATGGTTATGTGTCGGTGAGAACAACTCTCGCGACAAAGTGTCGCGATAGTGACAGAGGTTTTGTCGCAATTCCTGCAGAAAATGGGGTTTTTGTTGATCTGGGTCACTGAAAGGTGATCGGCCTTGTGCCTCTCCGTGCGGCCGCGCAAAAAAAGACCGGGCACCTGGCCCGGTCCGGAGGCTGGCTGTCGCCGGGCGGCGATCAGATCATCATCAGCGCACCGCTGGCGGCGATGGCCGCGCCGGCGCCACGGGCCAGCAGGGGCAGGCGCTGCTGCACGGCGGTGGCGAGCAGGCCGCCGCCCAGGTGCAGGCTCAGGCTGGAAGCGAGGAAGCCGACGGCGAAGGCCGCCAGGCTGCCGCTGGCTTCCAAGCCGTGGGCGTGGCCGTGGAGAAGGGCGAAGGCGGCGGTCAGGGTCAGCGCCAGCGGTGCCGGCAGGCGGGCGGCGCCGGCGATCAGCAGGCCGCTCAGCAGCACGGAGAGGGCGATGCCGGTTTCCACCAGCGGCAGGCCGACGCCGGCCACGGCCAGGGCGAAGCCGCCGAGCAGCGCGGCGAGGAAGGCGGCCGGCACGGCGAGCTTCAGGGCGCGCGGCTGCAGCGCGGCCCAGATGCCGATGGCCAGCATCGCCAGCAGGTGGTCGAGGCCGCCGAAGGGGTGCAGCAGGCCGGCGATCAGGCCGTTCTCGCCATGCCCGGGATGGGCGAAGGCGGCGCCGGGCAGGAGGGTCAGAGCAAGCAGGGGCAGAAGGTGGCGTGTGTTCATCTCGGTGATCCTGGGGGCAAGTCGGGGAACGGCGATGCTCTTCGAAGCGCTATGCGAAGCGGCTGGCTGCGCAGCTTAAGGCAAAAGGGCCGCGCGGTGCAGCGTCCGGGCTGCCGCCTCAGCGGGACGCTGCCGGCTCAGAGGTTCTGCGCGATCAGCTGGATCCCGGCGAGCAGCAGGCCGGCGCGGGCGATGCGGTAGAACCAGACGTGGTTGACCCGGTTCTGCAACCAGAGGCCGGCCCACACGCCGAGCGGCACCAGCGGCGCGAGGGCGAGGCTGCTCAGCAGGTTGTCGGTGGAGAACTGCCCGAGCAGCGCGTAGGGCAGCAGCTTGACCGCGTTGGTCAGCAGGAAGAACACGTTGATGGTGGCGACGTAGCGCACCTTGTCCAGTTGCTGCGGCAGCAGGTGCATCATCACCGGCGGGCCGCCGGCGTGGGCGACGAAGCTGGTGAAGCCGGCCAGTGTGGAGAGCGCCGTGCCCTTGCCGCGGGCCGGCGGCAGTCCGGCCGTGCTGGCCGGCGGGCGCAGCAGGTTGAGCAGCACGAAGGCCACGGCGATGCTGCCGATCAGCAGGGCGATGACCCGCTCGTCGAGCATGCCGAAGGTCAGCGCGCCGAGCAGCACGCCGAGCAGCGCGCCGGGCAGCATGATCTTCAGGTTCGCCAGGTCCCACTTGCCGTAGTAGGCGCGCAGGCCGACCAGGTCGGCGGTGCAGAGGATCGGCAGCATGATCGCCGCGGCCTGGGTGGGCGGCACGGCGAGCGCCAGCAGCGGTACCGCGATGCCACCGAAGGCGCCGCCGAAGCCGCCCTTGGACAGGCCGGTCAGCAGCACCGCCGGGACGGCGAGGAGCAGAAGTTCCGTGGACAGCATGGGCGTGCAGTGCTCCTGAGCGGGCGTGCGGGCGCCTAGCTGTACCCGTTTCGCCGGGACGGAGCAATAGCGGCGGATGGCGGCCGATGCGTCAAGGATGCGACTTTGCCGGATTGCTAGTATTGTATTGATAATATTTATCATTTAGATTCGCTGCTTCGCTCGAGTCAGGGAAGCTGTCGATGAAGGGTTGCGCTGCGTGTTCGCTCGGCGTGCAGGTCGCGGCGGATGCGCTGGAAACGGAGCTGGAAACCATCTACGCCGGCCAGTGGCGCCTGCTGGTGGAGGTCGCCTTCAAGGTGCTGGGCTGCCGCTCGCTGGCCGAGGACGTGGTCCAGGAGGCTTTCCTCAAGCTCTGGGAGGGCCGTGCCGTGCAGAACATCCAGTGTCCGGTCCGCTACCTGTTCCGGGTAGTGCGCAACCAGGCCATCGACCGCCTGCGCCGGCTGATCCTCGAAAACCGCTACCACGTCGACGAGGCGTCGCTCGGCGAGCAGGTCGCGACGACCCCCTCGCCGGAACGGGCGACCCTCGGCCAGTGCGAATGGAGCGCCCTGCTCGAGGCTCTCGACGAGCTGCCCGAGCGCGCCCGCACGGCCTTCGCCATGACCCAGCTGGAAGGCTACAGCCAGCGCGAGGTGGCCGCCCGCCTGGGCGCCTCGCCGACCGCCGTGCACTTCCTGATCCGCGACGCCCTGGGTCACTGCCGTGACCGCCTGAAACCCGACGACTGACCCGTCTGCGCCGGACGGCGCAGCGCACAGGACGACCCCATGAAACTGCTTCGCCTGCTGTTTCGCGACAATCCCCGCACCCTGGCCGGGGTCATGCTGCTGAGCCTGGCCAGCGTGCTGCTCAGCATCGGCACCCTCGCCTTCATCAACCTGCGGCTGATCGCCGTCGGCGAGCGGCCGGGCCTCGCCCTGGCGCAGTTCGGCGCCCTGCTGGCGCTGTTGCTGCTGGTCGCCGCGGCTGCCCAGGTGTCGTTGCATCGCCTCGGCCACCGCTTCGTCTACCGCCTGCGCCGGGACCTGGTGAAGTGCCTGCTGGACACCGACATCCAGCGCCTGGAGCAACTCGGCGGCTCGCGCATCCTCGCCAGCCTGTCGAGCGACATCCGCAACATCACCATCGCCTTCGTGCACCTGCCGGAGCTGGTCTACGGCCTGGTGCTGAGCGTCGCCGCCTTCGCCTACCTGGCCTGGCTGTCGCCGCCGCTGTTCGCCGTGACCCTCGCCTGGATGGGCTTCACCCTGGCGGTCGGCTGGCTGTGCGTCGGCCGGGTCAACCGGCACATCCGCCTGCTGCGCGAGGCCGAGGACCGCCTCTACCGCGACTACCAGGCGCTGATCGACGGGCGCAAGGAGCTGGCGCTGAACCGCGAGCGCGCCCGCCGCCTGTACGAGGAGGAGTTCGACGCAGACGCCGAGGCCTACCGCCACCACGTGACCCGCGCCGACATCTACAACGGCCTGGCCGGCAACTGGGCGAACATCATGGTGCTCGGCAGCATCGGCCTGGTGTTCTACTGCGCCGGCGGCCTGGGCTGGGCCGGCGCCGCGGTGGCGGCGACCTTCGCCCTCACCGTGCTGTTCCTGCGCGCGCCGCTGATCGCCGCGGTGGGCTCGCTGCCCAGCCTGCTCGCCGCGCGGGTCGCCCTGGACGCGCTGGAGGCGCTGGAGCTGGCGCCGCTGTGCCGCGATTTCGAGGCGCCGGCGCCGGCGCCGGCCTGGCAGCGCCTGGAACTGCGCGGGGTGGTCTACCGCTACCCCGGCGAAGGTGACGAGGGCGGATTCGACGTCGGCCCGCTGGATGTGTGCATCGAGCGCGGCGAACTCTTGTTCCTGGTCGGCGGCAACGGCAGCGGCAAGTCGACCCTGGCGCGCCTCCTGACCGGCCTCTACCGGCCGGTGGCCGGGCAGATCCTGCTCGACGGCCGTGCCCTGGACGAGGCCGAATGGCCGGCCTACCGGCGGCTGTTCTCCAGCGTGTTCACCGATTTTCACCTGTTCGCCCGGCTGCTCGGCCCCGAGGGCGGCGAGGCCGAAGAGGGCAGGCCCGACCACTGGCTGGAGCGCCTGCACTTGGCGCACAAGGTCCGCCACGCTGGCGGCCGGCTGCTCGACACCCGCTACTCCCAGGGCCAGCGCAAGCGCCTGGCGCTGCTGCTGGCGATGCTCGAGGAGCGCGACATCCTGGTGCTCGACGAATGGGCGGCGGACCAGGACCCGCTGTTCCGCCGGCTGTTCTACCGCGAGCTGCTGCCGCAACTGAAGGCACTGGGCAAGACGGTGCTGGCGATCACCCACGACGATCACTACTTCGACCAGGCCGACCGCCTGCTGAAGATGGACGGCGGCCGGCTCGTCGAGCTGACCGGCGAGCAGCGCGCGCGCGCCAGCGCCGATGCCCTGCAGGCCATCGGCGGGCCGGCGCGGGCGCTGGCCGCCGACTAGCCGTTGTTAATGAAAATTATTCGCGTCTTTATCCGTCTGTAACCAGTGATGCGGCACCGTGCCGCCCGACCGAACCAGGAGCCAAGCCATGAGTTTCGACCAAGCCGATACCCAGTTCCACGTGGTGGTCAATGCCGAGCAGCAGTACTCGATCTGGCCGGAATACAAGCCGGTGCCGGCCGGCTGGCAGGAGGTCGGCATCAGCGGCGACCGCCAGACCTGCCTGGCGCACATCTCCGGGATCTGGTCCGACATGCGCCCGCGCAGCCTGCGCGAGGCCATGGCCGAGTGAGACCGGCGCCGCCATCCGCTTTCGCCGCCATTCCGGTCGCCGCCCGGCGGCCGGGCCGTTCCGCCTCCGAGGTGCCGACATGACCGCCCATTCCCCGCTTTCCCCCCTGCCGCCGGCTGCGCCGGCCTGGCAGCCGCTCGGCCCGGCCCAGCAGCGGCTGTGGTTCTTCAGCCGCCTGGAGCCGGACAGCGACGCCTACCACCTCGCCGGCCTCTGGCGGTTTTCCGGCGCGCTGGACGCCGCGGCCCTGCGCTACAGCCTGGACCGCCTGCTGGCGCGCCATGCCGTCCTGCGCACCCGGCTGCGCGAGCGCGGCGGCGTCGCCGAGCAGACCCTGGCGGCGGCCGAGCCCATGCCGCTGGAGCTGGTCGAGCTGGACGGTGCCGGCGACGCGGAACTCGAGCGCCGGGCCGGCGACTTCGTCGCGCGGCCCTTCGACCTGGCCCGCGGCCCGCTGGTGCGCTGCCAGCTCTATCGCCTCGGCGCGCAGCGCCATGCGCTGGTGATGGTGATGCATCACCTGGTCTTCGATGCCTGGTCGCTGCGCCGGCTGATGGCGGAGCTGGCCGAGGGCTATCGCCTGTTCCGCGCCGCAGAGGTTCCGCCGGCAGCGGACGCCGCCGCACTGGACGCGGCCTACGCCGCCTGCGCCCGGGCGCAGCGCGACTGGCTGGCGGGCGACGCGTGCCGGCGCCAGCTGGACTTCTGGCGCGCCGAGCTGGCCGGCGAGGCGCCGGCCCAGAGCCTCGCTCCGGACCGTCCGCGTCCGCCGCGCGCCGCCTGCCGGGCGCGCTTCCACGAACTGCGCCTGCCGGCGGCGCTGGTCGCGCGGCTGCAGGCGCTGGCCGGCGAATGCCGGGCGACCCCCTTCAACCTGCTGCTCGCCGCCCTGCAGCTGCAGCTGGCGCGGCTCTCCGGCCAGCCGGAGGTGCGCGTCGGCGTGCCGGTGGCCAACCGCACGCGCGACAACGAGGCGCTGCTCGGTTTCCACGTCAACACCGTCGTGCTGGCCGGCCGTCCGCAGGGGCGGCTGAGCGTGCGCCAGTGGCTCGGCGAGGTGCGCGCGCGGCTGCGCCGCGCCCAGTCCCACCGCACGCTGCCGCTGGAACGGCTGGTCGAGGAGCTGCAGCCGGAGCGTCGCCTCGGCCAGCAGCCGCTGTTCCAGATCGCCTTCAACTACCGCCACGACGAGCCCTTGCCGGCCGACTGGCTACCCGGTCTGGACACGGCGTTCGAGCGGCTGCCGACCCGCGAAATCCCCTTCGACCTGGCGCTGGACGCGGTGCGCGGCGCCGACGGCGGCCTGAGCATCACCGTCGCCTGGGCCGAGGAGCTGTTCGAGGCGGCGAGCGTCGAGCGGCTGGTCGAAGGCTTCGTCGCCCTGCTCGAGCAATTCGTCGCCGACCCCGAGCGCCGGCTGGCCGAGCTGGACCTGCTGGACGCGGCGCAGCGCGCGCAACTGGAAGCCTGGAACGCCTGCCGCCAGTCCCACGATCCGGCCCGCCTGCTGCCCGAACTGATCGCCGAGCAGGCCCGCTTGCGCCCGCAGGCCATCGCCCTGGTCCACGGCGCGACGCGGGTCAGCTACGCCGAGCTGGAGGCCCGCGCCAACCGCCTGGCCCGGCACCTGATCGCCTGCGGCGTCGGCCCGGAGGCGCGGGTCGGCCTGTGCCTGGAGCGCGGCACGGCGATGATCGAAGGGTTGTTGGCGATCCTCAAGGCCGGCGGCGCCTTCGTCCCGCTCGACCCCGACTATCCCCGCGAGCGGCTGGCCTACATGGCCGAGGATTCCGGGCTGAAATGGCTGGTCACCACCTCGGCCCTGCGCGGACGGCTGCCGCTGGGCGAGGGCGTCGAGGCGCTCTGCCTGGACCTGCTCGATACCGGCAACTACAGCGCCAAGCTGCCGGCCGTGACTATCCATCCGCAGAACCTCGCCTACCTGATCTACACCTCCGGCTCGACGGGCAGGCCCAAGGGCGTGGCGGTGAACCACGCCGGGCTGTCCATGCACGTGCAGACCATCGGCCAGCGCTACGGCATGACCCCGGACGACGTGGAGCTGCACTTCGCCTCGATCAGCTTCGACGGCGCCCTGGAGCGCTGGACGGTGCCGCTGGCCTTCGGCAGCCGGCTGGTGATCCGCGACCAGCAGCTGTGGACGGCCGAGCAGACCTGCGCGGTGCTGCAGAAGGAGGGCGTGACCATCGCCTGCTTCCCGCCCAGCTACGTCGGCCAGTTGCTCGACTGGATCGAGGCACACGACCTGAAGTTGCCGGTGCGCTCCTGGACCCTCGGCGGCGAGGCCTTCACCCGCGAGACCTACGAGCGGCTGCAGAAGGTTCTCCAGCCGCCACGGATCATCAACGGCTACGGCCCCACCGAGACGGTGGTGACCCCGCTGATCTGGGAGGCCTTCCCCGGCACCGCGCTGAACGCCGCCTACGCGCCGATCGGCACCTCGGTCGGTCCGCGCCGGCTGTACGTGCTCGACGGCGAACTCAACCCGCTGCCGCTCGGCGTGGCCGGCGAGCTGTACATCGGCGGCGAGATCGGCCTGGCGCGGGGTTATCACCAGCGCCCCGAGCTGACCGCCGAGCGCTTCCTGCCGGACCCGTTTGGCGCACCCGGCGAGCGTATGTACCGCACCGGCGACCTGGTGCGCTGGCGCGCAGACGGCGCGCTGGACTACCTGGGGCGGATCGACCAGCAGGTGAAGATCCGCGGTTTCCGTATCGAGCTGGGCGAGATCGAGAGCCGCCTGCTGGCCCATCCGCAGGTGGCCGAGGCGGCGGTGATCGCCCGGGAAACCCCGAGCGGCCGGCAACTGGTCGGCTATCTGGTGCCGCGCGGCCCGCTCGATCCGCTCGAGATTCGCAAGCAACTGGCCGAGGCGCTGCCGGACTACATGGTCCCCGCGCAGCTGATGCTGCTCGAGCGCCTGCCGCTGACCCCGGCGGGCAAGCTGGACCGCGCCGCGCTGCCCGAGCCGCAGTGGCAGGCGCAGGGCGACTACCAGGCGCCGCAGACGGAGCCCGAGCGCATCCTCGCCGACATCTGGGCGCAGCTCTTGGGCTTGGCGCAGGTCGGCCGGCAGGATCGCTTTTTCGAGCTGGGCGGCGACTCCATCGTCGCGTTGCAGGTGGTCGGCCGCGCGCGTCAGGCCGGCCTCGGCCTGACCCCTCGCGACGTATTCCAGCAGCAGAGCCTGGCGGCGCTGGCCGCGGCGGCCCGGCCGGTGGCCGCGCCGCGCATCGAGCAGGAGCCGGCCGAAGGCGTCGTGCCGCTGCTGCCGATCCAGGCGCGCCTGCTCGAGCGCCAGGGCACGGCGCCGTGCAACCAGTACCTGTTGTTCGAGCTGGCCGAGGACCTGGAGCCGATCCTCCTGGAGCAGGCCCTGCAGGCGCTGGTGGCGCACCACGACGCGCTGCGTCTGCATTTTGCCGAGGAAGACGGCGTCTGGCGCCAGTGGTACGGGAATCTGGACGAGCGCCACGAACTGCTCTGGCTCTGCGAGATGGCCGGTGAGGACGAGATCGCGGCGCTCGGCGCCGAAGCCCAGCGCAGCCTGGACCCGCACGCGGGGCCGTTGCTGCGCGCCTGCTGGCTGAGCCAGCCGGGCCGCGCCGACCGCCTGCTGCTGGCGATCCACCACCTGGCGGTGGACGGGGTGTCCTGGCGGGTGCTGCTGGAGGATCTGCTGGCCGCCTACCGGCAGCTGGCGGCGGGGCAACGCGTCGCGCTGCCGGCGCGGACCAGCTCCTTCCAGGCCTGGGTCGAGCGCCTGCAGGACTGGGCCGCTGGCCCGGCGCAGGCGCAGCGCGCGTTCTGGCAGGCCCAGGAGCGGGCCTGCGCGCAGCTGCCGCTGCTGTCCCGCGAGTCGGCCCGTGAGGGCCAGCGCCAGCGTCTCGAACTGAGCCTGCCGGCCGAGTTCAGCCGCGAGCTGCTGCAGGCCGCCCAGCAGGCCTACCGGCTGCGCGCCGACGAGGTGCTGCTCACCGCGCTGAGCCGGGTGCTCTGCGCCTGGAGCGAGCAGTGCTGCGTCTGCCTGCACCTGGAAAGCCACGGCCGCACGCCGCTGTTCGACGACCTCGACCTCAGCCGCACGGTCGGCTGGTTCACCAGCCTCTACCCGCTGCGCCTGCAGCCGGCGGCTGACCTGCCGGGCAGCCTCAAGGCGGTCAAGGAGCAGCTGCGCGCGGTGCGCGACGGCGGCCTGGCCTACGGTCTGCTGCGCCGGCGCGGCGAGCTGGACGGGGTCGTCCCGCAGGTGCTGTTCAACTACCTGGGCCAGTTCGAGGACGCGCGCGGCGGGCCGCTGCGCCTGCTCGACGCCGGCCTCTGGCGCGAGGCCGATGCGCCGCTCGACGCGCCCCTGTGCATCGACGCCGAGCAGCGCGGCGGCGCCCTGCGCCTGCGCCTCGACTTCAGCCCCAGCCAGTGGCAGCGCCCGACCCTCGAAGGCCTGCTGCAGCGCCTGCAGGACGAGCTGCGGGCGATCCGCGCCCACTGCGCCCACGCGCCCGCCGGCCTGACCCCCAGCGACGTGCCGCTGGCCGGGCTCGACCAGCCGCGTCTGGACGCGCTGCGCGGCGTCGAGGATCTCTACCCGCTGTCGCCGCTGCAGCAGGGCCTGCTGTTCCACAGCCGGCTCGGCGGCGCCGGCAGCTACGTCAACCAGCTGTGCCTGCCGCTCTCCGGCCTCGATCCGCTGCGCCTGCGCCGGGCCTGGGAGGAGGTGCTGGCACGCCACGCCATCCTGCGCAGCGCCTTCCTCGACGGCGAACCCCCGCTGCAGGCGGTGCATGGCGCCGTCGAGCTGCCCTGGCAGGAGCTGGACTGGCGCGCCGAGGCGGACTTCGACGCCGCGCTGCAGGCCTTCTGCGCCGCCGAGCGCGCCCGCGGCTTCGACCTCGCCCGGCCGCCCTTGCTGCGCCTGGCCCTGCTGCGCCGCGGCGCGCGCGACTGGCTGCTGGTCTGGACCCTGCACCACCTGCTGCTCGACGGCTGGAGCACCGCGCTGCTGCTCGGCGAGCTGCTGGCGCTCTACCACGGCGAGCGTCCGGCCGCGCCGCACGGTCAGTTCGGCGACTACATCGCCTGGCTGGCGCGGCGCGACGGCGCGGCCGACGAAGCCTTCTGGCGCGCCCGGCTGCAGGGCTTCGCCGAGCCCGGGCGGGTCGCCGGCAGCCTGGTCTGCCGCACGCCGGGCGAAGGGCCGGCGCGCCATCCCTTGCCGCTGGCGGCAGAGCAGGCAACCGCGCTGCGCGGCTTCGCCCAGCGCCATGGCCTGACCCTCAACACCCTGATCCAGGGCGCCTGGGCCCTGCTGCTCGGACGCCTGACCGGCCGCTCGCGGGTCTGCTTCGGCACCACCGTGGCCGGCCGGCCGGCCGAGCTGGCCGGCAGCGAGCGGCTGCCTGGCCTTTTCATCAACACCCTGCCGGTGCCGGTCGCGCTGCCCGCCGCGCAGCCGCTCGGCGCCTGGCTGGCCGCGCTGCAGGCCGACAACCTGGCGCTGCGCGAGCACGAGCACACGCCGCTCTACGACATCCAGCGCTGGGCCGGGCGCGCCGGCGAGGCGCTGTTCGACAGCCTGCTGGTGTTCGAGAACTACCCGCTGGGCGACGCCCTGCGCCAGGCCGAGCGCGGCGGGCTGCGCCTGGGCGCGCCGCAGAGCCACGAGGCCACCCACTACCCGCTGACCCTGGCGGTGCTGCCGGGCGAGGAACTGGAGCTGCTGCTGGCCTACGACCGCGCGCAGTTCGACGAGGAGGGCATCGGGCGGCTGGCCGGCCTGCTGCGGCAGATCCTCGTCGAGCTGGTCGGCGATCCGGCGCGTCCGCTGGCGGCTCTCGACCTGCTGAACGTGCAGGACCGGGAGCAATTGGAGGCCTGGAACGCCTGCCGCCAGTCCCACGATCCGGCCCGCCTGCTGCCCGAACTGATCGCCGAGCAGGCCCGCTTGCGCCCGCAGGCCATCGCCCTGGTCCACGGCGCGACGCGGGTCAGCTACGCCGAGCTGGAGGCCCGCGCCAACCGCCTGGCCCGGCACCTGATCGCCTGCGGCGTCGGCCCGGAGGCGCGGGTCGGCCTGTGCCTGGAGCGTGGCACGGCGATGATCGAAGGCCTGCTGGCGATTCTGAAAGCCGGCGGCGCCTTCGTCCCGCTCGACCCCGATTATCCCCGCGAGCGGCTGGCCTACATGGCCGAGGATTCCGGGCTGAAATGGCTGGTCACCACCTCGGCCCTGCGTGGCCGGCTGCCGCTGGGCGAGGGCGTCGAGGCGCTCTGCCTGGACCTGCTCGATACCGGCAACTACAGCGCCAAGCTGCCGGCCGTGACTATCCATCCGCAGAACCTCGCCTACCTGATCTACACCTCCGGCTCGACGGGCAGGCCCAAGGGCGTGGCGGTGAACCACGCCGGGCTGTCCATGCACGTGCAGACCATCGGCCAGCGCTACGGCATGAGCCCCGAGGATGTGGAGCTGCACTTCGCCTCGATCAGCTTCGACGGCGCCCTGGAGCGCTGGACGGTGCCGCTGGCCTTCGGCAGCCGGCTGGTGATCCGCGACCAGCAGCTGTGGACGGCCGAGCGGACCTGCGCGGTGCTGCAGAAGGAGGGAGTGACCATCGCCTGCTTCCCGCCCAGCTACGTCGGCCAGTTGCTCGACTGGATCGAGGCGCAGAATCTCAAGCTGCCGGTGCGCTCCTGGACCCTCGGCGGCGAGGCCTTCACCCGCGAGACCTACGAGCGCCTGCAGAAAGTTCTTCAGCCCAAACGGATCATCAACGGCTACGGCCCCACCGAGACGGTGGTCACCCCGCTGATCTGGGAGGCCTTCCCCGGCACGGCGCTGGACGCCGCCTATGCGCCGATCGGCACCCCGGTCGGCCCGCGCCGGCTGTACGTGCTCGATTCCGAACTCAACCCGCTGCCGCTCGGCGTGGCCGGCGAGCTGTACATCGGCGGCGAGGTGGGCCTGGCGCGCGGTTATCACCAGCGCCCCGAGCTGACCGCCGAGCGCTTCCTGCCGGACCCGTTTGGCGCACCCGGCGAGCGTATGTACCGCACCGGCGACCTGGTGCGCTGGCGTGAAGACGGCGCACTGGACTACCTGGGGCGGCTCGACCAGCAGGTGAAGATCCGCGGCTTCCGCATCGAGCTGGGCGAGATCGAAAGCCGCCTGCTGGCCCATCCGCAGGTGGCCGAGGCGGCGGTGATCGCCCGCGAGACGCCGGCCGGCAGGCAACTGGTGGGCTATCTGGTGCCGCGCGGCCCGCTCGATCCGCTCGAGATTCGCAAGCAACTGGCCGAGGCGCTGCCGGACTACATGGTCCCCGCGCAGCTGATGGTGCTGGAGCGCCTGCCGCTGACCCCGGCGGGCAAGGTGGACCGCGCCGCGCTGCCCGAGCCGCAGTGGCAGGCCCGCGACGACTACGAGGCGCCGCAGGGCGACAGCGAGCGCATCCTCGCCGAGATCTGGGCGCAGCTGCTGGGCCTGCCGCGGGTCGGGCGCAACGACCAGTTCTTCGCGCTGGGCGGCGACTCCATCGTCGCCCTGCAGGTGGTGTCGCGCCTGCGCAGCGGGCACGGCCTGGCGCTGAGCCTCGCCGCCCTGTTCGAGGCCCCGCGCCTGGCCGACTGCGCCGCACGCATCGCCCCCGCGCAGCAGCCGGCGCCGGCGCTCCGCAGCCTGCCGCGCAGCGGCGCCCTGCCGCTGTCCCACGCCCAGCGCCGCCTGTGGTTCCTCGCCCGGCTGGAGCCGGAGAACACCGCCTACCACATGCCGGCCGGCCTCGACCTGCACGGCCGACTCGACCGCGCCGCCCTGCAGGCCAGCCTGGATCTGCTGGTGGCGCGCCACGAGAGCCTGCGCACGCGCTTCGTCGAGGCCGACGGCGAGCCGCGCCAGCTCGTCCTACCGCCGACCGGGCTGGGCATCGTCCACCACGACTTGGCCGAACTGGCGCCGGCCGAGCGCGAGGCGGCGGTGCAGGCGATCACCGCGCAGCTGCTGCACACGCCCTTCGACCTGGCGCGTCAGCCGCTCTTGCGGGTGGCCCTGCTGCGCTTGGGCGAGGACCGGCACCGCCTGCTGCTGGTGCAGCACCACATCGTCTCCGACGGCTGGTCGCTGCAGCGCTTCATCGACGAGTTCTGCCGCGCCTACGCGGCCTTCGCCGAGGGCCGCGAGCCGCGCTTCGATCCGCTGCCGCTGCAGTACGCCGACTACGCGCAGTGGCAGCGCGACTGGCTGGCAAGCGGCGAGGGCGCGCGCCAGCTGGACTACTGGCGCGCCGCGCTGGGCGAGCATCAGCCGCTCTTGGAGCTGCCCGCCGACCATCCGCGCCCGCCGCGCGCCGCCCTGCGCGGGGCGCGCCTGCGCTTCAATGTGCCGCAGGCGCTGACCGCCCGCCTGCGCGAGCTGGCCCGGCGCGAGAACGCCACCCTGTTCACCGTGCTGCTGGCCGCCTGGCAATCCCTGCTGCACCGCTACAGCGGCCAGGAGGACATCCGCGTCGGTGTGCCGGTGGCCGGCCGCAGTCTGCCGGAGACCGAGGGCGTGCTCGGCTGCTTCGTCAACACCCTGGTGCTGCGCGGCGCGCCGAGCGCGGACAAGCCGTTCCGCCGGCTGCTCGGCGAGCTGCAGCAGGCCAGCCGCGAGGCCCTGGCCCATCAGGAGCTGCCCTTCGACCAGCTGGTCGAGGCGCTGCAGCCGCAGCGCAGCCTCGGCCATCACCCGCTGTTCCAGGTCGCCTTCAACCACCAGACGGTCGATTTCTCCGCCCTGCACGAGTTGCCGGGGCTGACTGTCGATCCGTTCGACCCCGGCGCGGCCGGGGCGCAGTTCGACCTGGGCCTGGACACCGAGGAAGACCCCGACGGCCGCCTGTCCGGCTTCGTCGGCTACGCCTGCGAGCTGTTCGGGACGCCGCGCATCGAGCGCCTGGTGCAGCACTTCCTGCACCTGCTGGAAGGCCTGTGCGACGACCCGGAGCAGGCCATCGGCCAGCTGCCGCTGCTGACCGCGGAGGAGGAGGCGCGCATCGCCGCCTGGAACCGTACCGGGCGCGACTACGGCCCCTTCGTCCCGGTCAGCGCGCTGATCGCCCGGCAGGCCGCGGCCACCCCGGACGCCCCGGCGCTGGCTTTCGGCGAGCGCCGGCTCAGCTACGCCGAGCTGGACGCCGCGATCAACCGCCTGGCCCGGCGTCTGCGCGCCCGCGGCGTCGGCCCCGGCGTGCCGGTCGGCATCAGCCTGGAGCGCTCGGTGGAGCTGGTGCTCGGCCTGCACGCCATCGTCCGCGCCGGCGGCGCCTATGTGCCGCTTGACCCGGACTACCCGGCCGAGCGCCTGGCCTATCTGCTGGAGGACTCCGGCATCGCCCTGCTGCTCGGCCACAGCCGGCTGCTCGACGGCCTGCCGCTGCCCGACGGCCTCGCCGTGCTCTGCCTGGACACGGAAGACTGCAGCGCCGAGCCGGCCACGCCGCCGGCGGTCGACCTGCAGCCGGACGATCTGGCCTACGTCATCTACACCTCCGGCTCCACCGGCCAGCCCAAGGGCGCCGGCAACAGCCACGCGGCCCTGGCCAACCGCCTGCTGTGGATGCAGGAGGCCTACCGCATCGGCCCCGGCGACTGCGTGCTGCAGAAGACCCCGTTCAGCTTCGACGTCTCGGTCTGGGAGTTCTTCTGGCCGCTGATGACCGGTGCCTGCCTGGCCGTCGCCGCGCCGGGCGACCACCGCGACCCGCAGCGGCTGGTCGAACTGATCGACCGGCACCGGGTCACCACCCTGCACTTCGTGCCCTCGATGCTGCAGGCCTTCGTCGCCCATCCGGGGCTCGGGGCCTGTCGGAGCCTCACGCGCATCGTCTGCAGCGGCGAGGCGCTGCCGGTCGAGCTGCAGGCGCGGCTGTTCCAGCGCCTGCCGGGCGTCGCCCTGTACAACCTCTACGGCCCGACCGAGGCGGCCATCGACGTCAGCCACTGGAGCTGCGTCGACGAGGGGCGGGCGGCGGTGCCGATCGGCCGGCCGATCGCCAACCTGCGCCTGCACATCCTCGACGGCCGGCTCCAGCGCGTGCCGGTGGGCGTGCCGGGCGAGCTGTACCTGGCCGGCATCGGCCTGGCGCGCGGCTACCACCGCCGCCCGGCGCTGACCGCCGAGCGCTTTCTGCCCGACCCCTTCGGCCCGCCCGGCTCGCGCATGTACCGCACCGGCGACCTGGCGCGCTGGCGCGAGGACGGCGCGGTCGACTACCTGGGGCGCATCGACCATCAGGTGAAGATCCGCGGCTTTCGCGTCGAACTAGGCGAGATCGAGGCGCTGCTCGCCGCCCGGGCCGGGGTCGCCGAAGCCGTGGTGGTGGCCCGCGACACGCAGATCGGCAAGCAGCTGGTCGGCTATCTGGTCGCCGACGGCGAGCCTGCCGACGAGGCCGCCTGGCTGGCCGGGCTGAAGGCCGCGCTCAAGGCGGCGCTGCCCGAGCACATGGTGCCGGCGGCGCTGGTGCGTCTGGCGCGCATGCCGCTGTCGCCCAACGGCAAGCTGGAGCGCCGCGCGCTGCCCGAGCCGCACTGGCAGACGCGCAGCTTTCGCGCGCCGCAGAGCGCGCTGGAGCAGGCCCTGGCGGCGATCTGGGCGGAGTTGCTGGAAGTGCCGCAGGTCGGCCTCGACGACAACTTCTTCGAGCTGGGCGGGCATTCGCTGCTGGCCACCCGGGCGGTGGCCCTGGTGCGCCAGCGCCTGGAGCTGGAGGTGCCGCTGCGCGCCTTCTTCGAACTGGACAGTCTCGCCGCCCTGGCCGAGTCGCTGGCGCCGCAGGCGCCGGCCGGCGCCGGGAGCGAGGACGGGGCGCTGCAGGAGATGGCGGCGCTGCTCGACGAGCTGGAGGCACTGTGAGCAATCCGATCGACAAGGCCGCGCTGGCGCGGCGTTTCCTGGCCCTCGGCGCGGCCGAGCAGAGGCGCTTTCTCGAACTGCTGAAGGCCAGGGGCATCCGCTTCGAGCTGCTGCCGCTGGTGCCGGCGCCGCGCGGCGAACGCCTGCTGGCCTCCCACGCGCAGCGCCGGCTGTGGCTGGCCGGCCAGGTGGAGCCGGAGAGCAGCGCCTACCACATGGTCGGCGCCTTCGCCCTCGACGGCATGCTGGACCGCCCGGCCCTGCTCGGCGCGCTGGCCCTGATCGTCGAGCGCCACGAGGCGCTGCGCACGCGCTTCGTCGAAGCCGACGGCGAGCCCTGGCAGGTCATCGACCCGCCGCGGCCGCCGGCCCTGGAGGAGCACGACCTGCGCGGCGCGCCGCAGCGCCTCGAAGAGCTGGCGGACGCGCATGCCGCGCGGCCCTTCGACCTGGCCGGCGGCCCGCCGCTGCGGGTGCAGCTGCTACAGCTCGACGCGGCGCGCTGGCGGCTGCAGATCGTCACCCACCACATCGTCTCCGACGGCTGGTCGATCGGCGTGTTCGCCGCCGAGCTGGCCGGCGCCTACGCCGCGCTGCAGCAGGGCCGGGCGCCGGCGCTCGCGCCCCTGCCGATCCAGTATGCCGACTTCGCCCCCTGGCAGCGCGCCTGGCTGGATGCCGGCGAAGGCGAGCGCCAGCTCGCCTACTGGCGCGAGCGGCTGGGCGGCGAGCAGCCGCTGCTGGCCCTGCCGTACCGCCAGGACGGCGGCACCGGACGCAGCGCCGAGCGCCTCGTGCGGGAGATTCCCGCCGCGCTGGCCGCACGCCTCGGCGCGCTGGCCCGGGGCGAGGGCGCGACCCTGTTCCAGCTGCTGCTGGCTGCCTTCCAGCTGCTGCTGGCGCGCTACAGCGGGCAGCGCGACATCCGCGTCGGCGTGCCGGTGGCCAACCGCCAGCGGGCGGAGATCGCCCCGCTGATCGGTTTCTTCGTCAACACCCAGGTGCTGCGCGCCGAGCTGAGCCCGCAGGACAGCTTCCGCGACCTGCTCGGCCAGGTGCGCCAACGCGCCCTGGAGGCCCAGGAGCACCAGGACCTGCCGTTCGACCGGCTGGTCGAGGCCCTGGCCCCCGCGCGCAGCCCCGGGCAGACGCCGCTGTTCCAGGTGCTGTTCAACCACCAGCGCCGCGACCTCGGCGCGCTGCACGAACTGCCCGGCCTGCGCCTGACGCCGCTGGAGCAGCCGGTGCCGCACGCCATCTTCGACCTGGCGCTGGACAGCGAGGAAGGCGCCGATGGCGCGCTGCGCCTGGTGTTCACCCACGCCCGCGAGCGCCTTGATGGCACTCTGGTGGCGCGCATGGCCGGCCACTTCGCCGGCCTGCTCGAACGCCTGGGCGAGTCCCTCGACCGGCCGCTGGCGCAGCTGCAACTGCTCGATGCGCAGGACCGGGCGCAACTGGAGGCCTGGAACGCCTGCCGCCAGTCCCACGATCCGGCCCGCCTGCTGCCCGACTTGATCGCCGGGCAGGCCCGCCTGCGCCCGCAGGCCATCGCCCTGGTCCACGGCGCGACGCGGGTCAGCTACGCCGAGCTGGAGGCCCGCGCCAACCGCCTGGCCCGGCACCTGATCGCCTGCGGCGTCGGCCCGGAGGCGCGGGTCGGCCTGTGCCTGGAGCGCGGCACGGCGATGATCGAAGGGTTGTTGGCGATCCTCAAGGCCGGCGGCGCCTTCGTCCCGCTCGACCCCGACTATCCCCGCGAGCGGCTGGCCTACATGGCCGAGGATTCCGGGCTGAAATGGCTGGTCACCACCTCGGCCCTGCGCGGACGGCTGCCGCTGGGCGAGGGCGTCGAGGCGCTCTGCCTGGACCTGCTCGATACCGGCAACTACAGCGCCAAGCTGCCGGCCGTGACTATCCATCCGCAGAACCTCGCCTACCTGATCTACACCTCCGGCTCGACGGGCAGGCCCAAGGGCGTGGCGGTGAACCACGCCGGGCTGTCCATGCACGTGCAGACCATCGGCCAGCGCTACGGCATGACCCCGGACGACGTGGAGCTGCACTTCGCCTCGATCAGCTTCGACGGCGCCCTGGAGCGCTGGACGGTGCCGCTGGCCTTCGGCAGCCGGCTGGTGATCCGCGACCAGCAGCTGTGGACGGCCGAGCAGACCTGCGCGGTGCTGCAGAAGGAGGGCGTGACCATCGCCTGCTTCCCGCCCAGCTACGTCGGCCAGTTGCTCGACTGGATCGAGGCACACGACCTGAAGTTGCCGGTGCGCTCCTGGACCCTCGGCGGCGAGGCCTTCACCCGCGAGACCTACGAGCGCCTGCAGAAAGTTCTTCAGCCCAAACGGATCATCAACGGCTACGGCCCCACCGAGACGGTGGTCACCCCGCTGATCTGGGAGGCCTTCCCCGGCACGGCGCTGGACGCCGCCTATGCGCCGATCGGCACCCCGGTCGGCCCGCGCCGGCTGTACGTGCTCGATTCCGAACTCAACCCGCTGCCGCTCGGCGTGGCCGGCGAGCTGTACATCGGCGGCGAGGTGGGCCTGGCGCGCGGTTATCACCAGCGCCCCGAGCTGACCGCCGAGCGCTTCCTGCCGGACCCGTTTGGCGCACCCGGCGAGCGTATGTACCGCACCGGCGACCTGGTGCGCTGGCGTGAAGACGGCGCACTGGACTACCTGGGGCGGCTCGACCAGCAGGTGAAGATCCGCGGCTTCCGCATCGAGCTGGGCGAGATCGAAAGCCGCCTGCTGGCCCATCCGCAGGTGGCCGAGGCGGCGGTGATCGCCCGCGAGACGCCGGCCGGCAGGCAACTGGTGGGCTATCTGGTGCCGCGCGGCCCGCTCGATCCGCTCGAGATTCGCAAGCAACTGGCCGAGGCGCTGCCGGACTACATGGTCCCCGCGCAGCTGATGGTGCTGGAGCGCCTGCCGCTGACCCCGGCGGGCAAGGTGGACCGCGCCGCGCTGCCCGAGCCGCAGTGGCAGGCCCGCGACGACTACGAGGCGCCGCAGGGCGACAGCGAGCGCATCCTCGCCGAGATCTGGGCGCAGCTGCTGGGCCTGCCGCGGGTCGGGCGCAACGACCAGTTCTTCGCGCTGGGCGGCGACTCCATCGTCGCCCTGCAGGTGGTCGGCCGTGCGCGCCAGCAGGGGCTGGCGCTGACGCCGCGCGATCTGTTCCAGCATCAGCGTCTGGCCGATCTGGCCGGCGTGGCGCGCCCGCTGGCGGCCCCGGCCGTCGACACCGGGCCGGCCGAAGGCGTCGTGCCGCTGACGCCGATCCAGGCGCATTTCTTCGCCCTCGGCCAGGCCGTGCCGGCGCACTGGAACCAGTCGCTGTGGCTGGAGCTGCAGCGCCCGCTCGATCCCGTGCTGCTGGAGCAGGCCCTGCAGGCGCTGGTGGCGCACCACGACGCGCTGCGTCTGCATTTTGCCGAGGAAGACGGCGTCTGGCGCCAGTGGTACGGGACGCTGGACGAGCGCCACGAACTGCTCTGGCGGCGCGAGGCCGTCGATGCCGGCGAGGCCGAAGCCTTCTGCGCGGCGGCCCAGCGCAGTCTGGACCTGCAGGAAGGCCCGCTGCTGCGCGCGCTCTACCTGCGCCAGAGCGGGCAGCCGGACCGCCTGCTGCTGGCCATCCACCATCTGGCGGTGGACGGGGTATCCTGGCGGGTGCTGCTGGAGGATCTGCTGGCCGCCTACCGGCAGCTGGCGGCGGGGCAGGGCGCCGCACTGCCGGCGCGGACCTGCTCCTTCAAGGCCTGGGCCGAGCATCTGCAGCGCTGGGCGCTGGGCGAGGAGGCACGGCGCGAGCTGGATCTCTGGTGCTCGCAGCTGTCCGGCCCGGAGCCGGAGCGGCCTGTGGCGCGGGCGAGCTTCGCCGAGCGCCGCAGCCTGCGCCTGGCCTTCGACCGTGCGACCACGCAGCGGCTGCTCGGCGGCGCGGCCGGCGGGCGTGTCGACGCCCTGCTGCTCGCCGCCCTGACCCGGGCCTACTGCGCCCGGAGCGGCGCGCCGGCGCTGCGCGTCGATCTCGAAGGCCATGGCCGCGAGGCGCTGGCCGAAGGGCTCGACCCGAGCCGCACGGTCGGCTGGTTCACCAGCCTCTACCCGCTGCGCCTGCTGCCGGCCGGCGATCCGCTCGCGCAGCTGGAGCGGGTGCTCGCCGGGCTGCTCCAGGTGCCGCGCGGCGGTGTCGGCTACGGCGCGCTGCGCTGGCTCGGCACGCCCGAGGCGCGCGCCGCCCTGGCCGCGCTGCCGGCGGCGCAGCTGACCTTCAACTACCTCGGCCAGTACGCCGGCGAGGCGGACGGCTGGTTCCGCCCGCTTGAAGGCGGCGGCGCCCAGCAGGCGCCTGACAACCCGCTGGGCAGTCCGCTGGCCGTCAACGGGCAGATCTTCGACGGCGCGCTGGCGCTGGCCTGGGAATATGCCGCCGGCCACTACGCCGAGGAGGCCATCCGCGCGCTGGCCGAGGCCTTCCGCCGCGAGCTGCTGGCGCTGCTCGACGCATTGGCCCGCGCCGGCGCCGCCGGGCCTTTGCCGCTGGTGCGCCTGTCACGCCGGACCGCGCCTGTCACGCCGCTGTTCTGCCTGCACCCGGTCACCGGCCGGGCCACCGGCTACCAGCCGCTGGCCGCAGCGCTGGAGGGCCGGCACAGCCTGCTGGGCCTGCAGTGCCGCAGCTTCCTTGACCCGCAGTGGCGCGACGAAAGCCTCGCGGCGATGGCCGACGCCTATCTGGACGCGCTGCTCGCCGAACAGCCGCAGGGGCCGTACCGGCTGCTCGGCTGGTCGCTGGGCGGCAGCCTGGCGCTGGAGCTGGCGGCGCGGCTGGAGGCGCGCGGCGAGACGGTGGCCTTCCTCGGCCTGCTCGACTGCTACGTGCCGGGCACCGAGATCCCCGCCGACGACGCCCGCCATCCCGAGGCGCGGGTGCGTTTCGCCGGGCACCTGCGCCTGCTGCTGCCGGAGCTGGCGGCGCCGGACCAGTTGCTGGAGCGGCTCGCGCCGCTGGCGCCGCTGGACTGGCCGGCGGCCTGCCGCGCCTGGCTGGCCGCGCAGCCGCTGGACGCCCTGGCCCGGCAGAGCCTGGAGGAGCTGCTGTTCGCCTGGTCGGTGGAGCAGCACCTGCGCCGCCTGTGCGCCGGCTACCGCTTGCCGCAGGTTTCGGTGCGCCCGCACTGCTGGTGGGCGGCGCAGCCGCCGGGGCGCGCCGACCTGCTGCGCGCCGGGCTGCGCCGGGTGCTGGGCGAGCCGGCCGGCGAGCGGATCGTCGATACCGACCACCTGGGCATCGTCCGCGCCGCTGAGGTGCTCGCCGGGCTGGCGCAGGTGCTGGACGGGCTGGAGGGGTAGGGGGGCGCTGCCGTTGGTGGGTAACGCTGCGCGGTTACCCACCCTGTGCGCTGCGTGCTTTTATTCCATTGCAGATCAATCCCTTGCCGCAATGAAACAATCTTTTACCGGAAATCCCTAAATTTTCCCCGCCCCGATCCGTCTTTACAGGCAGTCCGGATGCAAACAAGAAGCCTTCTTATTTATGGTTTGCGGGGGAGTCAGGAGCATGAGGTTGTTGCATCATCCATGGGGGCGGTCTGCTCCCTTCGCCCGAGGCCGTCTGGCCGTGGCGCTGCTCTGCGCGCTGGGCGCGGGGCCATGCCGGCCGGTGCCGTCGAGGAGGACGAGGAGGACAAGGGCGCGCTGCAGCTGGAGCAGGTCACGGTGGTCGACAAAGCCGACAGCCCGGTCGGCCCGGACACCGGCTACACCGCCAAGCGCACCCTGTCCGCGACCAAGACCGACACGGCGCTCAACGAGATCCCGCGGGCGGTGTCGATCACCACCGAGCAGCAGATGCGCGACCGCAAGGTGGTCAGCGTCAGCGACGCCCTGCGCTACACTGCCGGCGTGCAGGCCGGCTACTTCGGCGAGGACAACAAGCAGGACTGGTTCATCATCCGCGGCTTCAAGCAGGCCAACAACGGCCTCTACCGCGACGGCAACCGGGTGCATTCCTCCGGCTTCTTCAGCTGGCAGATCGACCCCTTCATGCTCGAACGGGTCGAGGTGCTGAAGGGCGCCGCCTCGGTGCTCTACGGCCAGAACCCGCCGGGCGGGGCGATCAACCTGGTCAGCAAGCGGGCGCCCTCCACCGCCTTCGGCGAGGTCGGCGTGCAGTACGGCAGCTATGACCACAAGCAGATGACCCTGGACATGGGCGGTCCGCTCGACGACGAGGGGCGCATCCTCTACCGGATCACCGCGCTCAGCCGCGACAACGGCACCCAGGTCGACCACGTCAACGCCGAGCGCATGCTGTTCGCGCCGACGCTGACCTTCAACTTCACCGACGACACCGCGCTGACCCTGCGCGCTAGCCTGGACCGCGACAACTCCGACCCGATGCTGCAGTTCCTGCCCGCCGAGGGCAGCCTGACCCACACCGCCAACGGGCAGATCCACGACAACGACGCGGTGGGCGATCCGAACTACGAGAAGTTCGAGCGCCACCAGTACAGCTTCGGCTACGAGTTCAGCCACCGCTTCAACGACGCTTGGTCGTTCCAGCAGAACCTGCGCTACGGGCACATGGACGTCGAGCTGCGGCAGATGTACAGCGCCGGCTACCTGAACGACCTGATACCCGGTTCCGACCCGGCCCGCCGCCAGCTGATGCGCGGGCTGAGCAACGCCGACGGCCAGTCCGACTCGATCTCGGTGGACAACCGCGTGGTCTACAAGTGGGAAGGCGACCGCCTGAAGAGCACCCTGCTGATGGGCCTCGACTACCAGAAGCTCGACATCGACGACAAGGACTACGCCAGCGACCCGATCGTGCTCAGCCCCATCGACATCTATAACCCCAGCTACGGAGGCCGGGTCAGCCTGGTCACCTCCACCCTGCGCCCGGTGACCGACGCCGACCTGCAGGACTTCCGCACCCGCTTCGACCAGCTCGGCCTCTACCTGCAGGAGCAGGTCAAGTTCGACGACCGCTGGGTGCTGCTGCTCGGCGGGCGCTACGACAAGTCGCGCGCCGACATCGACAACCGCACCACCGGGGTGGACAAGAACGTCCGCGACGAGGAATTCACCTGGAACGCCGGGCTGGCCTACCTGTTCGACAACGGCCTGACCCCCTACTTCAGCTACTCGGAGTTCTTCCTGCCGGTCGCCGAGGTCAACGGCCGCACCGGCGATCCCTTCGAGCCGGAGGAGGGCGAACAGTGGGAGGCCGGCATCAAGTACCAGCCGCCCGGCTTCGACGGCTCCTTCAACCTCGCGGTGTTCGAGCTGACCCAGAGCAACGTGCGCAAGAACACCAGCGGCGGCATCCAGACCCAGCTGGGCGAGGTGCGCACCAAGGGCATCGAGTTCGAGGCGGTGGCCAACGTCACCGAGCGCCTGAGCCTGACCGGCTCGATGACCTACCTCGACGCCGAGACCACCAAGTCGCCGCGCGCCAATGAGCGCGGCAAGACCCCCTCGCAGGTCGCCGACCGCATGGCCTCGCTGTGGGCGGTCTACACCTTCAGGGGCGGTCCGCTGGACGGCCTCGCCCTGGGCGGCGGCGCGCGCTACACCGGCAACAGCTGGGGCGACAACACCGAGACCATGGAAGTCCCGTCCTACACCCTGTACGACGCCATGGCCAGCTACAGCTGGGACGCTATCAAGCTGCAGCTCAACGCCACCAACGTGACCGACAAGAAGTTCGTCGCCACCTGCGACTACTACTGCTGGTATGGGAACCGCCGCAATGTCACAGCCTCTCTCACCTACTCCTGGTAACGCCGAACTGCCGCTGCCCGACGGCCGGCGGCTGTCCGCCGAGGGCAGCCTGCTGCTGCTCGACGGCGCGCCGCTGCTGCGCCTGGAGGGCGCCGACGGAACGCTGCACTGCCAGCCGCCGGCCGAGCCGGAATTCGCCCTGCAGGCGCTGGCCTACTGGCGCTTCAGCCGCGAGCCCGACTGCCAGCGCCTGGCGCTGGCCCTGCCCGGCGGGGTGCCGGAAGCGCTGCTGGAGAACGGCCTGGTCCGTCTCGACGCAGGGGTGCCGCTCATCGAGCGCGCCGCCTTCTGGCAGCTGCCGGGGCTCTGGCTGCGCGGCCGGCGCAGCGCCGGCTATCCCGAGCAGATGTGCATGCACGCCTCCGGGCGGCGCCATCCGCGTCGCCCGCCCAAGCCGCAGGGCGAGGTCTACCGGCGCTTCGACGCCCGCCTCGGCGCCTGGGTGGCGCTGCGCACCCTCGACGTCGAGGAGGACCTGGCGCGCTTCAACCGCTGGCAGAACCATCCGCGGGTGGCTGCCTTCTGGCAGGAGGAGGGCGACCTGGCGCGGCACCGCCGCTACCTCGAGGAGCTGGCCGCCGACCCGCGGGTGCTGACCCTGATCGGTGCCTTCGACGACGAGCCCTTCGCCTACTACGAGGCCTACTGGGCCAAGGAGGACCGTATCGCGCCCTTCTATGCGGTCGACGACTACGACCGCGGCATCCACATGCTGGTCGGCGAGGACCGCCACCGCGGCCCGCACAGGGTTGCCGCCTGGCTCGGCGCGCTGGCCCACTACCTGTTCCTCGACGAGCCGCGCACCCGGCGCATCGTCTGCGAGCCGCGCGCCGACAACGCGCGGATGATCCAGCACCTCCAGGCCCTGGGCTTCGCCCGGCTCAAGGAGTTCGATTTCCCGCACAAGCGCGCCGCCCTGATGGTGCTGGAGCGCGAAGCCTTCTTCGCCCGCTGCCGGCTGGCGTGAGCAACGTTTAAAAAGCGAGTCGCGATCCACGCGGCCACACCACTGATGAGGTCAGGCAGGGACCCGGCCCTCCGCGCCCGCAGCGCGGCCCGGCGGCCATCCTTGGAATGTCACAGACGACAGGATCGACATTGCACATGAGCATAGAAACGCTGGAATACGACGTGATCGGCGTGGGCTTCGGCCCGGCCAACCTGGCCATCGCCATTGCCCTGGAGGAGGACTCCAGGACCCGCGAGTCCGGGCTGCGCTATTGCTTCCTGGATAGCAAGCCGGCCTTCGAATGGCACGGCGGCATGCTGCTGGAGAACAGCCGCATGCAGATCTCCTACCTCAAGGACCTGGCGACCCTGCGCAATCCGGCGAGCCGCTTCACCTTCGTCAACTACCTGCACGAGAAGCAGCGCCTGCTGCCCTTCATCAACCTCGGCAGCTGCAACCCGTCGCGCATCGAGTACAACGACTACCTGCGCTGGGCCGCCGGCCACTTCGCCGAGCGCGTGCACTACGGCGAACAGGTGGTCGCCGTGGAGGGCGTCGAGGAGCGCGGCGAGGTGCAGCGCCTGCGGGTGGTCTCGCGGCTGGCCGACGGCCGCACGCATACCCGGCTGACCCGCAACCTGGTGGTCGGCATCGGCGCCCAGGCGGCGATCCCCGAGCTGTTCGCCGGCCTCAGGGGCGAGCCGCGGCTGATCCATTCCTCGCAGTACCTGGAGCGCATCGGCCAGTGCTGCCCCGAGCGCGAGGGCCGCTACCGGGTGGCAGTGCTCGGCTCCGGGCAGAGCGCCGCGGAGATCTACAGCGACCTCGCCGGCCGCTATCCGCAGGCCGAGATCAGCCTGGTGATGCGCGCCCAGGCGATGCGCCCGGCGGACGACAGCCCCTTCGTCAACGAGATCTTCGACCCGGCCTTCACCGACGTGGTCTACCGCCAGCCGCAGGCCGCCCGCCAGCAGCTGATCCGCTCGCTCAGCCACACCAACTATTCGGTGGTCAACCTGGACCTGATCGAGAGCATCTACCAGGACCTCTACCAGCAGCAGGTGATCGGCGCCGAGCAGCGCCGCCTGCTCGCCAATCGGCAGGTCCAGGCGGTGACGCCCGGCGCCGACGGCCTGCGCCTGAGCCTGCGCGACACCCGGGACGGCGGCGAGGAAGTGCACGCGTTCGACCTGCTGGTGCTCGCCACCGGCTACCGCCGCGACGCCCACTGGCGCCTGCTGGAAGGCATCGAGCGCCACCTGCACAAGGACGCCGGGCTGGAGCGCAGCTACCGCCTGCCGACCCGCGCCGGGTTCCAGCCGAACATCTTCCTGCAGGGCTGCTGCGAGGACAGCCACGGGCTCAGCGACACCCTGCTGTCGGTGGTCGCGGTGCGCTCCCAGGAGGTGGCCGAGGCGCTGCTCGCGGCCTGCCGCCAGCCGCAGGCGGCCTGTGCCTGAGTGATCCCGCCGCTCGCTCCCCTGTTCCAGGGCGCCTTCGCTGCTTACCGCGACGTGCTGACCCTGGCCGACGACCCGCGCGCCGCCCTGCCGGCGCGCGTCTTCCTTTCTCCCGCGCAGCTCGACGGGCAGCTGGCGCGCTTCGCCCCCGAATACGCCGGCGGCGACCCGCGCGCGCGGCTGTCGCTGTGGTCGAAATACTACTTCCGCCGGCTGCTGCCGCCGGTATTGGCCGCGAGCCTCATCCTCGACTGGCGCCTGCCGCTGGATCTCGACGACATCGGGGTGGTGGCCGGCGCCGACGGCCTGCCCGAAGCCTTCAAGCTGGCGCATGGCGGCGCAGCCTGGGCGAGCCCGCCCGATCCCTTCGCGCGCTTCGCCGAACTGCTCGACGGCCACCTGCAGCCGCTGATCCAGATCCTCGCCGCGCATTCCAAGGCGGCGCCGCGGCTGTTCTGGGGCAATGCCGGCGACTACTTCGAATGGTTCCTCGGCCAGCTCGAGGCCCTGCCGCTGCCCGCCGCCCGGCTGGCCGACGGCCGCGCCCTGCTGGCGTCCCCCCTGCGCCCGGACGGCACGCGCAACCCGCTGTTCGAGCCGGTCCGCTACCTTCCCGAGGGCGCCGGCCGGCCGCCGCGGCGGCAGCGCCGCGGCTGCTGCATCCTCGACCGCCTCGGCCTGCCGCTCTGCGACGACTGCCCGCGCCGGGACGCGCCGCCCCTGTAGGGCGGGTGAAACCCGCCGGACATGGCCAACGCCCGACGCACAATGGCGGGTTTCACCCGTATATGGACTCCCCCCGGTTTGCCAGTGAAACGCTTTGTCGACGACCGTGGTACGACTGCTTCCGTATATCCGGCTTTCGATGGAGCTCTGTTTGCCCCGAGCCATGATGAATGTCCGCTCATGTGCGCCTGATCGCCCTAGCGGCCTTGGTAACCAGAGGGCCTGGGGTGCAAGCAGGTTTCACACATGCCGGTTCGCCCGGTTCGTCATCGCTGCGTCACTGTGCAATCGTGGTGGATCTACCGCTCAACGTCTCCCCGGCTGTACAACCCGGGGCTCAGCCTGGCCAATAACCCTCGCCCCGGCTGAGGATCGCCCAGACGATCCGGGCATTCTTGTTCGCCAGGGCAACCGTGGCGATGTTCGGGTTGCGCCGGCAGACCCGTTGCCGAAGCCACTGACTGCGCCGGTCGGCCTTGTCCTGGCAGTGCCTGAGCACTGCCCGGGCGCCGTGAATCAGCAGGGTCCGCAAGTAGCTATCGCCCCGCGTGTTGATCGCCCCCAGGCGCTCCTTGCCACCGCTGGAGTGCTGGCGGGGAACCAGCCCCAGCCAGGCAGCGAACTGCCGGGCGCTGCTGAACTGGCGAGCATCGCCCACGGCCGACACCAGGGCGGTGGCCGTGATCGGACCGTGCAGCAGGCGCCCCACGCGTTCGTCCTCGCGAGCCTGGCGCTGGATCATGTCGTCGAGACGGGACAACCGCGCATCGTGCTCGTCCAGCTCGCCGCTCAACTCCGCCAGCAGCTCGCGCATCTGCCCGGGCAAGCCGTTCTGCGCATCCAGAGCCGTCTGCGTCAGTCGGCGGGTGGCTGCAACGCCGTGCCGGGCTTCGACCAGGCCAAACTCGCCCAGCAGCCCGCGAATCTCGTTGACCAGCGCCGTCCGTGCCCGGATCAGGCGGCTCCTGATCCGGTGCAGCGCCTGGCTGGCCTGCTGCCCGGCGCTCTTCACCTCGACATAGCGCATGCTCGGTCGACTGGCCGCCTCACAGATCGCCTCGGCGTCATTGGCGTCGTTCTTGCCGCTCTTGACGTAGGGTTTGACGAACTGCGGCGCGATCAGACGCACTTCGTGCCCGAGGGTCCGCAGTTCTCGCGCCCAGTAATGGGCACTGCCACAGGCCTCCATCGCCACCGTGCAGGGCTCGAGTCGACGAAAGAAGTCCAGCATTTGCGAGCGCTTGAGCTGCTTGCGGCAGACCGCCTGCTCGTGGCTGTCGACGCCATGAAGCTGGAATACCTGCTTTGCCCAATCGACGCCTATCCGCTTGAGTTTCATGGGGACTCCCTCCTCGGGTGACTGCTGTTTCCAGCAACTTCAGCCTGGCGCGTTGACGCCGTAGGAGGGGGGAGTCCATTTCATTGCCCTACGTTGTTATGCCTGCGCGCCGGCTCTGACCGATCCCGACCCGTCCCTCAGCCCCGTAGGGCGGGTGAAACCCGCCGGAAATGGCAAAGGCCCGCCCCGAAACGGCGGGTTGCACCCGCTCTACGTTGTTATGCCTGCGCGCCGGCTCCGACCGATCCCGACCGCCCCTCAGCGCCGTCCCAGGCAGAACATGAAGTAGGCCCCGCCGACCAGCGAGGCGAGCAGGCCGGCCGGCAGTTGCAGGGGGAACAGCAGGTTGCGCCCCAGCCAGTCGGCCAGCAGCAGGGTCAGCGCGCCGAGCAGGCTGGCGCCGAGCAGTTGCGGCAATGCCCGGGTCAGGCCGAGCAGGCGCGCCAGGTGCGGGGCGAGCAGGCCGACGAAACTCAGCGGGCCGACCACCAGGGTCGCCCCGGCAGTCATCAGCGCCGCCAGCAGCAGCAGGCATAGCCGGCTGCGTCCCAGCGGCACGCCGAGGGCGCGCGCGCTGCCCTCGCCGAGCGGCAGCAGCTCCAGCCAGCGCACGCAGGGCAGGGTCGCCGCGAGCAGCAGCAGGGCGCCGGCGAGCAGCGCCCAGGCGGTCGGCGCGTCGACGAAATAGGTGGAGCCGGACATCCAGCCGAGCAGGCTCTGCCCGCGCGGGTCGCCGCCGGCCAGCAGGATCACCTGCAGCGCGTCGAAGAAGGCGGTCAGGGCGATGCCGATCAGCAGCACCCGCTCGGGGGCGAAGCCGCTCCTGTGGCTCATCGCCACGATCAAGAGCAGCACCGCCAGGGCGCCGCCGGCGCCGAGCGGCAGCTTCAATGCCAGGCCGGCGCCGGGCAGCAGGAAGAGCAGCGCCACCAGACCGAGCGCCGCGCCGGCGCCGAGGCCGAGCACCTCGGGGCTGGCCATCGGGTTGGCAGTGAGCCGCTGCACCAGGGTGCCGGCCAGCGCCAGCAGGACGCCCGCGCCGAGGGCGACCACCACCCGCGGCAGGCGCCAGTCGAGCAGCGCGCCGTCGAGCTGCCAGCCCCAGCCGTGCAGGCCCTGGCCGACGCCGAGGGCGAGCGGCACGCCGAGCAGCAGCAGGGCGCCGAGCAGGGCGAGCCGTTGCCGCGGCCGCGGATGACGCCAGGCTGCAGCGCCGGCAGTGGGCTGCGGGCGTCCGCCGGTCAGTTGCAGGCGCGGCAGCAGCCAGAGCAGCAAGGGCGCGCCGAGCAGGGCGGTGGCGGCGCCGGTCGGCAGCAGCTCGGCCAGCGGCCCGGCTAGGCGCTGGATCGCCAGGTCGGTGAGCAGCAGCAGCGCCGCACCGAGCAGCGGCGCCCAGAGCAGGCGCTGGCTGAAGCGCCGCGCGCCGAGCAGGCGGGCGATGGCCGGGGCGGCCAGGCCGATGAAGCCGATCACCCCGACGGCGCTGGTCACGCAGGCGCTGACGTAGACCGCCAGGGCCAGGCCGATGAAGCGCAGCAGGCCGAGCGGCACGCCGAGGCTGCGCGCGCCGCTGTCGTCCAGCTCCAGCAGGGCGAGCGGGCGCAGCAGCGGCAGCAGCAGGAGCAACGCCACGGCCAGGCGCGGCAGCAGAAAGGCCACGCCCTGCCAGCCGTTCTGGCTGAGCGAGCCGGAGCCCCAGATGAACACCGCGCTGAGGTCCTGCTCGCGGGCCAGCATCAGGCCCTTGGCCAGGGCGCCGAGGTAGAGGCCGACCACCAGCCCGGCGAGGATCACCGTCAGGGGCGCCAGGCCGCGCCGCCAGGCGAGGGCGAACACCAGCAGGGTGGCCAGGCCGCCGCCGGCCAGGGCCACCCATTCGCGGCCGTCGACCAGGAGTTGCGGCGCCCACAGGGTGGCCAGCGCCAGCGCGAGCTGGGCGCCGCTGGCCACGCCGAGGGTGCCCGGCGAGGCCAGCGGGTTGCGCAGCACCTGTTGCATCAGGGTGCCGGCCAGCGCCAGCGCGGCGCCGCACAGCGCGGCCATGCACAGGCGCGGCAGCCAGCTGAAGTGCAGCAGCAGCTGGCGCATGTCGTCCGCCGCCGGGGCGAACAGCGCCGGCAGCCACTGCGCGGCCGGCAGGCGCGCGGCGAGGTCGGCGCCGGCCAGCGCGGCGGCGGCGAGCAGCAGGGCGAGGCACAGCGGCAGCGGCGTGCGGGAGGCCGGATGGGAAAGGGTCGCCGGCAGGGCGGCGCTGGGCAGGTCGGTCATGGCTGGGCCCTTTCGGAGTCCGAAGGCGGGGTGGCGGTCAGCTGCGCTTCGAGCAGCCCGGCGAAGCGTTCGGCGGCGAGCAGGCCGTTGAAGCTCCACACCGGCGGCAGGGCGTGCGCGCGCCCGGCGCGGACCAGCGGCAGGCGCTGCCAGAGCGGGCTGGCGGCCAGGCCGCGCGCGGCATCCGGCGGCAGCGGTTCGAGGTAGAGCAGCGCCGCCTCCGGGCGTTCGGCCAGCCGCTCGATGCCGACCTGGGCGAAGCCCCAGTAGTTGGTGCGCCCGCGCCAGGCGTTCTCCAGGCCGACCCGTTCGAGTACCCCCTGGTAGAGGCTCTGCGCGCCGAACAGGCGGACGTGCCGCGCATCGAGGAAGCTGGCCACGTAGAGCGGCGGCTGCGGACGTTCGGCCAGCCGCGCACGGACCGCCGCCAGACGGGCGTCGACGCGGGCGATCAGCGCCTCGCCGGCGGCCTCGCGGCCGAGCAGCCCGGCCAGCTCGCGGACCACCCGCTGGGCGCCGCTGTAGGCCTCGCCGTCCGGGGTGAACAGCGCCAGGCTCTGCACCGGGGCGATGCGTTCCAGACGGGCGCGGGCGTTCTCGAACTGCGGGCTGATCAGGATCAGCTCGGGCTTGAGTTCGGCGAGCAGCTCCAGGTTCGGCTCGACGCGCAGGCCGAGGTCGACCACGTCGGCCGGCAGCGCCGGCTCGCCGACCCAGCGCCGGTAGCCGTCGAGCTGCGCCACGCCGACCGGCGTCACGCCGAGGCCGAGCAGGGTTTCGGCCAGCCCCCAGTCGACCGTGGCGATGCGCTGCGGCGGCGCGGCCGGCAGGGGCGTGGCGAGCGCCAGCAGCAGCGCGGCGAGCAGGGCGCGCATCAGTGCACCACGGCGATCGGCTGGCCGGCCTCGGGATGCTGCAGCACGCGCATCGGGATGCCGTAGATCGCCTCCAGGGTGGCGGGGTTCATCAGCGCGGCCGGCGTACCGCTGAACAGCAGGCGCCCGCTGTGCAGGGCGACCAGGCGGTCGCAGTAGCGGGCGGCCATGTTGATGTCGTGGAGCACCACCACCACGCCGAGCCCGAGGTGGCGGCTGAGGTCGCGGACCAGGGCGAGGACTTCCACCTGATGGGCGAGATCCAGCGCCGAGGTCGGCTCGTCGAGCAGCAGGTAGCGGCTGTTCTGCGCCAGCAGCATGGCCAGCCAGACGCGCTGGCGCTCGCCGCCGGAGAGCTGATCGGCCAGCCGCTCGGCGAAGCCGGCGGTGCCGGTCAGCTCGAGGGCGCGGTCGACGTGGACCCGGTCGTCGGCGGTGAAGCGCCCGAGCAGGCCGTGCCAGGGGTAGCGGCCGAAGCCGACCAGCTCGCGCACCGTCAGGCTTTCCGCCGCCGGCAGTTGCTGTGGCAGGTAGGCGACGTGACGGGCGAATTCACGCTCGGACCACGCGTCCAGCGGTTTGCCGTCCAGCCGCAGGTGGCCGCCGGCCGGGACGAGCTGGCGGGCTAGCAGCTTGATCAGGGTCGACTTGCCCGAGCCGTTGTGGCCGATCAGGCCGACCATCTGGCCGTGGGGAATCTGCAGGCTGACCTGCTGCAGCAGGTGGCGGCCGGGCAGGCTGAAGCTGACGTCGTCCAGCTCGAACATCGGGGCTCCACTCCTTGGCGATAGGCAGCAGCGCTGCGCAGAAGCCGGGACTTTAATTCAGATGATAATGCTTATCAATTGTTTGTTTGGCCCGGGAGTGTCTGGGACGCGGGTGAGAAGGTATTTTCCGGGGTGCTTTTGGAAATAAAATTCTTAAATTGTATTTATTGGAATTTTATTTCCAATCAGAGTCCAATCCTGCCAGACGAACGAAAGCCACCAACAACAATAAGCACGGTGCCGTCATGCATACCGCCAGTTTCTTCCGGGCCTTCGCCCGCCGGCGCGCAGCCCTGCTCGCCGCTGCACTGTTCTTCGCCAGTTCCGCCGTGCTGGCCGATCTTCGGATCGGCGTCGCCGTCGGCCCGTTCGACCCTTATATCGCATACCCGCTCAGCGCCCTGCAGGACCGGGCCACGCTGCAGGTCGAGGATTCGGCCGGCGACCCGATCCGCCCGCTCGGCCGCGTGGGGAGCCTCATCGCGCAGTCGCTCGACGCGATCGTGGTCGCGAGAAGGGCATGAGCCTGATGAACAGCTGGCCGCCGTCGCCTGCGGGCAGCTGGTAACCCCCCGACAACCACATGCAATTACAGCGTGGCTGACCTGAGAGCGGCTATTCGTCGCTTCATTGAGGCTCATAACGAACATTCGACCAAGCCGTTCCGCTGGAGCAAAACGGCTGAGTCGATTATCAGCTCCGTGCATCGAGCAAAGCTGGCAGTAATCCGGAATGAGTTAGTGGACTAATCAGGCAGGCCACTAGAGCATGTTCGTGAAACCCCGGCTCAAGCCTGCAGCGATCTTTGGGAACGACGGCCTGCTTCCCCTCTCCCCCGGCCCCTCGGCTTTGGCCTCCTGCGCCGGCCTATCTCCTGCATCCATGCAGTCGTATTCCCGGCCAGGGAGAGGGGAGAGGTCCGGGCATGCCGTTCGCCCCCAAAAGGTGAGCGGGAACCGGGTGAGAATGTATTGTTTCGGCAATGGCCGGCGGCTGATGGCCGGTTGAAGAACTGCCGGCTTCGGAACTTGCCGCAGGCAAGTCGCTGGCCGGTCGTTGAGGCGTTGAACAGGCATTTGATGCAGGAGGGTATTTTGAATTCCATGGAAAGATCGTTGAGGCTCTTGTCGGTACTGGGCATCGCTGTATGTCTTTCCGGCCAGGCATTCGCGTCGCAGGCATCGCCCGAGCGCCAGGCGGAGGTCGCCCGGCGTGGTACGCAGGTGATGCCCTTCGCCTTGAGCCAGACCACGCATATCTTTGAAAGAACGCCTGACGGCGGCGTACAGAAAGTCGTCTTGAAGGACGGTGCGGACCCTGCCCAGCTGAGGCTGATCCGTCAGCATCTGCAGGACATCGGCGATCAGTTCGCCAAGGGCGATTTTTCCGGCCCGGAAACCATCCATGGCCACGACATGCCGGGCCTCGAGGCGCTCAGGCAGGCCAGGCCGGGCGAGATGTCGGTGAAGTATGCGGATATCCAGAACGGTGCGCAGCTGCAGTTCATCGCCAGCAGGCCCGAGCTGATCCATGCGCTTCACGCCTGGATCGGCGCCCAGCTCGGCGACCACGGCAAGGACGCCGTGGAGGGGCATTCCGCGCATCATCACTCGATGCACTGAGCGTCTCCCGCCGCCTCTGTAGCAGCGCACGGGAGATGACGGCTACTCCAGCTCGTCGATGGAGGTGATCAGGCGCAGCCCGCCGCCGGTTTCGCGGGGCGCGGCGGGGGCCTGGGCGGTGCGTTCGGCCTTGGCCCTGGCGCGCTCCACCCAGCTCAGGCCGCCGCAGTGCAGGGCGAGGCTGACCTCGTTGAGCAGGTCCTCGATGGTCTGGCCGGTGCCGACGATGATCGGCTGGATGCCGGCGGCGATCAGCCGCTTGATCGACGAGGTGCCGATCGAGGCGGCGTAGATCGCCGAGCAGCCGTCGAGGAACTCCAGCTTGGCGATCACCTTGTCTTCCGGCGGCTTGGCGGCGAGGCGTTCCAGTTCCTCGGCGCTGAGCTGCAGGTCGACGACGTTGGTGGTTTCCTCGTCGGTGGACAGGGCCTTGAGGCGGTTCTCGCCCTTCATGTCGACCTTGACGAATTCGCCGACGCCGAGCAGTTCGGCGTAGCCCGGCGAGACGTCGTAGACCACCAGGGTGTCGGCGGCGCCGAAGTGCAGGTTGACGTTGACGCGGTCGTTGGAGGCGAAGGCGACTTTGATCATGCGGAGATGCTCCTCGCGGAAGGTTCGGCGGCGCCGTCGAAGTCCTGGCGCAGCGGCGAGTGGTAGGGGGCGATGCCGGCGCCCCGGGGGGCGAACAGGTTGGCCAGTTCGAAGAGCAGCTGGCGCGCGCCGCGGTAGCCGACCCACAGGCGCGCCGCGGCGCCGTAGTGGTCGTACTGCGGGAAGCCCGCGCGCAGCAGCGGGATGCCCAGGCGCTCGGCGCTCTGCAGGGCGTGGGAGTTGCCGATCAGCAGCTGCGCGGAGGCTTCGCGGGCGCGCTCTTCGAGATCCTCGAAGTCGCCGACCACCACCTCCTCGACGTTCAGCGCCTGCAGCGCCGTCGTGCGGCAGGGGCTGACCGCGGCGACCAGGCGGGCGCCGATGTCGTCGAGAAAGCGCCCGAGGGCCACCAGCTGGTCGGCGTCGGCGCCGATGGCGATGCGCGCGCCGCCGACCGGGACGTAGCTGTCGACCAGGGCGTCGAGCAGTTGCTCGCGCTGGCGGAGGATGCGTGCCGGCACCGGGCGGCCGGAGACGTCGGCGAGCGCCTGGACGAAGGCGTCGCAGTCGGCCAGCGCGGTCAGCCCGGGCAGGCGCAGGTCCGGCACCCCGGTGCGCGCCTGCAAGAGGTCGGCGGCGCTGCCGAGGGAGTCGCCGATCACCAGGGTCAGCGCCGAGCGGCCCATGGCGGCGATCGCCTGGCGGCTGGTGCCGCCGCTGGTCAGGGTGCTGTAGCCCTGGGGCGTCAGGTGGCCGTCGAGGGAGTCGGCCAGATCGGGGAGGATCACCGCCTGCAGGCCGAAGGCCTCGATCCATTCGCGGATCGCCTCGACGTCGGCGGGGGTCAGCATCGATCCGGCCAGCAGGTTGACCTGGCGATGGGCGCGCTGCGCCGCCGGCAGTACGGCGTCCGGCACCAGGGCCGCGATGATCGCCTGCACCGCCAGGGCGTAGCCGCTCTCCAGCCCGCCGAGGGTGTCCGGGGTGTTCACCGCGACGACGCTGGCGCTTTCGCAGCGCCCGGCATGGAAGCTGCGCAGCACGCGGCGGATGTCGGCGCCCTGCATTTCCACCAGGCCGGTGGTGACCAGCCCGACCACCTCCGGGCGGTGTTCGTCGATCACCGTGGCCAGGCCCTCGTGCAGCCGCTCGTCGCCGCCGAGCACGCTGCTGAACATGTCCAGCGCGGTGGTCTGCAGCGGGATGGGCTCGCGGAAGTGGCGGGTGAAGAACACCTTGCTGAACGCCGTGCAGCCCTGGGCGCCGTGTTCCAGCGGCAGGCTGCGGGCCAGGCCGAGGAAGGCCAGCGCGGCGCCCATCGGCTGGCTGACGCGCAGCGGGTTGACGCTCAGCGGCTTGTTGGTCTGGACGATCCGGGCCATGTCAGGCTTCCTCCCGCAGGGCTGTCGTGGTGCTCGCGCGCACCCAGCGCGGCTCCTGGCGCACGCGCTGCCACACCGGGCTGTGCACGGCCAGCGCCAGCTGGCGGGCCAGTTCGACGAAGCCTGCGTAGCCTGCGTAGCCGAAGTCGCGTTCGTGGTTGATGTCGAGGAACGCCAGGCGCGCCTTGAGCGCGGCGTACAGGTAGCGGCCGCCGGCGATCAGGATGTCGGCGCCGCTCTCGATGCAGGTGGCGATCAGCGCGCCCTGGTCGTTGTCGTCGATCATCCGGGCGTTCGCCCCCATCAGTTCGCGGATCCGCGCGCGGTCCTCCTCGGTGGATTTCTCGGTGCCGGTGGCGATCACCTCGACGCCGAGATCCTGCAGCGCCGAGACCACCGACCAGGATTTCACCCCGCCGGAGAAGATCAGCGCGCGCTTGCCGGCCAGCCGTTCGCGCCAGGGGGCGAGTGCCGCCCTGGCCTTGTTCTCCTCGCGCAGGATCAGCAGCTCGGTGCGTACCGACAGCGACGGGTCGTCGATCGCCTTGGCGAAGTCGCGCAGCGCCTGCGAGGTGTCGGCGATGCCGTAGAAGCTGCCCTCGAAGAACGGCGTGCCGTAGTCCTCGCGCAGGTGGCGGGCGACGTTGAGCATGGCCTTGGAGCAGACCACCATGTTGGCCTTGGCGCGGTGCATGGTCTGGACCTCGCGAAAGCGCGCGTCGCCGGAGAGGGTGCAGAGGATGCGCAGGCCGAGTTCGTCGAACAGCGGCGCGACGCGCCAGAACTCGCCGGCGATGTTGTATTCGCCGATCAGGTTGACGTCGTGCACCTTGATCCCGCAGCCGACGGCGCCTGGCGGCAGCGGCGCCGGCTCGCGGCTGCCGATGACGTGGCGGTAGAGGGTCTCGCCGGCGATGCGGTTGCCCAGACTCTTGGTGCCGTAGAAGCCGGCGCCGTCCACCGGGATCACCGGCACGCCCCAGCGCTGGCTGGCGTCGCGCGCCACCGCCTTGATATCGTCGCCCTGCATGGCCGGCACGCAGGTGCCGTAGACGAACACCGCCTGCGGACGGTAGCGCTCGACCGCCTGGCGGATCGCGTGGAACAGCTTCTTCTCGCCGCGGCCCATGATCACGTCGATGTCGGACAGTTCGGTGGTCATCCCCAGGCGGTACAGCTGCGGGCCGGAGGAGCTGCTGCCGCGCAGGTCCCAGGAGCTGCCGGCGCAGCCGATCGGGCCGTGGACGATGTGCGCGGCGTCGGCGATCGGCAGGATCGCGATCTGCGCGCCGTCGAAGGCGCAGCCGCCCTGGGTGGCGCCGGGGCGCGAGCGCGCGCAGCCGGTCTTGCCCGCCGTGTTGTGGGTGCAGGCCGGCTCGTCGAGCAGGTTGTGGATTTCGGTCTGGTTCATCGTACCCCTCCGGACGGGCAGCAGCCGTCGCGTGCGGTGGATGGAAAAGTGCCGTTCGGCGGGCGGAGCGCGTGCGGCGGGGAGCGCTCCGCCGCGAACCCCTGCAGAGGGCTGGAGCAAACAGCGCGCCAATCCAGGAAAGCCGCGCCGTAGAGCGGTTTGGTCGGGGGAGACGAGGCCTGGGCGTACCGCGGCGAACGATCCCTGTACGCGGCAGTACCTTCGCGAACGGCGCCCGGCCCGCCGCCCGCGCTCAGCGGTAGTTCCGGTAGTTGAGGTGGTACTTGCCCATGCGCAGGCCGAGCACGCGGCGGGTCAGGCCGAGGTGGGCCGCGGCCTCGGTCATGTTGCCGTGGTGCAGCTTGAGGGCCTCGACGATGAGTTCGTACTCGATGGCGTTGAGGCGCGCCTCGAGGCCGTCCGCCGGCGCCTCGCCGTCGCCGACCACCGGCGCCTGCAGCGACGGCGGCAGGTGGTAGCCGTGGATCACCCCGTCCTCGCTGAGCAGCATGGCCCGCTCGATGACGTTCTCCAGTTCGCGCACGTTGCCCGGCCAGTGGTAGGTCTGCAGCATGTTCAGCGCCGGGGTGGAGATGCGCTTGACCTCGATGCCCATCTCCTTCGAGAAGCGCGAGACGAAGTGGTCGGCCAGGGTGATGATGTCGCTGCCGCGCTCGCGCAGTGGCGGGATGGTGATCGGGAAGACGTTGAGGCGGTAGTAGAGGTCCTCGCGGAAGCTGCCCTCGGCGACCATCTCGGCGAGGTTGCGGTTGGTCGCGGCGATCACCCGCAGGTCGACATGAATGGTGGTGTTGCCGCCGACCCGCTCGAAGCTGCGCTCCTGCAGCACGCGCAGCAGCTTGGCCTGGGTGGTCAGCGACATCTCGCCGACCTCGTCGAGGAAGATGGTGCCGCCGGCGGCCTCCTCGAAGCGGCCCTTGCGCAGGCCGATGGCGCCGGTGAAGGAGCCCTTCTCGTGGCCGAACAGCTCGCTCTCGATGACCGATTCGGGCAGCGAGGCGCAGTTGAACTTGACGAACGGCCCCTTGGCCATCGGGCTGTTGTAGTGGATGGCGCCGGCCACCAGTTCCTTGCCGACGCCGCTCTCGCCGAGGATCAGCACCGTGGTCCTGGTGCGCACCACGCGCTCGATCAGCTGGTAGACCTCGAGCATCGGCTTGGAGTTGCCGATGATGTTGACGGGCTTGAAGCGTTCCCCCAGCGCGCTGCGCAGCCGGCGGTTCTCCGCCTCGAGGGCGACGTTCTCGACGTTTTCCACCAGGTACAGCTCGACCGCCTGGGCGGTGGTGGTGGCGAGGATCGACAGCACCTCGACGTCGAGCTTGAGCAGCTCGGCGTTGTCGTAGAGGCGCTCGGCGCTGATCGTGCCCATCACCTGGCGGCCGCGCATGATCGGCACGCAGATGAACGACAGGTTGGCGTCGTCGCTTTCGCAGTCGCGGCTGCCGGTGCGGTTGAGGAACGCCGGCTCGTCGCGGATGCAGGGCACGACGATGCTCTGGCCTGTCTCCACCACCCGCCCGGTGATGCCCTCGCCGAGCAGGTAGACGCCCTTGCCGGCCTCCTCGGCGCTGAGGCCGAAGCTCTCGTGCAGGACGATGCTGCCGGAGTCGCGGTCGTGGAGGCTGACCATGCCGCGCACCACCTTCATGTGGCGCTGCATCAGGCGCAGCAGGATGTTGATGATGCTCGACAGGTCGCCGCTCTCCGTGGCGATCTGGCTCATTTCGTAGAGCAGCGGCAGCAGGTCCGTGCGGCACTCGCCGAAGTCGCATTCGCAGTAGTGGGGAAGACTGGACATGGAAACCGCTCCTGTCTGGCGTTCTGTCGGGCGCATGGGGGTTGCTCAGGGGGCCGGCAGCACGCGAACCGAGGGGTTGCCGAGCACCCTGACCAGCTCGCGGCGCACGCCGCCGAGGGTCTGGGCGGACATCGCGCAGCCGACGCAGGCGCCCTTGAGGCGCAGGCGGACGATGTTGTCCTGCACGGTGACCAGCTCCAGGTCGCCGCCGTCGCGCTGCACCCCCGGGCGCAGGCGCTCGATGGTGTCGCGCACCAGCGGCAGGGACTCGGCGGGGATCGGCGTGATCGCGAGGGTGGTTGCGGTTTCCTCGCTATCCAGCGGCGGGTTGGACATGGTGTGCCTCCTCATGGCGTGCCCGCCTCGGCTGCCGGGAGGCCGCGCGCGGGGCGGTGCTCCGGCGTGCGCTGTGCAGCGGATGGCGGACAGATTGTCGAATGCGCAGCCGTCCCTCGGGGATGGCCCGGCGCAGGTCATTCATGCGAATGCGTGACTTGTCCGGAGGTGCCGGACAGGGGCGAACAGATCCTTCTCCCGCCAAGGCTCGGGTGCCTGGCTGGCGGGGCCGGGAAGCAGTGTAGGGCAAGCGTTATATATTCGTAAATATAACGCTGCGAGGCGGGGGCGTGTGCCGCCGGGGAAGGGCGGAGCGGCGGCTCCGCCCGCGGGCCTCAGCCGAGGACCAGGACGCCGTCCATTTCCACCTGCGCGCCGCGCGGCAGGGAGGCGACGCCGATGGCGGCGCGGGCCGGGTAGGGCTGCGCGAAGTAGCGGCCCATGACCTCGTTGACCTTGGCGAAGTGCGCCAGGTCGGTGAGGAAGATGTTCAGCTTGACGATGTCGGCGAACGAGCCGCCGGACGCCTCGACGACCGCCTTGAGGTTCTCGAACACCCGCACGGTCTGGGCTTCGAAGTCGCCTTCGACCAGTTCCATGGTCCTGGGATCGAGGGGGATCTGTCCGGACAGGTAGACGGTGTCGCCGGCCTTGATCGCCTGGGAATAGGTGCCGATGGCGGCGGGGGCCTTGTCGGTGTTGATCACGGTCTTGCTCATGGGGAGCTCCTTGGGGGGAAAGTCTGAACGGGCGCGCGGGCCGGCGCCCGCCGTCAGGCGCGTACGCGGGTGAGGCGGAGGACGCCCTTGAGGGCGCGCAGCTTCCTGATCACCCGGGCCAGGTGGATGCGGTCCTTCACGCTGACCACCAGCTGGACCACGCTGGTGCGGCCGTCGCGTTCGTCCATGCCGATCTTCTCGATGTTGCCGTCCGCGGCGTTGACGCTGCCGGCGAGCAGGGCGATCAGGCCGCGCTGGTGTTCCAGCTCGACACGCAGCTCGACGTTGAATTCGCCGCTGACCTCCTTGGACCAGGTCAGCGGGATGCATTTTTCCGGGTTGTGGCGGATCTCGCCGATGTTGCGGCAGTTCTCCAGGTGCACGACCATCCCCTTGCCCGCCGACAGGTGGCCGACGATGGGGTCGCCGGGGATCGGCGAGCAGCAGCGCGCGTAGCTCAGCACCAGGCCTTCGGTGCCGCGGATCGCCAGCGGGCCCTCGGCGCTGGGCAGTTCCTCGCCTTCGCTGGTCAGCAGGCGGCGGGCCACCACGTAGGCCATGCGGTTGCCCAGGCCGATGTCTTCCAAGAGGTCCTCGAGAACTTCCATCCGGTACTCGTCGAGCACTTCGCGGATGCGTTCCTCGGGGGTCTGTTCGAGGCTGGCGTCGAAGCCGGCGAGCACCTTGTTGAGCAGGCGCTCGCCGAGGCTGATGGATTCCGAGCGGCGCTGCTGCTTGAGGGCGTGGCGGATGTGGGTGCGTGCCTTGGCGGTGACCACGAAGTTCAGCCAGGCCGGGTTCGGCCGCGCGCCGGGGGCGGTGACGATCTCCACCGTGGCGCCGCTTTCCAGCGGCTGGGAGAGCGGCGCCAGGCGGCGGTTGATGCGGCAGGCGATGCAGCTGTTGCCGACGTCGGTGTGCACCGCGTAGGCGAAGTCGACCGCCGTGGAGCCCTTCTGCAGCTCCATGATGCGGCCTTTGGGCGTGAACACGTAGACCTCGTCGGGAAACAGGTCGATCTTCACGCTCTCGATGAATTCCAGCGAGTTGCCGGCGCTCTGCTGCAGCTCGAGCACGCCCTTGACCCATTGCCGGGCCCGCGCGTGGTTGCCGCGGATCGGGTCCTCGTCGCCGGACTTGTACAGCCAGTGGGCGGCGATGCCGTTGTTGGCCAGCTCCTCCATCTCGCGGGTGCGGATCTGGATCTCGATGGGCACGCCGTGCATGCCGAACAGGGTGGTGTGCAGCGACTGGTAGCCGTTGGCCTTGGGAATCGCGATGTAGTCCTTGAAGCGGCCGGGCAGCGGCTTGTAGAGGTTGTGCACGGCGCCGAGCACGCGATAGCAGGTGTCGACCTTGTCGACCACGATGCGGAAGGCGTAGACGTCCATGATCTCGGTGAACGCCTTGCGCTTGCCGCGCATCTTCTTGTAGATGCTGTAGAGGTGCTTCTCGCGGCCCTTGACGTCGCCGCCAAGGCCCTCGCGCTCGAGGCAGTTGACCAGCGACTGCTCGATCTTGGCGACGATTTCCTTGCGGTTGCCGCGGGCGCGGCGCACCGCCTGGCGGATGCGCGCCGAGCGCATCGGGTGCATGGCCTTGAAGCCGAGGTCCTCGAACTCCACGCGCATGCTGTGCATGCCCAGCCGGTTGGCGATGGGTGCGTAGATTTCCAGGGTTTCCTTGGCGATGCGCCGGCTCTTCTCGTAGGGCATCGCGTCGAGGGTGCGCATGTCGAGGGTGCGCATGTTGTGCAGGCGGTCGGCCAGCTTGACGAGGATCACGCGGATGTCGCGGGCCATGGCCATGGCCATCTTCTGGAAGTTCTCGGCCTGCGCTTCGGCCTTGTTCTCGAACTTCATCTGGGTCAGCTTGCTGACCCCGTCGACCAGCTCGGCGACGGTTTCGCCGAATTGCTCGACCAGTGCTTCCTTGGGAATGCCGGTGTCCTCGATCACGTCATGGAGCATCGCGGCCATCAGGCTCTGATGGTCCATGTGCATGTCGGCGAGGATGTTGGCGACGGCGAGGGGATGGGTGACGTAGGGTTCGCCGCTGCGCCGGCGCTGCCCGTCGTGGGCCTGCTCGGCGTAGTAATAGGCCCGGCGGACCAGGTTGACCTGGTCCGGGGCGAGGTAGGTCAGGAGCCGATCGGCAAGGGTTTCTATGCTGGCCAAGGGTGTCCCCCCTGGCGAGCGGACAGTGCTCCCGTGCTGCGACCGCTGTCGGACATCGCGTTACAGGGCCTCGTTGCTGTCTTCCTCGAAGGCGGCGAACAGCGGCTCCTCGGCAACGATCTCGTCCTGGGCGATGACGTTGTAGTCGACCAGGCCCGCGGCGATCTCGCGCAGGGCGACCACGGTGGGCTTGTCGTTCTCCCAGGGTACCCGCGGCTCCTTGCCGCCGGTGGCCAGCTGGCGTGCGCGCTTGCTGGCGAGCATGACCAGCTCGAAGCGGTTATCGACGTTGTCCAGGCAGTCTTCAACGGTAACGCGGGCCATGGTATTCCTCGTGACGAATGGGAGTGGCAATAGCCAAATGGGCAAGCGGACTGGCTAGTCTAGGAAAACGCCACTTCGAAGGGAAGGGCCAAATGGCCGCGCGGTCGCCGGCGGGGGAAGGGCCGGGCTGTCGGCTTTGTCGCAAAGGCGACAGCGGCGCAGACGAGGAGCTGGCGTTGCGACAGGCTCGCGAGCGGTTCCCTAAGTAGCGCGATTTCCTTTTCTATATAGCGAAATGCGCCGGTTTCGCCGGGGCGTGGCGGGCCGAGGTATGCCTTGCAAATCCTGAGATAAGGCCTTTTTGGCAGGTGGCGTGCTTCTTGCTGAATAGGTATTCGTTATCTATTTGTATGCATATTGGTGAGTGCACGACATGAAAGCCATTGAATCCATGCAGCCCTCCTTGCGCAGCGCCCAGGGTTTCCTCGCCGGCTCGCTGATCGGCACCCTGGGCGGGCTGATCGGCCTGGGCGGGGCGGAATTCCGCCTGCCGGTGCTGGTCGGGCTGTTCCGTCTGGAAACCCTGGAAGCGGTCATCTTCAACAAGGCGATGAGCCTGGTGGTGGTCGCTGCGGCCCTGCTGTTTCGCAGCGGCGGCATCCCCCTGGAGCAACTGGCGGCGCATCTGGGGATCGCCCTGAACCTGCTGGCCGGCAGCCTGGTCGGCGCCTGGTGGGCGGCCGGGCATGCGCTGCGCCTGTCGCGCCAGTGGCTCGACCGCATCGTCATGGTCATGCTGGTGGGGCTGGCGCTGGTGATGCTGGCGGAGGCCGCCGTCGGGCTGCACGATGGCAGCGCGCCGCTGTTCGCTTCGGCGCCGCTGCAGTTGCTCGCCGGCCTGCTCGCCGGGCTGGGCATCGGCGTGGTGGCGGCGTTGCTCGGGGTGGCCGGCGGCGAGCTGCTGATCCCGACCATCGTGCTGCTCTATGGGGTGGACATCAAGCTGGCCGGCAGCCTGTCGCTGATGGTCAGCCTGCCGACCATGATCGTCGGCTTCGCCCGCTACAGCAGCTCCGGCGCCTTCGCCATCCTTGGCCGGGAACGCCCGCTGTTCGGCTGGATGGCGGCGGGCTCGATCCTTGGTGCCGCCTTGGGCGGCCTGCTGCTCGGCCTGGTACCGACGCGGCTGCTGATGCTCCTGCTCGGGGTGATCCTGCTGGTGTCCGCGCTGAAGACCTTCCTGCACCGGCACTGAACGGGCGCTGGGGCCGCGCGCTGCCGGCGCGGCCTCAGGCCAGCAATTCGACGAGCAGGTCGCCGTGGCGGCGCTGCTGGGTTTCCTGCAGCAGCTGGCGGGCGCGGAAGATCGACTTCAGGTCCTCTAGGGCGTGGGCGAAGTCGTCGTTGATGACCAGGTAGTCGTATTCCAGGTAGTGGCTCATCTCGCTGACCGCTTCGCGCATGCGCCGCTCGATGATCTCGTCGCTGTCCTGGCCGCGGTTGGTCAGGCGCTGGCGCAGCGCCTCCTGGCTCGGCGGCAGGATGAAGATCGATTGCGCCTGGGGCAGCAGCCGGCGGACCTGCTGGGCGCCCTGCCAGTCGATCTCCAGGATCAGGTCGAAGCCTTCGGCCAGGGTCTGTTCCAGCCACAGCTGCGAGGTGCCGTAGAGGTTGCCGAAGACCTCCGCGTATTCGAGGAACTCGCCCCGTTCGAGCATGCCGAGGAAGGTCGGGCGCTCGACGAAGTGGTAGTTCACCCCTTCGACCTCGCCCGGGCGCATGCCGCGGGTGGTGTGGGAAACCGATACCCGCACCTGCGGCAGGGCGTCGATCAGGGCCTTGACCAGGCTGGTCTTGCCGGCGCCGGAGGGTGCGGAAATGATGTAGAGGGTGCCGGTGGCGGACATGGACGTTTCCTGGACGCGGATTCTCGTGGGAAGGGGCTTCACTCGATGTTCTGCACCTGCTCGCGCATCTGCTCGATCAGTACCTTGAGGTTGACCGCAGTCTGCGTGGAGCGGGGGTCGAAGGCCTTGGAGCCGAGGGTGTTGGCCTCGCGGTTGAGTTCCTGCATCAGGAAATCCAGCCGGCGGCCGACCGTGCCGCCGTCCTTGAGCACACGGCGGACCTCGGCGATGTGGGTGCAGAGGCGATCCAGCTCCTCGGCCGCGTCGCTCTTCTGGGCGAGCAGCACCAGTTCCTGTTCGAGGCGCTGCGGCTCCAGCTCCAGCTGGGCGTCGCGGAAGCGGTCGAGGATCTTCTGGCGCTGGTTGGCGAGCATCTGCGGGACCAGCTGGCGCAGGCTCTCGACCTCCTGGAGCATGGCGTCGAGGCGCTCCGCGAGCAGCCGGGCCAGCTCCACGCCTTCGCGGGCGCGGCCGGCCTTGAGCTGGGCCAGCGCCTCGTCGAACAGGCTCAGGGCTTCCGCCTTGAGGGCCTGGTGATCGGTCGCGGTGGCGACCAGCACGCCGGGCCAGGCGAGGACCTCGAGGGGGTTGATCGGCGCCGGCTGGCGGATCAGCGCGGCGATGCCTTCGGCGGCGGCCACCAGCTGGCTGGCGCGCTCGCGGTCGATCTGCAGCGGCTGCCCGGCGCTGCCCTCGTCGAAGCGCAGGGTGCATTCCACCTTGCCACGGGACAGCCCCTGGCGCAGGGCGTCGCGCAGGGTGCCCTCGAGGTCGAGGAAGGCCTCGGGCAGGCGCAGGTGCGGTTCGAGATAACGGTGATTGACCGAGCGCAGCTCCCAGCTCAGGGTGCCGTGAGCGCCGGCCCGTTCGGCGCGGGCGAAGGCAGTCATGCTGTGCGCCATGGTGTCCACCTCTCGATTCGTCGTATTTAAAGGGAACGGATTGTAGCGCAGTGCGTCGGCGCGGCCCAATCGGCATGTCCGACTGGCAATCGGCGTCCTATAATGGCCGGCAAATTTTCCCCGACCGTACAGGTAAGCCCAGATGAAGCGTCCCAGTGGCCGTGCGCCCCACCAGTTGCGTCCGATCCGCATTACCCGCAACTACACCCGGCATGCCGAGGGCTCGGTGCTGGTGGAGTTCGGCGACACCCGGGTGATCTGCACGGTCAGCGCCGAGTCCGGCGTACCGCGCTTCCTCAAGGGCCAGGGCAAGGGCTGGCTGACCGCCGAGTACGGCATGCTGCCGCGGGCCACCGGCGAGCGTACCGCGCGCGAGGCCAGTCGGGGTCGGCAGGGCGGGCGCACCCTGGAGATCCAGCGGCTGATCGGCCGCTCGCTGCGCGCCGCGCTGGACATGAGCAAGCTGGGCGAGAACACCCTGTACGTCGACTGCGACGTGATCCAGGCCGACGGCGGGACTCGCACGGCCTCCATCACTGGCGCCATGGTGGCGCTGGTCGATGCCCTGGCGGTGCTGAAGAAGCGTGGCGCGCTGAAGGGCGATCCGCTGAAGCAGATGGTCGCGGCGGTTTCCGTGGGCATCTACCGGGGCGAGCCGGTGCTGGATCTGGACTATCCCGAGGATTCCGACGCCGAGACCGACCTCAACGTGGTGATGACCGACGCCGGCGGTTTCATCGAGGTACAGGGCACCGCCGAGGGCGAGCCCTTCCAGCCGGAGGAGCTGAACGCCATGCTGGCCCTGGCCACCCAGGGCATCCGCGAGCTGTTCGAGCTGCAGCGCGCCGTGCTGGCCGACTGAGATCGCCATGACTTCGCAGTCGCTCGTTCCGCTGCCCGACCCGCAGGCCCGTCGCTGGGCGATGCTCTGCCACTACGCGGCCTTCTTCTGGTTCGTGGCGCCGTTGATCGGCAACGTGCTGGGGCCCTTGATCGTCTGGCAGCTGCAGAAGGACCGCGATCCCTTCGTCGACCGGCAGGGCAGGGAGGCGCTCAACTTCCAGATCACCTACAGCCTGCTGATGATGCTCTGCGGTGCGCTGGCCTGGGTCTTCATCGGTTTCCCGCTGATGCTGCTGGTCAACCTGACGACGCTGGTGCTGGTGGTCATCGCCGGCATCCGGGCGAATGCCGGCGAGGCCTGGCGCTATCCCTTCTGTCTGCGTCTGGTGAAGTGAGCGGACCAGAAAAAAGCCGGCATGGCCGGCTTTTTTCTGGGGTGGCGTCGCTTACAGGCTCAGCAGCCAGTCGTAGTCGACGATCAGCGGGGCATGCTGGGAGAAGCGCGGCTGCCGGGGCAGGCGGGCGTTGCGCACGAAGCGGCGCATGCCCGGGGTCAGCAGCTGATAGTCGAAGCGCCAGCCGAGATTGAGCATTTCCGCCTGTTCGCTGTCCGGCCACCAGCTGTAGAGGTCGCCCTCGCGGCTGGTTTCCCGCAGGGCATCCACGTAGCCCATGTGGCCGATGATCTGGTCCATCCAGGCGCGCTCCGGCGCCAGGAAACCGGGCAGCTGCTGGCAGTCGCGCCAGTTCTTCACGTCCTGCTTCTGGTGCGCTACGTACAGCGAGCCGCAGTAGATGTATTCGCGGCGCTTGCGGCGCTTGCGGCGCTGCTTGTCCAGATAGTGGGCGAAGTCGTCCATGAACTTGAACTTCTGGTTCAGGCTCTCGTCGCCGCCCTGGCCGGTGGGCAGCAGCAGGCTGGCGATGCTGACCTTGTCGAAGTCGGCCTGCAGGTAGCGCCCGTAGCGATCGGCCGTCTCGAAGCCGAGACTGCCGATCACTGCCTTGGGCTGCAGTCGCGAATAGAGCGCCACGCCGCCCTGGCTCGGGACCTCCGCCTCGCTGGCGTAGAGGAAGTAGCCGTCCAGCTGGTAGGTCGGATCGTCCAGTTCGAAGGCGGAAGCGCGGGTATCCTGCAGGCAGATCACGTCGGCATTCTGGGCTTGCAGCCAGCTGAACAGGCCCCGCTCGACGGCAGCCTGAATACCATTGACGTTTACACTGATGATCCGCATACATGGCCCCCAAAAAAACCAGCGTGTATGATACCCGACCTCGGAGCATATAGCTAAATCGGTGCCTATCGGGACTTTTCATGCAGGCCTACCAGCGCGAATTCATTCGTTTCGCCATCGAGCGCGGTGTGCTGCGCTTCGGCGAGTTCACCCTCAAGTCGGGGCGGACCAGCCCCTACTTCTTCAATGCCGGGCTGTTCAACAGCGGTCTGGCGCTGGCCCGGCTGGGGCGCTTCTACGCCTCGGCGCTGGTCGACAGCGGCATCCCCTTCGACGTGCTGTTCGGGCCGGCCTACAAGGGCATCCCGCTGGCCGCGGCGACCGCGGTGGCGCTGGCCGAGCACCACGGCCGCGACCTGCCCTGGTGCTTCAACCGCAAGGAGGCCAAGGATCACGGCGAGGGCGGCACCCTGGTCGGGGCGCCGCTGGCCGGGCGGGTGCTGATCGTCGATGACGTGATCACCGCCGGCACGGCGATCCGCGAGGTGATGCAGATCATCCAGGGCCAGGGCGCCCAGGCGGCTGGCGTGCTGATCGCGCTGAACCGCCAGGAGCGCGGCCAGGGCGCGCTGTCGGCGATCCAGGAAGTCGAGCGCGACTTCGCCATGCCGGTGGTCAGCATCGCCTCCCTCTCCGACGTGCTGGAATATCTGGCCGAAGATGCCGAGCTCAAGCGGCATCTGCCGGCCGTGGAAGCCTACCGCGCGCAATACGGCATTTGACCAATAGCTGATAGCTGGGCGGCTTCGGGGCGCCGATAATCGCGCCAATTATTCGCTTTCTGGATTGGCATGCCTGTTCGGGGCCCGTTGGAGGCCCGTCAGACCCATTCGGTTGGCTGATAGTCGGTGCCTGAGGCCCCCGGTACCGCGTTGCCACCTCTTGCTGTTCCCGGCGTGCCCCGTCACGCCCGCCTCAGAGCTTCGACCATCCGAATTTGAATCGACCGGTCCGTGGTCGCGCGACGCCATGTGCGCTCGCGCGGGATGGGTCGCTGCCTGAACAACAACAAAAAGATTTAGTCGGGCCAAGCCGGCCGTGGCCGGCCTGTGCCCGTCATATGAATTTTCTGGATGGTATGAAAACATGACTGATTACAATGAAATAAGTTACCGCGATCTACATAGGCCAAAGGAATCCTTCGCATCGAGGTCGGAATACCTCGATCATGAACTGAAGATCATGGCGCCGAAGCGCTGGCGGGTGAACCTGCCGTTCCGCGACTACCGCTTCGAGCTGGAGGACTGGGTTCCCGCGGTAGCGGCGACCATCGGCAAGATCGTGATGGTGGCTGCCGTGGCGGGCGCCTTCGCCGCGCCCCTGGGGCTGAGCGATGCCTTCGTGATCGAGAACGTTCGCTATGAGATGCTGATCGTCGCGCTGCTGTTCGTGATCCTCTTCTCCGGCATCCTCAACCCGACGGCCAACCTGGCCGGTACCCACGGCCCGCTGATTCCCCTAATTCCGCTGATCATGGCCGCCGGCGGCCACCCGATGGCCTTCGGCATCATGGTCGGCGTGCTGGGCTTCATGCTGGGGATATTGAAGGGCGGCAGCCTGATGGCGCGCCTGACCAGTGACGGGGTCTGCGGCGGCCTGCTGCTTTATCTCGGCTTCATCGGCATCGTCGGCCAGATCCAGAAGCTGTTCGCCTGGGCCGAAGGTTTCAACATGGCCTACATCGCCTTCGTGGTGATCTTCGCCACCATCGTGCTGTATGCCTATCTGGAGCACGTCAGGCTGCGCTGGCTGGCCATCCCCCTGGGCTGCGCCCTGGCGGCGCTGATCGCCTTCGCGCTGGGCGCGCCCTTCGAGTTCAAGACCGAGCCCGGCATTCCCAACCTGAATCCGGCCTACTGGTGGGGTGAAACCACCGGCTGGCAGATGGGCCTGCCGAACATGGAACACTTCCTGGCCGTCGCCCCCTTCGCCATCCTCGCCGTGGCCATGTGGTCCCCGGACTTCCTGGGCCATCGGGTCTTCCAGGAACTGAACTACCCGAAAGGCTCCGACAAGGTGCTGATGAACATCGACGACACCATGTGCGTCGCGGCGGCGCGCCAGATCGTCGGCACCGCGCTGGGTGGCGGCAACCTGACTTCCTCCTGGGGGACCTACCTGGTGCCGGCGGCCATCGCCAAGCGGCCGATCCCGGCCGGCGCCATCCTGACCGGCCTGCTCTGCGTGGTGGCAGCGCTCTGGGGCTACCCGATGGACCTGGCGGTCTGGCCGCCGGTGCTCAGCGTGGCGCTGCTGGTCGGCGTCTACCTGCCGCTGCTGGAAGCCGGCATGCAGATGACCCGCGAGGGCAAGACCTCGCAGTCCGCGGCCGTGGTGATCTTTTCCTCGGCGCTGGTGAACCCGGCCTTCGGCTGGTCGCTGACCATGCTGCTGGACAACCTGGGCCTGATCGGTGACAAGGAGCGGGGCCAGGCGATGGGCGCCGTGCACCGCTGGATCATCCCGTCCTTGGTGTTCCTGCTGCTGACCGGCATCCTGGCGGCCATCGGCCAGATCCCGGGCATTCCGGCACTGCTGTAAGGTTCTTGCCGCGGCCGGGAGGGCATCCGGCAAAGCAGAAAGGGGGAGCTTCGGCTCCCCCCCTTTTTCGTTTCGGATGCTGCGGGTGCCGGGGTGGACCCGGCCGTGGTCAGCCCTGGCAGTTGGTGATCAGGGTGCCGACGCCGGTGTCGGTGAAGATCTCCAGCAGCACCGCATTGGGCACCCGGCCGTCGATGATATGCGCGCTGGTCACGCCGCCCTGGACCGCCTCGAGAGCGCAGCGGATCTTCGGCAGCATGCCGCCGTAGATGGTGCCGTCGGCGATCAGGGCATCGACCTGCTCGGTGGACAGTCCGGTGAGCACCCGGCCTTCCTTGTCCATCAGTCCGGCGATGTTGGTCAGCAGCATCAGCTTCTCGGCCTTGAGCGCCTCGGCGACCTTGCCGGCGACCAGGTCGGCGTTGATGTTGTAGGACTCGCCGTCGGCGCCGACGCCGATCGGCGCGATCACCGGGATGAAGTCGCCCTGCACCAGCATGTTCAGCAGCCCGGTATTGACCGACTCGACCTCGCCGACCTGGCCGATGTCGATGATTTCCGGCTGGGTCATTTCCGGCGTCTGGCGGGTGACCTTGAGCTTCCTGGCGCGGATCAGCCCGGCGTCCTTGCCGGTCAGGCCGATGGCGCTGCCGCCGTGGCGGTTGATCAGGTTGACGATGTCCTTGTTGACCTGGCCGCCGAGGACCATCTCCACCACGTCCATGGTCTGCGCATCGGTGACGCGCATGCCGTCGACGAAGCGGCTCTCGATGGACAGGCGCTTGAGCAGGTCGCCGATCTGCGGGCCGCCGCCGTGCACCACCACCGGGTTGATGCCGACCGCCTTCATCAGCACGATGTCGCGGGCGAAGCCGGTCTTCAGCTCGTCGCTTTCCATGGCGTTGCCGCCGTACTTGATCACCAGGGTCTTGCCGACGAAGCGGCGGATGTAGGGCAGTGCTTCGGAGAGAACCTTGGCGACTTGGGTGGCGGCATCACGGCTGAGGGTCATGCTGAACTCCGCTGAACAGAGACTGGGGTGAATGCGTCCGGCGCCTGCAGGCGCCGGCGAGAAATCGGTCGCCGTCCAAATGGCGAAAGGCCGACGCTCGCCTGGCGGCGGGCGTCGGCCTCGGCATGCCGGCCGGATTTAGAACGGCAGCTTCAGATCCGGGGCGACATTATAGAGCTGCGCACGGAACACTTCCTGGATGCGTTGCAGCTCCTCGGCAGTTTCGGCCTCGAAGCGCAGCACCAGCACCGGGGTGGTGTTGGAGGCGCGCACCAGGCCCCAGCCCTTCGGGTAGTCGACGCGCGCGCCATCGAGGGTGCTCACCTCGGCGCCTTCGCCCCACTGGGCATCGCGCTGCAGGGCCTCGATGATGGTGAACTTGCTCTCTTCGGTGACCTTGACGTTGATCTCCGGGGTGGAGAGGTCCACCGGGAAATCGGCGAACACCTGGTCGGCATTGCGCGAATCCTGGGCAAGGATCTCCAGCAGGCGCGCGGCGCTGTAGATGCCGTCGTCGAAGCCGAACCAGCGCTCCTTGAAAAACACGTGCCCGCTCATCTCGCCGGCGAGCAGGGCGCCGCTTTCCTTCATCTTCTTCTTGATCAGCGAGTGGCCGGTCTTCCACATCAGCGGACGGCCGCCGCTGGCCTTGATCAGCGGGGTCAGGCGGCGGGTGCACTTGACGTCGAAGATGATCTCGGAACCGGGGTTGCGGCTGGCCACGTCCTTGGCAAAGAGCATCAGCAACTGGTCGGGGTAGATGATGGCGCCGCTGTTGGTCACCACGCCGACGCGGTCGCCGTCGCCATCGAAGGCCAGGCCGAGGTCGGCCTTCTCGCTGGCGACCTTGGCGATCAGGTCTTCCAGGTTCTCCGGCTTGCCCGGGTCCGGGTGGTGGTTGGGGAAGTTGCCGTCGACCTCGCAGAACAGCGGGATCACCTCGCAGCCGAGCGCCTCGATCAGGCGCGGGGCGATCACCCCGGCGACGCCGTTGCCGCAGTCGACCACCACCTTCAGCTTGCGCGCCAGGCGGATGTCGCCGCGGATCTGCTCGAAATAGCGTTCCAGCACGTCGACCTGCTCGACGCGGCCTTCGCCGGCGCTCAGGTTGCCGCTCTCGATGCGCTCGCGCAGCACCTGGATCTGTTCGTTGGCCAGGGTGTCACCGGCGATGACGATCTTGAAGCCGTTGTAGTCCGGCGGGTTGTGGCTGCCGGTGAGCTGCACGCCGGACTTGCCGGCGAGGATGTTGGCCGCGTAGTAGAGCACCGGGGTCGGCACCATGCCGACGTCGCTGACGGTGCAGCCGCTGTCGCGCACGCCGCGGATCAGCTGCTCGACCAGCTCGGGGCCGGACAGGCGGCCGTCGCGCCCGACCGATACGTTCGGCTCGCCCTTGGCCAGGCTTTCCGAACCGATGGCGCGGCCGATCCAGTAGGCGGCTTCCGGGGTCAGGCTGTCGCCGACCACGCCGCGGATGTCGTAGGCCCGGAAGATGCTGGCGGGCAGGGAGGGGGCTTTCTGGAGGCTGTTCATGCGGGGGTGGTGCTCCGATGTTTCCGGACTGGCGGTCCGGGTTACTTCAAGGATGTCCATGTCGGGCATGTCGTTGAGTGCAGCAGTCGGCGACCGACGCGGTGGGCTGGCGGCCATTCGATTGCCATCAGGCGCCGGCCCGCAGGTTTGATGGACGGGGCGGCGCAGAGTTCCACGTCAGTGACTGCCCGAATGGCCGAAGCCGCCGGCGCCGCGCTGACTGGCGTCGAACGCCTCGACCAGCTCGAAGTGCGCCTGCACCACCGGCACCAGCACCAGCTGGGCGATGCGCTCGCCGACCGCGATGCGGAAGCTGCTCTGGCCGCGGTTCCAGCAGGAGACCATGAGTTCGCCCTGGTAGTCGGAGTCGATCAGCCCGACCAGGTTGCCGAGGACGATGCCGTGCTTGTGGCCCAGGCCCGAGCGCGGCAGGACCAGCGCGGCCAGTCCCGGGTCGGCGATGTGGATGGCCAGTCCGGTGGGGATCAGCGCGGTCTGGCCCGGCTCCAAGCTCAGCTCCTCCTGGAGCATGGCGCGCAGGTCGAGGCCGGCGGAACCGGCGGTGGCGTAGGCCGGCAGCGGATAGTCGCTGCCCAGGCGGGGATCGAGAATCTTGGCTTGCAGACTGTGCATGGGTATCAGGCCTTGTCGAGGCGGTCGGCGATGAAGGCGATCAGCTGGCGGGCGATCTTGCCCTTGCTGGTCTGGGCGAGGCGGGTTTCCTGCTGCGCGCGGTCGATCACGCTGACCGCGTTCTCCTCGCTGTTGAAGCCGATGCCGGGGTTGGCCACATCGTTGGCGACGATCAGGTCGAGGTTCTTCGCGTTCAGCTTGCGCAAGGCGTATTCCAGCAGGTTTTCGGTCTCGGCGGCGAAGCCGACGCTGAACGGGCGGTCGGCGCGCTGCGCCAGGGTGGCGAGGATGTCCGGGTTGCGCACCAGCTGCAGGAGCAGGCCGTCGTCGTTGTTCGGGTCCTTCTTAAGCTTCTGCGGGGCGACCACCTGCGGCCGGTAGTCGGCCACCGCGGCGGCGGCGATGAGGAGGTCGCAGGGCATCGCCGCCTCGCAGGCGGCGAGCATGTCGCGGGCACTGACCACGTCGATGCGCTCGACCCGGTCCGGCGTCGGCAGGTGCACCGGGCCGCTGACCAGGGTGACCCGGGCGCCGGCCTCGGCGGCGGCCTCGGCCAGGGCGAAGCCCATCTTGCCGGAGCTGTGGTTGGTGACGTAGCGCACCGGGTCGATGTTTTCCTGGGTCGGTCCGGCGGTGATCAGCACATGGCGGCCGGTCAGGCAGCCGCTTGCGAAGCAGTCGGCGACCCGCTGGGCGAGCTCCGTGGGTTCCAGCATGCGCCCCGGGCCGACGTCGCCACAGGCCTGGCTGCCTTCGGCCGGACCGAACAGACGCAGGCCGCGCCCGACGAGGGTCTGCGTGTTGGCCTGGGTCGCCGGGTCGCGCCACATCGCCTGGTTCATCGCCGGGGCCAGGGCCACCGGTGCGTCGGTGGCCAGCACCAGGGCGGTCAGCAGGTCGTCGGCCATGCCCTGAGCCAGGCGCGCCAGCAGGTCGGCGGTGGCCGGGGCGATCAGTACCAGATCGGCCCACTTGGCCAGTTCGATATGGCCCATCGCTGCTTCGGCGGCCGGATCGAGCAGATCCAGATGCACCGGATGGCCGGACAGGGCCTGGAGGGTCAGGGGGGTGATGAACTCGCGCCCGCCCCGGGTCATCACCACATGGACTTCCGCTCCCTGGTCGCGCAGGCGGCGGACCAGCTCCGCGCTCTTGTAGGCGGCGATGCCGCCGCCGACGCCCAGGACGATGCGTTTCCGATACAGCCGCTGCATAGGCCTGCCTTGCTTCGTTGTCGTGATCGCTTGCCCAGGCCCCCGGCTGCCTTGCGAGGCTGTCCGGGCGTGCTCCCCGTCACGGCCGGGCACAAAATGCCGGCTAAGATAGCACAGCCCCGCACCGGGATCAGCGGGGGTCGACAGGGAGGTGGCATGAGCATTCGGGACTGGCCGGCGACGGAGCGGCCGCGGGAAAAACTGCTGGACCAGGGCGCGCTGGCGCTGAGCGATGCCGAGTTGCTGGCGATCTTCCTGCGCACCGGGGTCGCCGGGCAAAGCGCGGTGGACCTGGCCCGCCATCTGCTGAACGACTTCGGCAGCCTGCGTGCCCTGCTGGAGGCCGATCGCGCCTCGTTCAGCCGTCGCCTCGGCCTCGGTCCGGCCAAGTTCGCCCAGCTGCAGGCGGTGCTGGAGATGTCGCGCCGTCATCTGGCCGAGCGCCTGCGCCGCGATCCGGCGCTGGAGAGTCCGCAGGCGGTGCGCGACTACCTGAAGGCGCGCCTGCGCCACGAGCCCCACGAGATCTTCGGCTGCCTGTTCCTCGACGCCAAGCACCGGGTGCTGGCCTTCGAGGCGCTGTTCCACGGCACCATCGACGGCGCCAGCGTCTATCCGCGCCAAGTGGTCAAGCGTGCCCTGGCGCACAACGCCGCTGCGCTGATCCTCACCCACAACCACCCTTCCGGCGTCGCCGAACCGAGCCAGGCGGACCGCAGCCTGACCCAGCGGCTGAAGGAGGCGCTGGCGCTGGTCGACGTGCGGGTGCTCGACCATTTCATCGTCGGCGACGGCGAGCCGCTGTCGATGGCCGAACACGGCTGGCTGTAGCGGCTGCCGAGCGCTCAGCGTGCGGGGCGCGGCGTGTCGAGGCGTTCGAGGTAGGCGCTGCCGCCCAGCTGGCGCATCTGCCGGGCGATCCAGTCGGCGCGGCGATTGACGTAGGCACTCGGCGCGGACGCGCTCCATTCCCGCGGATTGGGCAGGACGGTGGCGAGCAGGCTGGCCTGGCGGGTCGACAGGTAGGGGGCGCCGATGCCGAAATGATGACGGGCGGCGGCCTCGGCGCCGAAGACCCCGTCGCCCCATTCGGCGCTGTTCAGGTAGACCTCGAGAATCCGCTGCTTGGACCAGCAGAGCTCGATCAAGGCGGTGAACCAGGCCTCGATGCCCTTGCGCAGCCAGCTGCGCCCGGACCAGAGGAACAGGTTCTTCGCCACCTGCTGGCTGAGGGTGCTGGCGCCGCGCAGCGTGCCGCCCAGCTCGTTGTGTTTCAGGGCGGCGCGGATCGCCGCGAGGTCGAAGCCCCAGTGTTCGGCGAAGTGCTGGTCCTCGGCGGCGATCACCGCCATCTTCAGATCGTCCGGCAGCTCGGCCCAGGGGCGCCATTCCCGCTGCAGGTCGAGCGGGCGGCCATCCAGCCAGGACTCGACCTTGCGCTCCACCATCAGCGCACTGCCCGGCGGCGGCACCCAGCGCAGGCTCAGCACCAGCAGGAGGGAGCCGGCGGCGAGCCAGAGCGGAAGCTGGAGCAGGCGGCGGAGCAGGGAGCGGGGCATGGTCGACTTGGCCGGGGCGGTCGGGCGGGCCATTATAGCGGCCCTCTTTCGTCTGTCCGGAGTTCATTCATGGCGCGTGTCTTTCTCATGCTGGCGGCCCTGTTCGGCTTCGCCGGCGTCGCCCTCGGCGCCTTCGGCGCCCATGGCTTGCGCGGTCTGCTGAGCCCGGAATACCTCGAGGTGTTCCAGACCGGCGTGCACTACCAGCAGTTCCACGCCCTGGCGCTGCTCGTGGTTGGCCTGCTCGCCCTGCATCGCCCGGGGCGCCTGCTGGCGTCCGCCGGCATCCTGTTCGGCCTGGGTATCCTGATGTTCTCCGGCAGCCTCTACCTGCTCACCCTGGGCGGCTTCAAGCTCGGCCTGGTCACACCGTTCGGCGGCCTGGCCTTCCTCCTCGGCTGGCTGTGCCTGGGGCTGGCCGGCTGGCGCCTGGGGGGCTCGGTCTGAGTGCCGGGTGGCCCCCCGCCGCTGCCTTGGTGATCGCCGCGGATCGGCGCTAGAATGCCGAACCTTCCGGACGCAGCGAACCCGTCATGCGCATTCAGTTGAACGGCGAACCCTACGACCTTGCCGATGGCCAGACCATCGCCGATCTGTTGGCCCGTCTGGATCTGGCCGGCCGGCGCGTCGCGGTCGAACTCAATCTCGACATCGTGCCCCGCAGTCTGCACGCCGCCACCGCCTTGCGCGAGGGCGACCGGGTGGAGGTGGTGCATGCCATTGGTGGTGGTTAGCAGCTCGTTGAAACACCTCCGCGCCCGGCCCGACCGCGGGAGGGCGCTCCGGCTCCACCCTTTCAACCGCCTGCCCAGGAGGAAATCCCGATGAGTCCCGCTCGCAACGACAAGCCCTTTACCCTGGCCGGCCGCACCTACACGTCGCGTCTGCTGGTCGGCACCGGCAAGTACAAGGATCTCGAGGAGACCCGCCAGGCCATCGAGGCCTCCGGCGCGGAGATCGTCACCGTCGCGGTGCGCCGCACCAACATTGGCCAGAACCCCGGCGAGCCGAACCTGCTCGACGTGATCAGCCCGGCGCGCTACACCATCCTGCCGAACACCGCCGGCTGCTACACCGCCGAGGAAGCGGTGCGCACCTGCCGTCTGTCCCGCGAGCTGCTGGACGGCCATAAGCTGGTCAAGCTGGAAGTGCTGGCCGACCAGAAGACCCTGTTCCCCAACGTGATCGAGACCCTCAAGGCCGCCGAGGTGCTGGTCAAGGACGGTTTCGACGTGATGGTCTACACCAGCGACGATCCGATCATCGCCCGCCAGCTGGCGGAAATGGGCTGCATCGCGGTGATGCCGCTGGCCGGCCTGATCGGCACCGGCCTCGGCATCTGCAACCCCTACAACCTGCGCATCATCCTCGAGGAGGCGACGGTGCCGGTGCTGGTGGATGCCGGGGTGGGCACCGCCTCGGACGCGACCATCGCCATGGAGCTAGGCTGCGAGGCGGTGCTGATGAACAGCGCCATCGCCCACGCCCAGGACCCGGTGCTGATGGCCCGGGCGATGAAGCACGCCATCGAGGCCGGGCGCCTGGCCTGGCTTGCCGGGCGCATGCCGAAGAAGCTCTACGCCAGCGCCTCGTCGCCGCTGGAAGGCTTGATCCGTTAATTAATTTGCCGGGCGGCGCCCGGCGTCGCCTGCGTTCAGCGAAGCGAGTCCTGCCCGCGAGGGCAGGGCTCGTTTGTCTTTTCAGGAAGCGTTATGACTGACGAAATCCAACAAGTGCCGCAAACCGCCGACGAAGCGCCGCGTCTGCGTACCATCAAGAGTTTCGTGATGCGCGCCGGGCGCATGACGGAAGGCCAGCAGCGCGGCCTCGAACAGGGCTGGCCGAAATTTGGCCTGTCCCTGGAGGATGGCCTGCGCGATTTCGACCAGGTGTTCGGACGCCATGCGCCGCGCACCTTCGAGATCGGCTTCGGCATGGGCCATTCCACCCTGGAGATGGCGGCAAGTGCGCCGGAGCAGGACTTCATCGGCGTCGAGGTGCACAAGCCGGGCGTCGGCGCCCTGCTCAACGGCACCCTGGCGCAGAACCTGACCAACCTGCGCGTCTACAGCTGCGATGCGCTGGACGTGCTGCGCCAGTGCGTGGCCGACGCCAGCCTGGACCGCGTGCTGCTGTTCTTTCCCGACCCGTGGCACAAGAGCCGCCATCACAAGCGGCGCATCGTCCAGCCGGCGTTCGCCGAGCTGGTGCGGCAGAAACTCAAGGTCGGTGGCGTGCTGCACATGGCCACCGACTGGCAGCCCTATGCCGAGCACATGCTGGAAGTGATGAATGCCGCGCCCGGCTACCGCAACCTGGCGGAGGACCGTGCCTACGTGCCGCGCCCCGAGGAGCGCCCGGTGACCAAGTTCGAGCGCCGCGGCGAGCGCCTCGGCCACGGGGTATGGGATCTGAAGTTCCAGCGCGTCGATTGAGCAGGACGTAGCGTAGGGTGGGTGGAAAACGGCCGCAGGCCTTGCCCACCGTTGGTCGTTTCGGTGGACAGGCTTACGGCAGGAAATGCTGCAGCAGGTCGTTGAGAAACAGCTGGCCGCGGGCGGTCGGGCGCAATAGCTGCGGATCGTTCTCCAGCAGGCCGGCGGCGCGGGCGGCGGCGCAGGGCTCGGCGATGGTCGTCAGCGGCAGGCCGGTGCGCTGCGCGAACAGCTCCGCCGGCACGCCCCCGGTCAGGCGCAGGGCGTTCATCATGAACTCGAACGGCAGCTCGGCCGCTTCCAGCAGGCGCTCGCCGGCCTGGAAGCGCCTGGCCGGGTCGAGGTAATCCTTCGGCAGGCGGGTTTTCCAGGTGCGGCGGATGTGGCCGTGCGGATCGCTGAGCTTGGCGTGGGCGCCGGCGCCGATGCCGAGGAAGTCGCCGAAGGTCCAGTAGTTGAGGTTGTGCCGTGCGCGCCGGCCGTCCCGGGCATAGGCCGAGGTTTCGTACTGGACGAAACCTTCGGCGGCCAGCAGCGCCTGGCCGGCTTCCTGGATGTCCCAGAGCAGGTCGTCCTCGGGAATCTCCGGCGGCTGGCTCCAGAACAGGGTGTTCGGCTCCAGGGTCAGCTGGTACCAGGACAGGTGCGTCGGTCCCTGGGCGATGGCCTGGCGCAGGTCGTCCAGCGCGCCGGCCACGTCCTGGCCGGGCAGGCCGTGCATCAGGTCGAGGTTGAAGTTGTCGAAGCCGGCGCGCTGCGCCATTTCGGCGGCGCGGATCGCATCAACGCCGTCGTGGATGCGGCCCAGCGCCTGGAGCTGGGCAGTCTGGAAGCTCTGCACGCCGATCGACAGGCGGTTGATGCCGAGGCGCCGGTAGTCGGCGAATTTGGCCTGTTCGAAGGTGCCGGGGTTGGCCTCGAGGGTGATCTCGATGTCAGGGGCGAAGGCGAGATGCCGCTCGATCCCGTTCAGCAGGCGGTCGAGGGCGCGGGCGGAGAACAGGCTGGGCGTGCCGCCGCCGAGGAAGACCGACACCAGCCCGCGGCCGTGGGCAGCCGGCAGGTCCGCCTCGAGGTCGGCGAGCAGGGCGTCAACGTAGGCTTCTTCCGGCAGTTCGGGGCCGGCGGCGTGGGAGTTGAAGTCGCAGTACGGACACTTGCGTACGCACCAGGGGATGTGGATGTACAGCGCCAGAGGTGGGAGCTGGAATCCGCTTTTCTCCCTCTCGTCCTCCGGGAGAGGCGCAGGGGGAGAGGGTTGCCGGCTCATGCCAGCCCCAGCCGCTGCCTGAGCTGCGCCATGGCGCGGGCGCGGTGGCTCAGGCGGTTCTTCTCCGGCGGTGCCAGCTCGGCGCTGGCGCAATCGCATTCCGGCACCCAGAACAGCGGGTCGTAGCCGAAGCCCTGCGCACCGCGCGGGGCGTGCAGGATGCGCCCGTGCCAGAGGCCCTCGCAGAGGATCGGCAGCGGATCCTCGGCATGCCGCACCAGGGCCAGGGCGCAGACGAACCGGGCGCCGCGCTCGGCGTCCGGCACGTCGCGGAGCGCTTCCAGCAGCTTGGCGTTGTTCGCCGCATCGCCGCCGCCACCGGCATAGCGCGCCGAGTAGATGCCCGGCGCGCCGCCGAGGGCGTCCACCGCCAGGCCCGAGTCGTCGGCCAGCGCCGGCAGGCCGGACACGCGGGCGGCGTGGCGGGCCTTGAGGATGGCGTTCTCGACGAAGGACAGGCCGGTTTCTTCCGGCTCGACGTCGCTGAATTCGCCGACCGAGCGCACCTGGACGGCGTCGCCCAGGAGGGCCTGGAGTTCCTTGAGCTTGCCGGCGTTGTGGCTGGCCAGTACCAGTTGGGAGAGAGTCATCATTCGTCGGGGAAGAATTGCTGGTCGAATTCGAAGCTGTTGAGGGGACCGCCGCCGCTCTGGACGTCGATCTTGAAGTGCAGGGTTTCCTGGTCGAAGGGGAACTGCGACAGGTAGTAGATGGCCTCGCCCTCGCGCACCTCGCGGAAGCTCAGCGTGCGGATCTGTCCCAGGGTGTTGCGCACCTGGGCCTTGACCGTCGCGGGCTGGGCCTTGCCGGCCTTCAGCACGGCGATGTTGAGCACGCCCTGGCTCTTGCCGCGGACGATGCCGGCGGCGCTGGCGATTTCCGGCTGCAGGAAGCCGGAATTGAAGGCGCTGTAGTGCACATCGAGGTCGGCGAATTTCTGCAGGCGCTCGGCGGCGGTGGCCGACAGCGACAGGCAGAGGGCAAGCAGGAACAGGGCGGGGCGAGACATGGCGATCTCCTTACCGAGGAACGCGGGGCGAGGGCATCCGCCCGGGTCGCCGCGGCCGGCCGGGGGCGCGGTCAGCGGCGACTGACATGGTAGATGCCGATTTCACCTAACAGATTAGGCCACAGGCGGCTGGCCCAGCCATGCCGGTGTTCGCGGTCCACGGCCAGGCGCTGCAGCACCTGCACCTGGCGCTCCCGGCACAGGGCCTCGAAGTCCTTGAAGGTGCAGAAGTGGATGTTCGGCGTGTTGTACCAGGTATAGGGCAGGAACTCGGAAACCGGCATCCGCCCCTTGCTTGCCAGATACCAGCGGCAGCGCCAGTGGCCGAAGTTGGGGAAGGTGATGATGCAGGTGCGGCCGACCCGCAGCATCTCCTCGAGGATGCGGTCCGGGTAATGCACGGCCTGCAGCGCCTGGGTCATCACCACCACATCGAAGCTGGCGCTGGCGAGGTTGCCGAGGCCCTTGTCGAGGTCCTGCTCGATCACGTTGACGCCCTTGTCGAGACAGGCGGCGATGTTCTGCGGGTCGATCTCCAGGCCGTAGCCGCTGACCTCTTTGTGCTCGCGCAGCCGGGCCAGCAGCTCGCCGTCGCCGCAGCCGAGGTCGAGCACCCGGCTGCCGGTGGGAATCCACTCTTGGATGATGTCCAGATCGGCTCTCATGGGCGTGTCATACCGCGATTCGGTTCATGTAGCTGCGAAATCCCTGCAGGTAGCGGGGAATCGGCATCAGGAAGGCGTCGTGGCCCTGCGGCGCGTCGATTTCCAGGTAGCTGACGTTCTTGCCGGCGGCGATCAGCGCATCGACGATTTCCCGCGAGCGGGCCGGCGAGAAGCGCCAGTCGGTGGTGAAGGACATCAGGCAGAAGTCGGCCCGGGCCGCGGCCAGGGTCCTGGCCAGATCGTCGCCGTGCGCGGCGGCAGGGTCGAAGTAGTCCAGTGCCTTGGTCATCAGCAGATAGGTGTTGGCGTCGAAGCGTCCGGAGAACTCCTCGCCCTGGTAGCGCAGGTAGCTTTCCACCTGGAACTCGACGCTGTGGAAGTCGTAGTTGAGCTGGTCGGTCTTCAGTTCGCGGCCGAATTTCTCGCCCATGGCGTCGTCCGACAGGTAGGTGATGTGGCCGACCATGCGCGCCAGTATCAGGCCGCGCTTGGGGATCACCCCGTGCTCCTGGAAATGCCCGCCGTGGAAGTCCGGATCGGAGAGGATCGCCTGGCGCGCCACCTCGTTGAAGGCGATGTTCTGCGCCGACAGCTTGGGCGCCGTGGCGATGGCCAGGCAATGGCGCACCCGCTCGGGATAGCTGATGGTCCACTGCAGGGCCTGCATGCCGCCGAGGCTGCCGCCGACCACCGCCGCCCACTGATTGATGCCCAGGGCCTCGGCCAGGCGCGCCTGGCTGTGCACCCAGTCCTCCACCGTCACCACCGGGAAGTCCGCACCGTAGGGGCGGGCGGTCGCCGGGTTGAGGCTGCCGGGGCCGGTGGAGCCGTTGCAGCCGCCGAGGTTGTTCAGGCTGACGACGAAGAAGCGGCGGGTGTCGATGGGCTTGCCGGGGCCGATGCAGCTGTCCCACCAGCCGGGCTTGCGCTCCTCGGGGCTGTGGTAGCCGGCGGCATGGTGATGGCCGGACAGGGCGTGACAGATCAGCACCGCATTGCTGCGTGCCGCGTTGAGTTCGCCGTAGGTTTCATAGACCAGTTCGTAGTCGCTCAGACTGCGTCCGCAGGCGAGCATCAGCGGTTCGCTGAAGTGCAGCATCTGCGGGCGAACCAGACCGACAGAATCTTCGGGAAAAGCCAATGGCAGGCCCCTGCTCTTGCAAAAAAGAGGCGCCAGTCTAGGGCCTGTCATCGATTATTTCCACGCTTGCGTTGCCGCCTGAAGGCCGCCCGGGCAAGGCGCTGCCTGCCGGCAAGGGTCATGCCCCTGGCAAGGGCTGCAACACCACACCGGCCGCGGTTCAGGTGCCCGGCCGCGGGGTGAGGCCGGGCAGCGCGGGAAGCTGCCGCGGCTGGCGGATGCGTACCCGCTTCTGGCGGTTCAGCTCGCCGCTTTCCAGGCTCACCTGGTTCTTCGGCACGCCGAAGGCGCCGGCGAGGAAGGCCAGCAGATGGGCATTGGCCTTGCCCTCCACCGGCGGGGCGGTGAGGCGGATCTTCAGGCGCTCGCCGTGCAGCCCGGCGAATTCATCCTTGCTCGCCTTGGGCTGCAGGTGGCAGGCGAGGATCAGGTCCTCGCCGTCCCAACGGAACCAGCTCATCAGAGGAAGGGGCTGAGCGCGCGCGGCATGCCGCTCATGGCGGCGAGATTGTTGATCACCAGCATGTCGACCAGGTTCAGCGCGATGAACGCGAAGATCGGCGAGATGTCCAGCCCGCCGAGGTTCGGCAGGATACGGCGGATCGGCGACAGCAGGGGCTCGCAGATCTGGTTGACCAGCTGCGCGGCCGGGTTGTAGCTGCTGGGGGCGACCCAGGAGAGGATCACGCTGACGATCAGGGCGAAGAAGAACACCTTGAGGAACAGCGAGGTGACGCCGATGGCCGACCAGAGCAGCAGCGGCAGCAGATAGCCGCCGACGCCGTAGCCCATCAGCAGCAGGACGCCGATCATCAGCGCCAGCTGGACCAGGATGGCCAGCACCAGGGAGGCGAAGTCCAGCCCGCCGAAGCCGGGCACGACCCGCCGCAGCGGCTTGAGCAGCGGCTGGGTGGCCTTGACCACGAACTGGCTGAGGGGGTTGTAGAAGTCGGCGCGCACCAGCTGGAGGATGAAGCGCAGCAGGACGATCAGCAGGTAGAGGCTGCCGAGGGTCTGCACGAGGTAGATGACCGCAGTGTTCATTCCATTCATCGGGTAGGCTCCTTATCGGCCCAGCTGTTCGGCCAGTTCGGCGGAGCGTCGGGCAGCGGCGTCCAGCGCCTGCTGCACCAGGGCTTCGAAACCGCCGGCCTGGAAGGTGTTGATCGCCGCCTCGGTGGTGCCGTTCGGCGAGGTCACCCGGCGGCGCAGTTCGGCGGCGTCGACGCCGCTTTCGGTGGCCATGCGCGCGGCGCCCAGGGCGGTCTGCAGGGTCAGCTGCGCGGCGATGTCGTGCGGCAGGCCGAGATGCTCGCCGGCGGCGGTCATGGCCTCCATGAGCAGGAAGAAATAGGCCGGGCCGCTGCCGGAGACGGCGGTCACTGCATCGATCAGGCGCTCCTCGTCGAGCCACAGGGCCAGGCCGACCGCACCGAGCAGCTGTTCGGCCTGCTGGCGCTGGGCCGCGGACACCCGGGGGTTGGCGAACAGGCCGCTGACGCCCTGGCGCAGCAGCGCCGGGGTGTTCGGCATGCAGCGCACCACAGGGCGCTCGCCCAGCCAGGCTTCAAGGCTGGCGCAGGTGATGCCGGCGGCGATGGAGACGATCAGTTGTTCCGGACGCAGGTGGATGGCGAGCGCCTGGCAGACCGCCTTCATCACCTGCGGCTTGACCGCCAGCACCACCACGTCGGCGCCGGCGGCGGCCTCGGCGTTGTCGGCGAACAGCTCGATGCCGTGCTCGACGGCGATGCGCGCGCGCTGCTCGGCGCCCGGGTCGCTGGCGCGGATCGCGGTGGCTGGCACGCCCTGGGCGCGCAGCCCGCCGATCAGGCTGGCGGCCATGTTGCCGGCGCCGATGAAGGCGATGCGGGTGTCACTCATGAGGGACTTTCCTTTCTCTAGCGGGAAGGCTGCCCATAGTCGCGGGCGCCGAACAGGGCGGTGCCGATGCGCACCCAGGTGGCGCCTTCGGCGATGGCGGCCTCCAGGTCGTGGCTCATGCCCATGGAGAGGGTGTCGAGAGCGAGGCCGAGGCCGTCCTTCAGCTCGCGCAGGCGGGCGAAGGCGGCGCGCTGGGCGGCCGGGTCGTCGGTCGGTTCGGGAATCGCCATCAGCCCGCGCAGGCGCAGGTTGGGCAGCTCCGCCACGGCGCCGGCGAGTGCCGCCAGTTCCGCGGGCGCACAGCCGGACTTGCTCGCCTCGCCGCTGACGTTCACCTGCAGGCAGAGGTTCAGCGGCGGCAGGTCGGCCGGGCGCTGTTCGGACAGGCGCTGGGCGATCTTCAGCCGGTCCACCGCGTGGACCCAGGCGAAATGCCCGGCGATGGCGCGGGTCTTGTTGGACTGGATCGGCCCGATGAAATGCCAGGTCAGCTCCAGGTCGGCCAGCTCGACCTGCTTGGCCAGGGCCTCCTGCAGGTAGTTCTCGCCGAAGTCGCGCTGGCCGCAGGCGAAGGCCTCGCGCAGGGCGCTCGCAGGTTTGGTCTTGCTCACGGCCAGCAGCTGCACGCTCTGCGGATCGCGCCCGGAAGCTTGCGCCGCCTCACGGATACGCGCGCGAACCTTTGCAACACTCTCTGGGATCGTGGACATTTGTGCCGTTTCCTGCCCGGGCCGCCGGTTGTCGCGGCATTCTACCCGCTTGTTTGTGATTGGGGACCCCCATGGACATTACCGAGCTGCTCGCCTTCAGCGCCAAGCAGGGCGCGTCGGACCTGCACCTCTCCGCCGGCCTGCCGCCGATGATCCGCGTCGACGGCGACGTGCGCCGGATCAACCTGCCGCCGATGGATCACAAGCAGGTGCACGCGCTGATCTACGACATCATGAACGACAAGCAGCGCAAGGATTACGAGGAATTCCTCGAGACCGACTTCTCCTTCGAGGTGCCGGGCGTGGCGCGCTTCCGGGTCAACGCCTTCAACCAGAACCGCGGGGCCGGCGCGGTGTTCCGGACCATTCCGTCGCGGGTGCTGAGCATGGACGATCTGGGGATGGGCGAGGTGTTCAAGAAGATCACCGAGGTGCCGCGCGGCCTGGTGCTGGTCACCGGCCCCACCGGCTCGGGCAAGTCGACCACCCTGGCGGCCATGCTCGACTATCTGAACGCCAACAAGCACCACCACATCCTCACCATCGAGGACCCGATCGAATTCGTCCACGAATCGAAGAAGTGCCTGATCAACCAGCGCGAGGTGCACCGCGACACCCTGGGCTTCGCCGAGGCGCTGCGTTCGGCGCTGCGCGAGGACCCGGACGTCATCCTGGTTGGCGAGATGCGCGACCTGGAAACCATCCGCCTGGCGCTGACCGCCGCGGAAACCGGCCACCTGGTGTTCGGCACCCTGCACACCACCTCGGCGGCCAAGACCATCGACCGGGTGGTCGACGTGTTCCCCGCGGAGGAGAAGTCGATGGTCCGCTCGATGCTCTCCGAATCGCTGCAGGCGGTGATCTCCCAGACCCTGCTGAAGAAGGTCGGCGGCGGCCGGGTGGCGGCCCACGAGATCATGATCGGCACCCCGGCGATCCGCAACCTGATCCGCGAGGACAAGGTGGCGCAGATGTACTCGGCGATCCAGACCGGCGGCTCGATCGGCATGCAGACCCTGGACATGTGCCTGAAGAACCTGCTGTCCAGGGGCGCGATCACCCGCGAGAACGCCCGCGAGAAGGCGAAGATTCCCGACAACTTCTAAGCGCCGCTGCGCGGGCGCGACAGGCGATCACGACCATGGAATTCGAAAAGCTGCTGCGCCTGATGATGGAGAAGGGCGCTTCCGATCTGTTCATCACCGCGGGCATGCCGCCGTCGATGAAGCTCAACGGGCGCCTGGTGCCGGTGACCCGCAACCCGCTGTCGCCGGAGCAGGCCCGGGAAACCGTGTTCGCGGTGATGAACGAACAGCAGCGCCGCGAGTTCGCCGCCTGCCACGAGTGCAACTTCGCCATCAGCGCCCGCGGCATCGGCCGCTTCCGGGTCAGCGCCTTCTACCAGCGCAACCTGGCGGGGATGGTGCTGCGACGCATCGAGACGCGCATCCCGACCTTCGACGAGCTCCAGCTGCCCGAGGTGCTGCGCGAGCTGTCGATGACCAAGCGCGGCCTGGTGCTGTTCGTCGGCGCCACCGGCACCGGCAAGTCCACCTCGCTGGCGGCGATGATCGGCTACCGCAACCAGAACAGCAGCGGCCACATCATCTCCATCGAGGACCCGATCGAGTTCATCCACCAACACCAGGGCTGCATCGTCACCCAGCGCGAGGTGGGCATCGACACCGAGTCCTTCGAGGTGGCGCTGAAGAACACCCTGCGCCAGGCGCCGGACGTGATCATGGTCGGCGAGATCCGCACCCGCGAAACCATGGACTACGCGGTGGCCTTCGCCGAGACGGGCCACCTGTGCCTGGCCACCCTGCACGCCAACAACGCCAACCAGGCGCTCGACCGGATCATCAACTTCTTCCCCGCCGACCGTCACCACCAGGTGTGGATGGACCTGTCGCTGAACCTGCGCGCCATCGTCGCCCAGCAGCTGATCCCGACGCCGGACGGCAAGGGGCGCCGGGCGGTGATCGAGGTGCTGATCAATACCCCGCTGGTCGCCGACCTGATCCGCAAGGGCGAGGTCCACGAGCTCAAGGCGGTGATGAAGCGCTCCACCGAACAGGGCATGCAGACCTTCGACCAGGCGCTGTACCAGCTCTACAGCCAGGGCGAGATCACCTACGAGGAAGCCCTGCGCCACGCCGACTCGGCCAACGACCTGCGCCTGATGATCAAGCTGGAGTCGGAGACCGACAGCCGGCACCTGGAGAGCGTGGCCGACGGGCTCAGCCTGCAGGCCAGCGAGGAGGACACCGGCCGGCGCATGCGCTGAAGGGCCGGAGCTGCCGCAGGGCAGGGCCCTTGCCGTCGCGGCCGCCTTCGCCCATCCTGAATGTCTTTCGGGAGATTCGTCATGCAGCTTCAGGACACCCACAGCAAGCTCGTCGGCTACCTGCTGTGGATCTTCGGCTTTCTCGGCGCGCACCGCTTCTACTACGGCCGTCCGCTGACCGGGACGATCTGGTTCTTCACCCTCGGCCTGCTCGGCATCGGCTGGCTGATCGACCTGTTCCTGATCCCGTCGATGGACCGCGAGGCGGACCTGCGCTTTCATGCCGGCTCCACCGACTACAACATCGCCTGGCTGCTGCTGACCTTCCTCGGCATCTTCGGCGTGCACCGCATGTACCTGGGCAAGTGGCTGACCGGCCTGCTCTACCTGCTGACCGGCGGCCTGTTCCTGATCGGCGTGCTCTACGACTTCTGGACGCTGAACGAGCAGGTATCCCTGCGCAACGCCCAACGGAGCTATTGATCCCCACAAAGACGAGGCCCGCCGGTTGGCGGGCCTCGTCTTTGTGCGGGCGCTGCGCAGGCAGCCATCAGGCCTGGTAGCTGATCCGCCCGTCGAGCAGGGTGTAGCGTACCGCGCCGGGCAGGACGTGGCCGATGAACGGGCAGTTGCGGCCCTTGGACAGCCAGTGCTCGCCGGCCAGGGTGGCGGCCTCCGGGTCGAACAGCACCAGGTCGGCCGGGGCGCCGGCCGCGAGGCTCCCGGCCGGCAGGCGCAGGGCCTGGGCCGGGCCGTGGGTGAGGCGGGCGAGCAGGGTCGGCAGGTCGAGCAGGCCTTCCTGGACCAGGCTCAGGGCCAGCGGCAGCAGCAGTTCGACGCTGCTGATGCCGGGCTCGGTGGCGCCGAACGGGGCCAGCTTGGCATCCGGCTCGTGGGGCTGGTGGTGGCTGGCGATGGCCTGGATGGTGCCGTTCCTGACCGCCTCGCGCAGGCCGTCGCGGTCGGCGCGCGAGCGCAGCGGCGGCTGTACGTGGTAGAGGCTGGAGAAGTCGGCCAGCGCTTCGTCGGTGAGGATCAGCTGGTACAGCGCCACGTCGGCGCTCACCGGCAGGCCGCGGGCCTGGGCTTCGGCGATCATCTGCGCGCCGCGGGCGCTGGAGAGCTGGCTGAAGTGGGCGCGCACGCCGGCCTGCTCGACCAGCAGCAGGTCGCGGGCTAGGGCCACGGTTTCCGCCGTTTCCGGAATGCCCGCCAGTCCCAGGAAGCTGGCCATCGGCCCTTCGTGGGCGAGGCCGCCCTCGGCGAGGGCGGCGTCCTGGGAGTGGAACACCACGGTCAGGTCGAAGGTGGCGGCGTATTCCAGGGCGCGGCGCAGGTTGCGGTGGCTGGCGAAGCTGGCCAGGCCGTTGCCGAAGGCGACGCAGCCGGTGTCGCGCAGGGCGACCAGTTCGGCCAGCTGCTCGCCGGCCAGCTCCCGGGTCAGCGCGCCGACCGGGAAGACCTTGGTGTGGCCGGCTTCGCGGGCGCGGTCGAGGATCAGTTCGACTACCGCCGGGGTGTCCAGTACCGGCTTGGTCAGCGGAGGGCAGCACAGGCTGGTGACGCCGCCGGCGGCGGCGGCGCGGGTTTCGCTGGCGATGCTGCCCTTGCGGCTGTAGCCGGGCTCGCGCAGGGCGGCCGACAGGTCGACCAGACCGGGCGCGGCGATCAGGCCGTGGGCATCGAGGGTCTGTTCGGCCTCGAAGGCGGCCGGCGCCTGGCCGATGGCGGCGATCCTGCCGTCGGCCAGGTAGAGGTCGGCGACCTGGTCCAGACCGCTGGCCGGGTCGATGACACGGGCGCCGAGGATACGGGTACGCATCAGATCTGCTCCTCGGAGACGGATTCGGAAGTGAGCTGGCGCTGCGCGGTCTGCCCACTCATGGCCATGGACAGCACCGCCATGCGCACGGCGATGCCGTAGGTGACCTGGTTGAGGATCACCGACTGGGCGCCGTCGGCCACCGCCGACTCGATCTCCACGCCACGGTTGATCGGTCCCGGGTGCATGACGATGGCGTCCGGCCTGGCCAGCGCCAGGCGCGCGGTGGAGAGGCCGTAGAGCCGGTAGAACTCGCCCTGGCTGGGCAGCAGGCCGCCCTGCATGCGCTCGCGCTGCAGGCGCAGCATGATCACCACGTCGACGTCCCGGAGGCCTTCGGCCAGGTCGTGGAAGACGCGTACGCCGTACTGGTCGAGGCCCGTCGGCAGCAGGGTCTTCGGGCCGATCACGCGGATGTCCGGGCAGCCGAGGGTGCGCAGGGCGAGCATGTCGGAGCGCGCCACCCGCGAGTGCAGGATGTCGCCGACGATGGCCACCGAAAGGTTCTCGAAGCCGCCCTTGTGGCGGCGGATGGTCAGCATGTCGAGCATGCCCTGGGTCGGGTGGGCATGCCGGCCGTCGCCGCCGTTGATCACCGCCACGTCGGGGCAGACGTGCTCGGCGATGAAGTGCGCGGCGCCGGAGTCGGCATGGCGGATGACGAACATGTCGGCGGCCATCGCCTCGAGGTTGCGCAGGGTGTCGAACAGGGTCTCGCCCTTGCTGGTCGAGGAGGTCGACACGTTGAGCGTGATCACGTCGGCGGACAGGCGCTGGGCGGCCATCTCGAAGGTGGTGCGGGTGCGCGTGGAGTTCTCGAAGAACACGTTGCAGACGGTCTTGCCGCGCAGCAGCGGGACCTTCTTCACGGCGCGGGTGCCGACCTCGAGGAAGGAGTCGGCGGTGTCGAGGATTTCGGTCAGCAGCTCGCGGGACAGGCCGTCGAGCGAGAGGAAGTGGCGCAGCTGGCCCTGGTCGTTGAGCTGCAGCGGGCGCTTGGCGTCGTTCGGCGTCATCGCGAAGGGACTCTTGGGTTAGGCGGAGGCAAGGGCCTGGCGCTCGAGGGCGAGCGGTGCGGGGCCGAGCAATTTTACCCGTTCGTCGGGGGCGAGCGACAGGGTCTGGCCGACCACGTCCGGACGGATCGGCAGCTCGCGGGCGTCGAGGTCGAGCAGGCAGACCAGGGTCACGCTGGCCGGGCGGCCGTAGTCGAACAGTTCGTTGAGGGCGGCGCGCACGGTGCGGCCGGTCATCAGCACGTCGTCGACCAGCACCAGGTGCTGGCCCTCGATCTCGAAGGGCAGCGCGGAGGGGCGTACCTGCGGGTGCAGGCCGCTCTGGGTGAAGTCGTCGCGGTAGAAGGACACGTCGAGCACGCCCAGCGGCTCCTCGCGGCCGAGGGCCGCCAGCAGCGCCTGGGCAACCCAGACGCCGCCGGTATGGATGCCGACGAAGCGCGGCGTGTCGATGCGGTGGGCCTGCAGGTGGCGTGTCAGCTCGGCGGCCATCCTGGGCAGCAGTACAGCGGGATCGGGCAGGGTCATGGGATGGTCTCCTTGGGCGCGCCGCAGGTCGCGGCGCCGCGGTTTCAGCCGGCCGGGCGTTCCGCCAGCCAGCCTTCCAGTAACAGGGCGGCAGCCAGGGCATCCACCGGGCGCTGGCGATAGCCGTCGCGCTGGCCCTGGGCCAAGCGATGACCCTTGGCTTCGAAGGTGGTCAGACGCTCGTCGTGGGTATGCACCGGCAGGTCGAAGCGGCCGTGCAGGCGGCGGGCGAAGCGTTCGGCGCGCGCGCTCATCTCGCTCGGCGTGCCGTCCATGTTCAGCGGCAGGCCGACGATGATGGCGTCCGGCTGCCACTCGCGGATCAAGTTCTCGATCTGGTTCCAGTCGGGCACGCCGTTCTGCGCCTTGAGCACGCAGAGTTCGTGGGCCTGGCCAGTGATCGCCTGGCCGACGGCGACGCCGATCTGCCGGGTGCCGTAGTCGAAGCCGAGCAGCAGGCGCGGCCCGCTCATGCGTGGCCGGCCTGGGAGGTCAGCAGGGCGAGGTTGATGCCCAGGTGGGCGGCGGCGGCGGGCAGGCGCTGTTCGGCCGGGGTGTCGAAGAGGATCGCGGGATCGGCCGGACAGGTCAGCCAGGTGTTCTGTAGCAGCTCGGCCTCCAGCTGGCCGGCGTCCCAGCCGGCGTAGCCGAGGGCGATCAGGCAGCGCGCCGGGCCGCTGCCGTCGGCGATCGCCAGCAGCGTGTCCTGGGAAGTGGACAGCGCCAGCCCGTCCAGCTCCAGGGTGGCCTGGAAGCGGTAGCCGGGCGCATGCAGGACGAAACCGCGGTCGGTCTGTACCGGGCCGCCGGTGTAGATCGGCAGGCCGCGGCGCGCTTCGAGCGTCGGGCTGTCCGGGCTCAGCTGGGCGAGCACCTGGCCCAGGTCGAGCTCGCTCGGGCGGTTGACCACCAGGCCCATGGCGCCCTGCTCGTTGTGATCGACCAGGTAGACGAGGGCCTGTGCGAAATTGGGATCGGCCATGTGCGGCATGGCGATCAGGAAATGATTCTTCAGATACTGGGGGGCTGTGTTCATCTTCATCGGCCTAGTTTCAAGCTTCGGGGCGCAGGCTTCAAGAGTGGCACAGGGTGGCGCGGCGAGTCTGCACGGTCGGGCCGGCGTCAGTTGCTCGACAGCCGGTCGCCGCGCTCGAAACGCCAGGTGCGGATGATTTCCAGGCGGTCGATGTCGGCCAGGTCGCCGGTGAACGGGGCGTAGGGGGCGGCCAGCCGGACGATGCGCTGCGCCGCCTGGTCCAGAATGGGCTCGCCGGAGGATTCCAGGACCAGCACTTCGTGGAGGGTGCCGTCGCGGTTGATCGACACCAGCAGGCGCAGGCTGCCGTAGAGGTGCTGGCGACGGGCATCCTCGGGGTAGTTGAGGTTGCCGATCCTTTCGACCTTGCGGCGCCATTCGTCCTTGTACCAGGCGCCCTTGTCGCGCATGGTCGAGGCCGCGTTGAGGCGGTGGATCCGCGGGCGCTTGGCATAGCGCTGGACTTCATTGGCCAGCTCGGCCTCCAGGCTGGCGATCTCGTTGGACAGCTGGGCGCTGTCGAAGGTCGGCGTCGTCGGCGCGGGCGGAGCCGGCCTGGCCGGCTCGCGCTTGACCGGCGTCTTTTCCGGCTGCGGCTTGTGCGTCGCCACCGCGGCCTTCGGTTCCTGCCTGGGTGCTGCCGGCGGTGCGGCGGGCGGCGGGGTGACCTGGTTGATCTCGGTGTCCTGGAAGGGCGCGGTCTCGGTGGTCTTGGGTTTCGCCTGGTGTTCCAGAGTGCCGCTGCCCTGCTGGTTGTCCTGGGCGAGGAAGTCGGCCTCCTTGGGCTTTTCCTCGCTCTTGAAGGTGGACAGGGTGATTTCCAGGGTCTTGCTGACCTCGGCGGGTTTCGGCAGCCCGAAGCCGAGACCGAGGATCACGGCCAGGTGCAGCAGCGCGGCGAGGACCAGGGTCAGGCCCAGGCGATCCGCGGGACGGACGCCGGGGCGGGCGGGTACGGGCGGAGGAGAGGCTGCGGTCATGGCTCTTCGGCTGGCTACGGGTTGCCGCGCAGTCTGCCGAGGGGACGGCGAAAAGTCTATGAACCAGGCGGCAGCTTCGTCGCCCCGGGGCGGCCGGCGGTTCAGCTCCTGGCCGCCAGCCTTTGCGCGATCACGTCCATCAGGCGATCGCCGATGTGCGTGTCGTAGGCGTTGTCGATCTCGCGGATGCAGGTCGGGCTGGTGACGTTGATTTCCGTCAGGTGCTCGCCGATCACGTCGAGGCCGACGAACAGCAGGCCGCGCCGGCGCAGCTCCGGGCCCACCTGGGCGGCGATCTCGCGGTCGCGCTCGGTCAGCGGCTGGGCCACCCCGCGGCCGCCGGCGGCGAGGTTGCCGCGCGTCTCGCCGGGGGCCGGAATGCGCGCCAGGCAATAGGGGACGGGTTCGCCGTCGACCATCAGGATGCGCTTGTCGCCGTCCTTGATCGCCGGCAGATAGCGCTGCGCCATGATCTGCCGGGTGCCGTGCTCGGTCAGTACTTCCAGCATCACCGACAGGTTGGGGTCGCCCTGGCGGTGGCGGAACACCGAGGCCCCGCCCATCTCGTCCAGTGGTTTGAGAATGACATCACCGTGCTCGGCGGCGAACTCGCGCAGAATGTCGGCGCGGCGGCTCACCAGGGTCGGCGGCGTGAACTGCGGGAACTGGGTGGCGAAGAACTTCTCGTTGCAGTCGCGCAGGCTCTGCGGGCGGTTGACCACCAGGCAGCCGGCCTTTTCGGCGAGTTCGAGCAGGTAGGTGGCATACACGTATTCGCTGTTGAAGGGCGGGTCCTTGCGCATCAGCAGCACGTCCAGGTCGGCGAGCGGCGCATCGTTCTCCTCCTCCAGTTCGAACCAGTGCGCCGGGTCGTCGAACACCTTGAGGGGACGCATCCGCGCGCGGGCCTCGCTGCTGCGCTGGTAGAGATCCTGCGGCTCCATGTAGTGCAGCGACCAGCCGCGCGCCTGTGCGCTCTGCAGCATGGCCAGCGAGCTGTCCTTCTTGAAGGAGATCTGCGCGATGGGGTCCATGACGATCCCGAGGCGAATGCTCATGGGGTGTCCTCCGGGGAAAGGCGGCCGGAATGCCGGCCGGGATGCAAAAAGAGGGGCCCAGAGTGGCGTCGGCCCGGCGCTCGGTCAAGAAAACCTTGAGCGAGTGCACGTTTGGATGCGGAGCGAGTGTGCTAAAACGTCCCGGCGATGGGGTGGTCCTTCGCCGGCAAGTCCCAGATGGCCTGGGAGCAACCTGTGGTCAACGGCTCGGCGGAGCCCGGTAAGGCGAATATGGAACAGCATTCCGACGGTTTGAAGGTCATGGTGATCGACGATTCCAAGACGATTCGTCGCACTGCGGAAACTCTGCTGAAGAAGGTGGGGTGCGAGGTCATCACCGCCGTGGACGGCTTCGATGCCCTGGCCAAGATCGCCGATGGCCATCCGCGGATCATCTTCGTCGATATCATGATGCCGCGACTGGACGGCTATCAGACCTGTGCCTTGATCAAGAACAACAGCGCATTCAAGTCCACGCCGGTGATCATGCTGTCCTCCAAGGACGGTCTGTTCGACAAGGCCAAGGGACGCATTGTCGGCTCCGACCAATATCTGACCAAGCCCTTCAGCAAAGAAGAGCTGCTGGGCGCGATCAGGGCCCATGTGCCCGATTTCGTCCCGGTAGAGCAAGCATCCTGAGTGCCGGCCATAGGGCCGCGCCGCCTTATTCCGTATGGGGAAATCCATGGCTCGAATTCTGATTGTCGATGATTCGCCGACCGAGATGTACAAGCTGGCCGCCATGCTCGAGAAGCACGGGCACAGCGTGCTCAAGGCGGAAAACGGTGCCGACGGCGTGGCCCTGGCCCGTCAGGAGAAGCCGGACGCCGTGCTGATGGATATCGTCATGCCAGGGCTGAACGGCTTCCAGGCGACCCGCCAGCTGACCAAGGATGACGAAACCAGCCATATCCCGGTGATCATCGTCACCACCAAGGACCAGGAGACCGACCGGGTCTGGGGCAAGCGTCAGGGTGCCCGCGACTACCTGACCAAGCCGGTGGAGGAGAACACCCTGCTGAAAACCCTGAACGCTGTGCTGGTCGGCTGATGCCTGCCCACCGCTCCCGCCACTGCACATACGCATAAAGGCACAGTCCGGATGTCGCCTGCAGAAACGCCCTTCCAACTCCTGCTCGAGATCGATCGGCGTTGCCGTTCGCTGGCTGCCGTGCTGCCTGCCCAGCAGGAGACGACCCAGACCTGGAGCGGCATCGGTTTCCGCATGGGCGAGCGGCTGTTCATCGCCTCCATGGGCGAGGTGAGCGAGGTGCTGCACGAGCCGCGCTACACCCCGCTGCCCGGGGTGAAGAGCTGGGTCCGGGGGGTGGCCAACGTGCGCGGGCGCCTGCTGCCGATCATGGACCTGTGCGAGTTCTTCGGCCGCGAGGCGGCAGCCCAGCGCAAGCAGCGGCGGGTACTGGTGGTGGATTGCCAGGAGGTGTTCGCCGGACTGATCGTCGACGAGGTCTTCGGCCTGCAGCACTTTCCGGTGGAAACCTTCGCCGAGCGGCTGCCGCCCCTGGAGGCGGCGATCCAGCCATTCATTCTCGGCGTGTTCCAGTGCGCGCAGCCCTGGCTGGTGTTCAGTCCGCACGCGCTGGCACGGGATGCCGGCTTTCTCGATGTGGCGTCGCGGCACTGAGCCGAACGCCCCGTCCGTTTCCGAACAAACCGGGACCCGGCTGGACGGGGTCCCGGGCGGCAGGGTGCGCAACCTTGCCTTCAATGGCGCTCCTGGCGGGCGCCACTTAATGTCGGGTCGGCCGCTGGCCGGCTCATCGGCGGTACAGGGGACCGTCGTTCTGCAGGGTAAGACAGGGGGGGAGCATGCAAAAACACAACACGGACTCTTTATGGGCGACCCTGCGCAGCAGTGCATGGCTGGCCGGATTCTTCGTGATCCTGATCGTTTCCATCATTCTGCTGTTCGCCATCTTCACCTACCTCAACACCCAGGCGGTCAACGACCAACAATACATCGCCCACGCCGGCGAATTGCGCGTCCTGTCCCAGCGCATCGCCACCAATGCCGGTGAGGCGGCTGCAGGCAACGGGCCGGCCTTCGCCCTGCTCAAGGAGTCCAGCATGGACTTCGAGCAGCGCTGGAGCGTCCTGAAGAATGGCGACGAGGAAGCCGGTCTGCCGCCGGCGCCCTTCTCGGTGCAGGAGACGATGGATGCGGTACAGGCCGACTGGGATACCCTGAAAACCAACAGTGCCGCCATTCTCGCCAGCCAGAAGGCCATCCTGTCCATGCATACGGTGGCGGCGACCCTGACCGAAACCGTGCCGCAGCTGCAGGACGAGTTCGAGAAGGTGGTCGAGAGCCTGGTGGCCAGCGGTGCTCCGGCCTCCCAGGTGGCGCTGGCCCAGCGCCAGGCGCTGCTGGCCGAGCGGATTCTCGCCGCGGTGAAGATGGTGCTCGAGGGCGGCAAGGGCGCGATCGAGGCCGCCAACCGCTTCAGCAACGATACCGGCGAGTTCGGTCTCGTGCTCAACGGCATGCGCCACGGCAATCCGGCCCGAGGCATCGGCAAGGTCAGCGATCCCAAGGTGCTCGAGCGTCTGGCCGGGATCACCGAGCTGTTCCAGTTCGTCACCGGCTCGGTGGACGAGATTCTCGAAGCTTCGCCGGAGCTGCTTCAGGTGCATGAGTCGCTCGATGCCGTCTTCGCCGTTGCGCAGACCCTGCTGGACAAGTCCAAGACCCTGGCCCTCAGCCTGGAAGGCCTGGCCGACGAGCGCGAGCTGACCTCCGTGGCCGGCTATGTGCTGGTCATCCTGATGGTGGCGGCCATCGTCATGATCGCTCTGGTCATGGTGCAGGGTACCCGCCAGCGCCTGCTGGAAACCGCGGAGAAGAACGAGCGCAACCAGGCCGCGATCCTGCGGCTGCTCGACGAGATCGCCGACCTCGCCGACGGCGACCTGACCGTGGCGGCGACCGTGACTGAGGACTTCACCGGCGCCATCGCCGACTCCATCAACTACTCCATCGACCAGCTGCGCGATCTGGTGGCGACCATCAACCAGACGGCCCAGCAGGTGGCGGGCTCCGCCCAGGAAACCCAGGCGACCGCGATGCACCTGGCCGAGGCCTCCGAGCATCAGGCCCAGGAAATCGCCGGTGCCTCGGCGGCGGTCAACGAGATGGCGGTCTCCATCGACCAGGTATCGGCGAACGCCGCGGAGTCCTCGGCGGTGGCGGAGCGCTCCGTGGCCATCGCCAACAAGGGCAACGAGGTGGTGCACAACACCATCACCGGCATGGACAACATCCGCGAGCAGATCCAGGATACCTCTAAGCGGATCAAGCGCCTCGGCGAGTCGTCTCAGGAGATCGGCGACATCGTCAGCCTGATCAACGACATCGCCGACCAGACCAACATCCTCGCCCTGAACGCCGCGATCCAGGCGGCCATGGCCGGCGATGCGGGCCGCGGCTTCGCGGTGGTGGCCGACGAGGTGCAGCGCCTCGCCGAACGCTCCTCGGCGGCGACCAAGCAGATCGAGGCGCTGGTGAAGACCATCCAGACCGATACCAACGAGGCGGTGATCTCCATGGAGCAGACCACCACCGAGGTGGTCCGCGGTGCCCGCCTGGCGCAGGACGCCGGGGTCGCCCTGGAAGAGATCGAGAAGGTGTCCAAGACCCTCGCCGCGCTGATCCAGAACATTTCCAACGCGGCGCGCCAGCAGGCCTCCTCGGCCGGCCACATCTCCAACACCATGTTCGTGATCCAGGAGATCACCTCGCAGACCTCCGCCGGTACCAGCGCCACCGCCATGAGCATCGGCAACCTGGCCAAGCTGGCCAGCGAGATGCGCAAGTCGGTATCCGGTTTCACCCTGCCGGAAACCGCAGACACGCTCTGAGCCGCCAACCGGCTCCGGACCGACAAAGAGGCGGTGGCCCCGCGTGGGCCGCCGGGTGCGCATGAACGAGATTCGGGCTATACAGCCAGGAAACGCCTGGGCGATGAAACCCTCGGCGGAGTTGTCCGCGGCCGAGTTCCATGACTGGCAGCGCCTGCTCGAGCAACGCTGCGGCCTGGTGCTCGACGAGCAGCGCCGGCGCTTCCTGCAGATCGGCCTGAGCGCCCGCATGGGCGAGCTGGGCCTGAGCGATTACGCCAGCTACTACCGGCGGGTCGTCGACGGGCCGCGCGGCGCGCTGGAGTGGCTGCAGCTGCTGGATCGCCTGACCGTCCAGGAAACCTGCTTCTTCCGCCACGCCCCCTCGTTCGCACTGCTCGAGCGCTATCTGCGCGCTCGTCTGGCCGAGGAGGGGGTACAGCGCCCCTGGGCCTTCTGGAGCGTCGGCTGCTCCACGGGTGAGGAGCCCTACTCGCTGGCCATCACCGCCATGGAGGTCCTGGGCAGCGAGATCGCGGCGCCGGCCGAGCGCTTCGGCGTCACGGCCACCGACATCAGCCGCAGCGCCCTGGAGAAGCTGGGCCGCGGGCTGTATCCGGCGGCCAAGCTGGCGCGCCTGGAGGCGGCGCTGCGCGAGCGTTATTTCATCGCCCAGCCGGACGGGCGCTACAGGATCCTGCCGGGGCTGGCGTCGCGCGTGTGCGGCACCCGGCTCAACGTGCTGGACCTGGCCAAGGCGCCGATGTCGGGCATGGACGTCATTTTCTGCCAGAACCTGCTGATCTACTTTCGTCGCTGGCGCCGCCGCGAGATCCTCAACCGGCTGGCCGAGCGGCTGGCACCGGGCGGTCTCCTGGTGGTGGGAGTGGGCGAGGTGGGCGGTTGGCAGCATCCGGACCTGGTGCCGGTGGCCGACCCTCGGGCACTGGCCTTCACCCGCAGGGGGTAGTTCACGTTGACTGGAGTCGCTATGGGTGATCGGCACGATTATGTCGCCCTGGAATGGGTCAAGGGCGAGATCGCGGAGACCCTGAAACAGGCCCGGCATGCCCTGGAAGCCTTTGTCGAGAGCCCGCAGGATCTGTCGCGGATACGCTTCTGCCTGGCCTATATCCACCAGGTGCAGGGTACCCTGCAGATGGTCGAGTTCTATGGCGCGGCACTGCTCGCCGAGGAGATGGAGCAGCTCGCCCAGGCCATGCTGGACGACCGCACGAGCAACCGCGGCGAGGCGCTGGAAGTGCTGATGCAGGCGATCCTGCAACTGCCGGTCTACCTCGAGCGGATCCAGACGGCGCGCCGCGACCTGCCGCTGGTGGTGCTGCCGCTGCTCAACGACCTGCGCGTCGCCCGCGGCGAAGGCCTGCTCTCGGAAAACAGCCTGTTCGCGCCGGATCTCGGCGGCCCGGCGCCGCTGTCGGAGACGGCCCTGGCCGCGCTGCGCACCCCGGAAACCGCGGTCCTGCTGCGCAAGCTGCGGCAGATGCTGCAGCTGGCGCTGGTCGGGGTCATCCGCGACCAGGACGCGGCCACCAATCTGGGCTACCTGGCGAAGGTCTTCGCCCGTCTGGAAAGCCTGTGCCGCAACGCGCCGCTCGGTCCCCTGTGGGAAATCGCCGCCGCGCTGGTCGAGGGCCTGGGCGACGGCAGCGTGAGCCTTGGCGGCGCGTTGCGCGATCTGCTGCGCCAGGTCGAGAAGGAGCTGAAACGGCTGGTGGAGCAGGGCGTCGACGGCATCAACCAGCCGGCGCCGGAGGAGCTGCTCAGAGGCCTGTTGTTCTACGCCGCCAAGGCCCCGGTCGGCGGTGCTCGTCTGCAGGCGCTGAAAGCGCGTTACCGGCTCGACGAGCTGCTGCCCGACAGCGGCGTGGTCGACGAGGAGCGCGCGCGCCTGGCCGGCCCGGACCGCGACGCGATGCGTTCGGTGGTCGCTGCTCTCTGCGAGGAGCTGGTGCGGGTCAAGGACAGCCTCGACCTCTTCGTGCGCAGCGACCGCCGCCAGCTCGCCGAGCTGGAGTCCCTGCTGCCGCCGCTCAAGCAGGTCGGCGATACCCTCGGGGTGCTCGGTTTCGGCCAGCCGCGCAAGATCGTCGTCGACCAGCTCGAGGCGATCCGCGGCCTGGCCCGTGGCCAGCGGACACCGGACGACGCCGTGCTGATGGATGTCGCCGGGGCGCTGCTGTACGTCGAGGCGACCCTCGCCGGCATGGTCGGCACGGCCGAGGAGCGCAGCCGCGAGGAGAGCCTGCTGCCGACCACCGACGTGGCGCAGATCCACCAGATGGTGATCAAGGAGGCGCGCACCGGCCTGGAGCAGGCCAAGGACGCGATCATCGAGTTCATCGCCTCGCAGTGGAACCACGAACATCTGCAGCGCGTGCCGCTGCTGCTGACCCAGGTCCGCGGCGGACTGTCGATGATTCCCCTGGCCCGCGCGAGCGCACTGATCGACGGCTGCAACCGCTATATCCAGGAGCAGCTGCTGGTCGGCCGGGTGGTGCCGGACTGGCAGAGCCTGGATACCCTGGCCGATGCCATCACCGGCATCGAGTACTACCTCGAGCGCCTGAGCGAGGACCACGGCAGCGCCAGCGAGCGGCTGCTCGACGTGGCCGAGGAAAGCCTGGCCAGCCTCGGCTATCCGCTGGCGGAAAAGCCCTCGATCCTCGACCGCGACACCGCGGCACCCGCCCGCGTCGCCGCCCCGGCCGCGGGCGAGGCGGTGGCTGCACAAGCCGCTCCCGCAGCCACTCCCGCGCCGGACGCTGCAGACGAGCCGGCGTCCGTCCAGGCCGATCTCCCGGCCGCGCCGCTGGTCGAGCCTGCCGGCGCGGCGCCGGAAACGCCTGTGCCGGCCGCCCCGCCTGCAGCCGGATTCCTGCCGCCGGCCGGAGACGCGCAGGTCCCGGCGCCGGCCGAAGAGGCCGAGGCGCAACCGAGTCTGGCCGAGGTCCTGGCCGCCCCCGTGCAGGCGATCAATCCGCCGGCCGGCGAGGTGCCGCCGAGCCTGCTGCCGCCGCCGGCCGACGAGGCACCGGTGGACGAGGACCTGCTGGAGGTGTTCATCGAGGAAGCCGGCGAAGTGCTGGAAACCCTCGGCGAATATTTCCCGCAATGGTGCGCCGACACTTCCGACAAGGAGGCGCTGGTCGAGGTCCGCCGTGCCTTCCACACCTTCAAGGGCAGCGGGCGCATGGTGCGGGCGCTGATCATCGGCGAGCTGGCCTGGTCCATCGAGAACCTGCTCAACCGCGTGCTCGACCGCAGCATCCAGCCGGGCGCTGCGGTGCGGCAGGTGGTGGCCGAGGTGCTGGCGCTGATGCCGGCGCTGGTCGAGGAGTTCGCCGCCAAGGCCCAGCGCCAGCGCGACGATGTCGATCGCCTGGCGGCCGCCGCCCATGCCCTGGCCCTCGGCGAGGAGCCGGCGGCGCCCGCCGGGGCCGAGCCTGCCGTGCTGCTGCCATCGGCCGATGAGGCTGGCGACGAGCTCGACGCGCAGCTGCTGGAAATCTTCCGCAACGAGGCGGCCGTCCACCTGCAGACCCTCGACCGCTTCCTCGCCGCCTGCGCCCGGGAGCTGCCGCAGGGCGTCACCGACGACCTGCAGCGCGCCCTGCACACCCTCAAAGGCAGCGCGCACATGGCCGGCCTCCTGCCGATCGCGGAGATCGCCATGCCGCTGGAGCGGCTGGTCAAGGAATACAAGACCAATCTGATTCTCATCGATCTGGCCGAGGTCGAACTGCTGCAGCGCGCCGCACAGCTGCTGCGGCGCGGCCTGGATCAGCTGGACAGCCAGCCGCTGGCGCCCATCGACGGCAGCGTGGCATTTCTTGCCGAAGTCAGGCGGCTGCACCAGGAGCGCCTCGAAGCGGCCAAGGAGGGCTGGCAGGACGACAGCGGCAACGTGCGCGATCCCCGACAGATCGGCCGCTTCCTCGCCGAGGACATGGACACCCTGCTGGATGCCGAGGATCTGCTGCGCCACTGGCGGGCCCAGCCGGCCCAGGCGCCGGAACTCGCCGCGCTGCTCGGCGAGCTGGAGGCCCTCGGCGCCGGCGCGCGGCAGGCCGAATTGGCCCAGATCGACGCGCTCTGCCAGGCCCTGCTGGCCCTGTACGGTGCCGTGCAGGCCGGCCACCTGAGCCTCGGCGAGCGCTTCTTCGATGAGGCCGAAGCCGCCCACGAGGCCTTGATCGGCATGCTCGATCAGGTCGCCGCCGCCCTGGAAGTGACCCCGCAGCCCGAGCGGGTGGCCGCCCTGCAGGCCCTGCTCGACGAGACGGCAGCGCCGCAGCCGCTGGCGCTGGAGGAGGGCGACGCGGAGCGCTCCGCGGCCGACCTGCCCAGGTCCGAGCCGGAACTCGCCGAACCGACGCCCGCGCAGCCCGAGCCGGCTATCGCGGAGCCGCTCGAGGTCCTGCCGGTCGAGACGCCCGAGCTGGCGGCTGCCGTGCCGGAGAGCGAAGCGTCCATCCCGGCGCTGTACGAGCTGGATCTTGCTGAGCTGGATGCATCCGAAGCCGCCGCGGAACTCGCCGAACCGTCGCCCGCGCAGCCCGAGCCGGCTGCTGCTGAGCCGCTCGAGGTCCTGCCGGTCGAGACGCCCGAGCTGGCGGTTGCCGTGCCGGAGAGCGGGGCCGTCATCCCGGCGCTTCAGCCGCTGGAGCTCGCCGCGCCGGAACTGCCCCCGCTGGAGCCGGCCGAGCCGTCCATCGCCGAGCCTGCGCCTGGGCAGCCCGAGCCGCTTGCCGCGCAGCCGTCCGCCCGGCCGCCGGAGGTCGCGGAACCGGCCCCGGCAGTGCTCGCAGCGGCTGCGGTGACGCCCGGGATCCTGCCGGGCGACGGCGAGGTGGACGACGAGCTCGCCGCGCTGTTCCTCGAGGAGGCGCTCGATCTGCTGGAAAGCTCCGCCCGGACGCTGCAGCGCTGGCTGCGCCAGCCGGAGGACAGTCTGGCGCTGACCGCCCTGCTGCGCGACCTGCATACCCTCAAGGGCGGTGCGCGGATGGCCGGCATCGCGCCGATCGCCGATCTCGCCCATGAGCTGGAAGACCTCTACGAGGACCTGCTGGAACAGGCCCGTCCGGATCTGGCCGGCCTCGGCGCACTGCTCGAGCGCAGTCACGACAGGCTGGCGCAGCTCGTCGAGCAACTGCAGGCCAGGCTGCCGCTGGGCGATCCACAGGATCTGGTCCAGGCCCTGCAAGGCTGGCGCCGGCAAGCCGCGGCGCTCAGTCCCGAGACCCGGGGCATGCGAGCCGGAGCGCTGGAGCCGGTCGCCCTCGAGGCATTCGGCGAGGCGCTGTCGTTCGCCGAATCCTTCGACCTTGCGGCGGACGTGCCGCCGTTCGACAGGCCGCTGCTCGACTTCTCCACGGGGCGGGACGCGCCGCTTGGGGCCGCTGCGGAGCCGGGCCCGGTCCAGGCCTTCCTCGCGCCGGAGTGCGATCCCGAGCTGGTGGAGATCTTCCTCGAAGAGGGCTTCGACATCCTCGAGAGCGCCGGTGCGGCCCTGCAGCGCTGGCTGGCCAAGGCCGCCGACCGCACTGCCCTGGAAGCCCTGCAGCGCGACCTGCATACCCTCAAGGGCGGCGCGCGGATGGCCGGGATTGGCGAGATCGGCGATCTCGCCCACGAACTGGAGTTCCTCTACGAAGGGCTCGGCAATGGCCGGCTGGAAGCCGGTCCGGCCCTCGCCGGACTGCTGCAGGCCTGCCATGACCGCCTCGCCGTGATGCTCGAGGCGCTGCGCAAGCGGCGTCCGCTGCAGGACGGCGAGGCGCTGATCGCGGCGATCCGCGACTGGTGCACCGGCATCCAGGCGCCGGAAGCCGCCGCTACCGCGGTCCAGGCCGAACCGGCGTCCGCTGCCGCGCCGCAGCCGCTCATGCCGGAGATTGCCGAAGCGCAGCCCGAGGCCGTCGCGGCACCGCCCGCGGAACCCGTGCCGGCCGCTGCGGCGCCGTTGACCTTGCCGGGCGGCCCGCTGCTCGCCGCCAGCGAGGTTGCCGCCGGCGCCACTGCGAGCAAGAGCCTGCCGTTCGTGCAGCGGGCCGCCGAGGCTGCGCGGGAAGCCGCCGCCCAGCGCGCCCCGCAGGAAATGGTCCGGGTTCCGGCGGAGCTGCTCGAGAGCCTGGTCAACCTGGCCGGGGAAACCTCGATCTTCCGCGGCCGGGTCGAGCAGCAGGTGAGCGACATCGGTTTCACCCTGGCCGAGATGGAGTCGACCATCGAGCGGGTGCGCGACCAGCTGCGCCGGCTCGACACCGAGACCCAGGCGCAGATCCTCAGCCGCTACCAGGCCGAGGCCGAGCGGGCTGGCTACGAGGACTTCGATCCGCTGGAGATGGACCGCCACTCGCAGCTGCAGCAACTGTCGCGGGCGCTGTTCGAGTCGGCCTCCGACCTGCTCGACCTCAAGGAAACCCTGGCGGCGCGCAGCCGCGATGCCGAGACCCTGCTGCTGCAGCAGGCGCGGGTCAACACCGAACTGCAGGAAGGCCTGATGCGCACCCGCATGGTGCCCTTCGAGCGCCTGCTGCCGCGCCTGCGCCGGGTGGTCCGGCAGGTCGCCGGCGAGCTGGACAAGCCGGTGGAGTTCAGCGTCGGCAACGCCGAGGGGGAAATGGACCGCAGCGTGCTGGAGCGCATCGTCGCGCCGCTGGAGCACATGCTGCGCAACGCCATCGACCACGGCATCGAGCCGGCCGAGGTGCGCCGCGCCGCCGGCAAGCCGGAGCAGGGCACCATCCGCCTGGAGTTGCTGCGCGAGGGCGGCGACATCCTGCTCACCCTGGCTGACGACGGCGGCGGCATCCGTCTCGATGCGGTGCGCCGCAAGGCCGTCGAGCGCGGCCTGATGAAGCCCAACGCGCAACTGTCCGACCATGAGGTGCTGCAGTTCATCCTCGAGGCGGGCTTCTCCACGGCGGACCGGGTCACGCAGATTTCCGGACGTGGCGTCGGCATGGACGTGGTGCACTCGGAGGTCAAGCAGCTCGGCGGCTCGATGAGCATCGAGTCGACCCCGGGCGCCGGAACCCGCTTCCTGATCCGCCTGCCGTTCACCGTGTCGATCAACCGCGCGCTGATGGTGCTCGCCGGCGAGGACCTCTATGCGGTGCCGCTGAACACCATCGAGGGCATCGTGCGGGTAGCGCCCCGCGAGCTGGAGGCGCTCTATGCGCGGCGTGCCGACGGGCCGGCGGAGCAGACGGGCCTGGAGTACGCCGGCAAGCGCTACGAGCTGCGCTATCTCGGCGAGCTGCTGGACAACGGCCAGCAGCCCAGGCTGGCCGGCCAGCACATGCCGCTGCCGGTGATCCTGCTGCGCTCCAGCGAGCAGGCGGTGGCGGTGCAGGTGGACGGCCTGGCCGGTTCCCGCGAGATCGTGGTGAAGAGCCTCGGTCCGCAGTTCGCCGTGGTGCCGGGGATCTCCGGCGCGACCATCCTCGGCGACGGCCGGGTGGTGGTGATTCTCGACCTGCTGGCGACCCTGCGCGAGCGGCTGGCCAGCCTGCAGCCGAGTGTGCCGGTCCTGGCCGAGGCGCCTGCCGAGGCCGAGAAGGAGCGGCCGCTGCTGGTGATGGTGGTGGACGATTCGGTCACCGTGCGCAAGGTCACCGGCCGCCTGCTGGAGCGCCATGGCATGGACTGCATGACCGCCAAGGACGGCGCCGATGCCCTCGCCCAGCTGCAGGAGCGGCGCCCGGACGTCATGCTGCTGGACATCGAGATGCCGCGCATGGACGGCTTCGAGGTGGCCGCCCGGGTGCGTCACGACGAGCGTCTCAAGGACCTGCCGATCATCATGATCACCTCGCGTACCGGGGATAAGCACCGCGACCGCGCGCTCGCCCTCGGCGTCGACGAGTACCTCGGCAAACCCTATCAGGAGGCGCTGCTGCTGGAAAGCATCCGCCGGTTGGTCAGGGAGCCCGAAGCACGATGAGCGCACGCATCGCGGTGATCGCCGACACCTCGCTGCAGCGCCATGTGCTGCAGCAGGCGCTGGTCGGCAACGGCTACGAGGTGGTGCTCAACAGCGACCCGGCGCGCCTCGACGAAGAGGGCCTGGCCGCCTGTGCGGCGGATCTCTGGCTGGTCGATCTGACCCAGCTGGAAGACGCGCCGCTGCTCGACGAACTGCTCGAGACCAGCCAGGTGCCGGTGCTGTTCGGCCAGGGCCAGGCGCCGGAGCGCCATTCGGAACACTATCCGCGCTGGGAGCGGCGGCTGATCGGCAAGCTCAAGCGACTGGTGCGCGACCCGGCCGAGGCGGTCGGGCCGACCCTCGCGGCGCTGCTCGACGAGGGGCAGCGGCCGAGCCGGCTGCCGCTGCCGGCTGCGCTGCGCGAGAGTCCGCTGGCGGCCGGACAGCCGCCCTGTCAGGTCTGGCTGCTGGCGGCCTCCCTGGGCGGCCCGGAGGCGGTCAAAGCGTTCCTCGATGCGCTGCCCGGCGGCCTGCCGGTCGCCTTCGTCTACGCCCAGCACATCGACCCCTCCTTCGAGTCGGCCCTGCCCAGGGCGGTCGGCCGCCACAGCCAGTGGCAGGTCATCCCCGTCCGCCACGGCGAGCGGCTGAGCTGCGGCGAGGTGGTGGTGGCGCCGATCCGCCACGAGCTGGGGTTCGCCGAGGATGGTGCGCTGTCGATCGCCGCGCGTCCCTGGCCGGAACCCTACAGCCCGTCGATCGACCAGATGATGCTCAACCTGGCCCGGCAGTTCGGCCCGCGCTGCGGGGTGATCGCCTTCAGCGGCATGGGCAGCGACGGCACCGCGGCGGCCGCCTACCTGCGCCGGCAGGGCGGGGAGGTCTGGACCCAGCGGGCCAGCAGCTGCGCCTGTTCAAGCATGCCGGACAGCCTGCGCGAAGGTGGCTACAGCCAGTTCAGCGGCACGCCGCGGGAGCTCGCCGAGGCCCTGGTGCAGCGACTGGCCGAGGAGTGCGCCGAATGAGGAAAACTGCCCGCAGCCACGCATCGATCTTGCAGGAGCGTCCATGAATAAAGCCGTAGCCAATCCGACCGGCGTCGACAGCCTTACCGCCCTGCTGCTGCCGCTGGCCGACCGTACCCTGCTGCTGCCCAACGTGGCGGTGGCCGAGATCATTCCCTACCGCGGCGTGCAGACCGCGCCCGACCTGCCGCCCTGGCTGCTCGGGCAGATCGGCTGGCGCGACCTGCGCCTGCCGCTGCTGTCCTTCGAGGCCGCCAGCGGCGGGCCGGCACCGCTTGGCGCGACGCCGCGGGTGGCGGTGTTCAACGCCCTCGGCGGGCGACCCCGGGTGAAGTTCCTGGCCCTGCTGTTGCAGAGCATTCCGCGTGCACTGAAGGTCGACGCCCGGCTGCCGCGCGCCGAGGCCGAGCTGGCGCCGCTGGAGCTGGCGGCGGTGCAGCTGGAGGGCGGTGTGGCGCGGATTCCCGACCTGCAGGCGCTGGAGCAAAAGCTGGCCGACGCCGGACTGATCTAAGCGCGGAAGCGCTCAGAAGTCTCCCCACAACTGCTGGGCCACGCTCAGCGCCGCCACCGGCGCGGTCTCGGTGCGCAGCACCCGCGGGCCGAGGCGGGCGGCCTGGTAGCCGGCGCGCTGCGCCTCCGCCACCTCCGCCTCGGACAGGCCGCCCTCGGGGCCGATCAGGAAGGCCAGCGTGGCCGGCCGGACATGGCTGGTCAGAGGTTCGGCGATCGGATGCAGGACCAGTTTCAGCTCGGCCTCGGTACGTGCCAGCCAGTCGCCGAGCAGCATGGGCGGATGGATCGCCGGAAGCACCGAGCGGCCGCACTGCTCGCAGGCGCTGATGGCGATCTGCTGCCAGTGGGCCAGGCGCTTGTCGGCGCGCTCGTCCTTCAGACGCACCTCGCAGCGCTCGCTGACGATCGGGGTGATGTGCGCCACGCCCAGCTCGGTGGCCTTCTGGATCGCCCAGTCCATCCGTTCGCCGCGCGACAGGCCCTGGCCGAGGTGGATGCGCAGCGGCGATTCGGCCAGGCCGGCGAACTGTTCGCGCAGCTCGACCTGCACGTTTTTCTTGCCCACCTCGACCAGCTCGCCGAGGAACTCCCGGCCGCTGCCGTCGAACAGCTGCACGGCATCGCCGGCGGCGAGTCTGAGCACGCGGCCGATATAGTGGGCCTGGGCTTCCGGCAGCTCATGGCGGCCGGGGGACAGAGGAGCGTCGATGAAGAAACGGGACAGGCGCATGGGCAGGCTTCGAGAGGCGTAAAAAGCGCAAGCTTAACCGCTGGCCGTAGGGCGGGTGCAACCCGCCATTGTGGATCGAGCCTTTGCCATTGGTGGCGGGTTGCACCCGCCCTACCCGGGATCGCGGAACTCGGCAGGTGCGCCGCTTGGCACGGCCACGCTGACCGCCGTGCGGGTGGCGAGGTCGATGCCCTCGCTGGCCACCTCGGCGAGAAAGTCGATCTCGTCCGGCGTGATCACGTAGGGCGGCAGGAAGTACACCACGCTGCCCAGCGGGCGCAGCAGGGCGCCGCGCGACAGGGCATGCTGGTAGACGGCCAGGCCGCGGCGCTCCTGCCAGGGGTAGGGGGTCTTGTCCGCCTTGTCGGCGACCATCTCGATGGCCAGGGCCATGCCGGTCTGGCGCACCTCGGCGACGTGCGGGTGATCGGCGAGATGCGCGGTGGCCTGGGCCATGCGCGCGGCCAGCGGCTTGTTGCGCTCGATGACGTCGTCCTGTTCGAAGATGTCCAGGGTCGCCAGGGCGGCGGCGCAGGCCAGCGGGTTGCCGGTGTAGGTGTGCGAGTGCAGGAAGGCGCGCAGGGTGGCGTAGTCGGCGTAGAACGCCTGGTAGACGGTATCGGTGGTGAGCACCGCGGCCATCGGCAGGTAGCCGCCGGTGAGCGCCTTGGACAGCACCAGAAAATCCGGGGCGATGCCGGCCTGCTCGCAGGCGAACATGCTGCCGGTGCGGCCGAAGCCGACGGCGATCTCGTCGTGGATCAGGTGCACGCCGTAGCGGTCGCAGGCCTCGCGCAGGAGCTTGAGGTACACCGGGTGGTACATGCGCATGCCGCCGGCGCCCTGGATCAGCGGCTCGACGATCACCGCGGCGACCTCGCCGTGATGCTCGGCGAGAGTCTGCTCCATGTGGGCGAACATCGTCCGCGAATGCTCCTCCCAGCTCACCCCCTGCGGGCGCAGGTAGCAGTCCGGGCTCGGCACCTTGAGGGTGTCCAGCAACAGCGGCTTGTAGGTGTCGGTGAACAGCGCCACGTCGCCCACCGACATCGCCGCCACCGTCTCGCCGTGGTAGCTGTTGGTCAGGGTGACGAAGCGCTTCTTCTCCGCCCGGCCGCAGTTGCGCCAGTAATGGAAGCTCATCTTCAGCGCCACCTCGATGCCCGAGGAGCCGTTGTCGGCGTAGAACACGCGATCCAGCCCGGCCGGGGTGACGGCCACCAGGCGCTCGGACAGCTCGATCACCGGCTGATGGCTGAAGCCGGCGAGCATCACGTGCTCCAGGCTTTCCAGCTGTGCCTTGATCCGCGCGTTGATCCGCGGATTGGCATGGCCGAACACGTTGACCCACCAGGAGCTGACCGCATCGAGGTAGCGCTTGCCGTCGAAGTCCTCCAGCCAGACGCCCTCGCCTCGGCGGATCGGGATCAGCGGCAGGCGTTCGTGGTCCTTCATCTGGGTGCAGGGATGCCAGAGCACGGCGAGGTCGCGCTGCATCCAGTCGGCGTTGAGGCTCATGGGGCTCTCCGGGAAACGATCGGCGAGAGCCTAGCAGAGCTGCGCCGCGCTTTGCTGCCTGGCGTCGCTGATGGCTGGCTGCCGGCAGGGCGCTGGCGTATGCTCCGCGCCGCGCACCGCGAGGCTGTGCGTCAACTCATTGATTCGGGGGCGGAAAGATGTTCCGGAGCTGGCTGCGGGTGTCCGCGCTTGTCGGGATGGGGCTGTTCAGCGTGGTGGCGCTGGGCAAGGAGAAACAGCCGACGGCGCTGGTCGTCGGCGGCGGCCTGGCCGGCCTGGCCGCGGCCTGGGAGCTGCAGCGCGACGGCTGGCAGGTCACCCTGCTGGAGGCCCGCGGCAGCGCCGGCGGGCGTTCCGGCCTGGCCGGCGGCGAGTGGATCGGCAGCGCCAGGGTCCAGCCGCTGCTCAATGCCTACCTGACGCACTTCAAACTGAAGACTCAGCCGGCGCCCGAGGCGGTGCGCGGCTCCGGCTACCTGATCGACGGCAGCTATTTCAGCGCCGCCGAGCTGGCGCAGAAGCAGCCGGCCGTCGCCGACGGCCTGAAGCGCTACGAGCAGGCGCTCGACGAACTGGCGGCTTCCATCAAGGACCCGCTCAATCCGGCCGCCGACCGCAAGCTGTTCGCCCTCGACCAGGGCAATGCGGCGCGCTGGCTGGACGAGCTGAAGCTGCCGACCACCGCCCGCCAGCTGGTCAACCAGCGCATCCGCTCGCACTACGACGAGCCGTCGCGCCTGTCGCTGCTCTACCTCGCCCAGCAGGGCCGGGTCTACCGCGGCGTCGACGAGGGCGAGCTGCGCAGCGCCCGCCTGCCCGGCGGCAGCCCGGTGCTGGCGCAGGCCCTGGCCAAGGAGCTGAAGACGGTCAAGACCGGCGTGCGGGTGTCGGCGATCAGCCAGGATCGCGCGGGGGTGACGATCAAGGCCGGGAGCGCCAGCTACAGCGCCGACTACCTGGTGCTGGCAGTGCCGCTGCGGGCCCTCGGGCAGATCCAGTTCACCCCGGCGCTGCCGGAGCGCCACCGCGGTGCGCTGAAGGGCACCAGCTACGGCTGGCGCGACCAGCTGCTGCTGAAGTTCAAGACGCCGGTGTGGGAGAGCAAGGCGCGCATGAGCGGCAACATCTACAGCAACCAAGGCCTCGGCATGCTGTGGATCGAGCCGGCGACCAAGGGCGGCGCCAACGTGCTGGTCAACCTGTCCGGCGACAACGCCCGCCTGCTGCAGGCCTTCGGCGACCGCCAGGTGGCCGACCAGCTGCTGATCCGCCTGCACGAGCACTACCCCAAGGCCCGCGGCGCCTACACCGGCTACGAGATCCGCCGCTACAGCGGCGACAGCGGCCTCGGCGGCGCCTACCTGGCCTACGGGCCGGGGCAGATCAGCCGCTACTGGCGGCTCTGGGAGCAGCCGCTGGAGCGCGTGGCCTTCGCCGGCGAGCATACCGATGCGCTCTATCCGGGCACCCTGGAAGGCGCTCTGCGCAGCGGCAAGCGCGCCGCCGAGCAGTTGCGCGAGCTGCGCGCCGGGCGGCCGGTGCCGGCGCCGCAGATCACCCGGCTGGACCAGCCGGCGGTCGCCCAGACCAAGGTTGCGCCCGTGGCGGAGCCACCGGCCGAGGGCGAGCGCAAGGAAGGCTTCTTCTCCCGGCTGACGCAGCTGTTCCGCTGACGGGCCTACCGGCGCGGTCGCCATGGCCGCGCCGGTACAATCGTTCGACTATCGAACGATTCGATCTTTTAAAGCGAAAATTTCCGCTTTAAATCGATAGATGAGCCGCTAGGCTGTGCACATCCCCAAGCCAAGGAATGTCGCACATGCAATGGCGCAACTCCCCCCTCCGTTTCGGCCTGGTCAGCATCCTGCTGCACTGGGCGGTGGCGCTGACGGTTTTCGGCCTGTTCGGCCTTGGCCTGTGGATGGGCGGCCTGGACTACTACAGCCCCTGGTATCGCAGCGCCCCGGACATCCACAAGAGCGTCGGCATCCTGCTGTTCCTGGTCATGCTGCTGCGCCTCGCCTGGCGCCTGGTCAGCCCGCCGCCGGCGGCCCTGCCCAGCCACGGCCGGCTGACCCGGCTGGGCAGCCGGGCCGGCCACGCCTTGCTCTACCTCGGCCTGTTCGCGCTGATGATCTCCGGCTACCTGATCTCCACCGCCGACGGCCGGCCGATCCCGGTGTTCGGCTGGTTCGAGGTGCCGGCGCTGCTCAGTGGCCTGCCCAACCAGGAAGACCTCGCCGGCGAGGTGCACGAGCTGCTCGCCTGGGCTTTGGTCGGACTCGCCGTCGTGCATGCCCTGGCTGCCCTGAAACACCATTTCATCGACCGTGACGCGACCCTGGCCCGCATGCTCGGCCGCGACATCCGCTAACCAAGGAGAATCCCATGCTCAAGAAGACACTCGCCGCCCTGGCGCTCGGTTCTGCCCTGCTCGGCGCCGGCCAGGCCATGGCCGCCAACTACCTGATCGACAAGGAAGGCCAGCACGCCTTCGTCAACTTCAAGATCAGCCACCTGGGCTACAGCTGGCTGTACGGCACCTTCCGCGATTTTGACGGCCACTTCAGCTTCGACGCCGCCCAGCCCGAGACGAGCAAGATTCAGGTGAAGCTGAAGACCGCCAGCGTCGACTCCAACCATGCCGAGCGCGACAAGCACCTGCGCAGCCCGGATTTCCTCAACGTCGCCAAGCACCCGACCGCGACCTTCGAATCCACCCAGGTCAAGCCCAACGGCAATGGCAGCTTCGACATCCTCGGCAACCTGAGCCTCAACGGCGTGACCAAGCCGGTAGTGATCGCCGCCAGGTTCATCGGCGAGGGCAAGGACCCCTGGGGCGGCTACCGCGCCGGCTTCGAGGGCAGCACCAAGCTGAAGCTGAAGGACTTCGACATCCAGAAGGAGCTCGGCCCGGCCTCCCAGGAGGTGGAGCTGATCCTCTCGGTGGAGGGCGTGCGCCAGTAGGCGACCGCCCGCAAAAGCCGGCACGCAGCCGCAATGCCGCTCGCCCGCGAGGAGCGGCATTGCGCAGGCGCTCTCCCCATGCAAGGCCGGTCTGGCACCCTCGGCGCGTTTGCAGCAGAATGCGCGCGGCCTTCGAGGAGCGAGCCTTGCATCGACAAACCATCATCGCGCTGATGTCGGCCGCCGTGCTGGCGGCCATTGCCGGATGCGCTCCGGACGATTCCGCGTCTCGCGTCGTCACCGTCCTTTCGGACAAATGCTCGCTGGATGCGATCAACGGCAAGGCGGACCCGCTGGTGCGCGTCAAGGCGGGAGTCGTGGAGTTCGCTGGTTGGGCGGTGGACAGCACCACCAACACGGTTCCAGCAACACTTCAGGTATTCCTGAAGGATTCAGGCAGTTTTTCCTATTCCCTCGAAGCTCCCCACAGGATCGACCGCCCCGACGTAGCCGCCGCGTTCAAGCAGGACGGCTTCCTGAAGTCCGGCTTCCTGTTCCAGGCCGACCTGTCCTCCCTCAAGCCGGGCGCCTATGCCCTGTCCCTGAAGATGCCGGACGACGGCCGCCTGGTCACCTGCCCGGTCAAGAAGAACATCGTCATCGATTGAGCCGTGAGTGGCTTGCCGACCGAAAAAAGCCGACGCGAACAGACTGGATGAAAACCGGGCCGTTGCCCGTTTTCAGGATCTGCCAAGGACCCAAAAGCAAACGCCCCGAGCACGTCGGGGCGTTTGTTCAAGCCGCTGCAGCGTGTTTTCCACGGTCTGGCGTTTTGTGAACGGAGGAGGGTGTCCGCCTCACTCCTCGCGGTTGCGCGTCAGCAGTGCCGGCTTCTCGCTGCGCGGGCGGCGTTCCGTCAGCTGGTCGAGCTGTTCCGCGGTGGGGAAGCGGTCGCTTTTCGACTCCTTGTGCAGGATCAGCGGCTGCCGCTCCGGCTTGCGCGGCGCTTCCTCGCGGGGCTGCTCGCTGCGGTAGGCTGGTACCGGAGCGCGGCGCGGCTGGCCGGAGCCCTGGCCCTGGCGCTTCGGAGCGCGCGGGCCCTGGTTCTGAGCCGGGCCGCGGTTGGCGCCGGCCGTCTGGCCGGGCGCGCCGGGACGGCGGCCGCGCTGCTGCTTGTTCTGGTAGGGGCTGACGTAGTCGGCGCGGTTGCCGAAGTTGTCGATCTCGTCGTCGAGGAACTCCTCGGGATCGCGATTCGGCGGCAGGTTGGGGGCCATCGCCTGGCGGGCAGGCTGCTCCTTGGCCTTCTGCGCCGGCCGGTTCGGCTGGCCGCCGCCCTTGGCCTGCTGGGGCCGCTCCTTGCCGCGGGCCTTTTCCGCGGTTTTCTCCCGGGGTTTTTCCTGCCCCTTGTCCTTGCCCTTGTCCTTGCGACCGGCGCTGCCGGCGTTGCGCGGCGGGTGCGGCTCGCGGACCTCGGGCTTCTCCGCCTCGACGGCGCTGATGTCGAAGCCCGCCCAGTCGCCCTGCGGGATGCTCTGGCGAGTCATGCGCTCGATCGACTTGAGCAGCTTCTCCTCGTCCGGCGCGACCAGCGAGATCGCCTCGCCGCTGCGCCCGGCGCGGCCGGTGCGGCCGATGCGGTGGACATAGTCCTCCTCGACGTTGGGCAGTTCGAAGTTGACCACATGGGGCAACTGGTCGATGTCCAGGCCGCGGGCGGCGATGTCGGTGGCCACCAGCAGGCGGATGGCACCGCTCTTGAAGTCGGCCAGGGCCTTGGTGCGGGCGTTCTGGCTCTTGTTGCCGTGGATCGCTGCAGCCGGCAGGCCGTGCTTGTCGAGGTATTCGGCGAGGCGGTTGGCGCCGTGCTTGGTGCGAGTGAACACCAGCACCTGCTCCCAGGCGCCCTGGGTGACCAGGTGGGCGAGCAGGGCGCGCTTGTGGCTGGCCGGCAGACGGAAGACGCGCTGCTCGATGCGTTCCACCGTGGTGTTCGGCGGCGTCACCTCGATGCGTTCGGGATCGTGCAGCAGCTTGTTGGTGAGGTTGATGATGTCCTGGGAGAAGGTCGCCGAGAACAGCAGGTTCTGCCGCTTCGCTGGAAGCCGGGCGAGGACCTTCTTCACGTCGTGGATGAAGCCCATGTCGAGCATGCGGTCGGCTTCGTCGAGCACCAGGATCTCCACGTGGGAGAGGTCGACGCTACCCTGGCCGACCAGGTCGAGCAGGCGTCCGGGACAGGCCACCAGCACGTCGACGCCGCGGGACAGGGCCTGGACCTGCGGATTCATGCCAACCCCGCCGAAGATGCAGGCGCTGACCAGTTTCAGGTCGCGGGCGTAGAGCTTGAAGCTGTCGTGCACCTGGGCGGCCAGTTCGCGGGTCGGGGTCAGCACCAGCACGCGGGCCTGGCGCGGGCCGTGGCGGTGCTCCTTGTCGGGATGGCCGCCGGGGAACAGTCGTTCGAGTACGGGAAGGGCGAAGCCGCCGGTCTTGCCGGTGCCGGTCTGGGCGGCAACCATCAGATCGCGGCCCTGCAACACGGCGGGGATGGCCCGCTGTTGCACGGGAGTGGGCTGGGCATAGCCGGCGGCCTCGACGGCGCGGACCAATGCCTCGGAGAGCCCGAGGGAAGCAAAGGACATGGGAAATCCTGTCTGGTTAGGGCGGGGCCCGAAGGTACGAACGTGCCGGGCGCGAATCACGCGAGAGGGCGTGACCCCGACCGGTCTTGCTGGGCCTGCGTGGGCCGAGCAGCCGGGCGCAAGCCTGGCGGAAGCTGGGAGTATATCAGAGCCGCGCGCTCGGGAAGTGTGCCCGCCGCCGCGCGGTGCGGCGACGGGCAGGCGCCTCAGCGCGGCAGTCCGAGGTTGTTCCAGATCGCCAGGCTGGGTTCGGCCTGGTTCAGGGTGTAGAAGTGCAGGCCCGGCGCGCCGCCGTCGAGCAGCTTCTCGCACATCTGGGTCACCACCTGCTCGCCGAAGGCCTGGATGCTCTCCAGGTCGTCGCCGTAGGCCTCCAGCTGCTTGCGCACCCAGCGCGGCAGTTCCGCGCCGCAGGCGTCGGAGAAGCGCGCCAGCTTGCTGTAGTTGGTGATCGGCATGATGCCCGGGACGATCGGCTGTTCCACACCGAGCTTGCGCACCCGCTCGACGAAGTGGAAGTAGCTGTCGGCGTTGAAGAAGTACTGGGTGATCGCGCTGTTCGCCCCGGCCTGCATCTTGGCGGCGAAGTGGCGGAGGTCGTCCTCGAAGTTGCGCGCCTGGGGGTGCATCTCCGGGTAGGCGGCGACCTCGATGTGGAAGTGCTCGCCGGTTTCCGCACGGATGAATTCCACCAGGTCGCTGGCGTGGCGCAGCTCGCCGCTGGCCATGCCCATGCCCGAGGGCAGGTCGCCGCGCAGGGCGACGATGCGGCGGATGCCGGCGTCCTGGTAGGTGTTCAGCAGGCTGCGCAGTTCGGCCTTGCTGTCGCCGACGCAGGACAGGTGCGGCGCGGTCGGCACCTTCACCTCGCCGTCCAGCTGCAGCACGGTGTTGAGGGTACGGTCGCGGGTCGAGCCGCCGGCGCCGTAGGTGCAGGAGAAGAAATCGGGGTCGTAGCCGGCCAGCTGGCGGGCCACGGTCATCAGTTTTTCGTGCCCGGCCTCGGTCTTGGTCGGGAAGAATTCGAAGCTGTAGCGGCGTTCCTGGGACATGGATAGGGTCCTTGAATGCGTAGGGAGGGCTGGCCGCAACGCGGCGTAACCCGCCAGGGATGCCGGCAGGCATCCCCATTACCGGCCCGATGGCCGGTCGGTGGGTTACGGCCTGCGGCCTAACCCACCCTACGATCAGTAGCGGTAGGTGTCCGGCTTGAACGGGCCTTCCACGTTGACGCCGATGTACTCGGCCTGCTGGCCGGTCAGGCGGGTAATCACGCCGCCGAAGCCCTTGACCATCTCCAGCGCCACTTCCTCGTCGAGCTTTTTCGGCAGCACTTCTACGGAGAGGCGCGCGGCCTTCCCGGCCGCCGGCAGGTCGGCGAAGCGCTCGCCGTACAGGTGGATCTGCGCCAGCACCTGGTTGGCGAAGGAGCCGTCCATGATCCGGCTCGGGTGGCCGGTGGCGTTGCCCAGGTTCACCAGGCGGCCCTCGGCGAGCAGGATCAGGTAGTCGTCGTTGTGCGGATCGAAGCTGCCGGCGCCGGTGCGGTGGATCTTGTGCACCTGCGGCTTGACCTCTTCCCAGGCCCAGTTACGGCGCATGAAGGCGGTGTCGATCTCGCTGTCGAAGTGGCCGATGTTGCACACCACGGCGCGCTTCTTCAGCGCTTTCAGCATGTTGGCGTCGCATACGGCGACGTTGCCGGTGGTGGTGACGATCAAGTCGATCCTGCCGAGCAGGGCCTTGTCGATGCTGGCCTCGCTGCCGTCGTTCTCGCCGTTCAGGTACGGGGAAACCAGCTCGAAGCCGTCCATACAGGCCTGCATGGCGCAGATCGGGTCGATTTCCGAGACCTTGACGATCATACCTTCCTGACGCAGCGACTGCGCCGAGCCCTTGCCCACGTCGCCGTAGCCGATCACCAGCGCCTGCTTGCCGGACAGCAGGTGGTCGGTGCCGCGCTTGATGGCGTCGCTCAGGCTGTGGCGGCAGCCGTACTTGTTGTCGTTCTTGCTCTTGGTCACCGAGTCGTTGACGTTGATCGCCGGGACCTTGAGGGTGCCGGCCTTGAGCATGTCGAGCAGGCGGTGCACGCCGGTGGTGGTTTCCTCGGTGATGCCGTGGATCTTCTCCAGCATCTGCGGGTACTTCTGGTGCAGGATGGCGGTCAGGTCGCCGCCGTCGTCGAGCACCATGTTGGCGTCCCACGGCTGGCCGTCCTTGAGGAGGGTCTGCTCGATGCACCACTCGTACTCTTCTTCCGTTTCGCCCTTCCAGGCGAACACCGGGATGCCGGCGGCGGCGATGGCCGCGGCGGCCTGGTCCTGGGTGGAGAAGATGTTGCAGCTCGACCAGCGCACTTCCGCCCCCAGGGCGATCAGGGTCTCGATCAGCACCGCGGTCTGGATGGTCATGTGGATGCAGCCGAGGATCTTCGCGCCTTTCAGCGGCTGCTCGGCGGCATACTTGCGACGCAGGCCCATCAGCGCCGGCATTTCGGATTCGGCGATGATGATTTCCTTGCGGCCCCAGTCGGCCAGGGCAATGTCGGCGACCTTGTAGTCGGTGAAAGCGGCAGGCGTCATGACAGCGCTCATGCAGAGTCTCCATTCGTAATGTGCGAATGGGCGCCGTTGATGCGTTCGGAAAACGCCCCTTCCGAGCCTGACAGGCCGATGGCCGGCCTGCTGCAGCGCCCCTCGGAAGGGTGGCGGGAACGGCCGAAGCGGAGTCGGCCGCGAAAAATCCGTCCGATTATAGCCGCCTGCGCCGGCAAACCCCAAGGGGGCGCGGGTCGTGGCAATGGCCGGCGCGACGGGGGATAATCGCCGCCCTTCGCCAGCAACCCCCGAACGAGCCATGACTTTCAAGCCGATTCTGCTGGGCGTGGTCGCCCTGGCCCTGGTCGCCTGCAACGGCGTCGATCCCGACTCGCCGCTCGGCAAGCGCCAGGCGCTCTTCAAGCAGATGCTCAAGACCAGCGAGGACCTCGGCGGCATGCTGCGCGGCCGGCTGGGCTTCGACGAGCAGCGTTTCGCCGCCGGCGCGGCGCGCCTCGACGAGCTGTCGCGCCAGCCCTGGCAGCACTTCCCGCAGGTCAGGGAAGAGGACAGCAGCGCCCGCGACGAGCTCTGGCAGCGCCAGGAGCGCTTCCGCCAGCTGGCCGGCGACCTGGAGCAGAGCACCGCGGCGCTGGTCGCGGCGACCGCGGTCCGGCCGCTGGAGCCCAAGGCCCTGGCGCCGCACGTGCAGCGCGTGGAGGATGCCTGCGAGGCCTGTCACCGGGAGTTCCGCGCCTACTGAGGGTGCCTGGGGAAAGCGTGCCCGGTGGATAAGGCTGCGCCGTTATTCACCCTGCGGCTCGGCCCGGCATCGTAGGCTGGAAAACCGCGCAGCGTTTTCCAGCGCATCGCTTTAGAAGCCCTCGACACCCGCCGCCTGCAGCCGTTGCCGCAGCGCCTGCACCTCGGGATGCCGGAAGAAGGCCTGCAGCCGGCGGGCGCGGCCGGGACCGATGCCCGGCTCGCCCTGCCACTGCTCCAGGCTGCGCCCGGCCAGTTCCTCCCAGGCGGGCGGCAGCGCCGCCTCGCCGCTCGGCGGCAGACCCAGAGCCCGTAGCCAGACGGGAAAGGGCCGTTGCCGCGCCGTGCGGAAACGCTCGGCCAGCAGGCCGGCGCTGCGTTCGCCGAAGCCGGGCAGGCCGGCCAGCTGCGCCTCGTCCAGCTCCAGCCAGTCGAGCAGGTCGTCGAGCCGGCCGTTCTCCAGCAGAACTTCCCAGGTGCCGCGGCCGATTCCGCCGAGGGCCAGGCCGTGCCGGCCGCCCAGCCAGTCGAGACGGGCGAGGAACTGCTCCTCGCAGCCCGCCGTCGGCCGCCAGCAGCTCAGCGCGTGATGGGCGGCCGGATCGGGCGCCGCCAGCGCCGGGCGTTCGGCAGCGCGCCAGACCACGCTGTCGACCTGCGGGATGCTCAGCCCGGCCAGGCGGATCGCCAGCTGGTCGCCGGGGCGGATGTCCAGCGCCTGCCAGCGGCCGAGCGAGCCGAGGGCGACCCGGCGGATCTGCCGGTCGTCCAGGCGCACCGGCTGCACCTCCACGACCGGGGTGATGCGCCCGCTGCGGCCGATGCGAAAGCGCACCGCCTGCACCTCGGCCAGCGCCTGGGCGAGCGGGTATTTCCAGGCTACCGCCCAGTGCGGCGGCTCGGCCTGCCAGCGCTCGCCCGGCGGACGCCGGCCCTGGCGCAGCACCACGCCGTCGCTGGCGAAGGGCAGCGGCTCGCGGTACCAGCGTTCACGCCACTGGCGGGCCGCGGCGAAATCCGCCACCGGCTGGCTGTAGCGGCGCGCGTCGGCGAAGCCGAGCCGCTCCAGGCCGTCCAGCCGCCCGGTCATTTCCGTCGGGCCGTTCGGCCAGTCCCAGACGAACAGGCCGATCCCGGCGGCCTCTGCCTCGTCCAGCGTCTGGCGCGCCAGCAGGCCGGCGACCCGGCTTCGCGCGCCCCGGCCGCCGGCCGCGGCCTGCACGTGGCCGGGCAGCCGCCAGTAGAGTTCGCCCTGCAGGATCAGCCGGCGCCGCTCCGCGATTTCCTGCGGCACCGCCGGCAGGCGTCGCGCCTGGGCCGTCCAGTCCTGGCCGCGACGGCCGTCGCCGCGGCTGATGGCGCGCTGCAGGCGACCGTCCCGGTATTCCAGGCTGACCGCCACGCCGTCGACCTTGGGCTGGATCCAGAGGTCTTCGCGGCTGGCCATCCAGTCCCGCACGGCCGCCTCGTCGAGCTTGGCGAGGCCGGTGTGCGGCAGCGGGTGGGGCAGGGGGCCGGCGCTGCCGGCGAGGGTCTCGGGCGATGCGCCGGCCTGTGCGGGGAAGCACTGGCGCCAGAAGGCGAGGCGGGCGCGGGCCTGGTCGTAGAGCTCGTCCGCCACCGGCGTGCGGCCGTCGCGGTGGTAGGCGTCGTCCCACTGGCGCAGGCGCTCGGCGAGCGCCGCCAGCTCGGTGCCGGCGCGGGCTTCCGGCCAGTCGGGGCAGGGCGCGGCGAGCGCGGGGAGGGCGAACAGGCAGACAACGGAAAGCGCGATCCGGCGGGTCATCGAGGCATCCTTGCTCGGTGGGCGAAGCGCTCCAGTCTAGGCGGCGGGGCCCTGTGGCCGAAGGCGCGGCTGGCGAAGTCTTGACGGGTATCACGGCCTGGCGGGACAGGGCGTCCGTTCTGCCGGCGCTCCGACAATTGTCGCTGTTGTCGTACAACGGCGAGGGGTATGATGGGCTCCCGGACTGCAACCGATACCGAGCATCGAGATGAGCAACGACAGCACATTGCCGCGCCCGCGGCGCAAGAGCCGCAGCCTTGCCCAGGACCTGGTGGCCGAGCTGACCCGGCAGATCCGCGAGGGGCAGATCAAGCGCGGCGAGAAGTTGCCCACCGAGTCGGAAATCATGGAGGCCCACGGGGTCAGCCGCACCGTGGTGCGCGAGGCCATCTCGCGCCTGCAGGCTTCCGGCACGGTGGAGACGCGCCACGGCATCGGCACCTTCGTGCTGGACACGCCGAGCACCAGCGGCTTTCGCATCGACCCGGCGACCATCGTCACCCTGCGCGACGTGATGGCCATCCTCGAGCTGCGCGTCAGCCTCGAGGTGGAGTGCGCCGGCCTGGCCGCGCGCCGGCGCAGCGCCGAGCAGCTGGCCGCCATGCGCGCGGCGCTGGACACCTTCAACCGCGCCAGCCAGGCCAGCGATGCGGTCGCCAGCGACTTCCAGTTCCACATGCAGATCGCCCTGGCCACCGGCAACCGCTATTTCACCGACATCATGAGCCACTTCGGCACCAGCATCATTCCGCGCACCCGCCTGGACTCGGCGCACATCGCCCATGCCGACCAGCAGCAGTACCAGGCGCGGCTGAGCCGCGAGCACGAGGAAATCTACGAGGCCATCGCCCGCCAGGACGCGGAGGCGGCCCGCGCCGCCATGCGCCTGCACCTGACCAACAGCCGCGAACGTCTGCGCCAGGCCCACGAAGAGGCCGAATCCCAGCAGGCCGGTTCCGAGCCGGCCTGATCCCCCCGCCCCGGCGTACGGATCGCGGTCCGCGCCGCCGGCCTGGTCCTTCGCCATCCTCCCCTTGCAGCGCCGAGCGCCCGGACCGAAGCCGGCGTGGCGTGTGCAAGCCTCCATCGTCATGCGCTGACCTGCTTTCGCGACTGCTCGCCGGTCGCGCCGGCCCCGGCTTCTCGCCGCGCATCGCGGAAATCCCCGGCGACGGCCTGCGATGCCGTGAGTATCCGCTCCCGCTCAGGCGGACATGGCCGCGCGCCGCCGCGGTTTCGCTCCTGCTCACGGCATCCCTTGTGAAAAGATACGATGACTGCTTGTCGGATTCGAGAGGCTGGGTTGTTCCGAGAAACTGCTGCAAGCACTCAGTAACTCGATGATTTATAAATAAATTTATCGAAATGTAGAGGTTTTTTGGTTTTTCGAGAAATGCTGCCAGGCGCTGGATACGCTGGAAAAGGCACGGAGAGGGGCTAGTTTTTACGGAAGTCATACGATAACTTATTTCCAAGCCCGGTCGCCGACCGGTGACTTCCACCTCACCACGCAGGGTGCTCGACCAATGACTCCACAAGAACTCAAGTCCATCCTCTCCTCCGGTCTGCTGTCCTTCCCGGTCACCGACTTCGATGCTGCCGGCAACTTCAATGCCGAGTCCTACGCCCGCCGCCTGGAGTGGCTGGCCCCCTACGGCGCCAGCGCCCTGTTCGCCGCCGGCGGCACCGGCGAGTTCTTCTCGCTGGATATCCACGAGTACCCGCAGATCATCAAGACCGCAGTGGACACCTGCGCCGGCAGCGTGCCGATCCTCGCCGGCGTCGGCGGCCCGACCCGCCAGGCCATCCACATGGCCCAGGAGGCCGAGCGCCTGGGCGCCAAGGGCCTGCTGATCCTCCCGCACTACCTGACCGAAGCCAGCCAGGAAGGCGTCGCCGCCCACGTCGAGGCGATCTGCAAGTCGGTGAAGATCGGCGTGGTGGTCTACAACCGCAACGTCTGCCGGCTGACCCCGAGCCTGCTGGAGCAGCTGGCCGAGCGCTGCCCGAACCTGATCGGCTACAAGGACGGCCTGGGCGACATCGAGCTGATGGTCTCGGTGCGCCGCCGCCTGGGCGAGCGCTTCACCTATCTGGGCGGCCTGCCGACCGCCGAAGTCTTCGCCGCGGCCTACAAGGCCCTGGGCGTGCCGGTCTACTCCTCGGCGGTGTTCAACTTCATCCCGCGCACCGCGATGGAGTTCTACAAGGCGATCGCCGCCGACGATCAGGTCACCGTCGGCAAGATCATCGACGACTTCTTCCTGCCGCTTCTGGAGATCCGCAACCGCCGCGCCGGTTATGCGGTGAGCATGGTCAAGGCCGGGGCGAAGATCGTCGGCCACGACGCAGGCCCGGTGCGCGCGCCCTTGACCGACCTGCTGCCCGACGAGTACGAGCGCCTTGCCGCGCTGATCAGGAAGCTCGGCCCGCAGTAAGCCCAGCGCGCCCCCGGAGCGGCTTCGTCTCCGGGGGTGCCGCTTCGCCCGGCCGTCCACACAACAACAAACAATTCGTGGAACCCAACGCCATGCAAGCCATCAAGCAAACCCGCGTGCGTTACCTGATCCTGCTGATGCTGTTCCTGGTGACGACGATCAACTACGCCGACCGCGCCACCATTTCCATCGCCGGCTCCAGCATGCAGAAGGATCTCGGCTTCGACGCCGTGACCCTCGGCTACATCTTCTCCGCCTTCGGCTGGGCCTACGTACTGGGGCAGATCCCCGGCGGCTGGCTGCTCGACCGCTTCGGCTCCAAGCGCGTCTATGCGGTGAGCATCTTCACCTGGTCGCTGTTCACCCTGCTGCAGGGCTTCGTCGGTGGCATGCCGGTGGCCTGGGCGGTGACCACCATGTTCATGCTGCGCTTTCTGGTCGGCTTCGCCGAGGCGCCGTCGTTCCCCGGCAACGCGCGCATCGTCGCCGCCTGGTTCCCCACCGCCGAGCGCGGCACGGCCTCGGCGGTGTTCAACTCCGCGCAGTATTTCGCCACCGCGCTGTTCGCTCCGCTGATGGGCTGGATCGTCCACAAGTTCGGCTGGGAGCATGTGTTCATCATGATGGGCGTGCTCGGCATCGTCTTCTCCGGCATCTGGTTGAAGACCATCTACAACCCCAAGGAACACCCGCGCATCAACCCGGCCGAGCTGGAGCACATCGAGCAGAACGGCGGCCTGGTCGACATGGACAGCGCCCGCAAGTCGGGCGGGCAGGGGCCGCGCTGGGACTACATCCGCCAGCTGCTGACCAACCGCATGCTGGTCGGCGTCTACCTCGGCCAGTACTGCATCAACGGCATCACCTACTTCTTCCTCACCTGGTTCCCGGTGTACCTGGTGCAGGAGCGCGGCATGTCGATCCTCAAGGCCGGCTTCATCGCCTCGCTGCCGGCCCTCTGCGGCTTCATCGGCGGCGTGCTGGGCGGGGTGCTCTCCGACGCCCTGCTGCGCCGCGGCCATTCGCTGACCCTGGCGCGCAAGCTGCCGATCGTCACCGGCCTGCTGCTCTCCACCAGCATGGTGTTCTGCAACTACGTCGAGGCGGAGTGGATGGTGGTCGGCTTCATGACCCTGGCGTTCTTCGGCAAGGGCCTCGGCGCGCTGGGCTGGGCGGTGGTGGCGGACACCTCGCCGAAGCAGATCGCCGGTCTGTCGGGCGGCTTGTTCAACACCTTCGGCAACATCGCCTCGATCACCACGCCGATCGTCATCGGCTACATCATCAGTGCCACCGGCTCCTTCAAGTGGGCGCTGGTGTACGTCGGCGCCAACGCGCTGGTGGCGGTGTTCAGCTACCTGGTGATCGTCGGCCGCATCCAGCGCGTCGAACTCAAGGACGGCCCGAACCAGGGCGGCTCGGCCCGCAACGAAGAGGCCCCGGCCAGCCCGCTCGGTCCCCAGGGCAGCGCGGCGTCCGTGTGAAATCCGTACGAGGGTAGTGTCATGTTGATCGAACATCAGGATTCGCCGCGCTACATCCGCCTGCACGCGGACGACAACGTCGGCGTGGTGGTTAACGACCAGGGCGTGGCGGCCGGCAGCCGCTTCACCGACGGTCTGGAAGCTGTCGAAAACATCCCGCAGAGCCACAAGGTGGCGCTGACGGACCTCGCCGAAGGGGCCGAGGTGGTGCGCTACGGCCAGGTCATCGGCTACGCCCTGCAGCCGATTTCCCGCGGCAGCTGGGTGACCGAGGCGCACCTGCGCATGCCGGAGCCGCCGGCGCTGGACAACCTGCCGCGGGCGACCCAGGTCGCCGCGCCGCTCGAGCCGCTGGAGGGCTACACCTTCGAGGGCTTCCGCAATCCCGACGGCAGCGTCGGCACGCGCAACCTGCTCGGCGTCAGCACCACCGTGCAGTGCGTGGCCGGGGTGCTCGAGCACTGCGTCGAGCGGGCGCGCAAGGAGCTGCTGCCGAAATACCCCAACGTCGACGACGTGATCGCCCTGACCCACAGCTACGGCTGCGGCGTGGCGATCAACGCGCCGGATGCGGTGATCCCGATCCGCACCCTGTTCAACCTGGCCCGCAACCCCAACCTCGGCGGCCAGGCGCTGGTCATCGGCCTCGGCTGCGAGAAGCTGCAGCCGGTCCAGCTGATGCCGGGCGATGCGCTGACCAGCGGGATGAGCGAGCAGCAGTGGCTGTACCGCCTGCAGGAGTCGGGCAACGGCTTCGCCGGGATGGTCGAGCAGATCCTCGGCCTGATCGAGGCGCGCCTCAAGCTGCTCGACGCGCGGCGCCGCGAGACCTGTTCGGCCTCCGAGCTGGTGGTCGGCATGCAGTGCGGCGGCAGCGATGCCTTCTCCGGGATCACCGCCAACCCGGCGCTGGGCGTCGCCGCGGACCTCCTGGTGCGCGCCGGCGCCACCGTGATGTTCTCGGAGAACACCGAGGTGCGCGACGGCATCCACTTGCTCACCCCGCGGGCGGCGACGCCCGAGGTGGCCGATGCGCTGATCGGCGAGATGGACTGGTACGACCGCTACCTGGAGCGGGGGATGGCCGACCGCAGTGCCAACACCACCCCCGGCAACAAGAAGGGCGGGCTGAACAACATCGTCGAGAAGGCCATGGGCTCGATCGCCAAGTCCGGCTCCAGCCCCATCGCCGGCGTGGTTGCGCCGGGCGAGAGGGTCAAGGGCAGGGGCCTGCAGTTCTGCGCCACCCCGGCCAGCGACTTCATCTGCGGCACCCTGCAGCTGGCCGCCGGGATGAACCTGCACATCTTCACCACCGGGCGCGGCACGCCCTATGGCCTGGCGATGGTGCCAGTGATCAAGGTGGCCACCCGCACCGAACTGGCCGAGCGCTGGCCGGACCTGATCGACGTGGACGCCGGGCGGGTGACCTCCGGACGGCTGTCGCTGGAGGAACTGGGCTGGGAAATCTTCCGGCTCTACCTCGACGTGGCCAGCGGCCGCACGCGCACCTGGGCCGAGCGGCACCGCCTGCACAACGACCTGGTGCTGTTCAATCCGGCGCCGGTAACCTGAGGCCCGTCTCCCGAACCCAGCTGAGGAATTTTCGATGAAGGGACTGAAAGTGCTGCAGGTCGGCAGCCTGAGCGAGCGCTTCAACCGGCGCATGGCCGAGGAGTACGGCGCCGAGCCGTACTGGAAGCAGGCCGACGGCCCGGCCTTCCTCGCCGAACGCGGCGCGGAGTTCGAGGTGCTGGTCACCTCGGCGCGCTTCGGCTGCACGACGGCGATGCTTGCGGCGCTGCCCAACCTGCGCGCCATCTGCAGCTTCGGCGTCGGCTACGACGCGATCCCGCTGGAGCCGGTGCGCCGGCGCGGCATCCCGCTCAGCAACACGCCGGACGTGCTCAACGAATGCGTCGCCGACCTGGCCATGGGCCTTTTGATCGACGGCGCGCGGCGGATCGCCGAGGCCGACCGCTTCGTTCGCGCCGGCCAGTGGCTGATCGGCAACTTCCCGCTGGCCACCCGGGTCAGCGGCAAGCGCCTGGGCATCGTCGGCCTGGGCCGCATCGGCCAGGCGCTGGCGCGGCGCTCCAGCGGCTTCGACATGCAGGTGCGCTACCACAACCGCCGGCCGCTGGCCGGCTGCCCCTACGGCTACTCAGCTTCCCTGGTGGAGCTGGCGCAGTGGGCCGATTTCCTGGTGCTGACCTGTCCGGGGGGACCTTCGACCCATCATCTGGTGAATGCCGAGGTGCTCGCGGCGCTGGGGCCGAAGGGCCTCTTGGTCAACGTGGCGCGCGGCTCGGTGGTCGACGAGGCGGCGCTGGTCGCCGCGCTCGCCGAGGGCCGGCTCGGCGCCGCGGCTCTTGATGTCTTCGAACGCGAGCCGCAGGTGCCGGCGGCGCTGCTGGACATGCCCAACGTGGTGCTGCTGCCGCACGTCGGCAGCGCCACCGAGGAAACCCGCCTGCAGATGGAGGAGCTGGTCATCGCCAACCTGCAGGCGTTCATCGACAAGGGAGAGCTGCTGACCCCGGTCTGACAGCTCTTCGCACCGGTTATGGCGCTGCTCTGGGCGGCAGTTCCATAAGGCGCGGCGCTGCCACAAGCGGCGTGGCGCGACCCTCGCACATTTTCTGGTTCCTGCAGTAGGGCGCACCACGAGTGCGCCTTTTTTATGGTGCTCCGCGGGAGCGGAAGAGGGCGAAGGCCTTGCCGCCTCGAGGGGTACACCAGGAAGGAAATGACCGGCGGCTCGCCGGTGACCACCCGTGGCTGGCGTCGTCCTGCAGCGGCTGCAGGAGGCCGCTGCCGAGGCCGGGCGCCTGTTCCCCCTGTCGCTGGGCGCCGAAGGCAGCTGCACGGTTGATGAATCCGGGCAAGGTCTTCGCTTCCTGAGTCGGCCGTCGTTAGCGCCCGGGACGATTGCGCCTTCCGGCACTGCAGGCGCCTCGGCAACCTGCACCTGTCGCGTCGGCAGAGGTGTAGCCGGCCGGTTCGCGGCTCCGAAACGAACAGCGGCGCCCTGGGCGCCGCTGTTCGTTTCCGGGTGCCGTATTCAGGCGGGTTTGGCCACCTTGCGGGCGGTGGAGCGGAAGTCGAACAGGCCGGCCTTCGAGGTGCTCAGGTGGAACAGGCCGTAGGCCGCCACCGGCAGGAAGCAGGCGCCCGTCACCACGAAGGAGGTCGCCGCACCGAAGGCGTCGATCGCCGCGCCCTGGACCATCGGCGTCAGTGCGCCGCCCAGCAGCGTCATGACCAGCCCCGCCGAGCCGAACTTGGCCTCCGTCTCGTCGAGCCCCATCAGCGCGATGCCGTAGATGGTCGGGAACATCAGCGAGAGGCAGGCGGAGACCGCCACCAGCGCCCAGACGCCCGAAAGGTCGGGGTTGAGGGCGGCATAGAAGGTCAGGCCCGTGGCCGCGGACCCGAGCAGCACCAGCAGCATGGAGGGACGGATATAACCCATCGCCCAGGTCGCCACGAAGCGCGCGACGAGGAAGACGATCATGCTGTATTGCAGATACATCCCGGCCGCCGCAGGGGTGGCGCCGGTGGCCTGCTGCGCGTACTGGATGGTGAAGGTCCAGGTGCAGGTCTGCGCCGCCATGTAGAAGAACAGCGCCACGACGCCCCAGCGGTAATGCGCGTTGTGGAACAGTCGCCCGCAAATGGCGGCGAACTCGCCGTTGCCCGGCTGCGCTTCCTTCGCCTTCGCTTTCTCCTGGGCCGGCATGCGGGTCAGGGCGATGCCGATCCAGATCGCCAGCAGGACGAAGGCGAAACCGACGTAGGGCAGCATGACCGCCTGCAGTTCGGTCGAGCGGATGGCGAGCAGGTCCGCCTGGCTCATCGTGGCCCGATCGACGGCCGTGGCGGAGTTCAGGTTCGGCAGGATCAGGGTGGCCGCCAGCAGGACGCCGATGTTGGTCCCGACCGGGTTGAAGGACTGCGCGAGATTCAGCCGGCGGGTCGCGTTGCCTTCAGGCCCCATCGAGATGACGAAGGGATTGGCCGAGGTTTCCAGGATCGCCAGCCCGCCGGCCAGGGTGAACAGCGCGAGCAGGAACAGGCCGTAGGTCATCGCCAGGCTGGCGGGATAGAAGAGCAGCGCCCCGCAGATGGCCAGGCCCAGGCCGACCAGCACGCCGGTCTTGTAGGAATAGCGCTGGTTGATGAGGGCCGCCGGGATGGCTAGCAGGAAATACGCCCCGTAGTAGGCGAACTGGACCAGCGAGGCCTGCAGGGTACTCATGCTGAAGACCGTGCTGAAGACCTGCACGAGCGGATCGGTCATGGTCCCGACCACGCCCCAGGCGGCGAAGCAGCAGACCAGCAGGATGAAGGGCAGGAGCTTGTCCCGGTGTACGAATTCTCGACGTGTCGACATGGCTGCGTCTCCAGAAATTCAATTCTTGTGAATTATTGTGTTGAAGTGCTGTTGTCCGCCCCTTCCCTGGACAGGAAATATCCGGTGGATGGCTATCGGATTGCTGGGAAAAATGCTTGCTGAAACGATTCATGTCAATGATTTTTTCATATTTGCCGAGCGCTCCGGATCGGCGGGCCATGGGCTGGGTTTCCAAAGTTTTCCTGAAAAAGGCTTCCCGATCTGGTGAAATACGCCCATTTCGTCAGGGGAATGGCCGATCAGGCGGTCCTCTTCGCGGGCACCGCGACCTCGCCATGGGGCGCATGAATCTGGAGGGGGCGTTTTGAACTACCACGGGATTGCTGCTGTTTTGCGCGGTCAGGCGCCTGGCCGGGAGGCATCGAGGCCGATCCGGCGCTTTCCCCGGGGCGGGAGGAGGCGCGCGGATTGAATGGCATGACGATCGTTCCCGAAGGGGTGGGGCATGATGGCGTGGGCGGCCTGCGCGGCTCGAATCTGCGCGGCGTGCGGGCGCACAACGAACGCCTGGTGCTGTCGCTGTTGCGCAGCCGTGGCGAGATGACCAAGGCCGAACTCACCCGGTTGACCGGGCTCTCGGCGCAGACGGTGTCCGTGATCATGCGCGCGCTGGAGGACGACGGGCTGATCTGTCGCGGCCAGCCGCTGCGCGGCCGGATCGGCCAGCCGTCGGTGCCGCTCGGGCTGGCGCGGGAGGGGGCGTTCAGCCTCGGCCTGAAGGTCGGGCATCGCAGCCTCGACCTGGTGCTGGTGGACTTCCTCGGCGGCATCCGCTCGCGGGTGACCGAACGCCATCACTACCCGACGCCCGACGCGGTGGTGCGTTTCGCGAACTCCGCGGTCGCCGACATTCTCAGCCAGATCGGCGCCGAAGAACGTGCCCGGATCGCCGGACTGGGGATCGCCATGCCGTTCCAGATCTGGGACTGGTGGCGCACCCTGGGCGTTCCGGAGGAGGCGCTGATCGGCTGGCGCGAGCGCAATATCGGCGCCGAGATCGGCGCGGCGACCGGCTTTCCGGTCTACGTGCAGAACGACGCCACGGCCGCCTGCGGCGCGGAGCTGCTCTTCGGACAGGGGCGCACGCCGCGGGACTTCCTGTATTTCTATGTCGGGTATTTCATCGGTGGCGGGATCGTCCTGAACGGCAGTCTGGTGCCCGGGCGAACCGGCAATGCCGGGGCGATCGGTTCCATGCCGGTGCCGGACGGGCGGGGCGGACAGGCCGTGCTGCTCGACATCGCCTCGCTGTCGGTGCTGGAGCGGACGCTGGGCGCCGCGGACGAGGCGGCCGACCGGCTGTGGGACACACCCTCGGAATGGCATTTTCCGCAGGCCCTGGTCGAGGCCTGGGCCGACGAGGCGGCGCGCGCGATCGCCGCCGCGTCCGCGGCGGCGGCAGCGGTCTACGACTTCGAGGCCTGCCTCGTCGATGGCTGGATGCCCGTCCGCATCCGGACCCTGCTGGTGGAGAGGGTGCGGGCCCATCTGGCGGAAATCCCGGCCAGCGGCATCCGCCTGCCGCTGATCGAGGCGGGCACGATCGGCGCCCATGCCCGCTCGCTCGGCGCGGCGAGCCTGCCGCTGTCGGCCCGCTTCCTGCTCGACCTGCAGGCCTTCGCCTCCGCCGGGGCCGGCTGACGCCCCGAGCGTCCCGCACCCGATAGCCATTCCGACTTCCCGGCTGTTTGCGCGCTCGGGCACTGCGCGCGGCGGAAGGCTTGCCTTCGATTAATAATTCATTCATCGTGAATTAGTGCGGAGCGCTGGGGGCGGGCCGGATCGCCCGCTTTGCAGCGACACCACAGTTTTTCCAAAACAATCCATAAATCACCGACTGTCGTGGGGACGCATCATGATGGAGCCAAATTTTCTGAGCACGCTGACCGGATCGTTCGCGATGCCGGCCGCCGAGAATCCGACGGTGGCGATGGTCGAGGCCGCCTATCGCCATCACGGACTCGACTGGCGCTACATCAACTGCGAGGTGGCGCCGCAGTTTCTCGGCGATGCCGTGCGGGGCGCGAAGGCCATGGGCTGGGCCGGCTTCAATTGCTCGATTCCCCACAAGGTCGCGGTCATCGAGCATCTCGACGGGCTCGGCCCGTCGGCCGAGATCATCGGCGCGGTCAATACCATCGTCCGGCGCGGCGACGCGTTCATCGGCGAAAACACGGACGGCAAGGGCTTTGTCCAGGCCATGCGCGAGGTCGTCGATCCGCGTGGCAAATCCGTCATGATTTTCGGCGCGGGAGGCGCGGCGCGCGCGGTGAGTGTGGAACTCGCCCTGGCCGGCGCCAGCCACATCACCGTGGTCAACCGGAGCCGCGACACCGGCCAGACGCTGGTCGATCTGCTGAACGGCAAGACCCCGACTTCCGCCGAACTGCGCCTGTGGAACGGCACGGTGGCGGTGCCGCGCGATACCGACATGCTGATCAACGCCACCTCCATCGGCCTGTATCCGAACGTCGACCAGCGTCTCGATCTCGATCTGGATTCGCTGCATCCCGGCATGGTGGTCGCCGACGGCATCCACAACCCGCCGCGAACCCACCTGATCCGCAGCGCCGAGGCGCGCGGCTGCCGCGTGCTCGACGGGCTGGGCATGCTGGTCAATCAGGGCGTCATCGGCATCAAGTACTGGACGGGCATCGATGTCGACGCCTCGGTGATGCGCCGGGCGCTGGAGAGCATCTTTCATGCATAGCGCCGGCCCTCGATCCGGGAGCCCGGCTGTCTCTCCCTGAGCATCCGGGCCGCCTTCGCCGGGCAGGGGCGACGAACCTTTCGCTGCCCGGCGCGGCGAGGTCGAAAAAAAGCCCGGCGCAGGGCCGGGCAAAGGCAAGGATTCGGTTGTGCAGCGCTTCAGCTCATCCCCAGCCAGTTGGGCAGGGCCAGAGAGATGGCCGGGACGTAGGTGATGATCAGCAGGAAGCCGAGCAGCAGCAGCAGCCAGGGCATCGCGGCGTGGATCACCTGGCCGACGGTCATGCCGGTCACCGCCGAGGTGACGAACAGGTTCAGCCCCACCGGCGGGGTGATCAGGCCGATCTCCATGTTGACCACCATGACCACCCCCAGGTGGATCGGGTCGATGCCCAGCTGCACGGCGATCGGGAAGAGGATCGGCGCAAGGATCAGGATGATCGCCGAGGGCTCCATGAAGGCCCCGGCCACCAGCAGCACGATGTTCACCACCAGCAGGAACATCCACGGCGACAGGCCCATCTCGATCACCCAGGCGGTGATGGTCTGCGGGATCTGCTCGGTGGTCAGCACGTGGGCGAAGAGCATGGCGTTGGCGATGATGAACATCAGCATGATGCTCAATTTGCCCGACTCGAGGATCACCTTGGGCGCCTCGCGCAGGTGCATGTCCTTGTAGACGAACAGCGCGACGAAGCCGGCGTAGACCGCCGCCACCGCCGCCGCCTCGGTGGGGGTGAACATCCCCGAGTAGATGCCGCCGAGGATGATGAACATCAACAGCAGGCCCCAGATCGCCTTGCGCGCGGCGGAGAGCCATTCGCGGAAGGTCGCCCGCGGCAGCGCCGGCAGGTTCTTCTTTATCGCGACCACGTAGATGGCGACCATCAGCACCGTGCCGAGCAGGATGCCCGGCACCACGCCGGCCATGAACAGCTTGCCCACCGAGCTTTCGGTGGCGGCGGCGTAGACCACCATCACCACCGAGGGCGGGATCAGGATGCCCAGGGTGCCGGCGTTGCAGACGATGCCGGCGCCGAATGCCTGCGGGTAGCCCGAACGCACCATGCCGGCGATGGCGATCGAGCCGACCGCCGCCACCGTGGCCGGCGAGGAGCCGGACAGTGCGGCGAACAGCATGCAGGCGAGCACTGCGCCGATCGCCAGGCCGCCGCGGATGTGCCCGACGCAGGCGTTGGCGAAGTCGATCAGCCGGCGCGCCACGCCGCCGGTGGTCATGAAGGCGCCGGCGAGCAGGAAGAAGGGAATCGCCAGCAGGGTGTAGTGCTCGGAGGTTTCGAACAGCTTGATCGCCAGCGAGCGCACCGAGTCCGGGCTGAACAGCATGATGGTCAGCGAGCCGGACAGGCCCAGGGCGATGGCGATCGGCACGCCGATGAACATCAGCACGAACAGGGCGAGGAACAGGAACAGGATGGTCATTTGCGCAGCTCCTCGTGGTCGGTCAGCTTGGCGACCTCGGCGGCTTCGTCGGCCAGGCCCAGGCCGGTCTGCTCATTGCGCAGGATGCGCACGAAGATCTCGGCGAAGCGGACGAACACCAGCGCGAAGCCGAGCGGCACGATCAGGCCGATGTGCCATTGCTGGACGCCGAAGTGGCCGAGGTCCTCGGCGCCGATGGCGGCGTCGAACAGGGTCTTGACCCACTCGAAGCTGGCCACGCCGAGCAGGCCGGCATAGGCCAGGCAGGCGATGCAGCCGATCAGGCCGAGGAGGCGCTGCACCGGCTTGCTGGCCAGCTTGACCAGCGCGTCGACGCCGATGTGGCCGGCGGTGCGCACGCCGTAGGACAGGCCGAAGAAGATCAGCCAGGCGAACAGCGCCTTGGTCAGGGCGTTGCTCCAGGTCATCGCCTGGGCCCACTCGAGGATCGGGTCGCCGAGGGCGTAGAAGAAGTCGCTGGCGAACGCGAAGCGGTCGCCCAGGGCGTAGAAGAAGGCGTAGAGGTTGTTGAGCATGACGTAGACGAACGTCACCAGGGTCATGGCCGCCAGCAGGAAGGCGATGAATCCTTCCTCGAAGTGGTCCCAGACCTGACGCAGGGCATGCATGGCAGGTGTCTCCGGTAGGGCGAAGGGGCAGGCCCCGTGGCGGGTCGCGGCGCTACGGCCGGCCCGCCCGGCGGGGCTGTCCGCGGCAGGTCAGGGCTGGTTGGCGGCCTGGGCGGCCTTGATCAGGTCGGCGCCGATCTCGCCTTCGAACTTCTTCCATACCGGCTGCATGGCCTCGCGCCACTTGGCGCGCTGCTCGGGGGTCAGCTGGATGATCTCGGTGGTGCCGGCGGCGAGGATGCGCTCCTTGTCGCCCTGGTTGAGAGCGTCCGCCTGCTTGTTCACCTCGGCGCTGACCTCGTCCATGATCTTGCGCAGCTCGCCGCGCACGTCGTCCGGCAGGCCGTTCCAGAACTTGGTGTTGGTGATCACCATGTAGTCGAGCAGGCCGTGGTTGGACTCGGTGATGTACTTCTGCACCTCGTGCATCTTCTGGCTGTAGATGTTCGAGTAGGGGTTCTCGGCGCCGTTGACCACGCCGGTCTGCAGGCCCTGGTAGACCTCGGCGAAGCTCATCTTGCGCGGGTTGGCGCGCACCGCCTTGAACTGCTCCTCGAGCACCTGCGAGGCCTGCACGCGGAACTTCAGGCCGCGGGCGTCCTTCGGCTCGTACAGCGGCTTGTTCGCCGACAGCTGCTTGAGGCCGTTGTGCCAGTAGCCGAGGCCGGTGATGCCCTTGCTCTCCATCGAGCCGAGCAGGCCCTGGCCGGCCGGGCTGGCCTGGAAGCGGTCGACCGCGGCCATGTCGTCGAACAGGAACGGCAGGTCGAAGATCTGGATCGGCTTGGCATAGTGCTCGAACTTGGCCAGCGAGGGGGCGATGATCTGCACGTCGCCGAGCAGCAGCGCTTCCATTTCCTTGCCGTCGCCGAACAGCGAGGAGTTCGGGTAGACCTCGACCCGCACCTTGCCGGGCAGGCGCTCCTCGGCGAGCTTCTTGAACAGCAGGGCGCCCTGGCCCTTGGGGGTGTGTTCCGCCACCACATGGGAGAACTTGATGATCACGGGATCGGCGGCCTGGGTCAGGCCGGCGAGGCCGATGGAGAGGGCGCAGACGAGTGCCTTGGCAGTGAAGCGGAGCATGGGCGTTACCTTTCTTGTTTGTTGTTGTTGGCGGCCCCCCGGACGGGGCTTTGGCAGAGCGTTCCGGACAAGTCTAGGCGGCATTTGCCGACTGGCCGGCCCGCACGCTCGCCAGGACAGGGCCTCAGCAACTGTCGTGCCGCAGCTTGGCCGCAGGCGATCGCCTGCCGCGCGGCGCCGTTTCGGCGGGGGGATGAAGGGAGATTTGCGCCAAGCGAGTGGCGGATATTCGCCATTTGCGGGGGGGGGGGCGCGGCGGATTTTCGCCACCGGCAAGGCCCGCGGTGTGCGGACCTTGCCGGGCGTCCCGGGACGATCAGTCGTGGTGGTGCTTGTGCTTCTTGTCACCGATGCCGTTGGCGATGGCGCCGCCGGCCGCGCCGCCCAGGCCGGCGCCGATGGCGGCGCCGGTGCTGCCGCCGAGCTTGTTGCCGAGCAGCGAGCCGCCCGCGGCGCCGAGACCGCCGCCCAGGGCCGCCTTGGTCTTCTTGCCGCTCTTGGCGGCGACGGCGCCACCGGCCGCGCCGCCCAGGCCGGCACCGACCGCCGCCCCGGTGCTGCCGCCGATGCTCTGACCGAGCACGTTGCCCAGGGCGCCGCCGACGCCGCCGCCGATGGCGGTCTGGGTGGTTCCTTCGCCGGCCAGGGCGCCGTGGGCGCACAGCAGACTCAGGGTCAGGATGGAAAGCGTTTTACGCATGTTGCGAACCTCTGGTTCAGGAAAAAGGCAACGCATTGTGGCGGGCGACCAGCTGCCCGGCAAACCCCCGGACTGCCGCCTGTCTGCCAGTTGAGACATGCTTCAAGGGCGAAGCCGGCCGCGGCCGGCGGCGGCGGGCCGCTGCTCAGGCGGCATCGTCCGGCGGGTTTCCGCCGTCGGCGAAGTTCAGGCCGTGCTTGCGCAGCTTGTCGTGGAGGGTCTTGCGCGGCACGCCGAGGGCCTCGGCCAGGCTGCGCAGCGAGCCGTGCGGGCGGCTCAGCTCGGTGGCGATCAGCGCGCGCTCGAAGGCTTCCACCTGCTCGGTGAGCGAGCCGCCGCCGGGCAGCGCGGGCGGCATCTGGCCGCCCGGCGCCGGGCCGAGGCCGAGTTCCAGGCCGAGGGCGAAGCGCTCGGCGGCGTTCTGCAGCTCGCGCACGTTGCCCGGCCAGGGGTGCAGCATCAGCTGGGCGCGCTGCTCCGGCTGCAGGCTGCGCGGCGGCAGGCCGTGGCGGGTGGCGGCGGCATCGGCGTAGTGCTGGAACAGCAGCAGGATGTCCTCGCCGCGCTCGCGCAGCGGCGGGATGCGCAGCGGCGCGACGTTCAGCCGGTAGTAGAGGTCGGCGCGGAAGCGGCCCTGGTCGGCGGCCTGGCGCAGGTCCTCCTTGGTCGCCGCGACGACGCGGATGTCCAGCGGGATCAGCTGGTTCGAGCCGACCCGCTCGACCGTCCGCTCCTGCAACAGGCGCAGCAGCTTGACCTGCACGTCGAGGCTCATGCTCTCGATCTCGTCGAGGAACAGGGTGCCGCCGTTGGCGAACTCGAACTTGCCGATGCGGCGCTTCTGCGCGCCGGTGAAGGCACCGGCCTCATGGCCGAACAGCTCGCTCTCCACCACCGACTCGGCCAGGGCGCCGGCGTTGATCGCCACGAAGGGGCCGGCGCGGCGGTTCGACAGGTCGTGCAGGGCGCGCGCCACCACCTCCTTGCCGCTGCCGGTCTCGCCGAGGATCAGCACGTCGGCGCTGGTCGCCGCCAGCGCGCCGATCTGCTCGCGCAGGCGGGCGATGGCCGGCGACTGGCCGAGCAGGCGGGCGGACAGTTCCTGGCGGTCGGCCAGCGCCAGGCGCAGGCTGCGGTTGTCGAGCACCAGGCGGCGCAGGTCGAGGGCGCGGCGCACGCTGTCGAGCAGGTCCTCGCTGGCGAAGGGCTTTTCCAGGAAGTCGTAGGCGCCGGCGCGCATCGCCTGCACCGCCAGCGGCACGTCGCCGTGGCCGGTGATCAAGAGCACCGGCAGCTCGGCGTCGAGCGCCTTGAGCTGGCCGAGCAGCTCCAGGCCGTCGATGCCGGGCATGCGGATGTCGCTGACCACCACGCCCGGCCAGTCGCGGTCGAGGCGCTCGGCGAGGCCGCGGGCGTCGGCCAGGGCGCAGACCTTGAGGCCGGCCAGGTCGAGGGTCTGGCTGAGCGCCTGGCGCAGGTGCGGGTCGTCGTCGATCAGCAGCACCTGGGTCGTGGCATCGACGGTCATGGGTAGTCCTCCACGGTCTGGGCGCCGACCGCGCTGGTGGCCGGCTGCAGGTTGAGGGTGACCAGCGCGCCGCCGCCCGGCTGGTTGGCCAGCAGCAGCTCGCCGCCCAGGGCGTTGACCAGGCTGTCGCAGATGGCGAGGCCCAGGCCCAGGCCGCGGGCGGTGGTCTTGGTGGTGTAGAAGGGTTCGCGGGCGCGCTCCAGGGCCTCGGCGGAAAAGCCCGGGCCATTGTCGCGCAGGCTCAGGCTGATCCGTCCGTCATCGAGGTTCTGGGTACTCAGCCACAGGCGCCGCGGCGGCGCCCGGTCGGCCAGCGAGTCGAGGGCGTTGGCCAGCAGGTTGCCGAGCACCTGGCGCAGGCGCGTCTCGCCGGCCTGCACCCAGAGGGTGGCGTCCGGCAGGTCGCGGACCAGCTCCACCTCCAGGCTGCGCCGGCGGTTGGCCAGCAGGGCCAGGGCGTCCTCCAGCGCCGGCTGCAGGGCGACGCTTTCCGGCGCCTGGCGGTCGCGGCGGGCGAAGGCCTTGAGGTGGGCGATGATCAGCGCCATGCGCTTGGTCAGCTGGCTGATCTGCTGCAGGTTGTCGCGGGCTTCGGGATAGCGCTCATGGTCGAGCAGCACGCCGGCATTGTCGGCATAGCTGCGGATCGCCGCCAGTGGCTGGCTGAGTTCGTGGCTGATGCTCGCGCTCATGGTGCCGAGGGCCGAGAGCTTGCCGGCCTGGACCAGGTCGTCCTGGGCGCGGACCAGCTCCTGCTGGGCCTGCTCGCGCTCCAGCACCTCCTGCTTGAGGCGCTGGTTGAGGTCTTCCAGATCCTGGGTGCGCTCCTGCACGCGGCGTTCCAGCTCCTGGCGGGTGCGGCTGTCCAGGGCGATGCGCTCCAGGTAGTGGCGGCGGCGCTGTAGCAGCAGGCCGAGCAGCAGCATCAGCACCAGCAGCCCGGCACTGCCGCTGACCAGCACGGCGCGCACCGGGCGTTCGAGCAGCGTGCGCGGGGCGAGGATCTGCACCGTCCAGCCGGTTTCCTCGATGTGCTGCTGCTGGACCAGCCAGTCCCCGGGGTTCAGCTGCAGCGGCTGCGGGGCGCGGGTCGGGTAGGGCAGGTTGGCGGCGATCTCGGCCAGCTCGCCGGCTTCCAGCGGCCGGGTGGCGCGAAAGCGCCAGTCGGCGTGCGAGGTGAGGATCACCACGCCGTGCTTGTCGGTGGTCAGCAGGCGTTCGGGGGTATTGCCCCAGAGCTGTTCGGTACGGTCCAGGTCGACCTTGATCACCAGCACGCCGAGGGGTTTGCCGCCGTCGCGCACCGCCGCGGCGAAGTAGTAGCCGCGCTTGCCGGAGGTGGTGCCGAGGCCGAAGAACTGTCCCTGGCGGCCGGCCATGGCCTCACTGAAATAGGGGCGGAAGGCGAAGTTGCGGCCGATGAAGCTGTCCGGCTGGTCCCAGTTGGAGGTGGCCAGGGTGCGGCCGCTGGCGTCCAACAGGTACAGCGAGTCGGCGCCGGTGCGCTCGAGGATCTTCTTGAGCAGCCGGTTGGCCTCGTCCGCCGCCCCGGGCTGCTGGGGATCGCGCAGCACGTTGTGCAGCGCCGGCAGGTCGCCGAGGATCTGCGGCAGCACCTCGTAGCGGCGCAGGGTGCCGAGCAGGTTGGCGACGTAGAGGTCGAGGGTCTGGCGGTTCTGCTGCAGCAGCTCGCCGAGGTAATAGCGCTCGGCCAGCTGCTGCAGCGGCCAGAGCAGCGGCGCCAGCAGCAGGGCGAGCAGCGCCAGGCTGCGCCAGCGCGGGCGGCGGAGGAAGGAGGGCAGTTGCATGGCGATGCGCTCGACGGATGGAGGGGGCCTGTCATCCATTATTTCCCAAGGCGGCGGGAAGGGATAACCGGCACGCGACTGGCGTGTTGCTTGCAGGAATCGTGCAAGCCTGGTCCGCCATGCTTTCCTGGCGCGGCGATTGCCGGCAAGCTGGCGCCTGGTTTCCCAGCAAAGGCCGTCGCGTGGACATCAAGCAGCTGAAATTCCTCGTCGCCCTCGAACAGACCCGGCACTTCGGCCAAGCTGCCGCGCGCTGCCACGTGACCCAGCCGACCCTGTCGATGCGCATCCGCGACCTCGAGGCGGAGCTGGGACTGGAACTGATCCGCCGCAGCCACCGCTTCGAGGGCTTCACCGAGGCCGGCCTGCGTGTGCTGGCCTGGGCGCGCACGCTGCTGGCGGCGGAGGAGGGCCTGCACGCCGAGGCCGCCGCCTGCCGCGGCCAGCTGGTCGGCACCCTGCGCCTGGGCGTGGTGCCGCTGGCCGGCTTCGACCCGATGAACCTGGTCGGCCTGTTCGCCGAGCTGCACCCGAGCCTGCGCTTCGTGGTCTCGGTGCTGAGCAGCGAACAGATCTACGAACGGCTCGGACGCAACCAGCTCGACCTGGGGATTTCCTACCTCGAACGCCTCGACCGGGTGCTGTTCGACGCCTATCCGCTGACCGAGGTGCACATGGGCCTGCTGCACGACCCGCGACGCTTCAGCTTCGCCGCGCCGGTACTAGGCTGGGCGGAACTGGCCGAGCTGCCGCTGGGCCTCTTGTCGACCGGCATGCACTTTCGCCAGTCGATCGACCACGGCTTTCGCCGCCACGGCCTGACCCCCAACCTGCGCCTGGAGACCGATGCCGTCTACCTGCTGGTGCGCGCCGTCGGCGCCGGGCTGTGCTGCGGCATCGTCCCGCTCGAGGGCGGCTTCGAGCGGGAGTCCGAACACCTGCAACTGATCCCCATCGAGGACGCCCGCACCCTCGCTCCGCTGGGCCTGATCATCCGCCGCGCCGCCCCGCGCTCGCCGCTGGCGGAGGCCTGCTTCCGCGAGGCCAAGGCGTTCTTCCGTACGCCGCACTGAGGGTGCGCCTGCGCCGCGTCACTTCGGTTCTTCCCCTTCCCAGTGAAAGCGGTGAAGCACCCGGTGCACCACCGGCGCCAGCATGATGCTCATCACCGCGATGAACACCAGTCCGGCATACAGCGCGTAGATTCCCGCGAAGAGCTTCCCCGGCGGGCTCAGGTCGACAGTCTTGACCGGCCCCATGCCGCCGAGCAGCATCGCCGCGTTCACGAACGCATCGATCCATGACATCTGCTCGAAGTGCCGGTAGCCGAGCATGCCGAGAAGCAGCGAGATCGCGATCACCACCAGTGCCACGCAGGCGTGCGCAAGCATGCGCAGAGCGAACCGGCCGACGGGGATGGGGGGCGTGTGGTGGGGCTCGTAAATGGGGCTCATCTGGGCGCCTGCCTGTCGGTAGAGGGGGCTGAGGGACATGATGCCGGCGGCCGCGACGCCGCTGCCCGCAGGCCCGCCTGGCCTCGCGAGCGGCGTCCTTCACTCAGCGTAGAAAAGTACCGCGCCGGCTCGTGGAGCGCTCTTTGGCCGGGCTGGAGAGCCGTGCCGGCGCCGCTGGAAGAGCGGCGGGCGAAACGGATGGCCTGGGCAAAAGACGGCGAACAGGTTTTTAGAACTGTCAGCTCTTTATAACCATATGAAAAATGGTTTTTGGATATTAAAAGCCCGGCTCGGTAGGCTCCCCCTCCAGCATTCCATCCGCCCATCCGGAGCCGCAGCATGCTCAGCGCCAGCCGCGTCGAACTCATCGGCGTCCTTCCCGCGCGGGAGATCCGCGAACCCCTGCCGCCCGGCGCCGTACCGCTGGACAAGGCCTATCTGGGCGCCTGCGCCCGCGCCCTGGAGCATGGCGGCTTCGATGCGGCGCTGATCGGCTGGCACGACGCCGCTGCGGACGGCCTGCAGGTGGCCGCCCACGTCGCCCAGCAGACCCGCCGGCTCGGCCTGCTGGTGGCGCACCGGCCGGGCCTGCTGGCGCCGACCGAAGCGGCGCGCCAGTTCGCCACCCTCGACCACTTCTGCGACGGCCGCGCGGCGCTGCTGCTGGTCGAGGACGGGGTGCCGCAGCGCGACGGCGATTTCCTCGAGCGCAGCGACTGGCCGGCGCGCGGCGACGAATACCTGGGCCTGCTGCGCCAGGCCTGGAGCAGCACCCGGCCCTTCGACTTCGAGGGCCGCTACTACCGGGTGCAGGGCCACCAGGCTGCACTGCGTCCGCTGCAGGCGCGCCTGCCGATCCATTGCGGCGGCGCCTCGCCGGCCGCGGCCAGGCTGGCCGGCCGGCATGCCGACGTCTATGCGATGGCCGGCGAGCCGCTCGCCACCGTCGCCGTGCGCATCGGCATGGTGCGCGCCGCCGCCGCCCGCGAGGGGCGTGCCGGGGCGGTGCGCTTCGGCCTCTCGCTGCGCGTGGTGCTCGGCGCCAGCGAGGCCGCCGCCTGGGAGCGGGCCGGGCGGCTCTTGCCCTTCGCCTCGCGCGGCCAGGTGTTCGACGACTGCCTGTGGTGCGGCCTGGACGGCGATTCCGCGACCCTGGTCGGTACCCCGGAGCAGGTCGCCGAAGCCTTCGCCGCCTACCATCGCCTCGGCGTCGAGAGCTTTCGGGTGCGTGGCTTCGACCCGCTCGCCGACGCCATCGAGTTCGGCCGCGAGCTGCTGCCGCAGGTGCGCGAGCGGATTCCCCTGCGCCTGCCGGTCGAGGTCTTCGCGCCGTTCTGAATTCCGCGACCGGCGGCTGCCGCCCGCGCGCTGCCGGCCCCCTCCAAGGAGAGCATTGCATGTCGATAGGAAAACCCATCGCCGTCATCGGCGGCGGCAGTCTGGGCCTGTACCTCGCCGGCCTTCTGAGCCTGGCCGGGCACGCCGTGACGGTGGCGCTGCGCCCGGGCGCCGGGATCGCGGCCGACGGGATCGCGGCCGAGGGCGACGAGTTCTGGCAGGCGCCGACGGTGCGCTATGCGCCGCTCGATGCGCTGCAGGGGCCTTTCGCCCAGGTCATCGTCGCGGTGAAGTCGCACGACCTGGGCGAGCTGCTGCCGCGTCTGACGGCCCTCGGCGACGCCGCCACCGAATACGTCTTCCTGCAGAACGGCATTCCCTGGTGGTGGTCGCACCGCGACGGCGAGATCGCCGGCGCGCCGCTGCTGGCGCGCAGCGTGGCGCTGGTCGTCCAGCATGCGGTGGAGCGCACCGCGCCCGGCCGCATCCGCGTGCGCCGCACCGGCAGCGACCGCTACATCTGCGCGCGGGTGCAGGGCGAGCCGGATGCGCCGCTGCTGGCGCTGGTGGCTCTCTGGCAGGCCGCCGGGATTCCCGCCGAGAGTTCGGCGGACATCCGCCGCGAGGTGTGGACCAAGCTGATGAGCAACGCCACTCTCAACCCGCTGAGTGCGATCACCGGGGCGACGGTCGGCGAGCTGGCGCGCACGCCGCGCACCCGTGCGGTGCTGCTCGCCGGCATGGCGGAAATCTTCCGCCTGGCCGAACGCGACGGCCATCCGCTGAGCATGACCCCCGAGTTGCGGGTGCGCCGTGCCGAGGAGGTGGGCGGCACGCGCACCTCGATGCTGCAGGACCGCCTGGCCGGACGCCGGCTGGAAACCGAGGCGCTGCTCGCCGCGCCGATCGCCATCGCCGAGCGCTACGGCGAGCCGGTGCCGGTGCTCAGAACCCTGCTCGGCTGCCTGTCGATTCCCCAGACCTGACCCCGCCCGGCGCACGGCGGGGCCGGGCGTCGGCTCAACCCGCTAGCGCGGCCGCAAAGCTTCCATCCCACAGCGGCCGCACGTCCACCGGCCGCTCGATCACCCCGGCCTTGAGGAAGGTATCGGCCACGTCCTGCTGGCTCTGGATCGCCGCATCGTCCACCGGCACCAGGCGGCGCACCTGGCTCTCGTTGCGCAGCAGGGCGAGCACCGCCTCGACCGGCACGCCGATCTCCGCGGCGAGCGCCGCGGCGTAGCGTTCGGGATTGGCCTGGCGCCAGGCGAAGGCCTTCTGCAGGCGCGCGAAGAAGTCGGCGATCGCCGCGTGGCGCTGCGGGTCGGCGATGGCCTCCGGGGCGGCGAAGAACAGGTAGTTGCCCGACAGGTAGCCGTTGGCGCGTTTCAGCACGCGGGCGCCGGCGTTGCTCTGCGCCAGCGGCACCGAGTAGCCGTAGATCGCCCAGGCATCCAGCTGGCCGGTGCGGAAGGCGGCGGCGCCGTCGGGCACCGTGAGGTTGACCGCCTCGATGTCGGCGAAGCTCAGGCCGACCTCGGCGAGCATCTTGGTCAGGTAGTACTGGGTGGTGGTGGCGCGCACGTAGCCGACGCGCTTGCCCTTGAGGTCGGCGATCGACTGGATCGGCGAGTCCTTCGGCACCAGCACCGTCTGCTCGTTGACGTCGCCCCTGATCACCCCGACCACGCGGATGCGCGCGCCCTTGATGAAGCCGAACAGCGGCGGGATCTCGCTGCCGTAAGCGAGGTCGAGCGAGCCGCCGTTCATTGCCTCGACCATCAGGTTGCCCGAGGCGAATTCCGCCCAGTCGATGGGGTAGGGCGTGTCGGCGAGGCCGGCGGCCTCCAGCAGCAGCCTGTCGCCGCCCTTGTACTGGGCGACGCGCAGCCGGCCCGGCGTGGCCGCCTCGGCGCGCAGGCCGTGGCCGAGCAGGGGCGCCAGGGCCAGGGCGCCGGCGCTGCCGGCGAGAAAGCGGCGGCGCGACAGGCCGCCCGGATGTTGCGACATGGGTGTTCCCTCTCTCTTGGTTTTCCGTGCTGGGGAGGGATGCTAGCGCTGCGCTTTTAATTCATTAAGTGAATAATAATTCTATATTTATATGAATTTTGCGCATTTAGTGGCGTCGTCGGGGGTTAGACCAAAGGCTAAGGAGCGCGTGGTCGGCCCGGCAGGGCGGAGACTCTCGTCAGGGAACGGACAGCGGAGCGGCGCGGCCTGCGCGGCAGGATGCCGCATGTGGCGGTCGTATTGATAGATACTGTCGATCAATGAATCGGCAATAGCGATTGGTCGGGGCCTCGGGGCCGAGAATAAACTTGACTTGTGTCAATTCATCGCCGAGTGCGCCGCCATGCCGCATCACGCCAGTCCCCCAGCCAAGGAGCCTCCCCCGGCCGTCACGGGTGTCTACCGCTATGCCGAGATCGGCCTTCCGGCGCAGGTTTCCGAGGTGCCTCTGGCGGCGGAATGCGCGCTGGCGATCAGCTACAACGGCCTCAGCCATGCGGTGATGATGGTCACGCCGGAGGGGCTGGAGGACTTCGTCCACGGCTTCACTCTGACCGCCGGCATCATCGATAGTGCCGATGAAATCTACGACCTGCGGCTCGTCGAGGGCGCCGAGGCCTGGCGGGCCGAGGTGGAGATCGCCAGCCGCGCCTTCTGGCAGCTCAAGCGGCAGCGCCGCCAGCTGGCCGGCAGCAGCGGCTGTGGGGTGTGCGGGGTGGAGGCGCTGGAGCAGGCGCTGCCGCAGCTGCCGGCGCTCGAGCCGGTGCCGCTGCCGCCGGCCGGACACCTTGAGGATCTGCGCAAGCGCATCGCCGCCGAGCAGCGCCTGGCCCGCCAGAGCGGCGCCCTGCATGCCGCGCTGTTCGTCGACGGGGACGGCGAGATCCGCCTGTGCCGCGAGGACATCGGCCGGCACAACGCCCTCGACAAGCTGATCGGCGCCCTCGCGCGCGAACGGCTGGAACCCGGCCGCGGCTTCGCCGTGGTCACCAGCCGCTGCGGCGTCGAGTTGCTGCACAAGGCGGTGCGCGCCGGCATCGGCACCCTGGTCGGCCTGTCGGCGCCCACCGCGCTGACCGTGGACTGGGCGCGCCGCCACCGCCTCAACCTGATCCACCTGCCGCACCACAGCGCGGCGCGGGTCTACAGCCCGGTACCGCGCGCCCCGTAAGGCCCGTCCCGCCGCCGGCGGACCCCGCACCCCAATCGAAAGTCCCGAGCGTTTCCCGTCGAAGCGCGGCCTGCGCTCGCCCCTACCTTTCAGGAGATCGTCATGGAACTTGGCAGAAGACAGTTCTTCAAGCTCTGTACCGTCGGGGTGGCCGGCGCCACCGCCGCCACCCTCGGCTTCGCCCCCGGCGTCGCCCACGCCACCCAGCCGCGCCAGTACAAGCTGCTGCGCGCCAGGGAGACCCGCAACAACTGCACCTACTGCTCGGTGGGCTGCGGGGTGCTGATGTACAGCCTCGGCGACGGCGCGAAGAACGCCAAGCCGCGGATCTTCCACATCGAGGGCGACCCGGACCATCCGGTCAGCCGCGGCTCGCTGTGCCCGAAGGGCGCCGGCCTGGTCGACTTCATCCACAGCGAGCAGCGCCTGCAGTACCCCGAGTACCGCGCGCCGGGTTCGGACAAGTGGCAGCGGATCAGCTGGGAGGAGGCCATCGAGCGCATCGCCCGGCTGATGAAGGACGACCGCGACGCCAACTTCGTCGAGAAGAACGCCGCCGGGCTCACCGTGAACCGCTGGCTGACCACCGGCATGCTCTGCTCCTCGGCGGCCAGCAACGAGACCGGCGCCCTCGACTGGCGCTTCACCCGCGCCCTCGGCATCCTCGGCATGGACTGCCAGGCGCGGCTCTGCCACGGCCCGACCGTGGCCGCCCTGGCGCCCAGCTTCGGCCGCGGCGCGATGACCAACAACTGGGTGGACATCAAGAACGCCAACGTCATCCTGGTCATGGGCGGCAACCCCGCCGAGGCCCACCCGGTGGGCTTCAAGTGGGCCATCGAGGCGAAGATCCGCAACGGCGCCAAGCTGATCGTGGTCGATCCGCGCTTCAACCGCAGCGCCGCGGTCGCCGACCTCTACGCGCCGATCCGCGCCGGCTCCGACGTGACCTTCCTGATGGGGGTGGTCAACTACCTGATCGCCCACGACAGGATCCAGCACGAGTACGTGCGCGCCTATACCAACGCGAGCCTGCTGGTGCGCGACGACTTCAGCTTCGACGAGGGCCTGTTCAGCGGCTACGACGAGGCGAAGAAGCAGTACGACCGCAGCTCCTGGGCCTACCAGCTGGACGAGAACGGCCACGCCCGGCGCGACCCGACCCTCAGCCATCCGCGCTGCGTGTGGAACCTCCTCAAGCAGCACGTCAGCCGCTACACCCCGGAGATGGTCACGCGCCTGTGCGGCACGCCCAAGGAGGACTTCCTGGAGATCTGCCGGCTGCTCGGCGATACCAGCGCGCCGGACAGGACCGCGACCTTCCTCTACGCCCTCGGCTGGACCCACCACACCAGCGGCGTGCAGATCATCCGCGGCGCGGCGATGATCCAGCTCTTGCTCGGCAACATCGGCATGCCCGGCGGCGGCATCAACGCCCTGCGCGGCCACTCGAACATCCAGGGCTACACCGACCTCGGCCTGCTCTCGGTGCGCATGCCGGGCTACCTCAACCTGCCCTCGGAGCGCCAGCCCGACCTGGCCACCTACCTGGCGCAGAGCACGCCCAAGGCGCTGCTGCCCGGCCAGGTGAACTACTGGCAGAACACCGAGAAGTTCTTCGTCAGCCTGATGAAGAGCGTCTGGGGCGACAAGGCGACCAAGGACAACGACTGGGGCTTCGACTGGCTGCCCAAGTGGGACGTCGAGTACGACGTGCTGCGCTATATGGAGCTGATGTACGAGGGCAAGGTCAACGGCTACATCGCCCAGGGCTTCAACCCGATCGCCGCCTTCCCGGACAAGAACAAGGCGGTCGCCGCCCTCTCCAGGCTGAAATACCTGGTGGTGATCGACCCGCTGGTCACCGAGAGCTCGAACTTCTGGCAGAACCACGGCGAAGCCAACGACGTGAACCCGGCCGAGATCCAGACCGAGGTGTTCCGCCTGCCGTCGTCCTGCTTCGCCGAGGAGAACGGCTCGATCGCCAACTCCGGGCGCTGGCTGCAGTGGCACTGGGCGGGTGCGGCGCCGCCGGCCGAGGCCTGGCACGACGGCAAGATCCTCGGCCACCTGTTCCTCAGGCTGCGCGAGCTGTACGCGAAGGAGGGCGGCGCCAACCCCGCGCCGCTGCTCAACATGGCCTGGAACTACAGCGATCCGGAGGACCCGGCGCCCGAGGAGGTCGCCAAGGAGGCCAACGGCTACGCCCTGGCCGACCTCTACGACCCGCAGGGCAACCTGCTGGCGAAGAAGGGCGAGCTGCTGCGCGACTTCTCCCTGCTGCGCGCCGACGGCAGCACCGCCAGCTTCTGCTGGATCTTCGCCGGCTCCTGGACCGAGGCCGGCAACCAGATGGCGCGGCGCGACAACGCCAGCGACGGCCAGGGCCTCGGCAGCACCCCGGGCTGGGCCTGGTGCTGGCCGCAGAATCGCCGCATCCTCTACAACCGCGCCTCGGTCGACCCACAGGGCAAGCCCTGGGACCCGAAACGCAAGCTGATCGAGTGGAACGGCCAGCGCTGGAGCGGCATCGACATCGCCGACTTCGCCGCCACGCTCGCGCCGGGCAGCGAGGCCAACCCCTTCATCATGCTGCCCGAGGGCCTCGGCCGGCTGTTCGCGGCCGGCGCGCTGGGCGACGGACCCTTCCCCGAGCACTACGAGCCGATCGAGTCGCCGCTGGAGCACAACCCGCTGCACCCGAAGGTCACCTTCAACCCGACCACCCGGCTGTTCGACAACGACCGCAAGCGCATGGGCAGCGCGGCGGACTTCCCCTACGTCGCCACCACCTACTCGATCACCGAGATGTTCCGCCACTGGACCAAGGCCTCGCGGCTGAACGCCATCGTCCAGCCCGAGCAGTTCGTCGAGATCGGCGAGCAGTTGGCGGCGCAGAAGGGCATCCGTGCCGGCGACACGGTGAAGGTCACCTCGATGCGCGGCTTCATCAAGGCCAAGGCGGTGGTGACCAAGCGCATCGCCACCCTGGAGATCGACGGCAAGCTGGTCGACACCGTCGGCATCCCCTGTCACTGGGGCTTCGAGGGCACCACCCGCAAGGGCTTCCTGGCCAACACCCTGACGCCCGCGGTTGGCGACGCCAACTCGCAGACGCCGGAGTACAAGGCCTTCCTCGTGAACATTGAAAAGGTCTGATGGAGGGCTATTCATGTCCATGCAATCCCAAGACATCCTCAAGCGCTCGGCGACCAGCGCGCTGACTCCGCCGACCCAGGTCCGCGACCACAAGGCGGAAGTCGCCAAGCTGATCGACGTGAGCATCTGCATCGGCTGCAAGGCCTGCCAGGTGGCCTGCTCGGAGTGGAACGACCTGCGCGACGAGGTCGGCCACAACGTCGGCGTCTACGACAACCCCATCGACCTCAGCGCCAAGAGTTGGACGGTGATGCGCTTCGACGAGGTCGAGCAGGAGAACGGCAAGCTGGAATGGCTGATCCGCAAGGATGGCTGCATGCACTGCGCCGATCCCGGCTGCCTCAAGGCCTGCCCGAGCCCGGGTGCCATCGTCCAGTACGCCAACGGCATCGTCGACTTCCAGTCCGAGCAGTGCATCGGCTGCGGTTACTGCGTCGCCGGCTGCCCGTTCAACGTGCCGCGGCTCAGCCAGGAGGACAACAAGGCCTACAAGTGCACCCTGTGCTCCGACCGCGTGGCGGTGGGCCAGGAGCCGGCCTGCGCCAAGACCTGCCCGACCGGGGCGATCAGCTTCGGCAGCAAGGCCGACATGCAGCACCTGGCCGGCCAGCGCGTCGAGGAGCTGCACAGCCGCGGCTACGCCAACGCCGGCCTCTACGACCCGCAGGGCGTCGGCGGCACCCACGTGATGTACGTGCTGCACCACGCCGACCGGCCCGAGCTGTACCACAAGCTGCCCAGGGACCCGCGCATCAGCAGTGCGATCCAGGGCTGGAAGGGCTGGATGAAGCCGGCCGCCGCGGTGGCCTTCTTCGCCACCCTGGCCGGCACTCTGTTCCACTACGTCGGCGTCGGCCCGAACCAAGTGGACGAGCACGCCGACGACCACGAGGAGACCAAGGCATGAACAAGCGCGACATGATCCTGCGCACCCGCTTCCCCGAGCGCGCCTGCCACTGGGTGATGGTGATCTGCTTCTTCCTCGCCGCGCTCTCCGGGCTGTCCTGGTTCTTCCCGACCCTGAGCGGGCTCGGCGCGGTGCTCGGCACGCCACAGATGGCGCGCATCCTGCACCCCTTCCTCGGCGTCGTGGTGTTTCTCGCCCTGGTCTACCTGTTCGTCCGCTTCGTCAAGTACAACCTGCCGGAGCGCGAGGACCTCGCCTGGTTCGCCAACCTCAAGGACGTGCTGCTCGGCAACCACGACAAGCCCCTGCGGATCGGCAAGTACAACGCCGGCCAGAAGATCCTGTTCTGGGGAATCATGAGCCTGATCAGCGTGCTGCTGCTCAGCGGCCTGGCGATCTGGCGGCCGTACTTCGCCCCGGCCTTGCCCATCCCGCTGATCCGCCTCGGCCTGTTCCTGCACGCCGCCGCCGGCATCGCGCTGATCCTGCTGATCCTCGGCCACGCCTACCTGGCCTTCTGGGTCAAGGGCTCGATTTCCGGGATGGTCACCGGCTACGTGTCGCGCCGCTGGGCCAGGAGCCACCACGACCGCTGGTACCGGCAGATCTCCAAGCCGGCAACCAAGAGCGAGGGCGGCGAATGAACAGCATCCGCCTGGTTGCCGACGAAAAGCCGAGCGGTGGCATCGGCGCCATCGTGCCGCTGATCTTGCCCAATCTGGAAAACCGCTACGGCCGCCGCGCCGCGCGCCTGCGCCAGCTCGCCGAGGGCCATCCGATGGCCGACTACCTGCGCTTCGCCGCCGGCATCGCCGAGGCGCAGCAGCAGGTCGCCGAGGCGCTGCCGCTGCCCGCGGCGCTGGTCGCCACGCTGCCCGCCCGTCTGGGCGGACCGCTGCCGCCGCTGGAAGCCACCACCCTGCCGCGCGAGCGGCACTGGCGCGAACTGCTGCAGGGCCTGCTCGAACGCCTGCCGGCCGCGGCGAATCCGGCCGTGGCGCACACCCTCACCGGGCTGCGCGGTTGCGACGGGATCGCCCTGGAGCGGCTGGCCGACGCCCTGCTGGCCGGCGACTACCTGGTGGTCGGCAGCGACCGCGCACCCTTCCTCTGGGCCGCACTGTCGCTGTACTGGACGCAACTGGCCGCGCAGCTGCCGGCCAGCGGCCAGGCCAGGGGCGGCGAGGGCCGCCAGTGCTGCCCGGTGTGCGGTGGCGCGCCGGTCGCCAGCGTGATCCGCGGCGGCGCCCAGAGCGGCCTGCGCTACCTGCACTGCGGGCTGTGCGAGAGCCGCTGGCACATGGTGCGCACCAAGTGCAGCAACTGCGAGGAGGGCGGCCGGCTCGACTACTGGTCGCTGGACAGCGAGCAGGCGGTGATCCGCGCGGAAAGCTGCGGCGACTGCAACAGCTACCTCAAGGTCCTCCACGAGGACCGCGACCCGCAGCTGGAGGTGATCGCCGACGACCTGGCCTCCCTCGCGCTGGACGCCGAGGTGGAGCGCCAGGGCTTCTATCGCAGCGGCCTCAACCCGTTCCTCTTCCCCGGCTGAACGAGGGCGTTGTGTAGGGTGGAAAACCGCGCAGCGTTTTCCACCGGAGTCCTGCGCGGTGGATAAGGCTACGCCGTTATCCACCCTACGACGGTTCACCGAATACCTTTGACGAGAATCCCCATGGCCAGTGCATTGCAAGACCGCTTCGGACGCACCATCGACTACCTGCGGCTGTCGGTGACCGACCGCTGCGACTTCCGCTGCGTCTACTGCATGGCCGAGGACATGCGCTTTCTGCCGCGCCAGCAGATCCTCGGCCTCGAGGAGCTGTACCGCCTGGCCCGGCTGTTCGTCGGCCGCGGGGTGAAGAAGATCCGCCTCACCGGCGGCGAGCCGCTGGTGCGCCAGGGCATCCTCGGCCTGTGCGAGCGGATCGCCGCGCTACCCGGCCTGCGCGAGCTGGTGATGACCACCAACGGCTCGCAGCTGGCTAGGCTGGCCCGGCCGCTGGCCGAGGCCGGGGTGAAGCGGCTCAACATCAGCCTGGACAGCCTGGATGCGGCACGTTTCCGCGCCATCACCCGTACCGGCGAACTGGCGCGGGTGCTCGACGGCATCGAGGCGGCCCGCGCCGCCGGCTTCGAGCGGATCAAGCTGAATACCGTGGTGATGCAGGGGCGCAACGCCGACGAGGTGCTCGACCTGGTCGACTACGCCGTGGTACGCGGGCTGGATATCAGCTTCATCGAGGAAATGCCGCTGGGCGAGGTCGGCCGCTCGCGCGGCGAGGCCTTCTGCTCCAGCGACGAGGTGCGCGCGCGGATCGCCAGCCGCTACGCGCTGCTCGACTGCGCCGAGCAGAGCGGCGGGCCGGCCCGCTACGTGCGCTTGCCGGGGCATCCGGCCAGCCGCATCGGCTTCATCTCGCCGCACAGCCACAATTTCTGCGCCAGCTGCAACCGCCTGCGGCTGACCGTCGAGGGCCGCCTGCTGCTCTGCCTCGGCCACGAGCAGTCGCTGGACCTGCGCGCCCTGCTGCGCCGCCATCCGGGCGACGACCGGCCGCTGCTGGACGCCATCGACCGCGCCCTGCTGCACAAGCCGCAGCAGCACGACTTCTCCGCGGGCGGCGAGGTTCAGGTGCTGCGCTTCATGAATGCCAGTGGGGGATAGGTGGGAGTTTGCGGAGCGGCGGTAGGAGCCAGGGGGACGTCGCGTCCCCGCTGATGATGTTTGTCGCTGATCGCCAGCAAGCTGGCTCCTGCCGGTTTCGTGCGCTACTTGTTGCCGGGCTTGGTGCTGGTGGGCTTGCGCGGCCGACGGGGCTGGCGCGGCTTGGCGGTCTTAGGCGCCGGCGCGCTTTGGGCCGGGGCCGGGGACGCTTCCGCGCTGGCCGGGGCGGCTTCGAGCGGGGCCGGAGGGGCTTCGGCGCTGGCCGGCGCGGCTTCGAGCGGGGCGGGGGAGGCTTCGGCGGCGATCGGCGCGGCTGCGCCGGCGGGCTGCGCTTCCGCCGGCTCGGCGATCACCGTATTGGCGCGAATGCGGATGTGCGGCTTGGGCGTTGCTTCTGCCGGTGCGGCCTCGGCCGGCGCTTCGGCAGCGGCAGGCTCGGCCTTTACGGGCGCCGCGGCCGGCTCGACCGCCTCGGGCTCAGGCGCGCTGGCCGGGATTTCCGGCACGACGGCCGGGGCCGGCTCGATCAGCGCTTCCTGCCGGCTGGCCGGCACGGCGGCGGCTTCGGCCGCGGGGCGCACCTTCGGCTCGGGGGCCGGCGGCGCGCTTTCCGGGATCGGCGTGGCCGCGCTCGTTTCGGCAGGGGCGGGCGCCGCGACCGCCTCGGGTTCCTCCAGGGGCAGCCGGGCGAAGTCCGCCGGCGGCAGCTCCAGCACCTCGAACAGCCGGCGCCAGAGCGTGCCCAGCGGGCCGTCGCTGCGCTGCCAGACGGGCTCGATGTCCATCACCTCGGCGAGGATCCGCCGGCGTTCGGCGGCTTCGGGCAGCAGCTCGGGCAGCGTCTGCAGGCTCTCCTCGGGATAGGCGAACACCAGCAGGTTCTGCTGGCGGGTGATTTCCCGCAGGCTGGCGACGTCCGGGATGTGCGGGTCGGCGCTGGCCCGGCGGCGGTAGTCCTTGACGATGCTTTCCAGCATCACCTTGTCCAGCCGGCCGCTGGCCCGGGCGAGCAGCAGCAGGATGCGGATCGCCGCCTCCCGCGCGCCGCCCAGTGGCAGGGCCTCGTACAGGCGCTCGAGCAGGGCCCGCTCCCGTTCGCTGACGAACTTCTCGGCCGCGCTCGCCCGCTGACCGCCGGCGAGGGTGCTGAGCCCGCCGTAGAACATGTGGAAGGCCAGCTCCTGGCCGGCGTCGCGCAGGTCGCGCCAGGTGTCCAGGGTGTTCTCCACGCAGCCGGAGACGAAGTCCTGCCAGGCCAGCAGCGGGTTGTCGTGGCGCACCGGATGGCGCTGGTGGCGGACCAGCTCGGCCGTTCCGGACAGCCACCAGAACGCCGGGTTCAGGCTGCTCCAGGCCAGCCGCTGCAGATGGAAGGGATGGTTCTGGCGCAGCCGCTCGGCGGTCGGTTCGTTGATCGCCCGGCTCAGCCAGGGGCGTACCGTCCAGTCGTAGACGGTGCTGTTGATCGCCGATACGCGATTGACCAGTTCGAACTCGCGCTCATCGTCGCCGCCGTCGTCCTCGGCGACGATGTCGGCGATCCGCCGGGATTCGAAGTGCACCTTGTAGGCCTGGGTGCCGCCATCCGGATGCGGCACGTCGTCGATGATCAGCTCGAACAGGCCGGGCGGCAGGGCCTTGATCGCGTCGATGGCGCCGATCAGCTGGCGGTGTTCGCGGCGCGCCACCTGGCCGGAGACGAAGATGCCCAGGTGGCCGGCGCTGGCATGCTTGAGGTAGATGATGGTGCGCCCGGACGAGTGCAGCGCCAGGTCGGAGGGATAGAGGTCGGCGATCCAGTTCAGCGCCTGCTGCGGCGGGGTGATGTTGTCGCCGTAGGAGCAGAACACCACGACCGGCGCCTCGATCTGGCGCAGGTCGGTGAGGGTGCCCTGGCCGCCGGTCAGGCGGTTGCCGATGAACAGCTCGTCGACGATGGTCTCGATCTCCTCACTGTTGAACAGGTTGGGGCTGCCCCACCAGCGCTCGAAATCGAGGAAGCGCGGCGCTTCGCTGTCTATGCTGGAGAAAAGCTCATAGTACTTGCTCCACAGGGCGTGGCTGGGGTCGAGGATCTCGAAGTTGTTGACCAGCCAGGTGCCGTCGAAACGGCCGTTGCCGAGGTCGCTGCCGAGGCGGGTCATCCAGGCGCCGCCGAGCAGGCCGCCGGCATAGCGCATCGGGTTGCGGCCGTTGACGCCGGCCCAGTAGGACAGCGGGGCGCCGACCACCACCAGCAGTCCCGGCAGCTCCGGGCGCAGGGCCGCCAGCCCCATGAGCGCCCAGCCGGCCTGGCAGTTGCCGATCAGCACCGGCTTGCCGGCCTGGGCGTGGCGCTCGGTGACCAGTTCGATGAAGCGGGCCTGGGCGAGGGCGATGTCGCTCAGCGTCTGGCCGGGCTCCGAGCTGTGGCTGAAGGAGATGAAGTAGGTGGGGTGTCCGGCGCGCAGGCTTTCGCCGATCTCCGACTCCTCCTTGAAGCCGCCGATGCCGGCACCGTGGCCGCCACGCGGATCGATGACGATCACCGGCGGCAGGGAGACGTCGGTCATCTGGTTCGGGCCGGGCAGGATGCGCAGCAGCGAGTAGTTCACCGGGGCCGGCAGGTCGCGGCCGTCAAGCAGCAGCTCGTGGTCGAACTTGAGCAGTATCGGGTAGCCGGCCTGGCGGTGGTGCAGGGTGTTGTCGGCGCGCTGGCGCAGGGTGTCCCAGAACAGCAGGGTGCGCTGGTTGAAGTCGGTCAGGTAGTCGGTCCAGTCGGCGGCGCCGGGCGGCTGCGCGGAGCACTCGGCCAGCGCCTGCAGCGAGTCTGCCTGGCGCCGGTGGAGATTGTCCTGCAGGTTGCGCGCCTGCAGCCTCTGCAGCTTGCCGATATGCTGAAGGTAGTTGTGGAAAGAGGAGAAGCAGTCTTCCTGCTGCGCAAAAAAAGTCTCCTGGCTCATGATCACCCTCTTCGTGTTGGAGTAAGGCCAAGCAGTGCGCTCCTCCAGGGAAGCCAGCAGATGTGGATTCGTGGGCCATGGAGGCTCGGGGACAATGGCCCGTTTCTTATAGCGGAGGGGGCTCGAGGGATCAAACCTTTTTTGCGATGCAAAAACTCATGCAGCAAGGCATAAGGAAAGCAATAATGCGGCAGACGGCCCGCCGCGATCCGGCGCGCCTGGCCGACCCGGTCGTTGCCTTTGGGAGATTCAGACATGTCCATCTTTGATTCGAAAGCGTTCCAGAACGGCCAGCTGTCCGGACTGGAAGCCGCGCAGCGCCTTGGCGAGGAGACGATCGACAGCAGCGAGCGGCTCGTCCACCTGCAGTTCCAGGCGCTGCGCCTGGCCAGCGACGGCTTCTTCGCCGGCTGGCGCCGGCTGCTCTCGGTGCGCGAGCCGGAGGCGGCCGCCGAGCTGTCGCCGGCGGCCCAGGCGGAGCGGCTGCTGGAGTACGGGCGGCAGGTCCAGGAGCTGGCCGCGGCGGGCCAGAAGGTCCTTTTCGATCTGGCCCGGCAGCAGATGGATAGCGGAACCCGGCAATTGCGCGGCATGGTCGCGGAAGTGGCGAAGAACGCCCCGGCGGATGCCGATCCGCTGGTGAGCGTCCTGGAGACCACGGCGAAGGGCGTCGACTGCCTGTACGGGCGTAGCCTGAAGGCTGCCGGACAGGGCGTGGCGCTGGCCGACAACGTGATCCGCCTGAGTCGCGAGGCCGGCCGCGCCGCGGCCGGCGCCGTCCGGCCGAAGGGCTGAGCCGGCGTCGGGGAGCGGCTTCGACAGGCGACAGCGCGGCCGAGGCCGCGCTCCCCCGGCGGATTTCGCCTTTCGGCGGCGGCCGGCGCCCCCGCCTCAGACGCCGAGGTGCCGGGCCAGGTCGGCGATCGCCGTTTCCACCGTCGCGCTGTACCCCGCCCAGCTGCAGGCGAGCATCAGGTTGCGCGGCAGGCCGAAGTCCTCCACCAGCCAGCCTTGGGCATCGCGGCCGTCCGCCCCGTGGGGAACCTGGGCGCGCAGGTCGCCGGCAGGCGCGAAGCAGGCCCACACCGGCTTGCCGAGGGCGACGGCGATGCCTGCCTCGAACACCGTGCCGGAGTCCGGTTCCGCGCCGCGGAAGGGTTCGAGATTGGCCAGTACGGCATCGGCGCTGTGCAGCAGGGCGAGGTTCGCCGCGAGAATCCATTGCGCCGTCGCGGCCGGCGAAAGTCCCGCAGGCAGGGCGTTGTCCAGGGGATAGAGACCTTCCAGGCCGTGCCGGGCGCACAGCCGCTTGAGATGCTCACCGCGTTCGACGGCGTCGGGACGGAACACGTCCGGACCGGCCAGATAGATCTTCGGCATGGCGTTTCCCTCGCTGCGTTTCCGGGCGGGGCCGGCAGGGCGCCGGTCCGTCCCCGTGCCGAGGTTCGCGCGCAGGCGGGGGGAAGAGCAAGCCGGGTGGCTTCAGAAACCGCCGCAGCCGCGGCCCATGACGCTGTATTCGATGGTGTGCCGCTCGCCGCGGCTGTCTTCGTAGACCATCCGGATCGGCACCACCGCGCAGATGTCGGGAATTTCGTCGGTGCGGATGACCCGGGCGATATCCAGATCCATCGAGTAGTCGTAGCGCTCGGCGTTCGCCGCGCTCGTGTCGTTCATGGCCAGCATCCGCCCTTCGGCGGCAGCCATGCATGAAAAACCGGCCAGCGCCAGCAGGGTCAGGGCTTTCATCGGAGTTACCTGTCAGGGGAGGGCCGCATCAGGTCGCGTCGACCGGTCTTGTGGACCGGCCGGCGCGGATGCTCAACATGCGCAGAGAAGCGGCCGTTGGGCAGAAGGCCTTCCAGTGTCGTCGTCACTCCCGGAAGGCCCGTTCACTTTAAAGAGTGCGGGGAGCGGGTCATATGGCCGATTGCGACAAGGACCCTTGAGCGGATCGGCAACAATCATGCCCGTCCCTCTCGGCGTTCTCCGCCAGCGCGGCCGGTCAGCCGTTCGAGCAGCCCTTGCCCATGACCAGATATTCGAGGACGTGGCGCTTGCCCTGGTGGTCCTCGTAGGTCATCTGCACCGGCACCACCTGGCAGACGTCGGGAATGTCGGGGCTTTCGATGACCCGGGCGATATCCAGATCCATGGCGTATTCGTAGCGTTCCACTTCCAACGATTCCTGGGTATGCGCGGGAGTGGACTGTTCCTCGGCCACCACCATGCACGAAACCCCAGCCAAAGCCAGCAAGGCCAACGCTTTCATCGAGACTCACCTGTAGAGCGAAACTTTATCGAGAACTTGCCCGGCTTCGCATGAGCCGGAACAAGTACTTGTCCAACGTGTGGATACTGCTGTTGGGCAACGGGTTGCTTCCGGTTTTTCAACTTCTTTCCGGAAGGTGAGTTCATTTTAATGTTTGTGAAAATCACGTTACATAGGCAATAACCACAAGGACTGTTGAGTAGATGAGCAATAATGGCCGGGGACGTTGGCCGCTTCTGGGGTGGTAAAAAAGCCATGTGCGGCAATAGCTTAGCGGCAGAAGTTCAGGTTTCGATGCTCGGAGCGGCTGGCTCGCCGTCTTTGGACGGATATTTGGCGAGGGGGCGTGAGGCAGGCTGCGCAACAGTGCTACAGTAACTTTTTATATGTCCATGGCGCACGCAGGCGCGGCGGAACATATCCGTCGGAAGTTTTGGGAAATAGCGAGAGGCGCGCAGCAAAAGTTGCCCGGCAAATAGAAAGATTTGCCGGGCGAACAATTTTTTTCTTTCCGGCGATTATCGCCGGACAGTTTCAAGCGGCGTCCCTGCCCGCTGCGCGCGTGCGCGTCCGGAAACGCGACGCCGCCGGGTTGCCGGAGCCGGATTACCAGCGATCCGGCAGCGGGCGCGGCCGGTCGGCGGGGGGCGTGACGATCACCGTGCAGGTCAGGCCGGCGGCCAGGGTCACGCCTTCCGGCACCTCGTCGATCCGGATGCGCACCGGGATGCGGCGCGCCAGGCGCACCCAGTTGAAGGTCGGGTTGACGTCGGCGACCAGGTCGCGGCTTTCCGGGTTGTCGCGGTCGTAGATGCCGCGGGCGATGCTGTCGACCCGGCCGCTCAGGCGCTCGCCGCTCATCAGGCGCAGCTCGGCCTGGTCGCCGACGCGGATCAGCGGCAGGCGGGTTTCCTCGAAGTAGCCGTAGACGTAGAAGGAGTGGCTGTCGACCAGGGCCAGGGCTGCTTCGCCGCGGTTGGCGAAGTCGCCCTCGAAGACGTTGAGGTTGGTGACGTAGCCGTCCACCGGCGCGCGCACCTCGGTACGGCTCAGGTTGAGCCTGGCCACCTCGAGCTGCGCCAGCGCCTCCTGGTAGTCGGCCTGGGCGGCATGGGCCAGGTGGCTGGCGTTGATGCGGCTCTCCTTCGACACCACCAGTGCGTCCAGGTCGGTCCGCCGCTGGGCGTTCTCCTGGTTCATCTGCAACTGGGCCTTGCGTGCGGCGACCAGGGCCTCGGCCTGCTTCAGCGCCAGGCGGTAGTGCTCGTCGTCGATGCGCAGCAGCAGGTCGCCCTTCCTGACCTGCTGGTTGTCCTTCACCGCCACCTCGACCACCAGGCCGGCGACGTCGGGGGCGATGTTGATCACGTCGGCGCGCACCCGGCCGTCGCGGGTCCAGGGCGAATCCATGTAATGCACCCACAGCGTACGCACGATGTAGGCGGCGGCGGCGAACACCAGCAGGGTGAAGACGACACTGATGACTCTTTTCCAGGACATATCCGGGCCTATGTGGGGTGACGATTCAGCGATAGATGTACAGGGCGACGAGCCCGTACAGGCAGGTGAACAGGCTCATGCGCAGCAGCGTGGGGTGCCAGGCGTGGCGGTACAGGCCGAACCAGGCGGCCAGCCGGTCGAGGGCCCAGCCGCCGGCCAGGGTGGCCAGGAACAGCAGGGTCAGGCTCGGCAGGTAGACGCCGAACAGGGCGATTTCACGGGGCATGGACGACTCTCCCGGCGGTGCTGGCGGAACCCGCGGCCAGCGGCGAATTGGGATCGAGCAGCGAGCTGCGGATGAAGTGCAGGTAGCTGAGCACCCGGCGCAGCGGCGAGCTGTCGAATTGCGGCGGACGCGGCTCGGGGGTGTCGCGCACCGCCTGGATGGCCTGCTCGACCGCGGCCAGGGCGCGCTGGCGGTTGGCCTCGTCGGGCTGGATGAACAGGCGCACCAGGGCGCGGCCCATGGCCCGCACGCCCTGCTGCCAGGGCGTGTCCGCGGCGTAGCAGGGCTCGTCGGGCAGGGCGGCCTGCTCCTGGCGCAGCTCGATCACCGCATGGCCGATCTCCAGCACCGCGAACATCCAGCGCAGCAGCTGGCGCTGCACGTCCGGACGGCGCGCGGCCAGGCCGTAGGCCTGGTTGAGCAGGTCGCGGGTGCCGCTCTCGAAGCCGTCGACCAGGCCCTTGAGCTTGCCGCTGACGGCGAACACCACGCGCATCCGCAGGTCCTGCTCCAGACGCCGCCACAGCCAGGGGCGGTCGGGCGGCAGGATCAGCATGGACACCACCACCAGGCCCATGGAGGACAGCACCGCTAGGTACTCGTTGAAGAAGCGGTAGGGCAGGTAGTGGGTCTGGTTGGCCGGCAGGGCGAGCATGCAGAACCAGATCAGCAGGCCGACGCCGTAGCCGAGGGTCTGCGGCCGGGCGAGCAGGAAGGCGCCGAAGGCGATCACCGGCACCAGCGAGGCATAGAGCAGGGCGAAGCCGTCCAGCCAGGGGAAGACCCAGAACTGCAGGACGAAGCCGGCCACCGCGCTGCCGCTCGCGCCGAACAGCAGCTGGCGGCTCAGGCGGGCGGGGTTGCTCGAGGTCGAGCTGAGCGCCGAGACCAGACCGGCGGTGAGCACGAAGGTGCTGCCGCTGGGCCAGGAGCTGGCCAGCCAGAAAGCGCTGAGCACCAGGATCAGCAGGGCGCAGCGGATGCCCGCCACCGCTGCGGCCAGGCCGTTGGCGCGCGGAGTGAAGTTGCCCTTCCATTTTTCCCGGCTGTGGTGCTGGTCGGCCAGCGAGGCCTGGGTCTGGGCATAGCCGTGCAGATCGTCGGTGAAGCGGAACAGCAGCTCGGCGGCGGTGTTGAAGTCGGTCAGCTGCGCCTCGTCGGCCTGCTGCTCGACGAGCTGCTGGCGGCCGTCGCGGATGCGCTGCATCAGCGCCTGCTTGCTGGTCGCCAGGCCCAGGGCGAGGTTCGCCGCGTCCTGGTCGCTGTACAGGCGCCCGGCGAGCGGCGCGAGCTCCGAGCCGACCTGCGCCAGGCACGGCTGCAGGGCTTCGAGCACGCGGACGCCGGTTTCGCCCTGCAGGCGCTGGAGCAGCTGGTAGAGGGCATGGAAGCGCGTCGAGAGGACCATGAACTCGTTGTTCAGGCGCGCCAGGCGGCCGCTGCGCAGGCGGATGTTGGGGTCCTCGAAGGCGCTGGCGTTGCGCAGGTTCTCCAGGGCCACGGCCTGGGCGGCCAGGCGTGCGCTGATCTCCTCCATGCGCTGCGGTTCCAGCTCGCCGGCCAGCCCCGCGCAGGCGACCCCGGCGAAGTCGCGAAAGCGCGTGGCGAGGGTGCTGCGCAGGGTGGCGCCGCTGGTCTGCGGGAGGATCAGGCCCATCACCAGGCCGGTGCAGAGAATCCCCACGGTGATCTCCAGCACCCGCCAGAGGGCCTGCATGAAGGCGCCGTCCGGGTCGAAGGTGGCCGGCAGGCCGATCATCACCGCGGTGTAGCCGGCGAGCACGCAGGCGTAGCCGCGAAAGTCCCGGTAGCGCGCCGCGCCGGCGGTGCACAGGCCGACCCAGATCGCCAGGCAGAGCAGGAACAGCACGCGCTCCTGGTTGAACAGGGCGATCAGGGTAACCATCACCACGAGGCCCAGCAGGGTGCCGATGATGCGGTAGAAACTCTTGGCCAGCACCTCGCCGCTCTGCCGCTGCATGACGATGAACACCGTGGCCAGCACGGTGCTCGGCTGCGGCAGCTCCAGGCGATAGGCCAGCCAGAGGGCGACGAAGGCGGTCAACAGGGCCTTGAACACGAACACCCAGGTCAGGCCCTCGCTCAGCGCCCAGTCGCCCAGGGCGCGGCGGAAGGCGCCGACCGGTGCGTCAGCCACGGTTTTCATGGGGGGTCCTCAGTGACGGCCGGGGAGGTGCAGCGAAATCTCGTGAGCGTCCAGTTGCTCGGTGGCGGGGCCGCGGTCTTCCGTGAGTACGCCACCGCCGAGCGCGACCCAGAGGCCGGCCTGGGCGGTCAGGTGTTCGGCGTGCACCTGCTGTTCGAGGAACTGCTGGTCGAACAGGGCGCTCTGCGCCTCGAGCACCCTGCGGTAGTCGGTCAGGCCGCGCCGGTAGGCCTCCTCGGCCAGCTTGTAGCGGCGCTCGGCGGTCTCCAGGCCGTGGCCGACGAAGATCTCCTGCTCGTGCAGCGAGTGCAGGCGGATCAACTGGTCGGACACGCCCCTGAGCGCCTCCACCAGGGTCCGGTTGTACTGCTCGACGGCGATGTCGTAGGCGGCGGTGGCCGCGCCGAGCTTGCCGCGCCGGCGGCCGCCGTCGAACACCGGCAGGCTCAGGGTCGGGCCGATGCCGTAGGTCAGCTTGCTGCCGTTGGTCAGGAAGTTCAGCACGTCGCCGGTCGTCGAGCCCGAGCCGAGGAAGGCGACCAGGTTGACGTTGGGATAGAAGTCCGCCTTGGCCACCTCGATGCCGCGCGCCTCGGCGGCCACCTGCCAGCGCCGCGCGACCACGTCCGGGCGGCGGCCGAGCAGCTCCAGCGGCAGGTTCGAGGGCAGCGCCGGCTCGCCGTGCAGCGACAGCTTCGGCCGTTCGAGCCGCGCGCCCTCGCCGGGGCCCTTGCCGGCCAGGGCGGCCAGCTGGTTGCGGGTCAGGGCGATGGCCTCGTGGATCAGGTCGATCCGGCGGTGGGCTTCCGGCAGCGGCGCCTCGGCCTCGCTGATCTCCAGCTGGGTGCCGATGCCGATCGCCAGGCGCTCGCGGGCCAGCTCCAGGAGTTGTTCGCGCTGCCTGAGCTCGGCCTCGGCGATGTCCAGCCGGGCGTGGTGCAGGGCCAGCTGGATGTAGGCGCTCACCACGTTGCTCTGCAGTTCCAGCGCCGCGGCGCGCTCCTCGGTGGCCGCCACTTCGGCCAGGCTCAGGGCGTGCTCGGTGTCGCTGCGCAGGCGGCCCCAGAGGTCGAGGTCGTAGTTCATGCCCAGCGACGAGGTGTTGTTCCAGCCGGTGGTGTCGCCGAGCAGGCCGGGGCCGTAGAAGTATTGGTCGGCCGGCCAGTGCTTGCGCTGCACCGAGGCGTCGAATTTCACCTGCGGCGCATGCTCGGACTCGGCGACCCCGGCCATCGCCATCGCCTGGCGCACGCGCGCGGCGGCCGTGGCCAGGTCGGGGCTGTCGGCCAGGGCCAGCTCGACCCAGGCGTTCAGCTGCGGGTCGCCATAGGCCTGCCACCACCGGTCGCGCGGCCATTCCGCCTTCCTGGCGGCCTTGCGAATCGGCTTGTCGGTGAGCAGCTTGTCGTCGTTCAGGCGCAGCGCCTGGGGAAGGATGCCTTGGCTGTTGATGCAGCCGGAGAGTGTCGAGAGCACAGCGAGCAGACTGGACAGGCAGAGGCCCGACCACAGATTGCGAGGCACTGTAGTGATCCTGATGTGCGGGAGGAGGCGGAAGATCTTGCGTTAGGTCAATTTTAGGTGGATGAACGCGGGAGAATAAGGCGACAGTTTGATGATGAATTCTGTACTAAAAAGCCATAATCCTTGGCAGACTTCCTGCCAGTAGCAGCCTGCGGCGTGCCGCCCCTCCCCAGCGGAACAGCGATCCATGGACATCCTCTCCCACATGCGCATCTTCGCCTGCGTGGCGGAGACCGGCAGCTTCACCGCCGCCGCGACCCGTCTCGACCTGACCACCTCCTACGTCTCGCGGGCGGTCGCCTCCCTGGAGACCCACCTGCGCACCCGCCTGCTGCACCGCACCACCCGGCGCATCGCCCTCACCGAGGCGGGCCAGCGCTACCTGCAGCGCTGCGAGCAGATCCTCGGCTACATCGAGGAGGCCGAGGCCGAGGCCAGCCAGGCCCATGCGTGCCCCGCCGGCAACCTGAAGGTCCATGCGGTGACCGGCATCGGCCACCACTATCTGATCAAGGCCGTCGCCGAATACAGCGAGCAGTATCCGGAGGTCAGCTTCGACCTGACCCTGGCCAACCGCACCACCGACATCCTCGAGGAAGGCTACGACGTCTCGGTGGTGACCGCGCCGGAGCTGCCGGACTCCGGCTTCATCTCCAAGCAGCTCGGCAGGATCTACAGCGTGCTCTGCGCCTCGCCGGCCTACCTCGCCCGCCACGGCCTGCCGCAGACGCCCGCCGAACTGACCGGGCACCGCTGCCTGCGCCTGGTCTATCCGGTGATGAGCCTCGACAGGTGGCTGCTCGAGGGGCCCGATGGCGAGGAACTGGTGACCATCAGCCAGACCCACTTCCAGGTCAACACCGTCGACGCCATGACCGTGGCGCTCAAGGCCGGCATGGGGATCGGCGCCCTGCCGGTCTACTCGGCGCTGGAGAGCCTGCAGAACGGCAGCCTGGTGCGCGTGCTGCCGGAGTACACCCTCTATCCGCTCGGGGTCTATGCGCTGTACCCGTCGCGGCAGTATCTGGATGCCAAGATCCGCACCTGGGTGGAGTTCCTGCGCGACTACATTCCGCGCCACCTGGAGGCCGACCTGCGCAGCCTGGGCGAGTGCAGCCGGCCCGAGCGGGTGTCTCAGGGCTCTGCCGGCGCAGTGTCGGGCAGGTAGACCTGGCTGTCGACGAGGACCTGCCCGGCGACGGGCTGGCCTTGCGCCAGACGCTTGAGCATGTGGTAGCTCTGCCGGCCGATCTCGCGGCTCTTCGCCCCCACATAGGCCTGCACCAGGCCGTCGTCAAGCAGCGCGAGCTGGCGTGCGTCGGGCTCGTCGGCGGTCATGACGATGGCCGGGCGCCTGCCCCTGGCGTCGAGTTCGGCGAGCAGCGGGCCGAGTTGCCGGCGGAAGGCTTCGGCGTCGTAGATCGGCCAGCTGCCGACGGCGACGATCGCATCGAGCTCCGTGGCCTGCAGCAGGGTGGCGAGCTGGCGCAGGGCGTTCTCCTGATTGTCGGCGGTGTACAGCGGACAGCGTTTCACCTCGCGCCAGCCATTCTCGCCGGCCAGCCGTTCGGCGCCGTCCGCGCCCTGGACGCCGCGCAGCTGCTGGCGGATGCCGGCCAGGCGCTCGCGCAGGTTGGGGTCCTGCTGGCTGCTGTTGAGGATGCACAGCCTGCCGCCCTGCGGTCTGAAGCGCTGGACGAGCAGGCCGAGCTGCCGGCCGAAGGCCAGGTTGTCGATGCCGACGTAGCCGCGGCGCAGATGCCGCTCGGCCGGCGCCAGGTCCGAATCGAAGGTGATCAGTGGCGTCCGGCCCAGGTGCTTGAGCGCGTGCTCGGCCAGCCAGCGGGAATGGGTCACCGACAGGGCGATGCCGTCCAGGCCGCGGCTGAGGGCCTGCTCCAGGGCCTCGTTCTGCCGGCGGAAATGCGCCGGGCCAGTGGCACCCAGCAACAGACAGGTATCGCCCTCGGCCGCGGCGGCTTCGGCGCAGCCCTGGCCGACCTCGAGGAAGAAATGCTGATCGGTCCGCTTGGCGAGCAGCGCGAACTGCAGGGCCTCGGCGCTGGCGAGGGGAGCGAGCAGCAATGCGCTGAGCAGACCTGCAAGGCAAGGCAGCGGGTGAAAATACGGCCTGTTCACACCGAATCCTTAGCAGGCGGCAGCATCCTGGCGGACCGACCGTGCTTTTATCGTTTCTTTAGTGTGCCCGCCTTGGACGGACCCCATCCTGCCGCATCCGGCGATACTAAGACGAAGGTAGTGTAGCGATGGCGGTTTCTGATGTGTTAGCTGATCGGTCGCCGGTGGGGTTGGCCGCGCGCTCCGCGCAGCCGTCGGTCGGGAGATTTTCTCGCGGACAAAACAAAGGAGGCGGGGGTAACCCCGCCTCCTTGTCTGTTTCGCGCTTCCCTGTATCACCATCCTGGTGAATCGCCGTCCTGCGATGTCCCTGACCGCCATCCTTGCCAGCCTGAGTCGCTCCATCGACCTGAAAGTGATATTAGCGCCGCGGCCGGACGGGACAAGCGACCGAAAATTACCGCCCGGCCATTCTTATGTTGCACTGCAAAAAAACAGTTCCATTCTTTCAATGATTTGGCATTTGGCCGGTATTGCTGTAGCGGGGGTTTCATCCATTTCCGCTGACCGTATGTATAGCCGATGGCTTACAGAAAATGGCAGAAAGTGGAAGGAAAATCCCTACTTGTACAGCCAGCGTGCGAGTTCCTCCAGGTTGGCCACCACGATCTGCTGGGCGGCGGCCTTCGGCTCGATCTTGGTGGTATCGATCTGGAAGCGCTGCAACACATACTGCACCAGGGCGCCGCGGCTGGCGACTGCCAAGTGTCCGTCGCGCATGCCGTAGTCGGTCTCGATGATCGCCCGCTGCTCCGCACTGAGGCGCGGGTCCGGCTCGATGCGGATGGTCACCCCGGCATTCCAGCCCTCGTCGCCGGCGCGGCCGTGGCTTGAGGCGTCCAGCAGCCCCGGCACGCCGCGCAGGCGGCTCAGCACGAAGTCCCGGTAGGCGCGGTTCTTCTCGCAGTAGGCGCGCACGTGCCAGCGCATCCCGGTGTAGACCAGCGTGTGGGGCGCGATCAGGCGCACCTCCGGCAGCGGATTGGCCAGGGACACGTACTCGGTTTCTAGGCGCAGCCCCTCGCGGCAGGCCTTGAGCAGCGGGCGCAGCACCTCGGCGCGCACCGTGCGGTCGGGCACCCGCAGCACCTCGGTGTGCGCATAGGCCAGGGCCAGGCCCTCGATGTGCGGCGCGCGCTCGTGGCTCTGGTTCAGCAGGTGCAGATAGGCATCGGCGCTGTCGTCGATGAACAGCGGCTTGAACTTCGCCGCGGGCACATAGCCCTTGAGGTGCCGGTCATATGTAAGGTTTTTGGGCGCATGTTCGGTGATGTAGGTATTGATGTCCTTGGACGCCTGCTGCCGGCTGATGCCGAAGCTCTGCATCAGGTGCTGCGTGGTCAGCCGCCCTTCCCACCAGGCGACCGTCTCGATCAGCCGATAGCGCAATGCCAGGTCCCAGCGCACCTGGGCAATCGATTGTTCCCGTTTCATGACCTCTCCATCCGTACGAAAACTTTACCTGTACAAGTCTACATTCTAGATATGTCTTTTAAGGCTACATATCCTGCCGCAGTCATTCGGGACGTACTGCCGGAGCAGGGGAGAGGGAATGGAAGTCATGTGGCAGCTGTGGGGAACGGGCGGCGTGCTGCTGGCCAGCCTGTCGGTGCCGGGCCTGCTGCTGCAGGGCCAGCAGATCCGCGGCCTGAAGGAAAGGCTCGCCGAGGCCCGGGCCTCCCTGGAGCGCCTGCGCATCAGGGAGCTGGAACTGGAGCAGACGTGCCGTGAGCTGCGCTCGGAACTGCGCGCGGAACGGGCGCGCAGCGAGCGGCTGGAAATGCAGCTGAGGCTGCTGCGGCAATGGACGGTGAAATAGGTTGAAACGCTGTGGATGGCCTGGCTGGCCAGGGGTTTTGTGGTCAATGGCCGTGATATTGCAGTAATCTTGCAGCCCGATCTCCCGCGGACCGTGATTCAGTCCAGCGCTTGCCTCGCCTGCCAGGGAACCGGCGGCAGGATGGACGACCGCAGCGTCGCCCACCGCACCGCATGTTCTCCTGGCAAGGCTCCTGAACAGCGGCGCACCACCGCCCGACAGGAGCCCCTCGTTGCCCCGAAGAAAATTCTCGCCCGTCGCCGGCCTGATCCGGCTCTGCGCCCTGCTGCCCTGGTGGCTGAGCCTGCCCGCCGGCCTCGGCGCGTGGTGGTTTCTGCATCCCCTGGCCGCGCAGGGGGCGCTGCCCACGCTGGACAGCCTGGCCCTGCCCGACAGCCTGGCGGAGCTGGAAAAACTCGTGCAGGACCTGCGCCGCGATCCGCAGCAGGCCCTGGAACCGCTCGTGCCGCTCGCCGCCTGGGCCGGCCAGTACCTGCTGCCCGGCCTGCTGGGCCTCGGCGCGCTGCTGTCGATCGGCCGGCAAATGAAGCGCGGCTGGCTGTTTCGCAAGGCGCTGAACAACCCGGCAGCCGTTTCCGACGGGATTGACTGGCAGCAGTTCGAGCGCCTGGTCGGCGAGGTGTTTCGCCGCCAGGGCTATGCTGTCGAGGAAACCGGCAACGCCGGTCCGGACGGCGGCGTCGACCTCATCGTGCGCAAGGGCCGCAAGCGGTTTCTGGTGCAGTGCAAGCAGTGGCGCGCCCTCAAGGTCGGCGTCAAGGTGGTGCGCGAACTCTACGGGGTGGTCGCGGCGCAGGGCGCGGCCGGCGGCTTCGTGGTGACCTCCGGGAGCTTCACCGAAGACGCCCGGCAGTTCGCCGCCAGCTGCAAGCTGACCCTGATCGATGGCGAAACCCTCGACTACTGGATCGCCGGAGCGGCCGGCCGCTCGGCCCCGGAAGCCTCGGTGCGCCATTGCCCGCTCTGCCGCTCGCCCATGGTGCGGCGCACGGTCAAGCGCGGCAACAAGGCCGGCACCCAATTCTGGAGCTGCTCGAACTACCCGGAGTGCCGCGGCACGCGGGTATGACGGGCGGCTGAGGCCCTTCACGTACAAGGATGCACAGCGTTGAGCGATACGCACGGTTACTACGAGCGCAATGCCCGGCGGTTCTTCGAGGAAACTAGCGTCATCGAGCCGATGAATGCTGTGTTCGATGTGGTGTGGCGATGAGCGATTGCACTTGGTGGCGATCGTTAGTGTGTATCCGTCCCGAGTGCGCCATTGATTGCTGGCCTGTGGCTATTATGCTGCGGTAATCTTGAAGGCTGATATTTTTATTGTTCGCGGGTCTGGACTCGGGGCGCATGCCTCACATATCCGCCAAGGAATAGGCAAGTAGGGTGTCATGGTCAAAAGAAACGACTGGGGAACTGACTGGGACGACGCGCCAGACTATATTCGTAGTCGTAGAGCAAAGAGTCGTGCATATGGGTCGAGCAACTTTCGTGTGTATGCGATCACTGCACTCATAGGCGGAGTTGTGATTATCTACGGCCTGATCTCGGAGTTCAGGCTGACAAATAATTCCCTGAGTACAGGTGCTCAAACAGCCGCCGAGCCAATGGCAAATCCTCCACCGGCGATGTTGGATAGACCGGTACCCATCCAAATTCCGCAAGAACTGGAACCCATCAAGCCCAGTAGAACTAGTCTCGAGCCAGACACGTTGGATCAGTGCATGGGGTCCGATAAGCTCATCGACGAAAATGTCGTGCGTTGTCGTTATGGCGAACTTCCACGCTCAGCTCCGCAGGCGGCAAAGCCACAAGGAATGGTCTCCGACGAATACCTCGCGCAGTATCGTAGTGAGCGCCAAGATACGGCTCGACAAGCGCGGCGTAATACTAGCCACAGGGAAACCGAAAGTCGGACCATTCATGCCAATGGTCATAGCACTGTCGCTATTTGGGGGGTCGTGGACAATCGTATCGATTATGGCAGTGTTTGTGGAAATCATCCTCGCGGCTCCATTGAATACCGCGAATGCCGTAAGGCTGCGAAAGCATGGTTCAAGTTGGAGTGTCGGCGCTGGGAGATTGGGGAGGAGAGTGGTCGGCAACTTTCTCGTGAGCGAATGATTGATCGCTATTGCAGTGCGGCGAATGGGTTTAGTCCAATGGGATAGACCGATTGAGGATGGGGTTTGCTTCCATCGACTCCTTGGAGTATCGCTGCATAAATGTTTTTGCAAAAGCATTGTTGCCGGTATTTCCGGCGCGGAGTTCGGCCGTATCTCGTAACTGGTAGAGAGCGAAAAACGATGAACTCGAACCGCTGGACCATCGGCCAACTCAAGCTGGCTTTTCACCTGTATTGCCGTTTGTCTTTCGGTCAGTTGCATCAAGGAAATCCCGAGGTCGTCGAACTGGCTGGCCTGATCGGCCGCACGCCTTCGGCGGTGGCGATGAAGCTGTGCAATTTCGCCAGCCTCGACCCGGCCATCGTCGCCAGCGGGCGCAAGGGCTTGGCGGGGGCCTCCCGGCTGGATCGACAGGTTTGGGAGCTTTTTCAGGCCGACTGGGAGGGCTTGGCCGTGGAGTGCGCGCAGTTGCGCCAAGCCTTGCGCGCCGAGCATGGGCTTCCGCCCGAGGAAGCGGACGAGGCGGTCGACATTCCCGAAGACTTCACCGGCGCGACTCGGCAGGTGCTCATCGAGCAGCGGATCAAGCAGCAGTTCTTCCGCCGCGCCGTGCTCGGCAGCTATGCCGGCCGCTGCTGCATGTCTGGACTAGCCGAGCCCAGCCTGCTCATTGCCAGCCATATCGTCCCCTGGTGCCAGGCCCCAGCGAACCGCCTCAACCCCGCCAATGGACTGTGTCTTTCGGCCCTGCACGACCGGGCCTTCGATCAGGGGCTGCTGAGCCTGGACGACGATTACCGCATCCTGCTCGCCGAGCCGTTGCGTCGAAATGCCGATCCCTTCGTGCGCCAGGTGTTGCAGCCGTTGGCCGGTCGCCCGATCAGGCTGCCGGAGCGCTTCAGGCCGGAGGCCCGCTTCGTCGCCTGGCATCGGCAGCATGTGTTCGTCGATAGCGGTGTCGGCGACTCTGCCGCTGTGAGCAGAGGCGACTTCGTGTAAGTAGCCGCGGCCATCCACCTCCCCGCAACACTGCCCGGCTATAGTCCTCTGAGACGTCAAGGAGCAGTCCCATGCGCATCCATATCCTCTCCGACCTGCACAACGAACTGTCCCCCTTCACCCCGGCGCCGGTGGCGGCGGATGTGGTGGTGCTGGCCGGCGATATCGACGTCGGGGCGCGGGGGGTAGCGTGGGCGCGGCGGGTGTTCGATTGCCCGGTGCTCTATGTGCCGGGCAATCACGAGTATTACGGCGGCGGTCTGCAGGAGATTCTGCGGCAGCTGCGCGAGGCGGCCGACGAGCAGGTGCGTGTGCTGGATTTCGACGAGGTGGTGCTGGGCGGGGTGCGCTTTCTCGGCGTCACCGCCTGGACGGATTACCGGGCGACCGGCGAGGAGGCGGCGGCGCGGCAGGTGGCGCAGCGGCGGATTTCGGACTTCCGGCAGATCCGCTGGGGCGCGGAGGCGCGCGAACCCATGCCCGAGGATTTCGCCGCCCTGGCTACGGCTTCCCACGACTGGCTGCGCGACTCGCTGGCGCAGCCAGTCGCCGGGCCGACGGTGGTGATCAGCCACCATGCGCCGTCGCTGCGCTCGATCGCCGGCCATCCCTACGCCGGCACGCCCCTCGATGCGGCCTTCGTCAACGCCTGGGACGAGCTGATGGGCGAGGGCCTCGATCTGTGGATTCACGGCCACACCCATTACGCGGTCGACTATCAGGTCGCCGGCACCCGAGTGATCTCCAATCCGCGCGGCTACGCGGGCGAGCAGGTCGCCTTCGATCCGTGCTGCGTGGTGACGCTGGAGGAGAGCGGGGTGGCCTGACGAAGGGGAGACATTCCCGAGGGGGCGGATCAAGCCTTTCCGATTGGGTGGGCAGCCTTGGTTGTCGAGGCGCCTGTGGTCAGAGCCAGCGCCGGGCGTCCTTGAGCAGGAGCAGGCGTTGCTGCTCTCGCAGCGGTGAGGCGATGAACCCGAAGCGCCCATAGAATTGCGCAGCCTGCTCGTCGATAGGGTGGGTCAGCAGGGCCCGGATGCCGGCCTGTTCGGCGATGACCAGGGTTCGCCGGATGGCATCCTGCAGCATGCCGATCCCGATGCCTTGCCCCTGGTAGGAGCGATCGACCGCCCGCCGCGCCAGGATCACCACCGGAATGGGGTATTGCCCCATCCCTTTGCGAATGCGCTCAGGTACTTCCAAGGTGTCGACCTGTCCCACCGTCAGGCTGAAGTAGCCGGCGATACGATCTCCGTTGGCGACGACGAAGGTCTTGGCCGAGCCGCTGCCTTGCGCCTGCCGGGCGTGGCGCAGCAACCAGTCGTTGAGCGCCGGCTTGCCGCAGTCGAATGCCTCAAGCTGGTGCGCCGGCCCCAGCGATTCGGGCGCGCGCAGGGTCATGGCGCATCCCAGGGCGCCTTGCGCGCGAACAGATCGCGCACGCCATCGTTGTCCTGGGCCGGGCGCTCCAGCAAATCCATCAGGGTCTGGTACTGGTTGCCCGATACCATGAACAGCCGCTGGTCGAGCAGGGTCTGCTCCGCGGCCTGGCAGGCGCTGTCCAGGATGAAGTCGGTCAGGGACTTGCGGGCCACCTCCGCGGCACGACGAAGCACCGCCTCCTGTTCGGGAGTGGCGCGCAGGCCGAGCCGGGCGGAGCGGGTGGCGCTGCTGTTCGTGGCAGCCATGGTTGCACCTCGGGGCGTTTGTCCAATGACTGTCATGTTAGTACGAATGACAAACGGCATCCAGGCCGGCCGATCGATGGTCCCGGGCTTCGGCGAAAAACGCGGCTGCAGAGGGTGGCGCCGGCCGGGACTCATCGGCTGCTGCCGAGCACCTCGGCCAGCTCGCGGATGTCCTTGACCGTGCGGTCTGGCTCGGCGGCCAGCGGATAGAGGGTCTGGCCGCGGCGGGCGACGAAGATCGCCGGCATGCCGGCGGCCTTGGCACCGGCGACGTCCCAGCCGTGGGCTGCGACCAGCAGCGTTTCTTCCAGCTTGACGCCCATCCGTTCGGCGGCCCAGCGGTAGGTGCGCAGGTGCGGCTTGTAGAGCTTGATCTCCTCGATGCTCAGGTTGTCGGCGAACAGGTCCGCCAGCCCGGCGTTCTCGAGTTGCGTCTGCACCCCGCGGCGGGTGGAGTTGGTCAGGGTGACCAGGGTGTAGCCCTGGTTCTTCAGCGCCTGCAGGCCTTCGCGCACCTCGGGGTGGGCCGGCAGCCTGAGCAGGGGCGTGACGATCGCGCTGCGGGCCTGCTGCTCGGTCAGCGCGATGTCGTTGTTCCTGGCCACCATCATCAGCGCGGCGGTGCCGACCGTGCCGAAGTCGTGGTATTGCTCGGTGGCGCTTTCGACCAGCGAGTGGTGCAGCATGGTCGAGAACCACAGCGGCAGCAGCTCCTGCCGGCCGCCCAGGGCCGCGCCGACCGACTGGCGCATGGACTCCAGGTCGAGCAGGGTTTCGTTGACGTCGAAGAAGATGACCCTGGGTTTCGGGCTGGTCTGCCCTGGAGCGGATTCGGCCAGGGCCGGCTGCAGGCCGGCCATGAGGAAGGTCAGCAGCAACGTCAGGAGAACATGAAGGGGACGCATCGGGAGTTCCTTGTCGATGGGGACGGTGTCTGTTTCGGGAGGCTGAAAAAAAACATCCCCCCTCAGGGCGAGGGGGAGTTCGGGGCGGGACGGCTTACAGGGCCGCCTGGGTGGGCTGCGGAGCGGCGGCTTCGGCCTGGGCCTCGGCGGCTTCCGGCTCGACCGGCATGAAGTTCAGCTGCAGGCGCTCGCTGGTCATGGCGCGGACGCTGTTGGTCAGCTCGAGGTTGTTGTCGAGCTTCTGGCCGTAGGAGGGAATGATCTCCTTCAGCCTGGCCTGCCACTCGGCGGTCTTGATCTTGTCCTTGAAGGTCTTCTCCAGCACGGTGAGCATGATCGGCGCGGCGGTGGAGGCGCCCGGCGAGGCGCCCAGCAGCGCGGCGATGCTGCCGTCCGCGGCGGCCACGACCTCGGTGCCGAACTGCAGGACGCCGCCTTTCTCCGGGTCCTTCTTGATGACCTGCACGCGCTGGCCGGCGTTGAGCAGTTTCCAGTCCTCGGACTTGGCTTCCGGGAAGTACTCGCGCAGTTCCTCGATGCGCTCTTCCTGGCTGAGCATCAGCTGGCCGATCAGGTAGGTGCTGAGCGGCAGGTTGTCGAGGCCGGCGTGCATGATCGGCATAAAGTTGTCCGAACTCAGCGAGCGCGGCATGTCCAGCAGCGAGCCGTTCTTCAGGAACTTGGTGGAGAAGGTGGCGAAGGGGCCGAAGAGAAGCGCCCGCTTGCCGTCGATCACGCGGGTATCGAGGTGCGGCACGGACATCGGCGGGGCGCCGACGGAGGCCTTGCCGTAGACCTTGGCCAGGTGACGCTCGACGACTTCCGGGTTGCTGGTGTAGAGGAACTGGCCGCCCACCGGGAAGCCGGCGTAGCCGTCGGCCTCGGCAATGCCGGTCTTCTGCAGCAGCGGCAGCGCGCCGCCGCCGGCGCCGATGAACACGAACCTGGCCTTGATGGTCTTTTCCTCGCCGCCCCTGGCCAGGTCGGCGACCGTCACGCTCCAGGTGCCGTCGTCGTTGCGCTCGAAGTCGCGCACCTCGTGCTTGAGGTTCAGCGTGACGTCGTCGTGTTTGGTCAATGCGCCCATCAGCTGGCGGGTGATCTCGCCGAAGTTGACGTCGGTGCCGATCGGCATGCGGGTCGCGGCGACCTTCTGGTCGGCCGGGCGGCCTTCCATCACCAGCGGCGCCCATTGCTTGATCGTCGCGTGGTCTTCGGTGTACTGCATGCCGCGGTACAGCGTGCTGTGCTGCATCGCCTCGTGGCGCTTCTTCAGGAAGGAGACGTTCTCGTCGCCCCAGACGAAGCTGATGTGCGGCACGTCGTTGATGAAGGATTTCGGATTGTTCAGCGCGCCCTTCTCGACCTGGTGGGCCCAGAACTGCCGAGAGATCTCGAAGGATTCGGTGACCGCCAGCGCCTTGCTGATGTCGACGTGGCCGTCGGGCTTCTCGGGGGTGTAGTTCAGCTCGCAGAACGCCGCGTGGCCGGTGCCGGCGTTGTTCCAGGGGTTGGAGCTTTCCTCGGCGACCTGGTCGAGGCGTTCGTAGATGTCGATCGTCCAGTCGGGCTCCAGCTCCTTGAGGTAGGTGCCGAGGCTGGCGCTCATGATGCCGCCGCCGATCAGCAGGACGTCCACGGTCTTTTCCGCGTCGTCCTGTTTGGCACAGCCGACGATGCTGGCGCACAGGAAAGTCAGTAACAGTTTTTTCATAAGACGGACCCGTTGAAGTTGTTAGTAGGTTTCGCAAGGCTTTGGCAGACACTGGTTGGCGCGCTGCCGATGGCCGGTCGGGATCGCCGACATGGCCTGCCGCTACTGTCGATGAAGCTGTCGCATCCGGATCAACTGTTGTTCTTGTTCGGCACGTCCAGGACGGCCGCGCGGGCGCGCAAGGCCGTCAGAACCTGCTTCTCCTGGGGATGCGTCGCCCGACCGCGGCCGGGCGCGCACCCGTCGATGCGCTGGCCTTCCGTTTCCGGAAGGCTTTCGTCGGTGGATGCAGGGCCGTCCCGCATCGCACGAAGGTGCAAGGAGCAGGATGTGTGCCATTCACCTGAAAGCGCCGAAAATCCATGCTCTGGAGCAAGGGTTGGGCATTTTTTGCGGGGTATGTGGCGAAATGTCGCCATTGGGAAGGTGGCAAACCCGCCGCGGAAGGCGGAATTCCGCCCGTGCGGCCCGGGCCGGCGGGGCGACGGACAGCAGGTGCCGGCACTGGCCGAAAGCGGAACGAGGGACAAGACTGAGACGGAGATGGCCTGCTGACCGTGCGGTTGCGCACGGTGCCCTGCAATCCAGGATGGAGTAGTTCCCATGAAAGCCGAACACCTGCGTCTTCTCGTCGACCTCTCCGACCGGCCGACAGCTACTGTGCGTACCCGGCTGATCGCGATCCGCCGCCTCTGCCGGGTTCTCGCCCAGGAACTGGACGTCATTCGCGCCGAGCGCCGCGCGCTGCGCCGCCAGGCCGGCAGGCTGCGGCCCTTCCTGCCGTTCACCAAGCTCGCCGTGGCCGATCTGGAGCGGCAGGCCGCCAGCCACCGCTACGACGCCATGAACGACCTGTGCCAGGCACTGGCGAGCTTCGGGCGCCTGTTGGTGCTGGGACGCAAGGAGATCGCCGGGGCCCTGGGCTTCGATGGCCTGTGCGACCTGCTGAACGTGAATCCGGTCCAGCGCGTCGCGCTCCGTGGTGAGGGGCCTGTCAGGCTGCTGGAGGTTGTCTTCGTCGAGGCCCTGGAGGACAGCGCCGAGCATCAGGGCGAGTCCTGGAAGGACGGCCCGCTGTTCAACGCCTGCCACTACGCCATCGTGGAGTTCATCCGCGCGAACGCCGCCGATGCGCGCCGTGCGCCCGTGGCGTCGCCGCCGAAGCTGCGTCTGGTGAAACGTTAGGGGAACGCGCCCCGGCGAAGGCCGGGGCGGCAGCGTGCGCCGCCCTCTCCCGGGTGGGGAGGGCGGGGAAAGGGAGTCAGGCGGCGTCGGGCGCGTCGAGCATCTGCTGCAGGGCGACGCCGGCGCCTTCCAGGCCGGGGTATTCGGCGGTCACCAGCCAGACCGGCACGCCTTCGAGGTAGTGGCTCATGCAGCCCTTGCTGCACAGGCTCTTGGCGAAGCCGCTGGACTGGAAGAAGGCCGAGAAGCGCGGAATCACCCCGCCGACGATGTACACCCCGCCGCGCGCGCCGAGGGACAGCACACCGTTGCCGGCGACGCGTCCGAGCCAGATGCAGAACAGGCTCAGCACTTCCTCGGCGACCGGATCGCCGGCCAGGGCGGCGCTGCTGATCTCGGCGGGCGAGGTCAGGTGCGGCACATGGTTGTCCAGGGCGCAGATCGAGCGGTAGAGCCGGACCAGGCCGCTGCCGCTGAGGATGTCCTCGGCGCGCACGTGGCCGAGTTCGGCGAACAGCTGCTGCCACAGGGCCGCCTCGCGCAGGCTGCCGATCGGCAGGTCGACATGCCCGCCTTCGCCGGGCAGCACCCGCCAGCCCCGCTCGCCGTCGGGCAGCAGGGTGCTGACGCCGAGTCCGGTGCCCGGGCCGATCACCAGCGCCGGACGGTCGGCCTCCGCCTCGCCGGGGCAGATCTGGATGCGCTCGTTTTCACGCAGGCTCGTCATGCCCAGCGCCATGGCGGTGAAGTCGTTGATCAGCAGCAGGTTGTCCAGCTGCAGCGTATTGCGGAAGGCCGTGCGGTTGAGGGTCCAGTGGTTGTTGGTGAAGCGGAAGTCCTCGCCGGACACCGGCCCGGCGCAGCCCAGGCACAGGCTGGAGAGGCTGTCCAGCGGCAGTCCGAGGGCGGACAGGTAATCCTCGATGGCCCGCTCCGGGGTGGCGAATTCGGCGGCGGCCAGCGTGCGCACCGACTCGATCCGACCGTTTTTCCAGAGGGCGAAGCGCGCATTGGTGCCCCCGATGTCACCGACCAGTGCCAGTTTCATTGCAGTTCCTCCGGCAACGTGGAGCACGCCATGTGCATGATGGTCAAAGTCGAGCTGGGGGCTGGGACGTAGGTTTCGACAGTCATGGATCGTGTGCTCTTGTTGCTTTGATGAAGTGGTTGAATGGGCGTGCGAGCAGGAGGCGGTGTCGGTTCGTCATGGCCGCGGCGCGGCGAGGGGCCAAGCCCTCGTCGCGCCGCGGCGGATCCGATCCTTGCCGACGCTCGCCGGGGCGCTGGATTCGCCCCGGCGAGGAAGGTCCGCCGGCCTTCGGATCGCCCTCGGGATCGCCGTCCGTTCAGGCCGCCACGTGCGGGCGGCGTGCGTACCAGCCGAAGTAGGCGATGCCGGCGTAGCAGATGGCCGGAACGGCCAGGGCCAGGGCCAGGGTCGACAGGTCGGCGGCGAACCCGGTGATCGGCGGGATGATGGCGCCACCGACGATCGCGCAGCAGATCAGCCCCGAGCCTTCCGCCGCCCGCTCGCCGAGCCCTTCGGAGGCCAGGGTGAAGATGGTCGGGAACATGATGGAGTTGAACAGGCCGACGGCCAGCAGCGACCAGCCGGCGAGGGTGCCGGTCGACATCGCGGAGAGGGTGAGCAGCACGATGACGGTGGTGGCGGCGAAGGCCAGCAGCTTGCCGGGCGCGAAGCGGCGCATCAGGGCCGCGCCGATGAAGCGGCCCACCATGGCGCCACCCCAGTAGAAGGCCACATGCTTGCCGGCCTCTTCCGCAGCCATGCCCAGGGTCGTCGGGAGCATCAGGTAGTCGGTGAGCAGGCTGCCGATCGCCACTTCGGCGCCGACGTACAGGAAGATGCAGGCGGCACCGAAGGCGAAGCGCGGCTGCTTCAGCAGGTCGAGGGCGGAAAACGGATTGAGGCGCTCGGGCTTGCGGGTGGACTTCAGCGCGTTGCGCTGCAGCCAGACGATGGCGGCGATGAGGCAGATCACCAGGGCGATGCCGGCATAGGTGTTGCTGATCACGCTGGCCTCATGGGCCAGGAAGGCGGTGAGTTCGGCTCCCGACAGCGTGGCCGGGTCCACTTCGTTCAGCGCGCCGAGGATCAGGATGGCGCCGATGTAGGGGGCCACGGTGGTGCCCAGCGAGTTGAAGCCCTGGCCCAGGGTCAGGCGGCTGTGCGCGGTCGAGCTCGGCCCCAGCAGCGACAGCAGGGGGTTGGCCACGACCTGAACGGTGGTGACACCCACCGCCAGGATGAACAGGGCGCCCAGGAAGGCCGGAAACAGCGTCGACAGGGTCGCCGGTATGAACAGCAGGCAGCCGGCGGCCATGGTCAGCAGACCGATAACGGCGGCTTTCATGTAGCCGATCCGGGCGATCAGCAGGCCTGCCGGGATGGAGGCGACGAAGTAGGCGAAGAAAAACGCCGACTGCACCAGCATGGCCTCGGTATAGCTGAGGCTGAACAGGCTTTTCAGCTTGGGAACCAGTACGTCGTTGAGGCTGGTCAGGCCGCCGAAAATGAAGAACAGGGCAAACACGTACAGGCTCAGTTTCTTCGTTTGGGCTGTTGCCAGGCTGCCCGAGTCAGCTCCGCTAAAGGTCGTTTCTACCGTCGTCATCGTGGATTTCCTCTTGTTGTGATTGTTGCTTTCAAGGAGCCTTCTGCCGGGCGCGCAGAACGCAGCCCAGGCAAGGTTTCGAGCCGGGAACGGCGTTCCCGGATCAAATTCGGTACGGCTTCCTGCTGCAGGCCGGACGCTGCCGTCCTTGACGCGCCAGGCCCGCCAAAGGGATGTCGCGTCCGGTCATGTCGGGGCGCTTGCCTGCCGCTCGGCGGTGCTTCGGGAAGCCTTGCCGGCAGCCTGGGCTTGCGTCTTTCCGGGGGAGCGAGATCGGGAGGTCGCCGTCTTGCCGCAACGCCGGGTGATGGGTTGCTTCAGGCGGCGATCGCTCAGTCGGCTTTGGCCACCGATCGCACGACGCGCGAGCTGGCGCCGCGGGAGGAACGGAAGCGGCGCCTTCGGAAGCCTGCAGTGCTGCGCAGGCAAGGCGCCTGAGGGGAGCGGGGCTGGCCACGGCCGGCGGCCCCTGGGTTGATCAACGTAGCGGTAGATGAGCACATGAGACACCTCGCCTGCGGAGGACAGCGCTATCTTTGCGAGGTCAGACCCATCGCACAGCAGAGCGTTGCTGCCATCCTGCTTGTTGTTCTTGTCGATTGCCGCTTTAACGTTATCTCGATTTTGAAGCGGCCCCTCGGGATGGAGCGCTGTCCTAACGCAGGCTCGTATCGCTGAGGTAGCGCTACCTTAGTCTCTGGGATTTCGTTTGGCAAGTGGCTCGATTCCCGAGTCTAGCTGTTGGTAAATCGATTCACCAGCGGGCTTTATTGGCATCCCACTGGTATGGCTGCCACGGGATCAGCCTCGCGGTAGTGCCGGCGCAGCCGCTACAGGGAGACTCTTACGAATGACTCCCCAGCCTCCTGCGGCAAGTCGGCGCTGTCCATGCGCACCCTCTTGTCCCGGCTTCCGGTTGGAAGGATGGGAATGACCATTCGTCTGGAAGATCGGCGGTGTTTTCAGCGGGGCAGGGCCGCGGCGAATCCCGATCGCTCCCATGGCCTGCCGCTGCCCGCCTGCCGGGGGCGCGCAGTTCAGGTAGCGGAAGTCCGGCAGCGCCGGTTTTCAATACGCGTACAGGTAGTTCGCGGCCGGGCCGCGAACAATCCGCAGGGATGGAGTTCGGAAAGACCGCAACGAAGTCCGGTCAATCCTGAACAGGCGTTGTTGGAGGTGGCCTTGTTTCGACGCAGAGCCTGCCAGGCTTATCCCCTGAACGAGAGTTCAAGACAGCTTGGACACGGCCTGCGCTTGTTCTGCCCGCCAGCCGGTCAAATCAGGCTAGCATAAAAAGCGTTCGGTTTCCGGAGGGCTCGTTAATTGATTGTTGGCAGCTTGCTGGGATTCCATTGACTTGTTGTGAGCGATATCCGCCAGCATTTCCAGCAGGGCGCTGGCACGGACCTTCTCGTAGTAGGCTTTGTTTCTGAAAAACTTTACTGAAGGGTTATGGTCATCTTCACTGCACAGCTCGTTGGCCGTGTCGCGATAGACGTGTGCCAGTTCAAGGCGCCTATAAGCACAGCGTGCAAATCCATCCATTTCAGAGAACTCCAGAGCTTGATGCCTTATTAGGTTGATCGAGCCTGCTCGACTTTAACAGTTAAGTATCGAAATGACGCCAGCTCTTCCCGTAGACGACTTTGGCGACGAACGGTTGTGTCCCGTTTTCGAACTCAAACCAATACTTGTATCTTTTGTAGGGTAAATATTCGGGATTGTGAAAATTGGGTAAAAGGCGGGACGCCAAGTGTGAAAGCCTTGTTGGGGATCGATGCCCATCCCGAAGGTTGCAAACTAACTGCATGGGTGGGCCTGAAATATTCCGGCAGTTCCTTGGCGCTGGAACAGCGTCATGGAGGGCGGCGTCAAGCTTTCGCTGTTGTAGCGTTCGCCATCGCACGAGTGCGGCAGGTCCGTCGGGAGTTCTGTCCCTGAATGCTGTCCGGCCTTGTGCAAACATACACCGATGAGTGCAATGCCGATCTTCCGGTCGATAATAGGGGCCGTAGCATTGCAGAGTCCGGCTGCTGCCCGGCTTTCTGTCGCAGTGCTCCTCCGTTTGGCTTCGACAAAGACTGTGTTCTAGTCTTCATCCTTTCGAACATTTTTGGGCTTTTTCTTTCCTGTGCGGTCGATTCGCTGCCCTGGAGAAACGGCTATGAATGCATTCGAAATCATCCGGCGGGCCAAAGATGAAGGCGTCACCCTCACCCCGAAAGGCAACCGCCTGCATCTGGAGGCAAAGCATCTGCCTCCCCCTGATCTGTTGGCCGAGTTGAAGGCACACAAGGCCCTGGTCATCGAGATCCTGAACGCCGCCAAGGATCATCCTCGACGCAACGCCTGGACGGTTTCGATGCCAGGCTACCGATTCACCCTGATCGGCCCGTTCATGAGCCGCAACCAGGCCCTGGCCATCGCCCGCTGGCGCTGGGGTGATGCCGATATCGTCGATTGAGCGTGCCACGGAAAGGCCGCAACCGTTACAGATGCAGTTCCCCGATCGCCAGCAGGACGCGCCGGAGGATCGGGGAACGGGAGCGGAAAGATGGAAAACAATCACGACAATCTGAGCGACCTTCGCCGCAACGTCCGTGCCGGGGCCGAACGCACACCTGCAGAGGCCCGTGAGCGTCACCGGCTCACCCTCTTGGCCGATCAGCTCGAACAAGAGTTCGGCCCGGCGCTCCTGACGCGCGAGGAACTGCTGCTGTGGCTGGCCAAGCAGATCGAAGGGATCGAGACGGCCGGTATCACGGATAGCGACTCGGCAACGACCATGATCGACAACGCGTACCTGGAACTCCTGATCGACGACGCCTACCTGGGGCCGCTGCTGGGTTCGCCGTCCGTGCATTGAGGTGGCGCCCGCGCCCGCGCTGGAGCTTCCTGTCGATCAGCCGTGCCATCTGGCGGGCGGCGGATGGGCGAAGCGGAGAAAGCGGACAGACTCGATTGGGGAGCGGGTGGAGAGGTGCGCAGTAATTGGAGGCAAAAACGACTTAGGCCTGCATCGCTGCGAGCCTAAGTCGTTGATTTAATTGGTGCCGGCACCAGGAATCGAACCCGGGACCTACTGATTACAAGTCAGTTGCTCTACCTGCTGAGCTATACCGGCTAGAAGGGGCGGCCATTATAGCCGTTTGGTTTGCCGAGTAAACGCTTGACTTCGGCTATCGCCCGGCCTGGCCAGCAATTTGGCCGCGATGCGCCGCGTGTGGCTGCTCAGGTGCGGAAGCGCTCGCGCAGGGCGGTGGCCACCGCAGGATGCACGAACTGGTCGATGTTGCCGCCCAGCGCGGCGATTTCCCGGACCAGGGTGGAGGAGATGTAGGAGTACTTTTCCGAGGGGGTGAGGAACAGGCTTTCCACTTCCGGGGCCAGCTGGCGGTTCATGTTGGCCAGCTGGAATTCGTACTCGAAATCGGACACCGCGCGCAGGCCGCGCAGCAGCACATTGGCTTTCTGGTCCCGGGCGAACTGTGCGAGCAGGCTGGAGAATCCCACCACCTCGACGTTAGGCAGGTGACGGGTGACTTCCCGGACCAGCTCGACGCGTTTCTCGAGGGGAAACAGGGGGTTCTTCTTCGGGCTGGCGGCCACGGCGATGATCACCTGGTCGAACAGCTTGGCGGCGCGCTCGACCAGATCACCATGTCCCTTGGTGATGGGGTCGAAGGTTCCCGGGTAGATTACGCGGTTCATCACGGCGTCCTTGGCGGGTTCATGGAGGCCCGGATGGTAGCTCAGCCGTCCCCCGCGGCCAAGCCGGGCTCAGCGCGGGAGAGCCGCCAGCCAGGCGGGGATGCGCCGCTCCAGGTAGAGGCCGGGGCGGTGCGGCGAGCCTTCGACGAAACCGACATGGCCGCCGCCTGGTTGCAACTCGAACTGGATGCTCGCCGACAGCTCGTGCGGCGGCGGCAGACTGTGGGGGAACACGAAGGGGTCGTCGGCGGCCTGGACGATCAGCGTCGGCACGCGGATGGCGGCGAGGAAGTAGCGGCTGGAGGCGCGCCGGTAGTAGTCGCCGGCATCGAGGAAGCCGTGCAGCGGTGCGGTGATGCGCCCGTCGAACTCCCAGAAGGTGCGCAGGCCCTGCAGCGGGCCGAGGCGTTCCAGGGTGGCGAGATGCTCGGCCTGACCGAGGCGGGCGAACTGGCGCTGCTTGTCCTCCACGTAGAGGCGCATGGCGCGCATGAAGTGCGCCTGGTAGAGCCGCGAGAAGCCCTGGCCGATGCGGTCGGCACACTGGTCCAGGCGAAACGGCACCGACACCGCCACGGCCGCCTGCAGGGCGCAGTCGGCGCCGCTTTCGCCGAGGTGCTTGAGCAGCACGTTGCCGCCCAGCGAGTAGCCGACCGCATGCAGCGCAGTGTGCGGGCGCAGCCTGCGCAGGTGGGCGATGGCCGCGGCGAGGTCGTCGCTGGCGCCGGAGTGATAGGCCCGCGGCAGCCGGTTGGGCTCGCCGGAGCAGCCGCGCCAGTTCAGCGCCGCGCTGGCCCAGCCGCGCTCCGCCAGGGCCCGCTGCAGGCCGAGCACATAGGGCGAGCGGGAGGAGCCGGTCAGGCCGTGCAGCACCAGCACCAGCGGCGCCTGCGGATCGTTCGGGCCGTGCCAGTCGAGGTCGAGGAAGTCGCCGTCGGCCAGCCAGAGGCGCTCGCGGCGGCGCTCCAGCGGCGGCAGCCGGCGGCACAGCGGTCCCCACAGGGTTTGCAGGTGCGGACCGGGCAGCCACCAGGCGGGGCGAAAGGGTGCGTCGTTCATCGGCGGAACCCGCAGGTTCGTCCATGACAGCGCCAAGGCGGCTTGGCGCTTCAGCCGGTCCTCTGCCACAGCGCGTAATACACCTGGCCGGCCTGCTTTTCCCGGTGCAGGCGCCAGTTGTCCGGCAGGCCGAGGGCGGAGGGCGGAGCTTCGCTTTCAGTGTAGATCCAGGCGTCGCGGGCCAGCCAGCCACGCTCCTCGAGCAGCCGGCAGGCAGGCGTCAGCAGGTCCTGGTGGAACGGCGGGTCGAGGAACACCAGGTCGAAGGGGCTCGGCGACTGATGCTCCAGGTAGCGCAGGGCATCGCCCTGCAGCAGCTGGCCGTTGCCGCAGCGCAGACTGTCGAGGTGGCGGCGCAGGCTGGCGACGGCCTCGCCGTTGAGGTCCAGCGCCAGCGCCTGGCCGGCGCCGCGCGACAGGGCTTCCAGGTAGAGCGCGCCGCTGCCGGCGAAGGGGTCGAGCACCCGGGCACCTTCGACATGGGGCGCCAGCCAGTTGAACAGGGTCTCGCGGACCCGGTCGGGGGTCGGGCGCAGACCCGGCGCCTCGGGAAAGGCGAAGCGGCGCGAGCGCCATTCGCCGCCGATGATGCGCAGCAGGCCCTGGCCGCCGTGGGGACGGGCGGCCGGGCGGGAAGAGCGGGCGGGCTGGCGCATCAGTGCTCCGGCGTGACGGCGGGGCGCTCGGCGGGCGCGGTCGGCGGCGGCAGCGGTTTCTGCTCGACGGTCGGCCCGGCGCTGACCACGACGAAGCCGTCCGGATCGATGTGCCTGGCCATGGCCGTCTTCACCTGCTCGACGGTGAGCGCCTGGACCTGCTGCAGGAAGACCTCCAGGTGGTTCAGCGGCAGGTCGTAGAAGCCGATGGCGCCGAGCTGGCCGACGATGTCGGCGTTGCTCGCGGTGGACAGCGGGAAGCTGCCGATCAGCTCGCGCTTGGCGTCCTTCAGCTCCTTCGCCGTCGGTCCCTCGGCGATGAACGCGCGGACCAGCTGCTGCACCAGCTCCAGGGTGCCCTGGCTGTAGTCGGCGCGGGTCTGCAGGTTGATCATGAAGGGGCCGCGCACCTGCATGGGGGTGAAGCCGGAGTAGATCCCGTAGGTCAGCCCGCGCTTCTCGCGCACCTCCTCCATCAGCCGGGCGCCGAAGCCGCCGCCGCCGAGGATCTGGTTGCCGAGAAAGAGCGCCGCGTAGTCCGGATCGTCGCGGGCGATGCCGAGCTGGGCGAGCATCAGGTGGGTCTGCTGCGAGGGGTATTCGATGTGCTGCAGGCCCGGCTTGGGCGGCGCCGGGGCGGCCGGCTTGGCCAGCGCCGGACCCGCCGGCAGCGCGGCGGAAATGGCCGCGGCCATGGCTTCGGCCTCGCTGCGGGACAGATCGCCGACCAGCGCGATGACCGCGTTGGCGGCGCTGTAGGCGCGGGCGTGGAAGGCCTGCAGCTGCTCGCGGCCGATCGGCGCGATCGATTCGGTGTCACCGTCGCTCGGGTGGGCGTAGGGATGGCTGCCGAACAGCTGGCGGTTGAGTGCGAGGCTGGCCAGCTTGCCGGGGCTCTGCTTGCGCATCTCGAAGCCGGCCAGCATCTGGTTCTTGATCCGCGCCAGGGCGTCGGCCGGGAAGTCCGGGCGGCCGAGCACCTCGCGGAACAGGGCGAGCGCCGGCTCGCGCTTGGCCGGGTCGCTCAGGCTGCGCAGGCTGGCGACGGCCATGTCGCGGTAGGCGCCGTTGCCGAACTGGGCGCCGAGGCCCTCGAAGCCCTCGGCGATGGCGGTCGCGTCCTTGCCCGGCACGCCTTCGTTGAGCATGGCGTTGGTCAGCAGGGCCAGGCCGGGGGTGCCGCCGTCCTGGCTGCTGCCGGCGGCGAAGGTCAGGCGCAGGTCGAACATCGGCAGCTGGCGGGCCTCGACGAAGAGCACCCGGGCGCCCTCGGCAGTGCGCCAGTCCTGGATGTTCAGGGCGCGATGGACCGGCGGCTCGCCGTTCAGCCGGGCCAGCGACTCCAGCCGGGCCGGGCCGGTGGGTGCTTCGCCAGCGGGGGCGGACGGGCGCGGCGGCAGGTTGGCCAGCCAGGCCAGCAGGCCGAGCAGAAGCAGCAGGATCAGGCCGATCAGGCCGTAACCCAGGCGGGTGCGCTCATCAGTCATGGTGGGCCTCCTCGGGCAAAACGTGCGCGACGGTGAGGCGCGAGCGGGTGAAGTAGCGGCGTGCGGCATCCTGGATGTCCTGCGGGGTGACCGACTCCAGGGCGGCCAGTTCCTCGTCGATCAACTGCCAGGACAGGCCCACGGTTTCCAGCTGGCCGATGGTGGTCGCCTGCCGGGCGATGGAGTCGCGCTCGTAGACCAGGCCGGCGATGACCTGGGCGCGCACGCGCTCCAGTTCCTCGGCGGTCGGCGGGGTTTCCTTGAGTTCGTCGAGCAGGCGCCAGAGGCCGGCCTCGACCTCTTCCAGGCTGCGGCCCTTCTGCACGTTGGGCGTGGCGTTGAGAACGAACAGGCTGTCGCCGCGCACGTGGGCGTCGTAGCCGGCGCCGGCGCCGGACACCAGCTCCTCGCCGCGCTCCAGGCGGGCCGGGATGCGCGCGCTGTAGCCGCCGTCGAGCAGGCCGGCGATCAGGCGCAGCGCATGGGCCTCGCGGGGATTTTCGGCGGTCGCCAGGCCGGGCACGTTGAAGCCGTACAAAAGGCTCGGCAACTGCACCTTGAGGTTCAGCCGGAGGCGCCGCTCGCCGGGTTCGGCCGGCTCCAGCGGGCGCTTGGCGACCGGCAGCGGGCGGGCCGGAATGGCGCCGAAGTAGCGCTCGGCGAGGCCCTTCACCTCGTCGCCGCTGACGTCGCCGACCACCACCAGGACGGCGTTGTTCGGCACGTACCAGGCCTGGTACCAGGCGCGCAGGTCGTCGACGCTCATCCGGTCGAGGTCGGGCATCCAGCCGATGGTCGGGGTGCGGTAGCCGCTGGCCGGATAGGCCATGGCCTTGAAGCGCTCGTAGGCCTGGGCGCTGGGGCGGTCGTCGGTGCGCAGGCGGCGCTCCTCCTTGACCACCTCGATCTCGCGGTCGAACTCTTCCGGCGGCAGGCGCAGGCTGGCCAGGCGGTCGGCCTCCAGCTCGAGGGCCACCGGCAGGCGGTCGCGCGCCAGCACCTGGTAGTAGGCGGTGTAGTCGTCGCCGGTGAAGGCGTTCTCCTCGGCGCCGAGTTCGCGCAGGATCCGCGAGGACTCGCCGGGGCCGAGCTTGCGGCTGCCCTTGAACATCATGTGTTCGAGGACGTGGGAAAGGCCGGTCTGGCCGGGCGTCTCGTAGCTGGAGCCGACCTTGTACCAGAGCTGCGAGACCACCACCGGGGCGCGGTGGTCCTCGCGGACGATGACCTTGAGGCCGTTGTCCAGGGTGTATTCGTGGGTCGGTTGGGGAGCGGCGGCCAGCGCCGTCAGCGGCATGCCGAGCAGCAGGGCGGCGGCATGGCGGGCGATCACGTTCATTGATGTCGGACCTGTGGGGCGGCCCGCGAGCTTAGCCCGGCGGGCAGGGAGGTGCTAGGATAACCATCCGTTTCGCCGGCGGCCAAGCCCGCCGGTCTCATCGCCCCCCTGAGAAAGCCGTCTGCATGTTTGGTTCAAACGACGACAAGAAGCCGGCCGAGGCCGGAGAGAAGAAAGGCCTGTTCGGCTGGTTCCGCAAGAAGGAACAATCCGCACCGGCGCCCGCCCCCGAGGAAGCTGCTCCGGAAGCCGGCAGCGAAGAACCGTCGCCGGCGGAGGAAGCCGCCGAGGCCGCCCGCCCGGCCGAGCCCGAGCCGCAGCCGGCGGTGGTCGAGGTGCCGGCGCCGGTGGTCGAGGTGCAGCCGGAGACCCCGGCTGTCGGATCGTCCGTGCCCGAGGTCGCCGACCAGGCGCCTGCCGCACCCGAAGAGGAAGTGGTCTTCTCCAGCCGCTGGCGCGGCGCCGCGCACGGCACGCCGGCTCCCGCCGCGGAAGCGGCGCCGGTGAGCGAGCCCGAGCCGCTGCCGGCGGTCGAGGCCGAGCCGGCCGTCCCGGTCGCCCAGCCCGCCCCGCGGCCGAACAAGTCCGGCTTCTTCGCCCGCCTGCGCCAGGGGCTGGCGAAGACCGGCTCGACTCTCGGCGAAGGCATGGCCAGCCTGTTTCTCGGCGAGAAGGCGATCGACGACGAGCTCCTGGAGGAGCTGGAAACCCGCCTGCTGCTCGCCGACGTCGGTGTCGAGGCCACCACGGCGATCATCCAGAGCCTGACCCTGCGGGTGGCGCGCAAGGAGCTGGCCGACAGCGAGGCGCTGTACCGCGCGCTGCAGGAGGAGCTGACCGCGCTGCTCAAGCCGGTCGAGCAGCCGCTGGCGCTCGAGTCCGCGCAGCGCCCCTATGTGATCCTGGTGGTCGGCGTCAACGGCGCCGGCAAGACCACCACCATCGGCAAGCTGGCCGCGCGCCTGCAGCAGGATGGCAAGAAGGTCATGCTCGCCGCCGGCGACACCTTCCGCGCCGCCGCCGTCGAGCAGTTGCAGGTGTGGGGCGAGCGCAACCGGATTCCGGTGATCGCCCAGCACACCGGCGCGGATTCCGCCTCGGTGATCTTCGATGCCCTGCAGGCCGCCAAGGCGCGCGGCATGGACGTGCTGATCGCCGATACCGCCGGTCGCCTGCACACCAAGGACAATCTCATGGAGGAGCTGAAGAAGGTCCGCCGGGTGCTCGGCAAGCTGGACGACGCGGCGCCCCACGAGGTGCTGCTGGTGCTGGACGCCGGCACCGGCCAGAACGCCATCAACCAGACCAGGCAGTTCAACCAGGCGGTGGAGGTCACCGGCCTGGCGCTGACCAAGCTGGACGGCACCGCCAAGGGCGGGGTGATCTTCGCCCTGGCCAAGCAGTTCGGCCTGCCGATCCGCTACATCGGCGTCGGCGAGGGCGTCGACGACCTGCGCACTTTCGTCGCCGAGGAGTTCGTCCGCGCGCTGTTCGCGGAGAAGCCGGCGCAATGATCCGCTTCGAACAGGTCGGCAAGCGCTATCCCAACGGCCATGTCGGCCTGCACGAGCTGAGCTTCCACGTGCGGCACGGCGAGTTCCTGTTCGTCACCGGCCATTCCGGCGCCGGCAAGAGCACCCTGCTGCGCCTGCTGCTGGCCATGGAGCGGCCGACCAGCGGCCGGCTGCTGCTCGCCGGGCAGGATCTGTCGAGCATCACCACCGCGCAGATCCCCTTCCTGCGCCGGCAGATCGGCGTGGTGTTCCAGAACCACCAGCTGCTGTTCGACCGCAGCGTGTTCGACAACGTCGCCCTGCCGCTGAAGATTCTCGGCCTGGGCAAGGACGAGATCGCCCGGCGCACCCTGCTCGCCCTGGAGCGGGTCAGCCTGCAGGACAAGGCCGAGCAGTTCCCGGCCGACCTGTCCACCGGCCAGCAGCAGCGGGTCGGCATCGCCCGTGCGGTGGTCCACCAGCCGGCCCTGCTGCTGGCCGACGAGCCGACCGGCAACCTCGATCCGCGCCTGGCCGCGGAGATCATGAAGGTGTTCGAGGACATCAACCGTCTCGGCACCACGGTGCTGATCGCCAGCCACGACCTGGCGCTGATCGCGCGCATGCGCCACCGCCTGCTCACCCTGCAGCGCGGGCGGCTGATCGCCGACGGGGAGGCCGCCTGATGAGCGATTCCAACCTGCCCGAGCCGCGGCCATCCGAACGGGTCGGCGCCCTGCCCAGGGCCGAGGTGAAGAGCGCCGAGCCGGATTTCGTCACGCTGCTGGTGGCCTGGCTGGACAGCCACCGCGCCAGCCTGGTCGACAGCCTGCGCCGGCTCGGCCGCCAGCCGGTGGGCAGCTTCCTCACCTGCCTGGCGATGGCCGTCGCCCTCAGCCTGCCCATGGGGCTGTCGCTGCTGCTCGACGACGTCGCGCGGCTCGGCGGCTCCTGGCAGCGCGCCGCGCAGATTTCCCTGTTCACCACGCTGGACGTGGACGATGCGGCGGGCGAGCGCCTGCGGGCGAGGATCGCCGCGCTGCCGGAAGTGGCCGAGGCCGAGTGGATCGGCCGCGAGCAGGGACTGGAGGAGTTCCAGCGCCAGTCCGGACTCGGCGAGGCGCTGCGCGGGCTGCCGGAGAACCCCCTGCCCGGGGTGATCCTGGTCACCCCCCGGCAGATCGACAAGGCCGGTCTCGAAACCCTGCGCGAGCAGCTGGCGGATCTGTCCGGCGTGCAGCTGGCGCAGCTCGACCTGCTCTGGGTCGAGCGCCTCGGCGCGATCCTCGCGCTCGGCGAGCGCTTCGTCTTCGGTCTCACCCTGCTGCTGGTGCTGGCCCTGCTGCTGGTGATCGGCAACACCATCCGCCTGCACATCGAAAACCGCCGCAGCGAGATCGAGGTGATCAAGCTGGTCGGCGGCACCGACGGCTACGTGCGTCGACCTTTCCTCTATATGGGCACGCTGTACGGCGGCGGCGCCGGGCTGCTGGCCTGGCTGGTGCTGGTCTACGGGCTCGACTGGCTGAACGCGTCGGTGCTGAGCCTGGCCGGGCTCTACGGCAGCGATTTCGCCCTCGGCGGGGTACCGCTGGAGGACGGTCTGTCGCTGCTGCTCGGGGCCGTCCTGCTCGGCTATGTCGGTGCCTGGCTGGCCGTGGCGCGGCACCTGAGCGAGCTGGCACCGCGCTGATTGGCAGGCGCTTCGGCTGGGCTGTAACGGAGCTTTTACGGCGGCTTGCAGTCAGAGCCTCCGATGCTACACTGGCCATTCCCAGTGAGACGGAGGATTCGCATGACCAATTCCCTGCAACCTGTTTCCGCCCTGGTCCCCGGCGCCAACTTGGAGGCCTACGTGCACGCGGTCAACAGCATCCCGCTGCTGACGCCCGAACAGGAGCGCGAACTGGCCGATCGTCTCTACTACCAGCAGGACCTGGAAGCCGCGCGGCAGATGGTGCTGGCGCACCTGCGCTTCGTCGTCCACATCGCTCGCAGCTACTCCGGTTACGGTCTGGCCCAGGCCGACCTGATCCAGGAAGGCAACGTCGGCCTGATGAAGGCCGTCAAGCGCTTCAACCCGGAAATGGGCGTGCGCCTGGTGTCCTTCGCGGTGCACTGGGTCCGCGCCGAGATCCACGAGTTCATCCTGCGCAACTGGCGCATCGTCAAGATCGCCACCACCAAGGCGCAGCGCAAGCTGTTCTTCAACCTGCGCAGCCAGAAGAAGCGCCTGGCCTGGCTGAACAACGACGAGGTCGAGGCCGTGGCCGAGAGCCTGGGCGTCGAGCCGCACGAGGTGCGCGAGATGGAAAGCCGCCTGAGCGGCCAGGACATGGCCTTCGACCCGGCGACCGATGCCGACGACGACAGCGCCTTCCAGGCGCCGGCCCATTACCTCGAGGACCAGCGCTACGACCCGGCGCGCCAGCTGGAGGAGGCCGACTGGAGCGACAGCTCCGCGGCCAACCTGCACGAGGCGCTGGACGGGCTCGACGAGCGCAGCCGCGACATCCTCTACCAGCGCTGGCTGGCCGAGGAGAAGGCCACGCTGCACGACCTGGCGGCCAAGTACAAGGTTTCCGCCGAGCGTATCCGCCAGCTGGAGAAGAGCGCTCTGAACAAGCTCAAGGGCTCGATTCTGGCGTAACCCCCTTCCCCGTAGGGTGGGTTAGGCCACAGGCCGTAACCCACCAACGGCAGCGTAGCTGTCGCCTCTCTGCTTCCCTCCCTCTCTCTCACCGCTCCACCCGCACCTTGCTGAAATCCTGGCGCCCGAACGGGTTGGCCTGATAGCCCTCGACGGCCCTGCGGACCAGCACGGCGGCGGTGGGGTGGGCCAGCGGCAGCCACAGCGCCTGCTCGCGGATCAGCTTCTGTGCCTCCCGGTACAGCCGGCTTCGCTCGGCCTGGTCGCTGCTGCGCCTGCCCGCGGCGATCAGCTGGTCCAGCCGGGCGTCGCAGTAGCGCGCGAAGTTCAGTCCCGACGCGACCGAGGCGCAGGCGAACTGCGGGGTGAGGAAGTTGTCGGGGTCGCCGTTGTCGCCGGCCCAGCCCATGAACAGCAGGTCGTGCTCGCCGGCCTTGGCGCGGCGGATCAGCTCGCCCCACTCGATCACCCGGATCTCTGCCAGGATGCCGACCTTGGCCAGGTCGGCCTGCAGCAGCTGGGCGCCGAGCGCCGGGTTGGGGTTGAGCAGGCTGCCGGCCGGACGCGTCCAGATAGTGGTTTTGAAGCCTTCCGCCAGCCCGGCCCTGGCCAGCAGTTCGCGGGCCCGGGCCGGATCGTGGGGATAGCCCGGCAGGTCGGCGGCATGGCTCCAGGTAGTCGGCGGATAGGGGCCGTCGGCCGGCTGCGCGCTGCCCTCGAACACCGCCTTCAGGTAGCTGGCCTTGTCGAAGGCGAGGTTGATCGCCTGGCGCACCTCGGGCCTGTCCAGCGGCGGGTGCTGGCTGTTGAGGGCGACGAAGGCGGTCATGAAGGCCGGGGTGGCGACCACCTCGAGGCTCGGATCGTCCTGCGCCGCGCGCACGTCCTGCGGCTTCGGCGACAGGGCGATCTGGCACTCGCCGCGGCGCAGGCGCTGCAGGCGCACGTTGGCGTCCGGGGTGATGGCCAGGACCAGCCCGTCGACGGCGGGCTTTCCGGCGAAGTAGTCGGGGTTGGCCAGATAGCGCACCAGCGCGTCCTTCTGGTAGCGCTTGAGCACGAAGGGGCCGGTGCCGACCGGCTGGCTGTCGAGCTGCTGCGGCGTGCCGGCGGCCAGCAGCCGGGCGGCGTACTCGGCCGAATAGATGGAGGCGAAGCCCATGCTCAGGGTGGCGAGGAAGGTGGCGTCGGGGCGGGCGAGGGTAAAGCGCACCTGCTGCGGCCCGACCGCCTCGATGCTGCGGATCAGCTCGCCGAGCTGCATCGACTGGGCGTGCGGATAGCCGCTCGGCGCCGTCCTGTGCCAGGGGTGGGTCGGATCGAGCATGCGCCGGAAGCTGAACAGCACGTCCTCGGCAGTCAGCGTCCGGCTCGGGGTGAACCAGGGCGTCTGGTGGAAGGCCACGCCTTCGCGCAGCCGGAAGTCGTAGACCAGACCGTCCGCGGACACCTGCCAGCTCTGCGCCAGGCCCGGCTGCAGCTGGCCGCTCTCTGGGTCGAACTCGACCAGACGGTCCATCAGCACGTCGGCGGAGGCGTTGGTGGTGGTCAGCGAGTTGTAGCGCACCACGTCGAACCCCTCCGGGCTGGCCTCGGTGCAGACGACGAGACTGGCGGCCTGGCTCAGCAGCGGGGCGAACAACAGCGGAAGAAGGGCGAGGCGCATGCGGGGCTCCTGAAAGGGGCGGACGGGCGGGTTTTCGGGGAGGAGGGCTATTCTGGAGCAGTTTTCCTGGAAAGTGGCTCACCCGTGGCCGGCTATCCCCGTACGTTTCGATAAGCGGATTTTGCCTTCATGCCGCATCGGGCGCCGTAGCGAAGCTATCCTTCGACATTCATCAGGGTGCGCGGGAGGGCAACGGACGTGAGCGAAACCTCGAAGCCCAAGGATCTGTTGATGGATCGGGCGCCCCGCCTCGGCGACCGTCTGCTGCCGATCTCCGAGGCGGAGCGGCAGGCCCGGGTGCGGCTCGCCGCCTGCTATCGCGTTTTCGACCATCTGGGCTGGACCGAGTCCATCTTCAATCACATCACGCTGCGCGTTCCCGGGCCGGAGACGGTCTTCCTGATCAATCCGTTCGGGCTGCACTACAGCGAAGTGACGGCTTCGAATCTCGTCGCCGTCGACCTCGAAGGCAGGCCCGTCCGGCCAGCCGGGCATCCGGTCAACCTGGCCGGCTTCGTGATCCATGGCGCCATTCACGGCCATATCCCGGCCGCCCATTGCGTCATGCACACGCACACGACCACCGGCAGCGCGGTCGCCTGCCTGGAGGACGGGCTGTCCCATGATTCGTTCTATGGGGCGCAGCTGCATGGTCAGGTCGCCTATCACGACTTCGAAGGCGTGACGGTGAACCTCGAGGAGCGGGCGCGGATGCTCGCGAGCATCGGCGACAGGCGCGTGGTCATCCTGCGCAACCACGGCTTGCTGACCTGGGGCGAGACGCTCGAGGAGGCGTTCATGTGGTTGTGGCTGCTGCAGCGCGCCTGCGACATCCAGATCGCCGCCGCCTCTGTCGGGCGCATGACGCGCCTGTCGGCGGACGTACTGGCCCGGACTCGTCTGCAGGCAGGCGCCCGGCAGCCAGAGCTGTGCAGGGCGGTGTTCGATGCCTGGGTGCGGAAGGTCGACGCGCTGGATGCTTCCTATCGGGACTGAAGGCTCCGCGAGAGGGGGAGGGGCGGATTTATTGGTGTTCTGCCGGTGGCAGGGATGCCGGGGCGAGCCGGGCATCGACGGCATGAGCACAGGATGGCGCGAGGGCCCGCCGGCGGCCGCCCGAAGCCTTGCGATTCTTGCCCAATGGGAGGCTTTCTGATATAAAGCAGCGCTCTTTTCTAGGGGCCCGCTTCCTGCGTTGGCAGTGACAGCCGGTCAGACCCCGATGAATCGTGGCGCAACTGGCGTGCGGAAGCCTTTCGCACGAATCGCCGGGCGCCGAATGACTGAAAGATAAGCGGCCAACCCATGCCGGGTTGGGCATGTGGTTTTTGAGGGCTGAGGCATGTCGAGAGTCTGTCAAGTGACCGGTAAGGGTCCGGTTACCGGGAACAACATTTCCCACGCGAACAACAAAACCCGCCGTCGTTTCCTGCCGAACCTGCAGCATCACCGCTTCTGGGTCGAATCCGAGAAGCGTTTCGTGCGTCTGCGCGTTTCCGCCAAGGGCATGCGCATCATCGACAAGCGCGGTATCGACGTCGTACTGTCCGAGCTGCGCGCTCGCGGCGAAAAGGTTTGAGGAGATAGTCATGCGTGATCTGATCCGTTTGGTGTCCAGCGCCGGTACCGGCCACTTCTACACCACCGACAAGAACAAGCGCACCACCCCCGACAAGATCGAGATCAAGAAGTACGATCCTGTCGTGCGCAAGCACGTGATCTACAAGGAAGCCAAGATCAAGTAATTGATCCGGCTGCCTGACGAAGAAGCCCGCCTTTTGGCGGGCTTCTTCGTTTTCGGGCCCCGCGCCCGTATTGAAAGCCCCGGGGGCGGGGGGTAGGGTGTTTCGATCGCTTCAGTGACGAGAGGATGCCCCCATGACCACACAGACGCGCACCGACTGGGAAGAGCGTGCCCGCAGCCTGACCCTCGAGGGCCGCGCCTTCGTCGACGGCCACTACCTGGCGGCCGTCGACGGCGCGACCTTCGACTGCCTGAGTCCGATCGACGGACGCCTGCTGGCGCAGGTGGCCAGTTGCGACGTGGCCGATGCCGAGCTGGCGGTGGCGGCGGCGCGGCGCAGCTTCGAGGGCGGTCGCTGGTCGCGCCTGGCACCGGCCAAGCGCAAGGCGGTGATGATCCGTCTGGCCGAGCTGCTGGAAATCCACCGCGAGGAGCTGGCCCTGCTGGAAACCCTGGACATGGGCAAGCCGATCACGGACGCGCTGAGGATCGACGTGCCGGCGGCGGCCCGTGCGCTGCGCTGGAGCGGCGAGGCGATCGACAAGCTCTACGGCGAGGTGGCCGCGACCCCCGACGACGAGCTGGGGCTGGTCACCCGCGAGCCGATCGGCGTGGTGGCGGCCATAGTGCCGTGGAACTTTCCGCTCTTGATGGCCTGCTGGAAACTCGGGCCGGCGCTGGCCAGCGGCAACTCGGTGATCCTCAAGCCCTCGGAGAAGTCGCCCTTGACCGCCATCCGCCTCGCCCAGCTGGCGCTCGAGGCGGGCATCCCGCCCGGCGTGCTCAACGTGCTGCCGGGCTACGGCCACACGGTGGGCAAGGCGCTGGCGCTGCACATGGACGTCGACTGCCTGGTGTTCACCGGCTCGACCCGGGTCGCCAGGCAGCTGATGGTCTATGCCGGCGAGTCGAACATGAAGCGCGTCTGGCTGGAGGCCGGCGGCAAGAGCCCGAACATCGTCTTCGCCGACGCGCCGGACCTCAGGGCCGCGGCCGAGGCCGCGGCGGGCGCCATCGCCTTCAACCAGGGCGAGGTGTGCACCGCCGGCTCGCGCCTCTTGGTCGAGCGCTCGATCAAGGACCAGTTCCTGCCGCTGCTGCTGGAGGCGCTCAAGACCTGGCGGCCCGGCCATCCGCTGGACCCGGCGACCAATGTCGGCGCCCTGGTGGACCACCAGCAGCTGGACACCGTGCTCGGCTACATCGAGGCCGGACTGAACGAGGGCGCCAGCCTGCTGGCCGGCGGCCGGCGCGTCCTCGAGGAGACCGGCGGCACCTACGTCGAGCCGACGGTGTTCGACGGGGTGAGCAATGCCATGAAGATCGCTCGCGAGGAGATCTTCGGCCCGGTGCTCTCGGTGATCGCCTTCGACACTCCCGAGGAGGCCGTGCAGATCGCCAACGACACCAGCTACGGCCTGGCCGCGGCAATCTGGACCCGCGACTTGTCCAGGGCCCACCGCACCGCCCGGGCGCTGCGCGCCGGCAGCGTGTGGGTCAACCAGTATGATGGTGGCGACATGACCGCGCCGTTCGGCGGCTTCAAGCAGTCCGGCAACGGCCGCGACAAGTCGCTGCATGCCTTCGACAAGTACACCGAGCTGAAGGCCACCTGGATCAAGCTGTGACGGCGCCGCCCTGACATGGCCCGCCCGGAACGCCTGCCGGCTCCGCTGGCGGCGTCCATGCCCTGGGCCAGTTATTTCGCCGTCTGTGCCGCGGTGATCAGTGTCGGGCTGGCCCTCGGGCTGAGTCTGCCGCTGGTTTCCCTGCGTCTGGAGGGCTGGGGCCATGGACCCTTCGCCATTGGCGTGATGGCGGCGATGCCGGGCATCGGCGTGCTGCTCGGCGCGTCTCTGGCCGGAGGCCTGGCGACGGGCTTCGGTGCGGCGCGGCTGATGCGCCTGAGTCTGCTGGTCGGGGCGCTGTCGGTGGCGCTGCTGGCCCTGCTGCCGAGCTACCCGCTGTGGCTGGCGCTGCGCCTGTGGCTCGGTGTGACCCTGACCCTGGTGTTCATCCTCGGCGAGAGCTGGATCAACCAGCTGGCCGTGGAGGCCTGGCGCGGCCGGCTGGTGGCACTGTACGGCACCGGCTATGCGCTGAGCCAGCTGTCCGGCCCGCTGCTGCTGAGCTGGCTGGGAACCGCCGGAGATGCCGGTTTCTGGGGCGCGGTGCTGCTCATGCTCGGCGGCACGCTGCTTCTGCTCGGCGCGCGCGGTGCGCCGCAGATGGATGCCCGCCCGGGCGTCGGGCGCGGTCTGCGTGGATTCTGCCGGCACCTGCCGACGGTGGCCTGGGCGGTGGTGCTGTTCGCCGCCTTCGAGACCATGATCCTCACCCTGCTGCCGGTCTACGGTCTGCGCCAGGGGCTGGACCAGGCGACCGCGCTGCGCATGGCCGGCGCGGTGGTGATCGGCGATGCGCTGCTGCAGCTGCCGCTCGGCTGGCTCGCCGACGGGGTGCCGCGCCGGGCCCTGTTCCGCACCTGCGGCCTGGTCCTGCTGCTGGTCAGCCTGGCGATTCCGGCGCTGCTGCAGAGCGCCTTCATCTGGGGGCTGCTGATCCTGTTCGGCGCCAGCGCGGGCGGTCTGTTCACCCTGGCCCTGATCCTTGTCGGCGAGCGCTTCCGCGATGCGGCGCTGGTCCGCGCCAACGCCCATGTGGCCCAGCTGTGGGGGATCGGCTGCCTGCTCGGACCGCTGGCCACCGGCGCGGCCAGCCAGTGGCTGAGCGGGCATGCGCTGCCGCTGCTGATGGCTGCCGGCGCGGCCGGCTTTCTCCTGCTGGAACTGCGCCGCACGGCTGCCGGCGAGGCCGCCTAGAGCCGTTTCACTGTACTCGGGCTCAAGGAGTGCCCGGACCCAGGCATGGGAGAGGGGCTGGGGGAGAGGGAGCTGAAGGCTGCGCGCCCAGAGATCGCTGCAGTCAGAGCAGGTTTTCCAGGCCGATCAGTTCTGCCAGCCAGGCGTGGAAATGGCGCCAGAAGCTGCCGGGCTCCGTTTCCAGCATGCGGCGTCGACCGTTGTCCTCGGCGATCCAGACCAGCCGCCGGCGCCCGTCGCGTTCCAGCAGACGCACCTCGTAGCTGATCGTCGGCCGCATCCCCGCCAGGGCCAGTTCGCGCATTCGCTCGGCCAGCACCGGGCTGTCCACCAGCACGCCGACCTCGGTGTTCCACAGCAGCGAGCGCGGGTCGAAGTTGAGTGAGCCGATGAACACCTTGCGCCGGTCGAAGATCGCCGCCTTGCTGTGCAGCGCGGAGGCCGAGGTGCCGCTCCAGCTGTAGCGCGAGCCGGAACCATGGCCCTGCCGGCGCAGCTCGAACAGGCGCACGCCATGTTCCAGCAGCGGCCTGCGGTAGGGCGCATAGCCGCCATGCACGATGGGCACGTCGGTGGCTTCCAGCGCGTTGGTCAGCAGGCTGACGCGCACGCCACCGTCGGCCAGGCCGGTCAGATAGACGAGACCGTCGGCGGCGGGCACCAGATAGGCGGAAATCATGATCAGCTCGCTGGAGACCTGCCGCAGGTCCGGTGCCAGTTGCGCGCCGAGCAGCAGGTGCGGCTCGGGGACTCCCTGGCTGAGCACCTTGGCGGGGGCATCCCAGAGCGCCACGCTGTGGGCCCAGGTCAGCCGTTCCAGCCAGTTCCGCAGGCGCGGCTCGCGCCGGTAGGCGGTCAGGGCGCCGTGCAGGTCCGGCTGCTCGACGGTGGCGCGGGTCAGCGAGCGCTGCAGGCGGGCGCGCAGCCGCGCCAGCGCCCGGGTCGAGGGCGGGCGGTACAGGAACTGCTGGATGGGCACGCTCAGGGCGCTGTTCCAGTACTGGTCGAAGCCATGCGCCAGATGCTCGGCGACCGGACCGGCGCCGAGCAGGTCGATGTCGGCGAAGTTCAGCTCCGGCTCGGCGTCGAAGTACTCGTCGCCAAGGTTGCGTCCGCCGACGATGGCCACGCAGCCATCGGTCACCCACAGCTTGTTGTGCATGCGCCGGTGCTGCTGGGAGAGATGCAGCAGGCGCCCCAGGCTGCGGGTGACCCCGTGGCTGCGGCCGAGGTGCAGCGGGTTGAACAGACGGATCTGGATGTTCGGGTGGGCGGCCAGCACGGCGATCTGGTGGTCGCGGCCGTCGCTGGTGGTGTCGTCGAGCAGGAGGCGGACGCGCACGCCGCGGTCGGCGGCCTGCAGCAGCTCTGCGGTGAGCAGCCGGGTGCTGAGGCCGTCGTGGGCGATGTAGTACTGCAGGTCGAGGCTGCGCTGGGCGTGGCGGAGCAGTTCGGCGCGGGCGGCGAAGGCCTCGTTGCCGTCGCTCAGCAGACGGAAGCCGGACTGCCCGGCCGGATGGCGCCCGGCTGCGGCCTGCACGGTCGCGCCGAGCCAGGTGCCCTGGGCCGGCAGGGCTGCGCTGGGCTGCCGCGGAACCTGGCCCGTGCAGCCGGCCAGGCAGAGCAGGACCAGCAGGACGAGGATGCGCACATCGATCCTCCGGAAAAACGCCGATCGCTGCGTGTCAGCATAGCTCCCTGAGCCGCTGCCACAGCATGCCCAGGGCCAGCAGCGGCGCGCGCAGGCGCGGGCCGCCGGGGAAGCGGCGGTGCGGCACCCGGGCGAACAGGTCGAAGCCGCCGCCCTGCTGCCCGGCGATGGCCTCGGCGAGCAGCCGGCCGGCCAGGTGGGTGGCGTTCAGCCCGTGGCCGGAATAGCCCTGGGCGTAGTAGACGTTGGGCTGCCCGGGCAGCCGGCCGATCTGCGGCAGGCGGTTGGCGCCGATGCCGATCATCCCGCCCCACTGGTAGTCGATCCGCACCCCGGCCAGTTGCGGGAACACCTTGAGCATCTTCGGCCGCATGTAGCCGGCGATGTCCCGCGGGTCGCGCCCGGAATAGTGGCAGGCGCCGCCGAACAGCAGGCGGCGGTCGGCGGACAGGCGGAAGTAGTCGAGCACCACGCGCTGGTCGCAGACCGCCAGGTTCTGCGGCAGCAGCTCGGCGGCCAGGGCCGGGGAGAGCGGCTCGGTGGCGATGAGGTAGCTGCCGGCCGGCAGTACCTTGCCGGCCAGCGCCGGTTCGAGGTCGCCGAGATGGGCGTTGCCGGCGAGCACCAGGCTGGCGGCGCGGACCCGGCCGCGGGCGGTGTGCACGCAGACTTCGCGGCCGTGGTCGATCTTCGTCACCGCCGAGCGTTCGAACAGCCGTACGCCGAGCGCCTGCGCCGCGGCGGCCTCGCCGAGCAGCAGCCTGAGCGGATGCAGATGGCCCGAGCCCATGTCCAGCAGGCCGCCGCAGTAGCGTTCGGAGCCGATCACCTCGTGCATCTGCCCGGCCTCCAGCAGGCGCAGCTCGTGGCGGTAGCCGAGCGCCTGCAGCTCGGCGCATTCCGCCTGCAGGTGCGCGACATGCCGCGCCCGGGTGGCCAGGTCGCAGTAGCCCCAGGTCAGGTCGCAGTCGATGGCGTGGCGCTCGATCCGCTGGCGGACGATCTCCACCGCCTCCAGCCCCATCAGTTTCAGGGCGCGCACGCCGTCCGCGCCGAGCAGCGGGCGGAAGCGTTCCAGATCGTGGCCGAGGCCGCGGATCAGCTGCCCGCCGTTGCGCCCGCTGGCCCCCCAGCCGAGCACCCGCGCCTCCAGCAGGACCACCGAGAGGCCGCGCTCGGCCAGTTCGAGGGCGGCGTTGAGCCCGCTGAAGCCGCCGCCGACCACGCACACGTCGGCGCGCAGCTCGCCCTCCAGAGCCGGAAACGCCGGCAGCGGGCCGGCCGTGACGGCGTAGTAGGACGGTGCGTGGTTGTCCGCAGGGGCGGGCGAGCCCGCTGGCGATGCGTTCATCGGCGACTCCTCATTCCGGCACTGGCAGTTCCAGGCTTTCCTTGACCTCTTCCATGACGATATAGCTCTTCGACTCGCGCACATGGGGCAGCCTGAGCAGGATGTCGCCGAGCAGCTTGCGGTAGGAGGCCATCTCCGAGATGCGCGCCTTGAGCAGGTAGTCGAAGTCGCCGGAAACCAGATGGCATTCCAGCACCTGGGGCAGCTTCAGCACCGTCCGGCGGAACTCCTCGAAGATGTCGCCGGACTTGTAGGCCAGGCTGATCTCGACGAACACCAGCAGGCCGGCGCCCAGGTACTGCGGGTTGAGCCGCGCCGCATAGCCGAGGATGAAGCCTTCGCGCTCCAGGCGGCGGACCCGCTCGGTGCAGGGGGTGGTGGACAGGCCGACCCGCTCGCCCAGCTCGGTGAGCGAGATGCGTCCCTCCTGCTGCAGGATGCGCAGGATGTGGCGGTCGATGCGGTCCAGTTCGCGGCGGCTCTGGTGCTGGGTTCTCACATGGATTTCTCCGGGCGAAGGTGCCCGTTTCCGGAAAATCACCTGAATATAGACGTTCAAATAGTGCAAGCCACTGGCTTGGGCTTTTTATACTGGAGACATTCAAGGTTTGCAGCTTGCAGGGGGAAACCGTCATGCGCGTACTGGTACTGGGCAGCGGAGTGATCGGCACCACCACGGCCTACTATCTGGCCCGGGCCGGTTTCGAGGTGACGGTGGTCGACCGCGCCGAGGGGCCGGCGATGGAAACCAGCTTCGCCAACGCCGGCCAGGTGTCGCCCGGCTACGCCTCGCCCTGGGCGGCGCCCGGTGTGCCGCTCAAGGCCTTCAAGTGGCTGCTGCAGCGCCACGCGCCGCTGGCCATCAAGCCGACCGCCGATCCCCGCCAATACCTCTGGCTGGCGCAGATGCTGCGCAACTGCACCGCCGCGCGCTATGCGCTGAACAAGGAGCGCATGGTGCGTCTCTCCGAGTACAGCCGCGACTGCCTCGACGAGCTGCGCGCCGAGACCGGCCTCGACTACGAGGGCCGTCAGCTGGGCACCACCCAGCTATTCCGCACCCAGCAGCAGCTGGACGCCGCGGCCCAGGACATCGCCGTGCTGGAGCGCTCCGGGGTGCCCTACGAGTTGCTCGACCGCGCCGGCATCGCCCGCGTCGAGCCGGCCCTGGCCGGCGTCGCCGACAAGCTCGCCGGCGCCCTGCGTCTGCCCAACGACCAGACCGGCGACTGCCGGCTGTTCACCAGCCGCCTGGCGGAGCTGGCCGCCGGGCTCGGCGTGGAGTTCCGCTTCGGCCGGCACATCGAGGGTCTGGAGAGCGACGGCGGGCGCATCGCAGGCGTGCGCATCGACGGCCGCCTGGAAAGCGCCGACCACTACGTGCTGGCCCTCGGCAGCCATTCGCCGCAGCTGCTCGCGCCGCTGGGCATCCGCGCGCCGATCTATCCGCTCAAAGGCTACTCGCTGACCATTCCCATCGTCGATCCGGCCCTGGCGCCGACCTCGACCATCCTCGACGAGACCTACAAGGTCGCCATCACCCGCTTCGATCAGCGCATCCGCGTCGGCGGCATGGCCGAACTGGCCGGCTTCGACCTGTCGCTCAATCCGCGCCGGCGCGAAACCCTCGAGCTGGTGGTGGGCGACCTCTATCCCCGCGGCGGCGACCTGGCCCGCGCCGAGTTCTGGACCGGCCTGCGCCCGGCCACCCCGGACGGCACGCCGATCGTGGGCGCGACCCGCTACCGCAACCTGTTCCTCAACACCGGGCACGGTACACTGGGCTGGACCATGGCCTGCGGCTCCGGCCGCCTGCTGGCCGACCTGCTGGCACGCAAGCGCCCGCAGATCAGCGCCGCAGGCCTCGACATTTCCCGTTACGGCAACTCCCAGGAGAACTCCACCCATGTCCATCCGGCGCCTGCGAACTGAAGCGCGCTACAGCGAAATCGTCGTCCACAACGGCACTGTCTACCTGGCCGGGCAGCTGGCGGACGACTACGGCGGCGGCATCGAGGAGCAGACCCGGCAGACCCTGGCCAACGTCGACCGGCTGCTCGCCGAGGCCGGCAGCGACAAGTCGCGGCTGCTCTCGGTGACCATCTACCTGAAGGACATGGCCGCCGACTACGCCGGCCTCAACGCGGTGTGGGACGCCTGGCTGCCGGCCGGCTGCGCGCCGGCGCGGGCCTGCGTCGAGGCCCGGCTGTACAGCGATGACGCCCGGGTGGAGATGACGGTCGTCGCCGCGCTGCCCTGAGGCTCACCCTTACCCCTTCGAGAGCAACATCCCATGCGCCCCGCCCGTGCCCTGATCGATCTTGCCGCCCTGCGCCACAACTACCGGTTGGCCCGCGAACTGGGCGGCGCCCGCGCCCTGGCGGTGGTCAAGGCCGATGCCTATGGGCACGGCGCGCTGCGCTGCGCCCAGGCTCTGGAAGGCGAGGCCGACGGCTTCGCGGTGGCCTGCATCGAGGAGGCGCTGGAGCTGCGCGAGGCTGGCATCCGCGCGCCGATCCTGCTGCTGGAAGGCTTCTTCGAGGCGGACGAGCTGGAGCCGATCCAGCGCCACGACCTGTGGTGCGTGGTGCATTCGCCCTGGCAGCTGGAGGCCATCGAGCGCACGCCCCTGGCGCGGTCCTTGACCTGCTGGCTGAAGCTCGATTCGGGCATGCACCGGGTCGGCTTCGCGCCGGCCGACTACCGGGCGGCCCATGCGCGCCTCGCAGCCAGCGGCAAGGCGGCGAAGATCGTCGCCATGAGCCATTTCGCCCGCGCCGACGAGCTGGACAGCCCGCGGGTCGCCGAGCAGCTGGCGCAGTTCGCGGCGGCGACGGAGGGCTTCGACGGGGAGTTCAGCCTGCGCAACTCGCCGGCGCTGCTCGGCTGGCCGCAGCTGTTCCGCCGCGGCCAGGAGGGCGAATGGCTGCGCCCGGGGATCATGCTCTACGGCGCCACGCCCTTCGAGCACTACCAGGCGCAGGCGGCCCGGCTGCAGCCGGTGATGACCCTCGAGTCGAAGATCATCAGCGTGCGCGAGCTGCCGGCCGGCGAGCCGGTGGGCTACGGCGCGCGCTTCGTCAGCCCGCGGCCGACTCGCGTCGGGGTGGTCGCCATGGGCTATGCCGACGGCTACCCGCGACACGCGCCGGACGGCACGCCGCTGGCCGTCGACGGCCAGCCGGCGCGGCTGATCGGCCGGGTGTCGATGGACATGCTCACCGTGGACCTCACCGAGCTGCCCCGGGCCGGCCTCGGCAGCCGGGTCGAGCTGTGGGGTGCCCAGGTGCCGGCCAGCGCGGTGGCGGCGGCGGCCGGCACCATCGCCTACCAGCTGTTCTGCAACGTGCGGCGGGTCGCCCGCGTCTGGCACGGCTGAACGGAATTTGCGGCGGAGCGTTGTAAATACTGAACGCCGTTGCCATCATTAACCGCAACTGGTTCAGGCTCCCGAGAGGATTCCCGCCTTGGACGTCGGTGTTCGACTGCAATCCATACGCAAGCTCAAAGGCCTCTCCCAGCGTGAACTCGCCAAGCGTGCGGGCGTCACCAACAGCACCATCTCGATGATCGAGAAGAACAGTGTCAGCCCCTCGATCAGCTCCCTGAAGAAGGTTCTCGGCGGCATTCCCATGTCGCTGATGGAGTTCTTCTCCCACGACCTCGAGGCGGAAACCTGCGCCCCGGTGGTCTACCGCGCCGCCGAGCAGGTCGAGCTGTCGCGCGGACCGCTGAGCATGCGCCTGATCGGCAAGGACCATCCCGACCGGGCGCTGGCCTTCCTCTCGGTGACCTATCCGCCGGGCGCCGACAGCGGCGAGACGCTGCTGGTCCGCGACGGCGAGGAGGCTGGCATCCTCGTCGAAGGGCGCCTGGAACTGCAGGTCGGCGAGCAGCGCTACATCCTCGAGAGCGGCGATGGCTACTACCTGGTTGCCGGCCAGCCGCACCGCTTCTGCAATCCCTTCGCGGCGCCGGCGCGACTGCTCAGCGCCGCCACGCCGGCGCATTGCTGAGCGGCGCACTGGGTCGCCGGGCCGCAGGCCCGCCTTGTGTCGACTTGTTTCGGCCTGCCTTTCATAAGGTTATACTGCCGCCCGCTCGCGAAAACCCGTGGCCGCGGGCGCACGTAACCAGCCACGATGAGGGGGGTAAGGGTGAATCTGATCAAGATGTTGGCGGCCCCGGTCGCCGTGCTGTCCCTGTGGGCGGCGAGTGTCCAGGCCGCGACCGACGCGGAAATCGCCGAGCGTCTCAAGCCGGTCGGCGAGGTCTGCGTGGCCGGCCAGGAATGCAAGGGCGTCGCTACCGCGGCTGCCGGCGCCGCCGGCGGTGGTGCGCGTAGCGGCGACGACATCGTCGCCAAGTACTGCAACGCCTGCCACGGCACCGGCCTGCTGAACGCGCCGAAGGTCGGCGACGGCGCCGCCTGGACGGCCCGCGCCGATGCCAAGGGCGGTCTCGACGGCCTGCTCAAGTCGGCGATCGCCGGCCTCAACGCCATGCCGCCGAAAGGCACCTGCGCCGACTGCTCGGACGACGAGCTGAAGGACGCCATCGGCAAGATGTCCGGTCTCTGATCGCGACCTGGCCGAGGACGAAGCCGCCTGCGGGCGGCTTCGTCGTTTCTGCTCACTCCAGAAAGCTGACCTGGCCGCCCGCCAGCGAGGCGATTCGCGCCAGGGATTCGACCCGGTAGCCCTGCTCCTCCAGCGCCCGGCGGCCGGACTGGAAGGACTTCTCGATGACGATGCCGATCCCGACCAGGTTCGCCCCGGCCTGGCGGACGATGGCGGCCAGCCCCAGCGCGGCCTGGCCGTTGGCCAGGAAGTCGTCGACGATCAGCACCCGCTCGCCGGCCGCCAGATGGCTGGCGGATACGGCCACCGTGCTCTCCACCTGCTTGGTGAAGGAATAGACCCGGGCGGTCAGCAGGTTGTCGGTCAGGGTCAGCGAGCGGTGCTTGCGGGCGAACACCAGCGGCACGCCCAGTTCCAGCGCGGTCATCAGCGCCGGCGCGATGCCCGAGGCTTCGAGGGTGAGCACCTTGTCGATGCCCTGGTCGCGAAAGCGCCGGGCGAACTCCCGGCCGATCGCCTGCATCAGCGGCGGATCGACCTGATGGTTGAGGAAGGCATCCACCTTCAGGACCTGCTCGGAGAGCACGCTGCCGTGCTCGCGGATTTTTCGCTTCAACTGCTCCATGACACTGCCTCGAATGAGCCGCAAGCCGCCTGATGGACCCGCGGGAGCGCCGATCGACGCACAGTACAGGGCGACGTGGGCGGGCGAAAGAGCAGACAAAAAGAGGCCGGCGGTGGAACGCGCCACCGCCGGCCAGCGTCGTTTCCGGGCGGCGAGCGTCCGGGGGCATGAGCGTCAGACCACGGGGGCAGGCTCCAGGGTTACGCCGACCAGGCCGATGCTGGCAGCATCGCCGTCGCCGTCGATGATCTGCCCGTTGAAGGCGAGATCGATTTCCTGGCCGACCGCGCCAACCTCGACGTCGCCGATGGCGAAAGCGTCCTTGCTGCCCACGGCCTCGGCGTTGCCGATCTCCAGGCGGTTGAAGCCGTCTTCGGTGCTGACGAAGACCTGGTCGCGCAGATGGGCCTGGTTGGCGTTGGCGCCCTCCAGGTTGAGCACGATCACGTCGTTCTCTCCCCAGATGACGAAGCCGCTGTCATCTATCCCGTCGTGCTTCAGATAGGTCTTGGTGTTGTTCTCCGGGTCCTGGGAGTTGGTGATCACCGTGACGGCTATGATCTCGTCGGGGGTGCCGGTCGTCAGGTCCGCCGCGATGTCGTTGCCGCCGATCCCGCGACCCTCCTCGGTATCGATCGCCGTGATCCGCACATCCACCGGTCGGCCGGACTGGGTCTGCATGATGGTGAAGCCAACATTGTTGGCGTCATAGTGCGTTGCGGTCGGGATGGTGCTGATATCGCTGCCGCCCTGGTTGGCCGAAATCCCCAGATCGACGAAGTCCAGACGCAGGAATTCCGCCGGCGTATCGGTGGTGGCCGCGTTGATCCACTGGTTGTTGGCCGCCAGGTCGTCCGAGTCGTTGTTCACCGTGGTCACATTCGGGACACCGCCGGTGACCAGCAGGTCCTTGTCGGCGAACTCGTCGCCGGCCACTCCCAGCCAGCTGAACTTGCCTGCCCGTGCAGTGGCGAAGTTGTCGAAGTCGAACGAACCGTCGTCGATCCTGGCGAACATCGCGATGCTGTACTCGCCGCTGGTGCTGTCCATGGTCATGGTGAACACCGTCGTCGCACCTGCGGAGGCGGTGAGCATGTGGGTGCCGAAGCCGCTGAGGGTGATCGCCACGTTGTTGGAGGTGAGAGCGTTGCCGGCCGTGTCTTTGAGCGCTGCTCCGTTTGCCAGTATCTGGTTGTTCATGCCGGTGAACACCAGGCTGCCCTTGTCATCCGAGCCGAAGTTGGCGGCAAAGCTCTCCGGCGAGTCGTCATCCAGGGCGAAGGCTTCGGACTCGCCCGCGGCGTTGACGATGCTGCCTGCCACCGGTGAGAGGGGGAGCGGCCCGTCGTCGTCGAAGCTGAACACCGAGGTCGCGTCGTCGGCGAGCAGGATGGTGTCGGAAGCGACGACGGTGTCGCCCTCGGCATCGCTGCGGGTGACCTGGTACTGCAGCTCCAGCGCGCCTGCGGGTAGCAGCAGCGCCACGGCCTCGTCGAACAGGGTGTCGTTGCCGTTGTCCAGCGCCTCGATCAGGGTGGTCTGCAACTGCAGCACGCCGCCGCCGACGTCGACGATGGCGATGGTGAACACCGTGTGGCCATCGGTGTCCTTGCCGCTCAGCTGGGTGGCGCTGTCGGCGAACAGGGTGATGGCGCCGCCGTGGGTGGCGCTCAGGCTGGTGGCGAGGCCTTCGGGCGGCACGCCGACGAAGCTCAGCAGCGGGGTGAGGGTGCCGGCGCCGTCCGAGCCGTAGTCGCCGGCGGCGCTGAACAGGCTGACCAGGCCGCCGGCCACGGTGGTGGTGACTTGGGCCAGGTGGCCATTGTCGTCGTTGACGTAGGTGTCGGCGGTTTCGCCAGCGGCATAGCGGTCGCTGGCGCCGGTGGTCTCGTCGAGTTCGACTTCCAGCTGTGCGGCGGCATTGGCGACGGCGCTCACCGTCTGGGTCGGCCCGTCGTCGTCGAAGCCGAAGACCGAGTTTTCGTCGTCGGCGAGCAGGATGGTGTCGGAGGCGACGACGGTGTCGCCCTCGGCATCGCTGCGGGTGACCTGGTACTGCAGCTCCAGCGCGCCTGCGGGTAGCAGCAGCGCCACGGCCTCGTCGAACAGGGTGTCGTTGCCGTTGTCCAGCGCCTCGATCAGGGTGGTCTGCAACTGCAGCACGCCGCCGCCGACGTCGACGATGGCGATGGTGAACACCGTGTGGCCATCGGTGTCCTTGCCGCTCAGCTGGGTGGCGCTGTCGGCGAACAGGGTGATGGCGCCGCCGTGGGTGGCGCTCAGGCTGGTGGCGAGGCCTTCGGGCGGCACGCCGACGAAGCTCAGCAGCGGGGTGAGGGTGCCGGCGCCGTCCGAGCCGTAGTCGCCGGCGGCGCTGAACAGGCTGACCAGGCCGCCGGCCACGGTGGTGGTGACCTGGGCCAGGTGGCCGTTGTCGTCGTTGACGTAAGTGTCGGCGGTTTCGCCGCTGGCGTAGCGGTCGCTGTCGCCGGTGGTCTCGTCGAGTTCGACGGACACCGTCGTGGTGCCGGCCGTCACGGTCTGACTCGGCCCGTCGTCCTCGAAGTTGATATGGCTGCCGACCTCGGCCTGGTCGCCTACCTGGCCGCCGAGGCGGATGTCGCCGAGGTCGAAGGTCTTGTTGCCGCCGCTGCCGCTGACGTTCTGCACGCTGAAGCGATCGAGCATGCCGTCGACTGCGAACTCGACGCGGTAGTTGTCCAGCAGGCCGGTGATCTTCACGCCATCCCCGTCGATGGCGAAGCTGACGCCGCTGTCGTCACCTGAGGTCACCTCCCCGTCGCGTAGCCAAGTGCGCACCAAAACCTCGGCGACGTTGGGGTCGTCGGAGACCAACCAGACCTTGATGCTGATGATGGTCTTTGGCGTGCCATCGATGTTGCCGTCGGTGTAGTCGTCCGTCGCGGCCCCATCACCGTCGGGCGGGGGCGGATTCTTGCCCACTTCATCCGAGTCATAGGCAACGACCATGGCATCCACACGGTTGGTCGGACCGCCCCCCACCTGGACCAGGGTGAAGCCAGCGCTCGGGCCTTCCACGCGCTCTTTGAAATCGATGTTGGCCAGATCGTCGGCGCTGGTCTGGGTCGGCGTGGTCTGCCCTTTGACGAAGTCGACGATTATCCCGTCGGTATCGCCGATCGACTGCGCGTTGCTGCCGATGCCGAAGTCGCTGGTATTGACGGTGTCTATGCCCCGCTCAAAGCCAGTGAACAGGAGCTGGATTCCCGTCTCGGGATCGGTCACCAGGTTCCAGTCGTTCTGTCCGGCTGCAGCGGTGGAGAAGTCGTCGAAAGCGACGTCCTGGACGGCATCGACGAACACCAGACCGGTGAGGTCGACGGCCTCGTCGAAGGAGCCGTTATCGGGATGCTCGATCGCTTCGTATTGAACGATGGTGACTCGCGCGCCGCCGGGATCGCCGACGGTCGGTTCTATCTTCTCCAGGACCAGCGCGAAGGCGACCCGCTCATTCGCTCCCCCCCGGTCGGCATAGCCGAAGATGGTGGTGGCGTTGATCCAGACCAGGGTGATGGGGTCGCCGCCAGCGGTCGTGCTCAAGGCGCTCAGCACCTCGGTAACCACGGTTTCGCCATTCTTCAGGGTGAACTTGAGGCTCGGGTCCACATCGGCCTCGAAGGTCAGCACCTGGTTCTGCGCCGCCTCGATGGCTTCGCCGGCGGCGGGGGCACCCAAGGTGTCCAGGGTGCCGAGCAGCGTGGCGATGGAGCTCAGCAGTATGTCGTCGTCGTTGTTGTCCTCGGTGGCCGTGGCGACGCCGCTGGTCTGCAGCCCCTCGCTTTCGTCGATGGTGACGTCGTTGACGTAGATGATCTCGTCTTCGCCAGTTTCGAAGATGGTGCCCATGGTCAAGCTCCTGCTCGATAGAGGGTTTGGGGAACTTCGTCCACTGAAGTGGCAGTTCCAGTCCTATCGATACGGACCGACCGACGTGCTCGTCGCACGGTTGAGGCAGCCTGGCTGTCTTGGGCAAGACCCTGGGCTTTCCGGCCCCGCATCACTGCGGGTGTGGCTTTGACTAATACGTGCGACAGCTTCCGCGAAAACTCCGCAACGTCTCGAGGTGATGGTTTCTAGGTGCGGCGGACTGCTGCCACAGTCCGCCGCGTCAGTGTCCAGGCCATGCAGGCAGCCATGTACATGCATGTCAGTGTGCAATCACGGGCTGGCACTCTGCAGCTGAGTCTAGCCAAGGTCTGGCGATGCGATAGCAGAAACCCACTCGATCTTCGATGCCGGCAAATATCGATATTTGCCAGCGATCAGAAGATAAATGGCTGGATTCAGGTGGGTATTTTCGTTTTGTCATCCGGGGCGGGAAGGTCTTTCCGACCAGCGGACCTGCCGCTTCGCCTGCCCCGGCTGGCCAGTATTTCGCCTGCTGTCACTGCCCGCTCAGCCGCTTGGCGAAGGATACCGCGTAGGCGGGCGAGCGGAAGCGCAGGATCGGATCGTCGGTCGGGGCGATGCCCTCGGCCATCACCAGCGGGTCGAAGTTGATCTTCTCGCAGGCGGCGCCCTTCTGCGGCATCGCCGCGCTCAGGGTCAGGGTGCCGACCTTCACCTGCTCGCGGTGCTCCGGCCAGGCCTGGGTCGGGTCGTTCTCCGGGTCGCCGGACTGGCCAATGCTCACCAGCATGTCCCAGCGCAGCGGCCCCCGGGCGGTGCGCTCGATCAGCCGCTGCTCGAGGAAGTTGGCCGGCAGGCTCTTCAGCTCCTCGTCGGAGAGCTGCTTCTCGCCGTCCTCGGGCACGAAGCGCCAGCGCACCAGGGTGGCCTTGCCGGTGTCGTCGACGAACTTGAAGGTGTGGATGCCGAAGTAGCTGCTGTTGGCGAAGCTCGGCGGCGGGTTGTGTTCGGCGAGAAATTGCGCCTGCGCCCGGCTGTCCGGGTGGCTGGCCTTGAAGGCTTCGAGTTTGGCCGGGTCGGGTTTGCCAGTGGCCGGGTCGGGCTTCAGGGCGACGATCTGGTCGAGAAAGGTTTTCGGATGCGCCGCGCCGAAGACCGGGGTGTTGAGCATGGTCATGTGCTGCAGGGCGCCGCCGGGCAGGCGGAACTCCAGGGCCATGCCGCGTGGCGACCTGGCCGTGTCGGGGACCTTGGGGTTGCCGCCTGGCAGCGAGAGGCGCGCGACGACCGGCACGGGCTGTCCGGAAAACAGCGCCGAGCGCGACCAGCTGGCCGCGGCGGGCAGGCCGACGAACTCGCCGGTCGCACAGGTTCCCTTGATGTGGTTGCGCCGCTCGCCCGGCGTCACGCCGAAGGTGTCCTCCAGGGCGGAGACCACCTGCTCCGGGGTCACGTCGTCCTGCGCCGCCATGCCGAAGGGGGCGGCCAGTCCCAGGCCGGCGGCCAGCAGCCAGCCCGGCAGATCTTTCCTCTGCATCTTGTTTTCCTCGTTGTCCCTGATTGAAGAACCGCCGTGGCGGATACGGCACTCTTCATGCCAGCAGCCGGTTGCGGATATGACAAGGCCGGCCGCCGTGTGTGCGGGAGGCGTGCAGGCTGTTTCTCGTGGACCATGGTCCAATAGACCGCGACGGCCTGAGCCACCCGCCCGCAGCCGTTCAGGCGCGGAATCGCGCTCTGTGCCGGCGGGCAGGTCGACGGGCGCTGGGTGGCAATGCGGTGTCGGGGACTTCGGGCGCCGGAGTCGGCCGATCGAGCGGCTCGGGCGGGCCGTCAGGACGCTTCCCAGTGCACGGGACAGGCGTGAGAGGCTTCGAGCCGTTCTGCCTCGACCAGAGCCTGGGCTTCCGAGTCCCATATGGCTTCCGAACAGCGCACGACGCTGCTCTCTGCGTCGTGGAAAACGAGGTCGAAGGTTGGCCAGCCATACTGGGCGGAAATATCGCGAACCTGGAAGCGGCGGGAGGAGGAGTGGGGGATGGCACTGGCTTTCATCATTTTTATTCTAGTTTGTCGATTTTCGTGAAAATGGCAGGCCGAGAGGTTGCTGAACCTTTCGACCTGAGTTCCTTCTGTCGGCGGCTCGGCTCCATCCGCACGCGATGGTCGTGCAGACTTGGCAGGCGCCCGAGGGCTTGGTGACTTCATCGGATAAGAAACGGCGAGTAGTGAGGACGTCCCTGTTTCCGTGATGCCTGGTTCTCCCTATGCTCCGACCCTGCTGAACCGCACGCTGGCAAAGTCCCTGGCCGCCATCCTGGCCAGCCTGTGTCGATCCGTCAGCGCGGAAGCGACTGTAGTGCGGCAGCCGTCCCGAATAAATCCGCAAGGTTCTCAAGCCGTTGTAGGCAATGGCTTACAGTGCGCGCGGGTAAGAACGTTTGGGGCCGCCATCGGGGGCGCAGTTCAAGCGCCGATGGTGCCGGGCGATCCGCACCAACCGACGCCGCCGAGAGCAGGGCTCGGCAACTGGCCCAACGCGGGCATGAGAACTATCGGCTTGCGCGAACGGGAGCCGCGGGGGCTGTGCCTCATTGCGCCGGTATGCCGACTTGCAGTGGCAGCAGGCGCGGGAAATCGAGGCGCACGGACCGAACCGCGTGGTGTGTCGCCCAGGTCGTGACAGCTGAAACCGCTCGGACGAGGAGACGAGCCATGCGAGTCCCCCTCTGCCAGGGATGGCCAATTTCTTGCCTGAATATCATCAGCTCCACCGAGAGCTTAAGGATGATTCGGGAGGTCCCCGAAGGAGGCGCGAAATTGAAACCGGTTGTGGTTTTTTTCGAGGCCCTGGTCGAGTGGGCAGACGATCCCCGGCGCTGGATCCGGCTCTTGCGGCAGGTGGGCCTCACTCTGGGTGTCATCGGCGTCCCGTACGCCTGCTCGAGCCTCTACCATGACAACGCGCAACGCCATGTGGATGCCGCGCTGGACATGGCCTTGGAGGATTGCGCGCTCAATCGCATGGTGGTGGCCGATGCGCACACGCTGCCCCAATACAAGGCTTGCGTGAAATCTTTGGTGCGCCGGTACGGCCAATGAGAAGAAATTGACGTCCGGTGCGCCAGGGGCAGGCCGGTGACGATGTTCGGGCGCCGGATCGCTGCAGTCTTGAGCCGGTGTTTCATGTGCACCCGCTGTGGCGGGTGGTCTCAGCGCTTGAGCATCGCCCTTATGTCCGCCAGGGCGTTCTTGCCCCGCGCCGCCCTGGCCTCCACCGGCGCATCCTCCTGGCCTTCCCAGGCCAGGTCGTCCTGCGGCAGTTCGGCGAGGAAGCGGCTGGGCGCGCAGTCGATGATCTCGCCGTACTGCTTGCGCTTGGCGGCGAAGGTCAGCACCAGGTTCTGCCGGGCGCGGGTGATGCCGACGTAGGCCAGGCGGCGCTCCTCCTCGATGGTGTCGGCCTCGATGCTGGAGCGGTGGGGGAGGATTTCCTCCTCCACGCCGATGATGAACACATGGGGGAACTCCAGGCCCTTGGAGGCGTGCAGGGTGAGCATCTGCACGCCCTCGGCGCCTTCCTCCTCTTCCTGCTGGCGTTCCAGCATGTCGCGCAGCACCAGCTTGCCGATGGCCTCCTCGATGGTCATTTCGCCGTCCTCGTCCTTCTCCAGCGTGTTCTTCAGCGCCTCGACGAGGAACCAGACGTTGCCCATGCGCACCTCGGCGACCTTGTCGCTGGAGGCGTTCTGCCTGAGCCAGTTCTCGTAGTCGAGGTCCATCACCATGCTGCGCAGGGCGGCGATCGGGTCGTGCTGCGCGCACTGCTGGCGCACGCCGTCCATCCAGCGGGTGAAGCGCGCCAGGCGCTCGCAGTAGCGGCTGTCGAGGTGCTGGGCGAGGCCCAGTTCACCGGCGGCTTCGTAGAGCGAGAGGTTGCGCTCGCCGGCGTAGTGGCTGAGCTTTTCCAGGGTCGCCGAGCCGATCTCGCGGCGCGGCACGTTGATCACCCGCAGGAAGGCGTTGTCGTCGTCCGGGTTGACCAAGAGGCGGAAGTAGCTCATCAGGTCCTTCACCTCCTGGCGGGCGAAGAAGCTGGTGCCGCCGGAAAGGCGGTAGGGGATCTGGTAGTGCTGCAGCTTGAGCTCCATCAGCCGCGACTGGTAGTTGCCGCGGTAGAGGATGGCGAAGTCGCTGTAGGGCCGGCCGGTCTTCAGGTGCAGGGTGAGGATCTCCATGGCCACCCGCTCGGCCTCGGTTTCCTCGTTGCGGCAGCGGATCACGCGGATCTCGTCGCCGTGGCCCATCTCGCTCCACAGCTGCTTGTCGAACACGTGGGGGTTGTTGGCGATCAGCACGTTGGCGCATTTCAGGATGCGGCTGGTCGAGCGGTAGTTCTGCTCGAGCATCACCACCTTCAGCGAGGGGTAGTCCTCCTTCAGCTGCATGAGGTTTTCCGGACGCGCGCCGCGCCAGGCGTAGATCGACTGGTCGTCGTCGCCGACCACGGTGAACTGGTGGCGCATGCCGACCAAGAGCTTCACCAGCAGATACTGGCTGGCGTTGGTGTCCTGGTATTCGTCGACCAGCAGGTAGCGGATGCGGTTCTGCCACTTCTCCAGGACGTCCGGGTGCTCCTGGAACAGCTTCACCGGCAGCAGGATCAGGTCGTCGAAGTCGACCGCGTTGTAGGCCTTGAGGGTGCGCTGGTAGTGCAGGTAGACGATGGCGGCGGTCTGCTCCCTGGGCGTGCGCGCCTTGTCGAGCGCCTCCTGGGGGAGGATCAGGTCGTTCTTCCAGGCGCCGATGTAGTTCTTGATCTCGTCGACGCCGTCGTCGCCTGCGTACTCCTTCTGCATGATGTCGGTCAGCAGGGCCTTGATGTCGCCCTCGTCGAAGATCGAGAAGCCGGGCTTGTAGCCGAGCCGCGCGTGCTCCTTGCGGATGATGTTGAGGCCGAGGTTGTGGAAGGTGGAGACGGTCAGGCCCTTGCCCTCGGCGCCGCGCAGCAGGCTGCCGACACGCTCCTTCATCTCGCGGGCGGCCTTGTTGGTGAAGGTCATGGCGACGATGTGCCGGGCCTGGATGCCGCACTGCTGGATCAGGTAGGCGATCTTGCGGGTGATCACGCTGGTCTTGCCGGAACCGGCGCCGGCGAGCACCAGGAGCGGGCCGCCGACGTAGGTCACGGCTTCCTGTTGGCGCGGGTTGAGTCGGGACATGGCAGACCTCGCAGGACGGGACGGCCGGGCATTCTAGCAGCCCCGGCCGGCGCCTTTTCAGCGGGCTTTGGCCCGCCGATCCGGCTGGTCGTCCCTGAGCCCCGTGCCCAGCGCCGTTCATGCCATTCGCGGCCGTTCGTGCGGGCGCAGGTCGAAGACCAGCACCTCGGCCTGCTCGCCGTCGGCGAACTCCAGCCGCTCGGCGTGGCGAATGCGCAGGCCGTCGCCCGCCTCCAGGCGCTGGCCGTTGACGCTCAGCGCACCGCGCGCCAGGTGCACGTAGGCGTGGCGCTGCCCGCCGAGTTCCAGGCTGGCCCGTTCCGCGCCGTCGAACAGCCCGGCGTAGACCCGGGCGTCCTGATGGAGGCGCAGCGAGCCCTGCTCGCCGTCCGGCGAGAGGATCAGCTGCAGCCGGCCGCGCTTGTCCTCGGCGGCGAAGCGCTGCTGCTGATAGCCCGGCGTCACGCCCCGGACGGCCGGGACGATCCAGATCTGCAGGAAGTGCACCGGCTCGCGGGGCGAGGCGTTGTACTCGCTGTGGGCAATGCCGGTGCCGGCGCTCATCAGCTGGATGTCGCCCGGGCGGATCAGCGAACCGTTGCCCAGGCTGTCCTGGTGCTCGAGGGCGCCGTCGAGCACGTAGGAGAGGATCTCCATGTCCCGGTGCGGATGCCGGCCGAAGCCCTGGCCGGCGGCGACGCGGTCGTCGTTGATCACCAAGAGGTCGGAGAAGCCGACCTGCTCGGGGTCGTGGTAGTCGGCGAAGGAAAAGCTGTGGCGGGACTGCAGCCAGCCGTGGTCGGCCTGGCCGCGCTCGCTGGAGCGGCGCAGTTCGTGGGTGTTCATCTCGGATTCCTCGGTCGGCGAGGCCCGGCCGGAGCCGGGCGGGAAGCTTCAGGCGTGGGCGATGCGGCGGCTACGGTAGGCATCCAGGCTCAGGGCGCCGGCGCCGAAGGCGGCCACCTGCAGCAGCCCGCCGGCGATCGCCAGGTTCTTCAGGAAGTGGATGAGCTGGTTCTGGTCACCGAACTGGTTGTGGAACGCCAGGGCTGTCGCCAGGGTGAAGCCGGCCATCACGGCGGCGACCAGGCGGGTGCGGTAGCCGACCAGCAGCGCCGTGGCGAAGCCCAGCTCGATCAGCAGCGCGGCCGCCAGGGCCAGCGTGGGGAAGGGCATGCCGGTGCTGCCGATATAGCCGAGGGTGGCGGCCGGGGCGGCGGCCTTGCCCAGGCCGCTGACGATGAACAGCGAGCCCAGCAGGGCGCGGCCGGCGAAGGCGGTGGCGGTGTGGATGGCGGTCGGGGTCGAAAGGGTCATGTCCGTATCTCCTGGTCGGTAGGGGTGCCTTGTCTTGCACCGTGAGTACAGACTAGTGTCTCTTCCCGATTCGATTAAGATGCCGAAAAGCGCAATATCGTCTACCCAGGAGTGATAATGAACCAGCTCGAGGACATGCGTCTGTTCGTCGCCGTGGTGGACGGCGGAAGCTTCACCGCTGCGGCCGAGGCGCTAGGGCTGTCCAAGCAGTTCGTCAGCCGCCGGCTGATGGGCCTGGAGGCAAGGCTGGGCGTGCGCCTGCTCAACCGCTCGACCCGCCGGCTCGCCGTCACCCCGCTGGGGCTGCTCTACTGCGAGCGGGCCCGGCAGATCCTCGACGACGTGGAGGCGGCCGAGCAGGCCATCCTGCAGCTGCGGGCGACGCCGCGGGGCACGCTGCGCCTGTCGGCGCCGATGTCCTTCGGCACCCTGCATCTCGGTCGCCTGCTGCCGGGCTTTCTCGAGCGCTACCCGGAGGTCGCCGTCGAACTGGACCTGAGCGACCGGCGGGTCGACCTGCTCGAGGAGGGCTACGACATGGCGGTGCGCATCGGCGAGCTCGCCGATTCCACGCTGATCGCCCGCGCCCTGGCTCCGCAGCAGATGGTCACCTGCGCCAGTCCCGCCTACCTCGCTCGCCGCGGCGTGCCGCAGACGCCGGCGGAGCTGCGCGAGCACGACTGCCTGCTCTACGGCCACGGCAAGGGGGTGGAGTGGACCTACTGGCGCGACGGTCGTCCCGAGCGCGTCGGAGTGCGTGGCCGCTACCGGGTCAACAACGGCGAGCTGGTGCGCGACGCCGCCCTCGCCGGGCTCGGCCTCGCCTGGCTGCCGACCTTCATCGTCGGCCCGCAGCTGGCCACGGGCGCGCTGCTGCCGGTGCTCGAAGCCTTCCAGGGGCCGCCGACGAAGGTCTACGCGGTCTATCCGCAGCATCGCCAGGCCTCGGCCCTGGTTCGCGCCTTCACCGACTATCTGCACGAAGCCCTGAGTCGCTGACAGGGGCTCGATCAAGACCGTTCCACAGCGCTGCATCCTGTTGTCGGCAATAATGGCCAGTTAATATCGGCGGCCGACATGTAGACGCCGAGTGCGCAGGAGGAAGGGCAATGGAGTGGTGGCATTGGGTCGTCGGCGGGATCGTGCTGATCCTGCTGGAGCTGGCCATACCGGCGTTTTTCGTGATCTGGTTCGGCCTCGGCGCCCTGCTGGTGGCGGGCGTGCTGCTGCTGGCCGGCGCGCTTTCGCTGACCGCGCAGCTGCTGGTCTGGACGCTGAGTTCGCTGGCGATGACCGCGCTGTGGTTCGGCGTGTTCCGGCCTGGCCGGCAGACGACGCGGATCGGCACGGCGGCCGGCGAGACGATCGGCGAGGTGGGTCTGCTGGTCAGCGCCGTCGCGCCCTTCGAGCGCGGCCGGGTGCGTTTCCAGAAGCCGGTCCTCGGCGCCGAGGAGTGGGCCTGCATGGCCGAGACGGCGATTCCCGCGGGGCAGCGGGTGCGGGTGGTGTCGGTCGAGGGCAGCTACGTCAAGGTAGCCAAAGCCTGATCTTTCAGAAAGGAACAAGGAGCAACCCATGAGTGCAGGACTGGCAGTGGCGATTGCGGTGCTCGCGTTCGCTCTCATCACCATCGCCAAGGGCGTGCGGCTGGTGGCCCAGGGCGAGGAGTGGGTCGTGGAGCGCCTGGGGCGCTACCACGTCACCCTGCGGCCGGGGCTGAATATCATCATTCCCTTCCTCGACAACGTCGCCTACAAGCTGGTGACCAAGGACATCATCCTCGACGTGCAGCAGCAGGAGGTCATCACCCGCGACAATGCGGTGATCCTCGCCAATGCCATCGCCTTCGTGAAGGTCACCGATCCGGTCAAGGCGGTCTACGGGGTCACCGACTTTTCCGAGGCGATCCGCAACCTGATTATGACTACCCTGCGCTCCATCGTCGGCGAGATGGAGCTGGACGAGGCGCTGTCCTCGCGGGACAAGATCAAGGCGCGGCTGCGCGAGAGCATCGCCGACGAGGCGGTGGACTGGGGGCTGACGGTGAAGTCGGTGGAGATCCAGGACATCAAGCCGTCCGAGTCAATGCAGCGGGCGATGGAGCTGCAGGCCGCCGCCGAGCGCGAGCGCAAGGCCGCGGTGACCAAGGCCGAGGGCGAGAAGCAGGCGGCGATCCTCGAGGCCGAGGCGCGTCTGGAGGCGGCACGCCGCGACGCCAATGCCCAGGTGCTGCTGGCCGAGGCGTCGTCCGAGGCGATCCGCCGGGTGACCAGCGCGGTCGGCAGCGAGCCCGGGCCGATGATGTACCTGCTTGGCGAGAAGTACATCGCTTCGGTGGAAAAGCTCGCCCAGAGCGACAACGCCAAGGTGGTGCTGATGCCCGCCGACCTGCAGGAAACCCTGCGCGGCCTGGTGGGCAAGCTGGGTGTGCGCGGCTGAGAGGTTTTTTCTCCAACCCACCCTTTTTCCCCGTGCTGGCGATCAGCCCAAAAGCATCGCCAGCAAGCTGGCTCCTGCGGGGCGGGGATGCCGAAACTTTCCCGCTCAGGCGCTGCTGGCCCGGTACTGCAGGGCTTCGGCCAGGTGGGCACGGGCGATCCCCGGCGCCGCCTCGAGATCGGCCAGGGTGCGCGCCACCTTGAGAATGCGGTGGGCGGCGCGCAGCGACAGGCCGAGGCGCTCGCAGGCGCGCTCCAGCCACTGGCGGTCCTCGTTGTCCAGTGCACAGTGCTGGTGCAATCCGGGCAGATCGAGGAACGCATTGGGGCAGCCCTGGCGCGCCAGCTGAAGGGTGCGCGCCGCCGCCACCTGGGCCGCGGCACCGGCGCTGTCCGGACCGTCCAGGCGCGGTGCGCCCAGGGCGGTGGCCTCGCGGGTGACGCCGATGTGCAGGTCGATGCGGTCGAGCAGCGGGCCGGACAGCTTGGCGCGGTAGCGCTGGATCTGCTCCGGGGTGCAGCGGCAGCGGCCGGCAGGGTCGCCCAGGTAGCCGCAGGGGCAGGGGTTCATGGCCGCCACCAGCTGGAAGCGCGCCGGGAAGCGCACCTTGTCGCTGGCCCGGGCGATGACGATCTCGCCGCTTTCCAGGGGCTCGCGCAGCACTTCCAGCACCTTGCGGTCGAACTCCGGCAACTCGTCGAGGAACAGTACGCCCTGGTGCGCCAGGGTGATCTCGCCGGGACGCGGCCGGCTGCCGCCGCCGACCAGCGCCGGTCCCGAGGCGCTGTGGTGCGGCTGGCGGAACGGCCGCTGCGGCCAGGCGGCGAGCGGCGCGCTGCCGGCCACCGAATGGATCGCCGCCACCTCCAGCGCCTCGCCCTCGTCCAGCGGTGGCAGCAGTCCCGGCAGGCGGCTGGCCAGCAGGGTCTTGCCGGTTCCCGGCGGGCCGCTGAGCAGCAGGTTGTGGCTGCCGGCAGCGGCCACCAGCAGGGCGCGCTTGGCCGCGGCCTGGCCCTGCACGTCGGCAAGGTCGGGGTAGGGCAGCGTCTGGCGCAGCAGGCCCTGGGCCTGGTAGGGCGCCAGCGGGGACTGGCCGTTCAGGTGGGCGGCCAGCTCCAGCAGGTGGTCGACCGCCAGCACGTTCAGCCCCGAGGCCAGGCTGGCTTCCTCGGCGTTGGCCCGTGGCACCACCAGGGTGCGTCCGGCGGCACGGGCGGCCAGCGCGGCGGGCAGCACGCCCCGGACCGGCCGCAGGCTGCCGGAGAGGGCCAGCTCGCCGAGGCACTCCAGGTTGCCGAGGGCCTCGGCGGGCAACTGCTCACTGGCGGCGAGGATGCCCAGGGCGATGGCCAGGTCGAAGCGTCCGCCGTCCTTGGGCAGGTCGGCGGGGGCCAGGTTGAGGGTGATGCGCCGCGCCGGGAAGTCGAAGCCGGAGGTGAGGATGGCGCTGCGCACGCGGTCCTTGCTCTCGCGGACCGCGGTTTCCGGCAGGCCGACCAGGGTCAGCGCCGGCAGGCCGTTGGCCAGATGCGCCTCGACGGTGACGGCGGGCGCCTCGACGCCCACCTGGGCGCGGCTGTGGACGATGGCCAGGGACATGGATCGCTCCTTGATCGCATTCCCCGCGCGGTCAGGCGGCGGGCGGGGTGGGGGGCTGCTCGCCCAGGCGGGCCTCGAGCTCGGCGACCTTGGCTTCCAGCGCTTCCAGGCGGGCGCGGGTGCGGGCGAGGACGGTCATCTGGCTGTCGAATTCTTCCCGGCTGACCAGGTCGAGCTTGCTGAAGGCGCTCTGCAGCAAGGCCTTGAGCTGGGCCTCGAGTTCGCGGGGCGGGAGCGGCGTCTCACCGCTGAACAGGCGGGAGGCGTGGGTGCTGAGGGTGTCGAACAGGGCTTTGGGCGGCAGCATGGTGCGGTTCCGGAATCAGTCGTTCGCCAGTGTATCACGGGGCATCGGCAAGGCTGCCGTGCATGGTTTTCGTGCGGCTGTACACCGGCGGGTGCGGCATTTCCCCGCGGCCGTCCGGCGAAAGATTCATAACCATATCGCTCATGGGGGTTTTGGCCGTTTGTGGTTGGCGGTATGATTTTTGCCTTTGCGAAGACAGGGCACCTTGAGGCGTCGGCCAGACGCCGATGCCGTCGAGCAGGCCGGCCCGAGGCGGCCACACGCAAGCCAGACACTGCGCTTAAACTTGAATCGGGATCGTCTATTCCTGGGGCAAGTCCACTACACGGAGATACGTTTCATGAAGCTAGTCACTGCCATCATCAAGCCGTTCAAGCTGGACGACGTACGCGAATCGCTGTCGGAGATTGGAGTGCAGGGCATTACCGTCACCGAGGTCAAGGGGTTCGGCCGGCAGAAGGGCCATACCGAGCTGTACCGGGGGGCGGAGTACGTGGTCGACTTTCTGCCCAAGGTGAAGATCGACGTGGCCATCGAGGACAGCCAGCTCGACCATGTCATCGAGGCCATCACCAAGGCTGCCAACACCGGCAAGATCGGTGACGGCAAGATTTTCGTCGTCAATCTGGAACAGGCCATCCGCATCCGTACCGGCGAGACCGGCACCGACGCGATCTGAGCCTACGATCCCCCCGCCCCAGGAGATAATCAATGCTGCGCAAAAGCGCAGGGCTTGCTGCCCTTTTCTCTCTCTTCCTGCCCGCCATGGCCAGCGCCCAGGAGGCTTCGCTGGATTCCGGCGATACCGCCTGGATGCTGACCGCCACGGCGCTGGTGCTGTTCATGACCGTTCCCGGCCTGGCGCTGTTCTACGGCGGCATGGTGCGCTCGAAGAATCTGCTCTCGGTGATGATGCAGTGCTTCGCCATCACCGGCCTGATCAGCGTGCTCTGGGTCCTGTTCGGCTACAGCCTGGCCTTCGACACCACCGGCATGGAAGAGGGCGTGCTCAACTTCAGCTCCTTCGTCGGCGGTCTGGACAAGGCCTTCCTCAGCGGTCTGAGCACCGACAGCCTGGTCGGCACCTTCCCGGAAAGCATCTTCATCACCTTCCAGATGACCTTCGCCATCATCACCCCGGCGCTGATCGCCGGTGCCTTCGCCGAGCGCATGAAGTTCTCGTCGATGCTGGTGTTCATGTCGGTGTGGTTTCTGGTGGTCTACGCACCGATCGCGCACATGGTCTGGAGCGGCAACGGCGCGCTGATGTGGGACTGGGGCGTGCTCGACTTCGCCGGCGGCACTGTGGTGCACATCAACGCCGGTGTCGCCGGCCTGGTCGCCTGCCTGGTGCTGGGCAAGCGCAAGGGCTACCCGGGCGTCGCCATGACCCCGCACAACCTCGGCTACACCCTGATCGGCGCGGCCATGCTGTGGGTCGGCTGGTTCGGCTTCAACGCCGGCTCGGCGATCGCCGCCAACGGCACCGCCGGCATGGCCATGCTGGTGACCCAGATCGCCACCGCCGCCGCGGCGCTGGCCTGGATGGCTGCCGAGTGGCTGACCCACGGCAAGCCGAGCGCCCTGGGCATCGCCTCCGGCGTGGTCGCCGGCCTGGTGGCCATCACCCCGGCCGCCGGCACCGCCGGCCCGATGGGCGCGCTGGTGATCGGCCTGGCCTCCGGCGCGATCTGCTTCTACAGCGCCACCGCCGTGAAGCGCCGCTTCGGCTATGACGACTCCCTCGACGCCTTCGGCGTGCACGGCGTCGGCGGCATCGTCGGTGCGGTGCTGACCGGCCTGTTCGCGGCTCCGGCCCTGGGCGGCTTCGGCGAGGTGGACAGCATCGCCACCCAACTGTGGATCCAGATCAAGGGCGTGCTCTTCACCGTGATCTACACCGGCGTCGTCACCTTCGTGATCCTCAAGGTGATCGAGCGGGTGATGGGCCTGCGCGTCAGCGACGAGGAGGAAACCATCGGTCTCGACCTCTCCCTGCACAACGAGCGCGGCTACAACCTCTGAGTGTGGGCAGGGCGGCCGGCACGCTCCGGCCGCCGTTCACGCTGCGGTTTTGCCCCCATCGCCGGTGGCAAGCCGTCAAAAGGGCGCCTTCGGCGCCCTTTGCTTTTTTCCGCGCCGCGCTAGAATTCCCGCGGCACAACCCAGGAACTGCGGCAGATGTGGCAACAGACGACCATCACCCTGCGGGCGCGGCCGCGCGGCTTCCACCTGGTGACCGACGAGCTGCTGGCCGGTCTCCCGGCGCTGGCCTCCTGCCGGGTGGGGCTGCTGCACCTCTGGCTGCAGCACACCTCGGCCTCGTTGACCGTCAACGAGAATGCCGACGCGGCGGTGCGGCGCGATTTCGAGCGCTTCTTCAACCGTCTGGTGCCCCAGGGCGAGGGCGGCTACGAACATGACTACGAAGGGCCGGACGATCTGCCGGCGCACTTCAAGGCCAGTCTGCTGGGCTGCCAGCTGCTGCTGCCGGTGACGGCGGGGCGTCTGGCGCTGGGGACCTGGCAGGGCATCTATCTCGGCGAGCACCGCGAGCAGGGCGGTGTGCGTCGGGTCCTGGCCACGCTGCAGGGCCAGGGGAACTGATTTTTTCGGCGCAGCTCTCAGAGCTGGAATCGCCCATCGATTGCAGTGTCCGCGGGCCAGGGTCGCGGTGATCGCTGGCGGGACTATAACCAACCTGCTGTACCCAAGTCGTGAGGTCGAACATGAGCGATGAAGAACTGGAACAGGAAGAGCTGGAAGCGGGTGAAGAGGAGGACGGTGAAGAGCTGAATGCTGCCGACGAAGCAGCGGCTGAGGAGGACGACGGCAGCGACCGGGTGGTGGCTTCCGGCAAGAAGTCCAAGAGCTCCGCCGAGGTCGACGAGATGCCCAGCATCGAGGCCAAGCAGAAGGATCGCGAAGCGCTGGCGCGGGCCATGGAGGAATTCCTGGCGCGCGGCGGCAAGGTGCAGGAGGTCGAGCCGAACGTGGTCGCCGACCCGCCGAAGAAGCCCGACAGCAAGTATGGCAGCCGCCCCATCTGAGCCTTTCCAGCCGGTTGGTGGCGCAAGGGCGGCCCGGGAGTGAATCCCGGGCCGCTTTTTTTGCGCCTTCAGTTCAGGCGCAGCGGGTAGCTGAGCAGCAGGAAGTGCAGCAGGTTGACCGCTCCGTGCAGCAGCACGGCGCTGCCCAGCCGCCCGGACAGTTGCATGACCCCGCCATAGCCGAGGCCTGCTGCACCGGCGAGCAGGGCGAACAGCGGACTGACGGGCGCATGGGCCAGGCCGAACAGGGTGGCGCCCAGAATGATCCCCCGGACCGTGCCGAGGCGCCGTACCAGCGCGCCCTGCAGCAGGCCGCGGAACAGCAGTTCCTCGGCCAGCACCGTCACGCCAAGATTCACCGCCAGCCAGACCGGCAGCTCGGCGGGCCATTTCGGCTGCCAGGCCACCAGGCCGGTGGCCAGGGCCAGCGCCGGCACGCCGAGCAGGGTCGCCAGGGCCCAGGCCCGGCCGGGCCATGCCGGGGAGTGGGGGCGCGCGGCGGTTTCCGTCCACCACCAGCCGAGCAGGGTGGCGCCGAGCAGCAGCTTGTCCCATGACAGGCGCACGCCGTAGGGCGACGCATCGGGACTGAGCTGATGGGGTTCGGCGAGCCACAATGGAGTGAAGCCGGGCAGCAGATGGGTGGCCAGCGCCAGGCTGGCGAGCAGCACGCCGGCGCGCCAGGGGCCGTCCGCCAGGCGCGGCCGGACGCCGAACACCCAGGCGACGAACAGGCTGCCGGCGAGCAGCACCAGCGCTGGCGGCAGCAGGCGATAGCGGCTCGACGCCGGGCAGGTCTGCTGGAGTCCGGGAGCGCGGGGCTCGCCGGGCACGGCCGTCAGCCGGCCTGCCAGCGGCCGAGCAGTGCCGGCAGCTCGGCCAGGCTGGCGATCTGCGCATCCGGCGCGCCGGCGTGGCTCCAGGGCTTGCCGGCGGGGTTGTACCAGATCGCCCGCAGGCCGGCGCGCTGGGCGCCCTGGATATCGTCGTCGGGATGGTCGCCGATGTGCACCGCCTGCTCGGCGGACACCCCGCCGCGCCGCAGCGCCTCGCGGAACGGCTGCGGATCGGGCTTGCCGATGCCCAGCTCCTCGGCGCAGAGGGTGAAGCGGAAATAGTCGGCCAGGCCCAGGCGGCGCACGTCGGCGTTGCCGTTGGTCAGCACGCCGAGGACGTAGCGGTCGGCGAGGATTTCCAGGGTCGGCTGCGTTTCGGGGAAGAACTCGATGCGGTGGCGCGCGGCGAGGAAGGTCTCGAAGGCCTGCCCGGCCAGCTCCCGCGCCTCGGCAGCGGGGTAGCCGGCCTCCTCGAGGGCGTGCAGCAGCACGCGGCGGCGCAGCTCGCTGATGCGGTGCTTGAGCGCCGGCTCGCCTTCGACCAGGCGGGCGCGGATCGGCCACAGGTGCTCGACCGGCACCGCGCCGAGCAGGGGCGCATGACGGCCCAGCCAGTCGCGCAGCTCGGCTTCGGCGCTTTCGATGACCGGGGCGACGTTCCACAGGGTGTCGTCGAGGTCGAAGGTGATCAGGCGGATGTTCATGGGGTCTCGTCCTTGCGACGGCGCGCCCGCGGATGGGCCTGGTCGTAGACCGCCGCCAGGTGCTGGAAGTCGAGATGGGTATAGATCTGCGTGGTGGCGATGTCGGCGTGCCCGAGCAGTTCCTGCACGGCGCGCAGGTCCTGGGAGGACTCCAGCAGATGGCTGGCGAAGCTGTGCCGCAGCATGTGCGGGTGCAGGTGCTGGCCCAGCTCGCGCACGCCGGCCTGGCGCACCCGCAGCTGCACGGCGCGCGGGCCCAGGCGGCGGCCCTGGCGGCCGACGAACAGCGCGCCGTCGGCCGGCCGCGTCAGCGCCCGCAGCGGCAGCCAGGCCTCCAGCGCCTCGCGCGCCTTGCGGCCGATCGGCAGGTCGCGGACCTTGTTGCCCTTGCCGTGCACTCGCACCAGGCCGGCGGCCAGGTCGAGGCGCTCCAGGTCCAGGCCGACCAGTTCCGAGAGGCGCAGGCCGGAGGAGTAGAAGAGTTCGAGGATAGCCTGGTCGCGGCGGGCGATGAAGTCGTCCTCGACGGCGCCGTCGAGGAGCTGCTGGGTACGGTCGGCGTCCAGGGTGCGCGGCAACCGGCGTTCGCTCTTGGGCGGGCTCAGGCCGGCGGCGGGGTCGTGTTGGCAGCGGCCCTCGCGCAGCAGGTAGCGATAGAAGCCGCGCACCGCCGAGAGCAGGCGTGCCAGGCTGGGGCCGGAGAGCCCCTGCAGGTGCAGTTTGGCGATCAGCCGGCGCAGGCGGGCAGCGTCCAGGGCGCTCCAGGCAGCCAGGCCTTCCCGCTCGCAGTAGGCGAAGACCTTGCCGAGATCGCGGCGGTAGCCGTCGAGGGTGTGCTGCGACACCTGGCGCTCGCTGCGCAGGTGGTCGAGGAAGGCGTCGAGATCGGCCTGCATGCTCTAGGCCCTAACGGACCGGGCGCAGCGGGCTGCTGGCCAGGCGCGGCAGCAGGCGGGCGAGGACGTCGGCGATGTAGCCGAGAAAGAGGGTGCCGAGGCTGCTCCGGTAGTGCTGGGGATCGGGGCTGCCGACCGCCAGCACGCCGTGCAGGCCCTGGTGGTCGAGGGCGGCCACCGCGGCCGAGCCGATCTGCGGACGGCGCTCCTCGCCGAACAGGAAGCCCAGCTCGTGGCTGCGCAGCACGCCGCACAGCGGCTTGCCGCAGGCCAGCAGGCCGCCGATGGCCTGCAGGGCTTCCTCGGTGTCGACCCAGCGGCCGGCCGGACTGGCGTGCTCGCCGAACAGGATCAGCCCGACGAAGGGAATCTGGAACTCGTGGCGCAGGCTGTCCTCGACCAGGCCGACCGCCTCTTCCAGGGTGATTGCGTCGAGCAGGTCGAGGACCAGGCGGCGGGTCTTGTCGAACAGCCGGTCGTTGTCGCGGGCCACCTCCATCAGATGTCCCAGACGCCCGCGCAGCTCGTGGTTGCGCTCGCGCAAAAGGCCGAGCTGGCGCTCCACCAGCGACACCGCGGCGCCGCTCGGATGGGGAATGCTCAGCTCCGCCAGCAGTTCTTCGCGCCCCCGGAAAAACTGCGGATTCCGGCGCAGGAAATCTTCAACCGCTGTGGCATCGACGGGTTCCTGGGACTGCTCACTCATTGGCTACACCCTCATAGACGTACCTGGCCTTCATACACGCGCACCGCCGGGCCGGTCATCATCACCGATTGGCCAGGGCCTGCCCAGGCGATGGACAGTCGGCCGCCCGGCAGATCGATCAGCACCGGCGAATCCATCCAGCCCTGGCGGATCGCCGCCACCGCCGCCGCGCAGGCGCCGGTACCGCAGGCCTGGGTCTCGCCGGCACCGCGCTCCCAGACGCGCAGCCGGGCGTGCTGGCGGTCGACGACTTGGAGGAAGCCCACGTTGACCCGCTGCGGAAAGCGTGGGTGATGTTCCAGTTTAGGCCCCAACGCGTGCACCGGTGCGCTTTCCACATCCTCCACCCGCAGCACCGCATGGGGATTGCCCATGGACAGCGCGGCGAACTCGACCTCCCGGCCGTCGACCTCGACACAATAGTTGAGGGCGGCGGCTTCGGCCTGGAAGGGAATCTCCTGCGGCTCCAGGCGCGGCGGGCCCATGTCGACGCAGACCTGGCCGTCCGGGCGAACGTCCAGCTCGATGAGACCGCTCCTGGTTTCCACGCGGATGCGCTTCTTCACCGTCAGGCGCTTGTCGAGCACGAAGCGGGCGAAGCAGCGCGCGCCGTTGCCGCACTGCTCCACCTCCGAGCCGTCGGCGTTGAAGATGCGGTAGCGGAAGTCCACGTCCGGCCGGCTCGGCGGCTCGACGATCAGCAGTTGGTCGAAGCCGATGCCGGTATGGCGGTCCCCCCACTGCCGGGCGTGCTTGGGCTGGATGTGCGCGTGCTGGCTGACCAGATCTAGGACCATGAAGTCGTTGCCGAGGCCGTGCATCTTGGTGAAACGCAGCAGCATGCCTGCCTCCGTGTCAGTTGGGCAGCAGGCTTTCGCCGGCGTAGATTTCCTCGATGGTTTCGCGGCAGCGGACCAGGTGCATCTGCTCGCCGTCCACCAGCACCTCGGCGGCGCGGCCGCGGGTGTTGTAGTTGGAGCTCATGACGAAGCCGTAGGCGCCGGCCGAGCGCACCGCCAGCAGGTCACCCTCGACCAGGGCCAGCTCGCGGTCCTTGGCGAGGAAGTCGCCGGTCTCGCAGATCGGTCCGACCAAGTCGTAGCTGCAGACCTCGCCGCCGTGGGGGGTCACCGGCACCACGTCCATCCAGGCCTGGTAGAGGGCCGGGCGAATCAGGTCGTTCATCGCCGCGTCGATCACCGCGAAGTCCTTGTGCTCGGTGTGCTTGAGGTATTCCACACGGGTCAGCAGCACGCCGGCGTTGGCGACGATCGAGCGGCCCGGCTCGAAGACCAGGGCCAGGGCGCGGCCGGCAAGCCGGTCGCGCACCGCGGCGATGTACTCGCCGGGCGCAGGCGGTTGCTCGGCGCGGTACTGCACGCCGAGGCCGCCGCCGAGATCCAGGTGGCGGATGGCGATGCCGCGCGCGGCCAGGCGGTCGACCAGCAGCAGCAGGCGGTCCAGGGCGTCGAGGAAGGGCGAGAGGGTGGTCAGCTGGGAGCCGATGTGGCAGTCGACGCCGAGCACCTCCAGGTTGGGCAGCGCGGCGGCGCCGACATAGACCTCCTCGGCCTGCTCGATGTCGATGCCGAACTTGTTTTCTTTGAGCCCGGTGGAGATGTAGGGATGGGTCTGGGCATCCACGTCCGGATTGACGCGCAGCGACACCGGGGCCTTGACGCCGAGTTCGGCGGCGACTTCCTGCAGGCGCTCCAGCTCCACCTCGGATTCGACGTTGAAGCAGTGCACGCCGACCTCGAGGGCGCGGCGCATGTCCTCGCGGGTCTTGCCGACCCCGGAGAACACCACCTTCGCCGGATCGCCGCCGGCGGCCAGCACGCGCTCCAGCTCGCCGCGGGAGACGATGTCGAAGCCGGCGCCGAGGCGCGCCAGGAGGTTCAGCACGGCGAGGTTGGAGTTGGCCTTGACCGCGAAGCAGACCAGGTGCGGCATGCCGGCCAGGGCGTCGGCGTAGGCGCGGTAGCGCTCCTCGATATGGGCGCGGGAGTAGACGTAGGTGGGGGTGCCGAAGCGTGCGGCAATGGCGGACAGCGCCACGCCTTCCGCGAACAGCGAGCCGTCGCGGTAGTTGAAGGGTTCCATGGGGGCCTCCTGGGAAGAAGCCTGTCCTGGCGCGCAGCGGCGACCGGGCAGGTTCTTAGAATTCGAAACGGTCTTTGCGGTGGCCGGCTTTCTTGTCGTCAGGAAGGTAGAGCGGGCCCTTCTGACCACAGCCGGCAAGGGGAGCGGCGAGCACGGCCAGAGCGAGTAGCTGAAGCAGCAGGCGCTTCATGACGGAAATCCTTGTGAACGCATCGAGTGCGCCGGAGTATACCGGCCCCCCGGCGCCTTGCCTATGCGCGGGCCCCCCGCCGGGCGGGCCCTGCAGGGCGCTGCCATCCCCGCCGGCGTGTGAATCGGCTATCGTTGCCAGCCTTGAGCGCCATTGTTCTGACGAGGAACCCGCATGAGCCTTACCGAAGCCCGCTTCCACGGACTGATCGACGACCTGCAGCAGGCCGTCGAGGACATTTTCGAAGACAGCGACCTGGACGTCGATCTGGAGAACTCCGCGGGCGTGCTGTCCGTCCGCTTCGAGAACGGCAGCCAGCTCATCCTCAGCCGCCAGGAGCCGCTGCGCCAGCTGTGGCTGGCGGCGCGCTCCGGCGGCTTCCACTTCGACTACGACGAAGCCGGAGGCCGCTGGATCTGCGATGCCAGCGGCGACTCCCTGGGTGAGCTGCTGGCCCGCGTCACCCTCGAACAGGTCGGCGAGGAACTGGAGTTCCCCGAGCTCTGAGCCGCGGGCGGTCAGCGCGGACCGCTCAGGATGGTCAGCAGGCTCTGCGCCTGTTCGGCGGCGTCCACGCCCAGACTGGTCAGATAGCCGCCGTCGGGTCGGCTGATCAGACCCTTGTCGTGCAGCCGGCGGGCGGCGGCCACAGCCTCCGGGGCGGCATCTTGGTGGACCTTGATGCCTTCTTCCTGGACGTTGTCCAGGTTGAACAGGGCGAGGATTTCCAGTTCGGCAACCAGCGTTTGGGTGAAGGCCATGGGCAACTCCAGGGGCAGGCCGTCGGCGACGGCGGTTGTCCTCCAGTGTAGCGGCCGTCGCGCTGATTAGCCGGCCGCCTCGGGCAGCTCCGGCAGCGCGCGCAGGGCCTGCGCGTACCAGGCGCTGTCGAACGGGCGGTCCTCGCGCAGCATGGCGGCGATCTCGTGGGCCAGTACCAGGGCCATCAGGCGGAGGCTCTCCTCCCGTTCGTAGCCGACCAGGGTCAGCTTGTTCAGGGTGGCCTTGGCGGCCGGCGGGTCGTCCGCCGCGATCTGGTTCTCGATGGCCTCGATCAGCGTCTGTTCGGCGAAGGCTTCGTCGTCCATCGGTTCTTGGTCTGGCTGGCTCATGGGTTCTCCTGCGGCGGTCAAGGTGCCGCTGTCCAGTTGGCAGAGACGGCAGCTCCCGTCGTCGGCATGGCTGGTCTCGATATAACGTACGCGCCGCGTGGCCGACTGGCGGTCGGCGGCGATCTGGAAGCGCGGGGCGCCCGAGGTGCTCCTGCGCGCGTCGGTGGTTCGCTCGGCACTCATGGACGGTGACTCCGTGGTGGATCGGCCGCGCGATGATAACGCCCGGCGACCGGCCGCAGGCCGCGGTCGCCGGTCCATTCCACTCCATGCCCTGGAACAGGACGGCATTGCATGATCACCTATTACCTGCTCGACGCCGACGGCCTGCGCCGGCAGCCGGCGCAAGATCTCCAGGCGCTGCCGCCGGGCGCTCTGTGGATCGACCTGCTGCAGCCCAGCCGCGAGGAGGAGCTGTTCCTCGAGCGGATGCTCGGGGTGGACATCCCGACCCGCGAGGAAATGACGGAGATCGAGGATTCCTCGCGCTTCTACGAGAGTGCCGGCACCCTCTACATGACCGCCAGCCTGGTCAGCGGCATCAGCGAGCATCAGCCCGGCATCGCCGAGGTGTCCTTTGTGCTCGGCCGCCAGTGGCTGGTAACGGTGCGCTACGCCGAGCTGTCGGCGTTTCGCACCTTCGCCGGGCAGCGGGTCCAGCGGCTCGGGTCCAAGTGCTGCAGCGAGCTGGTTTTCGCGGCGCTGATCGACAGCGTCGTCGACCGCATCGCCGACGTGCTGGAGACGTTGCAGAAGCAACTGAACAGCCTGTCGCGGGCGATCTTCAGCGAGTCCGCCGAGCGCCACCCGGAAAAGACCGACCTGCAGAAGGTCGTCAAGCTGCTCGGGCGGCACAATGCCCTGCAGGCCCGACTGAACGAGAGCCTGCTGAGCATCGACCGGCAGATCAGCTACGTCCGCCAGGCCGGCAACGGCTGGCTGGACGAGGCGGCGCGGGGCTGGCTGCAGACCGCCGAACGGGACGTGCGCTCCCTCGGCGAGTACCAGGCGAAGATGTCCGGGGAGAGCAGCTTCCTGCTCGAGGCCACCCTCGGGCTGATCAGCATCGAGCAGAACAGCATCATCAAGGTGTTCTCCATCGCCGCGGTGCTGTTCCTGCCGCCGACCCTGGTCGGCACCGTCTACGGGATGAACTTCCGCCACATGCCGGAGCTGGAGTGGTACTTCGGCTACCCGCTGGCGCTGGGCCTGATGGTCGGCTCGGCGGCGCTGTCCTACGCCTGGTTCAGGTTCAAGAACTGGCTGTAGTGCGGGCGGCGCGGCACGCCCGCGCTACACAGCCCGGTCTCAGCGCGCGGCCAGCAGCGCCTTGCCGCGGGCCACGGCGGCGCGCACCTGGGCAGGCGCGGTGCCGCCGATGTGGTCGCGGGCGTTGACCGAGCCTTCCAGGGTCAGCACGGCGAACACGTCGTCGCCGATCTGGTCGCTGAACTGGCGCAGCTCATCCAGCGACATCTCGGCCAGGTCCTTGCCGGTCGCAACGCCGTACTTCACCGCATGGCCGACGATCTCGTGGCAGTCGCGGAACGGCAGGCCCTTGCGCACCAGGTAGTCGGCGAGATCGGTGGCGGTGGAGAAGCCGCGGCGGGCGGCTTCGCGCATCACCTCGACGCGCGGCTTGAGCGCCGGGACCATGTCGGCGAAGGCGCGCAGGCTGTCGCGCAGGGTGTCGGCGGCGTCGAACAGCGGCTCCTTGTCCTCCTGGTTGTCCTTGTTGTAGGCCAGCGGCTGGCCCTTCATCAGGGTCAAGAGGCCGGTCAGCGCGCCGAACACCCGGCCGGACTTGCCGCGCACCAGCTCGGGGACGTCCGGGTTCTTCTTCTGCGGCATGATCGACGAGCCGGTGCAGAAGCGGTCGGGCAGCTCGATGAAGTTGAACTGGGCGCTGGTCCACAGCACCAGCTCCTCGGAGAAGCGCGACAGGTGCATCATCGCCAGGGAGGCGGCGGCGCAGAATTCGATGGCGAAGTCGCGATCCGACACGCCGTCCAGCGAGTTGCCGCCGATGGCCTCGAAGCCGAGCAGCCGGCAGGTGATCTCGCGCTGGATCGGGTAGGTGGTGCCGGCCAGCGCGGCCGAGCCCAGCGGCATGCGGTTGACCCGCTTGCGGCAGTCGACCAGGCGCTCGTGGTCGCGCGACAGCATCTCGAACCAGGCCAGGAGGTGATGGCCGAAGCTCACCGGCTGGGCGGTCTGCAGGTGGGTGAAGCCGGGCATGATGACGTCGGCGTGCTGCTCGGCCTGCTCCAGCAGACCTTCCTGCAGGCGGGTGATCTCTTTGATGATCACGTCGATCTCGTCGCGCAGCCACAGGCGGATGTCGGTGGCCACCTGGTCGTTGCGGCTACGTCCGGTGTGCAGCTTTTTGCCGGTGATGCCGATGCGATCGGTCAGGCGCGCCTCGATGTTCATGTGCACGTCCTCCAGGTCGACGCGCCAGTCGAACTGGCCGGCCTCGATCTCGGCCTGGATCTGGGTGAGGCCGTCGATGATCGCGTCGCGCTCGGCAATGCTCAGCACGCCGGCCTGCTCCAGCATGGTGGCGTGGGCGATGGAGCCCATGATGTCGTGGCGGTACAGGCGCTTGTCGAAGTCGACGGAGGCGGTGAAGCGGGCGACGAAGGCGTCGACCGGCTCGCTGAAACGGCCGCCCCAGGACTGGTTGGTTTTCTCGGCGCTCATGGCGTTCTCTCGGCTGCTGCGCAAATGCGGACGGCCGCGGAGGCGGCCGTCAGGGTGGATGGACGAGGGCCTGTTAACACTACCCTCCGCAACTGCGGAGGGTAGTGTTAACAGGCCCTGGCGGATGATAGCAGGGTATGCGGGAAAACCCTGCAGCCCCTGCCGGCCGCGCCCGGCGCCGCGTGCCGCACAATTCTCCCGGCCCGGACCGTGACGGCTGTCACTCCGGCTGTCTACGCTATTCATGTCCGGACTGACGCGGGAAGCCGAAGCAACATGAATGTTCTGATCGTCGACGACGACCCTCTGGCCAGGGAGCAGCTCTGCCGACAGGTGAGCGAGCTCGATGGCTATCGCGTGCTCGAGCCTCCGGCCGGCAACGGCGAGGAGGCGCTGGCCCTGATCGACAACTTGAGGCCGGATATCGTTCTGCTGGATATCCGCATGCCCGGGCTGGACGGCCTGCAGGTGGCCGCCCGGCTGTGCGAGCGGGAGGCCTCGCCCGCCCTGATCTTCTGCGCCGCCGCCGATGAATTCGCCGTGGCGGCGCTGCAGAACACCGGCGTGGGCCATCTGCTGAAGCCGGTGCGGCTCGAGCAGCTGCGCGAGGCCCTGCAGAGGGCCCAGCGTCCCAGCCGGGTCCAGCTGGCCGCGTTGACCCGTCCGCCGCTGACGGATGGCAATGTGCCGCGTACCCATATCAGCGCGCGCACCCGCCGGGGTATCGAGCTGGTGCCGGTGGACAAGGCGATCTTCTTCATCGCCGACCACAAGTACGTGACCCTGCGCCACGAGGGCGGCGAAGTGCTGCTGGACGAGCCGCTGAAGGCCCTGGAGGATGAGTTCGGCGAGCGCTTCGTGCGCATCCATCGCAATGCGCTGGTCGCCCGCGACCGCATTGAACGGCTGCAGCGCACGCCGCTCGGGCATTTCCAGCTCTATCTGCGCGGCCTCGGCGACTCCGCGCTGACCGTGAGCCGGCGGCACGTCGCCGGGGTGCGCAAGCTGATGCACAACCACCTGGCCGCGCCCTGAGGTTCGTCCGGCCGGCCGGGAGGCCTGCTGCCATCACCCTGCGCATGGACGGCGCGTCCCCCACGGGCAGGACTGCCCAGCTTTCAGCCCGATCCTGCTATCATCCCCGGCACTCCGTCGTTCTGGAATGCCCCATGTCCCGCGAGATCCGCATCGCCACCCGCAAGAGTGCCCTGGCCCTGTGGCAGGCCGAACACGTCAAGGCGCGTCTGGAACAGGCCCACCCGGGGCTGGTGGTCAGCCTGGTGCCGATGGTCAGCCGCGGCGACAAGCTGCTCGACGCGCCGCTGGCGAAGATCGGCGGCAAGGGGCTGTTCGTCAAGGAGCTGGAAACCGCCCTGCTGGAGAACGAAGCCGACATCGCCGTGCACTCGATGAAGGACGTGCCGATGGAGTTCCCCGAGGGGCTCGGCCTGTACTGCATCTGCGAGCGCGAGGATCCGCGCGACGCCTTCGTTTCCAACGCCTTTGCCAGTCTCGACGCACTGCCGGCCGGCAGCGTGGTCGGCACCTCCAGCTTGCGCCGCCAGGCCCAGCTGCTGGCGCGCCGCCCCGACCTGAAGATCCAGTTCCTGCGCGGCAATGTGAATACCCGTCTGGCCAAGCTGGATGCCGGCGAGTACGACGCCATCATCCTCGCCGCCGCCGGGCTGATCCGCCTCGGCTTCGAGGCGCGCATCCGCTCCCGGATCGCCGTCGCCGACAGCCTGCCGGCCGGCGGGCAGGGCGCGGTGGGCATCGAGTGCCGCAGCGCCGACCGCGAGATCCAGGCCCTGCTCGCGCCGCTCAACCATGCGCCGACCGCGCTGCGGGTCGGCGCCGAACGCGCGCTGAACAAGCGCCTCAACGGCGGCTGCCAGGTGCCCATCGCCTGCTATGCCGAGCTGGAGGGCGACCAGCTGTGGCTGCGCGGTCTGGTCGGTCAGCCGGACGGCAGCCTGCTGCTGCGCGCCGAAGAGCGTGCCCCCAGCGGCGAGGCCGAGGCGCTCGGCGTGCGGGTGGCCGAGGCGCTGCTGGCCCAGGGCGCACAGCGGATTCTGGCGGCGGTCTACGGCGAGAGCGAGCGGCCATGACGGTGCGGCCGGACTCCAATGGATGGCGTCTGCTGCTCACCCGTCCGGCCGAGGAGTGCGCCGCCTTGGCCGGCCGCCTGGCCGAGGAGGGCATCCACGGCAGCAGCCTGCCGCTGCTGGCTATCGAGCCGCTGGCGGAAACCCCGGAACTGCGCAGTCTGTTTCTCGACCTGGATCGCTACAGCGCGGTCATCGTGGTCAGCAAGCCCGCTGCCCGCCTGGGCCTGGAGCTGCTCGACCGCTACTGGCCACAGCCGCCGGCGAACCAGTGCTGGTTCGGCGTCGGCGCGGCGACCGGCGAGATCCTCGCCGACTACGGCCTGAGGGCTGTCTGGCCGACCGCCGGCGAGGACAGCGAGGCGCTGCTGGCGCTGCCCGAGCTGGCCGCAGCGCTGGCCGTGCCCCGGCCGCGGGTGCTGATCCTGCGCGGGGAGGGCGGTCGCGAACTCATCGCCGACTCGTTGCACAGCCGGGGGCTGCCCGTCGATCATGTCGAACTCTACCGGCGCACCCTGCCGGACTACCCGCCCGGCACCCTGCTCGAGCGGATCCGCATGGGGCGCCTGAACGGCCTGCAGATCAGCAGCGGGCAAGGATTCGAGCATCTGCGCCAGCTGGCGGCGGCTGACTGGCCGGCACTGCTTCGGATACCCTTGTTTGTGCCGAGTCCGCGGGTCGCCGAAATGGCCCGTGCGGCGGGATTCCAGACTGTCGTGGACTGCCATGGCGCCAGTGCCACTGCCTTGCTGGCCGCGCTCCAGGGCCGCCCAGCGCCGACCTTTTGACCCGAAGGATGTATACGTGAGCGAAGCAGCCCCCCCGAACACTCCTACGAACAACAACAATGAACAACCGCTCGCCGCGCCCGCCCCGACCGCCAAGGGTGGCGGAGTCTCCGGCGCCGTGGCCGTCCTGGCCCTGCTGATCGGCGCCGGCGGCGCGGGTCTCGGCGGCTGGGGCCTCTGGCAGCTGCGCGAGATGCAGGCCGGCGAACTGGTGCAGAGCAGCCGCTTCGAGTCTGCCCTGAGCAGCCAGATGGATGCCCTGAAGCAGAGCGAGCGGAGCATCACCGGCCGCCTGTCGCAGTTCGCGGCGCGTTCCGATCTGGAGGCACAAGCGCGCACCATGTCCATGCTGGAGAGCGGCCAGGAGAAGCTCGTCCAGCGGCTCGACAAGCTGACCGGCGCCAGCCGCGAGGACTGGCGGCTGGCCGAGGCCGAATACCTGCTGCGCCTGGCCAACCTGCGTCTGACCGCCATGCAGGACATCAACAGCGCCCGTCATCTGCTCGAGGCGGCCGACGGCATCCTGCGCGAGCAGGATGATCCGGCCTCCTTCCCGGTGCGCCAGGTGCTGGCGCGCAGTCTGGAAGCCCTGCGCAGCCTGACCCCGCCGGACCGCATCGGCCTCTTCCTGAGCCTCGGTGCGCTGCGCGAGCAGGCTGCCCAGCTCAAGCCGCTGGCGCCGATCTACGAGCAGGAGCAGGCGCCGCTCGTCGCCGACCGCTGGCAGCAACTGTGGGAAAAGGTCTCCCGCTTCGTGCGCGTCGACCTGCACGCCGATCAGGACATCCGCCCGCTGCTGAGCGGGCAGAACCTGGCGCAGGTCCACCTGACCCTGGCGCTGGCCCTGGAGCAGGCCCAGTGGGCGGTGCTGAATGCCTCTCCCGAGGTTTACCGGCAGGCGCTGCAGCAGGCCCAGGAAGTGCTGGCCGGCCAGTTCAATCCGGATCATCCGCAGAGCGCCGCCCTCGGCAAACGCCTGACCGAGCTGTCCAGGCAGCCGGTGGCGCTGCAGATGCCCGACCTGTCGCCGACCGTGAGCGCGCTGCAGAACTATCTGCAGCGCCGTCAGGCGCAGCGTGAAGAGGCCGAGGCTGCCGCCGCCTCCACGAAGAAGGAGGGCACCCGTCAATGAGCCGTCTCTATCTGCTCCTGCTGGCGGTCATCGCCGGCGCCGTCCTGCTCGGCATGGCGATCGCCGAGCATCCGGGCTACGTGCTGTTCGCCTACAAGGGCTACCGTTTCGAGTCCAGCCTCTGGGTCTTCCTCGGCCTGCTGATGGTGCTGGGTGTCGCCTTCTTCGTGCTGCGCTGGGCGGTCGGCCTGGTCGCCGCTTCGGCCGGCGTGGTGCTGCCCTGGTCGCAGCGCAACCGCAACCGGCGCGCCCGCCAGGCCGCCCTGCACGGGCAGCGCGATCTGGCCGAGGGCAACTGGGAGCAGGCGCTGCGTCAGCTGGGCCGGGCCGCGGCCAGCGACCAGCAGCCGCTGGTGCACTACCTGGGCGCCGCGCGGGCGGCCAACGAGCTGGGCGAGTACGCCCAGAGCGATGATCTGCTGCGCCAGGCCCGCGAGCGCGAGCCGAAGGCGGAGGTCGCCATCGGCCTGACCCAGGCCCGCCTGTTGATCGACCGCGGCGAATACCAGCCGGCGCTGGCCGTCCTGCAACAGCTGCACGCGGATCACCCCCAGCATGCCTATGTCCTGGGCCTGCTGCAGAAACTCTACGTCCAGCTGCAGGACTGGTCGGCGCTGTGCCAGCTGCTGCCCACGCTGCGCAAGCGCCGCGTGCTGCCGGCCGACAAGCTGGACGATCTGGAACACCTGACCTGGGCCGCGGCCCTGGAGCGGGCCGGCAAGGGCGAGCTGAAGGCGGGCGAAACCGCCCGCAGTCTGGTGACCGGCTGCTGGAGCCAGATGCCCTCGTCGCTGCAGCACGATGCCGGCCTGCTCTATGCCTACGCCACCCGTCTGCGCGAGCTGGGTTCGGAGGACGAGGCCGAGGCGGTCCTGCGTGCGGCCCTCAAGCAGCACTACGAGGATCGTCTGGCCTATCTCTACGGCCAGATACGCAGCAGCGACCCGTCGCGCCAGCTGCATCTGGCCCAGAGCCTGCTGGAGAAGCAGCCGGAAGATCCGCTGCTGCTGCTGACTCTCGGCCGCCTGAGCCTGGTCAACGAGCAGTTCGACAAGGCGCGGGAATACCTGGAGGCCAGCCTGGCCCTCAGCCGCAGCGCCGAAACCTGTGCCGAGCTGGCGCGCCTGCTGGCCCAGTTGGGCGAAACCGAACACAGCAACCGGCTGTTCCAGGAAGGGCTGAAGCTCGACCGGCTGCCTGCGCTGTCCGAGCCGGCCACCCCCTGAGGGCGGCCGCGTTCCCCTTCGTGTGGGCAACTGTCGGGCTCTGCACGAATCGAGCGCCCTAGAGCTTTCGTACCTTGAAAGCCCGGGGCGCTTTCCTCTACCGTAGCGCCCTTGTCTTCGACTCGGAGCAGCCATGAGCCTGGCCAGCCCACGTTCCCTCTTTCTTCTCGCCTTTCTCGCTAGTCTCGCGCTGCTCGGCGGTGCGCTCTACCTGGAGCATGGGGTCGGCCTGGATCCCTGTCCTCTGTGCATCGTGCAGCGCATCTTCGTCATCCTCTTCGGACTGGTCTGTCTGGTCGCCGCGCTGCACGGGCCGGCGCTGCTCGGCCGGCGGCTGTATGCCGGCTTCGCCCTGTTCGCCGCGCTGGGTGGGGCGGCTACCGCCGGGCGCCAGGTCTGGCTGCAGAATATTCCGCCGGAGCAGCTGCCGTCCTGCCTGCCCAGCCTGGAATACATGATGGAGGCACTGCCGTTCCAGGAAATCGTCCGCCAGGTCCTGCATGGCACGGCTGACTGCGCCGAGGTCGGCTGGACGCTGTTCGGCATGAGCCTGCCGGAATGGAGCCTGCTGGCGTTCGTCGCGATGATCCTGTTCGCCCTGTTCCAGCTGCTGCGTCGCGTCTGATCTCCCCCCGGGGCGCCCGCCTGGCGCCTCGAACAAGCGTATGAACTTTCGTCGGCGCATGGCTTGCTGGCACGGCGCGACGGGCATACTCTGCCGGCATGTGTCAGTCGATCCTGTCGTCCGATCGCACCCTCCCACGCCGGATGCACCGATAGCGAGCCCCGCCGGGGTTAGAAAAACAAAACAACGTAGGGAAGCCAGACCATGCCTGTAATTCATCAAGACGCCCAGGAACGCTGGGGCGGTGTCCATCTCCTGATCGATCGCTGGCTGGTCGAGCGACGCGCGCTGGCCGATGCCTTCGGGACCATCAAGCACCAGCAGCCGGCCCCCGTGATCAATGCCGAAGCCCTGGAGGTCTTCTGCGAACTGCTGGTCGATTACGTTTCCGCAGGGCATTTCGAGGTCTACGAGCAGCTGATGAGCGAGGCCGAATCCTTCGGCGACCGGCGCGGACTCGATCTGGCTCGGCAGATCTATCCCCGTCTCGAGGCGATCACCCAGGCGGCGCTGGCCTTCAACGACCGTTGCGACAACGGCGATTGCCAGGACGGTTCCCTGAGTCACGAGTTCGAGGCGCTCGGCAGCCTGTTGCGCGAACGCTTCGAGCTGGAAGACTGCCTGATCGAGGTGCTGCACAACGCGCACCGGCAGATCGCCGCCAGCGCCTGACCCCTTTCCCCGGCAGCAGGCCGCCTTGCTTGCCGCAGCGGCTCGGGTTCCTGTCCGGAGTCCGCCGCCAGCGCCGGCATCGTTGCTCGTTGGCGGCTGTGAGGTGGGTGGTTAGTATGGATGGAGTCCCTTCGCTAGGAGCAGTCATGTCGGCCAAGAAACCCCCTGTCACAACCCCGTTGCACCTGCTGCAGCAGCTTTCGCAGAATCTGCTCGTCCATCTGGAGGAGGCCTGTACCCAGGCTTTGCAGGATGCGGAGAAGGCGCTGGCCAAGCTGGAAAAGCAGCGCAGCAAGGTCCAGGAAAAGCTGCACGAGGCGCGTGCGAAGCTGCAGGATGCCGCGCTGGCCGGCAAGGCCAAGGCGCAGGTCAGGGGCCGGAAGGCGGTCGATGAGCTGGAGCCGCTGCTCGACGAGCTCAAGGCGCGCCAGGCGGAAACCCGCGACTATATCGTCCGGCTGCGCCATGACACCCTGCAGGCGCTGGAGCTGGCGCAGGGCGTCGCCCAGGTGAGGGAGGCTGCCGCCCGGACGCTGATGGCTCCCGGAACGCCGCCGGCCGACCAGCCGCAGAGCAAGCCTGCACCGAAAGCGGCGGCCCGCAAGCCTGCGGCTTCCCGCCGCGCCAAGCCGGCCGCGGCGGCCGGCGAGGCGACGGTTCCGGCCAAGCGCACACCGCGCCCGGCAGCCGCGGCCGAGCAGCCTGCCAAGCCGGCTGCGCCCCGCAAGCCGGCAGCACGGCGCAGCCGTTCCGCAGCGCCGGCCTCCAGCAAGGCCGAATCCGTCGCGGCGAGCGCCGCGTCCGCAGCGGACGAGCCGAGCGCCTCCTAATCCGCGCGTGCCGCGGCGCGCAGGGTTTCGAGCGCCTCGCGGCAGGCCGCTGCCGTATCCGTCAGGGCTTCCAGCCAGGCTTGCGCGGCGCCGGGCCCTGCCGGCCAGTCGCGGCAGGCCGTTTCCAGGCGTTGCAGCAGCGCCCACTCGGCATCCAGCTCCAGTGCCTTCAGTCGCTCCAGCAGCTCGGCCAGCACGGCGTCGCCGCGGGCGGCCGGGCGCCAGTCCTGGCGCAGCCACCGCAGCGGTGCGATCACCGTCGCCTGCCAGGGCTGCGCCAGTTGCCGCAGCTCGGCGCAGCGGTCTTCCATGCAGTCCACACCGCGCGCCTCCAGCCAGGCGCCGCAGAGCAGCAGGCAGACATCTGCGCCCTGTGCCTGCAAATCCAGGCAGGCGGCCTCGACGCCGGGGCGTTGGTACAGCTGCAGGGCGAAGGCTCGCAGGTCGAGCGGCATGCCGTGTCCCTCCGCGGTGCGTGCGAAGCTGATAAACTCCGCCGCCATCATGATCCGAATCCAGCATCTTACCCTGCAACGTGGTCCGCAGCGTCTGCTCGAGGACGCCGAACTGACCCTGCACACCGGCCAGAAGGTCGGTCTCATCGGCGCCAATGGCGCCGGAAAATCCACCCTGTTCGCCCTGCTGCGCGGCGAGCTCTCGCCCGATGCCGGCGACTGCCAGCTGCCGCCGGACTGGCGCATCGCCCACATGCGCCAGGAGGTTGACGACCTCGAGCGCCGGGCGGTCGACTATGTGCTCGACGGCGACGGCTATCTGCGGCGCATCCAGCGCGAGCTGGCGGCGGCGGAGGCAGCCCACGACGGGGCGGCCATCGCCCGCCTGCACACCGAGCTGGACAACGCCGACGGCTACACGGCCGATGCCCGGGCACGCAAGCTGCTGGCCGGGCTGGGCTTTGCCACCGAGCAGATGGAGCGCCGGGTCGGCGACTTCTCCGGCGGCTGGCGGATGCGCCTGAACCTGGCGCAGGCGCTGATGTGCCCCTCCGAGCTGCTGCTGCTCGACGAACCGACCAACCACCTCGACCTCGACGCCATCCTCTGGCTGGAGGAGTGGTTGAAGGGCTATCCCGGCACCCTGCTGCTGATCTCCCACGACCGCGACTTCCTCGACGCCGTGGTCGACCACGTGGTGCACCTGGAACAGCGCAAGCTGACCCTCTACCGCGGCGGCTACTCGGCCTTCGAGCGCACCCGTGCCGAGCGCCTGGCGCAGCAGCAGCAGGCCTACGAGAAGCAGCAGGCGCAGCGCGCCCACATGGAGAGCTTCATCCGCCGCTTCAAGGCCCAGGCAACCAAGGCGCGCCAGGCGCAGAGCCGCATCAAGGCGCTCGAGCGGCTGGAGGAGCTGGCCCCGGCGCATGTGGACTCGCCCTTCGATTTCCGTTTCCGCGAGGCCGACAAGGTTTCCAGCCCGCTGCTCGACCTCGCCGAAGGCCGCCTCGGCTACGGCGACAAGGCCGTGCTGGAGAAGGTCAAGCTGCAGCTGGTGCCCGGCGCGCGGATCGGCCTGCTCGGCCCCAACGGCGCCGGTAAGTCGACCCTGATCAAGGCCCTCGCCGGCGAGCTTGAGCCGCTCGGGGGACGACTCGCCCGTGGCGAGAACCTGGTGGTCGGCTACTTCGCCCAGCACCAGCTGGATGCGCTGGACGCCCAGGCCAGCCCGCTGCTGCATCTGCAGCGCATCGCCCCGGGCGAGCGCGAGCAGACCCTGCGGGATTTTCTCGGCGGCTTCGACTTTCGTGGTAATCGTTGCGACGAGCCGGTGGGCAATTTTTCCGGCGGCGAGAAGGCCCGCCTGGCCCTGGCGCTGATCGCCTGGGGCAAGCCCAATCTCCTGCTGCTCGACGAGCCGACCAACCACCTCGACCTGGAGATGCGCCTGGCCCTGACCCTGGCCCTGCAGGATTTCGAGGGCGCGGTGCTGGTGGTCTCCCACGACCGCCATCTGCTGAAGAGCACCACCGACGAGTTCCTGCTGGTCGCCGACGGCCGCGTACAGGGCTTCGACGGCGATCTCGAGGATTACGCCCGCTGGCTGGTGGACTATCGTGCCCGCCAGGCGCCGGCTGCCGAAGCGGCGGCCAACGGGGACAAGACCGACAAGCGCGCCCAGCGTCAGGCCGCCGCCGCCCTGCGCCAGCAGCTGGCGCCGCACAAGCGCCAGGCGGACAAGCTGGAGCAGGAGCTGGGCCGCGTGCAGGAAAAGCTCGCCGCCCTGGAGATCCGGCTTGGCGACGCCGCACTTTACGAGGCTGCGCGCAAGGACGAGCTGCGCGAGCTGCTGGCCGAGCAGGCGGCGCTCAAGGGCCGCGAGGGCGAGCTTGAAGAGGCCTGGCTGGAGGCTCTGGAAACCCTGGAGGCCCTGCAGGCCCAGCTGGAGGTCGGCGCCTGAGCGCAGGCTGCGATATGAGCCAGACTTTCCGCAACCATCCCCGCAGCGAGAGGTAGCCTCAAATGGAGTGGCTCAGCAACCCGGAGATCTGGGTCGCCTTCTTCACCCTGACCGCCCTGGAAATCGTCCTCGGCATCGACAACATCATCTTCATCTCGATTCTGGTCGGCCGCTTGCCGAAGGAGCAGCAGCCAAAGGCGCGCTTCTTCGGCCTGGCGCTGGCCATGGGTACGCGCATCCTGCTGCTGCTGTCGATCGCCTGGGTGATGCGCCTGACCGCCGACCTGTTCAGCGTGCTCGGCCAGGGCGTGTCCGGCCGTGACCTGATCCTGTTCTTCGGCGGCCTGTTCCTGCTGTTCAAGAGCACCCTGGAAATCTGGCACAGCGTCGAGGGCGAGGAGGAGGCCGGCCACGAAGGCGGCGCCAGGAAGGCCGGCTTCATGGGCGTGATCCTGCAGATCGCGGTGATCGACATCATCTTCTCGCTGGACTCGGTGATCACCGCGGTCGGCCTGGTGCAGAACGTGCCGGTGATGATCGCCGCGATCGTCATCGCCGTGCTGGTGATGATGATGGCCGCCGGCACCATCAGCGAGTTCATCGAGAAGCACCCGTCGCTGAAGATCCTCGCCCTGTCGTTCCTCATCGTGGTCGGCACCCTGCTGGTCGCCGAGTCCTTCGAGGTGCACGTGCCCAAGGGCTACGTCTACTTCGCCATGGCTTTCTCCCTGGCCGTCGAGGCGCTCAACATCCGCGTGCGTACCGCGATGAAGCGCAAGCTCAGCGAGCCGGTGAAGCTGCACAAGGATCTGCCGGACTGAGTCCGGCTGCGTGCCGCGGGTGCGCAGGTGTGCTGCGCTGTCCTGCCTGATCGACTGCAGTACCGCCGGCCCGGATGGGCCGGCGTCGTTTCCAACCTTTCCTGCCGGAGAGTCCGCCCGTGGCCCTGGAAACCTGGCTTGCCTACTTTGCCGCCTGCTGGGTGATCAGCCTGTCGCCCGGTGCCGGCGCCATCGCCTCGATGTCCAGTGGTCTGAATCACGGCTTTCGCCGTGGCTACTGGAACGCCGTCGGCCTGCAGCTGGCGCTGGCGGTGCAGATCGCCGTCGTCGCCGCCGGGCTCGGCGCGTTGCTGGCGACCTCGGAGCTGGCCTTCGGCCTGATCAAGTGGTTCGGCGTGGCCTATCTGGCGTATCTGGGCTGGCGGCAGTGGCAGGCACCGGTCGACGAACTGGCCGCCGAGCGTGCCCCGCGCCGGCCGGAGCGGCCGCTCGCCCTGATGCTGCGCGGCTTTTTGGTCAACGCCGGCAACCCCAAGGCGATCGTCTTCATCCTTGCCGTATTGCCGCAGTTTCTCGATCCGGCGCGGCCGCTCCTGGTGCAGTACCTGGTGATGGCGGCAACCATGATCGGCGTCGACCTGCTGGTCATGGCCGGCTATACCGGGCTGGCGGCAAGAGTCCTGCGTCTGCTGCGCTCGCCGCGCCAGCAGCGCCTGCTCAACCGGACCTTCGCTGGCTTTTTCGTCGCTGCCGCCGGGCTCCTGGCACTGGTGCGTCGCACTCCGGGCTGAGGTGCTTGCGGCAAATTGCCGCGCCAGTCATCGGGATCGGTGCTTGAGGGAAAACGTTAGGAGGGTAACAATTCGTGCGGATTCATTCTCATTTGGATTTGCCATGTTTATCCGCAAGCGTTTTCTGAGCTGGCTGCTGCTGCCGTTGCTGGCGCTGAGTTGCCTGATCGCCCAGGCCGAGCCTCAGGGCATGGCCCGCGCCCTGCATCTGCTCGGCTATCTGGGCGCCGACTACCCGGCCACCGTGGCCGACGGACAGGTAATCGACAGCAGCGAGTATGAGGAGCAGCTGGAGTTCCAGGGCGTCCTGCAGGAGCTGGTCGCCGCCCTGCCGGAACGCAGTGGCAAGGACAAGCTGATGCAGGGCGTCGCCGAGCTGGGCGAGAACATCCGCCAGCGCCGCGAGGGTACCCTGGTGGCCGTCCAGGCGCGCCAGCTGGCCGCCGCCCTGGCCGAGACCTATCAGGTCAGCCTGGTCCCGCGGATCACCCCCGACCCGGCGCGGGCCGCGCCCCTCTATGCCCAGTACTGCAGCGCCTGCCACGGGGCCGAGGGTGCCGGCGACGGCCCGGCCGGAGCCGGACTGCAGCCGCCGCCGTCCAACCTGCGCGATGCGACGCGGATGGACCGCCTGAGCCTGCACGATCAGTTCAACACCATCACCCTCGGCGTCGAGGGCACCGGCATGACCGGCTACGCCGCCCAGCTGGACGAGCGCCAGCGCTGGGACCTGGCCAGTTATGTCGCCGGCTTCAGCGCCGCCCCGGGAGCGACCGGGCCGTCCTTCAGCCTGGCGCAACTGGTCGGCCTGACTCCCGAGCAGGTGGCGGCGGAGCAGGGGGCCGAGGCCGTCGCGGCCTTCCGTGCCCAGCGCGCGCAGCCGCCGTTCCCGCAGCGCAGCGCGCAGCAGCTGATCGACTCGGCCCGCGACACCCTCAACCAGAGCCTGGCGGAATACCGCGTCGGTCACCGGCAGGAGGCCTACGACCTGTCGGTGACCGCCTATCTGGAGGGCTTCGAGCTGGTCGAGGACGCCCTGAACAACCTTGATCCGGAGCAGCGCAAGGCCACCGAGCGGGTGCTCCTGAGCTACCGCCAGGGTTTGCAGGACTCCCTGCCCCTCGAAGCCATGGAGCAACGCCTGGAGGCCGCCCAGGACGAGCTGGTGGAGAGTGCCGTGTTGCTCGCCGGCGGCGGCATGTCGGGTTCGCTGACCTTCCTGTCCAGCCTGCTGATCCTGCTGCGCGAGGGCCTGGAGGCGATCCTGGTGCTGGCGGCGATCGTCGCCTACCTGCGCAACACCGGTCAGCAGCAGGCGCTGCGCAGCGTGCATGTCGGCTGGGGGCTGGCCCTGCTGGCCGGCGTCGCGACCTGGGCGCTGGCAGCCTACGTGATCGACGTCAGCGGCGCCCAGCGCGAATTGCTGGAGGGCTCCACCGCCCTGTTCGCCAGTGTGGTGCTGCTCTGGGTCGGCGTGTGGATGCATGACCGTCGTCATGTGGCGAGCTGGCAGGATTACATCCAGAACAGCCTGGTCGGTGGCGGTGGACGCCTGGGCTTCGCCGTGCTGGCGTTCTTCGCCATCTACCGCGAGCTGTTCGAGGTCATCCTGTTCTACCAGACCCTCTGGCTGCAGGCCGGGCCTGCCGGCCACGGCATGGTCCTGGCCGGCGCCGGTTGCGGCCTGGCGCTGCTCGTCGCGCTGGCCTGGGTGATCCTGCGCGGCTCGCGCCGGCTGCCGCTGTCGCTCTTCTTCGGCATCAACGCGGCGCTGCTCTGCCTGCTCTCGGTGGTGTTCGCCGGACATGGCATCGCCGCGCTGCAGGAGGCGGGCGTGCTGGATCTGCATCCGGTGGCCTTCTTCGAGCTCGAGTGGCTGGGCATCCATGCCGACGCCCTGACGCTGACGGCCCAGGCGCTGGTCGTGGCGGTCATTGCCGCGCTCTACGGGCGCAGCTGGCTGGCCGGGCGGCGGCGCACGGCGGCATAGACTGCAGCCTGTTCGGAAAAAGGGCGGCCCTCGGGTCGCCCTTTCCGTTTGCGGCCCCGGCGCGGCCAGGTGGAGCGCGACAGGCGGGCAAGAGAGCCGCCGGGCAGTGTCCGGTCGGCTCGAACTATCGTTTGCGCCATACTGTCGCTTTTGCACGGGGGAGCCGAGACGTGCGTGTGTGGATCGATGCCGATGCCTGTCCGCGGGCGGCCAAGGATCTGGTGATCAAGTTTGCCCTGAAGCGCAATTTCGAGGTGCTGCTGGTAGCCGGCCAGAGTCAGGTCAGGCCGGCGTTCGCCTGCGTGCGGCTGATCGTGGTGCCGAGCGGCCCGGATGCGGCCGACGACTATCTGGTGGAGCATGCCGCGCCGGGCGAGCTGGTGATCTGCAGCGACATCCCGCTGGCCGACCGCCTGTTCAAGAAGGGCGTGGCTGCGCTGGACCCGCGCGGGCGCGAGTTCGACGAGCGCAACATGGGCGAGCGCCTGGCGCTGCGCAACCTGCTCAGCGACCTGCGCGACCAGGGCCAGATGGGCGGCGGTCAGCCGCCCTACGGCGAGCGCGAACGACAGGCGTTCGCCAACGCCCTGGATCGCCTGCTGGTGCGCCTGGGCCGCTGAGCCGGCGGCGCACCGCCGGCGTCGTTCAGGTCAGCTCGAGGACGCGATCGACCAGCTTGTTGATGCCGCCGGCGGTTTCGCCGATCGACTTGGCGAGCATGTAGGCGGGGGTGGTGACCAGCTTGCGCTCGGTGTCGACGACGATCTCGTCCACCGCACAGATCTCATGCCGGGCGCCCATCTTGGTCAGGGTGGCCGCGGTGTCCGGATCGCTGCCGATGGTGCAGACCACGCCGGGACCGTAGATCCTGGCCGCCAGCGCCGGCGCGATGCAGATCAGTCCCACCGGCTTGCCGGCCCGGGCGAAGGCCTGGGCGAAGGCCAGCACGTCGGGCTGTACCGTGCAGTTGGCGCCGCTCACCGCGAAGTCGGAAAGATTCTTCGCCGCGCCGAAACCGCCGGGCAGGATCAGCGCATCGAAGTTCTCGACCCGGCCCTCGCGAACGTCCTTGATGTTGCCGCGGGCCAGGCGTGCCGCCTCCACCAGCACGTTGCGGCTTTCCTGCATTTCCTCGCCGCGATAGTGATCGATCACCTGCATCTGTGGAACGTTCGGCGCGAAGCACTGTACCTGGGCACCGCGCTGGTCGAGGCGCAGCAGGGTGAGCACGCTCTCGTAGATTTCCGAGCCGTCGTAGACGCCGCAGCCGGAGAGGATGACGGCAACTTTCTTGTTCATGGAAGCCTCCTGGAGTGGGCCGGGCACCTCCGCTTGCGGCGGATTCCGGCTGGTCTGGTGAAAGGGCGCTGCGCATCCGGAATGGACGAGAAGCGGTGGGCCAATCCTAGCCGCTCGTCGCGTCGGGCGACATGCCGGCAACATGGCCAGGCTGCTTCAAGCCTTGCCGACGACGCCATGGCAGGCCTTCCCGCGCAATCCCGGGCGAAGTGCTGGCTCTCGGCGGCGCGGCTGGCGACAATGGGAATCCGGGGCGACGAGCGACTATCGCTGGAGTCCCGGTCGTCATATTTCGGTCATCTGGTCGGCTTATAACTGTCACATTGCGCCCGCCTGCCCGGGTCCTGGAGTCCGCCGTGAGCTTTACCCCCGCCAATCGTCTGTTTCCCGCCACCCGCCTGCGCCGCAACCGTCGCGACGAGTTTTCCCGCCGGCTGGTGCGCGAGAATGTGCTCACCACCAACGATCTGATCCTGCCGGTGTTCGTGCTCGATGGCGAGAACCGCCGCGAGTCGGTGCCCTCGATGCCGGGCGTCGAGCGCCTGAGCATCGACCTGCTGCTCGAGGAGGCGGCGGCGTGCGTGGCCCTGGGCATTCCGGCGCTGGCGCTGTTCCCGGTGACTCCGCCGGAGAAGAAGTCGCTGGATGCCGCCGAGGCCTGGAATCCCGAGGGCATCGCCCAGCGAGCCACCCGTGCCCTGCGCCAGCGTTTTCCGGAGCTGGGGATCATCACCGACGTGGCCCTGGATCCCTTCACCACCCATGGCCAGGATGGCATCCTCGACGAGCATGGCTACGTACAGAACGACGTCACCGTCGATGCGCTGGTCAGGCAGGCGCTCTCCCATGCCGAGGCCGGCGCCCAGGTGGTGGCGCCTTCGGACATGATGGACGGACGCATCCAGGCGATCCGCGAGGCGCTGGAGCTGGCCGGGTACTCGAACGTGCGCATCATGGCCTACTCGGCCAAGTACGCCAGCGCCTATTACGGCCCGTTCCGCGATGCCGTGGGCTCGGCCGGCAACCTCGGCAAGGGCAGCAAGAACACCTACCAGATGGATCCGGCCAACGGCGACGAGGCCCTGCACGAGGTGGCTCTGGACCTGGCCGAAGGCGCCGACATGGTGATGGTCAAGCCGGGCATGCCCTATCTGGATGTGGTCCGCCGGGTGAAGGACGAATTCCGCGTGCCGACTTTCGTCTACCAGGTCAGTGGCGAGTACGCCATGCACATGGCGGCGATCCAGAACGGCTGGCTGGGCGAGGCGGTGATCCTCGAGTCTTTGGTCGCCTTCAAGCGTGCCGGGGCCGATGGCATCCTCACCTACTTCGCCAGGCGCGCGGCAGAACTGCTAAAACAAGGCCATTAACTGCTCCGGGAAGCTCAGATGAACACTGAAGGTCTCAACGACAACGCCTTGCTCGAAGCCGAACCGGCACAAGAACCGCTCGCCGAACTCGAGGAGGCGGAGCTCGAACAGGAAGCGGCACCCGTCCTGGGTGAGCCGGTCCCCGAGGCTCTGCCTGCGGCGGTGCCGAGTCTGGACGATACCTGCCTGTACATCCATCGCGAGCTGTCTCTGTTGCAGTTCAATGCCCGCGTGCTGGCGCAGGCGCTGGACGAGTCCTATCCGCTGCTCGAGCGGCTGAAGTTCCTGCTGATCTTCTCCGGCAACCTCGACGAGTTCTTCCAGATCCGTGTCGCCGGCCTGAAGAAGCAGGTCGCCTTCGCCCGCGAACTGGCCGGCGCCGACGGCCTGCAGCCGCATCAGGCGCTGCCCTGGATCAGCGAGCAGGTGCACGAGTTGGTGGCCCGCCAGTACGCCATCCTCAACGAGGTGCTGCTGCCCGAGCTGGCCCGCCACCAGATCAACTTCATCCGCCGCCGGAACTGGACGCCCAAGGTCAAGGCCTGGGTGCGTCGCTACTTCCGCGAGGAGATCGCGCCGATCATGACGCCGATCGGCCTCGACCCGACTCACCCCTTCCCGCTGCTGGTGAACAAGAGCCTGAACTTCATCGTCGAGTTGGAGGGGCTGGATGCCTTCGGTCGCGATTCCGGTCTGGCCATACTGCCGGCGCCGCGCCTGCTGCCGCGGGTGATCCGCATTCCGGAAGAGGTGGGCGGTCCCGGCGACAACTTCGTGTTCCTTTCCTCGATGATCCATGCCCATGCCGACGACCTGTTCCAGGGCATGAAGGTCAAGGGCTGCTACCAGTTCCGCCTGACCCGCAACGCCGATCTGTCGGTGGACGAGGATGTCGAGGATCTGGCCCGCGCCCTGCGCGGCGAGCTGTATTCCCGGCGCTTCGGCGATGCGGTGCGGCTGGAGGTGGTGGATACCTGCCCGCAGCACCTGACCGGCTATCTGCTCAAGCAGTTTGGCCTGTCCGAGGCGGAAATGTACCGGGTCGACGGGCCGGTCAACCTGACCCGCCTGTTCAGCATCACCGGCCTGGACAGCCACCCGGAACTGCAGCACGCCCCCTTCACTCCGGTGATTCCCAAGGCGCTGCAGAACAGCGAGAACATGTTCAACGTGATCGGCAAGCAGGACATGCTGCTGCTGCATCCGTTCGAGTCCTTCACGCCGGTAGTCGATCTGTTGCGCCAGGCGGCCAAGGACCCCCACGTACTGGCGATCAAGCAGACGCTGTACCGCTCCGGGGCCAACTCGGAGATCGTCGATGCCCTGGTGGAGGCGGCGCGCAACGGCAAGGAGGTCACCGCGGTGGTCGAGCTGCGCGCGCGCTTCGACGAGGAGTCCAACCTGCAGCTGGCCAGCCGCCTGCAGCAGGCCGGCGCGGTGGTCATCTACGGGGTGGTCGGGTTCAAGACCCACGCCAAGATGATGCTGATCCTGCGTCGCGAGAACGGCGAGCTGCGCCGCTACGCGCACCTCGGGACCGGCAACTACCATGCCGGCAACGCCCGGCTGTACACCGACTACAGCCTGCTGACCGCCGACCTGGCGCTCTGCGAAGACGTCTCCAAGCTGTTCAACCAGTTGATCGGCATGGGCAAGACCCTGCGCATGAAGAAGCTGCTGCATGCGCCCTTCACCCTGAAGAAGGCTCTGCTCGACATGATCGCCCGGGAGACCCAGCATGCCAGCGAGGGCCGGCCGGCGCACATCATCATCAAGATCAACTCGCTGACCGATGCGAAGATGATCCGGGCGTTGTACAAGGCCAGTCAGACCGGGGTGCGGGTCGACCTGATCGTGCGCGGCATGTGCTGCCTGCGCCCGGGCATCCTGGGCGTCTCGCACAACATCCAGGTACGCTCGATCATCGGCCGCTTCCTCGAGCACACGCGGGTGTTCTACTTCCTCAACGACGGCGAGGAAAAGCTCTACCTGTCCAGTGCCGACTGGATGGAGCGCAACCTCGATCGGCGGGTCGAGACCTGCTTCCCGGTGGAGGGCAAGAAACTGATGCTGCGGGTGAAGAAGGAGCTGGAGGCCTACCTCGGCGACAACACCCAGAGTTGGCAGCTGCAGCCGGACGGCAGCTATCTGCGCAACAGTCCGAGCGGCAACCAGAATCCGCGCAACGCCCAGACGATGCTGCTGGAGAAGCTGAGCAATCCCATGCTCGGTACGCGCTAAAACGCGGCGGGGCCGCCAGCACGGCGGCCCCGCCAGTGCTTCAGCACACCCGGATGTTGTAACCGACTCGCGCCAGCCACTCGGCTTCCTGTTCGAAGTCGGCCTGGGTCAGCGGGTTGGCGTTCAGCCAGCCGTCGGGGAAGGTCAGTTCCAGCTCGCGCTCGCCGGCGCGGAACTGCACCCTGGGCATCTCCTGGGTGCCACGGATGTGGTGGAAGAGGATCGCGACGCGCAGCAGGATGCACAGTCGCACCAGTTTGTCGCCATCGTCGCTGCCGAATTCGCTGAACTTGTCCCGGGGGAGGTTGCGCCGATGGCCGCGGACCAGCAGGGCGAGCATCTGTTGGTCCTTGCGGGAGAAGCCAGCCAGGTCGGAATGCTCGATCAGGTAGGCGCCGTGCTTGTGGTAGTGGTAGTGGGCGATGTCCAGGCCGATCTCGTGCACCCGCGCCGCCCAGCTCAGCAGTTCGCGATGGCTTTCGTCCTCCAGACCCCAGGCGGCGGCGACCTGCTCGAGTGCCGAGAGCGCCTTGGCCTCGACCCGCGAAGCCTGTTCCACGTCGACGTGATAGCGCTCCATCAGCGAGCCGAGGGTGCGTTCGCGGACGTCCTCGTGGTGGTGACGGCCGAGCAGGTCGTAGAGCACGCCTTCGCGCAGGGCGCCATCCGAGTAGGTCATCGTCTGCAGCTGCAGGGCGTCGAACAGCGCCTCCAGGACCGCCAGGCCGGCGGGGAAGATGGCCCGGCGATCCGGCTTGATGCCGTCCATGTCCAGCTTGTCCACGTCGCCGAGCTTGAACAGCTTGCGCTTCAGCCAGGCGATGCCTTCGGCGGTCACTTCGCCGTTGCTGTAGCCGCCACTCTGGATCGCCTGGCCAACCGCGCGGATGGTTCCCGAGGAGCCCACCGCCTCCTGCCAGCCGAGGCGTTGCAGGGCGTTCTCGATGGCCATCAGCTCCAGGCGCGCGGCGGTATAGGCCTGGGCGTAGCGGGCCGGGGTGATCTTGCCGTCGGCGAAGTGGTTGCGGGTGTAGCTGACGCTGCCCATCTGCAGGCTTTCGCGCAGCAGCGGTTCGAAGTTCTCGCCGATGATGAATTCCGTGCTGCCACCGCCGATGTCCACGACCAGGCGCTTGCCGGCCGCGCTCGGCAGGGTGTGGGAGACGCCGAGGTAGATCAGGCGCGCCTCCTCGCGGCCGGAGATCACTTCCACCGGGTGGCCGAGGACCTCGTTGGCGCGACGGATGAATTCGTTGCGGTTGCGCGCTTCGCGCAGGGCATTGGTGGCGACGATGCGCACCACTCCCTTGGGCAGGCCGTTGATCAGCTGGGCGAAGCGGCGCAGGCAGTCGAGCCCGCGTTGCATGGCCTCCTCGCTGAGCTGGTGCTGGTCGTCGAGGCCTGCCCCCAGCTGGACTTTCTCGCCCAGGCGTTCGAGCGGGCGGATCTCGGTCCGGTCGGCCTTGGCCAGCACCATGTGGAAGCTGTTGGAGCCAAGGTCGATGGCGGCAATCAGGGGGAAGCTCTCGGCTTGGATTTTTGGCATGTCAGGTGTCTCGATGGCAGAACCGCGCCGTCCGGCCACGGGAGAGCAGCAGTTGTACCAGTTTACGGATCAAGGGTCCAAAGCAGCTTGTGCGATAAACGGTCCATTATAAGGCTTGGCTACGGTCGGGACGATGCGCCCGAATGTCTCCGGGCGGAGGCCTCCAGGGCGATGGGCAGCCGGGCTCGGACCGGGGGAGGATCCCCCGCTTTCTTTTTCGCATGCCGGAGGGCCTGGGGCGGGGCAGGGCGGCGTGCTCGCCTTCCTGTGCCGGCCAATGCGGGCTATCATGTTCGGAAATTTGTGCTTCCGACCACGGAGATTTTCCATGAGCGAACTCATCACCAATGTCAGCGACGCCAGCTTCGAGCAGGATGTGCTTCAGGCCGAGGGGCCGGTGCTTGTCGACTACTGGGCCGAATGGTGCGGACCATGCAAGATGATCGCCCCGGTGCTCAGCGAAATTGCCAAGGATTACGAGGGCAAACTGAAGGTCTGCAAGCTGAACATCGATGAAAACCAGGGAACTCCGGCGAAATACGGCGTGCGTGGCATTCCGACCCTGATGCTGTTCAAGGGCGGCAACGTCGAGGCAACCAAGGTTGGCGCCCTGTCCAAGTCGCAGCTGGCCGCCTTTCTCGACAGCAATATCTGAGTTTGCCTGCCAAGCGCATCCTTCGCTCCCGGGCAGGTTGAAAGCATGCAAGCCGGGACTGGCTGGTCCCGTGGTCTCGAGCCCGGCGAGCTGCGTGTATCGAGAAAGGCCGAGAGCGGCCTGCTCGCCGGGTTCGGGGGTGCGGTTTTTGTCGTGCGAGGCTGGACGCACCTTTTGCAGGGTGTTAGATTCGGCTCTCGCAGCGAATTTACCGCTGTCCTCCGTCAGTCGTCGCCGACGCACCCCTTTAGAATAAGTACAGCGATCCGATCGCCTTCCCTGCGGCGCGGCTATCCCAAGCTCAACGCTTTCTGCCCTCTTATCGTCTTATGAACCTGACCGAACTCAAGCAAAAGCCTATTACCGAACTGCTGGAAATGGCCGAACAGATGGGCCTGGAGAACATGGCCCGTTCGCGTAAGCAGGATGTGATTTTCTCCCTGCTGAAGAAGCATGCGAAAAGCGGCGAGGAAATCTCCGGTGATGGCGTGCTGGAGATTCTTCAGGACGGCTTCGGATTCCTGCGCAGCGCGGACTCCTCCTATCTGGCCGGGCCGGACGACATCTACGTCTCGCCGAGCCAGATCCGCCGCTTCAACCTGCGCACCGGCGATACCATCGTCGGCAAGATTCGCCCGCCGAAGGAGGGCGAACGCTACTTCGCCCTGCTCAAGGTCGACTCGATCAACTTCGACCGGCCGGAAAACGCGAAGAACAAGATTCTCTTCGAGAACCTCACTCCGCTGTTCCCCAACCTCCGTCTCACCATGGAGGCCGGCAACGGCTCCACCGAAGACCTTACCGGCCGCGTGATCGATCTCTGCGCGCCGATCGGCAAGGGGCAGCGCGGTCTGATCGTCGCACCGCCGAAAGCCGGCAAGACGATCATGCTGCAGAACATCGCCAGCAACATCACGCGCAACAATCCCGAGTGTCACCTGATCGTCCTGCTGATCGACGAGCGTCCGGAGGAAGTGACCGAGATGCAGCGCACCGTGCGCGGCGAAGTGGTCGCCTCCACCTTCGACGAGCCGCCGACCCGCCACGTGCAGGTCGCCGAGATGGTCATCGAGAAGGCCAAGCGCCTGGTCGAGCACAAGAAGGACGTGGTGATCCTGCTCGACTCCATCACCCGCCTGGCGCGTGCCTACAACACGGTGATCCCCAGCTCCGGCAAGGTGCTCACCGGTGGTGTCGACGCCCATGCCCTGGAGAAGCCCAAGCGCTTCTTCGGCGCCGCGCGCAACATCGAGGAGGGCGGCAGCCTGACCATCCTCGCCACCGCGCTGGTGGAGACCGGCTCGAAGATGGACGAGGTGATCTACGAGGAATTCAAGGGCACCGGTAACCTGGAGCTGCAGCTGGACCGGCGCATCGCCGAGAAGCGCGTGTTCCCGGCGATCAACATCAACCGCTCCGGCACCCGCCGCGAAGAGCTGCTGACCGGTGAGGAGGAGCTGCAGCGCATGTGGATTCTGCGCAAGATCCTCCATCCCATGGACGAGATCGCCGCCATCGAGTTCCTCCTCGACCGTCTGAAGGACACCAAGACCAACGAGGAATTCTTCCAGTCGATGAAGCGGAAGTAATCCGCCGCGACAAGTCGCAAGCCGCAGGCCGCGAGGTGGCAGGTTGGCGCCGCCACCCTCTGGCCTGAGGCTTGCTGCCCGAGGCTCGCAGCACCCATGAAATACTCCGATCTCCGCGACTTCCTGCGCGCCCTGGAGGCGCGTGGCGAGCTCAAGCGCATCCAGACGCCGGTTTCACCCGTACTGGAAATGACCGAAATCTGCGACCGCACCCTGCGTCGAGGGGGCCCTGCGCTGCTGTTCGAGAAGCCTCAGGGCTTCGACATGCCGGTGCTCGGCAACCTGTTCGGCACGCCGCAGCGCGTGGCGTTCGGCATGGGCGCCGAGGATGTCTCCGAACTGCGCGAGATCGGCCGCCTGCTGGCCTTCCTCAAGGAACCTGAGCCGCCCAAGGGCCTGAAGGATGCCTGGGACAAGCTGCCGCTGTTCCGGAAGGTGGTCAGCATGGCGCCCAAGGTGTTGAAGGACGCGCCCTGCCAGGAGCTGATCCTCGAGGGCGAGGAAGTCGATCTCGGCAAGCTGCCCGTGCAGCACTGCTGGCCGGGCGATGCGGCGCCCCTGATCACCTGGGGCCTGACCATCACCCGCGGGCCGAACAAGGAGCGGCAGAACCTCGGTATCTACCGGCAGCAGGTGATCGGCCGCAACAAGGTGATCATGCGCTGGCTCAGCCATCGTGGCGGCGCACTCGACTATCGCGAGTGGTGCCAGAAGCATCCGGATCGTCCCTACCCGGTGGCGGTGGCCCTGGGCGCCGATCCGGCAACCATCCTCGGTGCGGTCACGCCGGTGCCGGATACCCTGTCCGAATATGCCTTCGCCGGGCTGTTGCGTGGACAGCGCACCGAACTGGTCAAGGCTGTCGGCAGCGACCTGCAGGTGCCGGCCAGTGCGGAAATCGTGCTGGAGGGCCACATCCATCCCGGGGAGATGGCCGACGAAGGTCCTTATGGCGACCATACCGGCTACTACAACGAGGTGGACCGTTTTCCGGTGTTCACCATCGAGCGCATCACCCGGCGCCGTGACGCCATTTACCACAGTACCTATACCGGTCGGCCGCCGGATGAGCCGGCCGTGCTTGGGGTGGCGCTGAACGAAGTGTTCGTGCCGATCCTGCAGAAGCAGTTCCCGGAGATCGTCGATTTCTACCTGCCGCCGGAGGGGTGTTCCTACCGCATGGCGGTGGTGACCATCAAGAAGCAGTATCCCGGTCATGCCAAGCGCGTCATGCTCGGTGTGTGGTCGTTCCTGCGCCAGTTCATGTACACCAAGTTCGTCATCGTCACCGACGACGATATCAATGCCCGCGACTGGAACGACGTGATCTGGGCCATCACCACCCGCATGGATCCCAAGCGCGACACCGTGCTGATCGACAACACGCCGATCGACTACCTCGATTTCGCTTCGCCGATCTCCGGTCTGGGTTCGAAGATGGGCCTGGATGCCACCCACAAGTGGCCGGGCGAGACCAGCCGCGAGTGGGGGCGGGCCATTCGCCAGGACCCGGCGGTGAAGCAGCGTGTCGACGAGCTCTGGCCGCTGCTGGGCATCGACTGAGGCCGCCGGCCGGCGGATCCTTCAGTCTCACCCGTTCGCGGCCCGGGCCGCTCCCCCCGATTGACCCCTTCAGCGGCGGAACATCATGAAAGTGACCCTGCAACCTTCTGGCGCCGAACTCGATGTGAATGTCGGCGAATCCATCCTTGATGCCGCACTGCGGCTCGGCTATGAGTGCCCGCAGGGCTGTCGCAACGGCAACTGCCATGCCTGCGCAGCGCGCCTGGTCGAGGGGCAGATACGCCAGGGCAGCGAGCTGCTCACCCAGGGCGAACTGCTGACCTGCCAGGCCAGGCCGCAGGCGGATTGCGTGCTGCACTGGGATGGTGTGCTGGCACCGGGCGAGCTGCCGGTGCGCGAGCTGAGCTGCCAGCTGGTCGACTGCGAGGCGCTCGGCGGCGACGTGTTCCGCGTGCGCCTACGCGCCCCGGCGGGCAAGCCGCCGCGCTACCACGCCGGACAGTACCTGCAGCTGCAGCGTGAGGACGGCAGTTTCTCCTCCTTTTCCCTGGCTTCGGCGCCCTGCATGGGGCGTGAGCTGGAGCTGCACGTTCTGGCGCGCGAGACATCGGCCCTGGAGTTGCTGGCGTTCATCCGCCGCCAGGGCTTCGCCCGTGTGCGCCTGCCGTTCGGCGATGCCTGTCTGGTCGAGTTGCCGGACGGTCCGCTGGTGCTGATCGCCGCCGGCACCGGCATGGCGCAGATGCAGAGCCTGGTGGAGCATTGTCGGGCGAATGGCGTCACCCGGCCGATCCACCTCTACTGGGGGGCGCGGCGACCAGAGGATTTCTACCGGCTGCCTTATGCGGAAGAGTGGCAGCGCCTGCCCAACCTGCACCTGCACCGAGTGGTCAGCGATCTGTGTGGCTGGGAGGGGCGCTGTGGCCTGCTGCATGAGGCGGTGCGCGAGGACTTCGCCGACCTCCGGGCGTTGCACGTGTATGCCAGCGGCTCGCCGGGTATGGTCTATGCCACCCTGGACGCGCTGCTCGAAGCGGGCATGGAGGCCCGGCAGATGCGCGCCGACGTCTTCGCCTACGCTCCCCGCTCCTGACGACCGCCCGCCGCTCAGCGCAGCGCGAGCACGGCAGCCCATTCGCCGGCCTCCACCGGCATCACCGAGAGCCGGCTGCCCTTCTGCAGTAGTGGTAGCTGCGCCAGCTCGGGAATGCTGCGCAGGCGTGCCAGCCCGATGATGTCGCTGAAGGCCTCGACGAACTCCACATCGACCGCGCTCCATGGGTTCTCCTCTGCGCTGGCCCTGGTGTCGAAGTAGGGGCCGTGCGGGTCGAGGGCGCTGGGGTCGGGATAGGCGGTCCGGACGATCCGGCCGATGCCGGCAATTCCCGGTTGTGGACAGCTGGAGTGGTAGAAGAAGAACAGCTCGTCGGCCTGCATGTTTCGCAGGAAGTTGCGCGCCTGATAATTGCGCACTCCATCCCAACGCGCCTGGCGGAGGCGCTGTAGTGTAGCCGCGGACAGCACGTCGGGTTCGGATTTCATCAGCCAATACGGCATGGGAATCGGCTCCGGATGCCGGTCATCGGGACGTCGGAAAAAGCTTCGATCTTGTTGACGACCGGGGTTTGATTGACGGGTCGAGTTGGCGGAGAATGCCGCCGCTTTTTGGGGGGAGGTGGCTTTTGCAGCCACCATTTTGCTGTTCATCATCGTGCAGTGCCTTGAAGGGGGAGGCAATCGATGAAGCGCAAGCCAGATCTACTGTGGGTTCTCGTCATTCTCTTCGGACTGGGGGTGGTCACCACAGGCTACGCGCAAAGCCACTGGGAGCAAAAGCAGAGCGATCAGTCGCCGAGCCTGTTCCGCAGTCTTTGACCTATTCGCAGGCACCGCAGGGATCGCGGTGCAACTGCCCCCGCCTCATCATCTTCCTGTCGGCCGCATACCAGGCCTTGTCCGTCACCGTGGCCTCCAGTGGCACGTCCCAACTGGCCAGCGCCAGCCGATCGACTTTCTGACATTCGTGGGCCAGGCCCAGCAGCGCAGGCTTGCGGCAGTACTTGTGGCGGGTCCGATAGGCCAGGCTGCGGTCATAGAAGCCGCCACCCATACCCAATCGTCCACCCTCGCAGTCGAAGCCGACCAGGGGCATCAGCAGCAGATCGAGCGTCCAGACCTTGCGCTGCCGGGCGCGGTTCGGCCGTGGCTCGCGGATGCGGAAGCGGTTCAGGTGCAGTGCCTCGCCGGGATGGATGCGCTGGAACACCATGCGCGTCGCCGGCCAGGCGTTGAGCACCGGCAGGTAAGTCGCCTTGCCGCGCCGCTGTGCGGCGTCGAGCAGCAGTCCGGGGTCGATCTCGCCGTCGTTGGGCAGATACAGCGCCACGTGGCGACAGCGGCGGAACAGCGGATGCTGCGCCAGCTGGCGATAGAGCCGGCGGGCGGCCTGGCGCTGGCGTTGAGGAGCGAGCGCGCGCCGCCGCTCGCGGAGCAGGCGGCGCAACTGGGCGCGGGAAAGGCCGGCGGCTTCGATCATGCCGAATGAATGCGTGTCGATAAGGGAGAGACGGCGATCCAGCGGGATTCGCTGCTGCGGCGCGGCAGGCGCAGAAAGTGGGCTCCCCGAAGTGCCGCTGCCGGCTTGACCCTTGAACCCGAAAGTTCAAGGTGGCGACTGACGATGACTTTAAGGCTTTCCGTCAGGCGGACATGCACACGGGTCACACGTACAGCCTCCAGAGTTTTGCGTATCGGGAGAGGGACGTGGCCGACTGGCGTACACACCAGGGAGTGATCGCCAGTATACCCGAATCCAACCGAACTCAAGTCGTCAGCTCATCCGGATTGTTGGTCAGGGCGCGGTCGACCCGCTCCAGCAGGGTGCGGACCTGCTCGCGGGTCGAGCTGGCCTGCAGGTCCAGACGCTCCTGCTTGTGCAGCAGATCGTGGGTGATGTTGAGGGCAGCCATCACCGCGACGCGATCGGCGCCGATAACCTTGCCGCTCGAGCGGATTTCCCGCATTTTCCCATCCAGGTAACGGGCGGCGCTTTCCAGGTTGGCCCGTTCTTCCGGTGGGCAGGCAATGCAGTAGTCCTTGTCGAGAATGTGGACGGTAATGGTGTGCGGCTGGCTCATGAGTCCTGCTCCAGGGCTTTCAGACGTGAAATCATCGATTCGACCTTGTGCCTGGCGATTTCGTTCTTTTCGATGAGGTGGGCGCGTTCCTCTCGCCAGGCCTTTTCATTCGCCAGAAGGAACCGGTTGTGGGCCTTGATCTGCTCGAGGCGCTGGATCAGTAGCTCCAGCTGACGGGTGAGGGCTTGCAGGTCGTCGTCTTCCATGGCGCCTCTTTCTTTGCGAATGAACGGGGCTCGAGACCCCGGCGGCGCGCTTCGATGGTCTTGGTGCATCCGCCGGTGCTAGGATACGCGATCACATTCTAGTCATTTGCTCCCCGTGGCGCCTATAGCTGCCGGCGCTTTCGCAAGGCGCGGCAGACCGGGCGAGCGGAGAAGGCGAGTCCGATATGTCCACCGATAAATCCCCCTATGCGGCTTTCTCCGCCCTGCTGGCCTCGACCGGCCGGGAAGTGTCCCCGGCGGAGCTGCATGGCCTGCTGCTCGGTCGCAGCTGCGCCGGCGCCGGTTTCGAGGCCGACGCCTGGCTGACCGATGCCGCCGATCTGCTCGGCAGCCAGACTCCGGACAACGTGCGCCAGGCGCTGGTCGGCCTGCAGGAGATGGTCAAGGGCGAACTGGCTGGCGGCGAGGTCGCCGTGGTCCTGCTGCTGCCTTCCGACGAGGCGCCGCTGGCCGAGCGCGCTACCGCCCTGGGGCAGTGGTGCCAGGGCTTTCTCGGCGGTTTCGGCCTGACTGCCCGCGACAAGCCGTTGAGCGCAGAGGCCATGGAAGTGCTGCAGGATCTCGCCGCCATCGCCCAGGTGCAGAATTCACTGGAGGAGTCCGAGGAGGGCGAGGGTGCCTACATGGAGGTCATGGAGTACCTCCGGGTCGCGCCGCTCCTGCTGTTCGCCGAGTGCGCCGGGCCGGTTGCGCCGGCGCCCAAGCCGTCCGTGCACTGAAGCGCCGACGCTTTTGCCAGTCAACCGAGGAGCTGTACATGACCTGCATCCCGAAGTCGGAATACGTCCGCCGGCGCAAGGCGCTGATGGCGCAGATGGAGCCCAACAGCATCGCCATCCTGCCGGCGGCGCCGGTGTATATCCGCAACCGCGATGTGGAGCACCAGTACCGCCAGGACAGTGACTTCCAGTACCTCTCGGGTTTCCCCGAGCCGGAGGCGGTGATCGCCCTGATTCCCGGCCGCGAGCATGGCGAATACGTGCTCTTCTGCCGCGAGCGCGATCCCGAGCGCGAACTCTGGGACGGCCTGCGTGCCGGCCAGGAGGGGGCGGTCCGCGACTACGGCGCGGATGACGCTTTCCCCATTGCCGACATCGACGACATCCTGCCCGGTCTGATCGAGGGGCGCGGCCGGGTCTACTACGCCATCGGCAGCAACGAGGCGTTCGACCACCGGCTGATGGAGTGGATCAAGACCATCCGCTCCAAGGCCCGCCAGGGCGCGCAGCCGCCGAGCGAGTTCGTCGCCCTCGACCATCTGCTGCACGACATGCGCCTGTACAAGAGCGCCGCCGAAGTGGCGGTGATGCGCGAGGCCGCGGCCATCTCCGCCCGCGCCCACGTGCGCGCCATGCAGGCCAGCCGTCCGGGACTCCATGAGTACCAACTGGAGGCCGAGCTGGAGTACGAGTTCCGCAAGGGCGGGGCGCGGATGCCGGCCTACGGCTCGATCGTCGCCGGCGGTCGCAATGCCTGCATCCTGCACTACACCGAGAACAACATGCCGCTGCGCGACGGTGATCTGGTGCTGATCGACGCCGGCTGCGAGATCGACTGCTACGCCAGCGACATCACCCGCACCTTCCCGGTCAACGGCACCTTCTCGCCCGAGCAGAAGGCGATCTACGAGCTGGTGCTGGCCGCCAACCTGGAGGCGTTCCGGCACATCGCGCCCGGCCGCCACTGGAACGAGGCCCACGAGGCCACGGTGCGGGTGATCGTTGCCGGACTGGTGGAGCTGGGACTGCTCGCCGGCGATGTCGACGAGTTGATCAAGCAGGAGGCCTACAAGCCCTTCTACATGCACCGTGCCGGCCACTGGCTGGGCATGGACGTGCACGACGTCGGCGACTACAAGATCGACGGCCAGTGGCGCGTGCTTGAGCCGGGCATGGCGATGACCGTCGAGCCGGGCATCTACATCGCCGCCGACAACGACAAGGTTGAGCGCAAGTGGCGTGGTATCGGCGTGCGCATCGAGGACGACGTGGTGGTCACCGAAGGGGGCTGCGAGATCCTCACCGGCGGCGTGCCCAAGGGCGTCGCCGAGATCGAGGCACTGATGGCCGCGGCTCGCGGCCGGGTGGCCTGAACATGACCCGGGTGGAACTGGCGATCGTCGGCGGCGGCCTGGTCGGTGCGAGCCTGGCCCTGGCCCTGCAGGAGGGCGCCAAGGCGCGCGGCTGGCGGATCGTGCTGATCGAGCCGCACGCGCCCGGCGAACCCTATCAGCCGAGTTACGACGCGCGCTCCTCGGCGCTGTCCTTCGGCACCCGGCAGATCTACGAGCGCCTGGGCCTGTGGCCGGCGATCGCCCGCCGGGCCGAGCCGATCCTGCAGATCCATGTCTCCGAGCGCGGCCGCTTCGGCGCCACGCGCCTGCGCGCGGCGGAGGAGGGCGTGCCGGCCCTCGGCTACGTGGTGGAGAACGCCTGGCTCGGCGAGTGCCTGTGGCAGGCGCTGGATCCCGAAGTGGTCACCTGGCGCTGCCCGGCCGAAGTGATGCGCATGACCCCGCTGCGCGATGGCTACCGGCTGCAGCTGGACGACGATAGCCACCTCGACTGCGCCCTGGCGGTGCTCGCCGACGGTGGCCGCTCCGACCTGCGCGAGCAGCTCGGCATCCATGTGCGTCAGCAGCCCTACGGGCAGACTGCGCTGATCGCCAACCTCACGCCCAGCGAGCCGCATCGCGGCCAGGCCTTCGAGCGCTTCACCCAGGACGGCCCGATGGCCCTGCTGCCGCTGGCGGACAATCGCTGCGCGCTGGTCTGGACCCGCCCGACGGGCGATACCGGACGGTTGCTGGCGCTGGACGAGCGGCAGTTCCTCGCCGAGCTGCAGCAGCAGTTCGGCTATCGCCTCGGCGCCTTCCGCCAGTTGGGGGCCCGCCATCTCTATGCACTGGCGCTGGTCGAGGCCGAGGAGCAGGTGCGCCCGCATCTGGCCCTGCTCGGCAATGCCGCCCACAGCCTGCACCCGATCGCCGGCCAGGGCTACAACCTGTCCCTGCGCGATACCCTGTGCCTGGCCGAGGAGCTGTTGGACAGTCCGGCCGAGCCCGGCGACTTCGCCACCCTGCTGCGCTACCAGGCCCGCCAGCGCCTCGACCAGCAGTTGACCGTGGGCTTCTCCGACCGGCTCACCCGGCTGTTCGGCATGGCCACGCCGCTGCTCGCCGGCGGGCGCAGTCTCGGCCTGCTCGGCCTCGACCTGCTGCCGCCGGCCAAGCGCTGGTTCGCCCGCCAGGCCATGGGGCTCGGCACCCGTGCGCAGGTCTGAGCCTGACGCGCGATCATCGAAGAACGGCGGGCGTGGCAGGACGCCCCTTGCGAGTTGAGGAAAGCATGCACGCGGATCTGATCATCGTCGGCGCCGGAATGGTCGGCAGCACCCTGGCACTGGCCCTGCAGGACAGCGGCCTGGATATCCTCCTGCTCGACCGCGGGCCGCTCGAGGTGGCTCCCTGGAGCCCTGAGGCGCCCTTCGAGCCGCGGGTCAGCGCATTGTCCGCCGCCAGCCAGCGCATCCTCGAGCGCCTCGGCGCCTGGGACGGCATCCGCGCCCGGCGCGCCGCCCCCTACGGCGAGATGCAGGTGTGGGACGGCTCCGGCACCGGGCAGATCCGCTTCGCCGCGGCCAGCGTGCATGCCGAGGTGCTCGGCCACATCGTCGAGAACCGCGTGGTGCAGGACGCCCTGCTCGAGCGCCTGGCCGGCAGCGGCATCGGCCTGCTGCCCGCGGTGCGCCTGGACGGCCTGCGCCGCTCCGGCGACGGTTGGCTGGTCAGCCTCGGCGACGGCCGTCAGCTGCGCGCGCCGCTGCTGGTCGCCGCCGACGGCGCCAACTCGGCGATCCGCCGCCTGGCTGGCTGCACCACCCGCGAGTGGGATTACCTGCACCACGCCATCGTCACCAGCGTGCGCTGCGCCGAGGCGCACCGCCGTACCGCCTGGCAGCGCTTCACCGACGACGGTCCGCTGGCCTTCCTGCCGCTGGAGCGGGACGGCGACCGCCACTGGTGCTCGATCGTCTGGTCGACCACGCCGGAGCAGGCCGGGCGGCTGATGGCGCTGGACGACGCGGCCTTCGCCGCGGCGCTGGGCGCCGCCTTCGAGTGGCGGCTCGGCGCGGTGCTGGAGGTCGATCCGCGCCACTGCATCCCGCTGCGCCAGCGGCATGCCCGGCGCTATGTCGAACCCGGCCTGGCGCTGATCGGCGACGCCGCCCACGTCATCCACCCGCTGGCGGGGCAGGGCGTCAACCTGGGCTTTCTCGATGCCGCCACCCTGGCCGAGGTGCTGCTGCATGCCCGCGGGCGTGGCGAGCGGTTGGCCGAGCTGCGCGTGCTGAGCCGTTTCGAGCGCCGGCGGATGCCCCACAACCTGGCGATGATGGCGGCGATGGAGGGCTTCGAGCGGCTGTTCCAGGCCGATCCGCTGCCGCTGCGCTGGCTGCGCAACACCGGCCTGAAGTGGATGGACAAGCTGCCCGGGGGCAAGGCGTTGTTCGTCCGCCAGGCCCTCGGGCTGAGCGGCGACCTCCCGGAGCTGGCGCGCGCCTGAGCACCCGAACCCACCCTGTTCGCGACACAAGGCGCGACATATGGCGAGTTGTGAAGCTAAATGCTAGTCACTATTATTCGCCGCACTTAATTCACATGAGGTGGGTTCCATGCAGGCAAGCAAGCACATTCTCGCCGTCCTGGCCCTGGGCGCGCTCTCCGGCGCCGCCCTGGCGGCCGACGAGGTCGTGGTCTATTCGTCGCGGATCGACGAATTGATCAAGCCGGTCTTCGATGCCTATACCGCCGAAACCGGGGTCAAGGTGAAGTTCATCACCGACAAGGAAGCCCCGCTGCTGGCCCGTCTCAAGGCCGAAGGGAAGAACACCCCGGCCGACCTGCTGATCACCGTGGACGCCGGCAACCTCTGGCAGGCCGAGCAGGAAGGCGTGCTGCGTCCGCTGGATTCGGCGACGATCAAGGCCAACATTCCGGCGCAATACCGCTCCGCCAGCGGTACCTGGAGCGGTCTGTCGCTGCGTGCGCGGACCATCTTCTACTCCACCGAGCGGGTCAAGCCGGAGGAGCTTTCCACCTACGAGGCCCTGGCCGACGAGAACTGGGAAGGCCGTCTGTGCCTGCGCACCAGCAAGAAGGTCTACAACCAGTCGCTGACCGCCACCCTGATCGAGGCCCACGGCGAGAAGCAGGCCGAACAGATCGTCAAGGGCTGGGTGAACAACCTGGCCACCGACGTGTTCGCCGACGACACCGCCCTGCTGCAGGCCATCGACGCCGGCCAGTGTGACGTGGGCATGGCCAACACCTACTACTACGGTCGCCTGCACAAGCAGAACCCGGATTTGAAGGTGAAGCCCTTCTGGCCGAATCAGGCCGATCGCGGCGTGCACGTCAACCTCTCCGGCGCCGGGGTGACCAAGCACGCCCCGCATCCGCAGGCCGCGCAGAAGCTGCTGGAGTGGATGACCGGCGACAAGGCCCAGCGCCTGCTGGCCGACATCAACCAGGAATACCCCGCCAATCCGCAGGTGGCACCGTCCGCGGAAGTCGCCGCCTGGGGCAGCTTCAAGGCCGACAGCGTGCCGGTCGAGGTCGCCGGCAAGCGCCAGGCCGAGGCGATCCGCCTGATGGATCGCGCCGGCTGGAACTGAGGCGCCCACCGAGGCTGTCAACCCGGGCTGCAGGCGGAGCGCTCCGCCTGCAGCCCGATTCGTTTTTCGTAGCGGGGAGCTGTCGTGTCCCATTCCGCCCAGCGCCGCTGGTATCCCATCGTCTTTGCCATCGCTTCCCTGGTGCTGCTGCCCCTCAGCGTGCTGGCGCTCTCCTGGCACAGCGTGGACGGCGAAATCTGGAGGCATCTGTGGGATACCCAGATGCCGCGTCTGCTCGGCAACACCCTGACCCTGCTGCTGGGCGTCAGTGCCGGCGTCACCCTGCTCGGGGTGAGCCTGGCCTGGCTGACCAGCCTCTGCGAGTTTCCCGGCCGGCGCTGGCTGGACTGGGCGCTGATGCTGCCCTTCGCGATTCCCGCCTACGTGCTGGCCTTCGTCTTCGTCGGCCTGCTGGACTTTTCCGGCCCGGTGCAGACCCTGCTGCGCGAGTGGTTCGGCAGCGGCCTGCGGCTGCCGCGGGTGCGCTCCACCGGCGGGGTGATCCTGGTCCTGGTGCTGGTGTTCTACCCCTACGTCTACCTGCTCGCGCGCAGCGCCTTCCTGGCCCAGGGCAAGGGCCTGATGGAGGCCGCGCGGGCCCTCGGCCAGTCGCCCTGGCAGGCCTTCTGGCGCGTGGCGCTGCCGATGGCGCGGCCGGCGATCGGCGCCGGCCTGGCGCTGGCGATGATGGAGACCCTGGCCGACTTCGGCGCCGTCTCGGTGTTCAACTACGACACCTTCACCACCGCCATCTACAAGACCTGGTACGGCTTCTACAGCCTGTCCAGCGCCACCCAGCTGGCCAGCCTGCTGCTGCTGGCGGTGATGCTGGTGGTCTACGGCGAGCGCCGCGCCCGCGGCGTGCCGCGGCCGAGCACCGAGCGCCCGCGCGGCCGGGCGCTGTACCGGCTGCGCGGCTTCAAGGCCGCGGCGGCCTGCGCCTGGTGCGGGTTGGTGTTCCTCTGCGCCTTCGTCGTGCCGCTCCTGCAACTGCTGGCGTGGTTCTGGCAGCGCGGCCGCTTCGACCTCGACGAGCGCTATACCGGGCTGATCCTGCACACCCTGTATCTGGGCGGCTGCGCCGCGCTGATCACCGTCGCCTGCGCCATGCTGCTGGCCTTCGCCCGGCGCCTGGTGCCGGGACGCACCATGGGCGCGGCGGTCGGCCTGGCCAATCTGGGCTACGCGCTGCCGGGCTCGGTGCTGGCGGTGTCCATCATGCTCGCCTTCAGCTATCTCGACCGCGAGCTGGTGATCCCGCTGTCCGAGTGGTTTGGCGGCGCCGGCAAGCCGCTGCTGCTGGGCAGCCTGGCAGCCCTGCTGCTGGCCTATCTGGTGCGCTTCCTGGCGGTGGCCTTCGGCCCCCTGGAAAGCAGCCTGGCGCGGATCCGTCCGTCGCTGCCGGAGGCCGCGCGCAGCCTGGGGGTCGGCGGGCCGCAGCTGTTCTCGCGGCTCTACCTGCCGCTGCTGCTGCCCGGCACCCTGAGCGCCGCGCTGCTGGTGTTCGTCGACGTGCTCAAGGAAATGCCGGCGACCCTGCTGATGCGCCCGTTCGGCTGGGACACTCTGGCGGTACGCATCTTCGAGATGACCAGCGAGGGCGAGTGGGCCCGCGCCGCGCTGCCGGCGCTGACCCTGGTGCTGGTCGGCCTGCTGCCGGTGATCGGCCTGATCCGCCGTTCGGCACGCCAGCCGGGCTGAGCCGCCAGGGCCGGCGGCGTCCGGCCCCCACCTTGCCGGCGCCGTGACCGGACCCGGCCTTGCGGCTACAATGCGCGCCATTCGCGGCCTGCCGGCGGCCTCGCCAGGCCTGTCCCGCAGGTCTTTCGCGTGGCGACGCGCCAGGCACGGAAGGAGAACCATCATGGGACAGCGCACGCCCCTCTATGAGCAGCACCTTGCCCTGGGCGCCAGGATCGTCGATTTCGGCGGCTGGGACATGCCCCTGCACTACGGCTCGCAGGTCGAGGAGCACCATCAGGTCCGGCGCGACTGCGGCGTCTTCGACGTCTCCCACATGACCGTGGTGGATGTCCATGGCCCGGAGGCCCGCGCCTGGCTGCAGCGTCTGCTGGCCAACGACGTGGCGCACCTGGAAACCCCCGGCAAGGCCCTCTACAGCGTCATGCTCAACGAGCGCGGCGGGGTGATCGACGACCTCATCGTCTACCTCGCCGACTTCGGCTACCGCCTGGTGCTCAACGCCGCCAGCCGCCTGCGCGACCTGGCGTGGATGAAGGAACAATCTGCCGGACATGCCGTCGAGCTGCGCGAGCGCCGCGACCTGGCCATGCTCGCCATCCAGGGGCCGCAGGCGCGGGTGCGCACCGGCGAACTGGTCTCCGCCCCGCGCGCCGCGCTGATCCACGAACTGCGCCCGTTCGAGGGGCTGGCCGAGGGCGACTGGTTCGTCGCCCGCACCGGCTACACCGGCGAGGACGGCCTGGAGATCATGCTGCCAGTGGCGCAGGCGCCGGACTTCTTCAGCGATCTGGTCGGCGCCGGCATCGCCCCCAGCGGCCTCGGCGCCCGCGACACCCTGCGCCTGGAGGCAGGGCTGAACCTCTGCGGCCAGGACATGGACGAGAACGTCTCGCCGCTGGCGGCGAACCTGGGCTGGACCATCGCCTGGGACCCGGCCGGGCGCGACTTCATCGGCCGCGCGGCGGTGGAGGAACAGCGCCGCGCCGGCGGCCAGCCTAAACTGGTGGGATTGCTGCTGGAAGAGCGCGGCGTGCTGCGTACCGGCCAGGTGGTACGGGTGGAGAGCGTCGGCGAGGGCGCGATCACCAGCGGCAGCTTCTCGCCGACGCTCGGCAAGTCCATCGCCCTGGCCCGAGTGCCGGCGGCCACCGGCGAGCGCGCCGAGGTGGAGATTCGCGGCCGCTGGCTGCCCGTCCGCGTCGTCCGGCCGAACTTCGTCCGTCACGGCAAGGCCTTGATCTAGATTTTTTCGGGCGAGCCCTTTCGCCCCCAACTCCGAGGACACGACATGAGCAATATCCCCGCCGATCTGCGTTACACAGCCAGCCACGAATGGGCCCGACTGGAAGCGGACGGCACCGTCACCGTGGGCATTTCCGACCACGCCCAGGAAGCCCTGGGCGACGTGGTGTTCGTCGAGCTGCCGGAAGTCGGCAAGCAGCTGGCCGCTGAACAGGAAGCCGGGGTGGTGGAATCGGTGAAGGCCGCCTCCGACATCTACGCGCCGATCGCCGGTGAGGTGATCGCGGTCAACGAGGCCCTGACCGACAGCCCCGAGCTGGTCAACAGCGACCCCTACGGCAGCTGGTTCTTCAAGCTCAAGCCCAGTGCCGCCGGCGACCTGGGCAAGCTGCTCGATGCAGCCGGCTACGAGGCCGCCTGCAGCGCCGAGGCCTGATCGCCAGGCGCTTGCGGCGCCCGCGGGCGCCGCAAGCCGAGCCCATTCCCTCCCGAAGCCTCGCCCGTCGGGGCTTCGTCCTTTCAGCCGAGAGCCGCCATGTCCCAGACTCCCAGTCTCGCCCAACTCCAGCAGCCCGACGCCTTCCTGCAGCGCCACCTCGGTCCCGACGAGGCCGAGCAGCGCGCCATGCTCGCCAGCCTCGGCCTGACCAGCCGCGACCAGCTGATCGAGCAGACGGTGCCGCCGGCGATCCGCCTGAACCGCGCCCTGGCGCTGCCGGCGGCGCTGGACGAGCAGGGCGCCCTGGCGAAGCTCAGAGGCTATGCCGAACGCAACGAGCTGTGGACCAGCCTGATCGGCATGGGCTACCACGGCACCGTCACGCCGCCGGTGATCCTGCGCAACGTGCTGGAGAACCCCGGCTGGTACACCGCCTACACCCCCTATCAGCCGGAGATCGCCCAGGGCCGGCTGGAGGCGCTGCTGAACTTCCAGCAACTGACCATCGACCTCACCGGCCTCGACCTGGCCAGCGCCTCGCTGCTCGATGAGGCCACCGCCGCCGCCGAGGCCATGGCCATGGCCCGTCGGGTGGCCAGGAGCAAGAGCAACCGCTTCTTCGTCGACGAGAACTGCCACCCGCAGACCATCTCGGTGGTGCGCACCCGCGCCGCCGGCTTCGGCTTCGAGGTGGTGGTGGATGCCGTGGAGAGGCTCAGCGAGCACGCGGTGTTCGGCGCCCTGCTGCAGTATCCCGACACCCATGGCGAGATCCGCGACCTCGGGCCGCTGATCGAGCAGCTGCACGCGCAGCAGGCGCTGGCCTGCATCGCCGCCGACCTGCTCGCCCTGCTGGTGCTGACCCCGCCCGGCGAGCTGGGCGCCGACGTGGTGTTCGGCTCGGCGCAGCGCTTCGGCGTGCCGATGGGCTACGGCGGCCCGCACGCCGCTTACTTCGCCACCCGCGACGAGTACAAGCGCGCCATGCCCGGGCGGATCATCGGCGTCTCGAAGGATGCCCGCGGCAACACCGCCCTGCGCATGGCCCTGCAGACCCGCGAGCAGCACATCCGCCGCGAGAAGGCCAACTCGAACATCTGCACTTCCCAGGTGCTGCTGGCCAACATGGCCGGCTTCTACGCCGTCTACCACGGCCCAGAGGGCCTCGGGCGCATCGCCCGGCGCGTCCACCGGCTGACCGCGATCCTCGCCGAGGGCCTGGCGCAGCGCGGGATCGAGCGCCTCAACCGGTACTTCTTCGACACCCTGACCCTGGAGGTCGGCGGTGCCCAGACGGCGATCATCGAGAGCGCCCAGGAGGCGCGGATCAACCTGCGCATCCTCGGCCGCGGCCGGCTCGGCGTCAGCCTGGACGAGACCTGCACGGCGGAGACCGTCGAGCGGCTGCTGGCGATCTTCCTCGGTGCCGATCATGGCCTCGACCTCGCCGTGCTCGACGATGCCGCCGCCCCGGGCATCCCCGCCGCGCTGCAGCGCAGCTCGGCCTACCTGCAGCATCCGGTGTTCAACCGCCACCACAGCGAGACCGAGATGCTGCGCTACCTCAAGCAGCTGGAGAACAAGGATCTGGCCCTCAACCAGGCGATGATCCCGCTCGGCTCCTGCACCATGAAGCTCAACGCCACCAGCCAGATGATGCCCGTCACCTGGCCGGAGTTCGCCAGCCTGCACCCCTTCGCCCCGCGCGAGCAGGCCGAGGGCTACCGGCTGATGATCGAGGAGCTGGAGGCCTGGCTGTGCGCCATTACCGGCTTCGACGCCATCTGCATGCAGCCCAACTCCGGCGCCCAGGGCGAGTACGCCGGCCTGATGGCGATCCGCAAGTACCATGAGAGCCGCGGCGAGGGCCGGCGGCATGTCTGCCTGATCCCGTCCTCGGCTCACGGCACCAACCCGGCCTCGGCACAGATGGCCGGCATGCAGGTGGTGATCGTCGACTGCGACAAGTCCGGCAACGTCGATCTCGACGACCTCAGGCGCAAGGCCGAGGCGGCCGGCGACACGCTGTCCTGCCTGATGCTCACCTATCCCTCGACCCACGGCGTCTACGAGGAGGGCGTGCGCGAGATCTGCGAGGTGATCCACGGCCACGGCGGCCAGGTCTACATGGACGGCGCCAACCTCAACGCCCAGGTCGGCCTGGCGCGCCCGGCGGATATCGGTGCCGACGTCTCGCACATGAACCTGCACAAGACCTTCTGCATCCCCCACGGCGGCGGTGGCCCGGGCATGGGTCCGATCGGCGTCAAGGCACACCTGGCGCCCTTCGTCGCCAACCACCCGGTGGTGCCGCTGGACGGCCCGAACCCGGACAACGGCGCGGTCAGCGCGGCGCCCTGGGGCAGCGCGAGCATCCTGCCGATCAGCTGGATGTACATCGCCATGATGGGCCCGCAGCTGAAGGACGCCACCGAGGTCGCCATTCTCAGCGCCAACTACCTGGCGCATCGCCTGGGCGGCGCCTTCCCGGTGCTGTACAGCGGCCGCAACGGCCGGGTCGCCCACGAGTGCATCCTCGACCTGCGCCCGCTCAAGGCGGAGACCGGGATCAGCGAGGAGGACGTCGCCAAACGCCTGATGGACTACGGCTTCCACGCGCCGACCATGTCCTTCCCGGTGCCCGGCACGCTGATGATCGAGCCGACCGAGAGCGAGTCCCTGCACGAGCTGGATCGCTTCGTCGAGGCGATGCTCTGCATCCGCGCGGAGATCGCCAAGGTCCAGGCCGGCGACTGGCCCGCCGAGGACAACCCGCTCAAGTATGCCCCGCACACCCTGGCCGACGTGCTCGGCGAGTGGCAGCGCGCCTACGGCCGCGAGGAAGCGGTGACGCCGAGCGCCCACACCCGCGCCCACAAGTACTGGCCGACGGTGAGCCGGGTGGACAACGTCTACGGCGACCGCAACCTGTTCTGCGCCTGCGTGCCGCTGGACGACTACCGCGAGTGAATGGAGGCGCCGGCGGAGCTCAGCCGCCGGCCGACTCATCGAAGCCGTGGAAGGCGGCGAATCCGGCCACCGGTACCCGCGCGGTGACCAGGCCGTTTTCCGGCGCCTCGGGGTCCGCGTGGCCGAGGGCCACGGCGCAGACCAGGATCTCTTCTTCGTCGAGCAGCCCCAGCCCGCGCACCACCTGGTGATAGTCGGCGAAGACCCCCTGGGGACAGCTGTGCAGGCCTTCGCCGCGGGCCGCCAGCATCAGGTTCTGGACGAACATGCCGAGGTCGAGGAAGCTGCCGGTGTTCATCCGCCGGTCCATGGAAATCAGCAGGCCGACCGGTGCATCGAAGAACTGGAAGTTGCGCAGCGCCTGCCGCTCCCGCGCCGCCCGGTCGCCGCGGGCGATGCCGAGCGCGTCGTAGAGGCTGAAGCCCATGGTCCGCCGGCGCTCGAGGTAAGGCTCGAACCAGGGGTCGGGGTAGTAGCCATACTCGGCGTGATGCCGCTGCGGCTCCTGCTCGGCCGCCGCGCTCACCGCCCGGCACAGTGCATCGCGGGCCGCGCCGGCCAGTGCACGGACCTTCCACGGCTGGGTGTTGGCGCCGCTCGGCGCCTGCGCCGCCAGTTCCAGGATGCGCTCGACCTGCGCGCGGGGAACGGGATCGGGACGAAAGCGGCGAACCGATTTGCGCGAGCGGATGGCGTCTGCGACCTGCATGGGCGAGCTCCTTGAATTGGCCAGGAACACGCAGGTATACCCCAGGCGCCGGGGTTTTTCATCCATGGGCGCTCTCCGTCGTCCGTCCTGCCGGTTACCGACCGATAGTGGCTCGACTCGCCGATCTACGCGAAATCCTTGGGGAAAAACGTTAGATTGCCTATCGAAGCGGCTTGCGAACCTCCGACACACACCACCAGGGCGACGAGAATGGCGAAGAAATTTCCCTTGAACCCAAAGCATCCCGAGCGGATCTGCTGGGGATGCGACAGGTACTGTCCGGCGACTTCCCTGGCATGCGGAAATGGCGCCGACCGGACGATGCACCCGGCCGAGCTGCTCGGAGAAGACTGGTACATATTCGAGGATGGGAGCGTCGACCCGGCCGTGGAGACGAAGAGTTCGACGGAGCACTCGCGCTGATTCGTCGGGGCGTATCGGCGGGCCGGCCCGAGGGGACAGTGGAAACCGCCGGCGTCGGGCTCCCGGCGGTTTCCACGGGGCTGGTTAGAGGCGTACCGCCTGGCGGGCCAGCAGTTGCCAGTCGCCGCCCTGGTGCTGCCAGATCTGCAGGATTCTCAGGTTGACCTTGGCCGGATCCTTGCCCTTGTTGTGCGTATCGCCCGTGAGCGTATGGCGGACGATCGCCGTGTCGCCCGCGGCCTGTACGCTCTGCTCGCTGATGTCGATGGACAGGAAATCGGAGGCGCCGCTCATCAGGTCGTCGACGAAACGCTCCCGGGTATCGACCTGGCCGCTGGAGTGGCCATAGCTCAGTTCCGGGGCGATCAGGGCTTCCAGCTTCGCCTTGTCCGGGTCCACCATCAGCGCACGCAACTGCTCCGCAGCCGCCTCGATGGCGGCGGTTTCGTCGGCCGCATTGGCGGTCGGGGTTACAAGCGCCATTGAAGAGAAAGCGGCTACCAACAGCATTGTTCTTTTTATCATCTCGAATCCTTCTTCACGGGTTGGAAAACGGGCTCAGAGCCATCCCTCGTTTAGAGGTAAGACATGCTATCACTTTGTTGTGTAGCGTTGGAATCATACCCGGGATATCGGAGTAAGCTGGGTGGTTTAACGTTAATTGGCTGATTTATATGAATATTATGTGTGGGTGGGTAACAGGGCTACTTTCTGTCGAAACTCTTGTTATATGATCACTTTCTTGTAGGAGGCATCGTTCCACTGGCGGAGCCAGTCGTATGGGTTGATGGGGATATCCCCTCAATCGATACGCGGTCACAGGCTGCGGAGAGAGCTGGTGGCCTGTTTCTCTAGGTTTTTGTCTTTCGTGTGTGATGGGCGGCGATAGCGTGGCGGGCGTCGGGGGCAGCAGTTGCATGGCGTCCGGGGCATTGGCACGCTGCGTGCGGATTGTCTTGCATTCAGGGGGAATGCGGATGGTTGCGATCCCCATAAAGCAAAAAGCCCCAGCGCATGGCTGAGGCTTTTCGTTCGGAATCAGTGGTGCCCAGGGACGGAATCGAACCGCCGACACGGGGATTTTCAATCCCCTGCTCTACCGACTGAGCTACCTGGGCGAAAGGGCGTTGTGACTGCGGGAGTACCACTTGAAGGAAGTGGTGCCCAGGGACGGAATCGAACCGCCGACACGGGGATTTTCAATCCCCTGCTCTACCAACTGAGCTACCTGGGCAACAACGGCCGGCATTAAACCCTCTTTCCCGTCGGAGCGTCAACTGCAGCCGGCGAAAAAATTAGCTTTTTTAAGCGCTTAGCGCAGGCGTTGGGAATGCTCGGGAGACTCACTCCTTCGGCTGCACGTAGCCCTCGGCCAGGGCGTATTCCTCGCCGGAGAGGAACTTGTCCATCTCGCCCTGCAGGAACTTGCGGTCCTCGGCGTTCATCATGTTCAGCCGGCGCTCGTTGATCAGCATGGTCTGGTGCGTCTGCCATTCGTCCCAGGCCTGCTTCGAGACGTTCTGGTAGATGTCCTCGCCCTTGGGACCCGGGTAGGGCGGACGGTCGAGGCCGGGCAGTTCCTCTTTGTACTTGCGGCAGTGCACGGTGCGGGTCATGGGATTCTCCTCGAAGTCGGCGGGTCCGCCGGGATCTGCAGTTCGCTCTGGGCGCGTTTGAGCAGCTTCTTCACCGGGGCGGCGAGGCCCAGGCGCGGCGGAGCGGCGAGGTTATACCAGAGCCAGTCGGCCTCGGCCACGGCGGGGGCGGCGTTCTCCACCGCTATGAGCCAGGGCACGATGGCCAGCTGGAAATGGCTGAAGGTGTGGGTCAGGCCCGGCAGTTCGCGGCGTTCGCCGAGGCGCAGGGCATGGCGGGCGGCGAGCGGGTCGAGCGCGTCCAGGTCGTCCAGTTCCGGCAGGCTCCAGAGCCCGCCCCAGATTCCACTGGATGGACGCCGGTAGAGCAGGATGGCGCCGTCGCGATTGGCCAGCAGCGGCATCAGGGTGCGCTTGCGCAGCAGCTCCCGGCGCGGTTTGGGCGCCGGGTAGTCCGTCTCGCGGCCGAGCAGGTGGGCGCGGCAGCCGCCCTGCAGCGGGCAGAGCAGGCAGGCCGGACGGCTACGGGTGCAGAGGGTGGCGCCGAGGTCCATCATCGCCTGGGTGTAGTGGTTGACCCGCACCTGCGGCGTGAAACGCTCGGCGGCCGCCCACAGGCGTTTGGCTACCTGCGGCTCGCCCGGATAGTCGTCCTCGGCCAGGTAGCGGGCCAGCACGCGCTTGACGTTGCCGTCGAGGATCGGCGCGCGCAGACCCATGCTGATGCTGGCGATGGCGCCGGCGGTGGAGCGGCCGATGCCGGGCAGCTCGGCGAGCGCCTCCGGCGAGCGGGGAAACTCGCCGGCGTGCTGCCCGATGACGATCTTCGCGGTCTTGTGCAGGTTGCGCGCTCGGCTGTAGTAGCCGAGCCCGGTCCACAGGTGCAGCACTTCGTCCTCGGGCGCCGCGGCCAGCGCCTCCAGCGTCGGCAGGGCGGCCATGAAGCGCTCGTAGTAGCCGAGCACGGTGGCGACCTGGGTCTGCTGCAGCATGATTTCCGAGACCCACACCCGGTAGGGCGTGATGTCCTGCTGCCAGGGCAGGTCCTTGCGGCCGTGGCGGTCGTACCAGTCGAGCACGGCGCTGTTGAACTGCTCGGGAGTCATCGGTTGAACAGCCCCTTCAGTGCGTCCTTGAGTTCCGGGCTGACCTTGTCGCCGAGCTTTTCCTCGAGTTTCTCGTTGAGCTTCTCGCCGGCCAGCTTGGCGGCGATCTGGCGCAAACCGTCGCGATCCAGGCGGCAGGCCTTGGCGCCTAGCTCCAGCGGGCCGCGGCAGCGGACCGGCCACTCCAGGCCGACGTAGCGCTCGTTGACCTGGCAGGCGGCGTCGGGCATGGCGCGCTTGTCGCCTTCGATGATCACGCCGATGCGGTAGTCCATGCCGAGCACGCGCAGGTCCAGGTCGCCGTTGCCGTTCACCGTCAGGCCGGGGATGCGCGCCTTGAGGTCGGGGTTGCTGGCGACGCCGTTGGTGAAGCGCAGGCTGCCTTTCAGCTCCTCGAAGGGGGTGTCCTTGGCGTTGGGCGGATTGTTCAGGCCCTTGCGGTTGAGGGTGGCGATGGCCAGGCAGAGCTGTTGTTCGAGGTTGGCGTCGGGCAGCACACCGTCGTGGAGGACGAAGCTGGCCGTGCCGTTGAGCCCCTCGACCCAGGCCTTCTGGCTGTTGCCGCGGGTTTCCAGGTCGGCGTTCAGGTCGAGCAGGCCCTTGATCGGCGGCTCTTCCTTGCTCTCGGTCTTGATGAACTTCTCCACCGGGATCCGGCTGAGGCGCTTCAGCACGCTCAGCTGGGGAGTGGACGGGCGGGCGTCGAGGCGGGCCTGCACGTCGAAGCTGCCGCCGAAGAGTTCGCCGCGCAGGCTCTTCAGGGTCAGCAGGCCGTCCTTGGCGGTGGCTTGCAGGTGGGCGTTGCCGATCGGCAGTTGGTCGAGGGTCAGCTGGCCGACGTCGAGGCTGGCCTGCAGGTCCAGCTTGCGCAGGGTGTCGACCGGCAGCACCGCTTCTTCGCTCCAGGCTTGCTGGGTGGGCGCTTCGGGCAGCGGGGTGTCGCTGTTCTGGACGGCGACGGCCACGGCGCCCTTGACCTCCGCCTGGCGGGCGGCGCCGGCGGCCTCTTTTTTCTCGCTCTTCGGCGCGAGGTAGCGGTCGAGGTCCAGCTTGTCGCCCTTGAGCTGCAGGCGCAGGGCCTGGCGGGCGAAGTCGGCGACGGCAATGCTACCGGTGAACCGGCTGTCGTCGAGCTTCAGATCGAGCTTGTCGAAGGCCACGGCGCTCGGCGTGCCGCTCAACTGGCTGCTCAGCTCGAGTCGGGTCAGGCTGGCGGGATCGGCCGTCGCCGGCAGCTCCTGGCCGATGCCGGCGAGGAATTCGCGCGGGTTGAACTGGGCGATGGACAGGCCGCCGCTCAGTTGCGGGTTCTTGTCCAGCTCGCGCACCTTCAGCTCGCCGATGGCGCGCAGCTGGTTGGCGCTGAGTTTCAGGCCGTTCCATTCGGCCACCTGGGCGGCCAGGTCGGCGAGCAGCTCGCCCTGGGCGGCAAAGTTCAGGGTCTTGCCCTTGAGCGGTTCGCCCGAGGCCTCGCCGGACAGCCGGGCATTGTTCAGCTGGAAGCGCTGGAGCGCGGGATCGAAGCGCAGCACGCCCTCGAGGTCGGTGCGCGCGCGCAGGACCGGCTGGTTGCTGCCGAAGAAGGCGGTCAGCTTGAGCGGAATGTCGCTGTCCGGGCGGATCGCGCCACTGCTGAGCTGGATGCTCTCGGCGCTGAATTTCTGCCCGCTGCGCTCGTCCAGATAGTCCACCCGGGCGTTGTTCAGGGTCAGGCTGTCGATGTCCAGGCGCAGCGCCCGGGCGGTGTCGTCGGCCGGGGTTTCAACGGGCGCTTCGGCTGGCGGAGCGGTTTCTCCGGCGGCCACCTTCGGCTGCTCGGGTTTTCCGGCCTGGGCCGGGCGGCCAAGGTCTTCCCAGTTGCCGCGGCCCTGCTTGTCGCGGCGCAGGTGCAGCTCGAGGCCGTCGACGCGGATGTCGCTCATCTGGATCTCGCGGCGCAGCAGCGGCAGCACCCGCACCGACAGGCCGATCATCTCCAGGTCGGCGAGGGGCTGATCGGGGGTGCGGGTGCTGGCCACGCTGGTCTGCTGCAGCTGCAGGCCGAGCCAGGGAAACAGGCTCCAGCCGATGTCGCCGTTCAGGGTCAGTTCCAGGTTGGCCTTGTCGCGGGCGAGCTGGCGGATCTCGTCCTTGTAGTCGTTGGGATCGAACAGCTGGGTGAGGGCGAAGCCGAGGGCGACGACGACCAGCAGCAGCCCGAGGACGATCAGGCCAAGGATTTTGCCGAGCGTTTTCATGGGCGGAGTCCTTGTTGGGATTCGCGAGGGGTACAGGCCGCCGAGTATAGCGGCCGGTCATGGCGGCCGAGCCGCGTGCCCGGCGACTGTGCGCCGGGGCGGGCCTCAGAGGGTATCCAGCGGCAGCTGGGTGCGGGCGGCCAGGGCCTGGCTTTCCAGTTGATCCGCGGGGGCGGCCAGGTGCAGGGGCTTGCCGGCCGCCTCGGCCAGGCGCCGGGCCTCGTCGAGCAAACGGCGACCGACGCCGCGGCCGCGGGTGATCCTGCGCACGCAGAGGTGCGACAGCCGCCAGCAGCCGTCGTTCCTTGCCAGCAGGGCGGCGCCGAGCAGACGGTCGTTGAAGCGGCCGGCGATCAGCGTGCCGCTTTCCAGGCCGGCGGCGATCAGCTGCTCGGCATCGGCATGCGGGCTGAGCAGCCAGTCGGGGGCATCGGCATAGATCTTCGCCAGGTCGAGGCGGTCCTGGGGGCTGGCGGTGGTGAGCGTTTCGACGTGGACGGGCATGGTTTTTCTGGGGCCTTGTCGCTTGCTGGATCGTCAAGGATAACCAGCGGAGCCCGTCTGCGCACCGGGCGGGCCGCGCCGGACGGCTTATCCAGGCTTGGGGTTTGCGCCTATAATGACGCCCTTTCGTCCCACGACTAGCGGAGCTGTGATGGCCGAACGTACGGCTTGCGTCGAGCGCAACACCCTGGAAACCCAGATCAAGGTTTCGATCAACCTGGACGGCAGCGGCAAGGCCCGCTTCGCCATCGGCGTGCCCTTTCTCGAGCACATGCTCGACCAGATCGCCCGCCATGGCCTGATCGACCTGGATATCGAGTGCCGGGGCGATCTGCATATCGACGACCATCACACCGTGGAAGACGTCGGCATCACCCTCGGCCAGGCCTTCGCCAAGGCCATCGGCGACAAGAAGGGCATCGTCCGCTACGGCCATGCCTACGTACCGCTGGACGAGGCGCTGTCGCGCGTGGTGATCGACTTCTCCGGCCGGCCCGGCCTTTCGATGCAGGTGCCCTACACCCGCGCCCGGGTCGGCAGCTTCGACGTGGACCTGTTCCAGGAGTTCTTCCAGGGTTTCGTCAACCACGCCCAGGTGACCCTGCACATCGACAACCTGCGCGGCAGCAACACCCACCACCAGATCGAGACGGTGTTCAAGGCCTTCGGCCGCGCCCTGCGCATGGCCATCGAGCTCGACCCGCGCATGGCCGGGCAGATGCCTTCCACCAAGGGGTGCCTGTGATGCAGACGGTAGCCGTGATCGACTATGGCATGGGCAACCTGCACTCGGTGGCCAAGGCGCTGGAGCACGTCGGCGCCGGCAAGGTGCTGATCACCAGCGACGCGCAGGTGATCCGCGAGGCCGACCGGGTGGTGTTTCCCGGCGTCGGCGCGATCCGCGACTGCATGGCGGAGATCCGCCGGCTGGGCTTCGATCAGCTGGTCCGCGAGGTGAGCGTCGACCGGCCGTTCCTCGGCATCTGCGTCGGCATGCAGGCGCTGATGGAGCGCAGCGAGGAGAACGGCGGGGTCGACTGCATCGGCCTGTTCCCCGGCCAGGTGCGCTTCTTCGGCAAGGGCCTGGTCGAGGACGGCGAACACCTCAAGGTGCCGCACATGGGCTGGAACGAGGTCGTCCAGAGCGTCGACCATCCGCTCTGGCACAACATCCCGGACAACGGCCGCTTCTATTTCGTGCACAGCTACTACATCGAGGCCGGCAACCCGCGCCAGGTGGTCGGCCGCGGCCACTACGGGGTCGACTTCGCCGCTGCGCTGGCCGAGGGCTCGCGCTTTGCCGTGCAGTTCCACCCGGAAAAGAGCCACACCCACGGCCTGCAGCTGCTGCAGAACTTCGCCGCCTGGGACGGGCGCTGGTAGGCGCCGCAGGATTCTGGTGGAAAACGCTGCGCGGTTTTCCACCCTACGGGCTCTTCTGACGTTAGGAAAAAGACATGCTGATTATCCCCGCAATCGATCTCAAGGACGGTGCCTGCGTGCGCCTGCGCCAGGGCCTGATGGAAGATGCCACCGTGTTCTCCAACGATCCCGTGGCGATGGCCGCCAAGTGGGTGGAGACCGGCTGCCGCCGCCTGCACCTGGTCGACCTCAACGGCGCCTTCGAGGGCCAGCCGGTCAACGGCGAGGTGGTCACCGCCATCGCCAGGCGCTACCCGAACCTGCCGATCCAGATCGGCGGCGGCATCCGCTCCCTGGAGACCATCGAGCATTATGTGAAGGCCGGGGTCAGCTACGTGATCATCGGCACCAAGGCGGTCAAGCAGCCGGAGTTCGTCGGCGAGGCCTGCCGCGCCTTCCCGGGCAAGGTGATCGTCGGCCTGGACGCCAGGGACGGCTTCGTTGCCACCGACGGCTGGGCCGAGGTGAGCAGCGTGCAGGTCGTCGACCTGGCCCGGCGCTTCGAGGCCGACGGCGTGTCCGCCATCGTCTACACCGACATTGCCAAGGACGGCATGATGCAGGGCTGCAACGTCGAGGCCACCGCAGCCCTGGCCGCGGCGAGCCGGATTCCGGTGATCGCCTCCGGCGGCATCCACAACCTCGGCGATATCCAGAAGCTGCTGGATGCCCGCGCCCCAGGCATCGTCGGCGCCATCACCGGCCGCGCCATCTACGAGGGCACCCTCGATGTGGCCGAAGCCCAGGCGCTGTGCGACAGCTTCAAGGGGTAACCCTGACGTAGACCGGCTGATCGCTCCCACGCTCCGGCGTGGGCGCGCAACCGGGGACGCTTAGCGTCCCGAGCGAGGTTCCCACGCCGGAGCGTGGGAACCATCAGCACGAGAAGCCGCATGCCCATTGCCGGCATGCAACCGACGAGAGAGACTGCCATGGCCCTCGCCAAACGCATCATCCCCTGCCTCGACGTGGACAACGGCCGCGTGGTCAAGGGCGTCCAGTTCGAGAACATCCGCGATGCCGGGGACCCCGTCGAAATCGCCCGCCGCTACGACGAGCAGGGCGCCGACGAGATCACCTTCCTCGACATCACCGCCAGCCACCAGGGGCGCGACACCACCCTGCATACCGTCGAGCGCATGGCCAGCCAGGTGTTCATCCCGCTGACCGTCGGTGGCGGCGTGCGCACCGTGCAGGACATCCGCAACCTGCTGAATGCCGGCGCGGACAAGGTGTCGATCAATACCGCCGCGGTGTTCACTCCGGAGTTCGTCGGCGAGGCCGCCGAGCGCTTCGGCTCGCAATGCATTGTCGTTGCCATCGACGCCAAGAAGGTGTCCGGCCCGGGCGAGGCGCCGCGCTGGGAAATCTTCACCCACGGCGGACGCAAGCCCACCGGGCTGGACGCGGTGGCGTGGGCGAAGAAGATGGAGGGCTACGGCGCCGGCGAGATCCTGCTGACCAGCATGGATCAGGATGGCGTGAAGAGCGGCTATGACCTCGGCGTGACCCGCGCGATCAGCGAGGCGGTGGGCATTCCGGTGATCGCCTCCGGCGGCGTCGGCAACCTCGAGCACCTGGCCGCCGGCATCCTCGAGGGCAAGGCCGACGCGGTGCTGGCGGCGAGCATCTTCCACTTCGGCGAGTACACGGTCCCGGAAGCCAAGGCCTATCTGGCCGCCCGCGGCATCGTGGTGCGCTGAGCCGCCCGGCGCCGGGTGGAAGGCGCCGGCGCGGCTTTCCACCCGTTCGCTACGTGACCTATTGCTGGCCGCGCGTCAGGTTGAGTCCCTTGAGCAGGTTGAGCGCCTGGCTCAGCTGGTAGTCGTCGTCCTGCGGACGCACCTTGCTGCCCTGGCCATCCTTGCCGCTGGGCTTGTCCGGCCCGCCGTTGCCGTTGCCCAGGTGGCCGGCCAGATCCGCCTCGCGCAGGTGTTCCGGCTGGGCATCCTGGGTCAGCTTGGCGCGCTCCACCACGATGTCCGGGACTATGCCCTGGGCCTGGATCGAGCGGCCGTTGGGGGTGAAGTAGAGGGCGGTGGTCAGCTTCAGGGCGCGGTCGTTGTTCAGCGGCAGCACGGTCTGCACCGAGCCCTTGCCGAAGCTGTCGGTGCCCATCAGCACCGCCCGCTTGTGGTCCTGCAGGGCGCCGGCGACGATCTCCGCGGCCGAGGCGCTGCCGCCGTTGATCAGCGCCACCAGCGGCACGCCTTCGCTGGCGTCGGCCGGGTCGGCCGAGAAGCGCAGCTCGGAGTTGGCGATGCGGCCCTTGGTGTAGACGATCAGGCCCTTGGTGAGGAAGTGGTCGGACACCTCGACCGCCGACTGCAGCACGCCACCGGGGTTGTTGCGCAGGTCCAGTACTAGGCCCTTGAGCTTCTGCCCGCCGTTTTCCTTCTTCAGGCGTGCCAGCACCTTGCCGACTTCCTCGCCGCTGTTGACCTGGAACTGGGTGATGCGCAGGTAGCCATAGCCCGACTCGAGCAGCTGGCCCTTCACGCTCTTGACCTTGATCACCGCGCGGGTCAGCTCGACCTCGAACGGCCGGCCGCCTTCGCGGACCAGGGTCAGCTCGATCTTGCTGCCGGGCTTGCCACGCATCTTGTCCACGGCTTCGAGCATGGACATGCCCTTGGTCGGCTGGCCGTCGATCCTGACGATCAGGTCGCCGGCCTCGATGCCGGCCCGGGCCGCCGGCGTGTCGTCGATCGGCGAAACCACCTTGAGCTGATCGTCCTCCATGCCGACCTCGACGCCAAGGCCGCCGAACTCGCCGCTGGTACTCTCCTGCAGGTCCCGGAACTCCTCAGGTTCGAGGTAGGCCGAGTGCGGGTCGAGGTTGCTGATCATGCCCTTGATGGCGTTTTCCAGCAGGGTCTTGTCGTCCACCGGTTCGACATAGGCGGCCTTGATCCGGTCCAGGACCTCGGCGAAGGTGCGCAGCTCGTCGAGCGGCAGGAGAGGCTTGCCTCGCGTCTCGGCGGCTGGCGCGGGCGCCTCCTCGACTGGCACAGGCGCCTCCGCGGCGTGCAGGAAGGGGGCGCCGAGCGCGAAGGCGGCAGCCAGGGCCAGCGAGAGGGGACGGGGCAGGTGCGGCATGAAAACGAACTCCTCGAGTGAAAGCGGCGCTATCCCTGCGCGCGGCACCACAGGGCGGGATCGCTGGGGCGGCCCTGTTGGCGGATGGCGAAGTAAAGCGCAGGCATGTCCTGCCCGCCACTGGTGCCGACCGTGGCGATCGGCTCGCCGGCCTTGACCATGTCGCCGGCGCCTTTCAACAGGCTCTCATTATGCCCGTAGAGGCTCAGGTAGCCATTGCCGTGGTCGAGAATGACCAGCAGGCCGGAGCCGCGCAGCCAGTCGGCGAACACCACGCGCCCGCCATGGATGGCGCGCACCGGGCTGCCGGCGCTGGCGCCGATCAGCACGCCGTCCCAGCGGGTGCGGGCATCTTCGCTGCGTGCTGAGCCGTAGGGCGCCAGCAGACGGCCATCGACCGGCCACGGCAGGCTGCCGCGCGCGCGGGCGAAGGGGCCGTCGGGGGCCGCTTCCTGACGGCTGGACAGCTGCGGTTTTTCAGTGGCGGGCTCGGCCGTTCTGGCACGCTGGCGCTGCTCCTCGAGCTCCTGCTGCCGGCGCTGTTCGGCGAGGGCGCGCTGACGCGCTGCCTCGGCCTCGCGCGCCTGGCGGGCGAGGGTTTCCTCGATGCGCTGCAGCACCCGGCCGAGTTCGGCCTGCTCTTCCTCGCGGGCCTTGAGCTTCTGTGTGCCGCTGGCGTACTCCCGGTTCAAGCGGGCCAGCACCTGCTGGCGCTCCTGGCGCAGGGCGGCGAGCCGCTCGCGGCGCCGCTCCAGCTCGCCCTTGCGTTCGCCGAGCCGGGTTTGCTGGGTGGCGAGGTCCTGCTCGACCGCAGCCAGCTGGCGCAGGGTCGCGTCGAAGGTCTCGAGCTGCTTACGGCGCGCCTGGTCGAGGTAGCCGTAGTAGGTCAGGGTGCGGGAAAGAAGTTCCGGCTGCTGCTGGTTGAGCAGCAGCTTGAGATATTCCTGGCGACCGTTCTGGTAGGCGGCGCGGGCCTGGACGGCAATCAGCCGCTGCTGTTCGTCGCGGGCGTTCTGCAGCGTCTGCCTTTCCTGATCGAGGCGACGGATCTCCCGCTCGCGGCCGTCCAGTTCATCCTGCAGCTCGCGCACCTGCTTCTCCAGGTCGCCCAGCTCCCGCTCGGTCCTGCCCAGCTCCTTCTGCACGCCGCCCCTTTCCTGGTTCAGCTGCTCCTGCAGCTTCTTCAGCTCGGCGATGTCCTGGCGGGCCTGCTCCAGCTGCTGCAGGGTTTCGCTGCGCTCGTCGGCGAGCGCCGGGCTGAGCACGAGGGCGAGGATCAGGGCGGAGAGGGTGCGGTGCATGGCGGGCGGCATCGGGGGGAATGGATCGGCCTAAGTATGCCTAAAAATCCGTCGTCGGGCTGCAGGGCATTGCAGCAGCTGCGGACAGGCGGTGGGCAGGCCGGAAGCCTGCCCACGCCATTTTCCGCCTCAGGCCGGCTCGACCAGCGGCTGGCCGGTCATTTCCTTCGGCTGCGGCAGGCCGAGCAGCTTCAGCATCGTCGGCGCCACGTCGGCCAGCACGCCGCCGCCGCGGATGCGCAGCGGGCGCTTGCCGACATAGATGAACGGCACCGGCTCGCAGGTGTGCGCGGTGTGCGCCTGACCGGTGCTCTCGTCCTCCATCTGCTCGACGTTGCCGTGGTCGGCGGTGATCAGCGCCTCGCCGCCGACCTTCTCCAGCGCCGCGACGACGCGCCCGAGGCAGGCGTCCAGGCATTCGACTGCCTTGACCGCCGCCGCGAACACCCCGGTATGGCCGACCATGTCGCCGTTGGCGTAGTTGGCGATGATCACATCGAAGCGCTGCTGCTCGATGGCCTCGACGAGCCGGTCGGTGACCTCCGGCGCGCTCATCTCGGGTTTCAGATCGTAGGTGGCGACCGGCGGCGAGGGAATCAGGATGCGTTCCTCGCCCGCGAAGGGCTCCTCGCGGCCGCCGGAGAAGAAGAAGGTGACGTGGGCGTACTTCTCGGTCTCGGCGATGCGCAGCTGGGTCTTGCCGTGGTTGGCCAGGTACTCGCCGAGCACGTTGGTCAGTGCTTCCGGGGCGAAGGCGCAAGGGGCCGGGATGCTGGCGGAGTACTGGGTGAGGGTGACGAAGCCGGCCTGCGGCACGCGCTTACGGGCGAAGCCGTCGAAGTCCTTCTCGACGAAGGCGCGGGTCAGCTCGCGGGCGCGGTCGGCGCGGAAGTTCATGAACACCACGGCATCGCCGTCTTCCACCTTGACCGGCGCGCCGATGCTGGTGGCCTTGACGAACTCGTCGCTCTCACCGCGGGCGTAGGCGGCCTCCAGGCCGGCCGCGGCGGTTTCGGCGGCGAATTCGGCGCTGCCGTCGACGATCAGCTCGTAGGCTGCCCGAACGCGGTCCCAGCGGTTGTCGCGGTCCAGGGCGAAGTAGCGGCCGATCAGGCTGGCGGTACGGCCCTTGCCAAGCCGGGCGAAGCAGGCGTCGAGGGTCAGCAGGGGACTCAGGGCGCTCTTCGGCGGGGTGTCGCGGCCGTCGAGGAAGGCGTGCAGGTAGATCCTCTCGGCGCCGCGGCGCACGGCCAGCTCGGCCATGGCGGCGATGTGGTCCTGGTGGCTGTGCACGCCGCCCTCGGAGAGCAGGCCGAGGATGTGCACCGCCTTGCCGGCGTCGACCGCCTGGTCGACGGCGGCGCAGATGGCCGGGTTGTCGAAGAACTCGCCGTCCTGGATGGCCTTGGTGACGCGGGTGAGGTCCTGGTAGAGCACGCGGCCGGCGCCGAGGTTCATGTGGCCGACCTCGGAGTTGCCCATCTGGCCGTCGGGCAGGCCGACGTCCATGCCGGAGCCGGAGATCAGGCCGTGGGGGCAGGTGGCGTTCAGGCGGTCGAGCACCGGGGTACGGGCGGCGTGGATGGCGTTGTGGGCGGGGCTGTCACTGTGACCGAAGCCGTCGAGGATGATGAGTACCAGCGGTTTGGGGGTGGCAGTCATGGTTCCGACTCTGATGATGCGGTGATGTGGGCGCCCGGCAGCCCGGGGCATGCAGGGGGCGACAGTCTACTGCCTCGCAGGGGCAGCGTCATGGCCATTGACTGCGGCGGCGGCGGCGGGTTCAGCCGGCCTGGGGGGCTGTGTATACTGCCGGGATTTTACCGCTCTGGAACTTCCCGATGGTCCCCAAGCTGATCGAATTCGCTTCCAACCACTACATCCTCGTCGGCCTGCTGGTCGTCCTGCTGGTCCTGCTGCTGGTGACCGAGCTGCGTCGCGGTGGTCGTAGCCTCAGCAGCGGCGAGTTGACCTCGCTGCTCAACGGTGGCCAGGGCATGGTGCTGGATGTGCGCGCCCACAAGGAGTTCTCCGGCGGGCACATCGTCGATGCCCTCAACATTCCCTACGACAAGCTGGCCAGCCGCATGGCCGAGCTGGAAAAGTTCAGGGCCAAGACCCTCATCGTGGTCGATGCCATGGGCCAGCACGCCGGTACCGTCTGTCGCGACCTGCAGAAGGCCGGCTTCAGCGTGGCCAGGCTGGGCGGCGGCATGGGTACCTGGCGTGGGGACAATCTGCCCGTGGTCAAGTGAGGGAGCCATGCCACACGTTGTCATTTACACCAGGCGCACCTGCGGCTACTGCATTCGCGCCAAGCAGCTGCTGGATAGGAAGGGCGTCGCCTACCAAGAGATCGGCGTCGACGGCAGGCCGGAGCTACATGCGGAAATGATCCGCAAGGCGGCTGGAGGTACGACGGTGCCGCAAATCTGGATCGGCGATACCCATGTCGGTGGGTGTGACGATCTCCATGCCCTGGAGCGCGCGGGCCGTCTGGACGCGCTGCTCGGGGATTGAATCCGCAAATCGAACAAGGCTCTGCCATGACTGAACAAGCTAGCAACGGCGCCGCACAAGACGGCCAGAACGCCCAATTCTCCCTGCAGCGCATCTACGTGCGCGACCTCTCCTTCGAGGCTCCGAAGGCCCCGGAGATCTTCCGCCAGGACTGGAAGCCGAGCGTCCAGCTGGACCTGAATACCAAGCAGAAGCCGCTCAACGGCGGCGACTTCTACGAGGTGGTGCTGACCCTCTCGGTCACCGTGAAGACTGGCGAGGAGGTGGCCTTCATCGCCGAGGTGCAGCAGGCCGGCATCTTCCTGATCAAGGGCCTGGATGCCGATGCCATGGCTCATACCCTGGGCGCCTTCTGCCCGAGCCTGCTCTTCCCCTACGCTCGCGAGGCGCTGGACAACCTGGTCGTGCGCGGCTCCTTCCCGGCCCTGATGCTGGCGCCGGTGAACTTCGACGTGCTCTACGCCCAGGAACTGGCGCGCATGCAGGCCGAGGGCCAGGCATCGGGCACGGTGCAGTAAGGCTGCAGCCCTGCCGAAGAAAGCGCCCTGCAGGGTAATGCCAGTCAGTTAAGCTGACTGGCATTTTTATTTCTGGATTGATACTTGGATGGCTTTGGTCTGACCGCGCGAGGATAGCAACGATCTTCCCGCCGATGCGGCAGTACGTAGTGCATGGCTGACGCATGTAGCTCTGCCAAGTATTTGGGGATATTGCCCGGATGCCGCAGGGAAAGGCCATTCAGTAACCCCAAGATCGCCCAGGTACAGGCGGTGAAGCTCATCTCGCAGGGGTAGATCCCCGGGCAGTGGCGACTCATCTCCAGCATCTGGTAGCGCAGCAGGTTGTAGCCCAGCAGTACTCCCATAGCTCCTGCTCGATCATCTCCGGCGTCTTGCTACGCAGCGTGTAGCGGCTGTCCAGCATGCTCTGCTTCATCTCCCGGTAGCCCAGCTCGATTTCCCAGCGCTGACTGTACAAATCGACGATCTCATCTGGAGGGAAGCGCAGGGGATCGGTCATCGAGGTCAGGATCTGGCGCACCTTGCCCTTGACCGTCTTGCTCAGGAGGCGCGCCTGCAGGGTTTCCGGCAGGCCCGGCCATTGCTTTCGCGCTTGCGGCGAGGTCGGCAGACTGACGATGGCATCCTGGCGCCCCAGTCGGTGAATGACTTCATGGCGGGCCCCCTTGCGCAGCGGAATCAGCCAGTGACGCTGGGTGCCGGCCTGCTGCCAATGGTGCAACAAGCCCAGTGAGTAGAAGCCACGGTCGAACAGGGTCAGCGAGTGATCGGGCGTAGTGACAACCAGTTGCTCGGCCAGTTTCATCTCATTGCTGTGGTAACCGGCGAAGCTGCTGCTGACCAATAGGTGACTGGTCAGCTCCATCTGGCACACCATGCGTACCTGTGGAAAACCGGTATCGCCATGCTGGTTGATGGAGCTGCCGTAGTGCTCACGGTTCTCCTGCGTATCGGGCGTGCGCCAGACCACCCCATCGACACTGAGCAGGCGTAGCCCCATCCAGGTCGGATGGTTGGCCGAGGCATGCCAGCGCTGCTGCGTCAGCGCGAAGACTTCACGTACAGCCTGGCTACCCAAGCGCTGACGCCCTTGAACCACAGCGCTGGGGGCCACCAAGGGGCGCTGCCCGGGCAGCATGATGTCCATCTGGTTGACGACATCCCAGGCCGACATTCGGCGAAACAGCGCCATGCCGATCACGCACCAGATCATGGACTCCAGAGGCAAGCGGCGCTTGCGCAGGGTAGCTACACCAGCGGTCTCGAAGGCAGATTTGACCAGGTCGGGGTCAAGCAACTCGCCCAGCCCATCGAGTGCATGGGACGTAGCAGCAATATCGTGAGTGATGGCCAGTGCACGCGAGAGACGCATAAAAAATCCGATGCCTAAAACAGGCATCGGATTTTGCTTTCAGCCCACCAAAGGTCAAGGCGGCGGCCTTAACTGACTGGCATTACCCTCGCGGGGGCTTTTTGTGTGTGCTCACTCCATCGCGAAATCGAGCTGACGCCAGGCCTCGTAGACCGCCACGGCCACCGTGTTCGACAGGTTCAGGCTGCGGCAGTCGGGGCGCATCGGCAGGCGCAGGCGCTGTTCCGGCGGCAGGCTTTCGCGGATCTCCTGCGGCAGGCCGCGGCTTTCCGGGCCGAACAGGAAGGCATCGCCGCGCCGGTAGCTCACGCTGTGATAGGGCTGCGAGCCCTTGGTGGTGAAGGCGAACAGGCGCGGCTGGCCGAGGCTGTCCAGGCAGGCGGACAGGTCTGCATGGCGCTTGAGGGTGGCGTACTCGTGGTAGTCCAGCCCGGCGCGGCGCAGGCGCTTGTCGTCCAGCTCGAAACCCAGCGGGTCGATCAGGTGCAGGCTGCAGCCAGTGTTGGCGCAGAGCCTGATGATGTTGCCGGTGTTCGGCGGGATTTCCGGTTGGAAGAGGATGACGTGAAACATGCACGGCTCCAGGCGGGGAGGCCGGCATTCTACCCTGCCGCTGCACCCTTGCCGTACCTGAGGCGCCGTCCCTGCCCACTGGCTGTGCACGCTGCGGCAGGGGCCGGCGGTATCGGCGCTGCCGGAGGAGGGCGTCTGACGCCTGCAGGGCCGGCTGGAGGCATAAAAGAGGGGAGTTCCCGGCCTGCCTGTACCGGGGTCCCCGAAACCCTTTGCCAGATTTGATGCATCCTGTGTGCCAGGACTTTCGGACCTGGGCGACAGGACCGGAACGGTCCGGCGAGGCATGTAGGCAAAGGCTTACATGGTGTGATGGTGATCACGACTGTTTACCCTGCGGGGGGATGCATATTCTATTGCTCAAGGACGTCGCGCAGGAAGCGCACCGAAAAACAGGGAAGGCGTCGCAGGTCCCCGCCAGGATGGCAGGTGATAGGGAGGTCGCGCAGGAGGCGCATCGAACGGCAGGGATGTCGTCGAGAATTCACCGGGAGGGTGAAGCCGCAGGGATGGTTGGCGCAGGATGCGTTGGGGAACTCAGGGATGATCGCCAGGATGGCGTTGCTCATGGATGATGTGCGCAGGATGCGCGGCGAAACTCATGGATGGCTCAGGGACGATTCAGGGATGCTCTGCCAGGATGGCGGATAGTCACGGATGTCAGAATCAGTCTGCAAGACCCCGCTCTGCGGGGTTTTCTTTTTTGTGCGCTCCGAAAGGGCGCATCCTGCGTTCAGCCGTGGGCCTCGTGAAGGCCGGGCATCCCTTCCAGCAGCGAGTGCAGCAGATCCAGCATGCCCTGCTGGCGTTGTGCGTCGCGATAGACCAGTCCCATCTTCAGCGGTATGCGCGGCTCGCTGAGCGGTTTCCACAACAGGTCCGGGTGGCTGTGCGGCGGGCGCGAGCAGCCCGGCAGCACCGTGGCCAGGGTCGTCTGCGGCAGGCTGTCGAGAATGCTGTTCATGTTGTTCAGCTCGGCCTGCACCTGCGGGCGTCGGCCGAGCATGGCGAGCTGCTCCTGCCAGATCTGCCGCACGCGGAATTCCTCGCCGAGCAGCAGCATCGGCAGCTCCGCTGCCTGGGCCAGGGAAACCTTCTTGAAGTCCTTCAGCGGATGGTTCTCCGGAATCACCAGCTGCAGCTCGTCCTCATACAGCGGCAGGCTGTGCAGCCCGGGCTGGCGCGGCGGGAGGAAGCCGATACCGATATCCAGGGTGCCGGTCAGCAGGCGCCGTTCGATATCGATGCCGGACAGTTCGTAGAGCTGTACCACCAGATGCGGCTGTGCCTGGCGCAGGCGCTCCAGCAGCGGCGGCACCAGGCTGGTGCTGACCGTCTGCAGCACGCCGACCGCCAGGCTGCGTGCCGACTGCCCGCGAAAGGCGCGCAAGGCATCGCGGGCGCGCTCCAGGCCATCCAGCAGCGGCACCGCATGGCTGTACAGGGTCTGTGCGGCCAGGGTCGGCAGCAGGCGCTTGCCGGTGCGTTGAAACAGGTTGACGTCAAGGTCCGTCTCCAGGTGGCGGATCTGCTGCGAGAGCGCCGGCTGCGACAGGCTCAGCCGCTCTGCGGCGCGCCCGACATGGCCTTCCTCGTACAGCGCCACGAAATAGCGTAGCTGGCGAAAATTCATAATTTTCTCTTATCAATAAATCTGGAAAATCGAAATGGCCCGCAGGGGCTATTCCTCTTAGTCTAGTGCCTGTCGATCATGCTTACAGCGCTCTGGAGGCTGGGCTGAGTAATGTACCAGGCGGTAGTGCCAGAGCTGTTCATAGGTAAAGCTGAAGAAACAAATTATGGGTTGATCCGTGCTGCAGCTTGCCGGAGCGCCTGCTCCGAACGCCGGCGTACGAAGCCGCTGTCCCAGGACGGCTGCCGCCGTGAGGAGTCGTCCGGTGCGTGATGCCTTGGCCTGCATGCGGATGATGCGCACCATGGAGCGTCCGTCGCAGCTGTTCGTGCGCGGCCAGGGTTCGTGGCTGTGGGATATCCAGGGCAATGCCTACCTCGACTTCACCCAGGGGCTGACGGCAAACAGCCTGGGGCACAGCCCCAGCGTGCTGGTGAGCGCCCTGCGGCGTCAGGCGGAAAGCCTGATCAACCCGGGCGCCGGGTACTACAACCTCGGCATGCTCAAGCTGGCCACACGCTTGTGCCAAGCCACCGACAGCGATCAGGCGTACTTCCTGAGCAGCGGTGCCGAGGCCAGAGAGGCGGCAATTCGCTTGGCGCGCAAGTGGGGATGGCTGCATCGCGGCGGTGCCGGGCGCATCGTCACTGCGTTCGACAGCCCTGCTGGCGGTACTCGGGGGGCCTTGGCAGCTTCGGGCTGCATGTCCCCGAGGGACAAGGACGGTACGTCGGGTTTCGCCAGGGTGCCCTTCAACGATCTGGAGGCGCTGGCGGCCGCACTCGACGAGCAGACCGTGGCGGTGATGCTGGAGCCGCTGCAGGGGGAGGCGGGAGCGATCCCGGCGAGCCTGGAATACCTGCAGGGCGTCACTCGGCTGTGTAACGAGCGGGGCCTGCTGCTGATCCTCGACGAGGTGCAGACCGGGATCGGACGTTGCGGGGTGCTGCTGGCCGAGGAACTGTATGGCGTGCGTGCCGACATCATCGCGCTCGGTACGGGGTTGGGGGGCGGCGTGCCGCTGGCGGCCCTGGTGGCCCGTGGCAGTGCCTGCTGCTTCGAGCCGGGCGATCTGGTCGGCAGTTGCCACGGCAATGCGCTGGCGACCGCTGCCGGTCTGGCGGTGCTCGAGACCGTACTGGAGCCGAGCTTTCTCGAGCACGTTCGCGCAGTCGGCGAGCATCTGCGCAAGGGGCTGGCACAACTGGCCCGCCATCATGGCCATGGTCCGCTGCGCGGTCAGGGCCTGTTACTGGGTTTGCCGCTGGTCGGCCTGTCGGCCCCGGCGGTGGTGGAAGCGGCGCTGAAGGAGCGTCTGCTGATCAATGCGCCGCAGGCGCACTGTCTGCGCTTTTCACCGGCGCTGACGGTCAGCCACGGCAACATCGACGAAATGCTCAAGCGCCTGACGCGTGCGCTGGGCCGGATCTCCGGCCGAAACTGAATACCGTCTCTTGCGAAATCGCAGCCGCCCCGCCAGGAATGCCGGGGCGTTTTTTTGCCCGTTTGAAATGTGGAGCGCTTGCCGTTGCAGCGGAGGCGGCTGAGGGTGAAAACGCGATTGCGAGGGAAAAAAAGAGGCTGGGCCCGAATGCTGCCCAACCTTCACGCCAAACCGTACTGAACCTTTGCGCTGCCGCTGCTCTGGCCGACTCGCGAGAGCAAGGGATTGTGGAGACTCCAGCGAGATTCGTGCCGGCACAGGGAGGACGCTCATTGGCGATGATTTTCGGCGAATGACGCCAATTGTGCCGGATAAAGGCAAGGTGCAAGAGCAAATGGCATCCTGCAGGCAGGACATGTCCAGTTTTCTGGACGCTGGCGCTGTCCAGTTCTCGGGACAAGGGCGCCGTTCAGCGTTTGTTGAGTCCGTATTGCTGCAGCTTGTTGTACAGGCTAGCGCGGGCGATGCCGAGGCACTGGGCGGCCCGCCGCCGGTTGCCGTTGCAGGCGGCGAGGGCCGCCAGCAGGGCGGCGCGCTCGGCATTGGCCAGGCTGCGGGCCAGGGGAGGGATGGCGGGCATATTGCCGGAGACGGCGGGCGCGGCTTCCGGGCGGGCCGGCAGACTGCCGTCGAGCAGGGCGAGCAGCGCCTGGCGGTCCAGGGGGGAGCCGTCGGTCTGCAGCTGGGCGCGCTCCAGCAGGTTGCCCAGTTCCCGGACGTTGCCCGGCCAGGGCTGGACGGCCAGCAGTTCCAGTGCCGCCTCGTCCAGTTCGATCCGCGGCTGGCCGGAACGGCTGGCGATCTCGTCGAGCAGGTGTTCGGCGAGCGGGCGGATATCCTCGCGGCGCTCGCGCAACGGCGGCAGGCGCAGGCTCAGCACGTTCAGGCGGTAATAGAGGTCGCCGCGAAAGGTGCCGGCGGCGACCCGCGCCTCCAGATCGACATGGGTGGCGGCAATCACCCGCACGTCGATCCGCCTCACCCGGTTCGAGCCGAGCGGCTCGACCTCCTGTTCCTGCAGCACCCGCAGCAGCTTGGCCTGCAGGGGCGACGCCAGGTCGCCGATCTCGTCGAGGAACAGGGTGCCGCCGTCGGCCAGCTCGAACTTGCCGATCCGCGCCTTGCGCTCGGCGCCAGTGTAGGCGCCCGGGCTGGTGCCGAACAGCTCGGCTTCCACCAGGCTGTCGGGAATCGCCGCCACGTTGAGCGCGACGAAGGGGCCCCGGGCGCGCGGCGAGAGGTTGTGGATACCCTGGGCGAGCAGTTCCTTGCCGGTGCCGGTCTCGCCGCGCAGCAGCAGGGTGGCGTCCAGCTGTGCGGCGCGCCGGGCCTGGCGCTTGAGTTCGCTGGCGGCCACGCTGATGCCGATGAAGCCGGCGAGGCTGTAGCGCGCCTGGCGCGCCCGGGCCAGTTCGCGCTGGGCAGCGGCCAGGCGGTTCTGCAGCTGGCTGTACTTGGCGATCAGCGGTTCCAGCTGGCGGGCCTGGTCGAGCAGGACGAAGCCGATGGCGCCGACCAGGATGCCGCGATCGTCGCGCAGGGGCATCCGGGTGACCACGAAGTGCTCGTCGCCGAAGGCCATCAGGTCGAGCAGGGGCGGCTGGCCACCCTGGGCGACCTGGCGCAGCCGGCTGGCCGGGAGGATCTCCTCGACGGGCCGGCCGAGCACGCCGCGTGGGTCGGCCACGCCCAGCCGGGCGGCGTACTTGTCGTTGATCCAGACGATCTGCGCCTGGCGGTTGACCGCGATGGTGCCTTCGCAGCGGGCATTCAGCTGGTCGAACAGCAGCGGCATGGCGACCTCGCGAAAGCGCTCCGGCGACACGCCGATCAGCAGGCCGTTTTCGTCGAGATCGCTGCGGGTGATCGCCATGGGGAAGCTCCTGTGCCGGCTGCCGGGCAAGTATGGCCAGCGCCGGCGGCGCGCGCCAAGGAACCCTGAGGAGCGGGGCAGGTCGATTCAGGAAGGAGCCCGTCCGGGCATTGACGGAGAACTTCCATGGACCTGCTGCGCATTCTCATCGCCATTCTGCTGCCGCCGCTCGGCGTGTTCCTGCAGGTCGGCTTCGCCGGCGCCTTCTGGCTGAACATCCTGCTGACCCTGCTCGGCTACCTGCCGGGCATCATCCATGCGGTGTACATCATCGCCAGACGCTGAGCGGCGCTGCTTAACGGCCAGCCAGACGCCCGCCCTGGGCCAGCGTCCAGTCCACCAGCTGCCGGCTCAGCTGGTCGCCGGCCGCGCCGAAGGCGGCGACCACGCTGTCGAGTCGTTCGTCCCCGGCGCTCTGGCGCACCTCGAAGCGGCGGCTGGCGAGGACGCGCTGGCTGGTGCTATGCACCAGATTGACATCGAGGCTGACCCGTACCTGCGGCTTGCCGCCGACGTATTCGGCGTGAAAGCCGCGCAGGTCGCCGAGCAGCTCCAGGTCGGCATGCAGGTGATTGTCGTCGCTGCTCACCGAGGCTGTCCGGCCATCCTCGCGGAAGGCTGCGATCAGCCGGTCGCGCAGCAGGGTCGGGGCGTCGTCGCTCCAGCGTGCGCCCTGGTAGGCGCTGATCCGGTTGCCTTCCGGCACCACCGCGATGCGCGCGCTGCCGAGCATGCGGTCGGCCTTCGGGGTAGCGATGCGCAGCGCCCGATCGAGGCGGGAGCTGGCCGGCTGGGCTTGGAGTGGCGTGCCGGGCAGGCGATAGACGTGGATCGGCTCGGCCTCGGGCAGCACCGAACAGGCACTCAGGCTGGCGAGCAGGAGGAGCAGGGCGGGGAGGTGGCGGGACCCGAGGCTCATGGTGCGAACTCCTGCATCTGCTCCCGGCCGAGGAAGAAGCCGGAAGGATTGTCTTCGAGGTGGCGGGTGACCCGGCGCAGGCCGCCGAGGGTGGTGCGCAGCTCACTGATCGCCGGGCCGAGATCGGCGATGCCGTTCAGGCCGTTGTCCAGGGCTTGCTGGTTGTCCGCCAGCAGGCGGTCCAGGCGCGTGGTGCTGCGCTCGAGGGCGCCCATCGAGCGTTGTGCGCTGGCCAGCAGCTGGCGGCCGTTGTCGTCCAGCAGGCCGTTGGCGTTACGCGCCAGGCGGGTGATTTCCTCGAGCAGGACGCCGGTCTGCTGGCCGAGCCGGTTGAGCTGCTGCACGGCCTGGCCGAGGTCGGTGCGCTGTTCGGCGATTGCACTGGTGGCCTGCTCGAGATGCTCCAGGGTGCGGCCGAGGCGGCTGGCGTTCTCGGTCGAGAAGAGGTGGCTGGCGCCGGTCAGGATGCTGTTGATGCTGCTCATCACATCCTCGCCCTCGTCGAGCAGGGTACTGAGCGGGGAGGGATCGGCGATGATCAGCGGCGGCTTGCCGCCCTCGCCTTCGAGCTTCGGGCTTTGCGGCGTGCCGCCGAACAGCTGGATGCTGCGGGCGCCGGTGATGTTGGCCAGCAGCAGGCGGGCGCGGGTGTCGCGCTTGATCGGCGTGCCGCTGTCGAGGCGGATGCGTGCGCGGGCCATGCGCGGGTCCTCGGGGTCGAGCCAGAGCTGCTCCACGTCGCCGACCCGGATGCCGCTGTATTCCACCGAACTGCCGACCGCCAGGCCGCTCACCGAATGGTTGAACAGCACTTCGTAGTGGTCGAATTCGCGGTCCAGGCTGGACTTGCTCAGCCAGAGGGCCAGGAGTAGGGCGGCGGCCACCGCCACGACGGTGAACAGACCAATCAGCACGTGGTGAGCGCGGGTTTCCATCAGGGGGTCTCCTGCAGTTCGGCGGCCTGTTGCGCCGCACGGCCGCGCGGGCCGTGGAAGTATTCGCGGATCCAGGGGTCGTCGGTGGCCGCCACCACGGCAAGGCGGTCGGCGACCAGCACGCGTTTCTGCGCCAGCACGGCGACCCGGTCGCAGCTGGTGTAGAGGGTGTCGAGGTCGTGGGTGACCAGGAACACGCTGAGCCCGAGGGCGTCGCGCAGGGTCAGCAGCAGCTGGTCGAAGGCCGCCGCGCCGATCGGGTCGAGCCCGGCGGTCGGCTCGTCGAGGAACAGCACCTCCGGGTCCAGCGCCAGGGCGCGGGCCAGGGCGGCGCGCTTGATCATCCCGCCGGACAGCTCGTCCGGGTACTTGCCGGCGGCGCTGGCCGGCAGTCCGGCCAGGGCCAGCTTGAGCCGGGCCAGATGCCTGGCCTCGGGGCGCGCCAGCCCGGCATGCTCGATCAGCGGCAGGGCGACGTTCTCCTCGAGGTTCAGCGAGGTGAACAGGGCACCCTGCTGGAAGAGTACGCCGAAGCGTCGTTCCAGCCGGGAGCGCCGGGCGGCCGGCAGGCTCAGCAGGTCCTCGCCGAACAGCTCGATCCGCCCGGCGCTGGGCCGCTGCAGGCCGACGATGCTGCGCAGCAGTACCGACTTGCCGGTACCCGAGCCGCCGACCACGCCGAGGATCTCGCCGCGGCGGATGTCCAGGTCGAGGCCGTCGTGCACCGTCTGCCGGCCGAAGCGGTTGACCAGGCCGCGCACCCGGATCAGGGGCTCCTGCGGCGGCATGTCGGCGCTCACCAGCCCATCTCCATGAGGAACAGCGCGGCCAGGGCATCCAGCAGGATCACCATGAAGATCGACTGCACCACGCTGGAGGTGGTGCGTTCGCCGACCGACTGGGCGCTGCCGCCGGCCTTGAAGCCCTCCAGGCAGCCGATCACGGCGATCAGGAAGGCGAACAGCGGCGCCTTGCCGAGGCCGACCAGGTAATGGTTGACGGAAATCTCCTGCTCGAGGATGGCGAAGTACTGCACCGGCGAGATGTCCAGCGCCAGGACGCAGACCGCCAGGCCGCCGAGGATGCCGCAGAGCATGGCGATGAAGGTGAGGATCGGCAGGGTCACCAGCATCGCCAGGACCCGCGGCAGCACCAGCAGTTCGACCGGGTCGAGGCCGAGGGCGCGGATCGCGTCGATTTCCTCGTTGGCCTTCATCGCGCCGATCTGCGCGGCGAAGGCGCTGGCGGTGCGGCCGGCCATCAGGATGGCGCAGAGCAGCACGCCGAACTCGCGCAGGAAGGAGTAGGCCACCAGGTTGACGGTATAGATGGTGGCGCCGAACTGGCCGAGCACGGTGGCGCCGAGGAAGGCCACCACCGCGCCGACCATGAAGGTCAGCAGGGCGACGATGGGCACGGCGTCCAGGCCGGTCCGCTCGATGTGCGCGACCAGTGGGGTGACGCGCCAGCGCCGCGGACGCGGCAGGCTCAGCAGCAGGGTGCTGAGGGTCAGGCCGATGAAGCCGTACAGGGTGCGCTGCTGCTCCCAGAGCATCTCGACGACCCGGCCGATGTGCGCCAGCTCGTCCCGGAGGGTGGAGCGTTTCGCTTCCTCCTCGGGAGCGGCCGCGGCGCCGGCGACCGCCGTGGCGACCGTGTGCAGCAGGGCCAGACGCTCGGCCGGCAGCTGCGGCGCCCAGCGGGCGATATCCGCCAGGCGCTGGGGGCCGAGCAGCTCCACCAGCAGGCTGGCGCCGGCGGTGTCGAGGGCGCCCAGGCCGTCCAGCTCGACCGGGCAGGCAGCATCGAGCCGCGGCCGGGCACGCTCGATCTCGCGTTTCAGGCGCGGGTAGTGCTGCAGCGTCCAGTCACCGGCGATGCTCAGTCCGGGGGGCTGGCCGTCGCCGCGCAGCTGCAGCTGACCTGGCGGTGAGGGGGTCGGGTGCATCGTTGCCCTGTCCATGTCGCCTTGCGGGGGGACTTGCGGCGAATCTCCGGAGGATCATAGCAGTCCCGTTTTTCGATCACAGCATGCGCTGGGTGGCGCCTGCGGCTATGTTCGAGGTTGCGCCGCGGCCGCTAGGCTAGGGTCTGTTGACGTTTTGGCGTAGGCTCACGCCAAAACGTCAACAGACCCTAACAGTTTTCCACATTGAGGATGTTCTGCCATGTCCGATCGGTCCGAAGCGCCGCCTGCCCAGGAGCCGCTCAACGCCATCGAGGTCCGCATTCTGGGTTGCCTGATCGAGAAGCAGGCGACCACCCCGGAAAGCTACCCGCTGACCCTCAATGCCCTGGTGCTTGCCTGCAACCAGAAGACCAGCCGCGAGCTGCTGATGAACCTCGGCCCCGCTCAGGTCGGCCAGAGTCTGCGCCAGCTGGAGGGGCGCTCGCTGGTGCAGCTGGTCATGGGCAGCCGGGCGGACCGCTGGGAGCACCGCCTCGACAAGGCCCTGCAACTCACGCCGCCGCAGCTGGTGCTGATCGGGCTGCTGCTGCTGCGCGGCCCGCAGACCGTCAACGAGCTGCTGACCCGCAGCGCCCGCCTGCACGACTTCGACGACGGCGCAGACCTGCAGCACCAGCTGGAGCGACTGATTGGTCGTGAGCTGGTCTGCCGGCTGCCGCGCCAGTCGGGGCAGCGCGAGGAACGCTACATGCACCAGCTGGGCACGCCGGAGGATCTGGAGGAGCTGCTGGCTGTGCGTGCGACCCAGGCGACGGGTAGCGACGGGGCGGCGAGTGGGCGGATCGAGGCGTTGGAGGCGCGCATCGCCGAGCTGGAGGAGCGGCTGGCGAAACTGGAAGGGGAACTGGCGGGCGGCAGGCTGCGGGGGTAAGCGGGGTGACCTGCCAAAGCACGGAGGGGAGCCTGAGCTCCCCTCCAAATCGACTTTGTGCTTTGTTCTTCTTGTGCTCGATCTGTTGTTGTTCTTGTCGACCGCCACCCTGAAGATGCTTCAGTCGGCCCCAGCCGGGCCAAGAGCAAACGTATTTCTTTGATCGCCGATATCGCGATGATCACCAAGTGATCCAGTCAGTCCGGGCGCTACCTCAAGGTAGTTTTATTGTTCTCTGTCCGACTGCGGGGACTAGACCCCGAAACGCGTATCCTCTCCAAAAAAATCAGTTTGCGCCGTCTCTGCCGTGCTTATTTTTATTGTGTCAGAGTCGTTTCATGTTGTTGTTCTTTAGAGATGCCGTTTTTTATTTTTGTTGTGCATGAGATAGAGCATTACCCGTGCCAGAAAAATAAAATCGTTTTAAATCAGTTAGTTAGTAAAAATGTGGTTTTCTGTAGAGCCTGCTGAGGGGAAATTCTGTTTCCGTTCCACCCAGATTTGCTACCCACAGGGCAAGTAGGGGTAACAGCTGGGCGCCCATCGCCATGCAGAGGTAACGCCCGGCTGCTACCGGCGCTCAGGCAGGTCTCAGTGGCTGCCGAAACGCGCCGGGGTTTCGTTCTGGCTGGCGAGAATCGCGCTGGCCAGCTCCATGTCGCTGGCCTGCAGCTGCGGACTGGTCTCGCGTAGCTGCCGCAGCGCCGCTTCCAGATAGGGGCCGCGGATCTGGCCGTCGCTGGCGACGAAGCTGCCCGCATCCTCCTGGGCGGCGACGATCAGCTTGTCGTCCTTAAAGGTCAGGTAGGTCGAGGCGGTGGTCAGGCCGGAAGAGATGATGTCGCGCACGAAGTCATCATCGGCCTGCACGGCGCCGAAGGGGAGGATGGCCAGGGTGACGGCGAGGCCGGCGAGCTTGCTTTTCATGGGAAACTCCAGAGAGTGATGTCTAAATGAGATCACTGCGGGCTGGGTCGAGTTCCCTGGCGCAGGGCGCGGATGCGCTCGATCGGATCAGCGGTCCAGCAGGTAGCGGCGCCAGCGCTTCCAGAGCAGCAGCAGCGGCGTCGACAGGCTGACGAACAGCAGCAGCTGCAGCTTCCAGGAAAAGTCGGGCAGGACCTGCAGCAGCAGGGCGAGGCCGGTGGCGACCAGGGCCAGCCACAGCAGGTAGCCGCCGGCGTCGAAGACTTCCACGATCAGCAGCAGGATGCCGAGGCTTAGCCAGTGCCAGGGCGACAGTCCTTGCAGAAAGGTCAGCAGCATCGGCGACTCCGCAGGCCGGCACGGGCGGGACCGGGATGGGGGCTGGCGAGGCGACGGCTTGGCATGGGGGACTCCCTGGCGATGGACGGGTGGTATACGGCAGCAGGCCGGAGGCTGCAATCCTACCGGGTTAGCGCTGCTCGCTCTGTGGGGTGACGCGCATGACCTCCTCCAGGGTGGTCGATCCGGCGGCGACCTTCAGGGCGCCGGACAGGCGCAGGCTGCGCATGCCGTCCTTGAAGGCGGCGCGGCGCAGGGCGAGCAGGTCGGTGTCGGCAGCGATCAGCGGCTTGAGGGCATCGTTCAGCAGCATGATCTCGTAGACCCCGGCCCGCCCGCGATAGCCGGTGTCGCGGCATTCCGGGCAGCCCACCGCCCGGTGCGCGCCGCTCGGCAGCGGGGCGTTCCAGGGCCGGGTCAGCGTCTGCCAGTCGGCCGCGTCGAGTTCGACCGGCGCCTTGCAGTGCGGGCACAGGGTGCGTACCAGGCGCTGGGCCATGACTCCGAGCAGGGTGGCCTTGATCAGGTAGTAGGGCACGCCCAGCTCGAGCAGGCGGGTGATGGCGCTGGGCGCGTCATTGGTGTGCAGGGTGGAGAGCACCAGGTGGCCGGTGAGCGCCGCCTGGATGGCCATCTCGGCGGTTTCCAGGTCGCGGATCTCGCCGACCATGATGATGTCCGGGTCCTGGCGCATCAGCGCGCGCACGCCGCTGGCGAAGGTCAGGTCGATGTTGTGCTGCACCTGCATCTGGTTGAACGCCGGCTCGATCATCTCGATGGGGTCTTCGATGGTGCAGACGTTGACCTCCGGCGTCGCCAATTGTTTCAGCGTGGTGTAGAGCGTGGTGGTCTTGCCCGAGCCGGTCGGCCCGGTGACCAGGATGATGCCGTTGGGCTGGCCGGTCATGCTCTGCCAGCGGCGCAGGTCGTCGGCGGAGAAGCCGAGGGCGTCGAAGCTCTTGAGCAGCACCTCGGGGTCGAAGATGCGCATCACCAGCTTCTCGCCGAAGGCGGTCGGCAGGGTGGACAGGCGCAGCTCGATCTCGCCGCCGTCCGGGGCCTTGGTCTTGACCCGGCCGTCCTGCGGCCTACGCTTCTCGGCGACGTTCATCCGGCCGAGGGACTTCAGCCGGCTGACCACCGCCATGGCCACCTGCGGCGGGAACTGGTAGACGTTGTGCAGCACGCCGTCGATGCGAAAGCGCACGCTGCCCTGCTCGCGGCGCGGCTCGATGTGGATGTCGCTGGCGCGCTGCTGGAAGGCGTACTGGAACAGCCAGTCGACGATGGTGACGATGTGCGCGTCGTTGGCGTCCGGCTCCTGGTCCGCCGCGCCGAGCTTGAGCAGCTGCTCGAAGTTGCCGATGCCGCTGATCTTCTGTTCGCTGGCCGAGGCGCCGCTGACCGACCTGGCCAGGCGGTAGAACTCCACGGTGAAGCGCTGGATCTCCGCCGGATTGGCCACCACCCGGCGGATCGGCCGCCGGAGCACATGGGTCAGGTTGGCTTCCCAGCTGCTGACGAAGGGCTGCGCGCTGGCGACGGTGACGCTGTCCGGGGCGACCGCCACGGCGAGGATCCTGTGACGCTGGGCGAAGGCGTAGGACATCAGCGGGGTGATCGCGGCGACATCGATCTTCAGCGGGTCGATGCGCAGGTAGGGCTGCCCGGCATGCTCGGCCAGCCACTGGGTGAGGCTTTCCAGGTCGAGCTTGCGCCCCGGCTGGGCACGGTCGTCGGGCTGCTGGGCGGCGAGGAACTCCAGCGGATGCTGCTGGCTGTCCAGCGCGCTGCGGCGGATCGCCAGGCACTGCTCGGCGCTGTCCTGGCCGATCCGGCCCTGGGCGACCAGCGCGCGCAGCAGGTCGCCCAGGTCGAGCCAGCGGTCCTCGGGGGTAGAAGCGATGGAAGGCATGCGGGGTCTCGGTGGTTCTGCGTCTGCCGTCAGCATGCCCGATGGAGCCGCCGGGACGAAGCGGCGGCCGTCTTCAGAAGCCTTTTCCGTGATCCAGGTCGAGGCTCTGGTCGCGCCTGGTCCTGGCTTTCGGGGGGGGCGTGAGGCCCATGGAGACATAGATGCTGGTCAGCTCGTCGATCCCCATGTGCGCCGGGCGCACCCACTCCACCGGCACGTAGAGCAGCCCGCCGCCGACCGGGATCGGCGCGGTGGGCACCAGGATGGCATGGTAGCTGCGGCCCTCGATCTCGATCGGCGTGGGACTCGGCAGCAGCGCCAGCACGGCGGTGCCGTCGCCGCCGAAGAAGCACCAGACCGGGCTCATGGCGCCGATGTCGGGATTCTTGTCCTTGTCCAGCAGGGCGACGAAGCGGTCCGCCAGGTTGTAGAGCTGGCCGATCAGCGGGGTGCGCCGCAGGGTGACGTCGATCAGCCGGGTCAGCGGCCCGCGCAGGCCCAGCTGCACGGCCAGGCCCAGCGGATAGAGGCAGGCGAGCAGCACGAAGCCGCCGAACAGGTAGGCCAGCGACGGATTGCTCACGAAGTACTGGCCGAGGCCGGCGGAGATCTGCCCGGCGAGGGTGGAGGGGCCGATCAGGCGGTCCAGCAGGCTGATGATCCAGGCCAGCAGCACCAGGGTCAGGGTCAGCGGCAGGAGCGCCAGCAGGCCGGTCAGCCAGGTGGCGAAGATCGTTTTGAGACTTAGCTTGAACATTGCGTGCGTCCGGACGGGGTCGCGCGGCAGGGCTCGCCCTGCCGGCGGGAGCCTATTTCAGCAGCGCTTTCCAGGGTTTCAGGGTCGCCACGGTCTGCGCCTGGGCGGCGCGCCGCTCGCGCAGGTCGTCGTCCAGCGGGCGGGCAGCCAGCTCGCCGAGCTTGGCCAGTTCGCCGTACAGGCGGTCTGGTTCGGGCATTTCCAGCACGCCGCGGGCAAGGCGCAGCCAGACTAACATACGCTCGAGACGCGGAAGTTGCTCCGTTAGACCTTCCGGCTGCAGGCGGTAGCGCGCCAGCGGCAAGGCGTGCGCCTCGTCCGCCAGCAGGTGCGCCAGCCAGCGGCCCAGCGGCGCGGCGCCCTGGCGCTGGCCGGTGGCGCTGCGCCGGGCAGTCCAGGCGCGGGTCAGCAGCCAGTGCGAGGCCTCCAGCGAGAACAGCCCCCAGCGGGTCTGCTCCAGTTCGGCGGCGAAGCGGGCCGGGGCCGCCTGGCGCACGGATTCGTCGTCCTGGCCGGCCAGCAGCTGCGGCCGCCAGTCCTCGATCAGCGCGTCCAGCGCGCCGCGCAGCCCGCTGGAGCTGGCCCGCGGGGCGGCCTGGCCGAGGCTGCCGAGCAGGGCGCGCAGGTCGATCAGCTGGGCGAGCCACTGTTCCAGCAGCTTCCAGTGACCGCTGAAGCGGTACTGCTCGGCCAGCCGCTGGCTGCTGCCGAGCAGGTGCCAGGCCAGGAGCGCCAAGGCTTCGTCCAGCGGCAGCTCCGCGCCCGGGGCCGGCGCCGGCAGGGCGAGGGCGTAGCTGGCCGGATCGAACAGCCGGTAGCCGCGCTCGGCCTTGCTGATGTCGCAGGGCATCAGCGGCAGGTCGGCGGCCAGGGCGAGGGCCAGCTCCAGGAGGGCGGCGGGCTCGCCTTCGCGCAGCTCCAGCTCCAGCTCGCAGATTTCCTCCGCGCACGGGCCGGCGACCACCCGGCCGAGGTCCAGCGCCGCCTCGACGGCGATCCGCTGCTCGTCGCGCTGCCAGACCAGGTCGGCCTTCTCGCGGACGAAGTCGGTGCTGAAGATCGGCTGCAGGAGGGTCTTGTCCAGGCCGGCCAGTTCCGCCGGCCAGCACTGGTCGTCGAGCCGTGCCGGGTCCAGACTGGGTTGGTCCAGGTACCAGTCCCACTCGTTGCGCTCGGACAGCCCGGCGACGCTCTGCCCGCGGCTCTTCAGGGTCTGGATGTACTGCCCGCCGTCGCGCCGCAGGCGCAGGGCGACCCGCGCGCGGGCCAGGTCCCGTGCCGGGGTGTCGTAATACTGGTTGAACAGCTCGTGGCGCTGCCAGCCGCTTTCGCTGCGGGCCTTCAGCAGGGGATGCTCGCGCAGGGCGGCGAGGGTGGCGCGGCTGACGCGCAACTTGATTTCGGTTTCTTTGACCATGGTGGTGGCTTCAGGCGCCTATCATTGGGTGTTTCAGGAATATGACATTTTCTGGCGGCTGTCCGGGACGCTCCGTATACTTGCCGCCTTTTCGAAGACGGGGTCGACCCTATGCCAACCAATCCCTTCGTCAGTCTGTTCGGCCGCTCGCCCATCGGTCCGATGCAGCAGCACATCGCCAAGGCGCACGAGTGTGCCGCGCACCTGGTGCCGCTGTTCGAGGCGGTGATGGCTCAGGACTGGGCCCGGGTGGAACAGGAGCAGCAGGAGATGGTGCGTCTGGAAAAGGAGGCCGACCAGCTCAAGAAGAGCGTGCGCATCCACCTGCCCAAGAGCCTGTTCCTGCCGGTGCCGCGTTCGGATCTGCTCGAGCTGCTGAGTGTACAGGACAAAGTCGCCAACCGTGCCAAGGACATCGCCGGGCTCGTCCTCGGCCGGCAGATGATCGTTCCGCCCGCCCTGCAGCCGCTGATGCTGACCTACGTGCAGCGTTGCGTGGATGCCAGCGCCCAGGCGCTCAAGGCGATGAACGAGCTGGACGATCTGCTCGAGGCCGGTTTCGCCGGTCGCGAGGCGAGCCTGGTGGTGGCCATGGTCGAGGAGCTGGAGGCGATCGAGGAGGACACCGACCGCCTGCAGATCGAGGTGCGCCGCGCGCTGTTCAAGCTGGAGAGTGAGTTGCCGCCGGTCGACGTGATGTTCCTCTACACCATCATCGAATGGATCGGCGAGGTCGCCGACCGGGCCGAGCGTGTCGGCGGCCGTCTGGAGCAACTGCTGGCGCGCTGAAGCGCCAAGGTCTTTCTGCGTTTCAAAGGTACTCAATCTCATGTCTCTTATTGCGGACCATGGCTTCGTCCTGCTTCTGCTCGCCTGCGCATTCGGTTTCTTCATGGCCTGGGGGGTCGGCGCCAACGACGTGGCCAACGCCATGGGCACTTCGGTGGGCTCGCGCGCACTGACCATCCGGCAGGCGATCTTCATCGCCATGATCTTCGAGTTCTGCGGCGCTTACCTGGCCGGCGGCGAGGTGACCGAAACCATCAAGAACGGCATCGTCGATGCCGAGGTCATTTCCCCCGACCTGATGGTGCTGGGCATGATGTCGGCGCTGCTGGCGGCAGGTATCTGGCTGCTGGTGGCCACCGCCAAGGGCTGGCCGGTATCCACCACCCACTCCATCATCGGCGCGGTGATCGGCTTCGCCGCGGTCGGCGTGTCGATGGACGCGGTGCAGTGGAGCGCCATCGGCCCGATCGTCGCCAGCTGGGTGGTGACGCCGTTTCTCTCCGGCCTGGTCGCCTTCGGCCTGTTCATGAGCGTGCAGAAGCTGATCATCGACACCGATGAGCCGTTCCGCAACGCCAAGCGCTTCGTGCCCTTCTACATGTTCCTCACCGGCTTCATGGTCGCCCTGATGACCGTGACCAAGGGCCTCAAGCATGTCGGCCTGCACCTCTCCGGCAACCAGGGCACCCTCCTGGCGATCGGCATCGGTGTGCTGGTGATGCTGCTGGGCATGGCCATCCTCAGCCGCATCCAGGTCGATGCCGAGGCGGACAAGGGCTTCCACTACGCCAGCGTGGAGAAGGTGTTCGCCGTGCTGATGGTGTTCACCGCCTGCTCCATGGCCTTCGCCCACGGCGCCAACGACGTGGCCAACGCGGTCGGCCCGCTGGCGGGTATCGTCGGCGTGATCCAGTCCGGCGGCGACATGGCGGTCGGCGCCAAGTCGGCGGTGCCGGGCTGGGTGCTGCTGCTCGGTGCCGTCGGCATCGTCATCGGCCTGGCCACCTACGGCTACAAGGTGATCGCCACCATCGGCAAGGAAATCACCGAGCTGACCCCCAGCCGCGGCTTCGCCGCCGAGCTGGCCACCGCCTCAACGGTGGTCGGCGCCTCGGCCATCGGCCTGCCGGTGTCCACCACCCACACCCTGGTCGGCGCCGTGCTGGGCATCGGCATCGCCCGTGGCATCGGCGCGCTGAACCTCGGCGTGATCGGCTCGATCTTCGTGTCGTGGATCATCACCCTGCCGGCCGGCGCGATCCTGTCGATCGTGTTCTTCACCGTGCTCAAGGCGATCTTCGTCTGACCGAGACTCCCCAGCCCCTCGCCCATGCAGGGGCGAGGGGCCGGGGGAGAGGGCCGGTTTCCCCCGCGCTCCATGCGACCTATCATGCAGGGCACCGTCTTCCGAGTGCCTGCCATGCCCCTTCCCAGTCTCAAGCAGCAGTTCGCCGAGCTGATCGCCCTGCCCTCGGTGAGCTGCACCCAGGCTTCCCTGGACCTGCCCAACCGTCCGCTGATCGAGCGCCTGGCGAGCTGGCTCGGCGACCTCGGCTTCGCCTGCGAGATCCAGGACATCGCCCCCGGCAAGGCCAACCTGCTCGCCACCTGCGGCAGCGGCCCAGGCGGCCTGGTGCTGGCCGGGCACAGCGACACCGTGCCCTTCGACGCCGCGCTGTGGCAGAGCGATCCGCTGACCCTGCGCGAGGCCGACGACCGCTGGTACGGCCTCGGCGCGTGCGACATGAAGGGCTTCTTCCCGCTGGTGATCGAGGCGGTGCGCCCGCTGCTGGATCAGCCGTTCCGCCAGCCGCTGTTGATCCTCGCCACCTGCGACGAGGAAAGCTCGATGAGCGGCGCCCGCGCCCTGGCCGCCGCCGGCCGGCCGCTGGGACGGGCCGCGCTGATCGGCGAGCCGACCGGCCTCAAACCCATCCGCCTGCACAAGGGGGTGATGATGGAGCGCATCGACATCCAGGGAAGAAGCGGCCATTCCTCCGACCCCAGCCTCGGCAACAGCGCCCTGGAGGCGATGCACGAGGCCATCGGAGAGCTGCTCGAGCTGCGCGGCCAGTGGCAGCGCGAATTCCGCAACCCGCTGTTCAACGTGCCGCAGCCGACCCTCAACCTCGGCTGCATCCACGGCGGCGACAATCCCAACCGCATCTGCGGCCAGTGCGCCCTGGAGTTCGACCTGCGCCCGCTGCCGGGCATGGACCCCGAGCAGTTGCGCGCGGCGATCCGCGGCAAATTGCAGCCGCTGGCCGAGCGGCGCGGCGTGCGCATCGACTACGCCCCGCTGTTCCCCGGCGTGCCGCCCTTCGAGGAGGCTGCCGGCAGCGAGCTGGTGCGCCTGGCCGAGCGCCTCACCGGGCATCGGGCGGAGGCAGTGGCCTTCGGCACCGAGGCGCCCTACCTGCAGCAGCTCGGCTGCGAGACCATCGTCCTCGGTCCCGGCGACATCGCCTGCGCCCACCAGCCCGACGAATACCTGGAGCTGGCGCGGGTCGAGCCGACCGTGCAGCTGCTGCGCCAGCTGATCGGGCATTATTGTCTGAATCCCACCTGAGCGGCGCAGTTCGTAGGGTGGACAACGCCGCAGGCTTGTCCACCCTACTGATTGGGCATTATTGCCTCGCTCCCACACACGACCGCAGATAAGCGTTTTCCATCGACAGGTTTTCCATGCGCGACTACGTCAACTGGCTCCGCCACGCATCCCCCTACATCAACGCCCACCGCGACTGTACCTTCGTGGTCATGCTGCCGGGCGAGGGCGTCGAGCATCCCAACTTCGGCAACATCGTCCACGACCTGGTGCTGCTGCACAGCCTCGGCGTGCGCCTGGTGCTGGTGCATGGCTCGCGCCCGCAGATCGAGGCGCGTCTGGCCGCCCGCGGGCTGACCCCGCGCTACCACCGCGGCCTGCGGATCACCGACGCACCGACCCTGGACTGCGTGATCGAGGCGGTCGGCAGCCTGCGCCTGGCCATCGAGGCGCGCCTGTCGATGGACATGGCGGCCTCGCCGATGCAGGGCGCCCGGCTGCGGGTGGTCGGCGGCAACTTCGTCACCGCCCGGCCGATCGGCGTGGTCGACGGCGTCGACTACCTGCACACCGGCGAGGTGCGGCGCATCGACCGCAAGGGCATCGGCCGCCAGCTCGACGAGCGCGCCATCGTGCTGCTCTCGCCGCTGGGCTATTCGCCCACCGGGGAAATCTTCAATCTCGCCTGCGAGGACGTGGCGACCCGCGCGGCCATCGACCTGGGCGCCGACAAGCTCTTGCTGTTCGGCGCCGAGCCGGGCCTGCTCGACGAGAATGGCGCCTTGATCCGCGAGCTGCGCCCGCCGCAGATCCCGGCGCACCTCGAGCGCCTCGGCGCCGACTACCAGGCCGAGCTGCTCGACGCCGCCGCCCAGGCCTGCCGCGCCGGCGTGCGGCGCAGCCACATGGTCAGCCATGCCGAGGACGGCGCGCTGCTCACCGAGCTGTTCACCCGCGAAGGCGGCGGCACCCTGGTCACCCAGGAGCAGTTCGAGAAGCTGCGCGAGGCGACCATCGAGGACGTCGGCGGGCTGCTCGAGCTGATCAGCCCGCTGGAGGAACAGGGCATCCTGGTGCGCCGCTCGCGCGAGGTGCTGGAGCGCGAGATCGGCCAGTTCAGCATCGTCGAGCGCGACGGGCTGATCATCGCCTGCGCCGCGCTCTATCCGATCGCCGACTCCGAGGCCGGCGAACTGGCCTGCCTGGCGGTGAACCCCGACTACCGCCACGGCGGGCGCGGCGACGAGCTGCTCGAGCGCATCGAGGCGCGCGCCCGCGCGCTCGGCCTGAAGACCCTGTTCGTGCTCACCACCCGCACCGCCCACTGGTTCCGCGAGCGCGGCTTCCAGCCCAGCGGCGTCGAGCGCCTGCCGGCGGCGCGCGCCTCGCTGTACAACTACCAGCGCCAGTCGAAGGTGTTCGAGAAGGCATTGGGCTGAGCGGCGGGCGGTCGGGGCGTTACTTCGAAAACGTCAGCTGTGCGCCCACCCGGCCGGGCGCGGCGGCGCTGCGCAGGTCGACCTTGAGCAGGCGGATGCCGTCCCGGCTCGACTGCTCCAGCAGTTGCAGCAGCCGGTTGAAGTCGGCGTTGTCGAAGGCGAGCGTGACCTCGCCCGCGCCGCCGGAGGTGACCTGTGCCACCTTGAGCTGCAGGCGCGAGGCCTGATCCGCCAGCAGCTGTTCGAGGGGCTTGTCGCTCGGCGCCGACAGCGTGCCGGATGGCTGCAGACGTTTCGCCTCTTCGCTCGCGGCGCTCATCCAGACGACCAGGGCCTGCTTGCGCTCCACCTGCTCCCGCAGGCGTGCCTGCTCCGCCGCCATGGGGCGCCAGGCGAGCAGGTAGAGCAGCATGGCGAGGGACAGCAGCGCGCCTCCCGCGAGAAGCAGTCTTTCCCGGTCGCTCAGCTCTTGTATCCGGGCTTTGATCATCTAGTCGATTCCCTCTACGGCCATCTGGGCGGTGGTGTCTTGCTGGCGCTTCTGCACCTGGCCGAGCCGGGCCCGCAGTCCGTTCTGCTCCAGCGCGGCGGCGAAGCGCTCGAAGGCGGGCTGCTCGGCCGCCTGCAGTTCCAGCTCCAGGCGCCGGTCGTCTTCTGCATAGCGCATGCCGGTCACCCTGACGGCGCCGTGCTGGCGAAAGGCCGGGACGCTCTTTTCCAGCAGGTGCAGAAAGCGCGAGCCCTGCCGGCGTTGACGCAGTTCGTCGAGCCGCTGCTCCAGCTGGGTCCGCGGATCGACGATTCTCCGCACCTCCGGAAAGGCCTCGCGGAACAGCTCGACGACCTGCTTGTCGAGCGCCTCCTTCTGGCGGGCCAGCCGATGGTTTTCGAGGCCCAGGGCGGCGAAGCCCAGGATCAGCGCCAGCAGGCCCAGCACCGCGGGAATCCTCAGCTGACGCAGCCGTGTTCCGGGCGCATCCTGCAGCCGGTACTCGCCCTGCAGCAGGTCGATGGCCTGCTCGGGCGACAGGCGCGCGGCCAGCGCCGCCAGTGGCGGGTCGTCCGGCGCGGCGGGCAGCGTTTCCAGGACGCCGTGCCGCTCCAGGAGCGGTCGCCAGCTCGCCAGTTCCGCGCTGGCGAACGCCAGGCCGGCCAGTCCGGCGCCGTTGATCAGCAGGCGTTCGCCCAGGGGCGTCGCGATCAGTCGCTCCGGGTCGCAGCGCAGGCTCTGGGCATCGGCGAACAGCGCCCTGGCCGGGATCGATGCCGCGCGCAAGCGGTCGCGCCAGGACTCGATCAGCATGCGCGCGACGATCGCCACCGGGTAGCGGTGGTCCGCGCGCGGACTGCCCACCGCGAAATGCAGCAGGGCCGGGTCGTCGCAGAGTTGTTCTTCGAGCTGGTAGGGTATCGTCCGCCGGGCGGCGCGGCTGGCGTTGGGCAGCCGGACTTCGGTCACCAGCACCTGCTCCTGGGGCAGCAGCGCATAACAGGGATGGGTACGGGCCAGTTGCGCCAGCTGGGGAAGCTCGTCGGCATGGGCGAGCCGTCCGGCGTCGACGCAGCGGGCCTCGTCCGGGCTCCAGACCAGCCACTCGACGGGCGCCTCGGGCCGCGGCCCGAGACTCACCAGCAGAAATTCATTCATCGAGCGCTCCATAATGGCGTTGGTACACGGCGGAGGTGCCGTTGCGCATCTGGATGCGCGATAGCAGCACCAAATTCGCGTCGTGGTAGTCGACCTCAATCCGGGCCAGAAAGAATTCGGAGGAGACCTTGAGCTGCGTCTTGACGGCCGCGTCGACGTCGGTGGAGAGCGTGTCGTCGCCGCTCTGGGTCAGCAGCGCCCAGAACTCGTCCACACTGCGAAAGCCTTCCGCGGGCCGTTCGCTCAACCATTGCGTCAGCAGGCCGAAGGGGACCTGTCCCTCGAACAGGGCCGACAGGAGCGGCGCCTGCTCCGGGCCGAGGCTGTTCACGTTGACCTGCAGCTTGGTGCCGGGCAGGGCGCACAGATGAGGACGAAGCCTCTTCAGAAAACCCTGTTCGTCGTCCCGGGCCTTGGCGGCCAGCTGCCGGAAGCCGTCGATGAAATGAAGCTCCGTCGGATCCGCCAAGGGGCCGTTCGCCGGCAGATAGGCCGGCTCTAGGCCGGTGTAGAACAGGTCTTCGGCACCCTTGAGTCCGGTCGGCAGGGTGTCGTTGTCGAGCCAGTCGCGCAGTGGCTCGACCAGTTGTGCCGTCTGCGACTCGTCGGCCCCCAGCTCCACCAGCAGGCGGACGAACTGGCGCAAGAGCAGCGGTTCCTTGGTCTGGGAGGCGTCCTGGGGCGTGTTCAGCGTGGTCAGGGCATTGAGATTGAAGCAGGCGTTCTGGTCCTGGATGCGGATTCTGATGACGCCGCCGTCGATCGGGTAGCTGAGCCGCGGATCGGCCCAGGCCTGCCGCGGGTGGGTGAGCTTGTCGGTCTTGAGGGCCGATTCCAGCAGTTTGCGCGCCAGCCTCTCGCCACCCAGGGCGAACCAGTAGGCCTGCTGATACTGCTCGCGGTTGGCCGCCTGCTGGATGTTGAGCTGGACCAGCGATCCCAGGTGGGTCGCGATGAGGGAGATCAGGGCCACCACCAGCAATACGACCATCAGCGCCATGCCGCGGCCATGCCGCCTGGCCGCCATTGCCGAGCCCTTCATGGGGCGCTCGGCAGCAGCACGATCTGCGCCACCGCTCCATAGCGATCGGTCTCGATGGTCAGCTCCAGCGCCTGGGGGAGCATCGCGGCCGAACCCTGGCCGGCCGCGTCGCGCAGCGGCGGCCATTGGTCGATCCAGGTGCGGTTGTGGAAAAAACGCAGGTCGATGCCCTCTACCGCTTCCAGCAGCGTGGCGCTGTGCCATTGCGTGCCCACCGGGGTGTCGATCAGGGGCGAGCTTTCGCGAATCAGACGCCCGTTGCGCAGGCGATAGCGCACGCGCTCGAGGCTGGACCCCGGCGACGAGCGGGACAGGATGCGCCGGCCGGCCTTGTAGAAATCCAGGAGCACCCCTTGCGGATCGCCATCGGCAGGAGCCACCAGCACCTGGGGTCGAACGTCGCCCCGCTCGTTCCGTCCCTGGCGGACGACCAGTTGCTCCAGGTCCCGGCGCAGCAGCTGCTGGGCCAGCTGCAGGTGCTGCAGCGACTCGATGCTTTCGCCCACCACCTGCTGACTGCGCAGGCCGCTGTTGAGCGTCAGCGCCGCGGCGAGCCCGAGCAGTGCCAGCAGTGCCATCGCCACCAGCACTTCGAGCAGGGTGAAGCCGCCGCTGCCCTTCACGGCGTCGCTCCCATGAAGGCTTGCAGTTCGCTCAGCAGCCGGCCGTCGTCGCCCGTCGTCCGGGTCGTCACCCGACGGATATCGGGATTGTCGGTTCCCTCCACCTGTTCGGTGAGGGTGAACCTGTAGCCCGCCAGCTCGACCTTCCGGGTGCGCTTGCCGGTGGCCGGCCAGTTCGGCTGCAGATGCAGATTCGCCAGGTGGTTCTGGGCCGCCAGCTGGGCGAAGTAGCGGAGTTCGAGCTGCCCGGCATGCCGTCCGTGCTCGCCGACGATCTTGAGCAGGGCGCCGGCGGCCAGGGCGAAGATGGAGAGCGCCACCAGCACCTCCAGCAGCGTGAGGCCGTGCTGTCGCGACGGATTCACGGCCGCTCCGCCTGCACCAGCCGCAGATCGCCCGCGAAGCTGGCGCGGATCACCTGCGGCCATTGCGCGTCGGGATGGCCGAGGGTCAATTCGAACTCGCTGATCTGGCCGTCGCTGGCGATGAAGATCTGCGGCTCGCGCGCCTTCCCGCTCGTGTCGACCGGTTGTCCCGCCATGCGCAGGCGCAGGGTGGTCCCCTCGTTCAGCGCCAGGGCCGCCAGCCGCGAATCGGTGTCCACGGGCAGCCAGCGCGCCTTCTCGCGTCGATAGAAGCGATAGCCGGCCTCGCCCAGCCACAGGCCATGGTCACGATTGCGGTAGATGGCCTGTTCCGCCGCCAGACCGATCTGCGCCTTCAGGCGGCGCGCCTCGCTTTCCAGGCGTTGCTGGGACGACTCCGGCAGCGCCAGGGAGACGGTGACCGCCAGCATGCCCAGAATCGCCATCACCAGCATCACTTCCAGCAGGGTGAAGCCGCGGACAGGGCTAGTTGCCGATATCGGCTGCAAGCCCTTCTCCCCCCATCTCGCCATCCGCGCCCAGCGAGTAGACGTCGAACGCCTTCTTGGTGCCCGGCTGCAGGTACTGGTAGGGATTGCCCCAGGGGTCCTGGGGCAGGCGCTTGATGTAGCCGTTGCTGTTGTAGCGCTTGGGCTGCGGGTCGATTTCCGGTTTCGTCACCAGCGCCTCCAGCCCCTGGTTGGTGGTGGGGTACTGGAAGTTGTCCAGCTTGTACATGTCCAGCGCCTGCTCCAGCAGGGCGACGTCGGCCTTGGCCTTTTCGACCATTGCCCTGTCCTGGTTCTGCAGGACATTCGGCGCCACCAGCGCCACCAGGAGGCCCAGAATCACCAGCACCACCATGATTTCCAGCAGGGTGAAGCCCCGTTGCCGGCGCGTTCGGATCGTTGCTTTCAAGAGCATATCTCCTTCAAAACGAGGTCAGGTTGTTGAGTTCCAGGATCGGCATGAGAATGGCCAGGACGATGCACAGCACGATGCCGCCCATGACCAGGATCAGCGCGGGCTCGAACAGCCCGAGCAGCCAGGCGACACGGCTTTCGAACTCCGCCTCCTGGTTCTCGGCCGCCTTGTCCAGCATCTTCTCCAGCTCGCCGCTGCGCTCGCCGTTGGCGATCATGTACACCAGCAGCGGCGGGAAGGGGCCGGACTGTTCGAGGGCGCGGGACAGCGAGCAGCCTTCCCGCACCAGGTCGCCGGTGTTGACCACCGCCTGTTTCAGGTAGAGGTTGGTCATCGGCCCGGCGGAGACTTTCAGGCTGTGCAGCAGGTCGATGCCGCTGCCGACCAGGATCGCCAGGGTCCGGGCGAACTGCAGCGACTGCTGGCCGAGGACGAAGGTGCTGACCAGCGGCAGGCGCAGCTGCGCCTTGTGCCAGCGGGTGCGCCGTCCGCCATCGCTCAGCCACCAGCGCGCCAGCAGCGCGAGGCCCGCCAGCGCCGCGAGCATGTGCAGGCCGTATTGCTGCAGGACATCGCTGATCAGGATCAGGTAGCGGGTCAGCAGCGGCAGCGTCTGTTCGGCATGGGTGAACTGCTCCACCACCTTGGGCACCACGTAGGTCAGCAGCAGGACGATGACCCCCACCGCCACCAGCGTCAGAAACACCGGATAGATCAGCGCCACCTGCACCTTGCTGCGGATCTTCTGCAGCCGCTCGCCATATTCCGCCAGGCGCAGGAGCACGCCGCTCAGGTGCCCCGATTCCTCGCCGGCGGTGATCATCGCCCGATACAGCTCGTTGAAGCTGCGCGGGTATTCCGAGAGTGCCGAGGCGAGGCTGTGGCCTTCCAGAATCCGTGCCCGCACGGACAGCACGGTCGCCTTCAACAAGGCATTGCTGGTTTGCCGGGTTATGGCATAGAGCGCCTCTTCCAGCGGCAAGCCGGAGTCGATCAAGGTCGCCAGTTGCCGGGTCAGCAGCGCCACGTCGCGCGCCGGCAGCGGCCGGACCAGGCGGAATTTGCCGGTCCTGGTGGCGCGGGCCGGGCCGGCCGCCTCCACGGCGGTGGGCAGCAGGCCCCGTTCGCGCAGCATGGCGCGGGCATGGCGTGGCGAGTCGGCTTCGATCAGACCGTTCTTGGTCTTGCCGTCGGTGGTCAGTGCGCGGTAGCTGAAGGCGGCCATGGCGTTCAATCGCTGCGAATGATGCGCAGCACTTCGTCGACGCTCGTCATGCCGCAGGTAACGAGAAGGCGCGCCTCGTCCATCAGGGAATTCATCTTGCTACTCAAGTATTGCTGCATCTCCATCTCGCCGGCCCGCTGGTTGATCAGTGTCGCCAGTCCGGCGTCCACCACCGCCAGCTCATAGATGCCGACCCGGCCGCGATAGCCGGTCTGGTTGCACTGCTCGCAGCCGCGGCTGCGATAGCCATCCGTTCCCGCCAGTTCGGGCTTGTTGAGCCACTGCGCTTCCTCCTCGGTGATCCGCGCCGGTTCGCGGCAGTGCTGGCAGAGTCGCCGCACCAGCCGCTGGGCCAGCACGCCTTTCAGGCTGGAGGCCACCAGATAGGAGTCGATGCCGATGTCGCGCAGGCGCGTGATCGCGCCGGCCGCACTGTTGGTGTGCAGGGTCGACAGCACCAGGTGGCCGGTCAGACTGGCCTGGATCGCCACTTCGGCGGTTTCCGCATCGCGGATCTCGCCGATCATCAGCACGTCCGGGTCCTGGCGCAGCATCGCCCGCAGCCCCTTGGCGAAGGTCATCCCGGCGCGGGTATTCACCTGGGTCTGCCCCACGCCCTCGATGGCGTATTCGACCGGATCTTCCACGGTGAGGATGTTGCGCGAGCTGTTGTTGAGCATGCCGAGGCCGGCATAGAGCGTGGTGGTCTTGCCCGAGCCGGTGGGACCGGTGACCAGGATGACGCCGTTGGGCTGCAGCAGCAGGCGCTCGAAGGTCCGGTGGGCGTTCTCGGGCATGCCGAGATCGCTGAGGCTGAGGCGTGCCGTCTGCTTGTCCAGCAGGCGCATCACCACGCGCTCGCCATAGCTGGACGGCAGGGTGGAAACCCGCACGTCGAGGGCGCGGCCGCCGATGCGCAACGCCGTGCGGCCGTCCTGCGGCACGCGCTTCTCGGCGATGTCGAGCTTGGCCATGACCTTGATGCGCGAGGTCAGCAGGGTGGCCAGCTTGTAGTTGGGCGACAGTATTTCGCGCAGCACGCCATCGATGCGAAAGCGCACCGACAGACGCTTTTCGTAGGGCTCGATATGGATATCGGATGCGCCTTCCTTGATCGCCTCGGTCAACATCGCATTGATCAGGCGAATGATCGGCGCATCGCCCTCGGCGGCGAGCAGGTCTTCGCTCTCCGGCAGTTCATCGATCAGCTCGAACAGATCGTCGTCGTCGCCGATCTTCTCGATCAGCTGCATATCGGCCTGACCGCTCTGCTGGTAGAGCGCTCCCAGGCGCCGCTCCAGCTGTTCGGCCGTGACCGGCACCAGCTCGAATTCCGCATTGAGGAAACGCCTGGCCTCGAGGATCGCCTCGAGAGGCGTCTGCTCGATGTGGTAACACCTCAATCGATTCGTCTCGGGCTCGACAACCAGCCGATAGCGGTCGGCGAAGCTGAATGGCAGCCGCTGAGGAGGGGGCGTGGCGTCCGCTCGGACTTCTTCATCGGGAAACACTGAATCGGCCATCTCGGCTTACTTCTTGGGCGGCAGAACGTTGATCGACGTGGGGCCAAGCCCCGTCCACTCGGGCAGGACCGCCGGTCTCTCTTCCGGAAACAGCTCCACGGCGCTGTCCTTGTCTGCCAATTGCCGGTCCCGAATGAAACCGTATTTGGCCTTGCTGACCGAGGTCAGCATCTCCTGGTCGCGAATGATGGTGGGGCGTATGAAGACCATCAGATTGCGACGGGCGATCCGACTGCCGTCCGAGCGGAACAGGCGGCCCACCACCGGCAAGCTGCCCAGCCCGGGCACCTTCGATCCCACCTCCTCGATATCGTCGTCGATCAATCCACCCAGGACGATGGTCGCACCGTTATCGACCAGGACGGCGGTTTTGATTTGACGCTTGTTGAAGCTGACGCCGTCGTCGCCAACCTCCGGACCCACCGAGGAGACTTCCTGTTCGATCTGCAGTTGCACGGCACCGCCCTCGTTGATCTGCGGGGTGATGAGCAGCTTGACGCCGACGTCCTTGCGCTCGATCGTTCGAAATTGGTTGTTCGCGTCGTTGTCGTTACTGAGCGTCGAACCCGTGGACACGGGTATTTCCTGGCCCACCAGTATGGAGGCCGCCTGGTTGTCCAGGGTCAGCAGACTGGGGGTGGAGAGAATGTTCGATTTCGTATCGTCCTGCAGCGCCTTCAAGAGCACGGCGAAATTCAGGCCCGAACCGCTGAAGCGCCCCACGCCGGCAGTCAGGCCGCCGACATTTCTCAGTGCGCCCAGCACTGACGGATCGCCGTCGGAGGTGGCGTCCAATATCCCGTTGAGGCCCATTTGGGTAGTGGTGGGGAAGTTGGTTCCCGCCAGTGCCCGTCCGCTGCCGTTGCGATCTGCGAGCAGCCACTGGACGCCCACTTCCTTGGCCCGATCTTCCGACATTTCCACGATGATCGCTTCCACCAGGACCTGGGCGCGGCGGATATCGAGTTGCTCGATCAATTGCCCGAGGTCGCGAATGATCCTCGGGCTGCCCGACATGACGATGCTGTTGGTCGCCTCGTGGGCCTTGATATGGATGGCGTCCTGATTGGTCCCGGCGGATTCCGGGGGGGCCTTGCCCTCCTCTTCGCTGATGGTGCCGCTGATCTTTTCCAGCACCTCCGCCAGGTCCTCGGCCTTGGCGTATTTGAGGTAGTGGACCCGGGTGTTGTTGTCGGTCTGGACCTCGCTGTCGAGTTGCCCGATGACCTGGCGGAGATAGTCGCGATTCGCCTTGTCGGCCCGGATCAACAGGCTGTTGGTCCGGTCGTCCGCCTTGATGATGGGCATCAGGCGCGAGCCTTCGCTGCCCTTGGTCTGCTCGCGGATCAATGCCGTCAGGGTTTCGCTCACCTCCTGCGCAGAGGCGTTCTGTAGCCAGATGATCTCGGTATCGTCGCTATCGGCCTTGTCCACCCGCTCGATGACCTCCAATAGCCGCCGAACATTGGCCTCGCGGTCGGTGATCAGAATGACGTTGGAGGCGGGGTAGGGCGTGATGATGCCGCTCTGGTTATCCACCAGCGGACGCAGGATGGGCACCAGGGCGGCTACGTCGACGTTTTGCACCTGAACTACCCGGGTGACGATTTTTTCGCTGGTACGCGGCAGGGTAGCGCCGCCACCCTGAACTTCGATCCCTTCCAGTTTCGCGCCTTGCTGGGGAATCACCTTCAGAATGTCTTTTCCCACATTGATGACGGAGTATCCATTGACGCCGAGCTGCACCAGAAAGATTTCGTAGAGTTCCTCTTTGGTCACCGATTTCGGAGTGCTGATGCTGACCTTTCCCTTGACGCGCGGGTCCATGACAATGGTTTTGCCCGTGAGCTTTCCGATGCTGGCGATGAACTCCGAAATATCGGTGTCGCGCATGTCGAGGCTGTAGTCGTCGGCCCCGGCCGGGCATGCCAGCAACCACGAAGTGAACAGTAATGACGCAACAAGCGTCTTGATAGACAGTTTTCCCGGTCTGCCTGCATGCGTCGGCTGGTGTAGGCCGGAGAAGGACTCTGCCCGGCTTTCACACCCCATCGACTGGGTAACCACTGCATCTGCGTATCGAGAAGATACTGAGGCAGATAAGTCAAAAGTAAATGGGTATTTATAATGCACGGCTGTATCCGTTTATTCGGCAAACTATGAAATTTCACGTTAAACGGATCCATCCGTAATATTTCCCAGGAAAGCGAGGCGGAGTCCAAGGCTAGGGTGGCACGCTGCCTTTGCGTATCGCCCTGGTACTGTCGGCCAGCTCATTCAGGCCGAGTTGTCGATAGGCGCCAACCATCATCTCCAGCGCGCCGCCGACGGCAGCGCTGTCGGGATAGCGCTCGATGATGTAGCGACAGCGGTTCACCACCGCCACGGGCTGATTGCGCTGCCAATGGAGCCTGGCGGCCTGTAGCTCGTTGTCCGCCAGGCGTTCCTCGACCTTGGCCAGCGTTTCCTTGGCGCGTTCGGCGTATTGGCTGTCGGGGTAGCCTTGTCTCAGGCGCTCGAGATCCTCTGCTGCCTGACGAACCTGCGCGGCCGAGGGGGCGGGCCTGAGGGCCAGCAATGCATTGGCGCGCAGATAGAGCGCATAGTCCATACGCTCTGTTTCGGCATTTTCCTCGATCACCTGCGTCGCCAGCTGGGCTGCTTCCTTCGGCCGGTCGAGCTGCAGCTGGCTGTAGGCCAGGGCCAGAGCCGCCTCGATGCGCTGCCTGCCCTGTGGATTGGAGCGCAGCAGCTCGACCAGCCGGGCTGCCGCCGCCTCATGTTGACGGGACTGGATGAGCTCCATGCTCTCGTCGTAGAGCAACTGCCCCCGTGGTTCTTCCGGGGAGGACGCGGAACGCAGGTTTTTTCCGAAGGGGGTGCAGCCAGTCGCCAGCCCTGCCAGCAAGGCGAGCGCAACGAGGCGGCTGGCTGATCGGCAGAGGGTCATCCGGGTCCGTACCTCTTCAAAAGACAGCTCATGGATCAATTTTGATAGCCCGGGTCCGTTCGCCCCGGCGCACGGCGACTCGAATCCGCTTCGCCGCCCGTGCCGGCTCCGCCAGGCCGTAGCGATCGGCTCGTCTGGAGCGGCGCGCTGGCGACGATGGAGACCTTTGTGTCATTCAGGGCGGGCTTTTCCAGCTCGACGTATTGCTGCTGACCGGACACCTCGAACACCACCCGGTCCGCCAGGATTTCGATCAGCCTGGCGTCGCCGTTGCCTGACAGTCTGTCGCCGACGGCATAGGCTCGCTGCCGACCGGCTTCTGCGAGAATGGCCACGGAAGTGCCCCCCTGGGGGGCCTTGACGACGCCCAGCAGCTTGACGCTCAGACGGCTTTTCACCTGCGTCGCAAGCGCCTTTTGGGCCGGCTCCTCTGCAAGCGAGCCGAACAGTTCCGCCTGCTGGATGGCCTTGAGATCGAGCGTCGGCGTATCGCCCGGTGTTGCCTCGCGTCGCTCGAGTGGCGCCGCGGAGGCCGATGACTCGGGCCAAAAGAGCGTTTTGGCGATCCCTACCGCCTGGATCGAGGCAACTGTCAGCAGAATCATGCTGAGCGCTCTGGGTAGCGTCGCGGCGGCTGTCCGGTGCCCAATCAGATCATTCAACATGCGTAAAGCCGTCTCGAAACGGTGCGGATCGGAATTTCGGTCAGAGGGGCGGCCCGCTGGCGGGCCGCCCCCGTTAAAGCGAACCGCTCGGTGACGAGCAGGCTCACTCTCACTCCTGGGCCTGGGTGTCCGGAACCCAGGCGGCCAGGTAGCCCTTCACGTCCACGTTCTGGGTGCCCTTGGCCTGAACGGTGAGGCGGCCGTCCTTGCCGCTCTTGAGCCGCTCCGCGTGGTAGGTAGGTCGCGCTGTCATTCGGCTGATAGAGCGCGAACGCCTGGAAGATGACATGTTCGTCGAGTTTCCCGTGGGAGACGACGAGGGCGACAGCAGGGCGTGGGCAGTGCGCCTGACGAGCCGTGAATGTGCCGCAAGCAGCGTCACCCATGGGCACTGGAGCGTTGTCGGGGAAGCATAGGATACCTTAATTCGGAGGCAGCGCTGTCTTTGTGGGGTCTGAATTCGCCGCACAACACATCTGTCACCGTGATTTTGTTGTTTTTATCTCTTGTCATCCGGGGGCGTTGGCGCTCCGAAACGAACAGATAGCTAAATAGCTAAGAAGAATCAAGCCCGATGATCTTAGGCGACTGCCGACTTTATCTGGGTAACGTTATCTTATTCATTGAGCTTTGCGCAAGGAAATCTAGACGAGGCAATCGCATGACGGGGGTGGGGGCAGTCATTCACGCCCTCTCCCCCGGCCCCTCTCCCATTGATGGGAGAGGGGAGAAAGGGGTCATGCGATTGCCCGGAAAATCTAGATGAATCGTTTTACCTTGGCGAACTTTATGGAATAAGCCGCTTGTCAAACAAAACTTCAGGCACTAGGGTTGCGCTATCCCAGTGGCATTGACTTGGGCGCAGGCTTACTCTCCTGCCCGCGTTGGGTGGCCCTGATGGCAATCGATAAAAACAACAAAATGGCGGCAGCAGACTTTGCCTTGCGGTGTTGCGGATCGCAAGAAAGCGCTGTCTTAGAGCTAAGAGGTATCCCTAATGCTTCCAGCTGTCCATGCGCGCACGATCGTGGGCGATGTTCCTCCTTCCCCAGGATGTCCTTGGCCTTTCCCTGGCAGCCACTCTGCACCGGGAGGACAGCGGACATTGCCTGCTGCGGTTATCTGCAGCTACGAGTCAAATCCCTCCGCCACTGACTTCCGACCCTGGGGCCCTTGGTCCTGAGGTCGTACACCTCAAGGAAAAAGCGCGATACGCAAGGAAACGCGCCTCTTGCTTACCAATAATCCCAACAATAGGAAGCTCGTATGTTTCGTCGCAAATATCTTGGCACCACTGCTATGACCGCTGTAGCGCTGTCCTTGGCGGCGCTCTACGGGGGCGCTTATGCTGACAATCCCCAGGCAGCCCAGACCGGGGAGGACGGGGTAGATAACTCGGTGATCTTCCCAGCCTACCCACTCGAGCCGAACGGTCGCGATGAAACGGTCACCGTGTCGGTAACCAATCAGGAAGCGGCGCAGCGCACCTATACGATCAGCACGACGATGGACCTTCGTGACGATGCCGAGAAGCGGCGGGTTTTCACCGAAGATGCCGCGCACCCCTTGCTGCGGAGCGGCAACTTGATGTTCGATGGCCTGTTCGCCATGGCCATGGACGACTTGAAGATGCTGAGTGTCAGCGAGATCCGTGACGGCAGCTACAATGCTGGCGAGCCCATTGCCTGCAACTGTTTCCAGACAGGAGAAAAATGGACCTACGTCTGGACCCGTGACTTGTCCTATGCGGCCCGGCTCGGCTTGGCCGAGCTTAATCCTGCGCAAGTTATCAATTCGCTGCGCTTCAAGACCAGCGACTTCCGTGAAGGGGCTCAGTCGCCTGCGAGCCTTCCCGAGGGCACCCTTCAGATTGTTCAGGATACCGGCTCCGGCGGCAGTTGGCCGGTGAGCACGGACCGTGTGACCTGGGCTCTGGCGGCCGAAAGCGTTCTCAACAGCCTATCCGGTGAGGCCTACGACAAGTTCTCGGATTATGCCTACGCCGCCTTGCGCGGCACCATTGAAGCTGATCGCCAGGCGGCATTCGATCAGGCGCTCGGCCTGTATAACGGTGAGCAATCCTATCTTGACTGGCGCACGCAGACCTACGCGACTTGGATCGTCGATAACCTGAGTCACATGTCCGAGTCCAAGGCTCTGTCGACCAACGTCGTTCATTACCAGGCGCTGCGACTGACCGCGCGACTGGCCCGTGAACATGGTGATGCGCCGCTGGCGCAGCGCTATGATGATTGGGCCGATGCGCTGAAGGACAAAATCAATAAACATTTCTGGCTGGAAGAGGCGGGTTTATACGCGAGTCTGACGAGCGCGGCCGAGGATCAGGCACCCGTCGAAAAATTCGACATGCTCGGCTCGGCTCTGGCCATCCTGAGCGGGATCGCTCCGTCAAGCCGTGCATCGGAGGTTCTGGCCAACTATCCGCATGGCGAGCTGGGCGTTCCGGTGTATTACCCGCAGCAGCCGGGTGTAGAGGTCTATCACAACCGTGCGCTATGGCCCTTTGTCACTGCATATGAGCTGCAGGCGGCTGCCAAGGTCCGTAATTCGGCGGTCGCAGATAACGCGATCCAATCCCTCGTGCGGGGAGCGGCATTGAATCTCTCCAACATGGAAAACCTGGAGTGGCTGACCGGAAAGCCTTTTTATGATGATGGCCCGGTGATCAACTCCAAGCGTCAGCTGTGGTCTGTCGCGGGTTATCTGAATATGGTCATCGGGACGATATTTGGATATCAAGTCGACAAGTCTGGAATTACGGTCGAACCATTCCTTACGGCCAAAGCACGGCAGTTGTTCGGTGATTCACCCCAGGCACGGCTTTCCGGACTCCACTACAAGGGCCGCTCTCTCGACGTGGTGCTGAATTTGCCGAAGGCGATGTCCGGGACAGGCTACTACATGGTTGAGACGGTACGCTTGAACGGAGCGCCGGTTACCGGCGTCATCGAAGAAAGTCAGCTGAACAATGCTGCGAACGTCATCGAAGTCGACTTCGGTGACTTGCATGCCGGTGATACGCGTATCACCATGGCGCCAGAGGTCGATCCAGGCGATCATCGGGATCCGCGTGTCTTTGCTCCTGTCGAGCCGCAGGTCACCTCCATTGTGCAAAAAGATGGCAAGTACACTGTCCACTTTACGGATAATGGAAATACCGGGATTTCGAGCGACTCGGTGTACTATCGTATTTTCCGGGATGGCAAGCTCGTTGACGATCGATTGACGCAGATGAGCTGGACTGACCGCAGCAAGGCTCCCGCCGGATCCCGTGTCTGCTATGCAGTGCAGGCAGTCTTCAGCAGCAGTGGCCATCGTTCGCATCATTCGGCGCCGTTCTGCTCCGATGAGGCAGCGGTCCAGGTCATTCCTGTGACCGATGCTCGCGTGCTTAGTAATGTTGCGGTAACGCCGCCCTCTGACGGTATTACCGAGCCGACGTTGCGCGACTGGGGTGCTCCCACCGATACGTTGGAAATCCAGGACATCGCTATCAGGGAGTCTGGTCGCTACGCCATCGAGCTGGTCTATAACAACCATCAATATGCCATTAATACCGGGGTCACCAACGCGGTGAAACAAATTGATGTGCTGAGAGGCCGCAACAAGGTGGTAGCTACCGGTATCGTGCAAATGCCGCATGTCGATCCGCGTAATGGTGAGCAACCTCTGAGGACGTCTACGGAGATGGCGGTCGATCTGGAGCCCGGAAACTATCGTCTCGTGTTCAGCGATTATTTCAATATGAGTTATCTGAAGTCGAATGCCATCTATTCCGGTAGCGGCGGAATAGGCGGTCCTGTCAATCGGGCCAGCATTGCCAAGGTGCGGATTGTGAAACTCGGGCCTTCGGACGTCCGCTAAGCATGTCTGATCGGTGCCCCCGAAGATAACTTCGTCAGAGTTGGAGTCGATGGTTGTCGACCCGATGCAGTGCATCGGGTCTTCCGCATCAGCTCGAGGGATTCGATGCGCCTATCAACATGCGTCGAGAGGTTTCAAAACGGAGCAGGACAAAATATCGGTCAAAGAGGGCGGCCCGCTGGCGAGCCGCCCTCCCTTCAAGCGAACCGCTCGGTGACGAGCAGGCTCACTCCTGGGCCTGGAGATCCGGAACCCAGGCGGCCAGGTAGCCCTTCACGTCCACGTTCTGGGTGCCCTTGACCTGAACGGTGAGGCGGCCGTCCTTGTCGGTCTTGAGCCGCTCCGGCTGGTAGCCCATGGCGTCGACGAACCACTGGTTGCGGTGCTGCGCACCCATGTCGACGGTGATCGTCGTATCCAGCGCCGGGTTGTTGCCGGCGACCACGGCCACACCTGTCTTGCGGTCGTTGCCGAGACGGATGTTGCTGACCAGGTCCTCGCCGTTGCTGCCGGTGTTGCTGTTCTCGTAGCGGATCACCTGCTCGCCCTTGGCGAACTGCTTGCGCAGCTTGAGGATGTTCACGATGTCGTCGCGGTACGGTGTCGGGGTCGACATGTACGGCTTCGAGGACATGAACATGTCGCCGTAGAAGACGGTCGGCACGGTGTCCTTGGTGGTCAGCAGGATGGCGTACATGGCCGGGACGTTGTGGGGCGCCCACTGCTTCTCGACGCTGTTGCGGTCGGCGTCGTACTTCTCTAGCTGACGCAGTTCGTAGGGCTGGCTGTTCGGCTCGTAGCCCCCGGCCTCTTCCTCGGTCAGCGGGACGTTCACCAGGATGTTGTGCTCCTGGTCGTGGTTGTTCACGAACGACCAGTTGGGCAGTGCCGGACCGCCGTTGACCCGGTCGATCAGTGATGCCTCGAAGGCGTAGCGCAGCGGCGCCCAGTCGCGGCCGAAGGAGAACATCAGGCCCGAGAAGGGGCCGGCGTCCATGGCCATCTGACCGTAGTTGTTGGACTGCTCGAAATCGACCTGCTGGGCCACATAGGACTCGATATAGCTCAGGTGCTCGTTGACGTCCTCGCCGGCGAAGTAGTTGAGCCGCTGAGTCACCTCGTCGCGCAGGATATCGGTGTTGATGTGGGAGGCAGCATCGATACGGAAACCGTCGAAACCGAAGTCGAGCAGATATTTCTGCCAGTTCAGCTGCTCCTGCTGCACGTCTTCGCGGATGGTGTCGAGGTCGTTGCCCACCAGGAACTCGAAGTCGAGCACGTTGGTACCGATGTGCGATGCGTCGTTCTCGGGGCCATCGTAGCGCAGCGCGGTGACCCTGGCGTCGTCTTCCGATTTCTTCGAGTAGCCGGGCTGGGCGGCCAGGTACTCGTCCATCAGCGGGCCGATGGGGTTGGGGGTCATGCGCAGCTCGGCCAGCATAGTGGCGCGGATATCTTCGTCGCTGCCCGTGTAGCCGTTCTCGCGCGCGAAGTCCATGAAGGTCTGCTCGACGACGCCACTGCGCGGCTCTTCGTAGTACAGGAAGAGCGGCGCATACACGGCGTTTTCGCTCTCCGCGTTCTCGACCGCGAACCAGGTATCGGCCAGCAGATAGCCGTCGATGGTGTTGATCTTGCCGTACTTGGCCGCGTCGCTCTCGGCCAGGAAAGCCGGGAGGTAGTTTTCGGGATGGTTCGGGCCAAGATAGCGGTAGAGCTTGCTGTTGGCATCGCTGAGCACCCGGAACAGGCCTTGGTACTGCGTCGTGGTGCCGTGGAAGTGGAAGTAGTCCCATTCCTTGATCACGCCGTGCTCAGCCTGCCCCGGCGCCGAACCCTTGCTGTAGGTCGAGTAGAGATAGTGGTCGAGGAAGGGGTTCATCGGGTTGCCGTACATGTCGATCCCGGTCACCGGCAGCACGTGGCGCTCGTTCAGGCCGATGATCTGGTTCGGAACCACGTCGACCTGGATGCGGATGTCGTTGTTGTGCAGGGCGCCGATGGCCGCCTTCAGCTCGTCGGCGGTACCGTACTTGGTCGGGCCCTTGTCGTAGGCGCCGAGGTCGTAGCGGTCGGCAATCGCGTAGCCTTCGCCGTACTTGGAGTCGGAGGCGGCGCGGTAGGGCGGCGGCGACCAGACATCGGTGATGCCCCACTGCGCCAACTGCGGGGCATTCTCGGCCAGGGCCTTGTAGGTCGCATTGTCGTTCGGCTGATAGAGCGCGAACGCCTGGAAGATGACGTGCTCGTCGAGTTTCTCGTTGGAGACGAAGACGTCACCCGACGCGGGCTGCCGGACTTCGGGCTTGCCCATCTCGACCTTCACGCTGCCATCCGGCTCGGTGGTGATCGCCTGGATACCGAGAAACTTTTTCCGGCCCTGGCCTTTCTGCTCTTCCTCGGCCGACGCGTCGTGCTGCACTTCCTGCCATTTCACGCCGCCCTTGCCGTCGGGTACCTGCTCGAGCGCCGTGGGGGTCTGTGCCGCAACCGCTGCGCCTGACAACAGGCCTGAAATCGCGATGCTGAGCAGGGAAATTGCAAAAAATTGGCTTGGTGATGCTCTCATGGGGAGTCGCTTTACCTTGTGTGATGAGAAGTCACGACAGGGGCGCTGCCAGGGGCAACTTCCTGCTGGCCAGGGTGGCGTCGGGTGTGCTCATGTCGATACCCCTGACCCTTCTCGGTTGAGTGACCCATCGGAAGAGGACATGCGCAGTCTTGCCAGGCATTGCTGCATGCACCCGGGCGGCCTGATCCGCACGCGACGCGGCCGCACTGCAGGCACGGGGCACCAGCAGGGGCGAGTGAAAGAGCAATAGTTCAGAAGCGAGCACGGAAACCGTGTCGACATACAAAACTGGCGGTCCCGCTATCATCGGAAAATTTCCTTTAGACCGGAGACTTTGCGTCGCCATCTTTCGATGGTTTTGCCTTTTTCAGTTCAGCTTCCGCTCACCGTGGAGTGAGTTGACCCAGGGAGCGAAGCTGTGGCGCTCCAAAAGACAGCGCTATCTTTGCAAGCAGGCTAACGATAACATGCTGTTATACATTCGTATATGTTGACTTCGATGAACGGTTGACTGACCGAAACATTGCAATCTTCGTTAGCTACTTGCGGTGAAAAGGAGCAAATAAGGAGCAACCCTGCCGGATTGGAGGAGTCCTTGGGTAACGGGAAGAGCTCGTTTGGCTGTAACCCGCCCTTAACTGCACGGACTGGCTGAAAGGGCCTTGGTGGCAGTGTCCAGGCCGACCGATAGGCGGCGAAGCAAGCATCTGGTTTAGCGCTGCCCGGCATTCCTGGTCCGTCAGGGAGGCGTAGGCCTCTGCCTCGAAGGCCTGGCGCGCCTCCTCGTCCAGCGGGCGGACGCAAAAGCTTGCGCCGCAATGAATGCCCCGTTAAGCGGCAGGTGGATTCGCCAGGGGGCGCCTGCCGACAAGACGGCCGGCTTGCCGGCCTTGGTGGTAGCGCTCAGGCTCCGGCGGTCTGGATGCTCGTCTGATACGCCGCGACGAAGTCGTCGAAGCTGCCGCTGTCGCGGCGTTCCAGTTCGGCCTGCTCGGCCAGCGAGGCGCGGGCCTCGGCTTCGAAGGCCTGGCGCTCCTCCTCGCCCAGCGGGCGGGCGCGAAAGCTTTCGGCGTGGGCCAGGCTCTGGCGCAGGGCGAAGGCGCGGAAGCTTTCGCCGCGTTCGCGCAGGGTCGCGAGGACTCTGGCCGAGGGGGTGAGCTCGGGGTTGGCGACCTTGGCCTGCTGGGCGTGCAGGGCGCTCGCGTAGCCGTCGCCGCCGTAGGCCCGGTCGAGCAGCTCGGCGCAGGGCTGCAGGCGTTCGAGCAACTCGCCGGCCCAGTCGGCGAAGAGTACCGGCTTGCCCCGGCGCTGCAGGTGCAGGCCGGGGCGGCGGCCTTCCTTGACCACCTTGAGGAAGTTGCCGGTGCAGCTGGCGCATTCGTCCGGGGCGAGGCAGGGGCTGTCCTCGAGGGCGCAGAACAGCAGGAAGGCGTCGAGGAAGCGCGCCTCGTCGAGGTCGATGCCCAGCGGCAGGAAGGGGTCGATGTCTAGGCAGCGCACCTCGACGTACTGCACGCCGCGGGCGACCAGCGCCTGGATCGGCCGCTCGCCGCTGCCGGTGATGCGCTTGGGGCGGATGCTCGAGTAGTACTCGTTCTCGATCTGCAGCACGTTGGTGTTCAGTTGCAGCCATTCGCCGTCGCGCTGAGTGCCGATCGCGGCGTACGGCGCATAGGGCGTGGAAACTGCCCGGCGCAGGCTGTCGGTGTAGCTGGCCAGGTCGTTGTAGCAGGGGGTCAGGCCGGCCTGGGCGTTGTTCTGGTAGCCCAGGTCGCTCATCCGCAGGCTGGTCGCCCAGGGCAGGTAGAGGGTGTCGGCGTCGAGCTCCTGCAGATGGTGCGGTCGATCGCGCAGGAAACTCCTGTCGAGCGCCGGCGAGGCGCCGAACAGGTACATCAAGAGCCAGCTGTAGCGGCGGAAGTTGCGGATCAGCGCGATGTAGCGTTCGGACTGGAAGTCGCGGACGCTGCGGGTGTCGCCCTCGGCCTGCTGGAGCAGCGGCCAGAGCGCTTCCGGCAGGGAGAAGTTGTAGTGGATGCCGGCGATGCACTGCATGGTCTTGCCGTAGCGCAGCGCCAGTCCCTTGCGGTAGACGTGCTTGAGCCGGCCGATGTGGGAGCGGCCGTAGCGGGCGATGGGGATGTCCTCTTCCGCCGGCAGCGGGCAGGGCATCGACGGGCTCCACAGGTATTCGCCGTCGAGCGTGGCGCAGGCGAAGCGCTGGATGCGCTCCAGGTCGGCGAGGGTCGCCGCCGGGTCGGTCTCGACGGGGGTGATGAACTCCAGCAGCGCCTCGGAGTAGTCGGTGGTGATCTGCGGGTGGGTCAGCGCCGAGCCCAGTGTCTCTGGGTGAGGGGTCTGCGCCAGCTCGCCATTGCCATCGACGCGCAGGCATTCCCGCTCGATGCCGTGCAGGCAGTGCCTGAGCAGGGACTGGTTGGCGGGCTCGCCCAGCAGGGCCAGGCGGCGGGAAAGTAGCTCGCTCAAGTTCGGATTCCTTCAGGCACGGTCGGCCCAATATGGGGACGGACGGACGGCTATACAAGTATCGTCGGCCCGGGGCCGGAGGGGAAATGGCGGCGGCAGGACAGGAGCATGGCGCCGCTTGTGGTGGGAAAGGCCGGCGGCCGTTTCCCACCCTGCCCAAAGCGGGGCAACGGAACGCCTACAGGCGGGCGAAGGTGGCCAGCGCCTTGGCCACCAGCTTGCCGTGCTGGTGCACCTCGGCCTCGATCACCTGGGTGCGCTTGCCGCTGTGCTCGACCCAGGCGCGGCAGGTCAGCTCGCCCTCGCTGACCGGGCGGATGTAGTTGACCTTGCACTCCAGGGTGACGCTGTCCGGCGTGCCGTCGTTGAGGCTGTGGCTGGCCTGGCCCATGGCGCTGTCGATCAGCGAGAACAGCGCGCCGCCGTGCAGCTTGCCGTGCAGGTTGCGCAGGCCGTCGTGCATGGCCAGGCGCACCGTCGCCTCGCCGCCGCCGGCGGACAGGATCTCCAGGCCGAGCAGGCGCCCGAAGGCGCTGCTCCGGCCGACCTCTTCCTCTTGCATGCTCACGCGTTCACTTCCTCAGTTGCTTGGCATTGGCGAACAGCGCGGCCATGGCGTTGTTCGCCGCTGCCGGCTTGTCCTGGCCGGAATGGCGCTCGCTGCGCGGGGCATTGCCGCGCGGCTTGCCGCCGCCGCGCGGGCCCTCGACCTTCTCGCCGGGGGTGTCGCCCATGCGCATGGACAGGCCGACACGGTTGCGCGGGATATCCACCTCCATCACCTTGACCCTGACGATGTCGCCGGCCTTGACCACTTCGTAGGGGTCCTTGACGAACTTCTCCGACAGCGCGCTGATGTGCACCAGACCGTCCTGGTGCACGCCGATGTCGACGAAGGCGCCGAAGTTGGTCACGTTGGTCACCACGCCTTCGAGGATCATCCCCGGCACCAGGTCCTTGAGGCTCTCGACGCCCTCCTGGAACTCGGCGGTCTTGAACTCGGGGCGCGGGTCGCGGCCGGGCTTGTCCAGCTCCTTGAGGATGTCGGTGACGGTCGGCAGGCCGAAGGTCTCGTCGGTGAATCTGGCAGGATCGAGGCGTTTCAGGAAGCCCGAGTCGCCGATCAGCGAACGGATATCGCGGCCGGTGTCGGCGGCGATGCGCTTGACCACCGGGTAGGCCTCCGGGTGCACGCCCGAGGCGTCCAGCGGGTTGTCGCCGTTCATCACCCGCAGGAAGCCGGCGGCCAGCTCGAAGGTCTTGTCGCCCAGGCGCGGCACCTTCTTCAGCTCGGCGCGGCTCCTGAAGGCGCCGTTGGCGTCGCGGTAGGCGACGATGTTGCCCGCCAGGGTCGCGTTGAGGCCGGAGATGCGCGCCAGCAGCGCGGCCGAGGCGGTGTTGACGTCGACGCCGACGGCGTTCACGCAGTCCTCGACCACCGCGTCCAGCGAGCGCGCCAGCTTGAGCTGGGAGACGTCGTGCTGGTACTGGCCGACGCCGATGGCCTTGGGCTCGATCTTCACCAGCTCGGCCAGCGGGTCCTGCAGGCGGCGAGCGATCGACACCGCGCCGCGCAGCGACACGTCGAGCTCGGGGAATTCGCGGGCCGCCAGCTCGGAAGCCGAATAAACGGAGGCGCCGGCCTCGCTGACCATGATCTTGGTGAGCTTCAGGTCCGGGTGCTTTTTGATCAGCTCGCCGGCCAGCTTGTCGCTCTCGCGGCTGGCGGTACCGTTGCCGATGGCGATCAGCTCCACCGCATGCCTGGCGCAGAGTCTGGCGAGGGTCGCCAGGGTGCCGTCCCAGTCGTTCTTCGGCGCGTGCGGGTAGACGGTGGCGGTGTCCAAGAGCTTGCCGGTGGCATCCACCACGGCGACCTTGCAGCCGGTACGCAGGCCCGGGTCGAGGGCCAGGGTCACCCGCGGGCCGGCCGGGGCGGCGAGCAGCAGGTCGTGCAGGTTGCGGGCGAACACGTTGATGGCCTCGGTTTCGGCGGCCTCGCGCAGCTCGCCGAAGAGGTCGGTTTCCAGGTGGGTGTAGAGCTTGACCTTCCAGGTCCAGCGCACCACCTCGGCCAGCCACTTGTCGGCGGCGCGGCCCTGGTTGCTGATGCCGAAGCGCTCGCCGATCATCCCTTCGCAGGGGTGCATGCTGCCCGGCAGCTCCTCGCCGACCCTGAGGGCGGCGCTCAGCACGCCCTCCTGGCGCCCGCGAAAGATCGCCAGGGCGCGGTGCGAGGGCGCACCCTTGAGCGGCTCGTCGTGCTCGAAGTAGTCGCTGAACTTGGCGCCCTCCTGCTCCTTGCCGGCGACCAGGCGGGCGCTCAGGGTGGCCTCGGTCTTGAGGAAGCCGCGCAGCCGTTCGAGCAGGGTGGCGTCCTCGGCGAAGCGCTCCATGAGGATGTACTTGGCGCCTTCCAGCACCGCTTTCACATCGGCGAAGCCCTTCTCGGCATCGACGAAGCGTGCCGCCTCGGCCTCGGGGGCCAGCCCGGGGTTGCCGAACAGCGCGTCGGCCAGTTCGCCGAGGCCGGCCTCCAGGGCGATCTGGCCCTTGGTGCGGCGCTTCTGCTTGTACGGCAGGTACAGGTCTTCCAGGCGCGTCTTGGTGTCGGCCAGGTTGATCTCGCGCGCCAGTTCCGGGGTCAGCTTGCCCTGTTCCTCGATGCTGGAAAGGATCGCCGTGCGCCGCTCCTGCAGCTCGCGCAGGTAGCGCAGACGCTCCTCCAGGGTACGCAGCTGGGTGTCGTCGAGGCTGCCGGTCACTTCTTTGCGGTAGCGGGCGATGAAGGGCACGGTGGCGCCCTCGTCGAGCAGCGCCACGGCGGCGGCGACCTGTTGCGGGCGGACGCCGAGTTCCTCGGCGATGCGGGCGTTGATGCTGTCCATATGACTTCCTGCTTGGGCGGGGGAAGGTGGCCGCAGCGGCCACAGGGGAGGGCGATTATAACGGCCGGGCACAGGCGCGGCGGCCTTGTGTTTTCCCCGGCGACTGTCCACCATGCCGGCCATTAAATGGCGATGCGCCATTATGCGTGCGGAGATCGCCGCTGGCCCGTCCCCTCCACCTGGATTGCAGTCGAATGTTCCGCCCGAGGCGACCGCGCAGAAGTCGAATGGGCACCGCCGTCGCCGTGCTGGGCCTGTTCCTCGGCGGCCTGTTCGGCGCGCTGGCGCAGGACTGGGATTTCGCCCGCATCCTCGAGCGGGCGGAGAAGCTCTACGGGCCGCTGGGCGAAGGGCGCGCGCGGCTCGTCGCCTGGCAGAGCCTGCTGGCCGACAGCGCCAGGGACAGCGAGCTGGACAAGCTGCGTACCATCAACGATTTCTTCAACCTGCGCCTGCAGTTCAAGGACGACGCCGTGCTCTGGCGCCAGGCCGACTACTGGGCCACGCCGGTCGAGGCGCTGCGCCGCGGTGCCGGCGACTGCGAGGATTTCGCCATCGCCAAGTACGTCAGCCTGCGCCGCCTCGGCGTGCCCGCCGGCAAGCTGCGCATCACCTACGTCAAGGCGCTGCGCCTGAACCAGGCGCACATGGTGCTCACCTACTATCCGCGTCCGGATGCGGTGCCGCTGGTGCTCGACAATCTGGTCGGCGAGATCCTCCCGGCCAGCCGGCGCGACGACCTGCTGCCGGTGTACGCCTTCAACGGCGAGGGCCTCTGGCTGCCCGGCGGTGCGGGCGACAGGAAGGTCGGCGACAGCAAGCGGCTGTCGCGCTGGCAGGATCTGCTGAAGAAGATGCAGGCCGAGGGTTTCCCGCTGCAGCATTAGGAGCCGAAATGTCGCTGTTCAAACAGCTGTTGATCGCCATCTGCCTGTTCCTGCTGGTCGCCTTTGCCGGCAGTTTCGTGGTCAGCCTGGAAACCTCGCGCGGCCAGTACGCCAACCAGCTGCGCGCCCACGCCCAGGACGCCGCCACCGCCCTCGGCCTGTCCCTCGCGCCGCACATCGACGATCCGGCGATGGCCGAGCTGATGGTCAGCTCGATCTTCGACAGCGGCTACTACTCGAGCATCCGGGTGGTCGGCCTGGACGACAGGGTCATCGTCGAGCGCCAGGGCGGGCCGGACGGCGGCAATGCGCCGGACTGGTTCGCCCGGCTGGTCGGCCTGCGCGCCGAGGGTGCCGACGCCATCGTCAGCCGCGGCTGGCAGCAGGCGGCGCGGATCGAGGTGATCAGCCATCCGCTGTTCGCCATCGACCGCCTCTGGCAGAGCGCGCTGGGCTGGCTCGGCTGGCTGCTGCTCTGCGGGTTGGTCAGCGCCGTGCTTGGCGCCCTGCTGCTGCGCCGCCAGCTGCGGCCGCTGGACTATCTGGTCGAGCAGTCGCGGGCCATCGCCCGGCGGGAATTCCTCAGCCTGCCCGAGCTGCCGCGCACCCCGGAGCTGCGCCGGGTGGTCGAGGCGATGAACCAGATGGTGGAAAAGCTCAAGGCGCTGTTCCGCGAGGAGGCCCTGCGCAGCGAGCGGCTGCACGCCGAGGCCTACCGCGACAGCCTCACCGGGCTCGGCAACCGCCGCCATTTCGACCTCCAGCTGCAGTCGCGGCTGACCGGCGAGGAGCGGGCCAGCAGCGGCTTCATGCTGCTGCTGCGCATCGACGATCTGGTCGGCCTCAACCAGCGCCTGGGCGGGCAGCGTGCCGACCGTCTGCTGGTCGCGGTGGCCGAGCAGCTGCGCCTGGCCTGTGCCGGGCATGACCTGCTGGCGCGCACCCGCGGCGGCGAGTTCGCCATCCTCGCGGCGGGTCTGGAGCGCGATGCAGCCGAGCAGCTGGCCGAGCGGCTCGACCAGGCCATGAGCAGCCTCTACCACACCGGCACCTGCGATCGCCTGCCGGTCGCCCATATCGGCCTGACGCCCTTCAGCGCCGGAGAGGCGCCGGGAGAGCTCTATCGCGCCCTCGACGAGGCGCTGGCCCAGGCCTCCAGCCAGAGCGGGCCGCGCTGGGCCTGCGGCGAGCCCGGCGCCGTGGCGCCGCCGGCGGACGAGCGGGACGGCTGGTATCGCCGGCTCGACCACGCCCTTCGGGAAGGGTTGTTCCAGCTGCACTTCCAGCCGGTGGTCGGCGCCGGCGAGTCCGGGCGCGTCCTCCACTACAAGGTGCTCGCCCGCCTGCCAGACGGGCAGGACCGGTTGTTGCCGGCGGGGCAGTTCCTGCCCTGGCTGGAGCGTTTCGGCTGGAGCACGCGCCTTGATCTGACCATGCTCGAGCAGGTCCTGCGGCACCTGGAGGTGCACGACGGTCAGCTCGCCCTCAGCCTGACCGGGGCCACGCTGCGCGATCCCCCGGCCCTCGAGCGGCTGGCCGAGCTGCTGCAGCGTCATGCCCGCCTGGGGGGGCGGCTGATTCTCGAGGCGGACGAGGAGCAACTGCCCGAGCCGGGGGCGCTGGAGGCCCTGGTCCGGCGCCTGCACGAGCTGGGTTGCGGTCTCGGCGTGCAGCACTTCGGCGGGCGCTTCAGCCTGATCGGTAACCTCGCCCGGCTCGGCCTCGCCCACCTCAAGGTGGATGGCAGCTACATCCGCGACATCGAGCGCGAGGACGACAAGCGGCTGTTCATCGAGGCCATGTATCGCGCGACCCACAGCATCGACCTGCCGCTGATCGCCGAGCGGGTGGAAAGCGACGGGGAATGGCAGGTCGTGCAGGCGATGGGCTTCGCCGGCGGGCAGGGGCGCCGGCTCGGCGAGCCGGCGCCCTGGCCATGGGGACTGTAAACAGGCTGGCGGGCCTTCAGATCAGCCCGCCGTCCTCCTCGTCGAGCAGCCGCTGGCGTCCCTGCAGCGCGTCGCGCGCCCGGCTGCGCCCGGCCAGCTTGGCCTGGGCGGCCTCCGGCAGGTCGGTGATGCGCAGCACGCCCTTGTCGATCAGCGCGTAGATCAGGTCTTCCAGCACCCGGATCATTTCCAGATCGCTCTGGCGCAACTGCAGCAGGCTGCTCTGCGCCGCCTGCCCGGCTTTCCAGGCCAGGGCCTCGGGACTGGCCGCGTCGATTCCGCCGTCCATGTCCTCGAACGGCACCTGTTCCACCCGCAGCAGTTGGCCGTGGGCATCGCGTTTCACATACAGCATCGAGCCTCCCGCTCGCATGACCAATGGGTGAGCTGGCAAGCCGCCGCCGGGAGGCGGCAGGGCAGGCCGGTCAGGTGTTCTCCACCTTGGCGACCGATTGCTTGACCAGCTCGGTGATGATGTCGTTCGCCGTGGAGCCGTAGGCGGACAGATCCAGCGCGCCGCCGGCCCCGTCCTGCAGCTGGATGGTCGCATCCGCGGTTCCGCCCGTGTCGAACTCCCCGGTCGTGCTGATGCGCAGGGTCGAGGTGCCCTGGTCCAGCTGCAGGAACTCGAGAATGTTGCTTTCACCGGCCCCCTGGAGCAGGTCGCTCAGGTCGAGGCTGTCGCCTTCGCTGGGGGCAAAGTCGGTGACGACATCGTTGCCGGTATCGCCGGCGCGCCAGACGAAGGTATCGGCGCCGTCGCCGCCGGTCAGGGTGTCGTCGCCCGCGCCGCCGATGAGGATGTCGTCCTCGTCGCTGCCGATCAGCAGGTTGTCGGCACTGTCGCCGGCCAGGGCCGAGCCGCTGTCGCCGGCCGCCAGGGTCGACTCCGGCTCGAAAGTCACGCTCAGGGTCTGTTCGGCACTGCTGTCGCCATCGCCGTCCTCGGCGGTGGCGTAGAGCTCGATCTGCTGGGCATGGGTGCTGGACTGGCCGGAAACCGCTTCGAGCTCCAGCTTGAACGAGGTGCTGGCGGTGTCGCTGGTGAGGGTGATGCTGGCGATTCGCGCGCCTGCGTCCGTGATGGTGAAGGCGATGTCCAGCGCACTGCCGTGCGTGCCCTGGCTGTTCTGGCCCTGAACGGTGCCGGTGGCAATCTGCGCGCCGGAGGCGTCGAAGGCCTGCCAGGTGAGGCTTTCACCATATCCCAGCTGCAGGGCGGTCAGGCTGAGGGAGGACATGCCGGCGGCGGCGTTTGTCGACTGGTCGATGAACTGGAAGGTCAGTTTTTCGCCCTGATCGATGCTCTGTCCGTCGGAGACGCCGAAGGAGAAGTTGCTGGTGTTGACGGTCGCCGCCGTGCCATTGGACTCCAGGGCGGTGGCCACCAGATTGAACTGCTCGCCAAGGGCGGCCGAGACCGTGTAGGAGTCCTGGTTGCCGCCGGAGATGGTGAAGTTCTCCTGGGTGGCCGTGGTGATGGCGGGGTCCAGATCCTGGAGCAGCTCGATGCTGTACAGGCCGGTCAGCGGATTGGCCGAGACCGTGAAGATCGCGGTGCTGGTCCCCGCGACCACGGCAGTCAGCGAGCCGTCCGGGTTGCTGACATAGGTGAGCTTGCTGCCCTGGTAGGTCAGGTAGGCCGCGGTCGTGGTGCCGTCTTCGTTGAGCGTGGTGGACAGAATGTAGCCGCTGGCGTCGACCGCGCCCCTGAAGCTGATGCTCGCGCCATCCAGATCGACGATCGGCTCGAGGTTGAGGTCGCCGATGGCCGTCGTGCCCGCCTCCAGGTTCAGCACGGCCGGCGCCGGGGTGCCGAGGGCCGGCTGGGTGTCGGTGATCAGGATGTCCAGGCTGTCGCTGGCGGTCTGGCCGTTGGCGTCGGTGAGCAGCAGGGCGAAGGAGTCGATCACGCTGGCGTCGCCGGCACTGTGGTCCTGGGCGCCGTCCACCGTATAGCGGTAGCTGACGCTGCTGCCGTCGAAGCCGGTGAGGGTCAAGAGGCCCTTGGCGGTGTCGAGGGTCACCGGGGTGGCGGGGCTCAGCGCCTGGAGCTGGGCGAGGGTCAGGGTGGTGCCGGCGATCTGCAGGGAAACGATGCCGGCCGCGCCGGCGAGGCTGAAGCTGCCGGTGATCGGCGCGCCGGCGTCCTCGGCGATGGAGTGATCGCCCAGGAGCGGGCCGTTGCTGTCCGGCACCGTGATGCTCGGCGGTGCGTCGGTATGGCCCTCGATGCGGATGGTGACGGTGGCGATCGCCTGGTCGCCGTCGGCGTCCTGCACCGTGTAGCTGAAGGTCTCGGTCAGGACCTGCCCGTCCTGGAGCAGGTTGACCAGCGGATGGTCGTTGTTCAGCACGTAGTCGTAGCTGCCGTCGGCATTGAGGGTGACGCTGCCGTAGAGGGCGGCGTTGCCGGCGCTCCAGCCGGCGAAGGTCACCGGGCCGTCGAAGGCGCTGTCGTTGGCCAGGGCCTCGCCTTCGACTGCGTAGCTGCCGCTGTCCTCGACCAGGGCATGGCTTTCGCCTTCGGCCAGCGGCTGGGTGTCGGTGATCAGGATGTCCACGCTGTCGCTGGCGGTCTGGCCGTTGGCGTCGGTGAGCAGCAGGGCGAAGGAGTCGATCACGCTGGCGTCGCCGGCACTGTGGTCCTGGGCGCCGTCCACCGTATAGCGGTAGCTGACGCTGCTGCCGTCGAAGCCGGTCAGGGTCAGCAGGCCCTTGGCGCTGTCGAGGGTCACCGGGGTGCTGCCCAGGGCCTGGAGCTGGGCGAGGGTCAGGGTGGTGCCGGCGATCTGCAGGGAAACGATGCCGGCCGCGCCGGCGAGGCTGAAGCTGCCGCTGATCGGCGCGCCGGCGTCCTCGGCGATGGAGTGATCGCCCAGGAGCGGGCCGTTGCTGTCCGGCACCGTGATGCTCGGCGGTGCGTCGGTATGGCCCTCGATGCGGATGGTGACGGTGGCGATCGCCTGGTCGCCGTCGGCGTCCTGCACCGTGTAGCTGAAGGTCTCGGTCAGGACCTGCCCGTCCTGGAGCAGGTTGACCAGCGGATGGTCGTTGTTCAGCAGGTAGTTGTAGCTGCCGTCGGCATTGAGGGTGACGCTGCCGTAGAGGGCGGCGTTGCCGGCGCTCCAGCCGGCGAAGGTCACCGGGCCGTCGAAGGCCGTGTCGTTGGCCAGGGCGTCGCCTTCGACTGCGTAGCTGCCGCTGTCCTCGACCAGGGCATGGCTTTCGCCTTCGGCCCGCGGCTGGGTGTCGGTGATCAGGATGTCCAGGCTGTCGCTGGCGGTCTGGCCGTTGGCGTCGGTGAGCAGCAGGGCGAAGGAGTCGATCACGCTGGCGTCGCCGGCACTGTGGTCCTGGGCGCCGTCCACCGTATAGCGGTAGCTGACGCTGCTGCCGTCGAAGCCGGTGAGGGTCAAGAGGCCCTTGGCGGTGTCGAGGGTCACCGGGGTGGCGGGGCTCAGCGCCTGGAGCTGGGCGAGGGTCAGGGTGGTGCCGGCGATCTGCAGGGAAACGATGCCGGCCGCGCCGGCGAGGCTGAAGCTGCCGGTGATCGGCGCGCCGGCGTCCTCGGCGATGGAGTGATCGCCCAGGAGCGGGCCGTTGCTGTCCGGCACCGAGATGCTCGGCGGTGCGTCGGTATGGCCCTCGATGCGGATGGTGACGGTGGCGATCGCCTGGTCGCCGTCGGCGTCCTGCACCGTGTAGCTGAAGTTCTCGGTCAGGACCTGCCCGTCCTGGAGCAGGTTGACCAGCGGGTGATCGTTGTCCAGCACGTAGCCGTAGGTACCGTCGGCATTGAGGGTGACGCTGCCGTAGAGGGCGGCGTTGCCGGCGCTCCAGCCGGCGAAGGTCACCGGGCCGTCGAAGGCCGTGTCGTTGGCCAGGGCGTCGCCTTCGACTGCGTAGCTGCCGCTGTCCTCGACCAGGGCATGGCTTTCGCCTTCGGCCCGCGGCTGGGTGTCGGTGATCAGGATGTCCAGGCTGTCGCTGGCGGTCTGGCCGTTGGCGTCGGTGAGCAGCAGGGCGAAGGAGTCGATCACGCTGGCGTCGCCGGCACTGTGGTCCTGGGCGCCGTCCACCGTATAGCGGTAGCTGACGCTGCTGCCGTCGAAGCCGGTGAGGGTCAAGAGGCCCTTGGCGGTGTCGAGGGTCACCGGGGTGGCGGGGCTCAGCGCCTGGAGCTGGGCGAGGGTCAGGGTGGTGCCGGCGATCTGCAGGGAAACGATGCCGGCCGCGCCGGCGAGGCTGAAGCTGCCGGTGATCGGCGCGCCGGCGTCCTCGGCGATGGAGTGATCGCCCAGGAGCGGGCCGTTGCTGTCCGGCACCGAGATGCTCGGCGGTGCGTCGGTATGGCCCTCGATGCGGATGGTGACGGTGGCGATCGCCTGGTCGCCGTCGGCGTCCTGCACCGTGTAGCTGAAGTTCTCGGTCAGGACCTGCCCGTCCTGGAGCAGGTTGACCAGCGGGTGATCGTTGTCCAGCACGTAGCCGTAGGTACCGTCGGCATTGAGGGTGACGCTGCCGTAGAGGGCGGCGTTGCCGGCGCTCCAGCCGGCGAAGGTCACCGGGCCGTCGAAGGCCGTGTCGTTGGCCAGGGCGTCGCCTTCGACTGCGTAGCTGCCGCTGTCCTCGACCAGGGCATGGCTTTCGCCTTCGGCCCGCGGCTGGGTGTCGGTGATCAGGATGTCCAGGCTGTCGCTGGCGGTCTGGCCGTTGGCGTCGGTGAGCAGCAGGGCGAAGGAGTCGATCACGCTGGCGTCGCCGGCACTGTGGTCCTGGGCGCCGTCCACGGCGTAGCTGTAGCTGATCTCGCCGGTGGCGCCGTCGAAGCCGGTGAGGGTCAGCAGGCCCTTGGCGCTGTCGAGGGTCACCGGGGTGCTGCCCAGGGCCTGGAGCTGGGCGAGGGTCAGGGTGGTGCCGGCGATCTGCAGGGAAACGATGCCGGCCGCGCCGGCGAGGCTGAAGCTGCCGGTGATCGGCGCGCCGGCGTCCTCGGCGATGGAGTGATCGCCCAGGAGCGGGCCGTTGCTGTCCGGCACCGTGATGCTCGGCGGTGCGTCGGTATGGCCCTCGATGCGGATGGTGACGGTGGCGATCGCCTGGTCGCCGTCGGCGTCCTGCACCGTGTAGCTGAAGGTCTCGGTCAGGACCTGCCCGTCCTGGAGCAGGTTGACCAGCGGATGGTCGTTGTTCAGCACGTAGCCGTAGCTGCCGTCGGCATTGAGGGTGACGCTGCCGTAGAGGGCGGCGTTGCCGGCGCTCCAGCCGGCGAAGGTCACCGGGCCGTCGAAGGCGCTGTCGTTGGCCAGGGCCTCGCCTTCGACTGCGTAGCTGCCGCTGTCCTCGACCAGGGCATGGCTTTCGCCTTCGGCCAGCGGCTGGGTGTCGGTGATCAGGATGTCCACGCTGTCGCTGGCGGTCTGGCCGTTGGCGTCGGTGAGCAGCAGGGCGAAGGAGTCGATCACGCTGGCGTCGCCGGCACTGTGGTCCTGGGCGCCGTCCACCGTATAGCGGTAGCTGACGCTGCTGCCGTCGAAGCCGGTCAGGGTCAGCAGGCCCTTGGCGCTGTCGAGGGTCACCGGGGTGCTGCCCAGGGCCTGGAGCTGGGCGAGGGTCAGGGTGGTGCCGGCGATCTGCAGGCTGGCGATGCCGGCCTCGCTGGCGAGGCTGAAGCTGCCGGTGATCGGCGCGCCGGCGTCCTCGGCGATGGAGTGATCGCCCAGGAGCGGGCCGTTGCTGTCCGGCACCGAGATGCTCGGCGGTGCGTCGGTATGGCCCTCGATGCGGATGGTGACGGTGGCGATCGCCTGGTCGCCGTCGGCGTCCTGCACCGTGTAGCTGAAGTTCTCGGTCAGGACCTGCCCGTCCTGGAGCAGGTTGACCAGCGGATGGTCGTTGTTCAGCAGGTAGTTGTAGCTGCCGTCGGCATTGAGGGTGACGCTGCCGTAGAGGGCGGCGTTGCCGGCGCTCCAGCCGGCGAAGGTCACCGGGCCGTCGAAGGCGCTGTCGTTGGCCAGGGCCTCGCCTTCGACTGCGTAGCTGCCGCTGTCCTCGACCAGGGCATGGCTTTCGCCTTCGGCCCGCGGCTGGGTGTCGGTGATCAGGATGTCCAGGCTGTCGCTGGCGGTCTGGCCGTTGGCGTCGGTGAGCAGCAGGGCGAAGGAGTCGAGCACGCTGGCGTCGCCGGCACTGTGGTCCTGGGCGCCGTCCACCGTATAGCGGTAGCTGACGCTGCTGCCGTCGAAGCCGGTCAGGGTCAGCAGGCCCTTGGCGGTGTCGAGGGTCACCGGGGTGCTGCCCAGGGCCTGGAGCTGGGCGAGGGTCAGGGTGGTGCCGGCGATCTGCAGGCTGGCGATGCCGGCCGCGCTGGAGACGCTGAAGCTGCCGCTGATCGGCGCGCCGGCGTCCTCGGCAATGCTGGCGTCGCCGGCGAGTGCGCCGTTGCCGTCGGGCACTTCGATAAGTGGCTCGCCGAGCGGCTGGACGCTGATGATGGCCGTTGCCGGACTGGTGTCTGTCAGGCCGTCGTTGTCGACGGCGGCATAGGTGAAGCTGGTTTCACCGTTCCAGTCGGCATTCGGCACGAAGGTGAGAGTGGCGGAATTGCCGGAGGCCGGCACCACGCTGCCGATGGCCAGCACGGTAGTGCCGAGCATCAGCGTGCCGTTTTCCGGCAGCGACTGGATGACGAAGGAGGCGACGCCGCCGTCGGCGTCGGCGTCGGTGCCGGAGAGGGTGACCGGGACCTCGCTGTCCTCGTTTCCGCTGGCGACGCTGTCGAAGGTTTCGGGGGCATCGTTCAGCGGGGTGACGCTACCGTTGACCGTGGCGGTGGCCGTGGCGCTGCCGTCGCTGACGGTGTAGTCGAAAGACGCCGGGCCGTTGTAGTCGGGGGCCGGGGTGAACAGCAGCTGGCCGTTGCTCAGGGTGACGCGGCCGTTGTCGACCTCGACGGTCTGGCCTTCGGCGATGGCCTGGCCGTTGACCGCGGTGACGGTCAGTTCGTCGCCGTCCGGATCGGAGTCGTTGGCACGCACGTCGATGGCGACGCTGCCATCCTCGGCGACGGTGAAGCTGTCCGGGGCGGCGAGCGGAGCATCGTTCACCGGCGTGACGCTGCCGTTGACCGTGGCGGTGGCCGTGGCGCTGCTGTCGCTGACGGTGTAGTCGAAAGACGCCGGGCCGTTGTAGTCGGGGGTCGGGGTGAACAGCAGCTGGCCGTTGCTCAGGGTGACGCGGCCGTTGTCGACCTCGACGGTCTGGCCTTCGGCGATGGCCTGGCCGTTGACCGCGGTGACGGTCAGAGGATCGCCGTCCGGGTCGCTGTCGTTGGCACGCACATCGATGGCGACGCTGCCGTCCTCGGCAACGGTGAAGCTATCGGGAGCGGCGGAGGGGGCATTGTTGCCGGGTACAGGCTGTGTCTCGTCCTCGTCCGGCCGGTCGAGCAGGTCCCGTTCCACGGGACCCTCGAAGGCATTGCCGATTCCCAGGGTCGGGTAGCCGATGATCGGGTCCAGCTGCTGGCCCGTCTCGCTCAGGACGATGAAGGTATGGCCGCCCCCCGAAGCGTTGGTGCCGCCCGTGGCGCCCGGACCGGCGGCGGTGGGTTCGAGTCCGGTGGTCGGGTCGAAGCCCTCGGCGATCGCCCGCTCCAGATCGGAGGCGGGCTCGTCGGTCGCCTGCTCAGTGTCTTCGTCGTTCTGCGCCACGGCCTGCCAGGTGCTGGAGCTGCCCAGCCGGAGGGTTTCGCCGTTGGCCAGTTCCAGCACCACCGAGCCATCCGCTCCGGTGAGGATCTGCTCGCCCGGCAGCAGCCGTTCCCCTTCGAAGAGCGGCCGCTTGATGCCCTCCGTGGTGAGGACGAAAACCTGCCCTGTGACGCTTTTGACGACGGCGACTGCACTGCTCATACCGATGCTCCATGCGCTTGCTGGAATGGCCTTTACGCTCGGGACTGACGTATTTCAATGACTGCAGTCAATAAAGTGACGACATCGGTTCCTGGCGAATTGATATTGCCAAAGTATTGACCCTGGCAGCAGTGATCCTAAACAATAGGGGCTAATATGTCACTTCAATATCAGTCTGGCATCTTGGTGATATCAGTGCTGCCGCAGGACCCTAAAGCGAGCCGGTTTGGCTGACGTTTCGCTTCACCCGTCCTGCCAGGCGAAATCAGCCGGTCGCTTGAAAGGAATCCCAAGCATGAAGCGTTTCACAGCCCTTCTCCCCCTGGCACTGGCCATTTCCCTCCCGGCCAGCGGGCAGACCTTGCAGGAAGCCATGCGCAGTGCGCTGGAGTATCATCCGGAAGTCCAGTCGGCGCTCAACGCCCGGCTGTCGGTGGACGAGAGTCTGAAGGCGGCGAAGGGGGGTTACCTGCCCAAGGTTGACCTGCTGATGGGTTACGGCTGGGAGGGTTCCGACAATCCGACCACGCGTGGCGACGGAGACCATCGCAAGACCCTGACCCGTGGCGAGTCGTCGCTGAGCCTGCAGCAGATGCTGTTCGACGGCTTCGCCACCGACAGCGAGGTGGCGCGTCAGCGGGCCACGGTGAACTCGCGGGCCCTGGAACTGATGGGCATCTCCCAGCGCACCGCGCTGAAGACCGCCGAGGTCTACCTGGATGTGCTGCGGCGCCAGGAATTCGTGCGCCTGGCCGAATACAACCTGCGCAGCCACGAACGGGTCTACGAGCAGATCACCCAGCGCAGCGCCCGCGGCGTCGGGCGCATGGCCGACCAGGAGCAGGCCGAGGCGCGCCTGGCGCAGGCGCGCAACAACCTCATCACCGAGCAGACCAACCTGGCGGACGCCAAGGTCAACTATTTCAGCGTGGTCGGCCGGCCGGCGGAGAATCTCAGCCCGCCGGACGGGCTGGCCGGGCTGGTGCCGGAAGACCTGCTGGCCGCGCGCCAGGAGATGCTGCAGAACAACCCCTTCCTGCGTTCCTCCGAAGCCGACGTGGATGCCGCCGATGCCCAGTATCAGGCGGCCAGGTCCACCTACTACCCGCGCTTCGACGTGGAGCTGGCGAACGGCTACAACGACGACCTGGACGGCACCAAGGGCCACGACAACTCCTGGCAGGCGATGGTGCGCATGCGCTACAACCTGTTCCACGGCGGCAGCGACAAGGCCGACATCCAGTCCAAGGCCCACCAGATCGACGAGGCCAGGGACATCCGCAACAACACCCTGCGGGTGCTGAACGAGGAAATCGGCCTGGCCTGGAACTCCATGCGCAACGCCCAGCAGCAGTACCCGATCTCCGAGCAGTATGCCGAGCGTGCCCGCCGCGTGCGCGACGCCTACCAGCAGCAGTTCACCATCGGCGAGCGGACCCTGCTCGACCTGCTGGACAGCGAGAACGAACTCTTCACCTCCTCGCGCCGGCGCGAGGACATCCGCTTCACCTCGATGTACAGCCAGTACCGGGTCAAGGCGGTGATGGGCTCGCTGATCCAGAGCCAGAGCGTGGTCGCGCCCATGGCCGCCGCGCCGATGGACGACGTGCGGGCTCGGGTGGCCTTGCCGAACATTGATTGAGGAACACGCGCAGGGGCACGCCATGAGCCAGTCCGAGGAGGCGCTCGACGCCGGTCAGCCGCAGACCCATGGCGATCCCCGCGATCGCTGGGACGATCCCCTGCTCGACAGCCTGCTGTCGCTCTGCAGCCTGCACCAGAAGCCGGCCAGCCGGGCCATGCTGAGCGCCGGCCTGCCGCTCGCCGGGCAGCGCCTGACCGTCGAGCTGCTGCCGCGCGCCGCGGCCCGCGCCGGTCTGCGCGGGCGCTGGCTGCGCCGCAGCCTGCGGCAGATCCCGAAACTGGCCATGCCGGCCCTGCTGCTGCTGCACGAGGGGCGCAGCGCCCTGCTGCTCGGCTGGGACGCGCAGGGCCGGGCGCGCCTGCTGCTGAGCGAGAGCGAGGGCGGCGAGGTCGCGGTCGACGCCGCGCTGCTCGAGGAGGACTACGCCGGCCAGGTGTTCTTCGCCCAGCCGCGGCACCGCCTCGACCCCCAGCGTGGGGAGCTGATCCCGCGCACCCGCCACTGGTTCCGCGACACCCTCGCGCGCTCGCGCTGGCTCTATGCCGATGCCCTGGCCGCCAGCCTGCTGATCAGCCTGATCGGCCTGGTCACCCCGCTGTTCGTGATGAACGTGTACGACCGGGTGGTGCCCAACCAGGCCGAGGCCACCCTCTGGGTGCTGGCGATCGGGGTGGCCGGCGCCTACTGCTTCGACCTGCTGCTGAAGACCCTGCGCGGCTTCTGCCTGGACCTGGCGGGCAAGAAGACCGACCTGATCATCTCCGCCACGCTGTTCGAGCGGATCGCCGGCATGCTCATGAAGTGCCGCCCGGCGCGGGTCGGCACCTTCGCCCAGAACATCCACGAATTCCAGAACCTGCGCGAGTTTCTCGCCTCGCTGACCCTGGCCAGCCTGATCGACCTGCCGTTCACCCTGCTGATCCTCGCCGTCATCGCGCTGATCGGCGGGCATCTGGTGTGGATTCCGCTGCTCGCCTTCCCGCTCGCCGCGCTGCTCGGCTGGCTGCTGCAGCGGCCGCTGGGCGAGACCCTGGAGCGCAGCATGGCGCTGTCCGCCGAGCGCCAGTCGGGCCTGATCGAGACGCTCGCCGGGCTCGACGCGGTGAAGGTCAACAATGCCGAGAGCGAGCGCCAATACCTGTGGGAGCAGACCATCGGCGCCCTGAGCCGCCTGGAGCTGCGCGCGCGCATGCTCTCCGGCCTGGCGCTGAACGGCACCGTCCTGCTGCAGCAGCTCAGCGGCACGGCGCTGATCGTCGCGGGGGTCTACCTGATCATCGACGGCCAGCTCAGCATGGGCGGGCTGATCGCCTGCTACATGCTCGGCAGCCGGGCCCTGATGCCGCTGGCCATGCTCTCCGGCCTCCTGGTCCGCTACCAGCAGGCCAGGGTCACGCTGCGCACGGTGAACGACATGCTGGCCCTGCCGCAGGAGCGCAGCGAAGAGGAGCAGCCGCTCAAGCGCCAGACGCTGCAGGGCGCCCTCGAGTTCCGTGCGCTGGACTTCCACTATCCGGGCCAGCAGCAGGCCGCGCTGAGCGGCGTCAACCTGCTGATCAGGCCCGGCGAGAAGGTCGGCATCATCGGCCGCAGCGGCTCGGGCAAGAGTTCACTGGCCCGGCTGGTGGTCGGCCTGCATCAGCCCGATGCCGGCAGCCTGCTGGTCGACGGCGTCGACATGCGCCAGCTGGACATCGCCGACCTACGCCACAACATCGGCTACGTGGCCCAGGACATCCAGCTGTTCTCCGGCACCCTGCGCGACAACCTGACCATGGGCGCGCGCTACGTCGAGGACGGGCTGGTCCTGCAGGCCGCCGAGCTGGCCGGCGTGCACGAGTTCGCCCGCCTGCATCCGCAGGGCTATGCGCTGCAGGTGGGCGAGCGCGGGCAGAACCTGTCCGGCGGCCAGCGCCAGTGCGTGGCCCTGGCCCGGGCCCTGTTGCTCGACCCGCCGATCCTGCTGCTCGACGAGCCGACCAGCGCGATGGACAACACCAGCGAGGAGCGCCTGCGCCAGCGGCTGGCCGGGATGCTCGGCGACAAGACGCTGCTGCTGGTCACCCACCGTACCTCCATGCTCGCCCTGGTCGACCGCCTGCTGATCGTCGATCGCGGGCAGATCGTCGCCGACGGGCCGAAGGCGGTCATCATGGAAGCGCTGAAGAAGGGGCAGATCCGTGTCAGCTGAGCAATCGACGAGCGTGCCCGCCGCGGAGCGCACCGGCTTCTCCGGCGGCCTTTTCGGGCAATCCGAGGCGCCGCTGCCGGAAGTCGGCCGGGCGCTGGTCGAGGACGCGCCGCGACTGGTGCGCCTGACCATCTGGGGCATCCTCGGCTTCGTGCTGTTCTGCCTGGTCTGGGCGCACTTCGCGATCCTCGACGAGGTGACCCGCGGCGAGGGCAAGGCGATTCCCTCCACGCGCCTGCAGAAGATCCAGAACCTCGAGGGCGGCATCGTCGCCGAGCTGTTCGTCCGCGAAGGACAGGTGGTGAATGCCGGCGACCCGCTGCTGCGCCTGGACGACACCCGCTTCACTTCCAACGTCGGCGAGAGCGAGGCCGAGCGCCTGGCGCTGGCCATGCGCGTCGAACGTCTTTCCGCCGAGGTCGATGGGCGCGCCCTGGAGGTGCCGGCGGAGGTCCGGGAGAAGGCCCCGGGGCTGGCCGACAGCGAACTGGCGCTGTTCCGCAGCCGCCAGCAGCAGCTCGGCGACGAGATCGCCGGCCTCGAGGAGCAGCTCACCCAGCGCCGTCAGGAGCGCCGCGAGCTGAGCTCCAAGCAGGCGCAGTTCCGCAACAGCCTGGGCCTGCTGCGCCAGGAGATCAACATGTCCGAGCCCCTGGTGGCCTCCGGGGCGATCTCCCAGGTCGAGGTCCTGCGCCTCAAGCGCGCCGAGGTCGAGAGCCGCGGCCAGCTGGATGCCACCACCCTGGCGATACCGCGGGCGGAGGCGGCGATCAAGGAGATCGAGAGCAAGATCGGCGAGACCCGCGGGCGCTTTCGCAGCGAGGCGCTGACCCAGCTCAACGAGGCGCGCACCGAGCTGGCCAAGCTGGCCTCCAGCGGCAAGGCGCTGGAGGACCGGGTGCGCCGCACCCTGGTCACCTCGCCGGTGCGCGGGGTGGTCAAGCAGCTGCTGGTCAACACCATCGGCGGGGTGATCCAGCCGGGCAGCGACATCCTCGAAGTGGTGCCGCTGGACGACACCCTGCTGGTCGAGGCGCGGGTGCGCCCGCAGGACATTGCCTTCCTGCATCCCGGCCAGGAGGCCATGGTCAAGTTCACCGCCTATGACTACACCATCTACGGCGGCCTCAAGGCCCGGCTGGAGCACATCAGCGCCGACAGCATCATCGACGAGGAGGGCAACAGCTTCTTCCTCATCCACCTGCGCACCGAGAAGAGCCACCTGGGCAGCGACGACAAGCCGCTGCTGATCATTCCCGGCATGGTCGCCTCGGTGGACATCATCACCGGCCAGAAGAGCGTCCTCAGCTACCTGCTCAAGCCGATCCTGCGCGCCCGCGCCGAGGCGTTGCGCGAACGCTGATTCGCCGGGCCGCTGGTGACGGGTAAAATCTGCTAACAATGGTGGGCCGCCCGGCCTCCCCGGGCTGCGTCATAATTGCGCACGATCGTCGCCAGGAGTTTTGATGAACAGCACAGCCAGCGCCACGCCGGAAGGCGAAAAGATCCTCGTCGTCGACGACGACCCCCGTCTGCGCCATCTGCTGGATCGTTTCCTCAGCGAGCAGGGCTACCGCGTGCGGGCGGTGGAGAACGTCGAGCAGATGGACCGCCTGCTCGGCCGTGAAATCTTCAACCTGGTGGTGCTCGACCTGATGCTGCCCGGCGAGGACGGCCTGTCCGCCTGCCGCCGCCTGCGCGAGCGCGACAACCCGGTGCCGATCATCATGCTCACCGCCAAGGGCGACGAGAGCAGCCGCATCCAGGGGCTGGAGCAGGGCGCCGACGACTATCTGGCCAAGCCGTTCAACCCCCGCGAGCTGCTGGCGCGGATCAAGGCCGTGCTGCGCCGCCAGGCGCCGGTGGTGCCGGGCGCACCGACCAGCGAGGACGAGATCGTCAGCTTTGGCGACTACCGGCTGTCGCTGGCCACCCGCGAGCTGATGAAGGGCGACCAGGTGCAGATGCTCACCACCGGCGAGTTCGCCGTGCTCAAGGCGCTGGTCCAGCATGCCCGCGAGCCGCTGACCCGCGACAAGCTGATGAACCTCGCCCGCGGCCGCGAATGGGACGCCCTGGAGCGCTCCATCGACGTGCAGATCTCGCGCCTGCGCCGGCTGATCGAGCCGGACCCGTCCAAGCCGCGCTACATCCAGACCGTCTGGGGCGTCGGCTATGTGTTCGTCCCGGACGGCAACAAGTCGTAGGGCGGAAAACGGCCGCAGGCCTTTTCCGTCGCCAGGCCGAGAGGTGGAAAACCGCTTGGCGGGTTTTCCACCCTGACGCTGATTCCGTGATTGCCTACCGATGAAAACCCCGCTCTGGTTCCCGCAAAGCTTCTTCGCCCGCACCCTCTGGCTGGTGCTGATCGCAGTGCTGTTCTCCAAGGCGCTGACCCTCGTCTACCTGATGCTCAACGAGGACGTGCTGGTGGATCGCCAGTACAGCCACGGCGCCGCGCTGACTCTGCGCGCCTACTGGGCCGCGGACGAGCGCGACCAGCCGCGGATCGCCGAGGCGGCCGGCCTGGTGCGCGGTGCGCCGGAAAACGTGCCGCTCGGCGAGCACCACTGGCCGTACAGCGAGATCTTCCAGCGCCAGATGCAGGACGAGCTGGGGCCGGAGACCCAGGTGCGGATGCGCGCCCAGCCGAACCTGGCGCTCTGGGTCCATGCGCCCAACCTGGGGCAGGACTGGGTACGCATCCCCATGTACCCGCACCCGCTGCGCGGCCAGCGGATCTGGAGCGTGCTCGGCTGGTTCCTCGGCATCGGCCTGCTTTCCACCGCCGCCGCCTGGATCTTCGTCCGCCAGCTGAGCGCGCCGCTCAAGCTGCTGGTGTTCGCCGCCCGGCAGATCGGCCAGGGGCGCAGCGTGCGCCTGCCGGTCAGCGACACGCCGAGCGAGATGACCGAGCTGTACCGCGCCTTCAACCAGATGGCCGCCGACGTCGAGCAGGCCAGCCGCGAGCGCGAGCTGATGCTGGCCGGGGTGTCCCACGACCTGCGCACCCCGCTGACCCGCCTGCGCCTGTCCCTGGAGCTGCTCGGCAACGACTCCGAACTGACCGAGGACATGGTGCGTGACATCGAGGACATGAACGCCATCCTCGACCAGTTCCTCGCCTTCATCCGCGACGGCCGCGACGAACCGGTGGAGCAGCTCGACCTGGGCGAACTGGTGCAGGAGGTGGTGGCGCCGTTCAACCAGAAGGGCGAGAAGGTGTGCCTGTGCTTGCAGCCGATCCCGCCGTTCCCGCTGCGCCGGGTGTCGATCAAGCGGCTGCTCGGCAATCTGGTGCAGAACGCCCTGCGCCACGGCGGCGAGCAGGTCGAGGTCGCCGCCTATGTGGCCGGCGACCAAGGCGCGCCCTACGTGGTTCTCAGCGTGCTCGACCGCGGCGCCGGCATCGACCCGGCCGAGATGGGCGAGATCTTCAATCCCTTCACCCGCGGCGACCGCGCCCGCAGTGGCCCCGGTACCGGCCTGGGGCTGGCCATCGTCAAGCGCATCGCCGCCCAGCACGGCGGCAGCGTCGAGCTGCGCAACCGCCCGGGCGGCGGCCTGGAGGCGCGGGTCTGCCTGCCGCTGGGGTTGATGCTGCCGCGCGACGCGGTGTGAGCAGCAGCCCTTTCAAGGTCTCTTACCTTTCGAGGCCTCGATTACACGGGCCGTAGAGACATGAGCGCGGGCTGCGGCGCTATCGACCCACTCCCGGGTCTTCTTCACCTTGGGGCCACGCTTGCTGGTGGCCACCTGGCCGGGCTTGATGTGCCGTGCCAACTCCAGCAGGCGCTGCGCCAGTGTGCTGGCCGAACCGTCGGCCCACGTGGGCCAGTGCTCCACCGGCAGTGCGACGAGCATCCCCTCGTAACGGCTTCTGACCTGGACTGCCAGGTGGTAGGGGGACGCCTCCCAGCCCTCGGGAAGCTGTTCGCGATGGGCCTGTTCGACACTGCGCTTGAGCACCGCCAGGAGGTTGCAGGCCAGCACCGCCACGGCAAACCCCAGCAACGCTGCCCGGGGATGGCCCAGGCGGCGGATCTCGCTCTGCAAGACCGACTCCAGGCGCTGGAACATCCCCTCGATACGCCAGCGCCGACGGTACAGGTCGGCAATCTGCCGGGCGTCGATCGTCGCGGGCAGGTTGCTCCACAGCCAAAGGACGGACTCGCCCGACTCCGTCGGCCGATCCAGGCGCAACTCGATGCGCCGCCAGGGCCCCTGGCCCTCGTCCAGCCGGATGTCCTGCTCAAGCACCTGCCCGGTTTCCACCCTGCCTCGGTCGTGCCAGGGTCCCTCGTGAACGATGCGCGGATGCCTGGCATCCTGGCGCACGATGAAATCGGCCCGGCCCTGCTGGAGCGACTGGAGAATCGTGCGGGTGCAGAAATGCCGGTCGGCCATCCACAGCTGTCCCGGCCGGGCACTGTCCAGTAGCGGCAGGACGCCGGTGCGTTCGCTTTCATAGGCGTCCTCGCAGACCGCCAGATCGGTCACCAGGTCGAGGTCGGGGTCGTAGACCACCAGCGAATGCCCCGGCAGAGCGGCGGCGCGCTGGTTGCGCAGCGGCGCCAGGCGTTTCTCCGAGGCCGGCAGATGATTGCCGTCGATGATGCGCACCTGCCAGCCGGGCAGGCAGGGCGCTGTGCCCAAGGCCGAGACGACCGGCTCCAGGCGCTGGGCGCTGCCCTGGACCAAGGCCCGCAGCAAGGGCGGCTCGGTACGCCTGACCTTGTCGTACAGCGCCGCCAGCGATACGGGCAGGTGGTCCATCTGGCGCGCGGCGGCATGCAGCGAAGGGCGCAATCCCAGGGAAACCAGCGACATCAGCTCGACCACCGTGGAAAACAGCAGCTCGCGGGGATACTGGCGTTGCCGGTGAGTCTCGAACACTTCGTCGATCCAGGCGGCCGGCATCGCCCGTTCCAGCGCCAGACGTGCCATGACGCTGGCCGGTGCCTGCCTCTCGAAGCGCGCCAGAACTGCATCCCACATCGTCTTACCCTCCCGCTTGATCCTCGGGAGAGTTTACGCAAACACCTTGAAAGGGCTGGGTGTGAGCAGTCCGCGTGAAAACTACTGCGCTCGGCCATGCTGCGTTGAAATCAGGCTCAGAAGCCGCTTGCGGCTAACGCACTTCAGTGCGGCCCCGAAGGGGCGAGCGGAGCGAGTCATGCTCATTTACAACGCGTAAACTGCGCTTCTTCACCTGATTTCGCCTTGCCTGGCCTTCGCTCGCTACGTTTTCACACGGACTGTGAGGAGCGTTCGCCAGGGCAACGCATGCGTTGCCTGTTTCCGGCTCAGCCCTTGCCGCGGGTCCGGGTCAGGCCGTGTTCGGCGTTCTTTTCCAGGTACTCGATGATCATTCCCGCGACGTCCTTGCCGGTGGTGGTCTCGATGCCTTCCAGGCCGGGCGAGGAGTTCACCTCCATCACCAGCGGGCCGTGGTTGGAGCGCAGGATGTCCACGCCGGCGACGCTGAGGCCCATGATCTTGGCCGCGCGGATGGCGGTGGAGCGCTCCTCCGGGGTGATCTTGACCAGGCTGGCGGTGCCGCCGCGGTGCAGGTTGGAGCGGAACTCGCCGGGCTTGGCCTGGCGCTTCATCGAGGCGATGACCCGCTCGCCGACCACGAAGCAGCGGATGTCGGCGCCGCCGGCCTCTTGAATGTACTCCTGGACCATGATGTTCTGCTCCATGCCCATGAAGGCCTCGATCACCGACTCGGCGGCCTTCTGCGTCTCGCAGAGCACTACACCTATGCCCTGGGTGCCTTCCAGCAGCTTGATCACCAGCGGCGCGCCGCCGACCATCTCGATCAGGTCGGGAATGTCGTCCGGCGAGTGGGCGAAGCCGGTCACCGGCAGGCCGATGCCCTTGCGCGAGAGCAGCTGCAGCGAGCGCAGCTTGTCCCGCGAGCGGCTGATCGCCACCGATTCGTTGAGCGGGAACACGCCCATCATCTCGAACTGGCGCAGCACCGCGCAGCCGTAGAAGGTCACCGAGGCGCCGATGCGCGGGATCACCGCGTCGAAGCCCTCCAGCGGGCGGCCGCGGTAGTGGATCTGCGGCTTGTGGCTGGCGATGTTCATGTAGGCGCGCAAGGTGTCGATCACGACCACCTGATGGCCGCGCTGCTCGCCGGCTTCCACCAGGCGGCGGGTCGAGTACAGGCGTGGGTTGCGCGACAGCACGGCGATTTTCATTGGGCACCAAGCAGCTTGGGGAAAAGGGGTTTGTCCTGCACGTAGGTCAGCGCCGGATTGACCACCAGCTGGCCGTCGATCAGCGCTTTCGAACCGAGCAGCACGCGGTAGCGCATGGCCTTGCGGCAGGTCAGGGTGAACTCCACCGGCCAGGCACGATCGCCGAGCGCCAGGGTGGTGAGGATGACGTAGCGGGTCTGGGTCTGGCCATTGGAGCTCTTGATGGTCTTCACGGCCACCAGGGGCGCCTGGCAATGGCGATGGCGCAGTTGCACCAGGGTGCCGAGGTGGGCGGTGAAGCGCACCCAGGGCTTGCCGTCGCGCTCGAACTGCACCACCTCGGTGGCATGCAGAGTCGAGGTGCTGGCACCGGTGTCGATCTTCGCCCGCAGTCCGGCGACGCCGAGCTCGGGCAGATCGATCCATTCGCGCAGACCAATCACCGAAAGATGGTCGAATGTCTTCAAGAAGGCGGCGCTCCAACAGTCGGTGTGAGGCATTCTAATCGGCACGACCGACAATCGCACCTGTCTGCGCCGGCCCCGACGGTCGGCCGAATCGGCATGGGAGAGGTGATCTGCAAGCATGAACGAGAAAGATGACGAAAAGGTTCGCCTGGACAAGTGGCTCTGGGCGGCGCGTTTCTACAAGACCCGGGCGCTGGCCAAGGAGGCCATCGAGGGCGGCAAGGTGCATTGCCGCGGCGAGCGCTGCAAGCCCTCGAAGGAGCCGAAGATCGGCGAGGAGCTGACCATCCGCACCGGCTTCGACGAGCGCACCGTGGTGATCCGTGCGCTCAGCGCAGTGCGCCGTGGCGCCCCCGAGGCCCAGCTGCTCTATGAGGAAACCGCCGAGAGCCAGGCCCGCCGCGAGGAAGCCGCGGCCCTGCGCAAGGCCGGCGCCCTCGGCCTGGAGACCGCCGGGCGGCCGAGCAAGAAGCAGCGTCGGCAGCTGTTCCAGTTCCGCCAGGATCATTAGGCGGCTCGTCCGGCCGTGCTCATGGGGCGCATGGAATGGCTGCCGGACGCTCTGGCACGGCGCCGTAGGCGACCCGCGGAATGCCGCCGAGACGGCGCTCGAGCAGGGCGGCGAGGGATTCGTCGGGATCCAGGCAGGCATCGCCGAAATCCTCGCCCAGGTTGCAGGGGTGGCTGATCACCTCCAGGGTGCCCTGCGCCGGCAGGGGCTGGTCGCGCAGGTCGGCCGGGGTGCAGACGTGCTCGACGCAGCGTCCGGCCAGTTGGCGCAGGCGCCGGTTGAGCAGCGCCTTGAACAGCCGCTTGGCCGGGCCGAGGTTGCCGCCCAGGTTGCGCGCCAGGCGCAGCGGCACGCCCTGGGCGGCGGCGAAGCGCGCCAGCCGCTCGCCGACCGGCCAGATGTTGTGCACGTGCTGGTGGGAGTCCAGATGGCTGGGCCGCACCCCGTGGTCCAGGCAGCGCTGCCATTGCGCCTGCAGCTCGTCGTCGATCGCCGCGCGCACCGCCCGGTTCAGCCACAGGCGATGGCGCGGCAGATGCAGCTCGAACTCGCCGGATGCGTTGCAGAAGCAGCTCTGGCTGGCGATGGCGCTGCCCAGCGGGCGGCCGTAGGTGAGGTTGACGTGCAGGCCGACCCGGCCGTGCAGGCCCTCGCTGTGGATCAGCGCGCAGGCCTGGGCGAACGCCGGCATGTTCGCCATCAGGGTGGCGGAGCTGATCAGGCCGCGGCGGAAGGCGCGGACGATGACGGCGTTCTCTTCCCCGTTCAGGCCGAAGTCGTCGGCATTGATGATCACTCGGCTGGGCATGGGCGTTCTCCGCTGCTGCGCGGGGGCTGGTCCGCGGACTGCAGGCGGCGGGCCTTGACGGCGCTCCACAGGCGATGGGCCAGGCCCAGGGCGATGCCGTCGGGGCGCCAGGAGTAGAAGCTCCAGCGCAGCTGCAGGAGCTCGCCGGTCATGCGTTCGTGCAACTGGTGGCTGGAGCCCTGCAGGCTGACCCGCGAGGCGTCGATCCACTGCCAGCCGTCCTCCAGCCCCCAGCGAATCCACTCGTCCAGCAGCAGGCGGCCGCTGCCGAGTTCGGCGTACTCCGGCAGGAAGGCCAGGTTGTAGTCGTACAGCCGGCCGCGCTCCAGCAGCCCGAGGCGGTAGCTGATGCAGCGCCCCTGGTGTTCGAGCAGCACGATGCGCACCAGACCGGCCGTGGCCAGCGCGCCGAAGGCTTCGTGCATCCATTGCCGGCGCCGTTCACCGGAGAAGATGCCGACGCCCTGCTCGCCCTTCCAGCTGGCCTGCTCGATGGCGGCGATGGCCTCCAGCGCGGCGCCGATGCTCGCGCCGTCCGGGGTCAGGCGCTGTACCCGGGCATTGCAGGCGGCGGCGCGCTTGCGTGCCCGGCGCAGCTTGTAGCGCAGGTCGCCGGACGGCTCGCGGCGGTCGCCTTCGTCGATCGCGTGCACCGGCACCCGGCAGCTCGGGCGCCGCTCGTGGGTCGAGCTGGCGGCGGCCCAGTCCTCGAGCAGGGCTTCCTGTTCGCCGCCCTCGACCAGTTCGTGCAGTTGCAGGAGGGCATGCGGCAGGTGCCGGCGGATGGCCGTCCGCACCTGGCGGCGGCCGTCCGCGTCGAGCCGGCAGAGCAGGGCTATGCGGTCGCTGAGCGGATGGCCGAGGTGGCGCAGCACCGTCCAGCGCAGGCCGAAGCGGCGTTCGCGGGCGCAGACCAGCGGCAGGCACAGGCGCAGCTCGTCGCCCGCCCAGGCCAGCAGCACCTGCAGCTCCTGTCCCGGCTCGAGGGCGCGTTCGGCGGCCTGCAGCCAGCCGAGCTGGTTGAACGGAGTGGCCTGCGGCACCTGGGCCTGGAGCCTGGCGTAGGCGTCACGGGGAAAGTCGGCGGCGCAGAGGCCGGTCATCCATTGCAGGCGGTAGTCCATGATGAGGTCCGTTCTCGCTGGGAGCCGCTTGGCATGCTGTACAGCAGCGTAGCAGCTGGACATACCGACGGTTTGAATCACATGGATACGTTTCCCTCGTCGCGCCGCGCCCCCGGCGTCTATAGTCCTGAACGGACCTGCGCGGGAGCGGCGCCAGGCGGTCCCGGCCGGTTCCTCCCGGCACGTTCGTGTGGCGCGGTGCAGGATGCACAAGATGAAGCAGAAAGCCTTCGAGCAGGATTCCGGCCTGTCCCTCTATGGCGGCTACCGCATCGCGGTGGTCCGCTCCCTGGAAGATGTCGGGCCTTGCCTGGCGGACTGGGAGGCGCTGGCCCGCTCGGCCGGCGAGCCCAACGTGTTCTATTCGCCCTGGGCCCTGCTGCCGGCCCTCGAGCACCTGGCCGGCGACAAGCGCTTCGCCCTGCTGTTCGTGATCCGTCCGGGCAGGCCCGATACCGCGGACAGGCCGGTGCTGGACGGCTTCTTCCCGCTGCTCGAGCCGGTCGGTTGCGCCCTGCTGCCGCTGAAGGTGGCGAGGATGTTCCGCCACCGCTACTGCTTTTCGGTGGCGCCGCTGGTGCGCGAGGGGCGCGAGCCGGCGGTCATGCGCGCCTTCCTGCGCTGGCTGCAGGCGCACCGCCGCCAGTATCCGCTGTTGCTGCTGCGCGATGCGCCCGCCGACGGGCCGCTGGCCACGGCCCTGCGCAGCGCCCTGGCCGACGAGGGCCGGCATTCCCACGAGGGCGCCCGGCGCTCGCGCGCGCTGATCGAGCCGGGCGACGATGCCGAGGACTATCTGGGGCGGGCCCTGTCCGCGAAGCGGCGCAAGGAATACCGGCGGCTGGGCCGGCGCCTGGCCGAACTGGGCGAGCTGCGCCTGCGCGTGCTGCAGCCGCACGGCGAGGACCTCGGGGCCTGGCTGTCGGCCTTCGTCGCGCTGGAGGCGAAGGGCTGGAAGGGGCAGTCGCGCTCGGCCCTGGGCTGCCGCGCCGCCTGTCGCCGCTACTTCGAGGAGGTCGCCACGGCCGCCTATGCGCGCGGCCAGCTGCGGATGCTCGAGCTGTCCCTGGATGGCCGGCCGCTGGCGATGCTCTGCGACTTCCTCGCCCCGCCGGGGGCCTTTGCCTTCAAAGTCGCCTTCGACGAGGACTACGCCCGCTATTCCCCCGGCGCGCTCCTCGAACTCGAGTGCATCCGCCTGTTGCACGAGCAGAAGGCGCAGGGCATCCGCTGGATGGACTCCTGCGCGGCGCCGGAGCATGGCCTGAGCAACAGCCTGTGGCTGGAGCGCAAGCCGCTGTGCACCTTCCTGCTCAGCAGCGGCTCGCTCCTGGCTGATTGCTGGGTCGAGCTGTATCCCTACGGGAAGCGCCTGAAGGGGTGCTGGAGGCGATACCAGGCGAGGCTGCCGGACTGGCTGCCGAGCTGGTCGCGCACCGCCGGCGGCTGATGGCAGAGGCGCAGGCAGCCGAACAGCGTGAACACCCGGGTCTGCCAGCCGAGCGGCTGGAAGCCCAGGTGTTCGAGCAGCTTGCGGGCGCGCGCATTGCGCGCATCGACCACCGCCCTGGCGTGCTGATGGCCGGCCGTCCGCAGCCGTTCCCAGAGGTGCTCCTGGCCGCCGAGGATCAGCGCACTGCCGCGATGACCGGGGGCGACCTCGACGGCGAACAGGTAGACGCCCGGCGCCGTGACCGGAAACCAGCAGCGATAGTAGTGGCGGTCGTAGTAGTCGCGGTCGCTGTACCAGACGAAGGCGCAGATGTTGCCTTCGTCGTCCAGGGCGGCCAGGCCCTGCACCCCGGCCTCTTCGAGCAGGTCGCCGATCACTGCCCGGTGCTGGGGAAAGTGGCGTTCGAAGGCCGGCAGCAGTTCCCGGCCGATCGGCGGGTAGCGCCAGTGGTGCTGGCGTTGCAGCCTTGGCGCCTCCAGGGTCAGGTCGCGCTCCATCCAGAGCAGGTGCCGCTGGCCGTACAGGTAGCGTGCGCAGAGATGGTGCAGGCTGCCGGACAGCCCCTTGCGTTTCACCTTGCCGGCCAGATCCCTCGGGTTCATGGTGCCTCCCATTCGAGGACGAAGAGGGTTTCGCCCGGCAGGCTGAAGCGCCATGGCTGCTCGGTGCAGTCGAGGCGGGCCTCGCCGGGCTCCGCCGTCGCGCTCAGCAGGTGCAGGCGGGGCGGCTCCTGATCGCGGCAGGTCAGCGGCTCGCCGCGCAGCCGTACTTCCTGATGACGTGGCGTCTTGTTCACGCCGAACAGCACGATCCGGGCGCCGGAGCGCATGGCCAGGACATCCACTTCGAAGGCGTCGTTGTCCAGGCGCAGGACCTGCTCCTGCCAGTGCCGCTGCATGAAGACCATGGCCTCGCCGACCGGCTTGAGGACGTAGCGGCCATCGTCCGACAGGCCGATCATGCCCTTGGCATGGTTCTCGTTGTCGGTGGCGGGAAACCAGTCGAGCAGCTCCAGCAGGCCGTCCTGGGCCGCGTTGACGGCCACCGAGGCCCACCAGAGCGCGGCGATCCCGGTTTCCTGCTCGTAGGGGCTGACGCTGTTGCCGCTGGATAGGTTGGTCTGCTCCAGCAGCAGCGCCTTGCGTGGCCGGCCGTGGGCGTTGACGCCGACCAGTTGCGCGGCCTGGCGCACGGCGTCGCGGTAGACGCCAGTGGCGCGCAGGTCGCGGACCATCCATTCGTGCCAGGACAGGGCGTCGATCCACTCGCCGTGCTCGGCCAGCAGCTGTTGCGCCCAGTCCAGGCCGCGCCGTGCGCTGGCGCCATTGAGGCTTGGGCCGTTGATCAGGCGTGAGGAAGACGGCACGGCGAGGCGCACCCCGGCTTCGCGGGCGCCGGGGTGCTCGCGGAGCAGCGGGGCCATCCGGGCGAAATAGGCGGCGAAACTGGCGTAGTCGGGGTAGTTGAGGTTGGGCTCGTCGGCCAGGGCCAGGTAATGGATGCCTTTCCCGCCGAGGGCGACGATGCCGTCGAGCCAGGCCTTCAGCCCGTCGCGGCTCATCTCGTTGGCGGCGAGCAGCGGGCGCCGGCCGCTCTGCGAGAGCAGGGTGATGTCGGTACGGATGCCATAGCGGTTCAGGTACAGGGGACGGAACTGCTCCTCGCGCTTTGGATTGCGGGTCATCGCGTCGACGAAGCTGTAGTAGCTGGCAGCGCGCGGCGCCAGCCGGGCGAGCAGTTCGGGCGCCTCGGGTGGTGTGTAGGGCAGGGCCACGCCGAGTTTGGGCGTCGGGCCGAGGACTTCGCCGTGCAGTTCAAGACCGACCTTGCCGGGGACGAGCTCCGGGCTGAACAGGTGCTCGGGGCGCTGGGCGAACAGGTTGGCGCTGCCGTCCAGCCAGAAGGCGGCTTTGCCGCGTCCGCGCAGGCGCAGGCTCCAGACCTGGTCCTCGGTGGACGCCGGCAACTCGATGCGGTCGCTTTGTCTGTAGTGGAGGTCGCGCGACAGCGGCAGGTAGAGGCTGTGCCCGTCGCTCAGGCGCTCGGCGTACAGGCCGTCGACGCCGCCGTGGTACTTGCCGGCGAGCAGCGCGCGCTCGCCGCCGCGCACGCGGAAGTACAGGCGCGTGCCGGCCGGCAGTTCGGCGCAGAAGTGCAGCTTGACCGGCTCGAACAGCGCGGCGGTGTCGTCGGCATGCCGGACCCGGTAGCGGCGGAAGCTGTAGCCGGGGATTTCCAGGCGCTGGTCGCCGTCCTCGGGGCGCAGCGCCCACTGCTGGCGGCCGCGGACTTCTTCGGCGGCGATGTCGCGGCGGGCCAGCAGGCGACCGTCGCCGGCCTGCAGGTAGAGGCGCTCGGCGTTGGCCTCGGCCTGCCAGGCCGGCTGCCAGTCGACCTGCAGGCTGTCGCCCTGTTGAGCGCGCAGGTACAGCGCGCCGTCGCGGATGCCGGGCCACTCCTGGGCCTGCGCCCCCGGCAGCAGGGCGGCGAGCAGCAGGCCGCCGAGCAATGCGCATCGTCCGTTCATGTCGCCGTCCCCAATTGGGCGCGCAGCAGGCGCAGGTCGCTGGGCAGGATCAGCAGGGTCTGGCCGATGGCGATGCCGCTGACCCGCCAGTAGAGCAGCAGCATGGCCAGGGCCAGGGCGCTGTAGGCGACCGACGAGGCGACCGCCGCGCCGACGATGCCCCAGCGCGGAATCAGCAGCAGCGCCAGCAGCAGGTTCAGCGCCGCGGCGCCGCCGGCGAAGATCGACAGGGTGCCGGGCCGTTCCTTGCCGAGCAGATCCAGGTGCAGGATGCTCGAGTAGCACAGGCTGAACATGCCGGGCAGCAGGGCCAGCAGGGCCGGATAGGCCGGCCGGAAGGCGTCGCCGAACAGCAGCACGATCAGCCACTCGCCGGTCACGGCCAGGCACAGGCAGGCGGCGAGCATCGCGGTGCCGGTCAGGCGCAGCGCCAGCGGGGTGAGCCGCTCGATGCCCGCGTCCTGCTGCAGCAGGCGCTTCATCAGTGGCGTGGTGACCGCTTCGGGGACGATGAACAGCAGCTCGGCGGCGGCGGTGGCCATGGCGTAGTAGCCGAGCTGCTCGCTGTCGAGCAGCAGGCCGATGAGCAGGTAGTCGGCGCGCATCAGCATCTGCTGGAACAGCACGTCGGGGTGGCTCTTGCTGCCGAAGCGCAGCAGCTCGCCCTGGCTGGCCGGATCCCAGCGCAGGCGGATGCTGTGATAGCGGGCGAGCAGGCAGAGGCCGGCCGCCACCACCAGCGCCAGGCCGCCGAGCCAGCTGATCAGCGCGGCGCTCAGCGCGGCGTCCGGCCACGTCCAGATCAGGGCGAGGAACAGCAGCAAAGGCGCCAGCGACTCCAGAAGGCGCAGACCGTTGAAGGTGCCGACCCGACCGTCGGCGTTGTGCAGGGTGAGCAGGGCGCTCTTCAGCACGAACAGCGGCACGGCCAGCAGCAGCAGCCAGGCGAAGGGGCCGAGCTGGCGCATGATCTCCAGGTCCTGGCCGAACGACTGCAGCGCCTCCACGCCGACCAGGGTGGCCAGTGCCGAGGCCAGGCAGCCGTAGAGCAGCATCAGGGTCAACAGCAGCCCCATCGGATGCTGGCGCGCCGCCTGGTAGCCGAGGGCGGTGTTCAACCCGCCGCTGGTGGCCGCGCCGATCAGCTCCGGCAGGGCGCTGAGCAGGGCGAACAGGCCGCGGTCGGCGGGGCCGAGGATGCGCGCCAGCAGCACGTTGCGCAGCAGACGCAGGGCGAGCATCGCCAGTTTGGTGCCGATGCTGAACAGCAGTTGGCGAATATAGTCACTGGACTTCATTCCGGACTTCCTGCAGGCCGCTGGCCTGTACTGCCGATTGCTCGGCGCCCTGGCGGCGGACGCCTTGCAGGATGCGCCAGCCGAGCAGGGCGGGCCGACAGGCGACCTGGTGGCTGACGCCGATGCGCGGCAGCGACAGCGAGACCGCCTGGCGGCTGCGCTGCAGGCCGGGCCGGGTGCCCAGCGCCTGGTTATAGCCCAGCCGCCTGAGCGCGGCGCAGACCTGCGCGTCGTGGTCGCCGTTGGGGTAGCAGTAGACCGGTAGCGGTCGGCGGCAATGCGCGGCGATGGCTTCGTGCGAGCGCCGCAGCTCGGCCTCCAGGCTGTCGTCGTCGAGGTTGGTGAGGATCGCATGGCTGGCGCCGTGCGGGCCGAAGCGCACCAGCCCGGAGTCCTCCAGCGCCTGCACCTGCCGCCAGTCCATGGCATGCGGCCCGGGTGGGGGCGGGCAGCTGTCGGCGAGTTCCTGCAGGGTGGTCGCCGGCAGGCCTTTCAGGCGCTGCAGGAACTGCGCGAGGGCCTGGCTGCGGCGTTGCTCGGAGCGCGCGGTACGCAGCTCGTCCGGCAGGTTCAGGTGCTGGCGCAGGCGGGCGCCGAGCTGCTCGCGGGCCTCCTCGCCGAAGCTGCCCCAGAGGGTTTCGCCGATGGCCTCCCACCAGAAGCGCCGTGGGCTGCCGATGAAGTCGGTGGACAGGAAGATGCTCGCCGGCAGCCCGCGCTGCTGCAGCAGCGGGAAGGCGTGCTCGGCGTTGTCGCGCCAGCCGTCGTCGAAGGTCAGGGCCAGGCGCGGCGGCCCGTTCGCCGGGGCAGCCGGGTCGAGCAGCTCGGTGAGCGGCACGCAGTCGAAGTGGCGTTCGAGCCAGTGCAGCAGGTTGCCGAAGGCCGGTTTGCCGATGCACAGGGCGTTGCGGTGCGGCAGGGCCGCCTGCGCATCCTCGGCCAGCACCCGGTGCAGCATCAGGATGGTGCCGGTTCCGCGCAGCAGGCGGCGTCCTGCTGGGGTGTCGAGGCAGAGCCAGCCGGTAGCGGCCTTGATCAGCTGCGTGAAGGGCACGAGACCTCCTTAGCGGTTCTGTTGCGGATTCCAGTGCTGGTAGCGCTGCCCGCTGAGGAACTGCCAGACACCGGCGCTCATCGCGGCCAGGGTCACCAGCAGGTAGGCCGCCAGGTGGAAGGGTTTCGGCAGGTGCCGGCGCTGGCCGAGCAGGCCGATCACCGCCACCCCGTAGCCGGCGAGCTGGGCGAGCAAGGCGAGGCGGTAGAGCTCGCCTTCGCTCCACAGCCAGAAACTGCTCAGCAGCAGGGGAATCAGCAGGACCGGCGCGAGCCGGCGAACCAGCTTGTGGGTGAACAGGCCGAGGGCGAGCAGGCCGTGCCGGCGCGGGTCGAGCAGCTCGCGGCGGCGGGCCAGGCTGCGCAGGCCGCGGGTGGTGATCCGGCGGCGGCGGCGGAACTGGTTGTCGGCGCTCTCCACGCCGACATCGAGGACCCGGGCGGCTTCGGCGAAGACGATGCGCTGTCCGGCCACCGGCGCGCAGGTGCTCAGGAAGAAGTCGTCGGTGACATCCGCCGGTACCGTCTGGAACAGGCTGCGGCGCAGGGCCTGCAGGCCGCCGTCGGCCGAGGCCAGGCAGCCGGTGTGGCTTTCCAGGCGGCGCAGCCAGGACTCGTAGGCGCGGTACAGGCGGTCGCCGACGGCCAGCGCCTTGCCCGCGGTGGGAATGGCCACGTTGCCGATGGTGGCGCCGACCTGCGGGTCGGCGAAGGGCGCGACCAGCTGGCGCAGGGTGTCGCCGGTCCACAGGGTGTCGGCGTCGCTGAACACCAGGATCTCGCCGTCGGCCACGGCCACCGCGTTGTTCAGCGCCCCGGCCTTGCCGCTGCGCGGCAGGTCCAGTACGCGGATGTCGTCCCAGGGACGGAGCTGGGCGACGCGCCGGGCCAGCGTCACGGTGGCGTCGCTGGAGCCGTCGCTGGCGACGATGGTCTGCCGCCGCTCGCGCGGGTAGCCGTCGTCGAGCAGCGAGCGCAGCTTGGCCACGATGTTCCGCTCTTCGTTGTAGGCGGCGACGATCACGCTGACCCGCGGCAGCTCCTGTGGCGCGCCGTTCGGCGCGGAATGGCGGAACGGCGCGTACAGGGCGAGCAGGGCGGGGTAGCCCAGGTAGGCGAAGAGCGGCAGGCAGAGGCACAGCCAGAAGATCGCTTCAGCCACGGGAAGGCCTCCGTGCGCTCAGGTTGGTCAGGCCCATCAGCAGGGCGATGCCGGCGACGTGCAGTCGCAGCCAGTGCAGCAGCGCCAGGCGCGCGGCCAGCAGCGGGCGCTGCCGGGTGTAGCGGTGGCGCAGGCTGAGCAGGCCGGCCGGCAGCCAGCCCAGGGCGAAGGCGCCAAGGGCGGCCCCCGGCTGGCCGAGCAGCAGGCAGAGCAGGGCCAGCGCGTCGAGCGCCCAGTGCCCGGCCGCCAGCAGCGGGAAGCGCAGCAGACGCAGGCTGGCGTGGCCCTTGCGCAGCAGCTGGGCCTGGCTGCTCTGCCGCCAGAGCTCCTTGCCCAGCCACTCGCCCCAGCTGCCTTCGAAGCCCCAGTTGAGCACCGTGGGCGTGGGCAGGCTGAGCAGGCGCGCGCCGGCTTCGCCGAGGCGCAGGCCGAGGTCCTTGTCCTCGCCGCTGCGCAGGCGCTCGTCGAAGCCGCCGACGCGCTCGAACCAGGCGCGCTCCAGGCACAGGTTGGCGGTCGGCAGCCAGTCCAGCAGCGCCGGGCGGTCTCGCTCGGCGACCAGCCGCTGCAGCCAGGCGCGGGCATACCAGGGCGCCTGGGGCGGCGCCTGGTGGACCAGGCCGAGCACGTCGGCGCGGTCCGCCTCGCGCACCGCGCGCCAGGTGGTCAGCCAGTCCGCGGGCATCTCCATGTCGGCATCGAGGAAGGCCAGGCAGTCGCCGCTGGCCGCCGCGGCGCCGCGGTTGCGCAGGGCGCCGATGTTCACTCCGGGACAGTCCAGCACTCGTGCGCCGAGGCCGCGGGCCAGCGCCTGGCTGCCGTCGCGGGAGCCGTTGTCGGGGACGATCAGCTCGTACTCGAGGCCGGCCTGTTCGGCGGCGCGCCGGGCGGCTTCCAGGGTGCGGCCGAGGCGTTCGGCCTCGTCGAGGGTCGGCACGATGATCGAGATGCGCTTCATGGCCGCTCTCCGGCCGCGTCGTCGTCGGCCTGCAGGCGCAGGAAACTGGTGATCCCGAGCATCACCCAGAGGTACTTGTGGCTCGGCACGCTGAGGAAGAACAGGAAGCAGGCCAGCGCCAGGCAGGACAGGCCGAAGTGGGCGGCCAGCGCCGCCCGCTCGGGGTCGCCGCGGCTCAGCCAGTGGCGGCGGGCGACCTGGCAGTTGCGCAGGCTGAGCAGGATCAGGCCGACGAACAGCAGGCCGCCGGGCACGCCGACCTCGCTGAACATGCCCAGGTAGGTGTTGTGCGCTTCGCGGTACAGCTCGACCGGCAGCCCCCGGATGGAGAAGGCGATGGCGTAGCCGGTCTTGGCGAACTCCAGGGGAAAGGTGCCGGGGCCACTGCCGAGCAGCGGGTGTTCGGCGATGATCTGGCTGCCCACCACCACGTAGGCGCTGCGCCGGGCCAGCGAGGTGTCGGCGTAGGCCTTGACCCCCGATTTCAGGCTGGCGAGGACCTCCAGGCGCTGGATGAAGCTGTCCGGCAGCAGCGCGGGGGCGAGCGGCACGGCGATCGCCCCGGCCAGGATCACCCAGCCGAGGCGGCGGATCACCAGGTATTTCAGGTGCTCGCGGTAGTGCCAGGCGGCGATGGCGACGGTCAGCAGCACCACCAGCAGGCCGGATCGCGAGCCGGTGCGGCCGAGGCCGGCGAGCAGCAACAGCAGCGGCGCCAGCCAGAACAGCCGCTGCGGCCAGCGCGGTGCGCGCACCACCAGGAGCAGCGCCAGCGGAAGGGCGACGCTGATCAGCAGGGCGAAGTAGTTGGGGTCGGCGAGCAGGCCAATGGCGCGGCTGGCCGGCTGGGTGCTGGTGGAGAGCAGGGCGACCACGCAGGTGCTGGCCACCGACAGCACCAGCACGCGGGCCAGGGCCGGCAGGTCGAGGTCGCGGCCGAACAGCACGGTGAGGCTGAACAGCACCAGGCCGACGGCGAGCTGACGCAGCTGCTGCAGCGACAGGCCGAGGTGGCTGCTGAACGCCAGGCTGGTCATATAAAAAGCGAGGAAGGCCAGCAGCAGCGGCCACAGATTGCTGCGCAGGCGCCGTACCGGCAGCTGGCGCAGCAGCAGCTGCAGGGCGGCGATGGCGATCAGCGCGAGGCCGAGCAGCTTGTTCAGGGTGAAGCCGGCACTGCTGCTCCCGCCGGCGGCATCGGCGGCGGAGAACAGGCCTTCGAAGGGCACCAGGGCGAGCATCACCAGCAGGCCCCAGACCGGCTTGCGGTAGAGCACGGCGAGGGCGGCGAGGGCGGGAAACGCCAGCGGCGCCAGATAGGGCCAGGGGCTGGCCAGCAGCAGCAGGCAGGCCAGTCCGAGCAGCAGAGCCAGGGGTAGCGTCAGGACCATTGCCTTACTCTCCGACCGCGTTGCGGTACAGCTGCCGCCAGCGCTCGGTCTGGGCCGGCAGGTGGTAGTGGCGCAGCTGGGCGAGTCTGGCCTGTTCGGTCAGCGCCCGGCACAGCGCCTTGTCGAGCAGCAGGCGCGCCACCTGCCGGGCCAGCTCGTCGACCTCGCCGGGCGCGACGAGCAGGCCGGACGCCTCGTGGTCGAGCACGTCGGGAATGCCGCCCACGGCGAAGGCGGCCACCGGCACGCCGGCCTGCATGGCTTCCAGCAGGACCATCGGCGTACCCTCGGTGCGCGAGCTGATCACCAGGACGTCGAGGGCGCGCAGCCAGGCCGGCAGGTCTTTCCGGTAGCCGGGCAGGAGGATGCGCCCGTGCAGGTCGGCGTCGTCGACGCTCTGCTGCAGGGCCTGCTGCTGCGGACCCTCGCCGAGCAGTACGGCGTGCAGGCGCGGATTGCGCCGGCACAGGGCGATGGCCAGCTCGACGAACAGGTCCGGGCCCTTTTCCGCGCTGAGGCGGCCGACGAAGCCGATCAGCGGGGCAGGGGGGGCTGCCGGCGGCCGCAGGTAGGTGACCGCGGGGGCCGGCGGCAGGCCGTTGGGCAGCACGTGCAGCTTGCCGGCGCGCACCCCGGCCTGGCGGTGCAGGCGGGCGATGCTGTCGGCCACGCAGACCACCGCGCGTACCTGCGCGGTGCGGCACAGGCGCAGGCTGAGCCAGGCGTAGAAGCGCTGCTTGCGGCTGCGCGGGGTGAAGCCGTGCTGGGTGACGATCAGCGGCAGGCCGAGACAGAGCGCGCTCAGCCAGCCGTAGACCAGGCCCTTGAAGCCGTGGCCGTTGAGCAGCGTCGGTCGTGCGTCCGACTGCCCCAGCTGGCGCAGCAGGCTGCCCAGGCCGGTGCAGCGGCTCAGCTCCACGCCGGCCTCGCGAAAGCGCTGGGCCAGCGGCTCAGGGCCGTCGAGCAGGAGCACCCGGTGCTGGCCGGGCGCGTACTGGCAGTGCTCGAGGAGCATCCGTTCGAGACCGTAGAAGCCGCCGCTGCTGAGCAGGTGGGCGATCCGCAGCGGCGCCTCCTTCTGACGGGTGCTCAGTCGCTGGCCCAGTGTCGAATCCATGGCAGGCTCCCGGGTTTGTGCGGATTGGGCAGCGCGGTGGGCTGCGTGTCGTTGATGGTCATCAGCACGGGCAGGCCGAGCTGGTTCAGCAGTTGCTCGGGATGCTTGAAGCGATGGTCGAAGAACTCGCGGATATAGCCGGCGGCAATCGCCAGCAGCAGGGCGCTGAGCAGGCCGAGGGGGATGATCTGCAGGGGCTGGGGAAAGCTCGCCGCGGTGGGCTCGAAGGGCCGGCTGAGGACCTTGGCGTTGGACTGGCCGCCGTCGAGCAGGGCGCGGCTGCGGCTTTCCTCGTAGCGCTGGGTGTAGGTGAAGAAGGCCTGGTGCAGGGCCTCGATCTCGGTGTTGAGCTGGCGCAGGCCGCCCTGCGCGTCCTGCAGTTCGCGGATGCGGGCCTGGTATTCCGCGATCCGTGTGGTCTTCTGGGCGATCACGCCGGAGAGGACTTCCAGTTCCTTCTGGCGTTCGCTGATGCGGTTGCCGATCACCTGGAGGAACTGCTGGCGGGTCCGGCTGATCTGCGCGTAGAGGTTCTTCATCGGCGCGCTGTTCGGGTTGTAGACGTCGGTTTCGGCGCCGTACTGGCCGATCTGCTCGATCAGCCGGTCGCCCAGCTGACGGATTTCGCGGTCTTCGAAGGCGGCGTTGTTGAGGGTGCTGGCGAAGGTGTAGGGAAAGCCGTAATCGGTCAGCCTGGCCTTGCGTGCCACGGCCAGGCTGTTCTGCAGGTAGTCGACCCAGCGCTGGTTTTCCAGCAGGCGGTCGCGGTACTGGTTGAGGGTCTGCTCTTCCTGGTTGATGGCGTTGAGGCGGAAGGTGATCTCCTCCTCGGGATTGGCCGCGCTGATCCGTCCGAGCAGGGCCAGGCGCTGGCCCTCGAGATCGCCCAGCTGGTTCTGGTACTGGGCCTTCTTCTGCTCGTAGAAGGCTTCCGGCAGGTCGTTGGAATGCAGCGCGTGACGGCGCATCAGGTAGGTGTCGAGCAGGCGGTTGACGAACAGGGTGCCGAGGGCCGGCTCGCCGGCCCGGTAGTGCACGGCGATGACGTTGGAGCCGGGCAGCGGGACGACCTCGAGGTCCTCCAGGGTGGCCAGGGTCAGCTCGTCCAGGCGGCTGTCGCGCACCGGCTCGGCGGCGAAGCCGAGAGCGGCGAGCAGCGGGTCGAGCAGCCGCTCGCGCAGGGGGTTGATCAGGTAGTCGCGCAGCGGGTTGAGCAGCACCTGCTCGAGCAGACCGTCCTCCTCGGCGAAGTGGCCTTCCTGGCGCAGCGAGTCGAGGGTCGCCCGGACCAGCTCGGGCGAGCGCAGGATGCTGCTTTCGGTTTCCATGTCGGCCAGGGTCGGCGGCAGGAACTTGTCGGTTTCCTGCTGCAGGCTGGCGCTGTTGGGCTCGGTCTGCGCCACCTTCTTGGATTGCACCAGGACTTCCGCACTGATGTCGTAGGTCGATCTGAGCAGGAGCGGCAACAGCAGGACGAGGGCGGCGAAGGCCAGGAACACCCGCTTGATCAGCCGGCGGTTGGCGTACAGCGTGTAGAGGAGCGGATAGAGCGGGTTTTCGTGTCGGAGGGTGTCCATCGCTAGTTGTCTCCATCATCCTTGTTGTCGACCTGATAGGAGAAGCCGAAGTTGAAGCCGCTGAAGAGCATCACGTCGGCCAGCTGGCGCATGGTGTCGCCGGCGCTGGTCAGGCCGCTGCGCGGCACGAAGAGCAGGTCGTCCGGCTGTAGGTAGGCGACGCTGTCGGCGTCGTTGTCGAGCAGTTCCTCGAGGTCGTAGGTGCGCGATACCACCTGGTCGCCCCGGCGGTGCAGGACCAGCACCGAGTCGAGGTCGGCGGTGACCGGGTTGTGGCCGCGCGCCATGGTCAGCGCCTCGAGCACCGAGATCGGCCGGCGCACCGGATAGGCGCCGGGCTGGCCGACCTCGCCGAGCACGTAGATCTCGTTGGCGGCGGTGGCCTTGAGCAGCACGTCGACCTGGATCGGCCCGACCTCCTCGCGGTAGCGCTCGTTCAAGAGCTTCTCGAGCTCGTCGCGGCTCATGCCGCTGAGGCGGATGCTGCCGAGCATCGGGAAGGTGGCGCGGCCGTCGGCGCCGATGGTGATGTCCCGGCTCATCCCGCTGTTGGGGCTGAACAGGGTGTCGCGCAGGTGCTGTGCACGGGTCTGCGCCTTGGCCACGGAGACGGTGATCAGCGGCGTGCGCAGGGTCTCCCGGTAGCGCTCGACCATCTGCGCCTGGGCTTCCTCGACGGTCAGCCCGGCGACCTTCAGGCTGCCGACGTATTCCAGGTTGACGGTGCCGTCGGGCATCACCGTCTTGATGCCGGTCAGGCCCTTGGCGGTGGCGAACTGGATCTCCAGCTGGTCGCCGGGCTGGATGCGATAGGCGTTGGGCGAGTCCATCTCGATGTGGAAGATCACGTCGAGGACATCCTGCGGGCGCAGCACCTGGGTCACCGGGATCAGTTCGCTCTGCGTGGCCTGCTCCTCGGGGGCGGTGAGGATGTAGGCGGGGATCGAGCGCTGGCTGCTGCAGCCGGCCAGGGCCAGGAAGGCGAGCAGGGGGAGGATTGGCTTGTGCATGGTGGCGTCCGTCCTGTGGGTGCGATCCGTGATCAGAGCAGCCTGTAGAGCCACTTCGGCATGTAGAACCGGCGGGCGTTGAATACGCTGCCGAGCAGCTTGGCGTTGGCCTGGCGCAGGCGCTGCATGGCGGCCTGGGCGACTTCCAGGCGGGTTTCCTCGGCGCGGACCACCAGCACCACGGCGTCGGCCATGGCCGCCAGGGTCAGGCCGCTGGTGCCGCTGTAGACGGCCTCGGCGTCGACCACCACGAAGCGGTAGCGGGAGGCCAGGCAGTCGAGCAGGTGCTGCAGATCCTCGGCGGTGAAGCGGCCGGCCGCCGGCGAGGGCTGGCCGAGCGGCAGCAGGTCGAAGGGCAGCTCGGGATGGCGCTGGATGCAGTGCCTGAGTTCGCCCTCCGGATGCGGGCTCTGCAGCAGCTCGAACAGGCCCGGGTCGGCCGCCATGCCCAGGCGCGAGCTGAGGCCGGTGGCCGAGGGGCTGGCGTCGACCAGCAGCAGCTTGCCCTTGGCCGAGTGGGCCAGTTGCCGGGCCATGCTCAGGGCACTGGTGGTGGTGCCGCAGCCGCTGGTCGGGGCGATCATCAGCAGGGTCCGGCAGCTCTGGTCGAGTAGCGTGGCTGCCAGGTTGACTTCGCTGGGACTGAGGACACGCTGGTCCTGCTCCAGCAGGAGCGTGGTTTGCTCGGAACGGAGCATGGTCATGGGCTGACTCCTGAGGCGTGCACGGCCTGAAGAAAGGGAAGGTTCAGCTGGCGCCATGGCCGTGGAACACTTCGATGGGGGTTTTCAGGAGAATCCACAGGTCCAGCAGGGGACCCTGTCGGCGGATGTAGGTCATGTCGAGCTCGACCCGGTCGTCGAAGTCGACGTCGCTGCGCCCGGAGATCTGCCAGAGGCCGGTCATGCCGGGGTAGATGCTCAGCCGGCCGAGGTGGTGCGGGTGGTAGCGGCTGGCGTTGAACGAGGTGGGGCGCGGGCCGACCAGGCGCATCTCGCCACGCACCACGTTGATCAGGTTGGGCAGCTCGTCGAGACTGGTGCGGCGCAGCCAGTGGCCGATCGGCGTCACCCGCGGGTCGGCGTCGATCTTGAAGTCGATGGCGTCGGGGCCGTGCTTGTTCAGGTGGCGCAGCGACTCCTTCAGGGCCTCGGCGTCGGCTACCATGCTGCGGAACTTGAACATGCCGAAGCGGCGCCCGCGAAAGCCGGTGCGCTGCTGGACGAACAGCACGGGGCCCGGGCTGCCCAGCCTGATCAGCAGGGCGATGCCGAGCAGCAGGGGGGAGAGCAGGAGCAGCAGGAGGAGGGCGGCGAGCGCCTCGCTGACGCGCTTGGTGTGGGACAGGGTCCAGGGGCGGCCGCCCTGGCGTCCGCTGAGCCAGCCGCGGTTGTGGACCCAGAGGGCGTTCTCGATCTTTTCGCGCTGCGAGGGATCGGTGCGTTTTTCCTTGAGGCGGTACTGGCTATCCTTGGCGAAGCTGGGTTGTTGGAACGAGTTTCCCGGGGCATTCATTGCGCATTACCTCATGCGGCAGATCCCCGGCCATGGCGGCGGATGAGCGCGCCGCGGCATCGGGACTGCCGATCCTGTAGTAGTGGCAAAACCAGGATACGAAGCGGGCGAGGCCTTCTTCGAGACTGACCTGGGGCTGAAAGCCGGTGTCCCGTTGCAATTCCGAGACGTCGGCATAAGTGTCGAGCACGTCCCCGGGCTGCAAAGGCAGCAATTCTCGTTGGGCCTTGCGGCCCAGATGCCTTTCCAAGGTGTCGATGTAGTCGGTGAGGGCGATCGGTCGATGCCCGCCGATGTTGTACAGGCGCCACGGCGCCATGCTGCTTTCCGCGCGGGGCCGTTCGCGGTCCCAGTGCGGGTCGGGTCGGGGCGGCTGCGCCAGCAGCCGCACCAGACCTTCGATGATGTCGTCGATGTAGGTGAAGTCGCGCCGGTGCCGGCCATGGTTGAACAGGCGCAGCGGCCGCCCCTCGACGATGGCCTGGGCGAACTGGATCGGCGACATGTCCGGCCGGCCCCAGGGGCCGTAGACGGTGAAGAAGCGCAGGCCGGTGGCGGGAATGCCGAACAGGTGGCTGTAGCTGTGGGCCATCAGCTCGTTGGCCTTCTTGCTCGCGGCGTACAGCGACAGGGGGTGATCGACGTTGTCCTGCACCGAATAGGGGGTGTGCTGGTTGGCGCCGTACACCGAGCTGGACGAAGCGTAGACCAGGTGCTGCACCGGCTGCTGGCGGCAGCCTTCGAGGATGTTCAGGAAGCCTGCCAGGTTGCTCTGCACGTAGTCCTGCGGATGGCTCAGCGAGTGGCGCACGCCGGCCTGGGCGGCCAGGTGGACCACCACTTCCGGGCGCTGGCTGGCGAACAGCTCGGCGATGCCGGCGGCATCGCCGAGATCCAGCCGCCGCAGCGGAAAGTCGCCGGCCTCCTGGCATACCCAGCGCACCCGGTCCTCCTTCAGGGCCGGGGCGTAGTAGTCGTTGAAGTTGTCCAGGCCGATGACCTCATGGCCGTCGAGCAGCAGCCGGCGCACGCAGTGGGCGCCGATGAAGCCGGCCGCGCCGGTGACCAGGACCTTCATTGCGGGCCTGCCTGGGGGGCGACCTGCGGCAGGCCGATGCCCAGGTAGCGCAGGCCTGCGGCAGCCAGCTGCTGGGGGTTGTAGAGGTTGCGCCCGTCGATGACCAGGCGGTCGCGCAGCTTGTGCGCGAGCAGCGCGAAGTCGACCACCCGGAAGGCCTTCCACTCGGTGCAGATGACCAGCGCGTCGGCGTCCTGCAGGGTGTCGTCGCGGGTGGCGCAGAGCACCAGGTCGTCGCGGTAGCCGTACAGGCGCCGGCATTCGGACATGGCTTCGGGGTCGAAGGCGCGCACCGTCGCGCCCTCGCGCCACAGGGCCTCCATCAGGCAGCGGCTGGGCGCCTCGCGCATGTCGTCGGTGTTCGGCTTGAAGGCCAGTCCCCAGAGGGCGATGGACTTGCCGGCCAGTCCCTCGGGATAGAGCTTCTGCAGCTTTTGGAACGGCACCAGGCGCTGCGTCTCGTTGACCTCCTGGACGCTCTGCAGCAGGCGCAGCGGCTGGCCGCTGGCCCTGGCGGTGTGCAGCAGGGCGCGCAGGTCCTTGGGAAAGCAGGAGCCGCCGAAGCCGCAGCCGGGGTAGATGAAGTGGTAGCCGATGCGCGGGTCGGAGCCGATGCCGCGGCGCACCGCCTCGATGTCGGCACCCAGCTGCTCGGCCAGGTTGGCCAGCTCGTTCATCAGGCTGATGCGCGTGGCCAGCATGGCGTTGGCCGCGTACTTGGTCAGCTCGGCGCTGCGGTTGTCCATGAAGATCAGCTTGTCGCGGCTGCGGCAGAAGGGCGCGTAGAGCTCGGCGAGCTGGGCGCGGGCCAGCTCGTCGTCGCTGCCGACGATGATCCGGTCGGGGCGGATGCAGTCGTTGACCGCGCTGCCCTCCTTGAGAAATTCCGGATTGGACACCACCCGCACCGCCAGCTGGCCCTTGCCCAGGCGGTCGAGTTCGTCGCGGGCGACCGCCTCCACCTGGCTGGCGGTGCCCACCGGCACGGTGGACTTGATCACCAGGGTGCGGTCGGCCTGCATGTGGCTGGCGATTTCGCGGGTCACCCCCAGCACGTGGCGCAGGTCGGCGGAGCCGTCCTCGTCCGGCGGGGTGCCGACGGCGATGAAGATCAGCTGGCCGTGAATCACCGCATCGCTGGCCTGGGTGCTGAAGGACAGCCGGCCCTCGCGCAGGTTGTCGTCGATCATGGCGGACAGGCCGGGCTCCTGGATGGGCGGAACCGCCCGCTGCAACTGCTGGATCTTCAGCTCGTCGATGTCGACGCAGAGAACCCGGTGGCCGACGTCGGCCAGGGCAGCAGCCTGAACCAGGCCGACGTATCCGGTACCGAAAACACTCACGTCCATGTTGGCGTGCCTCATTGGGGGAGTGCGGTGTTACAGGTATAGGCGGTCGTACAAGGAGACTGTCAAGCAGGCGGCTTGATGTCTGTTTGACACTCCATAGATGGCATAACAATGGCCATCATCCTCCTGTAACCTATTCAATTCCTTATATTTTTCTGAGCTTTTGGAGTATTGGTTAGGAGCGGGAAATTATCATTTCACCCGACGAGCGGTACTATCGTGTCGAAACGGGAAATGACGGAAAACTTGGAGGCTTCCCGCTTTCTTTCTAGAATTTCCCTGCGAGTCGGCCGCTTGTGGCGATTTTGCTTTTTCCGACTCCGAGGACTGGCTGCAGGCCAGCTCTGTTCCCCGACATGGCCAGCCGATATGCCCGATTTCGATTTCACCCAACGCTTTCTCTTTGACGACACCGACGTGCGCGGCGAACTGGCCGACCTGCGCGGCAGCTACGCCGAGGTGCTGGCCAAGCACCCCTATCCCGAGCCGGTCGCCCAGCTGCTCGGCGAGATGCTCGCCGCCGCCGCGTTGCTGGTCGGCACCCTCAAGTTCGACGGCCTGCTGGTGCTGCAGGCGCGCTCCCCGGGGGCGGTGCCCCTGCTCATGGTCGAGTGCTCCAGCGACTGCGAGGTGCGCGGTATCGCCCGCTATCACGCCGAGCAGATCCCGGCCGGCGCCGGGCTGCGCGAGCTGATGCCCGAGGGCCTGCTGACCCTGACCGTCGATCCCGCCCAGGGGCAGCGCTACCAGGGCATCGTCGAACTGCAGGGCGACAGCCTGGCCGACTGCCTGTCCGGCTATTTCGCCAGTTCGGAGCAGCTGCCGACGCGCTTCTGGCTCAATGCCGACGGCCGTCGCGCCCGCGGCTTCCTGCTGCAGCAGTTGCCCGGCGACCGCCAGAAGGATGCCGAGGCGCGCGCGGCCAGCTGGGAGCACCTGGTCACCCTGGCCGATACCCTGACCGCCGAGGAGCTGCTCGCGCTGGACAACGAGACCCTGCTGCGCCGGCTCTACCACCAGGAGGCCGTGCGCCTGTTCGAGCCGCTGCCGCTGCGCTTTCGCTGCAGCTGTTCGCGCGAGCGCTCGGCCAACGCCCTGTCCAGCCTGGGACACGCGGATGCCGAGCAGCTGCTGCGCGAGCGCAGCGGCCTGGTGGTGGTCGACTGCCAGTTCTGCAACCAGCGCTACGAGTTCGATGCCAGCGACATCGCCCAGCTGTTCGCCGGCGGCGGCAGCGAGGCGCCCTCGGCGACCCGCCATTGAGCGGCCGGGCCGCCCGTGATCGGCCGGCCCGGATGCACGGATTTTTCGACAAAGGCTTGCTCCGGCAAGGGGGGCAGGGGCCTGCCTGTCTTCGAAAAACCTCGGCAGCGCCGGTCGCGTTCCGGCCGATGGTGTGACGGCAGGGAACCTTTGCCAGACTAGCGGCTCCTACTGTGTCGTCGGCTTTTCTGGTATGATCGCCGCACTTTTTTTATCTTTTCCCTGTAGCGTGACCGGATGTCGCGCTACAAAACGTATGGAGGAATCGGCCACAAGCCGATCGGACGCACATGACGCAAGCCACTCAAGCCGTGTTTACCGACATCAGCGCCGCACAATTGGTAGAAGAAGCCCTCCGTCGCGGAGAAGGCGAACTGGCCGCCAACGGTTCGCTGGTGGTTCGGACCGGCCATCGCACCGGGCGATCCCCGGGCGACCGCTTCATCGTCGAGGAACCGGGCACTCAGCACAAGATTGCCTGGGGCAGCATCAACCGTCCCTTCCCCAGCGACAAGTTCGACGCCCTCTGGTCGCGCGTCGAAGCTTACCTTGCCGAACGTGACCGCTTCGTTTCGCACGTCCATGTAGGCGCCAATCCTGAGTACTACCTGGCGGTCAAGATGACCACCGAAACGGCCTGGCACAACCTGTTCGGCCGCTGCCTGTTCATCAACCCGGAAAAGTTCAACCCCGCCGGCAAGAGCGAATGGCAGATCCTCAACGCCCCCCACTTCGAGTGCGTGCCGGAGCGCGACGGCACCAATTCCGACGGCTGCGTGATCATCAACTTCGCCGCCAAGCGGGTCCTGCTGGCCGGCATGCAGTACGCCGGCGAGATGAAGAAGGCGATGTTCTCCGTGCAGAACTTCCTGCTGCCGGAAGTCGACGTGCTGCCGATGCACTGCGCCGCCAACACGGGCGAGGAGGGCGACGTGACCCTGTTCTTCGGCCTGTCCGGCACCGGCAAGACCACCCTGTCCGCCGACCCGAGTCGCTACCTGATCGGCGACGACGAGCACGGCTGGGGCGAGGGCACCGTGTTCAACATCGAGGGCGGCTGCTATGCCAAGTGCATCGACCTGTCCGAGAAGAACGAACCCGTCATCTGGAAGGCCATCCAGTTCGGCGCCGTGCTGGAGAACGTGGTGCTCGACGAGCGTTCGCGCCAGCCCGACTACGCCGACAGCAGCCTGACCCAGAACACCCGCGCTGCCTACCCGCGCGAGCTGATCGAGAAACGCGTGGCGGACAACCGCGCCGGCGAACCGAATGCGGTGATCTTCCTCACCTGCGACCTGACCGGCGTGCTGCCCCCGGTGTCGATCCTCGACAACGAGCAGGCGGCCTACCATTTCCTGTCCGGCTACACTGCGCTGGTCGGCTCCACCGAGATGGGTTCCGGCGGCGGCATCAAGTCGACCTTCTCCACCTGCTTCGGTGCGCCCTTCTTCCCGCGTCCGGCCGGCGAGTACGCCGAGCTGCTGATCAAGCGCATCCAGGGCTACGACTCCAAGGTGTACCTGGTCAACACCGGCTGGACCGGCGGCGGCTACGGCGTCGGCAAGCGTTTCAACATCCCGACCACCCGCGGCGTGATCGCGGCGATCCAGAGCGGCGCGCTGATCGGCGTCGAGACCGAGCGTCTGCCGATCATCAACCTGGACGTGCCGAAGGTCGTGCCGGGGGTCGACACCGAGCTGCTCAACCCGCGCAACACCTGGGCCGACAAGAGCGCCTACGACGAGGCGGCGCGTGCCCTGGCCAGGCAGTTCATCGAGAACTTCAGGAAGTTCGACGTTTCCGACGCCATCCGCGACGCCGGCCCGCTGCTGTAAGCCGCAGCGCGTGGTGAAGAAGCCGCCTCCGCAGACTGTGTGAAAACCTGGCAGTCGGTGGGGCGGATGAGGACAATGCCCGTATCGTAAGATGCGGGCATTGTCATTTATGGCTTGCATCCGCGGCCAATCCCCCGACCAGGGCAGCCTCGGCGCGCCGGCAACTGAGCATCAAGCAGCTCAAGCGTCAGCAGGCGGCCCTGTCAGGCCATGATGGAGGCGCATCAGTAGCCAGTTCGTCGCCCAGAGGGCCTTTCGCTGGCGCTGGCCGCGCCCAGCACGGTGGTCAGCCTGGTCACCTACGCCCTGCACGGGCGGGTCGACTGGATGCTGGGCATTTCCCTGGCGATCGGCGGTCTGTTCGGCGTTGGCTGGGGCGTGCGGATGGCTCATGCGTTGCCGGAGCGGGCATTGGTTCTGCCCGCGATCGCCGGTGCAATCACGCGGGTGAGCTCATGGATCGGGAGGTTCCATGGCTCCACCGCGAGCAGGACGCCGATCAGGTGGAATTCGATCCAGCCATCACCAACGTCATTGGCGAAAGGTCGTAGCCGAGCGGTGCGAAGGCCTCGCTAGCCGCCTGTACCAGCCTCTCGTCGCCTGGCCAACCGGGCCTCTTGCAATCCGCTATGAGCGGAGGCTTCCCGGGTTAGAGGTTTCATCGGGATGGTTCCCAGCGACGAAACAGCACGCTGGCATTGACACCACCAAACCCGAACCCGTTTGACAGGGCGTACTGGATCGGCATTTTCCGCGCGGTCAGGCCAACCAGATCTAGGCCGCCGGCCGCCTCGTCGGGATGGATGAGGTTCAGCGTAGGCGGGACGATCTGATCGCGTAGCGCCAGGATGGTGAAGATGGCCTCGATCCCGCCTGCGGCTCCCAGTAGATGGCCGGTACTGGATTTGGTCGATGTGATCGCCACACCCGATCCGGTCCCGAAGACGGACCGAATGGCGGCCAGCTCGCCCCGGTCTCCAACTTGAGTGGAGGTCGCATGTGCATTGATGTGCTGCACATCGCCCGAGGCAATACCGGCCTGCCGCAACGCCTGTTCCATTGCGCGTCGAGCGCCGCTGCCGTTCTCCGGGCCGGCGGTCAGGTGATAGGCATCGGCGCTGGTGCCGTAGCCGACCAGCTCCGCCAGTGGCCGTGCGCCGCGTGCCAGCGCATGTTCCAGCGATTCGATCACCAGCAGGCCGGCGCCTTCGGCCATGACGAAGCCATCCCGGTCGCGGTCGAACGGACGCGACGCTTGCTGGGGGCGGTCGTTGAATCCAGTGGACAACGCACGCGCCGCAGCAAAGCTTCCGAGCGTGACGCGATGGATCGCGGCCTCGGTCCCGCCGCACACCGCAATATCCGCTTCGCCGCTACGGATCAGTCGGGCCGCATCACCGATGGCTTGCGCCCCGGCCGCGCAGGCGGTCACCGGTGCCCCGAGCGGCCCCTTGAAGCCGTGCCGGATGGAGACGTGCCCGGCCGCCATATTGGCGAGAAACGAAGGCGCGGTGAATGGCGAGAGCCGGCGCGGCCCGCGCTCGTCCGTGGTGTGCACGGCCTCGGCGATGGCACCGAACCCACCGACACCGGATGCAATGATGGTTGCGGTTCGCTGCCGCTGTTCCTCGTCTGCCGGCTGCCAGGCCGCCTGCGCCAAGGCTTCCTGAGCGGCAACGAGCGCAAACTCGATGAAGCGATCCATCTTCTTGCGCTCCTTGGCGGCGACGATTTGCTCCGGGTCGTAGCCCGCCTGCCTGTCCTCTTCCAGCGTTGGCACCCGCCCGCCTACAGCGCAGCCGGTACCATCGGCCAGATCGGCAGGCAGGGCACGGATGCCCGACTGTCCCGCCAACAGACGGGACCAGACCATCTCTGTGCCGCACCCCAGTGGTCCGACGGTACCTGTCCCCGTCACCACGATACGAACTGCATTACGGACACTCATCGTCTACCTCGCTTGTCACACGGTCGGCGCCTCGCAGCGAGCACCGTTTGCTTCTTTCTGGCCGCATATCGGTTATCTCTGGTAAGCGAACACATCTACATCCGATCACCTCAAGCCCCGGTCATGCGTGCTGCGCCTCCATGGGGCGGGTGACCGTGCCGGACCCGATCTTGAACCAGATGGAATACATGGCCGGCAGGAACACCAGGGTCAGTACGGTTCCTGCGAACGTGCCGCCGATCAGCGTGTAGGCGAGCGTTCCCCAGAACACCGAATGGGTCAGCGGGATAAAGGCCAGGATTGCCGCCAATGCGGTCAGGATCACCGGGCGGGCACGCTGCACGGTTGCCTCGACGACCGCACGAAACGGGTCCAATCCCGCCTGTTCGTTGTGGTGGATCTGCCCGATCAGAATCAGCGTGTTGCGCATCAGGATGCCTGATAGCGCAATCAGACCGACCAACGCATTGATGCCGAACGGCTGCTGAAAAAGAATCAGCGTAGGCACCACGCCGATCAGCCCCAGCGGACTGGTCAGGAAGACCATGGCCATCGCGGAAATCGAGCGCACCTGCAAAATGAGGATGATCAGAGTGACTGCCAGCATGATGGGAAACAGCGGCAACATCGCCACCGTCGCCTTGCCTGACTCTTCGATGGAGCCCGCCTGCTCGATGCGATAGCCGCTCGGCAGTTTCTCCATGATGGGCTGGAGCTGCCGGGTGATGGCCGTTGACACATCCGGCGGCTGCAAACCATCGGCAATGTCGCCCCGCACGGTGATCGTCGGCATGCGGTCGCGCCGGCGCATGATCGGTTCCTCCGTGCGCACATCGACCTTCCCGACCTGCGACAGCGGGATGCGTTGCCCGTTGACGCCCGCCAGGGTGAAGTCCGCGATCCTGGCCGGATCGAAGCGGGTGTCCCCGGCCGAACGGGCCACTACCTGCACCGTGCGGATGTCCTCGCGCACGGCGGTAACGGGCACACCGCTCAGCAGGAACTGCAGTTGTTGCGCGACGGCGCTGGAGGTCAGCCCCACGGCCTGCAAGCGGTCCTGCTGCAAGGTGAAATGCAGCGTGGGCGTGCGCGTGCCCCAGTCGGTGTTGACCGTGCGCATCATCGGGCTGGCATTCATGACCTGCTGCACGTCGGCGGCGATGTCGCGCAGCTTTTCCGCGTCCGGGCCGGTGACGCGGTAGGCGACCGGGAACGGCGAATACGGGCCGAACACGAGTTGGGTGACACGCACGCGCGCCTCGGCGGCGAGGCCCTCGGAAATCGCCTGGCGCAGCCGATGTTTCAACGCCTCGCGCTCTTCCTGGTTGTCCGTGCGGACCACGATCTTGGCAAATGACGGATCAGGCAGTTCCGGCCCCATTGCCATGAAGAAGCGCGGCGCGCCCTGGCCGACGTAAGCCGTGACGATCCTGGCTTCGTCCTGCTCGGCCAGCCAGGCCTCCACCTTCGCCGTGGCGGCGCTGGTCTGGGCGATCGAGGTGCCGTAGGGCATCTGCACCTCGACCAGCACCTCGGGCCGATCGGAGATCGGAAAGAACTGCTTCTTGACCAGCCCCATGCCGAGTATGGCCAGGACGAAAAGGCCGACCACCGCACCGGCGACCAGCCACTTGTGTGCGATGACGCGCCCCAGCACCCGGCGAAAGCGGTTGTAGCGCGGCGTATCGTAGAGCGCCTCGTGGCCGCCTTCGACCTTGTTGAAGTGAGGCAGCAGCTTGACGCCGAAGTAGGGCGTGAAAACCACCGCCACCAGCCACGACGCAACCAGTGCGATGCCGACGATCCAGAACATGTTGCTGGTGTATTCGCCCGCCGTGGAGCGGGCGAAGCCATTGGGCATGAAGCCCACGGCCGTCACCAGCGTGCCCGACAGCATCGGCGCGGCGGTATGGCTCCAGGCATAGGCGGAAGCGGCGATGCGGCTGCAGCCTTCCTCCATCTTCACCACCATCATTTCGATGGCGATGATGGCGTCGTCCACCAGCAGGCCCAGGGCCAGGATCAGGGAGCCCAGGGTGATGCGGTCGAAGTTCTTGCCGGTCGCGGCCATCACCACGAAGACCACCGCCAGCGTCAGCGGCACGGCCGCGGCGACCACCACGCCCACACGCCAGCCCATGCTGATAAAGCTCACCAGCATGACCACCAGCAGCGCGACGAAGAACTTGACCATGAACTCATCGACCGCCGAGCTGATGTTGACGGCCTGATCCGTGACCTTGCTCAGGCTCATGCCCAGCGGCAGCTCGGCGTTGATCGCACGCACCTCGCTGTCCAGCGCCTTGCCCAGGTCGAGACCGTTCCAGCCTTCGCGCATGACGATGCCCAGCAGCAAGGCAGGTTCGCCGCCGTTGCGAATCATGAAAGTCGCCGGGTCTTCATAGCCACGCTTGACGGTGGCGATGTCCGACAGCTTCAGCGTGCGGCCCTGCGCCACAACCGGCGTGTCGCGGATCTTCTGCAATTCGTCGAAGGCGCCGTCCAGGCGAATGAACACCTCCGGCCCCTTGGTTTCCACCGAGCCCGCCGGCGTCAGGGCATTCTGGCTGTTGAGCGCGGCGAACACCTCCTGCGGGCCGACGCCCAGGGTTGCCAGGCGCTCATGCGAGAACTCGACATAGACGCGCTCGGACTGCTCGCCGACGATGTTGACCTTCTTCACCCCCGGCACGTGCAGCAGCCGCTGGCGCAGCGCCTCCGCGTCGCGTACCAGCAAGCGCTGCGGCTCGCCCTTGGCCTTGAGGGCGAACAAGGCAAAGGTGACATCCGAGTATTCGTCGTTGACCATCGGCCCGATCACGCCAGACGGAAGCTCCTTCGCCTCGTCGCCGACCTTCTTGCGGGCCTGGTAGAACTCCTCCGGCACTTGCGAAGGCGGTGTGCTGTCGAGCAACGTCAAGGCCGTGAAGGCCAAGCCGGGTCTTGTGTAGGTCTCGGTGCGGTCGTACCAGCGCAGCTCCTGCAGGCGCTTTTCGATCTTCTCGGCGACCTGGTCCTGCATTTCCTGTGCGGTGGCCCCGGGCCAGGCGGTAATGATGGTCATCACCTTGACCGTGAAAGCTGGGTCTTCCGCCCGACCCAACTTGAAGAACGCAATGAGCCCGGCCAACGAAATCAGACAGATCAGGAACAAGGTGATGGAGCGCTCACGTACGGCGAGCGCTGACAGGTTGAAACGGCCTTCGCTCACGGACGGACTCCCTCGGCCGCCGCGACGGCGGCTTGACCAGCCACCCGCACCTGCTGGCCGTCGTGCAGCAGGTGCGCGCCGAGCGCGACTATCCGCTCGCCTTGCTTGAGCTGACCGGTGATGCGCGCCCCTTCATCGTCCAGGTGCTGGACCGCGACCGGCTGCCAGTGAACCTGCGTTGGTTCGTCCTGGATGACCCACACTCCGGGGCCCTTGCCTGCGTCGTACAGGGCGCCGATCGGTACCCGCAAGATGCCTTGCATGGAGGAATGCCCAGCCGGGATCTGCAGGGTGACCGTGGTGCCCAACGGCGCGTTGGCCAGTTCCCCTTCCAGCACATAGCGCGCCTCGAAGGTGCGGGTCAGTCGGTCTGCGGCATCCGATAGCTGCCGGAGCTTGGTCGGAACGCTAACGTCCTCTTTGCCGAAGAGCGTGGCCTGTGCGGCGGAACCGACCGCCGGACGCAGGGTTTCCGGCAACTGGATAACCGCTTCACGGGGCCCGGCATGAGCCAAGCGCACCACGACTTGGCCGGCATTGACGACTTGGCCGGGTTCGACCAACGTTTCCATGACAATGCCATCGGCATCGGCCAGCAACTCGGCATAACGGGTGGCGTTGAGGGCAACTTCAGCCTGGGCCTCGGCCGCACTGAGCTGGGCTTTGGCGGCATCCGCCGCAGCCTTGACCTGATCGTAGGCCGACGCCGATATCGCGCCGGTTCCGCGCAGGTTGCGGTAGCGGGCTTCATCCTCAGCCGTTTGCTGCGCCCGCGCTCGCGCAGCGGCGACCGCTTCGCGCTGCGCATGCGCGGCGAGCTTCAGATCGACGGGATCGATACGCATGAGTGGCTGGCCGCGTTTGACGGTTTGCCCCGTATCCACAAGCCGCTCCAGCACCTTGCCGGAGACGCGAAAGCCCAGGTCGCTCTGGACTCGAGCAGCTACGGTCCCGGTGAAGGCGCGTGGCGCAGGGGTTGCCCCCTGAACGATGGCGGCACGCACCAGCGGCGCTTCGGCGCGTGGATCGGATTGTGTTTTTTCGCCGCAGGCGACCAACGCAAACGGCAATACGCAGATGACGGTTGGTAAAAAGAGGCGGCGCCGGAGCATGAGAGTCCCATCGACGAATCGGTCAGGGCTCCACTCTGAATCTAGTGACTAAAATAGTCAATAGTCACAAAGCCTCCCCGTCTCAGGGCGACAGGCTGCGCAGCACCAGGCCAGACAGCTGGGCGGGCGCTTCGTCGGTGTAGTCGAAGCTGTGCTGCAAGAGCAGCGGGTTGAGGTAAGGACGCATGACCAGATAGATCGCCATCACGGTTTCATCGAGGGGCGTCTTGCGCTCGAAGTCTCCGGTTTGCCGACCTTCCTGCAAGATGTCCTGAAGCAACTCCCGGATGCGCCCTTCATAAGCGAGCGCCGGCTGCCAGCGCTCGGTCGCCGCCGAAGCGGCAATCTCGTAGAGCTTACGGTCCTGGAAAAACAGGCGAAGGCTAGCCTCGACGATCGCCTTGAACATCCGCCGCAGCTTCTCCGGCGGGCGATCGGCCTCATCGACGGCCGCTCTGACCTCGGCCTCGATCTGACACAGGCAATTCGCACAGATCATCTCGCCAATGGCCTGCTTGGATTCGAAAAACTTGTAGATGTAGGCCTTGGAAAAGCCGATGGCTTTGGCGAGATCGGAGACGGTCGTCTTCTCGTAGCCATACCGGCTGAAGTGCTCGGTGGCTGCGGCAACGATCTGATCGCGCACTTCGTGATCGGCTGGGCCGCGAGCTGGAACTGAATGGGTGACTGTTTTGTTCATGATTTACAGCTTACTGCCAGTCGTTAAAGCGGACAACAAGTGACTATTATGTATTATGTATTATGGTCACTGGTATTCTGCTCGCCATATCCTCAGCTCCGGAAGAAGCCCATGCTACCCAAGCGCACCCTTGCCCTGCTCATCAGTGCCAGCCTCTCGGCAGGCTGCGCCATGGTCCCGACTACGTTCGCCCCGACAGCCTAATTGAAGTCCTGAAGGCCGACGAAGACTTGCTACATGCTTCCGATGCGCGAGCCCAGGCGCAGACGGAATCAGCGCGAGTAGGCGTCGCTGCCTTCAAGGCACTTGATGGGGGTTGGCAATCCCGCAAGTCCGAAACGGTAGCAACCAGGTAACAGACGGTCAGCGAAAACGATGTCCGCTCTGGGGCGGATAGCGCCCATTGCTGGGGGCCCGGCGCCTGATGGCGCTACTGGCCTGAGCGGACTTTTGTCCGCTCTCGGGATCGGGCAACAGTCCAGAAGCAAACGCCCTGAGCAAGTCGGGACGTTTGTTTAAGCCGCTGTAGCGTGTTTTCCACGGTCTGTCCGGGAGGCTTTTTCACAGCCGCTTCCCGACGCTCCATCGCCATGCCCGCCTGTTATGCTCAGAAGCGGCATCTCGATGGAGTGGGGCATGGGCATGGAGCAGGGCGCTTTCCAGCTCTTGGGCTATCTGTTGGTGCTGATCCAGGCGCTCGGGGTGGCTGCGGCCGTCCATGCGGTGTTCACCGTGCGCACCGCCCAGGGGGCCATCGCCTGGGCCATCTCCCTGCTGTTCATGCCCTATCTCACCCTGCTGCCCTACCTGGTGTTCGGCCGCAGCCGTTTCGATGCCTACATCGAGGCGCGCCGCCAGGCCGACCTGCAGATGCACCGGGCGATGGCCGAGCTGGACTGGCGACCCTGGGTCGAGGAGGCCCTGACGGCCCATGACAGCGAGGCGGCGCAGAACCTCAAGGTGCTGGCGCGCCTCGGCCGCCAGCCGCCTCTGGCGAACAACCGGGTGCGCCTGCTGATCGACGGCGAGAATGCTTTCGCGGCGATCTTCGAGGCCATCGCCCAGGCGCGCGAGGTGATCCTGCTGCAGTTCTTCATCGTCCGTGACGACCGCCTCGGCCGGCGTCTGCAACGCCTGCTGCTGGAGCGGGCCGCCAGCGGCGTGCAGGTGTTCTTCCTCTACGACCGCATCGGCTGTCATGCCCTGCCGCGCCGCTATGTGCAGCGCCTGCGCGAGGGCGGGGTGGCGATGCATGCCTTCTCGGTCTCCGCGCACAGCGGCCTGCTCAACCGCTTCCAGCTGAATTTCCGCAACCACCGCAAGCTGGTGCTGGTCGACGGCCGGCGCGGCTTTCTCGGCGGGCTGAACGTCGGCGACGACTACCTCGGGGGCAATCCGGCCCTTTCGCCCTGGCGCGATACCCAGGTGGAGCTGAGCGGCCCCGTGCTGGCCTGCCTGCAGGAGTCCTTCGCCGAGGACTGGTTCTGGACCACCCGGCAATTGCCGCCGCTGCTGCTGCCGGAGCGCTATCCCGCCGGCGGGGTGCTCTGCCAGCTGGTCGGCAGCGGCCCGGCCGATCCCCAGGAAACCGGCTCGCTGCAGTTCGTCGCGGCGATCAATGCGGCGCGCCGGCGGATCTGGCTGGCCAGCCCCTACTTCGTGCCCGACGAGTCGGTGTTCGCCGCCCTGCGCCTGGCGGCGCTGCGCGGGCTGGAGGTGCGCCTGCTGCTGCCGTCGCGGCCCGATCACCGGGTGGTCTATGCCGCCTCCAGCCTGTATGCCTTCGAGGCGCTCGAGGTGGGCATCCGGGTGTTCCGTTACCTGCCGGGCTTCATGCACCAGAAGGTGCTGCTGATCGACGGCGATACCGCGGCGGTGGGCAGCGCCAACCTGGACAATCGCTCGTTCCGGCTGAATTTCGAGCTGACTCTGTTCACTGTCGATGCCGCCTTCGCCGCGGAGGTGGAGTGCATGCTGCAGACGGACTTCAGCCGCTCCCGCGAGCTGGACAGGGAGGAGAGCCGCCGGGCGCACCGCCTGAAGCGCCTGGGCATGCGGGTGGCACGGCTGATTTCGCCGATCCTCTGAAGCGAAGAAGCCCGCCATGGGGCGGGCTTCTTCTGGGTCCGGATTGCACTGCTATCAGTCGTCGTGACGATGGCGACGCTTGTGCTTGTGCTTGTGGTGGCCGCGGTGATAGCCGTTGTCGTGGTAATGGTGGTGGTGCTCGACGCGGCGGCGACCGCCATGGTCGTCGTCGTCATCGTCGCCATAGGCGTTGCCCAGGGCGCCGCCGCCGGCGCCGCCGAGGGCGGCGCCGATCACGCCGCCGGTACGGCCGCCGACCGAATTGCCGATGACGTTGCCGCCGGCCGCACCGAGCCCGCCGCCGATGGCCGCTTCGGTCCGGCTGCGGCGGTCGGCGCCGATCCCGGCGCCGGCTGCACCGCCAACCCCCGAGCCGATCACCGCGCCGGTGGAGCCACCCAGGGCGCCCCCGACAACCGAGCCCAGTGTGCCGCCCAGTGCGCCGCCGACAGCTGCCTCGGTGTTGCCGCCAGCGAATGCCGCGCCGCTGGCCAGGCCGAAGGAGAGCAGGAGTATGGGTGCGTACTTCATGACGTGGGGAACCTCAGTGGGGATGACGAGGCGATCCTCTCCGCCGTGAAGGCTTTGTGCAAGCATTTTCTGCCGATCTGCAGGATTTTTTGTTGCTTTGTAACTCGTTGTTTGTTAAGGGGAACTTTGCGAAATCGGGACTGTCAACCCTTTTCTGCAGGTCGTTCCTGCCTTTTCCCCAGCCTTCCGGCGACCGTCGTGATCCGCTCTGGCACGGTCTTTTCCCTGGCTCAGCAAAGCCCCTCGCACAGCGCCGGATAGCTCTCCACGGCGGTGAATTCCCCAGTGTCCTTCGGTCCCTGCCGGCTGTCCGGCTGGCGTACCGCCAGCAGATGGGCGATGCCGTAGCGCCGGGCGCTGCGCAGGACCGGCAGGCTGTCGTCGATGAACAGGCTGCGTGCCGGCGCGAAGCCGAAGTCCTGCTGCAGGGCGAGCCAGAACTGCTGGTCCTCCTTGGGAAAGCCGTAGTCGTGGGAGCTGATCAGGCGGTCGAACCAGGGGGCCAGCTCGACCCGCTCCAGCTTCAGCGACAGCGAATCGCGGTGCGCGTTGGTGATCAGCGCGACGCGCTTGCCGGCCCCGCGCAGGGCGGCAAGGAAGCGGTCGGCGTTAGGGCGCAGGGCGATCAGGTGGGCGACCTCGCGCTTGAGTTCGACGACCGACAGCTTCAGCTCGGCGCTCCAGAAGTCCAGGCAGTACCAGGTCAGCCGGCCGGCATGTTCGCGGAACAGCGGCAGCAGTTCCTGCTCGGCCATCGCGCGGCTGATGCCGTGGTGTTCGGCATAGCGTTGCGGCAGGTGCTCCAGCCAGAAATGGTTGTCGAAATGCAGATCGAGCAGGGTGCCGTCCATGTCGAGCAGGACGGTATCGATTTCGCTCCAGGGTAGCGGGGGCATGGCGGCTCTTGTCGGGTGGAGGCTTCGGAAAGCGTGGCATGCGAAGGACCTGCGCGCCATCGGCCAAGGGCGAGCCGCGCCGCAAGCCGGGGTATGATACCCAGCCACAGGGCTCCAGAAGAACGTCCAATCGAGCCTCCCATCCAGTCGAGGAATGACTATGCGCCAGAAACCCACCGTACTCGCTCGAGCGATCGTCGCGACCAGCCGCCTGTTTCGCGTCGAGGAATTGCAGCTGCGCTTCAGCAATGGCGTCGAGCGCACCTATGAGCGTCTGGTGGGCACCGGCAGCGGCTACGGCGCGGTGATGATCGTCGCGCTGATCGACGACCAGCACGCCCTGCTGGTGGAGGAATACTGCGCCGGCACCGACGATTACCAGCTGTCCCTGCCCAAGGGGCTGATCGAGCCGGGCGAGGACATTCTGGTGGCGGCCAACCGCGAACTGAAGGAGGAGGCCGGCTACGGCGCCCACCATCTGGAGTACCTCACCGAGCTGTCCCTGTCGCCCGGCTACATGACCCAGAAGATCCAGGTGGTGCTGGCCCGCGACCTCTACGAAAAGCGTCTGCCGGGCGACGAGCCGGAGCCGATGCGGGTCGAGCGGGTCAACCTGCGCGAGCTGTCCGATTTGGTCCGGCATGCGCAGTTCAGCGAGGGGCGGGCCCTGGCCGCGCTCTATCTGGCACGCGATCTGCTGGTCCAGCGCGGAGTCCTGGTCCTGTGAGCCCTGTCCCGTTCGCCCCGCTGATCGATCTGGTGCGCCAGGCCGGCGCCGCCATCCTGCCGTACTGGCGCGTGGATATCGAGGTGCAGGAGAAGGCCGACGCCTCGCCGGTGACCGCCGCCGACCTGGCCGCGCACCGCGTCCTCTGCGCCGGGCTGCAGGCGCTCGAGCCGGGAATACCGGTGCTCTCCGAGGAGGACTGCGCGATTCCCCTGGCCGAGCGCGCCGGCTGGCGTCGCTGGTGGCTGGTCGACCCGCTGGACGGCACCAAGGAGTTCATCGCCGGCAGCGCGGAGTTCACCGTCAACGTGGCGCTGATCGAGGACGGCCGGGTGCTGTTCGGGGTGGTCGGCGTGCCGGCGACCGGCTGCTGCTACTTCGGCGGCGCCGGACTCGGCGCCTGGCGCAGCGACGCGCCGGGCCTGCAGCAGCCGATCGGCGTGCGCAGCAGCCCGGACGAGGCTTTCACCGTGGTCGCCAGCCGGCGGCACAGCAGCCCGGCCCAGGAACGCCTGCTGCAGGGGCTCGGCGCGCGTTTCGGCAGCCTGCAACTGGCCAGTGTCGGCAGCTCGCTGAAGTTCTGCCAGGTCGCCGAGGGCCGCGCCGACTGCTATCCGCGCCTGGCGCCGACCTCGCAGTGGGACACCGCCGCCGCCCAGGGCGTGCTCGAAGGCGCTGGCGGCGAGGTGCTGGACCTGCAGGGCCGGGCGCTGGACTACGCGGCACGCGCCGACTATCTCAACCCGTCGTTCCTGGCCCTGCCGCTGGCGGCGGACTGGCGCGACGGGCTGCTCGCGCTGGCGCGGACGCTGGAGTGAATGGGAAGGGCGGGGCCAAGGCTCCCGCCGGGCGAGGCTGTCTCAGTCGAGCATGTCGCTGAAGCGCTCGTCCTTCTTGAAGCGGATCGCCTGGCTGAAGCCGGGCAGCTTGATCCCCGCCTTGCTCAGTTCGATGGCGTGGTCGTCGATCATGTCCTGGCCGAAGTTGTAGAGGATGTCGAAGCGCCCCTGCAGGGCCTGCTCGTCGTAGCGGCGGGCGGCCTCGCGGGTGGCTTCGCGGCGTGCGCAGTAGTCGGCGAAGGCGGCCTCGCCGTGGCGCTTGCGCAGCATCTTCTCGGTGATCCGCGGCGACAGCAGCACGCCGGTGGCGTTGTTGCCGCCAAAGCCCTTGGAGTTGATGAAGCAGACGTCCAGGTCGTCGCGGGGCACGTCGCGGGTGGACAGGCGCAGGTGCTTGTCGTGGATATCGTCGGCGAAGCGATCGACGGTCTTGATACCCGGCAGCAGGCCGTACTTGAAGGTACCGAGGGCGGAGATCAGCTGGTCGCCGCTGGCGGTGGCCAGGGAGTGGCCGACATAGGCCTTGACCGCGGCGATCGGCCAGTCGGCGATGCCGAAGACTTCGGCGACGCGGTCCAGCAGCTCCGACTCGGTGACGCGGTTGGCCGGCGTGCTGGAGCCGTGGGCATGGACGAAGCTGCGCTGGCGCACGCCCTCCTCGCCGACCAGCTGCATCGCGCTGGCCACCGCCTTGGCCAGGGTCAGGTAGTTGCCCGGGCCGGGGGCGGAGATGGACTTCTTGAAGCCGTCGGCGTTGACGAACACGTCCGGCGCCGCGCCGTGAATATCGGCGCCCAGCTCCAGGGCCAGGGCATCGTCCATCAGCACCACGTACTGCGCCGCCTCGGCCAGGGTGAACCCGCAGTTGGCGCCGAAGGGTCGGCTGGCGCGGCGGAAATCCACCTCGTCGCGGCCTTCGATATGGCGCAGGCCTTCCTCGGTGGCCAGGGCGCCCATGGCCGCATAGCCCTCGACGATCTCCGGGGTGATGGGCGCCTCGGCGTTGCCGACGATGACCACCCGCGCCTGGCCGGAGGTGATGACGTCGATACCCTTCTGCAGGTTGTAGAGGAAGGTGGCGCAGGCGCCGGTGATGCTGCCGGTGAGGCCGACGCTGCCCAGCACATAGGCGTTGATGAAGTCGGTGGGCATGCTGTTGAAGCCCAGCGGCAGCTGCTTGGCGGAGACGCGGTGACCCTTCAGGCGCGACTGCAGCAGGCCGCCGTAGCCGTTATCGTCGAGCTGGCTCATGATGCTGCTGGAGAACACCGCCACCTCGTCGGGCTGCACGTGGTCGAGGATGGTCTGCCAGTCGATGCCGATGGAGCGCAGCGCGTCGGTGGCGGCTACCACCGACAGCTGCAGGCCGCGCGGGTGGAAGCGCGAGTTGTAGAGTTCCCCCGGCTCGAAGCCGGTGGGCAGCTGGCCGGCGGACTTCACCGGCAGCTCGCGGTAGCTGTCGACCTTGAATTCGCAGCTGCCGTGGATGGTCACCCGTACCTGGTTGCCTTCGAGGGGCTCGACGCTCCAGCTGGCCGGCAGCGGCTCCGGCAGCTGCTTGGTGCTGGTGGTGAAGTGCAGCGGCTCGCCTTCGCTGGACAGTGTCAGGCTCTTCTGCCAGTGGGCGGCGTCGACGTCGAAGTACTGCTTCTCGATGCGTCGGATCAGGGTGGAGGCGAGGATCTGCTCGCCGTGGCGGCGCTCGATCTCGGCCGGGGTGAGGGGCGCGCCGTCGCTGCCGCGGTACTCGCCGTCGACCACGCTGACCAGCTTCATCATCACCGCCAGTCCGGCGAGGGTTTCCTGGCGGGTCTGGGGGTCGAGAGACTCGATGACGGTGCGACGGAAACCGTGGTGGAAGGAGCTGCGACCGGCTGAGTTGTAACCACCAAAACCAACGATGACAGGTAAGCGAGACATAGCTCGAAAAACTCCTCACGCAAGAGAACTGCAGGCTCCGGAATTGGGGGCCGGTCACTGCCAGATTGCCGATCCGCTGTACGGCCCGAGGCTCGGACCTGCCGGATCGGTCACGCCGAAGCGGAATTTGGGATGTCCAGGTTGACGAGATCGTCAACGATCGAGTCACGATCACCGCAGGACGTTCGTCGCTTGGCTTTCGCGGCGGCCCGGGGCGAGGCATCGACGGGGGATCTTAGCCGATTGTAGCCCTGGACTGCAGAGGGGGAAGGCGACGACCGCCGCCACTGTGACGGCGGTCGTCGGAGCGGTCACAGACCGGCAGCGGCGCGCAGCGCCTCGGCCTTGTCGGTGCGCTCCCAGGTGAAGGCGGTGAAGGTGTCGTCGCCGACGGTCATCTCGACCGGCGTGCGGCCGAAGTGGCCGTAGGCTGCGGTCGGACGGTACATCGGGTGCAGCAGGTCGAGCATCTTGGTGATCGCGTACGGGCGCAGGTCGAAGTGCTCGCGGACCAGCTGGACGATGCGCTCGTCGCTGATCTTGCCGGTGCCGAAGGTGTTGACCGAGATGGAGGTCGGCAGGGCCACGCCGATGGCGTAGGACACCTGGATCTCGCAGCGCTCGGCGAGGCCGGCGGCGACGATGTTCTTGGCCACGTAGCGCCCGGCGTAGGCGGCCGAGCGGTCGACCTTGGACGGGTCCTTGCCGGAGAAGGCGCCGCCGCCGTGGCGGGCCATGCCGCCGTAGGAGTCGACGATGATCTTGCGCCCGGTCAGGCCGCAGTCGCCCACCGGGCCGCCGATGACGAACTTGCCGGTCGGGTTGATGTGGAACTGGGTGTCCTTGTGCAGCAGCTCGGCCGGCAGGGTGTGCTTGATGATCAGCTCCATCACCGCCTCCTGCAGATCGGCCTGGCTGATCTCCGGGTTGTGCTGGGTGGACAGCACCACCGCGTCGATGCCGACCACCTTGCCGTTCTCGTAGCGGCAGGTGACCTGGCTCTTGGCGTCCGGGCGCAGCCACGGCAGCAGGCCGCTCTTGCGCGCTTCGGCCTGGCGCTCGACCAGACGGTGGGAGAAGCAGATCGGCGCCGGCATCAGCACGTCGGTCTCGTTGCTGGCGTAGCCGAACATCAGGCCCTGGTCGCCGGCGCCCTGGTCTTCCGGACGGGCGCGGTCGACCCCCTGGTTGATGTCCACCGACTGCTTGCCGATGATGTTGACGATGCCGCAGGTGGCGCCGTCGAAGCCGACATCGGAGCTGTCGTAGCCGATGTCGACGATCACGTCGCGCACCAACTGCTCGAGGTCGACCCAGGCGGAGGTGGTGATCTCGCCGGCGACGATGGCCACGCCGGTCTTCACCAGGGTCTCGCAGGCCACCCGGGCGTGCTTGTCCTCGGCGATGATGGCGTCGAGCACCGCATCGGAGATCTGGTCGGCGATCTTGTCCGGATGGCCTTCGGACACGGACTCGGAGGTGAAAAGGGAATATTCGCTCATCGATCGGTTCCTGTTGTTTACCGGTGGCTGAGTCGGCCTCGCGGCCGTGTCATGCAATGTTCAATGGGATCACTGTCGTTCGCCGGCGCCCATCGGTGACCTGGCGAAGTGCCGTATCTGGATCTGGAAGCCGTTGCGCAGGCCGATGTACAGGCTTTCGCCGGGCTCCAGGCCGGCCTCCGCGGCCCAGCGCGCCAGCTCGTCCTGGTCGAAGCCGAGCCAGAGGTCGCCGCAGGCTTCGCGGGCCCAGGCCTGGTCATGGCGGCACAGCTCGGTCAGCAGCAGACTGCCGCCCGGCCTGACCCGTGCGGCCAGCCGCTTCAGCGCTTCGGCCGGTGCGGCGAAGTGATGCAGCACCATGTTCAGCACCACGCAGTCGGCGTGCTCCTGTCCGTCCTGCAGCGCATCGGCGAGCTTCAGCGCGACGTTCTCCAGGCCTTCCTGGGCGCAGCGCTGGCGCGCCAGCTCGAGCATCGCCGGGCTGTTGTCCAGGGCCGTCACCTTCGCGAAGCGCCGCGCCAGCTCCGGCAGCAGGGCGCCGTCGCCGGGGCCGACCTCCAGCGCGCAGGCCGAGTCGGCGAAGCCCAGGGCGTCGAGCAGGGCCAGCAGGCTGTCGCGGTACTGCGGCAGGCCGGCGATCAGGTCCTGCTGGGCCTGGAACTTGTCCGCCATGCGGCTGAAGAAGTCGCGGCTGACCGCGGCGCGCTGGGCATGCACCTCGCCGATCCGCGTGCGGATCGCGGCTTCCAGCTCCAGGGCGTCGACCTCCGCCAGCAGCGCCGCGCGCAGCATGCCGCCGAAGCCGGCGGCGGCCGGCAGGGCGCGGCGGTAGAAGATCGCGTTGCCCTCGCGGCGCGTCGCCACCAGCCCGGCCTGGGCCAGCACCTTGAGGTGGTGGCTGATGCCCGACTGGCCGATGGCGAAGATCTGCGCCAGCTCCAGCACACCGAAGGAATCGCTGGCCAGCACGCGCAGCACCCTGAGACGCAGCGCATCGCCGCCGGCCTTGCAGAGGGCGGCCAGCTCGTCGCAGTCGTCGTGGCGGCGGAGGGTGGGGACACGCAGGTTCATGGGGCAGGCAGTCTAGTCGGTCGATTTTCGCCCAGCAAGGCTGTATCAAAAAGTTTTGATATTGTCCTCGGCAGGGAGGTCGACGGTCGCCGGAGAGGGGCGACCTGCTGCGCTCCGTCAGGAGATCGGCAGGCAAGGAGGCGGGTCTGCTGCAGGCTGCTAATCTGGCGGGTTACGGCCACTTCGACCATCCGCGATTGCCGCTGCCCGTGCGGCTGGGCGAAAATAGCCGACTTTTTCGATTCAGTACCCCCGCAGGAGATTCAGCGATGCCCAGCCGTCGTGAGCGTGCCAATGCCATCCGTGCCCTCAGCATGGATGCCGTGCAGAAAGCCAACAGCGGCCACCCCGGCGCCCCCATGGGCATGGCGGATATCGCCGAAGTGCTGTGGCGCGACTACCTCAGCCACAACCCGGGCAACCCGCAGTGGGCCGACCGTGACCGTTTCGTGCTGTCCAACGGCCATGGCTCGATGCTGATCTATTCGCTGCTGCACCTGACCGGCTACGACCTCTCCATCGACGACCTGAAGAACTTCCGCCAGCTCGGCAGCCGCACCCCAGGCCATCCGGAATACGGCTACACCCCCGGCGTCGAGACCACCACCGGCCCGCTCGGCCAGGGCATCGCCAACGCCGTCGGCATGGCCGTGGCGGAGAAGGTGCTGGCCGCACAGTTCAACCGCCCGGGCCATACCATCGTCGACCACCACACCTACGTGTTCCTCGGCGACGGCTGCCTGATGGAGGGCATCTCCCACGAGGTCTGCTCGCTGGCCGGCACCCTGGGGCTCAACAAGCTGATCGCCTTCTACGACGACAACGGCATCTCCATCGATGGCGAGGTGCATGGCTGGTTCACCGACGACACCCCGGCGCGCTTCGAGGCCTACGGCTGGCTGGTGATCCGCAACGTCGACGGCCATGACTCCGACGAGATCAAGACCGCCCTCGAGACCGCGCGCAAGAGCGAGCGGCCGACCCTGATCTGCTGCAAGACGGTGATCGGCTTCGGCTCGCCGAACAAGCAGGGCAAGGAGGAGTGCCACGGCGCCGCGCTGGGCGCCGAGGAGGTCGCCCTGACCCGCGCCGCGCTGGGCTGGAGCCACGCGCCGTTCGTGATCCCTGCCGAGCTCTACGCCGCCTGGGACGCCAGGGCCGCCGGCGCCGCCCGCGAGGCCGAGTGGAACCAGCGTTTCGCCGTCTACCAGGCCGAGTATCCGGAGCTGGCCGCGGAGTTCCTGCGCCGCAGCCGCGGCGAGCTGCCGGAAGGCTTCGCCGCGAAGGCCGCCGAGTACGTCGCCGAAGTCGCCGCCAAGGGCGAAGCCATCGCCAGCCGCAAGGCCAGCCAGAACGCGCTGAACGCCTTCGGCCCGCTGCTGCCGGAATTCCTCGGCGGCTCGGCGGACCTGGCCGGCTCCAACCTGACCCTGTGGAAGGGCTGCCAGGCGCTGAAGGCGGACGACGCCTCCGGCAACTACCTGTACTACGGCGTGCGCGAGTTCGGCATGAGCGCGATCATGAACGGCATCGCCCTGCACGGCGGTTTCATTCCCTACGGCGCCACCTTCCTGGTGTTCATGGAATACGCCTGCAACGCCGTGCGCATGGCCGCGCTGATGAGGCAGCGCGTGCTGTTCGTCTACACCCACGACTCCATCGGTCTTGGCGAGGACGGCCCGACCCACCAGCCGGTCGAGCAGCTGGCCAGCCTGCGTAGCACGCCGAACCTCGACACCTGGCGTCCGTGCGACGCGGTGGAGTCCGCGGTGGCCTGGAAAGGCGCCATCGAGCGCCAGGACGGCCCGAGCGCCCTGGTGTTCAGCCGCCAGAACCTGCCGCATCAGGCGCGCAGCGAGGCGCAGATCGCCGACATCGCCCGCGGCGGCTACGTGCTCAGGGACTGCGCCGGCGAGCCGGAGCTGATCCTCATCGCCACCGGCTCGGAAGTCGCCCTGGCCGTGCAGGCCTTCGACAGGCTGAGCGCCGAGGGGCGTCGGGTGCGCGTCGTCTCCATGCCCTCGACCAGCGTGTTCGACCGCCAGGACGCCGCCTGGAAGCAGGCCGTGCTGCCGCTCCAGGTCGGCGCGCGGATCGCCATCGAGGCCGCGCATGCCGACTTCTGGTACAAGTACGTCGGTCTGGAAGGACGCATCATCGGCATGACCAGCTTCGGCGAGTCCGCCCCGGCCGGCGCGCTCTTCGAGCACTTCGGCTTCACCCTCGACAACCTGCTGGCCACCGCCGAGGAACTGCTCGAGGACTGATGTGCCGGCTCTCCTCTCCCGCGTGCGGGATAGGAGGCAGGGGAGAGGGCGTGGCCGGCGCCCCCGTCTCCTCGACCTTCTCCCCTGCGGGGGAGCGGGAGCGAATCGCCTACCGCCGAGATCTGTCATGTCCAACCCTCCCTACCGCGTCGCCCTCAACGGCTATGGCCGCATCGGCCGCTGCGTTTTGCGTGCCCACTATGAGCGGGGCGCGTCGGCGGAGTTCCGCATCGTCGCCCTCAACGACCTGGCCGACCAGGCCAGCGTCGAATACCTGACCCGCTTCGACTCCACCCACGGACGCTTCCCCGGCGCGGTGCGGGTGGAGGGCGACCGGCTGTGCCTGAACGGCGACGCGCTGCAGGTGCTGCGCGTCCCGACCCCGGAAGCCGTCGACTGGGCGGCGCTGGGCATCGACCTGGTGCTGGAGTGCTCCGGCGTCTATCACAGCCGCGCCGACGGCGAGCGCTTCCTGCGCGCCGGTGCGCCGCGGGTGCTGTTCTCCCAGCCGATGGCCAGCGAGCACGACGTCGACGCCACCATCGTCTACGGGGTCAACCAGGAGCGCCTGCGGGGCGGCGAGCGGCTGGTCTCCAATGCCTCCTGCACCACCAACTGCAGCGTGCCCTTGCTGAAACTGCTGAACGAGGCGATCGGCCTGGAGTACATCTCCATCACCACCATCCATTCGGCGATGAACGACCAGCCGGTGATCGACGCCTACCACCACGAGGACCTGCGCCGCACGCGTTCGGCCTTCCAGTCGGTGATCCCGGTGTCGACCGGCCTGGCCCGCGGCATCGAGCGCCTGCTGCCGGAACTTTCCGGGCGCATCCAGGCCAAAGCCGTGCGCGTGCCGACGCTCAACGTCTCCTGTCTCGACATCACCCTGCAGACCGCCCGCGACACCTCGGCCGAGGAAGTCAACCGCGTGCTGCGCCAGGCTGCCGAGCAGGGTCCGCTCAAGGGATTGCTGGACTACACCGAATTGCCCCACGCCAGCTGCGATTTCAACCATGACCCCCACTCGGCCATCGTCGATGGCAGCCAGACCCGCGTTTCCGGCCCCCGGCTGGTCAACCTGCTGGCCTGGTTCGACAACGAGTGGGGTTTCGCCAACCGCATGCTCGACGTCGCCTCGCACTGGCTGAACGTCGCCGCAGCACGACAATAAAACTCTCTGCCTCCTCTGGAAGGACCGACCGCATGACCGTGTTGAAGATGACCGACCTCGACCTCAAGGGTAAGCGCGTACTCATCCGCGAAGACCTCAACGTGCCGGTGAAGGACGGCGTGGTGAAGAGCGACGCCCGCATCCTCGCCGCCTTGCCGACCATCAGGCTGGCGCTGGAGAAGGGCGCGGCGCTGATGGTCTGCTCGCACCTGGGCCGGCCCACCGAGGGCGAGTACTCCGAGGAGAACAGCCTTCAGCCGGTCGCCGACTATCTGAGCAAGGCCCTCGGCCGCGAGGTGCCGCTGCTCAAGGACTACCTCGACGGTGTGAACGTCGAGCCCGGCCAGCTGGTGCTGTTCGAGAACGTGCGCTTCAACAAGGGCGAGAAGAAGAACAGCGATGAGCTGGCGCAGCGGTACGCCGCGCTGTGCGACGTGTTCGTCATGGACGCCTTCGGCACCGCCCACCGCGCCGAGGGCTCGACCCACGGCGTCGCCAAGTTCGCCAAGGTCGCCTGCGCCGGTCCCCTCTTGGCCGCCGAGCTGGACGCGCTGGGCAAGGCGCTGGACAACCCGCAGCGGCCGATGGCCGCCATCGTCGCCGGCTCCAAGGTGTCCACCAAGCTCGACGTGCTCAACTCCCTGAGCCAGGTCTGCGACCAGCTGATCGTCGGTGGCGGCATCGCCAACACCTTCCTCGCCGCGGCCGGCTACAAGGTCGGCAAGTCGCTCTACGAAGCCGACCTGGTCGACACCGCCAAGGCCATCGCCGCCAAGGTCAGCGTGCCGCTGCCGGTGGACGTGGTGGTCGCCAAGGCCTTCGCCGAAGACGCCGAGGCCACCGTCAAGGCCATCGCGGACGTCGCCGACGACGACATGATCCTCGACATCGGCCCGCAGACCGCCGCGCAGTTCGCCGAACTGCTGAAATCCTGCAAGACCATCCTGTGGAACGGCCCGGTCGGGGTGTTCGAGTTCGACCAGTTCGGCAACGGCACCAAGGTCCTGGCCCAGGCCATCGCCGACGGCGACGCCTTCTCCATCGCCGGCGGTGGCGACACCCTGGCGGCCATCGACAAATACAGCGTGGGCGAGAAGATCTCCTACATTTCCACTGGGGGTGGCGCCTTCCTCGAGTTCGTCGAGGGCAAGGTGCTGCCGGCCGTGGCGGTGCTGGAAGAGCGCGCCAAGTAATACCCGTGTCTTGATGGCTCCCACGCTCCGGCGTGGGAGCCACGCCCGGGACGCTCCGGCGTCCCGGTGCATGGACGCCGGAGCGTCCGGGGAGGCGTTCCCACGCGGGAACGTGGGAACGATCAGCTCGCTCCTACGGGCGCGCTACCCGAAATTCGTGACCCTGGCTGTGCCCCCGCGGCCAGCCGGGCAGCGATCCAACGATCATCATTGGGAGTAGAAAGATGGCACTTATCAGCATGCGTCAGCTGCTGGACCACGCCGCCGAATTCGGCTACGGCGTGCCGGCCTTCAACGTCAACAACCTCGAGCAGATGCGCGCCATCATGGAAGCGGCCGACAAGACCGACTCGCCGGTGATCGTCCAGGCCTCCGCCGGCGCGCGCAAATACGCCGGCGCACCCTTCCTGCGCCACCTGATCCTCGCCGCCATCGAGGAATTCCCGCACATCCCGGTGTGCATGCACCAGGACCACGGCACCAGCCCGGACGTCTGCCAGCGCTCCATCCAGCTGGGCTTCAGCTCGGTGATGATGGACGGCTCGCTGCGTGAAGACGGCAAGACCCCTGCCGACTACGAGTACAACGTCCGCGTGACCCAGCAGACCGTGGCGTTTGCCCACGCCTGTGGCGTCTCCGTGGAAGGCGAGCTGGGCTGCCTGGGCAGTCTGGAAACCGGCCAGGCCGGCGAGGAGGACGGTGTCGGCGCCGAGGGCATCCTCGACCACAGCCAGATGCTCACCGATCCGGAAGAGGCGGCCGCCTTCGTCAAGGCCACCCAGGTCGACGCCCTGGCCATCGCCATCGGCACCAGCCACGGCGCCTACAAGTTCACCAAGCCGCCGACCGGCGACATCCTCGCCATCGAGCGCATCAGGGAAATCCACAAGCGCATCCCCGACACTCACCTGGTGATGCACGGCTCCAGCTCCGTGCCGCAGGACTGGCTGAAGGTGATCAACGAATACGGCGGCGACATCAAGGAAACCTACGGCGTGCCGGTCGAGGAAATCGTCGAGGGCATCAAGTACGGCGTGCGCAAGGTCAACATCGACACCGACCTGCGCCTGGCCTCCACCGGCGCGATCCGCCGCTTCATGGGCCAGAACCCCAGCGAGTTCGACCCGCGCAAGTACCTGGCCAAGACCGTCGAGGCCATGCGCGACGTCTGCATCGCCCGCTACGAAGCCTTCGGCACCGCCGGCCACGCCTCGAAGATCAAGCCGATCTCCCTGGAAGGCATGTTCCAGCGCTATGCCAAGGGTGAGCTGGCGGCGAAGGTCAACTGAGCCCCGGCTCCACCGTCGACCCACAAGGCCCGCTGTGTGCGGGCCTTGTGCTTTCCGCCGTGCGATCGCACCTGCGCCGTGCGGGTAGAATGGCGTCCGCCATTCCCGTCCGAGTCGAGTCGATGATCCCGCTCAAATACCTCGCCGCCTATCCCGTCCATCTGCAGGATCAGGTCCGCCGGCTGATCGCCGAGGAGCGCCTCGGCGAGTATCTGGAGAAGCGCTATCCCGGCCGCCACGACGTGCAGAGCGACAAGGCGCTGTACGTCTACACCATGGACCTCAAGCAGCAGTACCTGCGCAATGCGCCGGGCATCGACAAGGTGCTCTACGACAGCAAGCGGGACGTGCTGCGCAACGCCCTCGGCCTGCACACCGCGATCTCGCGGGTGCAGGGCGGCCGGCTCAAGGCGAAGAAGGAGATCCGCGTGGCCGCGCTGTTTCGCGAGGCGGCGCCGGAGTTCCTCGCGATGATCGTGGTGCACGAGCTGGCGCACCTGCGCGAGTTCGACCACAACAAGGCCTTCTACCAGCTCTGCGAGCACATGCTGCCCGGCTACCACCAGCTGGAGTTCGACCTGCGCGTCTACCTGACTTGGCGTGAGCTGCCCGGGCAGGACACCCTGGCGGGCCGCTGAGTCCTTCTCCCCGTCCGGCAAAATGCACGCTGCGCTGGCCTGCGGTCTTGCACTTTGCAAGACGTTCTTCTGTTCTTCATTTGCAACTTACTGATTAAAAAGGAAATTACTGCTGGCATGAGAGTTGCCCAAGCTTTGCCGCGGAACCACACGATCAGGGAGTAGCTTCATGAAGCAGATAGTAGAAACGTTTGTCGCCGCTTTTCCCGACTGCGAGGTCCTTCTCGAGCGGCGTCCGGACGGCAGCCTGCTGCTCACCCTGCAGCAAGGGGAGCGTCTGGTGCTGCGTCGCGCCCTGTCCCTCGCCCAGCTGCGAAACCGCCTGCAGCTCGACGGGCTGATCGGCTCGATCCAGCGCGACCTGGCCATCGAGGCCGGCCAGGCGCCGATGCTCGCCATGTTGCAACGTCAGAGCCGCCTGCGTCTGCCCACCTACGCCTTGACCTGATACGGAGGGACGCCCGCCGTCTCCGCGGCGCATTCACCTGTCCGGCCCGGCCTCCTGCCGGGCCTTTGTCTGGGCAGGGCGCACAAATTTCCTGCAGTTTCTCCGGCCATCTTTGCCGTGTCCTGCCGACCTGCTTTACTGGCGGCCCGCGCCAGGTCCGCCAACCCGCCTGGCTCTTCCCCAACAAGGAGTTCCCCCATGGCTGGTAGCAGTCTGCTAACCCTGATCGACGATATCGCCACCCTGCTCGACGACGTCTCGGTGATGACCAAGCTCGCGGCGAAGAAGACCGCCGGCGTGCTCGGCGACGACCTCGCCCTCAATGCCCAGCAGGTCGCCGGCGTGCAGGCCGAGCGGGAGCTGCCGGTGGTCTGGGCGGTGGCCAAGGGCTCGCTGCTGAACAAGGTGATCCTGGTGCCCGCCGCGCTGCTGATCAGCGCCCTGGCGCCCTGGCTGATCACTCCGCTGTTGATGCTCGGCGGCGCCTTCCTCTGTTACGAGGGCTTCGAGAAGCTGGCGCACAAGCTGACCCACAGCGCCGCCGAGGACGAGGCCGAGCACGCCGAGCTGACCGCCGCGCTGGTCGATCCCAACATCGATCTGGTCGCCTTCGAGCAGGACAAGATCAAGGGCGCGATCCGCACCGACTTCATCCTTTCTGCCGAGATCATCGCGATCAGCCTCGGCACCGTGGCGCAGGCCGCCTTCACCACCCAGGTCGCGGTGCTGGTGGGCATCTCGCTGATCGTGACCGTCGGCGTCTACGGGCTGGTCGCCGGCATCGTCAAGCTGGACGACCTCGGGCTTTACCTCGAACGCCAGCCCGACGCGCTGCTGAACCGTCTCGGTCAGGGCCTGCTGGCGGCTGCGCCCTGGCTGATGAAGGCCCTGTCGGTGGTCGGCACCGCGGCGATGTTCCTGGTCGGCGGCGGCATCCTGGTGCACGGTCTGCCGTTCCTCGCCCACTGGCTGCATGGTCTGGAAGCCACCACCAACGGCTTGCCGACCGTCGGCAGCATTCTTTCGGCGCTGCTGCCGACTCTGGCCAACGCCGTGGTCGGCATCGTCGCCGGCGGCCTGGTGCTGGCCGGCGTCACGCTGGTCAAGCGCGTGCTGAAGGCCTTCGGCCGCTGAGGCGTGCGGGCCCCTCAATCGACCTCCAGTACCTCGTAACACCGGCGCACCCCGGCCAGCGCCAGCTCGATCTCTTCCCCTTCGCCCCGGCCGAGCAGGCACTGGCCGAGCGGCGAGCGCGGGGTGATGACCATCACCTGCCGGTCGCCGGCCTGCACCTTGAGGCCGGCGGCGTCCGGGCCGAGAAACAGCGTCTGCTCCTCGCCCTGCCCATCGACCAGGCGCACCAGGGCGGTCAGCTGGATACCCCGTTCGGCATCGAAGGGACGCAGCTGCAGGTTCTGGTAGAGGCTCAGGGCCTGGCGGATTTCCTCTACCCGGCGCGACTGGCCGGCCGCCAGATAGGCGGCCTCCAGCCCGCGGGTGTCGTACTTGTTCTCGGCGAGACTCTCTTCGTGGGTCGCCGCTTCGTGGGCCGTCTGCGCGGCCTGCCGGGCGAGGGCGAAGTCGTCCTCCAGGCGGGCGAGGATCAGCTGCAACAGGTGGGTTTTGGTCATCGGAAGGCGTCGGGAAAAACGGGGGATCGGAGCGCGTTGGCGCCCGTGCGGACGCCATTGTGCCTGAAGGGTGGAGGACGGCGCGGGCCATCGGGGGGATGATGCCGTGGGCGTCATCCCCCGGTCGAGTGCCTCAGAGCGTGCGCAGGAAGGCCACCAGGTCGGCCTTTTCCTCCGCACTCAGGCCGCGCTGCAGCACCAGGTTGAAGAACTCCACGGTGTCGTCCAGGGTCAGCAGGCGGCCGTCGTGCAGGTACGGCGGCGAGTCCTTGATGCCGCGCAGCGGGAAGGTCTTGATCGGCCCGTCGGCCTTGGCCAGGCGGCCGTTGATGTTCTGCGGCTCGAAGAAGCGCTCGGTCTTCAGGTTGTGCATCGAGTTGTCGGTGAAGTAGGGCGGCGCGTGGCAGCCGGCGCAGGCGGCCTTGCCGTAGAACAGCGCCTCGCCGCGCAGCTCCTGCTCGCTGGCCTGGCCGCGGATCAGCCGGCCCTCGACGCCCAGCTTGGGCGCCGGCGGGAAGTCCAGGATGTTCTGGAACTCGCCCATGAAGTGCACCTGGCTGCCGCGCTCGAGAATGTTCACCCCCTTCTTGGTGGCGATCACCGGGTCGCCGTCGAAGTAGGCGGCGCGCTGCTCGAACTCGGTGAAATCCTCCACCGATTTCAGCGCGCGCTGCGAGCCGAACAGCCGCTGGATATTCACCCCGCGCAGCGACGGGGTGTCGATGCGATGGCGCAGCTCCTGCGGGCGGATGTCGCCGACCAGGTGGGTGGCGGCGTTGGTGTGGCCGTTGGCGTGACAGTCCAGGCAGGCCACGCCGCGGTGCGGGTGCTCGCTGCGGCGGTCCTCGGTGGCGTTGAACTGCTGCTGCGGAAAGGGCGTGAGCAACAGGCGCAGGCCTTCGAGCTGCTTGGGATTGAGGATGCCGTTGAACAGCTCGTGGAAGTTGAACAGGGTCACCTGCTTGCCTTGCGACACGTCGCCCAGATCCGGGCGGGTGGTGAGAAAGATCGGCGCCGGGAACTCGGGCAGGAAGTGGTCGGGCAGGTCGAAGTCCAGGTCGAAGCGGGTCAGGTCGCGCTGCTCCTGCTTATTGATCTCGTCGATCATGAACTGCGGGAAGAGCATGCCGCCCTCGCCGTGCTTGGGATGCGGCAGCGGCATGAAGCCGGCCGGAAACAGGCGCTTGCCGCGGATGTCCTCGGGACTCATGCGTCCCAGGTCGTCCCAATTGGTGCCGCTGGACAGCTTGACCCGCACGCCGCCCTGCACCGGCTTGCCCCTGCTCATGGTGACGCCCTGGACGGGCTTGTCGGCGAGGTCGTAGCGCGCATCCAGCAGGCGGCGTTGGGTCTGCGCCACGCCGGCTTTCTCGCCCGCGAGACGGTTCTTGGTGGACTCGAAATCTTCTGTGATCGCCACCGGCGAATAGCTGCTCGGCTTCTCCTCCGGTGCGGCCTGGGCGCTGCCGGCCAGGTTCAGAACCAGGGCGAAGGGGATCGCCAGGCCTGCTGTTACTGTTGTTCTGCTCATGAAGTTCTCCCAGCGATGAATATTTCGAGGGAACAGCAACAGGTATAGCCGAGCGTGCCGGGGAAGGCGAAAGGCCGGGAAAGTGCCCGGCCGCCGGCGATCAGTGCGCCGGACTCTGCTGCAGGGGGACGGCGAGGCTGCGCAGCGGTGCCAACTGGCCGGCGATCAGCGCCAGCTGGCTCTGCACCAGGCGCAGGCGGTCGTCCTGCTCCTCGGGCAGCTGTTCCAGGCGCTGCGCCAGCGCCTGCTCGGCCTCGTTGCGGACGGCCAGCGGGCGGTTGCCGGCGAGTGCCCGGGCGATTTCCTCGAGGCTGTCGGCCAGGCGTCCGGCGGCCTCGTCGAGCAGCGGGCGGCACTCGGCCTCCGGCAACTGCTCGCGGTGCGCGCCGAGCGCCGAAAGGTAGCCCAGCAGGGTGTGGGAGAGGACCAGGAAGCGGAAGCCGACATCCGCCTCGTGGCGGAACTGGCCGGGCTCCATGAGCATCCCGGCGAGGGTCGAGGACAGCGCCGCATCGGCGTTGTGCGCGTCGCGCCGGGCCAGGCGGTAGGCCAGGTCGTCGCGCTTGCCGCTGCGGTACTGCTGCATCAACTGGCGCAGGTAGCGGGCGTTGCAGGCCAGGGTGTTGGCGAGCACCCGGTTCAACTGGCGGTCCTGCCAGTCGGGGAGGATCAGGAACACCGCGAGGCCGGCGATCAGACTGCCGAGCAGGGTGTCGACCAGCCGCGGCCAGATCAGCCCGTAGCTGTCGCCGACCTGGTTGAAGCAGGACAGCACCAGCAGGGTGATCGCCGCGGTGGCCAGGGTGTAGTGGCTGGCCCGGGTGGCGAAGAACACCACCCCGGCGAGCACGGCGAACAGCGACTGCACCAGCAGGCTGGGGAAGAGCTCGAACAGCGCCCAGCCGGCCAGCAGGCCGAGCATGGTGCCGGCGATGCGCTGACGGACACGGCGGCGGGTGGCGCCGAAGTTGGGCTGGCAGACGAACAGGGTGGTCAGCAGGATCCAGTAGCCTTGGGTCGGGTGGATCAGGTGCAGCAGGGCGTAGCCGGCGGAGAGCGCCGCGGCCAGGCGCAGGGCGTGGCGGAACGGCCGCGATGCCGGCGTCAGCTGTTGGCGCAGGCGACTCAGGGCCTCGCCGAGCGACTGCGGCTCGCGGTCGAGCAGGCTGCTGTCCTGGGCCTCGGCCAGGGCGTCGGGGTTGCGCGCGTCGTGCAGCAGGCGATCGAGGTGGGCGAGGTTGTCGGCCAGCGCGCCGAGCGAGCGCAGCAGGTGGCGCCAGGCTGGATTGCTCTGCAGGCGCAGGTGCGCCAGCGAGGTCTGCAGGTCTTCGAGGGCTTGGCTCTGGTCGAAACAGTCGAACGGCTGGCGCAGCTCGATGGCCCGCGCCAGGGCCAGGCAGGACTTGCCCTGCTGGCGTATCACCAGGCGGCAGCGGAACAGCACGTCGCTGTGGAAGAAGGCCTCGGCCAGTGCGTTGTAGGGATAGTGCGAGGAGCTGGCGCGCTCGTGGAGGTCCTGGGCGAGAAAGTACAGCTTCAGGTAGCGGTTCACCTGCGGCGTCGGCCGGCCGTTGTCGACCCGGTGCAGGATGATCTCCTTGGTTGCGTTCAGCGCCGCCACCACCCGGCTGTTCTGCTGCGCCAGGGCCAGGCGGCGCCTCTCTACGTCGAGATGGCGCACCGGCTCGAACAGCGACGCCTTGAGCTTCAGGTACTCGCCCAGCTCGCGGAACACCCGGGCCAGGCTCTGCTGGATCGGCTGGTGGGTGAACAGCGCCTGCCAGATCACCGAGAGCACGCCGTACCAGGCGGCGCCGGCGACCAGCACCAGCGGCTCGCGCCACAGGTCGAGCGGCGGCCCGCCGCGCTGGTCGATGCCGATCATGGTGTAGATCGCCAGGATCAGCGTGCCCGAAGCAATGGTGGCATAACGCTCGCCCAGCGCCCCGAGCATGGTCAGGCCGAAGCTGGACAGCGCCAGGGCGGCGGCGAACCACCAGGGATAGGGGAACAGCAGCTCCACGGCGAAGGCCGCCGCGGCGAAACAGGCCAGGGTGACCAGCAGCGCCTGCAGCCGGCCTTCCCAGCTGTCGTCGGTTTCCGCCAGGGCGCTGGCGATGATGCCGAGGAACAGGGGGATGAGCAGGTCCATGCGGTCCAGGAGCCAGCACAGCGCCATGCTGCCGGTGAGGGCGATGAACACCCGCAGGCTGTAGCTGAAAACGTGGTGGGCCCAGAGTTGGCGGAGGGACTGGCTGAGGGAGGTCGAGGGCATGGGGGCGGCCTGGTGGTGGGGGCGGGTCATTGTAGACAGCGGGGGGATTGGGGTGGGAGGCCGGTATGCGGCCTCGTCAGGGCAATCGCGCTACATCATCCCTATTGCCTTGGATGACGATTACCGGTGGCGGATGTCGATCCACGGTCAGGGGCAACTGGATGCACTTGCCTGCCTGCTGAGCTTCCGGCTGCGTAAAGGTTTCGATTTCAAATGCCCGATCGAAATGATGACGGAAGTCATGGCGATGCAGCATGATGCGCCTGCTTCAATTCAGTAGCCGTGTTGCACTCAGTTTCTGCATCCGCAATTTTGCCCGATGTCTTCGTGGCTCCTTTCTCTCAAAAGTTGGAGCATCCGGATAATCGGATGCGGTTCAGGTTGTTGGGTTTTTAGAGGTGTCCCGCTATGATGCCGGTCTCATATTGAGGTAGAGCCCCAAATGCTGACTTTGTTAAAGCTCCTTCAAGATGGTCGTTTCCATTCAGGGCAGGAAATTGGAGATGCATTATGTATTAGTCGAAGTGCCGTCTGGAAACAGATGCGGCGCTTGGAGGCTGAGTTTGGAGTTCGGCTGAGTCGGGTGCGGGGGCGTGGTTATAAACTAACTAATCCACTGGCTTTATTGGCCGATCTGACGCTGCGTGAAAGGGGCTTGCCTGATATTTGGCCTTTTTATATTTATGAAACCCTGGATTCAACCAATACTGAAGCGGCTAGACTTTTAACGGTGGGGGTTGAGCCTCCTTTTCTGGTTCTGGCCGAAAGACAGACGGCCGGGCGGGGGAGGCGCGGTCGTGTTTGGCAAAGCCCATTTGGGATAAATGTTTATTTGAGTTTGGTGATTCGAGTTCAAAAGGGAGCTCGCCAGTTGGAAGGGTTAAGCCTCGTGGTTGGGCTGGCGGTGATGCAGGCGCTGCGAGCGTCGGGCCTTGGCGAGGCTGGACTGAAATGGCCGAATGATATTTTGGTGCAAGGGAAAAAGATCGCAGGTGTCCTCTTGGAGTTGACTGGTGATCCTGCGGACGTATGTGATGTTGTTGTGGGTGTTGGTGTCAATGTCAATATGGAAAGTGAGAGCAGTATTGAGCAGCCTTGGACCTCGATGAGGTTGGAACTTCAGCATCTGATTGACAGAAATGATTTGGTCTGCGCGTTGAGTCGGCACTTGCACGGGTATTTGGTGCGTCACGCGGAGTTGGGCTTTGCCGCGTTTCAAGAGGAGTGGGAGTCGAGCCACTTATGGCAGGGACGCGAGGTGGTGTTGATTGCGGGTACGCAGCGGATCGAGGGCTTGGTCTTGGGGGTTGATCATGTGGGTGCTCTACGCCTGAGCGTCAATGGGGTGGAGCAGCGGTACAGTGGTGGCGAGATTAGCTTGAGGTTGTGTGATGATCATCGAGCTTGACTGTGGCAACAGTTTTATAAAGTGGCGAATCATTGATGCGGCCTCTCAAGTGCTCCTGAGTGGAGTGGTTGGATCGACTGAGGAACTGATCCGTGCTCTGGAGGGGGCACGAGTATCCCATGAGCTTTACCATTGCCGCATGGTCAGTGTGCGTAGTGATGAGGAGACTGCTTGTCTTGAGCAGTGTCTTGCTCAAAAGTTTGGACTCCGTGTGTTGACTGCTCGGCCGGCATCTTGCTTGGCGGGAGTGCGTAACGGATATGTAAATTATGAAAGCTTGGGGCTTGATAGGTGGATGGCTGTTATTGCTGCCTATCATCTTTCGGCGGGTGCCTGCCTGGTGCTGGATCTGGGTACTGCAGTCACGGCTGATTTTGTTGCTGCCAATGGCGACCATAAGGGAGGGTTTATTTGTCCCGGGTTGCCGCTGTTGCGTAGTCAGTTGCGCACGCATACCCGGCGCATCCATTACGATGCCGTTGCTTCTAATCAATTCATGGCTGAGCCGCTTGCTCCGGGGCGCTCTACAGCTGAGGCGGTTGAGCGTGGATGTGCCTTGATGTTGAAGGGGTTCGTGCGTTCCCAGGTGGAGTTGGCAATGGCGTATTGGGGCGATGATTATAAAGTCTTTCTGACGGGCGGAGATGCCTCCGTGGTCGCGGATGTTTTGCCTCGTGTAAGAGTGGTGCCGGATTTGATTTTCATCGGGCTTGCCATTGCTTGTCCCATTTCTTCCTGAGGTCATGCATGCGCTGGCTTTTCCTCTTGCTGCTGGTGTTGAATTTCTTTTATTGGGTCTGGAGTGAGCGATTCAGCACTCGGGGGGCGCATGAGAGTCCCGCTTCGCCGTCTCTTGATGTGAGCTCAGGAATTCAGCTTGTCAGTGAGTCGAGGGACGCTACGCGAGCGAAGGCAGGGGAGCCCAGAAGGGAAGTGTGCTTATTTCTGGGAGGATTTCAGTCTGAGGAAAGGGGGCGCCAGGTTGTGCAGCGGCTGCTAAGCCTCGACGTCGCCTCCAGTGTGGAGCAGGTCGAGCGTATTGTGGCAACGGACTACTGGGTGTACTTGCCGCCGCTGGCCTCTCGGCAAGCATCCTTGCATCAGTTAAGGGAGCTGCAGGCAAAAAAAATAGACAGCTACGTCATTACTCAGGGCGATCTGGTTAATGGCATCTCGCTGGGGGTTTTTTCTCGCGCTGAGCCCGCCAAGGCTGCAATGCAGCACTTCAGGGATGCTGGCTATGAGCCTATGGTGCGTGAGCTGTCGCGGGTACGGCATGATTATTGGGTAAAGGTGGCGCCCGAGGGTGCCCGACTGTTTGATGAGAGGCTAATGGGGATCCTTGCTCGATCCTTTCCAGGGCTGCAGCATCAACAAAAAGAGTGTGAGGGGGTTGCAAGTCCTGGGCGGCTTGAATAGAATTGCGCCCGCTTTCAGGCGGCGGCTGATACAGGCGGCGCTCAGGAAAGTAGCGGTCAAGTGAGCTAAGCTCAGGTTTTTAAAGAAAAAACTCTTGACGGCATCTTGGCGGCAAGCAATAATGCTGCCATGTTTTGGAGGGGTTCCCGAGTGGCCAAAGGGATCAGACTGTAAATCTGACGTCATAGACTTCGAAGGTTCGAATCCTTCCCCCTCCACCAGATTTTTAGCATTAGCCTGATGGCTGTGCGGGTATAGTTCAGTGGTAGAACCTCAGCCTTCCAAGCTGATGATGCGGGTTCGATTCCCGCTACCCGCTCCATGTTTGGTTTTTGCTTGGTTTTCGCTCATGTAGCTCAGCTGGTAGAGCACACCCTTGGTAAGGGTGAGGTCAGCGGTTCAAATCCGCTCATGAGCTCCAAAATATTAAAAGGCAGATATGAAAATATCTGCCTTTGTTTTGGTGGTGTGATTATCGTGGGGTGGTCTCGGTGGCTAAAGAAAAATTCGAACGTAACAAACCGCACGTCAACGTCGGCACCATCGGTCACGTGGACCATGGCAAAACCACTCTGACGGCCGCCCTGACCAAGGTCTGCTCCGAGACTTGGGGTGGCTCCGCTCGTGCCTTCGATCAGATCGACAATGCTCCGGAAGAAAAGGCGCGCGGTATCACCATCAACACTTCCCACGTTGAATACGATTCTGCAACCCGTCACTACGCGCACGTCGATTGCCCCGGTCACGCCGACTACGTGAAGAACATGATCACCGGTGCTGCCCAGATGGACGGCGCTATCCTGGTCTGCTCGGCTGCCGACGGCCCCATGCCGCAAACCCGCGAGCACATTCTGCTGTCCCGTCAGGTGGGCGTTCCCTACATCGTCGTGTTCCTGAACAAGGCCGACATGGTCGACGACGCCGAGCTCCTGGAGCTGGTCGAGATGGAAGTGCGCGATCTGCTGTCCACCTACGACTTCCCGGGCGACGACACCCCGATCATCACCGGCTCTGCCCTGATGGCCCTGGAAGGCAAGGATGACAACGGCATCGGCGTTTCCGCCGTGCGCAAGCTGGTGGAAACCCTCGACTCCTACATTCCGGAGCCGGTGCGTGCCATCGATCAGCCGTTCCTGATGCCGATCGAAGACGTGTTCTCGATCTCCGGCCGTGGCACCGTGGTGACCGGTCGTGTCGAGCGTGGCATCGTCAAGGTGGGTGAGGAGGTGGAGATCGTTGGTATCCGTCCGACCACCAAGACTACCTGCACTGGCGTGGAAATGTTCCGCAAGCTGCTCGACGAAGGTCGTGCCGGCGAAAACATCGGCGCCCTGCTGCGCGGCACCAAGCGTGAAGACGTGGAGCGCGGCCAGGTTCTGGCCAAGCCGGGCACCATCAAGCCGCACACCAAGTTCGAAGCCGAAGTGTACGTGCTGTCCAAGGAAGAGGGTGGTCGTCACACTCCGTTCTTCAAGGGCTACCGTCCGCAGTTCTACTTCCGCACCACCGACGTGACCGGTAACGTCGAGCTGCCGGAAGGCGTCGAGATGGTGATGCCGGGTGACAACATCAAGATGGTCGTCACCCTGATCGCTCCGATCGCCATGGAAGACGGTCTGCGCTTCGCAATTCGCGAAGGCGGTCGTACCGTTGGCGCCGGTGTGGTTGCCAAGGTCATTGAATAAGTCGTTGATCTTTTCTTCTGGGGCTGGCAAGATAATCAGCCTTGTCAAAGTTTTAGGCCAGTAGCTCAATTGGCAGAGCGGCGGTCTCCAAAACCGCAGGTTGGGGGTTCGATTCCCTCCTGGCCTGCCAGATTTCACAGGATTTCTGGCATTTCTTATGGGGTCTCTCGGATGAATGCCAAGGCTGAAGCTAAAGAGTCTCGCTTTGATTTGGTGAAGTGGCTCGTGGTGGTGGTCTTGGTCGCGGTGGGTGTAGTTGGTAATCAGCTATACTCCGAAGAGTCCATCCTGTATCGCGTTATCGCATTGCTGGTTCTGGGGGTTGTGGCGGCCTTCGTTGCGCTCAAGACCAGTAAGGGGCAGGCTTTTTTCTCTCTGGCGAAAGAAGCGCGTGCCGAAATTCGCAAGGTTGTCTGGCCGACCCGTCAAGAGACTACGCAGACCACGTTGATCGTGGTGGCTGTAGTTCTGGTGATGGCGCTACTGCTGTGGGGGCTTGATTCCCTGCTTGGTTGGCTGGTCTCCATGATCGTTGGTTAAGGGTGCATTCGTGGCTAAGCGTTGGTACGTCGTTCATGCCTATTCGGGCTACGAAAAGCATGTCATGCGCTCGCTGATCGAACGGGTCAAGCTTGCTGGGATGGAAGATCAGTTCGGCGAGATTCTGGTTCCCACCGAAGAGGTGGTGGAAATGCGGAACGGCCAGAAGCGGAAAAGCGAGCGGAAGTTCTTTCCAGGTTACGTGCTGGTCCAGATGGAGATGAACGAGGCGACGTGGCACCTGATCAAGGACACGCCTCGTGTCATGGGCTTTATTGGCGGTACTGCCGACAAGCCTGCCCCCATTACCGACAAGGAAGCTGAGGCTATTCTTCGTCGAGTGGCTGACAGCGGTGATCGGCCAAAGCCGAAGACCTTGTTCGAGCCGGGTGAGGTGGTGCGTGTCATCGACGGCCCTTTTGCAGATTTCAATGGGGTCGTGGAAGAGGTCAATTACGAGAAGAGTCGCATCCAGGTAGCGGTGCTTATCTTCGGTCGCTCCACGCCAGTGGAGCTGGAGTTCAGTCAAGTCGAAAAGGCGTAGCTGAAGAACTCGCCCCATACCCCGCAGTCGCAGGCTGCGGGGTTTTGTCGTCACTAGGGCAATCGCGAAAGCAATAGGGGAGCCTTCGGGCGTTTGAACCCATAACTGGAGTTTTGCATGGCTAAGAAGATTCAGGCTTATATCAAGCTGCAAGTGAAGGCCGGCCAGGCCAACCCGTCGCCGCCGGTCGGTCCGGCTCTGGGTCAGCATGGTGTGAATATCATGGAGTTCTGCAAGGCGTTCAACGCCAAGACCCAAGGCATGGAACTGGGTCTGCCGACTCCGGTGATCATCACCGTCTATAGTGACCGCAGCTTTACCTTTGAAACCAAGAGCACCCCGGCATCCGTCTTGCTGAAAAAGGCGGCCGGTATCTCCAGTGGTTCTTCTCGCCCGAACACCCAGAAAGTCGGTACCGTGAACCGTGCTCAGCTGGAAGAGATCGCCAAGGCCAAGCAGGCCGATCTGACGGCCGCTGACCTGGAGGCTGCTGTGCGTACCATCGCTGGTTCCGCGCGCAGCATGGGCCTGAACGTGGAGGGTGTTTAAATGGCTAAGCTGACCAAGCGCCAGAAGGCGATCGCTGCAAAGGTAGAGGCAGGCAAGCAGTACGGCTTCGAAGAAGCTGCTGCTCTGCTGGCAGATCTCTCCACCATCAAATTCAAAGAATCTGTAGACATCGCCATCAATCTTGGTGTGGATCCGCGTAAATCCGACCAGGTTGTGCGTGGCGCCACCGTGCTGCCGAACGGCACCGGCAAGAGCGTGCGTGTTGCCGTGTTTACCCAGGGCCCTGCTGCCGAAGCAGCCTTGGCCGCTGGTGCCGACAAGGTAGGCATGGATGAGTTGGCTGCCGAGATGAAGGGCGGCGATCTGAGCTATGACGTGGTCATTGCCTCCCCGGATGCAATGCGTGTCGTTGGTCAGTTGGGCCAGATCCTCGGCCCGCGTGGTCTGATGCCGAACCCGAAGGTGGGTACCGTGACCCCCGACGTAGCTACGGCCGTGAAAAACGCCAAGGCTGGTCAGGTGCGTTTCCGCACCGACAAGAACGGCATCATCCACGCTTCGGTGGGCAAGGTCGATTTCGAGCCGATCAAGCTGAAGCAGAACGTCGAAGCCCTGCTGAGCGACCTGAAGCGCCTGAAGCCGTCCACCTCCAAGGGCGTCTACGTCAAGCGTGTGACCCTCAGCACGACCATGGGGCCGGGGCTGGTCATCGATCAGGCTTCCCTGGAAGCCTAAGCATTGAGCGTGGCGGACTGTTCCGTCACGCCAACTATTGGGGTCCCTGCCTGGCGGGGGCTATCCAAGACCGTAGGCGGCGCAAGCCTTAAACCCTCAGCCTACGCAGATGGTGCTCCCGATTCGTACCGAATCAGACACCAAAGCGCGTCCGGCTCTGCTGGGCGAAACGGTAACATCCAGGAGTAAACCCGTGGCAATCAAACTCGAAGACAAGAAGGCCATCGTCGCTGAAGTCAACGAGGCTGCCAAGGCTGCCCTGTCCGCTGTCGTGGCCGATGCCCGTGGCGTGACCGTCGGCGCCATGACCGGACTCCGTAAAGAGGCCCGCGAGGCTGGTGTGTACGTGCGAGTCGTGCGTAACACCCTGGCCCGCCGCGCCGTCGCAGGCACTCAGTTCGAGATCCTGAACGACGCGTTCAAGGGCCCGACCCTGATCGCTTTCTCCAACGAACATCCGGGTGCTGCAGCCCGTATCTTCAAGGAGTTTGCCAAGGGTCAGGACAAGTTCGAGATCAAGGCCGCTGCATTCGAGGGGCAGTTCCTCGCAGCCAACCAGATCGACGTACTGGCTACCCTGCCGACCTACAACGAAGCCGTTGCACAGCTGATGAGCGTGATTCAGGGCGCTACCAGCAAGCTGGCCCGTACCTTGGCGGCAATTCGCGACCAGAAAGAGGGTGCGGCTGCCTGACCGGCATCCGGCTGCTTTCGAACTCATATTTAACTTTGATGGCCGTGAAAAGGCCGTCTATCCCTAACAGGAATTAGAGTCATGGCTCTGACCAACGAAGATATCATCAACGCCGTTTCCGAAATGTCCGTCATGCAGATCGTCGAGCTGATCAAGGCGATGGAAGAGAAGTTCGGCGTGACTGCTGCCGCTGCCGTGGCTGCCGGCCCGGCTGCCGCTGCCCCGGTTGCTGAAGAGCAGACCGAGTTCAACGTCATTCTGACCGAGGCTGGCGAAAAGAAAGTGAATGTGATCAAGGTCGTTCGCGAGCTGACCGGTCTGGGTCTGAAGGAAGCCAAGGCTGTTGTCGACGGCGCTCCGGGCGTGGTCAAGGAAGGCATCTCCAAGGAGGAGGCCGAGGCTGCCAAGAAGGCCCTGGAAGAAGCTGGCGCGAAAGTCGAGCTCAAGTAAGCGACGATTTTGCGTCTACGGCCTGCGCGCTTTGCGTAAGGCTGATGGCTGGTGGCTGGAGCCACCGGCCTTTTTCCGTTATGGGTGGCTTGCCTGTCTGCCGCCACCCGTGACCTACCACCTCAGAGGGTGGCGCAGGCAATCAGCCTGCACGATTTCTGGCAACTCCCCTTCGGAGAGGCCAAACAAGCAGGTGACCAAGCTGGGGAACGCTGATGGCTTACTCATACACTGAGAAAAAACGTATCCGCAAGGACTTTAGCAAGTTGCCGGACGTCATGGATGTGCCTTATCTCCTGGCTATCCAGTTGGATTCCTATCGCGAATTCCTGCAAGCCGGTGCGAGCAAGGACAGGCTCCGCGACGTTGGTTTGCATGCAGCCTTCAAGTCCGTTTTCCCGATCATCAGCTATTCCGGCAATGCTGCACTGGAATACGTTGGCTACCGTCTGGGCGAGCCGGCCTTCGACGTCAAGGAGTGCGTACTGCGAGGCGTGACCTTCGCCGTACCGCTTCGCGTGAAGGTGCGCCTGATCATTTTCGACAAGGAATCTTCGAACAAGGCGATCAAGGACATCAAGGAGCAGGAAGTCTACATGGGGGAAATCCCCCTGATGACCGAGAACGGCACCTTTATCGTCAACGGTACCGAGCGCGTGATCGTTTCTCAGCTGCACCGTTCCCCGGGTGTGTTCTTTGATCACGACCGCGGCAAGACCCACAGCTCCGGCAAGCTGCTGTATTCCGCACGGATCATTCCCTACCGCGGCTCTTGGCTCGACTTCGAGTTCGATCCGAAGGATGCAGTGTTCGTCCGTATCGACCGTCGCCGCAAGCTGCCGGCCTCGGTGTTGCTGCGTGCGCTGGGATACACCACCGAAGAAGTGCTGGACATCTTCTACGACACCAATGTGTTCCATGTGACGGAGCAGGGCCTCAGTTTGGAGCTGGTGCCGCAGCGTTTGCGTGGCGAAATTGCCGCGTTCGACATTAAGGACGCTGCCGGCAAGGTCATCGTCGAGCAGGGGCGACGCGTCACCGCTCGTCACATCAATCAGCTGGAAAAAGCCGGCATCAAGGAACTGGATGTTCCGCTGGAATATGTCACCGGCCGCACCTCGGCCAAGGCCATCGTGCACCCGTCCACCGGCGAGATCATCGCCGAGTGCAACACCGAGCTGACCCCCGAACTGCTGGTGAAGATCGCCAAGGGCCAGGTCGTGCGCATCGAGACTCTCTACACCAACGACATCGATTGCGGCCCGTTCATTTCCGACACCCTGAAGATCGACTCGACCACCAATCAGCTGGAAGCATTGGTCGAGATCTACCGCATGATGCGCCCGGGCGAGCCGCCGACCAAGGATGCCGCCGAGACCCTGTTCAACAACCTGTTCTTCAGCGCCGAACGTTACGATCTGTCCGCGGTGGGGCGCATGAAGTTCAACCGCCGCATCGGTCGCGAAGAGATCGAGGGGGCGGGTGTGTTGAGCCGCGAGGATATCGTCGACGTGCTCAAGACCCTGGTCGACATCCGCAACGGCAAGGGCATCGTCGATGACATCGACCACCTGGGCAACCGCCGCGTGCGCTGTGTCGGCGAAATGGCCGAGAACCAGTTCCGGGTCGGCTTGGTCCGCGTCGAGCGCGCGGTTAAGGAGCGCCTGTCGATGGCCGAAAGCGAAGGCCTGATGCCGCAGGATCTGATCAACGCCAAGCCGGTGGCGGCCGCGGTCAAGGAGTTCTTCGGCTCCAGCCAGCTGTCGCAGTTCATGGACCAGAACAACCCGCTGTCGGAAATCACCCACAAGCGCCGCGTTTCCGCCCTCGGCCCGGGCGGTCTGACCCGCGAGCGCGCCGGCTTCGAGGTGCGCGACGTACACCCGACCCATTATGGCCGCGTGTGCCCGATCGAAACGCCTGAAGGTCCGAACATCGGTCTGATCAACTCCCTGGCTGCCTATGCCCGTACCAACCAGTACGGCTTCCTGGAGAGCCCGTACCGTGTGGTCAAGGAAGGGCAGGTAACCGACCAGATCGTGTTCCTTTCCGCCATCGAGGAAGCCGACCATGTGATTGCCCAGGCGTCGGCGACGCTGGACGAGAGTGGTCGGCTGATCGACGAGCTGGTAGCTGTCCGCCATCTGAATGAATTCACCGTCAAGGCGCCGGAAGACGTCACTCTGATGGATGTCTCGCCGCGTCAGGTGGTGTCCGTCGCCGCTTCGCTGATTCCCTTCCTCGAGCACGACGACGCCAACCGTGCGCTCATGGGCTCCAACATGCAGCGTCAGGCCGTGCCGACCCTGCGTGCCGACAAGCCGCTGGTGGGCACCGGGATGGAGCGCAACGTGGCGCGCGACTCCGGCGTCTGCGTGGTAGCCCGCCGTGGCGGGGTGATCGACTCGGTCGACGCCAGTCGCATCGTGGTGCGCGTCAACGACGACGAGGTCGAAACCGGCGAAGCCGGTGTGGATATCTACAACCTGACCAAGTACACCCGTTCCAACCAGAACACCTGCATCAACCAGCGTCCGCTGGTTAGCAAGGGTGACCAGGTCTCGCGCGGCGACATCATGGCCGATGGTCCGTCCACCGACATGGGCGAGCTGGCCCTGGGGCAGAACATGCGCGTCGCGTTCATGCCCTGGAACGGCTTCAACTTCGAGGACTCCATCTGCCTGTCCGAGCGCGTGGTCCAGGAGGACCGCTTCACCACCATCCACATCCAGGAACTGACCTGTGTGGCGCGCGATACCAAGCTCGGCCCGGAGGAGATCACCGCGGATATCCCGAACGTCGGTGAGGCTGCACTGAACAAGCTGGACGAGGCCGGTATCGTCTACGTCGGTGCCGAGGTCATGGCTGGCGACATCCTGGTCGGCAAGGTCACCCCGAAGGGCGAGACCCAGCTGACTCCGGAAGAGAAGCTGCTGCGGGCGATCTTTGGCGAGAAGGCCAGCGACGTGAAGGACACATCCCTGCGCGTGCCGACTGGCACCAAGGGCACCGTGATCGACGTCCAGGTGTTCACTCGTGACGGCGTCGAGCGCGATTCCCGTGCCCTGGCCATCGAGAAAATGCAGCTGGACGAGATCCGCAAGGATCTCAACGAGGAGTTCCGCATCGTCGAGGGGGCAACCTTCGAGCGTCTGCGGGCCGCTCTGGTCGGCGCCATGTGCGAAGGCGGGGCCGGCCTGAAGAAGGGCACCGAGATCAGCGACGAGATCCTCGACGGACTCGAGCATGGCCAGTGGTTCAAGCTGCGCATGGCCGACGACGCGCTCAACGAGCAGCTGGAGAAGGCCCAGGCCTACCTGTCCGATCGTCGCCAGCTGCTCGACGACAAGTTCGAGGACAAGAAGCGCAAGCTGCAACAGGGCGACGATCTGGCACCGGGTGTGTTGAAGATCGTCAAGGTCTACCTGGCCATCAAGCGCCGCATCCAGCCGGGTGACAAGATGGCCGGTCGTCACGGCAACAAGGGTGTGGTGTCGGTGATCATGCCGGTCGAGGACATGCCCCACGACGCCAACGGCACTCCCGTGGACATCGTCCTCAACCCGCTGGGCGTGCCGTCGCGGATGAACGTCGGGCAGATCCTCGAAACCCACCTGGGGCTGGCAGCCAAGGGCCTGGGCGAGAAGATCAACCGGATGCTTGAGGAGCAGCGCAAGGTCGCCGAACTGCGTCAGTTCCTCGCCGAGGTGTACAACGAGATCGGCGGGCGCAAGGAGGAAGAGCTGGATTCTCTGAGCGATACCGAGATCATCGACCTGGCAAACAATCTGCGCGGCGGCGTGCCGATGGCTACGCCGGTGTTCGATGGCGCCAAGGAAAGCGAAATCAAGGCCATGCTGAAGCTGGCCGATCTGCCGGAAAGCGGTCAGATGCGCCTGTTCGATGGTCGGACCGGCAACCAGTTCGAGCGTCCGACCACCGTCGGTTACATGTACATGCTCAAGCTGAACCACCTGGTCGACGACAAGATGCACGCGCGCTCCACCGGTTCCTACAGCCTGGTGACCCAGCAGCCGCTGGGCGGCAAGGCGCAGTTCGGCGGTCAGCGTTTCGGGGAGATGGAGGTCTGGGCGCTGGAAGCCTATGGCGCCGCCTACACCCTGCAGGAAATGCTCACCGTGAAATCGGATGACGTGAATGGCCGGACCAAGATGTACAAGAACATCGTGGACGGCGATCACCGCATGGAGGCCGGCATGCCCGAGTCCTTCAACGTGCTGATCAAGGAAATCCGCTCGCTCGGCATCGACATCGAACTGGAAACCGAATAACCACGCACCGTCCATGCGGTGCCCGGCGCTAGCCGGCCACCGCCGGTTCGTGAGGAGGAAAGGCCTTGAAAGACTTGCTGAACCTTTTGAAAAACCAGGGTCAACTCGAAGAGTTCGATGCCATCCGTATCGGTCTGGCTTCGCCCGAGATGATCCGCTCCTGGTCCTTCGGTGAAGTGAAGAAGCCGGAGACCATCAACTACCGTACCTTCAAGCCGGAGCGCGACGGCCTGTTCTGCGCCAAGATCTTCGGCCCGGTGAAGGACTACGAGTGCCTGTGCGGCAAGTACAAGCGCCTCAAGCATCGCGGTGTGATCTGTGAGAAGTGCGGGGTGGAGGTCGCCCTGGCCAAGGTGCGTCGCGAGCGCATGGCGCACATCGAGCTGGCCTCGCCGGTCGCCCACATCTGGTTCCTCAAGTCGCTGCCATCGCGCATCGGCCTGCTGTTGGACATGACCCTGCGCGATATCGAACGCGTGCTCTATTTCGAGAGCTACGTGGTGATCGATCCGGGCATGACCACGCTGGAGAAGGGCCAGTTGCTCAACGACGAGCAGTACTTCGAGGCCCTCGAGGAGTTCGGTGACGACTTCGATGCGCGCATGGGCGCCGAGGCGGTCCGCGAACTGCTCAACCAGATCGACCTGGAGCACGAGATCGGCCGCCTGCGCGAGGAGATTCCGCAGACCAACTCGGAAACCAAGATCAAGAAGCTGTCCAAGCGGTTGAAGCTGATGGAGGCCTTCCAGGGCTCCGGCAACCTGCCGGAGTGGATGGTGCTGACCGTGTTGCCGGTGCTGCCGCCGGACCTGCGTCCGCTGGTGCCGCTGGACGGTGGCCGCTTCGCCACTTCCGACCTGAACGATCTGTACCGTCGGGTAATCAACCGCAACAACCGTCTGAAGCGCCTGCTCGACCTGGCTGCGCCGGACATCATCGTGCGCAATGAGAAGCGCATGCTGCAGGAGGCGGTGGACGCCCTGCTGGACAACGGTCGCCGCGGTCGGGCGATTACCGGTTCCAACAAGCGCCCGCTGAAATCCCTGGCCGACATGATCAAGGGCAAGCAGGGCCGTTTCCGCCAGAACCTGCTGGGCAAGCGTGTCGACTACTCCGGCCGTTCGGTGATCACCGTGGGCCCGACCCTGCGTCTGCACCAGTGCGGTCTGCCGAAGAAGATGGCGCTCGAGCTGTTCAAGCCGTTCATCTTCGGCAAGCTGGAAACCCGTGGCATGGCCACCACCATCAAGGCGGCCAAGAAGATGGTCGAGCGCGAGCTGCCCGAGGTTTGGGACGTGCTCGCCGAAGTCATCCGCGAACATCCGGTGCTGCTCAACCGTGCGCCGACCCTGCACCGTCTGGGTATCCAGGCGTTCGAGCCGGTGCTCATCGAGGGCAAGGCAATCCAGCTGCACCCGTTGGTCTGTGCTGCCTACAATGCCGACTTCGACGGCGACCAGATGGCCGTGCACGTCCCGCTGACCCTCGAGGCCCAGCTGGAGGCGCGTGCGCTGATGATGTCGACCAACAACATCCTCTCGCCGGCCAACGGTGAGCCGATCATCGTGCCGTCGCAGGACGTGGTGCTGGGTCTGTACTACATGACCCGCGAAGCGGTGAACGCCAAGGGCGAGGGTCGCGTTTTCGCCGACCTGCAGGAAGTCGACCGGGTGTTCCGGGGCGGCGAGGCATCACTGCACGCTCGCGTGAAGGTGCGGATCAACGAGACTGTCAAGCAGAAAGACGGCAGCCTGGTTCACAACACTCGCATCGTCGACACTACCGTTGGCCGTGCATTGCTGTTCCAGGTCGTACCGGCCGGTCTGCCGTATGATGTGGTCAATCAGCCGATGAAGAAGAAGGCGATCTCCAAGCTGATCAACCACTGCTATCGTACGGTGGGCCTGAAGGATACCGTCATCTTCGCTGACCAGCTGATGTACACCGGTTTTGCCTTCTCGACCCTGTCGGGGGTTTCCATCGGCGTGAACGACTTCGTCATTCCGGCGGAAAAGGCGCGGATCATCGACGGCGCCACCGAGGAAGTGAAGGAGATCGAAAGCCAGTATGCCACCGGCCTGGTGACCCAGGGCGAGAAGTACAACAAGGTAATCGACCTGTGGTCGAAGGCTAACGACGAAGTGTCCAAGGCGATGATGGCCAACCTCTCGAAGGAGAAGGTCATCGACCGCAATGGCAACGAGGTCGAGCAGGAGTCGTTCAACTCCATGTACATGATGGCGGACTCCGGTGCGCGGGGTTCCGCGGCGCAGATCCGCCAGTTGGCCGGGATGCGCGGTCTGATGGCCAAGCCCGATGGCTCGATCATCGAGACCCCGATCACCGCCAACTTCCGCGAGGGCCTGAACGTACTGCAGTACTTCATCTCAACCCACGGCGCACGAAAGGGTCTGGCGGATACCGCACTGAAAACTGCGAACTCCGGCTACCTGACCCGTCGTCTGGTTGATGTTGCCCAGGATCTGGTCGTGACTGAGGTCGATTGCGGCACCGAACAGGGCCTGCTGATGACTCCGCACATCGAGGGCGGCGACGTGGTCGAACCGCTCGGCGAGCGCGTGCTGGGCCGGGTCATCGCCAAGGATGTGTTCCGTCCCGGGACCGACGAAGTCATTGTTCCGGCCGGCACCCTGATTGACGAGAAGTGGGTCGAGTTCATCGAGGTGAACACCATCGACGAGGTGGTCGTGCGTTCGCCGATCACCTGCGAGACCCGCTACGGCATCTGCGCCAAGTGCTACGGCCGCGATCTGGCTCGTGGGCACCAGGTCAACATCGGCGAGGCGGTCGGTGTCATCGCCGCCCAGTCGATCGGTGAGCCGGGTACCCAGCTGACCATGCGGACCTTCCACATCGGCGGTGCGGCCAGCCGGACCTCGGCAGTGGACAATGTTCAGGTGAAGAACGGTGGCAACATCCGTTTGCACAACCTGAAGCACGTCGAGCGCGCCGACGGCAACCTGGTTGCGGTGTCCCGCTCTGGCGAGCTGGCCGTGGCCGACGACTTCGGTCGCGAGCGCGAGCGCTACAAGCTGCCTTACGGTGCGGTGATTTCGGTGAAGGAAGGCGACAAGGTCGATCCGGGCGCCATCGTTGCCAAGTGGGACCCGCACACCCACCCGATCGTGACGGAGATGAAGGGTACCGTGACCTTCGTCGGCATGGAGGAGGGCATCACCATCAAGCGCCAGACCGACGAGCTGACCGGTCTGACCAACATTGAGGTGATGGATGCGAAAGACCGCCCGGCCGCCGGCAAGGATATCCGTCCGGCCGTGAAGCTGGTCGATGCCAATGGCAAGGAGCTACTGCTGCCGGGGACCGACGTACCGGCCCAGTATTTCCTGCCGGCCAACGCTCTGGTAGGGGTAGCCGATGGTGCCGAAGTGGGGGTGGGTGACGTGATCGCCCGTATCCCGCAGGAAACCTCGAAGACCCGCGATATTACCGGTGGTCTGCCGCGCGTGGCGGACCTGTTCGAGGCGCGACGTCCGAAGGAGCCGTCGATCCTGGCGGAAATCAGCGGCACCATCAGCTTCGGCAAGGAAACCAAGGGCAAGCGCCGTCTGGTCATCACCCCGAACGATGGCAGCGACCCTTACGAGGAGCTGATTCCGAAGTGGCGTCACCTCAACGTCTTCGAAGGCGAACAGGTGAATCGCGGCGAAGTAATCTCTGACGGTCCGAGCAATCCGCACGACATCCTGCGCCTGCTGGGTGTCAGCGCGCTGGCCAAGTACATCGTCAACGAGATCCAGGACGTGTACCGCCTGCAGGGTGTGAAGATCAACGACAAGCACATCGAGACCATCCTCCGGCAGATGCTGCGCAAGGTCGAGGTTGCCGAAGCCGGCGACTCGAGCTTCATCAAGGGCGATCAGGTGGAGCTGACCCAGGTGCTCGAGGAGAACGAGCAACTGGCGACCGAGGACCGCTTCCCGGCCAGGTACGAGCGCATCCTCCTGGGCATCACCAAGGCGTCGCTGTCGACCGAGTCGTTCATCTCCGCCGCTTCCTTCCAGGAGACCACCCGCGTGCTCACCGAGGCAGCGGTCACCGGCAAGCGCGACTACCTGCGTGGTCTGAAGGAGAACGTCGTTGTCGGCCGGCTGATTCCGGCCGGCACCGGTTTGGCCTACCACAGCGAGCGCAAGCGCAAGCGCGATGCCGAGAAGCCGGTGCGGGTGAGCGCGGAAGAGGTCGAGGCCGCGCTGACCGAGGCGCTCAACACCAGCGGCAGTTGACTGCCAAGGCCTGGGCGGCGAGCTGCCTGTCGGGCCTTGCCTTGACGGGGTCCGGGAGTCTCTTTAGACTTACGGACCCCTAAATTTGGCAGGGCGAATCGCTCTGCCATTTTGTTTATGTCGAAAGACAACAGTGGAGCTAGTAGATGGCAACTATCAACCAGCTGGTGCGTCAGCCGCGCAAGCGTCTCGTCGACAAGAGCGACGTGCCTGCGCTGCAGAACTGCCCCCAGCGCCGTGGCGTGTGCACCCGCGTGTACACCACCACGCCGAAAAAACCGAACTCGGCACTGCGTAAGGTCTGCCGTGTGCGCCTGACCAACGGTTACGAGGTCACCTCCTATATCGGTGGCGAGGGGCACAACCTGCAGGAGCACAGTGTAGTGCTGATCCGTGGCGGTCGTGTCAAGGACCTTCCGGGTGTCCGTTACCACACCGTGCGCGGTTCGCTGGATACCACCGGCGTGAAAGACCGCAAGCAGGGCCGTTCCAAATACGGTACCAAGCGTCCGAAGTAATTCGGTGCGCCAATTTTCTATTTGTTGAGTCGATAAGAGTAAGGTCGGACGTGGCCTTGGTGGCTACCGTTCCGAGCTAACCTGAAGACCGTTTGAGGGCTTATCAATGCCAAGACGTCGTGTAGCAGCCAAGCGCGAGATTCTGGATGATCCGAAGTACGGAAGCCAAATTCTTGCCAAGTTCATGAACCACGTGATGGAAAGCGGCAAGAAAGCGGTTGCCGAGCGCATCGTTTACGGCGCGCTGGATACTGTCAAATCCCGCAAGAACAGCGATCCCCTGGAAATCTTCGAAAAAGCACTCGACGCCATCGCTCCGCTGGTCGAAGTGAAGTCCCGCCGCGTGGGTGGTGCGACTTACCAGGTTCCGGTCGAGGTTCGTCCGTCGCGTCGCAATGCGCTGGCCATGCGCTGGCTGGTGGACTCCGCACGCAAGCGTGGCGAGAAATCCATGGCCCTGCGTCTCGCTGGTGAGCTGCTTGATGCCTCCGAGGGCAAGGGCGCTGCTGTGAAGAAGCGTGAAGACGTGCATCGCATGGCCGAGGCGAACAAGGCGTTCTCGCACTATCGTTTCTGAATTCAGCCTCCATCTACGAGGACCTCATTGTGGCCCGTACAACCCCTATCAATCGCTACCGTAACATCGGTATCTGCGCCCATGTGGACGCAGGCAAGACGACGACTACGGAGCGGATCCTGTTCTACACAGGCGTCAACCACAAGATGGGCGAGGTGCATGATGGCGCCGCCACCATGGACTGGATGGTGCAGGAGCAGGAGCGCGGTATCACCATTACCTCCGCTGCGACCACCGCCTTCTGGCAGGGCTCGACCAAGCAATACGACAACTATCGCGTAAACATCATCGATACCCCCGGTCACGTGGACTTCACCATCGAAGTGGAGCGCTCACTGCGTGTGCTGGACGGCGCTGTGGTGGTGTTCTGTGGTACCTCCGGTGTCGAGCCGCAGTCCGAAACCGTATGGCGTCAGGCCAACAAGTACGGCGTGCCGCGTATCGTCTACGTGAACAAGATGGACCGTGCTGGTGCCAACTTCCTGCGCGTCGTCGAGCAGATCAAGAAGCGTCTGGGCCACACTCCGGTCCCGGTACAGCTGGCCATCGGCGCGGAAGAGAACTTCCAGGGTCAGATCGATCTTCTCAAGATGAAGGCGATTTACTGGAACGAAGACGATCAGGGCATGACCTATCGCGAGGAAGAGATTCCGGCGGAGTTGCAGGGGCTTGCCGAGGAGTATCGCTCCAACATGGTGGAGGCTGCTGCCGAAGCCAACGAAGAGCTGATGAACAAGTACCTTGAGGGTGGCGAGCTGTCGATCGAAGAGATCAAGGCTGGGCTGCGTCAGCGCACCATCGCGTGTGAGATCGTCCCGGCTGTATGCGGTTCCTCCTTCAAGAACAAGGGTGTTCCGCTGGTTCTCGACGCCGTTATCGAATTTCTTCCGGCTCCGACCGAGATCCCTGCGATCAAGGGCGTGCATCCCGATAACGAGGAAATCGTCGACGAGCGTCATGCTGACGATAACGAGCCGTTCTCGGCGCTGGCGTTCAAGATCGCTACCGACCCGTTTGTGGGTACCCTGACGTTTGCTCGAGTGTACTCGGGTGTTCTCAGCTCTGGCGACTCGGTTATCAACTCGGTCAAGGGCAAGAAAGAGCGTGTGGGGCGTATGGTGCAAATGCACGCCAACACTCGCGAAGAAATCAAGGAAGTGCGTGCTGGTGATATCGCGGCGCTGATCGGTATGAAGGACGTCACCACTGGTGACACCCTGTGCTCGATCGAGAAGCCGATCATTCTCGAGCGTATGGACTTCCCGGAGCCGGTAATCTCCGTGGCGGTCGAGCCGAAGACCAAGGCTGACCAGGAAAAGATGGGTATCGCCCTTGGCAAGCTGGCACAGGAAGATCCGTCTTTCCGCGTCAAGACCGACGAGGAAAGTGGTCAGACCATTATTTCCGGTATGGGCGAGTTGCATCTGGACATTCTGGTCGATCGCATGAAGCGCGAGTTCGGTGTTGAGGCTAACATCGGCAAGCCTCAGGTGGCTTATCGCGAGACCATTCGCAACAAGTGCGAGATCGAAGGCAAGTTCGTGCGTCAGTCCGGTGGTCGTGGCCAGTTCGGTCATTGTTGGATCCGTTTCGAGCCGGCTGACGAGGGTCAGGAAGGGTTGCTCTTCACTAACGAGGTTGTGGGTGGTGTGATTCCGAAGGAATACATCCCGGCGATCCAGAAGGGTATCGAAGAGCAGATGAAGAACGGTGTGGTTGCGGGTTATCCGCTGCTTGGTCTGAAGGCCGCCGTATTCGATGGCTCCTACCATGACGTTGACTCCAACGAAATGGCGTTCAAGATCGCGGCCTCCATGGCGACCAAGCAACTGTCCCAGAAGGGCGGTGCGGTGCTGCTCGAGCCGATCATGAAGGTCGAGGTGGTTACTCCGGAAGACTACATGGGTGATGTCATGGGTGACTTGAACCGTCGCCGTGGTCTGATCCAGGGTATGGAGGACACCGTCTCCGGCAAGGTCATCCGCGCCGAAGTCCCGCTGGGCGAGATGTTTGGTTACGCTACCGATGTACGTTCGATGTCCCAGGGACGCGCCAGCTACTCCATGGAATTCTCGAAGTACTCCGAAGCTCCGGCCAACATCGCCGAAGCTATCGTCAAAAAACAAGGTTGATTCAGCCCTTTAAGTAAGAGGTTTACTGTCGTGGCTAAGGAAAAATTCGAACGTAACAAACCGCACGTCAACGTCGGCACCATCGGTCACGTGGACCATGGCAAAACCACTCTGACGGCCGCCCTGACCAAGGTCTGCTCCGAGACTTGGGGTGGCTCCGCTCGTGCCTTCGATCAGATCGACAATGCTCCGGAAGAAAAGGCGCGCGGTATCACCATCAACACTTCCCACGTTGAATACGATTCTGCAACCCGTCACTACGCGCACGTCGATTGCCCCGGTCACGCCGACTACGTGAAGAACATGATCACCGGTGCTGCCCAGATGGACGGCGCTATCCTGGTCTGCTCGGCTGCCGACGGCCCCATGCCGCAAACCCGCGAGCACATTCTGCTGTCCCGTCAGGTGGGCGTTCCCTACATCGTCGTGTTCCTGAACAAGGCCGACATGGTCGACGACGCCGAGCTCCTGGAGCTGGTCGAGATGGAAGTGCGCGATCTGCTGTCCACCTACGACTTCCCGGGCGACGACACCCCGATCATCACCGGCTCTGCCCTGATGGCCCTGGAAGGCAAGGATGACAACGGCATCGGCGTTTCCGCCGTGCGCAAGCTGGTGGAAACCCTCGACTCCTACATTCCGGAGCCGGTGCGTGCCATCGATCAGCCGTTCCTGATGCCGATCGAAGACGTGTTCTCGATCTCCGGCCGTGGCACCGTGGTGACCGGTCGTGTCGAGCGTGGCATCGTCAAGGTGGGTGAGGAGGTGGAGATCGTTGGTATCCGTCCGACCACCAAGACTACCTGCACTGGCGTGGAAATGTTCCGCAAGCTGCTCGACGAAGGTCGTGCCGGCGAAAACATCGGCGCCCTGCTGCGCGGCACCAAGCGTGAAGACGTGGAGCGCGGCCAGGTTCTGGCCAAGCCGGGCACCATCAAGCCGCACACCAAGTTCGAAGCCGAAGTGTACGTGCTGTCCAAGGAAGAGGGTGGTCGTCACACTCCGTTCTTCAAGGGCTACCGTCCGCAGTTCTACTTCCGCACCACCGACGTGACCGGTAACGTCGAGCTGCCGGAAGGCGTCGAGATGGTGATGCCGGGTGACAACATCAAGATGGTCGTCACCCTGATCGCTCCGATCGCCATGGAAGACGGTCTGCGCTTCGCAATTCGCGAAGGCGGTCGTACCGTTGGCGCCGGTGTGGTTGCCAAGGTCATCGAGTAATCGATGAGGTGATAGAAAAAGCCCCTTTTGGGGCTTTTTCTATTGCTGATCATTTTATTGACACCTTGGGGGGGCATCCGTACAATTGCGCCTCCTTTTATCGGGCGTATTCCGCTCGGTAGGGTGGCAACTTCGAGTCTGAGGTCAAAATGCAAAACCAACAAATCCGTATTCGGTTGAAGGCTTTTGACCATCGCCTGATTGATCAATCTACCCAGGAAATCGTGGAAACCGCGAAACGTACTGGTGCTCAGGTGCGTGGTCCGATTCCTCTGCCTACTCGCAAAGAGCGGTATACCGTTCTGGTTTCGCCGCACGTCAACAAGGATGCGCGTGATCAGTACGAAATTCGTACCCACAAGCGTGTGCTGGACATCGTTCAGCCGACCGACAAGACCGTCGATGCGCTGATGAAGCTCGATCTGGCGGCTGGCGTGGAAGTGCAGATCAGCCTCGGCTAAGACCGTTCAGGTTTTGGTCGTGTAACGCTCTGAAATGGGCGGCCATAGCGGGTGAAAGCCCCGTACACTCGAGAGGTTCAAAAAATGACTATTGGTGTAGTCGGTCGTAAGTGCGGCATGACCCGCATTTTCACCGAAGAAGGTGTCTCCATTCCGGTTACGGTCATCGAGATCGAGCCGAATCGCGTGACCCAGTTCAAGAACGAAGAAAGCGACGGCTATCGTGCAGTGCAAATCACTGTTGGCGAGCGCCGTGCTTCGCGTGTGACCAAAGCGCAGGCTGGTCACTTCGCCAAGGCGAATGTCGCTGCTGGTCGTGGTGTCTGGGAGTTCCGCCTCGAAGAGGGCGAGTACCAGGCCGGTGATCAGATCACTACCGAAATTTTCCAGGCAGGACAGTTGGTGGATGTCACCGGTCAGTCCAAGGGTAAAGGCTATGCCGGTACCATCAAGCGCTGGAATTTTCGTGGTCAGGACAATACCCACGGCAACTCAGTCTCCCACCGTGTTCCGGGCTCCATCGGCCAGTGCCAGACTCCTGGCCGTGTGTTCAAGGGCAAGAAGATGTCCGGTCATATGGGTGCCGAGCGCGTGACTGTGCAGTCCCTGGAAGTGGTTCGTGTCGATGCCGAGCGCAATCTGCTGCTGGTCAAGGGTGCTGTTCCCGGCGCTACCGGCGGCGATGTGATCGTGCGTCCGGCAGCCAAGGCTCGCGGTTAAGGGGGAAGCTGAGATGCAATTGAATGTGAATGGCGCTCAGGCGATCGAAGTCTCCGAGCGCACTTTTGGCGGCGAGTTCAACGAGACCCTCGTGCATCAGGCTGTCGTTGCCTATCTGGCGGGTGGTCGCCAGGGCAGCAAGCAGCAGAAGAATCGCTCCGACGTCAGCGGTGGCGGCAAGCGCCCCTGGCGCCAGAAGGGCACCGGTCGTGCGCGTGCCGGTACCACTCGTGGTCCGATCTGGCGTGGCGGCGGCATGACCTTCGCCGCTCGTCCGCAGAATCACGAGCAGAAGCTCAACAAGAAGATGTACCGTGCCGCTCTGCGCTCGATTCTGAGCGAGTTGGTACGCCAGGATCGCCTGGTCATTGTTGAAGATTTCGCCGTGGATGCCCCGAAGACCAAGAGCTTGGTGAGCAAGCTGGGTAGCCTGGGCCTGAACGATGTGCTGATCGTCTCCGATGCTGTGGATCAGAACCTGTATCTGGCTGCCCGCAACCTGCCGCATGTCGATGTTCGCGACGTTCAGGGTTCCGATCCGGTCAGCCTGATCGCGTATGACAAGGTGCTGATCACCGTGCCGGCCGTGAAGAAATTCGAGGAGCTGCTGGGATGAACCAGGAACGCGTTTTCAAAGTGCTGCTTGGTCCGCACATCTCCGAGAAGGCCACCGTGCTGGCGGAAAGCAAGAAGCAGTTCGTTTTCAAGGTTGCCACCGATGCAACCAAGCTGGAAATCAAGAAGGCTGTCGAAGCTCTGTTCGAAGTGAAGGTCGCTCGTGTCACCACCCTGAATGTCCAGGGCAAGACCAAGCGCACCGCTCGCGGTCTGGGCAAGCGCAACGACTGGAAGAAGGCGTACGTCGCTCTTCAGGCCGGCCAAGATCTCGATTTCGCCAGCAGCGCTGAGTAAAGGGGTGCATCATGGCAATCGTTAAATGCAAACCGACTTCCGCTGGCCGCCGCTTCGTGGTCAAGGTGGTCAACCAGGAGCTGCACAAGGGTGCCCCCTATGCGCCGCTGCTGGAGAAGAAGTCCAAGTCCGGCGGCCGTAACAACAACGGTCGCATCACCACCCGTCATATCGGTGGTGGTCACAAGCAGCACTATCGCCTGGTCGACTTTCGTCGCAGCAAGGATGGTATTCCTGCCATCGTCGAGCGCATCGAGTACGACCCGAACCGCACCGCGCATATCGCACTGCTGAAGTATGCCGACGGCGAGCGTCGCTACATCATCGCGCCGAAGGGTGTGACGGCTGGTGACCAGCTGATCTCCGGCGTGAACGCACCGATCAAGGCGGGCAATACCCTGCCGCTGCGCAACATTCCAGTCGGCTCCACCATTCACGCTATCGAGCTGAAGCCGGGCAAGGGTGCGCAGATCGCCCGTTCTGCCGGTGCTTCCGTGCAGCTGGTTGCGCGTGAGGGTGCCTACGTGACCCTGCGTCTGCGCTCTGGCGAGATGCGCAAGGTCCTGGCTGATTGCCGTGCGACCCTGGGCGAGGTGTCCAACTCCGAGCACAGTCTGCGCTCGCTGGGCAAGGCCGGTGCCAAGCGCTGGCGTGGTGTTCGCCCGACCGTTCGTGGCGTGGCGATGAACCCGGTCGACCACCCGCATGGTGGTGGTGAAGGTCGTACCTCGGGTGGCCGTCATCCGGTGTCGCCGTGGGGCTTCCCGACCAAGGGTGCGAAGACCCGGTCGAACAAGCGCACCGACAACATGATTGTCCGCCGCCGTAAGTAACTAGAGGGATACGACTGTGCCGCGTTCTCTGAAAAAAGGTCCTTTCATCGATCTTCACCTGTTGAAGAAGGTCGAAGTGGCGGTGGAAAAAAACGATCGCAAACCGGTCAAGACCTGGTCGCGTCGTTCGATGATCCTGCCGCAGATGGTCGGTCTGACCATTGCTGTGCATAACGGCCGTCAGCATGTCCCGGTGCTTATCAGCGAGGATATGGTCGGTCACAAACTAGGCGAGTTTGCTGCTACCCGTACCTATCGTGGTCATGCGGCAGACAAGAAAGCCAAGCGTTGAGGGGTAAGGAAAGATGGAAGTAGCCGCTAAGCTGTCGGGCGCTCGAATCTCCGCCCAGAAAGCCCGCTTGGTCGCCGACCAGATCCGCGGGAAGAAGGTGGGCGATGCGCTCAGCCTCCTGGCTTTCAGCAGCAAGAAAGCCGCCGAGATCATGAAGAAAGTGCTGGAGTCGGCCGTTGCCAACGCCGAGCACAACGAGGGCGCAGACGTGGATGACCTGAAGGTTTCCACCGTTTTCGTCAACGAGGGGCGTTCGCTTAAGCGCATCATGCCGCGCGCCAAGGGCCGTGCTGATCGCATCGTCAAGCGGTCTTGCCATATCACTGTCAAGGTTGCGGACAAGTAACGGAGTCGATCAGATGGGTCAGAAAGTACATCCCGTTGGCATCCGCCTGGGAATCGTCAAGGAGCATACCTCGGTCTGGTATGCAGATAAGCGCACTTATGCCGATTATCTGTTCGCCGACCTGAAGGTGCGTGAGTACCTCCAAGACAAACTAAAAAGCGCGTCCGTGAGCCGTATCGACATCGCTCGTCCGGCTCAAACCGCACGCATCACCATCCACACCGCTCGTCCCGGCATCGTGATCGGCAAGAAAGGTGAGGATGTCGAGAAGCTGCGTCAGGACCTGACCAAGCAAATGGGTGTGCCGGTGCACATCAACATCGAAGAGATCCGCAAGCCGGAGCTTGACGGTATGCTGGTTGCTCAGAGCGTAGCCCAGCAGCTTGAGCGTCGCGTAATGTTCCGTCGCGCCATGAAGCGCGCCGTGCAGAACGCCATGCGCATTGGTGCCAAGGGCATCAAGATCCAGGTGAGTGGTCGTCTGGGCGGTGCCGAAATTGCCCGTACCGAATGGTATCGCGAAGGCCGTGTGCCGCTGCACACCCTGCGCGCAGATATCGATTACGCCACCTACGAAGCGCACACCACCTATGGTGTGATCGGCGTCAAGGTTTGGATCTTCAAGGGCGAGGTCATTGGTGGCCAGCATGAAGAGCTCAAGCCGCAAGCGCCTGCGCCTCGCAAAAAAGCTGCTAAGTAAGAGGAGTACGCAACATGCTGCAACCCAAGCGTACAAAATTCCGCAAGCAGATGACCGGCCACAACCGTGGCTTGGCTCACCGTGGTAGCAAGGTCAGCTTCGGCGAGTTTGCCCTGAAGTCCGTGAGCCGCGGTCGTCTCACCGCTCGCCAGATCGAGGCTGCACGTCGCGCCTTGACCCGTCACGTCAAGCGTGGCGGCAAGATCTGGATCCGCGTATTCCCCGACAAGCCGGTTACCAAGAAACCCCTCGAAGTTCGTATGGGTAAAGGTAAGGGTAACGTCGAGTACTGGGTGGCCCAGATCCAGCCGGGCAAGGTGCTCTACGAAATCGAGGGTGTTTCCGAAGAGCTGGCGCGCGAGGCTTTCGCCCTGGCAGCAGCCAAGCTGCCGCTCGCCACCACTTTTGTTAAGCGGACGGTGATGTGATGAAAGCGAATGAACTTCGTGAAAAATCGGCTGAGCAACTGAGCGAGCAATTGCTCGGCCTGCTGCGTGACCAGTTCAATCTGCGCATGCAGAAGGCAACTGGCCAACTGGGGCAGAGTCACCTGCTCTCGCAAGTGAAGCGCGATATCGCTCGCGTCAAGACTGTGCTCAACCAGCAGGCAGGTAAGTGATCATGGCTGAAGCTCAGAAAACCGTTCGTACGCTGACCGGCCGTGTCGTAAGCGACAAAATGGACAAGACCATCACCGTCCTGATCGAGCGCCGCGTGAAGCACCCGATCTACGGTAAATACGTGAAGCGTTCGACCAAGCTGCACGCCCACGACGAAACCAACCAGTGCCGTATCGGCGACACGGTCACCATCCGCGAGACCCGTCCGCTGGCCAAGACCAAGTCCTGGATGCTGGTGGAAGTCGTCGAGCGCGCGGTGGAAGTCTAAGAGACTAAGGGTCGGAGAAAGTTATGATTCAGACTCAATCCATGCTCGACGTGGCCGACAACAGCGGTGCCCGTCGCGTCATGTGCATCAAGGTGCTGGGCGGCTCTCATCGCCGTTACGCCGGCATCGGCGACATCATCAAGGTGACCGTGAAGGAAGCGATTCCGCGCGGCAAGGTCAAGAAGGGCCAGGTCATGACGGCTGTGGTGGTTCGCACCAGGCACGGTGTCCGCCGTCCCGATGGCTCCATCATCCGCTTCGACGGCAATGCGGCAGTCCTGCTGAACAACAAGCAGGAGCCGATCGGCACTCGCATCTTCGGGCCGGTTACCCGTGAGCTTCGTTCCGAGAAGTTCATGAAGATCGTCTCGCTCGCCCCTGAAGTGCTGTAAGGAGAAGCCGTCATGCAAAAGATTCGTCGTGACGACGAGATCATCGTCATCGCCGGCAAGGACAAGGGCAAGCGTGGCAAGGTGCTCAAGGTTCTCGCGGACGACCGTCTGGTCGTCGGTGGGGTCAACCTGATCAAGCGCCACAGCAAGCCGAATCCGATGCTGGGCGTCCAGGGCGGTATCGTCGAGAAGGAGGCGCCTCTGCACGTCTCCAACGTGGCCATCTTCAATGCCGAAACCAACAAGGCTGATCGCGTCGGTTTCAAGGTCGAAGACGGCAAGAAAATTCGTGTCTTCAAGTCGACCCAAAAGCCGGTTGATGCTTGAGCACTGCTAGGTAGATAACCATGGCACGACTAAAAGAGATTTATCGGAAAGAAATCGCGCCCAAGTTGAAGGAAGAGCTTCAGCTGGCCAACGTGATGGAAGTTCCGCGCGTTACCAAAATCACTCTGAACATGGGTCTTGGCGAAGCTATCGGTGATAAGAAAATCATCGAGAACGCAGTTGCTGACCTGGAAAAAATCACTGGTCAAAAGCCGATCGTCACCTATGCTCGCAAGTCAATTGCGGGTTTCAAGGTTCGTGAGGGCTGGCCGATCGGTGTCAAGGTGACGCTGCGTCGCGATCGTATGTACGAATTCCTGGATCGTCTGCTCGCGATCTCCCTGCCGCGTGTGCGTGACTTCCGCGGTCTGAATGCCAAGTCCTTCGATGGTCGCGGCAACTACAGCATGGGCGTCAAAGAGCAGATCATCTTCCCGGAAATCGATTACGACAAGATCGATGCGCTGCGTGGTCTGGACATCACCCTGACCACCACTGCCCGTACCGATGATGAAGGTCGCGCTCTGCTGCGTGCCTTCAACTTCCCGTTCCGCAACTGACTGGAGCAGGCAATGGCCAAACAGAGCATGAAGAACCGCGAGCTGAAGCGTCAGCAAACGGTTGCCAAGTACGCCAAGAAGCGTGCCGAGCTGAAAGCTATCATCGCCAACCCGAACTCCGCTCCGGAGCAGCGTTGGGAAGCCCAGATCGCCCTGCAGAAGCAGCCGCGTGATGCCAGTGCCTCGCGCCTGCGCAACCGCTGCCGTCTGACCGGTCGTCCTCATGGCGTCTACCGCAAGTTCGGTCTGGCTCGCAACATGCTGCGCCAGGCCGCCATGCGCGGTGACGTGCCGGGTCTGGTCAAGGCCAGCTGGTAAGTACATCTCGGACTCGCGAAGTCTTCGTCGAGTCCGGGCTATCTGAATCAAGCCCCTTTTGGGGCTTGATTCTTTTCTGGACAGCCTCTAGGATGTTCGGCTCTCCTGACTTTTGATTTTCACCTGTAGTCAAGGTCAGGGGCTCAGGCCGCAAGGCTTTCTTTCTGTATCAGGAGCAATTAGCCCATGAGTATGCAGGACCCGTTAGCGGACATGCTAACTCGTATCCGTAATGCCCAGATGGCTGAGAAGACCGTCGTGAGTATGCCGTCTTCCAAGCTGAAGGTGGCTGTGGCCAGTGTTCTCAAGAACGAGGGCTACATTTCGGATTATCAAGTCAGCAGCGATATCAAGCCGCTGCTGTCTATCGAGCTCAAGTATTTCGAGGGCCGTCCGGTCATCGAGGAGCTCAAGCGCGTGAGTCGTCCTGGCCTGCGCCAGTACAAGTCCGTCGATCAGCTGCCGAAAGTGCGTGGCGGTCTGGGCGTTTCGATCGTGTCCACCAACAAGGGTGTGATGACTGATCGTGCGGCCCGTGCTGCTGGTGTTGGCGGCGAAGTGCTCTGCACTGTGTTCTAAGGGGGGAACAGCATGTCTCGCGTTGCTAAGAACCCCGTCAAGCTGCCCGCTGGCGTAGAGATCAATCTGGCCGGTCAGCAGCTTTCGGTGAAGGGAGCCAAGGGCTCTCTCGAATTGAATGTGCATCCTTCCGTCGAGGTCATCCAGGATGCCGGTGAGCTGCGTTTTGCTGCCCGCAATGGCGATCAGCAGAACCGGGCCATGGCCGGTACCACTCGTGCACTCGTCAACAACATGGTGATCGGTGTCAGTCAGGGCTTCGAGCGCAAGCTGCAGCTGGTTGGCGTTGGTTACAAGGCGCAGGCCAAGGGGCAGATCCTGTCCCTGGCGCTTGGCTTCTCCCATCCGGTGGACTATGAGCTGCCGCAAGGCATCACTGCAGAGACTCCCAGCCAGACCGATATCCTGATCAAGGGCATCGACAAGCAGCTGGTTGGTCAGGTGGCGGCCGAGATTCGCGACTTCCGTCGTCCCGAGCCGTACAAGGGCAAGGGTGTGCGGTATGCCGGCGAAGTGGTCCATCGCAAAGAAGCCAAGAAGAAGTAGGGCATAGCAAATGAGCGTAAAGAAAGAAACTCGTCTGCGTCGCGCCCGCAAGGCGCGCCTGAAAATGCGCGAGCTGGAAACCGTACGCCTCTGCGTGTATCGCTCTTCCCAGCATATCTACGCCCAGGTCATCACGGCCGACGGCGGCAAGGTTCTGGCTTCTGCCTCGACCTTGGACAAAGAACTGCGTGACGCTGCCACCGGCAACGTCGATGCGGCCAAGAAGGTTGGCCAACTGGTAGCCGAGCGTGCGAAGGCCGCTGGCGTAACCCAGGTGGCATTCGACCGTTCTGGCTTCAAGTACCACGGTCGTGTCAAGGCACTGGCCGATGCTGCTCGTGAAGGCGGGCTGGAGTTCTAAGTTATGGCGAATAACGAGCAAAAGCGCGACGAGGGCTACATCGAGAAGCTGGTCCAGGTCAATCGCGTCGCCAAGACCGTCAAGGGTGGTCGCATCTTCACCTTTACCGCGCTGACTGTCGTTGGCGATGGCAAGGGTCGTGTTGGCTTTGGTCGCGGCAAGTCCCGCGAGGTCCCGGCTGCTATTCAGAAGGCCATGGAAGCTGCCCGCCGCAACATGATCCAAGTCGATCTGAACGGTACCACTCTGCAGTATCCGGTCAAGTCCGCCCATGGCGCTTCCCGGGTCTATATGCAGCCTGCCAGCGAGGGTACCGGGATCATCGCCGGCGGTGCCATGCGTGCCGTTCTCGAGGTTGCGGGTGTGCAGAACGTCCTGGCCAAGTGCTACGGTTCGACCAATCCGGTGAACGTGGTTTACGCCACCTTCAAGGGTCTGAAGGAAATGCAGTCCCCCGATTCGGTGGCCGCCAAGCGTGGCAAGAGCGTCGAGGAGATTCTCTGATCATGGCAACCGTCAAAGTCACTCTGGTCAAGAGCCTGAATGGTCGTCTGGCCAATCACAAGGCTTGCGTCAAGGGCCTGGGCCTGCGTCGCATCGGTCACACTGTCGAAGTTCAGGATACCCCTGAAAATCGCGGGATGATCAACAAGGCCTATTACCTGCTGCGTGTGGAGGGTTAATCCATGCAACTGAACGATCTGCGTTCCGCGCCGGGTGCCCGGCGCGAGAAGCTGCGTCCGGGTCGTGGCATCGGCAGCGGCCTCGGGAAGACCGGCGGCCGTGGCCACAAAGGGCAGACTTCCCGCTCCGGCGGCAAGATCGCTCCCGGGTTCGAGGGCGGTCAGCAGCCTCTGCATCGCCGTCTGCCGAAGTTCGGCTTCACTTCCCTGAAAGCCATGGATCGTGCGGAAATTCGCACTTCCGAGCTGGCCAAGGTGGACGGTGATGTCGTGACTCTGCAGGCGCTGAAGGATGCCGATCTGGTCAATCAGAACGTCCGTCGCGTGAAGGTCATGCTGTCTGGCGAGGTAGGTCGGGCCGTTACCCTGAAGGGGATCGCCGTCACCAAGGGTGCGCGTGCGGCCATCGAAGCAGCTGGCGGTAAGATCGAGGACTAAATGGCTAAGCAAGGTGCTCTCTCCGCACTCAGCAATGGCGGGCTGTCCGAGCTCTGGGCTCGGCTGCGGTTCCTGTTCCTGGCGATCATCGTCTATCGCATAGGCGCGCATATCCCGGTGCCAGGAATCAATCCCGACAGGCTGGCGGAACTGTTCCAGCAGAACGAGGGAACCATTCTTAGCCTGTTCAACATGTTCTCTGGTGGCGCGCTGGAGCGGATGAGCATCTTTGCGCTGGGGATCATGCCGTATATTTCGGCATCGATCATCATGCAGCTGATGACCGTGGTCAGCCCCCAGCTGGAGCAGTTGAAGAAGGAGGGCGAGGCCGGTCGTCGCAAGATCAGCCAGTACACCCGTTACGGGACACTTGTTCTGGCGATTATCCAAGCCTTCGGCATGTCCGTCGGTCTGGCCAGCCAGGGTGTCGCCTTCGCCGCCGATTTCAGCTTCCACTTCGTGGCTGTGACCACCTTCGTGGCTGGTGCGATGTTCATGATGTGGCTGGGTGAGCAGATTACCGAGCGAGGCGTCGGCAATGGTATCTCGATGCTGATCTTTGCCGGGATCGTGGCCGGTCTGCCGGCAGCGATCGGTCAGTCGTTCGAGTCTGCCCGTCAGGGTGATATCAATATCATTGCTCTGCTGTCTGTCGCGCTGCTGGCTGTGGCGATCATCGGCTTCGTGGTTTTCGTCGAGCGTGGCCAGCGACGTATTGCGGTGCACTATGCCAAGCGTCAGCAGGGTCGCAAGGTTTTTGCTGCGCAGACCAGCCACTTGCCGCTGAAGGTGAATATGGCGGGGGTCATTCCGGCCATTTTCGCTAGCAGCATCCTGCTGTTCCCAGCTTCGCTGGGGTCCTGGTTTGGTCAGTCGGAAGGCATGGGCTGGCTGCAGGACATTGCCCAGGCCATCGCGCCCGGTCAGCCATTGAATATCCTCCTGTTCAGTGTGGGGATCATTTTCTTCTGCTTCTTCTACACTGCGCTGATGTTCAATCCCAAGGATGTGGCGGAAAACCTGAAAAAATCGGGCGCTTTCATTCCGGGCATCAGGCCGGGTGAGCAGTCGGCGCGCTATATCGATGGTGTACTGACCCGCTTGACCATTTTTGGCGCTCTCTACATGACGGCGGTCTGTCTGCTCCCACAGTTCCTGGTGGTGGCAGCCAACGTGCCGTTCTATCTTGGCGGGACTTCGTTGCTGATCGTGGTGGTGGTTGTGATGGACTTCATGTCGCAAGTACAATCGCACCTCGTTTCGCACCAGTACGAATCCCTGATGAAGAAAAGCAACCTGAAGGGCTATGGCGGCGGCATGCTCCGCTGATTCGCCCATAAGGTTCGAGGAGTTGGTGATGAAAGTTCGTGCGTCGGTGAAAAAGCTGTGCCGTAACTGCAAGATCATCCGCCGCGACGGTGTCGTGCGCGTGATCTGCAGCGCGGAGCCGCGTCACAAGCAGCGCCAAGGCTGAGTGTGAACCTCGCGTGATGAACCCGGCAGCTAGTGTGCTGCCGGGTTGATTCTTTTTTATTACAGCGCTAGTATCCTGCGCCCTATTTCTTGGCTTCCAGGGCGTGGGTAGCTGTCAATTGGAGTTCCACTGAATGGCCCGTATCGCAGGCGTCAACATTCCAGATAACAAGCATACTGTTATCTCGCTGACCTATATCTATGGTGTCGGTCGTACCACTGCACAGGCTATCTGTGCCGCTACCGGCGTCAATCCGGCAGCAAAGATCAAGGATCTCTCGGACGAGCAGATCGAGCAACTGCGTGGCGAAGTAGCCAAGCTCACCACCGAAGGTGACCTGCGCCGCGAAGTCAACATGAAAATCAAGCGCCTGATGGATCTGGGCTGCTACCGCGGCCTGCGTCATCGCCGTGGCCTGCCGGTTCGCGGTCAGCGTACCAAGACCAACGCCCGTACCCGCAAGGGCCCGCGCAAGCCGATCCGCAAGTAATCGCGTTCGCGAATCGACAGGAATCTAATCATGGCAAAACCTGCTGCTCGTCCTCGTAAGAAAATCAAAAAGACCGTGGTGGATGGCATTGCCCATATCCATGCGTCCTTTAACAACACCATCGTGACCATCACCGACCGTCAGGGCAACGCGCTGTCCTGGGCGACCTCGGGTGGTTCCGGTTTCCGCGGCTCCCGTAAGAGCACTCCGTTCGCTGCCCAAGTGGCTGCCGAGCGTGCCGGCCAGGCTGCTCTGGAGTACGGTCTGAAGAACCTCGACGTGAACGTCAAGGGTCCCGGTCCGGGTCGCGAATCCGCCGTGCGCGCCCTCAATGCCTGCGGTTACAAGATTGCCAGCATCACCGACGTGACCCCGATCCCGCACAACGGTTGCCGTCCGCCGAAGAAGCGTCGCGTGTAATAGGAGACAGTGAAGAATGGCTCGTTACATTGGTCCCAAATGCAAACTGTCCCGTCGCGAAGGCACTGACCTGTTCCTGAAGAGCGGCTCCCGCGCGCTCGAGTCCAAGTGCAACGTCGAGTCGGCTCCCGGTGTTCATGGTCAGCGCCGTGGTCGTCTGTCCGAGTACGGTTCCCAGCTGCGCGAGAAGCAGAAAGTCCGCCGTATCTACGGTGTGCTGGAGCGTCAGTTCAGTGGTTACTACAAGGAAGCCAGCCGCCGCAAGGGTTCCACCGGCGAAAACCTGCTGCAGCTGCTTGAGTGCCGCCTGGACAACGTCATCTATCGCATGGGCTTCGGCGCTACCCGTGCCGAATCCCGCCAGCTGGTTTCGCACAAGGCCATTACCGTCAATGGCCAGACCGTGAACATCCCGTCCTACCAGATCAAGGCCGGCGACGTCGTGGCCATTCGCGAGAAAGCCAAGAATCAGCTGCGCATTGCTCAGGCTCTTGAACTCTGCGCCCAGCGCGGCCGCGTCGAGTGGGTTGAAGTGGATACCGAGAAGAAGTCTGGCGTGTTCAAGAGCGTGCCGGCCCGCAGCGACCTGTCTGCCGACATCAACGAAAACCTGATTGTCGAGCTCTACTCCAAGTAAGGGCTAGAAAATAGGTATATCCATGCAGAGTTCGGTAAATGAGTTCCTGACCCCCCGCCACATCGATGTGCAGGCGGTCAGTCCGACCCGCGCCAAGATCACGCTCGAGCCTCTCGAGCGCGGTTTTGGTCATACCCTGGGCAATGCCCTGCGTCGCATCCTGCTGTCCTCCATGCCCGGCTGCGCAGTGGTCGAGGTTGAGATCGACGGCGTGCTTCATGAGTACAGTGCCATCGAAGGCGTGCAGGAAGATGTCATCGAAATCCTGCTCAACCTGAAGGGCCTGGCCATCAAGCTGCACGGTCGCGACGAAGTCACGCTGAGCCTGAGCAAGAAGGGCCCAGGCGCGGTCACCGCTGCCGATATTCAGCTGGATCATGATGTCGAAATCGTCAACGGCGGCCATGTAATCGCCAACCTGGCGGACAACGGCGTACTGAACATGAAGCTCAAGGTGGCTCGTGGGCGTGGCTATGAGCCCGCCGATGCCCGCTTGAGCGACGAAGACGAAAGCCGCAGTATCGGTCGTCTGCAGCTCGACGCTTCCTTCAGCCCGGTCCGTCGTGTTGCCTACGTGGTGGAAAACGCCCGTGTCGAGCAGCGCACCAACCTGGACAAGCTGGTCATCGATCTGGAGACCAACGGTACCCTGGATCCCGAAGAGGCCATCCGCCGTGCCGCGACCATTCTGCAGCAGCAGCTGGCCGCGTTCGTCGACCTCAAGGGTGACACCGCACCGGTGGTGGTCGAGCAGGAGGACGAGATCGATCCGATCCTTCTGCGTCCGGTCGACGATCTGGAGCTGACCGTACGTTCGGCCAACTGTCTGAAGGCGGAGAACATCTACTACATCGGTGACCTGATTCAGCGCACCGAAGTGGAGCTGTTGAAGACTCCGAACCTGGGCAAGAAGTCCCTGACCGAAATCAAGGACGTTCTGGCTTCCCGTGGTCTGTCCCTCGGTATGCGCCTCGACAACTGGCCGCCGGCAAGTCTGAAGAAGGACGACAAGGCTACGGCCTGAGCGTCATAACCACCGAACGAACAAGTTTGGTAAGGAATTTAACCATGCGTCATCGTAAAAGTGGCCGTCATCTGAGCCGCACCAGCGCACACCGCAAGGCCATGTTCCAGAACATGGCGGTGTCGCTGTTCGAGCACGAACTGATCAAAACCACCCTGCCCAAGGCCAAGGAACTGCGTCGCGTCGCCGAGCCGCTGATCACCCTGGCCAAGGAAGACAGCGTCTCCAACCGTCGCCTGGCCTTCGATCGTACCCGTTCGAAGTCCGCCGTCGGCAAGCTGTTCAACGACTTGGGCAAGCGCTATGCCAACCGTCAGGGCGGCTATCTGCGTATCCTGAAGTGCGGTTTCCGCGCCGGCGACAACGCCCCCATGGCCTATGTCGAGCTGGTGGATCGTCCGGTTGCCGAGGCTGTGGAAGCAGCTGCCGAGTAAACGTGGACGAGCGACAAGAAACCGGGCCCAGTGCCCGGTTTTTTGTTGTTCTCGAAAGTGCTTGAGCGGCACGGTCCGTTCTCCGGGGCGCCGCCACGCATTACACCCGGTCCCGTTCCAGCAGCGGAGCGAGGAAGCGCCCGGTGAACGACTGCGGCATCGCCGCCACGGATTCCGGCGTGCCGTGGGCAATGATCTGCCCGCCGCGTGAACCGCCCTCCGGGCCGAGGTCCACCAGCCAGTCGGCGGTCTTGATCACGTCCAGGTTGTGCTCGATCACCACCACGGTGTTGCCGTGGTCGCGCAGGCGGTGCAGCACGTCGAGCAGCTGCTGGATGTCGGCGAAGTGCAGGCCGGTGGTTGGCTCGTCGAGGATATACAGGGTCTTGCCGGTATCGCGCTTGGACAGCTCGCGCGACAGCTTGACCCGCTGTGCCTCGCCGCCGGAGAGGGTGGTAGCGTTCTGTCCCAGCCTGATATAGGACAGCCCTACGTCGATCAGCGTCTGTAGCCGACGGGCCACCGCGGGAATCGGATCGAAGAACTCGCGGGCCTCCTCGATGGTCATCTCCAGCACCTCGTGGATGCTGCGTCCCTTGTACTTCACCTCCAGGGTCTCGCGGTTGTAGCGCTTGCCCTTGCAGACGTCGCAGGGCACGTAGATGTCCGGCAGGAAGTGCATCTCCACCTTGATCACACCATCGCCCTGGCAGGCCTCGCAGCGCCCACCCTTGACGTTGAAGGAGAAGCGTCCCGGACCGTAGCCGCGCGAGCGGGCCTCCGGCACGCCGGCGAACAGTTCGCGAATAGGGGTGAAGAGGCCGGTATAGGTCGCCGGGTTGGAGCGTGGTGTGCGGCCGATCGGACTCTGGTCGATGTCGACCACCTTGTCGAGATGCTGCAGTCCGTCGAAGGAGGTGTATGGCGCAGTCTCCAGGGAGGTGGCGCCGTTCAGCGCGGTGGCGGCGAGCGGGAACAGGGTGTTGTTGATCAGCGTCGATTTGCCCGAGCCGGATACCCCGGTGACGCAGGTGAACAGGCCGACCGGGATTTCCAGGTCGACGTTCTGCAGGTTGTTGCCGCGTGCGCCCCTGAGCGTCAGCAGCTTCTGCGGATCGCGCGGCGTGCGGTGGGCCGGCACGGCGATCTTCATCCGACCGGAAAGGTACTTGCCGGTCAGCGAGTCGGGGTGGGCCATCACCTCGGCGGGCGTACCCTCGGCGACGATCCGTCCGCCGTGCACGCCGGCGCCGGGACCGATGTCGACTAGGTAGTCGGCCAGACGGATGGCGTCCTCGTCGTGCTCCACCACGATCACCGTATTGCCGAGGTCGCGCAGGTGGGTGAGGGTGGCCAGCAGGCGCTCGTTGTCGCGCTGGTGCAGGCCGATGGAGGGTTCGTCGAGGATGTACATCACTCCCACCAGGCCGGCGCCGATCTGACTGGCCAGGCGGATGCGCTGCGCCTCACCGCCCGACAGGGTGTCGGCGCTGCGGTCCAGGGTCAGGTAGTCGAGGCCGACGTTGACCAGGAATTGCAGGCGCTCGCGGATTTCCTTGAGGATCTTCTCGGCGATCTCGCCACGCCGACCGCTCAGCGACAGGCCGGCGAAATAGCTGCAGGCTTCGCCTACCGGCAGCGCGGTGACCGCCGGCAAGGTCTTTTCGCCGACCCAGACATGCCGTGCCTCGCGGCGCAAACGGGTGCCGCGGCACTCCGGGCAGGGCTGAGTGCTGAGCAGTTTGGCCAGCTCCTCGCGCACGCTGGCGGACTCGGTCTCGCGGTAGCGGCGTTCGAGGTTGGGAATGATCCCTTCGAACGGATGCGCCCGGATGACGATGTCGCCGCGGTCGTTGAGATAGCGGAACTCGATGCTCTCGCGGCCGCTGCCCTGCAGCAGGACCTTTTGCTGGGCGGCCGGCAGCTCCTCGAACGGTTCTTCGAGGCTGAAGCCGTAGTGCGCGGCCAGCGAGCCGAGCATCTGGAAATAGTAGACGTTGCGCCGGTCCCAACCGCGGATCGCGCCTTCGGCGAGGGACAGCTTGCCGTTGACCAGTCGGCGCGGATCGAAGAACTGCCTGACCCCCAGGCCGTCGCAGGAAGGGCAGGCGCCAGCCGGGTTGTTGAAGGAGAACAGCTTGGGCTCCAGCTCGCCGATCGAGTGCCCGCAGTGCGGGCAGGCGAAGCGCGCGGAGAAGATGATTTCCTCGCCTTCTTCGCCCTCCATGGGGGTGACCAGGGCGATGCCGTCGGCCAGTTTCAGTGCGGTCTCAAAGGACTCGGCCAGGCGCTGCTGCAGGTCGCCGCGGACCTTGAAGCGGTCCACCACCACCTCGATGCTGTGCTTCTTCTGCTTGTCGAGTTTCGGCAGCTCGTCCAGTTCAAAGAGCTTGCCGTCGACCCGGGCGCGGATGAAGCCCTGGGCGCGCAGCTCCTCGAACACCGAAAGATGCTCGCCCTTGCGCTCGCGGACCACCGGGGCCAGCAGCATCAGCTTGCTGCCCTCGGGCAGTGCCAGCACCTGGTCGACCATCTGACTGACGGTCTGTGCCTCCAGCGGCACGTCGTGTTCCGGGCAGCGCGGGATACCGACCCGGGCGTAGAGCAGGCGCAGGTAGTCGTAGATCTCGGTGATGGTGCCGACGGTGGAGCGCGGGTTGTGCGAGGTGGACTTCTGCTCGATGGAAATCGCCGGCGAAAGACCCTCGATGGCATCGACATCGGGTTTTTCCATCATCGACAGGAATTGCCGGGCGTACGCCGAGAGAGATTCCACGTAGCGGCGCTGGCCCTCGGCATAGAGGGTGTCGAAGGCCAGCGAGGACTTGCCGGAGCCGGACAGGCCGGTGATGACGATCAGCTTGTCGCGGGGCAGGGTGAGGTCGATGTTCTTCAGGTTGTGGGTGCGCGCCCCACGGATCAGGATCTTGTCCAAAGCGGCCTCGCATGGCGGGCGGAAATCCGCGAGTATACGGCGCGCCGCAGGCGGCTGGCATGGGCTGGCCAGGCAGCGGCTGGTAGAATCGTGCCTTTTCACGAGGACTGGAGCATGCACGACCGCGAGCGCATGAGTGGCAGCGAAATCCGGGCGGGAGGCGGACTGGCGCTGGTGTTCGCCTTTCGCATGCTAGGCATGTTCATGGTGCTGCCGGTGCTCGCCACCTATGGCATGGACCTAACGGATGCCACGCCGGCGCTGATCGGCCTGGCGATCGGCGCCTACGGGCTGACCCAGGCGCTGTTGCAGATTCCCTTCGGCATGCTCTCCGACCGCATCGGCCGCCGTCCGGTGATCTATGCCGGCCTGGTGATCTTCGCCGCCGGTGCGGTGCTGGCGGCCACTGCCGACTCCATCTGGGGGGTCGTCGCCGGACGTGTGCTGCAGGGCGCCGGGGCCATCTCGGCGGCGGTGATGGCGCTGCTCTCCGACCTGACCCGCGAACAGCATCGCACCAAGGCCATGGCCATGATCGGCATGAGCATCGGCCTGTCGTTCGCCGCGGCCATGGTGATCGGCCCGCTGCTGACCCGTGCCTTCGGGCTGTCCGGGCTGTTCTGGGCGACCGCCGGCCTGGCCCTGCTCGGCATCCTGCTCGTCGCTGCACTGGTGCCTAAGGCGCCGCAGGTCCTGCAGCACCGCGAATCAGTCGTGGCGCGCCAGGCGCTGGGCGCCACGCTGCGCCATCCCGACCTGCTGCGCCTGGATTTCGGCATCGGCGCGCTGCATGCGATTCTCATGGCCACCTTCATCGCCCTGCCGCTGGCCCTGGTGGAGCAGGGCGGCTTGCCCCGGGAGGAGCACTGGTGGGTGTACCTGGTCGCCCTGCTGGTGGGCTTCTTCGGCATGGTCCCGTTCATCTTCTACGCTGAAAAGAAGCGTCGGATGAAATGGGTGTTCTGCTCGGCGGTGGCGGTTCTGCTGTTCTGCGAGCTGTATTTCTGGCTGCTCGGTGGCGGCCTGGTGGCGCTGGTGGTGGGAGCGGTGGCGTTCTTCACCGCCTTCAACCTGCTGGAGGCCTCCCTGCCGTCGCTGGTCAGCAAGGTCGCCCCGGCCGGAGGCAAGGGCACGGCGATGGGCGTGTATGCCACCAGCCAGTTCCTCGGCGCGGCGCTGGGCGGCATCTTCGGCGGCTGGCTGTACCAGCAGGGCGGACTGGGTGCGGTGTTCGTCGGCTGTGCGCTGCTCTGCGCCCTATGGCTGGCGATAGCTGTTACCATGCGCGAACCTCCCTACGTCACCAGCCTGCGCTTGCCGCTGTCGCCCGCGGCCCTGCGCGATGCGGCCCTGCGCGAGCGCCTGTTGGCCGTGCCCGGAGTGGCGGATGTCATGGTGGTGGCCGAGGAGGCCGCCCTCTATATCAAAGTGGATACCCAAAAACTGGACCGCACGTCCCTCGAGCGCCTGATCGACCCGGCGCCGGCGCGTGCTGAAGCCTAGGAGAACGTTATGGCCCGTGGGGTTAACAAAGTCATTCTGATCGGCAATGTCGGCGGCGACCCGGAAACCCGGTATCTGCCCAATGGCAATGCGGTCACCAATATCACCCTGGCCACCACCGACGCCTGGAAGGACAAGCAGACCGGCCAGCAGCAGGAGCGCACCGAATGGCACCGCGTGGTGTTCTTCGGCAAGCTCGCCGAGATCGCCGGCGAATACCTGCGCAAGGGCTCGCAGTGCTACGTCGAGGGGCGTCTGCAGACCCGCAAGTGGCAGGGCCAGGATGGTCAGGACCGCTACACCACCGAAATCGTCGTCGACATGAACGGCACCCTGCAGCTGCTCGGCGGCCGCGGCGGCAACGCCGACGATGCCCCCGCGCGCCGCGTCCCCCGCGCGAGCCGCAGCAGCAGGCCCAGGCTCCGCAGTCGCGTCCCGCCCCGCAGCAGGACCGGCAGCCGCCGGCGCCGGACTACGACAGCTTCGACGACGACATTCCGTTCTGAGCCCGCTTTCCCGCCTGCCATGCGGCAGGCGGGGATTCAGATCTCTCGGCCCTTCACGCGCGCCTCGTCCCCTCAGGCGGCGCAAAACGCTCGGCATAGAGCGCCGAAACCCACTCGACGAAGACCTTGACCCGCGGCGACAGCTGGCGGTGATAGGGATAGAGCACCGAGACCGGCAGGCCGGGGCTGGGCCAGTCCGTCAGCACCTCCTCCAGCCTTCCGCTGCGCAGATGCTCCTCCACCCGGAAACGCGGCACCTGGATCAGTCCGCGGCCGCTCAGTGCACAGGTGCTGTAGCACTCCGCATCGTTGACCGAAATCCAGCCGCCCACCTCGAACTCCGCCACCTCAGCGTCGATCAGGAAGCTGAAGGGGTAGCGGATGTCGGGATTGCTGGAGAGGAAGCCCACCGCCTGATGGCCCGCCAGCTCGGCGGGGTGGGCGGGGCAGCCGTGGCGCTCCAGGTAGTCCGGGCTGGCGCAGACCACCTCCGGCATCAGCGCCAGGCGCCGCGCCACCAGCGAGGAGTCGCGCGGGTTGCCGGCGCGCACCACGCAGTCGATGCCTTCGCCGACCAGGTCAACCAGGCGGTCGCCACTGCTGATGATCAGCTCGGTCTGCGCGTAGCGGCGGCGGAATTCCTGAATGCGCGGCAGAATGATCAGGTTGGCATGGGCGCCGTGGAGGTCCAGGCGCAGGACGGCTTCGCGGTGGCCGTCAACTACGCCGGCAACCAGGTCATGGCCGAGTCGGTCGTGGCGGAAATCGTCGCCGGCGGCGGCCGGGCCATCGCTGGGCGCGGTGATGTGGCCGAGCCGGCCGATATGGAGCACCTGTTCGCCAAGACACAGGTAACCTTCGGGCGCATCGACGTGGTGGTCAACAGCGCCGGAATCATGTCCTGCCTGACGATTGCCGATGGCGATCTCGAGCAGTTCGACCGGGTGATCCGCACCAATCTGCGCGGCGCCTTCGTCGTGCTCTCCCAGGCGGCCCGGCAGGTGGGGCGTGGCGGGCGAATCATCGCTCTGTCGAGCAGTGCGATCGCCAAGTCCTTTCCTGGTTATGGTCCCTACATCGCCAGCAAGGCGGGCGTCGAGGGACTGGTGCAGGTCTTGGCCAACGAGTTGCGCGGGCGCGAGGTCAGCGTCAACGCCGTGGCGCCGGGGCCGGTCGCCACCGAGCTGTTCTTCGCCGGCAAGAGCACGGAACAGATCGATCAACTGAGCAAGCTGCCGCCGCTGGAGCGCCTCGGCGCGTCTGAGGACATCGCCGCGCTGGTGTCCTTTCTCGCCGGCCCGGACGGCGGCTGGATCAATTCCCAGGTGCTGCGCGCCAACGGCGGCTTCGCCTGAGCCCGGACAGTCAAGTAGGCATGCGATGTCTCGTATCCGGGTTCCCGATCATCTCAAGGTCACCGTCGGCGAGTCGGCGCTGGCGATCCTGGCTGCCTCGGTCAGTGGGTTGCTCGTCGAGGTGCCGTGTGGGCGATGTTCATCGGCTGGATCGCCTTCTTCACCCGCGGCGTCACGGCCCGCCACGGCCACTCCCTGCTCTGGTTACCTTGTCGGTACGGGGGCTGGGCAAGGGGGCCGGTACAGCGAGTGGCGGCCCGTGGCGCAGGCGGTAGTGACGTACAGGGTTGAAAGCCGCACAATACCGTCCAATTGCTAGGGTTGGCTTGGCCGCCTTGGCGCCGATCAGTGCAGATGACGAACCGTTTTCAGTCTTTCCATGTATCCATTCCTTCTGCCAGCCCAGGATAATCTCCTCCCATGCATATGCGCCTGATGCTGCTGGGGGGCGGCAGTGCCCTGGGGCGGGCCTTGATCCACCTGGGGGCCGAGGCCGACATCAGCTTCCTGGCTCCCCGTCCGCCGGAGCAGGGCTGGGATTCGGCCAGCCTGACCCTTCTGCTCGACGAGACCCGGCCCGATGCGCTGGTCAATCTCGCCTACTACCACGACTGGTTTCAGGCCGAGACCCTCGAGGCCGCGCGTCTGGCGACCCAGGAGCGCGCCACCGAGCGTCTCGCCGAGCTTTGCCAGCATCATCAGATCATCCTGCTGCAGCCTTCCAGCTATCGGGTCTTCGACGGTACCCGAGCCACGGCCTACGGCGAAAAGGACGAGCCCATGCCGCTCGGGCTGCGCAGGCAGTCCTTGCTGCGCATCGAGCAGGGCGTGCGCTCGATCTGTCCCCGCCATGTGCTGCTGCGTTTCGGCTGGCTCTACGACGACAGCCCCGACGGGCTGCTCGGGCGTTTTCTCCTGCGTGCCGAACGGGAAAGCGTGCTGGCGCTTGCCGACGACCGACGCGGCAACCCGACGCCGGTGGACGATGCCGCGCGGGTGATGCTCGCCGTGCTGAAGCAGCTGGACTGCCGGGCGCCGCTGTGGGGCACCTACCACTATGGCGGGCACGAGGCGACCACTGCTCTGGCATTCGGCCAGGCGGTCCTTGGCGAAGCGCGCGTTCACCGTCGGCTGGCCGTCAAGGATATCCAGGCCCAGCCGCACGCGGCGAGTCCGGATGCGGCCGAAGAGCCGCAGCATGCGGTGCTATCCTGCAAGAAGATTCTCAACACCTTCGGCATCAAGCCACGCGCCTGGCGCGCCGGTTTGCCGAGCCTGCTGGATCGCTATTATCGCCATGTCTGATCTGCCCGTTCTGGTCACCGGTGGGGCCGGCTTCATCGGCTCGCATCTGGTCGATGCGCTGCTCGCCAGGGGATATTCCGTGCGCGTGCTGGACAACCTGTCGAGCGGCAAGCCGGGCAATCTGCCGCTCGGCGATCCTCGCCTCGAACTGGTCGAGGGGGATGTCGCCGATGCCGGCCTGGTGCGGGACATCATGGTCGGCTGCGGCGCGGTGGTCCATCTGGCCGCCGTGGCCTCGGTGCAGGCCTCGGTGATCGATCCGGTGGGGACCCACCGGAGCAATTTCATCGGCACCCTGAATGTCTGCGAGGCGATGCGCGAGCATGGCATTAGGCGTGTACTGTTCGCCTCCAGCGCCGCGGTCTACGGCAACAACGGGGAAGGGGAGGCCATCGACGAGGACACGCCGAAGGCGCCACTCACCCCCTATGCGGCGGACAAGCTGGCCAGCGAGCATTACCTTGACTTCTATCGCCGCCAGCACGGGCTGGAGCCGGCGATCTTCCGCTTCTTCAATATCTACGGGCCGCGGCAGGACCCTTCGTCACCCTATTCGGGGGTGATCAGCATCTTCACCGAGCGGGCCGCCAAGGGCCTTCCGATCATCCTGTTCGGCGATGGCGAGCAGACCCGCGATTTCGTTTATATCGCCGATCTCATCGGGGTGCTGCTACAGGCCCTGGAGGCGCCGCAGGTCCTGCCCGGAGCGGTGAATGTCGGCTTGAACCGCAGCCTCAGCCTGAACCGGCTGCTCGAGGAAATCTCGGCGCTGTTCGGCGGTTTGCCGGAGGTGCACCGGGAGGCTGCGCGTCCCGGCGATATCCGTCACTCGCGGGCGGACAACCGGCGCCTGATGGAGCGCTACCGGTTGGCCGAGCCGATGTCGATGGCTGCCGGCCTGGCCTGTCTGCTGGGGCGTGCACGGCCCTGATGGCCGGTGCTGGAGGTGGCTTTTACGGTGCTGCGGGGAAGCGACAAACGAAAAAGCCCCCTCGCGGGTAATGCCAGTCAGTTAAGCTGACTGGCATTTTTATTTCTGGATTGATACTTGGATGGCTTTGGTCTGACCGCGCGAGGGTAGCAACGATCTTCCCGCCGATGCGGCAGTACGTAGTGCATGGCTGACGCATGTAGCTCTGCCAAGTATTTGGGGATATTGCCCGGATGCCGCAGGGAAAGGCCATTCAGTAACCCCAAGATCGCCCAGGTACAGGCGGTGAAGCTCATCTCGCAGGGGTAGATCCCCGGGCAGTGGCGACTCATCTCCAGCATCTGGTAGCGCAGCAGGTTGTAGCCCAGCAGTACTCCCATAGCTCCTGCTCGATCATCTCCGGCGTCTTGCTACGCAGCGTGTAGCGGCTGTCCAGCATGCTCTGCTTCATCTCCCGGTAGCCCAGCTCGATTTCCCAGCGCTGACTGTACAAATCGACGATCTCATCTGGAGGGAAGCGCAGGGGATCGGTCATCGAGGTCAGGATCTGGCGCACCTTGCCCTTGACCGTCTTGCTCAGGAGGCGCGCCTGCAGGGTTTCCGGCAGGCCCGGCCATTGCTTTCGCGCTTGCGGCGAGGTCGGCAGACTGACGATGGCATCCTGGCGCCCCAGTCGGTGAATGACTTCATGGCGGGCCCCCTTGCGCAGCGGAATCAGCCAGTGACGCTGGGTGCCGGCCTGCTGCCAATGGTGCAACAAGCCCAGTGAGTAGAAGCCACGGTCGAACAGGGTCAGCGAGTGATCGGGCGTAGTGACAACCAGTTGCTCGGCCAGTTTCATCTCATTGCTGTGGTAACCGGCGAAGCTGCTGCTGACCAATAGGTGACTGGTCAGCTCCATCTGGCACACCATGCGTACCTGTGGAAAACCGGTATCGCCATGCTGGTTGGTGGAGCTGCCGTAGTGCTCACGGTTCTCCTGCGTATCGGGCGTGCGCCAGACCACCCCATCGACACTGAGCAGGCGTAGCCCCATCCAGGTCGGATGGTTGGCCGAGGCATGCCAGCGCTGCTGCGTCAGCGCGAAGACTTCACGTACAGCCTGGCTACCCAAGCGCTGACGCCCTTGAACCACAGCGCTGGGGGCCACCAAGGGGCGCTGCCCGGGCAGCATGATGTCCATCTGGTTGACGACATCCCAGGCCGACATTCGGCGAAACAGCGCCATGCCGATCACGCACCAGATCATGGACTCCAGAGGCAAGCGGCGCTTGCGCAGGGTAGCTACACCAGCGGTCTCGAAGGCAGATTTGACCAGGTCGGGGTCAAGCAACTCGCCCAGCCCATCGAGTGCATGGGACGTAGCAGCAATATCGTGAGTGATGGCCAGTGCACGCGAGAGACGCATAAAAAATCCGATGCCTAAAACAGGCATCGGATTTTGCTTTCAGCCCACCAAAGGTCAAGGCGGCGGCCTTAACTGACTGGCATTACCCTCGCGGGGGCTTTTTCGTTGTTGGGGCTGGTTCAGAACTTGTAGCCCAGGGCGACCATGTAGACCCAAGGGTTGACGTCCACGTCGACGGTGACTTTGCTGTCGTTCAGGTAGGTGGTGGCCTTGGTTTCGATGTCGATGTAGCGCACCTGGGCGTTGAGCATGAGGGTGTCGGTCAACATGTAGTCCACGCCGATCTGCGCGGCCAGGCCGACGGAGTTCTGCATGTCCAGGCCGCTGAAGCCCTTGCCTTCGGCTGCCTTGCCCAGCTTGGTCTCGAAGATGTAGGTGTAGTTGACGCCTACCCCGACGTAGGGCTGGATGGTGGCGTTGGGCGACAGCGGGTAGTAGACCAGGCTGACGGTCGGCGGCAGCTGCTTGAAGTCGCCGAGGCGGCCGTCCAGGTTGCCGGGGAGGCCCTTGCCCTTCACTTCGTGGGTGAAGGGGGTGGCAGCCAGATATTCGATGCCGACGTGGTCGGTCAGCATGTAGAGGTAGTTCAGACCGAGCTGGGTATCACTGTCGAGGGTGGCCTTGGTACCGGAGAGCTTGCCGGCGCCGGCGAGGCGGATGTCCTCGCTGTCTTCGCGCGGGTCGACGGTGACCGCACCGGCCCGCAGGATGATGTCGCCGCGCTCGTGCGCAGTGGCATAGGGGGCTGCCAGAGCCATGGTAACCAGGGAAAGGGCGAACAGTGAGTTACGCATGGTCTTGCTCCTAAAGGCCCCACAGGTTTGTTGGCCTTTAATATGTTTGGTTCTTGGGGCTCATATTAGGCCGCTCGTGCCGGGCTGTTTTGATTCAACTCAATAAATAATGGCCACTATGTTCATGCCAATTATTGGGGGCTGAGCGATTGTTTGAGTGCGCTTGACTCATGTCAAAATGGGCAGGGCCGGCCTGCCGGACGGTCTTTGCTGCTGGCTGTTGTTTGATTTGGATCAAGGCCATGTTCTGGGCATGGTTCCCTGCTCCCCGGATTGAATTGAGGAGAACTTGCACTGATGTTTGTCGGAAAAGGTTCTTCGAGGTGAGGGGTTCTTTGATCTGTATCAATGCGCGGATAAGAAGTGTGGGGGCTGGTTGCTGGGGCTGGTTCAGAACTTGTAGCCCAGGGCGACCATGTAGACCCAGGGGTTGACGTCCACGTCGACGGTGACTTTGCTGTCGTTCAGGTAGGTGGTGGCCTTGGTTTCGATGTCGATGTAGCGCACCTGGGCGTTGAGCATGAGGGTGTCGGTCAGCATGTAGTCCACGCCGATCTGCGCGGCCAGGCCGACGGAGTTCTGCATGTCCAGGCCGCTGAAGCCCTTGCCTTCGGCTGCCTTGCCCAGCTTGGTCTCGAAGATGTAGGTGTAGTTGACGCCTACCCCGACGTAGGGCTGGATGGTGGCGTTGGGCGACAGCGGGTAGTAGACCAGGCTGACGGTCGGCGGCAGCTGCTTGAAGTCGCCGAGGCGGCCGTCCAGGTTGCCGGGGAGGCCCTTGCCCTTCACTTCGTGGGTGAAGGGGGTGGCAGCCAGGTATTCGATGCCGACGTGGTCGGTCAGCATGTAGAGGTAGTTCAGACCGAGCTGGGTATCACTGTCGAGGGTGGCCTTGGTACCGGAGAGCTTGCCGGCGCCGGCGAGGCGGATGTCCTCGCTATCTTCGCGCGGGTCGACGGTGACCGCACCGGCCCGCAGGATGATGTCGCCGCGCTCGTGTGCAGTGGCATACGGGGCTGCCAGGGCCATGCCGACCAGGGAAAGGGCGAAGAGGGATTTGAACTTGGCCATGGCGAACTCCCGAAGAAGTATTTGCGTGTTGGAGTTGATATTAGTAACTCCCGTCAGGCCGGTTTTGATTTGCCTCAATAAAGTTCTTGGTTCCACTTTGCTTTGGATGAGTGGATGAAAAGTGATTGTCTGCGGAAAGGAAATGAGGCTTTGAAGTTGTTGGAAAGATAACTTTTGCGAGCGGCAAAGTTTGCCTGGCAAATAATTCTTGTGAACTTTGCCGGGGGAGTTGTCATTATCAAAAATATCGACGGATGACAGGAGGGAAGAGCGGGAGCAGGATTTCCCTGCTGCTGGTGCATGAGGTGGAAATGATCTTCCGATATCGACAGAGGATAGGTTGTCCGGCCGCACCCATGTTGACCTGGCGCAAGAAAAGTTCCGTGACATTGTTGGTTTTCTGAAAAATTGTGACGTAGTTCGCGTGAGGCGGCGTCCTCCCCCGAGAGACCAAGGGGGCGGCCTGTTGCAGGCCGGCCTGGAGGCTCTTTCCAGAGCGCTGCCAGGCTTTTACAGGTTGCCTTGAGCGGTTCCTTTTGCAGGTGATAATTTTTCTCTTTTGTGATCTGTGCCTTGTTGAGGACGCCCCGTATGAACCCTTATCGCCACCGCCTGCTGCCAGCCGTCTTGCTGCTGGCCAGCTTGCCGCTGTCGGCGGCGTCGCTGGATGCTGCGCTGGATGAAAGCCAGCGTCTGGCCGAGGAGGCGAAGGCCTCGCAAGGCCGTATCGACGCGCTGGACGATGCCAGTCGGGACATGCTCAACGAGTACCGCGCCGCGATCCAGCAGGCCGAGGCCTTGAAGGGTTACAACGCGCAGATGCGCGAAATGACCGCCGCCCAGAGCAAGGAGCTGGCCGGTTATCAGCAGCAGCTGGACGGCATCGAGCGCACCCAGCAGACGGTGGCGCCGCAGATGCAGCGCATGGTCGAGGTGCTCGGCGAATTCATCGCGGCCGACCTGCCGTTCCTCCCCGAGGAGCGCGGCGACCGTCTGGCGCAGTTGCAGGAGCTGTTGCCGCAGCCGAATGTCTCCCTGGCCGAGAAGTACCGGCGGATCCTCGAGGCCTACCAGATCGAGAGCGACTATGGCCGCACCCTCGAGGCTTGGCGGGGCGAGCTGCAGGCAGAGGGCGGCCTGCGCAGCGTCGAGTTCTTCCGCCTAGGCCGGGTGATGCTTTATTACCAGACCCTCGATGGTCACGAGAGCGGCTGGTGGAATCCGCAGGCCCGCCGCTGGGAGATCCTCGACGGCAGTACCCGGCGGCCCCTGGCCCAGGCCATCGCCATCGCCCGCCAGCAACAGGCTCCCGCCTACCTGCACCTGCCCGTCAAGACCCTGGCCCTGGAGGCCAAGCCATGATTTGCCGTCTCGCCTTCGCCCTTGCCCTGAGCCTGCCGACCCTGGCCCTGGCGGCGGACTCCTTGAGTCCCGATCAGTTGCTCGAGCGCATCCGCAGCGAGCGCGCCGCCGAAGTCAGCGCCATGGCCGAGCGGGAAAAAGCCTTCCTCGCCGAGCGCGGCGAGCAGGCCAGGTTGCTCGCCGCCGCTCGTGCCGAGCTGGATGCGCAGAAGGCCGAGGCCGAGCGCCTGAAGGCCGAGTTCGACCGGCAGGCGGCCCAGCTGGCCGAGCAGGAAAAACAGCTGGCCCTGCGCGCCGGCAGTTTCGGCGAGCTGTTCGCCGTGGTTCGCCAGAGCGCCGGGGATATCGCCGGGCAATGGCAGGACAGCCTGCTCAACGTGCAGTACCCCGAGCGTCTGGCGCGCCTCAAGGCGCTGGCGGAAAGCAATGTCCTGCCGTCCAGCGAGGATCTCGACGGCTTCTGGATGACTCTGCTCGAGGACCTCGCCGCCAGCGGCCGGGTCGAGCGGGTAGAGCTGCCGGTGGTGGGGGCCGACGGCCGGCGTGCGACACAGCCGGTGCTGCGGGTCGGCACCTTTTCCACCTTCGCCGATACCGGCTTCCTGCGCTACGACGCCGATGCCGGCGAGCTGCTGGTCGTGCCGCGCCAGCCGGCCGGCGATGGTCTGCTGAAAAGCTATCTGCAGAGCGGCGAGGCCCTCGCCGAGCTGCCCGTCGACCCCTCCCGCGGCACCCTGCTGGCCCAGCTGCAACGCGAGCCTGGCCTCTGGGATCGCGTCCAGCAGGGCGGTCTGGTCGGCTGGGTGATCCTCGGCCTCGGTGTGCTCGGCCTGTGTCTGGCCGCCTGGCGGATGATCTATCTCGCTGGTGTGGCGCGCAGCATCAGGGCGCAGCTGCGGGATCTCGGCACCCCCCGCGACGACAATCCCCTCGGTCGGGTGATCGGTGTGCTCGGGCCCAAGCCGCAGCTGGCCGACCTGGAAACCCTGGAACTCAAGCTGGACGAGGCGATCCTCCAGGAAACCCCGCCACTGGAGCGCGGCCAGGGCCTGCTCAAGCTGTTCAGCGCCGTGGCCCCGCTGCTCGGCCTGCTCGGTACCGTGACCGGCATGATCGTGACCTTCCAGGCCATCACCCAGAGCGGTGGCGGCGACTCGCGGCTGATGGCCGACGGCATCTCCCAGGCCCTGGTGACCACGGTGCAGGGGCTGGTGGTGGCCATTCCGCTGCTGTTCCTGCATGCCCTGCTGGCCGGCCGCAGCAAGGCGCTGGTCCAACTGCTGGAGCAGCAGAGCGCCGGTCTGGTCGCCCTGCACCTGTCGGGAGCGCCGCGCCGTGAATGATCTGCACGCCCACTGGCTGCGCCTGGTCGACGGCGGTCATGCGCTGCTCGACTTCATGGCCGCGGGCGGGATGGTGATGTGGGCCCTGGCCGGGCTCTGCGTGATCTACTGGACGCTGGTGTTCGAGCGCCTGTGGTTCATGCACCGGATCTTTCCGCTCTGGGTGGAGGAGCACCGCCTGGCCTGGGAGCAGATGGACCATCTGTCCGGCAGCTGGCAGCGCTCGGTGCGCACGGCCTGGCTGGCCCAGGCGCAGCAGCGGCTGGGCGGCCCCCTGCGCCTGGGCAAGACCCTGGTGGCGCTGTATCCGCTGCTCGGCCTGCTCGGTACCGTCAGCGGCATGATCGCGGTGTTCGATGTGCTGGCCCTGAGCGGCACCGGCAATCCGCGCGGCATGGCCGCCGGCGTCTGGCAGGCGACCCTGCCGACCATGGCCGGGATGGTGCTGGCCATCACTGGGCTGTTCAGCCTGGTGCGCCTCGAGCGCTCCGCCCGTCTGGCCCTCGAACGGCTGGCCGACCAGCTGCGACACGATTGAGCCCGATCGTTCATAGAGAGATTGACGATGAGAATGCGTCGCCACCACTACCAGCAGGATGAGGACACCGGCATCGATCTGACCCCGATGCTCGATGTGGTCTTCATCATGCTGATCTTCTTCATCGTCACCAGCTCCTTCATCAAGGAGTCCGGCGTCGAGGTCCAGCGTCCGCAGGCGGATACCGCCAGCCCGCAGGACAAGGGCAACATCCTGATCGCGGTGACCGCCGACGGCCAGGTCTGGATCGACAAGAAGGCCGTGGACGTGCGCAGCGTGCGCGCCCATGTCGAGCGCCTGCGCGTCGACCAGCCGGAGGGTGTGGTGGTGGTCCAGGCCGACCGCGACGCACGCACCGGACTGGTCGTGCAGGTGATGGACCAGGCGCGCCAGGCCGGGGTGACCGACGTGGCACTGGCTGCCGGCACGGGAGCGCCCTGATGCGCCTGCCGCTGTCCTTCGCCGCGGCCTGCCTGGTGGCCCTGGCGCTGTTCTCGCTGATGCTCAGCTTGATCGCCCCGCCCAGCCGCAAGGTGCCCGAGGATCCGCTCACCGTCGGCCATTTCGTACGGATCGGGGCGACCGAGCAGAGCAGCGCGAGCGCCAGCCGGCAGCCGGCACCGGACATGCCGCAACCCAAGACGCCGCCACAGCCGCCGACCCCGGTGACGCCGACTGCCGCCGCGCCTACGCCCAAGCTGCCCAGCCTCGACCTGGAAATGCCGACCCTGTCCAGCAAGATCAGCGTCGCCAGCGCACCGGCGCCGAGCCTGGAGGGACTTGCCGCCGCGGCCGCACCCAGCGCGGCGCCGGCCGCGCCCGCAGCGGCCTCCGCGGCGCCCGCCGGGGCCAGCGGGGCGGCCAGCGGTGCCGAGGCGGGCGCTGACAGTGCCGGTCCGCTCGGCGGTCCGGAAAGCGAGGTGAGGCCGCTCAACGACGTCCGTCCGCGCTACCCGCGGATAGCCCTGCAGCGCAATATCGAGGGGCACGTCAAGCTGGCCTTCACCATCACCCGTGCCGGCGCGGTGGAGAACATCCGCGTGCTGGAAGCCTCGCCGCGCAACGTCTTCGAGCGCGAAGCCCGCAGTGCTGCCGCCCGCTGGCGCTTCGCGCCGCGTACCGAGAACGGTCTGGCGGTCGACCGCGAGGCGGTCAAGACCCTGTACTTCAAGATTCAGCGAGGTGATTGAGATGCGTCGCCTGCTTCTCCTGCTGCTTCTGCTGAGCGCTTCGGTGCAGGCCGCGCAGAACATCGACCCCGCTGTATTCCAGGCGCTGCAGGCGGCGCAGGCGGCGCAGCAGAAGGGCGATCATGCGACAGCCCGGAGCGCCCTGAAGGGCGTCAAGGCGGCTGCGGGCAGTCTCGAGGAGGCGCTGCTCTGGCGTAGCGGCGGCTACCTGGCCTGGGCCGAAGGCGACAACGGACGGGCCATCGAGCTGCTCGCCAAGGCTCTGGCCAGCGGCAGGCTGGACAAGGAGGTGGCGGCCGGCGAGCGCCTCAACCTGGCCAGGCTGAATGCCGTCGAGGGGCGCGATGCCAAGGTGGCCGAGCTGCTTGCGCCGGTTTCCGCCAAGGCCGGTGAAGACGTCCTGCTGATGCTGGCGCAGGCCTATCAGGGCCTGGGACAGCACGACAAGGCCCTGCCGCTGGCCGAGCGCTACGTGCAGGCCAACCCGGCGGCGGCGGGCAACTGGCTGCGCTTCCTGGTCGCCGCCAACGCCGATCTCAAGCGCTGGGCCGCCGCCGAGCGCTGGCAGCGCCAGCTGCTGGTCCGCCATCCCGATGATGCCGGCCAGTGGCGTCAGCTGGCGGCCCTGCAACAGCTGAGCGGTGCCGAGCACAAGGCGCTGGCGACCCTGCGCGCGGCCTACACCAAGGGCCTGCGCTTCAGCGAGAGCGAACTGGACAATCTGGTGCTGCTGGCCAGCAGTGCCGGACAGCCCTGGCAGGGCGCCAGGCTGCTCGCTGCCCTGCTGCAGGACGGCATCCTGCCGCGCACCCCGGCCCGCGAGGAGCGCCTCGGCCAGCTCTGGTGGCAGGCCCGCGACCGCAAGCGGGCGAGCGAGGTGTTCGGCCGTCTCGCCGCCAGCTCGAACAATCCCGGGCACTGGTTGAGCCTCGCCCAGCTGGAGCTGGAGCAGGCGCACTGGAATCCCGGCCTGGAGGCACTGACGCGCGCCGAGCAGGCCGGCGCGGGACGCAGCCAGGTAGGCCCCTGGCGCGAGTGGGCGGAACGCGAGCTGGCGTTCGAGCGCGAACGGCACTTGGCCAACACGGACTGAGCGCTGCCGTTTCCCCTTCAGGCGGCGTGCGGGACCGTCGGCGATCCAGGCTGGCCGAGTGTCCCGCCCGTATTCATTGCTCCATCTCGTACGGATAGACCTTGCTGGTGGTCATCCGGTAACCCGCCTCGGCCATCTCGCTGCTGGTCTGCTCGACCTGCAGCCTGCCTTCCACCCAGTACGGCTGGTACAGGACCTCGAGCTGCACGCCCGGCTCGTTGCGCACATGCACGATCTGATTCGACGGCGGCGGCGGCACATGGATGCAGGCGCCGAAGAAGGGCACCAGCAGGAACTCGCGGACGCGGCCGTCGCTGGCGGTTTCCAGCGGCACCAGATAGCCGGGCAGGCGGACCAGCTGACCGTCGAGCGCCTTGACCACCGGCGCCGACGGCGAAGCCTGGGCCGCCGGCGGCGCGGATTCGTCGGCCAGCCCGTCGTTTCCCTGGCTCTCGTGCATCGGCGCCTGGGGTTCCGGCACCGGCGGCGTGCCTTCCGGGATCATCTCGGTCCAGGCCAGGTCGCGGGGCTCGGCCGCCCACAGCGGCGTGGCGAGGGCGAGCAGCAGGGCAAGCAGAAGGCGTCGCATCGGGATTCCTCACAGACGAATGGACAGGCCGTCGGCCAGCGACTGGCGGTAGGCGCGCCAGGCCGGCACGCCGCCCAGCGGCAGGGCGGCGAGCAGAATGGCGCCGAGCAGCAGCCATTCGTAGGCGCTCGGCGCAGCGAACGGCAGATAGAGGCCGTAGGCCGCCTGCAGCGGACCCTGGGCTGCCAGAATACCGAGATAGAGCAGGGCCAGGCCGAGCAGCACGCCGGCCAGGGCCAGCGCGAAGGCCTCCAGCATCAGCAGTCCGGCGATGTGCCAGGGCCGCGCGCCCAGCGAGCGGAGGATCGCCATCTCCCGGCGGCGCTCGTTGAGACTGGCGAGGATCGCCGTGAGCATGCCGATCAGCCCGGTCAGCACGACGCACAGCGAGACCACGAACAGCGCCTGCTCCGCGGTACCCATCAGGCTCCACAGCTCCTGCAGGGCGACCCCGGGGAGGATCGCCAGCAGCGGCTCGCCCAGGTAGTCGTTGATTTCCCGCTGCACGGCGAAGGTGGCGATCTTGCTGTCGAGACCGAGCAGGAAGGCGGTGATCGCCTTCGGCTGCAGAGCCATGCGGCGCACCTGCTCGGCGTCGATGCGCGCGCCGCCCCGGGCCGGTACGCCGCCTCGCCAGTCGACGTGCAGCGCCTCCATGCCGGCCAGGCTGATGTGCAGGGTGCGGTCGACCGGCGTGCCGGTGCGGCCGAGGATGCCGACCACGCGGAACGGCTTGTCCTCGTGGCGGGTCAGGCTGATCCTGGCCACGCCGTGGGCCAGCACGAGCTCGTCGCCCGGCTTGTAGTGCAGTGCCTCGGCCACCTCGGCGCCGAGCACCGCCTCGAACGGATCGGCGGCGAAGGCGCGGCCCTCGCTCAATGCCAGTGGCTGCTGGCGGCCGTAGCGGTAGTGCTCGAAGTAGGCCGGCGTGGTGCCCAGCACCCGGTAGCCGCGGTGCGAGTCGCCGAGCGACAGCGGGATCGCCCACTTCACCCGCGGGTGGTCGGCGAAGTGCTGGAAGCTTTCCCAGCGGATGTTGTTGGTGGCGTTGCCGATGCGGAACACCGAATAGAGCAGCAGGTTCACCGGACCGGAGCGGGCACCGACGATCAGGTCGGTGCCGCTCAGGGTGCTGGCGAAGCTGGCGCGGGCCTCGGTGCGCACCCGCTCGACGGCGAGCAGCAGGCACACCGACAGGGCGATGGCGAACACCGTGAGCAGGGCGGTGAAGCGGCGGTTGGCCAGGCTGGCCAGGGCCAGGCGCAGCAGATGCATGTCAGATCTCCCGGGGCCGCGCGGCGCGGTTCAGTTCGAGCAGCGACAGGCTGCGCCCGAACAGCCCGGCCAGGCTCTGGTCGTGGCTGACGAACAGCAGGCTGGCCGCGGCCTCGCGGCACTCGGCGAAGAGCAGGTCGAGGAACGCCTGGCGGGCGTCGGCGTCCAGCGCCGAGGTGGGCTCGTCGGCGATCACCAGCTCCGGCTGGCCGATCAGCGCGCGGGCGGCGGCGACCCGCTGCTGCTGGCCGATCGACAGCTCCGCGGCGCGGCGCTCCAGCAGGGCGGCGTCGAGGCCGAGGTGTTCCAGCAGGCGGGCGGCCGCCCGATCGACGCTGCCGTGGCGCTGGCGGGCCCGCTCGGCGCGCAGCCTGGAGAAGCGGCAGGGCAGCTCGACGTTGGCGCGCACCGAGAGGAACGGCAGCAGGTTGAACTGCTGGAAGATGTAGCCGGTGTGGTCGACCCGGAAGTGATCGCGGGCCGCCGCGGAGAGCGCGCCCAGCTCGGTGCCAAGCAGGCGGATGTGGCCGCGGCCCGGTTTCTGCACGCCGCCGAGCAGGCCGAGCAGGGTGGTCTTGCCGCTGCCGGAGGGGCCCTTGAGGAACAGGGTTTCGCCGCGCCGCAGGTGGAATTCGGGGATGTCCAGCAGCTCGGGCTGACCCGGCCAGGCGAAGCCAAGGTCGGACAGTTCGATCAGGGGTGTGCTCATGGTGTCAGCCGGGGCGATCGATGGGGCGCCCGGCCGCGACGTCAGAACGTCAGGCCGCTGCGCTCGGGGCTGAGCTCCAGGCCCTGCTGGCCGCGGGGGCCGATCAGCTGGACCTGGATCTTCTGCGTAGCCGGAAATGTGCCGAACAGCGCGGCGAGATTCAAGCCCTGCAGCGCGTCTGCTGCGCTGCATTGCAGGCGATAGCGGGCCTCGATTTCGCTGTGTTCCTGCCCGCCGGCCCCGGCCGGCTCGAACAGGGCACTGTGCAGGCTGTGCTCGCGGACCTGGCAGCCGGCCGCGGCGGGGACGCCGAACAGACCGAGCGGCTGCTCCAGGCGGGCGCGGGCCGCGGCCAGCATGGCCCGGTCGGCGTCGCTGCGGGGGGCATGCTCGAAGCCGAGCAGGTTCATGGCCGGACTGGCGAACTCGATTTCCAGGGCATCGCCGTCCAGCGCCAGGTTGAGCCGGGCACTGCCGTGCTCGTGGGCGGCGAGGGCTTCCCTGTGTCGCGGCTCGTCGTGGTGATGGGCGTCCCCGGCCTGAACGAGGGTAGTCAGCAGGGCGAGGGGCAGGGCGAGCAGCAGGCGGGGCATGACGGTCTCCGGGCCGGACTTTCGTTACTTTATAACGAGTTTGCCCGGGCCTCGCCAGCCGTGTCTCGCCGGCCATGCCTGGATCGCCGTGCTTGGCGGGGCAGGGATGGCGTGGGAGCATGACACTCTTCATCGCGAGGAGCTGTGCCCATGCTGAGAATACGCGGACACATCGGCGAATGGCCGGTGGACCTGAGTCTGGAACTGGACGACGAGGACTGGGCGCGCCTGGGCGCCCGGCTGAGCGCCGGCAATCCCGGCGCACCTGCCGCTCCGGCGGCGGAGCCGGCCGACCGCCTCTGGCAGACCGCCCAGCAAGTGTTGCGCAGCGCCGGGCAGATGGAGGGGCCCGCACTGCTCAACCAGCTGCAGGCGCTGGCCGGCAGCGCCGAGGCCGGCAAGCGCCTGCTGGTGCGGCTGCGCCACTGTGCGCAGGTCCGCATCGAGAACGGTCCGGACGCGCCGATCTACCACTGGGCGGAATGACGCCCGCGCTTCAGTAGAGGGCCTGGTACAGCTTGCGGCGGTAGGTGGCGACCAGCGGGTGGTCGCTGCCGAGCAGGTCGAACACCTGCAGCAGGGTCTTGTGCGGCAGGCCGTCGGCATAGCTGCGGTTGCGCACGAACAGCCGCAGCAGGCCGTCCAGCGCCGCCTCGTATTGCTGCCGCGCCAGCTGCTGGACCGCCAGCTGGTAGGCGGCCTCGTCGTCATTGGCATCCTGGGCCAGGCGGCTTTTCAGGGTGGCGACTTCCGGCAGGTCGGCGGCTTGGCGCAGGAAGGTCAGCTGGGCGCGGGCGCCGGCCAGGGCCTGCTTGTGTTCGTCGCCCTTCACGGCGTCCAGCACCTCCTCGGCCTCGCTCAGCTCGCCGCGTTCGGCCAGGCAGCGGGCATAGAGGATCAGCGCGGCGCCGTTCTCGTTGTCCTCGCCCAGCAGCGCCACGAGCAGGTTCTCGGTTTCGCCGATCTGCCCGGCGGCGAACAGCGCCAGGGCGACCTCCATCGGATCGGCCTCGGGAGCGGCCGGCATCTGCACGTGAGGTTCGAGCATGGCGCGGATGGCCGATTCCGGCTGGGCACCGGCGAAGCCGTCCACCGGCTGGCCGTTCCTGAACAGCACCACGGTCGGCAGGCTGCGGATGCCCATGCGCATCACGGTCTGCTGCTCGACGTCGCTGTTGACCTTGGCCAGCAGCAGTTCGCCCTGGTAGCTCTCGGCGATCTTCGCCAAGAGCGGCATCAGTGCCTTGCAGGGCGCGCACCATTCGGCCCAGAAATCCACCAGCACCGGCTTGTGGAAGGAGTTTTCGAGGACCAGCTGGTCGAAGCTGGCGTCGGTGACGTCGAAGATATAGGGGGTTTCGCTCATCGGAACTCTCGGCAGTGGGCTGGAATGGAATCCAGCATGGTAAGTGGGGGCGCGCAGCGGGGGAAGCAAGGCAGGCGCGGCTGGATTGCCCTCAGGCAGCGCGCCGGGCGTGGTACAGGCTGACCTGGCGGAACTCCGCCGGTTCGGCCAGATCCGGCCAGGTGCAGGCCTCGAGGCTGGCCAGGCGCCGATAGCGCGGATGGGCGAAGTCGCGCACCCGCGAGTCCGCCACCAGAGCATCGCGGCCGCGGGCGAGGAACGCATCGAGCAGCGGCAGGTTGGCGCGGTCGTAGAGCACGTCGGCGACCAGGATCAGGTCGAAGCGGTCGGCCTCGGCGAAGAAGTCCGCCGAATAGCCCAGCTCCACGCCGTTCAGCGCGGCGTTCGCCCGGCAGGCGGCGAGCGCCAGGGGGTCCAGGTCGCAGGCCACCACCTCGGCGGCGCCCAGCCGGGCCGCGGCGATCGCGGCGACGCCGCTGCCGGCGCCGAAGTCCAGCACGCGCCGGCCGCGCACCCATTCCGGATGCTCGGCCAGCCAGCGGGCGAGCGCCAGGCCGCTGGCCCAGCAGAAGCTCCAGTAGGGCGGCTCCGCGAGGATGCGCCGGGTTTCCTCGGGGCTGAAGGCGCGCGCCATGTTCGCCGGGTCGATCAGCCAGAGGCGCAGCGCGCTGCCCGGCAAGGCCTGGGCGACCAGCCGGGCGTCGCCGAGCAGCCCGGCCAGCGCCGCCTGCAGCTCGGCCGGCGCGCTCACGGCGCGGGGACCAGCTGCAGGGTGCCGAGCGTCTGGCTGTCCGTGCCGGAAACGGTGCGCGGCGGCAGGCGCAGGATCAGCCGGCCGGACTGGCTGGCCCGGCCACGCAGCTCGACCCGCAGGCCGGGGGTAAAGGGCTGCGGCTCGAAGCGCAGGCTGAACGGCAGCGCCTGGCCGTTGCCCGAGAGATGGAGGTTGCCGAGCTCCCCGCGCGGACGGCCGCGCTCGTCGACCACCAGCAGCGCCAGTTCCACCTCGCTGTTCGCCGGCGCGCCGAGCAGGCTGCCGCGCAGCTCGCGCTGGCCGGCCTGCAGCGGCTGGGGGGCGGCGCTGGCCTTGCGTTCCGACGGGGCCGAGGGGGCTTGCGGGGTTTCCTCTTCGGGCTGGCTGGAGCAGGCGGCGAGCAGGAGGCTCAGGCCGAGGAGGGCGAAAGGGCGCGACGACATGGGGGCTCCTTGGCGGGGGTTGCGGCTGGGCGTCTGTATAGCGCAAAGCCCGTGGCTTGTCTTGGGGACGGGATGCGCTACCATGAACCTCCTTTTTGCGATAGCCCCCGCCCATGCATTGTCCCTTCTGCAGCGCCCACGACACCAAGGTCATCGACTCGCGGCTGGTCGCCGAGGGCGATCAGGTGCGCCGCCGGCGCGAGTGCCAGGCCTGCGGCGAGCGCTTCACCACCTTCGAGACCGCCGAGCTGGTCATGCCCCGGCTGATCAAGCAGGACGGCAGCCGCCAGCCGTTCGACGAGGACAAGCTGCGCGCCGGCATGCAGCGGGCGCTGGAGAAGCGCCCGGTGAGCGTCGAGCGCCTGGAGGCGGCGATCGGCCGGATCAAGCACGAGCTGCGTGCCACCGGCGAGCGGGAGATCAAGTCGCGGGTGCTCGGCGAGCTGGTGATGGCCGAGCTGCGCAAGCTCGACGAGGTCGCCTACATCCGCTTCGCCTCCGTCTACCGGCGCTTCCAGGACCTCAACGAGTTCCGCGAGGAAATCGAGCGTCTCTCCCGCGAGCCGTCCAAGCCATGAACCACCATCTGTACATGGCCCGCGCCCTGGAACTGGCGCGCCGGGGGCTGTATTCCACCCATCCCAATCCGCGGGTCGGCTGCGTGATCGTCGCCGGCGGCGCGGTGGTCGGCGAGGGCTGGCACGTGCGCGCCGGCGAGCCGCACGCCGAGGTCCACGCCCTGCGCCAGGCCGGCGCGCGGGCGCGCGGCGCCACCGCCTACGTCACCCTGGAGCCCTGCAGCCACCACGGGCGCACGCCGCCCTGCGCCGAGGCGCTGGTCGCCGCCGGGATCGGCCGGGTGGTGGCGGCCATGCAGGACCCCAATCCGCAGGTGTCCGGGCGCGGCCTTGCGCGTCTGCGCCAGGCCGGCATCGAGGTCGAGGTCGGCGTGCTGGAGGCCGAGGCGCGCGCGCTCAACGCCGGTTTCGTCAAGCGCATGGAGCGTGGTCTGCCGCTGCTGCGGGTCAAGTTGGCGATGAGTCTGGACGGCCGCACGGCGATGGCCAGCGGCGAGAGCCAGTGGATCACCGGGGCGCCGGCGCGTGCCGCGGTGCAGCGCCTGCGCGCCCGTTCCAGCGTGGTGCTGACCGGTGCCGACACGGTGCTCGCTGACCATGCCCGGCTCACCGTGCGCGGCGCGGAACTGGGGCTGGCGCCCGAGCAGGCCGCGCTGGCGCTGCAGCGCCCGCCGCTGCGCGTGCTGGTCGACGGGCGCCTGCGGGTGCCGCTGGACGCGCCCTTCTTCCAGGCCGGACCGGCGCTGGTGGCGACCCTTGCAGCCGAGCGCGAGGCCGCCTACCGCGCGGCCGGCCATGAACTGCTGGCCGTGCCGGGCGAGGAGGGCAGGGTCGACCTGCCGGCGCTGCTGGCCGAACTGGCCGCGCGCGGCGCCAACGAGGTGCTGGTGGAGGCCGGGCCGCGCCTGGCCGGGGCCTTCGCCCGGCTGGGGCTGGTCGACGAGTACCGGATCTTCGTCGCGCCCAAGTTCCTCGGCTCGAGCGCCCGGCCGCTCCTGGAGCTGCCCCTGGAGCGCATGGCCGAGGCGCGCGAGCTGAAGATCCGCGACATCCGCGCGGTGGGCGACGACTGGCAGATCATCGCCGTGCCCGCGCTCTAGCGCGCCCGCCCGACCAGACGCCGGTGGCCGGCGGCGCGCGCCTTGTGGTAAAAAGCGCCTCCGGGCCGCACGGCCCGACGTTCTCAGGGCGGGGTGGAATTCCCCACCGGCGGTGATGACGCACAGCGTCCAGCCCGCGAGCGCTTGCCACGGGGCGACCCCGCGCAAGGTCAGCAGATCCGGTGCGATTCCGGAGCCGACGGTCAGAGTCCGGATGAGAGAGAGCGGGATGTTCCGCCACGCGCAATCCGCGCGCGCGATCCCTTTCGATCTGCATGCCCTGTTTTTCCGAAACAGGAGATCGTTCCATGCACCATGTTCTGCTGCAGCGCGCCGGAGGGACTGCATGTTCACCGGCATAATCGAAGCCATCGGCACCGTCCGTGCCCTCACCCCCAAGGGCGGCGACGTGCGCGTCTACGTCCAGACCGGCAAGCTCGACCTCGGCGACGTCAAGCTCGGCGACAGCATCGCGGTGAACGGCATCTGCCTGACCGCGGTGGAGCTGCCCGGCGACGGCTTCTGGGCCGACGTCAGCCGCGAGACCCTGGCGCGCACCGCCTTCATCGACTTCAAGGCCGGCAGCCGGGTCAACCTGGAGAGGGCCCTGACCCCGACCAGCCGCCTCGGCGGCCACCTGGTCAGCGGGCACGTCGACGGCGTCGGCGAGGTGCTGTCCCGCGAGGAGAACGCCCGCGCCGTGCAGTTCCGCATCCGTGCGCCGCGCGAGCTGGCCCGCTATATCGCCCTCAAGGGCTCGATCACCGTCGACGGCACCAGCCTGACGGTCAACGGCGTGAACGGCGCCGAGTTCGAGCTGACCATCGTGCCGCATACCCTGGGCGAAACCATCATGGCCGACTACCGGCCGGGCCGGCAGGTGAACCTGGAGGTCGACCTCCTGGCGCGCTACCTGGAGCGCCTGATGCTCGGCGACAAGGCCTCCGAGCCCAGCGCCTCCGGCCTCACCACCAGCTTTCTGGCCGAGCACGGCTACCTGAAGTAATCGAGGAGTGGCCTGATGGCTCTCAACAGCATTGACGAACTGATCGAAGACATCCGCCAGGGCAAGATGGTCATCCTCATGGATGACGAGGATCGCGAGAACGAGGGTGATCTGATCATGGCCGCCGAGTGCGTGCAGGCCGAGCACATCAACTTCATGGCGAAATACGCCCGCGGGCTGATCTGCATGCCGATGACCCGCGAGCGCTGCGAGACCCTCAAGCTGCCGCTGATGGCGCCGCGCAACGGCTCCGGTTTCGGCACCAAGTTCACCGTTTCCATCGAGGCGGCCGAGGGCGTCACCACCGGCATTTCCGCCGCCGACCGGGCGCGTACCGTGCAGGTCGCCGCGGCGAAGAATGCCCAGGCCGACGACATCGTCAGCCCCGGGCACATCTTTCCGCTGATGGCCCAGCCGGGCGGCGTGCTGGCCCGCGCCGGGCATACCGAGGCGGCCTGCGACCTGGCGCGGATGGCCGGCTTCGAGCCTTCCGGGGTGATCTGCGAAATCATGAACGACGACGGCAGCATGGCCCGCCGTCCCGAGCTGGAGGTCTTCGCCGAGCAGCACGGCATCAAGATCGGCACCATCGCCGACCTGATCCACTACCGGCTGATCCACGAGCGCACCATCCAGCGCATCGCCGAGCAGGAGCTGGACAGCGAACTGGGCCGCTTCCACCTGGTGAGCTACCGCGACGCGGTGGAGGGCGACGTGCACATGGCGCTGATCATGGGCGAGATCCATGCCGACGAGCCGACCCTGGTGCGGGTGCACAACATGGACCCGCTGCGCGACCTGCTGATGGTCCGCCAGCCGGGCCGCTGGAGCCTGCGCGCGGCGATGGCCGAGGTGGCCCGGGCCGGCCGTGGCGTGGTGCTGCTGCTCGGCCATCCGCTGGAGGCCAACGAGGTGCTGACCCTGCTGCGCGAGGGCACGCCCAAGTCGCCGAACACCTACAGCACCGTCGGTGCCGGCTCGCAGATCCTGCGCGACCTCGGCGTGCGCAAGATGCGCCTGATGAGTGCGCCGATGAAGTTCAACGCGATATCCGGGTTCGACCTGGAGGTTGTAGAATACCTGCCCGCCGAATGATCCCCACCGGAACCGCCCGCCTTTTCCCTGCCCCCGTCGGCAGGGGGCGGGCGGTTCCGTCTGGAAGGCCGGGACCGATTGTTTGCGGAGCCGCCGAGGGCGCTCCGGTTCTTTAACGAGACGAGATTCGCCATGACCCTGAAGACCATCGAAGGTACCTTTACCGCCGCCAAGGGCCGCTACGCCCTGGTGGTCGGCCGCTTCAACAGCTTCGTCGTGGAAAGCCTGGTGCAGGGCGCCATCGATACCCTGGTGCGCCATGGCGTCGAGCAGAGCGAGCTGACCATCATCCGCGTCCCCGGCGCCTTCGAGATCCCGCTGGTGGCGCAGAAGGTCGCCCAGCGCGGCGAATTCGACGCCATCATCGCCCTCGGTGCGGTGATCCGCGGCGGCACCCCGCACTTCGACTACGTCGCCGGCGAGTGCACCAAGGGCCTGGCCCAGGTGTCCCTGCAGTTCGGCGTGCCGGTCGCCTTCGGCGTGCTTACCGTCGACTCCATCGAGCAGGCCATCGAGCGCTCCGGCACCAAGGCCGGCAACAAGGGCGCCGAAGCGGCCCTGTCCGCCCTGGAAATGGTCAGCCTGATGGCGGCCCTGGAGGCCAAGTGAGCGTGAATCGCGACGATGGCCAGAGCGGGCAGGGCGCCAAGCCGGCCAAGGGCAAGGTGGCAGCGCGCCGGCAGGCGCGCGTCCTGGCCATGCAGGCGCTCTACCAGTGGCACGTGGCGGGTCAGCCGCTCAACGAGATCGAGGCGCAGTTTCGCGTCGACAACGATTTCAGCGCGGTCGACGGCGCCTACTTCCACGAGATCCTGCACGGCGTGCCGCGCCAGAAGACCGAGATCGACGGGGCCTTCGCGCCGCTGCTCGACCGTCCGCTGGCGGAAGTCGATCCGGTGGAGTTGGCTATCCTGCGGCTGTCCACCTACGAGCTGAGCAACCGTCCGGACGTGCCCTACCGGGTGGTGATCAACGAGGGCATCGAGCTGGCCAAGGTGTTCGGCGCCACCGACGGACACAAGTTCGTCAACGGCGTGCTGGACAAGCTGGCGCCGCGCCTGCGCGCGGACGAAGTCCGCGGCGGCAGGCGCTGAGTGCGCCGATGGGCGAGTTCGAGCTGATCCGCCGCTACTTCGCCGCCGCCGCCTGTGCGCAGGCGGCGCCCGGCGTGGCCCTCGGCATCGGCGACGACTGCGCCCTGCTGGAGGTGCCCGCCGGCGAGCAGCTGGCGATCTCCACCGACACCATGGTCGCCGGGGTGCATTTCCCCGATCCCAGCGATCCCTTCCTGCTCGCCCAGCGCGCCCTGGCGGCGGCCGCCAGCGATCTGGCGGCGATGGGCGCCACGCCGCTCGGCTTCACCCTTGCCCTGACCCTGCCGGCGGCCGAGCCAGCCTGGCTGGCCTCCTTCGCCCGCGGCCTCGACTGCAAGGCGCGCGAGTGCGGCCTGGCGCTGATCGGCGGCGACACCACCCGCGGTCCCCTGTGCATCACCCTGAGCGTGTTCGGCCGGGTGCCGGCTGGCCTGGCGCTGCGCCGGGACGGCGCGCGTCCCGGCGATCTCGTCTGCGTCGGCGGTCCGCTCGGCGATGCCGCCGGCGCCCTGGCGCTGGTGCTCGGCCAGCGCCAGGCACCCGCCGAGATCGCCAGCCCCCTGCTCGCGCGCTACTGGTCGCCGCGGCCGCAGCTATCCTTGGGAGTGGCGCTGCGCGGCCGGGCGAGTGCGGCGCTGGATGTATCCGACGGCCTGCTCGCCGACTGCGGGCACATTGCCGCGGCGTCTGGCGTGGCCCTGTGCATCGAGCGCGACCGGGTGCCGCTGTCGGCGCCGCTGCGCCGCCTGCTCGATGCGCCGGCGGCGCTGGCCTGCGCCCTTGGCGGCGGCGACGACTATGTGCTGGCCTTCACCCTGCCGCCGCGCTTCCTGGCCGCCCTGCAGGCCGAGTGGCCGCTGCGGGTGATCGGCCGGGTCGAGGCCGGTTCGGGCGTGCACCTGCTGGACGACGCCGGCCGGGAAGTCGAACCGCCGGCCGGGGGCTATCAACATTTCGGGAGTCCGCGTGACTGAATCCGTGCGCGTGCCGCCGTCGGTGTGGCGCAATCCCTGGCATTTCCTGGCCTTCGGCTTCGGCTCCGGGACCCTGCCGAAGGCCCCCGGCACCTGGGGCTCGCTGGTCGCGCTGCCCTTCGTGCCGCTCTGGCAGATGCTGCCGGACTGGGGCTACTGGCTGCTGCTCGGGCTGACCATGCTGTTCGGCTTCTGGCTGTGCGGTAGGGTCGCCGCCGATCTCAGGGTGCACGACCACGAAGGCATCGTCTGGGACGAGATGGTCGGCATGTGGATCACCCTCTGGCTGGTCCCGGAAGGCTGGCAGTGGCTGCTGCTGGGCTTCGCAATGTTCCGGGTGATGGACATCCTCAAGCCCTGGCCGATCCACTGGATCGACCGCCACGTGCACGGCGGCGTCGGCATCATGCTGGACGACGTGCTGGCCGGGCTGTTCGCCTGGCTGGCGATGCAACTGCTGATCTGGGGGCTGGCCTGGTTATGAGGCGGCTGTGGTCGACCCTGCTGCTGTGTGGCTGTCTGCTGGGTGTCGCGGCTGCCGAGGCGTGGGGAACGCCGCTGGCCGGGCTGAGTTCACCGGAGGAGATCCTGCTGGTCGGCGTCGAGCGCAAGGGTCATACCGGTGCCGATGCCAGCGGCCTGGTCTGGGAAGTCCTGCGTCTGGTCTTCGAGCCGGCCGGACTGCGGGTGCGCACCGATACCGTGCCCTATATCCGCGCGGTCGGCCTGGTCACCCGCGGTGATGCCGATGCCTGGGTCGGCGCCTATCCGGAGGAAACCGCCGGGGCCCTGTTTCCCAAATGGCACTATGCCGCCGAGGTGATCGCTGCGCTGGGCCTGTCCCGGGCGCCAGAGCCGCGCCTAGAGGATCTGGGCAATTTCCGCCTGGCTTGGATGCGCGGCTATGCCTTCGACAAATACCTGCCGCGGCTGCAGCGCTACCAGGAGATCCAGCGCTACAACGGTTCGCTGGCGATGCTCCGGCTCGGCCACGCCGACTACCTGATCGCCGCCCGGGCCGAGCTCGAGGGCGTGCTCGCCTGGGCGGAGACCCCCGAAGCCTACCGCATCACCGACCTGACCCTGCTGCCCCTGTATCCTGGTTTCGCCGACACGCCTCGCGGCCGCGAACTGGCCGCGCTGTACGACCGGCGCATGGCCGAGCTGGTGCGTTCCGGCGAACTGCGACCGATCTTCGCCCGCTGGCAACAACCGTATCCGTTCGATTGACGACTCCCGGAGGCAGGGATGCTGCACGTTCGCTGGTTCACCGCCATTCTGCCACTGCTCCTGGCCGCCGGCCTGGCGGTCGCGGCCGAGGTCCGGGTGGTGGGGCTGTTCCCCGGCGCCGCGGTGGTCAACGTCGACGGCCGGCGCCAGCTGCTCAAGGTCGGTCAGGAGGGCCCTGGCGGCGTGCAGCTGCTGGAGGCCGACGGCCGCGGCGCACTGCTGCGTGTGGAGGGTGTCGAGCGCCGCTACGAGCTGACCCGCGACTACGGCACGGGCGAGGGTTTCGCGCCGCCGGGCAAGGCGCGCCTCGGCGTCGCCCGCGGCGAGGGCGGCCACTACTGGGTCGCCGGCGCCGTCGATGGGCAGCCGGTGCAGTTCCTGGTGGACACCGGGGCCACCACGGTGGCGCTCAGCGAAACTCAGGCCAGGCGTCTGGGCGTCGACTATCGCGGCGGCGGGCGGCCGGTGCGGGTGAGCACCGCCAACGGCACGGCCCAGGGCTGGCAGGTCAAGCTGAACCGGGTCAAGGTCGGCAGCCTGGAGGTGCTCGGCGTCGAGGCGGTGGTCCTGCAGGGCGACTCGCCGGGCACCGCCCTGCTCGGCATGAGCTTTCTCAACCGCGTGCGCTGGCGGGAGGAGCAGGGGATGCTGATGTTGGAGTCGAAGCTGTAGCGGCGACTCCCCCGGCGCACCGCTTCCGGTCAGTCGACGGCATTCCGGCTGCGCCGCCGGGCGGCGTGGCTGTTACAATGACCGCTTGACGCATTTTTCAGGAGTCCTTCCGGTGTCCGTCGTCTTCGTCGCCGCATCCAAGCTGCCCACGCCGTTCGGCGTCTTCACCATGCATGGCTTTCTCGACGAAGCCACCGGCAAGGAGCATGTGGCGCTCACCCTGGGCAAGGTGGACGACGGCGCGCCGGTGCTCGGCCGCCTGCATTCCGAGTGCCTGACCGGCGACGCGCTGTTCAGCCTGCGCTGCGACTGCGGCTTCCAGCTGGAGGCGGCGCTGCGCGCCATCGCCGCCGAAGGCCGCGGCGTGCTGCTCTACCTGCGCCAGGAAGGGCGCGGCATCGGCCTGCTGAACAAGATCCGCGCCTACAAGCTGCAGGATGCCGGGGCCGACACCGTCGAGGCCAACGAGCGCCTGGGCTTTCGCGCCGACCAGCGCGACTACGGGATCTGCAAGCCGATGCTCGAGCACCTGGGCATCGCCGCGATCAAGCTGATGACCAACAACCCGCGCAAGGTCAAGGCGCTGGAAGGCTCCGGCATCCGGGTGGCCGAGCGGGTGCCGCTGCAGACCGGACTCAACCCGCACAATCAGAAATACCTGCAGACCAAGGCCGGCAAGCTCGGCCATCTGCTCGGCAGCCTGCATCAGGGCGAAGTGGAAACTCAGGCCGGCAGCTGAGGTGGAGCTCGCCGCGCTGCCTGACGCCCGCCGCCGCTGGCGGATGCGCCTGGCCCTGCGCTGGTGGGGCCAACTGGGGCTGTGCCTGTTGCCGATGCTGGTGCTGGTCGCCTTGCGCGAACCGGCTGCCGCTGCGCCGGCGCAATCGGGGCTGCCGCTGTTCGGCCTCGGCCTGCTCTCCCTGTTCTTCAGCCTGCCGCTGTTGCGCGCCTACAAGCATGCCCTGATCGCGACCGGACGCGCCCTCGACAGCGCCGCCGAGCCGGACGCCTGGGCGCGCCTCGCCGCTTGCCGGCGACGCGCGCTGTTTGGCGCCGGGCTGCCGGCCTGGAGCGGCGCCGCGGGGCTGTGGTTCGGCCTGGAGAGCGTCGCAGCGTTGCTGCTGTGCGGCGCCAGTCTGGTTCTGCTGCTGCTCTACCGCCTGCCCCGGCAACTGGCCTGATGCGCTTCCGGCTGGTCCTGCTGCTCTGTCTCTCCCTGCCGCTGGCGGCGGCCGAACGGGTGGTCAGCCTGGCGCCGTCGCTTACCGACATGATGCTGGAGCTGGAGGCCGGCGACCGCCTGGTCGGCGTGCTCGACGGCGGCGAGCGGCCGGCGGCAGTGGCCGGCCTGCCTTCGCTGGGACGCTGGGGGCGGCTGGAGATGGAGACCCTGCTCGCCCTACGCCCGGACCTGATCCTGCTCTGGCCGGACAGCATCGGCGCGGCGCAGCGCGAACAGCTGCGCGGCTTCGGCATCCCGGTTTTCGAGGCGCAGCCCCGGCGCCTGGAGGACATCGCCGGACAGCTCGAAGCGCTCGGTGCGCAGGTCGGCCGTGCCGAGCGGGGCCGCCAGCTGGCCGCGCAGCTGCGTCTGCAGCTCGCCGAGCTGCGCCGCCAGTATCGCCGCGAGGTGCCGCTGCGGGTCTTCTACCAGGTCTGGGACCGGCCGTTGTACAGCATCGGTGGTACGCAGATCATCAGCGACGCGCTGCAAGTCTGCGGCGCGCTGAACGTCTTCGCCGACCTCGACCTGCCGGCCCCGCAGCTTTCCCTGGAGGCGGTGCTGGCGCGCGATCCCGAGGTGATCCTGGTCAGCCAGCCGGAGCAGCGCGACGCCTGGCAGGCCTGGCCGCAGCTGGAGGCGGTGCGCCGCGGGCAGGTCTGGGCAGTGCCCGAGCGCAGCCTCGAACGGCCCAGCCTGCAGATGCTGGCGGCTACCCGCAAGCTGTGCGAGTTGCTGCGCCAGGCCCGCCCCTGAGCAGCTAGCTGAGCGCCGCGATCAGCTCCGCCTTGCGCATCCGCGAGCGGCCCCGGACGCCCTGTTCGGCGGCACGTTCGAGCAGGGCGGCCCGGGTCATGGCGCTCAGCGAGGTGCTGCCGGATTGCTGGCGGTCGCGTGCCGAACCGCGGTTGGGCGACTGTCCGCGGCGGGTCGCAGCGGCACGTCGCGCCGAGTCCTTGCGGTCGGCGCGCTTGGCGGTCTCGCTCTTGCGGCTGGCGGAGCCGCCTTTCTCGCCGCCGCCGGACTGCTTGTTCACGGTCGCCCAGGCGCGGGCTTCGGCCTCCTGCTCCGGGACGCCACGCGACTCGTAGCTCTCCTCGATATGCGCGGCCTTGCGTTTTTGCTTGTCGCTGTACTTGGACTTGTCACCTTGGGGCATGATGGCACTCCTCGATTCGGTGCTCACAGAGAGTTTGACTAGCGCGGGACGCAAAGTTTCGCGGTCTGCAAGCGGCGACTTGCAAGGCGGCCGGCCTTATTCTTGCCGTATCGAGGCTGCATGAGTGGAAGTTGCATGGGCAAGGCGCTCGAAACCCGTTATCCGATCCTGCTGGTGCATGGCCTGCTCGGCTTCGTGCGCCTGCCCGGGCATTCCTACTGGAACGGCATCGACGTGGCGCTGCGTCGGCAGGGGGCGGCGGTCTATCCGGTACGGCTGTCCGGCGTGCACGACAACGAGGCGCTGGGCGAGCAGCTGCTCGAGCGCATTGCCGCGATCCGCGCTGCCAGCGGCGCGCGCCGGGTCAATCTGCTCGGCCACAGCCAAGGCGGCTTGAGCGCCCGCTATGCGGCGGCGCGACGCCCGGACTGGGTGGCCTCGGTGACCACCGTGGCCACGCCCAACCAGGGCTCCGAGGTGGCCGATCGGCTGCGCCATCGCGTGCCGCCCAGCGGTCGGAGCGAGCGCCTGCTGGCGCGCGGCTTCGAAGGCCTGGCACGACTGATGGAGCGACTGGAGTGCGCCGAGCCGGGACTCTGCCTGCCCCTCGACGGGCCGGCCTCGCTGCTGGCGCTGACCAGCGAGGGCATGGCCGGCTTCAACGCCCGCTACCCGCAGGGGCTGCCCGCGCGCTGGGGCGGCGAGGGCGCCGCGGAAGTCGACGGGGTGCGCTACTACTCCTGGAGCGGCACCCTGCAGACCCGCGACGATGCCGTGCTGGGCTTCGACCCCGGGCATGTCCTGTGCCGGCAACTGGCCCGCTGCTTCGTCCGCGAGGCCGGGCAGAACGACGGCCTGGTGGGGCGCTTCAGCTCGCACCTGGGCAAGGTGATCCGCTCCGACTATCCCTTCGACCACCTGGATGTCATCAACCGCTGCGGGGGACGCCGGGAGGGGGAGGGCAAGCCGCTCGGCGTGTACCTCGAGCACCTGGCGCGGCTGGCTGAGGCCGGGCTTTAGGGCCTTAGCGCAGCTCCAGCGTGCGTCCGTCGAGGATGAGGCGCTCGGCGCGCATCTCCGCGCTGCCATCCTTGTGCGGATGACCGACCAGGATCACCGGCCTGCCCGGTCGCAGATCGTTCTTGATCACGCCGCGCGACAGCAGGCGCGAGGAGGGGCCCAGCACCACTTTCCACTCCTCGCCCCGGTAGTCGACCCGTACCTCGGTCTGGGGACTGCGATACAGCACCTGTTTCAGGGGGGCTTCGATGGTCAGTCTCTGCCCTGTGTCGTAGGAGTCCCAACCCGGACTCGCCAATCCCATGGAGGCGCCGAGAATCAAGGCGGCGCCGAGCAGCAGCGCAAGGAGGAGGACCAGCAGGAGGCGATTGTTGTGCATGATGGGCACCTTGGTTCGAAGCAGCGGCGACCCCAAAACCATAGGCCAGAATCCGCCGACCCGGCGCCTTTCAGCCGTAGCGCCGTCGCGCCTCGATGGCCAGGCCGCTGCCGATGCTGCCGAAGCGGTCACCCTCGACCAGCCGGGCGTTCGGCAGCAGCGCGGCGACGCTTGCGCGCAGCGCCGGCACGCCGCTGGAGCCGCCGGTGAAGAACAGCGTGTCGATCCGTTCCCGGCCCACCCCGGCGCCGGCCAGCAGGTTTTCCAGGCTGGCGCGGACCCGCTCCAGCAGCGGCTCGATGGCCTGCTCGAGGAGGGCTCGGTCGAGTTCGGCGGCCAGCTCCGCCTCGATGCGCCCCAGGTCGATGCGGTGTCGTTCGCTGTCGCCGAGGGCGATCTTGCAGTCTTCCACCTGCATCGCCAGCCAGTGCCCGGCGCGTTGTTCGATCAGCCGGAACAGCCGGTCGATGCCCGTGGGATCGAGGATGTCGTAGCGCATGCTCGCCAGCGCCCGCTGCGAGGCCTGGGCGTAGACGGCGTTGATGGTGTGCCAGGTGGCCAGGTTGAGGTGCACGCTGGTCGGCATCGGCGCGTCGCTTTTCATCCGGCTGCCATAGCCGAACAGCGGCATCACGCCTTGCAGGCTGAGCTGCCTGTCGAAGTCGGTGCCGCCGATGTGCACGCCGCCGGTGGCGAGGATGTCGTCCTGCCGCTCGGCCAGGACGCGGCGCTCGGGGGCCAGGCGCACCAGGGAGAAGTCCGAGGTGCCGCCGCCGATGTCGACGATCAGCACCAGCTCCTCGCGCGCGATGACCGACTCGTAGTCGAAGGCCGCGGCGATCGGCTCGTACTGGAAGGACACCTCCTTCAGGCCGAGGCTGCGCGCCACCTCGCTCAGGGTGTCGGCGGCCTCGCGGTCGGCCTGCGGATCCTCGTCGACGAAGAACACCGGGCGGCCCAGCACCGCTTCCTCGAAGGGCCTTCCGGCCTCCGCCTCGGCGCGCCGCTTCAGCTCGCCGAGGAACAGCTTGAGGATTTCCTTGAACGGCAGCGCGCTGCCGAGCACCGTGGTCTCGCTTTTCAGCAGCTTGGAACCCAGCAGACTCTTCAGCGAGCGCATCAGGCGGCCTTCGTAGCCTTCCAGGTATTCGTGCAGGGCCTGCCGGCCGAACACCGGGCGGCGCTCCTCGAAATTGAAGAACAGCACCGAGGGCAGGGTAATCCGGCCGTCCTCCAGGGGGATCAACGCCTCCCGGCCGGGGCGCAGCCAGCCGACGGTGGAGTTGGAGGTGCCGAAGTCGATGCCGCAGGCGCGGGCGGGCAGGGCGGTGGTCATGGCGCGGGCTCGGGCGAAAAAAGGGGCGCGCATTCTAGCAGGCCGCCGCCCGGCGTCTGCACCGGCCGGTCGATCAGGGATGGAGGGCGTGGCGGTAGCTTTCCTTGCGCTCGACCCACTGCTCGATCAGGGCGCGCAGCTGGGACAGCTCCACCGGCTTGGCCAAGTGACCGTCCATGCCGACCCGCTGGGCATGGTCGCGGTGCTCGCTGAGGATGTGCGCGGTGAGCGCGACGACCGGCGTGTGCGGGCGACATTCGCGGGCTTCCCAGGCGCGCAGCTGCTCGGTGGCGGCGAAGCCGTCGAGCACCGGCATCTCGCAGTCCATCAGCACCAGGTCGTACTGCCGGGCCTTCATCGCCTGCAGGGCTTCCTCGCCGTTGCTGGCGGTGTCCGGCTGCAGGTTGAGCTTGCGCAGCATGCCGCGGATGACCTTGGTGGAGATGCTGTTGTCCTCGGCGACCAGGATGCGGAAGTCGCCCGGCACTTCCAGGGGCGCGTTCTCCGTCAGGCCGGTGGCCGGCGGACGGGCGTCGCGGCGCTTGCCGAGCTCGTCGGCGAGGGTGGTCTTCAGCGTGTAACCGGCCACCGGCTTGGCCAGGCTGCAGGTGATGCCGGCGTTGCGGGCGAAGACCCGTCCCGGCGCATCGCTGAGGCCGGTCAGCATGACCAGCAGGATGTCGTGGTTCAGGCCGGGGTCTTCCTTGATCCGCTGTGCCAGCTGCAGGCCGCTCATGCCGGGCATGTTCTGGTCGAGCAGCGCCGCGTCGAAGTATTCGCCCAGGTGGGCCTTGGTGCGCAGCAGGGCCAGGGCTTCCTTGCCGGAGGATACCACGCTGACCTTCATGCCCCAGGCGCTGCACTGCTGCAGGAGGACCTTGCGGCAGGTGTCGTTGTCGTCCACCACCAGCAGGCGGGCGTCCTGCAGCGGACCGTTCAGGTCGGCGGCCGGGCGCTCCAGGCTGGCGGGATCGAGCGGCAGCGACAGCCAGATCGTGCTGCCCGTGTCGGGGCCGATGTCGATACCGTAATGCCCCTGCATCAACAGGACGAGCTGGCGGGCGATGACCAGGCCAAGGCTGCCGTCGATCTGCGCCGCGGAGAGCAGGTCTTGGCTCTGCAGTTCGCTGTGCAGCAGGGCTTCGCGGCGGCTCTCCGGCATGGGTTGGCCGCTGTCCTGCACGGCGATGTGCAGGCGCGGCTGCGAACCCTCGGTTTCCAGGGATACCTTGAGGAGGATTTCCCCTTCGTCGGTCTGCCGGAAGGCATTGTCGATCAGGGTCAGCAGGATCTGGCGCAGACGCGTCGGATCGCCCTTGACCAGCCGTGGCACCTGCGGCTGGACGAAGCTGATCAGCTCGACGCGGCGCCTTTCCGCCTTGGCGCGGAAGATGCCCAGGCAGTCCTCGATCAGGCCGTTGAGGTCGAACGACACCTCGTCCAGCTCGATCTGCCCGGACTCCAGGCGGGAGATGTCGAGGATGTCGTTGATCAGGCTGAGCAACTCGTTGCCCGAGCTGTTGATGGTCTGCACGTAGTCGTACTGCTTGGCGGTCAGCGGCGTGCCGAGCAGCAGCTCGGTCATGCCCAGAACGCCGTTCATCGGCGTGCGGATCTCGTGGCTGAGCTTGGCCAGGAATTCGCTCTTGGCGCGCAGTTCCGCGCTGCTCGCCGCCTCGCTGGTACGCCAGGCGGCGCGGTCCTGCTCGATCTTGCGCTGCCGCTCGGCCAGGGCGAAGCCGAGCACCAGGCCGCTGGCGGCGCTGAAGGCGAACAGCGCGAGGACCTGCCAGCAGGGGCCGAACTGGCTGTAGTCCAGCAGCATCGACAGATAGGCGCTGAAGCCCAGGTGGAAGAGCAGCATCCCGACCAGTACCAGGCGTGCCGGGCGATAGCCGCGCAGCCAGTGGTAGAACGCGCAGACCGTCGCGGTCAGGCTGGCGAGCAGGATCAGGCCGCTGCGCAGTCCGTCCTGGGGCGCCGGGCCGTCGAGCACGGCGGCCAGTGCCAGCACGGCGACCTCGCCGCGCAGCAGCCAGTCGAGCAGGCGCGGACGTTCCACCTGGTCGAAGAAGCTGCAGGTGAACTGCAGCAGGAAGAGGAAGCTGAGCAGGGCGGCGATGTCCGCCACCGGTATCTGGTACGCCCCGAGCGACGGCAGCCAGGCACGGAGCAGGCCGAAATGCGCGATGGCGCTGATCAGGAGTGAGCCCTGCATGGCCGCCAGCCAGAGATTGCAGATCGCCTTGTTGTAGCCGAAGCGGATCAGGTTGTAGAGCATCCCCAGGGCCAGGGCGCTGAGCAGGGCGCCCAGCGCGTAGGCCAGCTTGCTCTTGTCCAGCAGGCCGGCCGTATCGATGTGGTCGAACCAGGCCGGTGCGGCCTGCCGGGGGGCCAGGCGCAGCCAGACCTCGCGTGTTGTCTGGTCTGCCGGCAGGGCGAAGAGGTGGGCCTGTTCGGCGGTGGACAGGCCGTTCAGGGGCATTGCCCCGGTTTCGACCCGGCGTTCGGGGGCGCCCCGGTTGGTCAGGAAGAAGTCGACCCGGTCCACCCGCGGGGCGAGTACCCAAATCCAGCGGGGATCGTCGTGGCCGGCGACGGGCAGATGCAGCCAGGCGGCCTGGTCGGCCGGCAGGGTGAGGGAGTGGTGGTCGAGCGGGGCGAAGTGATCGCGCCGCTCGATGACATCCTTCAGCGTCAGGCTGGCCGACTCGTCGAGGAGGATCCGCCAGTCGCCATTCGGCATGGCGGTCTCGCCCGAACGCAGCAGGCTGCCCGCCAGGGTCGGCAAGGCCGCAAGCACGACCAGCAGCAGACCGATTATGAGCGTTGTGGCATTCCAAGGCCGGCGCACGACGAAGTCCCTTCCAGAGTGAGTGGCCAAATTATAACCAATGGCCTGAAGCAAGGTAACAAGCAAAAAGCCATCGTCCGATGGCTTGTTCGCTGCATCGGGTCGTTTGCCGGGAGCGGGCGCAGGCCTCAGCCCTCGCGGGCAATCGCGCGGTAGCCGATGTCCTTGCGGTAGAAGCAGCCGTTCCAGCGGATCTTTTCGGCCAGGCGGTAGGCCTGCCGCTGGGCGTCGGACACGCTCGCGCCGATGGCGGTGGCGCACAGTACACGCCCGCCACTGGTGACGATCTGGCCGTCCTTCAGCGCGGTGCCGGCGTGGAACACCTTGCCGTCGAGCTTGGCGGCCTCGTCGAGGCCCTCGATCACCTCACCCTTGGCATAGTCGCCCGGGTAGCCGCCGGCGGCCAGCACCACGCCGACGGTCGGCCGCGGGTCCCAGGTCGCCTCGACCTTGTTCAGCGCCCTGGCCAGCGCGGCCTCGACCAGCAGCACCAGGGAGGACTCCAGGCGGACCATGATCGGCTGGGTTTCCGGGTCGCCGAAGCGGCAGTTGAACTCGATGACCTTGGGCGCGCCGCTCTTGTCGATCATCAGGCCGGCGTACAGGAAGCCGGTGTAGACGTTGCCCTCGGCGGCCATGCCGCGCACGGTCGGGTAGATGATCTCGTCCATCACCCGCTGGTGTACTTCGGTGGTGACCACCGGGGCCGGCGAATAGGCGCCCATGCCGCCGGTGTTCGGGCCGCTGTCGCCGTCGCCGACGCGCTTGTGGTCCTGGCTGGTGGCCATTGGCAGCACGTGCTCGCCGTCGACCATGACGATGAAGCTGGCTTCCTCGCCGTCGAGGAACTCCTCGATCACCACGCGCGCGCCGGCGTCGCCGAAGGCGTTGCCGGAGAGCATGTCGCGCACCGCTTCCTCGGCTTCGGCCAGGCTCATGGCGACGATCACGCCCTTGCCGGCGGCCAGGCCGTCGGCCTTGACCACGATCGGCGCGCCCTGCTCGCGCAGGTAGGCCAGCGCCGGTTCGACCTCGGTGAAGTTCCGGTAGGCGGCGGTGGGGATGGCGTGGCGGGCCAGGAAGTCCTTGGTGAAGGCCTTGGAGCCTTCCAGCTGGGCGGCACCGGCGGTCGGGCCGAAGATGTCCAGGCCGCGGGCGCGGAACAGGTCGACCACGCCCTTCACCAGCGGCGCTTCCGGGCCGACGATGGTCAGTTGCACGTTGGCGGCGGCGAAGTCGGCCAGTTGCTCGAGGGCCAGCACGTCGATGGCGACGTTCTCGCACTTGGCCTCAAGGGCGGTGCCGGCGTTGCCCGGGGCGACGAAGACCTTCCCGACGCGCGGATCCTGCGCCACTTTCCAGGCCAGGGCGTGCTCGCGGCCGCCGCTGCCGATGATCAGTACGTTCATGTTTCAAGCCTCATGTTGATCGTTCCCACGCTCTGCGTGGGAATGTCGCTGTGGACGCTCTGCGTCCGATGCCTGGGGACGCGGAGCGTCCCGGGCTGCGTGCCCACGCAGAGCGTGGGTACGATCAGTTCTTAGTGACGGAAGTGGCGCATGCCGGTGAACACCATGGCGATGTTCGCTTCGTCGGCCGCGGCGATCACCTCGGCGTCGCGCATCGAACCGCCCGGCTGGATCACCGCGCTGATGCCGGCCTTGGCTGCGTTGTCGATGCCGTCGCGGAACGGGAAGAAGGCGTCCGAGGCCATCACCGCGCCCGCGACCGGCAGGCCGGCGTGCTCGGCCTTGATCGCGGCGATGCGCGCGGAGTTGACGCGGCTCATCTGGCCGGCGCCGACGCCGACGGTCTGGCGGTTCCTGGCGTAGACGATGGCGTTGGACTTGACGAACTTGGCCACCTTCCAGGCGAAGATCAGGTCGTGGATCTCCTGCTCGGTCGGCGCGCGCTTAGTCACCACCTTGAGATCGGCTTCGCTGATCATGCCGATGTCGCGGCTCTGCACCAGCAGGCCGCCGTTGACGCGCTTGTAGTCCAGGCCATTGATGCGCTCGGCTGGCCACTGGCCGCACTCGAGCAGGCGCACGTTGGCCTTGGCCGCCAGCACTTCGCGGGCTTCGGCGGACACGCTGGGGGCGATGATCACCTCGACGAACTGGCGCTCGACGATGGCCTTGGCGGTTTCACCGTCCAGCTCGCGGTTGAAGGCGATGATGCCGCCGAAGGCCGATTCGCTGTCGGTGGCATAGGCCAGGTCGTAGGCCTTGCGGATGCCGCCCTCGTTCTCCGGGACCACGGCCACGCCGCACGGGTTGGCGTGCTTGACGATCACGCAGGCCGGCTTGACGAAGCTCTTCACGCACTCCAGCGCGGCGTCGGTGTCGGCCACGTTGTTGTAGGACAGTTCCTTGCCCTGCAGCTGCTTGGCGGTGGCCACGCTGGCCTCGGCCGGGTTGGCCTCGACGTAGAAGGCCGCGCTCTGGTGCGGGTTCTCGCCGTAGCGCATGTCCTGCGCCTTGAGGAACTGGCTGTTGAAGGTGCGCGGGAATTCGACGCGGCCTTCGGTGGACAGGGTCTTGGCCTGCTGGTCGATGGTGCCCAGGTAGTTGGCGATCATGCCGTCGTAGGCGGCGGTGTGCTCGAAGGCCTTGAGCGCCAGGTCGAAGCGCTGGGCATAGGTCAGGCCGCCGTTCTTCAGCGATTCGACGATGGCGCTGTAGTCGCCGGCGTTGACCACGATGGCGACGTCCTTGTGGTTCTTGGCCGCGCTGCGGACCATGGTCGGGCCGCCGATGTCGATGTTCTCGATGGCCTCGGGCAGGGTGCAGCCGGGCTTGGCCACGGTGGCGGCGAACGGGTAGAGGTTGACGGCGACCAGGTCGATCGGCGCGATGCCGTGCTCGGCCATGACCGCACCGTCGAGGTCGCGGCGGCCGAGGATGCCGCCGTGGATCTTCGGATGCAGGGTCTTCACCCGGCCGTCCATCATCTCCGGGAAACCGGTGTAGTCGGCCACTTCCACGGCATTGACGCCGTTGTCGCGCAGCAGCTTGAAGGTGCCGCCGGTGGAGAGGATCTCGACGCCGAGGGCGGCGAGCTCACGGGCGAAGTCGACGACGCCGGTCTTGTCGGACACGCTGATCAGCGCGCGGCGGACGGGAAGGCGGGTGGTCTGGTCGGTCATCTCGGGTTCCATCAGGACAGGATTGAATGGAAACGGGAGCGGCCCTGCCACTCCCGTTCCGGACGGATAGGGTTACAGCAGGTCGTACTGCTTGAGCTTCTTGCGCAGGGTGCCGCGGTTCAGGCCGAGCAGTTCGGAGGCCTTGGTCTGGTTGCCCTTGACGTAGTGCATCACGGTTTCCAGCAGGGGAGCCTCCACTTCGGAGAGCACCAGGTTGTAGACATCCGTGACGGCAGCGCCCTCAAGATGGGCGAAGTAATTGCGCAGTGCCTTCTCCACGCTGTCGCGCAGCGTCTGGCCCGCCTCGCTCGGCGTGTTCAGGTGCTGTTTCAGATTGGCGTTGTCGCTCACGGGTGTCGTTCCACTCTCTAAAGTCTCGGTCGTCGTCGTCATGCGGCCACCCCATCTCCGTCTTCGTGAGGTTCGGCGAAGAATCGTCGAACCTGGGCGCTCTGCGCGTCCGTGGTATCCAAGCGGTTGAACTGGGTGCGAAATTCCCGTGCGCCGGGCAGGGTCGCCAGGTACCAGCCGACGTGCTTGCGGGCAATGCGCACGCCCAGCTCCTCCCCGTAGAAACAGTGCAGCGCGGCCAGGTGCTCGAGCAGAACGGGTTCCACCTCTGCAGCCGTCACCGCCGGCAGGCGCTCGCCGGTTTGCAGGTAGTGCTCGATCTCGCGGAAGATCCATGGCCGCCCCTGGGCGGCGCGGCCGATCAGCAGGCCATCGGCGCCGGTGGCGTCGAGCACCCGGCGGGCCTTCTCCGGCGAGTCGATGTCGCCGTTGGCGAACACCGGAATCGTTACCGCCTGCTTGATCGCGGCGATGGTGTCGTATTCGGCCGCGCCACTGTACAGGTCGGCGCGAGTCCGCCCGTGCACGGCGAGGGCGGCGATGCCGGCCTGTTCGGCGAGCCGGGCCACGCTGACCCCATTGCGGTTGGCATGGTCCCAGCCGGTGCGGATCTTCAGGGTCACCGGCACCTCGACGGCGGCCATCACCGCCTGGAGGATCTCGGCGACCAGCGCCTCGTTCTTCATCAGCGCCGAGCCGGCGGCCTTGTTGCAGACCTTCTTCGCCGGACAGCCCATGTTGATGTCGATGATCTGCGCGCCCAGCTCGACGTTGCGGCGGGCCGCCTCGGCGAGCATCTGCGGGTCGCCGCCGGCGATCTGCACCGAGCGCGGCTCCGGCTCGTCCTCGTGCGGCAGGCGCAGGCGGGACTTGCGGCTGTTCCACAGGCGAACGTCGCTGGTGAGCATTTCCGAGACCGTCATGCCGGCGCCGAGCCGGCGGCACAGGGCACGAAACGGCCGATCGGTGACACCGGCCATGGGCGCCAGGATCAGTCGGTTGGGCAAAGTGTAGGGGCCGATACGTACCGCCGACATAGGTCTTCCCTGCTGGAGACGGGTTTCAGGTCGAACGGGGACCGCAAAAAAAGGGTGGGCATGATACCTGCTCTCCATGAATGGATAAAGGCTGTTCTGCACAAAATATGAACAGCAGACAGGCAGGCACCCACGACCGGCGGGCAGCCTGATGGCTACCCTCCAGGCAGCAGTGTCACTCCGGAGAGTGAAAGCTTAGGCTGTAATTCACCGCCTGTGTGCCGGGGTCGAGAATCTCCAGGGAGATATGGATCGGCGTCTGCGGCGGCATTTCCTGCTGCCCGGCCAGTTCGCCGCTCAGATACTCGCTGGGCTTGAAGCGCCGGGTGGCGACGGGTTGGCCGTTGATGTCGGCGAAACGCAGCTCGAGCAGCGGAAAGGGCTGGGCGAAGGCGGCGCGGTTATAGAGGATCGCATCCACCGCCAGGGCGCCGGCGAAGTCGGGGTGGTGGCGCACCACCAGGTTGCTGCTCTTGATCTGGCCGATGTCGACCAGCGGCGGCAGGCTGCAGCCGAGGGTGGGGCACAGTCGCTCGAACCAGGGCCGGTAGCGGTCTTGGCGGACCAGCTCGTCGTAGTGGAACCAGACGTACTGGCCGGCCAGCGCGCCGATCGCGAGCAGGTTCAGGGCGATCCAGCCGAGGCGGCGGCCCCAGGACTGGCGCGGCTTCCGCCATTCCAGGCGGAGGGGCTCGTCGGCCAGCTCGAGCAGGCCTTCCTCGGGACGCTCCGGCTCGCTGCGCTGCAGCGGGCTGGCGGGCGACGGCTGGCGCGGCCCGGGCGGGGCGGCGGGCTCTTCCCGGGAAGCGGGCGGCGCGGGCCGGGCCGGCTTGTCGTCCGCGGCGGGCGGTTTCAGGGTCAGGGTCGGTTCGGCGCGCTCGCCCGGGCCGCTTGGCGTGACCAGCAGGCTGCCGGTCGGCGGCAGCAGCGGTTCGACGGGTTCCGGGCGCGCTCGGGCGGGTGCAGGTGCAGGTGCGGTGGGCCGCGGCGCCGCGGGCGTGGCGTCGGCGCTCTGCAGGCGCGCCATCAGCTGGCGCTCCTGGCTTTCCAGCTTGGCCAGCTCCTCGTCCAGGTCGAGGGTATCCAGGTCCAGATCGCCCAGGTCGAGCTCGTCGTAGTCCCAGTGGGGCGCCGGCGGGCGTTCGGCAGCCGGCGGACTGGCCGGGGCAGTGCCGGCGGTCGGCGCTTCGCTGGCTGCGGGCGGAGGTGGGGTCGGGCGCTCGACGAGGTGCTTGGCGGCGTTGAACACCTGCAGGCAGGAGCCGCAGCGCACCGCGCCGCGGGCGGCGTCGAGCTGCGCGCGGTTGATGCGGAAGCGGGTCTGACAGTGCGGGCACTGCGTGGCGAAGGTATCTGTCATGCGGCGAGCCGGCAGTCGGCGATCTGGACTGAACGGGACGGTAGTCTAGGGCCTGGCGTCGATTGTTTCCACGCGGCAACGCAACCGTGGAAGCCAGCGACGCCAGCCCCTGGCGCAGCCAGTGGACCCGGGAAGCAGGAAATCAGCGCCGTACGCCGCTGATACGCACCCAGCCATCCTTCTCCGCGGTGGGATCGAGGGCGAAGGCATCGGCATAGGCGGCGCGCACTTCCCCGGCCTGTTCGGCGAGGATGCCGGACAGCGCCAGGCGGCCGCCCGGTTTGACCAGCGAGGTGATCTGCGGCGCCAGCTGCACCAGCGGGCCGGCGAGGATGTTGGCCACCACCACCTCGGCCGGCTGCTGCGGCAGCTCGGCCGGCAGGTAGAGCGGAAAGCGTGCCGGGTCGATGCCGTTGCGGGTGGCGTTGTCGCGCGAGGCCTCCAGCGCCTGCGGGTCGATGTCGGTGCCGACCGCCCGTTCGGCGCCGAGCAGCAGCGCGGCGATGGCGAGGATGCCCGAGCCGCAGCCGAAGTCCAGCACGTTGCAGCCGGCCAGCTCCTGGCCGTCCAGCCATTCCAGGCACAGTGCGGTGGTCGGGTGGGTGCCGGTGCCGAAGGCGAGGCCGGGGTCGAGCAGCAGGTTGACCGCCTCGGGCTCCGGCGCCTGGTGCCAGCTCGGCACTATCCACAGGCGGCGGCCGAAGCGCATCGGCTGGAAGTTGTCCATCCAGCTGCGCTCCCAGTCCTGGTCCTCGATGCGTTCGACCTGGTGCTCGGGCAGCTCGCCGCCGCGCAGCAGGCGCAGGTGGGCGAGCAGGGCGTCTTCGTCGGTGTCGGCCTCGAACAGCGCCAGCAGGTGGGTGTGCGACCAGAGCGGGGTGGTGCCGAGGTCCGGCTCGAAGATCGGCTGGTCCTCGGCGTCCGTGAAGGTCACCGAGACCGCGCCCAGCTCGAGCAGCTGATCTTCCAGCGCACCGGCCTGGTCGGGGGTGATGGCGAGACGGATTTGCAGCCAGGGCATGGGGGAGGCCTCTTCGGGAATGGGCGGAAAGGCGCGCAAGCTTACTGGAGGGGCGGAGGCTCTGCCAGCGTGCGCCTCCGGCAGGGTGGGAAACGGCCGCAGGCCTTTCCCGGCGGGAGAGGTGGAAAATCCCTGCGCGAGTTTTCCAGCCTGCGATCATCGTTGCAGCGAAAACGACAGGGGCCGCCCGAAGGCGGCCCCCATCATGCAGCGCCGGCGCGTGGCTCAGTGCTTGTCCAGACCCAGTTTCTTTTCCAGGTAGTGGATGTTCACACCGCCCTGGCAGAAGCCAGGATCGCGGGTGAGCTCGCGGTGCAGCGGCACATTGGTCTTGATGCCGTCGACGACGATCTCGTCCAGGGCATTGCGCATGCGCGCCATGGCCTCGTCGCGATCCTTGCCGTAGGCGATCAGCTTGCCGATCAGCGAGTCGTAGTTCGGCGGTACCGCATAACCGCTGTAGAGGTGCGAGTCGACGCGGATGCCGTTGCCGCCCGGGGCGTGGAAGTGCTTGACCTTGCCCGGGCTGGGCATGAAGGTCGCCGGGTCTTCGGCGTTGATCCGGCACTCCAGCGCATGGCCGCGGATCACCACGTCCTCCTGGCGGATCGACAGCGGCTCGCCGCCGGCAATGCGCAGCATCTCCTTGACGATGTCGATGCCGGTGACCATCTCGGTGACCGGGTGCTCCACCTGCACGCGGGTGTTCATCTCGATGAAGTAGAAGCGGCCGTCCTCGTAGAGGAACTCGAAGGTGCCGGCGCCACGGTAGCCGATCTCGATGCAGGCGCGCACGCAGCGGTCCAGTACCTCGGCACGGGCCTGCGGGTCGATGCCCGGTGCCGGTGCTTCTTCCAGGACCTTCTGGTGGCGGCGCTGCAGCGAGCAGTCGCGGTCGCCCAGGTGAATGGCATGGCCCTGTCCGTCGGACAGCACCTGCACTTCCACGTGGCGCGGGTTCTCCAGGAACTTCTCCAGGTAGACCATGCCGTTGCCGAAGGCGGCCTCGGCCTCGGTGCGGGTCAGTCGCGCCGACTTGATCAGGTCCTCTTCCTTGCGCACCACGCGCATGCCGCGCCCGCCGCCGCCGCCGGCGGCCTTGATGATCACCGGATAACCGACCTGCCGGGCGATGGCCAGGGCGGTCTCCTCGTCTTCCGGCAGCGGGCCGTCGGAGCCGGGCACGGTGGGCACGCCGGCCTGCTTCATGGCGTTCTTGGCCGAGACCTTGTCGCCCATCAGGCGGATCACCTCGGCGGTCGGGCCGATGAAGGCGAAGCCGGATTTCTCCACCTGCTCGGCGAAGTCGGCGTTCTCGGCGAGGAAGCCGTAGCCCGGGTGGATTCCGTTCGCGCCGGTAACCTCGGCAGCGGCGATGATGGCCGGGATGTGCAGGTAGGATTTGGTCGCCGGGGCCGGACCGATGCACACGGTCTCGTCGGCGAGGCCCAGGTGCATCAGCTCGCGGTCGGCCGTGGAATACACAGCCACCGTCTTGATCCCCAGCTCCTTGCAGGCGCGCAGGATGCGCAGGGCGATCTCGCCACGGTTGGCGATCAGGACTTTTTCCAACATCGCAGGGTCTCCGCGGTTCAAACGATGGTGAACAGCGGCTGGTCGTACTCTACCGGCTGACCGTTTTCCGCCAGGATGGCTTCGATGACGCCGCCGACTTCAGCCTCGATGTGGTTCATCATCTTCATGGCTTCGACGATGCACAGAATGTCGCCCTTCTTCACGCTCTGGCCGATCTGGACGAAGGAGGGAGCGCTCGGCGACGGCGAGCGGTAGAAGGTGCCGACCATCGGCGAGCGGACCACATGGCCGTTCAGCTTGGGAGCCGCCGGCGCGGCGGCTTCGGCCGGCGCAGCGGCGGCGATGGCCGGGGCGGGCATGGGGGCAGGCATGGCCGCCATCGGCGGTGCGGCATACATCGGCTGCGGAGCGTTCTTGGAGTGGCGGCTGATGCGAACCGATTCTTCGCCTTCGCGAATCTCCAGCTCGTCGATACCGGACTCTTCCAGCAGTTCGATCAGTTTCTTGACTTTGCGGATATCCATTCGAAATAACTCCGGGTGCGAATCAGGAACGTTCAAGTTGTTCGAGGGCGGCCTCCAGGGCCAGACGGTAGCCACTGGCGCCCAGGCCGCAGATCACCCCTACGGCGATGTCGGAAAAGTAGGAGTGATGGCGGAAGGGCTCGCGCTTGTGCACGTTGGACAGGTGCACCTCGGTGAATGGGATGCTCACTGCCAGCAATGCGTCACGCAGGGCGACACTTGTATGGGTGAAAGCCGCCGGATTGAAGATGATGTAGTCCACATTCTCCAGCCGGGCGGCATGGATGCGCTCGATCAGCACGTGCTCGGCGTTGCTCTGCAGGTGCAGCAGGCGATGGCCGGCCTCGCTGGCGCGCCGCTCCAGGTCCTGGTTGATCTGCTCGAGAGTGGTGGCGCCATACACGCCGGGTTCGCGGGTACCCAGCAGATTGAGGTTGGGGCCGTGCAGCACCAGTAGGGTGGCCATGTCGGTTGTTGTCCTTGCGTACTGAGTGATGGGGCTCGGCAACGGGCCGGCCCGTCCCGCAGACGGCGGGTTGGCTGGGGCGCCGTTCCGTCGGGACCTTCAGCCGGGCATTTTAACCGGAATTTGCCGCATATTACCTGCGACTAATCGTAGATGTCCTGCAGGATCAGTGCTGGGATTGACTTTCCCGCAGGCGTTGCGCAAACGCCGCGGCGTCGATCTCGCCGACCACCCGCAGCGCCTCGCGCTCCGTGCCGTCGGCGGCGAAGAACTGGATCGCCGGCGGGCCGAACAGCCGGTAGCGGTCCAGCAGCGCGCGCTGCGCCGGGGTGCCGGCGGTGATGTCGAAGCGGATCAGCCGGTAGTTGCCGAGCTGCGCGGCGACCTGCGGGGCGGCGAACACCTCGCGCTCGATCACCTTGCAGCTGATGCACCAGTCCGCATACCAGTCGAGCAGCAAGGGCTGGCCGGCGTGCTTCGCCTCGGCCAGGGCGGCGTCCAGATCTTCCGGTGCGCTGACGGTCCGCCAGGCGCCGGCGGCCTGCGCGGCGGGTGTGACGGACAGCGGCGCGCTGCCCAGCGGGCGCAGCGGATCGGACTCGCCGCGCAGCGCGCCGGTCCAGCTGGCCAGGGCATACACCAGCAGGACCAGCCCGGCCAGCTGGCCGAGCTTCTGCCGGTGGTTCTTCTCGGTGAACTCCAGCGTGCCGAGAAACAGCGCCACCCCCGCCGCCAGCAGACCCCACAGGGCCAGCGCCAGTGGGCCGGGCAGCACCCGCTCGAGCAGCCACACGGCGACCGCCAGCAGCAGCACGCCGAAGGCATTGCGCACCGCGAGCATCCACGGACCGCTCTTCGGCAGCAGGGCGCCGCCGCCGGTGGCGAACAGCACCAGCGGCGCGCCCATGCCGAGCCCCAGGGCAAGGAGCTTCAGGCCGCCGCCGAGGGCATCGCCGCTCGAGCTGATATAGAGCAGCGCGCCGGCCAGCGGGGCGGAGACGCAGGGCGAGACCAGCAGGCTGGACAGCACGCCGAGGGCGGCGGCGCCCCACAGCGAGCCGCCGCGGGTATTGCCGGCCAGGCGCTCCAGCGGGGCGGCGAGGGCCTGCGGCAGGCGCAGCTCGAAGACTCCGAACATGGCCAGGGCGAACAGACCGAAGAAGGCGGCGAAGGGCGCCAGCACCCAGGGCGACTGCAGGCGCGCCTGCAGGTTCAGCTCGGCGCCGAACAGCCCCATCAGCGCGCCGAGCACGGCGAAGCAGGCGGCCATCGGCAGCACGTAGGCCAGCGACAGGGCCAGGCCGCGCGCCCCGCCGATCTCGCCGCGCAGCACCACCCCGGAGAGGATCGGCAGCATCGGCAGCACGCAGGGGGTGAAGGTCAGGCCGAGGCCGGCGAGGAAGAACAGCGCCAGCTCTCGCCAGCTCCAGGCGAGCGCGCCGGCGGGCGGGGCGGCTCCGTTCGGAGTGACTGCTGCGGAAGCGCCGGCGGCGCCGATCTGCAGCCGCTCGGTCTCCGGCGGGTAGCAGAGCCCCTGGTCGGCGCAGCCCTGGTAGCCGACCTGCAGGCCGAAGGGCCGGCCGTCCGGGTTGTCCACGGGCAGCTCGACGTCGAGCACGCCGTAGTAGACCTCCGTCTCGCCGAAGTACTCGTCGTTCTTGAGCTGCCCGGCCGGCAGGCGGGGCGCGCCGAGCGCGACCCCTGGCGCGTCGGTGCGGAACTGCAGGCGCTGGCGGTACAGGTAGTAGCCCTCGGCGGCGACGAAGCGCAGCCGCACGGCCTGCGGCGTGCTCTCCACCAGGCTCAGGCGGAAGGCCTCGCGGACCGGCAGGAAGTCGCCGCGGTTGTCCAGTCCGCCCAGCGTGGAGCCCGGCCGGCTGTCGAACAGGCCGGCGGCGGCGGGCAGGGCGAGCAGCAGCAGGAGCAGGGGCAGCAGCAGGCGGCGCATGGCGTTCTCGCAGAAACGTGCAGAAATACAAAGGGCCGGATGATACCGGAGGCGGCGAAGCGCTGCAGGCCATGGCGCGGCGCACGGCAAGCGCCACCTTGGTCGCAGGCCGGTGCGGCGCCGCCCTGTCCCGGTGCTCTGCCCATTAGTGCTAGGCTTGCGCGGCGAGCCCGAGGGCCCGCCGACTTTTCGAATCACGAAGGATTTTGCCATGCTGGACTGGAAAGAAAGCGCAAGCCGTGCGTACGGTGGGGCCGACAGCGCCCTGCGGCGTGTCGTCGGCAACCACTGGCTGGGCCGCGCCCTGGCGCTGCTGCTCGCCCTCTATCTGCTGGTGACCGGGCTGCTGGGCTGGTACTGGAGCCTGGAGCCGGATGCCTTCCCGGTACAGGAGAACGCCCAGACCGCGGCCGAGCAGGCGCAGCGCAAGTTCGTCAAGGGCTACACCACCGTCGAGACCCTGAGGACCGTGGCCGGCACCCTGCTCGACAAGCCCGGCGGCTATCTGACCAACGACCTGTCTCCGCCCGGCATCTGGCTGGACAACATGCCCAACTGGGAATTCGGCGTGCTGGTCCAGGTGCGCGATCTGGCGCGCTCGCTGCGCAAGGAAATGGCCCGCTCGCAGTCGCAGTCCACCGAGGATACCGACCTGGCCAAGGCCGAGCCGCGCTTCAACTTCGACAACCGCAGCTGGGCGCTGCCGGCTTCCGAAACCGAATACCGCGCCGGCCTCAAGCTGCTCGACAGCTACCTGGCCCGCCTGGGCGACCCGGCCAAGCCCGGCGCGCAGTTCTTCGCCCGCGCCGACAACCTGAGCGGCTGGCTGGGCGACGTCTCCACCCGGCTCGGCTCGCTGTCCCAGCGGCTCTCGGCGAGCATCGGCCAGGAGCGCCTGGATTCCGATCTGGTGCCCGACGAGGCGACCGGTCAGGTGCAGCAGGGAGAGGTCGTCGAGACGCCCTGGCTGCAGATCGACAACGTGTTCTACGAGGCCCGCGGCCAGGCCTGGGCGCTGTCGCACTTCCTGCGCGCCATCGAGGTGGACTTCGGCGACGTGCTGGCGCGCAAGAACGCCACCGTCAGCCTCCAGCAGATCATCCGCGAGCTGGAGGCGGCCCAGGAGCCGCTGTGGAGTCCGATGGTGCTCAACGGCGGCGGCTACGGCGTGCTGGCCAACCACTCGCTGGTGATGGCCAACTTCATCTCCCGGGCCAACGCTGCGCTGATCGACCTGCGCGCGCTGCTCTCCCAGGGCTGATGGCCATCTCCGCGCGGGAGGCGGCCCACCGGACCGCCTCCGACGCCGAACGGGTCGCCTGGGTCGACACCGACGATCGCCCGCTCGGCGCGCTGCCCCGCGCCGAGCTGCGCGAACGCGGACTGATCGGCCGCGGCACCTTCATCCTGCTGTTCAACGGCGCCGGGCAGCTCTGCGTGCACCGGCGCACCCTGAGCAAGGCGATCTATCCCGGCTACTGGGATGTGGCCGCCGGCGGCATGGTGCAGGCCGGGGAGGAATACGGCGAGTCCGCCGCCCGCGAACTGGAGGAGGAACTCGGCATCGCCGGCGTGGAACTGCGCGAGCACGGCCGCTTCTTCTTCGACCAGCCGGACAACCGCCTGTGGTGCGCGGTGTTCTCGGCGATCTCCGACGCCCCCCTGGTGCTGCAGCCCGAGGAAGTCCTGGAGGCCCGCTTCATCTCGCCCCACGCGGCCCTGGGCGAGGCCCTGGAGCGTCCCTACTGCCCGGATTCGCTGCAGGCGCTGCGCCGTTACCTCGGGATGGGCTGAGGCGGCGGCGATGTTTCCCGCTACCCGATCTGTGCATTCCTCTTCGTCGAACCACCCCTGGCCGTTCGACTATCCGAGCGCGCACCGACCCTCCCGTCCGCGTTTGCCCCCGCCCCTTGACCCGGCGCACCCGGCTGCCCGCCCGAATTCCCTACACTGTCGACGATTTCCACAGCAGCCGGCCTGCCAGGAAGGCAGTCGCGCCGGCCCAACGGCAGGAGCTTTCACCCATGAAGATCGTGATGTTCAGTGCGCAGCCCTACGACGAGCGCTCGTTCGACGAGGTGCTGCAACGCGACTATGTGTCCCGTGGCTTCGAACTGGTCTACCAGAAGGCCGCGCTGTCCTTGCAGACCGTGGCGCTGGCCCAGGGCGGCGAGGCGGTGTGCGCCTTCGTCAACGACCAGCTCGATGCGCCGGTGCTGGAAACCCTGCACGGCTACGGCGTGCGGGCGATCCTGCTGCGTTGCGCGGGGTTCAACCACATCGACCTGGAGGCCGCGCGCCGGCTGGGGCTGTTCGTCGCCCGGGTGCCGGCCTATTCGCCGGAGGCGGTGGCCGAGCATGCCATCGCCCTGATCCTGACCCTCAACCGGCATACCCACCGCGCCTACAACCGGGTGCGCGAGGGCAATTTCATGCTCGATGGCCTGCTCGGCTTCAACCTGCACGGCAAGACCGTGGGGGTGGTCGGCACCGGCAAGATCGGCCTGGCCACGGCGCGCATCCTCAAGGGTTTCGGCTGCCGGGTGCTCGGTTACGATCCGTACCCGATGGACGAGTTCGCCGCGCTCGGCGAGTACGTGGCGCTCGACATCCTGCTCGCCGAATCCGACGTGGTCAGCCTGCACTGTCCGCTGAGCGATGCCACCCGGCACCTGATCAGTGCTGCCAGCCTGGCGCGGATCAAGCATGGCGCCATGCTGGTCAACACTTCCCGCGGCGGCCTGATCGACACCCGTGCGGTGATCGCCGCGCTGAAGTCGCGGCGCCTCTCCGCGCTGGCCATCGACGTCTACGAGCAGGAGAGCCAGCTGTTCTTTCACGACCGCTCCTCGGACATCATCGACGACGACGTCTTCACGCGGCTGATGACCTTCCCCAACGTGATCGTCACCGGCCACCAGGGCTTCTTCACCGTCGAGGCGCTGCGCGAGATCGCCGAAACCACCCTGCACAACCTCGACTGCTACGCCGGCGGCCGCAGCTGTGGAAATGTGCTGGCGGGCAATGCCTGAGCGACGACGGGCGGGCGGATGGCGCGGCATGCTTGTCCGCCGTCCGCTCCGAGGCCTGTGCCCGCCGGGCCTCACCGTCGCCTTTCCGGATTTGCTACCTTCCCGGCTTTTCCGCGTCGCCTGTGCGGTTGTCGTTCATCGACGTCCGCGCACTCGGCCGCATGCGGACGGACGTGCACGGAAAAGCGTGGTTTTCTATGTGCATGAGTCTTGAGGAGAGCCAGCCATGGCATTGAACGTCGACCACCTGCTGCGCACGGCAGCCACCCTGGAACAGGCTCTGCTGGCGCTGGAGAAAACGCCGTCCCGCGAGGACATCCTCTTCGACCTCTACCGCAATGCCGCGATCAAGAGCTTCGAGCTGTCGCTGGAAACCGCCGGCAAACTGCTGCGCAAGGCGCTCAAGCTGTATGCCGGCAGCCCGCGCAGCGTCGATGCGCTGGTGTTCAACGACCTGCTGCGCCATGCCGGCAAGCATGGCCTGCTGGATGCGGACGGCGTCGAGCGCTGGCTGGCCTACCGCGCCAACCGCAACAATACCGCCCACGACTACGGCGAGGGCTTCGCCAACGACACCCTCAAACTCCTGCCGGGCTACCTGGCCGACGTCCGCGCCCTGGCCGGCAAGCTGCAGGAGGTGTTCGATGCCGCGTCTTGAAGCGGACCGCCTGTGTCTCGAACCGCGCCACCTGGCCCTGCTGCAAGGCCTGCTGCGCCGGCATGTGCCCGGTGCCGAGGCCTGGGCCTACGGCAGCCGCGTCAGCGGCGGCGCTCACGAAACCAGCGACCTCGACCTGGTGCTGCTTGATCCGGCCGACCCCGGCCGCGCGGTCGAGGGCTGGACGGCGCTCAAGGAAGCCCTGCAGGCCAGCAGCCTGCCGATCCTGGTGGAGGTTCACCCCTGGTCGGCTCTGCCGGAGACCTTCCAGCGGGAGATCGAGCGGGCGTATGTGGTGATTCAGGAAGGAGGCGGGACCGTTGGGTGACGAGAGGCTGGCGAAATATCGCTCGCGAACTCACTGCCAGCCTGCGCGCTGACGTCAACGTGGACTGGCCCAGTCGCGAGAACATGCGCGCCAGTCCGTGCGGTTGGTGTTGACAGGGGGCGCTGCGCGCGACCCGGCTGCAGGGCCGCTCCGAAGCCTGCCCGCCACCGTCTTCGGCATTTCACACGCTTGCCGCTACACTGGCCCCTCGTTTTCCGCGCATTTCCGAGGAGCCAGCCTTGGCCAAGAAAGCCTCTTCACTCGCCGCCCTGGGCGGTCTGGTCTATTCCACCGACAGCGGTCGCCACTGTCCCGACTGCGGCCAGCCGGTCGCTGCCTGCGTTTGTAGCCAGAGCCAGGTGCCGGCCGGCGACGGCATCGCCCGGGTGCGCCGCGAGACCAAGGGCCGTGGCGGCAAGACGGTGACCACCGTCAGCGGCGTGCCGCTGGCCGGCGACGCGCTGAAGGAGCTGGCGAGCGCCCTGAAGCGCCGCTGCGGCACCGGCGGCGCGCTCAAGGACGGAGTCATCGAGATCCAGGGCGAGCACGTCGAACTGCTTCTCGAAGAGCTCGCCAAACGTGGCTTCAAGGCGAAGAAATCCGGCGGCTAGGCTGTATCAGACATCTGCACAGGAGCAATCCATGGCACGACGTACACGCAAGGACGACGGCAGCCAGTGGACCGTGGCCGACAGCCGCGCCGTCTACGGCATCCGTCACTGGGGTGCCGGCTATTTCGCGATCAACGAGCGTGGCCATGTGGAGGCGTGGCTGAACCGCGCCGCCGACCAGCCCATCGACCTCGTCGAGCTGCTCGGCCAGCTGCGCGAGGCCGGCCTGTCGCTGCCGCTGCTGGTGCGCTTTCCGGACATCCTGCAGGACCGCGTGCGCCAGCTGACCGGCGCCTTCGACGCGCACATCGCGCGCCTCGACTACCAGAGCGGCTACACCGCGCTGTACCCGATCAAGGTCAACCAGCAGGAGGCGGTGGTGGAGAACATCATCGCCACGCCGAACGTCTCCATCGGCCTGGAGGCCGGCTCCAAGCCGGAACTGCTCGCCGTGCTGGCGCTGGCGCCGAAGGGCGGCACCATCGTCTGCAACGGCTACAAGGACCGCGAATTCATCCGCCTGGCGCTGATCGGGCAGAAGCTCGGCCATTCGGTGTTCATCGTCATCGAGAAGGAGTCGGAGGTGCAACTGGTCATCGAGGAGGCCGCCGAGCTCAAGATCGTGCCGCAGCTCGGCCTGCGCGTGCGGCTGTCCTCGCTGGCTTCCTCGAAGTGGGCCGACACCGGCGGCGAGAAGGCCAAGTTCGGCCTTTCGGCGGCGCAGCTGCTGCGGGTGACCGAGCGCCTGCGCGGCGCCGGGCTGGAGCAGGGGGTGCGCCTGCTGCACTTCCACATGGGCTCGCAGATCGCCAACCTGGCCGACTACCAGGCCGGCTTCAGGGAGGCCATCCGCTACTACGGCGAGCTGCGCGCCCTCGGCCTGCCGGTCGACCACGTCGACGTCGGCGGCGGCCTGGGCGTCGACTACGACGGCACCCACTCGCGCAACCCCAGCTCGATCAACTACGACATGGACGACTACGCCGCCACCGTGGTCGGCATGCTCCAGGAGTTCTGCAACGCCCAGGGCCTGCCGCATCCGCACATCTTCTCGGAGAGCGGCCGGGCGCTGAGCGCGCATCACGCGCTCTTGGTCGTGCAGGTCACCGACGTGGAGCGCCACAACGACCAGCTGCCGGAGATCGCCGATCCCGACGGCCTGCCGGAAACGCTGCGCTGGCTGGTCGAGCTGCTCGGCCCGACCGACGACGAGATGGTCACCGAAACCTACTGGCGCGCCACCCAGTACCTCGGCGAGCTGTCGCGCCTGTACGCCGACGGCAAGCTGAGCCTGGCCGACAAGGCGCTCGCCGAGCAGTGCTACTACGCGCTCTGCCGGCGCCTGCACGATGCGCTGAAGGCCCGCCAGCGCTCGCACCGCCAGGTGCTCGACGAACTCAACGACAAGCTGGCCGACAAGTACATCTGCAACTTCTCGGTATTCCAGAGCCTGCCGGACACCTGGGCGATCGGCCAGGTGCTGCCGATCCTGCCGCTCGACCGGCTCGACGAGGAGCCGCTGCGCCGCGCCGTGCTGCAGGATCTGACCTGCGACTCCGACGGCAAGATCAAGCAGTACGTCGACGAGCAGAGCATCGAGACCAGCCTGCCGGTGCACGAGCTGCGCGTGGGCGAGGAGTACTTCCTCGGCATCTTCCTGGTCGGTGCCTACCAGGAGATCCTCGGCGACATGCACAACCTGTTCGGCGACACCGATTCGGTGAACGTCTACCAGCGCGCCGACGGGCGCATCTACCACGCCGGCATCGAGACCCACGACACCATCGAGGACATGCTGCGCTACGTGCACCTGTCGCCCGAGGAGCTGATGACCTACTACCGCGACAAGGTGGCCGGCGCGCCCATCGGCGCCCGCGAGCGCGCCCAGTACCTGGACGCCCTGCGCCTGGGGCTGACGCGCTCGTCCTACCTGTCGGGCTGAGCGGGCACGGCCTTTCCCGCAGGGCGGGTGAGGCCCGCCGATCACGGTGCCGGTCCAGGCCCTGTCTGGCAGGCGTTGCCCGCCCTACGGCTGATCGCCAGCAAGCTGGCTCCTGCGGGGTAGCGCTCAGATCTCGTCCAGCAGGCGCCGGGCGAACAGGCCCATGGCCAGAGCGCGCAGCGCCATGAAGGCGAGGAGGGCCAGCCACAGGCCGTGGTTGCCGAGTCCCTGCAGCAGCCAGGCCAGCGGCAGCGCCAGGGCCACGGCGAGCAGCATGGCGTCGCGCATCTCGCGGGCGCGGGTGGCGCCGATGAACAGGCCGTCGAGCAGGTAGCTCCACACCGCGACCGGCGGCAGCGCGGCCAGGTAGGGCAGGTAGGCCTCGGCCAGTTCGCGCACCGCCGGGATGTCGGTCTGCAGGCGGACGAACAGCGCGCCGCCGCTCAGGAAGAACAGCGAAAAGCCCAGGCTGGCCAGCAGCGACCAGAGGCCGGCGACCGCCAGCGCCCGCTGCAGGGCGGTGCGGTCGCGGCGGCCGATGGCGTGCCCGCACAGTGCCTCGACGGCGTGGGCCAGGCCGTCCAGGGCGTGGGCGGTGAGCAGCAGGCCGTTGAGCAGCAGGGCGTTGGCCGCCACCGTGGCGTCGCCGAGCCGGGCGCCCTGCACGGTGATCAGGAAGAACACCAGCTGCAGGAGCAGGCTGCGCAGGAAGATGTCGCGGTTCACCGCCAGCAGCGGGCGCCAGCTCGCCCAGCGGCGCAGGGCGTCCCAGGGCAGCCGGCCGGGATGCCGGCGCAGCGCCCGGCGGGCCAGCGCCAGGCCGAGCAGGGCGCCGCTCCACTCGGCGAGCACCGAGGCGCGGGCGGCGCCGGCCACGCCCCAGTCGAGGCCGAGGACGAACCACAGGTCGAGCGCCACGTTGCCCAGGCTGGTGAGCAGCAGCATGGCCAGCGGCGCGCGGGCGTTCTGCGCGCCGAGCAGCCAGCCGATCAGCGCGTAGCTGGCCAGTACCGCCGGCAGGCCGAGCAGGCGGATGTGGAAATACTCGCGGCTCAGCGCATCGAGCGCCGCCGAGGGCTGCATCAGGCCGAGGGCGAGTTCGCCGAAGGGCAACGCCAGCAGGCCCAGCAGCAGGGCGAAGACCGCGGCGAGCAGCAGGCTCTGCAGCAGCACCTGGCGCAGCGCGGCGCCGTCGGCGCGGCCGCACGCCTGGGCGGCGAAGCCGGTGGTGCCCATGCGCAGGAAGCCGAAGGCCCAGGCCAGCAGGGTGAACAGGCTGCCGCCGACCGCCACCGCGCCGAGCTGGTGGGCGTGTGGCAGGTGGCCGATCACCGCGCTGTCGACCAGGGTCACCAGCGGCGTGCAGAGGTTGGAGAGGACCATGGGCGCGGCCAGCGCCCGGACCCGGCGCCGGGTCGGCGCGTGGCGCCAGGCCGCGGCCAGCGCGCTCGCGCTCACTGGATCAGCCAGCTGAGCACCCAGAGTCCCAGCAGCAGGTAGATCGCCCCGCTGACGAAGGCGCGCTTGAGCAGCGCGCGCACCCCGCCGGCCAGCAGCGCCAGGCCGACGACCAGGGCGACGAAGCCGAGCAGCGTGGGGTTCATGCCGAGGGTGCGCGACAGGCCTTCGAGAAAGGACGCGCCGGCCCGGGCGATCGAGCCGAACAGTCCGCCCAGCCCCTCGACGAGGTGGCGGAGCGCCGCGCCCGCCGCCTCGCCGAGCCATTCGAAGAAGCTTTCCGTTTGCATTGCATCCCCCTGCCGAACCGAGAAAAGTGCCGGGCCGCCGGCTCTCTCGCCCTGGCGGAGTAGAGCGGGCGGCCGCAAAAGCCGGGCAAGGATAGCGCGTCGGGCGGACGCTTTCAGCGCAGCAGCAGGAGTGGCGTCCGTGACCTGTGCAGCATGTGGCGGGTGGTGCTGCCGAGCAGCAGGCGGCGAATCCGCGAATGGCCGTAGGCGCCCATCGCCAGCAGGTCGATGGCGCGCTCCTGCTGATAGGCGTGCAGCACCGGCTCGAGCTTGCCCTCGCGGATCGCCGGGATCACCAGGAAGCCGGCGAGCTCCAGCTGGGCCTGGGCCTCGTGCAGCGCGGTGCGGGTCAGCGCGTTGTCCTCGCCGACCATCAGCAGATGCAGCGGCAGGCCCTTGAGCAGCGGACTGGCGGCCAGCGTGCCGACCGCCTGGCGGGCGCTCGGACTGGCGTCGTAGGCGAGTAGCAGGCTGCCCGGCGCCCTGAACTCGTCCGGCGCGACCAGGGTCGGTTTGGCCAGGGCGCGGGTCACGCCTTCCAACTGGCTGCCGATCGGCTGGCCGGCGTGCTGCCGGCTGTCCTCGCCCTGGCGGCCGATCACCAGCAGCTGGATGCTGTCGGCCAGTTCGCCGAGGGTCTCGACCAGGTTGCCGTGGCGCTGGCACAGCTCCGGCGCTTCCAGGCCGGCGGCGAGGGCGCGGTCGCGGGCCGCCTCCAGTACCGCCTGGCCCTGCTCCAGGGCCACCTTGGCGCGCCGCTCGTCGAGGCGGGCCAGCTCGTCGAGCAGGTGTTCGCGGCTGCCCAGGCCGATGGCGCCGCTGAGGTCGCCCGGACCCGGGTAGCGCTCGCGGTCCAGCACGTGCAGGAAGGTCAGCGGCCGGCCGAGGCGCCGGCTGGCCCAGATGGCCCAGTCGCAGACCGCGGCGGTGGCGGCGGAGCCGTCGATGCAGGCGAGTATCCGAGTCATGGGTTGGCTCCTTTCTCAGTGTTCCATGAGGGTGTCGATGGCGTCGGGTTTGTCGTGCACGGCAAAGCGGTCGACGATGGTGGCGCTGGCCTTGTTGAGGCCGAGCACCGTCACCTCGCTCCCCTCGCGGCGGAGCTTGAGCACCACCTTGTCCAGGGCGGCCACTGCGGTGATGTCCCGGAGGTGGGCATGGGACAGGTCGATGGTGACCCGGTTCAGCACTTCCTTGAAGTCGAAGGCGGCGACGAACTTGCTCGACGAGCGGAAGAATACCTGGCCGACCACCCGGTAGGTGCGGGCCTGGCCATTATCCCGGCTGGTGCTGTCGATGCGCAGGAAGTGGCCGACCTTGTTGGCGAGGAACAGCGCCGCCAGCAGTACGCCGACCAGCACGCCGTAGGCCAGGTTGTGGGTGTACACCACCACGGCGACGGTGGCGAGCATGACCAGGTTGGTGGACAGCGGATACCGGGTGATCATCAGCAGGGCCATGGCACCGGTGGTGGCGGAGATCCGATGGAAACGCAGCCTTCCCGGGCGGGAATCGGGCGGGAATGGACGCTTCGAACGGCAGGATTTTTCGTCAGGCAAGCAAAACGAGCGGCGCGGCGGCAGGGCGAACGGGCGCCCGGGCACCTGCGGCGGGCGCAGGTCGGGGGAGGGAGCGAAGCGCTATGGCGGCGTGGGCAGCCAGCGGGCGCTGGAGCGGCCGGTCATGCTCGGTACGGGGGCGGATTCTTTCGACGGGGCGGACTAACAGGCTAAGGCGACCTGAAGTTAGGCGACGCCCGATAAACCTTTGGTTAGTATGGCCTTAGCAAATCTGCAGTACTGACGATGCACACTGCATCACAATTTCGTTTCGCTACGAGCGTACCGCCATGATCGCGATTGCCAAGGGGTTGCTGGGACGGCTGCCGGTAATACACCCACGGATCTGGATCGCCCTGTTGCTGAGCCTGCTGCTGGTGCAGCAGGTGCAAGACCGCCAATTCGACGAGCGCCTGTATTTCTGGGCGAAGAACGCCTGGCTCGAGGCCTGCGCCCTGGGTCCCGATTTCTGCCTGTCGGACTACGAGGTGCGCCTCGAGGCGCTGCCGGTCGCCGACGTGCGCAACAACCTCTCCGGGCTGAGCTACGACGACGAGCGCCACCACCTGTGGGCGGTGATCAACAATCCCGAAGAACTGCTCGCCCTGAGCACCGAGGGCGAGGTGCTGGCGCGCTATCCGCTGGAGGGCTTCAAGGACGTCGAGGGTGTGGCCTACCTCGGCGGCGGCCTGCTGGTGTTCACCGAGGAGCGCGACCAGGCGCTGGTCGCCGTGCCGGTGCCGACCGGCCCCGGCGCCCTGGTGCGCAAGGACTACCGGGCGCTGACCCTTGGCTTCGACAATCCCGACGGCGACAACCGCGGTTTCGAGGGCGTCGCCTATGACCGCCGCGGCGACCGTCTGTTTGTGGTCACCGAGCGCGCGCCGCTCAAGCTCTACGAGATCCGCGGCTTCAAGGCCAGTCTGTCCGGCAACTTCAACCTCAAGGTGCTCGACCGCTCCGCCTGGCTGAACGAGAAGTTCGTCGGCACCGGTCTGGCCTCGGTGGAGTACGACCAGAGCAGCGACCACCTGATCCTGCTCAGCGACGAGTCGCGGATGCTGGTGGAGCTGGACGGCCGGGGCGATACGGTCAGCCTGCGCTCCCTGTGGCACGGCTCCGCGGGACTCGAGAAGAACGTCCCGCAGGGCGAGGGCGTGGCCCTGGACGAGTACGGCCGGCTCTACATGGTCAGCGAACCGAACCTCTTCTACGTCTTCGACCGCGAGGACTGATCGCGCGCCGCAGGACCGCTCAGCCGCCGTCGGCATTCCCGGCGGCCGTTTCCTTCCTCTTTTCCCTGCTCTCCCTTCGCCGTGGCCCGCTCCGGGTTTCCGACGGCTGTCTGCCGCTTCCTGCAAAAAATGGAACTCTGTTCTTGAATGCCTTTGTGGGTTGGATTAGTTTCTGGAATGAAATTCCATAAATGCCCGAGTCGCCCCGCCCGCCCGACTGGCGACGGACGCCCGGCTGCCGATCCGCCAGGAGACCCATAACAATGAGAACGACCCTTCAAGAGATTCAGGACGGCGAAAGCTTCGACATCGTCGTCGTCGGCGCCGGCGGCGCCGGCATGTCGGCCGCGCTGTTCGGCGCGCTGCAGGGCGCCAAGGTGCTGCTGCTGGAGAAGACCGAGTACGTCGGCGGCACCACGGCGTTTTCCGCCGGCACCACCTGGATTCCGGGCAGCCACCACGCGGCCGGGATCGGCGTGCACGACGACAGCCCGGCCAAGGCCGGCGGCTACCTCGATCTCGCGGTCGGCGAGCGCTCCCGCGCCGAGCTGCGCCGGGTGTTCCTGGAGAACGGTCCGAAAGCGGTCAGGGCCATCGAAACCGGCACCTCGGTGCGCTACCGCGCCCGTCCGCTGCACCCGGACTACATCTCCGACCTCGAAGGCTCGACCCTGCGCGGCCGCGCCCTGGAGCCGCTGCCCTTCGACGGCCGCCTGCTCGGCGAGCGTTTCCGCCTGATACGCCCGCCGATCCCCGAGTTCACCGTGCTCGGCGGCATGATGATCGACCGCGACGACGTCAACCACCTGCTCAGGCTGACCCGCTCCTTCGCCTCCTTCCGCCACGGCGTCAGGCTGCTCGCCCGGCATGCCCTGGACCGCCTGCGCCATCCGCGCGGCACCCGTCTGGTGATGGGCAACGCGCTGATCGCCAGTCTCCTGCATTCGCTGGATGCGCGGGACGTGCCGGTGCTCACCGAATGCCGGCTCGAGCGCCTGCAGCGCGGTACCGCCGGCATCGAGGCGCTCGAGGTGTCGCAGAAAGGCGTGAAGCGGCGGATCGTCGTCAAGGGCGGGGTGATCCTCGCCTCCGGCGGCTTCAACCGCCATCCCGAGCGGCGCCGGGCGCTGCTGCCGGGCAGCGATCCGCAGTGGTGCCCGGGGGCGCCGGGGCACACCGGGCAGGCCCACGACCTCGCCGAGGCGGTGGGGGCGCGCTACGGCGCGCCGGGACTGAGCCATGCCTTCTGGGCGCCGGTGTCGATCCGCAGGCGCGCCGACGGCAGCACCGCGGCGTTCCCGCACTTCATCCTCGACCGCGGCAAGCCGGGAATGATCACCGTCGACCGCGACGGCAAGCGCTTTCTCAACGAGTCCACCTCCTACCACCTGTTCGGCCTCGGCATGCGCGAGGCCGGGGTGGCGCCGGCCTACCTGGTCACCGACGCCGAGGGCCTGCGCAAGTACGGCCTGGGCATGGTGCGCCCGGGCGGCAAGGGGCTGAAGCCGTTCCTCGCCGACGGCTACCTGACCGCGGGCGCGACCCTCGCCGAGCTGGCCGGGCGCCTGGGCATCGACGCCGCCGGGCTGCAGGACAGCGTGCGGCGGATCAACGACTACGCACGCAGCGGCGTCGACCTCGACTACCGGCGCGGCACCACCGACTACCAGCGGGTCAACGGCGATGCGGCGCAGCAGCCCAACCCCAACCTCGGGTCGATCGGCACCGCGCCCTTCTACGCGGTGCGCCTTTATCCCGGCGACATCGGCGCCGCCACCGGCTTCGCCACCGATACCGACGCCCGCGTGCTGGACAAGGACGATGCGCCGATCGACGGCCTCTACGCGGTTGGCAACGACATGCACTCGATCATGGGCGGTACCTATCCGGGACCGGGCATCACCCTCGGGCCGGGCCTGACCTTCGCCTACCTCGCCGCGCAGCACGCCGTGGCGCGGGCCAAGGCGCCGCTGGCTCGGGAGGAGGCGAAATCCGCCGCCGTCTGAACAGGGCGAAGCGGAGACAAGGAAGCCCCCGCCGGGTCCGCCCGGCGGGGGCTTTTCGCTGCAGGGTTCGCCTCAGCCGCGCACGTCCTCCACCAGCGCCCTGGCCGCCTGCAGGGCGGCGCGGGCCCAGGCTTCGGGACCCATTTCGGCGACGCGCCGGTCGTTGGGGATCTCGATGCTCACCGGCAGCCCGGCCGGCAGCTCGCGCCACAGCCGGCGCAGGTCGAGGCCGCCCTCGCCGGGCAGCAGGCGCTCGCCGCGGGCGGCCTGGATCAGGGCCTCGTCGGTGGTCGGGCGCTCGGCCGGGCCGTCGCAGATCTGCGCGTAGTGCAGCCACTGGGCAGGGATTTCCGCCAGTTGCTCGAAGCGGCTGGCCGAGCGGTCGAAGTGCAGGGCGTCGACCAGGATGCCGCCGTTGCGGCGGTCGGCGCGACTGACGATGCGCAGGGCGCTGTCCAGGTCGCGCACCGGGGTCCAGGGCATGAATTCCAGATCCGCCGACAGGCCGAACGGCAGCATGGCGTCGCACAGCTGCGCGTAGCGCTCGATCAGGCGCTCCTCCTCGGGATCGTCGCCGGCCGCCAGCACGGCCCTGGCGCCCAGTTCGGCGCCGGTTTCCAGGAAGGGCAGGTAGCGCTCCAGCTTGAAATCCGCGCCGATGCGGATCAGTTCCAGGTCGAAGATGCGCACGCCGGTGTCGTTCATCCGTGTCAGGGTTTCGCGCAGCATCGGCTTGTCGGTCATCAGCGGGTAGGCCACGGCGCCGGGCGTCACCGGCAGCAGGCGCACGCCGGCCTGGTCGTAGCCGGTGCGCGCCGCCAGCTCGATCATCTGCGGCGGACTCAGCTGCAGGGCGGTGAGCTGGGCGAGGGAGTAGGTCGGTTGCATGGGCGTCTCCGGTTTCTGTTGTCGTTTGGCGACCGGCTCGATCCCGCGGACCCGGGAGCGGGCCGCCGATCATGGTCCCGGGACGGTTCTGCCCGAAGGACCTTCGGATATTGGCATTTATGGAACTTAATTCCAATAAATAACATTGCTCCGCTGGCCTGCCTGCTGGGCATGCGCGCAATCCCATTCCGTGGGAATCAGTTTCCCATCAGGGGAACGCCGCAGACCCCTGACTAGACTTGCCGTGCGTCTCGAAGGTGGAGAGGCGCTGCCCCCAGATCCACGGAGATTGGAAAATGAACAGGTATGGCGCGGAGTTTCTCGGAACCTTCTGGCTGGTGCTCGGCGGCTGCGGCAGCGCGGTCCTCGCGGCGGCCTTCCCGGAGGTCGGCATCGGCCTGCATGGTGTCTCGCTGGCGTTCGGCCTGACGGTACTGACCATGGCCTATGCCATCGGCCACATCTCCGGCTGCCACCTGAATCCGGCGGTGTCCATCGGCCTGTGGGCCGGCGGGCGCTTCCCGGCCAGGGACCTGGCGCCCTATATCGCGGCCCAGGTGCTCGGCGGGATCGCCGCGGGCGCGGTCCTCTACGTCATCGCCAGCGGCACCGCCGGCTTCGACGTCGCCAAGGGCTTCGCCTCCAACGGCTACGGCGCCCATTCGCCGGGCGGCTATTCGCTGCTGGCGGCGCTGGTGACCGAGGTGGTGATGACCCTGTTCTTCCTGCTGATCATCCTCGGCGCCACCGACAAGCGCGCCCCCGCCGGCTTCGCCCCGATCGCCATCGGCCTGGCCCTGACGCTGATCCACCTGATCAGCATCCCGGTGACCAACACCTCGGTGAACCCGGCGCGCAGCACCGGCGTCGCCGTGTTCGTCGGCGACTGGGCCCTCGCCCAGCTCTGGCTGTTCTGGGTCGCGCCGATCGTCGGGGCGCTGATCGGCGCCGTCGTCTATCGGCTGATCGGCGTCGAGGAAACCGGTTTCGCCCGCCAGCCGGCTCGCAGCTGAGCCGCGCCGGACGCAGCCCGGCTTCTCGCTCGTCATCCGGTGGGCCGTGCTGCGCAGTTGCCCACCCTGCAAAAGCCGACCTCTCGCCAAGCCCTCGCGGCCGGGGCCGCTCCCAGCCATTAACTCCCGTGTGCCGCCCCGGCTCCAGCGAGGCGGTCCATCTATGCTATTCGAGAGGCTTTTTCTGCAGGGGAGTGCAAGGATGAACAAGAGCGATCTGAAATTGCGCGGGGTCAATCTGGGCAGCTGGCTGGTGCTGGAGAAGTGGATGGTGCCGAGCCTGTTCGAGGGCCTGGCGGCCACCGACGAGACCACCTGGTGCGCCGAGCTGGGCGAGCGGGCCGGCGAGCGCCTGCGTGCCCACTGGAACCGCTGGATCACCCGCGACGACTTCGCCTGGCTGGCCGAGCGCGGCCTGAACGCCGTGCGCATTCCGGTCGGCCACTGGATCTTCGGCCCCGACTACCCCTATCACCCGAGCTACGGCGAGGCCCGCTATCCCTTCGTCGAGGGCGGCATCGAGGTGCTCGACCGGGCCATGACCTGGGCCTGGGAATGCGGCCTGCACGTGGTGCTCGACCTGCATGCCGCGCCGGGTTGCCAGAACGGCTTCGACAACGGCGGGATCAAGGACGTCTGCGAGTGGCACACCCGCGCGGAATACCGCGAGCACTCGCTGTCGGTGCTCGAGCGGCTGGCCGAGCGCTACCGCGAGCACCCGGCGCTGCATGCCATAGAGGTGCTCAACGAGCCGCGCTGGGACGTGCCCACCGACTACCTCAAGGCCTACAACCTGGACGCCTACGCGCGCATCCGCCGGCACTGCCCGCCGGAGCGGGTGGCGGTGATCTTCCACGACGGCTTCCGCGACTTCCGCGAGTACCTGGGCTTCATGCAGGGGCCGCAGTACCGCAACGTGATCTTCGACATCCACCGCTACCAGTGCTTCGAGCGCGGCGACATCGACATGGACATCTACGGCCACATGCGCAAGGCCGCCGGGGACTGGAAGGCCGAGGCCGATGCGGTCATCACCGAGCTGGGCCTGCCGACCATCTGCGGCGAGTGGAGCCTGGGGCTGGACCTCAGGGTGGTGTCGCTGTGGGCCGAGGGACCGTTCAACCATGCCCTCGAGCACATGGACGCCTTCCAGGAGAGCGTCGCCTACCGCGGCTACGCCGCCGCCCAGCTGGCCTGCTTCGAGAAGTACCAGGGCTGGTTCTTCTGGAACTACAAGACCGAGACCACGCCGGCCTGGTGCTTCCGCGACTGCGTCGAGCGCGGCTGGCTGCCGTCATCCTTTGCGTAGCGCGCACAGTTCGCTGGCGCAGGCGAGAAAGCGCGGCTCGGCCTGGCGGTTGAGAATCAGCTTGCGCGTGTGGTGGTGTTCCAGCCCGGCGTGGAAGCTGATGGTCAGCAGGGTCGAGTCGGGCAGCTCGCGGCAGAGCATTTCCAGCATGTAGTCCTCGCCCTTGGGATCGAAGGCGTCGGTGGCCTCCTCGAGGAATACCCAGGGCGGCTGGTGCAGGATCAGCCGGGCGATGGCCAGGCACTGCTGGGCGCGTAGCGGCAGCACCCGGCTCCAGCTGTCGGTTTCCGCAAGGCGCGGGGCCAGCCAGGCCACCCCGGCGCATTCGAGCGCATGGTGCAGTTCCGCGCGGCTGAAATGGTTGGGTTCGCGCGGGTAGCTGAGCACCGACTCCAGGCTGCCGTCGGGCAGGAAGGGGTGCTGCGAGAGGAACACCACGCCGGCGTCGTCGGGCAGCAGGATCTGGCCGTTGCCCCAGGGCCACAGCCCGGCCACCGCCTTGAACAGGCCGATGGTCACCGCCGGGTCGCCGGCGATCAGCACCCGCTCGCCGCGGTGGATGGTGGCGTCGAGGCGCTCGACGAGGATCTCGCCGTCCGGACTGGCCAGGCACAGGTCGCGGAACACCAGCTCGTTGGCCCGCCCGTGGCCCAGCTCGATGCGGTGCTCCACCGGCTGGCGCTCGCGCTCCTCCAGCTGCAGCATGTCGTTGTGGAGGCTGGCCACCCGGTCCGCCGAAGCCTTGCACTTGGCCAGTTCGCCGAGGTTGTCGATCGGCCAGGAGAGCGCCGAGGTCAGGCGCTGGAAGGCCTGCGCCGCCTGCATCAGCACGCCGAGGGTCATTGCCCCGGAGATGTACTGCGGCGCCGCGACCAGGATCGGGAACACCGGCAGCAGCGCGCCGTAGCCGGCGGAGAAGGACACGATGCCGAGGTAGCCGATGGTCTGCCGGTTCCAGCCGTGGCCGACGTCGGCGAACAGCCGGCCGGCGTAGTCGCGCTCGATGCCCTCGCCGTGCATCAGGGCGATCGACTCGGAGTTCTCGCGGGCCCGCGCCAGGCCGAAGCGCAGGTTCGCCTCGACCGTCTGCAGCCGGTTGGTGGACTTGGTCAGCGGCCGGCCGAGCAGCAGGCCCAGCACGCTGCCGCCGCCGGCGTAGAGGAAGGCCAGCAGCACCAGGAAGCCGGGGATGACGATGTCGGTGCCGGGCAGCGCCAGGCTGCCGGAGAGCTTGAACAGGATGTCGACGAAGGTGCCGAGGATCAGCAGGGAGAAGACCAGCGAATGGGCGAGGTTGATCGCGTTCTCGGTGGCGATGCGGATGTCCTCGGCGATGCGCCCGTCGGGGTTGTCGTGCTCGCCGCTGGTGAACTGCAGCTTGTAGTGGTGGGCGCGGGCCAGCCAGTGGTCGAGCAGGTGCAGGGTCAGCCACTGCCGCCAGTCCAGCTGCAGCCAGCGCTTGACGTGCAGGTGCAGCGCGGTGACCAGCATGGTCAGGGCGAAGATCAGCGCGAAGGTGGCGATCTGCAGCAGCAGGGTGTTGAGCGAGCGCGCCTCCAGGGCGTCGAACAGCTCGCGGTGCCAGTAGCTGGTCCAGATCGCCAGGCCGACCTGGCCGAGGGTCAGCAGCAGCAGCATGCCCACGGCGCCGCGCACCAGCCATTTGCGCTCGCTGTTCCAGTAGGGCTTGACCATGTGGGCGAACTGCCACCGCAAGGGCGGCGGGTTCAGGCTGCTCTGGCTCATCGGCGTTCCTCCCCCGGCCCGCCCGCCATGGACGCGGCCGGCGCCTGTGCCAGGCGCCGGCTGTCCGCCTGCAAGACCACCCTCAACTCGCAGAACGACATCCCTTTCACCTTAGCCGCCCGCTGGCGACGCACGACATCCATCGGCCCGCCCGCAGGAGCGTCCCGATATCGACCCCGGGGAAAGTCTGCCGGGGCACCGGCGAGCCATCGCTGCGACACCCGTCTGGCTGGTCGATAGGGACAGCTTAGCCCGCCCCCGGCTCGCCTGTTGGGCTGCGAGACTGCCGGCTGTCGTGGCGGGGAGCCATACTGAGGAGAGTACGCCGGATGCCGGGCAGGTCTGCGCCTTCGGCAACGGCCTGTCCGGGGTCGGACAGCGCTGCCGCTGGCTGCGCTGCGCCGGCAGCTGTAACCTGCTGCGCCATCGCCGAAAGAGTCCTGCCTATGCTCGGAAACCCGCATTCATTCATCATCGGCGTCTGTGTCTGCCTCGCCGTCCCGGCCCTGGCCGACAACGCCAGCCCGCCGCAGAGCCGGCAGGCGCATATCCATCATCAGGGCCACAGCGTGATGCCCTTCTCCCTCAAGCGCACCCTGCACGTCTTTCGCATGACCGAAAGCGGCGGCAGCATGCAGGTGGTCATCCGCAAGCCGGGCGCGGCGGACCAGCTGTCGGGTATCCAGCGCCATCTCCTGCACATGGCGGCGCGCTTCTCCGGCGGCGACTTTTCCGTCCCGGCCAGCCTGCACGGCGAGAGCATGCCGGGCCTCAGGGAGCTGGAGGCCGGTGCCGCGCGCATGAAGGTCACCTACGCGCCCCTGCCCGACGGCGGCGAAATCCGCTTCGAGGCCGAAGACCTCGAGATGATCACCGCCATCCACCGCTGGTTCGGCGCCCAACTGTCCGAGCATGGCGCCGATGCGCAGGCGCAGTGAGGAGACCGGGGAGTCGATATATGGATGACCTCGGGGACTATCTGCTGAGGCCGCTGGTGAAGGGGCTTTACCTGCTGGTGCGCCTGGCCCTGTGGCTGGTATTCGAGCTGCTCGTCGAAGTGATCGCCTGGTGGATTGGCTGGTGCATTTGCCGGGTCGCCAGCCTCAACGCCTTTCCGCGGGAGTGCATCGGCGAATACGACAGGGCCTCGCGTCCGGTGGCCCTGGCCGTGTGTGTGACCGGCATGCTGGCGCTGCTGGTGCTGGGCGCGGCCCTGGCATGGGCGGCCGCCAGCGGCGCCAGCTGACGGCGGCATCCGGAGTCAGATCCCTTTTCGAATCAAGGAAACATGCATGAAAGCTGAAAACTTCGCGCTGAAGGACTACTTCGAGCGCATCGGTTACCGCGGCGCGGCGCGGGCGGACCTCGCCACGCTGACCGGGCTGATGCGCTGCCAGCTGTTCACGGTGCCCTTCGAGAACCTCGACGTGCAGGCGGGCAGGATCGTTTCGCTGGTGCCGGAAGAAATCGTCGAGAAGATCGTCGGGCGCCGGCGTGGCGGCTATTGCTACGAGGTCAACGGGCTCTTCTGCATGGCGCTCGAAGCGCTGGGGATTCCCTATCAGTTCGTCGCGGCGCGGCCCATGTTCTACCCGGTCAGACGGCCGAAGACCCACATGGCGGTGATCGTGACGCTGGACGGCGGGCAATGGCTGTGCGACCTGGGCTTCGGCAGCTACGGCATCCGCGCGCCCATGCGCCTCGACCGGCTCGATGTCGAGGTCCGCCAGGACGACGATGTGTTCATGCTGAGCCGGCCGGACGGGCGGGAATACCTGCTGCAGGCACGGGTGAACGGCGAGTGGCTCAGGCAGTTCGCCTTCGACCTGTCGCCCCAGGAGTGGATCGACTTCATGCCGGCCAACTACCTGAACTCCACGCACCCCGAGGCCATCTTCGTGCAGAAGCTGCTCGTCGTGCGCCATGCGCCGGACGGCAGGGCGATCCTCCTCGGCGACACCCTGAAGACGGTGAAAGCGGGCGAGGTCCGGGTGGAGTCGCTGGCGGCGGAGGATCTCGACGCGGTGCTGGTCGATATCTTCGGGCTGCCCGGCATGGGCGGCGTGCTCTGAACGTCCAGCGAGGGGAAATCATGTCCAACCTGCAAGACCCCCGGGTGCTGTTCGCCGCCGAGCGGACCCTGCTGGCCTGGAACCGGACCAGCCTGGCGCTGATCGCCTTCGGCTTCGTGGTCGAGCGCTCCGGCCTGCTGGTGCGGGCGCTCGCCCCCGACAGTCTGGCCGCAAAGGATTTGGCCATCACCTTCTGGCTGGGCCTGGCCTTCATCGCGCTGGGCGCCTTCGCCGCCCTCTATTCGTGCCGGGAATACCTGGTAGTGCTGAGATCCCTGACGCCCGCCGAATATCCGCCGGGCTACGGCGCGCGCTGGGGGATTGTCGTGAACCTGATCGTCGCGCTGCTCGGCGCCAGTCTGGCGCTGGCGCTGTATGTGCATTGAACTCCGTCCGGCGCGCGCGTGATGGCACTCACTCTGAAGGCAAGGGAGGAGGGCATGGCAAGGCATTCGGCGATCATCCGCGGGTTGCGCGTGGCCGGCATCCTTCTCGCGCTCGCCATGAGCATGGGCGCGGCCGCCGGCGGCGGCGAGCCGGGCGGCGAAATCCTCGACGAGGCCGCCCCGCTGGAAGGCATCGGGCTCGACGAGCTGCATCGCCAGATCAAGGCGCTGATTCCGCCGTCGCAGACCTTCGGCGGCGTCGCCGAGATCAACGAGGCCCTGGCGCAGACCGGTGCGCCGGTGCTCCAGGAGATGATCGTCCATTCCCGCGACGAAGCGCTGCGCAATGGCGTGCAGCCGATGCCGCCGGACATCCGCCACCAGCTCACGGGCTTCCTGCCGGAGCGGGTGCTGAATGCGGCGCGCTACCGGGTGCAGGGCGGCGACGACTTTACCCTGCAGTGGAACCTGATTCGCTACGGCGAGGCCCAGGCCATCGCCCTCGATCACGTGGTGATCTTCAAGGAAACCAGCGACGCGCTCTACAACCCGACGCTCTGGGTGCACGAACTGACCCACGTCGACCAGTACCAGCGCTGGGGCATCCAGGAGTTCGCCATCCGCTACTTGCGGAACTACGAAGCCGTGGAGCGCGAGGCCTACGAGGCCGAGACGCGCTACGTCGCCTGGACGAGGCTGCACAACCGGCAGAAGCTGGCCGCCGCCGGCGACCCGACCGCGGAGCGCCCGGTCGGCGACGCGGCTGCCGACCGGGCGCTCGAACCCTTGCCCGCAAAAGTCGCCTCCAGTACCTGCGGCACGGCCGCCGCCACCTGCCGGGTCACGGGGTCCGGCTCCGTCGGCACGCCCTGCTGGTGCAACCTGCCGACGGGGGCGGCTGCCGGCGCGCTGGTGCCCGACCCGACGAACGACAACACCGCCCCGCCCGCGCTGCCGGCCAACGCCTGCACCAGCGCGCGCGGCACCTGCCCGCTGGCCGTCGAAATCGAGGAGGGCTCGCCCTGCACCTGCGTCATGCCCGAGGGCAGCTTCCCCGGCAGCGCCGAACGCAAAGGCCTAGGCGAGCGCTGCATGACCTACAGCGGCACCTGCCCACTGGCCAGGCCCCTGCTTTCCGGGGAGCCTTGCCACTGTCCGGGGCCGATGGGCGCGGTGGAGGGGCATGTGCAGTGAGAAGCGCTTGGCCATCCGCAAATGCCGTGCTGGAGTCCGTGCTCTTCGAGGCGCCGGTAGCCGCGGCGCGATATGGCCGGATCGGCGGGTATCTTGAGCCGGGTCGCCGCTCCAACCGGTAGTGGTCCGCGACCGATTGCGGGCTTTCACTTTCCAGTGGATTGTCCGGGGGACTAAAAATGGATTCTTTCTTCGGCTCTCGGAAATACGGTGATTTCAAAGTGCTGCCGGTACTTGCCGAGTTCGTGCCCGTGGCTGTTGGTTTCCACATGGTCGAGCGAGATCCTTATTGTGCGCAACTCCTCCCGCAGAAGGTCGATTTGTTCCTGTAGGTCGTTTTCCACTTCAAGTATCAAGTGGCCGATATAAAGAGTCGTCATCGAGACCAGAACGCAAGTAATCCATCTCAGAGTCATTAGTCATCCTGCACGCAGTTGAGATTTGCACGATTGATATAATGATTTTCGTGAAATCGTTGACCATGTTGTTTCTTCCCTTTCGCAGGCCGGTTTTTTTATTTTTGTTTGGTATTGTTGTCGATCCTTCGGGAAGCCATTGCGTTGGCAATGTTGGAGTTCTTCCCGGTTGCCTTTTGTTCGGCGTGCCTGGGATATGGCATGCCATACACTTCAGGCACGGACGTACTATCACGGCAATCGTTTGCCATGATTCCTACGCGAGGCCGGATTGATGCCTTGCTGCGGCATCCGTAGTCGCTTGGCTGCGACTGGCCATGGCATCAAATCATGGTTGACTCCTTCCCTGATATCGTAAGGATGGCCATGGGTGCTTATGGCCAATCACTATCGGCATAATATCGCGACGCTATAAAAGTGCCATATTTTCTGTGTTTTTTTGTTTGGCGTTGTCGATTTGACATTATTTTGACGCTTGTCGGGGCTGAACAGGGCCGCTGGGATGCATTCATGGGCCTGAGCCAGGGTTTTTTGCCCCAGGCGCTGCCATGAGCAGGCGAGCGATGCCTGGCGAGACCCGACGCGCGATGTCCTTCGAGCTGCCAGACAGGCGTTAATGGCGTTGCGCTATCACTGCCTGGGGGATCGAACAGCCAGGCTCGGACTTCCGCTTTCCTGTGGCGCTCGGGAAAACTGAGTGCAACATCCGACCGTTTCGGTAAGGTGTTGCCACGTCCTATCACGAACTCAGCGTCGCCGAACGCGCCACGATCCAGATTGGCCTGTTGAACAATTTCAGCCAGCGCAAGCTCGCCCGCCTGCTCAATCGCAGCCCTTCCACCGAATGCTTTGCGCCCGAACAGCTTGCCGGCAAGCTGCGCTCCATGGAGTTTCCCCAGTTCGAAGACGCCTACGTCTGTCGCGAGACGATTTACAACGCCATTATCAAGGGCAAGGCCAACGCTTCGGCGGTCGGCACCCTGGTCGAGCGCACCAGAGGCTACCTGATGCTGGTGAGGATGAACGATGCGACGGCGACCTCGGCAGTGGAAGGTTTCAGCGCCGCGCTGAGCCGCATGCCACTGGCGGTACGCAAGAGCATGACCTACGGACGGGAGATGGTGCGGTATGCACAAATCACCCAGAAGATTGGGGGGCGATCTACTTCTGCGATCCGCACAGCCCCTGGCAGCGCGGCAGCAACGAGAACATCAACGGCCTGATCCGCCAGTATCTGCCCAAAGGTACGGACCTGTCGGTCTACAGCCAGGAACAGCTGGATGCGATCGCCTATGAGCTGAACATCCGGCCGCGCAAACGCTTCGACTTCAAATGTCCGATCGAAGTCATGACGGAAGTAATGGCGAAGCAGCATGATGCGCCTGCTTCAACCCAGTAACCGTGTTGCACTCAGCTTCTGCAACCGCTGGGATTATTGAACTAATCAGATATGCCACTGGCTGGAGCCTGCGGCCACCTATAATGGCGCCTCGATTATCCCTGGGGGCAATATGTTGCAAGTGTGGGGCGGAACCCCGTGATCTTTAAGGCGCCCGGCAGCCGCGGAGTGATATATGCCGGATCGATATGCATCTTGAAGCTGATCGCCGGTTCAATCGTAGTGGTCCGCGGCCAGTTACGGGATTTTCTTCTCCTGTGAAGGGGGCGAGGGTTAAAAATGGATTCTTTTTTCGACTCTCGGAAACTCGGAGATTTCAAAATATTGCTGATGCTTGTGGAATGTAGAATTGTGGTTCCTGGTTTGTGTAATGTCGAGTGATGTCCTTGTTGCGCGCAACTCCTCCCTCAGGATGTTAATTTGTTCCTGCAGGTTGCTTTTTGCTTCAAGTATCAAGCAGTTGATACAGAGTGTTGCTATCAAGACCAAAGCACAAGTAATCCAGCCCTGAATCATCAGTCACCTTGCACGCAGTTGAGATTTGCACAATTGATGCAATGATTTTCATATAATCATCGATCATGCTGTTCCTCCCCTTCTAAGGCTAATTTTTGTTTGATGTTGTTATCGGTCTTTCAGAACTCGTTGAGTTGACAAGGCTCGAGGTTTTCCCTGTTCGCCTTTTACCGGCAAGCCTGAGCGTTGGCATGCCATCTGCCTCAGTACGCAGACGTACTGTCACGGCAATCATTTACCAGAATTTCTACGCGAGGCTGAGTTGATGCCCGGTATTGCGGCATCTCCAGATGCTTGGCTGCAACGGGTTATGGCGGAAAGACATGATTTACCCCTCCTCGCTGATGTCGCATTGATGGCCATAATCAGCTATGGCTAAACACTATTGCCATAGTATCGCAATGACATAAAAGTGCCATAGTGTCTGTTGTTTTTTTAAGCTGATGATGCCTATTTGATATTATTTTGGCGCTCGATGTCATTCAGGTGCTTCTGCGTAGCTGATGGAGTAGATGTATGTGCCCGAGTAGGTGGTTTGCGTAAAGCACAGCCATGAGCGGTGCAGTGTGCGGGCGGGCGATACCTGGTGAGCGCCGACGAACGATATCCCTCAATCGGGCAAACAGGCACTCATGGCATTATGCTGTCAATGTTTGAGGTGATCGAACAGCCTTGTTTGGGCTTTCGCTTGCCTGGGGCGCTCAGGGAAACAGGCCGCATAGGGTCTGCGATGCTGATGGCATGCCTTCGCGCTTATCGCCATCAGCAGGCCAGGTTGGCTCTTGCCGACAAGGAGAGGACTTGGAGTATTTACACCCGGTCACTTTTTCGAGTTGCCCACTGTTCCAATGGCACTTGGCTGTTATTGGGCCTTTCGGCGCACGTCAGTCATGCCCTGATTGAGTGCAGGCGGCATGCCTGTCAGCAAAGTACCTGGGCGGCAATAGTGGCGAATAGAAGCTTTCGGCTTCTCCTTATAACCGTCTGTCGGTATTTCCAGGATTTAGTAATATCGGAATGGATTTTAAGTAATATGTTTCACGTTTTGTGTCATTTATCGCCAATAAAAAGCGGGTCGGGTTGTCTGCGTGCGGCATTGCCCGGACCCATTCCTTTTGTCGCTGTTTTGGGGGGAAGCCATGCCTTCACCAGTACCAGGCAGGACATCACAGGGTCCCTTGCGTGTGGACCTTGCGCTGCAGGGAGGCGGTGCCCACGGAGCTTTTACCTGGGGCGTGCTCGACCGGCTGCTTGAAGAGCCGAAACTTCAACTGGATGGCATTTCCGGCACGTCGGCCGGAGCCATGAATGCGGCCGTTCTGGTGGACGGCTATGCCAAGGGCGGGGCGGAGGGGGCCCGTCGTGCGCTGGAGGCGTTCTGGCGCCGGGTGTCGAGGGCCTCGCAGTTCAGCCCCTTCCGGCGCGGCCCGCTCGATGTGCTGTTCGGGCGCTGGACCCTGGACTACTCGCCCACGTTCCTGACCATGGACATGGTCGCGCGGCTGTTCTCGCCCTACGACCTGAACCCGGGCGGGACCAACCCCCTGCGCACCATCCTCGCCGAATCCATCGATTTCGCGCATCTGGCCGACGGGCCGATCAAGCTGTTCGTGACCGCGACCAACGTGCGTACCGGCCGCGGACGGGTGTTCCGCAACACTGACCTGACGATCGATGCGCTGCTGGCGTCGGCCTGTCTGCCCAACCTGTTCCAGGCCATCGAGATCGACGGCGATGCCTACTGGGACGGCGGCTATGCTGGCAATCCGACCATCACCCCGCTGGTGCGCGAGTGCGAGTCGAGCGACACCATCCTGGTGCAGATCAATCCCATCGAGCGTCCCGGCACGCCGCGCTCGGCGCGCAACATCCTCAGCCGCCTCAACGAGGTCTCCTTCAACTCCGTGCTGCTCAAGGAGCTGAAGATGATCGCGCTGCTGCGTCAGATGGTCTGCCTGGGCGATGACGAAAGCGCGCGCTGGGCGTCGATGCGGATTCACCGCATCTCCAGCGACGTGCTGCTGGAACTGGGCTATTCCTCGAAGCTGAACGGGGAATGGGCGTTTCTGACCATGCTGCGCGACCAGGGACGACATGCGGCCGAGGGCTTCCTCGAGGCTCATCGCGCCGATCTGGGCCGGCGTTCGACCCTGGATCTGGATACCCTGCTGGAAGGGGTGTGACGGATAGGGCGCCGGCCGTCCGGCCGGCGCCCGCAGCCTCTACAGGCTCAATGCGGCGGGTACTGCGAGAGTACCTTGGTCACGGTTTCGCGGATCATCCGGGTGCGCTCGGCGGGGGAGTAGGGGCCGCTGCGCAGGGTCTGCTGGGCGCTGCCGCGCCAGACCAGCTTGTCGTCGCGGCTGTCGTAGAAGTCGATCTGCAGGGTGCCGACCTGGTAGTCGTAGGTGCGGGTCTCGCCATAGCCGGGGCCGCCCCAGTAGCCGTACCAGGGGTTGCCCCAGTAGCCGCCGGAGTAGGTGGTGACCTGGCTCTGGCGCTGGTCGACGATCAGCCAGACCTGCACCCGGAAGTCGCCCGTTTTGCCGGACGGCGCCTGGCGCAGGCCGCGCTGGTCGAGCTGGTCGGCCACGGCGGCGCGCATGCGCTGTTCGGTGAGGTCGCTTCTCAGGCGCGGGTCGGCGGGGCGGTACTGCAGCGCCGGCTCCTGCCAGCTCCAGGTGCGGTAGGCGCCGAAGTCGCGCTCGGGGTCGAAGTCGCGTTCGAGATGGACGCTCTGGCAGGCGGCGAGCAGCAGCAGGAGGGGCAGCAGCAGACGGGTTCGCATGGTGGTTTCTCCGGTGGCGGCGCGCGCGGCGGATCGACCGTCGCTGGCGTGGTTCCCCTCGCTCCGGCCGATTTCGCAGAGGGGGAAGGGCGGTGTCGCTGTCCAATCTAAAGTTTGTCATCAACCAATCTATAACCAATCGATGAGCAAGGATTTTTCCGAGGCGGTGCTGTTCGGAAAATTAACCATAACTGGTTGATATTCAAATATTTTTAAATATGGCAGGCACTGGCCATGGCTACGGCGGAAAGCCGTCCAGGGCACGGCGGGCCGCCTGGTGAAGAGCTTTGGCGCGGCCGGTCTGTCCGTCATCGACGCTGGCCTCGCCGCTGCCGCTCCACACCCGCTGGCCGTCGGCGCCGTCGATCAGCTCGACATGCACCACCAGCACCTGTTCCTGGTAGTGGCGGACGATGGGCACCGCGCCCCAGGCGCCGTAGCGGTCCCAGTAGTGGCCGTAGCCGTAGTAGCCGGCGAGGCTGCCGTAGTAATCCTCGTAGGCGCGGATGCGCCATTCCAGTTCCAGCCGCGCGGCGATCCGCAGGTCTGCCGTCGCGCCCGGACGGACCGGGCGCAGGCCGCGGCGGTCCAGTTCGGCGGACAGCGCTTCCTGCACCTGGCCGGCCTCCAGGCCGGCGCCGCCGCCCGGCGGGCGGTCGTCCAGCCAGGCCCAGTCGCGGTAGCCGGCGTAGTCCCGCGGGGCGGCCGGATAGACGCCGGGCTCGACGGCCCCGGCAGCCTCGGGCGCCGGGGGCAGGGGCGCGGACTCGGCGCGGTAGGGATTGGGGCTCCGGCAGGCGCCGAGCGCGAGGCAGAGCGTCAGTGCGGCTAGGCGGTGCATGGGGACTTCCTTTCGCCTCGCGGCCAGGTGCGTAGGCGGCGTGGCGAACGTTCTCCCTTCAGCTTAGCAAGCCGGCTGCGGCCGGCAGAGCCAGTGCAGGTAGCGGCCGAGGCCGGCGAAGGCCGGGTGGCGGCGGTAGGCCAGTTCCATTTCCAGCAGGTCGAGCAGTTCCGCCTTGGCCTGGAACTCCGCCGGCATGTAGTCGTGGAACACCCGCACACCGCTTTCGCTGTCGATCTGCCAGGCGCTTTCCATCGCGGCCTTCAATTCGCGCGGGTCGAGCGGGCGCTGCGGGGTCAGGCTGCGCCCTTCGCCGGCGAAGCGTTCCTTGCGCAGCTTGCGGAAGTGGCCCTTGAGCAGGTTGCGGTAGATCAGCGCGTCCTTGTTGTAGAAGGCCAGCGACAGCCAGCCACCGGGCGCGGTGAGCTGGTGCAGCACGGGGAGGATATGGTGCGGCTCGGCCAGCCATTCCAGTACGGCGTGGCAGAGCACCAGATCGAAGGGTTCGTCGAGCCGGCCGAGCAGTTCCTGCCAGGGCGCCTGGAGGAAGGTGGCGGGCTGGCCGGCGGCGGCGAAGCGTTCGCGGGCGGCGTCGAGCATCGGCGCGGCCGGCTCGGCGAGGGTCACCTGGTGGCCGCGTTCGGCCAGCCAGAGCGCCATGTGGCCGAGCCCGGCACCGACGTCGAGCACCCGCAGCGGACGTTCCGGCAGCGCCTCGCTCAGATCGGCCTGGAGCACGGCGAGACGGATCGCACCCTTGGCGCCGCCGTAGATCTTCTCGGCGAAACGCAGGGCCAGGTCGTCGAAGTGGCGGTCGCTCATCGGGCGAAGCGCCGTTCGCTGTCGGCCAGCTTGGCGCGCACCACCTCATCCATATCCAGGCCGAGTTCGGCGCAGAGCAGCAGGAGGTAGAGGACCACGTCGCCGATCTCCTGGCCGGCATGGGCCAGCTGGTCGGCGGGCAGGGCGCGGGATTCGTCCTCGCTCTGCCACTGGAAGATTTCCACCAGCTCGGCCATTTCCACGCTGGCGGCCATCGCCAGGTTCTTCGGGCTGTGGAAGCGTCGCCAGTCGTTGGCGTCGCGGATGGCATGCAGGCGGCGGGTGAGTTCGGCGGTGTTCATGGCGGGGCTCCGGCTCAAAGGCGCATAGCTTCGACCCGCAGCGGGCGGGCCGCAAGTGCGGCACCGCCCGCGTCGCTCAGTATTCCCAGAAGATCCGCTGCAGCTCCTGGCTGTCCTGGGTTTTGCTCAGGGCGACCATGGCGAGGATGCGCGCCTTCTGCGGGTTGAGGTCGTGGGCGACCAGCCAGTCGTACTGGTCGTCCGGTTGCTCGGCGTTGCGCAGGACGAAGCCGCCCTGGTCGGCGCGCGAGGCGCGGATGATCTGCAGCCCCTCCTTGCGCAGCGCCCGCAGGGCCGGCACCACGGGGGCGGCGACCGAGCCGTTGCCGGTGCCGGCATGCACGATCGCCCTGGCCCCGGCGCCGGCGAAGGCCCGGTAGGCGGTGTCGTCGAGGTTGCCGTAGGCGTAGGCGATGTCCACCCGCGGCAGGCTGGCGATCTGCCGGATGTCGAACTCGGAATTCAGGGTGTGGCGCTTGGCCGGCAGGCGGAACCAGTAGCTTTTGCCTTCGACCACCATGCCCAGCGGCCCCCAGGGGCTCTTGAAGGCTTCGGTCTTGATGTTCAGCGCCTTGCTGACATCGCGCCCGGAGTGGATCTCGTCGTTCAGGGTCACCAGCACGCCCTTGCCGTGCGCCTGCGGATTGCCGGCCACGGCGACCGCGTTGTAGAGGTTGAGCGCGCCGTCGGCGGACAGGGCGGTGCCCGGGCGCATGGAGCCAACCAGCACGATGGGCTTGTCGGTGCGCTCGACCAAGGTGAGGAAGTAGGCGGTTTCCTCCAGGGTGTCGGTGCCGTGGGTGATGACGATGCCCTCGACCTCGGGATTCTCGGCCAGCTCGGCGACGCGCCGGCCGAGCGCCAGCAACTGCTCGTTGCCGAAGCTTTCCGAGGCGAGCTGGAGGACCTGCTCGCCGCGCACCGCGGCCAGCTCGGCGAGTTGCGGCACGCCGGCGAGCAACTGCTCGACCGGGACCCTGGCCGCCTGGTAGGTGGCGCTGTTGGCGGCACTGGCGCCGGCGCCGGCGATGGTGCCGCCGGTGGCGAGGATCACCACCCGCGGCAGCTGGCGCGGCGTTTCGGCCGGCGCGGGCTCTTCGGCGTGCAGGCCGGGCGGGAGCAGCAGGGTCAGGGCGAAGAGGGCCGGGCCGAGGGCGTTCAGAAGGTGCTTCATGGCTGGCTGCCTCAGTGCGGGAGGATCTTGGCGAGGAACTGCCGGGCACGCTCGCTGCGCGCCGAGATGTCGCCGAAGAATGCCTCGGTGGCGCAATCCTCGACGATGCTGCCGCTGTCCATGAAGATCACCCGGTTGGCGACCTTGCGGGCGAAGCCCATCTCGTGGGTCACGCACATCATGGTCATGCCTTCCTGGGCGAGCTGGACCATCACGTCGAGCACCTCGTTGACCATTTCCGGGTCGAGCGCCGAGGTCGGCTCGTCGAACAGCATCACCACCGGGTCCATGGCCAGCGCGCGGGCGATCGCCACGCGCTGCTGCTGGCCGCCGGAGAGCTGGCCGGGATGCTTGTGGGCGTGGGCCTTGAGGCCGACGCGGTCGAGCAGCGCCAGGCCCTTCTCGGTGGCTTCCGCCTTGTCGCGGCCGAGCACCTTGATCTGCGCGAGGGTCAGGTTCTCGGTGACCGTCAGGTGGGGGAACAGCTCGAAGTGCTGAAAGACCATGCCGACCCGGGCGCGCAGCTTCGGCAGGTCGGTCTTCGGAGCGGCGAGGGAGGTGCCGTCGACGACGATGTCGCCCTGCTGGAAGGGCTCCAGGGCGTTGACGCACTTGATCAGGGTGGACTTGCCGGAGCCGGACGGCCCGCAGACCACCACCACCTCGCCCTTCTGCACCTCGGTGGTGCAGTCGCTGAGGACCTGGAAGTCCCCATACCACTTGCTGACGTTGCGGATCGAAATCATGGGGTTAACCTTTTCTGCAGACGCTTGACCAGCTGCGAGGCGGCGAAGCTGACGATGAAATACACCAGGCCGGCGACGAGCAGGAATTCGTGGGGCTGGCCGACGATGTCGCCGCGCGAGCGGGCGGCGTTGAGGAAGTCCATCAGGCCCACGCTGTAGACCAGCGAGGTGTCCTGGAAGAGGATGATGCTCTGCTGCAGCAGCAGCGGGGTCATCTTGCGGAACGCCTGGGGCAGGATGATCAGGCGCATGCTCTGCCCGTAGGTCATCCCCAGCGCCTGGGCGGCGCTCATCTGACCGCGCGGGATGGACTGGATGCCGGCGCGGACGATCTCGCAGAAGTAGGCCGCCTCGAACATCACGAAGGCCACCAGGCAGGAGGCGAAGGCGCCCACCGGGGTGTCCTCGCCGGTGATCTCGCGCAGCACGAAGGGCACCGCGAAGTAGAACCAGGTGATCACCAGGAGCAGCGGGATGGAGCGGAAGTAGTTGACGTAGGTAGCGGCGATGCCGGCCAGCAGCGGGTTGTGCGAAAGGCGCAGCATCGCCAGCAGGGTGCCCAGCAGCACGCCGCCGAGCACGCCGAGCACGAGCAGCAGCAGGGTGGTCTGCATGCCCTCCCAGAGCGCCGGCAGCGCGGCGGGGATCGAGCTGAAATCCATCACTTGCCTCCTGCGATCAGGCCCGGCACCGCGACCTTCTTCTCGATCCGGCGCATGATGAGCATCAGGCTCATGTTCAGGGTGAAGTAGATCAGCGTGGCCAGGGTGAAGGCCTCGAACAGGTTGGCGGAGAACTCCGCGGTCTGCTTGGTCTGCGCCAGCAGCTCCATCAGGCCGATCAGCGAGGCCACCGAGGAGTTCTTGAAGATGTTGAGGAATTCCGAGGTCAGCGGCGGGATGATGATCCGGAAGGCCTGCGGCAGCAGCACCTGGTGATAGATCTGGCCGGTCCGCAGGCCCAGCGCCAGGGCGGCGGCGGTCTGTCCCCTGGGCAGCGCCTGGATGCCGGTGCGCACCTGCTCGCAGACCCGCGCGGCGGTGAACAGGCCGAGGCACACCACCACGCTGAGGTAGGCCGAGGTGGCCGGGCTGAGGTCCTGCTTGAACCACAGTTCAAGCGGCTCGGGCAGCAGGTCCGGCACCAGGAAGTACCAGATGAACAGCTGCACCAGCAGCGGCACGTTGCGGAACAGCTCCACGTAGGCGGTGGCCAGGCCGGACAGCCAGCGGTTCGGCAGGGTGCGCAGCACGCCGAGCAGCGAGCCGAGCAGCAGGGCGAAGATCCAGCCGGCCAGGGCGACGGCGACGGTCCAGCCGAGGCCGGCGACGAACCAGTCGAGGTAGATCTCGTCGCCGATGCCGGTGGATCTGAGAAACACGCCCCAGTCCCAGTTGTAATCCATGGAGTTTTCTCTCTGTCGAGCGGGGGGAGGCCCTGCGCGGCGTGTTTCCGCGCAGGACGCGGGTTACATCTCTTCGGCCGACTTGTCGGTCGGGACTTCGATCAGCTTCTTCAGCTCGTCGCTCATCGGGAAGTTGAGGTTCAGGCCCTTGGGCGGAATCGGCTGGAGGAACCACTTGTCGTAGATGGCGTTGATCTCGCCCGAGCGGTAGGTGGCGATGAGCGCATCGTCGACCGCTTTCTTGAAGGCCGGATCGCCCTTGCGCAGCATGCAGGCGTAGATCTCGAAGGACTGCGGCGTGCCGACCACCGCCCAGTCGTCGGGCTTCCTGGCCTTGGCCATTTCGCCGTAGAGCAGGGCGTCGTCCATCATGAAGGCCGCCGCGCGGCCGGATTCGAGCATCAGGAAGGATTCGCCGTGGTCCTTGGCGGCGATGATGCTCATGCCCATCTGCTTCTCGACGTTCATCGAGCGCAGTAGGCGCTCGGAGGTGGTGCCGGCGGTGGTCACCACGTTCTTGCCCTTGAGGTCGGGGAAGTCCTGGATGCCGGAGGTCTTCTTGGTCAGCAGGCGGGTGCCGACCTCGAAGATGCCCACCGAGAAGGCGACCTGCTGCTGGCGTTCCGGGTTGTTGGTGGTGGAGCCGCATTCGAGGTCGACGGTGCCGTTCTGCACCAGCGGAATGCGGCTCTGCGAGGTGACCAGGGTGTAGCGAACCTTCAGCTCGGGCAGGCCGAGCTGCTGCTTGATCGCCTCGACCACCTTGAGCTGCAGGTCGTGGGAATAGCCGATCGGCTCGCGGGAAGTGCCGCCCAGGTAGGAAAAGGGGATGGAGGCGTCGCGGTGGCCCAGGGTGATGGTGCCGGTGTCCTTGATCTTCTTCAGCGTGCCGCTGAGTTCTTCCGCGGCGACGGCCGGGCCGGACGACAGGGCGACGGCCAGGGCGCTGCCCAGCAGGCAGGAGGCGATGCGCATGAGAGGTTCCTCTACTCGTTGTTTTGGCTGAGGGCGACAGCCCGATCCCTCGGGGAGGCTCTGCCGCCTGGCTTCAAGTCTAAGGGCAGAATGCGTGCCAGTCGGACAGAATGCCGGATTTTATTTTATCTGCATGATTCCAAAGGGCTTTTTCCGAGGCAGGTAGGGCGGGTGAAACCCGCCGGACATGCACCGGGATCGGCGGGTTTCCCCCGCCCTACGGGGCGCCGCCGGCCCTACGGCCGAGCCGCCGCCCCACGCCGGGCAGGCGCAGGGCCAGCAGGAGCAGTGCCCAGGCGCAATACAGCAGCCACTGGCCGATGTCCGAGCGGACCACCCAGAGCATGTGCAGCAGCGCCAGGCCGAGGGCAGCGTAGGCCAGGCGGTGCAGGTGTTTCCAGCGGCGCCCCAGGCGGCGCATGCTGAAGCGGTTCGAGGTGAGGGCGAGCGGCAGCAGGGCGCACCAAGTCAGCGCGCCGACCAGGATGTAGGGACGCTTGCGCAGCTCGTCGCCGAGCTGGGCGAAATCCAGGCCGAGGACGAAGACCAAGTAGGCGCTCAGGTGCAGGCAGGCGTAGGCGAAGCACCACAGGCCGAGCTGGCGGCGCACCAGCGCCCAGCCGCTCCAGTGCGTGGCGCGCTGCAGCGGGGTCAGGCAGAGGGTCAGCAGCAGGAGGATCAGGGCACCCTGGCCGAGGCGTTCGAGCAGCACCTTGCCCGGGTCCGGGCCGAGGGCGAAGGTCCACGCCTGGTACAGCCAGAAGGGCGGCGGCAGCAGGGCCGCGACGAACACGCAGACGCGCCAGAGCGGATGCTTCATCAGTAGTCCTTGCTCAGGTCCATGCCGGCATAGAGGCCGGCGACTTCCTCGGCGTAGCCGTTGAACATTACCGTATCGCGCAGGTTGGGGCTGAACAGGCTGTTCGGCAGGCGCCGTTCGCGCTTCTGCGTCCAGCGCGGGTGATCGACGCTGGGGTTGACGTTGGCGTAGAAGCCGTATTCCCCGGGCGCCCGGTTCTGCCAGCTGGTGAAGGGCTGGCGTTCGGTCAGGCTGATGCGCACGATCGACTTGATGCTCTTGAAACCGTACTTCCAGGGCACCACCAAACGCAGCGGCGCACCGTTCTGGTTGGGCAGCACGCGGCCGTACATGCCCACCGCGAGGAGGGTCAGCGGGTGCATCGCCTCGTCGAGGCGCAGGCCCTCGCGGTACGGCCAGTCGAGCAGGGCGAAGCGCGAGCGCTGGCCGGGCATGTGCTCGGGGTCGACCAGGGTCTCGAAGGCCACGTATTTCGCATTGCCGGTGGGCTCGGCGCGCTTGAGCAGATCGCCGAGGGGAAAGCCCAGCCAGGGAATCACCATCGACCAGGCCTCCACGCAGCGCAGGCGGTAGATGCGCTCCTCCAGCGCGTGCGGGCGAACCAGCTCCTCCAGGCCATACTGGCCCGGCTTGCCGACTTCGCCGTCGATCCGCACCGTCCAGGGCTCGGTGGGCAGCTGGCCGGCGTTCGCCGCCGGATCGCCCTTGTCCGGGCCGAACTCGTAGAAGTTGTTGTAGTGGCTGGCGTCTTGATACGGCGTGAGCGCCTCGCCCGGCGCCTCGATCGCCTGCCAGCGGGTATCCGGCAGCTTCTCGGTGAACCAGGCGGGCGGCCGGCCCGGTTCGACGCCGGCGTAGCGCGCGGTCTCGGCGCTGGCCCAGGCGGGCAGGGCGGCGGCGCCCAGCGCCACGGCCCCGGCGCCGAGCAAGCGCCGGCGCGACAGGTAGACGGGCTCCGGGGTGATCTCGGAGGGCGGGCAGTGCGAGCGGGGCGGGATCTGGATCAGCATGGTCGGCCTCTCGGACGGAGCCGGCGCGCGGGGCTCGGCACGCCGGGCTGGAGCAAGGCTAGACTTTACGGCAGGACAGGGAGGAAAGCCCATGCAGATCAGGGACAGCGTGTGCGTGGTGAGCGGGGGAAGCTCCGGACTGGGGGCGGCGACGGCGCGGCTGATCGTCGAGCGGGGCGGCAGGGTGCTGCTGGCGGACGTCAACCGCGAGGCCGGCGCCGCGCTGGCCGCCGAGCTGGGCGAGCAGGCGCGCTTCGTGGCCACCGACGTGACCAGCGCCGACAGCGCCCGCGCCTGCTTCGCCGCCGCCGTCGGCATGGGCAGCCTGCGCGGCCTGGTGAACTGTGCCGGCATCGCCCCGGCGGAGAGGCTGGTCGGGCGCGAGGGGCCGCACTCCCTGGAGACGTTCGCGCGTACCCTGGAGATCAACCTGCTGGGCAGCTTCAACATGATCCGCCTGGCCGCGGCGATCATCCGCGATGTCGAGCCGGACGCCGACGGCGAGCGCGGGGTGATCGTCAACACCGCCTCGGTGGCGGCCTTCGACGGGCAGATCGGCCAGGCCGCCTATGCCGCCTCCAAGGGCGGCGTGGTGGCGATGACCCTGCCGCTGGCCCGCGAACTCGGCCGCCACGCCATCCGGGTCATGTGCATCGCCCCCGGGATCATGGAAACCCCGATGCTGCTGGGCATGCCGGCCGAGGTGCAGGCCTCGCTGGGCCAGATGGTGCCGTTTCCGGCGCGGCTGGGCCGGCCCGCGGAGTTCGCCGCGCTGGTGGAGCACATCTTCGCCAACCCCTACCTGAACGGCGAGGTCATCCGCCTGGACGGCGCGATCCGCATGGCTGCCCGTTAGGGGCTCCACTCCTTCTTTTGCCAATCACTGATAGCGAGGGCCTCCCATGTCCCAAGATCCGGTTGTCATCGTTTCCGCCGCCCGCACGCCGCTCGGCGCCTTCCAGGGCGAACTCTCCGGGCTGAGCGCTCCAGAGCTGGGCGGCGTCGCCGTGCGTGCGGCGCTGGAGCGGGCCGGCGTCGCCGGCGAGCGGGTGCAGGAGCTGTTTCTCGGCTGCGTGCTGCCCGCCGGCCTCGGCCAGGCGCCGGCCCGCCAGGCGGCGATCGCCGCCGGCCTGCCGCTGTCGGTCGGCTGCACCACGGTCAACAAGGTCTGCGGCTCCGGGATGAAGGCCGCCATGCTGGCCCACGACCTGCTGCTCGCCGGCAGCGCTGAGGTCATGCTGGCCGGCGGCATGGAGTCGATGAGCAACGCACCCTACCTGCTGCCCGGCGCGCGCGGCGGCTACCGGCTCGGACACCGGCAGGCGCTCGACCACATGTTCTTCGACGGCCTGGAGGATGCCTACTTCGACCGCGGCCGGCTGATGGGCACCTTCGCCGAGGACTGCGCGGCCAGCTACGGCTTCAGCCGCGAGGCGCAGGACGCCTGGGCGATCGCCTCGACATGCCGTGCCCGGGCGGCCATCGAATCCGGCGCCTTCGCCTGGGAGATCACGCCGGTGACGCTAACCGGGCGCCGCGGCGAGGTGCGGGTCGAGCACGACGAACAGCCGTCGAAGGTCCGTCTGGAGCGGATTCCCGAACTCAAGCCGGCCTTTCGCGAGGGCGGCACGGTGACCCCGGCCAACTCCAGCTCGATCTCCGACGGCGCCGCCGCGCTGCTGCTGATGCGCCGCTCCACGGCCGGGCGGCTCGGGCTGGCGCCGCTGGCGACCGTGGTCGGCCATGCCAGCCATGCCCATGAGCCGCGATTGTTCCCGACCGCGCCGGTCGGCGCCATGCAGAGTCTGCTGGAGCGGACCGGCTGGACGGTCGGCGAGGTCGATCTGTGGGAGATCAACGAGGCCTTCGCGGTGGTGACCTTGGCGGCGATCCGCGACCTGGCGCTCGATCCGCAGCGGGTCAACGTCCATGGCGGTGCTTGCGCCCTGGGACATCCGATCGGCGCGAGCGGTGCGCGGATCCTGGTCAGTCTGCTGGGCGCCCTGCGGCGCAGCGGCGGGCGGCGCGGTATCGCCAGCCTGTGCATCGGCGGTGGCGAGGCGACGGCGATGGCCGTGGAAATGGCCTGACAGGCAGGAGCCTGGCGCTCCCGCCTGTGGGCCAGGACAGTCAGTGTCGACCGCCGCCGTGACTGTTGCGGCCCCCCTTGCGGCCGGCCTCGGAGGCTTTCTTCGGATCGTTGGCAAAGTTGCCGCCACTGTTGTGCCCACCCTTGCGGCCGGCCGCGGCGGCCCGTTCGGGGTCGTTGGCGAAGTTTCCGGGATTGGCGTGTTTGGGCATGGCCTCTCTCCTTGCGTGCTGATGGGGTGCGCAGTCTGGGCGAGCGACGAGCGCCTGGCTGCACAGTTACTGAGAGAGGCCCACTGGCAGAGTTCCGGTTTTTCCGGCGAAGGGTCGGGCAACGGATGGACGGTAGCGGCGGGTACGACGAGCGGTCGGCGGGATCGGGAGAGCCGGCGGTGGAGTTGGCTCCCGCGCGGGCGCGGGAGCCACGAGGGGACGGGCTATTTGCTCAGGCGCCAGGTGCGCCGCGGCTTGTCCGAGCGTGACAGGCGCCAGTCGCCCGGGACGCGGGGCTGGGAGGTCTCCAGCAGGTCTTCGCAGCTGTGGATTTCCAGCCCGGGTTCGAGGTGTTTCTTCGGGTCGAGTGTGGTGTTCTTCTTCATGTTGTTCACCTGTAAGTGCCCAGTAAATGACGGCGCCGGTAGCGCATTTGTTAGCTGCCTGTTGTTTTCCTGTCTAGCTGGCGGGGCGTCGGCTGTCAAAACGCGGCTGACCGGCGGAGGCCGTGGCTGAACCGGCCGGCTCGTCTCGGCCGGGCGAGGGCGGCGCTCAGTCGAGGATGAAGTGCGGCAGGAAGCGCGAGCTGTCCTGGGTGATCGGGCTGGCGTCCTCGCGGATGCCGATGCCGCAGGCGCGGTCGCCCACCACCCAGCTGCCGATCACCGGGTGCTGGCCGGCGAAGCAGGGCAGCAGGTGGCAGGCCTGGCGCACCGCGGCGCCGCCGTAGGGGCCGGGCACGCAGAGATGCAGGCCGTCCGCGGCGTGCAGCTGGATGTTGGCGCCCTCGCGGGAGAACAGCGGCTTGCGCACCCAGCCGGCAGGCAGAATAGCTTCGGGCTCGGCGTCGAAGAACGCCGGCAGCAGGTTGGGATGGCCGGGATGGCGCTCCCAGAGCAGAGCGAGGATGCCCTTGTTGCTCAGCACGGCCTTCCACGGCGGTTCGATGAAGCGCGTGAAGGCGCCGGCGATGCGCGGGCCGAAGTCCTCTTCCAGCAGGAACTCCCAGGGGTAGAGCTTGAACAGCGTGGGGATGTGCCGCTCGTCCAGGTCGACGAAGCCGCCGGCGCGGTCCAGGCCGATGTCCTCGAGGGCGATGTGGCGGGCGTCGTGGCCGGCCTGGGTGGCGATGTCGCGCAGGTAGTCGATCGTGCCGCGATCCTCCAGGGAGTCGCGCACGCTGGCGAAGTACAGCGGCTGCTGCACGGCGAGGCCGGCGAAGCGCTCGAACAGGCATTCCTGGATCGAATTGAACTGGTCGGCGGCGGCAGGCAGCTCGCCGCTGAGGCGCAGCTGCTCCAGCCACAGCCACTGGAAGAAGGCCGCCTCGTAGAGGGCGGTGGGCGTGTCGTAGTTGAGTTCGAGCAGCTTGGCCGGGCCCTGGCCGTCGTAGGCCAGGTCCAGCCGCCCGTAGAGGTGCGGCTCGCGGCGCCGCCAGCTGGCGGCCAGGTGCTCGCGGAAGAAGGCGGGCACGCCGAGACGCTCGAGCAGCGCCTCGCTGGCGACGACCTCCTCGACCAGCGCCAGGCTCATGGCGTGCAGTTCCTCGGTCGGCGCCTCGAGATCCTCCTCGATCTGCCGCAGGGAGAAGCGGTAGGCGGCGCTTTCGTCCCAGTAGGGTTCGCCGTCGAAGGTGTGGAAGGCGAAGCCCAGCCGTTCGGCCTGGGCGCGCCAGTCCGGGCGCTCGCGCAGGGCGATCCGCTGCATCAGCTGCCGAAGCTCGACAGGCGGGCGGCGCTCTTGCCGAAGCCGCCGCGGCTGACCACGCTCGGCGCCGGGCTGCGGGTGACGTCGGCGTCGACGTGGGTCAGGCCCTCGCGCGAGCCGACCCACAGGTTGTCGGCGCTGCGAAAGTGCTGCGCATCGTCGAGGCTGCGGTACAGCGGCTGGCTGGCGAAGGTGCGCCGGGCACTGCCCCCGCCGGCCGTGCCGCCGCCACTGCCGCTCTGCTCCTCGCGTGGCGGTTCGCGGCCCACCAGGTAGCCGGCCATCAGCGGCATGTACAGGCCGGTGTTGTAGGGGGCGGGCTCGCAGCGGCCGGCGCCGAAGTCGGTCTCGCAGTCGCCGCGCCAGCGGTAGCGCGGCGCGCTCTGCAGATGGGCGGCGCGGGCCAGCTCGAACTCGTGCTGGCAGATCGAGCGGTCGAAGACCGCGGCGGCGATGCACGAGGCCGGGTCGCGGTACAGGTAGCCGGGGCGCGACGGTTCGCAGCCGGCGAGCATCAGCGGGGTGCTGCCGATCAGCACCAGGCGCAGGGTTCTGCTGCGCTTCATGCCCGCTCAGCCCTTCATGGCCGCGGCATTCAGCACGCCGACGGCGACGGAGACCAGGGCCACCAGGATGGCGCTGGCCATTTCGTTGTCGCTGATGCGCCGGCCCAGATCGGGGACCAGAAGGCGCAGCAGGCAGAAGGTGACCAACTGGACGAGCAGCGCCACCAGGGCCCAGAGCAGGAAGTCGAACAGGCTGACCGACTCGCGCATGGCGCTGGCCAGCGGCAGGACGAAGCCGAGCAGGCTGCCGCCGAAGGCCAGCGCGGCGGCCGGCACGTTGGCGCGGATCAGTCGCCACTCGCGATGCGGGGTGAGGGTGGTGTAGATCAGGCCGAACAGGACCAGCAGGAGCGCGCCCAGGCCGAAATAGAGTACGAAGGCCGGCAGCCCGGCGAGGTAGAAGGCAATGGCATCGGGCATCGGGGCGCTTCCTCGGGGGCGGTTTCGGTGGGCCGAACCCTAGCCAGCCGCCGCCGTTCCGGCAATCGGCAGGCTGGGGTGCTTGCGGGAAATGTGATGCGAATCGAATTCTGTCGCCACCGCAGCCGGGGAGGCCCGGCTGCGGCGGAGCAGGGTCAGTAGCTCTGCAGCTCTTCGCGCAGGCGGGCCAGCTGGCCGGCCAGCTCGGCGGGGTAGGGCTCGAGCAGGCGCTCGATGCTGGCGCCGCCCTCCGGCGTGGCGAGCGGGCGCAGGCGCACGCACAGACGGACCGCGGAATCCTCGCCGATCTGCTGTTCGAGCAGTAGGACGTTGTGGCTGTATTGCGCCAGGGTCAGCGCGGACTGGCCGCCCGGGCTGAGCAGCAGGGCCGCCTGGCCGAGGCCGGCGAGGTTCTCGCCGCGCGCCAGGCCGAGCTGCAGCTGCAGGCTGGCGCCGCCGGCAGCCTCGCGTTCCAGTTCGGATTTCAGCGAGCGCAGCAGTTCGGCGCAGCAGATGGCGTTGGCCAGGTAGTCGTCGCCGCACTCGCGGCGGTGGAACAGCAGCAGTCCGCCATCCTCGTCGAGCGGGTGCAGTTCGCCGCCGTAGAAGGCCGCGGCCTGTTCCAGGCTGTCGCGATAGCGCCGGCGCAGCTCGGCCAGTTGCCCGCGGGACAGGCTGCGCAGCTGGTCCAGGGGGCCGAGCTGGATGGCCAGTACGGCGCTTTCACGGGCCTGGCGATGCGCTGCGGGCGCAGGCGCGGGAGCGAAATCCTCGTCGAGCGCCGCACTGAAGCAGGGCTCGTCGTCGACCTCCGGGGCCAGTCGGCGCAGCGGCGGGTCTTCGTCTTCATCATCCAGCCGGCTGTCGGCATGCAGCCCGGACAGGGGCCGCGGCAGCGGCCCTGCAGCCGGCCGACCGGGCGTCACTACGCCGGGCGTCGCCACGCCGCGTTTCGCCACCTCGACGGTGGGCGACTGCGGCCTGTCGAACGGCTGGGAGCGGGGCACCGCTTTCCCGGCCATCGCCGGGCGGGGCGCCGCGCTGGCAGGCGGCGCCACCTCGGGGTCGAGCGACAGCTCGTCGTCCTCCAGCTCGTCGAGGGCGGGGTGGGCCGCTCGCTCCGGCGCCAGGCGGGTCTCCAGTTGGCGGGCCAGGTCGCCGATCTCGTCCTGGCGCTCGGCGCCGGGGGCATGGTCGTCCAGATCGCGCAGCCAGACGCGCAACTGCAGCAGCGGCGTGGAGATGCCATAGCCCAGGCGCAGGCCGAGGATCAGCGTCAGGAACAGCAACCCCAGGCCGATCAGACCCATGTTGCGCAGGCCGACGATGAACGGCTCGCGGAACTGCGGCATGTTGAGGACGATGCGCAGGTGTCCGGTGACGCTGTCCTGGAAGGTGATGGGCCGGGCGTGGAGGCTGGGATCGCCTTCCGGCGGCATGCGCGGCGGACGGCTGCCGGTCTCGGCGAGGAGGTGGTTGTCCGCGTTGTAGACGGCCGCATGGGCGACCAGCGGGTTCTTCGTCAGGTTGCCCAGCAGCACATTGAGGCTGAGGATGTCGTTGGCCACCAGCAACTGGCTGGCCGAGGCCGCGGTCTGGGTGGTCAGCGTCTGACCGAGGGCATCGGCCTGCTCGTGCATGGTCTGGCGCACCTGCAGGCCGACCAGCCAGGAATAGAGGGCCAGCGCCAGGATCACCAGCACCAGGCTGTGGCTGACGATGCGCAGGGAGACTGGGACGCGCCGCTGGGTCAGGGCGCGAAACAGCAGGACGAAGAAGTTGTCGGGCTTGACGGATGCGGGCCGGTTCACTGATCGCGGCTCTTGAGACGGACGGGCGGGCAGTATACGGAATGCCGGGGGGGTGCCGTAAGGCTTGACGGGGGGAAACTGCCCGACGGGGCTGGCGCCCGGCCGGGAAGCGCCCGGCACGGCGGGGCCTGCTAGAATGCCGCCTTCTTTGCCATGGGAGACGGCGCCTTGCGCGAAATTGTCCTGATCAACATCACCGGGGCGGATCGTCCCGGCCTGACCGCGGCCATCACCGGCGCGCTGGCCCGGTGCGGGGTGGGTATCCTCGATATCGGCCAGGCGGTCGTCCACAACACCCTGTCGTTCGGCATCCTGGTCGAGATCCCGGCCGACGGCGAGCTGGCGGCGTTGCAGAAGGAGGTGCTGTTCGTCGCCCACGCCCTGGAGCAGCAGGTGCGCTTCACTGCAGTTTCCGAGACCGACTACCAGGCCTGGGTCGCCGGCCAGGGCAAGCCGCGCTACATCGTCACCCTGATGACGCGCCGGGTGACCGCCGCGCAGCTGGAGCGGGTCAGCGCGATCACCGCCCGCCACGCTCTGGAGATCGACCAGATCGACCGCCTGTCCGGGCGCCTGGCCCTGGACACGCCGGAAGCGCGCAGCAAGGGCTGCATCGAGTTCTCGGTGCGCGGCGAGCCGGCCGATCCGGCGGCACTGCGTGCGGAGTTCCTGGTGGCGGCCCAGGAGCTGAACGTCGACATCGGCTTCCAGCTCGACACGGTGTTCCGCCGCATCCGGCGCCTGGCGGTGTTCGACATGGACTCAACGCTGATCGAGGCGGAGGTGATCGACGAGCTGGCCAAGGCCGCCGGTATCGGCGAGCAGGTCGCGGCCATCACCGAGCGGGCGATGCGCGGCGAGCTGGACTTTCGCGCCAGCTTCAAGGAGCGCCTGGCGCTGCTTAAGGGCCTGCCGGAGGACGTGCTGGCGGAGATCGGCGCCTCGCTGCGCCTGACCGAGGGCGCCGAGGTGCTGTTCGCCGAACTCAAGCGTCTGGGCTACAAGACGGCGATCCTCTCCGGCGGCTTCTCCTACTTCGCCCGCCAGGTGCAGGCCAGGCTGGGCATCGACTACGTGTTCGCCAACGAGCTGGAAATCGTCGACGGCAAGGTCACCGGGGTGGCCGTCGAGCCGATCGTCGACGGCCAGCGCAAGGCCGACCTGCTGCGCCAGCTGGCCGAGCAGGAGGGGCTGTCCCTGGAGCAGACCATCGCCGTCGGCGACGGCGCCAACGACCTGCCGATGCTCGGCCTGGCCGGCCTCGGCGTGGCCTTCCGCGCCAAGCCGCTGGTCCGCCAGTCGGCCAGGCAGGCGATTTCCAACCTCGGGCTGGACGGCATCCTCTATCTGCTCGGCTACCGGGACCGCGAGCCGGGCGTCTGAGGCCCGCGGCGTCCTACGGCTTGATCGCCACCTTGAGCACGCCGTCGCGCTGGTGGGCGAACAGGTCGTAGGCGGCCACGATGTCGTCCAGCCGGTACTGATGGGTGACCAGCGGCTTGAGGTCGACGCGCCCCGAGGCGACCACGTTGAGCAGGCGGCGCATGCGCTCCTTGCCGCCGGGGCACAGCGAGGTGACGATCCTGTTGTCGCCGAGGCCGGCGTGGAAGGCACCGAGGGGAATGGTCAGGTCGCTGGAGTAGACCCCCAGGCTGGACAGGGTGCCGCCCGGCTTGAGCACGCGCAGGGCGCTCTCGAAGGTGGTCTGCGTGCCCAGCGCCTCGATCGAGGCGTCCACCCCGCGCCCGCCGGTCAGCTTGAGAATCTCCTCGACCACGTCCACTTCGCGGAAGTTGAGGGTGACGTCGGCGCCCAGCCGCCGGGCGATTTCCAGGCGTTCGTTGACCCCGTCGATGGCGATGATGGTGCCGGCGCCGCGCAGCCTGGCTCCGGCGGTGGCGCACAGGCCGATGGGGCCCTGGGCGAACACCGCGACGATGTCGCCGATGCGCAGATTGGCCGCCTCGGCGCCGGCGAAGCCGGTGGACATGATGTCCGGGCACATCAGCACCTCCTCGTCGCTCAGGCCGTCCGGCACCGGCGCCAGGTTGGCCTGGGCGTCGGGCACCAGCACGTATTCGGCCTGGGTGCCGTCGATGCTGTTGCCGAAGCGCCAGCCGCCCATCGGCTTGTAGCCGTGGCAGGCGCAGCCGCCATCCTGGGACGGATAGCCGTCCTGGCAGGCGTAGGAGGTGAAGCTCGGGCAGATGGCCCCGGCGATGACCCGCTGGCCTTCCCGGTACCCCTGCACGTTGCTCCCGAGCTTCTCGATGATGCCCACCGGCTCGTGGCCGATGGTCAGGCCCGGGGCCACCGGGTACTCGCCCTTGAGGATATGCACGTCGGTGCCGCAGATGGTGGTGGTGGTGATGCGCACCAGGGCATCGTTCGGCCCGACATCGGGGATGGGCTTGTCCTGCAACTCGATCCGGCCGGGTTCGACGAACACGGCGGCTTTCATCAGGGGCATGGCGGTCTCCTTTCCGGAACGAAGTGGCTTCGGCAGTTTAGCCGCATGTCCTTGTCCGAAGTCCGGACCCAGGTCAACCGCGGGCCCGGGCCACTACGCTTCGCTGGAGAACTCGTAGTCCATGGCCGGGCCCGGCGCTTGCAGGTAGTAGCCCTGAATATAGCTGACCCCCGCCTGCCAGAGCGTCGCCAGCACGCTGGAGTTCTCGATGCCCGGCACTATGCTCGGCTTGCCCTGGGCATGCAGGTTGGCGAGCAGGGACTTGAGGTTTTCCCGGCCCTCTTCCTCGGCGAGGCTCCGGGTAAAGGAGTCGTCGACCTTGACGTAGTCCACCGGCAGGTGCTTGAGCGTGTTGAACGGATTGAGGGTGCAGCCGAAGTGGATCAGCGCGCTCTTGCCGTGCAGTTCGGCGAGCCCTTCGGCCAGGGCTCTGGCCTGCTTGAGGTAGACGGTCGCATCGGCCTCGTTGAACTGCAGGATCAGTGCCGCGGCGGGCAGCGGTGCCGCGTGCAGCGCCGTGGCGAGCCAGGGCAGCAGCGTCGGGTCCTGCAGGCTGGCGGCGGACAGGTGGACGAACAGGCGGGTGTCGCGGCCGTGCGCGCGGTGCGCGGCAAGCTGGCGGATGGCGTTGAGGATCACCCAGCGGTCCAGGGTTTCGGCGAGGCCGGCTTCGCTGGCGGCGGCGAGGAAATCGGCGGGCAGCAGCTCCTTCCCCTGGGGATCGATCAGGCGCAGCAGGACCTCGTAGTGTTCGGTGCTGTCCCCCTGCAGGCTGATGATCGGCTGGAACAGCAGGCGGAAGCTGTCCGTCTCCAGCGCATGGCGGAGCATGGCGACGACGCTGCCGCGGCTGGCCTCGGCGGCCAATGCCTCGAGTGGATCGTAGAGCTTCAGGGCGTTGCCGTCGGCCAGCGCATCGGCGCAACGGTGGGCGCGCTCGATCGCCTCCTGGGCCTTGGGCGTCGTCTCGTTGAGGCCGGCAGCGCCGATCGACAGGGTCAGCTGCACGGTTCGGTCGGCGACCTCGAACAGGTGGGTCTCGACCTTCTTCAGCAGGGCGGCGAGTCCGCCCTGCGCCTGTTCCGGCGTCAGGCCGGGCTGCAGCACGGCGAAGGCATCGTCGGCGAAACGGGCCAGCAGGGCGTCGGCGGGGAACGCACCGCGCAGCAGGGTGGCCAGGTCGGCGAGCAGCTGGTCGATGCCGGCGAGGCCAAGGTCGGCATGCAGCTGGGCGTAGCGGTCCAGGCGCAGGTAGGCCAGGCAGGACGGCTGGCCGGCGTTGGCCGCGCCGGCGCAGGCGGCATCCAGCAACTCGAGGAAATGGTTGCGGTTGAACAGGCCGGTAACCAGGTCCTGGCTGCTGACCTCGCGCAGCTTCTCTTCCAGCTCGCTCTGCATGCTTTCGGCGCGCAGCACCGCCTGAATGCAGGGCTCGCCGTCGTAGCTGGCCGGCGACAGGTCGATGCGCATGCGGAACGGGCGGCCTGCGGCAGTGACGCCATGGCACTGCAGTACGCTTTCGCCGCGGCCGCTGCCATAGTTCTTCAGGAAGTCGCGGAACGCGGCCTGGTCGCGGCCGTCGACCAGGTCGATCATCGGCAGGCCTTCCAGCTCGTCGGCCTCCTCGTAGCCGAACAGCTCCAGATAGGCGCGGTTGGCGTAGATGTGCATGCCGTCGTGCACGTAGGCGATGGCGTCCACCGAGCTGTCGAGCAGCAGCTGACAGCGTTTTTCCGCCTCGCGCAGGGCGATTTCCGCGCTGCGCCGGGCGCGCCGCTCCTCCAGGTTGGCCAGCTCGCGGTTGGCGACCAGGATCAGGCGCTCGTCCTCGCCCTGGGGCAGGGCGTCCCGGGCGCCGAGGGCGAGGGCCTCGGTGATCGCGTCGGAGTCGTTGTCCGGCAGCAACTGGAGAATGGGGAGGTCCCTGGCCTGGCGGCGGATGATGGCGATCGCCTCGGCGGGGCTGAGGTTTTCGCTGTGCGGGGCGGCGATCAGCAAGTCCCAGGTCTGCTGCAGGGACTCGGTGAGGTCCTCGCTGGAGGTCAGGCGGTGCACCCGGGTGGCGCGGCCGGCGTTGCGGAACAGGCTGACCAGGCGCTCGGCTTCGTTCTGCGAGTCTTCCAGAATCAGCAGGCGGACGGTTTTCTTCTCGATGGCCATGGCGGGAACAGAATCGGCGCAGGGCGGTCACAGGCCGCCGAAAGCCGTTCGAGGCTTTTTCCGACCCGCTCACCGCGGAACAGGGGTTGGCGGAATCTACAGGGCCCGTCGGGGGGAGTCAAAGCGCGGGAAGGCCGGCTGTGACCGGCATCCCGCGTGTGGCGACCGGCGGTCAGGCAGCGCCTGGCGGCTGTGCCTGGCCGATGGCCTGGCCCATGCGCAGCTCGCCCAGCGGCGCGAGCTCGTCGCGCCAGCGCACCTGGTCCGGGCCGAACAGGAGGATCGCCGTCGAGCCGAGCTTGAAGCGTCCGAGTTCCGCGCCCTTGTCCAGGTGGATAGGCGGGCGCGCCGCCTCGCCGTAATGCCAGCGCCTGACCTGCCGCGTCTGCGGGGTGACCAGCCCGGCCCAGACCGTCTCGATGCTGGCGACGATCATCGCGCCGACCAGCACCACGGCCATGGGGCCGCACTCGGTGTCGAACAGGCAGACCAGCCGCTCGTTGCGGGCGAACAGCTCCGGCACGTTCTCCGCGGTGAGGCGGTTCACCGAGAACAGCTGTCCCGGCACGTGGATCATCTCGCGCAGGGTGCCGGCCAGCGGCATGTGCACGCGGTGGTAGTCCCTGGGCGACAGGTAGACGGTGGCGAAGTTGCCGCCCTGGAAGGGGGCTGCGGTGGCCGGGTCGCCGCCGAGCAGCTCCTGCACGCTGAAGCTGTGGCCCTTGGCCTGGAAGAGGCGCCCCCGCTCGATGACGCCGAGCTGGCTGACGGCCCCGTCGGCCGGACTGAGGACGGCGCCGGGCGTGGCATCGAGCGGACGGGCATCCGCCTTCAGGGTGCGGGTGAAGAAGGCGTTGAAGTGCTCGTAGGCGGTTGGCTCCTCGACCAGCGCCTCGCCCATGTCGACCCGGAAGTGCCGGACGAAGACCTTGATCAGGGTGTTCTTGACCCAGGGCGTGCGGCATTCGGCCAGGCAGCCGGCCGCGCGCGACAGCAGGTGGTGGGGCAGCAGGTGCTGGCCGAGGAGGAACAGGCGGTCTTTCATCGTTTTTCCTTAGATCTCCACCGGTGTGTCCGGATGGTTGCCCCATTCGCCCCAGGAGCCGGCATAGCCCTTGACCCGCGGGTAGCCGAGGGCCTTGGCGATCAGGTAGGTCAGGCCGGAGCGGTGATGGGTCTGGCAGTGGGTGACGATTTCCTTGTCCGGGGTGATGCCCAGCGCCGTCAGGCAGTCGGCGATGTCGGTGCGGATGCGCAGGGCGCGGGCCGGGTCCATGGCGGCGGTCCACTCGAAGTTGACTGCGCCGGGCACATGCCCGCCCTTCGCCGCGAGCACTTTCTCGCCGCGGTACTCCTGGGGCGAGCGGGCGTCCCAGACGGCCAGATCGGCGGCGCCGAGGCGGCTTTGCAGGTAGTCGCGGGTGGCGGTCGGTTCGTCGTGCAGCACGAGGGGCACGGGGCCGCCGGCCGCCGCCGGGACCTCCCGGGACAGCGGCCGGCCTTCGGCCAGCCAGGCGGTAAGGCCGCCGTTCAGATAGTGGTAGTGCGGGTGGCCGATGACGTCGAGCAGCCAGATGAAGCGCCCGGCCCAGCCGCCGCCCTCGTCGTCATAGACCACGTAGACCGCCTCCGGGCGGTGGCCGAGTTCGCCGAACAGGCCTTCCAGCTGCTCCTCGGTGGGCAGCAGGCCGGGCGCCGGCGGCTGGCCGAGCTGGGTGCGCTTGGGATCGACGAAGCGCGCGCCGGGAATGTGGCCCTCGGCGTAGCGGGCGGCGCTGGTCAGGTCGACCAGGATCAGCTCGGGTGCCGTCAGGCGGGCGTCCAGATCAGCCGGTTCGATGACCAGCGGCAGCGAGGCGAAGTCGGCCATGGGAGGCTCCAGGCAGTCGGATGGGGAGGATGATTGTAGCCGCAGCCCGGCGGGCTCCGGCAGCGCAGGGATCAGTATTCCGGTTCGGGCAGGCTGGCGAGGATATGCCGGTAGCTGGCCATGCGCTGCGGCTGGATGCGGCCTTCGTCGAGGGCCTTGAGCAGCGCGCAGCCGGGTTCGCGGTCGTGCTTGCAGTCCCGGAAGCGGCAGTGGCCGAGCAGCTCGCGGAACTCGATGAAGCCGGCCTCGACATCGTCGCGGCTGACGTGGCCCAGGCCGAATTCGCGGATGCCGGGTGAGTCGATCAGCTGGCCGCCGCCGGGGAAGTGGAACAGCCGGGCGGTGGTGGTGGTGTGCATGCCCTTGCCGGTCAACTCGGAAAGGGCGCCGACGCGGGTGTCCACACCGGGCAGCAGGCTGTTGACCAGCGACGACTTGCCCACCCCGGACTGGCCGACGAAGACGCTGACGTGGCCGTCCAGCGCCGCCTGCAGCGCCGGCATGCCGGCGCCCTGGCGGGCCGAGACCTCCAGCAGCGGATAGCCGAGGCGCTGGTAGGTGGCGAGCAGGGCATCGAGGTTGGCGGCGTTCTCCTCGTTCATCAGGTCGGCCTTGTTCAGCAGCAGCAGCGGGCGGATGCCGGCGTGCTCGGCGGCCACCAGGTAGCGGTCGATGAGGTTGGCGTGGGGCTCGGGCAGCGGGGCGAAGACGATGACGATCTGGTCGACGTTGGCCGCCACCGGCTTGAGCTGGCCGCGCATGTCCGGGCGGCACAGTTCGCTGCGCCGCGGCAGCTGCGCGACGATCACCCCGACCCCCTGGTTGCCGGCGCGCCAGACCACCCGGTCGCCGGTGACCAGCGCCGGCAGGTTGGCGCGCAGGTGGCAGCGGCAGGCCTGCCCGGCCCGTTCACCGTCCTCGGCCTCGACCTCCACCTGGACGCCGAAGTGGGCGATCACCAGGCCGGTCTGCTCCGGGCCGAGGTCGCTGCCTTCCAGCTCATCCAGCAGGCGGGATTCGCGCTTGGCGGCGCGGGCGGCGCGTTCTTCCTGGATCTTTTCGATGCGCCAGCTCTGGCGGCGGGTCAGTTGGCGTTTGGCCATGGCTCGGGGTTCGGTCGCAGGTGGCTGGGGCGGCGAGTTTAGCATGGGCCGGCCCTGCTAAACTGCGGCAAAGCCAAGGAGCCACACCATGCAGAACCCGCAGAATCTGATCTGGATCGACCTGGAAATGACCGGTCTGAATCCGGAGAGAGACGTCATCATCGAGATGGCGACCATCGTCACCGACAGCGAGCTGAACGTGCTGGCCGAGGGGCCGGTGATCGCCGTGCACCAGAGCGACGAGGCCCTCGCCGGCATGGACGAGTGGAACACCCGCCAGCATGGCCGTTCCGGCCTGACCCAGCGGGTCCGCGACAGCCGCATCGATGCCGCGACGGCCGAGGCGCAGACCCTGGCCTTCCTCGAGCAGTGGGTGCCCAGGGGCAAGTCGCCGATGTGCGGCAACAGCATCTGCCAGGATCGGCGCTTCCTCGCCCGCTACATGCCGGCCCTGGAGGCCTGGTTCCACTATCGCCACATCGATGTCTCGACCCTCAAGGAGCTGGCCGGGCGCTGGGCGCCGCAGGTGCGCGACAGCTTCAAGAAGTCCGCCACCCATCTGGCGCTGGACGACATCCGCGAGTCCATCGCCGAGCTGCGCCACTACCGCGAGCATTTCATCAAATATTGATGCGATCAGGCGCGGCCGTGCTGGCGCAGCGCCCAGAGCACATGCTCGCGGACCAGTTCCGAGGGATGCTCTCGGCGCGCCTCGAGCGCCTCGAGCACCGGGATGGTCGAGGGCGCGTTGCCCAGACCGACCGCCAGATTGCGCAGCCAGCGCTCGTAGCCGGCCCGCCGCAGCGGCGAGCCTTCGCTGCGGGCAAGAAATTCGGCTTCGCTCCAGCGAAAGAGTGCGGCCAGTTCGGCGTTGTCCAGGCCGTGGCGCGGCTGGAAGTCGCCCTCCGCCGTGGGCCGGGCGAAGCGGTTCCAGGGGCAGACCAGCTGGCAGTCGTCGCAGCCGAACACGCGGTTGCCGACCAGCGGACGCAACTCCACAGGAATCGGCCCCTTCAGTTCGATGGTCAGGTAGGAGATGCAGCGCCGTGCGTCGAGCAGCCTGGGCCCGACGAAGGCACCGGTCGGGCAGGCCTCCAGGCAGGCCGAGCAGCGTCCGCAATGCTCGCCGGCATGGGGCGCGTCCACCGGCAACGGCAGGTCGACGTACAGCTCGCCGAGGAAGAACCAGCTGCCGGCCTTGCGGTTGAGCAGCAGGGTGTTCTTGCCGATCCAGCCGAGCCCGGCCTGCTCGGCGAGGGCCTTCTCCAGCACCGGGGCGCTGTCGACGAAGGCGCGGTAGCCGAACGGGCCGATCTCTCCCTGGATGCGTTCGGCCAGCTGCTGCAGGCGCTTGCGGATCAGCTTGTGGTAGTCGCGGCCGAGGGCGTAGCGCGACAGGTAGGCCGTTTCCGGCGCGGCGAGGCGCTCGGCCATCCGCGTGTCGCCCGGCAGGTAGTCCATGCGCAGCGAGACCACCCGCAGGGTGCCGGGCAGCAGTTCGGCGGGACGCGAGCGCTTGTCGCCGTGGGCGGCCATGTAGTCCATCTCGCCCTGGTAGCCGGCGGCCAGCCAGCGCTGCAGGTGGGCTTCGTGCTCGCCCAGCTCGATGCCGGCGATGCCGACCTGCTGGAAGCCCAGTTCGCGGCCCCAGTCCTTGATCGACTGGGCGAGGCGGGCGGGATCGGGAGGAGTGGCGGACATGCTGAAGGAAACCTGTATTCGATGCGATAATTCTGCCAGACCTCGGAGCCGATCGACGCATGCCAGACATCCAGGAAGACCTGCCGCTTTCCCTTTACAGCGCCGCCCAGGTGCGCGAACTCGACGCGCGGCTGATCGCCGCCGGCACGCCCGGCTTCGAGCTGATGAGCCGTGCCGCCCATGCCGCCTGGCGCGCCCTGCGCCGGCGCTGGCCACAGGCCGGTGCGCTGACCGTGCTCGCCGGGCGCGGCAACAATGCCGGCGACGGCTATCTGGTCGCCGCGTTGGCACAGCGCGCCGGCTGGCGCGTGCGGGTGCTGGCGGTGGGCGACCCGCAGCAGTTGCAGGGCGACGCGGCGCAGGCCCTGGGCGAGGCGCGTCAGGCCGGCGTGGCGATCGAGCCGTGGAGCGAGTGCGCGCCGCTGGAGGGCGTGCTGGTCGATGCCCTGCTCGGCACCGGCCTCGGCGGTATGGTGCGCGAACCCTATGCCCAGGCGATCCGCCAGGTCAACGCCAGCGGTCTGCCGGTGCTGGCGGTGGACATTCCTTCCGGGCTCAGCGCCGACACTGGCTGCGCGCTGGGCGTGGCGGTACGCGCCGAGCTGACGGTGACCTTCATCGGCCTCAAGATCGGGCTGTTCACCGGCGAGGCGCCGGATCACGTCGGCACGCTGGTGTTCGCCGATCTGGCGGCCGACCCGCCGATCGTCGCCGCGCAGCCGGTCACCGCCCGGCGGCTGGCCGCCGGCAGCGTGGCGCGTCTGGCGCCGCGGCCGCGCACCGCGCACAAGGGGCATTTCGGCCATGTGCTGGTGGTCGGCGGCGACCTCGGCTTCGGCGGCGCGGCGCTGCTCGGCGCGGAAAGTGCCCTGCGTGCCGGCGCGGGGCTGGTCAGCCTGGCGACCCGCGGCGCACACGTGCCGGCGGCGCTGGCGCGGCGCCCGGAGCTGATGAGCCGCGGCGTCGAGTCGGCCAATCAGGCGCTGGCGTTGATGACTCGCGCCGATGTGCTGGTGGTCGGCCCGGGGCTCGGCCAGGAGGCCTGGGGGCGCAGCCTGCTGTCGGCGGCCGCCGGCCTCGCGCAGCCCCAGGTGTGGGATGCCGATGCCCTGAACCTGCTTGCTGCCGGTGCGCTGGGCGCGCCGGCGCATGCCGTGCTGACGCCCCATCCCGGCGAGGCCGCGCGTCTCCTGGGCAGCGATATCGGAACGGTGCAGGCCGACCGGCCGGCGGCGGCCCTCGCCCTGGCGCGGCGCCATGGCGCGGTGGTCGTCCTCAAGGGTGCTGGCAGTTTGGTCGCCGACCCCGAGGGGCGCCTGGCGCTGTGCGACCACGGCCATCCGGCGATGGCCGGAGCGGGGCTCGGCGACGTCCTCGCCGGGCTGATCGGCGCCCTGCTGGCCCAGGGTCTGGAGCCTTTCGAGGCGGCCTGCCTGGCGGTCTGGCTGCATGCCCGGGCGGGCGAGCGGTTGGGCGCGCAGGGGCGCGGGCTGCTGGCAGGCGATCTGTTTCCGGCGATCCGCCAACTGCTGGAGGAGCATTCGCCGTGCCTGATCTGAGCCTCTTCGCCGCCGACGAGGCGGCCCAGCTAATCCTGGGCGAGCGCCTTGGTGCGCTCACCGGCGGTTGCGGGACCATCTTCCTGCACGGCGATCTCGGCGCCGGCAAGACCACCCTGGCGCGCGGCATCCTGCGCGGCCTGGGCCATGCCGGCGCGGTGAAGAGCCCGACCTTCACCCTGGTCGAGCCCTACCGGATCGGCGAGCGGCAGGCCTACCACTTCGACCTGTATCGCCTGAGTGATCCGGAAGAGCTTGAGTTTCTTGGCATTCGTGACTATTTCGAGGGAGACGCGCTGTGCCTGGTCGAGTGGCCGCAGCGCGGCTCGGGCTTTTTGCCGAGGCCGGATCTCGACATTACCATTACCCAGCAAGCGGGAGGCCGCGTCCTGTGCCTGTCGCCCCATGGCGCACGGGGCGAAGCCTGGTGTGCGGCCCTGGCTCAGGAGAACTAGACAAATGAGGGGGAATCCCATGCGTGCCTGGGCTGCCGGCGTCGGTCTGCTGCTCGCCGCCCTGGCCGTCGATGCCTGGGCCGCCGTGGAAGTGCGGGGCGTGCGCCTGTGGCGGGCGCCGGACAATACCCGCCTGGTGTTCGATCTGAGCGGCCAGGTGCAGCACAGCGTGTTCACCCTGACCGCGCCGCACCGGATCGTCATCGATGTCAACGGCGCCCAGCTGCGCACTCCGCTGGACAGGCTCGCCCTGGGCAACACCCCGATCAGCGGTCTGCGCGCGGCGCAGCGGACCCCGAACGATCTGCGTCTGGTTCTCGATCTGTCCAAGTCGGTGGTGCCCAAGAGTTTCGCCCTCGCCCCCAACCAGCAGTACGGCCATCGCCTGGTGCTCGACCTCTACGATCAGGAGCCGGAGCCGAGCGTGGCGCCCGAGCTGCCGCCGACGCGCGTCGCAACCACCAAGCCGGTGCCGGTACCTGTGCCGGTTCCGGTGGTGACGCCGACCAAGCCGGCGGCGAAGGCGACCACGCCGTTGCCCAGGGGCAAGCGCGACATCGTGGTCGCCATCGATGCCGGTCATGGCGGCGAGGATCCCGGCGCGATCGGCCCGCAGGGCGCCCAGGAAAAGCACGTCGTGCTGGCCATCGCCCGCGAACTGCAGCGCCAGATCAACGCCGAGAAGGGCTTTCGCGCCGAGCTGGTGCGCACCGGCGACTACTTCATTCCGCTGCGCCGGCGCACCGAGATCGCCCGCAAGAAGGGGGCCGACCTGTTCGTCTCCATCCATGCCGACGCAGCGCCGCGCTCGTCGGCCTTCGGCGCCTCCGTCTATGCCCTGTCCGATCGCGGCGCGACTTCGGAAACGGCGCGCTGGCTGGCCGACAGCGAGAACCGTTCGGACCTGATCGGCGGCGCCGGTAACGTCAGCCTGGAAGACAAGGACCGCATGCTCGCCGGCGTGCTGCTCGACCTGTCGATGACCGCCTCGCTGTCTTCCAGCCTGAACGTCGGCCAGAAGGTGCTGAGCAACATGGGGCGGATCACCCCGCTGCACAAGGAGCGGGTCGAGCAGGCCGGCTTCATGGTGCTGAAGTCGCCGGACATACCGTCGATCCTGGTGGAAACCGGGTTCATCTCCAATCCTGGCGAAGCCGGCAAGCTGCAGACCCGCAGTCACCAGCAGGCGCTGGCGCGCTCCATCCACGGCGGGGTACGGCAGTTCTTCCACCAGAATCCGCCGCCGGGCACCTACATCGCCTGGCTGCGCGACTCCGGGAAGATCGCCCAGGGGCGACAGGAACATGTGGTCAGCTCTGGCGAAACCCTGGCGCTGATCGCCGAGCGCTATCAGGTCGGCATGGCGGCGCTGCGCAGCGCCAACAGACTGAAGAGCGACGAGCTGAAGATTGGTCAGGTCCTCGACATCCCGGCCGCCACCCTGGCGGCCCAGCCATGAACGGTCCGGCACGCATCCAGCTGCTGAGTCCGCGGCTGGCCAACCAGATCGCCGCTGGCGAGGTGGTCGAGCGACCCGCCTCGGTGGCCAAGGAGCTGCTGGAGAACAGCCTGGACGCCGGCGCCCGGCGCATCGACATCGAGGTGGAGCAGGGCGGTGTCAAGCTGCTGCGGATACGCGACGACGGCTGCGGCATTGCCGCCGACGACCTGCCGCTGGCCCTGGCCCGCCATGCCACCAGCAAGATCCGCGATCTGGAGGATCTCGAGCGGGTGACGAGCCTGGGGTTTCGCGGCGAGGCGCTGGCCTCGATCGGCTCGGTGGCGCGCCTGACCCTGACCTCGCGTACCGCCGATGCCGGGCAGGCCTGGCAGGTCGAAACGGAGGGGCGCGACATGGAGGCGCGGGTGCAGCCGGCGGCGCATCCGGTCGGCACCTCGGTGGAGGTGCGCGACCTGTTTTTCAACACGCCGGCGCGGCGCAAGTTCCTGCGCGCGGAGAAGACCGAGTTCGAGCATCTGCAGGAGGTCATCAGGCGCCTGGCTCTGGCGCGCTTCGACGTGGCTTTCCATCTGCGCCACAATGGCCGCAGTGCGCTGGCCCTGCACGAGGCCGGCGACGAGACGGCCCGTGCGCGGCGGGTGGCGGCGGTCTGCGGGCCGGCCTTCCTGGAACAGGCGCTGCCCGTCGAGGTCGAGCGGGGCGGCTTGCGCCTGTGGGGCTGGGTCGGCTTGCCGACCTTCTCGCGCAGCCAGGCCGACCTGCAGTACTTCTATGTCAACGGCCGCATGGTGCGCGACAAGCTGGTTGCCCATGCGGTGCGCCAGGCCTATCGTGACGTGCTGTTCAACGGCCGGCACCCGGCCTTCGTGCTGTTCCTCGAGGTCGATCCGGCGGTGGTGGATGTCAACGTGCACCCGACCAAGCACGAGGTGCGTTTCCGCGACAGCCGCATGATCCACGACTTCCTCTATGGCACCCTGCACCATGCGCTGGGCGAGGTGCGTCCCGAGGACCGTCTGGCGGCGCCCGCTGCCGTAGTGCCATTGGCGCCGCCCGTCGGGCCGGCCGCCGGCGAGTTCCGCGGGCAGGGCGAGATGCCGCTGTCCGCCGGTCTGTCCGAGCGGGAGCCCGAAAGGCCGGCCGCCTGGAAGGGGACGGGCGCCGGCTATCAGACGCCTTCGCCGCGGCCGGCCGGGCGCTCTGCCGAGTCCGCGGGCCTCTATCGCGAGTTTTTCGCACCCCTGGCCGAGTCCGGGGCCGAGCCCGCGGCCCAGCCGGAGGGGCTGGGCGGCATTCCACCGCTCGGCTATGCCCTGGCCCAGCTCAAGGGCATCTACATCCTCGCCGAGAATGCCCAGGGGCTGGTGCTGGTGGATATGCACGCGGCCCACGAGCGGATCACCTACGAGCGGCTGAAGGTTGCCATGGCCAGCGAGGGCTTGCGCGGCCAGCCGCTGCTGGTGCCGGAAAGCCTGGTCCTCAGCCAGCGCGAGGCGGACTGCGCCGAGGAGCATGCCGAGTGGTTCCAGCGGCTGGGCTTCGAGCTGCAGCGCCTCGGTCCGGAAACCCTGGCGATCCGCCAGACGCCGGCATTGCTCCGCCAGGCCGAGGCGGGCCAGCTGGTGCGCGATGTGCTGGCCGATCTTCTCGAGTACGGGACCAGCGACCGCATCCAGGCTCATCTCAACGAGCTGCTGGCGACCATGGCCTGTCATGGCGCGGTGCGCGCCAGCCGGCGCCTGACCCTGCCGGAGATGAACGCCCTGCTGCGCGACATGGAGCACACCGAGCGCAGCGGCCAGTGCAACCACGGGCGGCCGACCTGGACCCAGTTGGGTATGAACGAGCTGGACAAGCTGTTCCTGCGCGGCCGTTAGCCGTTCCCGCCCGCCGGGCAGGTCCGCTTGCGGCCGGGCGTCCGGCGCCCGAAACTATGCGCCCTTTTCGCACCAGCACCGAGTCCGCCGATGTCCCGCCTGCCTCCCGCCATCTTCCTCATGGGGCCGACCGCCTCCGGCAAGACCGATCTGGCGCTGGAGCTGGCGCGGGTCCTGCCGTGCGAGCTGATCAGCGTCGACTCGGCGCTGGTCTACCGGGGCATGGACATCGGCACGGCCAAGCCCGCGAAGGCGCTGCTGGCGGAGTTCCCCCATCGCCTCATCGACATCCGCGATCCGGCGGAAAGCTACTCCGCCGCCGAGTTCCGCGACGACGCCCTGGCGGCCATGGCGGAGATCACCGCCCGGGGGCGCATCCCCCTGCTGGTGGGCGGCACCATGCTGTATTACAAGGCCCTGCTGGAGGGGCTGGCGGACATGCCGGGCGCCGATCCGGCGCTACGTGCGGAGCTGGAGGCGCGGGGAGCGGCGGAAGGCTGGCCGGTCCTGCACCGGGAGCTGGCGGCGGTCGATCCGGAGTCGGCGGCGCGCATCCACCCCAACGATCCCCAGCGTCTGGTGCGGGCCCTGGAGGTCTATCGGATCAGCGGCCTGTCGATGACCGCCCATCGGCTGCGTCAGGTCGCGCAAAATCCTGCATCCGGCAACTCGATTGCCGGGCATTTGCCTTATACTGTCGCCCATCTGGCAATGGCGCCGACGCAGCGACAGATTCTGCACGAGCGGATCGCCCGGCGATTCCACTTGATGCTGGAGCAGGGCTTCGTCGACGAGGTCGAGACCTTGCGGCGGCGCGGCGATCTGCACGAGAGCCTGCCCTCCATGCGGGCCGTCGGCTATCGGCAGGTGTGGGAGCATCTGGATGGCCGACTGACGCGCGAGCAGATGGTCGAGCGCGGCATCATTGCGACACGCCAACTGGCCAAGCGGCAATTCACTTGGTTGCGCAGCTGGACCGACCTCCACTGGTTGGACAGCCTGGGGGACGACAATCTTCAACGCACCTTGAAATACCTCGAGGCGGCCGCCATATTGGCCTGAACTTCAGTCCTTGCTGCCGTTTTGGGTTTTCCATGGGGGCGGCCTGCCATTTTTCTTCGATTTCCAAACCATCCCTGAAAGGAGAGCTCCTTATGTCAAAAGGGCATTCGCTACAAGACCCTTACCTTAATACGCTGCGCAAAGAGCGCGTTCCGGTTTCCATCTATCTGGTCAACGGCATCAAGCTGCAGGGCCAGATCGAGTCCTTCGACCAGTTCGTGATTCTGCTGAAGAACACTGTCAGCCAGATGGTCTACAAGCACGCGATTTCCACCGTGGTGCCGAGCCGTCCGGTGCGCCTGCCCACTGCGAGCGAGGGCGAGCAGCCCGAACCCGGCAACGCCTGATAGGAGTCCACCTTGTTCTTTGAGCGCCCTGGTGGTGGAGAGCGGGCCATTCTGGTTCATCTGGAGGGGCAGGATCCCGAGGCGCGTGAGGACCCGCAGGAGTTCCAGGAACTTGCCCGCTCGGCAGGTGCCGACGTGGTGGCGTTCGTCGGTGTGGCGCGCCACCAGCCGAGCGCCAAGTATCTGATCGGCACCGGCAAGGTCGATGAACTGCACGATCTGGTCAGGACCGAGCAGGCCGAGCTGGTGATCTTCAATCACATCTTGACACCCAGCCAGGAGCGCAACCTGGAGCGTGCCTTCGAGTGCCGGGTGCTCGATCGTACCGGCCTGATTCTGGACATCTTCGCCCAGCGCGCGCGAACTCACGAGGGCAAGCTGCAGGTCGAGCTGGCTCAGCTGGAGCACATGAGCACGCGGCTGGTTCGCGGCTGGACCCACCTGGAGCGGCAGAAGGGCGGTATCGGTCTGCGTGGCCCCGGCGAAACCCAGCTGGAAAACGACCGGCGCCTGCTGCGGGTACGCATCAGGCAGATCCGCCAGCGTCTGGAAAAGGTGCGCAGCCAGCGCGAGCAGGCGCGGCGCGGTCGCCGGCGCGCGGAAATTCCCCTGGTTTCCCTGGTCGGCTACACCAACGCCGGCAAGTCCACCCTGTTCAATGCTCTGACGGCTTCCGAGGTCTACGCGGCCAACCAGCTGTTCGCCACCCTCGATCCGACCCTGCGCCGCCTCGAGCTGGATGACCTGGGGGCGCTGGTGCTGGCCGATACCGTGGGCTTCATCCGCCATCTTCCGCACAAGCTGGTCGAGGCATTTCGCGCTACGCTGGAAGAGTCGAGCAACTCCGACCTGCTGCTGCACGTGATCGATGCCCATGAGCCCGAGCGCATGGCACAGATCGAGCAGGTCATGGCTGTGCTGGGGGAGATCGGCGCCGACAGCCTGCCGATTCTCGAGGTATACAACAAGCTTGACCTGCTCGAGGGCATGGAGCCGCAGATCCAGCGCGATGCCGACGGCAAGCCGCAGCGGGTCTGGGTTTCGGCCCGCGACGGACGGGGCTTGGATCTGTTGCGCCAGGCCATCGCCGAGCTGCTGGGGGATGATCTGTTCGTCGGAACCCTGCGTCTGCCGCAGGGGCTGGGTCGGCTGCGCGCGCAGTTCTTCGCGCTCGGGGCAGTGCGCAGCGAGACGCATGATGAGGATGGGGGAAGCCTGCTGGCGGTGCGTTTGCCACGGATCGACCTGAATCGTCTGGTCAGCCGGGAGGGGCTGCGGCCGGACGAGTTCATCGCGCAACATACTTTGCAATGAAAGCGCAGCCGGCGATTTTGCCGCTGGAAGCGGGCAATTGGGTAGCATGGGGCGGCGTGCCGTGGGCGCGTCTGTGTTTTTCAGATGGAGAGCGCTATGGCTTGGAATGAGCCGGGTGGCAATTCTAACAATCAGGATCCCTGGGGGGGGCGTCGTGGGGGTGACCGTAAGGGACCGCCGGACCTCGACGAGGCGTTCCGCAAGTTACAGGAAAGCCTGAACGGCATGCTGGGCGGCAAGAAGCGCGGCAGTGACGGGGCAGGTGGCAAGGGCGGCGGTTTCGGTCTGTTCGGCATCGCCCTGGCGGTGCTGGCGGCTTTCTGGCTGTACAGCGCGATCTATGTGCTGGACGAGCAGGAGCAGGCGGTGGTGCTGCGCTTCGGCAAGTATCACGAAACCGTCGGGCCGGGCCTGAATATCCACTTTCCGCCGATCGATCGCAGGTTCGTGGAGAACGTTACCCGCGAGCGGGCCTACAGCAAGCAGGGGCAGATGCTCACCGAGGACGAGAACATCGTCGAGGTGCCGCTCACCGTGCAGTACAAGATCAGCAACCTGAAGGACTTCGTGCTGAACGTGGACCAGCCCGAGGTCAGCCTGCAGCATGCCACCGACAGCGCCCTGCGCCATGTGGCGGGCTCCACCGAGATGGACCAGGTGCTCACCGAGGGACGCGAGCTGCTGGCGAGCGAGGTTCGGGAGCGCCTGCAGCGTTTCCTGGATACCTACCGGACCGGCATCCTCGTGACCCAGGTGAACGTGCAGAACGCCCAGGCGCCGCGCGAGGTCCAGGAGGCGTTCGACGACGTGATCCGGGCCCGCGAGGACGAGCAGCGCGAGCGCAACCAGGCGGAAGCCTATGCCAATGGCGTGATTCCCGAGGCCCGCGGCCAGGCCCAGCGGATTCTCGAGGATGCCAATGGCTATCGCGAGGAGGTCGTGGCTCGTGCCCGGGGTGAGGCGCAACGTTTCAGCAGGCTGGTGGCGGAGTATCGCAAGGCGCCGGAGGTGACCCGTCAGCGCCTCTACCTGGAAACCCTGCAGGAGGTCCTGAGCAACAGCAGCAAGGTCCTGGTTGCCACCGAGGGTGGGCAGAGCAACCTGCTCTACCTGCCGCTCGACAAGATGCTCGAGGGGCGTGCCGGTGGTGCCCCGGCTGGCTTGCCGGCGCCTGCCGCGGCGGGCGCTGCCGAGATGGGCTCGCAGGTCGGCAATGATCAGCAGCAGCGAGACCTGCGTTCAAGGGAGAGGCGTTGATGAGCAACAAGTCCGTGATCGCCCTGGTCGTCGGAGTGGTTCTGGCGGTCGCCGTCTGGAACAGCTTCTACATCGTGGCGCAAACCGAAAAGGCTGTCCTGCTGCAGTTCGGTCGCATCGTCGAGGCCGATGTCCAGCCCGGGTTGCACGTGAAGATTCCCTATGTCAACAAGGTGCGCAAGTTCGATGCCCGTCTGTTGACGCTGGATTCGCCGACCCAGCGTTTCCTTACCCTGGAAAAGAAGGCAGTGATGGTCGATGCCTACGCCAAGTGGCGGGTGGCGGATGCCGAGCGCTTCTACACCGCGACTTCCGGCCTCAAGCAGGTCGCCGACGAGCGTCTGCTGCGCCGCCTCGAGTCGGGGCTGCGCGACCAGTTCGGCAAGCGTACCCTGCATGAAGTGGTGTCCGGCGAGCGTGACGCGCTGATGGCGGACATCACCCAGATGCTCGATCGCCTGGCGCGCAAGGAGTTGGGGATCGAGGTGCTCGATGTGCGGGTCAAGGCCATCGACCTGCCGAAGGAGGTCAATCGCAGCGTGTTCGAGCGCATGAGCACCGAGCGCGAACGCGAGGCCCGCGAGCACCGGGCCAAGGGCAAGGAGTTGGCCGAGGGGATTCGTGCCGATGCCGACCGCCAGCGCCGTGTGCTGCTGGCCGAGGCCTATCGCGAGTCGGAAGAACTGCGTGGCGAGGGCGATGCGCTGGCCGCTGCCATCTATGCCCAGGCTTACCAGCAGGATCAGGAGTTCTATGCCTTTCACCGCAGCCTGCAAGCCTATCGCGGCAGTTTCGCGGACAAGAAGGATATGCTGGTCCTGGATCCGAAGAGCGACTTCTTCCGCTATCTGGAGCAGGCCAAGCCGTGATGGAGATCCGGCGGGGCTGCAGGCCCCGCCGGGATGTCCCGAGTGGAAAACGTGTTATGATGGGCCAGCCGGGAAAATCCCGGCTTTTTTGCGTCTGTGGGAATCATGTGGCAGGAATTCGCGGTTGCCTTGTGTCTGATGCTGGTGTTCGAAGGCATCCTGCCATTCCTCAATCCGCGACGCTGGCGTAGTGCGATCATGCAGGTGTTGCAATTGTCGGATCGCCAACTGCGCCTCACCGGGCTGGCCAGCATGCTGCTGGGAACAGCCCTCCTTTATTTGCTTCACTAAAGGCTTGCCGCCCGGATCGAGAGAGGAAAGGCGTAATGGCAACGGTAGACCGCTGGCTGCTGCCGGATGGCATCGAGGAAGTTCTGCCGCCGGAGGCGGCCCGCATCGAAGTGGTGCGTCGTCAGATGCTGGATCTGTTCCAGCGCTGGGGCTACGAGTTCGTCGTCACCCCGCATATCGAATTTCTGGAGTCTCTGCTGACCGGCGCCGGTCAGGACCTGGACCTGCGTACCTTCAAGGTGACGGACCCGCTGTCCGGCCGCCTGATCGGCTTTCGCGCCGACATCACGCCGCAGGTCGCGCGCATCGATGCGCACACCCTGCGCCGCGAGGGGCCCAGCCGGCTCTGCTATGCCGGCAGCGTGCTGCATGCGAAGCCGCGGGCCCTGTCCACTTCGCGCAGCCCCATTCAGCTGGGGGCGGAGCTTTACGGCGATGCCAGCCCGGCCAGCGACGTGGAAGTCATCGGCCTGATGCTGGAGGTGCTCGAGCAGGTCGCGGTGCCGGACGTGCACATGGACCTCGGGCATGTTGGCATCTACCGGGGCCTGGCTCGGGCGGCGGGGCTCTCCGGCGAAGTCGAGCAGCAGCTTTTCGATGCCCTGCAGCGCAAGGCCGTCGACGAGGTGGAGGCCCTGACCGCGGCGCTGCCCGCGGCCCAGGCCTCGATGCTGCGCGCTCTGGCCGAACTCTGCGGTGGTCGCGAAGTGCTCGATCTGGCGCAGGCCTGTCTGGTCGACGCTCCCGCCGAAGTGCAGGCGGCCCTAGATGAACTGATCGCCATTGCCGACATCCTGGGCGTGCGCTATCCGGAGCTGCCGCTGTATTTCGATCTGAGCGAACTGCGCGGCTATTACTATCACACCGGCGTGGTGTTCGCCGCCTTCGTGCCGGGTGTCGGCCAGTCGATCGCCCAAGGGGGGCGTTACGACGACATCGGCGCCGATTTTGGCCGTGCCCGGCCGGCAACCGGTTTTTCCACCGACCTGAAGACCCTGGTGGCTCTGGGGCAGGTGGACTCGGCCGAGCCGGTGGTCGGCATCTGGGCCCCGGATAGTCACGATGTCTATCTTTGGCAGATGGTGCAGCGCCTGCGGCGCCAGGGCGAGCGGGTGGTCCAGGCCTTGCCGGGCCAGCCAATTGCCGCTGCGCGGGCTGGTGGCTGCGACCGGCAGTTGCTGCTGAGCGATGGGCAGTGGCGGGTGGTGCCGCTGGCTCCCTGAGTTTCTTCAGTCGGCCCATGGGCCGGCTTCAGTTTTTCCCGAAGAGGACAAGCGTTATGGGTAAGAATGTCGTGGTCCTGGGCACCCAGTGGGGCGATGAGGGCAAGGGCAAGATCGTCGACCTGCTGACCGATCAGGCGGCGGCCGTCGTACGTTATCAGGGTGGCCACAACGCCGGTCACACGCTGGTCATCGATGGCGAGAAGACCGTGCTGCACCTGATCCCGTCCGGGATTTTGCGCGACAACGTGGAGTGCCTGATCGGCAACGGGGTGGTCGTGGCGCCGGATGCGTTGCTGCGCGAGATCGTCAAGCTGGAGGAGAAGGGTGTGCCGGTGCGCCAGCGCCTGCGCATCAGTCCGTCCTGCACCCTGATCCTGCCCTACCACGTGGCTCTGGACCAGGCGCGCGAGGCCGCCCGCTCCGAAGGCAAGATCGGCACCACCGGTCGCGGCATCGGCCCGGCCTACGAGGACAAGGTGGCGCGTCGCGGCCTGCGCATCGGCGACCTGTTCAATCCGGAGCGTTTTGCCAAGAAGCTGCGGGAGCTGCTGGAGTACCACAACTTCGTCCTGCAGAACTTCTACAAGGTCGAGCCGGTGGACTTCCAGAAGACCCTCGACGAGGCGCTCGGCTACGCCGAGCTGCTCAAGCCGATGATCGCCGATGTTGCCGTGCGTCTGCACGAGCTGCGCAAGCAGGGAGCCGACATCATGTTCGAGGGTGCTCAAGGTTCGCTGCTGGACATCGATCACGGCACCTATCCCTATGTGACCAGTTCCAGCACTACCGCTGGCGGTACCGCCACCGGCTCCGGCTTCGGTCCTCTGTACCTCGACTACATCCTCGGCATCACCAAGGCCTACACCACCCGTGTGGGGTCCGGACCTTTCCCCACCGAGCTGTTCGACGATATCGGGGCGCATCTGGCCAGCAAGGGGCATGAGTTCGGTTCCACCACCGGCCGTGCCCGCCGCTGTGGCTGGTTCGATGCGGTGATCCTGCGCCGTGCCATCGAGATCAACAGCATCTCCGGTCTGTGCCTGACCAAGCTGGATGTGCTGGACGGCCTGGAAACCGTCAAGCTGTGCGTGGCTTACCGGAATGCCGAGGGTGTCATCATCGAGGCCCCGACCGATGCCGACAGCTATGTGGGACTGGAGCCGGTGTACGAGGAGATGCCGGGCTGGAAGGAGTCGACCGTCGGCATCAAGAGCCTGGACGGGCTGCCGGCCAATGCGCTTGCCTACATCAAGCGCATCGAGGCGCTGGTTGGGGCGCCCATCGACATCATTTCCACCGGTCCGGATCGCAACGAAACCATCGTGCTGCGTCATCCGTTCGCCTGAAGTTGGATCGCCCGAAAGGCCGCCTGCGGGCGGTCTTTCGCATGGGGCTTGCCACTGGAAGCACTGGAAGGGGCGGTGAGGTTTCAGGTGTGCGGAAACGAAAAAACCGAGCCAGTGGCTCGGTTTTTTCGTGAATGAGATGGTGCCCAGGAGAAGACTCGAACTTCCACGGTGTTGCCACCGCTAGGACCTGAACCTAGTGCGTCTACCAATTCCGCCACCTGGGCACATGCGACGATCAAACGCTGACTTTCGCAGTATTCATCGGACTGGCCGACACGGAACCTGCTGTCCGCGATAAAAGACCACTTCAGCGAAGTGTGCTTTTCAATATGGTGCCCAGGAGAAGACTCGAACTTCCACGGTGTTGCCACCGCTAGGACCTGAACCTAGTGCGTCTACCAATTCCGCCACCTGGGCACTGCATCTCGATGCTATTGCGTCGATTTCATGCTACAACGTCTGCAACGTTGTGGGCGCGAACTATACGGAGCAGGTCTTGGCTTGTAAACCCTTGAGGTGAAAAAATTATTGTCACCGCAAAGCTGACCGACAGATGGATTTCGCGCTTCAATAAGCAGATGGCAGATACCTCAAATGGAAATCATGAATAAGGTGACAACGCACTGATGGCCGATTGGCAAAGTCTCGATCCCGAGGCCGCCCGCGAGGCGGAAAAGTACGATAACCCCATTCCCAGCCGCGAGCTGATCCTGAAGCGCCTCGACGAGCGCGGGGCTCCCGCCAGCCGCGAGGAGTTGGCGGAGGAGTTTGGCCTGCGCGAAGAGGAGCAGATCGAAGCCCTGCGCCGGCGTCTGCGCGCCATGGAGCGCGACGGTCAGCTGCTCCATACCCGCCGCGGTACCTATGCACCGGTGGACAAGCTCGACCTGGTGCTCGGCCGGGTCAGCGGACATCGGGACGGCTTCGGCTTCCTGATTCCCGACGACGGCAGCGACGACCTCTTTCTCAGTCCGATGCAGATGCGCCTGCTGTTCGACGGCGACCGTGCGCTGGCACGGGTATCCGGCTTCGACCGGCGGGGCCGCCGCGAGGGGGCCATCGTCGAGGTGGTCTCGCGAGCCCATGAAACCGTCGTCGGCCGCTACTACGAAGAAGGCGGCATCGGTTTTGTCATCCCCGACAACCCGAAGATCCAGCAGGAGGTGCTGGTCACCCCCGGTCGCACGGGGAACGCCGCGGTCGGCCAGTTCGTCGAGATCCGCATCACCCACTGGCCGACCCTGCGCTTCCAGCCGCAGGGCGACATCGTCGAGGTGATCGGCAACTATATGGCGCCGGGCATGGAAATCGACGTTGCCCTGCGCAGCTACGATATCCCTCACGTCTGGCCGGAGGCCGTGCGTAAGGAGGCGTGCAAGCTCAAGCCCGAGGTGGAGGAGAAGGACAAGCTCAAGCGCATCGACCTGCGCCACCTGCCGTTCGTCACCATCGATGGTGAGGATGCCCGCGACTTCGACGATGCGGTCTACTGCGAGAAGAGCCTTCTGGCGCCGATCGCCGGTGGCTACCGCCTTTATGTGGCGATCGCTGACGTGTCCCACTACGTCAGGGTCGGCTCGGCGCTGGACGAGGAAGCCAGCCAGCGCGGCAACTCGGTGTATTTCCCCGAGCGGGTGGTACCGATGCTGCCCGAGGAGCTGTCCAACGGCCTCTGCTCGCTCAACCCGCAGGTTGACCGGCTGGCCATGGTCTGCGAGATGACCCTGTCGCGCTCCGGCAAGATGACCGATTACCAGTTCTACGAGGCGGTCATCCATTCCCATGCGCGACTGACCTACAACCGGGTCAGCACCATGCTGGAGCAGCCGAAGAGCCCCGAAGGCAAGCGGCTGTGCAGCATCTATGCCGGGGTGCTGCCGCATCTCAAGCAGCTGTATTCGCTCTACAAGGTGCTGGTGAAGGCGCGCCAGGTGCGTGGTGCCATCGATTTCGAGACCCAGGAAACACGCATCGTCTTCGGTTCCGGGCGCAAGATCGCGGAAATCCTGCCGACCGAGCGCAACGATGCGCACAAGCTGATCGAGGAGTGCATGCTCTGCGCCAACGTGGCGACCGCCGCGTTCCTGCAGAAGCACGAGCTGCCGGGACTCTACCGGGTGCACGACGGCCCGCCGGCGGAGCGCCTGGAGAAGCTCAAGGCCTTTCTTGGCGAGCTCGGCCTGAGTCTGCACCGCAGCAAGGATGGCCCGACACCGAAGGACTACCAGATGCTGCTGGAGTCGATCCAGGGGCGAGCGGACTTCCACCTGATCCAGACGGTCATGCTGCGCTCGCTCAGCCAGGCGGTGTACAGCGCCGACAACCACGGCCACTTCGGCCTGAACTACGAGGCCTACACCCATTTCACCTCGCCGATCCGCCGCTATCCGGATCTGCTGGTGCACCGTGCGATCCGCAGCGTGATCCGCTCCAAGCGCGAGACGCCCCATGTCCGCCGCGCGGGTGCGGCGAGCATGCCCAAGGCGCGCATCTATCCCTACGACGAGGCGACCCTGGAGCAGCTCGGCGAAGCCTGCTCGCTGACCGAGCGGCGTGCCGACGAGGCGACCCGTGACGTGGTCAACTGGTTGAAGTGCGAGTTCATGCAGGATCGCGTCGGCGAGCGTTTCGACGGGGTGATCACCGCGGTGACCGGCTTCGGCATCTTCGTAGAGCTGAAGGACATCTACGTCGAGGGACTGGTGCATGTCACCGCCCTGCCGGGCGACTACTACCACTTCGATCCGGTGCATCATCGCCTGTCCGGGGAGCGCAGCGGGCGTGGCTTCCGGCTCGGCGACAGCGTTGCCGTGCGGGTGATGCGGGTCGACCTGGACGAGCGGCGGATCGATTTCGAGCTGGTCGAGGGCGAGCGTGGACAGCCGACCGGGCGTCGTCGGCGTGCCGCCGAGCAGGAGGAGGTGGTCGAGGAGCGTGCCGCCAAGGGGCGTGGCAAGGGCGGCAAGGGCAAGGAGCTGGCGCCGCTGGCTTCCGAACTGCTGGCCCAGGCCGAGGCCATGCTCGGCAATACCGATGTGAAGAAGAGTCGGGCGACCAAGCAGGCGCTGCTGGCCGAGGCCAAGACTGCCAAGCCGGAGCGCCGGAAGGCGGCCAAGGGGTCTGCCGAGAAGGGCGGGGGCGGCAGGCAGCACAAGCCGGCTGACAAGGGGGCCCCCCGCAAGGCCCGGAGCAAGGCCAGAACATGAGCGATCTGGAACGGATCTACGGCGTGCATGCCGTGGAGGCCCTGCTGCGTCATCATCCCCGGCGGGTCAAGCAGCTCTGGCTGGCCGAGGGGCGTCAGGATCCGCGGATCCAGGCGCTGCTCGAGCTGGCCCGGCAGGCGCGGGTGCCGGTCGGCCAGCGTGAGCGTCGTGAGCTGGATGAGTGGGCCGAGGGCGTGCACCAGGGGGTGGTCGCCGAGGTCAGTCCCAGCCAGGTCTGGGGCGAGGCGATGCTCGACGAACTGCTCGACCGCTGCGAAGGACCGCCGCTGCTGCTGGTCTTGGACGGCGTCACCGATCCGCACAACCTCGGTGCTTGCCTGCGTACCGCCGACGCCGCCGGCGTGCAGGCGGTGATCGTGCCCAAGGACAAGTCGGCCACCCTGAATGCCACGGTGCGCAAGGTCGCCTGCGGCGCCGCCGAGGTGGTTCCGCTGGTGGCGGTGACCAATCTGGCGCGGACCCTGGAGAAGCTCCGTCAGCGCGGCCTGTGGACGGTCGGCACCGCCGGCGAGGTCGAGCAGGAGCTCTATGGGCTGGATCTGCGCGGCCCGACCGTGCTGATCATGGGCGCTGAGGGCAAGGGCATGCGCCGGCTGACCCGCGAGCACTGCGATTACCTGGTGCGCCTGCCGATGGCCGGCAGCGTCAGCAGCCTGAACGTGTCCGTCGCCACCGGCGTCTGTCTGTTCGAGGCCGTGCGCCAGCGCCGCCTGCAGTGACGGCAGGGCGCTGTGCGCCTTGCTTCCCTCCCGGCCCTTCTCTAGAATTGCGCCCCTTGTCTCGAGCTGGGGCGCACTGCCCCGGATTCCCGGCAAGTCCAACGAGTCATTCACTCCTTGCCTGACCGCATCGCGTCGGCAGGCTACAACCCGTAAGGAGCATCCATGCGTCATTACGAAATCATTTTCCTGGTCCACCCGGATCAGAGCGAGCAGGTCGGTGGCATGGTGGAGCGTTACACCAAGCTGATCGAAGAAGATGGTGGCAAGGTCCATCGTCTGGAAGACTGGGGCCGTCGCCAGCTGGCCTATGCCATCAACAACGTGCACAAGGCTCACTACGTGATGCTGAACGTCGAGTGCAGTGGCAAGGCCCTGGCCGAGCTGGAAGACAACTTCCGCTACAACGACGCCGTCATCCGCAACCTGGTCATCCGCCGCGACGAAGCCATCACCGGCCAGTCCGAGATGCTCAAGGCCGAGGAAAACCGCAGCGAGCGTCGCGAGCGTCGTGAGCGCCCCGAACACGGCGGCCACGAAGGTCACGACAGCGATAGCGACAGCGATAAAGCTGACGAGTAATCCACGGATCTATTGAGGAGCAACTCCCATGGCACGTTTCTTCCGTCGTCGCAAGTTCTGCCGTTTCACCGCCGAAGGCGTCAAAGAGATCGACTTCAAGGATCTCAACACCCTGAAGGCCTACATCTCCGAAACCGGCAAGATCGTTCCCAGCCGCATCACCGGTACCAAGGCCCGTTATCAGCGTCAGCTGGCCACCGCCATCAAGCGTGCCCGCTACCTGGCCCTGCTGCCCTACACCGACAGCCACGGCCGTTGATGGCGGGCGGTCGACAAAGGTAAGGGGTAGATCGCATGCGCGCCCTGGCTGAGTTCATCATGCGCGGTCGCATGCAGGCCGGCTTCGTGGTCGTCGGCTCCGCCGCCCTGCCGCTGCTGTTCTGGCTGAGCGCGGCGGCAGGCTGCCTGGTGCTGCTGCGCCGCGGCTTGAGCGATGCCTTCGGTATCGTCGCTCTGGCCCTGCTGCCGGCGGCTGCCTGGTGGTATTTCGGCGAGCCGCGCACCCTGCTGCTGTTGCTCGGCACCCTGGGGCTGGCTCAGCTGCTGCGCACCAGCGTGTCCTGGCGGCTGGTGCTGATGGGCAGCGTGCTGGTCGGCCTGGTCTATGCGCTGGTGCTGGGGGAGGTGTTTCGCGCCCCCATCGAGGCGATGGCCGGCGAGCTGCAGAAGCTAATGCCGCAGGTGCTCGAGTCGGCCCGGCCGCTCTCGGCGGACGAGCAGGCGCGTCTGGGTGCCCTGCTGGTGCCGGTGCTGACCGGCCTGTTGGCGGCGCTGCTGCAGATCGTCAGCTTGCTTGCCCTGGTGCTCGGTCGTTACTGGCAGAGCCTGCTGTACAACCCGGGTGGTTTTGCCAGCGAGTTCCGCGCGCTGCGCCTGCCAGGTCTGTGGGCGCTCGCGCTGCTGGCCGGAATGCTGCTCGCTCCCAACCTGGGGGCGCAGATGGCCATGCTGACGCCGCTGTGCAGCGTACCGCTGTTCTTCGCTGGCATAGCCCTGATACACGGGCTGGTGGCGCAGGGGCGGCTGGGGCGGTTCTGGCTGGTGGGGCTGTATGTGACGCTGCTGCTCTTCATGCAGCTGACCTATCCGTTACTGATGGTCTTGGCCATCGTCGACAGTCTGATTGATTTTCGCGGTCGGCAGACGCCCAAGGGTGGCTCCGGAGCTGCGAACGGTGAAGGTTAAAAGTTAAGAGGTAAGACTCAAATGGATGTCATCCTGCTGGAAAAGATCGCCAACCTGGGCAACCTGGGCGACAAGGTGAGTGTAAAGGGCGGCTACGCGCGCAACTTCCTGCTGCCGCAGGGCAAGGCCACCGCGGCCACCGCCGAGAACGTTGCGGCGTTCGAAGCCCGTCGTGCCGAACTGGAGCGTCTGGCTGCCGAGAAGCGGGCTTCCGCCGAAGAGCGCGCGGCCCAGCTGAACGAGCTGGAAATCACCATCACCGCCACTGCTGGCGATGAAGGCAAGCTGTTCGGCTCCATCGGCACCGCCGACATCGCCGACGCCCTGACCGGCGCCGGTCTGGAAGTGGCGAAGAGCGAAGTGCGTCTGCCCAACGGCACCATTCGCCAAACTGGCGAATACGAGGTGGCCCTGCACCTGCACACCGACGTCGAGGCCAGCATCCGCCTGGTCGTGGTCGCCGGCTAAGCGGTCGCCATATCGTCTGGCAGCCTGGCTGCCAGACGCCTAACATCGGGCACTCTCCGCAGCTGCGGAGCGTGCCCGTTGTCTTTTTGCCGTCCCGGAATCCTCGCCAGCCATGAACGACATCAGTCCTCCCGAGCAGTACGACCTGGAAACCGCTGCCCTCAAGGTGCCGCCGCATTCCATCGAGGCCGAGCAGGCCGTGCTGGGCGGCTTGATGCTGGACAACAACACCTGGGAGCGGGTGCTCGACCAGGTGTCCGACGGCGATTTCTACCGCCACGACCACCGCATGATCTTCCGCGCCATCACGGTGCTGGCCGAGCGCAACATGCCGTTCGACGTGGTCACCCTGTCCGAGCAGCTGGACAAGGAAGGCCACCTGGAACAGGTCGGCGGCCTGGCCTACCTCGGCGAGCTGGCCAAGAACATCCCCTCGGTGGCCAACATCAAGGCCTATGCGCAGATCGTCCGCGAGCGCGCCACCCTGCGCCAGCTGATCGGCATCAGCAACCGGATCGCCGACAGCGCCTACGCACCCCAGGGTCGTAGCGGCGACGAGATTCTCGACGAGGCCGAGCGGATGATCTTCCAGATCGCCGAGGCACGGCCAAAAGCCGGCGGCCCGCTGGCGATCAACGACATCCTGGTCAAGGCCATCGATCGTATCGACTCGCTGTTCAACTCCGGCGACGCCATCACCGGTCTTTCCACCGGCTTCACCGATCTGGACGAGCAGACCAGCGGCCTGCAGCCGGCCGACCTGGTCATCGTCGCCGGGCGTCCGTCGATGGGCAAGACCACCTTCGCGATGAACCTGGTGGAGAACGCCGTGCTGCGCAGCGACAAGGCGGTAGTGGTGTATTCCCTGGAGATGCCTGCCGAATCCATCGTGATCCGGATGCTCGCCTCGCTCGGGCGGATCGACCAGACCAAGGTGCGCGCCGGCCGGCTGGACGACGACGACTGGCCGCGGCTGACCTCGGCGGTCAACCTGCTCAACGAGCGCAAGCTGTTCATCGACGACACCGCCGGCATCAGCCCGGCGGAAATGCGCGCGCGCACCCGGCGCCTGGCCCGCGAGCACGGCGAGATCGCCATGATCATGGTCGACTACCTGCAGCTGATGCAGATTCCCGGTTCCAGCGGCGACAATCGGGTCAACGAGATTTCCGAGATCTCCCGCTCGCTGAAGGCGCTGGCCAAGGAATTCAACTGCCCGGTGATCGCCCTCTCGCAGCTCAACCGCTCGCTGGAGCAGCGTCCCAACAAGCGTCCGGTGAACTCCGACCTGCGCGAATCCGGGGCCATTGAGCAGGACGCCGACGTCATCATGTTCGTCTACCGCGACGAGGTCTATCACCCGGAAACCGAGTTCAAGGGCGTCGCCGAGATCATCATCGGCAAGCAGCGTAACGGCCCGATCGGCACCACCCGGCTGGCCTTCCTCGGCAAGTACTCGCGCTTCGAGAACCTGGCGCCGGGCAGCTACCAGTTCGACGAGTGAGCGCACTGGACAGGCCTGCCCGTGCGGATTAGCGTCAAGCAAGGCGTCAGATTCCGCACAGGGAGGCCAGACATGGCTGCTCCGGGGCGTCCTTTCTCCTTTACCGCCGGCCTGCGTGCCCTGCCGGCGGGCATCTGGGCGCTGGGCTTCGGCTCGATGCTCATGGACATCTCCTCCGAGCTGATCCACAGCCTGCTGCCGCTATTCATGGTCGGCGTGCTCGGTACTTCGCTGGTGACGGTGGGCATCGTCGAGGGCGTGGCCGAGGCCACCGCGGCCTTCGCCAAGGTGTTCTCCGGCGCACTCAGCGACTACCTGGGGCGGCGCAAGCGGCTGATGGTGTTCGGTTATGCCCTGGCGGCTTTCAGCAAGCCGCTGTTTCCCTTGGCCACGAGCGTCGACTGGGTGTTCGCCGCGCGCTTCGCCGACCGTGTCGGCAAGGGCATTCGCGGCGCGCCGCGCGATGCGCTGGTCGCCGACATCGTGCTGCCGCGTCTGCGCGGTGCGGCCTATGGCCTGCGTCAGTCGCTGGACTCGCTCGGCGCGGTGATCGGTCCGCTGCTGGCGCTGCTGTTCATGTTCTGGTTCGCCAATGACATCGCGGCGGTGATGTGGGTGGCGGTGATCCCGGCCTTCCTCACCGTGGCCCTGCTGCTGCGCTACGTCCGGGAGCCGGCGCGCGTTGGGGCCGAGGAGGGCGCCCGGCCGCCGTTGCGGCTGGGCGATGTGCGCCGGTTGGGCGGCGCCTACTGGTGGGTGGTGGGCATCGGCGCGGTGTTCACCCTGGCGCGCTTCAGCGAGGCCTTCCTGATCCTGCGCGTCGAGGATGTGGGCGTACCGCTCGGTCTGGTGCCGCTGGCGCTGGTGGTGATGAACCTGTTCTATGCCCTGTGCGCCTATCCGGCCGGCCAGGCCGCCGACCGTCTCGATGCGCGCCGGCTGCTGCTGCTCAGCCTGCTGCTGCTGATCCTCGCCGACCTGCTGCTGGCCGGCGCCGGCAGCCCCTGGCTGGCCTTCGCCGGTGCCGCCCTGTGGGGACTGCACATGGCCTTCAGCCAGGGCCTCTTGGCCAAGCTGGTGGCCGACAGCGCGCCGTTGGCCCTGCGCGGTACCGCCTTCGGCTTCTTCAATCTGCTCAGCGGCCTGGCGCTGCTGGCGGCCAGCGTGATCGCCGGCACCCTGTGGCAGCAGTTCGGCGCCGCTGCGACCTTCCTCGCCGGTGCCGCCTTCACCGTGCTGGCCGCCCTGGGGCTGCTGGCCTGGCGCGCTCCGCAGCAGGCGGAGCGCTGAGGGCCTGCTGCGGCTCAGGGTGTCAGGCGGAGGGTCATGGCGCCCAGTTCGAGCTGGCCCTGGGCCTGGAAGTGTTCGGCCTGCGCGGGCGGCCAGGTGAAGGCCGCGCCCAGCAGTTCGCGCTTGCCGCCCTGGCGAGCCACCTCGACCATCAGATGGTATTCGCCGGCCGGCAGGTCCTTGAACGGTGCGCGGTCGTCGCTGAAGGTCAGGTGGTGCTCGCCGACCGGACGGGTCGCGCCGCTGACGCCGTCCACCGGCATGTCGAGGTGGCGGCCGCTGATCTGCCACCACTGGCGCAGGGAGTTGAGCCACTTCTCGCCCTTGTTGTTCTTCATCTTCATGCCATACCAGACCGCCAGGTCGGCGACGTGCGTCTTGTCCGGCCGCTGCAGCCAGACGGCGACATAGGGGCGGTGGTACTCGGCGACCTCCAGGCGGGGGATTTCCAGACCGATTTCCAGCTCGGCGGCGAAGGCCGGCGCGGCGAACAGCGCGCAGAGGGACAACAGCAGGCGGTGACGCATGGATGACTCCTTCAATGGGCGAACAGCAGGACGATCAGCAGCGGCAGCAGCAGGCCGAGGCCGGTCAGCGGCCAGGTGCTCGGGCGGAAAGCGGCCTGGCGCTGCAGAAGCAGCAGCCCGGTGAAGCTGAAGATCACGCAAACCCCGGCGAAGGCATCGATGAACCAGGTCCAGGCCTCGCCGGTATTGCGGCCCTTGTGCAGGTCGTTGAGCCAGGCGATCCAGCTGCGGTCGGTGGACTCGTACTCCAGCGCGCCGGAGGCGAGGTCCAGGCTCAGCCAGGCATCGCCGCCCGGCCGGGGCAGGCCGATGTACAGCGCGCCGTCGGTCCACTCGGCCTCGGTCCCGGCCAGGCGGATGTCCAGTTCGCCCTCCAGCCACTGCTGCAGCGCCGGCGGCAGGCCGGCCTCGGGCACCGCCGCCAGCAGGTCGGCCTGCAGGGGCGCGGGCAGCCGGGCGCTGCGGTTCTCCACCTGCGGACGGCTTTCGATCTGCTCGGCGTGGTTGAGGGTGATGCCGGTAATGGCGAACAGCAGCATGCCCGCCAGGCAGAGGGCGGAGCTGATCCAGTGCCATTGGCGAAGGGTGCCGAGCCGGAGGGAGCGGGGCATTGCAAGGTCCTGCACGAAAGGGAGGAGCGCTACGGGGCAGGCACTTTATTGAGTTTTCGGCTGGGGCGCGAGGGGTTTACAAACGGCATGCGTTCGCATTGCTGCCCGCTCCGGAGGAGAGCGGGATGGCGTTCGCGGTGCGCCCCGGGCGGCGCCACGAAATCCCGTTCGGACAGCCAGCCGGCGCCGGCCTCGGCTGGCGGTGCGGAACTAGCGCGGAGCCACCGGCCGCTTGGGCTTGCCGCCCTTGCCGCCCTTGCCGCCCTTGCCGCCCGACTTGCCGCCCTTGTCGGCCTTGCGCCGCGCCTCGGCGGCGGCCTTGGCCTGTTCGCGCTTGTCCCACGGGTTGCCGTCGTGGCTGCGCGGCGGCAGGCCGGTGTGCTGGGTGAGCAAAGGCTTGCCGGCCTTCTTGCTGCCGGCCGGTGTGGAATTCTTGCGCCGTGCGCTTTGATAGCCGTCGGTGTCCGGCTGGTAGGCCGGGATCAGCTGGTGCTTGCCGCTGCCGATCAGATCGCTGCGGCCCAGCTCCTTCAGCGCCTCGCGCAGCAGCGGCCAGTTCTGCGGGTCGTGGTAGCGCAGGAAGGCCTTGTGCAGGCGGCGCTGCCGCTCGCTCTTGACGATGGTCACCGCGTCGCTCTTGTAGGTCACCTTGTGCAGCGGATCGCGTCCCGAGTGGTACATGGCGGTCGCCGTGGCCATCGGCGAGGGGTAGAAGGCCTGCACCTGGTCGGCGCGAAAATCGTTGCGCTTGAGCCACAGGGCGAGGTTCATCATGTCCTCGTCGCTGGTGCCGGGGTGCGCGGCGATGAAGTAGGGGATCAGGTACTGCTCCTTGCCCGCCTCCTTCGAGAACTTGTCGAACAGCTTCTTGAAGCGGTCGTAGGTGCCGATGCCCGGCTTCATCATCTTCGAGAGCGGACCCTGCTCGGTGTGCTCCGGGGCGATCTTCAGGTAGCCGCCGACATGGTGGGTGACCAGCTCCCTGACGTACTCCGGCGACTCCACGGCGAGGTCGTAGCGCAGCCCGGAGGCGATCAGGATCTTCTTCACCCCCGGCAGGTCGCGGGCCGAGCGGTAGAGGTGGATCAGCGCCGAATGGTCGGTGTTCAGGTTGTCGCAGATGCCCGGGTAGACGCAGGACGGCTTGCGGCAGGCGGCCTCGATCTTCCGGCTCTTGCAGGCGATGCGGTACATGTTGGCGGTCGGCCCGCCGAGGTCGGAGATCACCCCGGTGAAGCCCGGCACCCGGTCGCGGATCTCCTCGATCTCGCGCAGGATCGACTCCTCCGAGCGGTTCTGGATGATCCGTCCCTCGTGCTCGGTGATCGAGCAGAAGGTGCAGCCGCCGAAGCAGCCGCGCATGATGTTCACCGAGAAGCGGATCATCTCGTAGGCCGGAATGCGCTCGCCGCCGTAGGCCGGATGCGGCACCCGGGCGTAGGGCAGGCCAAACACGTAGTCCATCTCCTCGGTGGAGAGCGGGATCGGCGGCGGATTGAGCCAGACGTCCAGGGTGTCGTGGCGCTGCACCAGGGCGCGGGCGTTGCCGGGGTTGGTCTCCTGGTGCAGCACGCGGCTGGCGTGGGCGTAGAGCACCGGGTCGTTGCGCAGCTTCTCGAAGGACGGCAGACGCACCACCGTGCGCTCGCGGCTCAGCTTCGGGTGCGGCAGCAGCTCGACCGGCTGCGCCGCGTTGGGGTCCTCCGGCTCGCCCCTGGCCTGTTCGAGGGCGCAGGCCTCGAGATCCTGGGTGTTGACGTAGGGATTGATGATCTTGTCGACCTTGCCCGGCCGGTCGATGCGCGTGGAGTCGATCTCGAACCAGCCCTCCGGCGTGTCGCGGCGGACGAAGGCGCTGCCGCGGATGTCGGTGATCGACTCGATGCGTTCGCCGGCGGCCAGCCGGTGGGCCACTTCCACCACGGCGCGCTCGGCGTTGCCGAACAGCAGCAGGTCGGCGGTGGCGTCCATCAGGATCGAGCGGCGCACCTTGTCCTGCCAGTAGTCGTAGTGGGCGATGCGCCGCAGCGAGGCCTCAATGCCGCCGAGCACCACCGGCACCTCGCTCCAGGCCTCCTTGCAGCGCTGGCTGTAGACCAGGCTGGCACGGTCCGGACGCCTGCCGGCGAGGCCGCCGGGCGTGTAGGCGTCGTCGGAGCGGATCTTCCGGTCGGCGGTGTAGCGGTTGATCATCGAGTCCATGTTGCCGGCGGCGACCCCGAAGAACAGGTTCGGCCTGCCGAGCTTCATGAAGTCGTCCTTCGCGCGCCAGTCCGGCTGACTGATGATGCCGACCCGGAAGCCCTGGGCCTCCAGCAGGCGGCCGATGATCGCCATGCCGAAGGACGGATGGTCCACGTAGGCATCGCCGGTGACGATGATCACGTCACAGGAGTCCCAGCCGAGCTGTTCCATTTCCTCCCGGCTCGTCGGCAGGAAGGGCGCCGGTCCGAAGCATTCGGCCCAGTACTTGGGATAGTCGAAGAGCGGCTTGGCTGCGTGCATGGCAAGGACCGGGGCGGAGAAAAACGGGCGCGCAATATAGCACAAAAAATGAGCAGAAAGCCGAGCGAAACACTCGGCTATAGGCCGGATTCCGCCCGCCCGGGCGGGGCGGGCGCGCCGCTAGAAACGGTAGCGCCGCGGCACCCGCGCGGTTACCCGGGTCAGCAGTTCGTAGCCGATGGTGCCGCAGGCGCGGGCCACTTCGTCGACCGGCAATCCGGCACCCCACAGCTCCACCGGATCGCCGGTCCGCGCCTCGGGCAGCTCGCTCAGGTCCACCGTCAGCATGTCCATCGACACCCGCCCGGCCAGCGGCACGCGCCGCCCGCGGATCGCCAGCGGGGTGCCGGCGGGCGCGTTGCGCGGGTAGCCGTCGGCGTAGCCGCAGCTCACCGTGCCGATCCGCGCCGGTCGCCCGGCCCGCCAGGCCGCGCCGTAGCCGACCGTTTCCCCGGCCGGCACCTCGCGAATGGCGATCAGCTGCGCGGTCAGGCTCATCGCCGGCTGCAGGCCCAGCGCCGTGGCGTCGCGCCCGGCGAAGGGGCTGGCGCCGTAGAGCATGATGCCCGGGCGCAGCCAGTCGAGATGCGCCTGCGGCAGACTCAGGATGGCCGCCGAATTGGCCAGGCTGCGTGCGGCGAACGGCAGGTCGGCGAGGCTCAGGAAACTTTCCAGCTGCTGCGCGGTGAGCGGATGGCCCTGCTCATCGGCGCAGGCGAAGTGGCTCATCAGGTTCAGCTCGGCGACCTGCCGGGCGCCCTGCAGGCGGGCGTGCCAGTCGCGCAGGTCCGGCGCGGAAAAGCCCAGGCGGTGCATGCCGCTGTCCAGCTTCAGCCAGAGGTTCAGCGGGCGCTCCAGCTCGGCGGCGAGCAGCGCCTCGGCCTGTTCCCCGCCCTGCACCGCCACGTCCAGGCCGAGGTGCGCCGCGACCTGGTACTCCAGCGGCTCGAAGCAGCCCTCCAGCAGCAGGATCCGCGCGCTCTGGTGCAGGGCGCGGACCTCGGCGGCTTCCTCCAGACAGGCCACGGCGAAGCCGTCGGCGTCGTCGTGCAGCGCCGTCACCACCTCGCGCACGCCGTGGCCGTAGGCGTTCGCCTTGACCACCGCGAAGGCCCGCGCGCCCGGCGCGCAGCCCTTGGCCAGGGCATGGTTGTGACGGAGGGCGGCCAGATCGACCGTGGCGACGAGAGGGCGCATGGAAAAGGTCCTTGGGAAGCAGGGACGCCCATGGTACTCCGCCGGTATGGCGGCGGGCATGCTCCCACTATGGGAAGTGGCGCGAATCTCGGGAAAGCACCCAGTTGGCGTGGGGAATTTCCGCAATTTCTGTGAAAAGGCCTGTGGATAAGCCTGGGAACAAATCGCTTGCCCGGGACGCGCCGCGGCGTGCGGCGGGACCGGCGGAAGACTGCGTATCGAGAGCGGTGAATATCCTGGAGCAGGCGATTTTTCTGGCGTCAAGGGAAATGTGCGCTCGACCTCAACCGGTCTGCAGATACTATCGATGTGTCCAGCGAGACTGTGCGGCAGCCTGTGGATAAGTTGCGCACGAAGGGCTCGAGGTCCGCCCGCGGCGGGCCTTGGGCGGAGCTGCTCGTTTCCTGTTCAGCGGGTTGCCTTGAGGATGACGAACTTGGGCGTCGCCGCCACCTGCTCGACGCGGGAGAACAGCTTCCTGAGCTTGACGTGATAGCCCAGGTGGCGGTTGCCGACGATCCACAGCGCGCCGCCCGGCACCAGCGCCGCCCGTGCCTGCTGGAACATGCGCCAGGCGAGGAAGTCGCCGACCACCTGCTGCTGGTGGAACGGCGGGTTGCACAGCACGACCTCCAGCGACTGCTCCGCCTGCCCGGCCAGGCCGTCGGCGGCGCGGATCTCCACCGGCCGCGCGCCGAGCGCGGCGCGCCAGTTCTCTTCGGCCGACTGCACGGCCATGTAGGACTCGTCGACCAGCGTCAGCCGCGCCTCGGGATTGGCCAGCGCGCAGGCGATGGCCAGCACCCCGTTGCCGCAGCCGAGGTCGGCGACCCGCGCGTCGCCGAGGTTGCGCGGCAGGTGGGGGAGGAAGGCGCGGGTGCCGATGTCCAACCCTTCGCGGCAGAACACGTTGGCGTGGTTGGCCAGCTCGATGGGCGGCTGGTCGAGGCGGTAGCGGCTCGGGTAGGGCGAGCGCGGGGCAGGTTTTGTCTCCGGCGTGGCGAACAGCAGGCGCGCCTTCTTCACCGCCAGCGAGGCCTGCAGCGGGCCGACGTAGCGCTCCAGCAGGTCGCCCGCGGCACGCGGCAGGTGCTTGAGCATGGCGGCGGCGATCACCTGGGCGCCCGGCGCCAGCCGGCCGTGCAGACGGATCAGCTGCTCCTCGAGCAGCGCCAAGGTCTTGGGCACGCGGATCAGCACCCGGTCGAAAGGCCCCTCGGCGACCGCGCTGGCCGGCACGAAGGCCACCGCGTCCGCGGCCAGGCCGTTGCGCTGCAGGTTGTCCTGCAGGGCCAGCCAGCCCAGATGGGAGTCGCCGCTGCTGGTCACCCGGGCATGGCCCGCCAGGGCGCAGGCCAGCGCGCCGAAGGCGTCGTTGAGCACGAGGACCCGCGCCTGGGCGGGCAGGCCCTGCGCGTGCAGGTGCTGCAGCAGGTACTCGTCGGCGGCGTCGAAGGCCTGCAGGGGGTCGTCGCGGCGCGGCGGCTGGCGCTGCAGCTCGAGACGGGCGAACGGGGTGTCGAGAATGGGCATGGCGGGACGGCGTTTGTCTATACCAAAGAGAGGCCGGCGTCTTTGCCGGGCGGTCGATCCGCCCCGGCCGCGAGCGCCGGCCCGGACACAGTCATGGCGTTCGCCCGGATACCGGCGGCGAACGAGGAGCGAAGTATGACCGCCAGCGAAGACAAGTTCACCCGGCAGACGCTGCTCGAGGTCTGGCCCTGGACGGACACCCTGTTCAGCCTGCGCTGTACGCGCCCGCCGGAGTTCCGTTTCCGCGCCGGCCAGTTCGCCCGCCTCGGCCTCTGCAAGGCCGACGGCAACAGCGTCTGGCGTGCCTATTCGATGGTCTCGGCGCCGGCCGAGGAGCAGCTGGAATTCTTCTCCGTGGTGGTGCCGGGCGGCGAGTTCACCAGCGAGCTGCGCCGCCTGAAGCCCGGCGACACGCTGTTCGTCGAGCGCCAGCCCTACGGCTTCCTCACCCTCGAGCGCTTCCCCGACGGCCGCGACCTCTGGCTGCTGGCCTCCGGCACCGGGCTCGGGCCTTTTCTCTCGATCCTGCGCGACCCGGAGGTCTGGCAGCGCTTCGAGCACATCCTGCTGGTGCACAGCGTGCGCACCGCGGGCGAGCTGGCCTACCGCGAGCAGATCGCCGGGCTGCCGGCGCGCATGCAGGCGCCGGGTGGCGGAGAGCAGCTGCGCTACCTGCCGCTGGTGACCCGCGAGACGGTGCCCGGCACCTTGCACGAACGCATCACCACGCTGCTCGACAGCGGTGGGCTGGAGCGCGCCGCCGGCCTGCCGATCGAGCCGGCGCACTCGCGGCTGATGCTCTGCGGCAATCCGCAGATGATCAAGGACTGCCGGACGCTGCTCAAGGCGCGTGGCCTGCAGCTCAGCCTGAACCGCCAGCCGGGCCAGGTGGCGGTGGAGAACTACTGGTAGGGTCTGTTGACGTTTTGGCGTAGGCCGCGACGGCGGCCCGTTTGGCGCAGAACAAGGAACGAGGAGAGAAGTCTGGTCATTCCAAATGAACGACGAGCGACGTCGTGCTGCGCCAAACGGGCCCCGTCCCTGCGGGTTGCGCGGCAAATGCCGCCATGCGGCGTTGCGGGTCTTGGCAAGGGAATGACCATTGCCGGCGACCCGCGCCTTGCCTGGCGGCATTTGACGCGGCAACGCGGCTCACGCCAAAACGTCAACAGACCCTAGCTGCTGCCCCTTGGCCCGGACGGCCGGCACTGGCAAAGTCGTATCCCTCAGGCGGCCGTCTGGACGCCGCCAAGCCTTGCGTGAGGGATACACTCGATGACGGAGATTCTGGACAACCTGGTCGCCCTGCTGAGCCTCGAGCCCATCGAGGAAAACCTGTTCCGCGGCCGCAGCGAGGACCTCGGCCTGCGCCAGCTGTTCGGCGGCCAGGTGCTCGGCCAGGCGGTGTCGGCGGCCAGCCAGACGGTCGAGCCCGGCCGCCAGGTGCACTCGCTGCACGGCTACTTCCTGCGCCCCGGCGACGCCAGCCTGCCGGTGCTCTACGAGGTCGACCCGCTGCGCGACGGCAAAAGCTTCAGCGCCCGGCGGGTCACCGCGATCCAGAAGGGCCGGCCGATCTTCACCTGCTCCGCCTCCTTCCAGGCCGGCGAGGAGGGGCTCGAACACCAGCAGCCGACGATGCCCGAGGTGCCGGGGCCGGAGGGGCTGGCCTCGGAAACCGAGTTGGCGCGGCAGGTCGCCGACCAGCTGCCGGAGCGCCTCCACGACTGGGCGATCAGCGCCAAGCCGATCGAGATCCGCCCGGTGACCCGGGTCAATCCCTTCTCGCCCGAGCCCTGCGCGCCGATCCGCTACGCCTGGTTCCGCGCCGACGGACGCCTGCCGGACGATCCGCAGCTGCACCGCTACCTGCTCGCCTACGCCTCGGATTTCTCCCTGCTGAACACCGCGCTGCAGCCGCACGGGGTGTCGGTGTTCCAGAAGTTCATGCAGGTGGCCAGCCTCGACCATGCCCTGTGGTTCCACGGCGACCTGCGCCTGGACGACTGGCTGCTGTTCGCGGTGGAGAGCCCCTGGAGCGCCAACGCCCGCGGCTTCGCCCGCGGCCACGTGTTCGACCGCAGCGGCCGGCTGGTCGCCTCGATGGCCCAGGAGGGCCTGATCCGCCGGCGCGAGGACTGGCAATGAGGTTCGCCGCCGCCCGCCACTGGGTGTTCGACATGGACGGCACCCTGACTGTCGCCGTGCACGATTTCGCCGCCATCCGCCGTGCCCTGGAGATCCCGCCGGAGGACGACATCCTCCATCACCTGGCCGCCCTGCCGGCGGCGCAGGCGGCGGCCAAGCACGCCTGGCTGCTCGAGCACGAGCGCGCGCTGGCCCTGGCCGCGCGCCCGGCCAGCGGCGCGGTGGAGCTGGTGCGCACCCTGCACGGGCGCGGCTGCCGCCTCGGCCTGCTGACCCGCAATGCCCACGAACTGGCGCTGCTCACCCTGCAGGCGATCGGCCTGGCCGACTGCTTCGCCCGCGCGGACATCGTCGGTCGCGACGAGGCGCCGCCCAAGCCCCATCCCGGCGGCCTGCTGCAGCTGGCCGCGGCCTGGGGCGTGGTGCCCGGAGAGTTGGTGATGGTCGGCGACTACCGCAACGACCTGGAGTGCGCGCGCGGCGCCGGCGCGCACGCCGTGCTGATCTGCCCCGCGGCAAACCCCTGGCCCGAGCTGACCGACTGGCAGGTGCGCGACTGCTTCGAGCTGCTGGCGCAGCTGCCGGTGGGCTGAGCCTGCCTCAAGGACGCCGGCCGCGCCTCACAACCTGCTGGTCTGGAAGGTGTCGCAACGCCTGACCTCGCCGCCCTCGAAGCCCAGCTTGAACCAGCGCACCCGTTGCTCCGAAGTGCCGTGGGTGAAGGAGTCGGGCACCACCTGGCCGCGGCCGTGGCGCTGCAGGCGGTCGTCGCCGATGGCGTTGGCGGCGTTCAGGGCTTCCTCCAGGTCGCCGGGCTCCAGCCATTCCAGGCGCTGCTGGGCATGATGGGCCCAGACGCCGGCCAGGCAGTCGGCCTGCAGCTCCTGGCGCACCTGCAGGCCGGTCGCGCCCTCCAGAGGCTCGCCGCGCTGGCGGGCGGCATTCACCCGGGCGGAGACGCCGAGCAGGGTCTGCACGTGGTGGCCGACCTCGTGGGCGATCACGTAGGCCTGGGCGAAGTCGCCGGCGGCGGCGAAGCGCCGGGCCAGCTCGTCGAAGAACGCCAGATCCAGGTAGACCCGCTGGTCGGCGGGGCAGTAGAAGGGGCCGACCGCCTGGCTGGCGAAGCCGCAGGCGGAGTTCACGCCCTGGCTGAACAGCACCAGGGCCGGGTCCCGGTACTCGCGCCCGGCCTGCTGGAACAGCGCTCGCCAGGTGTCCTCGGTGTCGCCGAGCACGGCGCGGACGAATTCGGCGTGCTCGTCGCCGGCGGGCGGTGCGCCGGCCTGCCGCGAATCGACCGAGCTCTGGGTGGTCAGTTCGGTAAGGATCTGTCCCGGGTCCCGGCCCATCAACAGGCCGACGATCACCACCAGCGCGATGCCGCCGAGGCCCAGGCCCTTGCCGCCGAAGCGCAGGCCACCGCCGCGCGCATCCACCACGTTGTCGCTGCGTCGTGCCCGTTTCCAGCGCATGGCGGCATCCCCTTGGCTTGAACGATACCCCTCAGTCTAGGTCGATTGCTGCCGGGCAGGGATCAGTGCGCCGGATAGTCGGCGAGCACGCGCCGCTCGCCGCCGCGGGTGACGCCGATCACCTGGTAGGCATCCTGGCGGTCGCCGATTTCCATGCCCGGCGAGCCGACCGGCATGCCCGGCACCGCGGCGCCGATCAGATCGGGCTGGCGGCGCAGCCTGAGGATGTCGGCGGCCGGCACATGGCCCTCGACGAACTTGCCGTCGATCACCGCGGTATGGCAGGAGCCCAGGCTGTAGGGCACGCCGAGGCGCGACTTGACCGCGCCCATGTTCGTCTCGACATGGTCGGTGACGGCGAAGCCGTTGGCCTGAAGGTGCCGGATCCAGTCCTGGCAGCAGCCGCAGCTGGGGTCGCGGTACACATCGATGGCGACGGGCTCGGCGGCCTGGACGGCGCTGGCGAGGGTGAGGGCGAGCAGGACGAGGCGGCGCATGGGGATCTCCGGCTGGGGCAGGCGTGCAGGATAGTCCTTCCCTTTCGGCAGCCCAAGCCTGCCGGGATGTCCGCTGTGGCGAACGAATGATGCAGGAGCGGGTCTTTTGTGGACCGACGCACAGATGGCCAAATGCCGTCCCGGTTGGGACGCGGCGCATCCTTTTTTGATGGAGAGAACCGACATGCTTTTCGCCCGAATCGTCCTGCTGGTCCAGGTCGTGGTCATGGGCGGCGTGGGCCTGGCCTACTGGCTGCGCCCCTACGAAATGGCCAACCTGAACGGCATGCTGCTGATGGAAGCGGTCTCGGTGAGCAACACCCGGGTCTACTACGGTGGCCTGCAGCTGGGCCTGGCGCTGTTCCTGCTGTGGTCGACCCGCCGCCCGGAACGGCTGCGCAGCGCCCTGGTGCTGCTGATCACCATGCAGGCGGCGCTGGTGCTGGCGCGCCTGGGCTCGCTGTGGCTGGATGGCGGCACCCTGCGCAATCTGGACCTTGGCGCGCTGGCCTACAAGGTGGGCAGCGCGCTGCTGGCGCTGCTCGCCCTGTACCGGCTGAAGCCCGCGCCCGCAGCGGAGCCGCCCGTGCCGCTCCCGCCGGCAGAGCTACCCAGGGGCGAGTTCGACGACGACTTCGGCCGCCTGCAGCGCCGCCAGGAGCCGACGCTCGACCGGCCCGACCAGGCGCGCCAGGACTGAGCGCCTCTCAGCGCCGTTCCAGCAGCACGCCCGACTCCATGTGATGGGTGTAGGGGAACTGGTCGAACAGCGCGCAGCGCACGATGCGGTGGCTGTCGTGGAGCTGGGCGATGTTCGCCGCCAGGGTTTCCGGGTTGCAGGAGATGTAGAGGATGCGCTCGAAGCGCCGGGTCAGCTCGCAGGTGTCCGGGTCCATGCCGGCGCGCGGCGGGTCGACGAACACGCTGCCGAAGTCATAGCCCTTGAGGTCGATGCCGGCCAGCCTGCGGAACGGCCGCACCTCGTTGAGCGCCTGGGTCAGCTCCTCGGCGGACAGGCGCACCAGGGTCACGTTGTCCACGCCGTTGTCGTCCAGGTTGGCCAGCGCGGCGTTCACCGAGGTCTTGCTGATCTCGGTGGCCAGCACCCGGCGCACCCGGGTCGCCAGCGGCAGGGTGAAGTTGCCGTTGCCGCAGTACAGCTCCAGCAGGTCGTCGTCGCGCTCGCCGAGCGCCTCGAAGGCCCAGTTCAGCATCTTCTGGCAGACCACGCCGTTGGGCTGGGTGAAGGCGCCTTCCGGCTGGCGGTAGCGGAAACGCCGTCCGGCCACCTCCAGTTCCTCCTCCACGTAGTCGCGGCCGACGACGATCCGCTGGCCCCGCGAGCGGCCGACGATGCTCGCCCCCAGTTCCGCGGCGAGCTGCTCGGCGGCGGTCTGCCAGAAGGCGTCCAGCGGGCGGTGGTAGCACAGGGTGATCAGCGCGTCGCCGGCCAGGGTGGTGAGGAACTCCACCTGGAACAGCTTGAAGGCGAGCGCCGCGCTGTTCTGCCAGGCGGCCTTCAGCTGCGGCATCAGCCGGTTGATGCGCTCGCTGGCGATGGGAAAGTCGTCGAGGAGGATCGGCTGGCGCTTGTCGCCGGGATCGAACATCGCGTAGTGGCGTTCCTCGCCCTCGCGCCACAGGCGGAACTCGGCGCGCAGGCGGTAGTGCTCGCGGGGCGAATCGAACACCGCAGGCTCGGGGGCGGCGAAGGGCACCAGCAATTCGGCCAGGCGCGCTTTCTTCCCGGCCAGCTGGGTGTCGTAGTGCGAGGGATCGAAGTGCGGGAGGCTCATGGGGTTACTCGTAGGTTGCGGGGGCGGATAGGGGCTTGTGCGGCTGCTGGTTTTCAGGGGGCTGCCGCAGGCTGGAAAACGCGCGCAGCGATTTTCCAGCCGGCCTGGCGGGAAAGGCCTGCGGCCGTTTCCCACCCTGCGGGGGCATCGACGAGGCAGGCGCGTCCAATCCGGCTCATGCGTTGAACCAGCCCAGTTTGATCACGAACAGCCCGGCGAGGATCAGCAGTGCCGGGTTCAGCTCGTGGCGGCGGCCGGCGCAGAGCTTGATCGCGCTCCAGGCGATGAAGCCGAAGGCGATGCCGTTGGCGATCGAGTAGGTCAGCGGCATGGCCAGGGCGGTGACCAGCACCGGCGCGGCGGTGGTCAGGTCGCTCCAGTCGACTTCGGCGAGCGAGGAAACCATCAGCACGGCGACGAACAGCAGCGCCGGCGCGGTGGCGAAGGGCGGAATGCTGGCGGCCAGCGGGGCGAAGAACAGGCTGAGCAGAAACAGCACGGCGACGGTGCAGGCGGTCAGCCCGGTGCGCCCGCCGGCGCTCACCCCGGCGGCAGACTCGATGTAGCTGGTGGTGGTCGAGGTGCCGAGCAGCGCGCCGCCCAGGGCCGCGGCGCTGTCGGCGATGAGCGCGCGGCCCATCTTCGGCAGGCGGCCGTCCGGCGCCATCAGCCCGGCGCGGCGGGCCACCGCGATCAGGGTGCCGGAGTTGTCGAACACGTCGACGAACAGGAAGGCAAAGACCACGCTGACCAGGCCGATCTCCAGCGCGCCGGCGATGTCCAGCTGGAGCAGGGTCGGCGCCAGCGACGGCGGCAGCGCCAGCAGCCCGGCGAAGGGCGTGACCCCGAGCCCGACGGCGACGAGGGTCACGGCGAGGATGCCGAGCAGCACCGCGCCGGGGACTCGCCGCGCTTCCAGGGTGACGATCAGCAGGAAGCCCAGCGCGGCGAGGACTGGCGGGGCCTCGGTCAGGTCACCGAGGGTCAGCAGGGTCACCGGATGGTCGACGACGATGCCGGCGTTCTGCAGGGCGATCAGCGCGAGGAACAGGCCGATGCCGGCGCCGATGGCGAGGCGCAGCTCCAGCGGGATGCTGTCGATGATCCACGCGCGGATGCGCAGCACCGAGATCAGCAGGAACAGGCAGGCGGAGAGGAACACCGCGCCGAGCCCGACCTGCCAGCTGTGGCCCATCTGCAGCACCACACCGTAGGTGAAGAAGGCGTTGAGGCCCATGCCGGGGGCCAGCGCGATCGGATAGTTGGCGATCAGGCCCATCAGCGCCGAGCCGATCGCTGCGGCCAGGGCGGTGGCGACGAATACCGCGCCCCTGTCCATGCCCGTTTCGCTGAGGATGCTCGGGTTGACGAAGAGGATGTAGGCCATGGTCAGGAAGGTGGTCAGGCCGGCCAGCAGCTCGGTGCGCAGCGTGGTGCCGTGCGCCTCGAGTCGGAACAGCTTCTCCAGCATGCGGATCTCCGTCGGTGCCCCGGTTCAGGGAAAGGCTGGGCAGATCGCGCCGCGCCGCGCAAAAGGGCTGCGGATGATAGCAGCTCGGCGGAGCGGCGAAAATTTGCCGGGCTACGGCGTCCAGGTCAGCGAGAGCAGGGCGCTGCGGCCGTCCTGGCGGTACTCGTGCTGGCCGACGCTGGTGTAGAGGGGATTGTTCGGCCGGTCGTAGAGTGCCTGCGAGTAGTCCTTGTCCAGCAGGTTGTCGATCTTGGCCTGCCACTTCAGCGCCGGGGTCATCTGCCAGCTGCCGCGCAGGCCGAGCAGGGCGTAGCCGGGGATCTGGTGGTCGTTGGTGTCGTCGTCGTAGCGGCTGGACACCGCCTGCCAGCCGAGGCCGGCGGAGAAGGCGCCGAAGCGGCGGTCGAGGTCCAGGCTCAGGTTGCGCCGGGCCCGGAGGGGCAGGGTGTGGCCGCTGTCGCGGTCGCGCGGGTCGACCAGGCTGGCGGCCAGCGTCGCCTGCCAGCCGAGGAGGTCGCGCGACAGGGCCAGCTCCAAGCCCTGCAGGCGTGCCCGGTCGATGTTCTCCGGGCGGGTGAAGAAGCTGTCCGGCCGGCTGGCAATGACGATCAGGTCGTCCACCTCGGTGCGGTAGGCGGACAGGCTCCAGCGGGTCTGCAGGTGTTCGCCGCGCAGCGCGATCTCGTAGCTCTTCGAGCGTTCCGGCGAGAGGTCGGGATTGCCGCCGTAGAGCGGGGTGCGCCGGTAGTAGAGCAGGCCGAAGCTCGGCGCATGGAAGCCTTCGGCGTAGCTCAGGGTCAGCTCGGTGGCCGCTGCCACTTTCAGGCTCAGCGCCGCGCTCCAGCTGTCTTCGCTGCCGAAGCGCTGGTTGTCGTCGTGGCGCAGGCCGACTTCGGCGCTGAAACCCTCGCCCCGGTAGCTGTGGCGGACGAAGGCCGCACGGTTCCAGCGCCGGCTCTCGGCGTAGTCGGTATCGCTGTTCAGGCGTTCCTCGTACCACTCGGCGCCGAGCAGCAGCTGCCGGCGTTCGTCGAGCCGCAGGGTGTTGAACCAGGTCAGCGAGTCCCGGTAGGTGTTGAAGCTGTAGTTGTTGGCGACGTTGTGGTCGTCGCGGTTCTCGCTCTTGTTCTCGGAGTGGCCGGCCTCGACGCGGCTGGTCCAGGCATCGGTCGGTCTGGCCTCGAGATGGGCGGCGAGGCTGCTGACGGCGAAGCGCTCGTAGGGATCGCCGGGGCTGAAGCGGTGGACGTCGTCCAGCTCGCTTTCGCCGCGCTGGTCGAGCAGGTTCAGTCCGGCCTGCAGGCGGTCGGTGAAACGGTGCTCCAAGGTCAGGTCGAGGGCCTGGCGGCGGAAGCCGTCATGGTCGGCGTCGCGCCCGCGGTCGTCGGAGCTGCGGTCGAAGCCCTGGCTCTCCGCCTGGCTGGCGCCGAGGTCGAAGCGGGTCCGGCCGTCGCCGCCGGACAGGCCCAGCTCGCGCTCGAAGCTGCCGCGGTTGCCGGCCGCCAGGCGCAGGCGCGGCTGCAGTCCGGACTCGCCGCGGCGGGTGGTGATCCGGATCAGCCCGCCGATGGCATCGGCGCCGTACTGGCTGGCCTGCGGGCCGCGGATCACCTCGATGCGCTCGATGCGCCCGGGGTCGAGGAATTCCAGGCGGGCCAGGCCGCTGACGGCGGCATTGATGCGCACCCCGTCGACCAGCACCAGGGTCTGCGTGGGCGTGGCGCCGCGAATGAAGGCGCCGCTCAGCGCGCCGCGCCCGCCGGCCTGGCTCATGACCACGCCGGGAACCCGGTTCAGCAGCTCCGGCACGCTCTGCACCTGCAGGCGTTCGATGTCGTCGCGCTCGAACACCGTGGCGGCGGCGCTCGCCAGCTCGGCGAAATCGGCGGATTTGGGCGAGGTGACGGTCTGGGTCGGCAGGCGGTAGGCCGGCGGGGTGTCGGCCGGGCCGGCGGCGAGGAGGGGGGCGGGCAGCAGGAGCGCGGCCAGGGCGAGGCGGGAAGCCGTCATTGTGCGCCTTCGATGGCGGCGTGCCGGCGGTTTTCCATTCGACGTCCCTGTCCGGCCCGTTCAGTCCGGCTGCGCCAGGCGCCGGCGCACCGCCGCTTCGATGCCGGCGGCGTCGAGGCCGCATTCGGCGAGCATCTCCGCGGGCTTGGCGTGTTCCACGTAGTAGTCCGGCAGGCCCAGATGGAGGATCGGCTTGACGATGTTCTCGGCGGCGAGGAATTCCGCCACCGCGCTGCCGGCGCCGCCCATGATGCTGTTCTCCTCGACGGTCACCAGCAGCTCATGGCCGGCGGCCAGTTCGCGCACCAGCGCCTCGTCCAGTGGCTTGACGAAGCGCATGTCGGCCACCGTGGCGTCCAGCGTCTCGGCCACCTGCAGCGCCTCGGCCAGCTGCACGCCGAACACCAGCAGCGCGACCTTGCGGCCCTGCCGGCGCAGCACGCCCCGGCCGACCGGCAGGGGCTCGAGGCCCGGCTCGATGGTCGCGTTCGGCCCGCTGCCGCGCGGGTAGCGCACCGCCGCCGGGCCCTCGAACAGGTAGCCGGTGGTGAGCATCCGGCGCAGCTCGTTCTCGTCGCTGGGGGTCATCACCAGCATGCCGGGGATGCAGCGCAGGTAGGAGAGGTCGAAGCTGCCGGCGTGGGTCGGGCCGTCCTCGCCGACCAGGCCGGCGCGGTCGATGGCGAACAGCACATCGAGGTTCTGCACCGCGACGTCGTGGATCAACTGGTCGTAGGCGCGCTGCAGGAAGGTCGAGTAGATCGCCACCACCGGCTTGATGCCGTCGCAGGCCATGCCGGCGGCGAGGGTCACGGCGTGCTGCTCGGCGATGGCGACGTCGAAGTAGCGCTCCGGGAAGCGCTGGCTGAAGGCGACCAGGTCGGAACCTTCCTTCATCGCCGGGGTGATGCCGGCCAGCCGCGGGTCGGCGGCGGCCATGTCGCACAGCCAGCGGCCGAAGACGCTGGAGTATTTCGGCCCCTTGGGCTTCTTCGGCTCGCTGCCCTCCGGCTCCAGCTTGGTGATCGCGTGGTAGCCGATGGGGTCGGCCTCGGCCGGGGCGAAGCCCTTGCCCTTCTTGGTCACCACGTGGAGGAACTGCGGTCCCTTGAGGTCGCGCATGTTGCGCAGGGTGGCGAGCAGGATCGGCAGGTCGTGGCCGTCGATCGGGCCGATGTAGTTCCAGCCGAGTTCCTCGAAGAGGGTGCCGGGGACCAGCATGCCCTTGGCGTACTCCTCGGTGCGCCGGGCGATCTCCCAGGCGCCGGGCAGGCGCGAGAGGATGTTCTTGCTGCCCTCGCGCATGCTCGCGTAGGTGCGGCTGGAGAGGATCTTAGCCAGGTAGTTGGACAGCCCGCCGACGTTGTTGGAGATCGACATGTCGTTGTCGTTGAGCACCACCAGCATGTCGGCCTGCACGTCCGAGGCGTGGTTGAGCGCCTCGAAGGCCATCCCGGCGGTCAGCGCGCCGTCGCCGATCACCGCGATGCACTTGCGCTGCTCGCCCTTCATCCGTGCGGCGATGGCCATGCCCAGCGCCGCGCCGATGGAGGTGCTGGAGTGGCCGACGCCGAAGGTGTCGTAGGGGCTTTCCGCGCGGCGCGGGAAGGCGGCGATGCCGTCCTTCTGGCGCAGCGTGAGCATGCGTTCGCGGCGCCCGGTGAGGATCTTGTGCGGGTAGGCCTGGTGGCCGACGTCCCACACCAGGCGGTCTTCGGGGGTATTGAAGACGTAGTGCAGGGCGATGGTCAGCTCGATCACGCCGAGCCCGGCACCGAAGTGCCCGCCGGTCTGCCCGACCGTATAGAGCAGGTCCTGGCGCAGTTCGTTGGCCAGCACTTCCAGCTCCGCCTCGCCGAGCTGGCGCAGCCGGTCGGGCGTCGCGGCGCGGTCCAGCAGGGGAGTGGCGGGGCGCTCGCGGGGAATCTCGTGGAACGTCTTGGGCATCGGAGGATTGTTACGGGAGGTAAAAGAGGCGGCATTTTACCCGATCGCGACAACGTCTAGATATTCGTTGGCAGCGCTCGGACTCCGCCGATGGTCGCAGGGGCCGCGGGCGCCGCTCAGTGGCGCCGCTCGACGATGTAGCGAGCCAGCGCACGCAGGGGCTCGGCGCCGGTGTCGAAGGGCTCGAGGGCGGCCAGGGCCTGGTCGCGCAGGGCCAGGGCATAGGCCTTGGCGGCGTCGAGGCCGAGCAGCGCCGGGTAGGTGGGCTTGTCGCGGGCGATGTCGGCGCCCTGGCGCTTGCCGAGGGTCGCGGTGTCGCTTTCCACGTCGAGGATGTCGTCCTGCACCTGGAAGGCCAGGCCGATGGCCCGCGCATAGTCGGCGAGCGCGGCCAGGCTGGCTTCGTCGGCCCGGCCGCTGGCCAGGGCGCCGAGGCGCACGCTGGCCTCGATCAGCGCGCCGGTCTTGTGCCGGTGCATGGTTTCCAGGGCGCCCTGGTCGAGCGCCCGGCCGACCGCCTCGAGGTCGATGGCCTGGCCGCCGACCATGCCGGCGGGGCCGGCGGCCCGGGCCAGGGTGCGCGACATCTCCAGGCGCAGCCCGGCCTCCTCGGGGTTGCGCCGGGGATCGGCGAGCACCTCGAAGGCCAGCGCCTGCAGGCCGTCGCCGGCGAGGATCGCGCAGGCCTCGTCGAAGGCCCTGTGGGTGGTCGGCTGGCCGCGGCGCAGGTCGTCGTCGTCCATCGCCGGCAGGTCGTCGTGGACCAGCGAGTAGGCGTGGATCAGCTCCACCGCGCAGGCGGCGCCCTCGGCCCGCTCCGGCGTGCCGCCGAGCGCCTCGCAGGCGGCGTAGACGAGGAGCGGGCGGACCCGCTTGCCGCCGTTGACGACGCTGTAGCGCATCGCCTGGTAGAGCCGCGCCAGCTCGTCGCGCGGGGCTTGCAGGAGGCTTTCCAGGGCGGCGTCGACGCGGGCCTGGCACTGCTTCTGATAGGTCGCGATCATGCTTGGCTGTCCGCGTCGAAGGGGGCCTGTTCGAGGGTGCCGCCGCGCTCCAGGAGGATCTGCACCTTCTGCTCGGCCTGGCTCAGCGCCGCCTGGCAGTCGCGGGTCAGGCGGATGCCCTGCTCGAAGCAGGCCAGGGAGTCCTCCAGCGACAGCTCGCCGCCCTCCAGGCGCTCGACCAGTTGCTGCAGTTCGGCGAGGGATTTTTCGAAATCGACGGCGGCTTTCTTGCGGGCCATGGGCGGGAACCTGTGTCGGCGGCACTTCTGAAAAAACGCGGCGACACTAGCAGAGCCGGGGCAGGGCGGCAAACGCTAACGCCGGCGGCCGGGCACCTCCCGGGGCCAGTCGCGCTCGATGTCGGCCGGCGGCTGCGGGCGGCAGTAGTGATAGCCCTGCAGGCTGGGACAGCCGTTGAAGCGCAGGAAGGCGGCCTGGCGCTCGTTGCTGACCCCTTCGGCCACCACGTGCAGGCCGAGGTGCCTGGCCATGGTCAGGATGCCGCGCACCAGGGCCACCGAGTGCTCGCTGTCCGGCAGGCCGGCGACGAACTGGCGGTCGATCTTGATGCCGTCGAAGGGGAACTGCTGCAGGTAGGTGAGCGAGGCGTAGCCGGTGCCGAAGTCGTCGAGCAGCAGCGGCAGGCCGGCAGCCTTGAGGCTGGCCAGGGTCCGCTGGACCTCCTCGCCGGCATCGAGCAGGGCGCTTTCGGTGATTTCCAGTTCGAGCAGCTCGGGCGGGGTCTGTTCCTCGGCGAGGATGGCCAGCAGGGTGCCAGCCAGGTCGGCCTGGCGGAAGTCCAGCGGCGACAGGTTGACCGCGATGCGCAGGGCATGGCCCTGTTCGGCCCAGCGGCGGGCCTGGCGGCAGGCCTCGCGGAACACCCAGCGGGTGGCCTCGATGATCATCCCGCTGTCCTCCAGCACCGGGATGAATTCGCCCGGCAGCACCAGCCCGCGGCTCGGCGACTGCCAGCGCAGCAGGGCCTCCATGACCTGCGGGCGGCCCTGGTCGTCGACCTGGGCCTGGTAGTGGAGGACGAATTCCTGCCGGTCGAGGGCGCGGCGCAGTTCCTGTTCCAGCTGCAGGCGGCGCTCGGCGGCCTCGCCGAGCGGGCGGCTGTAGACGGCCAGGCGGTTGCGCCCGGCATCCTTGGCGGCGTAGAGGGCCAGGTCGGCCTGCTTGAGCAGTTCGGTGGCGTCGCCCTGGCCGGCGCAGCCGGTGATGCCGATGCTGGGCGTGACGAAGCATTCGTACTGGCCGAGCTGCAGGGGCGCCTTGAAGTCGCGCAGCAGGGTTTCGGCCAGCTCGCGGGCCTCTTGTGCCGTGCGCCCCTCGAGGAGCAGGAGAAACTCGTCGCCGCCTGAGCGCGCGACCAGGGCCTGCTCGGGAACCAGCCGGGTCAGGCGCCGGGCGATCTCCGCCAGCAGGCGGTCGCCGACCTCGTGGCCGAGGGTGTCGTTGATCCGCTTGAAGTGGTCGATGTCGAGAAACAGCAGGCTCAGCGGGGTGTGGGCGGCCAGCAGCTGCTCCAGGCGCTGGACCAGGCAGTGGCGGTTGGCCAGGTGGGTCAGCGGGTCGAAATGGGCGAGAAAGCGCAGGCGCTGCTCGGCCTGCAGGCGTTCGCTGATGTCGCGCAGCAGGAGCAGGTAGCGCTGGCGGCCGTCGCGCATGAAGGGCGTCCAGGTGACCTCCAGCGGCAGTTCCCGGCCCTGGCGCAGGCCGGTCAGCTCCACCGGGCTATTGGCCGGCGTGCGCAGCAGACGCTTGAGCGAGTCGCCGGTCAGCAGGCGGTCGCGCGGGCGCCTGCCCGGCAAGTCCTCCGGCGCGCAGCCGAACAGCGCCGCCGCCGCCGGGTTGGCCTGCTCCACCCGCAGCCCGCCGCTCACCACCAGCATGCCGGCCGGCGAGCTGTCGAACAGCTCGCGCATCAGCTGCTCGCTGTCCTGCAGGGCCTGCTGGCGCTCGTGCAGCTGGCCCATCATCTGGCTGAAGGTCTCGGCCAGCTGGCCGATCTCGTCGTGGCCGTCGACCGCGGCCGGCTGCGGCTGCTGGTCGGCGGCGAAGCGCCGGGCGGCGCGGTCGATGCGCGCCAGGCGCCGGGTGATCAGGCGGTGGTAGAGGCGGTTGAGGGCCAGCCCGAGCAGCAGCAGCAGCACGAGGATCTGGCCGAGGTAGAGCCAGGCTTCGAGGCGGGTCTGGCTGAGCAGCGGGCTGAAGTCCAGATCGACCAGCAGCGCCTCGCCACTCTCGCCATTGCGCTGGCTGGTCTGGTCGAGCGGGAGGATGGCCAGATAGCGCTGGCTGGCGTGCTCCAGCCAGGCGGGGTGCCCGCTGGCCAGCTGTGCCTGCACCCGCTCGGCAGCGATGCCGAGCTGCCGGGGGGCGAGGCCCAGGCGGGTGGCCGCCAGCACCCGCAGTTGCGGGTCGGCCACCATGGCCCAGCGGACGCCCCGCAGGCTGGCGAAGTCGGCCAGCGCGGTTTCCAGCTCCGCCTGGCGGCCGTGGCGCAGGTGGTCGCTCAGGGTGCTCTGCAGCAGCACGAGCAGCTGGTTGGTGTGGTTGCGCCAGGCATGCAGCTCCTTGTCGATGCTGCGCGGCAGGTAAAGCGTGGTCAGCAGCAGGGTGAAGAGCAGGGCGAAGAGGCCGAGCAGCAGCGGCAGGGATTTGCGCAGAGACAGTTGGGCAAGTTGAGTCAGCATCCGTAGGCCCCGCAGCTGGCGAGCAGTTCCCGTGGCCTGGCCGGGCGGGACAGTAACCGGCGTTCGACCATGTAGCGGTTGAGTCGTTCGATGCTGCGCAGCAGGCGGCCGTCCGCCAGCATCTGCCGGTTGAGGGCGGGATCGCCCGCCAGCAGCCCGGTGAGGCTGTCCTGCAGGGTCTGCGCGCCCAGCCTCAGGCGCTGCGCAAGCGCCGGGCCGGCGCAGTCGGGGGACGCCTGCCAGAGGTGCAGGGCTTCGTACCACAGCGACTTCAGGCGCCTGCGCTGTCCGGCCGCGACGCGCCGGCGGTCGACCACCAGCACGTCGATGATTTCGCCGGGCAGCTCGCGGCTGTCGAAGATGCGCCGGGCGCCGAGCGCCTCCAGGGTCGGTCCCTGGGAGGCGAAACTGACCAGCGCATCGACGCGGCCTGCGCCCAGGGCGGCGGCCTGTTCGTGGATCGGCAGGCTGACGACGCTCAGCTCGTCGGGCCGCAGGCCGGTCCGGTCGAGGATGCGCGACAGGAAGAAGGCCCCGAGGGCGCTGCTTTCCACGCCGACACGCCGCCCCCTGAGGTCGGCGGGCGCAAGGATCGGCGGCCGGGCATAGAGCACATCGGCGCCGGCCGAAAGGTCGGTGACCAGCAGTATCTCCAGGTCCAGACCGCTGCTCTGCAGCGTCAGGGCTTCGTCCAGGGTGAGCAGGGCGGCATCCAGCAGGCCGTTGCGGAAGCCGCGCAGCACGCCGCTGGCGTTGGGGTATTCGACCAGCCGCAGGCCGGCCGGCTCCAGCCATTGCAGCTCGTCGGCCAGATACAGCGGGGCATGGCCGGGCCAGCGATTGCCGCCGATGCGGATCGGGTCCGGTTCCATCTTGCAGGCCAGCAGGGCCAGGGGAATCAGCGCCAGCAGGAGGATGCGCATCCTGTCACTCCAACCAGGGAAGCGACACGTTAGCGAAAGTGCATGGCTGCGTGAATCGAGGCACTTCAAAAAGTTGCCTCGCATCAAGAAACGGCCGGCAATAAGGGGGAAGGGCTGCTGGAATTCGCACGGCTCGCGATGCTGAAAATAAAAAAGCCGGCTTGTGGCCGGCGTTTTTTTCGCTGTAGGCCGCGCAGTTTCTTGACTTTGAGGCCGATACTCGATTTGTTCCCCCATTTGTTCCCCCATTTGTTCCCCCACTTTGGCGACGCGTGAAGTGTTCCCCCATCCGCCGGCCTCAATGATCGCCACCAGGGTGACGCACTGCTGGCGCTGGTGATCGTCGTCACTCCATCGCCCATGGTGATCTCCACCGGTGTTCCGCCGCTGGTGGTCTGGTGGTCTGGTGGTTATGCGGTGATCGGCACCAGGGGGCGGCGACTCCACGCTACCTTCTGGCTGGCGCTGGTGGTAACTGGTTATTAATACAGTAGCCGGCAGATTTCGCCGGTAGCTCTCCAGCGACCACAGCAGGGCGACAGCGGGCGGCGCAATCGATCGCCAGCAGTCTCACAGCCCCAGCTCTTGCGCGATGCTCTCCGGTGACTGCCCGCGGCGCAGGGCGCGCTGGGCGTCCCTCACCAACTGCGCGGCGGCCTGCTCCTCGAAACGGCGGGCCATGGCTTCGGCCTTGCGTGCGATGGCGGCGGCCAGGTCGCGGGGGAATGGCGCTGGCTTGCGCTGGCGGTCGTAGTCGTCCAGGTAGTCCCGCTGAATGGCGGTCATGGTGCTGGCCTCGCTGATGGTCTGTCGGCGTAGTGTGCCAGCCCCTCGCGTGCGCGTACTGCTCGGCATGAGGGCCTCAGATCGGGGCGCCCTTCCGGTGATCGGCCAGCGGGGAGCGCAGCCAGCCCCACGAGCACGCGGGGCGGGTTGTTTCGCAAGGGGGGTAAATCGCCCCCCTTCAGCCAGTCCCACACGCACACGGGCCGAGTAGATCAGCCGAGCTTCCGGCCAATGTCCGCGCCCCTCCTGGCATGGTCCAGAACCAGACCATCCGCCTCCTGCTGGCGGGCCTGCCTCAGTGTGGCGCTCTCGCCACTCAGGGCAGCACCAAGGCGGGCCGGTGCGTGGCGATCCTGCGTGAAGGGTGCGTGACGGTTGCCGCTGTTTTGCTGGCAACCTGCGTGGAAACCTCGATGGAAACCAGCGCCAGCACCAGGGCGGCGATTCCCTCCCTGTTAACAGTTAAGTTAACGACTTCCGTTAACGGGGAGATTTTCTACACGTGAGGGATCGGGCGGTTTCCGGCGCGGCGAGCCTCGAAGTTTCAACCCACCCCCTCCCATCGGCCACCAGCGCCAGCACCAGACGCGAACAGGATCAGGCCAGGCCATCGGCTACCGGATCAGCTGGCGCGTGCTATTCCGGGATTTCCCCGGCTTTACGCGGGGATGCCTTGGGGTGTGGTCATCATGGCCACCCCTCCGGCCTTACCGTGTTCTTACCGTGCCGGCCTCATCCATTGGGTTGGTTTTCGCAAAGCCGGGCAGGACTGTAAACGCGCTTTACAGGCGGCTTGCATGGGGTGTTTTCCCATATCCGGCGTACTGCTCTTGCGAGCGAAGCAGGTCAATCCACGCTGTTGCGCTCGCAGTGGATACCGACAGCCTTGCACTGGTCGAACAGCTCGCGCAGGTGTTGATAGGAGCCGCACAGAGTTTTGATGATCTCTCTACCATACGATAGATGTAGCGACCACTGTCCCAGGTGGTCGGTCAGCAGCTCTGAGTGGGTAATGTTGTAGGACTGCCCGTCGAGCGTGATGCGCCAAGTTTTGGCCATTCAGCGGATCTCTAGGTTTTTGGGCGCGCCAAACTGCCATGTCCCGCATGACAAGGTAATGAAAAGCCCGCATTAATCCGGGATCGTTTGACGGTTAGCAGTTACGGTAACGGGCTCTAATGCTTAACGTCCGGTGCTGGTCACTGTCTTGACAGTGGGCCCGTTGCCAAGCGCGGCCTTGGCGATGCTCAGTCGACTCGCCAGCACTGGCGCAGCAGATCGGCCAGCGGCAAACTGGATGCCCGCCCCGGATTGGCCGGCGATCATTCCCGACTTTCCGGATATGTACTGGCGCCGGGGGCGGCTCAAAGTCCGATCTGCGGACAGTCAGCCCCGCGCGCAGACAGCTAAGCACCGATGTACAAGCCACACAAGCCAGCGGATCGGCGTCAGCCCAGCAGCGGCGCGGCTTCCAGCGATTCGCGAGTGGTGATCCTCTTGTACATTGACTTTCGGCAAATGCTCACCCTGCCCACCCCTGTCAAACGTCTGGAAGCCAGAGGCTGCGCGGCCTCCAGCGGATCGAAGAAAGGGTTGTGGTGGAGCATCCGAAAAATCGAAAAATTGTCGGTTACCGCGCGGCTCGACGCCTTCCCCGCGGGGGTGGGAGGAGTGCCAGGGTCCCCCCGGCTGCGCCTGCGCCTTTCGCGGTGGCCTGCCATCGGCCAACTCCCGAATTTTTAATTTCGCGGGCGTGAAAAAAGACTTCAGGGCGCGGTCTAGGCGCGCAAGGGCTGAAAGTTTCGAGCCTCCCCCTCCCTGCTGGCTATGTCCGGTCGTTTCCGCATGGCCATCGGCCTCTGTGCGACTGCTGGCGCGGCTTCCAGGCAAAACCGGAACCGGAAACAGGCCGGCGGCAGATCGCCCGTATGTAGTCCAGAGTCGGGGCTCGAATTACCCGCAGGGGTGGCGGGGATTGGAAGGACCCGTGGCGGGGGGCCTGTCACTGCCTTAGCTGTGCTCGGCCCAGTGCCAGTCTGGTGCTGCCCTCCATCCTTGACGAGCTAGGTCAATCCTTCATCTGCGACAGCAGTTGCCGGGCGGCAGCGTGCGGTGAGTCAGGTGGTCGAGCATAGTGCGCTCGCCGGTTGGTGAGGCGTGCGGCTATCAGCGTGAAGCTCGGCAGGTGCAACGTGCTGCGCTTGATGAAAGCCGTGTGGTTTTTCACGCATGGGCGTCTAAATTCAATACTGGTCGGCATGGGCCATACCGCCTATGGAAGGCATATTTTCAGAGCAGTCGAACCGAATAGAGCAGGCATATTATCGCGCGTATGCTCTTGTTTATCCTGCTTGGCAGCTTATCGAGCGTATGCTGTTCAATAAAGACTTTAGTTTGTGGAGGAATTATGAGCTGGGTGTTTGGGCTTTTGTTTTCGCTGCTCCTTGGCCACTTTATTGTCGAGTACTTCCTTTGGGCTCTTCGGAAAAAGATGGCTCTCGGGGAAAAGCCCTTGCTCCTCGACAATCCCAAGCGCGTCCCGCCTTGGCTCACGGGAGCAATGGAGCGATTGTTCTTCACCATATTAGTAGCGCTCAATATCTCTGGAACGCCTGCTGCCATGATTGGTTGGCTTGGATTAAAGGTCGCTACGAATTGGAATCATCCAGACTATAAAGATAATCCGAAAGCAAGGTCTTTTGCATTTTCCGGCCTACTAGCTGGCCTTCTTTCCTTGTTAGTGGCTTTTGTCGGAGGGCGCATCTGTCGTATATGAGCTTTCCCCAAGTAGCGAGTGATACTCCTCCAAATTTGTTGCCAGCGCACTGATCATTATCCACGACCAGCCAGTTAAAGTTACGAGTCAGGCGGTGCCATCGAAACTACCAATCCCGGTAGTCTCGACTGAAGCCGGTAGTTTCGCGGGCGCCGGCCACCAAGGCATTGCCCCAATCAGCAGTGCGACAGAGCCACCTCGGCAATCTTCACGCCGCGTTCGATGCTGGCGAGCATGGCAGCGGCATCCTCCAGGGCACGGGCATCCACTCGCTTGAGCTGCTCGATCTTCTGCCCGAACGTCCGCCAGTGCATGCCCTTGGGCTTGCGGATCAGCTCGGCAGGGCGGATCAGGAACCCCTCCTGGCAGCCCAGGGCGCGGCACAGCTCCCACGAGCTACCCGAAGCCCGGTCGCGCTTGTTGACCTGCTGGCTGCCTCTAGTCCTCCATCTTGGAGGTTCCAGAACCTGCCCTGTACTGCCCGACTGGTGCGGGCCGCAGCTGGAAAAGCGGGTCGGTACGTACTGCCGGTATCCCAGCATAGCGCTGACGCATCACTGCACACGAAGCCGACCATTACCGAAGCCGCCATCCTCCCACCGGTCTTGGCTGAGTGGCATAGCCGGCAGAGCCACCGCCCGTTCGAGCGGCCCGCTGGTCTTCTTCTTTTGGAGTTCCCGAAAAGCGCCAGGGGCAGCGGCTGGTGCGGCTTCAAGTGAATACCTCGATACGGACGATACCGGCCTCATACCGCTTGAAGCGCTCGCCTCCTGCCTCCCATACCGGCCATGACGGCGGGGCGGTGCTGGCTTGCGTGCGTCTTGGTGGCACAGCTGGTAGGGAGAACGAATCGCTCCGTCTCGCGCGCGCGTATTGCTCGACAGGGAGCCAGGTCGGCATCGGCTCGACTGGCCAGCCACCAGGGCGCTTACCGGCAGATTTCGCCGATAGCTCTCCAGCTACCAGAGCAGAGCGACAATCATCTCCAGCAACCGAGTCTCGAAACAATTATCTAGATTTTTGCGTCTGATAGATCCGAGGCAGCGCCAAATTCCCAATAATCTTGCATTCTTCATCATTATTTAGAATTGGCAGAATCCACTTTTTTATACTGCCATCCTCCATGGCGCGCGTGAATAAAGAACTCCCACGACGCCATGTCAATTTGCCGCTTTCAGTGCATACAAATGTATACAGAGTAGCCATTAAAGCGTCTCCTTCCCTGAGTTGAAGATGCAAGAATAGCCATCCAACACAGTAGGACTTGCTTAGGGATGGTCTGAAGTAGTCATGTATTTCTGGCTGACTTCAGCCCCCGCCGACTTTGAAAGCGGAGAATCGATCAAAAACGATCGGATCACCCGCTCGTTTCTGCGTTTTTTAGCCACCGCGAGCACGTCGCAGCGACCGTTTCCCGCATTACAGGCGCACCTCTCCTGCATTCGCCAGTAAATGTCGGCGCGCCATCCACAGGTTCGACAGCGCGAAAAGCGTCACCAACTGCGCGGTGTTCTTGGCCAGGCCCCGGAAGCGTACCTTCACGTAACCGAACTGGCGCTTGATCACCCGGAACGGATGCTCGACCTTCGCTCGTACCTGCGCCTTGGCTCTCTCGATCTTGCGGATCTGCTGGTAGAGCACGCTGCGCTTGCCATGTTTCTTGTAGGTACTGCGCCGAGCCGCGACCTGCCAGATGACCTGACGACCTTCATGCTCGGGGCGCTTTTCGACCCCGGTATAACCGGCATCGGCACAGACCACGTTTTCCTCGCCATGCAGCAGTTGGTCGACTTGGGTGACATCTGCCACATTGGCCGCCGTGACCACCACGCTGTGCACCAGGCCCGATTCATCGTCGGCACCGATGTGCGCTTTCGCGCCGAAGTAGTACTGGTTGCCCTTCTTCGTCTGGTGCATCTCGGGGTCGCGCTTGCCGTCCTGGTTCTTGGTCGAGCTCGGCGCATGGATCAGCGTGGCATCGACGATGGTGCCCTGGCGCAGCGACAGGCCCCGGTCACCCAGGTAGCCATTGATCACCGCCAGAATCCCAGCCGCCAGCTCATGCTTCTCCAGCAGACGACGGAAGTTGAGGATGGTGGTTTCGTCAGGGATACGCTCCAGGCTCAATCCGGCAAACTGGCGCAGGAGAGTGGTCTCGTACAGCGCCTCCTCCATCGCAGGATCGCTGTAACCGAACCAGTTCTGCATCAGATGCACGCGCAGCATCGCCATCAGCGGATACGCCGGACGACCGCCTTCACCCTTCGGGTAATGCGGCTCGATCAGGGCGATCAGCCCAGACCACGGCACCACCTGATCCATCTCGATCAGGAACAACTCCTTACGGGTCTGCTTGCGCTTGCCGGCGTACTCGGCATCGGCAAAGGTCATCTGCTTCATCGGGAAACTCGGGCAACGGGATCGGCGTATTTCACCAGATTCAGAAAGTCTTCTTCAGGGTTTCCTTAGCATTTGTGTGGCTGCCGAGAATCAGTATCTCGTCATCTTCCGCACATGTAGTGCGACGCATCAACGGATGCACAACGGTAGGGTATCGGTCGTGTAACGGTGAAGTAACGGCGAGGTAGCGTTTTACGCCAGTGCCGAGCAGCGCCTTGGCGATGCCTGGCTCGGTGCTGGTCTGGCTCACTCGAAGGCATGGCAGACCATGGCGGTGCCGCCGGCTTGGGGTGGTGCTGGGCAAGGGTGCCCCGGATCAGGGCACCCTCTCAGGTGATCGGCCAGGCGCCAGCAGCTCGCCGACGACTAGTCGAACAGTCGCCGTCTGCTCGTCGAATGCTCAACGTCCGCTCAGCGGACGTTCAACGGATGTGCAACAGTTCGGCAGCGGCCGTGTAACGGTGAAGTAACGTTCCAAGGCTGCCAATCCAGCCGACACATTCAGGCCGCGCAGTCATGACAGCCCCACGGGCACAATTTTGTGCCCGCTGAGTAGTGCGTGACTCGTCGTGACGGTGCGTGACGCCTGACCGGTGCTGGCCACCGCGGCGAGCGCGCCAGCCGATGCGCTCGGGTCAGCCGATCAGGTTCTCCAGGATGGCGTCGCCCGTGGCGCCTTCGAGTCGCTGGTGCGCGGTGGCATGGCGCAGCACGGCCTTTGCCTCGTCGCGGTTGCGGGGGCGAATCTCCGCCAGCAGGCCCTCGACGAAGAAGCGCCGAGCGCTCGCCTCGCTCGGTCCTTCGTAGGTATAGGCGCCAGGCGACTCGGGACAGGCCCGGCGCAGGCGCCACAGGTCATGCCAGTAGTCCAGCTCATGCAGGCAGTCGGCCAGGGTGTGCGGTAGCTGCTCGGGGTGGGCCTTGAAGCGCTCGGCGGCCTTGGCATCGTCGTAGAGGCCCATGCCGTCCGGCTCAAGGCCGGCGAGCACCACGCAACACCAGTGCTCTTGATCGGTGTCCGCATTGACGTTGCCGAAGCGTCCGGCGGCCTCGGCGCGATCCTTCGCCAGCGCCAGCGAGTCCCTGGCCAGCCCCTCCAGCTCGTGAAGCCCATGGAAGCGGAAGGGCGGAATGCCCGGCTTCAGGCCGAGCCGGTACGGCTTCCACTCCCATTCCCGGAAGCGCTGGTCCAGCTCCTTGTGGGGCGTGGCGATTCGCTTCGATGCTTCCAGGGCGAGGCCGATCAGCGCCTCGTCCCCCGTCTCTATGCACTCGCGCAGCCACAGCAGGGCATCAACCTCCTTGTCGCCGGTTATGGTCCTCTGCGGCGGTGCGGCGCGTGTGCTCAGGTTCGTGCTGGCGCTGGGGCGGAATGGGGGCAGGGTGAAGAAGGCCCGGTGCTCTAGGTTGTCGCGGAAGGCGCCGGAGCGTGAAACAAGGGTCTTCACCGTGCCCAGCGGCAAGCCGGTGGCGGTGGCCACCTGGCGCAGCGACATCCGGCGGCGCAGGTCCAGCACGCGGCGGCGTTGTTCTTCTGAAACCCGCTGTTTCGTTCGCTCGGGCGAATCGTTCGCTGTCATGGGATCGACTCCAGGGTGTGGGATGGTCGGCGCCAGCCTGGCGCCTGCTGGGAAGTTGTGGCCCGCCGTCAGTGCGACGGGCCGTCTTGGGTTGCTCGAACCGGCAGCCGGCAGGGTTTACCGCTTCACCACACGGGAGCCGCTGGCGTCATGCGCGGTCAGGTCCGGGCGCTTGATGGTCACGGTGCCGTCCGGCTGAGCCATGCGAACCGGGGCGCCGTACAGCGGGCCACCAGGGCCGAACGGATCGGGCAGCGCGCCTTCCGGTGCGGTGCGGATGAATTCACCCATGGCGGCGAAACACGCCTCGAACAGCGGGCCGCTCTTGAAGTCCTCGCCCCGATGGCTGGCGCTTTCCTCAAGGTTGTGGATGAAGATCAGGTCGGCCAGGTCGGCCACACCTTCGCGGCGGACCTGCTCCCGCTCCACCGGGTTGACGCTCAACAGGTCGCACAGCCCGTCGAAGCCCAGGGCGGCCAGATAGCCGGCCCGGTCATGGAGCAGCTCCTCCCCGTAGGACATCAGCACCTGTCGGGTGGCCTCCATTTGCTCGGCGCCGTAGTCGCTCGCCTGCTGCTCAAGGCTGTGTATCGCCAGCTTGGTGAACGGCAGATGCTGGCGCAGTTGGTTGGCCTTGCGGCGCAGAGCGCGGCGCTCGTCGTGGATGGCCTCACGGTAGGCGCAGACGCGGCGCAACACGCGGCGGGCGACGATCAACCGGGTGCGCAAGGTGGCCTCGGGTTTCATGGCTATGTTCGCCAAGGCAAGGATGGCTTGTGGGTGGCTCGTGGTCATGGGTCAGTTCTCCAGGATGTCGGCATCCGGCCAGCGCCAGCGGGCTTCGGCCAAGGCTTCGGAATAGGTCATGGGGGTGCCGCAGATGGTGCAGACCGGCTTCCCGCCTCGGGTGATCGTCCAGGCGTTGCGGTGGTGCTCGCTGCTGGCAGGCTGGGCATCATTGGCGGCGCGCAGGGCGGCGACGATCTCCAGGCGGTGCGCCTTGATACCGGCCATCAGCTCGGCGGGCGGCTGGTGGTCGGCCTCCCAGGTCAGGCGTCCGCCAGACAGCGCCAGCACCACCCCTTCGGCTTGGGCCATGCCCAGCAGCTCGGCGGCGGTCACAGCTCACCCCCGTACCTTGCATGGGTTGCGACTGCGACATTTGCGACATCTGCGACAGCCACCGTATTTGCTGGCTTTGTGCATTGCGACAGGGTTGCGACAGGTTGCGACAGCGGCAGAGTGGTGGGTGGCGTGTCGCAGCTTGTCGCAAGGGTGTCGCAACCCTCCGGGCCTTGCTGTGCGGGCTTTGTCGCAGTTGTCGCAGTTGTCGCAGTTGTCGCAGTCGCAGCCGGATTGATTCGGAAGTGCTTACCGTCGCTGGTCAAAAGGTGGTGGTGCTCGACCAGCACGGCCAACAGCTGGTCGCGCTGCTTGGCGCTCTTGCGGGCGATGGGAGGACCCTCCCGCTGCAAGGTGCGCGCCTCGAAGGTCTGCCAGCCATTGGCGCCCAGCCAGTCGAACAGCCGCTGTGCTTGGATCAGGTGCGGCTCTGCCTTGGCCGGGTTGGTCAGACGCAGGGCTTCGACCAGATACCAGCGCACCAGGATGGCGGCACGCTCGAGGATGGGCCGGGTGATGGCGCCGGACTCCTCGATGACGGCCAGCACTCCGGCGATGCGCAGCACGTTTTCCCCGCCCTTGGCCGCGGTCGGCTTGATCTCCTGAAGGTCACCGCCCTTGCCCAGCTCGGCCTCGATGGCGTCATGGGTGGTGATCCACGCGGCCAGCGCCTCCCGCTCCAGGGGCAGGGCCGGGGGCGCCAGCTCGCCGCGCTCATCCTGCGGCGGGGCCAGCGCCAGCAGCCTGGCCATACGCTGCCAGTAGTGGCCAAGCCGGGCGTCCTTGGCTGGGTCCGAGTCGCGGTAGAAGCGGCTACCCGCCAGCGACTGCGGCCAGGCGATCAGGAAGCGCGCCAGGAAGCCCTGCCCCTGCATGAGCGGGTTGCCCAGCACTTCCTGCGCCACGATGGGCTGGATCATCAGGTGCGCGCTCAGGCGGCAGCCGCTGCGCGATGCGCTCTCGCCCTCGGCGGCACGGGTGCGGGTGATTGGCGCCCCGTCCCACAGCTTGGACAGGCCCGCCACGCTCTTGAGCATGTTCTCGGGCTTGCTGGCATGCCCCCCGAAGAACTGGCCCCCCTCGTCGCTGAACAGCCCCTGCGAGGGGTGGCCGTTCAGCAGGGACTTTTGCAGCCCTTCAAGGGTCGGCTCTTCGGCCAGGATGAACGGCAGCAGCGGCGGCGCAGGCTCCTCCAGTCTGGCCAGCTCGGCGGCGACGGCCTCTGGCGTGCCCTTGGCCTTGTCCAGCACCAGGGCGCGCACGCGCTGGTAGGCGTCCCGGTTGTCCCGGTATGCCTTCGCCTCCGCCTTGTAGGAGTCCAGCAGCTCCCGTTGGCGGTCGTGGTGGGCACGCAGTGCCAGGCGATCGGCGGCCGATTTGCGGTCGCCCGACTCGGCGACAGTCAGCGCGAACAGGGAAAGCGGGATCAACTGGCCGGCGCGCTGGGCGTTGGCGTGGGGCTGGGCGGCCATGGCGGCAGCAGCCAGAACGGACTGAGCGGCCAGGGCATCGGGAACCTGTACGGCTTCGATGATGGCGGCGGCAGCTCCTCCCAGCAGATCGCCCAGGGCAGCGAGCGGATAGGGCGCGGCGGCCTCCAGGTTGGGCAGCAGCGGCAGCGGCTCGGGATAGGTTGGCGCAGGAATGAGCGCTCCGGCCTCATCCGTGGGCGGCATGGTTGCATTGGTCGGTGTCATTGGTTGGCCTCTCGCCACTGGCGAAGATCGTTGAAGTCGGACAGGGACAGGGGTTCTTTCCCGCTCCAGGGCGGGAACACCACGCCACAGCCGAGCAGGCCGGCGGCATGGTTGGCCTTGGTGCGTCCGGGGTTGCCCTCGGTCTGGCGGTCGTCGTCGCCGGCCACGATCAGCACGGCGTCCGGGTAGCGGCGGCGCAGGTGCTGCCCGACCGCCAGCAGGTTGCCGGCGTTCAGGGCCACGGCTACGGCGGCGCCGCTGTGCTCGTGGAGCGTCGCCCCGGTCGCCCAGCCCTCGCAGAGGTAGAGCGGCCGGCCGGCCTCGATCCGGCCCAGGGCGCAGTAGCAGCCCGTCACCCGCCCGCCGGGCAGGAAGCGCTTGCCGCCGTCCGGGGCGATGCGTTGCAGGTTCACCAGCCGGGCGGCATGGAACAGCGGCACCAGCAGCTCGCCGCCGCGCTGGCGCAGGCCGTGGGGCTTCACACCCTTGGCGACCAGGTACGGGTGGCCGGCTTCGGCGCGGCGGGCTCCCTGCCAGCAGCGGGCGGCCCAGCTTTCGGCAGCCGCCCAGCGGCGGCGCTGCTCGGCCTCTCGCTGGCGCCGGGCCTGCTCGATGCGCTGGCGCACCTGCTCGGCTTCCTGCGGGTCGGTGGGCTGGCGGCTGCTCCAGTGGTGGACCGCGCCAGCCTTCCAGCTGCCGAAGGCGCCAGCGGCCAGCCCGTCCGGGAACAGCACATACCAGCCGTTGCGGCTGCCGCTGCGGTCGCCGGGGACGTGGAAGCGGTGGAGCTGGGCATCAGGCTCGGGCAGCCACTCCAGCGGGCCGAAGGCGCCTTGCAGGGCGTCACGGAAGGCGGTCACGCAATCGAGACTCATGCGGCCCCCTTCGGTGGCATCAGCCGCTCGACCAGCGCCAGCAACTGCCCGGCCAGCCGTTCCAGGTCGGCGCGACGCTGCGGGTCGGTTTCCTCGTCGGCCAGCACGCGGGCCTCGATCTGCGCGTCTATCAGCAGGCGGAAGCTCCGGGCGTCGATGTGCGGCGGCTCGCCTCCGCCGCGATTGAACGGGACAACGGTCATGGGCGGACCTCCTCGATGCTCTCCAGGCGGGCGATCAGCGCCACGGCCAGCCGCTCGGCAGCGGCCTGCCAGTCGGCGAGTGCGGCGCCGTGCTCGGCGGTGGTGCTGGTCTGGTCGGTGGCACGGTGGAGCGCCTGCTGCGCGGTGCGGATCAGCTCCAGGTGGTGCGGGGTCAGTTGCAGGGCCGGGCCTTTCTCCGGGCAAGCCGATCCCGTCGCCGCCGGTTGGCAGCGTTGAAAATCACGCATGGGTCAGTCCTCGAAGGCTTCGGGGTCGAAGGGCTCGGCGCCCGCTCGCAGGGCTCGCATGCCGACTACGGCCAGCGCAGCCAGGCCCGTGGCAAAGCCGCACTCGGCGCCAGCGCCACCGGTCTTCCAGTAGGGGGACATCAGGGCGAACTGGATCGCCTCGAAGGCCTCCACCTCGTCAACGGCGTGCAGGGTGCGCACCTCCTCGAGCAGGGACTCGCCGAGGCGGTGCTCGATGTTCCACTGGTTGGGCTGGGGCGGCACCCGGGCGGGCGCCCAGTTGATGAAGCGCGGATCCTCGTCGGCGGTGTAGCCGGTGAAGCTCAGGCCGGCGCGGGTGGTAATGGCGCGAGTGAGGTTGTGCCAGGTGGGCGTCATTGGGCACCCCCTGCGGCGTCGAGCTGGCTTTTCAGTTGCTCAGTCTGCTGCTCCAAGTACTCGGACCAGTCCACCGCGGCCTGCTCGCCCAGGCCGGCGAGATACTGGGTGTCGAGCGCTCCGCTGCGGCTGGGGCTGCTCAGGGTGGCGAGCACGCCAGGCGTTGCCCGGTAGATGGCGCGCAGCAGGGAGGCCAGTGTGTCGAGCTGCTCGCGGGTGGACTCCAGCAGCTCCAGGGCTTCGTCGGCGACGGCCACGGCGTTGACGGTGGTGTGGGTAGTGCGCTGGCTCACTGGGCCACCTCCACGGCTTTCGGGGCTTGAGGGTGGGCCTTGGCGGCGGTGTGCTCCTCGATGTGCTCGGGCAGGGGCTGGTGGCCGGCAGCGAGCGCCAGCTGATCCAGATCGGCGAGGCTCAGGTGGGAAGGTAGACGCAGATTGCCCAGGACGCGCCCGGTGCTGTCGATCAGCTGGACGGCGATCACAGGGCCACCTCCTGCGCTTCCAAGGCGCGGGCCTTGGCCATGTGGTCGTTGTAGCGGCGCAGGCGGACGGACAGGGAGGAGTCGGCGTGCAGGGCAGCCATGGCCATAGCGCGGTGGGCGCTGGCGCGTTGCCGGAGTGCGGACAGATTGAGGGCGGGGTCGTGCTTCATGGGGTATAGCTCCAAGTTTGATTGAGGAGCTGCCACGAATCGCCGCGACGCGATTTAGGGTGGCAGCTGTGCGCAGGTTCGCGGACCGGGAAACTTGGAACCCGGCAGGGCCGAAGCCCTCCCACGCACAGCCGCCATAACACGACATTGCGGGCACAAAAAAAGCGCCTGCAATGGGATGGGGGCGCTTGTGCGCCAAGTTTTCCAGCGGGCCGCGACGCCCGGCCACGGGATTGACCGTGACCGGCGCAGAGTAGCGCCAGCTGCTGGCGCGTGCAACCCCCGGTTTCAGGCTATCGGGACCATAGCCACCCGGTTGTTGCATATGCCGTTCGGCCGTGTCATTCCTTTCAGCATGAACCACCAGAAAGAGGTGATCGAGCATGGAGAAGGTAATGGAGCGGTTCCAAACCGATCTGCTGAACTCTGTACAGGCCTTGGTGGAGTCCGTGCGGCAGATGGAGGCCGGCGAGGCGGTAGAGCTACCACCAGATGGCAAGGTTTCCGTCACCGTTCGGTTACCACCCGAGCTGGTGGAGGCCTTTCGCGCCACGGGCGACGGCTGGCAGGCCCGGATGGATGCCGCTCTGGCCGACTGGTTGCGGATGAACTCGCCAGCCAGGACGCTGATGTAGCTCTCGGCTCCGACAGGAGGGCATCCGCTGGCCGTCCGCATCGGGCCAGCAACGCGGGGGCGGCGATCTGCCGTGGCCCCGCGTTTTTCATTGGAGGCGATCATGCCGCACGCCCTCCCGCTAGACGCTTTCCCTGCAACGCCTGCATGTACTGGCTCAGGTTGGCCTTGCGCTCGGCGTAGGGCATGCCGGTGCCCATCAGCGCCGTGTCGCACAGTTCGACCAGGGTGACAAGCTCCAGCTCGGCGGCGCTCAGTTGCTCGCGGCTACGGCCAGCGAAAGCCCCGGTGATCGTCTCGTTGATAAGCCGGGCCTCGTTGATGAAGTGATGGCGCTGGGGCGTCTTGCCACGGGCCTCATGGTGGAGCGCCAGCGCATCGCACATGGCCCGGTAGCCGAGGGCAGCCTCGCGCCTGGCGCTCGCCCAAGGCTTCCCGTCACCGCGCAGCAGGGCGTCAATCTGCATGTCACACCAGGCGGCGAACTTCGGACTGATCCAGCGGGCGAACGCGACGGCCAACTTCGGGTGAAGCCACGTTCCGCCGTTGTTCCCGCGTCGGGTCTTCAAATATCCGGAATCACGGACATTTGAGATTGCGGACGGCCCATCATCAGGGTGCTGGAGTTCGTCCAGGGCACGGACGTACTCCAGGGTTTCGGCGCTGTCGAGCCAGTTGCGCAGGTGCTTGCCGAACCTCTCGGCGATCTCGGTCGCATGGAGCCAGCCATCGGCGTTGAACCGTACCGGCTGGCCTTCGTAGTCGAAGGGGATGATGCGTGCGCTCATGCCGCCGCCTCCTTGCGGCCCCTAGCCGGCTTGTTCAGCAGCGCCAGCACGGTACGGGCATGCTTGTGCTGGCTCTCCGGCAGGCTGTAGCGGGTCACATCGCAGGGGGCGCCCCAGCGGTTTGGCACCTTCTCCGGCTGGCGCTGGAACTCCAGGCCGTAGCTGTGCGCCAGCTTGGCAATGGTCGAGTTGAGGCAGTGATCGCCCAGGAGTTCGGCCTCGAAGCGGTTCAGCGAGTTGCACGGCGCCAGCAGGTAGGCCAGCACACGGGCGATCTTGGTCGGCGCCTTGTCCTGCAGCTCGGCGGGGCTGGCGCTGGTGGTGATAGACTGGCCTTGCAGCAGGCGGCTTTGTTCTTCGGGACGGGTCGCCTTTTTCATTTCAGGCCACCTTGCCAAGCTGCTCGGCGATCCACGCCTCTACCTCCAGCGAATCCCAGCCGACCGCATGGGCGCCAGCGATGCGCCGGTTCTTCGGGAAGCGGCCATCCTTCATCAGATCGTAAATCGTGGTGCGCCCCAGGCCGGTGCGCTCCTTCACGGTCGGCAAGCGCCAGATACAGCGGGGTTGTTGAACGGCTTTGGCCATCGTCGATACCTCTAGGCATGCCCCGGTGCGGGGCGGACGATGGCTATTTGATACAGCGGGGCGAGTGATTTCGATCCGAGTTTCAGTTGTCGAAAGTTTCCGGAAACTTTAGGCTAGAAAAGCTTCCGGAAGTTTTCAGTCCGTAACAGTTTCTAGCTTGGCTAGCGTTCTGGTTGCTGTTTCGAGGAAGGCAAATGTTTCAAGCTCTGATAAGTCGCGCATGATGTCAGCCGCTAAAGGGGCAATGGTCTTACGTAGATTTGCCTCTCCGGCGTCATAGCGGCTTATAGCTGCGGACATTACGCGATCTGGAATATGTATGTTGGTTTCCATCGCCCAAATCAGTAGGTCTAGATAGGGCAGCAATCCATAACGTACCCAGCGGGCATAGAGCGGCTTGCGAAGCTTCGTAGTGACAGTTTTTTGGTTTTTTCTAGCTGCCTTTAGCCAGACCTCAAACGCCGCTTTGAGCTTTGTATCTGATGCAGATAGATCAACTTTTACAACAGCTGACGGGGGCCGGGAGTCATAAAAGTCGATCTCAATAGGTAGGTCTGTTACTTCGACTGCTGACTTTATTGAATATGTTGGATCTCCAATGGCAGCCCAGCGGGCAGCCATGCTTGGATGACACAGGCCATGTTTTTTTGCTCTTTCATCCCTATGCGCCTGCATTCTCAGATCAAATGTGCGAATGCTTTTTACGGGCATAAATTCAAGTTCTAGATCGGCGGAATCAAATTTCATAATTCCAATGGGATTTTGTCGCACGTACTCGGCGTGCCTTTTAAACATAGAAGTCTCTGCTTCTCCTATTTTGCTTGGGTTAGATTTATACCTCTGGCCAATGTTAAATAATTGGCTCCGTCTAGATAGTTCATAGTGCCATTCAGGCGCACCGAACGATTCAGCTTCTTGGTATTTCTCCAAGTTGAACCACTCTGGCAGCTCTTCCACTCGGTCAATCTTCGCCATATCACGCCCTCCCAGGCGCTCCCACTTCTTGAATAGATCGGCTGGTCAGGCGGGTGGGAAGTCCGCTTTTCGGGGGCGACCCTAGGCCAGCCGGTAACTCGATCAGGCGCGTTTGAAGTCGCCTTGAATGACGTTTTCCGCTGGCGGTGTGGTGATGAACTTCGCCCATTCGGCCATCAGGGCGCGGCGCTTCTCGATGAAGTCCGACCGGGAATAGGCGCCCTCGGTCTGGTCGCGCTCATCGTGGGCGAGCGCCAGCTCGCAGACCTCCCGCGGGTAGTGGGTGCGCTCGTTTGCCCAGTCGCGGAAGCTCGACCGGAAGCCGTGGCGGGTCACGTCGTCGTGCCCGAGGCCATGCAGTAGATTGCGGATCGCGTTGGCGTGCATGACGCCGGACTTGCCCTGGCCGGGGAACAGATAGGGGCTGTCGTCGATTCGCGGGATGTTCTCCAGCAGCTCGACCACTTCCGGGGCGAGGGGAATGGCGAATGCCTGGCGCATCTTCATTCGCTCGGCAGGCAGCGACCAGACGCCGGCCTCTAGGTCGAACTCCGACCAGGCGGCGAAGCGGACCATGTGCGATCTGGCGCCGGTCAGGATCAGCAGGCGGGCCGCTGCGGCGGTGTGGCTGTCGATCCCGGCAAGCGCGGTCATCAGTGCCGGCACATCGCGCCACGCCATCGCGGTGAAGTGCTGGCGCTGGCGGGCCTTGCGCTTCTCGGTCTTGCCCAGCAGGTTTGCCAAGTGCCCACGCCAGCGGGCCGGGTTGTCGCCATCGCGCAGGCGGCGGGACTTGGCCGCGTCCAATACCTGTTCGATCTGTCCGCGCACCTCGTCGGCGGTGCGAGTCTTCTCCGTCCAGATGGGGCGCAGCACGCGCAGGACGTGTTCCGTTTCGATGTCGCAGGTCGGCATCCTGCCGACGACGGGAAAGGCGTACAGCTCCAGCTTTCGCAGCCAGCCGGCCCGCCACTTCTCCGACCAGGACGAACCATGCGCCTGCCAATACTCGGTGGCCAGCGCATCGAAGGTGACTTTGCGCGCCTCCTTGACCCGCTGTTCCTCCCGCTGGCGCTCGCGTTCGGCATCGCGGGCGGCCATCGGATCGGTGCCGGCAGCCAGCAGCTTACGTTGATCCCCAGCGGCCAGGCGGGCGTCCTTCAAGCCCACCTCAGGGTAGCTACCCAATCCCATCTCGCGGCGCCTGCCGTTGATCTGGAAACGCAGTACCCACGACTTGCTCCCGGTGGCCTTCACGATCAGGCGCAGGCCGTCACCGTCTTCGTAGGTGCCCGGCTCCGTCAGGTTCTCGACTTGCTTCGGGTTCAGCTTGCCCATGCTCCACTCCACAGGTGGGGGAACGAATTCTGTTCCCCCATTTGTTCCCCCACTTTTTCGCGGAAAGCGACAGTGAAGATCGGACGATTACGGACGGATGATAGGCTGGAACCCGCATGCTAGCTAGGGTTCGCGGAAAAGCTCGAATTGCTGCGGAAATGAAAAAAGCCGGCTTGTGGCCGGCTTTTCCAAGGGGAGGCTGGCTTACTTCTGGTAAGCCGCGACCGCCTTGAGAATCTCGGCGCGAGCCGCTTCGGCGTCGCCCCAGCTTTCCACCTTCACCCACTTGCCCTTTTCGAGGTCCTTGTAGTTCTCGAAGAAGTGCTTGATCTGCTCCAGCAGCAGCGCCGGCAGGTCGGTGTATTCCTTCACGTCCTGGTAGAGGACGGTCAGCTTGTCGTGCGGTACGGCGATCAGCTTGGCGTCGCCGCCGCCTTCGTCGGTCATGTGCAGCACGCCGACCGGACGGGCGCGGATCACCGAGCCGGGGGCGACCGGGTAGGGGGTCACCACCAGCACGTCCAGCGGGTCGCCGTCGTCGGCCAGGGTGTTGGGGATGTAGCCGTAGTTGGCCGGGTAGAACATCGGAGTCGCCATGAAGCGGTCGACGAACAGGCAGTCGCTGTCCTTGTCGATCTCGTACTTGATGGGCGCGTGATTGGCCGGGATCTCGATCGCGACGTAGATGTCGTTCGGCAGGTCTTTGCCCGCGGGGATCTTGCTGTAGCTCATGGATTGACTCTCAGGGAAGGCCAAAAAGTGGCCGGGATTATAGGTAGATTTCCGTGCGCTTGCCATGACGGCCGGCTCAGCCCTTGGTTGCAGGCTCGGCCGCCGCGCGGTACTGGGGATCTTCGACCTGCAGGCGGCGCAATCGTGCCAGCGGGTCCTGGCGGTAGAAGGTCGCCAATTGGTCATAGACCGCCGGGTAGGCCTCGACGAGCAGGTCGGGGGCGCTGAAGAAGTACTCGCTGGTCACTGCGAAGAATTCCGCCGGGTCCTCGGCGGCGTAGGGATCGATCGGCGTCTCGGCGTCCGGGTCGGCCTCCAGGCGGGCGTCGAGGTCGTCGTAGGCGGCCTGCAGGGCGGCGGCCCAGTCCTGCACGCGCATGTCGGCGTGCAGCGGCGGCAGGCCGTTGGCCTCGCCGTTGAGCATGTCCAGCTTGTGCGCCAGCTCGTGGATCGCCAGGTTGTAGCCGTCCCACTCGCCGCTGGCCGCGATGCCCGGCCAGGCGAGGATCACCGGCCCCTGGTGCCAGGCCTCGCCGCTGCGCTCGGCGTCCCATTCGTGGACCACCCCGGTGGCGTCGCGGTGCTTCTGCGGGCTGAGGAAGTCGTCGGGGTACAGCACCAGTTCGTGGAAGCCCCGGTACCAGTCGAACTCCGGCAGGTTGAGCAGCGGCAGCTCGGCCTGGGCGGCCAGGCGCAGGCGGGCGAAGCCATCCAGCTCGACCCCCGGCAGCGCGGTGAGCCGCTTGGCGTGCAGGAAGAGCACGCAGCGCTCGAGCAGCCGCCCAGTCTCCTCGGCGCTCAGGCCGTCGAGGATCGGCAGGCTGCCCAGGACCTGGCGCCAGAGTTCGGCATCGACCGGGAAGCGGGCGAGGATGCGCCGGCGGCGCCAGGCGCGGAAGGACCACATCGGCAGAGGCTCCAGAACACGGAGGGCTCACCTTAAGGGCGCCGTGATCCAGGAGCAAGGCCTGCGCCGGCTGGCGCAGGCCGGAGGTTCAGGCGGCGAGGTCGAGGACGATGCGGCCTTCGATCTGCCCCTTGTGCATGCGGGCGAAGATGTCGTTGATGTTTTCCAAAGGCTCGCTGGCGACCGTGGCCCGCACCTTGCCCTGGCCGGCGAAGTCCAGCGCTTCCTGCAGGTCCAGGCGGGCGCCGACGATGGAGCCGCGCACCGTGGTGCCGTTGAGCACCATGTCGAAGATCGACAGGCTGAACTCGCCGGGCGGCAGGCCGTTGAGGGCGACGGTGCCGCCGCGGCGGGTCATGCCCAGGGCCTGCTCGAAGGCCTTCGGCGAGACGGCGGTGACCAGCACGCCGTGCATGCCGCCGATTTCCTGCTGCAGGAAGGCCGCCGGGTCCTGCTGGCGGGCATTGACGGTGAGGCTGGCGCCAAGCCGCCGGGCGAACTCCAGCTTGGCGTCGTCGACGTCCACGGCGGCGACGTTCAGGCCCATGGCCCGGGCGTACTGCACGGCCATGTGGCCGAGGCCGCCGACGCCGGAGATCGCCACCCACTGGCCGGGACGGGTGTCGGTCATCTTCAGGCCCTTGTAGACGGTCACCCCGGCGCAGAGGATGGGGGCGATCTCGATGAAGTCGGCGTTGTCCGGCAGGCGGCCAGCGTATTCGGCCTCGGCCAGGGCGTATTCGGCGAAGCCGCCGTTCACCGAGTAGCCGGTGTTGCTCTGCGCGTGGCAGAGGGTTTCCCAGCCGCCCAGGCAGTGCTCGCAGTGGCCGCAGGCGGAGTGCAGCCAGGGAATGCCGACCCGGTCGCCTTCCTTGATGTGGCTGACGCCGGCGCCCACGGCGACGACCTGGCCGACGCCTTCGTGGCCGGGAATGAAGGGGGGATTGGGTTTGACCGGCCAGTCGCCTTCGGCGGCGTGCAGGTCGGTGTGGCAGACGCCGCAGGCGGCGATCTTCACCAGCAGTTGCCCGGGGCCGGGGGTGGGCACCGGTACTTCGCGAATCTCCAGCGGCTTGCCGAACGCGACGACAACGGCAGCCTTCATCGTCTTGGCCATGGTGGTGGCCCTCGTGGAGCGGATGGGTGACCCAATCAGTAAATGCCGGATCGGGCTGGCTCGCCAGGGCAGCGGACGGAGTGCGGAGGGGGGCGAAAAAGTTGCCCCCCGCCACCAGAGGGGTGACCGTGGCGGGGAGCACAGTGACGGTGAGTCCGTGGGCGCCCGGGCCGGCCGGAGCGGGGCGGCCGGCCTGGGCGATCCGCGCGCCTTAGAAGGCGTTGCGGAAGATTTCCTCGATCTGCTGCTGGTCGGCCGGGCGCGGGTTGGTCAGGCCGCAGGCGTCCTTCAGGGCGTTGGCCGCCAGGACCGGGATGTCGTCGGCCTTGGCACCCAGCTCGCCGAGGCCGCCCGGGATGCCGATGTCCTTGGACAGGGTGCGGATCGCCGCGAGGGCGGCCTGGGCACCCTGTTCGGCGCTCATGCCCTGGACGTCGACGCCCATGGACTTGGCGACGTCGCGCAGGCGGTCCGGACAGACGCTGGCGTTGAAGCTTTCCACGTGCGGCAGCAGGACCGCGTTGCAGACGCCGTGGGGCAGGTCGTAGAAGCCGCCCAGCTGGTGCGCCATGGCGTGCACGTAGCCGAGGGAGGCGTTGTTGAAGGCCATGCCGGCGAGGAACTGGGCATAGGCCATGTTCTCGCGGGCGGTCATGTCGCTGCCGTTGGCCACTGCGTTGCGCAGGTTGGCGGAGATCAGCTCGACGGCCTTCAGGGCGCAGGCGTCGGTGATCGGCGTGGCGGCGGTGGAGACGTAGGCCTCGACCGCGTGGGTCAGGGCGTCCATGCCGGTGGCGGCGGTCAGGCCCTTGGGCATGGCGGCCATCAGCGAGGGGTCGTTGACCGACAGCAGCGGGGTGACGTTGCGGTCGACGATGGCCATTTTCACGTGGCGGGTTTCGTCGGTGATGATGCAGAAGCGGGTCATCTCGCTGGCGGTGCCGGCGGTGGTGTTGATGGCGACCAGCGGCAGCTGCGGGCGGGCCGAGCGGTCGACGCCCTCGTACTCGCTGATGTGGCCGCCGTTGGCGGCGCACAGGGCGATGCCCTTGGCGCAGTCGTGGGGCGAGCCGCCGCCCAGGGAGATGACGAAGTCGCAGCCGCTGCTCTTGAGCAGGGTCAGGCCGTTTTCGACGTTGCTGACGGTGGGGTTCGGCTTGGCGCCGTCATAGAGAACGGAGTCGATATCCTGCTGGGCCAGCAACTGGGAAACCCTGTCGGCCACGCCGGCTTTCGCCAGGCCGGCATCGGTGACGATCAGCGCCTTGCGGAAACCGTGGTTCTTGATTGCGCCCATGGCCTCGTCGAGGCTGCCGATGCCCATCATGTTCACTGCAGGGATGAAGAAGGTGCTGCTCATGAGGATTTCCTCTCTGTTGTTGTCTTGTTTTTAAGGCGACCTTGCACACCAGGCGGCCGCGCCGGACCTTCCCGATGCCCGCGCGGGTCGCGCACGCGGGCACTGGCGGGGAGGTGCGGCCATCGACCAGGTTTTTATCGTGATTCGGGCGAGGGTTCGCCCTGACCGTCTCGATTCAATCCCGTCCCCTGCCCGTGAAGGGCCGGGGACGGGGGCAGTGCATCAGAAGAAGCCCAGCGGGTTGATGTCGTAGCTGACCAGCAGGTTCTTGGTCTGCTGGTAGTGGTCGAGCATCATCTTGTGGGTTTCGCGGCCGACGCCGGACTTCTTGTAGCCACCGAAGGCGGCGTGCGCCGGGTACAGGTGGTAGCAGTTGGTCCATACGCGGCCGGCCTGGATCCCGCGGCCCATGCGGTAGGCGCGGTTGATGTCGCGGGTCCAGACACCGGCGCCCAGGCCGAACTCGGTGTCGTTGGCGATGGCCAGGGCTTCGGCTTCGTTCTTGAAGGTGGTGACGCCGACCACCGGGCCGAAGATCTCCTCCTGGAACACGCGCATCTGGTTGTGGCCCTTGAGCAGGGTCGGCTGGATGTAGTAGCCGTTGGCCAGGCTGCCTTCCAGACGCTCGGCGGCGCCGCCGGTCAGCACCTCGGCGCCCTCGCTGCGGGCGATCTCCAGGTAGGAGAGGATCTTCTCGAACTGCTGGCTGGAGGCCTGGGCGCCGACCATGGTCTCGGTGTCCAGCGGATGGCCGCGCTTGATCTGGCTGATCTTCTTCATCACGACCTTCATGAAGTCGTCGTAGATGGATTCCTGGATCAGCGCGCGCGACGGGCAGGTGCACACCTCGCCCTGGTTGAAGAAGGCCAGCACCAGGCCTTCAGCGGCCTTCTCGATGAAGGCCGGCTCGGCCTGCATGATGTCCTCGAAGAAGATGTTCGGCGACTTGCCGCCCAGCTCGACGGTGCTCGGGATGATGTTTTCGGCGGCGCACTTGAGGATGTGCGCGCCCACCGGGGTGGAGCCGGTGAAGGCGATCTTGGCGATGCGCTTGCTGGTCGCCAGCGCTTCGCCGGCCTCGCGGCCGAAGCCGTGGACGACGTTCAGCACGCCCGGGGGCAGCAGGTCGCCGATCAGTTCGAGCAGCACGGTGATCGACAGCGGGGTCTGCTCGGCGGGCTTGAGCACGATGCAGTTGCCGGCGGCCAGGGCCGGGGCCAGCTTCCAGGCGGCCATCAGCAGCGGGAAGTTCCACGGGATGATCTGGCCGACCACGCCCAGCGGCTCGTGGAAGTGGTAGGCGACGGTGTTCTCGTTGATCTCGCCGGCGCTGCCTTCCTGGGCGCGGATGCAGCCGGCGTAGTAGCGGAAGTGGTCGGCGGACAGCGGCACGTCGGCGTTCAGGGTCTCGCGGACCGGCTTGCCGTTGTCCCAGGTTTCGGTGACGGCCAGCACTTCCAGGTTCTGCTCGATGCGGTCGGCGATCTTCAGCAGGACGGCGGCGCGTTCCTGCACCGAGGTGCGGCCCCAGGCGCCGGCGGCGGCGTGGGCGGCATCCAGGGCCTTCTCGATGTCCTCGGCGGTGGAGCGGGGGAATTCGGCGAATTCCTCGCCGGTGACCGGCGAGCTGTTGGTGAAGTACTGACCTTTCACCGGGGACACGAACTGGCCGCCGATATAGTTGCCATAGCGGACCTTGTAGGAAACGATGGCGCCTTCACTGCCGGGATGGGCATACCGCATGGAGGATTCTCCTGATTCTTGTGGTTCTTGGATTTTCTGGGGAGTGCGCAAGAGCACGTCTGCAAAGGAATATAGCAAGGGGTGGGCCAAGTCACCGCAACCCCAGTAGCTGCGCGGATTTGCCGCGCTTTGCCGGGCCTGCGCCGGGGTGTTCTGTGGCATGGCTGGAACAGGGGCGTGACATTTTGTCCCGCAAGCTTGACAGTGACACTCGAGTCCGGACGTGACGCCATTGCAAAGCCGCCACGGCTGGACGATGCTGTGCGGTCACTACGGGAGCTGCCCGCCGATCAACGCGGAGACAACAATGACAATGCAAGCGAACCGCATGCTGCGCCACGCCCAACAGGTGCGGACCCTGGCCGAGGGAAGGGCCATCGGACCGGCCAACGATCCCTCCATCGCCCGTTCCTGGCTGCGCTGCCTGGAGCAGCACCGGCTGGACCCGTCGCTGCCGCTGACGACCAGCGTGCTGGAGCACGCCCATCTGCTGGAGCGCCGCGAACGCCTGCAGCAGGTGCTGGAGATCGCCAGCGGCGAGATGAACAGCCTTCACCTGCAGCTGGCCGGCAGCGCCCATGCGGTGCTGTTGACCGACGCCCGCGGGGTGATCCTCAACCGCGTCAGCGCCGCCGCCGAACAGTCGACCTTCGAGCACGCCGGGCTGTGGCTGGGCGCCGACTGGAGCGAGGCCTGCGAGGGCACCAACGGCATCGGCACCTGCCTGGTCGAGCGCCAGCCGCTGACCATCCAGCAGGAGGAGCACTTCCGCAGCTGCCACACCGGCCTGACCTGCTCGGCCAGCCCGGTGTTCGATCCGCACGGCGAACTGCTCGCGGTGCTCGACGTGTCCTCGCTGCAGGGCAACGTGTCGCGGCAGAGCCAGTTCCACACCATGGCGCTGGTCAACCTCTCGGCCAAGGTGATCGAAAGCTGCTATTTCCTGCGCCGCTTCGAGAACGAGTGGCTGCTGCGCTTCCATCTGCAGGCCGAATACGTCGGGCTGTTCAGCGAGGGGCTGCTGGCCTTCGACGGCGAGGGGCGGGTGCTGGCGGTCAACCAGACCGCCATCAACCTGCTCGGCGGCAGCCGCCGCGAGCTGCTCGGCCAGTCGGTCGAGGCCCTCTTCGCCAGCCGCCTGGACGACCTGCTGGCGCTGGCCAGCGAGCAGCCGAACGCCAGCTGGCCGCTGCGCACCCAGGACGGGCGGATGCTCTTTGCCCTGCTGCGCGGGCGGCCGCGCCGTCCGGTGAGCGCGGTGGCGGTGGAGGGCACCGCTGTGCCCGCGGTGCCAGCGAGCATCTGCTTGGGCGATCTCAATCTGCAGCAGGCCTTCCGCCGCGCGCTGCGGGTGGTCGAGCGCGACGTGCCGCTGTTGCTGCACGGCGAGACCGGCTCGGGCAAGGAGGCCTTCGCCAAGGCCGTGCACCAGGCCGGCCGCCGCGCCGAGCGGCCGTTCGTTGCGCTGAACTGCGCGGCGATCCCGGAGAACCTGATCGAGAGCGAGCTGTTCGGCTACCGCGGCGGCAGCTTCACCGGCGCGCGCAAGGAAGGCATGCGCGGCAAGCTGCAGCAGGCCGACGGCGGCACCCTGTTCCTCGACGAGATCGGCGATATGCCGCTGGCCCTGCAGACCCGCCTGCTGCGCGTGCTCGACGAGCGCCAGGTGGTGCCGATCGGCGGCGAGCCGGAGCCGGTGGACGTGCGGGTGATCAGCGCCACCCACCGCGACCTGCGCGAGCGGGTCGCCGCCGGGCTGTTCCGCGAGGATCTGTTCTACCGCCTGGACGGTCTGGCGGTGACCCTGCCGCCGCTGCGCGAGCGGACCGACAAGGGCGAACTGATCGACCACCTGCTCGAGCGCGAGGCGCGCGGCGAGGCGATCCGCCTCGAGCCGGCGGCGCGCCAGGCCCTGCTCGGCTATGCCTGGCCGGGCAACGTGCGCCAGCTGCGCAGCGTGCTGCGCGCCCAGGCGGCGCTCTGCGAGGACGGCCTGATCCGTCTGGCCGACCTGCCGGCGGAGTTGCGCCTGGCCCCGGTGCTGCCGGCGCCGGCGCCGCTGGAGGCCAGCGGCCTGCTGGAGCAGGCCGAGCGCGACGCCCTGCTGGCCACCCTCGATGCCAATCACTGGCACGTGAGCCGTACCGCCGAGCAGCTCGGGATCAGCCGCAACACCCTCTACCGCAAGCTGCAGCGCCACGGCATCCGCCGCGAAGGCGACTGACCCAGTGCGCGCGGCAAGCCTCGCCCTTCAGGGCGGGGAAGGATAGCGCGGGATGCGAAGCGGCCCTATATTTATGTCTGTACGGATAGCCAGCATCCCCATGCTTAGACGCCAAGCCTTCAAGTTCCGCATCGAGCCGACCGGCGAGCAGCAGCGCCAGATGCGCCGCTTCGCTGGCTCGTGCCGGTTCGTGTTCAACAAGGCACTGGCGCTGGCGCTGCAGAAGGAGCGATACGAGCACGGCGAGAAGAAGCTCGGCTACACCGGGCTGTGCAAGCGCCTCACCGAGTGGCGCAACGGTACGGAAACGCCGTGGCTCAAGGACGCCCCGACCCACCCGCTGCAACAGATGCTCAAGGACCTGGAGCAGGCCTACGCCAACTTCTTCGCCCAGCGGGCCGACTTTCCGCGCTTCAAGAAGAAAGGCCAGGGCGACAGCTTCCGCTATCCCGACCCGAACCAGATCAAGCTCGACCAGGCCAACGGCCGCCTCTTCCTGCCCAAGCTCGGCTGGCTGCGCTATCGCAACAGCCGCGAGGTGCTGGGCGAGGTGAGGCAGGTCACAGTGTCGGCCAGCTGCGGCAAGTGGTTCGTGTCGATCCAGACCGAGCGCGAGGTTGCGCAACCCATCCCGAACGGTGGCGCGGTCGGCATCGACCTGGGGGTGGTGCGCTTCGCCACGCTCTGGGATGGCCACAAGGAAACCGTGCTGGAACCGCTGGGCAGTTTCGCCCGGCACCAGCAGCGGCTGGCCAGGGCACAGCGGCAGATGGCCCGCAAGACCAAGTTCGGCCGCAACTGGCTCAAGGCCAAGGCTCGGGTCCGGCGTATCCACCGCCAGATCGTCAACGCCCGCCAGGACTACCTGCACAAAGCGTCACACGCCATCAGCAAAAGCCACGCGCTGGCGTGTGTCGAAGACCTGCAGGTCAGCAACATGAGCCGGTCGGCCAAGGGCAGCGCCGAGCAACCAGGGCGCAATGTCCGGCAGAAAACCGGGCTCAACCGCTCGATCCTGGACCAGGGCTGGGGCGAGTTTCGCCGCCAGCTCGACTACAAGGCTCAGTGGGCCGGTGGCTGGCTGGTGGCCGTGCCGCCCCAGCACACCAGCCAGCAGTGCCCCGAGTGCGGACATACTGACGCCGACAATCGCCAGACCCAATCGTTGTTTCTCTGTGTGGCCTGCGGCCACAGCGAGAACGCCGACCGGGTTGCGGCAAGGAACATCCGTGAGCGCGGATTGAAAACGCTCGAAGGGCAGGACGATGCCCGGTTCGCCTGTGAGGTGAGCGGTGCGGTAATGCCGCCAGCAGCAGGAACCCACCGAGGTGAGTCGGCCCTGTTGGGCTGAACATGGTAGGAATCCCCGCCCTTCCAGCTTGGCTGCGAGCGAAGCGAGAGGGCGGGGAGGATGTCAATGAGGCAGGCCTCGCCGCAGCGCCCAGCCGCCTGCTGCGGCGCCGGGCGCTGTGCTAACCTGCCGCGCATCGCTTTTCAGGCCAGGATTCATTCATGCACATCCACATACTCGGCATCTGCGGCACTTTCATGGGCTCGCTGGCCGTCCTGGCGAAGGAGCTGGGCCATCGCGTCACCGGCTCCGACGCCAACGTCTACCCGCCCATGAGCACCCAGCTGGAGGCCCAGGGCATCGAGCTCCTGCAGGGCTACTCTGCCGAGCATCTGCAGCCTGCGCCGGACCTGGTGGTGATCGGCAACGCCCTGTCGCGCGGCAACCCGGCGGTGGAGCACGTGCTGAACCAGGGCCTGCCCTATGTTTCCGGTCCGCAGTGGCTGGCCGACCATGTGCTGCAGGGCCGCTGGGTGCTGGCGGTGGCCGGCACCCACGGCAAGACCACCACCAGCAGCATGCTGGCCTGGGTGCTGGAGCACGCCGGGATGAGCCCGGGTTTCCTGATCGGCGGGGTGCCGCAGAACTTCGCCGTCTCGGCGCGCCTGGGCGGCACGCCGTTCTTCGTGGTCGAGGCCGACGAATACGACAGCGCCTTCTTCGACAAGCGCTCGAAGTTCGTCCACTACCGGCCGCGGACCGCCATCCTCAACAACCTGGAGTTCGACCACGCGGACATCTTCCCGGACCTCGCGGCGATCGAGCGGCAGTTCCACCACCTGGTGCGGACCATTCCCAGCCAGGGGCTGATCATCCACCCGACCACCGAGCAGGCCATCGAGCGGGTGCTGGCCATGGGCCGCTGGACGCCGGTGCAGACCACCGGGGAAGGCGGCCAGTGGCAGGCGCGCCTGCTGGCCGAGGACGGCTCGCGCTTCGAGGTGCTGTTCGAGGGTGCCCTGCAGGGCGTGGTCGACTGGGAGCTGACGGGGCGGCACAACGTCGCCAACGCGCTGGCCGCCTTGGCCGCAGCGCGCCATGTGGGCGTGCTGGCGGAGCAGGGCATCGCCGCGCTGGGTTCGTTCCTGAGCGTCAAGCGGCGGATGGAGAAGGTCGCCGAAGTGAGGGGCGTGACGATCTACGACGACTTCGCCCATCACCCGACGGCCATCGCCACCACCCTCGACGGGCTGCGCAAGCGGGTCGGCGAGGCGCCGATCATCGCGGTGATCGAGCCGCGCTCCAACTCCATGAAGCTCGGTGCCCACCGCGACGGCCTGCCGGAGTCGGTGGCCCAGGCCGACCAAGTGGTCTGGTACGCGCCGCCGAACCTCGGCTGGGACCTGGCCGCGACCGCCGCCGCCTGCCCGGTGCCGGCGGTGGTCTGCGACTCGCTGGAGGCGATCATCGCGCGGGTCGCGAGCCAGGCGGCGCCCGGCACCCAGGTGGTGATCATGAGCAACGGCGGTTTCGGCGGCCTGCACGGCAAGCTGGCCAAGGCCCTGGAGGACTGAGCATGGCCGGACCGCAACGCGTCACCCTGGCGATGACCGGCGCCTCCGGCGCCCAGTACGGCCTGCGCCTGCTCGACTGCCTGGTACAGGAGGAGCGCGAGGTGCATTTCCTGATCTCCAAGGCCGCGCAGCTGGTGATCGCCACCGAGACCGACGTCACCCTGCCGGCCAAGCCGCAGGCCATGCAGGCCTTCCTCAGCGAGTACACCGGCGCGGCGCCGGGGCAGATCCGCGTGTTCGGCCAGGAGGACTGGCTGGCGCCGCCGGCCTCCGGCTCCAGTGCGCCGAGCGCCATGGTGGTGGTGCCCTGTTCCACCGGAAGCCTGTCGGCGATCGCCAGCGGCGCCTGCAACAACCTGATCGAGCGTGCCGCCGACGTGGCCCTCAAGGAGCGCCGCCAACTGATCCTGGTGCCGCGCGAGGCGCCGTACTCGACCATCCACCTGGAGAACATGCTCAAGCTGTCGAACCTCGGCGCGATCATCCTGCCGGCCTCGCCGGGCTTCTACCACCAGCCGCAGAGCCTCGACGACCTGGTCGACTTCGTGGTGGCGCGCATCCTCAACCTGCTGGAGATCCCCCAGGACATGCTGCCGCGCTGGGGCGAGCACTATCGGGCCAGCGGCGAGGAATAGCCTGTGGCTCTGCCTCGGGCCGCCGGCCTGTAGCCTGGCACTTTCTGCACCGTACCCCGCGATAACCGCGCCATATCGACAACGCCCCCGGCCGGTTCGCCGGCGTGCCGCGTCGCCGGTGGATTGTGCCCGTGGATGCGCGGGACGGCCCATTTGCCGCCAAAACCACCCCGCAAGAGCCGTTTCGCATAGTTCCCGTCGCGCCGTCGTGGCTTTCGGGAGAGCAATTAGCCATTGGTTTGTCGGTGAATGTGAAAAATTTGTTAAGATCCCGGCGGGTCAGGGAGGATCTGAAAAAGCCTGTTTTCGCGACTTATAAGACCTATAAACAGCCAACTCCGTGAGCGAGCGGCTTTCCGCGCGTGCCTTTGGGGTGAAAGGGGGTTTTTTCAGGGTTTCCTCAAGGAATCTTGTCGCGAATCTCAGCCGAAGTTTTCCCCATGACCAATATGCATAGCGAAGAGGCGTCAATTCAGAAGGGAAAGGGCCTGTTCAAGGCAGATGTTGTCGTCAGCCCCTTTGAGGACCGGATGGTCGTCAGAAAGGACTACAGCAGATACAGGAACACCCTGCTGTCGCCCATAGCCAGTTTCATCATCGGGAGAGAGACCAAGCTTCTGCAGCGGGTCAGGGATATCCCGTGCTGCCCGGATCTCGTCAGGGTGGACGACAAGTTCAGCTTCACGATGGAGTACATTGACGGGAAGAACGTCAGGGAGTCGGTCAGGGACGGAGCCCGGATCAGGTTTCACGACATCCTGAAGGCGATCAACATGCTGCACCGCAACGACATCATTCACAACGATCTGCGCGGGGCGAACATCCTTGTTGACCGGCAGGGCGGGATTTTCATCGTCGATTTCGCCTCGGCCATCGTCATTCCAAGGCCGTTGCGCTTTCTCAAGACGCGGCTGCGCTGCCTCGATCTTGCCAGCGCTCTCAAGATCAAGAAGAAGCTATTGAACCAGCCGCTCACCGAGAAGGAACTCAAGATAATGAGCGGGCGCAAGTGGTTGAAAGCGGTGCAGTACGTCTGGAAGCAGCAGATTCTCAGACTGTTCGGCCGCAGATAGGCATGCGCCGGGGGCGGAGCCGTGCTCTACAATCCATGTGGCTGCAGGCGGAGCGTCCTGCATGGCAGCCATCCACCTGGAGCAATGGCCATTGGCTTCGACAACTCTCCCGCGCATGTCTCGTCGAATCGCTGCGGGAGTCCTGCTGGTTTCGCTGGAGCTGCTCGCCGGCTGCGCCACCTTCCGTACCCTGAACGCCGGCAAGCCCGACACGCCGCTCGTCTACTCCGGCACCCGTCTGGACTGGTACGCGATGCACGGCGGCTGCTGCCCGCTCGACCGCTTCGGCGCCGAGCCGCCGCGCTATCCTGCCGTCGACCTGCCGGCCAGCGTCCTGCTCGACACCCTGTTCCTGCCCTTCACCCTGGCCGCCGAACTGGGGGTGGCGCTGAACGTGTCCGGCGGCCTCTGAGCCTGACGGATGCTCAGGCCATCTCCACCCGGTTCCGCCCGGCGTGCTTGGCCTGGTAGAGGGCGGCATCGGCGCGCTTGAGAACCTCCTCGACGCTGGCGGCGCTGTCCGGCCAGTGCGCCACGCCGGCCGAGACGGTGACGCTCGGGCACTCTTCGCAGCAGGTGCCGCCCATCCTGGCACGGACCCGCTCGGCGACCTGGCGGGCGGCCTCCAGGTTGGCGCCCGGCAGGAGCATGACGAATTCCTCGCCGCCGCTGCGGCAGAGCAGGTCGCTGGCGCGCGAGCAGTCGCTCATCTGCTGGGCGAGATGCTGCAGCACGCGGTCGCCGAATTCGTGGCCGTGGTTGTCGTTGACCTGCTTGAAATGATCGATGTCGAGGGCGATGGCCGCGAAGGGTTGCTGTTGTTCCTGCCAGCGCTCCAGTTGCGCCTGCAGGCAGCGGCGGTTGCCCAGCCCGGTCAGCGGGTCGGTGAGGCTTTCCTGGCTGAGCCTGCCGAGGCGCTGATGGATCAGCGCCAGGCTGGCGAGTATCGCGCGCTTGAGCTGGTCGGCCTCGAAATACCAGGCGCGGATGCGGCGCACCTGCTCCGGCGAGGCCTCGGTTTCCCATTGCTGGGCGCTTTTCGCCAGTTGCCAGAGCGGTCGCGAGATCAGCTGCGACAACCACCAGATGCCGGCCAGGGACAGCAGCAGCAGCGGCAGGGACAGGCGCAGGATGTTCAGCATCAGGCCGTCCAGCTCCTGCAGGGCGAGGTCCAGGGGGCGCTGGGCGACGATGCCCCAGCCGGTCGCCGCCACCGGCGCGAAGCCGGCGAGCATCTCGACGCCCCGGGAGTTGGTTAGCGCCAGGGTGCCTTCCTCGCCGCGGATCAGCCGCTCGACCACCGGGTTGCCGGTGGCGATCTCGCCGACCCGCTCCTGGTCCTGGTGGTAGATCAGCCGGCGATTGCGGTCGATTACGTAGAGATAGGAGCCATCCTGATAGAAGTGCTCGCCGAGCAGGCTGTGCAGGATGTTCTCGTGCTGCAGGTAGATGCTGCCGCCGACGTAGCCGAGATAGCTGCCGTCGCTGGCGAAGATCGGCTGCGAGACGAACACCACCAGCCTGTTCGTGGCGCTGACATAGGGATCGCTGATCAGCGGGCGGCGCTTGTCCAGGGCCTCCCGCGCGCCGGCGCTGTCGAGCGTCTGGCCGAGCAGGCCGAGGCTCTCGGGCGAGGCGGCCAGCACCTTGCCGTCATGGCGGACCACGAAGGCCGAGTTGAAGTGGCGGCTCTGGCGGGTCAGGCGTTCGGTTTCGCCGGCCAGCCGTTCCGGCTGGCTCATCCGCTCCGCCAGCAGGCCGGCGCTGTAGGCCAGCTGCTGGTGCATGCTGCCGAGCAGCTGTTCGGCGCTCTGGCGCAGCTTGGCGGCATAGACGCGGTTGGACTCCAGGGTGTGGTCGATCAGCAGGTCGCGCTGGGTCCGGTAGCTGGCATGGAAGCTGTTGAAGAAGCTGAACAGGGCGACCGCCAGGCTGAGCAGGAGAATCAGGCGGCGAAGGTCGAGCCGGGTGTGGATACGCATGGACATGTCTGGCAAGGGACGGCCATCCCCCTTCCGTGCGGGGCGGGCATCGATTCCTGGACGCGTCATGGAGTCCCTGCCATGCCGCCGGCTTCATAGCATATGGCCGTTATCGGTTCGGGCCATAATGCAAAGGTCAGAGACGTCGTCCGGCTTGCCCGCTTTCCGCCCGCTGCGCAGATAATGCGCGGGCGAGGCTCGCGGGAGGCGGGCGGATATTCATCGGAGGCATAGTGAAGCAACAGGCGCAGTTTCATATCGGCTACTGGTTCATCGCCGTGCTGGGGTTCGTGCTCATCCAGAGCCTGCTGACCGAGCAGCAGCAGGTGGCGCAAATTCCCTACAGCGAGTTCGAGCAGTACCTGAAGGAGGGCAGGGTCGAGGAGCTGGCGATCACCGAGCGGCAGATCGAGGGCACGCTCAAGGAGCCGCTGCCCGGCGGCCAGACCCGCTTCGCCGCCACCCGCATCGAGCCGCGGCTGGCCGAGCACCTGCAGCAGTACCCGGTGCGCTACGCCGGCAAGATCGAGAGCACCCTGCTGCGCGACCTGCTGTCCTGGACCCTGCCGGCGCTGATCTTCTTCAGCCTCTGGCTGTTCCTGCTCAAGCGTATCGGCGGCGGCCTCGGCGGCGGCATGATGCAGATCGGCAAGAGCAAGGCGAAGGTCTACGTCGAGACCGACATGAAGGTGACCTTCGCCGACGTGGCCGGGGTCGACGAGGCCAAGGACGAGCTCAAGGAGATCGTCGACTTCCTCAAGGACCCGAAGACCTACGGCCGCCTCGGCGGGCGCATGCCCAAGGGCGTGCTGCTGGTCGGCCCGCCGGGCACCGGCAAGACCCTGCTGGCGCGGGCGGTGGCCGGCGAGGCGAAGGTGCCGTTCTTCTCGATCTCCGGCTCCGAGTTCGTCGAGATGTTCGTCGGCGTCGGCGCAGCAAGGGTTCGCGACCTGTTCGAGCAGGCGCGGGCACAGGCCCCGGCGATCATTTTCATCGACGAGCTGGACGCTCTCGGCCGCGCCCGCGGCGTCGGCCCGCTGGGCGGTGGCCATGACGAGAAGGAGCAGACCCTCAACCAGCTGCTGGTGGAGCTGGACGGCTTCGACACCTCCACCGGGCTGGTCCTGCTGGCCGCCACCAACCGTCCGGAAATCCTCGATCCGGCGCTGCTGCGTGCCGGCCGCTTCGACCGCCAGGTGCTGGTCGACCGGCCGGACAAGGCCGGGCGCGTGCAGATCCTCCAGGTACACCTGAAGCGGGCGCAGCTGGCGGCCGACGTCGATCCGCAGCAGATCGCCGCGCTGACCCCCGGCTTCACCGGTGCCGACCTGGCCAACCTGGTCAACGAGGCGGCCCTGCTCGCCACCCGCCGGCGTGCCGAGGCGGTGACCATGGACGATTTCACCGCCGCCGTGGAGCGCATCGTCGCCGGCCTGGAAAAGCGCAACCGCCTGCTCAACCCGAAGGAGCGGGAGATCGTCGCCCACCACGAGATGGGCCATGCGCTGGTGGCCATGGCTCTGCCGGGGATGGACGTGGTGCACAAGGTGTCGATCATCCCGCGTGGCATGGGCGCGCTCGGCTACACCATCCAGCGGCCCACCGAGGACCGCTTCCTGATGACCCGCGACGAGCTGGAGAACAAGATGGCGGTGCTGCTCGGCGGCCGTGCCGCCGAGTGGGTCATCTACTCCCACTTCTCCACCGGCGCCGCCGACGACCTGGCCAAGGTCACCGACATCGCCCGCGCCATGGTCACCCGCTACGGCATGTCGGAACGCCTCGGCCACGTCACCCTGGAGCGCGAGCAGCACAGCTACCTGGGCGTCGAGCAGCTGTACGGCCTGCCGGCCCGCCACGAATACGGCGAGACCACCGCGACCGCCATCGACGCCGAGGTGCAGGCGATCGTCGAGCGCGCCTTCCAGCGCACCGTGGCCCTGCTCGAGGAGCGCCGCGAACTGCTCGAGCGCAGCGCCCGGCGCCTGCTGGAGGAGGAAACCCTCGATGCCGAGCAGCTGTCCGCCCTGGTCGGGGAGGCGCAGGAGAATCCCGTCGAATCATCCGGAGCGACGCCACAATGAGCGAGGAACACGACGACTCCCGCCCGCTGCCGCCCGAGCCGCCCCAGGAGGGCGAGTGCTGCGAGGATGGCTGCGGCGAGGCCTGTGTCTGGGAGCAATACCACGAGGCCCGCGCCGAATACGCCAGGATGCTGGCCGAGTGGCAGGCGCGCCAGCCCCAGGATGCGGTGAAGTAGCGAGTCTTTAGCGCCCCAGTCGGTGCAGTTCCTCCGCCTCGACGACGCGCACCCCGTCCTCTTCCTCCAGGGCCAGGCGCCAGAGGGCGCGGGCCAGGGTGCAGGGGTCGATGGCGCGGTAGTGGCTGGGGGTCAGGCGCAGCAGCGGGTCGCTCAGCTGGTCGAGCAGGCGCAGTTCGCGGCGCGGGCCGAGCAGCTGGGTCGGCCGGGCGAGGGTCAGCTGCGGCCAGTCCTGGGCCTTGAGGCCTTCCTCCATTTCACCCTTGACCCGGCAATAGAAGCGCGACGAGTGCGGGTCGGCGCACTGCGCGCTGATCACCAGCAGGTGGCGGGCGCCCAGTTCGCGGGCGCGGCGGCCGAAGGCCAGGACCAGATCGTGGTCGATGGCGCGGAAGGCTTCCTGGCTGCCGGCCTGTTCGGCGCTGCTGCCGAGGCAGCAGAAGGCGGTGTCGAGCGGCCCGCTCAGGCGTGGCAGCAGGTCGGCCAGCGGGCCCTGGGGGTTTTCCAGGCGCGGATGCTCGGCCAGCGCCTGCCGGGTGGGGGCCAGCACCCGGGCGATGGTCGGTTCGGTAAGCAGGCGATCGAGCAGGTGCTCGCCGGCCAGGCCGGTGGCGCCGGCGAGCAGGATGTGCTGGGGCGTCAGGTACATGGGGCGATCCTCGCGCAAGGTGATCGAGCGGTCGGCTGGCGCAAGCGCGCTCCGTGCAGCGGCCAGTCGAGGGTCTGTTGACGTTTTGGCGTGAGCCGCGTTGCCGCGTCAAATGCCGCCAGGCAAGGCGCGAGGCGCCGGCAATGGCATTCCCTTGCCAAGCCCCGCAACGCCGCATGGCGGCATTTGCCGCGCAACCCGAAGGGACGGGGCCCGTCTGGCGCAGCACGGCGTCGCTCGTCGTTCATTTGGAATGACCAAACTTCTCTCCTCGCTCCTTGTTCTGCGCCAAACGGGCCGCCGTCGCGGCCTACGCCAAAACGTCAACAGACCCTACCGTTTCGCTTGTTGTTATGAGTTGTAGTGTGGCCCAAAGCCCTTGTTCCTGCCCGCTGGCCTTTGCCAGCCGGTCGGGTAGGCTGTCGCGCTTTATGGCGAGCCGCTGTGCCTGCCTATAATGGGCCCTTTCCCGTCCGTCTGTCCCGGCGCGCGCCCTGGCGTCGGGGTTTTTTCAGGCAGGCGGCTCGACCGCGGAGGTTCATATGTTGTTGCGAGGCCTCACCTGGCTGGTGCTGTTCCAGTTGCTTGGCACGGCCATCCAGGCGCTCTGCCTGCCCATGCTGCCGGGGCCGATCATCGGCCTGCTGCTGCTGTTCGTCTATCTGGTCTGGCGCGGCGAGGTGAGCGCGCCGGTCCAGGAGGCGGCCACCACGCTGCTGCGCTATCTGCCGCTGCTGCTGGTGCCGCCGGCGGTGGGGCTGATGGCCTATGTCGATGCCATCGCCGCCGACTTCTGGGCCATCGCCGGGGCGCTGCTGCTGTCCCTGCTGGTGTCGCTGGCCTTCGTCGGCTGGCTGATGCAGCGGCTGATCGAGCGCCAGGCGCGTCGGGAGGAGGAGGCATGAGCTTCGACTGGCAGGGGGCCTGGCAGGCGCTGGTGCAGCATCCGCTGTTCGCCTTCGGCATCACCCTCGGCGCCTACCAGCTGGCGGTGGCCGCCTACGAGAAGACCCGCTGGGTGTTCCTGCAGCCGGTGCTGGTGTCGATGCTGCTGGTGATCGGCGTGCTGCTGCTCTGCGGGGTGGATTACGCCGCCTATCGCGACGGCGCGAGGATTCTCACGGTGTTCCTCGGCCCGGCCACGGTGGCGCTGGCCGTGCCGCTGTTTCTCAACCTGAAGCGCATTCGCCTGCTGTTCTGGCCGGTGGTGGCGACCCTGCTGGTCGGCGGCCTGCTCACCACCCTGCTGGGCATCGGGCTGGCCTGGCTGTTCGGCACCGAGCGGCTGATGCTGATGACCCTGGCGCCGAAGTCGGTCACCTCGCCGATCGCCATGCTGGTGTCCGAGCAGATCGGCGGGGTGGCCGGCCTGGCGGCGGTGTTCGTACTCATCACCGGCATCCTCGGCGCGGTGTTCGGCCCCGCGCTGCTGCGCCGCTGCGGGGTGCGCCATCCGGCCGCGCTGGGCATCGCCCTGGGCCTGACCTCCCACGCGGTAGGCACCTCGCGGGCGCTGCAGGAGGGCGAGGAATGCGGCGCCTTCGCTGCCCTGGGGATGAGTCTGATGGGGGTGTTCACCGCGATCCTGCTACCCCTGAGCGTGGCCATGGTCGTCTGAGGAGGCGCGATGGACTTTCCGCTGTTTCCCCTGAATACCGTGCTGTTTCCCGGCTGCCGGCTGGATCTGTCGATCTTCGAGGCGCGTTATCTGGACATGCTCAGTCGCTGCCTGCGCCAGGGCACGGGCTTCGGCGTGGTGTGCATCCTCGAGGGCGAGGAGGTCGGCGAGGCGGCCAGCCGCTTCGCCGCGCTCGGCTGCGAGGCGCTGATCCGCGACTGGCAGCAGCGCCCCGACGGGGTGCTGGAAGTCCGCGTCGAGGGCGCCCGGCGTTTTCGCGTCAATCGCGCCGAGGTGCGGCGCGACCAGCTGACCGTCGCCGAGGTGGACTGGCTGCACGAGGTCCAGGCGGCGCCGCTGGCCGCCGGGCACGCCGAACTGGCCGCCCTGCTGCAGGCGCTGGCGGAGCATCCGCTGATCGAGGCGCTGGGCATGGGCGGCACGCCGGCGGATCAGCAGGCGCTGGCCAACCAGCTGAGCTACCTGCTGCCGTTCGAGGCCGAGGAGAAGCTGAAACTGTTGGCGATGGGCGATCCGGCGCGCCGCCTGGAGCACATCCAGCACCTGCTGGAGCGCCTGCAGGGCGAGGCGCCGGCCTGAGTCGGCCGCGGGCTCCAGGTCCGGGCGGCTCTGCGAAGAGGCTCGCTCAGAGCTGGTAGATCGTCGCCTGCCAGGGCTGCAGCGAGACGCTTGCGGCGCCGGGCTGCAGCGGCTGCTGCGCGGCGCCGTTGTCCAGCAGCGTGGTGGCGATCTTCAGCCCCGCCGGCAGGTCGTAGGCGACCGTCTCGCGGGTGAAGTTGATCAGCACCAGATAGCGCTTGTCGTCGAGCGTGCGCGTATAGGCGAAGACCTTGGGGTTGGCCGGATCGAGATCCCGGAATTCGCCATGGATGAGCGCGGGGATCTGGCGGCGCACCTCCATCAGGCGGCGATGATGGTGGTAGACCGAGCCGGCGTCGTCGACCTGAGCCGTCGCATTGATCTGCGCATAGTTCGGATTGACCGCCAGCCAGGGCGTGCCGGTGGTGAAGCCACCGTTCGGCGCCGCGCTCCACTGCATCGGGGTGCGGGCGTTGTCGCGGCTGGTCTGGCGCAGGTGGGACAGGTATTCCTCCGCCGACACCTTGCCGCTTTCCACGAAGTCGTGCCATTGACCCTTCACTTCGACGTCGTCGTAGTCCTCGATGCCGTGGAAGGGATAGTTGGTCATGCCCAGTTCGTCACCCTGGTAGAGGAAGGGCGTGGCGCGCTGGGTGAGCATCATGGTCGCCAGCGCCTTGGCCGAGACGGCGCGCCATTCGGGACTGTCGTCGCCGAAATGGGAGACGGTGCGGGGATTGTCGTGGTTGGTCAGGAAACTGGTGTTCCAGCCATGGCTGCCGCCCGTGCGGTCGATCTGCGCATAGGCCGCCTTGAGCTCGGGCAGCGTCCAGTCCTTCTTGCGCCAGCCGTCGCGATCGAGCCGGACCAGATCGAAATGGAAGATCATGTCGAGTTCGCGGCGGCGCGCGTCGGTGAACAGTGGCGCCTGCTCGAAGCTGATGCCGAAGGCCTCGCCGACCGTCATGGCGTCGTAGCGGGACAGGACCTCGCGGTTCATCTCCTGGAGATACTGGTGGACGCGCGGGCCGTTCGCGTAGACGAATTCGGGATGGGCAAGGTTTTCCGCGGGCAGGTCGGGCAGGCCGTCCGGCTTGGAGATGAAGGGGATCACGTCCATGCGGAAGCCGGACACGCCCTTGTCCAGCCAGAAGCGCATGATGTCGTAGACCTCGGCGCGGACCTTGGGATTTTCCCAGTTCAGGTCGGGCTGTTTCCGGGCGAAGTAGTGGAGATAGTACTGCCCGGTGGCCTCGTCCTTCTTCCAGGCCGAGCCGCCGAAGAACGACGGGTAGTTGTTCGGTGCTCCGCCGTCCCTGCCGTCGCGCCAGATGTAGTAGTCGCGATAGGGGTTGTCCTTCGACTGGCGGCTCTCGACGAACCAGCGATGCTCGTCGCTGCTGTGGTTGACCACCAGGTCGATGATCAGACGCATGCCGCGCCTCTTCATCTCGGCGAGCATGCGGTCGAAGTCGTCCATGTTGCCGAATTCGCTCATTACCTTGCGGTAATCGCGGATGTCGTAGCCATTGTCGGCGTTGGGCGAGTCGAAATGCGGGCTCAGCCAGATCGTGTCGACGCCCAGCGTCTTCAGGTAGTCCAGCTTCGCCGTGATGCCGTTCAGATCGCCGATGCCGTCGCCGTTCGTGTCGTTGAACGAGCGCGGATAGATCTGGTAGACGACCGCCTCCTTCCACCAGGGCGCGCCGGGACGGGCGGCCGGGGTTTGCGGAGCGTCTTCTTTCGCCGTGTCGCTGCCTGTGCTCGGGGTGCTCATTGCCGTTTGACATATGGCCAGAGTGCCGATCATGACGCTCAACAGCGTTTTGCGAAAGCTTGCCTTCTGCATGAAATTTTCCTTTTCCGGGCTTGGGTTCTTGTTGTTCGGTGCTTCCCGCTTGCGGCCGGGGCCGTGGCGGAGCAGACAGGGGAAGTCGCCTCGTCGACTTCCCTGTTTTTCAGAGGGTATACCTTGGACTTTCTTTAGGTAAAACGATTCAGCATGCTGGTATCGGAATGCCGTTGCGTTCGGGCGCCGGGCCGTTGCCCTGGCGCCCGGCCCGAAGTGGCGAAGAGTGCAGGATCTCGGGGGTAAGGCTGCCGTTCAGCGGTAGCGGTACAGCGCCAGGGCTTCCGGCAGCGCCCAGCTGGCGGCGCCGCCCAGCAGCGCCAGGCACAGCGGCACGATCAGCCACCAGACCCGTGCGCTCAGTGCCTCCAGCGGCTGGCGGTATTGCACCAGGGCCAGGCTGGCGGCGCAGAAGCCACCGGCGAGCAGGCCGCCGGCGATGATGTCGGTCGGCCAGTGCACGCCCAGGTAGACCCGCGACAGGGCGATGGCGATTGCCGGCAGGCAGGCGAGCAGCAGCCAGGTCAGGCGCATCCGCGGCGTCTGGCCGCGGCTGGCGAGGATGCCCAGGGTGAGGAAGAAGGCGAAGGCCGCCGAGCTGTGTCCGCTGGGCAGGCTGTAGCTGTGCAGCGGCTCGAGGAGAACCTCCGGACGGCCGCGGGCGAACAGCGCCTTCAGGCCGCCGTTGGCCAGGGCCGTGCCGAGCAGGGCCAGGCCGGCGAACAGCGCCGCGCGCCATTGTCGCAGGGCCAGCAGCAGCAGGCCGAGCAGCGCGCCGGCGTACAGCTGGGTGTTGAAGTCGCCCAGGCGGGTGATCAGTACCATCACCTGGTCCAGGCTGGCGTGGCGCTGCTCCTGGATCAGCGTCAGCAGCCCCTGGTCGAGTTCGTGCAACCGGCTCCAGCCCAGCAGCAGGGCGCCGAGCGCCGCCAGGCAGAGGCCGGCGGCCAGCGGCGTGGCCCAGCGCTGGCGGCGCAGGCTGGTCTGCACGATCAGGCCGAGGACCAGCGCCAGCCCCGCCGCCATCACCCCGGCGTCGCTCCAGAAGCCCTCCGGCAGCGGCAGGCGCAAAGCGGCGCCGGTGGCCCAGCCGGGCAGCAGGTAGGCCACCGCCCAGCCGGCGGCGGCCAGCAGGCTGACGGCGATGAAGCGCGGCAGCGGCATGTCGAGCATGCCGGCGATCATCGGCAGCATCGGCCGCAGCGGGCCGATGTAGCGGCCGACCAGCAGGCTGACGATGCCGTAGCGCTGGAAATACACCTCGGCGCCGACCAGCCATTCCGGATGATGGCGCAGGATGGGCAGGCGCCGGATGCCCTGGTGGAAATGCCGGCCCAGGGCATAGGAGATCGCGTCGCCGAGCAGCCCGCCGGCATAGCCCAGCAGCAGGGTCTGGCCGAGGGTCAGGGCGCCGCTGCCGGCCATCGCGGCGACCGCGAACATCAGCACGGTGCCGGGAACGATGATGCCGAGTATCGCCAGGCATTCGACGCAGGCGATCAGGAAGATGGCCAGTCCCAGCCATTCGGGGTGAGAGGTCAGCCAGCCGGTCAGGCTGTCGAGCCATGCGCTCATCGGGCGGCGCTCCTTGTCGTGGGCCTGTGAGGGATGGGATGGTTCCGGGCCGGCCGCGCGGGCCGTATCGCCAAGCGGCGCATGATAGCAGCCGCCGCTGGCGGCACGGAGGCCTGTTCCGGGCGCGACTTCTGCCCGAGCATGCTGGGCGCAGGACGGCGGTATCGCTATAATCAGCCGCTTTCCCCGACTGCCAGACCCGAGACCATGACCGAGTCCGTGCTCGACTACATGACCCGCCTGGGCCGCGCCGCCCGCGAAGCCTCGCGGGTGCTCGCGCGCACCAGCACCGCGCAGAAGAACCGTGCCCTGGAGGCCGCTGCCGCCGCCCTGGACGCCGCTCGCGAGGAGCTCGCCGCGGCCAACGCCCAGGACCTGGCCGCCGGCCGCGCCAGCGGCCTGGACGAGGCCATGCTCGACCGTCTGGCGCTGACCCCGGCGCGCATCGACGAGATGATCGAGGGGCTGCGCCAGGTCGCCCGGCTGCCCGATCCGATCGGCGAGATCCGCGACATGCGCTACATGCCCTCGGGCATCCAGGTCGGCAGGATGCGCGTGCCGCTGGGGGTGATCGGCATCGTCTACGAGTCGCGCCCCAACGTGACCATCGACGCCGCCAGCCTGTGCCTGAAGTCCGGCAACGCCACCATCCTGCGCGGCGGTTCCGAGGCGATCCACTCCAACCAGGCGATCGCCCGCTGCATCCAGCTCGGCCTGGCCGAGGCCGGCCTGCCGGCGGCCGCCGTGCAGGTGGTGGAGACCACCGACCGCGCCGCGGTGGGCGCGCTGATCAGCATGCCGGAATTCGTCGACGTGATCGTCCCGCGCGGCGGCAAGGGCCTGATCGAGCGCATCAGCCGCGAGGCGAAGGTGCCGGTGATCAAGCATCTGGACGGCATCTGCCACGTCTACATCGACGTCGCCGCCGACCTCGACAAGGCGATCCGCGTCGCCGACAACGCCAAGACCCAGCGCTTCGCGCCCTGCAACACCATGGAAACCCTGCTGGTGCACGCCGCCGTCGCCGCGCGCGCGCTGCCGCCGCTCGGCGAGATCTACCGGGCCAAGGGCGTCGAGCTGCGGGCTTGCCCGCGCAGCCGCGAACTGCTCGGCCCAGGCACCCTGGCGGCGAGCGAGGAGGACTGGTCCACCGAATACAACGCGCCGATCCTCTCGGTGCGCGTGGTGGACTCGCTGGACGAGGCCATCGCCCACATCAACCACTACGGCTCGCACCACACCGACGCCATCGTCACCGAGAGCTTCACCGACGCACGGCGCTTTCTCGCCGAGGTGGACTCCAGCTCGGTGATGATCAACGCCTCGACGCGCTTCGCCGACGGCTTCGAATACGGCCTGGGCGCAGAGATCGGCATCTCCACCGACAAGCTGCACGCCCGCGGCCCGGTCGGCCTGGAAGGGCTGACCAGCGAGAAGTACGTCGTGTTCGGCGATGGCCACGTGCGCGGCTGATGGCGAAAAAGATCGGAATTCTCGGCGGCACCTTCGACCCCATCCATATCGGTCATCTGCGCGGCGCCCTCGAGGTCGCCGAGCAGTTCGGCCTCGACGAGCTGCGCCTGATTCCCTGCGCGCGCCCGCCGCACCGGCTGTCGCCGCAGGTGTCGGCGGCCGACCGCCTGGCGATGGTGCGCTGTGCGGTCGACGACGTGCCGCCCCTGACCGTGGACGATCGTGAACTTCGCCGCGAGCGGCCGTCCTATACCATTGACACCCTGGAATCTTTGCGCGGCGAGCTGGCCCCGGACGACCAGCTGTTTCTCGTGCTCGGCTGGGACGCCTTCTGCGGCCTGCCGAGCTGGCACCGCTGGCAGGAACTGCTCGACCACTGCCACATCCTGGTCCTGCAGCGCCCGGAGGCCGCCAGCGAGCCGCCGGAAGCCCTGCGCAACCTGCTGGCGGCGCGCAGCGTCGGCGATCCGCAGGCCCTCGCCGGGCCGGGCGGGCAAATCGCCTTCGTCTGGCAGACGCCGCTGGAGGTGTCCGCCACGCAGATCCGCGAACGCCTGGCCAGCGGCCGCTCGGTGCGCTTCCTGGTACCCGACGCGGTACTGGCCTATATCCATGCGCACGGGTTGTACCCGGCGTCGAACTGAACATCACATACGAGCCATCCATGCAGAACGAACAACTGGTCCAGCTGGCGGTCGACGCCCTGGACGATCTCAAGGCCAAGGACATCACCGTCATCGATGTGCGCGGCAAGACCAGCGTCACCGATTTCATGGTGGTCGCCAGCGGCACCTCCAGCCGCCATGTGAAATCCCTTGCCGACAACGTCCTGGAGAAGGTCAAGGAGCAGGGCGTGCGCCCGCTGGGCAGCGAGGGGCTGGAGGGTGGCGAATGGGCGCTGCTCGATCTGGGCGACGTGGTGGTCCACGTGATGCAGGTCGCCACCCGCCAGTTCTACGACCTCGAGCGTCTCTGGCAGGGCGCGGAGCAGAGCCGGGCCCAGCACGGCGAGGAATGAGATCGCCGTGCGTCTGCGCCTGATCGCCGTGGGTTCGCGGATGCCGCGCTGGGTGGAGGAGGGCTGGCACGAGTATGCCAAGCGCCTGCCGCCCGAGCTGGCCCTCGAACTGGTGGAAATCCCCCTGCACACCCGGGGCAAGAATGCCGACGTGGCCCGCCTGATCCGCCAGGAGGGCGAGGCCATGCTGGGCAAGGTGCAGGCGGGCGAACGCATCGTCACCCTCGAGGTGACCGGCAAGTCCTGGAGCACCGAGCAGCTGGCCGCCGAGCTGGAGCGCTGGCGGCTCGACGCGCGCACCGTCAACCTCATGGTCGGCGGCCCGGAAGGCCTGGCGCCGGAGGTCTGCGCGCGTAGCGAACAGCGCTGGTCGCTGTCGCCGCTGACCCTGCCGCATCCCCTGGTCCGCATCCTCATCGGCGAGCAGATCTATCGCGCCTGGACCCTGCTGTCCGGGCATCCGTATCACAAGTGACCGCGGTTTGCGCAGATGCCGGAGCCGATTCGCCTCAAAGACCACGAGAAGGACGCGCGCCTGGTGCGCGCGCGGGCCGTCGTCGGCGCCACGGTCGTCCTGCTGCTGTCGCTGGTGCTGGTGGCGCGCCTGTACTACCTGCAGGTGATCCAGTACGAGCACCACTCGACCCTGGCGGAAAACAACCGCATCCACGTGCAGCCGATCCCGCCGAACCGCGGGCTGATCTTCGACCGCAACGGGGTGATCCTCGCCGACAACCGGCCGAGCTTCAGCCTGACGGTGACCCGCGAGCGCGCCGGCGACTGGCAGAAGGTGCTGGACACCATCGTTTCGGTGCTCGAACTCGGCGAGGAGGAGCGCACCCTGTTCGAGAAGCGCGTGCGCCAGGGACGCCGGCCGTTCGAGCCGGTGCCGGTGCTGTTCGAACTGTCCGAGGAGCAGATCGCCCGCATCGCGGTCAACCAGTTCCTCCTGCCGGGCGTGGAGGTGGCCGCCCAGCTGGTCCGCCACTACCCGCAGAGCGAGCACTTCGCCCATTCGGTCGGCTACGTCGGGCGGATCAACGAGCGCGAGCTGAAGAAGCTCGATCCGGTCGACTACAGTGGTACTCACCACATCGGCAAGACCGGCGTGGAGCTGTTCTACGAGGAACTGCTGCACGGCCAGGTGGGCTACGAGGAGGTCGAGACCAACGCCCGCGGGCGGGTGCTGCGGGTGCTCAAGCACACCGACCCGGTGCCCGGCAAGGACCTCACCCTGAGCCTCGACCTGAACCTGCAGAAGGCCGCCGAGGCGGCACTCGGCGACCGCCGCGGCGCGGTGATCGCCATCGACCCGACCAGCGGCGGGGTGCTGGCGATGATCAGCCAGCCGAGCTTCAACCCCAACCTGTTCGTCACCGGGATCAGCATCAAGGACTACGCCGCGCTGCGCGACTCCATCGACCGCCCGCTGTACAACCGGGTGCTGCGCGGCATCTACCCGCCGGGCTCGACGATCAAGCCGGTGGTCGCCCTGGCCGGCCTCGACAGCGGGGTGGTGGAGCGCAGCACGCGGGTCTTCGACCCGGGCTTCTATCAATTGCCCAACGTCAAGCACAAGTACCGCAACTGGAACCGCGGCGGCGACGGCTGGGTGAACATGGAGCTGGCCATCGCCCGCTCCAACGACACCTATTTCTACTCCCTGGCGCACCGCATGGGCATCGACCGCCTGCACCGCTACCTGAGCCACTTCGGCATCGGCCAGCGGGTGTCCCTGGACATGTTCGAGGAGGCCGCCGGGCTGATGCCCTCGCGCGAGTGGAAGCGGGTCAGCCGCCGCCAGGCCTGGTATCCGGGCGAGACCCTGATCACCGGCATCGGCCAGGGCTACATGCTGGCCACTCCGCTGCAGCTGGCCCAGGCCACCGCCCTCCTGGCGAACAAGGGCAAGTGGCACCGTCCGCGGCTGCTGATGAAGGCCGACGGCCTGTCGCCGGAGCAGCTGATGGCGAGCGGCCTGCTGGCGGCGCGTCCGGCGCCGCCGGACATCCAGCTCAAGGATCCGCACAACTGGGACCTGATCAACTCCGACATGCAGCAGGTGGTGCACGGCGCACGCGGCACCGCGCACAAGGTCGGCGCCACGGCGCGCTACCGGATCGCCGGCAAGAGCGGTACGGCACAGGTGGTGGCGATCCGCCAGGGCGAGAAGTACGACCGCAACAAGCTGCAGGAGCGCCATCGCGACCACGCCCTGTTCATCGCCTTCGCCCCCGCCGAGAATCCGCAGATCGCCGTGGCGGTTATGGTGGAGAACGGCGAGTCCGGCTCCGGCGTCGCCGCGCCGGTGGCCAAGCAGGTGATGGATGCCTGGCTGCTCGACGAGAAAGGCCGCCTGAAGGCCCGGTTCGCCGCACCGCCGCAGGAGCTTGCCCATGACAATGAACGCTAGTTTCGACCGCACCCTGTCCGACGAGGACGTGCTGCGTCGCCGCGCCACCCTGCTGCAGCGCCTGCACATCGACGGCCCGCTGCTGCTGCTGTTGCTGCTGCTCGCCGCCGGCAGCCTGTTCGTCCTCTATTCGGCCAGCGGCAGGAACCTCGACCTGCTGGTCAAGCAGGCCAGCTCGTTCGGTCTCGGCATGCTCGCCATGCTGGTCATCGCCCAGCTGGAGGCGCGCTTCATCGCCCGCTGGGTGCCGCTGGCCTACGTGCTGGGCGTGATCCTGCTGGCGGTGGTGGAAGTCATGGGCCACAACGCCATGGGCGCCACCCGCTGGATCAACATCCCCGGGGTGATCCGCTTCCAGCCCTCGGAGTTCATGAAGATCATCATGCCGGCGACCATCGCCTGGTACCTGGCCCGCAACAACCTGCCGCCGGGGCTCAAGCACACCGCCGTCAGCCTGGCGCTGATCGGCGTGCCCTTCGTGCTGATCCTGCGCCAGCCGGACCTCGGCACCTCGCTGCTGATCCTCGCCTCCGGTGCCTTCGTGCTGTTCGTCGCCGGGCTGCCCTGGTTGTGGATCGGCGGGGCGGTAGCGGCTGTGGTGCCGGTCGCCGTGGGCATGTGGTATTTCGTCCTGCTGCAGTACCAGAAGCAGCGGGTGCTGACCTTCCTCGACCCGGAGAGCGACCCGCTCGGCACCGGCTGGAACATCATCCAGTCGAAGGCGGCGATCGGCTCGGGCGGGGTGTTCGGCAAGGGCTGGCTGCTCGGCACCCAGTCGCACCTGGATTTTTTGCCGGAAAGCCATACGGACTTTATCATTGCGGTCCTGGCCGAAGAGTTCGGCCTGGTCGGCGTCTGTCTGCTGCTGCTGGTCTACCTGCTGTTGATCGCCCGCGGACTGGTGATCACCGTGCAGGCGCAGACGCTGTTCGGCAAGCTGTGGGCCGGCGGCCTGACCATGACCTTCTTCGTCTACGTCTTCATCAACATCGGCATGGTGAGCGGCCTGCTGCCGGTGGTGGGCGTACCCCTGCCGTTCATTAGCTACGGCGGAACTTCGCTGGTGACCCTGCTGTCAGGGTTCGGGGTTTTGATGTCGATCCACACCCATCGCAAATGGATCGCGCAAGTTTGAAGAGTAACGGATCGATGCACATACGGCGTGGCCGAGCGGCCAGAACCCTGGATTTGGCCAGCCTGGCGGGCTTCCTGGGGCTGGCCTGCGCACTGCATGGCGGCGCGGCGCTGGCCGGCGACTACACGGATTCGCCGCAGGTCGACGAGTTCGTCGCGGAGATGACCCGCGACTATGGCTTTGCCGGCGAACAGCTGCTCGGCCTGTTCCGCGAGGTGCAGCGCAAGCAGCCGATCCTCGACGCCATCTCGCGGCCGGCAGAGAAGGCCAAGCCGTGGAAGGAGTACCGGCCGATCTTCATCACCGAGGCCCGCGTGGCCCGCGGCCTGGACTTCTGGCGCGAGCACGAGGCGGCTCTGGCCCGTGCCGAGCAGGAATACGGCGTGCCGGCCCAGGTGATCGTCGCGATCATCGGCGTGGAAACCTTCTACGGGCGCAACACCGGCAACTACCGGGTGATTGATGCGCTGTCCACCCTGGGCTTCGACTATCCGCCGCGCGCGCCCTTCTTCCGCAAGGAGCTGCGCGAATTCCTGCTGATGACCCGCGAGGAGCAGGTCGACCCGCTCACCCTGACCGGCTCCTACGCCGGCGCCATGGGCCTGCCGCAATTCATGCCGAGCAGCTTCCGCGCCTATGCGGTGGACTTCGACAGCGACGGCCACATCGATATCTGGAAGAACCCGACCGACGCCATCGGCAGCGTCGCCAGCTACTTCAAGCGCCACGGCTGGAGCGCCGGCGGACCGGTGGCCAGCCGCGCCGAGATCAATGGGCCGGACGCCGAGCAGGGCCTGACCGAGGGGCTGGAGCCGGTGAAGAGCGTCGGCGAGCTGCGCAGCCTCGGCTGGAAGACCCGCGACCGCCTCGACGACGGCCTGCCGGTCACCGCCTTCCGCCTGGACGGCGCGGACGGTGCGGAATACTGGATGGGGCTGCCGAACTTCTACACCATCACCCGCTACAACCGCAGCGTGATGTACGCCATGGCCGTGCACCAGCTCTCCGATCTGCTGCTCCAGGCGCGGGGCGGCCGCCGATGACGAGGCGCGCCCTGCCGTTCCGTCTGGTCCTGCTCGGCGGCCTGGCACTGCTGGCCAGCTGCTCCAGCACGCCGCCGGAGCGCGGCACGCCGTCGAGCTCCTCCGCCAAGGCCCACTACCCGCGCCCGCTCAAGGACGGCGCGCCCTGGTGGGACGTCGATGTCTCGAAGATTCCCGACGCGGTGCCCGCGCCCCACTATGGGCCGGTCAAGGCCAACCCCTACACGGTGCTGGGCAAGACCTACTACCCGATGAACGACGGCCGCCGCTACAAGGCGACCGGCACCGCCTCCTGGTACGGCACCAAGTTCCATGGCCAGGCCACCGCCAACGGCGAGCACTACGACCTCTACGGGATGAGCGCGGCGCACAAGACTCTGCCGCTGCCCTGCTATGTCCGGGTGACCAACCTGGACAACGGCAAGAGCGTGGTCCTGCGGGTCAACGACCGTGGCCCCTTCTATTCCGACCGGATCATCGACCTGTCCTTCGCCGCGGCGAAGAAGCTCGGCTATGCCGAAACCGGCACCGCGCGGGTCAGCGTGGAAGGCATCGATCCGGAGGAATGGTGGGCCCAGCAGGGCCGCAAACCGCCGCTGGTGCTGGCCCAGCCGCAGGTGGCCAAGGCGCCGCCGGCCACCCGTGCGGCGACGCAGCCGATCGAGGAATACTCGCCGCCGCCCGGCCAGCATGCGGACGCCGTGCTGCCCGTGGCGGTCGCCGCCAGCCAGGCCGCCACTCCGGCCGAGGGCCTGTACCTGCAGGTCGGCGCCTTCGCCAATCCGGACGCGGCGGAGCTGCTCAAGGACAAGCTGAGCCGGATCAGTGCCACCCCGGCGTTCGTCAGCCCGGTGGTGCGCGACCGGCAGACCTTCCATCGCGTGCGCCTGGGGCCGATCGGCAGCCCGGACGAGGCCCGGCAGCTGCAGGACAGCGTGCGCCTGGCCAGACTCGGCCAGCCGACCCTGGTCAAGCCCGATTGAGATCGGGACCCTCTCCACAGCCCGCAAGGCTGTGTCCGACTAGCCTACGATCCGAGAAACGATGAAAACCACCCGACTTGTGCAACGCCTTTTCCTGGCCCTCCTTATCTGCGTGCCGAGCGCCTGGGCCGCCGAGCCCCAGGCCACCCCGGTGCCGACGCCGACGCGTGCCGCGGAGCCCCAGGCCATCCCGGCAGCGCCGCAGCTGGCCGCCACCTCCTACCTGCTGATGGACGCCGCCAGCGGCCAGGTGCTGATCGACAGCAACGGCGACCAGCGCCTGCCGCCGGCCAGCCTGACCAAGCTGATGACCGCCTACATCGCCACCTTGGAGATCAAGCGCGGGCAGATCAAGGAAGGCGACATGGTCACCATCAGCGAGCGCGCCTGGCGCACCGGCGGCTCGCGGATGTTCATCCAGGTCGGCACCCAGGTGAGCGTCGGCGACCTGCTGCACGGCATCATCATCCAGTCCGGCAACGACGCCAGCGTGGCGCTGGCCGAGCACATCGCCGGCAGCGAGGACGCCTTCGCCGACATGATGAACACCACCGCGCAGCGTCTCGGGATGAGCAATTCGCACTTCATGAACGCCACCGGCCTGCCGCATCCGGAGCACTACTCCTCGGCCCACGACATGGCCAAGCTGGCCCGTGCCATCATCTATGACGACCCGGCCCACTATGCGATCTATGCGCAGAAGGAGTTCTTCTGGAACAACATCAAGCAGCCCAACCGCAACCTGCTGCTGTGGCGCGACAAGACCGTCGACGGCCTGAAGACCGGTCACACCGAGGAGGCCGGCTACTGCCTGGTGGCCTCCGCGGTGCGTGACGGCCAGCGCCTGATCTCCGTGGTGTTCGGCACCAGGAGCGAACAGGCGCGCGCCGCCGAGACCCAGAAGCTTCTGACCTACGGCTTCCGCTTCTTCGAGACCCAGACCTTCTTCCAGAAGAACACCGAGCTGGCCCGCTCGACGGTCTGGAAGGGCGCCAGCCCCGAGGTCAAGGTCGGCCTGGCCGAGGATCTGACCCTCACCGTGCCGCGCGGCCAGCTCAAGCAGCTGACCACCACCAGCACCCTCGAGCCGCAGCTGATCGCACCGGTCCCGCAGGGCGCCGTGATCGGCAAGGTCGAGGTCAGGCTGGGCGAGCAAGTGCTGCGCAGCGCCGACCTGATCGCCCTGGAAACCGTCGAGGAGGGTGGCCTGTTCCGTCGTCTATGGGATAGCATCCGACTGTTCTTCTACGGTTTGTTCAACTGAACCTCTGCCGACCGCCGCCTGCCGTTTCCGGCGGGCGGCCGTCCCCGCGGGCCGAACGGCCCGCCACAGCCATGACCGATACCGACGTACAAGCTCCGAAAATCGAATTTCCCTGCGAGCGCTATCCGATCAAGGTGATCGGCGATGCCGGCGAGGGTTTCGCCGACCTGGTCGTCGAGGTGATCCAGCGCCATGCGCCCGGGCTGGACAGCTCCACCCTGAGGCTGCGCGACAGCCGCAACGGGCGCTATCTCGCCGTGCAGGTGCTGATCACCGCCACCGGCGTCGAGCAGCTGCAGGCCATCCACCTCGACCTGCGTGCCACCGGGCGCGTGCACATGGTGCTCTGATGCCAGGCGTGATCGGCGTCCGCGAGCTGGGGCTGCTCGACTACCTGCCGACCTGGCAGGCGATGCAGCGCTTCACCAATGGGCGCGGTCCGGAAACCGGCGACGAACTCTGGCTGCTCGAGCATTCCCCGGTGTTCACCCAGGGGCAGGCCGGCAAGGCCGAGCATCTGCTGTTCCCCGGCGACATCCCGGTGGTGCAGGTGGATCGCGGCGGCCAGGTGACCTACCACGGCCCCGGCCAGCTGGTCGGCTACCTGCTGCTGGACGTGCGGCGCCTGGGCATCGGCGTGCGCGAGCTGGTCAGCCGCATCGAGCGCAGCCTGATCGAGCTGCTCGCTGGCTATGGGGTCGAGGCCTATGCCAAGGCGGATGCGCCGGGGGTCTACGTCGGCGAGATGAAGATCGCCTCCCTCGGCCTGCGCATCCGCAACGGCTGTTCCTTCCATGGCCTGGCCCTGAACGTGGACATGGATCTGGCGCCCTTTCAGCGCATCAACCCCTGCGGCTACGCCGGCATGGTCATGACACAACTCAAGGATCAGGCCCGCGGGCCGGTCGAATTCGCCGAGGTGCGCAGCCGCCTGCGTGCACAGCTCGCTGCGCAGCTCGGTTACGCTGAAGCAAAGACCCTTACGGGCGGGATCGAAAGCATATGAGCACGACGGAAACCACGGGCAAGGGCCCGGCCAACAAGGTTGAGACCGGGGTCAAACTGCGCGGCGCGGAGAAGGTCGCGCGCATCCCGGTGAAAGTCATTCCGACCGAGGAGCTGCCGCGCAAGCCGGACTGGATCCGCGTGCGCATGCCGGCGTCCCCCGAGGTCGACCGGATCAAGCAGCTGCTGCGCCAGCACAAGCTGCACAGCGTCTGCGAGGAAGCCTCCTGCCCGAACCTCGGCGAGTGCTTCGCCGGCGGCACCGCCACCTTCATGATCATGGGCGACATCTGCACCCGCCGCTGCCCGTTCTGCGACGTCGGCCATGGCCGGCCGAACCCGCTCGATCCGGACGAGCCGAAGAACCTCGCCGTGGCCGTCGCCGACCTGCGCCTGAAATACGTGGTGATCACCTCGGTGGACCGCGACGACCTGCGCGACGGCGGCGCCCAGCACTTCGCCGACTGCCTGCGCGAGATCCGCCGGCTGAGCCCCGGCACCCAGCTGGAAACCCTGGTGCCCGACTACCGCGGACGCATGGAGATCGCCCTCGAGATCACCGCCAGCGAGCCGCCGGACGTGTTCAACCACAACCTGGAAACCGTGCCGCGCCTGTACAAGGCCGCCCGCCCGGGTTCGGACTTCGAGTGGTCGCTGGACCTGCTGGAGGAATTCAAGAAGCGCGTGCCGGGCGTGCCGACCAAGTCCGGGCTGATGCTCGGCCTCGGCGAGACCGACGAGGAAGTGATCGAGACCATGCAGCGCATGCGCGAGCACGAGATCGACATGCTCACCCTCGGCCAGTACCTGCAGCCCTCGCGCAGCCACCTGGCGGTGCAGCGTTTCGTCCATCCCGACACCTTCGCCTGGTTCGCCGAGGAAGGGCAGAAGATGGGCTTCAAGAACGTCACCTCCGGCCCGCTGGTGCGTTCCTCCTACCACGCCGACCAGCAGGCCCACGGCGCCAAGGGCGACTGATCGCCCGCCAGCCGCAACGAAAAAGCCCCCGCGAGGGGGCTTTTTCATGGGCTCGGGAACGCCGCCTGCTGCTCAGGGTGCCGCCTTCTCCTGCGGATAGAGGCTCAGCAGTTTCAGGGTGACGCCGTTGGTCCAGCCGAAGCCGTCCTGCAGCTTGTATTCGCCGCCGCCCCCGCCGAGGTTCTCTCCTTCCACGCTGTATTTCTCCACCAGCTTGTGCTCCTTGTCGAACAGCGCCTGCACCTGGGCGAGGAAGTTCTGGCCAATGGTCTGCGCCAGCGCGTCCTGGCCGTAGCGGCGCAGGCCAGAGACGGCGATCCACTGCAGCGGCGCCCAGCCGTTGGGGGAGTCCCACTGCTGGCCATTGTCGGTCTGCGTGGTATTCAGCCCGCCCGGCTTGACCAGGTTCGCCTCCACCGTCCTGGCGGTGAGGCCGGCCCGTTCGGGGGAGGCCACGCTGACGAACATCGGATAGAGGGTGGCGGCGGTGATCTGCGCGCTGAGCCGCTTCTTCTTCCAGTCGAAGTCGGCGTAGTAGCCGGCGTCGTTCCACAGATGCCGCTCGATCGCCTGCCGGCGCCGCTCGGCGCGTGCGCCGTAGGCCTCGGTGCAGCTCGGCATGGTGCTCTTCCCGCACGCCAGGGCGATGGTGCTCTCCAGGTGATGCAGCAGACTGTTCAGGTCGATCGGCACTATGGCGGTGGTGCGGATGGTGGCCATGGTCTTGCCATCCTCCAGCCAGCGCGAGCTGTAGTCCCAGCCGCTGGCGGCGCCGGCGCGCAGGTCCCGGTAGACCTCGCTGGCCGGACGGCCGTGGGCCTGTTCGGCGGTCTCGCGGTCCTGCATGTAGGATTCCTGGCGTGGTGTGTCGCGGTCGTCCCAGTAGCGGTTGAGCAGGCTGCCGTCGGCCAGCCGGACGACGTAGCGTGCCGCCTCGCCGGGCTTGAGGGTCTGCGAGCCTTCCATCCAGTAGGCGTATTCTTTCTGCAGTTGCGGCAGGTAGCGGCGATAGGCGTCGTCGCCCTCCGCCTGCGCGACCAGTTCGACCATGAACGAGAAGAAGGGCGGCTGCGAACGGCTCAGGTAGTAGGAGCGGGTGCCGTTGGGGATATGCCCGTAGGTATCGATCAGGTGGGCGAAGTTGTCGACCATCTGCCGGGCCAGCTGCTTCTCGCCGCTCTCCACCAGGCCCAGCATGGTGAAGTAGGAGTCCCAGTAGTACAGCTCGCGAAAGCGTCCGCCCGGCACCACGTAGGGGTGGGGCAGCGGCAGCTCGCTGCTGTAGGCAGGAACCTCGGCATGCTGGCGGGTGAGCGCCGGCCAGAGGTTGCCGATGTGCTCGCGCAGGCTCACCCCCGGACGGGTCGGCTGGGTTTCCGCCGAGGCCGGGGGGACGAAGTTGTCCGCTACGAACTGCCGCAGGTCGAAGCCGGGCTGCTGGTGGCGGGTCAGGTAGTCGGCCCGGATGGCGGCGGGATCGCGCCGCGGCACGGCGTCCACGAACTGCTTCTGGTCGTCGAACAGCCATTGCTGCTGGACGCTCTGGAAGAGTTCCGGGTAGGCCTCGTCGGGGGTGAGCGCCCGCGCTGTGCTGGCGTCCTCATGGCTCCAGGTGCCTTGAGCGAAGGCCGTGCCGGCGCTGGCCAGCAGGATCGAGAGGGACAGGGCGAGCAGGGGGCTTGGGTGGGGATGACGAAGGGTTTTCATGAGCTATCCGTAGGGCCTCATTGTTGTTGTGGGAAGTCGGAGACGCTGCTTGCCGCGGGGAGACGGCGGCTGGCCCTGGAGCATGTTCATGAAGCACCGGCTCAAGTCTGCAGCAATCTTTGGGAGCGACGGCCTTCAGCGCCCGCCCCTATGCCAGGGAGAGGGGAGAAGTCCGGGCATTCCTTGAGCCCGGGTACAGTGAAACGGCTCTAGCGACTGCGATGCGGGGCATCGAAGGTAAGGAACGCTGGGGGGGCTGGGGCTGCTGAAAGCAGCAGCGTCGGTACGCACGCGCATGGCGGGGAAGACCTCGGCGTATGGACAGCGCTATCTCTGCGGATCGAACAAGTCTGCAGGGCAGGGGCTGTCGTCGCTATCTTGTTGTTCTTGTGGACTACCGCCGGAGCGGTTCCGAAGCGGGCGGCTGCAGGGAGCAGGCCATTAAAGATAGCGCTACCTTAGTCTTCGGTTTTTTGTTTGGCAAGCTGCCCCGAGGCAGGTCGTGGGCTCAAATCAAGAGCTGGGGCCTTGCCGAATGGCGGAGAAGGGGGGGGGAGCAACCTGGGCCGGACCGGCGCGCGGGCGCCGGCCAGCACGGTGCCTTACTGCCGGCGCAGGGCCTCGAGCAGTTCGCTGGTCGGATAGCCGTCGGCCGGCCAGCCGAGGCGCTGCTGGAAGCTGCGCACCGCCTTGCGGGTATTGGCGCCGATGATGCCGTCGGCGCTGCCGGGGTCGAAGCCATTGCCGGCCAGCAGGTTCTGCAGCTCGATGCGTTCGCTGCGGCTCAGCGGCGTATCGCCGCGCGGCCAGGCGCCGACGATCTGCCCGCGGTTCTCGAAGCGCTCGCCGAGCAGCCCGATGGCCAGCGCATAGGAGGTGGAGTTGTTGTACTTGAGCACGCTGCGGAAGTTGTCCAGCACCAGGAAGGCCGGGCCGCGGTGCCCGGCGGGCAGCAGCAGGCTGGCCTGCTCCCCGGCCGCCAGGCCGTTGCCGCTGGCGGGCAGGGCCACGCCCAGCTGGCGCCACTCGCCCAGCGACTTGCGGGTGGCCATGTCGGCCTGGGCGTAGTCGAAGCCCTGCGGCAGCCGTACCTCGAAGCCCCACGGCTGGCCCCGGCGCCAGCCGGAAGCCTGCAGGTAGTGGGCGGCGGAGGCCAGGGCGTCGGCGGTCGAGTCCCAGATGTCGCGGCGTCCGTCGCTGTCGAAGTCCACCGCGTGGCTGAGGTAGGTGGTCGGGATGAACTGGGTCTGGCCCATGGCGCCGGCCCAGGAGCCGATCATCCGCTCCGGCCGCACGTCGCCGTTCTGCAGGATCGACAGGGCCGCCAGCAACTGGTCGTGGGCGAACTGCGGGCGACGCCCCTCGAAGGCCAGGGTGGCCAGCGAGCGGATCACCGACTTGTTGCCCATGACCTGGCCGAAGTTGCTTTCCATGCCCCAGATCGCCACCAGCGCCTGGCGGTCGACGCCATAGCGCGCCTCGATCTGGCCCAGCAGCTCGGCATGCCGATTCAGCAGGGTCTGACCGCTGCGCACCCGCTGCTCGGCCAGGGCACCTTCCAGGTAGGCCCAGACCGGCCGGGTGAACTCCGGCTGGCTGCGGTCCGCGGAGATCACCGCGGAATCGGGCTCGACGCCGGCGAACGCCCGGTCGAAGACCAGCGGCTGGATGCCGCCGGCCAGCGCCTCGCGGCGGAAGTTGTCGCGCCAGTCCTCGAAGCGGATGGCGGCGAGCGGTGCGCTCGGCTGGGCGGGCGGCGTGGCGATCGTCGGCGCCGGGGCCACGGCCGCGCTCGGCGCCGGCGCGGCGACTGCCGGCGCGGAGTCGGCGGTGGGGGTGTCGACGCAGGCGGTCAGCAGGACCAGTGCGCTGCCGGCGATCAGCTGGCGAAGGATCTGGCCGGGGGCCGGGGTGCTGAGCATCGGTACATCTCGAAAGGCTGCAATCAAGCGGTGACCATAACATGCCGGGGAAAGGCTTGTCCGCCCGTGCCGTCGGAAGGGGAGCGCCCAGGTTGCGCCGCGTTGCCGGCGCGTGTAGGGTGGCCCGCGCTTCCTGCCCCCGACCGCTCGACAGCCGATTGCCCAGGTCCTTGCAGCCATGTCCGGTTCTTCTCGCCATCGCCCCGCGCTCGTCCCGTGCCTCGTCGCACTGGCGCTGTTGCTGGCCATGGCGCTGCTGCCGGTACTGACCTCGCTCGGCGAGCTCCATGATCTCTCCCATGCGCCGTTCGGCGCGCACGCCCATGCGGGGCTCGAGGCCGGCCATGACGGCGACCCGCCCACCCAGCCGGAGCTGGGCGAGGAGGGCAGCGGTGGTTTCCATGCGCTGCTCCATTCCGCCCACTGCGCCGGCCATGCCGCGCAGGTCGCCCTGGGCGCCTTCCCGCGCCTGACCGCCCTCCCGCCGGGCAGCGCCCATCCGCAGGACGAGACGCCGCTCCTGCCGGCGTCTCCCGCACGCGCGCCCTACCGACCGCCGATCTTCGCGTAAGCGCCTGCCTGGCCTGTGGCCGGCATTTCCTTACCTCGATCGATCGGAGTTTCTTCATGCGTTCACGACTCGCGGCGCTTGCCGCCTGGGTCGCGGCATCCGTCGTGGCCTGGCCCGCGTTTGCCGCCGACCGCCTTTCCCTGGACGACGCCTTCGCCCGCGTCGCCGCCACCCATCCCGAGCTGCGCCTGTTCGACAGCCGCGGCGCAGTGCTCGCCGCGGAACGCGACCGCGCCGCCCTGCGTCCGGCGCTGGTCGCCGGCGCCACCCTGGAGAACGCCTTCGGCACCGACGAGGCGCGCGGCCTGCAGGGTGCCGAGCTGACCCTGACGCTGGCCTCGGTGCTGGAGCGCGGCGGCAAGCTCGACGCACGCCGGACCCTGGCGCGCAGCCAGATCGACGCCCTGGCGGTCGAGCGCGAGGCGCGCCGCCTGGACCTGCTCGCCGAAGTGGCCCGGCGCTATCTGGCGATGGTCGCCGCCCGCCGCCAGGGCGAGATTGCCGCGCAGGACATCGCCCAGCGCCGGCGGACCCTGGCCGGCGCGCGCCAGCGCCTGCAGGCCGGCGCCTCGCCGGAGTCGGTGGTCCTCACCGCCGAGGCGGCGCTGGCCCGCGCCGAACTGGAGCGGGCCCGCGCGCAGCAGCGCCTCGACTCCGCGCGCCAGTATCTGGCGGCGCTGTGGGGCGAGCGCGATCCGCGCTTCGAGGTGGTCGCCGCCGATCCCGCGCGGCTGCCGGAGATCGCCGACTTCGCTGCGCTGACCGCGCTGCTCGAGCGCACCCCGGAACTCGAGCAGTTCGTCGGCGAGCGGCGCATCCGCGAGGCGCGCCTGCAACTGGCGCGCAGCCAGGCGACGGCGGATCTGGACTGGCAGCTCGGCGTGCGCCGCCTCGAGGCGAGCGACGACTTCGGCATGGTCGGCAGCCTGTCGCTGCCGCTGGGCGCGGAACGCCGCGCCGCACCCGGGATCCGCGCCGCCGAGGCCGAGCTGGGCGCGCTGGAGATCGAGCGCGAGGCCCGGGGGCTGGCGCTGCATTCCACCCTGGTCGAGGCCCACGGCCGCTATCGCACCGCACAGCTCGAGGTCCGCCGCCTGCAGGACGAGGTGATCCCCCTGCTGTCGCGCGCCGAGGGCGCCGCCGAGCGCGCCTATCGCGCCGGCGCCATCAGCTATCTGGAATGGGCCCAGCTGCAGTCCGAGCGGACCGCGGCGCGCCGCCAGCAGCTCGACGCCGCCCTCGACGCCCAGCGCACCCTCATCGAAATCCAGCGACTCACCGGCCAGGCGTTCATCGCCGGTCAGTCCACCGACAAAGGAAACGCCCCGTGAAAGCATCCCTCCCGGCCGGCCTGCTGCTGGCCCTGACCCTGGCGCTGTCTGCCTGCGACGGCCATCCGACGGGCGAATCCGCCCCTCACGAACATGCCGGCGCACACGGCGGGCATGGCGAGCACGAAGCACACGACGAGCCGCGCAAGGGCGAACACGGCGGCCGCCTGCTCGAACAGGACGCGCTGACCGTCGAGCTGGCCATCGCCGAAGAAGGCACGCCGCCGAAATACCAGGCCTGGCTGTACCGCGACGGCCAGCTGCTGCCGCCCTCGGCCGGCAGCGTCGAGGTGCGCCTCAAGCGTCTCGATCGCGCCGAGAACCACCGGCTGGAAGCCCAGGCCGATGGCAGCCTGATGGCCTCCAGCGTGGTCGGCGAGCCGCACTCCTTCGACGTCGAGGTGCTCGCCAGCATCGAGGGCCAGGCGCTGCGCTGGAGCTACCCGAGCTACGAGGGGCGCACCGAGATCGAGCGGACCATCGCCGAGGAGGCTGGCATCCGCGTGGCGCCGGCCGGCCCCGGCGAGATCGCCGATGCCCACGAGGTGCAGGGCCTGCTGACCCCGGTCGACGGCAAGGTCGCCCGGGTCACCGCGCGCTTCCCCGGGCCGATCCGCCGCCTTGCCGTCGACGTCGGCGACCCGGTGCGCGCCGGACAGACCCTGGCCAGCGTGGAGAGCAACCTGAGCCTGACCGAATATGCGCTGACCGCGCCGATCTCCGGCGTGGTGCTGGCGCGCAACGCCAGCCTCGGCATGCTGGCCGGCGAGGGCGCAGCGCTGTTCGAGATCGCCGACCTGTCGACCCTGTGGGTCGACCTGCACCTGTTCGGCGCCGACGCCCAGCACATCCGCCCCGGCCTGCCGGTCGAGGTGACCCGCCTGAGCGACGGCGCCACTGCCCGCAGTGTGCTCGAGCGCGTGCTGCCCGGCACCGCGACGGTCAGCCAGAGCACCGTGGCCCGCGCCAGCCTGGCCAACGCCGACGGCTTCTGGCGTCCCGGCTCGGCGGTCAAGGCGCGCATCGTCGTCGCCCGCCAGCCGGCCGAACTGGTCGTGCCGCTGGCGGCGCTGCAGACCTTCCGCGACTGGGAGGTGGTGTTCGTCCGCGTCGGCGACACCTACGAGGTGCGCCCGGTCGAACTGGGCCGGCGCGACGCCGAGCGGGTCGAGGTGCTGGCCGGAATAGAGAAGGGCGACCAGATCGTGGTCGAGCAGAGCTACCTGGTGAAGGCGGACATCGAGAAGTCCGGCGCTTCCCACGACCACTGAGGACGCCGCGATGCTCGAGAACATCATCCGCTTCGCCATCGCCCAGCGCTGGCTGATGCTCGCCCTCACCCTGGCCCTGGCCGGCCTGGGTGGCTGGAGCTTCACCCGGCTGCCGATCGACGTCACCCCGGACATCACCAACGTCCAGGTGCAGATCAACACCGAGGCCGCCGGCTACTCGCCGCTCGAGGCCGAACAGCGCGTGACCTTCCCGATCGAGACCGCACTGGCCGGCCTGCCCGGCCTGGACTACACGCGCTCGATCTCGCGCTATGGCCTGTCGCAGGTCACCGTGGTGTTCAGGGACGGCACCGACCTGTACTTCGCCCGTCAGCAGGTCGGCGAGCGCCTGCAGCAGGTGCGCGGCCAGCTGCCGGCCGGCCTCGAGCCGGCGATGGGGCCGATCGCCACCGGCATGGGCGAGATCTTCATGTACACGCTCGAGGCCGACCCCGGAGCGCGCAAGCCCGACGGCAGCCCCTGGAGCGCCACCGACCTGCGCACCCTGCAGGACTGGGTGGTGCGCCCGCAGCTGCGCAACACCCCCGGCGTCACCGAGGTCAACACCATCGGCGGCTTCGCCCGGCAGATCCACATCACTCCCGATCCGGCGCGGCTGGTCGCCCTGGGCTTCACCCTGCACGACGTGGTCCGCGCGGTGGCGGCGAACAACCAGAACGTCGGCGCCGGCTACATCGAGCGCAACGGCCAGCAGTTCCTGGTCCGCGCCCCCGGGCAGATCGCCGACCTCGACGCCCTGCGCGACATCGTGCTGGACCGCCGCGAGGGCGTGCCGATCCGCGTGCGCGACGTGGCCGAGGTGGGCGAGGGGCCGGAGCTGCGCAACGGCGCGGCCACCCAGAACGGCCGCGAGGTGGTGCTGGGCACGGTGTTCATGCTGATCGGCGCGAACAGCCGCGAGGTCGCCCTGGCCTCGGCGGAGAAGCTGGCCGAGGCCAGCCGGAGCCTGCCGCCCGGGGTCAGCGCCAACCCGGTCTACGACCGCACCTTGCTGGTCGAGCGCACCATCGAGACGGTGGCCAGGAACCTCGCCGAGGGCGCGCTGCTGGTGATCGTGGTGCTGTTCCTCCTGCTCGGCAACTTCCGCGCCGCGCTGATCACCGCGGCGGTGATCCCGCTGTCCATGCTGCTCACCGTCACCGGCATGCTGCGCGGCGGGGTGTCGGGCAACCTGATGAGCCTGGGCGCACTGGACTTCGGCCTGATCGTCGACGGCGCGGTGATCATCATCGAGAACTGCCTGCGCCGCTTCGGGATGCTGCAGCAGGCGCTGGGCCGGCCGATGAACGACGGCGAGCGGCTGGACGCCGCGGCTTCGGCCACCGCCGAGGTGATCCGCCCGAGCCTGTTCGGCCTCGGCATCATCACCGCCGTCTACCTGCCGATCTTCGCCCTCGGCGGCGTCGAGGGGCGGATGTTCCAGCCGATGGCGATCACCGTGGTGCTGGCCCTGAGCGGCGCCATGCTGCTCTCGCTGACCTTCGTGCCGGCGGCCGTCGCGCTGTTCCTGCGCGGCCGGGTGGCCGAGCACGACACCCGCCTGATGCGCTGGGCGCGGCGCGGCTATGCGCCGGTGCTGGGCTGGTCGCTGCGCCGGCGCGGCTGGGTGATCGCCGCGGCGCTGGCGCTGGTCGCCGCCTGCGGGGCGCTCGCCACCCGCCTCGGCAGCGAGTTCGTGCCGGGCCTCGACGAGGGCGACATCGCCCTGCACGCGCTGCGCATTCCCGGCACCAGCCTGGACCAGGCGATCCGCATGCAGGCGACCCTGGAGGCGCGGATCAAGCAGTTCCCCGAGGTCGAGCGGGTGTTCGGCAAGCTCGGCACCGCCGAGGTGGCCACCGACCCGATGCCGCCCTCGGTGGCCGACACCTTCCTGATCCTCAAGCCGCGCGAGCAGTGGCCCGACCCGCGCAAGCCCAAGGCCGAGCTGATCGGCGAGATCGAGGCGGCGGTCAAGCGCCTGCCGGGCAACAACTACGAGTTCACCCAGCCGATCCAGATGCGCATGAACGAGCTGATCTCCGGGGTGCGCGCCGACGTGGCGATCAAGCTCTACGGCGACGACCTGGAGCAGCTGGTGGCGGTCGGCCAGGAGATCGAGCGCGTCGCCAGGGCGGTGCCGGGGGCGGCCGACGTCAAGCTGGAGCAGGCCACCGGGCTGCCGCTGCTCAGCGTCAGCCCCGACCGCCAGGCGCTGGCGCGCTATGGCCTCAACCCCGGCGCGGTACAGGACACCCTGGCCACGGCGGTCGGCGGCGAGGTCGCCGGCCAGCTGTTCGAGGGCGACCGGCGCTTCGACATCGTGGTGCGCCTGCCCGAGCGCCTGCGCCAGGACCCGGCGGCCCTGGCCGACCTGCCGATCCCGCTCGGCGCCAGCCTCAACGCCGACGAGTCGAGCCGCGCCGCCGCCTGGCTGGCCGGCGCGCCGCAGACCGTGCCGCTGCGCGAGGTGGCGACGCTGGAGGTCCACCAAGGGCCGAACCAGATCAACCGCGAGAACGGCAAGCGCCGGGTGGTGGTGACCGCCAACGTGCGCGGCCGCGACCTCGGCGGCTTCGTCGCCGAACTGCGCCAGCGGGTGGCCGCCGAGGTCGAGGTGCCGGCCGGCTACTGGGTCGACTACGGCGGCACCTTCGAGCAGCTGATCTCGGCCAGCCAGCGCCTGGCGATCGTGGTGCCGGCGACCCTGGCGCTGATCTTCGCCCTGCTGTTCTGGGCCTTCGGCTCGGTGCGCGACGCGCTGATCGTGTTCAGCGGCGTGCCGCTGGCGCTGACCGGCGGGGTGATCGCCCTGGCGCTGCGCGGCATTCCGCTGTCGATCTCCGCCGGGGTCGGCTTCATCGCCCTGTCCGGGGTGGCGGTGCTCAACGGGCTGGTGATGATCGCCTTCGTGCGCAAGCTGCGCGAGCGCGGCGCCGGGCTCGAGACGGCGATCGTCGAGGGCGCCCTCGGCCGCCTGCGCCCGGTGCTGATGACCGCCCTGGTGGCCTCGCTGGGCTTTCTGCCGATGGCCTTCAACGTCGGCGCCGGCTCCGAGGTGCAGCGGCCGCTGGCCACCGTGGTCATCGGCGGGATCGTCTCCTCGACCCTGCTGACCCTGCTGGTGCTGCCGGCGCTGTACCGCTGGCTGCACCGCGAGGAGGCGGCGCCCGCGCTGCGGGCGGAGGAGCGGACGGCGCTGCCGGACCGCCTGGAGCAGGAGCCGACGGCCTGAGCAGCCTTCCCGCTCAGGCTGCCGCCGTCCTCACGACGCCTGCCGGTTGTCCGCCGCGAGCGTTGCTTCCTGGCTGCCGAGCTGGCGGACCGTATCGAGGAAGGCGCGCAGGATCGGCGAGCTGTCGCCCTTGCGGTACAGGCAGGCCAGCTCGATCTCGGCCTTGCCGCGGCAGCGCAGGGCGCGGTATTCCACCCCCGGCAGGCGCAGGTTGACGGTGGACTGGGGCACCACGCAGAGCCCCAGCCCGCCGGCCACCAAGGCGATGCTGGTGGTCACGTCGGTGACCTCCTGAACCACCCGGGGGGTGGCGTCGTAGTCGGCGAACAGCCGCCGCACATGGGTGGTCAGGCCCTTCCGCACGCCGCGCGGGTAGAGGATGAAGGGTTCCTCCAGCACCTCGCCCAGCTCGATGCTGTCCCGCGCCGCCAGCGCGTGCTTGGCCGGCAGCGCCAGCATCAGCGCCTCCCTGCGCACCAGTTCCTGCTCGATGTCCGGCTCGCCGGGCACCAGGCGGTTGAAGCCGATGCTGAGCCGGCGCTCGCGCAGCGCCTGGATCTGCGCGTCCTTGTCCATCGGATGCAGGGAGATCTCCACGGCCGGATGGGTGCGGCCGAACGCCTGCAGCACCCGCGGGATGAAGTCGAGGATCGACGAGCCGAAGATGCCGATCACCAGACTGCCCTTGCGGCCCTCGGCGAGCAGGCGCGACTCGTCGGCCGCGTGCTGCAGCTGGGCAAGGATGTTCAGCGCCTGCTGGTAGAAGGCCTGGCCGGCGTCGGTCAGTGCGACGCGCTTGGAGTTGCGCTCCAGCAGGACGGCGGGAATGGCTTCCTCCAGCTGCTGGATCTGCCGGCTCAGCGCGGGCTGGGTGATGTACAGCCGTTCGGCGGCGCGATTGAAGTTCAGCTCTTCGGCCACCGCGACGAAATACTTCAACTGCCTGATTTCCAAGGGATCACCATGCTGGTCGGAAACGAGGGGGCACCGATGCCGTTCGGGTATCGTTCGGTGATTGTATTCGATTGGACGGCATCGCCGCGGCTGTTTATCTTCAACTTAGGTGGCGTGCCGGCATCAGGAGAGCAATCGGTAGAATCCCCCGCCAGGGATGGATGGTGTGCGTTGTGAAGAACGAGTCCAGAGCGGCAAAGCACCGCCTGGGTTTTATAAGAAAAACAATATCGAGAGGCCTTGAGTGATGGAGTTTTCTTTACTGAAAGAAAAGAGCGTGGTCTTCCAGGGCGCCGACCCCTACGACGTTTCCGGCTACGTGAACCAGCATGTCGGCTCCCATTCCATCCGCCTGTCGCAGTCCAGCCATCCCGCCGCCGACCTCAGCCATCGCAAGTTCGGCGATCTCGACCTCTGCCGGATCAGCTACGGCGGCACCGTGCGCGTCACTTCCGAAGCCCTGGAAACCATCTATCACCTGCAGATCCTGCTCAAGGGCCATTGCCTGTGGCGCGGCGCGCGCGGCCAGGAGCACCACTTCGTGCCGGGCGAGCTGCTCTTGATCAATCCGGACGATCCGGTGGATCTGACCTACTCGCAGGATTGCGAGAAGTTCATCGTCAAGATGCCCGGCTCCCTGCTCGAGGCGGCCTGCGCCGAGAACCACTGGCACTGGCCCGGCGAGGGCATCCGCTTCACCGCCAGCCGGCACAGCCTTCAGGAGATCGGCGGCCTGCTCAACCTGCTCGGCCTGGTCTGCGAGGAGGCCGAGTCCGGCATCGCGCCGCCCCGCCTGCAGGAGCACTACGGGCGGATCATCGCCAACAAGCTGCTCTGCCTGCAGAACAACGTGCGCCGCGAGCAGCCGGGAGGTGCCTCGGCGATCTTCGAGCGGGTCGTGCACTTCATCGAGGAGAACCTCAAGCAGGACATCACCCTCGAACAGCTGGCCGGGCTGGTGAACGTCAGCCCGCGCTCGCTCTATGCTCTGTTCGAGAAACACGCCAGGACCACGCCCAGGCATTACGTGCGGCAGAAGAAGCTCGAGCGGATCAACGCCAGCCTGCGCGACCCCTCGGCGCCGGTGCGCAACATCACCGAGGTGGCGCTCGACTACGGCTTCCTGCACTTGGGGCGCTTTTCCGAATCCTACCGCAACGCCTTCGGCGAGCTGCCTTCGGACACCCTGAAACGCCGCGCCTGCTGACCCTTCCACCTCGCCGCACCGTCATCCGCGCCGCCCCGGCCTTGTGCTTGGGCGGCGCGTTCGTTTCCGTTCGGAACCTGCATACCGCGCTTGCAGAGAGTGGATAAAGGTCCTGCAGAAAACGGATATTTCCGGCTGTTGCCGCTTCTTAGCATGGGGCTCTGACATAACAACAACGGAGCCGACGGCAATGACTCTTGGAATCGACGAGATCAATGGCTTGCTGGAAGAGGATCGCGAAAAGGGCCTCTATCGCTGCAAGCGGGACATGTTCATCGACGCAGAACTCTTCGAGCTGGAGATGAAGCACATCTTCGAAGGGAACTGGATCTATCTGGCCCACGACAGCCAGATCCCCGAGAAGAACGACTACTACACCACCTACATCGGCCGCCAGCCGATCATCATCGCCCGCACCAAGGACGGCGAGCTGAACGCCTTCATCAACGCCTGCAGCCACCGCGGCGCGGCGCTGTGCCGCTTCAAGAGCGGCAACAAGGCCACCTACACCTGTCCGTTCCACGGCTGGACCTTCAGCAACTCCGGCAAGCTCCTGAAGGTGAAGGACCCGGCCGATGCGGGCTACCCGGACAGCTTCAACTGCAACGGCTCGCACGACCTGCAGAAGATCGCCCGCTTCGAGTCCTACCGCGGCTTCCTGTTCGGCAGCCTGAATGCCGACGTCCAGCCGCTGAGCGAGTTCCTCGGCGAGTCGGCGAAGATCATCGACATGGTGGTCGACCAGTCGGCGGAAGGCCTGGAAGTGCTGCACGGCGCCTCCACCTACGTGTTCGAGGGCAACTGGAAGCTGCAGGCCGAGAACGGCGCCGACGGCTATCACGTGACCGCCACCCACTGGAACTACGCCGCGACCCAGAACCAGCGCAAGCTCAAGGAGGCCGGCGACGACATCCGCGCCATGAGCGCCGGCGGCTGGGGCAAGAAGGGCGGCGGCTTCTACGCCTTCGAGAACGGCCACATCCTGCTCTGGACCCGCTGGGACAACCCGGAAGACCGTCCGCTGTACCAGCGCCGCGACGAGCTGGCCCAGGCGTTCGGCCAGGCACGCGCCGACTGGATGATCGGCCATTCGCGCAACCTCTGCCTGTACCCCAACCTCTACCTGATGGACCAGTTCGGCTCGCAGCTGCGCGTGCTCCGGCCGATCTCGGTCGACAAGACCGAGGTGACCATCTACTGCATCGCGCCCAGGGGCGAGAACGCCGAGGCGCGCGCCCACCGCATCCGCCAGTACGAAGACTTCTTCAACGTGACCGGCATGGCCACTCCGGACGACCTCGAGGAGTTCCGCGCCTGCCAGCAGGGCTTCCAGGGCCGCGCGGCGGTCTGGAACGACATGTCCCGCGGTGCCACCCACTGGATCGACGGGGCTGACGAGGCCGCCAGGGAAATCGGCCTGGCGCCGAAGATGAGCGGCGTGCGCACCGAGGACGAAGGGCTTTACATCATGCAGCACCGCTACTGGCAGGAGCGCATGACCGCGGCACTGAAGAACGAGCAGGACAAGCTGATTCACGTGGAGGGCAACTGATCATGAACGCATCCTACGAAGCCGTACGCGACTTCCTCTACCGTGAAGCCCGCTATCTGGACGAGAAGGACTGGGACAGCTGGCTGGAGCAGTACGCCCCCGACTGCACCTTCTGGATGCCGTCCTGGGACGACCGCGACCAGCTGACCGAAGATCCGCAGAGCCAGATCTCGCTGATCTGGTACGGCAACCGCCGCGGTCTGGAGGACCGGGTGTTCCGCATCCGCACCGAGCGCTCCAGCGCGACCATCCCGGATACCCGCACCTCGCACAACATCGCCAACCTGGAAATCCTCGAGCAGACCGGCGAGCTGTGCCGCCTGCGCTTCAACTGGCACACCCTGAGCTTCCGCTACAAGACCGTCGACCAGTTCTACGGCACCAGCTTCTACACCCTGGACATCCGCGGCGAGAACCCGCTGATCAAGGCGAAGAAGGTGGTGCTGAAGAACGACTACGTGCGTCACGTCCTCGACATCTATCACGTCTGAACACAGCTCGAAGACCGCGCTCCGCCGGCGCCGTGCGGGACCCCTGCGTCCCGCCCGCCGTCCGGCGGCTGCTCCAACCGAAGAATGAGAGCGGGGTGCCATATGTCATACAAGGTTGCGCTGAATTTCGAAGACGGGGTCACCCGTTTCATCGAGGTGGACAGTGGCGAAACCGTCGCCGACGCCGCCTACCGTCAGGGCATCAATATTCCGCTGGACTGCCGCGACGGAGCCTGTGGCGCCTGCAAGTGCCTTGCCGAGGCCGGTCGTTACGACCTGGGCGACAACTACATCGAGGACGCGCTGAGCGCGGCGGAGAAGGCCGAAGGCCTGGTGCTGACCTGCCAGATGCGTCTGGAGAGCGACTGCGTGCTGCGCATTCCGGCCTCCTCCGAAGTCTGCAAGACCGCGCAGGCCAGCTACGAGGCGCTCATCAGCGACGTGCGCGCGCTGTCTCCCAGCGTGATCGGCCTGTCGATCAAGGGCGCGTCCCTGACCAGGCTGTCCTTCCTGCCGGGCCAGTACGTCAATCTCCGGGTGCCGGGCAGCGACCAGACCCGCGCCTACTCGTTCAGCTCGCTGCCGCAGGACGGCGAGGTCAGCTTCCTGATCCGCAACGTGCCGGGCGGCCTGATGAGCGGCTATCTCAGCCGGCAGGCCAGGGCCGGCGACGCCATGACCCTGACCGGGCCCTTGGGCAGCTTCTACCTGCGCGAGATCCGCCGCCCGCTCTTGATGCTGGCCGGCGGCACCGGTCTTGCGCCCTTCACCGCCATGCTGGAGAAGATCGCCGAAAGAGGCAGCGAGCATCCGGTCCACCTGATCTACGGCGTCACCCACGATGCCGACCTGGTGGAAATGGACCGCCTGCAGGAGTTCGCCGCGCGCATTCCCACCTTCAGCTTCACCGCCTGCGTGGCCAGCCCGGAGAGCAGTTATCCGCACAAGGGCTACGTCACCCAGCACATCGCGCCGGTGCACCTGAACGACGGCGAGGTGGACATCTACCTGTGCGGCCCGCCGCCGATGGTCGAGGCGGTCAACGGGTTCCTCCGCGAGCAGGGCATCCAGCCGGCCAATTTCCACTACGAGAAGTTCGCCGCCAGCGTCTGAGCCGCCGCCCCGTGTCCGCACGGGCGGCCCCAAGGATAGAAACGCCATGCATGAAAAACGCTTTCAAGACAGGGTCGCGGTGGTCACCGGCGCGGCCCAGGGCATCGGCCGGCGCGTCGCCGAGCGGCTGGTTGCCGAGGGCGCCCGGCTGGTCGCCGTGGACCGCTCCGAGCTGGTCCACGAGCTCGAGGCGCTGGGCGCCGGCCGGGTGCTGACCCTAACCGCCGACCTGGAGCGCTTCGCCGACTGCCAGGGGGTGATGACGGCGACGGTCGAGCGCTTCGGCCGTCTCGACATCCTGATCAACAACGTCGGCGGCACCATCTGGGCCAAGCCCTTCGAGCACTACGCAGAGGAGGAGATCGAGGCCGAGGTGCGCCGCTCGCTGTTCCCCACCCTGTGGTGCTGCCGCGCCGCCCTGCCGCCGATGCTCGAACAGGGCAGGGGGGCCATCGTCAACGTCTCCTCGATCGCCACCCGCGGCGTCAACCGGGTGCCCTACGGCGCGGCCAAGGGCGGCGTCAACGCGCTCACCGCCTGCCTGGCCTTCGAGACCGCCGAGCGCGGCATCCGCGTCAACGCCACCGCTCCCGGCGGCACCGAGGCGCCGCCGCGGCGCATCCCGCGCAACGCCGCCGAGCCGAGCGGGCAGGAGAAGGCCTGGTACCAGCAGATCGTCGAGCAGACCGTCGACAGCTCGCTGATGAAGCGCTACGGGACCATCGACGAGCAGGTCGGGGCGATCCTCTTCCTGGCTTCCGACGAGGCCTCCTACATCACCGGCACGACCCTGCCGGTGGGCGGCGGCGACCTGGGTTGAAGCCGGGGCTCCGCCGTCGGGCGGAGCGCGCACGTGGTTTTGCGATTACAACAACAACAGAGATCCACGCCATGCAAACAATCGATGTCAATCGCCTCATCGACGAGGCGCGCTTCAACCGCTTCCACTGGATGGTGCTGTGCTGGTGCGCACTGCTGCTGATCTTCGACGGCTATGACCTGTTCATCTATGGAGTGGTCCTGCCGGTACTGATGAAGACCTGGGGCCTGACGCCGCTGGAGGCCGGCGCCCTGGGCAGCTACGCGCTGTTCGGCATGATGTTCGGCGCGCTGTTCTTCGGCCCGCTAGCCGACAAGATCGGCCGCAAGAAGGGCATCGCCATCTGCTTTCTGCTGTTCAGCGGCTTCACCGTGCTCAACGGCTTCACCCGCACCCCCACCGAGTTCGGCATCTGCCGCTTCCTCGCCGGCCTCGGCATCGGCGGGCTGATGCCCAACGTGGTGGCGCTGATGAACGAATACGCGCCGAAGAAGATCCGCAGCACCCTGGTGGCGATCATGTTCAGCGGCTATTCGCTGGGCGGCATGCTCTCCGCGGGGCTCGGCATCTACATGCTGCCGCGCTTCGGCTGGGAGGCGATGTTCCAGGCCGCCGCCGTGCCGCTGCTGCTGCTGCTGCCGCTGATCCTCTGGTTCCTGCCCGAATCGGTCGGCTACCTGCTGCGCCAGGGCCGTACCGAGCAGGCGCGCGCCATCCTCCGGCGCATCGACCCGGACCGGCTACTGACGGATGACGATTTGCTGGAGATGGCCGAGGCCAAAAGCGAGGGCGCGCCGGTGCTGCAGCTGTTCCGCGAGGGCCGCGCGCTGCGCACCCTGTCGATCTGGGTGGCGTTCTTCTGCTGCCTGCTGATGGTCTATGCGCTCAGCTCCTGGCTGCCGAAGATGATGGCCAGCGCCGGCTACAGCCTCGGCTCCAGCCTGTCGTTCCTGCTGGTGCTGAACTTCGGCGCGGTGTTCGGCGCCATCGGTGGCGGCTGGCTGGGCGACCGGCTGAACCTGCCCAAGGTGCTGGTGGCGTTCTTCTCCGTCGCTGCCCTGTCGATCGGCCTGCTCGGCTTCAAGACGCCGACCCCGGTGCTCTACGGCCTGATCGCCATCGCCGGCGCCACCACCATCGGTTCGCAGATCCTGCTCTACGCCTGTACCGCGCAGTTCTACGCCATGGCCATCCGCTCCACCGGTCTCGGCTGGGCCTCGGGGATCGGCCGCAACGGCGCCATCGTCGGCCCGCTGCTCGGCGGGGCGCTGGTCGGCATGAGCCTGCCGCTGCAGGTGAACTTCATCGCCTTCGCCATCCCCGGCCTGGTCGCGGCCATCGCCATGACCCTGTTCTGCGCGCACCGGCAGGCGACAGGCGCCGCGGCCCTGGCGTAACGGGCGGGAGAGGCGGCGGAGGGGAAGCGAAGGGCTGCCGGGTCTGTTTTCGCGCGCTCTTTCGCCGTCTCACGAAAGTTGTCCCGGAAACGGGAAATAAACACAGCACCGTGAATCAATGCGGCCGAACCGAGGCCGGCATTGCTGCATTCGAGAACTCTATTGCCAACAACTGCATGTGAGTGCGCCTGATAACTTTCCAGGCACTTTTGACAATAACAACAAGAGACACATCATGAAGCGAAAACTGCAATTCGCTATAACTCTTGCGACGGCCGGCGGTATTCCTGCAGCAATGGCCGAAAGTGGATTCATCGAGGACTCCACCGCCACCCTGCAACTTCGCAATTATTATTTCATGCGCGACTTCTCCGATATCCAGGGACGCAACCGGCAGTCCAAGGCGGAGGAGTGGGCGCAGGGTTTCATCCTCAACTTCAAGTCCGGTTATACCCAGGGACCGGTCGGCTTCGGCCTCGACGCGCTCGCCCTGGTGGGCGTCAAGCTCGACAGCAGCCGCGACCGCACCAACACTGCGCTGCTGCCGGTGCACGACGACGGCGAGGCGGCCGACGAGTACGCCCGCCTGGGGCTGACGCTGAAGACCCGCTTCTCCAACACCGAGCTGCGCTTCGGCGAGCAGACGCCGAACCTGCCGATCCTGGCGCACACCGACAACCGCCTGCTGCCGCAGACCTACCAGGGCACGACCCTGATTTCCCGGGAGATCCCCGGGCTGACCCTGCAGGCCGGCCGGCTGAACTCCGCCAGCATGCGCAACTCGACCGACGACGGCGAGATGACCGCACTGATCATCAACGACCCGATCAACCCCAGGCGCCTGGCCCACGTCACGGGCGATCACTACAACTACATCGGCGGCGACTACAGCTTCAACGCCAACCGCACCACGCTGAGCTTCTGGCAGGGCCAGCTGGAGGACATCTACCAGCAGCGCTTCTACGGCATCAGGCATGCCCTGCCGCTGGGCGCCTGGACCCTGGCCGCCGACATCGGCTACTACACCGCCCAGGACGACGGCAACACCGACGCCGGCAGCCTCGACAATCAGCTGCTCTACGGGCTGTTCTCGGCCAAATACCAGGGCCACACCTTCTTCGTCGGCTACCAGGGCGTCTACGGCGACGACGGCTTCCTGCGCATCGGCGACACCCTCTCGCCGCTCGGCAACGAGCTGCCGACCTACCAGTTCTCCGCGCCGGACGAGCGCTCCTGGCAGATCCGCCACGACTTCGACTTCGCCACCCTCGGCCTGCCCGGCCTGACCAGCACCCTGCGCTACGTCCAGGGCGACAACGTCGACACCGGGCCGCGCGGCTTCGAGGGCGAGGAGTGGGAGCGCGACCTCGACCTGGCCTACACCATCCAGAGCGGGCCGTTGAAGAACGTCAGCATCCGCTGGCGCAACGCGATCGCCCGTTCCAACTACGCCACCGACATCGATGAGAACCGCATCATCATCAACTATGCGATCAAGTTGTTTTAGTCGTCTTTGTCCGGAGTTTCCTGTGCGAGCAATTAACGCCGGGCCGTATGGGTATATCGGAAGGTTGCAGGAAACAGGCTGCCGAACTGTTCCACACAACGTTTTCAAAGTTTCAGGGTTATCTGCTCGGGAGGACAAGGCATAAATGCGAAACAGACTGTTGTCGTTTTGGTTGATGATCGAAAAAGAGCGTGTTTTCGTCTTCGGCCAAGTGCGCAAAATCGAAAACCGGATATCCGGAAAGAACATTTCCTTGAACTTGGGCAGGCAACTTCCGCCTGTGGAAAAAGGCAATCGCCTGATTTGCTGGAAGTTCTTCGGCAATCGCGAAGAGCGGAATTCAATGATGCCTTCAAGGCATCGTTTGGTGCCTAGATTCGATTGGACGGCATTGCTGCCCCTGTTTACCTTCCAGCCACTCCCGAAGCGTTCCGCTCCTGGCGGGCGCCTCGATACAGACACCCCTTTCGCCATTCACGCTTAGCCCGCAGGAAAACAACCATGCGCCAAGCCCTGCTCAACCAGTACGCCGACGAGCTCTACCGCTCGCTCAAGGATTGCCGTCCCATCGCCCCGCTGACCGAGCGCGATCCGCAGCTCACCCTGGAGGAGGCCTACCAGATCCAGCTGCGCCTGATCGCCCGGCGCCTGGACGCCGACGGCGAGACCGTGATCGGCAAGAAGATCGGCGTCACCAGCCGGGTGGTCATGGACCTGCTCAAGGTCGACCAGCCCGACTTCGGCCACCTGACCTCCGGCATGCTTCGCGAGGACGGCGCGGCCATCGAGGCCGCCGGGCTGATCGCGCCGAAGGCCGAGGGCGAGATCGCCTTCGTCCTCAAGCACGAGCTGGCCGGACCGGGGGTGACCGTCGCCGACGTGCTGCGCGCCACCGAATACGTGGTGCCCTGCTTCGAGATCGTCGATTCGCGGATCGCCGACTGGAAGATCAGGATCCAGGACACCGTGGCCGACAACGCCTCCTCGGCGCTGTTCGTGCTCGGCGATGCCGCCGTCGATCCGCGCCGCCTGGATCTGGGCGTGGTCGGCATGACCCTCGAACTCAACGGCGAGATCGCCGCCACCGGCGCCGGCGCCGCCGCGCTGGGCCATCCGGCCAACGCCGTGGCCTGGCTGGCCAACACCCTCGGGCGCCTGGAGGTGCCGCTCAAGGCCGGCGAGGTGATCCTCTCCGGTTCCCTCTCCACCATGCTGCCGGTCAAGGCCGGCGACAACCTGCGCATCAGCATCGGCGGCATCGGCTCGGCCGGCGTGCGTTTCGTCTGACAGGAGAATTTCGATGAATCTCGACCCGCAAACCATCGAGCGCCTCGCCGCCCACCTCGACGCCGCCGAAACCGAGCGTCGCGAGGTCCACAAGATCACCGACGACTACCCGGAGATGGACTGGGAGGACGCCTACGCCATCCAGGACGCCCTGCGCGCCCTCAAGGAAGCCCGCGGCATGCGCGTCGCCGGCCTGAAGATGGGCCTGACCTCCCACGCCAAGATGCGCCAGATGGGCGTCGTCGATCCGGTCTACGGCTTCATCACCGACTACGGCGCAGTGGCCGACGGCGGCGAGATCGACACCCGGCGCCTGATCCATCCCAAGGTCGAGGCGGAGATCGCCTTCGTCACCAGGCGCCCGCTGAAGGGCCCGGGCTGCCACATCGGCACCGTGCTGGCGGCCACCGACTTCATCCTGCCGGCAGTGGAGATCATCGACTCGCGCTACGAGAACTTCCGCTTCGACCTGAAGAGCGTGATCGCCGACAACACCTCGTCCGCGCGCTACGTCCTCGGCGGCACCCACCGCAACGCCGAGGGCATCGACCTGAAGAACCTCGGCGTGGTGATGGAGAAGAACGGCGAGGTGGTGGCCATGGCCTCCGGCGCCGCGGTGCTCGGCCATCCGGCACAGAGCGTGGCGATGCTCGCCAACATGCTCGGCGCCCGCGGCCGTGAGATTCCCGCCGGCACCCTGATTCTCACCGGCGGGGTCACCGAGGCGGTGGCGGTGGCCGCCGGCGACAACGTCATTGTGCGCTACCAGCATCTGGGCAGCGTATCGATGCGCTTCGTATGACCGCGAGGAAGACACCATGCCCATCATGCAGGTTTACCTGATCGAAGGCCGCAGCGAAGAGCAGAAGGCCCGCCTGATCGACGCCCTGACCCGTGCCACCGTGGACGCCATCGATGCGCCGATCGAGAGCGTACGGGTGGTGATCACCGAGGTGCCCAGCAGCAACTTCGGCATCGCCGGGCAGACGGCCAAGCAGCGCGGCCGCTGAGCGCGCCGCCCGACATCCAGCACAATGACAACAATCGAGGTTTTCCGTGGATAGAACATCGTCCCGTTGCAAGGTTGCGATCATCGGTTCGGGCAACATCGGCACCGACCTGATGATCAAGGTGCTGCGCCATGGCAAGCACCTGGAAATGGGCGCCATGGTCGGTATCGATCCGGCGTCCGACGGTCTGGCGCGCGCCAGGCGGCTCGGCGTCGCCACCACCGCGCAAGGCGTGGAGGGCCTGCTGGCGCTGCCGGAGTTCAAGGACATCGGCATCGCCTTCGACGCCACCTCGGCCGGCGCCCATGCCCATCACAACGAGCTGCTGCAGGCCCACGGGGTGAAGGTCATCGACCTGACCCCGGCGGCCATCGGCCCCTACGTGGTCCCGGCGATCAACCTGGACGCCGAGCTCGATGCGTCGAACATCAACATGGTCACCTGCGGCGGCCAGGCGACCATCCCGATGGTCGCTGCGGTGTCGCGCGTGGCCAAAGTCCACTACGCCGAGATCGTCGCCTCGATCGCCAGCAAGTCGGCCGGTCCCGGCACCCGCGCCAACATCGACGAGTTCACCGAGACCACCTCCAAGGCCATCGAGGTGATCGGCGGGGCGCAGAAGGGCAAGGCGATCATCGTGCTGAATCCGGCCGAGCCGCCGCTGATCATGCGCGACAGCGTGTTCGTGCTCTCCGAGGCGGTTGACCGGGACGCCATCGCCGCCAGCGTCGCGGAGATGGTCGCCAGCGTGCAGCGCTACGTGCCGGGCTACCGGCTCAAGCAGGAGGTGCAGTTCGACCTGCTCGAGACGCCGGTCAACGTGCCGGACGTGGGCATGGTCGCGGGCCTCAAGACCTCGATCTTCCTCGAGGTGGAGGGCGCCGCCCACTACCTGCCGGCCTATGCGGGCAACCTCGACATCATGACCTCGGCGGCGCTGTCCTGCGCCGAGCGGATGGCCGAGCGCGGCAAGGTACGGGTTCTGCCTTCGGCGCTGGTCTAGACGGTGGACCGGGCTCGCGGGAGGCGACGGCCATGAGCCGGTCGCATCGGGTCCTCGAGCGGGTCAGTGGTGAAGTGCTTGAAGTGCGGCCTGGCGAATCGTTGCTGTGCGCCATGGAACGCCATGGGAAGGGGTGCATTCCGGTCGGTTGCCGGGGCGGCGGCTGCGGAGTCTGCAAGGTCCGGGTGGTTTCCGGCCGGTTCGACTTCGGCGCCATGAGTTGCCGCCACATAAGCACCGACGAGCGCGGTCGGGGCCTGGCCCTGGCCTGCCGGCTCTTTCCCCTGGGCGATTCCGAGGTACAGGCGTGCGGCGAGGCAGTCCGGGCGGCTCCAGAACAACAATAGGTGTCATCATGAAAAAAGGTGTAATGCGTCCGGGCCATATCCAGCTGCGCGTGCTGGACATGCAGGCTGCCCTCAAACACTACGTCGATCTGCTCGGGCTGATCGAGATGGACAGGGATGCGCAGGGCCGCGTGTATCTCAAGGGCTGGACCGAAATCGACCGGTTCTCGGTGGTGCTGCGCGAGGCCGACGAGCCGGGCATGGATTTCCTCGGCTTCAAGGTCGTCGACGACGCCACCCTCTGCCGCCTGAGCGAGGAGCTGGCCGCCTTCGGCTGCCAGGTGGAAAGCCTGCCGGCCGGCGAACTCAAGGGCTGCGGCCGGCGCATCCGCTTCGAGGCGCCCTCCGGGCACTGCTTCGAGCTGTTCGCCGAGAAGGAGCAGACCGGCAAGTGGGGCGTCTCCGAGGTCAACCCGGAAGCCTGGCCGCGCGGCCTGCAGGGCATGAAGGCGACCCGCTTCGACCACTGCCTGCTGTACGGCGTCGAACTGCCGGAAACCCTGCGCCTGTTCACCGAGGTGCTCGGCTTCAGCCTCGCCGAGCAGGTGCTCGACGATGCGGGCAAGCGCGTCGCCCAGTTCCTCACCGTCGGCATGAAGGCCCACGACGTGGCCTTCATCCAGCATCCGGAGAAGGGCCGCTTCCACCACGCCTCGTTCTTCCTCGAGAGCTGGGAGGACGTGCTGCGCGCCGCCGACCTGATCAGCATGAGCGGCACTTCGCTGGACATCGGTCCGACCCGCCACGGCCTGACCCACGGCAAGACCATCTATTTCTTCGATCCGTCGGGCAACCGCAACGAGGTGTTCTGCGGCGGCGACTACCACTACCCGGACCATCCGCCGGTGACCTGGACCGCCGACCAGCTGGGCAAGGCGATCTTCTACCACGACCGCCAGCTCAACGAACGCTTCCTCACCGCCCTGACCTGATTCCAGATTTCACGAGATTGAGCCCATGAAAGAGATCAAGCATTTCATCAACGGCGAATACGTCGGTTCGGCCAGCGGCAGGCTGTTCGACAACGTCAACCCGGCCAACGGCCAGGTGATCGCCAAGGTCCACGAAGCCGGCGAGGCCGAAGTGGACGCCGCGGTCAAGGCCGCCCGCGCCGCCCTGAAAGGCCCCTGGGGCAGGATGAGCGTGGCCGAGCGCACCGAGATCCTGCACCGCGTCGCCGCCGGCATCACCGCGCGCTTCGACGAGTTCCTCGAGGCCGAGTGCCAGGACACCGGCAAGCCGAAGTCCCTCGCCTCGCACATCGACATCCCGCGCGGCGCGGCCAACTTTTCGGTGTTCGCCGACCTGGTGAAGAACGTGCCCACCGAGGCCTTCGAGATGGCCACCCCGGACGGCACCGGCGCGCTCAACTACGGCGTGCGCCGGCCCAAGGGCGTGATCGGCGTGATCAGTCCGTGGAACCTGCCGCTGCTCTTGATGACCTGGAAGGTCGGCCCGGCGCTGGCCTGCGGCAACACCGTGGTGGTCAAGCCGTCCGAGGAAACCCCCACCACCACCGCCCTGCTTGGTGAAGTGATGAATGCCGCCGGCGTGCCGGCCGGCGTCTACAACGTGGTGCACGGCTTCGGCGGCGACTCGGCCGGCGCCTTCCTCACCGCCCACCCGGACGTCGATGGCATCACCTTCACCGGCGAAACCGGCACCGGCGAAACCATCATGCGCGCCGCGGCCAAGGGCGTGCGTCAGGTGTCCCTGGAACTGGGCGGCAAGAACGCCGGCATCGTCTTCGCCGACGCCGACCTGGACAAGGCCATCGAGGGCACCCTGCGCTCGGCCTTCGCCAACTGCGGCCAGGTCTGCCTGGGCACCGAGCGCGTCTACGTGCAGCGGCCGATCTTCGACGAATTCGTCGCCCGCCTGAAGGCCGGCGCCGAGGCGCTGGTGATCGGCGAGCCGAACGATCCGAAGGCCAACTTCGGTCCGCTGGTCAGCCACAAGCACCGCGAGAAGGTCCTCAGCTACTACCAGAAGGCCCAGGACGAGGGCGCCACCATCGTCACCGGCGGCGGCGTGCCGGACATGCCTCAGCACCTGGCCGGCGGCGCCTGGGTGCAGCCGACCATCTGGACCGGCCTGTCGGACGATTCGCCGGTGGTCACCGAGGAAATCTTCGGCCCCTGCTGCCACATCCGTCCGTTCGACACCGAGGAGGAAGCCGTCGAGCTGGCCAACAGCCTGCCCTACGGCCTGGCCTCGGCGATCTGGACCGAGAACGCCTCGCGCGCCCACCGCGTCGCCGGGCAGATCGAGGCCGGCATCGTCTGGGTCAACAGCTGGTTCCTGCGCGACCTGCGCACCGCCTTCGGCGGCGCCAAGCAGTCGGGCATCGGCCGCGAAGGCGGGGTGCACTCGCTGGAGTTCTACACCGAGCTGAAGAACGTCTGCGTGAAGCTGTGAGGCAGTTACCCGTCAAGGAAAGCGGCACGAATAGCGCCGCCCGAGGAGAGCCAAGATGACTTTCGATCCGAACAAGAAGCTGTACATCTCCGACGTGACCCTGCGCGACGGCAGCCACGCCGTCCGTCACCAGTACTCGATCGCCAACGTGCAGGCCATCGCCCGCGCGCTGGACAAGGCCAGGGTCGACTCCATCGAGGTCGCCCACGGCGACGGCCTGCAGGGTTCGAGCTTCAACTACGGCTTCGGCGCCCACAGTGATATCGAGTGGATCGAAGCGGTCGCCGAAGTGGTGAGCCACGCGAAGATCGCCACCCTGCTGCTGCCCGGCATCGGCACGGTGCACCATCTCAAGGAAGCCTACGAGGCCGGTGCCCGCGTGGTGCGCGTGGCGACCCACTGCACCGAGGCCGACGTCTCCCGGCAGCACATCGCCTACGCCCGCGAGCTGGGCATGGACACCGTGGGCTTCCTGATGATGAGCCACATGACCAGCCCGCAGAACCTGGCGGTCGAGGCGAAGAAGATGGAAAGCTACGGCGCCACCTGCATCTACGTGGTCGACTCCGGCGGCGCGCTGAGCATGCAGGACGTGCGCGAGCGCTTTCGCGCGGTCAAGGACCTGCTCGACCCGGCGACCCAGACCGGCATCCACGCCCACCACAACCTGTCGCTCGGCGTGGCCAACTCCATCGTTGCGGTGGAGGAGGGCTGCGACCGCATCGACGCCAGCCTCGCCGGCATGGGCGCGGGGGCCGGCAACGCGCCGCTGGAGGTGTTCATCGCCGCGGCCGAGCGCCTGGGCTGGAACCACGGCACCGACCTCTACACCCTGATGGACGCCGCCGACGAAATCGTCCGCCCGCTGCAGGACCGCCCGGTGCGGGTCGACCGCGAGACCCTGGCGCTCGGCTATGCCGGCGTCTACTCGAGCTTCCTGCGCCATGCCGAGGTGGCGGCGAGCAAATACGGCCTGAGCACCGTGGACATCCTCGTCGAGCTGGGCAAGCGGCGGATGGTCGGCGGCCAGGAGGACATGATCGTCGACGTGGCGCTGGATCTGCTGCGCCAGCAGGGAGACGCTGCCCGCCAGGCTTCCGCATAAGAAGCCAAGCGATCCGCCCGGCAGTGCCGCGGCGGCTTTTCGAGCCCGGGAGCGGTTTCGCTCCCGGGTATTTTTTGCCAAGACAGGACGTGAACCCGATGAAACCTTCTCTTCGCCGGATCGACAGCATCAACCTGGCCCTGGCCATGCACGCCCTGCAGGCGGCGCTCGACCAGGCTACGGCGCTGTCGGTGCGGGTCAGCATCGCCGTGGTCGACGCGGCAGGGCTGCCGATCCACACCGCGCACATGGACGGCGCGCCGCTGCAGTGCCGGGACATCGCCCTGAACAAGGCGCTCACCGCCGTGGGCTTCGGGGTGCCGACGCGGGTCTGGGAGGAGCGCTTGGCCGGGATGTCCGATGCCGTCCGCCAGGGCCTGCCGCTGCAGCCGCGCATGGCGCTGTTCGGCGGCGGCGAGCCTTTTCTGTTCGAGGGGACGGCGGTGGGCGCCATCGGCATCTCGGGCGCTTCCGAGCGGGAGGACGAGCAGTGCGCCCAGGCGGCGGTGCGGGCCGTGCTGGCCCTGCTGGATGCGCCTTCGGCATAGCACGCCGCTGCGCTTTTCCGGGGGTGCTTTCGGCGGCAGCGGAACTGGGCCGCTGCTTTTTCCGGCGCACGCAAAAACGGCGAGGGGGTTGGCCTCGCCGTTTTTGCTTCTTACGTCCCTTGCTCGTCGTCCTGACGAAGTGGCCGCATCCTGCAACCGTCCCTCTGGCCGCCATCCGTGGTCGGCCTGCGTCGATCCTTCGACGTCTTGGTGGGATTCAATCTACGCCGCTGGCCGTTCCGAACCAATGGGGAGAGCGCTCGATCTGCTGTAGGCGATGGCTTACGGCGTGGAAGTCCCCTGTCATACTGCGCGGCCTTTTTCATCGTCAGTCGGGGGCCATGAGCTGCGGAGGGTCCCGGATATGGTTTCAGCGTGAGTGGTGTTCATTGATGGTAGGCAGGAAGAAGCTGCTGGAAGCAAAGGTGGTTCATGTCCCCGACGGGGATACCTTGAAGGCGAACTGTGGCAATGGCCTGACCGTGGTGGTGCGGTTGTGCAGCATCGATACCCCGGAGCAGGCTCAGCCCTATGGTCCGGAGGCGAGAGAGGCACTGGCGGCGATGGTGCTCAACAAGAGCGTCAGGATCGAACAGACTGCCCGGGATCGTTATGGCCGCATTGTCGGAAAGGTCTTTCGTGGACGTACGTTCGTCAATGAGGAGATGGTCAGGCATGGCCATGCCTGGGTTTACCATGACTATTCCAGGGAGCCGGAGTTTGCCCGGCTGGAAGAGCGGGCACGCAAGGCCAGGCAGGGGCTGTGGGCCTTGCCGAAGGCAAAGCGGGTGCCGCCGTGGGAATGGCGCAAGTTCGGGAAAGGGAAAGCCCGGCCCGTTGAAAAGGGCTGGAAGATATGGCCATGGATACTGGCGATGCTGGTGGCGGGTGTGCTGGCAGGTGGTGCTTACCTGTGGATGACGGGGCGTCTGGATATTTCCCGGTTGCTCCCGGGCGCCATCTTTCAATTCTTGAGTGCTGGACAGGCCTATCTCCCGGCACCGCTGTTGGTTTGTTGATGTACGGCCGACCGAAAGCACGGCACGCGGGGACGCTGAACGCTCGCGGCGAGATGCCTGGGCATCGAGGCGCACGGCGGGGAGAACGGCAAAACGTACGGCTCTCGGCGCGTACCTGTGGCTGGTGCCGGAGAGATTTCCGCCGTGGCGGCGAATGAAGAGGGAGGGAAACGGGGAGGAGAGGGGACGCGGGCCTTTCAGGCGGCCAGAAAGACAAAAGCCTCCCGGTCGTCGGACCGGAAGGCTTCGCGGCGGTAGCTGCCCTTGCCCTTCTTCGCTTGTTCCTGGCGGCAGCGGAACAGCGGTTGTGCGACCAGGGATTTGGCCTTGTTCGGCCGGGAGCGGGATTTCTTGCCCATCAGGTTCCTCCTGCGAGACCTGCCCCATGCAGGCGCGCGCATCATGCGCGGCTGCTCAAAAAATGTCCAGTCGCGCGGTTGCGGAGTCCGGAACATCGGCCAGGCATCCGTTGGCCAGTCCTGGAAGCCGCTCTGCGGGGTTCGTTCATGCGCCTCCTCGGACCTTTGGACTATGCTGGTACCCCAGCAAAACAAAAACAAGGATGAGGTAGAAATGGAGTTTTCCAACCAACAAAAGCTGATCATCACCCTGCTCACCGATATCCACGCGCATCTTGGGATCGACAACAGCGTTGATCCGCTCTTTGTGCGGCGGATGGTTCAGGGTGGTCACGGTTGGGCGCTTGGCTGGGCCTATCCCGGTTTGTTCGAGGACGGCATCGAAGCCCCCGAGGCCGTCACCTTTGTCGCCGAAGTGCTGACCATGTGGGAGGCCATCGAGGAGACCTATGCCGGGTTCGATCAGGCCCGGAAAGATCAGCTGGCCGAACTGGCCCCGGCTTTCGGGCGTGACCCACGGTTTTGCGGGTTCGATGGCAGCCATGAGGCCGATCTGCGGGGGATCGTCCATATCCTCGTGGATGACCTGGGCCGCTGGCCGGCCTTCAGGGGGCGCGATACCGACTCGCACAGGATCCTGGCCGACGGCTATCGGCGGATGCTGGAGGTGTACGCGCGCATCGCGGACTCCGGCCCCGAGTCCAGGCTGTCGGTAGAGGCGCTGGCGGAAATACTGAACGCAAAAATCATCCCGAAAAGTGGCATGGAACTGGACGCCAACGTGCTGCGCTGGGCCTGACCCTTCGGCCATGTGACGCTGCTTTCAGGACGAAGCCCCGCTGTCTCCGCGGGGCTTTTTCGTTTCCGCCGCCTGCATTCCTCGACTCCCCGGCGCGTCAGGGGAAGCTCCCGCGCCCGCCTCAGCTTTCCGGCGGCAGCTGCAGGCGCTGGCCGGCGATGGCCAGCGCCAGCCGGGCGAGGCCGTTCCACGGCTCGCCTTCGGCCTGGCCCTTGATCTGCGCGTCGATCAGCTGGGCGTCGAGCAGCAGCTGGCTCCAGCGCGCCGCCGGGTGGCGCTGCAGGGCCTTGGTCAGCAGCGGGCGGCGCTTTTCCCAGACCGGCGGGCGCAGCTGCGCGAAGGCCTTGTCCAGCGGCACGCCCTGGGCGTACTGCTGGGCGAGCGTGGCCAGCTGGCGCAGTTCGCGGGCCAGCGCCCAGAGGATCACCGGGGTTTCCACGCCTTCGCCGCGCAGCCCATCGAGCATGCGCAGGGCGTGGGCGGCCTGGCCGGCGAGGGCGGCGTCGAGCAGGCCGAAGACGTCGAAGCGGGCGCTGTCGGCCACCGCGGCCTGCACGGTGTCGGCGCCGACCTGGTTGTTCTCGGCGAGCAGCTTGAGCTTCTCGATCTCCTGGGCGGCGGCCAGCAGGTTGCCTTCGACGCGGGCGGCGATCAGCTCCAGCGCTTCCTGGCTGGCGGCCAGCCCGGCCTGGGACAGGCGCTGGCGGATCCATTGCGGCAGCTGCTGGGCGTCGACCGGCCAGACCTGCACGAACTGCACCTGCGGGCCGTCGAGCAGCGCCTTGGCCCACTTGCTCTTCTGGGTGGCGGCGTCGAGCCTGGGCAGGCTGATCAGCAGCAGGTTGTCCTCGGCGGGACGGGTCAGGTATTCGAGGATCGCCGCGGCGCCCTTGTCGCCGGGCTTGCCGTTGGGAATGCGCAGCTCCAGCAGGCGTTTCTCGGCGAACAGCGACAGGCTGGCGCCGGCCGCGTAGAGCTGGTTCCAGTCGAAGTTGGCGTCGGCGTTGAACACCTGCCGCTCGCTGAAGCCCTGGGCGCGGGCGGCGCCGCGGATGGCGTCGCAGGCCTCCTGGCAGAGCAGCGGCTCGTCGCCGCTGACCACGTAGACCGGCGCCAGGGTGTCCTTGAGCTGCCTGGGCAGTTGCGCGGAAGAGAGCTTCATGGCGGAAGGGGCGGGGCCTGGGCCCCGCCCGGCGACATCAGGGCATGAGGGCGGGCGGCAGTTCGAGCGGCGACTGCTGCGGCGCTTCCTGCTGCTCTTCCTGGGCGCGGCGCTCCGCCTCCGCGGCCTGTGCCTCGGCCTGGGCACGCTCCTTGGCCCGTTGCTCCATCAGGGCGATGCGCTCCGGGGTGAGCTGCTGCAGACGCAGCATCAGCTGCTGGACCATCTCGCGGCGCATCTCCTCGCGCAGCTGCTGGGCTTCCTGGGTCGAGGCGGTGATGTTGTTCTGGTCGTGCACGTAGACCTTCTGCACCTCCAGCTCGTTGCTGCCGAGCAGCTGCTTGCGGGCGTCGAGCAGTTCGTATTCGAGGGTGGTGGTCAGCTCGTATTCGACGCTGCGCGCCGAGCTGGTGTAGCTGGCGGTGCGCTGCTTCTCGGATTCACGGGCCAGCACCAGCTCGTAGGGCGCGCCGGGATACACCTTGACGCCGCTGGCTTCGAGCTGGCGGCGCAGCAGCCGCTGGGTCTCGCCGTAGGCGTTGCGGGCGCTCAGGTTGAGTTCGCTGAGGGCAAGGCGTCCAGTCTCGCCGGTGCCGCGCAGCTGGAAGCCGCAGGCACCGAGCAGGCCGGTCAGGGCGATGAGCGCGAGGCTCCGTTTGATCATCTGCTTTCCCCTTGGAGTGACCGGCGGCGTCTTGCCGCCGGGACGCGCATCAATTGGCGACGATGTTGACCAGCTTGCCCGGCACCACGATGACCTTGCGGATGGCCAGGCCCTCGGTGAAGCGCAGCACGTTCTCGTTGGCGCGGGCGGCGGCCTCGACTTCTTCGCGGGAGGCGGCGGCCGGCACCTGGATTTCCCCGCGCAGCTTGCCGTTGACCTGCACCACCAGGGTCAGGGTGTCCTGCACCAGGGCGGACTCGTCCACCGCCGGCCAGGCGGCGTCGATGATCAGGCCGTCCTTGCCGAGCGCCTCCCAGAGCGCGTGGCAGATGTGCGGGGTGATCGGCGCCAGCAGCAGGGCCACGGTTTCCAGGCCTTCCTGGAGCAGGGCGCGGTCCTGTTCGCTGGCGGTCGGGGCCTTTTCCAGCACGTTCATCAGGGTCATCACCTGGGCGATGGCGGTGTTGAACTTGTGGTGCTGGCCGACATCCTGGCTGGCCTGCCTGATGGCCAGGTGGGTGGCGCGACGGATTTCCTTCTGGGCGTCGCTCAGGCTGCCGGTGTCCAGCACGCCCGGCAGGCCGGCGGCGACATGGGACTGAGCCAGGCGCCAGACCCGGCGCAGGAAGCGGCTGGCGCCCTCGACGCCGGCGTCGGACCACTCCAGGCTGAGTTCCGGCGGGGCGGCGAACATCATGAACAGGCGGCAGGTGTCGGCGCCGTAGGCGTCGATCATCGCCTGCGGGTCGACGCCGTTGTTCTTCGACTTGGACATCTTCTCGGTGCCGCCGATCTCCACCGGCAGGCCGTCGGTCTTGAGCTTCGCGCCGATCACCTTGGCCCTGGCGTCGCGCTCGACTTCCACGTCGGCCGGGTTGAACCAGTCCTTGCCGCCGTTTTCCAGGGTGCGGTAGTAGGTCTCGGCGACCACCATGCCCTGGGTCAGGAGGTTCCTGAACGGCTCGTTGGAGGAGACCAGGCCCTCGTCGCGCATCAGCTTGTGGAAGAAGCGCGCGTAGAGCAGGTGCAGGATGGCGTGCTCGATGCCGCCGATGTACTGGTCCACCGGCAGCCAGTGGTTGGCCGCCTGCGGGTCGACCATGCCCTGCTCATAGGTGGGCGAGGCGTAGCGGGCGTAGTACCAGGACGACTCGACGAAGGTGTCCATGGTGTCGGTTTCGCGCTTGGCCGGCTTGCCGCATTTCGGGCAGGTGCATTCGTAGAATTCCGGCATCTTGGCCAGCGGCGAGCCGCTGCCGTCCGGCACCACGTCCTCGGGCAGCACCACCGGCAGCTGGTCTTCCGGCACCGGCACGTCGCCGCAGCTGTCGCAGTGGACGATCGGGATCGGGCAGCCCCAGTAGCGCTGGCGGCTGATGCCCCAGTCGCGCAGGCGGAACTGGGTCTTGCGCGCGCCGTGGGCGCCGGCTTCCAGGTCGGCGACGATGGCGTCGAAGGCGGCGGTGAAGTCCTTGCCGTCGTACTTGCCGCTGTTGACGGTGGTCAGGCCTTCCTTGTCGGCGTACCAGGCCTGCCATTCGGCGGCGCTGAAGTCCTTGCCTTCGGCGGCGTAGACCTGCCTGATCGGCAGGCCGTACTTGTTGGCGAACTCGAAGTCGCGCTCGTCGTGGGCCGGCACGGCCATCACCGCGCCCTCGCCGTAGCCCCAGAGCACGTAGTTGGCGACGAACACCGGCAGTTTGTCGCCGCTCAGCGGGTGGATGACGAACTGGCCGGTGGCCAGGCCCTTCTTCTCCATGGTCGCCATGTCGGCCTCGGCCACCGAGCCGGCCTTGCATTCGGCGATGAACGCCTGCAGTTCGGCGTTGTGCTCGGCGGCGCGCTGGGCCAGCGGGTGCTCGGCGGCGACGGCGACGTAGGTGGCGCCCATCAGGGTGTCCGGGCGGGTCGAGTAGACCTTCAGCTGGCCGGCCTCGCCGACGCTGGCGACGTCGTAGTCGAAGACGATGTCGGCGCCGAAGCTCTTGCCGATCCAGTTGCGCTGCATGGTCTTGACCTGCTCGGGCCAGCCGCTCAGTTCGTCCAGGCTACTCAGCAGTTCTTCCGCATAGGCGGTGATGCGGAAGTAGTACATGGGGATCTCGCGCTTCTCGACCAGCGCGCCGGAGCGCCAGCCGCGGCCGTCGATGACCTGCTCGTTGGCCAGCACGGTCTGGTCCACCGGGTCCCAGTTGACGGTGCCGTTCTTGCGGTAGATCACGCCCTTCTCGAACAGCTGGGTGAACAGCCACTGCTCCCAGCGGTAGTAGTCCGGCTTGCAGGTGGTGACCTCACGCGACCAGTCGATGCCCAGGCCCAGGCTTTTCAGCTGGGACTTCATGTAGGCGATGTTCTCGTAGGTCCACTTGGCCGGCGCCACCTGGTTCTTCATCGCGGCGTTTTCCGCCGGCATGCCGAAGGCGTCCCAGCCCATCGGCTGCAGCACGTTCCTGCCCTGCATGCGCTGGTAGCGGGCGATCACGTCGCCGATGGTGTAGTTGCGCACGTGCCCCATGTGCAGCTTGCCGCTGGGGTAGGGGAACATCGACAGGCAGTAGAAGGTGTCCTTGCCGGGCTGCTCGCGCACTTCAAAGGACTTCTGGGCATCCCAGAGGGACTGCGCGGCGGCTTCGATCTCGCGGGGCTGATACTGTTCGTGCATGGTCTGCTGGCGCTGGAAAAGGGGGCGTGGAAAACCCGGTAGCATACATGAGCGGGCTTGGCCATGGGAAACGCCTGGCCGGCGCGGGGCGCCGGCCGCTGGCACTCCGCCGCCGTTGGTCGCGACGGCCGACCGCGGCGGGGGCGGACGCTAAGCTCAGGGAAAAGAGATCGTTTCTCCCGGTGTGAGGTGTGGGATGGACGAGATGGGCGCGCGTGGCGGACTGTACCGGCGGCTGATCGAGCGGGTCGCCTGCGCCCTCGCCGGAGCCGAGGGCGCACGCTGTCGCGGCGGGCCGGAGCCGGTCGTGCTGGAGCTGCACGATCTGTCGCCCGCCGAGCGGGCGCTGATCCGCGCCTGGCTGCGCCGGGACCTGCAGTGGCTGCGCGGCTGGCAGGCGGCGGCCGAGGAGCTGGCGCTGATCGAGCGTCAGGAGCGTGCCCATCTCTTCGTGCCGAGGGAGCGTCCCGCCGCGCCACCGCGGCTTCGCCATGCCCACTTGCTCTGCGCCCTGTGCGGCCGGGCCGTGCGCTGGCGGCGCGCCGGCTGCGTCGCGGCCTGTCCGGTCTGCGCTTCGCGACTGTTCCGGGTCGCTCTGCGGCGCCGCTCGGGTTAGGCTCTGCGCCTCGCCCGGAGGTGCCCATGCCGCTTCGCTATCTGCTCAAGCAACTGCTGCTGCCGCCGTCCGGCCTGCTGCTCCTGCTGGGGCTCGGCTGGTGGCTGCGCCGCCGTGCGCCGCGGGCGGCCGGGCTGTGCTTCGCCCTCGGGCTGGGCGGGCTGTGGCTGCTCAGCCTGCCGGTGACGGTGGAGTGGGCGGCGCGAGCCATCGAGCGCGAGCCGGCGCTGGTCGAGGCGCAGTGGCCGCAGCTGGCGCAGCGCGCCGAGGCCATCGTGGTGCTGGGCGGCGGCCGCGAGCGCGGCGATCCGGCCTGGGGCGGCGATCAGCCGAGCCCGCTGGCGCTCGAGCGGCTGCGCTACGCCGCCCGCCTGGCGCGGGCCTCGGGCCTGCCGCTGCTGGCCAGCGGCGGACTGCATTTCGGTGCGCCGCCCAGCGAGGCGGCGCTGCTCGGCGAGGTACTGGAGCGCGACCATGGCCTGCCGCTGCGCTGGCGCGAGGAGCGCAGCCGCACCACCTGGGAGAACGCCCGCTACAGCGCCGAGCTGTTGCAGGCGGAGGGCATCCGCCGGGTGGTGCTGGTGACCCAGGCCTGGCACATGCCGCGGGCGCGCTGGTGCTTCGAGCGGGCCGGCTTCACGGTGCTGCCGGCCCCGGCGGGCTTTCTCGGCGTGCCCAACGGCCGCCCGCTGGGCGGCTGGCTGCCCGAGGGGCGGGCGCTGTGGCAGAGCGGCCTGCTGCTCAACGAGGCGCTCGGGCAACTGGCCTATCCGCTTCTCTACCGCTGAGCCTCGATGGTCGCGCCGGCCGCCGAGGCCCGTTCGGCGCGCCGGCGCAGCAGCGCCCAGCCGAGCAGCAGGACGGCGAGGGTCGCCAGCGGCCAGGCGCGCCACTGCAGGTAGGGGGTGAGGCCCTGCATCGGCGTCACCTCGCCGTAGAGCACGGCGCGCTGGAACTGCGGCAGGCGCTCGGTGATCCGCCCGAAGGGGTCGATCAGCGCGGTGACGCCGTTGTTGGTGGTGCGGATCATCCAGCGGCCGGCCTCCAGGGCGCGCATCTGCGCCATCTGCAGGTGCTGCAGGGGGCCGATGGAGGTGCCGAACCAGGCGTCGTTGCTGATGGTGAGCAGCAGGTCGCTGCGCGCGGCCAGGCCGGCGGCGAATTCCGGGTAGACCACCTCGTAGCAGATGTAGGGGGCGATCCGCCAGCCGCGGGCCTCGAGCAGCGGCTGGTCGGCCGGGCCGCGGGCGAAGTCGGACATCGGCAGGTCGAAGAAGGCGATCAGCCCGCGCAGCAGCTCCTGCAGCGGCACGTATTCGCCGAAGGGCACCAGTTTCTGCTTCAGGTAGGTGCCCGCGCCTTCGCCGGCCACGGTGATGCCGTTGTAGTAGTGCGGCTCGCCCTGCGCATTGCGCTGGCGGATCGGCACCCCGGTGAGCAGTGCGATGTTGCGCGGGCGGGCGTAGCGGTCGAGGCCGGCGAGGTAGTCCTCGGCATACTCGCGGAGAATCGGCACGGCGGTTTCCGGCCAGACCACCAGGTCGACCGCAGCAGCCCGCTGCAGGGTGAGGTCGCGGTAGAGCATCAGCTGGGCACTGAGCTGCTCCGGGTCCCACTTGAGGTTCTGCGGCACGTTGCCCTGCACCGCGGCGATCTTCAGCGGCGCGCCGGCAGACGCGGTCCAGGCATGGCCCTTGAGCGCCTGGCCGAGTCCCCAGGGGGCGAGCAGCAGGCCGAGGGCGCCGGCCAAAGCCTGCGGCCGGCGGATCAGGCGTGGCAGGTTGACCAGCAGCGCCGCGGACAGCGCGAGGACGAAGGACAGCAGCCAGACTCCGCCCAGCGGCGCCAGGCCGGCGAGCGGCCCTTCGAGCTGGCTGTAGCCGGCGTAGAGCCAGGGAAAACCGGTGAGGAACCAGCCGCGAAAGCCTTCCAGCGCCAGCCACAGGGCGGCAAAACCCAGGGCGTCGGCCAGCGGCGCCTCGGCCCGGCGCAGCCAGCGGCTCCACAGCCAGGCGGGCAGGGCGAAGAAGAACGCCAAGGCGAGCATCAGGGCGAAGGTGAGCAGGCCGGCCAGCGGCAGCGAGGCGGCGCCGTAGTCGTGGATGCTGATGTAGATCCAGCTGGTGCCGGCGGCGTAGAGGCCGAAGCCGTAGCACCAGCCGCGCCACAGCGCCGCCCGCGGCGCCAGCTCGCGCAGGCCGAGGTAGAACAGGGCGATCGACAGCAGGGCCAGCGGCCAGATATCGAAGGGGGCCTGGGCCAAGGGCGTCAGAGCGCCGGCGGCCAGCGCCAGCAGGTTGCCCGGCCAGCCGGGGCGGGTGATCCAGCGCATCGGAGAGAGGTCCTTGCTCGGAAAAAAGGCGGCGCAAGCTTAATGGAGCGGCCCGCGGCATGCCATGACAGTCCGTTGAATGGCCGGGGGCACCGCGTTGCGCGCGGTGCCCCCGGCGGGGACGCTCAGTGGCGCGGAGGGGTGAGGCGCAGCAGGTGGATGCGCCGGCTATCGGCGTTCAGCACGCGGAAGCGGAAGTCGCCGACCTCGACGGTCTCGTTGCGCTTGGGCAGGTGGCCGAAGGCGTGGGCCACCAGGCCGCCGAGGGTGTCGAACTCGCTCTCGGGCAGCTGGCTGCCGAAATGCTTGTTGAAGTCCTCGATCGGCATCAGCGCCTTGATCACGAAGTCACCGCTGGGCAGCTCCTTGATGTAGCTGTCCTCCTCGACGTCGTGCTCGTCCTCGATGTCGCCGACGATCTGCTCGAGCACGTCCTCGATGGTCACCAGGCCGGCGACGCCGCCGTATTCGTCGATGACGATGGCCATGTGGTTGTGGGTGCTGCGGAACTCCCGCAGCAGCACGTTGAGGCGCTTGGATTCGGGGACGAAGGTCGCCGGGCGCAGCAACTGCCTGAGTTCGCAGGCGCAGGCCTCGCCGGTATTGCGCAGCAGCAGCGGCAGCAGGTCCTTGGCCAGGAGGATGCCGACGATGTCGTCGAGGCTCTCGCCGATCACCGGATAGCGCGAGTGGGCGGCGTCGATGATGGTCGGCAGGCACTCCTGCGGCGTCTGGCCGGCCTTGACGGTGATCATCTGCGAACGCGGAACCATGATGTCGCGGACCTGCAGGTCCACGACTTGGATGGCGCCCTCCACGATGGTCAGCGCCTCGCTGTCGAGCAGCTCGTTCTCGTGCGCCTCGTGGAGGATATCCAGCAGTTCCTGGCGGTTGCGGGGTTCATGGGCAAAGGCCTGGGTGAGTTTGCTCAGCCAGGATTGCCCGTTGCTCGATCGATCGTCGCTCATCTTCCTTCGCTCGTGGTGACCAGGGATTCGGGCTGGTCGTCGCCGTCATAGGGGTCGGGGTAGCCCAGTTCAGCTAGCAAGTCCCGTTCCAGGGATTCCATTTCCTCGGCTTCCTCGTCCTCGAGGTGGTCGTAGCCGAGCAGGTGCAGGCAGCCGTGGATCACCAGGTGGGCCCAATGGGCGTCCGGCAGCTTGCCCTGTTCGGCCGCCTCGCGCTCGACCACCGGCACGCAGATCACCAGGTCGCCGAGCAGCGGGATGTCCAGCAGCCCGTCGGGGATATCGGCGGGGAAGGACAGCACGTTGGTCGGGTAGTCCTTGTGCCGCCAGGTACGGTTCAGCTCGCGGCCTTCCGCCTCGTCGACCAGGCGGATGGTCAGTTCGGAGTCGGCGCTGCGCTGGCGCAGGGCCAGTTCGCACCAGCGGCGGAAGTCGCTCTCGGCGGGCAGCGGCAGGCCGCTGGCCGCCTGCAGGTCCAGTTCAAGCATCGCGGCGTCCTTCCTGGCGCGGCTCGCCCTGGGGGCGGGCCGGATGGAGCTCCTCGAAGCGCTCGTAGGCTTCGACGATCCGCTGCACCAGCGGGTGGCGCACCACGTCCTTGGGCTGGAAGTGGGTGAAGCTGATCCCCGGCACGTCGCGGAGCACCTCGATCACATGGGCCAGCCCCGATTTGGTGCCGCGCGGCAGATCGACCTGGGTCACGTCGCCGGTGATCACCGCGGTGGAGCCGAAGCCGATCCGGGTGAGGAACATCTTCATCTGTTCCAGGGTGGTGTTCTGGCTCTCGTCGAGGATGATGAAGCTGTTGTTCAGGGTCCGGCCGCGCATGTAGGCCAGCGGGGCGATCTCGATCACCTGCTTCTCGATCAGCTTGGCCACCTGTTCGAAGCCGAGCATCTCGTAGAGCGCGTCGTACAGCGGGCGCAGGTAGGGGTCGATCTTCTGCGCCAGGTCGCCGGGCAAAAAGCCGAGTTTCTCGCCGGCCTCCACCGCCGGGCGCACCAGCAGGATGCGCCGCACCTGCTCGCGCTCCAGGGCGTCCACCGCGCAGGCCACGGCCAGGTAGGTCTTGCCGGTGCCGGCCGGGCCGATGCCGAAGTTGATGTCGTTGTCGAGGATCGCCTTGACGTAGCGCTGCTGGTTGGCGCCGCGCGGGCGGATCAGCCCCTTGCGGGTGCGCAGGGCGACGCCGGCCTCGGCCCTGGGATCGGCCAGCGCCTCCATGCCCGATTCCTGGAGGTACAGGTGGACCAGCTCCAGCGACAGGTCGGCGCTGTGGGTTTCGCGGTAGAGGCGGCGCAGCAGGTGTTCGGCGGCCTGGGTGTGTTTCGGATCGCCGAGCAGTTCGAACTGGTTGCCGCGGTTGCGGATCTCGATGGCCAGACGCTGTTCGATCAGGCGCAGATGTTCGTCGAACTGTCCGCAGAGATTGGCGAAGCGGCGGGCTTCGAAGGGGTCGAGGGTGAAGCGACGGGATTCTGTGGGTGCGTTCAAGGGCTTTCGGGGACAACCGTCCTGCAGCAGGGTGATGAAGAAAGGATAGCGCCGTCGGCGGCAGGGGGGAAGCCGATGACAGCCGACGGACGGCGGACCCGACGGGCGCCGCCCGCCGGGTCAGGGCCTCGCCTGGGCGTCAGTCGAGCAGGCTGCCGCGCAGGGAGTGGGGCAGGGCGTCGTCGATGCGCACCAGGACGAACTGGCCGATCAGCCGCGGGTTGGCCGAGGGAAAGTTGACGATGCGATTGTTCTCGGTGCGGCCCTGGAGCATGCCCGGGTCCTTCTTCGAGTAGTCGCTGACCAGGATGCGCTGGGTGCTGCCGACCATCCGTCGGCTGATCTCGAAGCCCTGCTGGGAGATGCGCTGCTGCAGGATCGAGAGGCGCTGCTTCTTCGCCTCTTCCGGGGTGTCGTCGGCCAGTTCCGCCGCCGGCGTGCCGGGGCGCGCGCTGTAGACGAAGGAGTAGGAGAAGTCGAAGCCGACCTCCTCGATCAGCTTCATGGTCTGCGCGAAGTCCTCCTCGGTCTCGCCGGGGAAGCCGACGATGAAGTCCGAGCTGATGCTGATCTCCGGCACCGCCGCCTTCAGCTTGCGGATCCGCGACTTGTACTCCAGCGCGGTGTGGTTGCGCTTCATCGCCGCGAGAATCCGGTCGGAGCCGGACTGCACCGGCAGGTGGATGAACTTCACCAGCTCGGGAATCTCCGCGTGGGCCTGGATGATGGCGTCGGAGAACTCCAGCGGGTGGCTGGTGGTGTAGCGCAGGCGCTCGATGCCGTCGATGGCGGCCACCAGGTAGAGCAGTTCGGCGAAGTCGACCAGGCGCCCGTCGGCGGCCGTGCCGCGGTAGCCGTTGACGTTCTGGCCGAGCAGGGTGACCTCGCGCACGCCGTTCTCGGCCAGGTGGATGACCTCGGCGAGCACGTCCTCCGGCGGCCGGCTGACCTCCTCGCCACGGGTGTAGGGCACCACGCAGAAGCTGCAGTACTTGCTGCAGCCTTCCATCACCGAGACGAAGGCGCTGGGACCGTCGACCCGCGGTTCGGGCAGGCGGTCGAACTTCTCGATCTCCGGGAAGGAGACGTCCACCTGCGGCTTTTGCGTGGTCCGCGCGGCGTCGATCATCTCCGGCAGGCGGTGCAGGGTCTGCGGGCCGAACACCACGTCGACGTAGGGCGCGCGCTCGCGGATCGCCGCGCCTTCCTGGCTGGCCACGCAGCCGCCGACGCCGATCACCAGCGCCGGATTCTGCTTCTTCAGCTCGCGCCAGCGGCCCAGCTGGGAGAACACCTTTTCCTGGGCCTTCTCGCGGATCGAGCAGGTATTGAGGAGGATGACGTCGGCTTCCGCCGGGTTCTCGGTGAGTTCCAGAGCCTGGTGCTCACCCAGCAGGTCGGCCATGCGCGAGCTGTCGTACTCGTTCATCTGGCAGCCGTGGGTTTCGATGAAAAGCTTCTTGGCCATGGGGGTCCGGTCTGGGTGATTCGAAAGACCGCGCATTATAGGTAGGCGCGAAAGGCTCGGCCAGAGACGCCGGGCGGCTGGTGCGCCGGCCGTCTGCCGCGGCCCCTGTGCTATCCTTCGCAGCCCCTTTGCAGCGATTTCCCCGCAGTCCGATGAGCAAGCGCGACGCCCCGATCTACAAGGTGATTTTCCTCAACCAGGGCCAGGTCTACGAGCTGTATGCCAGGCAGATCCGCCAGAGCGATCTGTGGGGCTTCCTGGAGATCGAGGAGTTGGTCTTCGGCGAACGCACCCAGGTGGTGATCGATCCCGGCGAGGAGCGCCTGCGCACCCAGTTCGAGGGTGTGCAGCGCAGTTACGTGCCGCTGCATGCGATCATCCGCATCGACGCGGTGGAGCGCTTGGGCACGGCGCGGATCAGCGAGGCCAGGGGCGGCGGCAATGTCACGCCGTTCCCGCTGCCGCCGATGCCGGACAAGAGCTGACGGGGGCTAGGGCAGCGGCGCGAACGGCGAGCGGCCTTCGAGGGCCTGCAGTTCCATGAGGTAGTTGCGGAAGATCTGGCCGAGCACCTGGGTGGCGATCTCCAGCTCGTCGCGGCTCATCTGCTCGGCGACCAGGTCGGCGCTGTCCAGGGCTTCCTCCGAGCCGTTCACCGCGGCCATCTTCAGCACGATGTAGGCCTGCACGTTGCTGGCCGGCACGCCCTCGCCGCGAAAGAACATCAGCCCCAGGCGGTGCTGCGCTTCGGCATGGCCCTTGAGCGAGGCCTGCTCGAACCAGTTCAGCGCGCGGGGCAGGTCGCGCGGGGTGCGCTTGCCGTCGTAGTAGAACTGGCCCAGCTCGTACTCGGCCTGTAGGTCGCCGTTCTGCGCGGCCTGTTCGCAGCGCGACAGCGCCGCCGGCAGCTCTTCGGCGGGGCTGTCGAGGGCGCAGCTGCCCGGTGCCGGAATCAGCAGGGTGTTCTCCCCGGCCGCAACTGGCAGGGAGAGGGAAAATAGCAACAGGCAACCCAGAGTCAGGTTACGGCGGGTCATGGAATCGCTGCGCCTCGAGTCGGAGCGGGCGGTCGCCCGGCCGGCAAAGTGTGCCGGCCGCCACATTATGAATAAGCGGCGCCGGCCTTACAAAGCCTTTGCCGCCTTTTTCCCGCCCCCGCAACCGCAAGACCGCCGCGGGTGGCGATCCGCCATTCAGCCCCTGGCGAGCGTGGCGAAGGCGCGCTCGGCGGCGTCGAGGGTGATCGACAGCTCCGCCTCGCCATGGGCGATCGAGGTGAAGCCGGCCTCGAAGGCGGAAGGCGCGAGGTAGACGCCGCCGTCCAGCATCAGATGGAAGAAACGCTTGAAGCGCTCGGCATCGCTGGCCATCACATCGTTGAAGGTGACGATGTCGTCGGCGCCGCTGAAATACAGGCCGAACATGCCGCCGACCTGAGTGGTGACGAAGGGGATGCCGGCGGCATCGGCGCGCTGCTGCAGACCGTCGAGCATGCGCGCGGTGTAGTCGCTCAGCTCGGCGTGGAAGCCTGGGCGGCTGATCAGCCTGAGGCTGGCGAGGCCCGCGGCCATCGCCAGCGGATTGCCGGACAGGGTACCGGCCTGATAGACCGGACCCAGCGGGGCGATGCATTCCATGATTGCCTGCCTGCCACCGAAGCAGCCGACCGGCATGCCGCCGCCGACGATCTTGCCGAAGGTCGAGAGGTCCGGGGTGACGCCGTAGTGCGCCTGGGCACCGCCCAGGGCGACGCGGAAACCGGTCATCACCTCGTCGAAGATCAGCACCACGCCGTGCTTGTCGCACTGCTTGCGCAGCCCCTCGAGGAAGCCCGGCGCCGGCGGCACGCAGTTCATGTTGCCGGCCACCGGCTCGACGATGATGCAGGCGATGTCCCGGCCGACCTCGGCGAGGGTCCGCTCCACGGCGGCCAGGTCGTTGTAGGGCAGGGTCAGGGTGTGCCTGGCGAAGGCCGCCGGCACGCCGGGCGAGCTGGGCACGCCGAGGGTCAGGGCGCCGGAGCCAGCCTTGACCAGCAGGCTGTCGGAGTGGCCGTGGTAGCAGCCCTCGAACTTGATGATGGTGTCGCGGCCGGTATAGCCGCGGGCCAGGCGGATCGCGCTCATGGTCGCCTCGGTGCCGGAGCTGACCATGCGCACCATGTCCATCGACGGCACCAGCGCGCAGACCAGCTCGGCCATCTCGGTTTCCAGGGCGGTCGGCGCACCGTAGGAGAGGCCGTGTTCCAGCTGCCTGCGCACCGCATCGAGCACCTCGGGATGGCTGTGGCCGAGGATCATCGGGCCCCAGGAGCCGACGTAGTCGACGTAGCGCTTGTCGTCCTCGTCGATGACGTAGGCGCCTTGCGCGTGCTTGAAGAACAGCGGGGTGCCGCCGACGCCGCGGAAGGCGCGCACCGGCGAGTTGACGCCGCCGGGGATGTGCTTCTGGGCGTTGGCGAAGAGGGTTTCGGAACGGGACATGTGGGCCTCGCAAGCTTGAGGCGGCGCCGCGCGGCGGGCGCCACCATGAGGGGAAATCAGGAGTCTTCGAACAGTTGGCTGAAGGCGCGGGCGCGGCGCTCGACCTCGGCGGCGTTCTCGGCGGCGAACAGCGCATGGATCACCGCGACCATGGCGGCGCCGCGGGCGATCAGCTCCGGCGCGTTGTCCAGGGTCACGCCGCCGATGGCCACCAGCGGCTGGGCAAAGCGCGCGCGGGCCTCTTCCAGCAGTTCGGGGCTGGCCGGCGGCGCGCCGGGCTTGGTCGAGGAGTCGAAGAAGCGGCCGAAGGCCAGATAGCTGGCGCCGTCGGCGGCGGCCTGCTCGGCCAGCTCCAACTGCCCGTGGCAGGTGGCGCCGAGGACCACCCTGGGCCCGAGCAGGGCGCGGGCGGCGGACAGCGAGCCGTCCTGCTGGCCGAGATGCAGGCCGACGCCCAGGCGCGTGGCCAGCTCCAGGTCGTCGTTGATGATCAGCTGCGCGCCGTGGCGCAGGCAGAGGTCGCGCAGCGCCTCGGCCTCGCGCAGCCGGCGGGCATCGTCGTCGGACTTGTCGCGATACTGCAGCAGCCGGGCACCGCCCTCGAGCGCGGCTTCGACATAGGGCAGCAGCTTGCCGCCGGCGAGCAGCTGGCTGTCGGTGATGGCGTAGAGACCGCGTAGTTTCATGGTGGATTCGCCTCGTCTGCGAAGGGCCGGCGGAAGTTGCCGGGGACCGACCGTCCCCGGCCAGTCAAGCCGATACGCCCGGCCTGCGCCAGGCGCTGCCGGATCAGTTGCCGAAATCCAGCGGCAGGCGGCGCGGCACGTACTGGCCGTGGCCCGGTGCCTCGGCGTCGCGCAGGGTGCGCCAGGTGTAGTCGAGCGCCGAGCGCACCGCGCTGGTCAGCTCTTCGCCGAGGGCCAGGCGGCCGGCCAGGGCGCTGGCCAGGGTGCAGCCGGAGCCGTGGTAGCTGCCCGGCAGGCGCACGCAGGTGAAGGTCCGGGCGCCGCCGCCTCGCGAATACAGGCGGTTGTGCACTTCGCTCTCGTCGCCGTGGCCGCCGGTGATCAGCAGGTGCTCGCAGTGCTCGAGCAGCCGCTCGGCGCACGCATCGGCGCTGCCTTCCGGCAGCTCGGCGAGGATGCGCGCTTCCGGCAGGTTCGGGGTGGCGATGCGACACAGCGGCAGCAGGCGCTCGCGGATCGCCTGGCCGACCTCGTCCCTGCCCAGCGCACCGCCGCCGCCGGCGCGCAGCACCGGGTCGCAGACCAGCGGCACGCCGGGCAGGCGCCGGGCGATCGCGGCGACGGTGTCGACCATCTCCAGCGAGCCGAGCATGCCCAGCTTGATCGCGGCGACCGGCAGGTCGGCGATCACCGCCTCGGCCTGGGCCAGCACCCAGGCGGGCTCGAGCACGCGGAAGTCGCTGACGTTGCGGGTGTCCTGCACGGTCAGCGCGGTGACCGCCGGCGCGGCGTGGCAGCCCTGGGCGAGCAGGGCCTCGATGTCCGCCTGCAGGCCGGCGCCGCCACTGGGATCGTGGCCGGACAGACAGAGGACGACGGGACGGAAGTTCGGCATGTTCATGGCGTGCGAGCTTACCACTAATCGCCCGGGCCGAACTCCCGTCGGATGCGTCCGCCGCGTGGCATCCCGCGTGCTTCACTCAACGGGGCAAACGCCCGCCGAGGACCGCCCCCATGGACCTGCACCAGTACGCCGAAACCCACGAGGTGACCAACCAGGTGCCGCCCCTGGACGACGCCAACCTCTACCGCATCGACCGGCCGCTGCAGGAATGGCTGTGCCGCTACGACGGCGACTGGGCGGACCGGCAGCTGGAGGCCTACGGCGCGCTGGCCGGCGGGCCGCTGCTGGCGGCGGGTTTCGCCGCCAACGAGAACCGGCCGGTGCTGCGCAGCCACGACCGCTACGGCCATCGCATCGACCAGGTGGACTTCCACCCCGCCTATCACGAGCTGATGGCCACGGCCATCGACCACGGCCTGCCGGCGCTGCCCTGGCGCGAGCCGCGCCCCGGCGCCCAGGTGGCCCGCGCCGGGCTGATGTACCTGCACAACCAGGTCGAGGCCGGCAGCGCCTGCCCGCTGACCATGACCTTCGCCAGCGTGGCGGCGCTGCGCCAGCAGCCGGAGATCGCCGAGCGCTGGCTGCCCAAGGTGCTGGCCGGCGACTACGATCCGCGCAACCTGCCGATGGAGCGCAAGAGCGGCGTCACCCTCGGCATGGCGATGACCGAGAAGCAGGGCGGCACCGACGTGCGCGCCAACACCACCCGCGCCTGGCCGGTCGGCGCCGCGGGGCCGGGACAGGCCTACGAACTGCTCGGCCACAAGTGGTTCTGCTCGGCGCCGATGAGCGACGCCTTCCTGACCCTGGCCTGGAGCGACGGCGGGCTGTCCTGCTTCCTGCTGCCGCGCCACCGCCCGGACGGCGGACGCAACCAGCTGTACATCCAGCGCCTGAAGAACAAGCTGGGCAACTGGTCGAACGCCTCCGCCGAGGTGGAGTACCGCGGCGCCCTGGCCTGGATGATCGGCGAGGAGGGGCGCGGCGTGAGCACCATCCTGGAGATGGTCGGCCTGACCCGCTTCGACTGCATGATCGGCTCCAGCGCGCTGATGCGCCAGGCGCTGACCCAGGCGCTGCACCATTGCGCGCACCGCCTGGTCGGCGGCCAGGTGCTGATCGAGCATGCGCTGATGCAGAACGTGCTGGCCGACCTGGCCCTGGAGAGCGAGGCCGCGCTGGCCCTCACCCTGCGCCTGGCGCGGGCGCTCGACCACGGCGAGGACGAACGCGAGCGGCTGCTCGCCCGGCTGCTCACCGCGATCGGCAAGTACTGGATCTGCAAGCGCGCCCCGGAAATGATCGGCGAGGCCGCCGAGTGCCTGGGCGGCGCCGGCTACGTCGAGGAGAACATCCTGCCGCGGCTGTACCGCGAGGCGCCGGTCAACTCGATCTGGGAGGGCTCGGGCAACGTGCAGTGCCTGGACGTGCTGCGCGTGCTCGGCAAGGAGCCGCAAGCGCTGGAGGCGCTGTTCGACGAGCTGGACGGCGGCCACGGCGATGCGCGGCTCAAGGCGCGCATCGAATGGCTGCGCAAGGCGCTGGCCGACCGCACCGAGATCCACTACTGCGCCCGGCGGCTGGTCGAGGAACTGGCGGTGACCCTGCAGGCCGGGCTGCTGCTGGAGGCCGGCAACGCGGCGGTATCGGACGCCTTCATCCACAGCCGCCTCGGCGAGGGCGGCCGGGTCTACGGCACCCTGCCGCGCGGCCTGGACGTGGCCGGGCTGCTGGCGCGTAGCGCGCCGCAGCTCGGTTAGCTTCAGGCCTCGAGGAACAGCATCTGCGGCGGCTCGTGCATCAGGAAGTGCTGGTGCGAGATGTTCCAGGCGTAGGCGCCGGCCAGGGTGAACACCAGGAGGTCGCCGACCGCCAGGGCGGCCACCGGCTGCTGGCGGGCCAGCACGTCCTTGGGTGTGCACAGCTGGCCGACCAGGGTCACCGGCTGGTTCTCCAGCTCGGCCGGTCGTTCGCCGCGCAGCACCACGAAGGGATGGTCGTGGCCCTGGGCCGCCGGGGTGCGGAAGTGGTGGGTGCCGCCGCGGGCCACGGCGAAGTACTGGCCGTGGTTGCGCTTGATGTCCAGCACCTCCATCAGGTAGTAGCCGCAGGCGGCGCTGAGGAAGCGGCCGATCTCGAAGCGGATGCGCGTCCCGGCCATGCCTTCCTCGGCGATCAGTGCGGCAAGCCCCGCGCAGAAGCCCGGCCAGTCGAAGGAGTGGGCGTGGTCCTGGTAGTTGATGCCCATCCCGCCGCCGACGTTGAGCAGTTCCAGCTCCAGGCCGTGGCGCGCGTTCAGCTGGCGGAAGCAGCGGAAGTAGCTGCGCATCAGCTGCAGGTGGGCGGCGCTGTCCAACTGGTGGGAGAGCAGGTGGAAGTGCAGGCCCTGAAGCTTCAGCCAGGGCTCGCCGGCGAGCAGTGCCAGGGCTTCGTCGAGGGCCTCCTCGTCGAGGCCGAAGGGCGTCGGCTTGCCGCCCATCACCAGGCGGCTGTCCGGCGCCTCGTCGAGCTTGAGGTTGAGCCGCAGCAGCACCGGGGCCGGACGGCCGTGGGCCCTGGCGACGACCGCCAGACGGCGCAGCTCGCCGAGGCTCTCCACGTGAAAGGCGGAGATCCCGCAGTCCATGGCGGCGGCCAGCTCGCTGTCCAGCTTGCCGGGGCCGCCGAAGATCAGCGGCTTGTCCGGATGACACTCGTGGAGCCAGCGCAGCTCGCCGCCGGAGGCCGCCTCGAAGCCGTCGACCCAGGGCGCCAGGGTGCGCAGGATCGGCGCCTCGGGGTTGGCCTTGGCGGCGTAGAACAGCTCGCAGCCGGCCGGCAGCGCCTCGCGCAGGGCGCGGGCGTGGCGCGCCAGCGCCGGTAGGTCGTAGAGGTAGGCGCACAGCGGCTCGGAGCGGGAACGGCGCAGCCCGGCGATGGCCTGCTGGACGGAAGCGGGCAGGCTCATCGGCACTCTCCACAGCAGGCGGCGGTCAGCGGATTGGGCAGGGCGGTGTAGCCGGCCTCGCGGTCGGCCTTCATCAGCAGGCGGGTCATGAAGTTCTCCTTGCTCGGCAGGGGCGCGCCGGCGCACAGCTCGCGCAGCGCCTGCGGGTCGCCGAGCGGCGCGCGCTGGGCCTCGAGGAGGTCGGCGATTTCGCGCCACAGGCGCTTTTCCAGCGCCGCGTCGCCGTTGGCCACATGGAACACCGCCTCGCCGAGGTTGTTGACCAGGGCGCAGTAGGCGACCCGTTTCCAGGCCTTGTCGGCGTCGTAGTGGAGCGAGGCGCGGGTGCGTTCGTCGAGGTGGGCCAGGCGCTCGGCCGGCCAGTGTTCGGGAACCAGCTTGGTGCCCTCCAGGTCGCGGATCCACACGTGGCAGGGCAGGCCCTGCGCGTCGAAGCCGAGCAGGGTGTTCTGCAGGTGCGGCTCGAGCACCACGCCGTGGCGGAACAGGCAGTGCAGCGAGCCGCCGAGCAGCAGCCCGGCATAGGCGCGCAGCCAGCGCACGGCGGCCTCGGCCTGGTCGACGCCGAGCTGCGCCGCGCAGTGGGTGACCAGGGATTGGCAGGCGCTGATGCCGTCCAGGGTCCAGGTGAACAGGGCCATGGCGACCCGCGGCTGGTAGCGCGTGCGGCTGGCCTCGTCGAGGTTCTGCCGGTAGAGGATGCCGAAGCACTCAGTGACCTCGCGTGCCTCCTCCACGCTGCCGTAGGCGGACAGGTCCAGGGTGCTGGCGGCCGGCTCGGGCATCAGCGCGAAGCCCGGCTGGCTGTCGCCCAGCTCGGCCATCAGCGGGCCGAGCAGGCGGGTCAGGGCCACCGCGCTGTCCAGCTCGTACCAGGCGTTCTTGCGCACGCAGTTGGTCAGCCGCACGTGGATCGAGAACTTGAGGAAATGGCTCAGCGCCGGATGGTAGAGGGTGCGCACCGAGGAGGTCGGGTAGAGCGCCAGGCCCTGCGGGCCGAGATATTCGAGCAGGCCGAGGTCGCGCACCCGGCGGACCAGCGGATCGGCCAGCACCCGGGAAACCTCCCAGGGGTGGCAGGGGTAGAGATGGTCGGCGCCGGCGATCTGCGCGAGCAGGCCGCGCGGGTCGTCGCCCTGATGGCGGATCAGCGCGGGATCGACGCGGAACCAGTGCAGCGGGAACTGCGCGCCGACCTCCGGCGAGCAGGCCAGGAGGTCGGCCTCGGAGACGCCGTCGCGGCTTTTCGGCGTTGGGTGCAGGGCGTGGCCCCAGACCTGGCCCTGCTCGGAATGCAGCAGGGTGTCGGCGGGGTCGTGGTTGGCCGCGCGGGCGTGGGTGAGAAAGGTGCGGGTGATCCGCAGGCTGTTGTCGATCTGCTCGAGCAGCTCGCCGTGGCGCTCCGGACCGTTCATCGGGGCGAGCAGCAGGCGCGCCAGCTCGGCGGCGTCCAGCGGCCGCCAGCCCTGGCCGTGGCCCTTGAAGTAGGGCGGGCTGACGAAGCGGCAGCGGCCGAGCACGCTGGTGCGGTCGGCGAGCAGCGCCAGGCGGCTGCCGTCGGCGAGCCGGATGCCGATGCAGCGGCCTTCGGCATGACGCAGGCCCATCGGCAGGTCTTGGGCCTGGCAGTCGAGGGTGGCCTCGCCGCGCGGCAGGGCGTACTCGCGCAGGTAGCAGTTGAGCAGGCAGTCGATGGCGTGGCGCTGGGCCTCGCCGTCCAGGGTGCGTTCGTGGGGGGAGCGGGCGACACGGATCATGGGGCAATCTCCGGCGAGCGTATGTGTAGAGGGGAGGCCACGGCCAGCGCGGCGAGCGCGGCCAGGCAGGCGATCAGGAAGGGCATGGCGATGCCGTAGTGCTGGCAGGCCAGGCCGGCGACCAGGCCGGCGGCGGTGCCGGCCCACTTGCCGCTGGCATCGAACCAGCCGAACAGCCGGCCGGCGCCGCCGGCGCGGCGCCGCGCGGCGAGGCAGCGGTGCAGACCGACGAAGGCGAGCAGCATGCCCAGCCCGGCGAGCAGGCGCAGGGCGAACAGCAGCTCGGCCGGCAGGCGCAGGAACTGCAGCAGGTTGCCGAGCGCCAGCAGGGCGAGCCCGGCCGGCAGCAGCGGGCCGCTCCTGCGCTGGACCCAGGGCAGGGCGAGCAGGTAGACCAGGTGCGGCAGGCTGTAGAGCAGGCCGATCAGCGCGTCGCTGGCGATTCCCAGGGCTTCGCCGTAGGGAACGAAGTAGGGGAAGGTCACCACCATCGCGAAGCTGAACAGGAACTGCACGGCGAGCAGGCGTAGCAGGTCCGCCGGCAGCTCGCCGGCCTCCGGCTTGCCGTCCGCGCTCCGCACCGGGGCGCGTGGCGCATCGGCCGGCAGCGGCAGGACCAGCAGGAAGGCGGCGAGCGGCAGCCAGACTAGGTAGCGGTACATCTCCAGCCCCAGGCCGGCGCCGGCCAGCAGGCCGACCAGCACCGGGCCGCTGAGCATCGCCAGGCGCGCCGAGTACTGGGTCAGGTTGAGGGCGCGCGACAGGCCTTCGCCGTCGAGCTGAGTCGCCAGGTAGGCGTTCGACGCCGCCATGGCGCCGCCGAAGGCGCCCTGGACGATCAGCGCGAGGGTGAAGACCGCAAGGTTCGGGCTGAACCCGGCGAGCAGGAAGCCGGCGGCGAGGCCGGCGTGGGCGCGCAGCAGCGACAGCCGGCAGCCGTGGCGGTCGGCCAGGCGGCCCCAGAGCGGCGCCGCCAGCGCGGTGCAGAGCGTCGGCAGCACGTAGAGCGCGCCGATGCTCCAGGTCGGCGCCGCGCTGCCGAGGTCGGCGAGGATGCGCGGCAGGAACAGCGGCGCACCCAGGGCGGTGAAGGCCGACAGGTAGTGGCCGAGCAGGACGCTGGCGGTCAGGCGCCGGGACATGGGGCCGCATCCAGCAGGAAGTTCGCCGCGCTGTAGCCGTAGAACTTGTTGATGTCCGCCGCGCCGGAGTACTCCTTGCTGAACAGGCTGCCGGCGCTGAGCAGGTACTTCACCGGCAGTTTCGGGCTGTCGAGCAGGAAGCGGCGCGCCTCGTCGACCGCCACGCCCTCGCCCTCCAGCGCATCGAGACAGGCGCGCAGGCGCTCGCGCAGGCAGGCGTAGAGCGCCTCGCGCCCGGCCAGGCCGGCCGCGGCGATGGCTTCCAGCGGCGCGACGATGTTCAGCTGCAGGGTGATGGTGCAGAACATCTCGGCCAGCGGCTGCACGCCGTCGACGCGGATCCGCTCGTCGCGCAGTTCGGCCAGGCGCGGCGCCAGGTCCGGGCAGGCGGCGGCGAAGCGCGACGGCCAGAGGCGCGCGGCGTCGTTGTCCTTCATCAACAGCTGCAGCGGCCGGCCGGCTTCGAAGAGCAGCACGGCGTTCTGCTGGTTGGCCTCCAGGGCGATGCCGTAGACCAGCCAGAGGCGCAGGTGCACGGCGAGCAGCAGGTCGAGGTAGTCCTGCCACCAGGCCATCAGATCGCCGCCGTGGAAGCGCTCGACCAGCGCCGCGACCAGCAGCCGGCCGTCGGGCAGGCTGCTGGCCAGGGCGGCAACCGGCACCAGGCTCGCCCGCTCCAGGCCCGCCGGGTAGCGGCGCAGGATGTAGGCCAGGTGGCGCTCGCCGGCGGCATGCCCGCCGTGCTGTTCGTCGACGTGCACATAGCGCGCGCCGAGCTGGGCGTCGCGGGCGGCGAGATCTTCGAGGATGGTCTGGAACCAGTGGCCGTCGTACAGGGTGCTCGGCTTGATCAGCCGCAGGTTGCGTGCGCCGAGGGTGCGCACCAGGAGCGGCAGCTTGATGTGGCAGCGCGGGTCCTCGACGCACAGCACGGTGCGCACCGAGAGGGTCGGCTCCACTTCCAGGGCGCCGTGCGGTGCGCGCAGGCAGCCTTCCGGCAGGCCGTGGGCGTCCAGCTCCGGCCAGGTCAGCGGATGCACCGGCAGCAGCGCGTGGCTGGCCTCCAGCGCCGGGTCCAGGCCGACCGCGGCGAAGCCCGGCCAGAGCGCGGGCGGCGTACTGGTCTGTTCGAGGATCGCCCTGGGCACCGCCAGCCAGTGGAGGCGAAAGCGCGGCGCGAATTCCGGGGCGTAGCCCTGCAGGGCCGTGGCGTCGAAGCCGCTCTTGGCCCGCGCGGTGGGATAGAAGGGGTGGTCCAGGTAGCTGGCCAGGCGGTCGATGCCGAGCAGGCGCCGGCCCCAGTCCGCTTCGGCGAGGATCTCGCCCAGGCCGTTGGCATGCGTGGTGTAGGCCTCGCGGCACAGGCGGCGGTGTTCGACCGCGCAGTCGGCTTCCGCGACGTAGTCGGCGAACAGCGCCAGGCTCTCGGCATCCAGGTCGGTGGCCAGGTGTTCGAGCCAGTGGCCGTAGCCCTGCTCCAGGTACACGCTGTCGCCCTGGCGGCGCAGCCAGCGGTCGCCGACCGCGCTCCAGTCCTGCAGCGGCGCGCCGCGATGCACCGGCAGCCAGAGCTCGCCGCAGCCCAGGTGATCGATGCACAGCCAGGTCGGTTCCGCCGGCTGCGGCCAGTGGGCGGCCAGCTCCGCCGGCAGGGCGGCCGGCCGGGCCTGGCCGAGCAGCCCGCGGATGTCCTCGCGCAGGCAGCAGTCGAGGATGCGCTGGCCGATGGCCGCGCGGTCGTGATCCGTCATGTCGAGGTTCATGCCAGCTCCCAGCGCAGGTCGCTGCGCGCGGCATCGAAGCGCGCCTGCAACGCGGCGTCGTCGGGGGCGATCAGGCGCAGCACGCCCAGGTAGTCCTTGTTCGAGTTGCTCAGGCGGATCTCCTCGCCGACTTCGCGCAACGCGCAGTAGTCGACCCAGTAGCCGTCGCCCTCGGCGCGGAAGCTCGGGCTGGCCGCCAGCAGGCGGCCGCCGTGCAGGGCGACCAGGTAGTGCACCAGGGCCTCGGCGCTGCTGTTCTCGGTGTCGTCCAGCGGCTCGCCCAGGTGCAGGGCGAGGATGCGCTCGAACCAGCCCTGCGGCAGCAGGCGGTCGAGGAGGAACTCGCGGCCGTCGCCGATGCTGCGGTAGTTGATCTCGACCAGCACCGGGCCGTCGGCGGTGAGGATGAATTCGCTGTGGCAGACGCCGAAGTTGACGCCGAAGGCCGCCACCTGGGCCAGCGCCGCGTTGCGCGCGGCCCGCCCGACGGGACCGTTCCAGCGCGCTTCCAGTTCGACGAAGTGCGGCGGCGGCGAGAGGCTCACGTCGAAGCCGCCGATGGCCTGCAGGCGCTGGCCGTCGCCCAAGGTTTCCAGGGTGAACAGCGGGCCTTGCAGGTAGGCCTCGAGTAGCAGCGCGCGGTTCGGCTGGCGCTGCCAGAAGGCTTCGCAGTAGGCGGCCAGTTCGCCGGCGTTGCGGCACAGCTGCACGTCCAGGCTGGCGACGCCCTCGCGCGGCTTGGCCACCAGCGGGAAGGGGGCGTCCGCCGGCAGCGCCATGCCAGGGGTGAGCACCTGGAACCAGGGGCCGGGCAGGCCGAGGCGCTGCAGGCGCTCGCGCATCTCCGCCTTGTTCTTCGCCGCGTGGCAGATCCGCCAGTCCTTGCCGGGGCAGTCGAAGGCCTCGGCCACCAGGGCGCAGCTGGTCTGCAGGTGGTCGCTGTTGGAGAACACCGCCTGCGGGCGCTGGCCGTGGGCGTGCAGCAGTTCGATCACCGCCATCGGGTTGAAGACATCGCACTCGAGGATCTCCAGCCCGTCGACCGGAATCCCGGCGTCGGCCAGATGGCGCCAGTGCTCCTGGGCATGGTCGGTGACGATCAGCAGCGGGTGCCCGCGCCGCTGTGCGGCAGGCAGGAAGCCTTCGCAGACGGCATGGGTGGCGACGTGACTGAGAATGACGAAAGGCCTTTGCATGGGCGTTCTCCGGGCAGGAGCCGTCCGGCCGTGAGGCTGGACGGCGATGCCTGCAGTGCAGTTGGGGGAAGGGGGAGGCTTAGAAGCGGTAGTTGGCCGCGACCGTGAAGGCGCGTCCGGGCGCCGGCTGGCGGCCCATGGGACTGGTGTCGATGCCGCGGAAGTAGTACTCGCGGCCAAACAGGTTGCTGACGCCGAGCGAGGTGGTCAGCTCGCTTTCCTTGAGCTTGAACTTGCGCTCCAGCGAGGTGTTCCAGATCCAGTAGGAGGGCAGCTCGCCGTAGGAGCCGGTGGCGTTCTCCTCGCGGTGGTTGGCGTCGTCCGAGTAGGCCTCGCTGACGTACAGGCCGTCCAGGGTGTAGGTCCAGCCCTCGGCGAAGCGCCAGCGGCCGTCGACGTTGAACTGGCTCTGGGAGGCGTAGGGCACCTCGTTGCCTTCGTACTGGCCGGTGCGGATCCTGGCGTCGAGGAAGGCGTAGCTGGCGTGCAGGTCGAGGTTGGGCATGGCCGCCGGGGTCCAGAACAGCTCGGTCTCGAAGCCCTGCTGGCGGGTGCTGCCGACGTTCTTCCAGGCGCCGTCCTGGAAGACGATCTGGTCGTCGAAGTCGATGCGGTACAGGTTGAAGTCGTAGCGCAGGTTCGGCAGGGGCGTGTAGCGGAAGCCGGCCTCGTAGTTCCAGGCAACCTCGGAGCTGACGTCGCCGTCATAGACGATGGTGGTGATCTGCGGCACGCGCAGCGAGCGCTGGGCGTTGGCGAAGAGGAACCAGTCGTCGGTGATCTGGTAGCCGACGGTCAGGCCGGGCAGCCATTCGTCGTCGAGGTTCTCGGTCTTCTTGCCGCTGACCGCGTCCGAATAGTCCTGGTGCACGCGTTCGTGGCGGATGCCGGGGGTGACGGTCAGGCGGCCGTCGAGCATGCTGATGGCGTTGCTGATGTAGGTGGCCTTGCCTTCGGTGTCGAAGTCCCAGTCGCGGACGGTGGTCACCGCGCCGCTCTTCAGGTCTTCCCGGTAGACCTCGAACTCGGTGTCTTCGCGGACGTAGCGGCCGCCGATCAGCCAGGTCTGGTTCACCTTGTCGCCGTAGATGGTGAAGCTCACGCGCGGCTCGAGTCCCCAGACCTTGTAGTCGCGGGGCGCGTCCTGCTCGTAGGCCGGCGGATTTTCCGGGTTGAAGGTGCGTTTGGAGTCCAGGCCGACGTAGAAGTTGCGGTAGTCGTGGTGGCCGAAGCCGGTGAAGCTGAACTCCACGTCGTCGGCGAAGCCGATGCTGCCCAGGTACTGCTTGTAGGTGCCCCACAGGCGGTCGGTGTCGCCCTCGAAGCGGTCGAGGGGGCGGGTCGAGTCGCGGCGGTCGTCCTTGTAGTCGTCCTTGCTGAGGGCGCCGGCCAGCTCCATGTCGGCGTCGTAGCGCTGGACGCCGAAGCTCAGGCTGCGGTTCTCGTCGATGTCCCACTGGCCGCGCAGGCGGATGTTCTCGACGTCGGTGTCGGAGTTGTCGCGCTCGTAGTGGCCGCTCTTGGTGTTGTACTCGAAGAACAGGCCGAGGCTGTCGGTGACCTGGCCGCCGGTGCTGAAGTAGGTGTCGTACAGCTGGTGGCCGCCTTCGTAGAAGGTGATGCGCTCGGCGAGGTTGTGCTCCCACTTCTTGGGAATCGGCTTGCTGATGAAGTTGATCACCCCGCCGACGTTGTTCGGGCCGTACTGCACCGCGGCGCCGCCGCGCACGATGTCGATCCGCTCGACGGTCGCCAGGGTCTGCGGGAACAGCGACAGGCTGGTCTGGCCGTAGGGCGACAGGGACAGCGGGATACCGTCGGAGAGCACCTGCACGCGGCCGCTGCGGCTCTCGTAGAGGCCGCGCACGGAGATCTGCGGCAGCACGCCGGTGCCGGTCTCGTCGAAGATCTTCACGCCCGGCACGCGCTGCAGCGCATCGTCCAGGCCGCGCACGCTGGCTTTCTCGAGGTCCTCGGCCTTGACCACGCTGCGGCTGCCCGAGTAGGTGCGGACTTCCTCGTCGGTGGCCTGGCCGAGCACGTCGCCCTTGATCACGGTGGCAGAGAGCGAGACCTTCTCCTCCTTGGAGGCCTCGTTTTCCTGGCGCTCCTCGGCGAGCGCGGGTTGAGCCAGCGCCACGGCCACAGCCAGCAGGCTGAAGGACCAGCTGAACTGGCGAGTGTTGGTTTTCATGGATGGTCGGACTTCTGTGGGTTAATGGAAACTGTTCAGGCGACTCTTCAGCGCGGCGAGCAGCAGGCCGCGGTCTTCGCCGGCGAGGAAGCTCCTGATGCCCTGGCCGCGCCAGTGGCGGATCTGTTCGGGGGTGCGCGGGTTGGCGCAGAAGGGCACACCGGCGGCGGCGCAGGCGGCGGCCATCGACTGCAGCGCTTCCCAGACCTGCGGATGGGTCGGATCGGGGCCGAGCTGCAGGTCGAGGGCCAGGTCGAGGGCGCCTTCGAGGATCATGCCGACCCCCGGCAGGGCGAGAATCTCCGGCAGGGCCGCGAGGCCGGCGGCGCTTTCGATCATCGGCACGATGCGCGGCTCGCCGTTGGCCAGTTCGATGTAGTCCGGCAGCGCCAGGCTGCCGAAGCCGGTGACCCGTCCGCCGCTGATGCCGCGCCGGCCGCGGGGCGGGAAACAGGCGGCGGCGATGGCCCGCTCGACTTCCGCGGCGCTTTCCACCCGCGGCAGCACGATGGCTTCGACGCCGGCGTCCAGGGCCCGGCCGATCAGCTTCTCGTCCACCTCGGGCAGGCGCAGCCAGGGCGCGATGCCGGCGCTTTCGCAGGCGCGCAGGCAGTGCATCAGCTCGTCGCCGGAGCGCAGCAGGTGCTCCATGTCGAGGATCACGAAGTGATAGCCGGCGGCGGCGATCATTTCGCAGAGCAGGGGAGAAGGCACCGAATTGAGCAAGCCAAAGACTTCGTCGCCCTGCCGCAGCCGGGCGAACACAACGGATTGTCTGAGCATCGTGTGTATGTATGTGTGTCTGCTGTATTAATGAGAATTGTTATTGTTTTGTAAGCTAAACGTCAAGGGTTCCGTTTCGTATTAATGGGTTGGGCCGCAAATCGCCCGCCGGGCGACCGGCTAACGCCCGACAGGCAAATCCGGGCAAGATAGGCGGTGACAGAACGACAGAGAGTCCGATCGTGAATACCGACAGCGATGCCTTCATCGTCGCGGCCACCGCCGAGGAGGCGGTGGACCGCCTCGCCGCCCTGCACCTGCGCGCCACCTCCGCCCTGCGCCAGGCGCTCAAGCGCTACCTGACCGAGCGGGTCGAGCCGGATGCCGCACAGCGCCACCTGTTCCGCTATCCCGAGCTGCGCCTGACCCACCTGCCGCAGGGCCAAGTGCCCTCCACCATCCGTGCCTATGCCCGGGTCCAGGCCGCCGGCGTCTACAGCGCCACCGTGACCCAGCCGCAGGCCTTCCGCCGCTATCTGCTCGACCAGCTGCGCCCGCTGATGAACGACTTCAACGTGCAGGTCGAGGTCGGCGTGGGGATACAGGACATTCCCTATCCCTATGTGGTGGAGCAGGGCGACGAGCTGGGCGGCTCGGGGATCACCGCCGCCGAGCTGGCGCGGGTCTTCCCCAGCACCGACCTGGCCGCGGCCTCCGACGACGTCGCCGACGGCCTGCTCGCCTGGGCCGGTGCCGAGTCCTTCCCGCTGGCGCTGTTCGATGCGGCGCGGGTGGACTTCTCCCTGCGCCGCCTGGTGCACTACACCGGCAGCGACTGGCGCCACGTGCAGCCGTGGATCCTCTTGACCAACTACCACCGCTACGTCGACCAGTTCGTCCGCCACGGCCTCGAGCGGCTGCGCGAGGACGGCCGCTTCGTGCGCCTGGTGCTGCCGGGCAACGTGATCATCGAGCGCGGGACTTCCGAGGAGGACGCCCAGGCGGTGGCCGACGCGGTGGTCTGGCACCGCTACCAGATGCCGGCCTACCACCTGATCGCCGAGGACGGCCACGGCATCACCCTAGTGAACATCGGCGTCGGCCCATCGAACGCGAAGAACATCACCGACCACCTGGCGGTGCTGCGCCCGCACTGCTGGCTGATGATCGGCCACTGCGGCGGCCTGCGGCAGTCGCAGACCATCGGCGACTATGTGCTGGCGCACGCCTACATGCGCCGCGACGGCATCCTCGACCGGGTGCTGCCGCCGCACATTCCGCTGCCGGCGCTGGCCGAGGTGCAGCAGGCGCTGCAGGAGGCCGCCGCGCAGGTCACCGGGGAGCAGGGCGAGGCCTTGAAGCGCCGCCTGCGCACCGGCACCGTGCTGACCTACGACGACCGCAACTGGGAGCTGCGCTGGGCCCAGGAGCGGCCGCTGATCAACCTCTCGCGGGCGGTGGCGGTGGACATGGAGAGCGGCACCATCGCCGCCCAGGGCTATCGCCTGCGGGTGCCCTACGGCACCCTGCTGTGCGTCTCGGACAAGCCGCTGCACAGCGAGATCAAGCTGCCCGGCGCGGCGAACGCCTTTTACGAGCGGGCGGTGAGCCAGCACCTGCGCATCGGCATCGCCGCCCTCGATCTGCTGCGCGGCCAGCTCGACACCCTGCACTCGCGCAAGCTGCGCAGCTTCGACGAGCCGCCGTTCCGCTGAGTGCCGCGGCCTGCCGCCGTAGGGTGGGTCAGGCCGCAGGCCGTACCCATCGACCGGCCGTCAGGCCGGCAATGGGGATGCCTGCCGGCATCCTTGGCGGGTTACGCCGCGTTGCGGCTAACCCGCCCTACGCACTGGCAGGTGGAAAAGACCTGCGGTCGTTTTCCACCATGCGCTGTTCAGGCGCTGCCGGCCACGCCGAGCATGCCCTGCCGCTCGATGAAGGCGATGATTGCGTCGAGGCCCTGGCCGGTCTTCTGGTTGCTGAACACGAACGGCCGCTCGCCGCGCATCTTGCGGGCGTCGCGCTCCATCACCTCCAGCGAGGCGCCGACCATGGGCGCCAGGTCGATCTTGTTGATCACCAAGAGGTCCGACTTGCAGATCCCCGGGCCGCCCTTGCGCGGCAGCTTGTCGCCGGCGGAGACGTCGATCACGTAGAGGGTCAGGTCGGAGAGTTCCGGGCTGAAGGTGGCGGAGAGGTTGTCGCCGCCGGACTCGACGAGGATCAGCTCGAGGCCGGGGAAGCGGCGGTTGAGCTGGTCGACCGCCTCCAGATTGATCGAGGCGTCCTCGCGGATCGCCGTGTGCGGGCAGCCGCCGGTTTCCACGCCGATGATCCGCTCCGGCGCCAGCGCCTCGTTGCGCACCAGGAACTCGGCGTCCTCCTGGGTGTAGATGTCGTTGGTCACCACGGCGAGGTTGTAGCGCTCGCGCAGGGCCCGGCACAGCGCCAGGGTCAGGGCGGTCTTGCCGGAACCGACCGGGCCGCCGATGCCGACGCGCAGGGGTTGGCTGTTCATTGTGGTTGTCTCCTGTCAGGAACGGAAAAGACGGCTGTACTGGCGCTCGTGGGCCATGCTGGCCAGGGCCAGGCCGAAGGCGGCGCTGCCCCAGTCGTCGGGCTCGCGCGCGCAGGCCGTGCGCTGCGCCTCGGACAGCGCCGGCAGCAGGGCCGAGGTCAGGCGCTGGGCGGCCTGCTGGCCGAGTGGCAGGGTCTTCATCAGCACCGCCAGCTGGTTCTCCAGCCAGCTCCACAGCCAGGCGGCGAGGGCGTCCGCAGGCGCGATGCCCCAGGCGCGCGCCGCCAGCGCCCAGGCCGGCGCCAGGCCGGGTTCGGCGATCCGTGCCAGGAAGCTGCGCGAGGGCGTGTCCAGCTCCGGCAGGTCCTCCAGCAGCTGGCGCAGGGAGTAGCCCATCTGCCGGCTTTCCAGGTGCAGTTCGCGGGTTTCGCGGCTGGCGCGGTGGTGTTCGGCGAGCTCTTCCAGCCTCTCCCAGTCGCCATCCGCGGCGGCCGTGCACTGGGCCAGCAGCAGCGGCGCCTCGAAGCGGGCGAGGTTGAGCAGCAGCTGGTCTTCCAGCCAGCGCCGGGCGCTGGCGCTGTCATGCACCAGGCCCCGTTCGACGGCCAGCTCCAGGCCCTGGGAATAGCTGTAGCCGCCGATCGGCAGCTGCGGGCTGGCGAGGCGCAGCAGCGCCCAGGTCGCACTCATTTGCGCACGCCGAACTGGTGCAGCTTCGGTGCGTAGCTGAATTCGGCCTCGCCGGCGTGGGAGTGGTGGTGGCCGCCGCCGTAGGCGCCGTGTTCGGGCTGGAAGGGCGCCTCGATGGCCTCCACGCTGGCGCCGAGCTTGAGCAGCATGTCCTTCAGCACATAGTCGTCGAGCAGGCGCAGCCAGCCGTCGCCGAGCTGCAGGGCGACGTGGCGGTTGCCCAGGTGGTAGGCGGCGCGGGTCAGTTCGAAGGCGCTGGCGCAGGTGACGTGCAGCAGCTTTTCGGGACGGGCGCGGACGCGGACGACGCGGCCGTCGTCGGCCAGCAGGCAGTCGCCGTCGGCCAGCGGCGGCTGGCCGCGCTCGAGGAACAGGCCGACGTCCTCGCCGGCGCTGGTGAAGCAGCGCAGGCGGCTCTTGCTGCGCGCCTCGAAGGTCAGTTCCAGTTCGGCGTCCCAGGCGGGGCGCGGCGCGGTGCGTTGGCGAATCGTCAGCATGGGCGGATTCCGTCGGAGAGGCGGCCGGGGCCGGGCGCCGTTCACGGGCGACAGGCGGTCATCGGCTGACTGTAGGGCCTGACGGAGCGTTTTTCTAGAACAGCGGATGCTCCAGGCGCAGCGTCAGGGAGTCGTCGCACTGGGCGTTCTGCCCCGAATAGGCGCTGCAGCCGTTGCCGCGCAGATCCGAGCCGCTGTAGCTGACGCCGACCTGCAGGCCGAGCCAGGGGCGCGACAGGTTCAGCGACCAGTCGTTGAAGCGCTGCAAGCTGGCGCCGTCGGACAGCTGCACCGGGCGGTCCAGGGCATGGTTGGCGTAGGTCAGGGTCATGTCCAGGTTCAGCGGATGCAGCAGGTCCAGGTCGAGCAGCAGGGTGCCGTCGCTGCGCCCGGGGGCCAGGTTCCAGGCGGCGCCCAGGCGGCTGTCCGCGAGGCTGATGCCGGCGTACAGCTCGTGCCGGTCGAGGTCCTCCAGGCGCGGGAAGCTGTAGCGGATCAGGCCGAACTCGTAGCCCAGGGTGTCGTCGGAGGCGCGCTGGTAGCCCAGGTAGGAGTTCAGCTCCAGCCGGCTGTTGCCGAGCAGGCCGGCGCTCGGCGACCAGTTGCCGAGGTACCAGCCGTCGGGGTGGGTCAGGTCGAAGCCGCCGTGGAAGGTGCCGACCCGCTCCGGCTGCACCAGTCCCTGGGCCATGCTGCGGCTCGGCGTCGAGCCGAGTTTCAGTTTGAGGTCGCCCAGTTCGCGCTCCAGCATCTGGGCCTGTGCCGTCGCGGCTGCTCCGGCGAGCAGCGCCAGAACCGCCTTGCTCCTGCCAATCATCGCTTTCTCCCTGTTTCCGCTTGGGCCGCCGGCTGCCTCCGTATCCAGCCGATGCCTCGGGCAAGGCCGCAGGATAACGCCTGCCCGGCGGCCAGGCCCAGTCGTGTCAAAGCGCCAGAGGGTTTGTTGCATTCGCTGCAATGGCATGCGGATGTTTTTGCGCTTGATGCTTATCAAGCATAACGCTTAGGCTGCTTTCGGTTCCTTCCGTCCGTCCCTTGTCGAGGGTTCGTCCTTGAACACCGCCTCCCATCCGTTCCACGGGATACTGCTGATTCTCGCCGCCGGACTGGTCCTGGCCAGCCATGACGGCATGGCCAAGTACCTGGCGCTGAGCCATCCGCTGATCCTGGTGGTCTGGGCGCGCTATCTGTCGCAGAGCACCGCGATGCTGCTGCTGTTCGGGCCGCGCCGGGGATTGGCCATCGTCCGCACGTCCCACCCGCTGCTGCAGCTGGTCCGGGGGCTGTGCCTGGTCGCGGTCAGCCTGCTGTTCGTCTCGTCCCTGCGCCACATCCCGATTGGCGAGGCGACCGCGGTGCTGTTCCTGGCGCCGCTGTTCATCACCGGGCTGTCGGCGACGCTGCTGCGCGAGCGGGTCAGCCGCGGCCAGTGGGGGGCGGTGATCCTCGGTCTGCTCGGCGTGCTGGTCATCGTGCGGCCGGGCGGCGCGCTGTTCACCCCGGCGGCCCTGCTGCCGCTGGGCGCGGCGCTGTGTCTGGCGGTCTTCATGCTGCTCACCCGGCGTCTCAGCGAGAGCGACGACCCGGTCACCTGCAACTTCCTCTCCAGCCTGGTCGGCTCCCTGCTGCTGAGCCTGCTGGTGCCGTTCTACTGGGAGACGCCGGACCTGCACGACGGCCTGCTGCTCTCCGTGGTGGGCGGCGTGGCCATGTTCGGGCACCTGCTGCTGAGCCATGCGTACCGCTACGCCAGTGCCGCGACCCTGGCGCCCTTCACCTATTCGCAGCTGATCTTCGCCGTGCTGGTCGGCCTTGTCGCCTTCGGCCATGTGCCGGATGGCGGCGCCCTGCTGGGCATCGCCATCGTCATCGCCAGCGGGGTGCTGTCGGTCTGGGTGCAGCGGCGGACGGCCTGAGCGCCTGCCGCTGCGGCCGGGGAGGGGATCAGAGCCCGAAGTCGCCCGGGTTCAGGCCGAGTTCGGCGCAGATGCTGCGGCAGACGGTGCGCTCGCCTTCGTCGAAGTTGCCGTCGGAGTTGCCGATCGCACAGCAGACGCGCACCAGCAGGCGGGCCGCATCGTCCTTGCCGCGCAGCTTGCAGACCGTGCGCAGCGCCTCGGCGCGGCCGATCTCGGCATCGAATTCGAACTTGAGGCAGATGTCGGTGAAGGCCTTGATGACCTCGTTGAGATCGAACACCTTGAGCTCGTTCGAGTTCTGGATGAAGCCGATCATCTTCTGCTTTTCGCTGCTGCTGATGCTGCCGTCGGCGGCCGCCACCAGCGCGCAGCCGGCGACCACTGCTTCCATGAACTCGCGGTTGCGGAACTTGGTCACTTCAGTGGCGAGCTTTTCGCGTGCTGCAGCCGTGTTGCTTTTCAGCCAATCGAGCATTGGGTTACTCCTGATCAAGTGTTGCCGGGGACGGCGGCCGACTATGGTCGATCCGCTGCAGTTTGGCCAGTGCCGTGCCCGGACCGTGCGCGGGATACGGCCCGGCAGCCCGCGCAGAGCCTGACGCCCGGCGCAGGCATGGATATGTATCCGGATTTTCGGGTTTCAAGGGCGACGCCCGTTTCGGCACCCGGCGCGGGCCTTCTGCCAGGCACCGCGGCCGGCGGTTGGGGGCGGGCTCAGGGGCTGACCGAGTAGCCGCGGGCGCTCATGCAGTTGATATAGGCCTGCTCGGCATTCGCGCTGCTCTGCTCGCTGCCGCGGTCGTCACGGCGGTCGTCACGGCGCTCCTGGCGCTGGCGGGAGCCGCTGACCGCCACGCCGGCGGCCGCTGCCTGGCGCGCCTGTTCCTGGCGGTATTCCTCCTTGAGGTCGTCGTCGGCTTTGTCGTAGAGCTCCTCGTGCTGCTTACCGCGCACCTCGGCGACCGCCGCGCCGGCTGCAGCGCCTTTCGCCGCGCCGCGCACGCGTCCGCCCTCTCGGGAATCGTCGTCGCTGGACGAGCTGGCCTGGGTGCTGCCGGCCTGCGACTGGCAGGCGGCGACGTCCGCCTGGATCTGGTCCGGGGTCTGGCCTTTCAGCGGGACCACGGTGGCCGCGCGGGCATCGAGCAGCGCGCCGGCCAGCAGCAGTCCCGTGAAGGCGTGCAGGGCAGTGAATCGGGGCATGGGTAGTTCTCCTGAGGGGTTCGCCGAAGCGTGTGGTCCCTCCAGTCTGGACCCGCCCCCGCGGTCCTGCACGGCGCCGCCGCGCCCTTCTTCAGAAGAGGAAATAGCGCTGCGCCAGCGGCAGCCCCTCGGCTCAATGGTCGCCGGCGGTGCCGCGGCGGGCCTGCCACTGGCTCCATTCGAAGCCCAGCACCACCAGCAGCGACAGGACGAAGGGTATCAGCAGGTAGAAGCCGCGGAAGACGAGCAGTGCGGCCAGCACGTCCGCTGGATCGAGTTCCGGCAGGGCGGCGAGGAAGGTCACCTCGAGCACGCCGAGGCCGCCGGGGGCGTGCGACAGCAGGGCCAGGGAGAAGGAGGCGAGGAACACGCCGAGTACCGTCAGGTAGCCGGGGCTGTTTTCCGCGGGCAGGGCGAAATAGATGATTGCCGCGGCGCAGAGCAGCTCCAGCGGTCCGGCGAGCAACTGGCGGCCGACGATCGGCAGGCTCGGGTACTCGATGTGCAGCTTGCCCAGGGTCCAGGGCTTGAACCGGCGCCAGGAGCCGAGCACGTAGAGGGCCACCAGCGACAGCAGGGCGCCGCCGATCGTCACCGAGAGCGGCGGCGGGATCTCGACCAGGCGCTGGATCAGCGAGGGCTGCAGCACCAGCACGCAGCCGCCGGTCAGCAGGGTGCCGAGGGCGAAGGTCAGGGAGCAGAAGACGATGAGGATGCCGATCTCGTGGGGCGACAGGCCCTTGGTGCGGTAGGCGCGGTAGCGCACCATGGCGCCGGAGAACACCGAGGCGCCGATGTTGTGGGCCAGGGCGTAGGTGGTGAAGGAGCAGAGGGTGATGAAGCGCCAGGGGATGCGCTTGCCCAGGTGGGCGATGGCGATACGGTCGTACCAGGCCAGCGCCCAGTAGGCGCCGCAGGTGGCCGTCGAGGCCATCAGCCAGCTACTGGTGGGGATCGCCCGCAGGCTGTCGGCGATATCTGTCAGGGAAATGTTCTGCAGTTCGCGGTAAAGCAGGAAGCAGGACAGCACCACAGCCCCGAGACCGATCAGCGTCCAGATGAGATCGCTTCGCTTTTTCAAGGGCTTGGCTCCTTATTCTCTCGACGGTGCGTTCCGCACGACGCCTTTAGGGTCTGTTGACGTTTTGGCGTGAGCCGCGTTGCCGCGTCAAATGCCGCCAGGCAAGGCGCGGGTCGCCGGCAATGGTCATTCCCTTGCCAAGACCCGCAACGCCGCATGGCGGCATTTGCCGCGCAACCCGCAGGGACGGGATCCGTTTGGCGCAGCACGGCGTCGCTCGTCGTTCATTTGGAATGACCAAACTTCTCTCCTCGTTCCTTGTTCTGCGCCAAACGGGCCGCCGTCGCGGCCTACGCCAAAACGTCAGCAGACCCTGATGCCCGTTTCGCGGCCAGCTTAACGCATGGCGCCGCGCAGTATCCCGAAGCTGCTGGCCGGGCTCAACTCACCCGCTTGCCCTGGGCGTTACCGGACGTGTCGTCGCTGCGGGGCGCAGATGAGCGGCAGTCGGCCGGCAGCGACCGGCGGGCCTGGCGGTGGTCGCTGCCAGCGGCAATGGCCAGAAGCCAGTGCTGGCCGGCCGAGAGGTTAGAAGAGGAAGTAGCGCTGCGCCAGCGGCAGCACCTCGGCCGGTTCGCACCAGAGCAGCTGGCCGTCGGCCCTGACCTGGTAGGTCTGCGGGTCGACCTCGATCTGCGGGGTGGCGCTGTTGTGGATCAGGTCCTTCTTCTGCACGTTCCGGCAGCCCTTGACCACGCCGATGCGCTTCTGCAGCCCGAGCTGCTCCGGCACTCCGGCGGCCAGCGCCGCCTGGCTGATGAAGGTGATGCTGGTGGCGTGGCGCGAGCCGGCGAAGCTGGCGAACATCGGCCGGTAGTGCACCGGCTGCGGGGTGGGGATCGAGGCGTTGGCGTCGCCCATCAGGCTCGCGGCGATGGCGCCGCCCTTGAGGATCAGCGACGGCTTCACGCCGAAGAACGCCGGGCGCCAGAGCACCAGGTCGGCCCACTTGCCGACCTCCACCGAGCCGACCTCGTGGCTGATGCCGTGGGTGATCGCCGGGTTGATGCTGTACTTGGCGACGTAGCGCTTGACCCGGAAGTTGTCGTTGCCCGGCGCGTCCTCGGGCAGGGCGCCGCGCTGCTTCTTCATCTTGTCGGCGGTCTGCCAGGTGCGGACGATCACCTCGCCGACCCGGCCCATGGCCTGGCTGTCGGAGCTGATCATGCTGAAGGCGCCGAGGTCGTGAAGGATGTCCTCGGCGGCGATGGTTTCGCGGCGGATGCGGCTTTCGGCAAACGCAACGTCCTCGGCGATGCTCGGGTCGAGGTGGTGGCAGACCATCAGCATGTCCAGGTGCTCGTCGATGGTGTTGCGGGTGAACGGCCGGGTCGGGTTGGTCGAGCTGGGCAGCACGTTGGGCAGGCTGCAGGCCTTGATGATGTCCGGCGCGTGGCCGCCGCCGGCGCCTTCGGTGTGGTAGGTGTGGATGGTGCGGCCCTTGAAGGCGGCCAGGCTGGTCTCGACGAAGCCGGACTCGTTGAGGGTGTCGGTGTGGATCGCCACCTGCACGTCGTACTGGTCGGCGACGCTCAGGCAGTTGTCGATGGCCGCCGGGGTGGTGCCCCAGTCCTCGTGGAGCTTGAGGCCGATGGCGCCGGCCTCGATCTGCTCGGCCAGGGGCTTGGGCAGGCTGACGTTGCCCTTGCCGGTGAAGCCGAGGTTCATCGGGAAGGCGTCGGCGGCCTGCAGCATGCGCGCGATGTGCCAGGGGCCGGGCGTGACGGTGGTGGCGTTGGTGCCGGTGGCCGGTCCCGTGCCGCCGCCGATCATGGTGGTGATGCCGCTCATCAGCGCCTCTTCGATCTGCTGCGGGCAGATGAAGTGGATGTGGCTGTCGATGCCGCCGGCGGTGAGGATCATCCCCTCGCCGGCGATCACCTCGGTGGCGGCGCCGATGGCGATGGTCACCCCCGGCTGGATGTCCGGATTGCCGGCCTTGCCGATGGCGGCGATGCGCCCGTTCTTGAGGCCGACGTCGGCCTTGACGATGCCCCAGTGGTCGAGGATCAGCGCGTTGGTGATCAGGGTGTCGACCACCGCGTCACTCGCGAGCTGGCCCTGGCCCATGCCGTCGCGGATCACCTTGCCGCCGCCGAACTTCACCTCCTCGCCGTAGACGGTGAAGTCCTGCTCCACCTCGATCCACAGGTCGGTGTCGGCCAGGCGCACCCGGTCGCCGACCGTGGGGCCGAACATGTCGGCGTAGGCTTGTCTGCTGATTTTCATGGCGTTCGTTCCTGTCTGTAGGGTGGACAACGCTCTGCTTGTCCACCGCGTTTTCCGTGAGCGGTGGAAAAGCCTGCGGCGTTTTCCACCCTACGCAAGGGTATGGGGAGGGACGGCTACAGCTCGCCCATCACCCGCCCGGCGAAGCCGTAGACCCGGCGCAGGCCGGCCAGCTCGACCAGCTCGACCTCGCGGCTCTGCCCCGGCTCGAAGCGCACCGCGGTGCCGGCCGGGATGTTCAGACGCATGCCGCGGGCCTGCGCGCGGTCGAAGAGCAGGGCGTCGTTGGTCTCGAAGAAGTGGTAGTGGGAGCCGACCTGGATCGGCCGGTCGCCCGTGTTGGCCACGGACAGGACGAGGGTGCGGCGGCCGGCGTTGAGTTCGATCTCGCCGTCCTGGATCTGGTATTCGCCGGGGATCATCGCGGGTTCCTCATGCGATCGGTTGGTGCACGGTCACCAGCTTGGTGCCGTCGGGGAAGGTGGCCTCGATCTGGATCTCCGGGATCATCTCCGGCACGCCCTCCATCACCTGGTCGCGGGTCAGCAGGGTGGTGCCGATGTGCATCAGCTCGGCCACCGTATGGCCGTCGCGGGCGCCCTCGAGCAGGGCGGCGGAAATGTAGGCCACGGCTTCCGGGTGGTTGAGCCTGAGGCCGCGGGCCAGGCGCCGCTCGGCCAGCAGGCCGGCGGTGAAGATCAGCAGCTTGTCTTTCTCGCGGGGCGTCAGATCCATTCAGGTGCTCCAGATGCGGGGGGGAAGGGCGTCGCGGCCGAGCAGGGCGGGGCGCAGCAGGCGCCAGAGGTCGATCAGCCAGGCGCGGGCGTGCAGAGCCTGATAGGCCAGGCAGCGGCCGACCAGGAGATTCGGCAGTTGGGTGAGGTCGCCGCGCACCCGGGCGGGCAGCTCGCGGCAGCGCGCCAGCAGCGCGGCGTCGATCTCGCCTGTGACCAGCAGGGTGGCGAACACCGGCGCGCCGTCCAGGCCGATCGGCGAGTCGAGCAGGCTGTCGCCGCCGTCCAGGCGCTGGCGCTCGTGCCAGAGCAGGCGGCCGTCGCGGCGGATGTCCAGGGCGGCGCGGTAGCGGCCGGCAGCGAAGCGCTCGCCGCTGGCCGGCCGGCCGAGGGCGACGATGTCCCAGTAGAACAGCCGGGCGTCACTCTCCAGTTCGATCCGCGTGGACAGCTCGGCCTGGGCGGCGGAGTAGACGATGGTTTCCTGGGGCAGCCATTCCAGGGTGGCGCCGGCCGCCACGTGCAACCTTAATTGCTGCATGGCCGGGGCGGCGGCGCGGTACCACTTGGCCGCGCCGGGGCTGGTCAGCTGCGCCCAGGCGCCGCTGCCGACCTCGGCGGCGATCTCCAGGCGGTCGCCGCCGGCGATGCCGCCCGGCGGATGCACGAGGATGTGCTGGCAGACCTGCGGCCCTTCCGGGTAGAGGTGCTTCTGCACCCGCAGCGGCCCCGCGTGGCGGCGCCGCACCGGGCGCGTGGCGTCGCCGGCCCGGGCATAGGCGAGGTCCAGCTCGGCGTGCCAGGCGGGGCTGAACAGGACGGGAGCCGTGGGCGCGTTCATCGGGGTCTGCCGTGGTCGTGGAGCGCCAGTGTAGCGTGGCGCCGAGGGCCGCTCTAGGCCACCGGGGTAGGCTGGCCGCCGCGGCTCTGCTTCAATGGCGCCAGGGCGTCCCTGCGGGTTGCGCGGCAAATGCCGCCATGCGGCGTTGCGGGTCTTGGCAAGGGAATGACCATTGCCGGCGACCCGCGCCTTGCCTGGCGGCATTTGACGCGGCAACGCGGCTCACGCCCAAACGTCAACAGGCCCTAAGGTTTCCGCACACGACCTTTTTCCGGGAGGGGTTCCCATGAGCGGTTTTGCCCATGCCGTCGGCGGCCAGACCTGGCGCTTCGACAGTCTTCGCGAACTGCTGGCCAAGGCCAGCCCGGCGCGTTCCGGCGACTACCTGGCCGGGGTGGCGGCAGACAGCGACGCCGAACGGGTGGCGGCGCAGATGGCGCTGGCCGAGGTGCCGCTCGGGCACTTCCTGAACGAGGCGGTGATCCCCTACGAGGCGGACGAGGTCACCCGGCTGATCCTCGACAGCCACGACGCCGCGGCCTTCGCCCCGGTCGCCCATCTCACCGTCGGCGGCCTGCGCGACTGGCTGCTCGGCCCGGCGGCCGACGAGGCGAGTCTGCGCGCCCTGGCGCCGGGACTGACCCCGGAGATGGCCGCCGCGGTGTCCAAGCTGATGCGCGTCCAGGACCTGGTGCTGGTGGCGCAGAAGATCCGCGTGGAGACGCGCTTTCGCAACAGCCTCGGGCAGCGCGGACGGCTTTCCACCCGTCTGCAGCCCAACCATCCCACCGACGATCCGGCGGGCATCGCCGCCAGCGTCCTCGACGGCCTGCTCTACGGCAACGGCGACGCGGTGATCGGCGTCAACCCGGCCAGCGACAGCCTGGAGGCGATCGGCGAACTGCTGAAAATGCTCGACGCGGTGATCCAGCGCTACCAGATCCCCACCCAGGCCTGCGTGCTCACCCATGTCACCTCGTCGATCGCCGCCATCGAGCGCGGCCTGCCGGTCGACCTGGTGTTCCAGTCGATCGCCGGCACCCAGGCGGCCAACGCCAGCTTCGGCATCGACCTGGAGCTGCTGCGCGAGGGCTACGAAGCCGGCCTCAGCCTCAAGCGCGGCAGCCTCGGCGACAACCTGATGTACTTCGAGACCGGGCAGGGCAGCGCGCTGTCGGCCAACGCCCACCACGGCGTCGACCAGCAGACCTGCGAGGCGCGCGCCTACGGCGTGGCGCGGCGCTTCAGGCCGCTTCTGGTGAACACCGTGGTCGGTTTCATCGGCCCGGAATACCTCTACAACGGCAAGCAGATCATCCGCGCCGGGCTCGAGGACCACTTCTGTGGCAAGCTGCTCGGCCTGCCGATGGGCTGCGACATCTGCTACACCAATCACGCCGAGGCCGACCAGGACGACATGGACATGCTGCTGACCCTGCTCGGCGTGGCCGGGGTCAACTTCATCATGGGCGTGCCCGGTTCCGACGACGTGATGCTCAACTACCAGAGCACCTCCTTCCACGACGCCCTCTACGCCCGGCAGAGCCTCGGCCTGCGCGCCGCGCCGGAGTTCGAGGAGTGGCTCGCGCGGATGGGCATCCTGCGCCAGGACGGCGGCCGGCTGATCCTCGGCGACGAGCTGCCGGCGGCCTTCCGCCCGGCGCTGGCGCGTCTGTCCTGAGCCGGCGTAGGGTGGGCAACGGCGTAGCCTTGCCCACCGTTGTGGGGTTCCGGTGGAAAACGCTGCGCGGTTTTCCACCCTACGAGAGTCCCGGGAAGAGAATCAGCCTTTTTCGAGGTCGACATGTCCGACAGATCCCCCGCCACCGAAAACCCCTGGCAGCAACTGCGCCGCCTGACCCCGGCGCGCATCGCCCTCGGCCGCGCCGGCGCCAGCCTGCCGACCGCGGCGCATCTGTCCTTCCAGTTCGCCCATGCCCAGGCGCGCGACGCCGTGCACCTGCCGTTCGAACCCGCCGCCCTGCAGGACGGGCTGCGCCAGCGCGGCCTCGACAGCCTGCTGCTGCACAGCGCCGCCCGGGACCGCGACACCTACCTGCAACGGCCCGACCTGGGGCGCCGGCTGCAGGCAGAATCCGCCGCCCTGCTGCTCGAGCACCGGACTGCGCACGGCGGCGGCCGGGACCTGGCCATCGTCGTCGCCGACGGGCTGTCGGCGCTGGCCGTGCAGCGCCACGCCCTGCCGCTGCTCGACTGCCTGCTGGAGCGGCTACCGGCCGAGGGCTGGTCGCTGGCGCCGGTCAGCCTGGTCGAGCAGGGCCGGGTGGCGGTGGCCGACGAGATCGGCGAACTGCTCGGCGCGCGGATGACGGTCATCCTCATCGGCGAGCGGCCCGGTCTCAGCTCGCCGGACAGCCTGGGCCTGTACTTCACCTTCGCGCCGCGCATCGGCCTCACCGACGCCGCGCGCAACTGCATCTCCAACGTGCGCCCGGAGGGCCTGAGCTACGCCATGGCCGCCCACAAGCTGCTCTACCTGATGGGCGAGGCCTGCCGCCGCCAGCTCTCCGGGGTGGAACTGAAGGACGAGGCGCAACTGCTGCAACTGGACGGCGGTGCCTCGGGGCCGGGCAACTTCCTGCTCGGCGAGGGGTGAGGCTTGCCGGAGGTCGGGGGCGCCCCTAGCATGGGCGCCCCTTTTTGTCCGGTGAACCCTCCATGGCCCGCCCAGTCCGTCCCGCACCCCGCCGTCCCGCCGGCCAGGCGTCCGCCCGCCGTCCGGGGCCGCCCAAGGCGCCGCCGGTCGCGCCGCGGCTGATCCTGTTCAACAAGCCGTTCGATGTGCTCACCCAGTTCAGCGGTGGCGACGGGCGGGCGACCCTCAAGGACTTCATCCCGGTTCCCGGCGTCTATCCGGCCGGGCGTCTGGACCGCGACAGCGAGGGCCTGCTGCTCTTGACCAGCGACGGCCGCCTGCAGGCGCGCATCGCCGATCCCAGGCACAAGCTGGCCAAGACCTACTGGGTGCAGGTCGAGGGCGAGCCGGACGAGGCGCAGCTCCAGCGCCTGCGCGAGGGGGTGACGCTCAACGACGGCCCGACCCTGCCGGCCGAGGCGCGTCGGCTCCCAGAGCCCGAACTCTGGCCGCGCGATCCGCCGGTGCGCTTTCGCAAGAGCGTGCCGACCGCCTGGCTGGAGCTGACCATCCGCGAGGGGCGCAACCGCCAGGTGCGGCGCATGACCGCCGCGGTCGGCCTGCCGACCCTGCGCTTGGTGCGGGTGCGCATCGGCCCCTGGAGCCTGGAAGGGCTGGCGCCCGGGGAGTGGAAGGAAGTGCCGGCGCGGTTGTGAGGGGGAGCGTCAGCCGTACGGATGCAACCCGCCATTGCGAGTCAGGCCTTGGCCATGTCCGGCGGGTTGCATCCGCCCTGCGTTGCTCGATGATTCGCGGGACCGTCAGAACCCTTCCAGGCTGCCGATCACCAGGGTCTTGATGACGAAGCCGAGCACGCCGAGGCCGAGGGCGAAGAACAGCACCATGGTGCCGAGACGGCCGGCGTTGGACTTGCGCGCCAGGTCCCAGACGATGAACGCCATGTACAGGATGAGGCCGCTGACCAGGCCGATCATCATCCACTCTTCGAACACTTCGGGCTCCATTGCGACCTCCGGGCGGGTTCGTGACAAAGACCGGCGAGTATAGCGGAGTCGCCCGCGGCTCAGGTGCGCAGGTGGCCGAGCGGCAGTTCGGTGCTCGACTGCACCTGGCGCAGGACGAAGCTCGAGCGCACGCTGGAGACGCCGTCGATGCGGGTCAGGGTGCCGAGCAGGAACTGCTGGTAGCTGTCCATGTCCGGTACCACCACCTTCAGCTGGTAGTCGGCGTCCATCCCGGTGACCAGGCTGCACTCCAGCACCTCCGGGCACTTGCCGATGATCGCCTCGAAATGCTCGAAGCGCTCCGGGGTGTGCCGGTCCATGCCGATCAGCACGTAGGCGGTGAGGGTCAGGCCGAGCTGCTTGCGGTCGAGCAGGGCCACCTGGCGCAGGATGTAGCCGTCGTCCTCGAGCTGCTTGACCCGCCGCGAGCAGGGCGAGGGCGACAGGCCGATGCGCTCGGCCAGCTCCTGATTGGAGAGGCGGGCGTCGTGCTGCAGTTCGGCGAGGATGCGCAGGTCGTAGCGGTCGAGTTTTCCCATGGCGGATGGCTCGTGTGGAAAGTTTGCCGATTATCTTGCTTTCCTGCCGAATGATTGCGCAAGTCGTGCTTTGGTAGGCAATGTTCGCAATCCTCTGTCGGAATCGCAGGTTTATTCTTTTCCCAACTTCGAGGCCCGGACATCTGGTCCACCCGGAGCGCCCAACCAGGCACTCCGGCGCCGCGCGATCTTACCGGGTCGCGCGGCACCCGGGCTCGCAGCGCCCAACCAGGCCTGCGGGAAGACGGCGACAGCCTCGCCGGCAATGGACGAAACCGAAACGGGAGGAAAGGTCATGGCCTTTCCTCCCGTTTTCGTTGCTGCGCCCTTTCGCTCAGCCCGCCTCGCCCTGCGGCGGATCGGCGTGCACCAGCACCTCGGCACGCGGGAATTCCGCGTGGATCGCCCGTTCCACCGCCTCGGTGCGCTGGTGGGCCTCGGTCAGCGTCATCCCGCCGGGCAGCCGCACATGCAGCTGGACGAACCAGCGGGTGCCGGAGATGCGGGTGCGCAGGTCGTGCACGTCGATCACCTCCGGGACTCCGCCGGCCAGTGCGGCGATCCGCTCGCGCACCTCCGGGGACAGCTCGGTGTCCATCAGCACGGTCACCGCTTCGCGGCCGATCTGCGCAGCGCTCCACAGGATGTAGCCGGCGATGCCGAGGCCGAACAGCGCGTCCAGCTCGCCGAGACCGAACTGGACCAGCAGCAGGGCGAGCAGGATGCTGGTGTTGAGCAGCAGGTCGGAGCGGTAGTGCAGCGAGTCGGCGCGGATCGCCGTGGAGCCGGTCACCCGCACCACATGGCGCTGGAACAGCAGCAGGACGGCGGTGGCCGCGAGCGACAGCAGGATCACCGCGATGCCCAGGGTCTGCGCGTGCAGCGGCTGCGGATGCAGCAGGCGGTCGATGCCCTGCACGCCGACCAGGATGGCGCTGACGCCGATGAACACCGCCTGGCCGAGGCCGGCCAGTGCCTCGGCCTTGCCGTGGCCGTAGCGGTGGTCGTCGTCCGCCGGGCGCAGCGAGTAGTGCACCGCCAGCAGGTTGATCAGCGAGGCGGCGCCGTCCAGCAGCGAGTCGGTCAGGCCGGCGAGCAGGCTGACCGAGCCGCTCAGCCACCAGGCGATCGCCTTGGCTAGCGCCAGGCAGATGGCGACTGCCAGGGCGGCGGCGCTGGCCAGGCGCATCAGGCGGGCATGTTGCTGCGGGGTGCTCATCGGGGCGGTCTTCGCTGGGCATGGAAAACGGGGCGGCATGATAGCAGGGCGCCGCCGCGCCGGAGCCGGCGGCGGACTCAGGCGGCCGGGGACAGGCCGAGGGCGGCGAGCTGTTCGAGGCTGGCCTCGCGCGGCAGCGCGCGCAATTCGCCCGCCGGCAGGACGCGGCCGGTTTCCCGCTCGATCAGCGTCCTGAGCTGTGCCGGGTCGACGCGCCCGTCGGCGTCGAGGGTGTCGCGCAGGGTTTCCGGGGCCACCGAGTAGCGTTCGCCCGGCGGCAGGTAGATGGCGCCGGTGGTGAAGTCGACGGCGAAGGCGATCACCCCCGGAATTATGTAGAAGAGCAGGCCGACGGCATCCAGGCCGGCGACCAGGTAGTCGATCTGGCCGTCGATCTGGCCGCGCCGGTCGGGAAAGAAGATGCTGCCGCAGGCGCTCAGCTGGGTGGTCAGGGCGACGGCCAGCAGGCCGCCCATGATGCGGGTTCGGGTGTGCATGAAACTGTCCTGATGGTTGTCCGCGGCAACTATAGCAAGGCCTCCGTGACAGGCGTCCACTGCTGGTGGCGGGCCCTATAATCGGCCCCCTGCCTGGAGTGCCCGATGAATCCGCTACCCATAGACGCCGTCCTGCCCGCCCTGCGCGAAGCCCTGTCCCTGCGCCACGAAGCCGTACTGGAGGCCCCGCCCGGCGCCGGCAAGACCACCCGCGTGCCGCTCGCCCTGCTCGACGAGCCCTGGCTTGCCGGGCAGCGCATCCTGATGCTCGAGCCGCGCCGGCTGGCCGCGCGGGCGGCGGCCGAGCGCCTGGCCAGCGAGCTGGGCGAGAAGGTCGGCGAGACGGTCGGCTACCGCATCCGCCTGGACAGCCGGGTCGGCCCGCGCACCCGCATCGAGGTGGTCACCGAGGGCATCCTCACCCGCCGCCTGCAGGACGACCCGGCGCTGGAGGGCGTCGGCCTGGTGATCTTCGACGAGTTCCACGAGCGCAGCCTGGACGCCGACCTGGCCCTGGCGCTGACCCTGAACGGCCGCGCCCTGCTGCGCGACACGCCGCTTCGGGTGCTGCCGATGTCCGCCACCCTGGAGGGCGAGCGGCTCGCCGCGCTGCTGGACGAGGCGCCGGTGGTGCGCAGCGAGGGGCGCATGTATCCGGTGGAGATCCGCTGGGGGCGTCCGTACCAGCCCGGCGAGCGGCTCGAGCCGCGGGTCCTGCAGACCGTGCTGCAGGCGCTCGACGAGGAGGGCGGCAGCCTGCTGGTGTTCCTGCCCGGCCAGGCGGAGATCCGTCGCCTGCACGAGCAACTGTCCGAGACGCTGGCCGGGCGCAGCGAGATCCTGCTCTGCCCGTTGCACGGCGAGCTGGAGCTTTCCGCCCAGCGCGCCGCCATCGAGCCGGCGCCGGCCGGTACGCGCAAGGTCGTGCTGGCCACCAATATCGCCGAGACCAGCCTGACCATCGACGGCGTGCGCGTGGTGGTCGACGCCGGGCTGGCGCGAGTGCCGCGCTTCGACCCCGGCAGCGGCATGACCCGCCTGGACACCCAGCGCATCTCCCGCGCCTCGGCGACCCAGCGCGCCGGCCGCGCCGGGCGCTTGGAGCCGGGGGTCTGCTACCGGCTGTGGTCGCAGGCCCAGCACGAGCAGCTGGCCGCCCACGACAGCGCGGAAATCCTTGCGGCCGATCTCGCCGGGCTGGCCCTGCAGCTGGCGCGCTGGGGCGTTGAACCAGCCGAGCTGGCCTGGCTCGATGCGCCGCCGGCGGCCGCCTTCGCCCAGGCCCGCGAGCTGCTGGCGCGGCTCGGCGCGCTCAACCCCAACGGCAGCCTGAGCGCCCACGGCCAGGCGATGGCCGGGCTGCCGGCGCATCCACGGATCGCGCACCTTTTGCTGCGTGGCCAGGCGCTGGGGCTCGGCACGCTGGCCTGCGACGTCGCCGCACTGCTCGGCGAGCGCGACATCCTGCGCGGCGCCGGCGCCGACCTGCACAGCCGGCTGGCCCTGCTGAGCGGCGCCGAGCGGGCCGGGCGCAGCGCCCAGGGCGGCGTGCAGCGTGCCCGCCAGCTGGCCCGCCAGTACCGCGGCCTGCTGCCGAAGGCGGCGCAGGAGAAAGTGGCCGATCCGGACGATCCGCGCTGGCTCGGCGCGCTGCTGGCCTTCGCCTACCCGGACCGCATCGCCTGCCAGCGCCGCCCCGGCGGCGGCGAATACCGCCTGGCCAACGGCCGCGCCGCGCTGTTCGCCGAGCCCGATGCGCTGATGAAGCACGCCTGGCTGGTGGTCGCCGAGCTGGGCAGTCGCCAGGGGCAGCGCGAGGAGCGCATCTACCTGGCGGCCGACCTCGATCCGGCGCTGTTCGACGGCGTGCTTGCCGAGCAGGTGACGGTGCGCGACGAGCTGGACTGGGACGAGCGCGAGGGCGTGCTGCGCGCCGAGCGCCAGCGGCGGATCGGCGAACTGGTGCTGGAGCGCCAGGCGCTGCCGGGGCTCGACGAGGTGGCGCGCGGCCGGGCGCTGGTCGCCCTGGTGCGGCGCAAGGGCCTGGAGCTGCTGCCCTGGACGCCCGAGCTGCGCCAGTGGCAGGCGCGGGTGGCGCTGCTGCGCCGCCTCGACCTGGCGGAAAAGGGCGCCAGCGACTGGCCGGACCTGTCCGATGCGGCCCTGCTGGCGAGCCTGGAGGATTGGCTGGCGCCGTACCTCGGACGGGTCTCGCGGCTCAGCCACTTCGCCGCCCTGGACCTGCCCGGCATCCTCGCCGGCCTGCTGCCCTGGCCGCTGCCGCAACGCCTCGACGAGCTGGCGCCGACCGCCATCGCCGTGCCGTCCGGCTCGCGCATCCGCCTCGACTACGCCGAGGAGCCGCCGGTGCTCGCCGTGCGCCTGCAGGAGCTGTTCGGCCTGGCCGCGACGCCGCGCATCGCCGGCGGCCGGCTGGCGCTCAAGCTGCACCTGCTGTCGCCGGCGCGCCGGCCGGTGCAGGTCACCCAGGACCTGGCGAGCTTCTGGGCCAACACCTACGCCGAGGTGAAGAAGGACCTCAAGGGTCGCTATCCCAAGCACTACTGGCCGGATGATCCGCTGATCGCCGAACCCACTGCGCGGGCCAGGCCGCGAAAGTAGCGGCGCCCGGCGGACTATGCTGGAAGGGCGCGGGCGCGAGGGGAGACGCCATGCATCGCAAGCTCTTTGCCAGCAGGGTGTTCGAGCGCCAGGTGGCGCTGATCGGCGGCGGCTGCTCCGGCGTCGGCCGGGCGCTGGCGGTGCGCCTGGCGCAGGCCGGCGCGCAGCTGGCCCTGCTCGACCTCGATCCGCTGGCGCTGGACAGCCTGGTCGAGCACCTGGCCGATCACCACAACACCGAGGCCTTCGGCCTGTCCTGCGACGTGAGCGATGCGCAGGCGGTGGAGCGCGCCGTGGCGCTGGTCGGCGAGCGCTTCGGCGGCATCGACCTGCTGGTCTGCTGCGCCGCCATCGGCCGGCGTGGCGCCGTCCTCGACACCGAGCCGGAGGTGTTCCGCGAGGTCATGGCGGTCAACTTCTTCGGCGCCCTGCATTGCGCCCGGGCGGCGCTGCCCAGCCTGCTGGCGCGGCGCGGGCAGATCGTCGTGGCCGGCGCGCTGACGGCCTTCGCCGCCTCGCGTCCCGGCCATGGCGCCGTGGCCGCCAGCCGGCAGGCCCTGCTCGGGCTGTTCGAGGCGCTGCGTCTCGAGGTCGCGGCGGACGGTGTCAACGTGATGCTGGTCTGTACCGGTTCCCATGCCGGCGACCTCGGGGCGGACCGCCCGCCCACGGCGCAGGACATCGCCGAGGCGATCTTCCAGGGCGCGCTGCGCCGCCGCCACCTGCTGGTGCTCTCCGGCGGCGACTGGCGCGCCCGGCTGCTGGCGCGGCTTGCCCGCTAGCCGGGCGGGACGGATGGGGGGCGAGGAGGGGGGAGGCTTGCCGGCGGCGGCGGGACAGGATATGAACATGCGCACCCGCCACGGCTTTCGCCCTTGAAGTCGGCCTTCGAATTTCGGCCGGCCGTGGAATAATCGCTCCGTTTCGTCGTCTGCTGTCCTTTTCGTCCGGCGCCGCTCCGCTTGTTGCCCACTTTTCGAGCAACCACGCAAATTTTGCGGGTAAAATGGCGCCTTTACATACTGGTGGCCTGTCATGACCTTCGCCTCTCTCGGCCTGATCGAGCCTCTTTTGCGGACTTTGCCCGTACTCGGTTACATCCTGCCCACGCCGGTGCAGCGCCAGGCGATTCCTGCGCTGCTCGCCGGTCGCGACCTGCTGGTGGCAGCGCAGACCGGCAGCGGCAAGACCGCCGGTTTCGCCCTGCCGGTGCTGCAGCGGCTGACCCTGGAGGGCCCGCCGGTGTCCGCCAATTCGGTGCGCGCGCTGGTGCTGGTGCCGACCCGCGAGCTGGCCGAGCAGGTCCACGGCAGCATCCGCGCCTGCGGCATGGAGCTGCCGCTGCGCACCGCCGTGGCCTACGGCGGGGTGAGCATCAACCCGCAGATGATGATGCTGCGCCCGGGCCTCGACGTGCTGGTGGCCACGCCCGGCCGGCTGCTCGATCTGTACCGGCAGAACGCCGTGCGCTTCGACCGGCTGCAGATCCTCGTGCTCGACGAGGCCGACCGCATGCTCGACCTGGGCTTCGCCCGCGAGCTGGACGAGCTCTTCGCCCTGCTGCCGAAGCAGCGCCAGACCCTGCTGTGCTCGGCGACCTTCTCCGAGGAGATCCGCCAGATCGCCACCGGTCTGCTGCGCGATCCGCTGACCATCGAGATCAGCGCGCCCAATTCGGCGGCGCCGAGTGTCGATCAGTGGCTGATCCCGGTGGACAAGAAGCGCAAGGTCGAGCTGTTCCTGCACCTGCTGGAGCGCGAGCGCTGGGAGCAGGTGCTGGTCTTCTCGCGGACCCGCAAGGGCGTCGAGCGGCTGGCCGAGGAGTTGCAGCAGCGCGGCTACCGGGCCGGCGCGATCCACGGCGACCTGCCGCAGCCGGCGCGCCTGCGTGCCCTGGAGCAGTTCAAGGCTGGCGAACTGCAGGTGCTGGTGGCCACCGACGTGGCCTCGCGCGGGCTGGACATCCAGGGCCTGTCGCTGGTGGTCAATCTCGATCTGCCGGTCGCCCCCGAGTACTACGTGCACCGCATCGGCCGCACCGGCCGCGCCGGCGCCAGCGGCGAGGCGATCTCGCTGGTCTGCGCCGACGAGGTCGAACAGCTGGCCGCCATCGAGATGCTGATCCGCCAGCTGCTGCCGCGCCACGAGGAGCCGGAGTTCAGCCCCGAGCACCGGGTGCCGGAAACCGCCTTGGGCGGCGCGATCCTGAAGAAGCCGAAGAAGCCCAAGCAGAAGCTGATCCCCGGGGCCGGCGGCAACAGCCGCGTCCACCTCGGCGACCTGCTTGACGACAAGGCCCGGCCGGCGGTGGAAGCGGTGCGCCAGATGCCCAACCTGAGCGCGCCTGCGAAGAAGAAGTAGGCCGGGTGAAACCCGGCGCGCGTGCGCCGGAGTTCTACCGCCGCTCCAGCCAGCGCAGCAGCCCATGGGCCGCGGTGCGGCCACTGGCGAAGCAGGCGGTCAGCAGGTAGCCGCCGGTGGGCGCCTCCCAGTCGAGCATCTCGCCGGCGCAGAAGGTTCCCGGCACGCCGTGCAGCATCAGGTTTTCGTCCAGCGCCTCGAAGGGCACCCCGCCGGCGCTGCTGATCGCCTCGTCGAGCGGCCGCGGGCGCAGCAGCTCGAGCGGCAGCGCCTTGATCAGCCCGGCCAGCCGCGCCGGTTCGGCGAAGGCCGCGGCCGGCGCCAGCTCGCGCAGCAGCGCGGCCTTGACCCCGTCGATCCCCAGTTGACCGTGCAGGTGCCTGGCCATGGAGCGCGAGCCGCGCGGCTTGGCCAGGGCGGCGAGCACCCTGGCCGGCTCGTGCTGCGGCAGCAGGTCGATGAAGACGGTGGCGCGGTCGTCGCGCTCGATCCGCTCGCGGATCGCCGCCGACAGTGCATAGACCAGGCTGCCCTCGACGCCGCCGGCAGTCAGCACGCACTCGCCGTGGCGCGCCGGCTCGTCGCCCAGGCGCAGGCCGACGTGCTTCAGCGGCGCGCCGGCGAAGCGCTCGCGCAGGTGCGCGCTCCAGCCGGCCACCTCGAAGCCGCAGTTGGCCGGGCGCAGGGGCGCGACGCTCACCCCGCGCGCTTCCAGCAGCGGCACCCAGGCGCCGTCCGAGCCGAGTCGCGCCCAGCTGCCGCCGCCCAGGGCGAGCAGGCAGGCCGCGGGGCGGATGCTCTTCTCGCCCTCCGGGCCGCTCAGGCGCAGGGCGCCGTCGGCGTCCCAGCCGAGCCAGCGGTGGCGGGTGTAGATATGCACCCCGGCCTCGCGCAGGCGCCGCAGCCAGGCGCGCAGCAGCGGCGCGGCCTTCATGTCGGCGGGGAACACCCGCCCGGAACTGCCGACGAAGGTGTCGATGCCGAGATCGTGCACCCACTGGCGCAGCGCCTCGGCGTCGAAGTCCTGCAGCAGTCGGCCGATTTCCTCGCGCCGCGCGCCGTAGCGGGACAGGAAGGGTTCGCGCGCCTCCGAGTGGGTGATGTTCATCCCGCCCACGCCGGCGAGCAGGAACTTGCGTCCGACCGAGGGCATGCGCTCGTATAGCTCGACTGCCAGGCCCGCCTGGCTGAGCACCTCGGCGGCCATCAGGCCGGCCGGTCCGCCGCCGATGATGGCGACCGCGGGAGTGGAAGTGACGTCGGACATGCTGGCTCCGGGGCGGGAGAGGGGGCGCGCATTCTACTCCGCCGGCGGCGCAGCGGGTTCAGCCGAGGCCCAGCTCCCGCCAGAGGCGCGCCGCGCTGTGGTGGAGGATGCCGTGGCGCCGCGCCAGGGCCGCACGGTCCGGGTCGTAGCCGCCGCCGATCACGCCGAGCACCGGAATCTCGCGCTCGAGGCAGTGGCGCAGCACGGCGCTGTCGCGGGCGGCGAGGCCGGCGTCGCTGAGTTCCAGATAACCGAGGGCGTCGTCCCGGTGCACGTCGACCCCGGCGTCGTAGAGCACGATGTCCGGCTGATACAGCGGCAGCAGGTAGTTCAGCGCATCGTCGACCACCTTCAGGTAGTCGGCATCGCCCATGCCGCGCGGCAGGCCGATGTCCCAGTCGCTTTTGGCCTTGCGCGCCGGAAAGTTCTGTTCGCAGTGCAGCGACACGGTGATCGCGTCCGGGGTGTCTTCGAGGATGCGCGCGGTGCCGTCGCCCTGGTGCACGTCGCAGTCGAAGACCAGCACGCGGCCGGCCCGCCCGCTCGCCAGCAGGTAGCGGGCGATCACCGCCAGGTCGTTGAAGATGCAGAAGCCCGAGGGGTGGTCGTAGTGGGCGTGGTGGGTGCCGCCGGCCAGGTGGCAGGCCAGGCCGTGCTCGAGCGCCAGTTCGGCGGCCAGCAGCGAGCCGCCCACCGCCAGCAGGGTGCGCCGCGCCAGCGCCGGGGTCCACGGCAGGCCCAGGCGGCGCAGCTCCTCGCGGCTCAACGCGCCGCTGCAGTAGCGTTCGATGTAGGCCGGATCGTGGGCCAGGGCGAGGATCTCCGCCGGGCAGGGCTCGGGGCGGCGCAGTTCGCCGTCGCTGGTCAGGCCGCTGGCGACCAGGTGGTCGCGCAGCAGGCGGAACTTCTCCATGGGAAAGCGGTGGCCGTCCGGGAAGGGCGGGCTGTACTCGTCGTGGTAGACCAGCGGCAGGGACATGGCGAAGCTCCGCGGGGTGGACCCGGAGTATCGCCGGCTGGCGCGCTGCGGCTCAAGGTCGCCGGCGGCCGCTAATCCTGCGGTGCGGGTTTTCCCGGTCATCCTCTGGCGCTATGCTGGAGAAAAGCCCGGCGCGAGGCCGGACTTGACCAAGGGGCGCTCAATGCGGATCCTTGCGCGCTTTTTTACCGATAGAGAACCGGGGGTTGAAATGCAGGGGCAGGCGCAAGTCGTCGATTATCTGAAGGGACTGCTGCGCGGCGAGCTGGCGGCGCGCGACCAGTACATGCTGCACTCGCGGATGTACGCCGACTGGGGTCTGAGCAAGCTCTACGAGCGCCTGGATCACGAGATGCAGGAGGAAACCCAGCATGCCGACGCGCTGCTGCAGCGTCTTTTGTTCCTCCAGGGCACGCCGGACATGAGTCCCGAGCCGATCAACCCGGGGCAGACCGTGCCGGAGATGCTGCGCAACGACCTGGCCCTGGAGTACCACGTGCGCGGCGAGCTGGCCCGCGGCATCACCCTCTGCGAGCAGCTCGGCGACTACGTCACCCGCAACATCCTGCTGGCGCAGCTCAAGGACACCGAGGAAGACCATGCCTACTGGCTGGAGCAGCAGCTCGGCCTGATCGACCGCATCGGCCTGCAGAACTACCTGCAATCGCAGATGTGAGTCCCGCTCCGGCCGTCGGCCGGAGCCTCCCCCGCACAGGGCCTGTCGTCAGGACGGGCCCTGGCTTCCGGTGCAGCAGCCCGATGCCAGTTCCCTGAGGATCGGGCAGTCCGGGCGCTCGTCCCCCCGACAGTGCTCCACCAGTTCCCGCAGCGTGTCGCGCAGGCTGGCGAGTTCGTCGATCCTCCGCTCCAGCGCCGCGATGTGCGCGCTGGCCAGGGCCTTCACCTCGGCGCTGGCGCGCTGGCGGTCCTGCCAGAGGTCGAGCAGCCGGCCGACCTCCTCCAGGGAAAAACCGAGATCCCGCGCGCGTTTGATGAAGGCGAGGCGCTGCAGGTCGGCCTCGGCGTAGCGGCGATAGCCGTTGTCGCCGCGTCCGGCCGGGACGATCAGGCCGATGGCCTCGTAATGGCGGATCATCCTGGCGGACAGACCGCTGCGCTTCGCTGCTTGGCCGATGTTCATCGGTAGTGTTCCCCTGCATGCTGCCGATTGGCCGCCGCGCCGGCTCCTCCCGGAGGCTTGACCTTGTCAGGGTGGCAAGCCTGACACTGCGGGCAAACATACTCCAGAGGAGCGTCACGATGCAGAAGTTTCAAGTGAAGGGCATGAGCTGCGGTCACTGCGTGCGGGCCGTCACCCAGGCCGTGCAGGCGCTGGACGCCGCGGCCGAGGTGCAGGTGGACCTGCCCACCGGCGAGGTGCAGGTGCTCAGCCGGTTGCCTGCCGAGCAGGTGATGGCGGCGATCCGCGAGGAGGGTTACGAGGTGGCGCCGGCCTGAGCGGGCATGCGCCGCCCGTCCGTGCCCGGCGGATGGTCGGCGTGGCCTCAGGCGGAGGCGCGCTGTTCGGCGATCTGCCAGTCGACGAGCAGGCCGCTGAACAGGGTGTCGATCATCGCCGGCGCCTCGGCCAGGGTATCGAACAGCCCGGGATCGCGCAGGCGGTCGCTGAGCATGCCGATCAGGGTGGCATGCAGCAGGCGTGCCGCCAGGCGCGGACTGATGCCGGGGCGCAGGCGCGCCCGCCCGCGCTCGAACTGCTCCTCGCTGAGGGCAATGAAGTGGTTGATGAAGTCGGTGTGGCGTTCCCGCGCATCGCTCAGTTCGTCGGTGAACTCGCAGCGCAGCAGCAGGATGGTCAGGAGGTTGCGCTTCTGCTCGTTGCCGGCCAGGCCGGCCATGAGTTCCACGAAGAGGTCGCGCAGGTTCTGCAGGGGATGCCCGGCCGTGGGGGCGTTCAGCCGCTCGGCGAGCTGCTCCCGGCGCGGACGGACCTGGTTGAGCATTTCGTCGAGCAGATGGCTCTTGTTCTGGAAGTGCCAGTAGACCGCACCCCGCGTCACGCCACTGGCGCGGGCGACCTGCTCGAGGCTGGTATGGGCCACGCCGTTGCGCAGAAACAATTGCTCGGCGGTGGCGAGGATGTTTTCGCGGGTCTTTTCGGCATCAGCCTTGGTTCGACGCATATCGTGTTCTGAATGGATGGCGGTGATGAAAGCTGGTTATTGGCCTGGCCAGTAGCGCTGCGCATGGTCGAGAGAATCCATCCGGGGCTGCCGACCGCACTCTGCTGAGTTTACCTCCCTTTATTTACCGGAAGGCCCTGTTTACATCCTGTTTACAAACTCGTGTGTATGTAACAGCATCGCCGGCGGCATCCGCTGGATGCCGCTGCATCGTTCGCCTTCCGTTCTCCTCAGACATTCCGTGGCAGCCTTCGCTGCGGAGGGAGTTTGCCCACTTGACTCTGCCCCTGCTGCTGATCCTTGGCGCGCTCACGGCCTTCGGGCCGCTGGCCATCGATTTCTACCTGCCCGCCTTCCCAGCCCTGGCGAACGCCTTCGGCACCGATGTGGAGCGGGTCCAGCTGTCCCTGGCGGCCTATTTCATCGGCATGACCATCGGCCAGCTGGCCTACGGGCCGCTGGCCGACCGCTTCGGCCGGCGCCTGCCGCTGCTCTTCGGGGTTGCGTTGTTCAGTCTGGCGTCGCTGGCCTGCGCCCTGGCCGGCAGCCTCGAGCAACTGATCGTGGCGCGCGTCGCCCAGGCCCTCGGCGGCTGCGCCGGGATGGTGGTGGCGCGCACCGTGGTGCGCGACCTGTGCGATCCGCTGACCACGGCGAAGGTGTTCTCCCGGCTGATGCTGGTGATGGGCCTGGCGCCGATCCTCGCGCCCCTGGCCGGCGGGCTGCTGCTCCAGGCGTTTGGCTGGCGGTCGATCTTCGTCTGCCTGACCCTGTTCGGCGCGCTGACCGGCCTGGCGGTGGCCCTGCGCCTGCCGGAAACCCTGACCGGCGATGCGCCGCGGCCATCCTTCGGCGACGGCTTCCGGCACTACGCCAGGCTGCTGCGCGACCGGGAGTTTCTGACCTTCAGCCTGGCCGGCGGGGTGGCCATGGCCGGGATGTTCGCCTACATCGCCGGCTCGCCGTTTCTCTTCATCGAGCTCTATGGCGTGCCGGAGGAGCACTACGGCTGGCTGTTCGGCAGCAATGCGGCGGGCTTCATCCTCGTCTCCCAGCTCAACGCCCGCGTGCTGCGCTGGCGCGGCCCGGGATTCTGGCTGCGCCGGGTGGTCTGGCTGCATGCCGGCAGCGCGCTGCTCCTGCTGCTGGTGGCGATGGCGCGTCCCGCCGCGCTGTGGCCGCTGCTGCTGCCGCTGTTCGTCTGCATCGCCAGTCTCGGAGCGATCATGCCCAACGCCGCCGCCTGTGCCCTGGCAGGGCAGGGCAGCCAGGCCGGCAGCGCCTCGGCGCTGATGGGCAGCCTGCAGTTCTGCGTGGCGGCGCTGGCTGCGGCGCTGGTCGGCGCGCTGCACGACGGCAGCGCGCTGCCCATGGCCCAGGTGATCGGCCTTTGCGCGCTGGTCGCGACGGTGCTCGCCTGGTACAGCGGTCAGCTGGATACCCGGAAGCCCTGAGCGGCGTCCTCAGCCGCGCGGCTTCCCGGCCAGGGATGCGGCGCCTGCAGGCGGCTCTCCAGACGGCTGGCGAACTGGCGGGCCTCGTGTTCGTTGCGAAACGGCACGGCGAGCGCGCCCAGTCGTACCGTCCAGTGGCCCTGGGGTTTGGCGATCGGTTGCACGATAACTTGCATGGTCTTCTCCTCTGCTGTCGCCGGGGGAGTGAGGCTGCGCTCGGCGTCATCTTCTACGGGAATCTTCCGGCTGCCGCCCGCCGCGCCGGATGATCCGGGGCAAGAGAAGCGTGTAGCGGATTGTCTGTCCGTCGTCCTGCCGCCTCGGTGAAGGCGCTTGGCGTATTTGGCTGAGGCTCGAATCTCGTCGCGGTGGCCCGGCGTCATCCTGGCCGGCTATCGTTAAGGCTGTGTTAAGCCGGCCGGCGCAGAGTCGCCATAGGGTCTGTTGACGTTTGACGTAGGCCGCGACGGCGGCCCGTCTGGCGCAGAACAAGGAACGAGGAGAGAGGTTTGGTCATTCCAAATGAACGACGAGCGACGCCGTGCTGCGCCAGACGGGCCCCGTCCCTGCGGGTTGCGCGGCAAATGCCGCCATGCGGCGTTGCGGGTCTTGGCAAGGGAATGACCATTGCTGGCGACCCGCGCCTTGCCTGGCGGCATTTTACGCGGCAACGCGGCTCACGCCAAAACGTCAACAGACCCTAACACCATTCCCCCACACGAGGTTGTTCATCATGCGCAAGATCGTTCTGCTGGGCCTTGCCCTGGCCAGTCCGCTGGCTCTCGCCGGCCCCCAGTGCACCGAGGCCGACAAGTCCCAGTGGCAGGACCAGGCCAAGTTCCAGGAGCAGCTCAAGGCCCAGGGCTACGAGATCAAGAAGTTCAAGGTCACCAGTGGCAACTGCTACGAGATCTATGGCCACGACAAGGACCAGCGCAAGGTCGAGATCTACTTCGACCCGGTGAGCGGCAAGCCGGTCAAGGAAGAGATCGAGGACTGATCCATGAGCAATGAAGCCCTGCGCCTCTGGGACCCGCTGGTGCGCCTGTTCCACTGGTCGCTGGCCGGCGTGTTCGTCGCCAACTACTTCTTCACCGAGGAGGGCGAGTTCTGGCACGTCTGGCTGGGCTACTACGCACTGGCCTGGCTGCCCGTCCGGGTGCTGTGGGGTTTCATCGGCTCGCCGGCGGCGCGCTGGGCGGATTTCTGGCCGACCCGCGCGCGCCTGGCCGAGCACCTGCAGGCGCTGAGAGGCGGGCGCTCCTATCACCGGCTCGGCCATTCGCCGCTGGGCGCGCTGGTGATGATCCTGATGATGGCCTGCATCTTCGGCCTCGGCGTGAGCGGCTTCCTGATGCAGGAGGTCGACTACTTCTGGGGATCGGATGCGCTCGAGGAGCTGCACGAGCTTCTGGCCAACGGCCTGCTCGGGCTGGTCCTCCTGCATCTGGCGGCGGCGCTGCTGGAAAGCGTCCGCCTGCGCGAGAACCTGCCGCTGTCGATGATCACCGGGCGGCGGCGCAAGCTGTAGCGAGGCGCTCCAGGGCCGGGCTGGCGATTATTTGTGCAGCGCACCGCAGCCCGCACGGGCTCGGCGTCCGGCCCGCTCATCCCGGCCTTATCCACAGCCTTTTCCCCGCTTTTTGTTGAGAAACACGGCTTCGTCCTCCGAAACGATGTCCTGCGGCCAGCCCTCTGGGGACGGGCGCAGAGGGCGGGTCGCGGCGCCACGGCTGGACAAAAACTGTACGGATTGACCGCGGGCCAGGCTCCATGCGGCCTGCAGCCCGGAATACCAATGTTATCCACCGTTGCACCCACAATCTTTGTGAGTAAAGGTCGGCTGCTGGTGCCCCCTCAGTCGTATTCCGCCGGCGCATGCTCGCCCAGCAGGCGCCGCTGGCGTGCGCTGCAGGCGGCCAGCACTGCCGGGTCGAAGCGCCAGTACAGATAGGGCGAGAACTTCTGCGCCACCATCCGCCTCCCGTAGTGCACCTGCAGCAGGTAGCGCGTGCGGTCCGCCGTGCGGTTGCGGCTGCCGGCATGCCACAGTTCGCTGCGAAAGAACAGCACGTCGCCGGCCCGGCACAGCACTGGCTCGGGCGCGCGGTCCTGCCACTGGTTCTCGTCCGGGCGGGGCGGGCGGCCGGCGCGGTGACTGCCGGGGATCACTAGGGTCGGGCAGAGGTCCGCGTCGATCGCATCGAGATAGAGATGCGCCGTGCCGATCTGCATGGGCAGCCGGAAGGCCGGGTCGGCGAGCAGGGCCGGCGGCAGTTCCATGACCAGGTAGTCCAGGTGCAGGTCGGCGCCGATGAAGCCCGGATGGCTGCGCCAGGCGGTCTGGCCGATCACGTGGCAGTCGGCGCCGAGCGCGGCCTCGGCCAGTTCGATCACTCCCGGCAGGTCGAGGTAGGGCAGCCACAATGGCGAGCGGTTGAAGACACACTTGTAGTGGTCGACCAGCCCGGTGTAGTCCCAGTGCTCGGGCTCCAGGCGGTCGATGGCGCCGCGCAGCTCGGCGATCTGCCCGGCATCCAGCACGCCGGGCAGCAGCACGAAGCCCTCCTCGTGCAGCGCCTGCAGGCGCCGGGCGGTCAGTTCCGGGGAAATGGCGTCGTGGGACATGGCCTCTTCACCTTGGCGTTGTCGCTCCAGTCTAGCGCGGGGCCGGCATCCGCTATGCTGCGGCTCCCGCACCCTGGCGCCAAGGACTCTCCATGACCCTGCATTTCGAAGAGGTTCGCCTCAATCTGCCCCATATCGAACTGGCCGCCCACCTCTACGGACCGGAGGACGGCCAGCCGGTGCTGGCCCTGCACGGCTGGCTGGACAACGCCATGAGCTTCGCCCGCCTGGCGCCGCGCCTGCCGGGGCTGCGCATCGTCGCCCTGGACTTCGCCGGCCATGGCCATTCCGCCCACCGGCCGGCCGGTCTGGGCTACAGCCACTGGGAGCATGCCTTCGACGTGCTGCAGGTCGCCGAGCAGTTCGGCTGGCAGCGCTTCTCCCTGCTCGGCCACTCGATGGGTGGCATCGTCGCCGTGCTGCTGGCCGGCGCGCTGCCGGAGCGGATCGAGCGGCTGGCGCTGATCGACGGCGGCATGCCGATCACCCGCGAGGCCGCCGAGGCCCCGCTGCAGCTTGGCGATGCCCTGCGCGGGCATCTGGCGCTGGCCGGCAAGCGCAAGCCGGTCTACGAGAGCATCGAGCGGGCGGTGCAGGCGCGCATGCACGGGGTGGCTGCGCTGAGCCGCGAGGCCGCCGAACGGCTCGCCGAGCGCGGCCTGATGCCGGTGCCCGGCGGCTACACCTGGCGGGCCGACAGCCGCCTGCGGCTGCCCTATGCGCTGCGCCTGGACCCGGCCCAGGCCGAGGCCTTCGTCCGCGCCGTACGCTGCCCGGTCAGCCTGGTGCTGGCCCGCCAGGGACTGCTGGCCGGGCGGCCGCCGGTGGCGGCGCTGCTGAAGGAGCTATCCTTCGAGGTGCACGAGCTGCCCGGCGGGCATCATCTGCACCTGGACGACGAGGCCGGTGCCCAGGCTGTAGCAGACTGTTTCAAAGCCTTCTTTCCCGTGCCTTGACTTGCCGGAGGCTGGCCGGGAGAGTGGCCGCAACCCGGGAAGCCGTGGCGGAAGGCCTTGCCAGTCCGGCCCCGCGGCCCCGTTCGAGTCGAGCTTTCGAGGAGCCGGATGCGCCTGACCACCTTCTGCTGCCTGGCACTGGCCGGCAGTTCCCTGCTTGCCGCCGACCTGCCGGGCAGCCACGACCTCGAGGTGCTGCCGCGCTTTCCCCACGCCGAGATCGTCGATTTTCGCCAGGTCGAGGCGGAGCGGACCTATCCCCAGGGGAACGTCCGGCGGATCAGCGGCCAGCTGCGCTACGAGCGCGAGGTGTCGGCCGAGGGGGCGCTGACCGCGGCGACCTACCGGCTGCCCGCCGGGCATGTCGCCACGGAGGCCTTCGCCCAGGCCCGCACGGCGCTGCTCGGGCAGGGTTCCGAGCTGCTCTACTGGTGCGAGGGACGCGAATGCGGCTCCAGCAGCCTGTGGGCCAATGCGGTGTTCGGCAACGCCCGCCTGTACGGCCCGGACGAGCGCCAGGCCTATGCGCTGCTGCGCCTGGCCGCGCCGCGCCGCGACAGCCTGCTGGCGCTGTACGCGATCACCCGCGGCAACCGCCGGGACTACCTGCACGTCGAGCAGCTCGACGCCGCCGGCGAACTGGGCGAGCTGCTGCCGACCCCGGCCACCCTGCTGCGCCAGCTGCGCGCCGACGGCCAGCTGCTGCTGCCCGGCCTGAGCGGCGAGCCCGGCGCGGCCTGGGCCGAGCTGCTGGCCCGCAGCCTGATGCTCGACAGCACCCTGCGGGTCGCCCTGGCCGGTGCGCAGGCGCCGGCCTGGCGCGCTGCGCTGGTCGAGCGGGGCGTGCGCGCCGCGCGCCTGGAGCTGGACGAGGCGGCCGTCGCCGGGCTGCGCCTGAACCGGCTGCCGTGAGCCCGGGCTGTCGCCCGGCGCCTTTCCTGCCATTCGCCTTCCGCAGAATGTCTCTATAGTCGAGCCTTCCGCCGCCTTTCCGATGGAGTCGCGAACCCGAATGTCCAACAACGATCGTTTGCTGGTGCTGTTCCTGCTGGTGGCATTGCTGGGCGCCTGCCTGTGGCTGCTGCTGCCGTTCGCCTCGGCGCTGTTCTGGGCCGCCGTGCTGGCCTTCGCCAGCTGGCCGCTGATGCGCCTGCTGACGGGGTGGCTGAACGGGCGCGAGTCGGTGGCGGCCGGCCTGCTGACCGCCGGCTGGGTGGTTCTGGTGGCGGTGCCGCTGCTGATGTTCGGCTTCAACCTGGTGGACTACATCCGCGAGCTCACCGGGCTGATCAACACCCTGCGCCTCGAAGGCCTGCCGCCGCCGCCGGAGTGGCTGGCCGGGCTGCCGATGATCGGCGACGAGCTGGTCGAACTCTGGCGCGCCGTCGACCAGCAGGGCCTGGCGCTGTTCGCCACCCTCAAGCCGTACCTCGGCCAGGTCGGCAACTGGCTGCTGGCGCGCAGCGCCAAGCTCGCCGGCGGCATGCTGGAGCTGGTGCTGAGCCTGGTGCTGGTGTTCTTCTTCTACCGCGACGGGCCGCGCCTGGAGCGCTTCGTGCAGAGCCTGCTGGAACGGCTGATCGGCGAGCGCGCCGAGCACTACCTGGAGCTGGTCGCCGCCACCGTGCAGCGGGTGGTCAACGGGGTGATCGGCACCGCCGCGGCCCAGGGGCTGCTGGCGCTGATCGGCTTCTGGATCGCCGGGGTGCCGGGGGCGATGCTGCTCGGCCTGCTCACCTTCGCGCTCAGCCTGATTCCCATGGGACCGCCGCTGGCCTGGATGCCGGCCACCGCCTGGCTGGCCTGGCAGGGCGACTACGGCTACGCGATCTTCCTCGGCATCTGGGGCATGTTCGTGATCAGCGGCGTGGACAACGTGCTCAAGCCCTACCTGATCAGCCGCGGTGGCAACCTGCCGCTGGTGGTGGTGCTGCTCGGGGTGTTCGGCGGCATCTACGCCTTCGGCTTCATGGGCCTGTTCCTAGGCCCGACCCTGCTGGCGGTGGCCTACAGCCTGCTCTGCGACTGGGTGAGCGAGCCCGGGCCGCAGGGCGAGGTGCCGGCGAACCATGGGCAGCAGGAGCAGGGCAGGGAGGTGCGGGCAGCGAAATTGACCGAGCGGACCGACCAGAGCGGCCGCTAGCCTTCGTGGTCGCGCTCGTAGAGATCCAGGCTGTCGCGGGCGATCTGCCGGCCGAGCTGGATCATCTCCGGGGCCCGGTGGAACTCGAAGAAGCGGCAGGCCTGCTTGGGCACGTTGATCAGGATGTCCGGCGGATAGCCGGCGATCTTGTACTGGGTCAGCGCGTTCTGCATGACCTCGAAGCTCTGGTTGACCAGGTCGAGCAGGGTCGCCGGGCCGAGGGAGTCGACCACCTTGGCGCCGCTGGCCGACTTCGGCGGGCTTTCCGTCTCCAGGTCGGCCGGCTCGCCCAGCGCGTCGTGCAGCATGGGCACCGGCAGCGGCGCGCTGTCCTCCTCGCGCCGGCGGAACGACAGGCGCGAGCCGAGCGAGTCGAGCACGGCATCGACCCGTCCCTTGCGCAGCATCGGGCGGTCGCTCGCCGGCAGGCGGTACTGCTTGTGGTTGGGCGCACCGAGGTTGACCGCGACGATCAGGTCGCAGTGGCTGGACACCACCGGGACGATCGGCAGCGGGTTGAGCAGGCCGCCGTCGACTAGCATGTGATGGCCCTTGGTCACCGGGGTGAACAGGCTGGGAATCGCCGCCGAGGCGCGCATCGCCTGGTGCAGGCAGCCTTCCTGGAACCAGATCTCCTGGTGGGTGGTGAGGTCGGTGGCCACCGCGGTGAAGGGGATCGGCAGGTCCTCGATGTTCACCTCGCCGACGATCTCGCGGATGTGCGCGAACACCTTGTCGCCGCGGATCACCCCCATGCTGAAGCTGACGTCGAGCAGGCGCAGCAGGCCCAGGTAGCTCAGGCTCTCGATCCACTCGCGGTACTCGGGCAGCTTGCCGGCGGCATGGATGCCGCCGATCACCGCACCCATGGAGCAGCCGGCCAGGCAGCCGATCCGGTAGCCGCGCGCCTCCAGCTCCTCGATCACCCCGATGTGGGCATAGCCTCGCGCGCCGCCCGCCCCCAGCACCAATGCCACCCGCTTGCCCATGGAATCCCCCGTACCGCTTGTTCCTGAACCATACGCCGGGCACGGCGCGGCGCCAAGGTGCGCTTTTGATACAATTCGCCGCCTGTTCCGTTCCCCTTCGAGGACGCCCCGTGAGCGAGCCCATTCGTCTGACCCAGTACAGCCACGGCGCCGGCTGTGGCTGCAAGATTTCCCCCAAGGTGCTGGAAGTGATCCTCGCCGGCAGCGGCGCGCAGAACCTCGACCCCAGACTCTGGGTCGGCAACGCCTCGCGCGACGACGCCGCCGTGTACGGCATCGACGAGGAGCGCGGGGTGGTGTCCACCACCGACTTCTTCATGCCGATCGTCGATGACCCCTTCGACTTCGGCCGCATCGCCGCGACCAACGCGATCAGCGACATCTACGCCATGGGCGGCGACCCGCTGCTGGCCATCGCCATCCTCGGCTGGCCGATCAACCTGCTGCCGCCGGAGGTGGCCCGCGAGGTGATCGCCGGCGGCCGGGCAGTCTGCGACGACGCGGGCATCCCGCTGGCCGGCGGGCATTCCATCGACACCCCGGAGCCGATCTTCGGCCTGGCGGTGACCGGCATGGTGGAAAAGCGCTTCCTCAAGCGCAACGACACCGCCACCGCCGGCTGCCGCCTGTACCTGACCAAGCCGCTGGGCATCGGCATCCTCACCACCGCCGAGAAGCGCTCCCGGCTGCGCCTCCAGGACGTGGGCCTGGCGCGCGACTGGATGTGCACCCTGAACAAGCCCGGCAGTCGCTTCGGTCGCCTGGACGGGGTCAAGGCGATGACCGACGTCACCGGCTTCGGCCTGCTCGGCCACCTGGTCGAGATGGCCGACGGCAGCGGGCTGTCGGCGCGCGTCGAGTTCGCCGCGGTGCCGCGCTTCACCGATCTGGAGTACTACCTGGAGCAGAACTGCGTGCCCGGCGGCACCCTGCGCAACTTCGACAGCTTCGGCGAGCGCATCGCGCCGCTGCCGGAGCTGTGCAAGCTGATCCTCTGCGACCCGCAGACCAGCGGCGGCCTGCTGGTCGCGGTGAGTCCCGAGGGCGAGGCGGAGTTCCTCGCCACGGCCGCCGGGCTGGGCCTCACGCTGGCGCCGATCGGCGAGCTGGTCGAGCGACAGAGCCTGGCGGTCGAGGTGCTCTTCTGATGCGCGCCGATACCGCCGACTACCGCCAGCTTTTCCTGAATGCAGTCCCCATGATGGACACCCGCGCCCCGGTGGAATTCGCCTGCGGCGCCTTTCCCAACGTGCTCAACCTGCCGCTGATGACCGACAGCGAGCGGCAGAAGGTCGGCACCTGCTACAAGCAGCACGGCCAGCAGGCGGCCATCGAGCTCGGCCACCGGCTGGTGTCCGGCAAGACCAAGGAGCAGCGCATCCAGGCCTGGGCGGACTTCGCCCGCGCCCATCCCGAGGGCTACCTGTACTGCTTCCGCGGCGGCCTGCGCTCGCAGATCGTCCAGCAGTGGCTGAAGACCGAAGCCGGCATCGACTACCCGCGGGTGATCGGCGGCTACAAGGCGATGCGCAACTTCCTCCTCGACACCACCCGCCAGGCCACCGAGCAGTGCGGGTTCCTGCTGGTCGGCGGCCTCACCGGCACCGGCAAGACCGAGGTGATCGCCGCGCTGGGCAACAGCCTGGACCTGGAGGGCCACGCCAATCACCGCGGCTCCAGCTTCGGCAAGCGCGCGACGCCGCAGCCGGCGCAGATCGATTTCGAGAACCGCCTGGCCGTCGACATCCTGAGAAAGCGCGCGGCCGGCATCGGCCAGTTCGTGCTGGAGGACGAGAGCCGCCTGGTCGGCAGCTGCTCGCTGCCGCTGGAACTGCACCAGGGCATGCAGCAGTACCCGCTGGTCTGGCTGGAGGACAGCTTCGAGGGGCGCGTCGAGCGCATCCTGCGCGACTACGTGATCAACCTGTGCGCCGAGTTCGTCGCCGTCGAAGGCCCGGAAGCCGGCTTCGCCGCCTTCGCCGCGCGTCTCACCCAGAGCCTGGCGAACATCGTCAAAAGGCTCGGCGGCGAGCGTTACCAGCGGCTGGCGGCAATCATGGCCCAGGCGCTCGCCGAGCAGGGCGAAGGGCGTGGCGTCGAACTGCACCGTGAGTGGATCGTCGGCCTGCTGCGCGAATACTACGACCCGATGTACGCCTACCAGCGCGAGAGCAAGGCCGGGCGCATCGTCTTCGCCGGCGACCAGGCGGCGGTGCTCGCCTATCTGCGCGAGCGCGCAGCCGCGGCCGCCGGCGGCTGACGCCTTCTCAGCCGACGCTGGGGCGGCCGGCGGCGAGTTCGGCGGGGGTGTGCAGGGCGCTGCGCAGGTAATCCTCGAACTGCTCGATGATGGCCTCCCAGCCCTGGTGGCTGGCGTGCTGGCGGGCGTTGAGGCGCACCCGGCGCAGGTTCTCCTCGTCTTCCAGCAGCCAGCTCGCCGCCTCATTGAAGCCCTGCTCGTCGCCCGGTTCGGCCAGTGCGCCGTTGTGGCCGTGGCGGATGTGCTGGGCGGCGGCGGCCTGGTCGTAGGCGACCACGCCGAGCCCGGAGGCCAGCGCCTCCAGCACCACGTTGCCGAAGGTTTCCGACAGGCTGGGAAACAGGAACAGGTCGCCCGAGGCGTAGTGGGTGGCCAGCGCCTCGCCCAGCTGCATGCCGCAGAAGTGGGCTTCCGGCCACTGCTGCTCAAGGCTGGCGCGCAGCGGACCGTCGCCGACCACCACCAGCTTCAGCCGGCGCTGCGGATGGGCCGCCTGCAGGTTGCGGAAGCTGCTGCCGAGCAGGCCGAGGTTCTTTTCCGGCGCCAGCCGCCCGACGTGCAGCACGACCAGGTCGTCGTCGCCCGCGCCCCAGGCGGCGCGCAGGCTGGCGGAACGCCGGGCGGGCTGGAACAGCCGGCTGTCGACGCCGCGCGAGAGCAGCTCCAGCCGCTCGAAACCGCGCCGGGTCAGCTCCATGCGCTGGCTGGCGCTGGGCACCAGGGTCAGCTGCGAGTGATTGTGGAACCAGCGCAGGTAGCGGGTCAGCAGGCGGGCCAGCAGGCCGAAGCCGTAATGGCCGCTGTACTGCTGGAAGTTGGTATGGAAGCCGCTGACCACCGGAATGCCCAGGCGGCGCGCGCAGCGCAGGGCGGACAGGCCCAGCGGGCCTTCGGTGGCGATGTAGATCACGTCGGGGCGCTCGCGTTTCCAGCGGTGCAGCAGCTTGCCGGTGGCCGACTGGCCCCATTGCAGTCCCGGGTAGCCGGGCAGCGGCCAGCCGCGGGTCAGCAGCAGCTGCTCGTCGCTGCGCCGGCCCCGGTCGGCGTTCTGCCGGGGACGCACCACTTGCACGCGATGGCCGCGGGCGCGCAGCCCGGCGCACAGCCGGCCCAGGGTGTTGGCGACGCCATTGACCTCGGGGGGGAAGGTTTCGCTGATCAGGGCGATGTGCAGGGCGGTAGTCATGGCATCAGTCTCGGACGATGATGTGTCAGACCGATGACGAGCGCTTGACGTTCCGGTGACGGGCAGAGCGGCTCCGTGCCGCTCGTCCGTCAGTCCGGCTGCAGAGAAGGACGGGCCGACGGCCAATGACGCTTCGTCCGGGGTTACACTAGAGAGCCGACTTCACTGGGGGCTGTTGACGTTCCGAAGTAGGCCGCGACGGGCGCCTTCTGGCGCAGAGCAGGGAGCGAGGAGAGAAGCCTGTCATCCGTGACGAACAAGAGGGGCAGCGTCCCTTCGGGGGGCGCGACAACGCGGCGCACGCCAGAACGTCGACAGATCCCTGAAACTCCTGAGTTTCCGATCCTGCAAAGGCACGCGCCATCCATGTCCATTTCCGTTTCTCCGCTTCGCCGTCCCTCCGCCATCCGAACCGCCACGCCGGTTGGCCATCCCACCAGCAATCGCTCCCGCATGAATGTCCTCGAGATCATTCGATGGGCCAGGGACGAAGGCATCGCCCTGAGAGTGAGCGGCGACCGTCTGGAGGCAGACGATATCGCGCCTCCCGATCTGCTGGCCGCGCTGCGGGCCCAGCAGGCCCTGATCGTCGAATTCCTGAACGCTGCCGGGGAGCATCCCCGGCGCAAGGTCTGGCCCGTTGCGGTGTCCGGTTACCGGTTTTTCCTGATCGGTCCCTGGATGAGTCGCACCCAGGCCCTGGCGCTGCTCCGCTGGCGCTGGAGCGATGCCGAACTCCTCGATTGAGCTCGGAGAGGCGCCCGCGGCTCCCCGCTTCAGCGCCGGACCCGGGCGCCGTCAGCGCGGCGAATGGACCGGCAGGCCGCCCTCGCGCACCCAGAACAGCGTGGCGCCGGCCACCGCGGCGGGCATGATCAGCAGGTTCAGCCCCGGCACCAGCAGCGCGGCGTAGGTGATGCCGCCGAAGCTCAGGCTTTGCCAGCGGCGCGCGCGCAGCCAGGCGAGCATGTCGTCCCAGGACAGCTTGTTGTTGTCGGCCGGGTAGTCGATGTACTGCACGGCCATCATCCACACGCCGAACAGCAGCCAGAGCGGCGGGGCGAGCAGGTTGAGCACCGGGATGAAGGAGAGCACCAGCAGAAACAGCGCGCGCGGCAGCAGATAGGTCAGCTTGCGCCACTCGCGGCTGAAGGTGCGCGGCGCCATGTCGAGCAGCTCGCGCCAGTGGAAGGGCGGGAAGTGGTCCTCGCCGCGCACCACCACCTCCACCTTTTCCGCCAGGAAGCCGTTGAAGGGCGCGGCGATGACGTTGGCCAGCAGGGTGAAGGTGAAGAACACCATCAGTACCACCAGGCCGACGAACAGCGGCCACAGCAGGTAGTCGAGGAAGGCCAGCCACTGCGGCAGGCTGGGCATGAGGGCGTCGACCCAGAGCTCGAACTGGCGTACCGCCAGGCCGACCAGGGCGGCGAAGAGCAGCAGGTTGACAGTCAGCGGCAGCAGGACGAACAGACGCAGTCCGGGGCTCAGGACCAGTTTCAGGCCTTTGCCCAGATAGTGCGGGCCAGACAGGACGGACGGGGGCATGGGGGTCTCCGGAGGCAAATTCGCGCCGACCTTACCGGCTTTGCCGGGACAGGAAAAGCGCTGCCGGGGGCTGATAGAGCTGGCCTATGGCCCAGATTGATTTTGAAAATTTCCGTGAGCCGGATTCCACAGGTAACTTTCAAGCATCGAATTTGAGAACGACTCGACGGTTGCAGGGGCCGCCGCTCTCCTTGAAGTCTTCCCCTTGACTGGGTGGCCCCCTTTTCTTCTCCCTTTCAGGCCTGGCGGCGGGTTGTTGCAGCGAACACCGCCCGGGCCGTTTTATTCCCCCCGCCCCGACACGCCGGCAGCGCCGTGCGCCGGGGCGGCGGCGTCGCGCTGTTTCCCCTCGCCGGGTTCCGGCTGAATGGCTGGTGCCCCCTGGCCGTCTGCTTCGATAGTGCATAAAGCACTTATCCGTACAGAAAAATAGCTTCTGTCTATGAATAGTATTGGCTTTAGGCATTTCCTTTGCCAGGGGCAGGAGCGTTAAGGTTTCGTTCATCTGTTTTGTGCTTCAGTCGACGGTCGAAGCCTTGGGCTTCCCGCCGGCTCGCCGTCGGCTTTGCCCCGATTACCAACCCTTGGATAAGGATGACCCGTGAAAAAGCTACCCCTTGTCGTCGGTGCCTGCGTCGCCGGCTACCTGGCCACCGTCTTCATCGTCGATCGCTTCGACGACCGCATCAGCCGCCAGCACCTGGCCAGCGCCGAGCTGAAAGGCCAGGACAACCTGACGACCCAGGCCTTCGAGGTGCTGAACGGCAACGGCTGCCAGTACTGCCACACCAGCAGCAGCGAACTGCCGTTCTACGCCAGCCTGCCGGTCGCCAGGCAGCTGATGGAAAAGGACATCGAAATGGCCCAGCGCCAGTTCAACATCGAGTCGCTGCTGGCCAACGTGCAGCAGGGCAGGCCGGTGTCGGAAGTGGACCTGGCCAAGATCGAGTCGGTGATGGAGGACGGAGCCATGCCGCCGAACCTCTACCTGAGCATGCACTGGCGCTCCCGGCTGTCCGACGCGGAGAAGGGCGTGCTGCTCGACTGGGTGAAGGCCGAGCGCCTGAAGCGGCAGCCGGCCGGCGTGGTCGCCGACGCCTTCAGGCATGAGGCGGTGCAGCCGATCACCACTACCTTCCCGGTGAACCCGGCCAAGGTCGCGCTGGGCGACAAGCTCTACCACGACACCCGGCTGTCCGGCGACGATACCGTCTCCTGCGCCAGCTGCCACGCCCTGGACAAGGGCGGGGTCGATCGTCTGGACGTATCCGTCGGGGTGGGCGGCTCGAAGGGCCCGATCAACGCGCCGACGGTGTTCAACTCCGCCTTCAACGTGCATCAGTTCTGGGACGGCCGCGCCGCCGATCTGCAGGAGCAGGCCGGCGGCCCGCCGATGAACCCGCTGGAGATGGCCTCGACCTCCTGGCAGCAGATCGTCGGCAAGCTGGCCCAGGACGCGCCGCTGAGCGCCGCGTTCGCCGCCCTCTACCCGGACGGCATCACCGCGAAGAACATCACCGACGCCATCGCCGAGTTCGAGAAGACCCTGGTCACGCCGGACAGCCGCTTCGACCTGTTCCTCAAGGGCCAGAGCGACGCGCTGAGCCGCGTGGAGCAGGAAGGCTACGCGCTGTTCAAGGAAGCCAAGTGCGCGACCTGCCATGTGGGCGAGGCGATGGGCGGCCAGTCCTTCGAGCTGATGGGGGTGAAGAAGGATTATTTCGCCGACCGCGGCAACGTCAGCGAGGTGGACCACGGGCGCTACAACGTGACCAAGGACCCGAAGGACATGCACCGCTTCAAGGTGCCGACCCTGCGCAACGTCGCGCTGACCGCACCCTATTTCCACGACGCCAGCGCCAGGACCCTGGAAGAGGCGGTCGACAAGATGGCGGAGTACCAGGTCGGCGTGAAGCTGTCGAAGGACGAGGTCGGCAAGATCGTCGCCTTCCTCAACACCCTCAACGGCCAGTATCAGGGCAAGACCCTGCAGTAACCCGGCGGTTTCCGGGGGCGTTCGCCCCCGGTTCCCGTCCGGTCCGGCTCAGCCCCGGCGGCCGAGCGGCTGGCTTGCGAAGCGCACGCCGGCCAGGCCGCTTTTCATGAGCGCGCGGATGTTGCCGTGGTCGCTGCCGGCGGGATCGGCCAGCACGGCGCGGTAGTGCTCGCCGAAGGCCAGCAGGGCCTCCTCGTCGCTCAGGCCCTCGAGCAGCGCCAGGCCCAGGGTCTTGCAGGAGCCCTCGTTCTGCCCGGCGGCGTTCTCCACCGAACCGTTGGCGAAGGCGCTCGGCCGGTAGTCGTAGTGTGCGGCGATGAAGGCCAAGGTGTCGGCGAAAGCGTGCTCCCCGCTGCGCAGGCGGGCACGGAAGTCGTTCAGGTCGATCATTTCTTGCTGCTCTTCTCGAAGGCCGCCACCTGCTCGGGGCTGGCCTCTTTCTGGTATTTGCCTTTCCACTCGTCGTACGGCATGCCGTAGATCTCCTCGCGCGCCTGTTCGACGCTGAGTTCGATGGACAGGTCGTCGGCGGCGGCCTTCAGCCATTTCCACATGCAGTTGCGACAGAATCCGGCGAGGTTCATCAGGTCGATGTTCTGCACGTCCGGCCGGCTGCGCAGGTGCTGGACCAGGCGGCGGAAGGCGGCGGCTTCGAGTTCGATGCGTTGTTCTTCGGTCATCGTGGTTCCCCGGCTGACAGTCGTCGGTAGAGTAGACGGCCGGCGAGGCGGCCGCCGGGCGCGATCATAGCGCGCTGCCGGCGGCCGTCACCAGCGCGCCCGGGCGACCGGGATCAGCCTTCGCGGCGGGCGGCGAGGGTGATCGACACCGACTCGGCGAAGCGCAGGGCGTGGGGCTTGTCCACCTCCACTTCGGCATAGCGCACGCTCGGGTAGCCCATCACCAGGTCGAGGATCTCCTGGGTCAGGCGCTCGAGCAGGGCGAAGCGGTTCTCCTCGACGTGGCGGATGATCGCCTTGGTCAGGGTGCGGTAGTTCAGCGCCTGGTCGATGACGTTGTCGCGCACCGCGCCCACGGCGGGGTAGAGCACGGTGAGGTTGATCAGCACGTCCTGCTTGTTGAGGATTTCCTCCTCCTTGATGCCGATGTAGGTGCGCAGACGCAGGTCCTTGACCCGGATCCGCGCCATGCCTGGCTCCAGTCGCGGCATAGCCTTGCTCCATCCTGTCGGTTGCGGAAGTGGGGCGGCACTCACTTGAGGTGACGGCCGCCATTGACCGTCAGCGTGGTGCCGGTGACGTAGGGATTGTCCAACAGATAGCGCAGGCCGAGGTAGACCGCCTCGGCGCCGGGCTCGATGCCGAGGGCGGACTTGGCCAGGGTCCTGGCGCGGTAGTCGGCGTCGTCCTCCGGCTTGAAGAGGATCAGCGCCGGGGCGATGCCGTTGACCTTGATGCGCGGCGCCAGGCGCGCGGCGAAGGACAGGGTGAGGTTGTCCAGGCCGGCCTTGCTGGCGCTGTAGGCGATGTGCCGGTCGCTGCCCTTGCGCGTCACGTCGTCGCCGATGTGCACGATGTCCGCCGGGCTCGAGTGCTCCAGCAGCTCGGCGCAGTGCAGGTTGATCAGGTAGGGCGCCAGCATGTGTACGCTGAACAGCCGCTGGAAGGTCTGCGCCTCCATGCCGGGCGCCTCGCCCAGCCACTCCGAGGCGTTGTGCACGATGGCGCGCAGGCGGTCGGTGTGCGCCTTGAGCCGCTCGATGAAAGCGAGGATGCCGGCCTCGTCGGCGAAGTCCGCGTGCAGGGTCGGCGCGCCGCGCTCGCGCAGCCGTTCCAGGCCCGGGCGTTCGCGGCGGAAGGTCGCGATCACCGGCTGGCCCGCGTCGAGCAGGCGCTCGGCGCAGTACAGGCCGATGCGCTGGCTGGCGCCGGTGATCAGGATGGGGGCCGGGGATGCACTCATGGGGGGACTCGCACAGCCGGGGGAGTGGGTCCAGCGGCGCAGCATCCGGGTACCTGACCAGTAGTAGGGACGCCGCGCCACCGAACCTGCCGAGGAACTTATAGCAGTGTCCCTCTTTGTACAACCGTACCCACCCCCCGGCACAGACCAAGGTATGACGGTGCGATCCAGGTCTTGCAAAGGAGAAATTCTTGCGGATCGTTAACTTCAGAGTAACGATCGTCCGCCCAGCTTGATTGAACGCTACCCCGGCTGCCGCCTACCGTGAGGCCACGACAGCGGAACCCGTGGAGTAGCCATGACAACAACAATTTCCCCCCGCCGCAGTGGTCGCGTCGGCGCAGCGAGAAGCAGCGCCGGCTCGACCAGGTGCGAGGCCTCGCCGATGGCGTGGTCCTGCCGAGCGACAGGATCGTTGCCGCCCTGGAAGCGCTGATCGCCCCCGGCGATCGCGTGGTGCTGGAAGGCAACAACCAGAAGCAGGCGGACTTCCTGTCCCGCTCGCTGGCCAGGGCCGATCCCGGCAGGCTGCACGATCTGCACATGATCATGCCCAGCGTCAGTCGCGCCGAGCACCTCGACCTGTTCGAGCGCGGCATCGCCCGCAAGCTCGACTTCTCCTTCGCCGGCCCGCAGAGCCTGCGCATCGGCCAGTTGCTGGAGGACGGCCTGCTCGAGGTCGGCGCCATCCATACCTACATCGAGCTGTACTCGCGCCTGGTGGTGGACCTGATCCCCAACGTCGCGCTGGTCGCCGGCTTCATGGCCGACCGCGAGGGCAACATCTACAGCGGCCCGAGCACCGAGGACACCCCGGCGCTGGTCGAGCCGACCGCCTTCGCCGACGGCATCGTCATCGTCCAGGTCAACGAGATCGTCGACGATCCGCGCGATCTGCCGCGCGTGGACATCCCGGCCTCCTGGGTCGACTTCGTGGTGGTGGCCGACAAGCCGTTCTACATCGAGCCGCTGTTCACCCGCGACCCGCGCCACATCAAGCCGGTGCACGTGCTGATGGCGATGATGGCGATCCGCGGCATCTACGAGAGGCACAAGGTCCAGTCGCTCAACCACGGCATCGGCTTCAACACCGCGGCCATCGAGCTGATCCTGCCCACCTACGGCGAGCGCCTCGGCCTCAAGGGCAAGATCTGCCGCAACTGGACCCTCAACCCGCACCCGACCCTGATCCCGGCGATCGAGACCGGCTGGGTCGAGAGCGTGCACTGCTTCGGCACCGAGCTGGGCATGGAGAACTACGTGGCGGCGCGCCCGGACGTGTTCTTCACCGGCCGCGACGGCTCCTTGCGCTCCAACCGCATGATGTGCCAGCTGGCCGGCCAGTACGCGGTCGACCTGTTCATCGGCGCGACCCTGCAGGTCGATGGCGACGGTCACTCGTCCACGGTGACGCGCGGCCGCCTGGCCGGCTTCGGCGGCGCGCCGAACATGGGCCACGATCCGCGCGGCCGTCGCCACGCCACTCCCGCATGGCTGGACATGACCACGCCTGAGACCCTGCTCGAGCGCGGCAAGAAGCTGGTGGTGCAGATGGTCGAGACCTACCAGGAGGGCGGCAAACCCACCTTCGTCGAGCGGCTCGATGCGGTGGACGTGGCGAAGAAGGTCGGCATGCCGCTGGCGCCGGTGATGATCTACGGCGACGACGTCACCCACCTGCTCACCGAGGAAGGCATCGCCTATCTGTACAAGGCCCGTTCGCTGGAAGAGCGCCAGGCGATGATCGCCGCGGTGGCCGGCGTCACCAGCATCGGCCTGCGCCACGACCCCAGGGATACCGAGCGCATGCGCCGCGAAGGGCTGATCGCCCTGCCGGAGGATCTCGGCATCCGCCGTACCGAAGCCAGCCGCGAGCTGCTCGCCGCCAAGAGCATCGCCGAGCTGGTCGACTGGTCCGGTGGCCTCTACAACCCGCCCGCCAAGTTCAGGAGCTGGTGATGAGCGCATTCATTGCAGCAAGACTGCGCCCGAGCCTGGCCGAGCGGCTCGCCGACCTCGCCGTGCAGGCGCTGATCGACGAGGCCGACCTGTCGCCCAAGCCGGCGCTGGTCGACCGCCGCGGCAGCGGCGCGCACCGCGACCTCGACCTGAAGCTGATGCACGCCTCGGCGCGCGCGCTGTGGCCGGCCTTCCACGCCATGGCCGACGCCGGCCAGTCCCTTGCCGAGCTCGGCCAGCCCCTGCGCGAAACCATCGGCCGGCTCGGCCGCGAGGGCGAGGCGCGGATGCTGGCGGTCACCGGCGGGGTCAACACCCACCGCGGCGCGATCTGGGCGCTGGGCCTGTTGGTCACCGCCGCCGCGCTCGAACCCGTGCAAGCCGCGCCGCAGCAGGTGAGCCTGCGCGCCGCGCGACTGGCCCGGCTGGAGGACCGGCAGATGCCGGCGCAGGCGCCCAGCCACGGCGAGCGCGTGCGCCAGCGCTACGGCGTGCGCGGCGCGCGGGAAGAGGCCCGGTGCGGCTTCCCCGGCGCGCTGCAGCACGGCCTGCCGCAGCTCCGGCGCAGCCGCGCAGCCGGCTTCGACGAGAACCACGCGCAGCTGGATGCGCTGCTGGCGATCATGGCGCAGCTCGAAGATACCTGCGTGCTGCACCGGGCCGGACTGGAAGGGCTGGCCAGCATGCAGCACGGCGCCCGCGCGGTGCTGCAGGCCGGCGGCAGCGCCACGCTGGCCGGTCGCCGCTGCCTCAAGGCGCTGGAGCACGACCTGCTGGCCCTCAACGCCTCGCCCGGCGGCGCCGCCGATCTGCTCGCCGCCACCTTATTCCTCGACCGCCTGGAGCCGATGCTCGGGGCGCCGATTGGGAGCCTGTGACTATGGAAACCCTGTCCTTCGAATTTCCCGCCGGCCAGCCGGCCCGCCAGCGCGCCCAGGTGGGCTGCGTCGGCTCCGGCGACCTGGAGGTGCTGCTCGAGCCCGGCCCGGCCGGTCGCCTGAGCATCCAGGTGGTCACCTCGGTGAACGGCAGCGCCGAGCGCTGGCGCCATCTGTTCGAGCGCATGTTCGCCGGTAGCAACCCGCCGGCCCTGAACGTCGATATCCACGATTTCGGCGCCACCCCCGGTGTGGTGCGGCTGCGTCTGGAGCAGGCGCTGGAGGAGCTGAGCCATGTCTGACCTGAATGCACTGCTGCAGAGCCGCAGCTTCGTCGAACTGGGCGCCCGCCAGCGCGCTAGCGCACTGCTCGATCAGGGCAGCCTGCGCGAGCTGCTCGACCCCTTCGCCCGGCTCAAGTCGCCGTGGCTGGAGGCGCAGGGCATCGTCGCCCAGGCCGACGACGGCGTGGTGGTGGCCAAGGGCAGCCTCGGCGGTCGTCCGGCGGTGCTCGCCGCCATCGAGGGCGGCTTCCAGGGCGGCAGTCTCGGCGAGGTGGGCGGCGCGAAGATCGCCGGCGCCCTGGAGCTGGCCGCCGAAGACAACCGCAACGGCATTCCGACCTGCGCCGTGCTGCTGCTGGAGACCGGCGGCGTGCGCCTGCAGGAGGCCAACCTGGGCCTCGCCGCCATCGCCGAGGTGCAGGCGGCCATCGTCGAGCTGCGCCAGTACCAGCCGGTGATCGGCGTGGTCGCAGGTCCCGTGGGCTGCTTCGGCGGCATGTCGATCGCCGCCGCGCTGTGCAGCCACCTGCTGGTCACCCGCGAGGCGCGCCTGGGCCTCAACGGCCCGCAGGTGATCGAGCAGGAGGCCGGCATCGAGGAGTACGACTCGCGCGACCGCCCGTTCATCTGGAGCCTGACCGGCGGCGAGCAGCGCTTCGCCTGCGGGCTGGTCGACGCCTACGTGGCCGACGACGCGCAGGCCATCCGCGAACGGCTGCTGGGCATTCTCGAACGGCCCGGCGACGCCCTGCCGCGCAGCCGCCAGTATCCGCGCTTCCTCGACCTGCTCGGCCGCTATGACGCCGCGCCGCAGGCCGACGCCGCCGCCGTGCGCGCCCTCTATCAAGGAGACCAGGCATGAGCACCGTCCTTTCGCAACGCGGCCTGAACTGGCTGCGCGCCCTCACCGGCAATGCCGCCGAGCAGCCGGGCTACCCGGCCTCGCTGAAGGTGGTCGATGCTCCGCTGGCCGGCCGCCCGGCCCGTTACCTCGCCGTGGTGCCGGATGCCGACAACCGCTTCCCGCGTGCCCGCCACGGCGAGGTCGGCCTGCTCGAAGGCTGGAGCCTCGGCCAGGCGCTGGACGAGGTGATCGCCGCCGACCGCGACGCGCCGGTCAAGCGCGCGGTGGTCGCCGTGGTCGACGTGCCCAGCCAGGCCTACGGCCGCCGCGAGGAGGCCCTCGGCATCCATCAGGCGCTGGCCGGCGCGGTGGACGGCTACGCCCGCGCCCGTCTGGCCGGGCATCCGGTGATCGCCCTGCTGGTCGGCAAGGCCATGTCCGGCGCCTTCCTCGCCCACGGCTACCAGGCCAACCGCATTGTCGCCCTGCGCGATCCGGGGGTGATGGTCCACGCCATGGGCAAGGAGTCCGCCGCGCGGGTCACCCTGCGCACGGTCGACGAACTGGAAGCCTTCGCCGCCAAGGTACCGCCGATGGCCTACGACCTCGACAGCTACGCCTCCCTCGGCCTGCTCTGGGAAACCCTCTCGGTGGAGCGCATCGAGCAGCCGGACGCGGAGGATCTGGCGCGCGTGCGGGCCTGCCTGGAACAGGCCGAGGCCGACATCCGCGCCGCCAGTACTGACCTGCGCGGCCGCCTCGGCGCCGCCAACCGCGCCGCCTCGCGCCGGGTGCGCGAGCTGCTGCGGGCGCAGTGGTAGGCCGCGAGGTGGCTGTCATGGGCGAAACGACGATGCGCCAGGGGGCGGGCGGACTGCCCCGTCCCCACGACCTGCTCTGGGGCGCGAGCGCCGACTGGCTGGAGGCCGGCGCCCCGGCCTGGGCCCGGGCGGTGCTCGCCGCCGGCCTGCCGGTGGTGGTGCGCCGCGCGCCGGCGCGGGACGGCTGGATCGCCGTGGGCGTGCGCGGGCACGGACGCGAGCAGCGCCACGCCACCTGGATGCCGCGGGCGGCGGTCCATCGCTGCGTGCCGCCGGAGCAACTGACCGGCGGCGGGGAGCGGGAGAGCGTCTGCGCGCCGCTGCGCGCCCTGGCCCTGCTGCAGCCGCAACTGGATGCGCTGTGCCGCCAGCACGGACTGGCCTGGGGGGTGACCGGCGGCGCCGGTTACCAGCTGGCCACCGGCGTGACGGTGCTGAACGAGGGCAGCGATCTCGACCTGCTGCTGCGCGTGCCGCGGCCGCTGCAGCGCCGGCAGGCGCAGGCTCTCATGGAGCGGCTGGAGCAGCTGCCGTGCCGGGTCGACCTGCAGCTGGAAACCCCGGCCGGCGCCGTCGCCCTGCGCGAGTGGGCGAGCGCCGCGGCGCGGGTGCTGCTCAAGGCCGGCAATGGCGCGCGGCTGGTCGGCGATCCCTGGCGGGAGGTGGCGGCATGAGCAGTCTGTTCGCCTTCCCCGGCCAGGGCGCCCAGCAGCCGGGCATGCTCCACCAGCTGCCGGACGAACCCCTGGTGCGGGCCTGCCTGGAGGAGGCCAGCGACGCGCTGGGCGAGGACGTGCGGGCGCTGGACAGCGCCGAGGCTTTGGCGTCCACCCGCGCCGTGCAGCTCTGCCTGCTGCTCGCCGGGGTCGCCAGCGCCCGGCTGCTGCTGGCGCGCGGCGCACGGCCGGACTACGTCGCCGGGCTGTCGATCGGCGCCTACCCGGCGGCAGTGGTCGGCGGCGCGCTGGAGCTGGCCGATGCGGCGCGTCTGGTGGCCCTGCGCGGCGAGCTGATGGAGCGGGCCTGGCCGTGCGGTTATGGCATGACCGCCATCATGGGCCTCGGCATCGCCGAGCTGGAGCCCTTGCTGGCGCGGGTCAACGGCCCGGACAGCCCGGTGTTCCTGGCCAATGTCAACGCCGACAACCAGCTGGTGATCGCCGGCAGCGAGGCGGCCATGGCCGCGGTCGGCGAGCTGGCCCGCGGCATCGGCGCCGGCGCGGTGCGGCGCCTGGCGGTCAGCGTGCCCTCGCACTGCGCGCTGCTGGCCGGGCCGGCGGCGCAACTGGCCGAGGCCTTCGCCGGGGTGACGCTGCGCCGCCCGGCGCTGCGCTACCTGAGCGGCAGCTCGGCGCGCCTGGTGCTCGATCCCGAGGCGCTGCGCGACGACCTGACCTTCAACATGTGCCGCGTGGTCGACTGGCGGGGTACCCTGCGCAATGCCTACGAGCGTGGCGTGCGCCTGCACGTCGAGCTGTCGCCCGGCACGGTGCTCAGCGGCCTGGCGCGGCGGGTGATCCGCCAGGGCGCCGTGGTCGCCTTCCAGGGCGCCCGCCTCGATACCCTGGACGCGCTGCTGCGCGAGGAGGGCTGCCTCGACCGCTGACTCGCTACTGCCTGCACGACAAAAACAATATTTTTTCAGACAGGACAATAACAATGATCATCTACGGTGTTGCTTTGCTCTCCATCTGCACCCTGGCCGGCCTGTTCGTCGGCGACCTGCTCGGCGTGCTCCTCGGCGTTCCCTCCAATGTCGGCGGTGTCGGCATCGCCATGATCCTGCTGATCTTCGGCGGCGGCTACCTGAGCAAGCGCGGCCTGCTCGCCGGCAAGACCGAGCAGGGCATCGAGTTCTGGAGCGCCATCTACATCCCCATCGTGGTCGCCATGGCCGCCCAGCAGAACGTGGTCGGCGCGCTGAGCAGCGGCCCCATGGCGATCCTCGCCGGCCTGCTGGCGGTCGGCCTGAGCTTCGCCATGGTGCCGGTGCTGGACAAGCTCGGTCGCCCGGATGTCGCCGCCGAAAAAAAGCCGCATGAGCCGGGCAGTGCCGCCCAGGCTACCGCCAGCGTGCAGAGGTAAGTGCCATGATCACTGAAACCTTGACCAAGGTACTCACCAGTTACGGCCTGATCAGCGGCTTCGCGGTGATCGGCGCGACCATGTGGCTGTCCTACTGGCTATCGGCGAAATTCACCCGGGGGCGTCTGCACGGCTCGGCCATCGCCATCCTGCTCGGTCTGGTGCTGTCCTACGTCGGCGGGCTCCATACCGGCGGCCAGAAGGGCCTGGTGGACATCCCGCTGCTGTCCGGCATCGGCATCCTCGGCGGCGCCATGCTGCGCGACTTCGCGATCATCGCCACCGCCTTCGGCGTCAACCCGGAGGAGCTCAAGCGGGCCGGGGTCAGCGGGGTGATCTCGCTGGCGTTCGGCATCTTCGTCTCGTTCATCGCCGGGGTGAGCGTGGCGCTGGTCTTCGGTTACACCGATGCGGTCAGCCTGACCACCATCGGCGCCGGCGCGGTGACCTACATCGTCGGCCCGGTGACCGGCGCGGCGCTGGGCGCCAGTTCGGAAGTGATGGCCCTGTCGATCGCCGCCGGCCTGATCAAGGCCATGGCGGTGATGGTGGTCACGCCCTTCGTCGCGCCGCTGATCGGGCTGAACAACCCGCGCTCGGCGGTGATCTTCGGCGGGCTGATGGGCACCTCCAGCGGCGTGGCCGCCGGGCTGGCCGCCACCGATCCGAAGCTGGTCCCCTACGGCTGCCTGACCGCGGCCTTCTACACCGCACTGGGCTGTCTGCTCGGCCCGTCGCTGCTGTACTTCATGATGCGTGGCCTGTTCGGCTGAGCGCCCGTTTCGCCAGTTACCGTCGAAACTTTCGGCCGCCGCGAGGCGGCCATTTTTCGAGTTTCAACAAGAGTTCGAACGAAGTTCGTTCGGAGCCGGTAGCGGGTATGTGAAAAGTCGGAGCGGAAATAGCGGAAAAATAAATCCGTAAATATTGAGTGGGTATTTACGCCTGTTTCATTTCAGCCATTTTTTTATGCGGCCTTATTGGCGGTGGCACTTTTCATACAAGGCCGGCATTGAACTTCGTTGCCGTATCGGTACGCCGCGTAGCGGGGGCGGCAGAGATATCCAAGTATGGCCGCAGTTGCCGGTTCTGCAGGGCCGTTGCCAAGTGGCTGTCATGCTGCGGGCCAGGAGCCACGGACATTGGCGCTGTTTAGCGGCTTGCCTGCCGCTGGCGAGCGGCAATGCCCGAGCAGGAGGATGGCTGTCGTGGAACGGATAATCGGTAAATGAATTTTCACCGGTAATGGCGCTTTCTATATTGATCTGGCGCAAATCCTGCTATGGAGAAGGCCCGCTCCGGTTAATGGGTTGTCGCTTCGAGTCCATGCGCGGCCCGCAAAGAGTCGGACATCCGTAATCAATTTTTTGGAGAATCGGTTAATGAAGTCGCTCCTGAGCCGGTTTTTATATGTGCTGCTTCTGTCGCCCGGACTCTTGTTTGCGGCGGAAGTCGATGGCTCCAGCCTGAGTCTGGCCTGGAGCATTCCCTTCGTCGGCATTCTGCTGTCGATTGCCCTGTTTCCCCTGTTCGCGTCCCATATCTGGCACCACCATTTCGGCAAGATCACTGCGTTCTGGACGCTGCTGTTCCTGGTCCCGTTCGCCTTCGCCTTCAGTCTGCACGACACCGTCGCGGTGATCGTGCATGCGCTATTCGCCGAGTACCTGCCGTTCATCATCCTGCTGTTCTCGCTCTACACGATTTCCGGCGGCATTCTGGTCTGGGGCAACCTGCGCGGCTCGCCGCGGCTGAACACCGCGTTGCTGGCCATCGGTGTGCTGCTGGCCTCGCTGATGGGCACCACCGGCGCGGCGATGCTGATGATCCGCCCGCTGCTGCGCGCCAACGACAACCGCAAGCACCGCGTGCACGTGGTGGTGTTCTTCATCTTCCTGGTCGCCAACATCGGCGGCGGGCTGACCCCGCTGGGCGATCCGCCGCTGTTCCTCGGCTTCCTCAAGGGGGTGAGCTTCTTCTGGACGATCGAGCACATGCTGCTGCCGGTGCTGCTGTCGAGTGCGGTGCTGCTGGTGGTCTTCTATTTCATCGACCGCTATTTCTACGCCCGGGAGGACGAGCTGCTGCCGAGCGATCCGTCGCCGGATTCGCCGCTCAGGCTCTATGGCACGATCAACTTCCTGCTGCTCGGCGGGGTGGTCGGCGCCGTGCTGTTGTCGGGCGTCTGGAAGCCGGGCGTCGCCTTCACGGTGATGGGCACCCCGATCGAGCTGCAGAACCTGGTGCGCGACCTGCTGATGGTCGGTCTGGCCCTGGCATCCCTGAAGATCACGCCGGCGCAGGTACGGGCCGGCAACGATTTCGACTGGGGACCGATCCTGGAGGTCGCCAAGCTGTTCGCCGGGATCTTCCTGACCATCGTGCCGGTGCTCGCCATCCTGCGCGCCGGCAGCGAGGGCCGCATGGCCGGGCTGGTAGCGGCAGTGACCCATCCCGACGGCTCGCCGATCGACGCCATGTACTTCTGGATGTCCGGCCTGCTGTCGGGCTTCCTCGACAACGCGCCGACCTACCTGGTGTTCTTCAACCTGGCTTCCGGCGATGCGCAGGTGATGATGAACGACCTGCCGCAGACCCTGCTGGCGGTGTCCATGGGCTCGGTGTTCATGGGCGCGCTGAGCTACATCGGCAACGCGCCGAACTTCATGGTCAAGGCCATCGCCGACCAGCGCGGCGTGCCGATGCCGAGCTTCTTCGGCTACATGGGCTGGTCGTGCGCCATCCTGCTGCCCTGGTTCGTGCTGCTGACGCTGTTCTTCTTCTGAGCGTCTGCCTCGGCTACCGCAAGGCCCCGCTCCGCGCGGGGCCTTCGCGTTTTCAGCCCGCGTGGCGCTTGGCGTACATCCGGCACTCGGCGAGCAGGGCCAGCAGGTTGGGGTCGCGCTCGCGGCTCTTGAGGAACACCACGCCGATCTGCTGCTGCAGGCGGTAGCGCGCCTCGAGCGGGATCAGCCGCACGCGGTTCTCGTACACCGCGGCGATGCGTCCCGGCAGCAGGGCGTAGCCGACTCCGGAGCTGACCATGCTGAGCAGGGTGAAGATGTCGTTGACCTGCATCGCCACCTTGGGCGCGAAGCCGGCCTGCCGGAACACGCGCTGGGCGTCCTGGTGGGTGGCGAAGCCCTGGGTCAGGGTGATGAAGGTGGCTTCGCGCAGCTCGGCCAGGTCGACCTCGGTCTGGCCGGCGAACGGCGAGTCGATCGGCACGGCGAGGAAGATGTCGTCGCGAAACAGCGGCAGCGACTCGCAGTCCGGATCGTTCACGCTGTCGTTGAGCGAGACCAGGATGGCGTCCAGTTCGAGGTTCTTCAGCTTGTACAGCAGGTCGATGTTGGAGCCGAGAATCAGGTCGATGTTCAGCGTGCTGCGCCGCAGCTTGAGGCCCATGATCAGCTGCGGCACGGTCTTCACCGTCAGCGAGTAGAGCGCGCCGAGCTTGAAGCGCTCGGCGGAGAAGCCGGCGGCCTCGCGGGTCAGGCGCACGGTGTCGAGCATGTCGGCGATCAGCTTCTGCGCGCGGTCCTCCAGCACATGGGCGCTCTCCAGCGGCGTCAGCTTGCGCCCCTCGCGCCTGAACAGCGGGCAGCGCAGGGCGTTTTCCAGCGAGTGCAGGGCGCGGTGCACGCTGACCGTGCTGGTGTCCAGCTCGGCGGCGGCGCGCGACAGGTTGCCGCTGCGCATGAAGGCCAGGAAGATTTCCAGTTTCTTGAAGGTCAGTTCTTCGTCGATCTGCATGGGGCGCTACCGCAGGGTGGATGGGCAGCCGCCGGCGGCGGTTTCTCCGGTCGTCGGTTCGAGTCTACCGGGCGCTTCGTCCGACGGGCAGCATCCGCCGCGGCAAATCGCCGGTTGCCGGCAATGCGAAACCTGCCGCATTATCCACACTTTACGTGAGGCCTCACGATCGTCCGCAAGGGCCGTGGCGGCTTCGGCTTTCATCCACCTTCAATCGATATGTAAGGAGAGGGGTGTGAACGAGATCCAGCGTTTCCTTGCCCATGCCATCCAGTTGGAGAAGGAGTCGTCCCGCCGCTATGCCGAGCTGGCCGAAGCCATGCAGAAACTCGGCAATGCCGAGGTGGCGGAGTTCTTCCAGCAGATGTCCCACTATTCCCGCCTGCATCAGCGCGAGGCCATGGAGCGCGGCGGCTTCCACGACCTGCCGAAGCTGGCGGCCGACGAGTACGACTGGCCCGAGGGCTCCAGTCCGGAGGCCGCCTGGGGTCCGGTGGACCCGGACATCGACGTGTTCGGCGCCATGGCGCTGGCCATGCGCGGCGAACAGCGCAGCCACGAGTACTACCAGAAGATCGCCGACGAAACCGCCGACCCGGAAGTGAAGGCGATGGCCACCGAGTTCGCCGACGAAGAGGCCGAGCATGTGGTGCAGCTGGATGTCTGGCACGCCAACCTGGTGAAGCTGACCGCCGCCGGCTGACCTCCAGTCCGCAACCTGTGGCCGTTTCCGAAGGCCGGACGAAGCGCAACGCATCGTCCGGCCTTCGGCTTTTCGGTCCACGCCGTCTCGATGGGCTGACGGGACTTTTCCAGACAACGTTCCTGTGACCGGCGCCACCAGGGCGAGCGTCGACCTCGTCGAGTGCCTGTTCGGCAAGCTGAAGCATTCATGATCGGCGGGGCGAGGCCTTTCCAGGGAATGTCGATCTTCGCGGCCGCTCCGCGATGGCTACGCTGATACGTCACCAGAGCCAGGAAAGCCCGGTAACTGCGATGCGCTCCCGAGCGAATCAGGAGACAGGCGATGGGTGCCCAGTGGATTTCGATCTATGTGCTGGTCGGCATGTTCGTGCTCGCCGCGGTGCTGCCCATCAACATGGGGGTGATCGCCTTCGCCGGCGCGTTCCTCGTCGGCACGCTGGTGGCAGGCATGAATGCCAAGGCCATCATGGGCGGCTTTCCGGTCGATCTGTTCCTGACATTGCTGGGCATCACCTACCTGTTCGTGCTGGCGCAGAACAGCGGCACGATCGACTGGCTCGTGAAACTGGCTGTACGCGCGGTGCGCGGTCGCATCGCGGCAATCCCCTGGCTCATGTTCTTCATCGCGGGCGCGCTCACCTCTGTGGGTGCAGTCAGTCCTGCGGCAGTGGCGATCATTGTGCCCATCGCGCTCGGCTTTGCCGCCCGGCACGGCATCAACCCGCTGATGATGGGCCTCATGGTGATTCATGGGGCGCAGGGCGGTGGCTTCTCGCCGATCAGCATCTATGGCGGCATCACCAACAGGGTCGTGGCCAAGGCCGGCCTGCCGCTCAACGAGATCGCGACCATGATGGCCAGTCTTGCCGTCAACCTGACCGTCGCCTCGCTGCTGTTCTTCCTCATGGGTGGCATGAAGCTGATCCGCCAGGGGGCGGATCCGTGCAGCACAGCCTTCGAGCCACCTCGTGTTCACCGCCAGGATGAGGCACGGGTCCGTGGCGGCACGCTGGGCGAGTCGCTGCCCGGGAAGCCCTGCAAGGCAGGCCAGGTCGAGGATTCTCCGGCAAGTGCAGCGCCGTCCGTATTGCAGGACACAGGCGCGCGCCCATACCGGACCGTCACCGTGGCCGGACTATTGGTCCTGGTGGTGCTCACGCTGTTTTTCGGGCAGGACATCGGCTTCGTCTCCCTCACCATCGGGCTGGTGCTCACGGTGATGGCGCCCAACCTGCAGAAGCACGCCCTGGGGCAGGTGCCCTGGCCGGAGATCCTGCTGGTCGTCGGCGTCAGCACCTACGTGAGTGTGCTGGAGCGGATGGGGACGATCGATTTCGTCGGCCACGGCGTGGCCGGCCTGACCTCGCCGCTGGTCGCCGCGCTGCTGCTGTGCTTCGTGGGCGCAGTCGTGTCGGCCTTCGCCTCGTCGACGGCGGTGCTCGGCTCGCTGATCCCGCTGGCCGTGCCATTCCTGCTGGGCGACACCGGCGTGAGCGCGGTCGGCTTCATCGCCGCCATGGCCGTCTCGTCGACCATCGTCGATGTGAGTCCCTTCTCGACCAACGGGGCGCTGGTCCTCGCCAATGCGCAAGGCGTGAACCGTGACGCCTTCTTCCGGCAACTCCTGGTCTACTGCGCTGCCGTCACCCTCATCGCGCCGGTCGTGGTCTGGCTGCTGTTCGTGGTGCTCTGAGCCACGGACAGTCGGCGGGTGCGTTCTCGTCGACCCGCTACTGTTCGTGCTGGCTGCTGGTTTGGTCTGCTGCCGCTTGCTCCGCCAGCCATCATGGAGCCGGTATCGCTTGACGGGGTGGCCATACATCGCCTTGTCCTCCCGATCGATTATCGGGAGAGTTTACGCAAAGACCTTGGAAGGGCTGCTGCTCAGAACTCCAGCGTGGTGGAGAGCTGGAACTGCCGGGGCTCGCCGAGCGACACGTAGTACTGGCTGGCGCTGGAGGCGTAGTAGGTCTTGTCGAACAGGTTCTTCACGTTGAGCTGCAGGTTGAGCCTGTGCTCGCCGACCCGGGTGTCGTAGCTGGCGAACAGGTCGGTCACCGTGTAGGACGGCAGGGTGAAGGAGTTGGCCGCGTCCCCCGAGCGCTTGCCCACGTAGCGGGTGCCGCCGCCCAGGCGCAGCCGGTCGCCGCCGAACAGGCTGCCGGCGTCGTAGACCAGCGAGGCCGAGGCGCTGGTCTTGGCCACGTTCTGCAGGCGGTTGTCCTCCAGCTCCGGGTCTTCGGTCACCTCGGCGTGCAGCCAGGCATAGCTGCCGATCAGGCTCCAGCGCTCGTTGAGCTGGCCGCTCACGTCCAGCTCCAGGCCGTAGGAGCGGACCTTGCCGGCGGCGCGGCTGTAGCTGTCGCCGTTGGCGTCCAGCTGGCTGACCAGCACGTTGCGCTTGTGGATGTCGAACAGCGCGAGGTTGGCGGTGATCCGCCCGGGAATCTCCAGCTTGCCGCCGAGCTCCCAGGAGCGCGCCTCTTCCGGCGGAGTCGCGCTGTCGAGGACCTGGTCGTTGGCCAGCGGCGCGATGGTCGAGTTGGGCTTGAAGGAATAGGTGTAGCTGCCGTACAGCGAGACTTCATCGCTGAGGCGATAGACCAGGCCGGCGCGCGGCGTCCATTCGTGGTCCTTGACGTCGGTGTTGGCCTTGAACGGCCGGCCGCGTCCGGCCCACTGGTCGTAGCGCTGGTAGCGCGTGCCGAGCACCAGGATCCAGCGCTCGTTCAGGTGGATGGAGTCCTGGAAGTAGGCGGAGTCGCTGCGCAGCTTGTCGGTCTGGTCGCTGCTCGCGGCATCGACGTTGTCGGACTCGCCGACCCGGCCGTAGACGGGGTTGGTGTAGCCGAGCGTCGAGGTGGCGCCGCGGATCAGGTCGGCGCGGAAGATCTTGCGCTTCTCGCTGTCGATGCCGGTCATCAATTCGTGGCGCAGGCCGAACAGTTCGAAGTCGCCGTTCAGGCCGAGCCGCGCGAAGCTGTTGGTGCTGACCGCGCCGTGGGTGCCGTCGACGCGGCGCGTCACGGTCTTCTTGGCGGTGTTGATCGCGGTCACCCGCGCCTGGTCGTCGTCGTAGGTCTCGCGGGTCCAGCCGTAGGCGAAATGGCCTTTCCAGTGCTCGTCGAAGGCATGCTCGATGCTGAAGCGGCTCAGGTCGGAACGGCCCTCGGTGATGTTGAACTCCTCGTCCAGCCGGCGCCGGCGGGAGATGTCCAGCGGCCGCCCGGTGCCCGGGTCGATGACCGTGCCGCGGTCGAACGGATAGGTGTATTCGCGGTGCTCGTAGCTCAGCAGCACCGTGGTGTCCGCGCCGTACCAGGCCAGCGAGGGCGCGACCACCGTCTCGCGGTGGGTGCCGAAGGTGCGCCAGTAGTCCTCGTCCTCGTGATCGACGATGAGCCGGTAGGCCAGCCCGGAGTCGCCCAGCGCGCCGGTGCTGTCGAACTGGCCGCCGCTGCCGTTGCGCCCGTGCGCGTAGGCCGAGGCGCTCGCCTTGATCGCGTGGTAGGGGGTGAGTTCCGGCTTCTTGCTGACCAGGTTGACCACCCCGCCCGGGTCCTGGATGCCGTACAGCAGGCTGGCCGGCCCCTTGAGCACCTCGACGTGGTCGACGCTGGCGGTGAAGTTGCGGCCGAGGATCGAGGGGATGCCGTCGCGCATGATCGAGCCGTCGCGGTTGTCGCCGAAGCCGCGCTTGGTCACCGCGTCCTGGGTGCCGCCCAGGGTGTTGGCCTGGGTGATGCCGCTGATGTTGTTCAGCGCGTCGTCGAGGTTGCGCGGGCGCTGGTCCTTGACCACCTGGGCGGGGACCACGTTGATCGTCTGCGGAATCTCCAGCACCGGCGTGTCGCTGCGCATGATCGAGGCGGTCGGCTCCGGCTGGTAGCTGTTCTGCAGGTCGCCGGTATCGCTGACCAGGGTGCTCGGCAGGCTCAGCAGGCCGCCGTCGGTGCCGGCCAGGCGCTGCAGGGTCAGGGTGCGCGTGTCGAGCTGGCGCCAGGTGTAGCCGGAGCCGGCGAGCAGCCGTTCGAGGGCGGCGACGGCGCCCAGGTTGCCGTTCAGCGCCGCGGCCTGCACGTCATAGGGCGCCTCGTCGGTGTAGACCAGGCTGAGCCCGGTGATCCGGCTGAACTCGCCGAGCGAGCGCGGCAGCGGGCCGGCGGCGATGGCGAAGTCATGGCGGCGGTCCTGCCAGGCGACCTGCGTCGCCTCGGCCAGGGCCGGGGCCATCGGCAGGCCGTTCAGGCCGAGCCCCAGCAGGGCGGTCGCCAGGAGTCGCCGGGAAGAACGGGACAGAAGGGTAGGGCGGTGGGTCATCGAGGTCTTCTCATGCGCATGGGCTGCTTTGATGCGAATGAATCGCAGTTCGACTACTACACGGAGCCCGCGCCGGATTACCTCATCGAAAAATGAAAAAAAGTCAGTGAATGACGATCACCCGCCCGAACAGCTCGCGCTGCCGGAAACCGAGCACCGCCTGCAGCGCGTTCAGCGCCGCGTGCAGATCGGCGCTGGGGAAGGAGACGGTCACCCGGCGCGCCGCCAGCTCGGCGTCGAGCAGCAGGATGCGCCCGGGGTAGTAGTCGCCGAGACGCTCCAGCACCTCGCCCAGCGGGGCCTGGTAGAAGGCCAGCCAGCCCTGGCGCCAGGCCAGGGCGGCGCTGCTGTCGACCGCCTCGGGCGCCGCCAGGCGGCCATCGGCGAAGGCCACCCGCTGCCCGGCGTGCAGCACCGCCTGCGGCAGGTTCGGACCCTCGCCGGCGCGTACCGCCACTTGGCCGGAGGCGACGGTGACACGGGTTTCCCGGGGCAGGCGGCGGACCTCGAACTCGGTGCCCAGCACCCGCGCCTCGCCGCCTTCGGTGCGGACCACGAAGGGCAGGCCGTTGCGCAGCACCTTGAACGAGGCGGCGCCGCGCAGCAGTTCGATCCGTCGCTGCCGCCCGTCGAAATGCACCGCCAGGGCGCTGTCGCCGTCCAGTACCAGCCGCGAGCCGTCGGCCAGGGTCAGTTCGCGGATCTGGCCGGGCGCCGAGACATGGTCGGCGCGCAGATCGCCGAGCCAGCGCGCCGGCTGCCACCAGCCGCCGGTCCACAGCGCCAGCAGCAGGCAGGCGGCCAGGGCCAGCGACCAGGCCGGGCCGCGGCGCCGCTGCGTGCGCCGGGGGGCGTCCAGGCGCGCCAGATACTCCGTCAGGGCGGCCGACTCCTCCTCGGCCAGCCGGGCCGCAGGCTCGGCGCTGAGCATCCACACTGCCTCGGCCTTGGCATAGAGCTGCGGATGCCGGGGGTCGGCGGCCAGCCAGCGCTGGAAGGCCGGCTCGTCGAGCGTCTGATCCGGAGCGTGCCGTTGCAGCAGCCAGCGCCAGGCTTCCTGCTCCTGGGCGGTGGACACGGCGGAGGTGGGCGGCGGGGTCATCGGCGGTCGTTCCCTGGCGTGGCGTGGCGGCTTCCGGGCGCTTGTTCGAGGGCCGCCTTGCAGGTGTCGAGGGCGCGCATCATATGTTTTTCCACGGCGCTTTGGGACAGCGCCATGGCCTGGGCGATCTCGCCGTAGGTGCGCCCGTGGATGCGGTTGAGCAGGAAGATGTGGCGGGTGCGCTCCGGCAGGCCGCGCAGCGCGGCCTCGACCAGGCGCAGCTCGTCGCCGGCCTGCAGTGCCGCCTCGAGCGGGGCGGTTTCGCCGTCGTGCTCCGGCGCCAGGCTGTCCAGCGAGCGGTTGCGCCGGCCTTCGCCGCGCAGGTGGTCGATGGCCAGGTTGTGCGCGCTGCGCAGCAGGTAGGTGCCGGGCTCGTCAAGCTGCCGGATCGGGCGTTTCCAGAAGCGCAGGAACAGGTCCTGGATGAGATCCGCCGCCGTGGCGCGGCAGCCGACCCGCCGGCTGACCAGGGCCTCCATCCGCTCGCGCTGGGCCAGGAAGACCCGCAGGAAGTTCTGTTGCGGCGCTTCGCCCGGTGCCGGCGCGGCCGGCGGATCGAGGTCGGCAGGGGAATCGTGATCGGACATCGGCGGGGAACGACGCGGGTCGGCAAGGGCGGCGATGGATGATAATTCTTATCATCTATCCCGGGTAGCCACGCTCCGTCGGATGGCGGGCTGCCGGCCGCTCAGCGGGCTTTCCCGTAGCGCTCCAGTACGTGTCGGGTCATGCCGTTGGCCAGTTCGTTCTCGCCGAGGAAGACTTTCCCGGCGGCCTCGCGCTCCAGCAGTTCCGCCTCCTCCTCGTTGTGGGTGCGCAGCACCGTCTCGATCGTCGGGTTGAGGGTGCGGGCGGTGGCGATCATCTGCCGCGCGTCGAGGGTGTCGGGGATGGCTACCACCAGCATGCTGGCGCGGGCGATGTGCGCCTGGATCAGCACCGCCGGGTCCGCGGCGTCGCCCGAGACGGCCGCGCCGCCGTCGGCGCGCAGGCGCTCGACCAGCTCGCGGTTCCGCTCGGCCACCACGTAGGGAATGTCGCACTCGGCCAGGGCCCGGGCGATGCGCCGGCCGACGCGGCCGTAGCCGACCAGCACGACTTGCCCGGACAGATAGCGTTCGTGGGTGCTCATCGGCAGTTCGGCCAGCGGATCGGCGGGCCGCTCCAGCTGCCGGGCGAGCTTCGAGCGTGAGCGCAGCCAGGCCTGCAGCGGCTCGGAAGCCTTGAACACCACCGGATTGAGGGCGATCGAGATCAGCGCGCCGGCGAGGATCAGGCTCTGGCCTTCCACCGGCAGCAGGCCCAGGCTCACGCCGAGCCCGGCCAGGATGAAGGAGAATTCACCGATCTGCGCCAGGCTCGCCGAGACGATCAGCGCGGTGTTCAGCGGATAGCGCAGGAGCAGGACCAGGGCGGCGGCGGCGATCGACTTGCCGACCACGATGATGCCGACCACGGCGAGCACCTGCAGCGGCTGCTCGACCAGCACCCGCGGGTCGAAGAGCATGCCCACCGAGACGAAGAACAGCACGGCGAAGGCCTCGCGCAGCGGCAGCGATTCCTCGGCGGCGCGGTGGCTGAACTCGGATTCGCGCAGCACCATGCCGGCGAAGAAGGCGCCCAGGGCAAAGGACACGCCGAACAGTTCGGCCGCCCCGTAGGCGATGCTCACCGCGGCAGCCACCACGCAGAGGGTGAAGAGTTCCCGCGAGCCGGTACCGGCGACCAGCCAGAGCAGCTTGGGAAGCACCCGGCGGCCGCCCACCAGCATCAGGGCGATGAAGGCCGACACCTTGAGCAGGGTGAGGGCGAGGGTGCCCCACAGGCTCCCCGCCCCGGCGTCCGGCGCATCGCCGCCCAGCGCGCCGGCCAGCGGCGGCAGCAGCACCAGCACCAGCACCATGGCGAGGTCCTCGACCACCAGCCAGCCGACCGCGATGCGCCCGTTCATGGAGTCCAGGATGCCGTGCGCTTCCAGGGTCCTGAGCAGCACGACGGTGCTCGCCACCGACAGGGCCAGGCCGAATACCAGCGCGCCGCCGAGGCTCCAGTCCCAGGCGGCGGCGATGCCGGCGCCGAGGGCGGTGGCCACGGCGATCTGCAGTATGGCCCCCGGCAGGGCGATCTTGCGCACCGCCAGCAGGTCGTCGAGGGAGAAATGCAGGCCGACGCCGAACATCAGCAGCATCACGCCGATTTCCGCGAGTTCATGGCCGAGCTGGGCATCAGCGACGAAGCCCGGGGTGAAGGGGCCGAGCATGATGCCGGCCAGCAGGTAACCGACCAGGGCCGGCAGCTTGAGGCGGGCGGCGAGAACGCCCAGCACCAGGGCCAGGCCGAACGCGGTGGCCAGGGTGGTGATCAGGGGAAGGCTATGCGGCATGGAGGCGCCCCTTTCCGGCAGCGACGGGGAAATGGCCGAGCATGCGGACTCCTTGAACAGGCAATGGATAAGTTTGGCGACACCTTAACGGATTGACCGGAAGTTGCGTGTCACTTTCCGTGCCTGTTTATGTATCCCGATTTATCGGCCTGTTTCCGGGGGCATCTTTATTTGCGTTAAAGGCAACCGAAAAAAACAGGCGACAGGTTCTTCGTGCATAAAGACTACAAATTTCAAATTATTGATTTATAAGAAATTTTATATAGTTTTTATATAAAAATCCTGCGAAATCGGCGTGGCATGGCAGTTGCACTTTCACTGTTAGCCCATTAGCCGATACTCGTCAGGAGAGTTTCCCATGCCTTACAAGATCAACGGTTCCGAATGCACCGCCTGCGCGGCCTGCGAATCCGAGTGCCCGAACGATGCCATCCATGAAAAGAACGGCGTCTACGCCATCAAGACGGAACTGTGCACCGAGTGCGTGGGCGATCACGACGAAGCCCAGTGCGTGTCGAACTGCCCGGTCGACTGCATCCGCATCGACAAGAGCGTGCCGCGCTACCAGGCCGTCTGATTCGTCCCACTCTTCGGAGCGTCACCCATGCACAGCGTCGTCTGTATCAAGCAGGTGCCGGACTCGGCCCAGATCCGGGTACACCCGGTCACCAACACCATCATGCGCCAGGGTGTCCCGGCGATCATCAACCCCTACGACCTGTTCGCCCTGGAAGAGGCGCTGCGCCTCAAGGACCAGTTCGGCGGCACGGTCACCGTGATCACCATGGGCCCGCCCATGGCCGAGGCGGCGCTGCGCAAGTGCCTCTCGTTCGGTGCCGACGACGCCATCCTGGTCTCGGACCGGGCCTTCGCCGGCTCCGACACCCTCGCCACGTCCTATGCGCTCAGCGCCACCATCCGCAAGATCATGCAGGACATGCCGATCGACCTGATCTTCACCGGCAAGCAGACCATCGACGGCGACACCGCCCAGGTCGGGCCGGGGATCGCCAAGCGCCTGGACTTCCAGCTGCTCACCTACGTGTCGAAGATCGTCGACGTGGACATGGAGAAGCGCGAGATCCAGGTGGAGCGCCGCGCCGAGGGCGGCGTGCAGCTGCTCAAGACCTCCACCCCGTGCCTGATCACCATGCTCGAAGGCACCAACGAAATGCGCTTCGGCGACCTGGACGACCTGTTCCGCGCCGCCCGCCACGAACTCAAGGTCTGGGACCGCGAGGCCGCCGGCATCGACGCGGTGGAAATGGTCGGCCTCAAGGGCAGCCCCACCGTGGTCAGCAAGGTCTTCGCACCCAAGCCGCGCAGCAAGCGGGCCGAGATGATCGAGGTCCACGACAGCGACCCGAAGAACCTGGCCGTGACCCTGCTGGCCAAGCTGTTCACCCAGCATCCCAAGCTGGAACAGGAAATCGCCAAGCGGGCGGTATGAGGACCACGAAATGAGCGAACAACCGAAAAAGCCGGCGAAGAAGAAGGTCGAGCTGGACCCCCGCTTCGTCGATTACCGTCATGTCTGGGTCTGCATCGAGAGCGAGCGCGGCGAGGTGCATCCGGTGTCCTGGGAACTCCTGGGCGAAGGCCGCAAGCTGGCCAACGCGCTGGGCGTGGAGCTCTGCGGGGTGGTCATCTGCGGCCCCGGCGAGCGCGGCAAGGGCATCTGCGCCGAGGCCTTCCGCTTCGGCGCCGACAAGTGCTACCTGCTCCAGGACGAGGTGCTGCGGGATTATCGCAACGAGCCCTACACCAAGGCGCTCACCGACCTGGTGAACACCTACCAGCCGGAAATCCTCATGCTCGGCGCCACCACCCTGGGCCGCGACCTGGCCGGCTCGGTGGCGACCACCCTGGGCACCGGCCTGGTGGCCGACTGCACCGAGCTGCTCATCGACACCGAGACGCGCAACCTGGCGTCCACCCGTCCGACCTTCGGCGGCTCGCTGCTCTGCACCATCATGACCCAGCGCCACCGGCCGCAGATGGCCACCGTGCGCCCGCGGGTGATGGCCATGCCGGAGCCCGACGCCACCCGCAGCGGCGAGATCGTCGAGGTGCCGTTCTCGATGATCGAAACCTCGATCATCACCAAGGTGCTGGAGTTCATCCCCGACGATACCCGCGACAAGCCCAACCTGCCGTTCGCCGACATCATCGTCTCCGGCGGCCGGGGCCTGAAGAACCAGGAGAACTTCCGCCACGTCTGGGACCTGGCCAAGGTGCTCGGCGCCGAAGTGGGCGCCTCGCGTCCGGTGGTCCAGGCCGGCTGGGCCGAGCTGGACCGCCAGGTCGGCCAGTCCGGCAAGACCGTGCGGCCCAAGCTGTACATCGCTGCCGGCATCTCCGGGGCCATCCAGCACCGCGTCGGCATGGACGGCGCGGACCTGATCATCGCCATCAATACCGATCCGAACGCGCCCATCTTCGATTTCGCCCACTACGGCATCGTCGGCAATGCCACGACCGTCCTCCCGGCGCTGACCGAAGCCTTCAAGGCCCATCTGGCCCAAGCGAAAAAGACCGGCTAAAGGAGACACAGCATGGCTGAAAGATTCGACGTAATCGTGGTCGGTGCCGGCATGGCCGGCAACGCGGCCGCTTATACCCTGGCCAAGGGCGGGCTCAAGGTGCTGCAGATCGAGCGGGGCGAAACCCCCGGCTCGAAGAACGTGCAGGGCGCGATCCTCTACGCGGACGCCATCGAGAAGATCATCCCCGACTTCCGCGACGACGCGCCCCTGGAGCGCCACCTGATCGAGCAGCGCGTCTGGGTGATGGACGACGCTTCCTACATGGGCACGCACTACCGTTCCGAGGACTTCAACAAGCCGCCGTACAACCGCTACACCATCATCCGCGTGCACTTCGACCAGTGGTTCAACAAGAAGGCCCGCGAGGCCGGGGTGCTGACCATCTGCGAAACCACGGTGACCGACCTGCTGATCGAGGGCGGCAAGGTGGTGGGCGTGCGCACCGACCGCCAGGGCGGCGAGATCCGCGCCGACGCGGTGATCCTCGCCGACGGGGCGAACTCGCGCCTGGCGGTGAAGGCCGGCTTCCAGCCGGAGATCAAGCCCGAGAACGTGGCCCTGGCGGTGAAGGAGATCCACTTCCTGCCCCAGGAAACCATCGAGGCGCGCTTCAACATCGGCGAGGAGGAGGGCGTGGTCATCGAGATGGCCGGCAAGATCAGCGCCGGCATGATGGGCACCGGGTTCCTCTACACCAACAAGGAGTCGATCACCCTGGGCGTCGGCTGCATGCTCTCCGACTTCAAGGAGCAGAAGGTCACCCCCTACGAGTTGCTCGACCGGATGAAGGCCCATCCCTCCATCGCGCCGCTGATTGCCGGCAGCGAGATGAAGGAATACGCCGCGCACCTGATCCCCGAGGGCGGCTACCACGCCATTCCCCAGGTCTACGGCGAGGGCTGGATGATCGCCGGCGACGCCGGGCAGTTCGTCAACGGCCTCCACCGCGAAGGCTCCAACCTGGCGATGACCACCGGCATGCTGGCGGCGCAGACCCTGATCGAGCTGAAGGCCGCCGGCAAGCCGTTCAGCGCCGCCAACCTGGCCGGCTACAAGCAGAGGCTGGACGACAGCTTCGTCATGAAGGACCTGAAGAAGTACCGGCGCATGCCGGAGATCTTCCACAAGAACAAGCAGTTCTTCACCACCTATCCGGACCTGCTCTCCAAGGCTGCCCAGACCCTGATCCGCGTGGACGGGGTGGACAAGAAGACCAAGGAGAAGGAAATCAGGAAGAGCTTCGTCGCATCCCGCTCGCTGTTCGGGCTGATCGCCGATGCCTTCAAGTTCTGGCGCGCCGTCGAGTAAGGAGAAGAGCATGTCGAAGATCGAAGAGAAGCTGTTCCAGGACCGCTACCGGGTCGATGCCGACCGCCCGCACATCCAGATCAAGGATGCCGAGGTCTGCGCCAGGTGCCGCAACCAGCAATGCACCGTCTGCTGCCCCGCCGGCTGCTACAGCCGCGAGGCCGACGGCTCGGTGGCGCTGGCCACCGACGGCTGCCTGGAATGCGGGACCTGCCGGATCATCTGCGACGAACACCGCAACGTGGCCTGGGAATGGCCGCGGGGCGGGTTCGGCATCCTGTTCAAGTTCGGTTGAGGGACGGGCATGGACGATATCCAGCGTTTCCTGGCCCATGCCATCCAGTTGGAGAAGGAGTCGGCGCGCCGCTACGAGGAGCTGGCCGAGGCCATGCAGAGCCTCGGCAGCATGGAGGTGGCCGAGTTCTTCCGGCAGATGGCGCACTATTCCCGCCTGCACCTGAAGGAGGCCATGCAGCGCGGCGGGTTCCACGACCTGCCGACGCTGGCTGCCGAGGACTATGACTGGCCCGAGGGCACCAGCTCGGAAGCCGCGGCCTGGGCCGGCGTGGACGGCTTCATGGATGTGCCCGGCGCCCTGGCCCTGGCCCTGGACGGCGAGCGGCGCAGCTGCGACTACTACCGGACGATCGCCGCAGACGCCGAGGATCCGGAGGTAAGGAGCATGGCCGAGGCGTTCGCCGAGGAAGAGGCCGAACATGTGGCCCAGCTGGAGAGCTGGCGGAGCGGTCTGGCCAAGGGCTGACGTCGATCCGCTTCGCCAAGGCCGGCGAGTGCGGCTTGTGTGCCGTACTCACCGGCCGCGTGGCCTCAGTCGGGTTGTTTCCCGGTTGCCTCGAGCGCCGGCTGGTTGCGGGTCTTCCACAGGGAGAACAGGACACCGCCGAGCAGCAGGCCGAAGGTCACGCCGAGCGAGATGCCGGAGGGGATCTTGCCGATGATGTTGACCAGGAAGATCTTGCCGCCGATGAACACCAGCACCAGGGCCAGGGCGTACTTCAGGTAGGCGAAGCGGTGGATCAGCGCCGCCAGGGCGAAGTACAGCGCGCGCAGGCCGAGCACGGCGAAGATGTTCGAGGTGTAGACGATGAAGGGGTCGAGGGTGATGGCGAAGATCGCCGGCACGCTGTCCACCGCGAACACCACGTCGGCGCATTCGATCAGGATCAGCGCCAGCAGCAGCGGGGTGGCCCAGAGCACGTTGTGGCCGTGGGCGTTGGGCTGGCGGACGATGAAGCGCCCCTCGTGCAGCCGGTCGGTCACCCGCAGGTGGCGGCGCAGGAACTGGACGAACTTGTTGTTTTCCATGTTCTGCTCGTCGTCGACCCGGGCGAACAGCATCCGCAGGCCGGTCAGCAGCAGGAACAGGCCGAACACGTAGAGGATCCAGTGGAACTCGGCGATCAGCGCGGCGCCCAGGCCGATCATCAGCGCGCGCAGCACGATCACCCCGAGGATGCCCCAGAACAGCACCTCGTGCTGGTATTTGCGGGGGATCGCCAGGTAGCCGAAGATCATCGCCATGACGAACACGTTGTCCATCGACAGCGACTTCTCGATCAGGAAGCCGGTGTAGTAGTCGAGGCTCGCATCCGGCCCCTTCCAGAGCCAGACCAGCAGGCCGAACAGCAGGCCGGCGCTGATGTAGCCGGCCGACAGCAGCAGGCTTTCCTTGACGCCGATTTCGTGATGGTCGCGGTGCAGCACGCCGAGGTCGAAGACCAGCAGCGCGATGACGATGCCGATGAACAGCAGCCAAAACCAGGTGGATGTGCCGAGAAAGGTGGTCGAGGCAAACGCCATGAAAGCGTCCATGAGCCCCTCCTTGCAGTCGAAGTTGAATGAACTGTGACTCCGACATGGCGGCAATGACCGTCAGAGGGGCCCGGCGTCACATCTTCAGCCTAGTGATCCTGCACGGGGGGCTCAAGCGCGAAGCCGTTGCAAGCTTTTTCAGGCCGCGAACGGGGGCGTCCACCGGTCAGCCTCAGGGCTGGAAGCGGTAGCCGACGCCGATCTCGGTGAGGATGTGCTGCGGCTGGGCGGGGATGCGCTCGATCTTCTGCCGCAGATGGCCCACGTAGATCCGCAGGTACTGGTTGTTCTCCAGCGCGTGGCTGCCCCAGATCTGCAGCAGCAGCTGGCGGTGGGTGAGTACCCGGCCGGGGTTCGAGGCCAGCAGGATCAGCAGGCGGTACTGGATGTCGGTCAGGTGCAGGGGCTCGCCGGCGCGGGTGACCGCGCGGTGCACGCAGTCGATCCGGCAGTCGCCGAATTCGATGATCGGCTCCAGCTGCTCCCGCTCCGCAGGGCTGCGCCGCAGCAGGGCGCGCACCCGCGCCAGCAGCTCGGAAACCCCGAAGGGCTTGGTCAGGTAGTCGTCGGCACCCGCATCCAGGGCGGTGACCTTGCTGATTTCCTGGGAGCGGGCGGAGAGCACCAGGATGGGGACGGCGGACCAGATCCGGTAGTCGCGGATGAAGTTGATGCCGTTGCGATCCGGCAGGCCCAGGTCGAGGATCAAGAGGTCCGGCTTGCGGGCGCCGGCCTCCACCGCGCCCTGGGCGGCGGTGCCGGCCTCGATGATGGTGTAGCCTTCGCCCTCCAGGGTGGCCGCCACCAGCTCGCGGATCTGCCGGTCGTCCTCCACCAGCAGGATGGTCGGGGTTTCGCTCATGTTTCGTCCTTCAGATCGCTCAGGGTGGGCGCGCTGCCCAGCGGCAGACGCAGGCGGAAGCAGGCGCCGCCGCCCATGCGGTTTTCCGCCATCACCTGGCCGCCGTGGGCCTCGGCGATGCTGCGGGCGATGGCCAGGCCGAGGCCGACGCCGGGGATGCTGGACTCCGCCTGGCCGCGGCGGAACAGGCCGAACAGCTCCTCGGCGCCGTCGGCCGGCAGGCCGGGGCCCCAGTCGCAGACCATCACGTCCAGCCAGTTGCCGAAGCGGCGCACCACCAGCTCCACCGGGGTGTCGTCCGGCGAATACTTGATGGCGTTTTCCAGCAGGTTCCACAGCACCCGCTCGACCAGCACCGCATCGAAGCGCAGGGGGGGCAGGCCTGACGGGATGTCCAGGGTGACTTCGCGCTCCTTCCAGTGGGCGCGGACCTGTTGCAGGGTGGCGCCGATGACCTCGTCGATCGGCTGCCAGGCCTCGTTCAGCTCGATGGTGCCGGAACGCAGGCGGGCCATGTCGAGCAGGTTGGTGACCAACTGGTTGATCGACAGGGCCTGGTTGCGCAGGGCGTTCAGCATGCTTTTCTGGCGCTCCGGCGAGGCCTTGCCGAGGGCCAGGGTGTCGGCCAGGCCGACCATCACCGTCAGGGGGGTGCGCAGGTCGTGGGACAGCGCAGAGAGGATGGAGCTGCGCAGGGATTCGGCGGCGCGGCGCAGCTCGGTTTCCCGGGCGACCTCGGCGAAATGCGTGCGCTCCAGGGCGACCGTCAGCACCGACGAGGCGGTTTCCAGCAGCTCGCGGGTGGCATCGCTGCCCGCCTGGGCGGCGGGCAGTTCGCAGGCCAGCACATGCGGCGGGCCGCTGGCGTTCAGCGGGACCAGGGCCAGCGTATGGCGCGGATCGCCGCCGGCGCTGAGCAGGGGGTGGCGGCCGGCGAGGGCCGACTGCAGCAGGGGCGTGGTGAGCGGTGCCGGCGGCGCGGTCAGGGCGCTTTCCGGCAGGATGCGGGTCTGGGTGGCCTGCAGCGCGGTGCCGAGAAAGCGGCTGGCGATCTCCTCCACCTCGGTCGGCGTCTGGGCGGCGCTCAGGTGCCGGGCCAGGTCGTAGAGGGCGCGGGCCTGGGTCTCCCGGGCCTGCACCTGCTCGGCCTGGCTCTTCAGGGAGGCGGTGAGGTGCCCGACCAGCAGGGCCACCACCAGCATGACCACCGCGGCCAGCAGATACTGGACTTCGGTGATCGCCAGGGAGAACAGCGGCGGAACGAAGACATGGGCGTAGAGCAGGGAACTCAGCAGGGCCGCGGCGATCGCCGGGCCGCGACCGTAGTGGCTGCCGATGACGACGACGACCAGCACGTAGAGCAGCGCCGTGTTGGAAAGGTCGATGGCCTCCTGCAGCGGCAGCATGAGCAGGGTGAGGCCGACGCTGACCAGCAGGGCGGGTAGAAATTTATGCAGTGTCACGGTGGCGTGGCCTTGACCCCGGAGCCTCTAAACGAGGCATCGTATCGGGAGTGGCATAAAAACGGTATAAAAAATGACCAGCTCGTGTCCTCCATCGGAGCGGGGCAACTCTGAGCGAGTTCGAACCCCAGGGGGCATCGTGAAAGGCATGCGAAAACGTGACTCGGCGAACGGATATCGGGAGGTATTGGGTTCTTCTTGAAAGTTTTGTGACAATGCCGCCCCCTTTTCCGAGCCCTTTCACATGTTTGACCTTTTGCTTGACCTGGACGGCTGGCTGCTCGTCAGCCTGACTGTAGCGCTGGCTTTCGTTCTGGCTTTCGAATTCATCAACGGTTTCCATGACACCGCGAACGCAGTGGCGACGGTGATCTACACCAAGGCGATGCCGCCGTATCTGGCGGTCTTCGCGTCCGGGGTGTTCAACTTCCTCGGCGTCTTGTTGGGCGGTGTCGGCGTGGCCTATGCCATCGTGCACCTGCTGCCCGTCGAGCTGCTCATCGACGTGAACACCGGTCGCGGGCTGGCCATGGTCTTCTCGCTGCTGGCCGCCGCCATCGTCTGGAACCTGGGCACCTGGTATTTCGGCATTCCGGCCTCGAGCTCGCACACCTTGATCGGCTCGATCCTCGGCGTGGGGCTGGCCAATACACTGTTGACCGATGTGACCGTGTCCGAAGGCGTGAACTGGCAGAAGGCCATGGATATCGGCATCTCGCTGCTGCTCTCCCCGCTGGCCGGCTTTCTGGTCGCCGGCGCCATCCTCCTCGGGCTGAAGCTGTGGAAGCCGCGCTCCTCCATGCATAGCTCCCCGCCGCAGCGCAAGGAGCAGATCGGCAAGAAGCATCCGCCGTTCTGGAACCGCCTGATCCTGGTCCTGTCCGCCATGGGCGTGAGCTTCGTGCACGGCTCGAACGACGGCCAGAAGGGCATCGGACTGATCATGCTCGTGCTGATCGGGATAGTGCCCGCGCACTTCGCCCTCAACCTGAACAGCACGGCCTATGAGGTCGAGAGGACGCGCGACGCGGCGGTACACCTGCGCGACTTCTACCAGCGCAATTCCGGATCGCTCGCGGACTACCTGGCGCTCGGCAAGAGCAACGGCACCGACCTGCCGGAGAAGTACCGCTGCGATCCCAAGCAGACCGAGATCACCCTGGAGGCCCTGATGGCGGCCCTGGACGGGGCGCGGGTCTATGCGGAGCTGCCGGCGCAGACGCGGGTCGACATCCGCCGCTATCTGCTCTGCCTGGACGACTCGGCGCGCAAGGTCGGCAAGCTCGAGAGCCTGCCGAAGGCGGAGAAGAAGGATCTGGACAAGTTGCGCAAGGACCTCACCGGGACCACCGAATATGCGCCCTTCTGGGTGGTGATGGCGGTGGCCCTGGCCCTGGGCTTGGGAACCATGATCGGTTGGAAGCGCGTCGTCCTGACCGTGGGCGAGAAGATCGGCAAGGAGGGCATGACCTACGCGCAGGGCATGAGCGCCCAGGTCACGGCGGCCATGGCCATCGGCCTGGCCAACCTCTACAGCCTGCCGGTCTCGACGACCCATGTGCTGTCCTCCGGCGTGGCGGGAAGCATGGTCGCCAATCGGAGTGGCCTGCAGGGCGGCACCGTGGGGAGTATTCTGCTGGCCTGGGTGATGACCCTGCCGGCCTCGATGGGCCTGGCCGCGGGCCTGTACCTGGTTGCCAATTATCTGTTCATCAACAACTGACCCGCATCGCGCGGGTCCCGCCGGAAGGGCCCGGCCTTTCCCGGCGGATCATCGAGAGGTCGCTGTAATGGGTGCATTCGACATCAAGCATTGGTTGGTCGTGCTGCTGGTCGTGGTCCTGGTGTTCGGCACGAAACGCCTGAGGACCCTCGGTTCCGATCTCGGCGAGGCGATCAAGTCTTTCCGCAAGACCATGGCGACGGAAGAAAGCGAAGCCAGGGAAGACACGCCGAAACCGGTGGAGGCGGCTGGCGCGAACGAATCCAGGCCCCAGGCTCGCTGAGCCGCCAAGGCGCTGCGCCTCTGCCCGGCGACTGGCGCGGCTCGTTTCATTGCAAGGCGCGTCCTCGGATGCTCGGGAGCCTGGCCTCTCGCGCATCGCCGAGGCGGGCGGCGGGGATATGCCACCGGAGTCCGGCCTGGACGACGTGTCATCCGGGCCGGGCACCTTGTTCGCTTCCCGTTTTTCTCGCCTGACGGAACCGATCGGCGCCGCTGCGGACGGCCGGCGGCAAAGGGGGTACGGTGGTGGCGGATCGGCCGACGGCCGGAGAAGGGCGGTCCGGGGAGGGGCCAGCGCGCCGCCCCGGCGGGCGGCGGCTGGTGGTCAGCGGTCCTGCAGCGAGTAGGCGAAGGGCGCCACCACTTCCAGGGTGCCGTTGGTCAGCAGTTCCGCCGGAGGCGGCGGCAGCGGCTCGGCGCGGCGGATCATCTGCAGGGTGGCCTGATCCAGGGCGGTGCGGCCGGAGCGGCGGACCAGCTCGTAGGACAGCAGGCGGCCCTGCCCGTCGATCTTGAAGCGCAGCGTGACGGTGCCTTCGTCGCCACGGCGGCGGGACTCCGGGGGATAGCGCTTGTAGCGGCTCAGGTGGGCGCGCAGGATGCCCTGCCAGCTGGGCAGCGCATTCGACGACTCCGGGCTGCCGGCCTGACCGGACGGCGCCGCGTTGCTGGGCGCGGCGTTCGAGGCCGCCGGTGCGCTGCTCTTCGACTGGCTCTGGGCGACCTGCTGCTGCTCGGACTTCTGCTCCGGCTTGGGCGCGGCCTTCTGCACCGGCTTGGCCTCGGTCTTGGGCTTGGGCGGTTGCGGCTTGGGCTTGGGCTTGGGCTTGGGCGGCGGCAGGGCCAGCTTGGGCTTGGGCGCCTCGATCGGCTTCGGCTGCACCACCGGCTCCGGCTCTGCGGCCGGCTCCGGTGGCGGCGGCGGCGCCGATGGCGCAGCCGCGGCAGCCGCGGCGGCGGGCGCCAGCGCCACCATCATGGCCGGCGGTGGCGGCGCCAGCTCGATCGGCTTGCTCTCCGGCCGCCAGTACAGCGACCAGAGCGCTATGCCGACGTGCACGCCGAGCACCAGCAGCAGGCACAGCCCCCAGCGCGGCAGGGTTCGCAGTTGTTCGCTCATGGCTTGCCCACTGTCTCCAGGCCGACCAGGCCGATCTTCAGGTAGCCGGCGGTGCGCAGCAGATCCATGACTTCCATCAGCTGGCCGTAATCCACCTCTTCGTCGCCGCGGACGAAGATGGTTTCCTCCTTGTCGCCCTTGGTCTGCTGGTCGAGCGTGCTGCCGAGCAGGTCCGGCTCGACCCGGTCGTTGCCCAGGTAGAGGCTGTGGTCCTTCTTGATGCTCAGGTAGATCGGCTGGTCCGGGCGTTTTGTCGGCTGCGCGGTGGAGGCGGGCAGGTCGACCTTGACGTCCACGGTGGCCAGCGGGGCGGCAACCATGAAGATGATCAGCAGCACCAGCATGACATCGATGAAGGGGGTGACGTTGATGTCGTGGGCTTCCTGGAGGTCGTCACCCCCCTCGTTCATGTGCATTCCCATGGCTTACTCCACTGTCGCCCTGTGCGACGCCTGCGCCGGGCTCTGGCGGACGGCCGACGGCTGGTCGAGGTCGCGGCTGACCAGCAGCAGCACCTGCGACGAGAGGTCGGCGACCTGCGCCTTGTAGGCGGCGATGGAGCGGGCGAAGACGTTGTAGATGACCACCGCCGGAATCGCCGCGACCAGGCCGATGGCGGTGGCCAGCAGGGCCTCGGCGATGCCGGGGGCGACCACCGCGAGGTTGGTGGTCTGCGATTTGGCGATGCCGATGAAGCTGTTCATGATGCCCCAGACGGTGCCGAACAGGCCGACGAAGGGCGAGACGGAGCCGATGGTGGCGAGCACCCCGGTGCCCACGCTCATCTTGCGACCGCTGGCGGCGACCAGGCGCTCGAGGCGGAAGCTGACGCGCTCCTTGATGCCGTCCTTGTCGACGGTGCCGGCGGAAAGCTGCAGCTCTTCGCGGGCGTCCTCGATCAGCTGGGCGCTGAGGCAGTGGCTGGCGCGCGGCAGGGCGGCGGCCTGCTCGAGGGTGCGCAGGCCCTTGAGGTCGGCCAGCGCGCCACGCAGGCGGCGGCGCGCGCCGAGCAGCTCGAGACCCTTGGCCAGCCAGATGGTCCAGGTGGCCACCGAGGCCAGCAGCAGGCCGATCATCACGGCTTTCACCACGATGTCGGCGTTCTGGTACATGCCCCAGGGCGACAGGTCGTGGGCCAGGCCGGCCTCGGCTTCCTCCGCGGGAGCGGCTGCCGGAGCGGCGCCGGCCGGAGCTGCGGCACCGGCCTCGGCGGCGGGCTGGCCCGCGGGCACTGCGGCCGGGTCGACCGGCGGGGTGGCCGGCGCCGGAGGCGCTGCCGGAGCCGTTGCCGCGGGAGCTGCCGCCGGCGCGGCGGGAGCTGCCCCGGATGCCGGCTCGACGGCCTGGACGGCGGGGGCCAGCAGCAGGCTGCAGAGCAGCAGGGCGGCGGGCAGACGGCGTTGGAGTGTTCGGGTTGGCTGGGCGCTGGAGACGATCGGGTGCATGTTGGCCGGATATCTGATTGAGGGCAGGACGTGGTGTCGCTGCCGGGACAGTCGGAGCCAGGGAGGCTTCGCCTTGGCCTTGTCGACAAGGGCCGCGGGCTTGGCCGTCACCTTGGTGGTTTGCTAGGCAGCTATCGTAACCCCATAACAAGAAAAACGGTACAAAAGAGAATCACTCCTGTCTTGCGGGGCGGGTCGGCATGGAGTCCGGCGCGGCTTTCCCCACCGGCCCGGGGACCGACGACAAGCGTAGAAGAAAAGCGGCGTGGCGGATAAAACCGGGCCGGCGGCAGGACTGCCGGCCCTTGGCCGCCGGACGGGGGCCGGCGTTCTTGCAGGCCCGGTGCCGCCCGAGCCGCTTCGGCAGCCCAGACCCTAACTGGCGCGTGTGTATACCGCCAGGGTGGCGCCGATCTCGGCGAGGATGGCCGGATCGTCGATGGTCGAGGGAATGGCGACCGCCTCGCCGTTGGCGATCTTGCGCAGCACCGCCCTGAGGATCTTGCCCGAGCGGGTCTTCGGCAGGCGCTTGACCAGGGCGATCCGCTGGAAGCAGGCCAGCGCGCCGATCTGCTCGCGGATCATGGCGGTCAGTTCCCGCTGCAACTGCTGCTCGGCGATCCGCGCGCCGTCCTTGAGGACGATCAGCCCGAGCGGAACCTGCCCCTTGATCGCGTCGGGCACGCCGATCACCGCGCATTCCGCCACCGCCGGATGCCGGGCCACCAGATCTTCCATCTCGCCCGTGGAGAGGCGGTGGCCGGCCACGTTGATCACGTCGTCGGTGCGCCCCATGATGTGGACGAAGCCATCCTCGTCGAGATAGCCGCCGTCGCCGGTGTGGTAGTAGTCGGGGTAGGCGGCGAGGTAGGACTGCAGGTAGCGCGGGTGGTCGTTCCACAGGGTCTGCGCGCAGCCGGGCGGCAGGGGCAGGGCGATGACGATCGTACCCTGGCGGTTCGGCCCGAGCGGCTGGCCCTGCTCGTCCAGCACCGCGACCCGGTAGCCGGGCACCGCCCGGTTGCTCGAGCCGGGACGCGAGACGCAGCCTTCCAGCCCGGTGCAGGGGGCGGTGACCGGCCAGCCGGTTTCCGTCTGCCACCAGTGGTCGTGCACCGGCTTGCCGGTCAGTTCCTCCAGCCATTGATGCGTGCTCGAATCGAGCTTCTCGCCGGCCAGGAACAGGTGCTTGAGCGAACTCAGGTCGTGGTGCCTGCTCAGCGCGCCCGAAGGATCCTCCTTGCGTATGGCGCGGATCGCCGTCGGCGCGCAGAACAGGCTGTTGACGCCGTATTCCTCGATCACCCGCCAGTAGGCGCCGGCATCGGGCGTGCGGATCGGCTTGCCTTCGTAGAGCACGGTGGTGCAGCCGGCCATCAGCGGGCCGTAGACGATCAGCGAATGGCCGACCACCCAGCCGACGTCGGAGATGCCCCACCAGACGTCGCCGGCCTGCATGTCGTAGATGTGGCGCATGGCGAATGTGAGGGCGACCGCATTGCCGCCGTTGTCGCGGACGATGCCCTTGGGTTTTCCGGTGGTGCCCGAGGTGTACATGATGTACAGCGGATCGCCGCTGCCGACCGGCACGGGCTCCACCGGATCGGCCAGCGGGACGATGGCGTGCCAGTCCAGGTCGCGTCCGGGGACCAGCGTGACCGGCGCCTGTGGCCGCTTCAGTACCAGCACGTGTTCGGGCCGATGGCTGGCTAGTTCCAGGGCCTTGTCGACCAGCGGCTTGTATTCGATGACCCGCTCGAACTCCAGGCCGCAGGAGGCGGTGAGCAGCAGCCTGGGCTTGGCGTCGTCGATGCGCAGCGCCAGCTCGTGGGGAGCGAAGCCGCCGAACACCACCGAATGCACCGCGCCGATCCGCGCGCAGGCGAGCATGGCCATGGCCGCCTGCGGCACCATCGGCATGTAGATGATCACCCGGTCGCCCTTTTCCACGCCCAGCTCGCGCAGAGCGCCGGCCAGGCGGGCCACCTCGTCGCGCAGTTCGCGGTAGCTGTAGCGGGCCTTGCGGTTGGTGACCGGCGAGTCGTAGATCAGCGCCGTCTGCTCGCCGCGGCCCTGCTCGATCTGCTGGTCCAGGGCCAGGTAGCAACTGTTCAGCTGGCCGTCGGCGAACCACTGGTGGGTGCCGTCCGCCAGGGCGCGGAGCGTTTCCGTCGGGGAGCGGAACCAGCTCACGGCCTGTGCCTGCTCGGCCCAGAAACCGGCGGGGTCGGCGATGGAACGCTCATGGGAGTGCTGATAGTTCATCTTTTCGGCTCTCTGTTGTTGTTATTGACGAGAACGGCGAATGCGCGGGAACGGCGGCTACGGCGGAAGGCGGCGCGTTCGGCGGATCACCTCTGAGCCTAACAGTGCGCCCCCCCTTGGCAAGGCGGCCATGCGCAGAGCTGCTCTGCATTTATGCACAGAAGCCGAAGGCAAAGAGCCGGACTGTGCAAAACTGCCTCGGCGCTGCATGATCGAAATTTGCGATCTTCCCCAAGGCAAGGACATGGACTGGGACAATCTGCGCTTCTTTCTCGAACTGTCGCGGGCGAAAAAGCTGACGGTGGCGGCGCGGCGCCTCGGCGTCGATCACACCACGGTGGCGCGGCGGGTGCAGGCGCTGGAGAAGAGCCTCGGGCAGCCGCTGTTCATCCGCAGTGGCTCGGGCTACGCCCCGACGGAGGCGGGGCGCCGCTTGCTGGTCCAGGTGGAGGCGATGGAAAGCGCCTATCTGGCCATCGAGCAGGAGGATTCGGGCAGCGCCGACAACCTGTCCGGACTGGTGCGGATCGGCGCCACCGAGGGCTACGGCGTCGAGCTGCTCGCCGGCCAGCTGGCGGCCCTGACCCGGCGCCATCCCCACCTCTGCGTCGACCTGCTGGCCGTGCCGCGCATGGTGCATCTGGCCCGCCACGAGGCGGACATCGTCATCACCCTGGAGCGCCCCGAGCGCGGCCCCTACGTCATCACCAAGCTGACCGACTACGTGCTGCGTCTCTACGCCTCGGCGGACTATCTCGCCGCCCATCCGCCGATCGGCGGGCGCGACGATCTGAGGCAGCACAGCTTCGTCAGCTACATCGAGGACCTGCTCTACAGCAAGGAGCTGCACTATCTGGACGATATCGGCCGACCGCGGCAGATCGCCCTGCGCAGCACCAGCATCCTCGCCCAGCAGAGGGCCACCGCCGCCGGCGCCGGCATCGCCATCCTGCCCAGCTTCGCGGCGCGCAGGGACCCTGCGCTGGTGGAGCTGCTCGCCGACCAGGTGGAGTTCACCCGCACCTTCTGGATGCTGATGCCGGTGGAGAGCAAGGACCTGGCGCGGATGCGCGTGACCTGGGATTTCCTGCGCGACATGGCCCGCCAGCATCAGGACTTGATGATGGGGCGCTGAGCGGCAGGCCCGCTGCGGGCCTGCCGTTGCGAGCCACTGCTTGCCCGGAGGCTCACAGCGGGTAGTGGGCCAGCTCGCGGGCGATCAGCAGGCGCTGGATCTCGCTGGTGCCTTCGTAGATCTGGGTGATCCGCGCGTCGCGGTAATAGCGCTCCACCGGATAGTCCTCCAGGTAGCCGTAGCCGCCGTGGATCTGGATGGCCTTGGAGCAGACCCGCTCGGCCATTTCCGAGGCGTACAGCTTGGCCTGCGAGGCCTCCGACAGGCAGGGCAGTCCGGCGCTCTTCAGGCGCGCGGCGTGCAGGGTCAAGAGGCGCGCGGCGTTGAGCTGGGTGTGCATGTCGGCCAGCAGGTTGGCGATGCTCTGGTGCTCGACGATCGGCTTGCCGAACTGCACGCGCTCGCGGGCATAGGCCAGCGCCGCCTCGAACGCCGCGCGGGCGATACCGAGCGCCTGGGCGGCGATGCCGATGCGCCCGCCCTCCAGATTCGAGAGGGCGATGGCCAGCCCCTTGCCGCGCTCGCCGAGCAGGTTCTGTGCGGGGATGCTGCAGCCGGAGAGGCTCACCGCGCAGGTGTCGGCGGCGCGGATGCCCATCTTGTGCTCGCGGCGCTCGACGACGAAGCCTGGGGTGTCGGTGGGCACCAGGAAGGCCGACAGGCCCTTCTTGCCGAGTTCCGGGTCGGTCACCGCGAAGACAATGGCCAGCCGGGCGCGGCTGGCGTTGCTGACGAACTGCTTGGCGCCGTCGAGCACCCAGCGGCCGTCCCTGAGTTCGGCGCGGCTGCGCAGGTTGTGCGCCTCCGAGCCGGCCTGCGGCTCGGTCAGGCAGAAGCAGCCGATGGCGCGGCCCGTGGCCAGTTCGGTCAGCCAGGCGTCCTTCTGCGCCTGGCTGCCGTATTGCAGGAGGGGGCCGCAGCCGACCGAGTTGTGGACGCTCATCAGCGTGCCGAGGGCGCCGTCGCCGGCGGAGATCTCCTCCACCGCCAGGGCGTAGGCGACGTAGTCGACGTAGCTGCCGCCCCATTCTTCCGGCACCACCATGCCGAGCAGGCCCAGTTCGCCCATCTGCGCCACCAGGGCATCGTCGATCCAGCCGGCCTTTTCCCAGGCCTGCGCCCGCGGGGCGACCTCGCGGCGGGCGAAGTCCCGGGCCAGGTCGCGGATCATGCGTTGCTCTTCGCTCAGTTCGATATCGTGCATCGCGCTCACCTCTCGTTCGCTCAGGCCTGGCGGCGGGTCTTGCCGGCGCTCGGCCGGAAGCCGGCAAAGAAAGTCTGGACCCGTTCCGGCGTGACGTCCGCCAGGCGGGGCGGGTTCCAGCGCGGCGCCTTGTCCCTGTCGATCAGTAGGGCGCGCACGCCCTCCATGATGTCGCCGCTGGCGAACCACTGGCGGTCCAGGTGCAGCTCCAGGGCGAAGCAGTCGGCGAGGGACAGCGCGCGGCCGCGGCGCAGCAGCTCCAGGGTCAGGCAGACGGCCAGCGGCGAGCGGCCTTCCAGCAGTCCGAGGGTTTCCTCGGCCCAGTCGCGGTACTCGGGGCGCCGCTCCGCCTGCAGCGAGGCGCGGATGGCGGCGATGTCCGGCAGGGCGAAGTGCCGGTCGATGGCCGGGCGGAGGGCGGCGAGCTCCGAGGCCGGCAGCCGGTTCGCGGCCAGGGTGGCGAGCAGGGTGCGCAGGGCCTCGGCGGGATGCACGTTCCAGCCCATCTGGTCCAGGCAGCGGTCCAGCTCGGCGAACTGCTCGACGGGCAGATGGCAGTCGGCCAGGCCGCCGTAGAGGGCGTCGGCGCTGCGCACATGCACGCCGGTGACGCCCAGGTAGGTGCCCAGCTCGCCCGGCATGCGCGACAGGAAGTAGCTGCCGCCGACGTCCGGGAAGTAGCCGATGCCGACCTCGGGCATGCCCATCCTCACCCGCTCGCTGACCACCCGCAGCGCGGCGCCCTGGGCCAGGCCCATGCCGCCGCCGAGGACGAAGCCATCGAGCAGCGCCAGCACCGGCTTGGGGTAGGCGTGGATGTACTGGTCGAGGGCGTATTCCTCGACGAAGAAGATGTCGTGCTGGCCGTCGGCCTGTTTGTAGCTCTCGTACAGCCAGCGGATGTCGCCGCCGGCGCAGAAGGCCTTCTCGCCGTTGGCGCGCAGGACCACGGCGAGAATCTGCGGGTCGTCGGCCCAGGCCTGCAACTGCCGGTGCAGGAGGCGGACCATCGGCAGGCTGAGGGCGTTCAGGCCGGCCGGGCGGTTGAGGGTGAGGTGGCCGATGCGGTTGCGCACCGCCGCCAGTACGGGGGCTTCGCTCATGCCTGGGCGTCCTTGCGGTAGAGGTTGATGATCGCGGAGAAGTCCAGGGCGCCGTTGCCCTGGGCGCTGAACGCCTGGTAGAGCTGCTGGGCGAGGGCGCCGAGGAACACCGGCTGGCGCGCCTCGCGGGCGGCCTCGCTGGCCAGGCCGAGGTCCTTGAGCATCAGGTCGGTGCCGAAGCCGCCGCTGTAGCCGCGGGAAGCCGGGGCATTCTCCAGCACGCCGGGAAAGGGGTTGTAGGTGTCCGAGCTCCAGCAGCGGCCGCTGGAGGTATTGAGGATGCCGGCCAGCACCTGCGGGTCCATGCCCAGGGCGACGCCCAGGCTCATGGCCTCGGCGACGCCGATCATCGAGATGCCGAGCAGCAGGTTGTTGGCCACCTTGGCGACCTGGCCGTTGCCGGCGCCGCCGCAGTGGACGATGTTCCTGCCCATGGCGGCGAGGACCGGCCGGGCGCGCTCGAAATCCTCCGCCGCGCCGCCGACCATGAAGGTCAGGGTGCCGGCGGCGGCGCCGCCGGTACCGCCGGACACCGGCGCATCGAGCATCGGGTTGTCGTGGGCGCGCGCCGCGGCGGCGACTTCCCGGGCGCTCAGCGGGTCGATGGTCGAGCTGTCGATCAGCAGGACGCCGGGGCGGACCTGGGCGATCAGGCCGTCCGCGCCGAGGTAGACGCTCTTCACCTGGGCGGCGGCGGGCAGCATGCTGACGATCAGCTCGACGTCCGTCCGCGCCAGCGCGGCGGGGGAGGCGGCGGCCGTGGCGCCGGCCTCGACCAGGCCGGCCACGGCCGCCTCCGACAGGTCGAAGACGCTCAGCCGGTGGCCGGCCTTGAGCAGGTTGCGGGCCATGGGCGCACCCATGTTGCCGAGGCCGAGAAAGCCGATATGCATGGTGGTGTCCTCTTGTTCTTGTTATGGGATGGGGCGGCTGGCGCCGGCTGTAGGAGCGGATTCATCCGCGATGCTTCTGCTTTTGCCGGCATCGCGAATGAATTCGCTCCTACGGCTCTCCGGCAAGGGAGAGCACAGGCCTCGTCAGCGGTTCCTGAAGCTGGGCTGGCGCTTCTCGACGAAGGCGGCCATGCCTTCCTTCTGGTCCTCGGTGGCGAAGGTAGAGTGGAACAGCCGGCGCTCGAAGCGGATGCCCTCGGCGAGGCCGGTCTCGAAGGCGCGGTTGACCGACTCCTTGGCCATCATGGCGATGGGCGCGGACATCTGGGCGATCTTCCCGGCGGCGGCGAGCGCCTCCTCGATCAGCTTGTCGGCCGGCACCAGGCGGCTGACCAGACCGCAGCGCTCGGCTTCCTGGGCGTCGATCAGGCGCCCGGTGAGGACCATGTCCATGGCCTTGGCCTTGCCGATGAAGCGGGTCAGGCGCTGGGTGCCGCCGGCGCCCGGAATGGTGCCGAGGGTGATTTCCGGCTGGCCGAACCGGGCGCTGTCGGCGGCGATGATGAAGTCGCACATCATCGCCAGCTCGCAGCCGCCGCCCAGGGCGTAGCCGGCCACCGCGGCGATGCTCGGCTTGCGGAAGCTGGCCAGGCGCTCCCAGCTGGCGGTGATGAAGTCGGACTTGTAGACGTCCATGTAGCTCCAGTCCTTCATCGCCTTGATGTCGGCGCCGGCGGCGAAGGCCTTCCCGCTGCCGGTGAGGACCAGCGCGGCGACGCCGTCGTCGGCTTCCAGGGCATCGAGCAGGGCGCTCAGCTCGGCGGTCAGCGCCGGCGACAGGGCATTCAGGGCCTGCGGGCGGTTGAGGGTGATCAGCGCGACCTTGCCGTGCATTTCCAGCAGCAGGTTCTCGTAGGTCATGGCAACGCTTCCTTTCTCGGTGCGCGAGGCGCACGGTTTTACTTGAGGGTGATGGTGGTGTTGACCGGGCCGCCGACTTCGCTCTCGTCGAACCAGCGCTGGGTGACGGTCTTGGTCTGGGTGTAGAACTGCACCACCTGCTTGCCGTAGGGGCCGAGGTCGCCGAGCTTGGAGGCCCGCGAGCCGCTGAAGGAGAAGATCGGCACCGGCACCGGGATCGGCACGTTGATGCCGACCTGGCCGACGTCGATCTCCTCCTGGAAGTGCCGGGCGGCGGCGCCGGAGCGGGTGAACAGGGCGGTGCCGTTGCCGTGGGGGTTGGCGTTGACGATGGCGATGGCCTCGTCGAGGGTTTCGGCCCGCATCACGCAGAGCACCGGGCCGAAGATCTCCTCGCGGTAGATGCTCATATCGGCGCTGACCCCGGAGAAGATCGTCGGGCCGACGAAGTTGCCCTGCGCGTAGCCGGCCACGGCGGGGTTGCGGCCGTCCAGCTCCAGCCGGGCACCTTCCCGCACGCCGCGCTCGATCAGGCCGCCGACCCGGTCCAGCGCCGCGCAGGAGATCAGCGGGCCGACATCGGTGCCGGGCTCGCTGCCGGCGCCGACCTTGAGCGTTTTGGCCTTCTCCACCAGCTCCGGCAGCCAGGCCCGCGCCTCGCCGACCAGGATCGCCACCGACAGCGCCATGCAGCGCTGTCCCGCCGCGCCGAAGGCGGCACCGGCCAGGTTGGCGAGGGTCTGCTCCTTGTGCGCGTCGGGCAGGACGATCCCGTGGTTCTTCGCGCCCATCATGCACTGCACGCGCTTGCCGTTCTGCGAGGCGCGGTTGTAGACGTGGCTGCCGACCCGGCTCGAGCCGACGAAGGAGATCGCCTTGATGTCCGGGTGGTCGCAGAGCAGGTCGACCGCCTCGGCGCCGCCGTGGATCACGTTGAGCACCCCCGGCGGGATGCCGGCCTCCAGGGCCAGCTCGACCAGGCGCATGGTGACCATCGGGTCCTGTTCGGAGGGCTTGAGGACGAAGGTGTTGCCGGTGGCGATGGCCATCGGGAACATCCACAGCGGGATCATCGCCGGGAAGTTGAACGGGGTGATGCCGGCGCAGACGCCGAGCGGCTGCAGCAGGGTGTAGGTGTCGACGCCGGCGGCCACGTTGTTGGCCAGCTCGCCGAGCTGCAGGTTGCCGATGCCGGCGGCGTGCTCGACCACCTCCAGGCCGCGGAGCACGTCACCCTCGGCGTCGGCCAGGGTCTTGCCCTGCTCGGCGGTGAGGATCGCCGCCAGCTCCTTGAGGTGCTCGCGGATCAGTTGCTGGTATTTCAGGAAGATCCGCGCCCGGGTGCCGATCGGCGTCCTGCGCCAGCTCTTGAAGGCCTCGCGGGCGCTGGCCACCGCGGCGTGCATTTCTTCGGCGGTGGCGAAGGGGACGCGGGCCAGGACCTGCTGGGTCGCCGGGTTGACGACGTCGCGCCATTGCGTGGTGGTGGATTCGACGAACTGGCCGTCGATCAGCAGTTTGATGCTGGGGATGGAGCTGGAGTGGATCATCGCGTGTCTCCGCCTGCCGGGCCTTTTTGTTGTTATGGGGCTCGCTGACCGCTGCGAGGAATGGTTGGAGCCTAGCAGTGCGAATTTGCTCGATACAATGGCGATATCTGCAGAGCGACTCTGCAGAAATGCACATTATCATCGAGGCGGGGCGGGCGGCATTTCGCCATGAGCCGGGTGCGGCTGCGGCCTGCTCTCCGGGCCGACGCCGAGTCTTTCGAGGGTCAGGCCCAGTAGGCCGCGTCGTCGAGGATCTGCTGGTCCTGGGCAAAGGCCCGGGGCAGTTCCTCCTTGAGCAGTTCGATCCAGGTGCGGATCTTGGCGTCGAGGAAGCTGCGCGAGGGATAGAGCGCGTAGATGCTCCGCTGGTGCAACTGGTATTGCGGCAGCAGGCGCCTCAGGCTGCCCTGACGGAGGGCCTTGGCGGCGACGAAGCTGGGCAGCAGGCAGACGCCCATGCCGGCCGCCGCGGTCTGGGCCAGCGCCTCCGCGACGTTGACCTGGAAGTGGTCGCCGGGGCGCACGATCAGCTCGGCGTCGCCGTCCTGGAACACCCAGCGGTCGGGGAACAGCGGATCGACCAGGCGCAGGCAGCGGTGCTCGTGCAGGTCCTGGGGGGTCTTCGGGGTGCCGTGCCGTTCGAGGTAGTGCGGCGCGGCGCAGACCACGCTGTGCAAATCGCCCAGGCGCTGGGCCACCAGATCCGAATCGGGCAGGTCGCGGGACAGGGTGATGACCACGTCGTGTCCCTCCTCGAGCAGGTCCGGGGTGCGCTGCGACAGGGTCAGCTCCAGGGTGACCTCGGGATACAGCGCGGTGTAGTGCGCCACCAGCGGCGCCAGCTGCAGGGTGCCGAGGCTGGTGATCGAGTGCACGCGCAGGCGGCCGCGCGGTGTCAGGTGTGCGCCGCTGGCCTCGACGGCGGCGTCGTGCACCTCGGCGAGGATGCTCCGGCAGCGCTGCAGGTAGCGCTCGCCGGCTTCGGTCACCGCCAGGCGGCGGGTGGTGCGGTGCAGCAGGCGCGCCTGCAGGCTGGCCTCCAGATCGGACACCAGGCGCGACACCTGGGCGTTGGAAAGCTGCAGGGAGGTGGCCGCGGCGGTGAAGCTGCCGCTGTCCACCACCCGCACGAAGGCGCGCATCGCTTGCAGGATATCCATGACTGCTACTCCGGGACGGGAAACAGGCCGATTATGCGCAAAGCCGCTGCGCTTGTTGCCTTGAAAATCGCTCAAGAATCGCCGGCGCCGGCCTTTTCCGTCCGCTCAGCGTCCGCTCTGCTCGATCAGGATGCGTTCCTGGCTGCATTCGCCCGGGACGGCGCTGCGCGTTTTGGGTGGTTGCGGACCGATCAGCCCGGCGAGGGTCGGACCTTCCCGGAAGTCCACCGGCAGCCGTACCTGGATCTCGTGGAGGCGGTTGCCGGTGCACAGGAAGCTGAAGCTGTTGGGGGCGTCCGGATGGGTGCGCCTGAGGATGTCCTGCAGTTTGCGGCGTTCGACGCTCTTGCCGATGTTCGCCCGGATGTACTGGCCGAGTTCCGAATCGTTGACCGTGCGTACCGCGGTCACCGCCTGGCGGAAATACCCATCGTCGTCCATATGGGTCTGGCAAGTGCCGTGTTTCTTCCATTCGTAGTTGCCGAAGGCGTTCTCGAAGTGGAAGTTCGGCATCCAGGGTTTGATATAGGAAAGTGTTTCTTCACTGAGCTGGATGTCCGTTCTAGAGCAGTTGCCGTAATTCTTGCCGCACTCTTTCTTGTTCGGCCAGAGTCCATGCAGGGTGAAGTGGGCGATATTCAGTTCGCCACTGTCCAGAGCCCGGCACTCGGGTTTCTGTTTGCTCTTGCTTTTATCCAGCTTGTGTTCGCAGAACCCCGGCTGCCAGGTAATTGCCAGTACGTAGCTGTCCTGCAGGCCCGGGGTCTGGCAGATGCCGGCGGACTGTTGCCGGGGTTCGCGGCCGGCCGGTTTCGCCTGCGCCATGTCCTTGACCGTACCGCAGGCTTCCGGCACCCAGCGCAGCGGTTCGGCGATGCCGGGCATCTCGATCCGCAGCCACTGGTAATCCCGTTCGTCGATCTCGCGAACCCGGTATTCGCGGCCGCTTTCGGTCTTCGCCGCGCCGGGGTTGGTCTGCTTGCGGAACGACAGGTAGGCCTCGCAGTTCTGGCTGGCGACGAAGGTGCCCGAGGCGGGCTGGCTGGCCCAGGTGGTGCCGGCCAGCAGGCAAAGCAGGAGAGGCAGTGCGGATCTTTTCATGGGGATTTTGTTACTTTTTATTGCTGGAAAATAAATTAAGGTGTCTACGCCGGGGGATGCCGGATATATCGATGGCAAGGTCGCAGGTATGTCGAGATGTTACAAAGTTTGTTTAAATGTTTCCTTTGAAAAGGCCAATGCTACAATTGTGCCACTATAACAAGGCCGGCTGATGGAATGGATTTCCTTTTGCTACCGGTCGCGCCGGGACAGGTATCTTCTTCTGTAGTTTCACTACGCAAGGTTGTCGACGAAAGTTGCCCGCGCCGTTACTTCGCACGAAGTTCCGGCGGCATTCGGCTGCGCGTCTTTCGGCTTTCGAGAAGGTTCCCGGCAAGTTGCAACACTCACGATCACTACGAAAAAACAACAAGGTCATCCATGAAGAAAGTCATTGCCGCACCGGTTCTGCTCGCGCTGGCCATTTCCAGCGCCGTCGCCTCCGAAGGCCATCACGGCAAGCCGCACTGGACCTACGAGGGGCATAGCGGCGCCGAGCAGTGGGGCAACCTGCACAGCGACTACGCGACCTGCAAGCAGGGCCAGGCCCAGTCGCCCATCGATATCCAGCATTCCGCCGTCGCCGCAGCCGAGCTGTCGCCCATCGGCTTCGAATACGCGCCGAGCGCGGCGAAGGTCGCCAACAACGGGCACACCGTGCAGATCGATTTCGATGCCGCCGGCCACATCAAGCTGGGCGAGGAGAGTTTCCGCCTGCACCAGTTCCACTTCCATACGCCCAGCGAGGAGCGGGTGAACGGCGAGCACTATCCGATGGTCGCCCACATGGTGCATCGCAGCGGCGCCGGCGAGCTGGCGGTGGTGGCCGTGCTGTTCAAGGAGGGCGGGAAGCACGAGGCGCTGGACAAGGTGTTCGCCGCCATGCCGGACGAGGCCCATGCCAAGGCCGAACTGGCCGAGGCCTTCCATCCGGCCCACCTGCTGCCGGAGGAGCAGGACTACTACCACTACATCGGCTCGCTGACCACGCCGCCGTGCACCGAGGGGGTCCGCTGGCATGTGCTCAGGCAGCCGGTGGAGGTTTCCGCGGAGCAGATCGCCGCGTTCAAGCAGCTCTATCCGATGAATGCCCGCCCGGTGCAGCCGCTCAACGGTCGCGCGGTGCAGGCCCGCCTGTAATCCGGGGTTCGGGGACGGCCGGGCAGGTCCGCGCCACGACGCCTTCGGCCGTTCCCCGCTCCCTCCGGCCGGCACTTTTGTCCGGCCTGCCTCCGCACCGGCCTCGTCCACGCCTTTCCAGGCGCTCAATGCAGCGCCGCCACCACTTCCACCTGGCGCAGGCGCTGGCTCAGCTGCAGGCGCTCGGCCGGGTCGTCGCAGAGCAGCAGGGCGCGCTGCAGGTCGAAACGCTCGCCCTGGGGACATTCGAGCTGCTGGTAGAGCTCGGCGCGGGCGAGGTGGTCGGCGACGCTGGGCGGACCGAGCAGCAGGACCCGCTCGGCGTCCTTCAGGGCGGCCAGCGGATCGTCCTCCTGGCGGTGCAGCTGGCGCAGCTGGCGCGACAGCTGCTGCAGCAGGTTGTGCGCGGCGCAGGGCTGCAGGTGGCGGCTTTCGAGTTCCGCCGGCGCGCCGGGCTGGCGCAGCAGCAGCTCGCGGCAGTCGCGGTTGTACAGGCGGCGGCCGCTGACGGGATCGAGCAGGTGGTCGGCGTTTTCCATGCGCAGCAGGATCTGGCCGGGGAAATCCACGCCGTACAGGGGGATCTCCAGGCGCCGGGCGATTTCCAGGGCGATCAGCGCCAGCGCCAGCGGATGGCCGCGGCGCTTCTCCAGCACCCGGTGCAGCAGCAGGGCATGCGGGCGCAGGGGCAGGTGGCCCTCCTCGTGGAAGCCCAGGTCGTGCAGCAGGCGCAGCAGCGGCTGGCCCAGCTCCCGCGCCGGCAGGCCGGGCAGGCCGCTGGCGACCTGCTGCGCCAGTCCGCCGAGGTCGCGCAGGACGAGTTCGGGACGCAGCGCGGGGTCGTGCTCGGTGGCGATCCACAGGGCCGCCTCGAAGAGGGCCGGCGGGTCGCGTTGCAGGCAGGCAAAGCAGGCTTGGCGCGAGTTCATGGGCATACTCCACTACTTGTCCTGTTTTTAGCCGCTGCGGGACGATTCGTCCAGAACGCGCCGGCCGCTGTATTCCGGGGGCCGCGCCTATACTCAGGGTGAACAGCAGCAGGGGAGTATCGCCATGTTCGCCCTGATGAAGGCCGCCCGGCTCGAGGCATTGCATCTGGCGCGGGATCCCGTCACCGGCCTCGAGGCCATCATCGCCATCCACAACACCCGCCTCGGCCCCGCGCTCGGCGGCTGCCGCTTCCTCGACTATCCCGACACCGAAAGCGCCGTGCGCGATGCCATGCGCCTGGCCCAGGGCATGAGCTACAAGGCCGCGCTGGCCGAGCTGGAACTCGGCGGCGGCAAGGCGGTGCTGATCCGGCCGCCGCACATCGGCGATCGCTGCGCGCTGTTCCAGGCCTTCGGGCGTTTCATCGACTCCCTGGGCGGCCGCTACATCACCGCCGTCGACAGCGGCACCTCGAGCGCCGACATGGACTGCATCGCCTGCCAGACCCGGCACGTCACCAGCACCACCGACGAGGGCGATCCCTCGCCGCATACCGCCGAGGGGGTGTTCGCCGGCATCCGCGCCACGGCCCAGGCGCGCCTCGGCTGCGAGGAGCTGGAGGGCCTGCGCATCGCCGTGCAGGGCCTCGGTCATGTCGGCTATGCGCTGGTCGAGCGGCTCGCCGCGGCCGGCGCCGAGCTGCTGGTCAGCGACCTCGACCAGGGCCGCGTGCAGCAGGCGGTGGAACACCTGGGCGCGCGCCCGGTGGCCAGCGACGCGCTGCTCTGCGAGCCCTGCGACATCCTGGTGCCCTGCGGGCTGGGCGGCATCCTCAACGCCGAGTCGGTCGGCGCGCTGCGCTGCGCCGCGGTGGCCGGCGCGGCGAACAACCAGCTGGCCGGCCCGGAGGTCGCCGACCTGCTGCAGCGGCGCGGCATCCTCTATGCGCCGGACTACGTCATCAATGCCGGCGGGCTGGTCTACGTGGCGCTGCGCCATCGCGGCGAAAGCGACGAGAGCATCGGCGCGCACCTGGGCGGCATCCGCCAGCGGCTGAGCGCCATCTACGCGCGCGCCCAGGCTGAGGAGCGCTCGCCGGCGCGGATCGCCGACGAGGAGGCGGAGCGGCTGATCTACGGCTAGAGTTCAGGGGGTGCCGGCGCCGGGGAGCGCCACGCCACCCGCGCCTTCGCGACTTTCGACATGCATTTCGTGCACTGCCCGCCGTCACGAGCGGCGGGTTCGGACGCGCCCACAAGGCGCTGAGGAGCCCAGAATGTCACCCGAACTTCCCTATACCCGCTACCTGGCGCCCGACGGCCGCCCGGTGGCCGAGCTGCCCGGCTGGGCCGACGACTTCAACCTGCTGACCCGACTCTACCGGCAGATGGTGCTGACCCGCCTGTTCGACCAGAAGGCGGTGGCCCTGCAGCGCACCGGACGGATCGGCACCTACGCGCCGACCCTCGGCCAGGAGGCCATCGGCGTGGCCATCGGCAGCCTGATGCAGGCCGAGGACGTGCTGGTGCCCTATTACCGCGACACCGCCGTGCAGCTGATGCGCGGGGTGCGCATGGAGGAGATTCTCCTCTACTGGGGCGGCGACGAGCGCGGCAGCGACTTCGTCGATCCGCTGGCCGCCCAGGATTTCCCGATCTGCGTGCCGATCGCCACCCAGGCCCTGCATGCCTGCGGCGTGGCCACGGCGTTCAAGGTCCGCGGCGAGCACCGCGTCGCCGTCACCACCTGCGGCGACGGCGCGACCAGCAAGGGCGACTTCCTCGAGGCGCTGAACGTCGCCGGCGCCTGGCAGCTGCCAGTGGTCTTCGTGGTCAACAACAACCAGTGGGCGATCTCGGTGCCGCGGCGCATCCAGTGCGGCGCGCCGACCCTGGCGCAGAAGGCGATCGGCGCCGGCATCCACGGCGAGCAGGTCGACGGCAACGACATCCTTGCCGTCTGCGACCGCATGCGCCAGGCCCTGGCGCGCGCCCGCCACGGCAAGGGACCGGTGCTGCTGGAGTGTCTGAGCTACCGCCTGGGCGACCACACCACCGCCGACGACGCGACCCGCTACCGCTCCGCCGAGGAGGTCCGCCAGGCCTGGGAGGAGGAGCCGGTCAGGCGCCTGCAGGCCTTCCTCGCCGCCCAGGGCGTGTGGGACGAGGGCCGCGAGCAGGCGCTGATCGCCGACTGCCAGGCCGAGGTGCAGCGCGCCGTGGAGAGCTTCGAGGCGGCCGGCATGCAGCCCTTGGGCTCGGTGCTCGACTACGTCTACGCCCGCTGGCCGGCGGCGCTGGCCGAGCAGCGCGAGATGCTCGAGGAGCGGCTGGCCCGGCGCCAGGGAGGCGAACATCATGAGTAACGGCAAATACACCCTGGTGGAGGCGGTCAACCTGGCCCTGCACCGGGCGATGCGCGACGACGACAACGTGGTGGTGCTCGGCGAGGACGTGGGGGTCAACGGCGGGGTGTTCCGCGCCACCCTCGGGCTGCGCGAGGCCTTCGGCTTCAAGCGGGTGCTCGACACGCCGCTGGCCGAGACCATGCTCGCCGGCCTCGCGGTGGGCATGGCCGCCCAGGGCCTCAGGCCGGTGGTTGAGATCCAGTTCATGGGTTTCATCTACGCGGCCATGGAGCATCTGGTATCCCACGCCAGCCGCCTGCGCAACCGCACCCGCGGCCGGCTGAGCTGCCCGATGGTGCTGCGCACGCCGATGGGCGCCGGAATCCGCGCGCCGGAGCACCACAGCGAGAGCACCGAGACGCTGTTCGCGCACGTTCCCGGTCTGCGTGTGGTGGTGCCGTCGTCCCCGGCGCGGGCCTACGGCCTGCTGCTGGCGGCCATCGACGACCCCGACCCGGTGATCTTCCTCGAGCCGACCCGGCTGTACCGGATGAACCCGCAGCCCCTGGTCGACGATGGCCTGCGCCTGCCGCTGGACAGCTGCTTCACCCTGCGCGAGGGCCGCGACCTGACCCTGGTCAGCTGGGGCGCCAGCGTCCACGAGAGCCTGCAGGCCGCGAGCGCCCTGGCCGAGCGCGGCATCGACGCCGAGGTGATCGACGTCGCCTGCGTCAAGCCGCTCGACCTCGACACCCTGGAGGCCTCGGTGCGCAAGACCGGCCGCTGCGTGATCGTCCACGAGGCGCCGAAGAGCTGCGCGGTCGGCGCGGAGATCGCCGCCAGCCTCTACGAGCGTGTCCTGCTCGACCTGCACGCGCCGATCCAGCGGGTCACCGCGCCGGACATCCCGCCGCCGCTGTATCGCCTGGAGCAGTACTACCTGCCGGGCGTCGAGGACATCCTCGCCGCCTGCGAGACGGTGCTGGACTACGCCTGAGCGACAGAGGAGAACGAGCATGAAATATTTCAAACTGCCCGACCTCGGCGAGGGCCTGCAGGAAGCCGAGATCGTCGAGTGGCACGTCAGGGCTGGCGACAGCGTGAAGGCCGACCAGCTGCTGGTCTCGGTGGAAACCGCCAAGGCCATCGTCGATATCCCGGCGCCCCATGATGGCGTGGTGGCGAAGATCTTCGGCCAGGTGGGCGATCTGCTGCACGTCGGCGAGCCCTTGGTCGGCTACGAAGGGGAGGGTGATGCCGGTACCGTGGTCGGCCGCCTGGAAGGCGGCGCCGAGGGCCAGGCGGACAGCTTCTGCATCGGCGCCGCGCCCTCGACCCGCGAGCACCTGGCGCCGCGGGCGACCCCGGCGGTGCGCCAGCTGGCGCAGAAGCTCGGCGTCGAGCTGGCCGGCCTGAGCGGCTCCGGGCCGGACGGGCTGGTCACCCGCGCCGACGTGGAGGCCGCCGCGGAAGGTGCGCGCGAGCGCTTCGGCGGCGAGAAGCTGCGCGGCGTGCGGCGCAGCATGGCGCTCAACATGGCCCGCGCGCATGCCGAGGTGGTGCCGGTTAGCCTGTTCGCCGACGCCGACCTGCACCGCTGGGCGCAGGCCCGCGACCCGCTGGTGCGCCTGGCCATGGCGATCGCCGCCGCCTGCGCCACGGAGCCGGTGCTCAATGCCTGGTTCGACGGCAAGGGTCTGTCGCTGCGCCAGCACGCCCAGCTCGACCTGGGCATCGCCGTGGATACCCCGGACGGCCTCTTCGTGCCGGTGCTGCGCAACGTCGGCGCGCGTAGCGCCGAGGATCTGAAGGAGGGCATGGCGCGGCTGCGCGCCGACGTCCAGGCGCGCTCCATCCCGCCCCAGGAGATGATGGGCGCGACCCTCACCCTGTCCAACTACGGCACCCTGTTCGGCCGCTATGCCAGTCCCGTGGTGGTGCCGCCGCAGGTGGCCATCGTCGGCGCCGGCGCGATCCGCGAGGAGCCGGTGGCGGTGGACGGCCAGGTGGTGGTGCATCCGCTGCTGCCGCTGTCCTTGACCTTCGACCACCGCGCGGTCACCGGTGGCGAGGCGGCGCGCTTCCTCAAGGCGCTGGTCGCGGCGCTGGAGCAGCCGTGACTTCTTCCCCACAGCCCAGGCCCTGACGTATCGGGATAATCCGGCAGAACAGCGGCGAAGGCCAGTTGGCTGACGCCGCTGCCTGTCGATGGCGATCAGTCCTGCCCCTGCAGGCGGATACCGCGGGCGTGCAGCAGGGGAGGGACGATCAGGATCAGCAGCGTCAGGGCGAGGAGCACGGCAGAAATGGGTTGCGTCACGAACACGAGCCAATCTCCCTGGCTGATGGACAGGGCATTGCGCAGCTGCTTTTCGGCCATGGGGCCCAGCAGCATGCCCACGATCACGGGGGCGATGGGAAAATCGAGACGGCGCATCAGTACCCCGAGCCAGCCGATCGCCAGCATGAGCAGGAGGTCGAAGGAGGACTGGCGCATGCCGTACACGCCGATGGTGGCGAACACCAGAATTCCGGCGTTCAGGTAGGGGCGGGGAATCCGGAGAAGCTTGACCCAGAGGCCCACCAGGGGAAGGTTCAGGATGAGCAGGATGGTGTTGCCGATGTACAGAGAGGCAACCAGGGCCCAGACCAGCTCTCCTGAGGTCTGGAAGAGCAGCGGACCCGGCTGCAGGTTGTAGTTCTGGAAAGCGGCCAACAGAATCGCTGCGGTGGCAGAGGTGGGTATGCCCAGGGTCAGCAGCGGTATCAGGGAGCCCGTTGCGCTCGCGTTGTTGGCCGCCTCGGGGCCGGCAACGCCCTCGATGGCCCCCTCGCCTTGGTTGGCTGCGAACTCTTGCGGATGCTTGCTGAGTTTGCGCTCGGCCGAATAGGACAGGAAAGTCGGAATTTCAGCGCCGCCTGCCGGAATCGATCCGAACGGAAAGCCGATGAGCGTTCCCCGTAGCCAGGCCGGAATCGATCGCTTCCAGTCGGCGCGGGTCATCCATACGGAAGTCAAACGATGCCGGCTGCCCGTTTCTTCCCCCTGGTAGAGCACGCCGTACAGGGCTTCACCGACGGCAAACAGCCCGACGGCAACGAGTACGACCTCGATGCCGTCGATCAGCTCGGGTATCCCCCAAGTGTAGCGGGCAACGCCCGAGAGGGAGTCCAGGCCGATCAAGCCGATGGTCAGTCCAAGGCCCAGCGAGGCGAGGCCGCGCAGCATGGAGGATCCGAGCACCGCGGACACGGTCGTGAAGGCGAGCACCAGAATCGCGAAATATTCCGCGGGGCCGAATCTCAGGGCGAAGTCGGCAATGACAGGCGCAAAAAGGGTCAGCAAGACCGTGGCGATCGTTCCGGCCACGAATGAACCGATGGCTGCCGTTGCCAGGGCGGGGCCTGCCCGTCCGTTGCGTGCCATCGAGTTGCCTTCCAGGGCCGTGACCATGGAGGCCGACTCTCCTGGCGCATTGAGCAGGATGGAGGTTGTGGAGCCTCCGAACTGGGCGCCGTAATAGATGCCGGCGAACATGATCAGGGCGCCGGTGGGATCGACCTTGGCCGTGATTGGCAGCAGCAGGGCAATCGTCAGCGCCGGTCCGATACCCGGCAGGACACCGATCGCGGTGCCAAGCAGGCAGCCGATAAACCCACATAGCAGATTGATCGGCACAAGCGCCGTGGTGAAGCCTGTGGTCAGGCTCGAGAAGATTTCCTCCATGTTTACCTCCTTGAGCCCGGCTCAGATCCAGGCATTGACGAGAGGCGGAAGGGAAACTCCAAGCCCGATGCTGAAGAGCCAGTAGACCGGTAGTGCCAGAGCGATGCCGATGGCAAGGTCCCGTGCCGGACGGCGGCTACCGAACCCATGGGCCGAACAGGCAAACAGCTGCGCCGCAGCCAGTACGAACCCGATATGCGTGATGAGCAGGGCACAGATCGCAAGACCCGCGGTAACCCAGGCGGCTCCAGTCTTGCCGCCGGGCAGGGCCTTGGTAACTCTGCCGCTGTCGTATGCAGGCTCTCGGGAGCCAGCGGTGACAGCCTGAAGGCTTGTCAATACACCTACGATCCCCAGGAACACTGCCACGGCATAGGGATAGACGTGAGCACCCAGAATGGTGAATCCCTTCTCCACCGGAAAACGGAATGCACCGAACGCCAATACCGCACTCATGAAGATGAGACTTGCGCCTACCGCCAGCTGTGCCGGCCATACTTTTCGAGGACGGGTCATATCAGAGCAGACCGACCTTGATCAGCATGTCGCGCAGGCGAGAGTGCTCATCTTCAACGAACCTGGCAAAGTCATCGCCACTGATGAAGCTGGGTAGCCATGCATTGGCTTGAAGGCTTTTTTTCCACACGTTTGTGTTGGTGGCAGCCAGAACAGCGTCGGTCACTTCCTGGCGTTGCGCAGGCGTGAGGTCGGCTGCGCCATAGACACCGCGCCAATTGTCGGTGGTCATGTCCAATCCCTGCTCTTTGAGCGTCGGTGCATCGACACTGGCAATGCGGGTGGGCGAGCCGACGGCGAGTACGCGGAACTGACCGGATTCAATGTATTTTGAAAGCTCGGCATAGCCGCCGGTGATCGCCGTGACATGGCCTCCCAGGGTCGCCGCGACGGCTTCGCCCCCTCCGCCGAAGGCGATGTAGTTCACCTTGTCGATTGGAATATTCAGCTTGCCCGCCAATTCGGCGATTCCGATGTGATCCACCGAACCCTTGGAGCCGCCAGCCCATTTGACGCTGGACGGGTTGGCCTTGAATTCGGTCAGCAGGTCGTCCAGCGTCTTGTAGGGGGACGCGTTGCGCACGGCGATCACGTTGTATTCGTGGAAAAGCCGCGCGATCGGCGTCACATGCTCCAAGGTGATCGGCGGCTTGTTCTGTGCCACGGCACCGACCATGACCGCGCCGACGATGAGCAGGGCATTCGGGTCGCCCTTGGTGCTGTTGGCGAATTGCGCCAACCCGAGCGTTCCTCCGGCGCCGCCCTTGTTCTCGAAGGTGACCGCCTTTGCCGCCTTGGCCTCGATCAAGGCCTTGCCCAATAGGCGGGCGGTCTGGTCATAACCGCCGCCGCTGGGGCCGGGGACCATGAATTTGACGGTGTCCAGCGCAAGGGCCGATGTGGCGAGCAGGGTGAGGGCTGTGACGGTCAATATACCGAAGCGACGGAGCGAGACGAACATGGGTTGTCTCCAGGCACCAATGATGCATTGATGCCAGGTGAATATTTGTCATCCATTCCAGTTGGGTTTCGACCAATGACCGGACGCCACTCGGCGAAGGTGCGCCCGTGGACAAGTGTAGGTCAGCGCGTGGAGATTTTAGCCAGCCTCGACGCGGGAAGGCTTGAAGGCATCAGGACTGCAGTCTTCGTCGACATGTTGAGTGGTTCAACCGGCCACGGATCACTGTTTCCGTTCTGCTGGCGCTTTTCCGGCAGTTCGGGACAGGCGGTTCGGAGCTGGCTTGTCAGCGCTGGGGGAGGGCGGCAAGCGGGGGGCTTGCCTTATTTCCCGCTCGCCAACTCGCCCTTCACCGCCGCGATGCAGCCCGGCAGCCGGTCCGGGTTCCGCCACTGTTCGGCGTCGATGAGGTGGCGCAGGGCGATGCCCGTGTCGTCGGACAGGGTCATCAGAATGCTGCCGTCGAGGCTTTGCACGCAGAAGTTCACGTTGTAGTCCGCCTGGAAAGCCTCGCTGAGGATCTGGAAAGGGCTGTCCATGGGCGTATTTCCTGCAACAGTGGCTGATGAAAAATGGACCGGCAGCCTGGGGGCAAGTTCGTGCGCCGGCTATCCGACCATTTTCCCGATCAATGACCTTGAGTTTGATTCGACGATTTGCAAAACATGTGCTAGTGCGTTCCGGCGCCGAGCCGTTGATAATGCCCTACGGATCGCGATGACAATCTGGTCTGTTTCCTGCATGCTCCATGCATCCATTCAAGGCCGCCTGCCGGGCCTTCTCCGACGGGCGCTTACGCGAGGGCTGTAAATTGAAGATCGAAAAAGCTGAAGAGTTGCGGCAGCACATGCATGGGCTGGCCGAGTCGCTGGGCAACCTGCTGGTCGAGGGTTTCCACTACATGGCGCTGTTCGCCATCGGCGGCGTGACGGCCTGGGCCGCGGTGCATGCCTTCTTCGACATGGTGGCGAAGGGGCACATCAGCATCGACGACATTCTCCTGCTGTTCATCTATCTCGAACTCGGCGCCATGGTGGGGATCTACTTCAAGACCAACCACATGCCGATCCGCTTCCTCATCTATGTGGCGATCACCGCGCTGACCCGGCTGATGATCGGCGACATTTCCCACAACCACACGCCCACCTGGGGCGTGGTCATGGTGTCCGGGGCGATCCTGCTGCTGGCCGTGTCGAACCTGGTGGTGCGCTACGCCTCCTCGCGCTTCCCGTCCGAGCAGTCGGACAGCCCGTCGTCGGTGCGCCGGCGCTTCGTGACCTCGAAGGAAAAGTCCGCCGCCACGGCCGAATGATCGGAGCGCCCCGCCCGGAGGCGGGGTGTCGTGCAGGGATGCACGCCTTCTTGCGGTTTTCGCTGCGGCAGCGCCGTAGCGCTCTTCACTCCAGCGGCGCGAACAGCGCGGCGATGTCCTCCTCGTCCATCCGCCACTCGCCCTGGACGGCGCCTTCCAGCAGGCCGCGGGCCAGCTCGGCCTTGGCCTTCTGCAACTGCTGGATCTTCTCCTCGACGCTGCCGCGGGCGATCAGCCGGTAGACGAACACCGGCTTGTCCTGGCCGATGCGGTAGGCGCGGTCGCTGGCCTGGGCCTCGGCGGCCGGGTTCCACCAGGGATCGAAGTGGATCACGGTGTCGGCGGCGGTCAGGTTCAGCCCGGCGCCGCCGGCCTTCAGGCTGATCAGGAACACCGGCAGGCGGCCGGCCTGGAACTCCTCCACCGGCGTACGCCGGTCGCGGGTGCTGCCGGTCAGTTGGGCGTAGGGGATCTTGCGGGCCTTCAGCTCCGCGGCGATCAGCTCGAGCACGCCGGTGAACTGCGAGAACAGCAGCACGCGCCGGCCCTCGGCGAACAGTTCCTCGAGCATCGGCAGCAGCGCGCTCAGCTTGGCGGAGTCGGCGCTCTTGCAGCCGGCCGCCGCCTCGTCGTCGAGCAGGCGCAGGTCGCAGCACACCTGGCGCAGGCGCAGCAGGGCCTCGAGGATCAGCAGCTGGCTGCGCGCCAGGCCCTGGCGCTGGATCTCCGCGCGGATCTTGCTGTCCATCGCCAGGCGCACGGCCTCGTAGCGGTCGCGCTGCGCCTCGGTCAGTTCCAGGTACTGGGTGATCTCGCTCTTCGGCGGCAGCTCGGGGGCCACCTGTTCCTTGGTCCGGCGCAGCAGGAAGGGCCGCACCCGCGCCTTGAGGTGGGCGAGGCGGTTGAGGTCGCCGTGCTTCTCGATGGGCAGGCGGTAGTCCTGCTTGAAGGCCTGCTGGTCGCCCAGCCAGCCGGGCATCAGCAGGTGGAACAGCGACCAGAGCTCGCCCAGGTGGTTTTCCATCGGCGTTCCGGTCAGGCACAGGCGATGCCGGGCGTTGAGTTCCCGCGCGGCCTGGGCGGCCTTGCTGCGCGGGTTCTTGATGTTCTGCGCCTCGTCGAGGATCAGGAGGTGGTAGGGCTGGTGGGCCAGGGCCTTGAGGTCCCGGGCCAGCAGGGCGTAGCTGGTCAGCAGCAGGTCGGCGTTGCCCATCTCCGCGAACAGGGCGCTGCGCCTGGAGCCGTGCAGGGCCAGCACGCGCAGGTCGGGGGCGAAGCGCGCGGCCTCGTCCTGCCAGTTGGGGATCAGGCTGGTCGGCATGACGATCAGCGCCGGCGCGCTCAGGCGTCCGGCTTCCTTTTCCAGCAGGATGTGCGCCAGGGTCTGCAGGGTCTTGCCGAGGCCCATGTCGTCGGCCAGCACGCCGCCGACCTGCAGCTCGCGCAGCGTCTGCAGCCAGGCCAGCCCCTGCAGCTGGTAGGGACGCAGCTCGGCCTGGAGTCCGGCGGGCGCCTGCATGGCCTGCTGCGGCAGGTCGCGCAGGCGCCGGGCGAAGTCGCGCAGCGCCTCGCCGCCTTGCCAGTGCAGCGGCAGCCCCTCCTCAAGGGTGGCCAGCCGGGCCGCGTCGGGGCGCGCCAGGCGCAGGCGCTGCGGGGCCTCGCCCGGTGCCTGGAAGAACAGTTCGCCGAGACTGGCCAGGAGAGGCCGGAGGCGGCCGAAGGGCAGGGCGAGGCGCTGGCTGGCGCCCGGCGCGCGCGACACCGGCACCAGCAGCAGCTCGTCGTCGGCGCGCCGGGCCAGGGCCTCCGGGGTCAGCAGCCAGGGGTTGTGACGGATCGCGTGGAGCAGGATCGGCAGCAGGCTGAGGCGCTGGCCCTGCACCTCAATGCCCATTTCCAGCTCGAACCAGTCCTGCTCGGCGGCCGGCTCCAGTTGCAGGTACCAGTCGTCGATGTCCAGCAGGTTGTAGTGGAACTCCGGGCGCATCTCGATGCGCCAGCCCTGCTCGTGCAGGCGCGGCAGGTCGTGGCGCACCCAGTGCAGCCAGCTGTCGTCGTCGAGCAGTTCGAAAAGCTCGCCGGCCGTCTCCGGCAGGGCCTCGCTCTTGCGCAGGGCGATGTGGAAGCCCTGCGCGGCGAGGGACTGGCGGTGGTGCGCCTCGGCCTCGGGATGGCGGCGGATGCGCAGGGTCTCCGTGGCGCCGGGCACCAGCAGGTCCCTGGCCGGCTTGCCGAAGGTCAGCTGCTCGCCGTAGTGGAAGGCCAGCGCCGCGCGGTGCTGGGTCTGCTCGACCATGCGGCCCTTGCGCGCGTCGTAGTGCAGGCGCACGTGGCTGCCGAGGGTCAGCTGGGGGACGGGCTCGAGGTCGTCGACGCGCCGTTCGGGCAGTTGGGGCCTGGGCTCGGCGGGCGGCGACTGGCGCTGCAGGGTGAGCAGGGCGGCGACCACATGCTTGCAGTTGTGGCCCACCGGGCAACTGCAGCTGCCTTCGATGCGCCAGTGGTCGGCCTGGGGCTGCAGGTGGATGTGCTGCCGGTAGCGACGGGTCACCGAGCCCCGGCAACTGGCGTCGACTTCGTGCGCGGCGACCTGCAGCAGGGTGCAGCGTCCCTGGCTGGCATAGTCCTGGCCGCGTTGCAGGGTGCCGGGGTCGAACTGGTCCCGCCAGTCTTCCTGGCGCAACCGAAGAAGATCCGGCTGCATCAGCGGTCCTGCCGTGGCGGATGCTGCAGGGAAGGGAAAATAGTGTGCATGGGCGCTGGAAAATTGATGGAAACCGCCGATTCTCTCACAGCAGGACGCATTGGGCAGCCTTGACGGCCGGCATCTGGACGGATCGGGCGCCTGGAGCCGGAATGCCCGCGCAGGGGGCGCCATGCAGAAAGGCCGCTCAGTCGGCGAAACGGCCGTCCAGGCGTTCGGCGTGGAACTCCAGGCTCTGCGCCCGGTAGCCATGGCGCAGCGGCGGCAGCGGCAAACAGGCGTGCCAGTCGCTGCCCGGCGGGAGTGCGCCGGGGGCGACGTAGTGCGGTCTGTCGTAGCGGTCCTCGACCAGGTCGACGCTGTCCCCGGGGGCGTAGGCGGCGACCTGCCAGCGCAGTTCCTGCAGCGGCAGACGGCTGCCGTTGTGCAGGTGCACCGCCAGCGGGCGGTCGGCGGGGCACTCGGCAGGCGCGTGGCGCAGCTGGAGCTCGAGCCGGGCGAGGTGCTGCGCGGTGCGCCGTTCCTGCCACAGGATTCCGGCGGCGATCAGCGCCACGCCGAACACGGCGGCGAGCGATACCGTCGCGACCTTGTCGGGGTAGCGCAGCAGCAGGGCCAGCCAGACGAGAAGGAGCAGGGCGCCGATCAGCATGGGCGCACGACGCGAAGGCAGGACATGGGCGGCCTCGGAGCAGGATGCTGCGAGCATTCTACGGGGGAGTCCGCCCGGCGGGGAGTTCCTGGCGCGGGGCGCGCCCGCCGCCGGATTGCCCGGCGGAGGGAGGGGATTCCGGACGCTGGGGATGCGTCCGGAGCGCGCGGCGGTCAGCCGGCCACGGAGCGGCTCTGCGCGCCCTCGGTGCGGCCGTAGACGTCCTCGAGGCGTTCGATGTCGTCCTCGCCCAGATAGCTGCCGGACTGCACCTCGATGATCTCCAGCGGGATCTTGCCGGGGTTAGCCAGGCGGTGCACGGCGGCGACCGGGATGTAGGTGGACTGGTTCTCGGTGAGCACGAAGGTCTTCTCGTCGCAGGTCACCTGAGCGGTGCCGGACACCACGATCCAGTGCTCGGCGCGGTGGTGGTGCTTCTGCAGCGAGAGGCTGGCGCCCGGCTTGACGGTGATGCGCTTGACCTGGTGGCGGCTGCCCAGGTCCACCGAGTCGTAGGCGCCCCAGGGGCGGTAGACCAGGCGGTGGTTCTGGCTTTCCGGACGGCCCTGCTCGTCGAGGGTCTTGACCAGTTTCTTGACGTCCTGCACGCGGTCCTTGTGGACCACCATGGTGGCGTCCTTGGTCTCCACCACCACCACGTTGTCCAGGCCGATCACGGTGACCAGCTTGCCGTTGCCGTGCACCAGGCTGTTGTGGGTGTCGTGGAGGATCACGTCGCCCTTGGTGACGTTGCCGTTTTCGTCCTTGTCATGCACTTCCCAGATCGAGGCCCAGCAGCCGACGTCGCTCCAGCCGGCGCACAGCGGCACCGCTGCGGCATGGCGGGTCTTCTCCATCACCGCGTAGTCGATGGAATTGTCCGGGCAGCAGGCGAAGCTGGCCGGGTCGACCTTCAGCTCGTCGTTCTGCTGCTCGCTGCGCTCCAGGGTCAGCAGGCAGTTGTCGTAGATGTCCGGGTCGTGCTCCTTGAGTTCCTCGAGGAAGCGGCTGGCGCGGAACAGGAAGACGCCGCTGTTCCAGAAGTAGTTGCCGGACTCGACGAACTCCTTGGCGCGGGCGAGATCCGGCTTCTCGACGAACTGCAGGACGCGGTTGGCGCCTTCGGGCAGGCTGCCCTGCACGGCGAGGTCGCACTTGATGTAGCCGTAGCCGGTTTCCGGGCGGTGGGCGGGGATGCCGAACAGCACCAGTTCGCCCATTTCCGCGGCCTGGGCAGCCACCTGGAGGGATTGCTCGAAGGCCTGCTGGTCGGCCAGCACATGGTCGGCCGGGAGGACCAGCAGCAGTTCGTCGCGGCCCTCGGCGAGCAGCTTCATGGCGGTCAGGGCGATGGCCGGCGCGGTGTTGCGACCGAAGGGCTCGAGCACCAGGCCCTGCACGTGCAGGCCGACGGCTTCGAGCTGCTCCTTGACGATGAAGCGGTGCTCCTGGTTGCAGACCACGATGGGGCTCTGCATGCCTTCGAAGGCCAGGCGCTGCAGGGTCTGCTGGAAGAGGGTCCGCTCACTGGTCAGGGCGAGGAACTGCTTGGGGTACTGCTTGCGAGAAAGGGGCCAGAGACGCGAGCCGCTGCCGCCTGACAAGATCACCGGAATCATAGATTGCGCTCCTTTGGAAATGGGGTACTGCACTGCTTGCTGTGTCCCTGCTGGTGTTCCGCACTGGTCTTGCACATGATTCGTGACGGACCGCTCACTCTTTTACCGGGGGTTTGACCCAGACGGGGTTGATCTGGTTCGCCGAGCCGGTCACATACAGGCAAACAATTTCTCCGCGTGCCAGACTGATGGGTTTGAGGTCGGCGACCTTGCGCTCGCCGTCGAACAGCGCCAGGTTGGCCTTCACCGGGTTGATCTCGCGGTCGCCGCGGCCCTTGGGCTCCACGCTCTTCACCACTTCGGTCTTGCCGTCGGCGGTCTTCAGGGTCAGCGGCTTGTCGGAGAGGTTCTGCACCCGCAGCATGGCCTTCTGCTTGCTCTTGAAGGCCGGTTCCTCGACCAGCAGCGGGGCTCCGCCGGCCTGGGTCACCAGCGTGTAGTAGTGCTCGGCCGCCAGGTTCACCGGCAAGCTCTGCGAGCCGATGCGGGCGCTGTACTGGCCGGCCGGCAGGTATTCGAAGGCGCTGCTGGCCAGCGGCGAGACATCTTCCAGCGAGACGCTGCCGACGCTGGCGCTGACTTCCTGGTTGCCGGCGTTGTAGAGGCGCACGAAGGTCGAGCCCTTGGGCGCGACCGCTTCGTAGAGCGCGCCGTCCCCAGCCTGGGCCTGGGAGCCGGCGAAGCCGAGCAGCAGGCTCAGGCCGAGGGCGAGGTGATGTTTGCGGTTCAGTCGGGTCATCTCAGGTACTCCTTGAGGGGATGGCGGGCGCTCAGTGGCGCGCCCCTTGCGAGGTGGCGGTGTTGTCGGCCAGGTGCTTGTCCTGGCGGCCGGCGGCCTTGAGCTGGGCGATCCACTCGGCGTCGAATTCGCTCAGGTCGTAGGCCATCGGCAGGTAGCGTTCGGGAAACTCCCAGATCACCAGGCGCGGCGGTGCGTTCTTGAAGTCGTCGCTCTGCAGGAACTTGAGCATCGGCAGGAGCGGCCCGCGGCCGTCCTCGGCGAAATTCACCAGGTCGCTGCCGAGCGCCTGGCGCAGCGCGCCGGCGAAGTTCCAGCGTTCGTCGGCGCTGTAGCTGGTGCCGACCAGGGCCACCGGCACCTGGGTTTCGGCGAACAGATCGTCCGCACCGGCCGCGTTCTCCTCCTGCGCACGGGTGTTGTGCTTGGTCAGCTGGTCCGGCGGCGGCAGCAGCTCCTCGAACAGCGGGTCGAGCGGCAGGAAGTTGGTCAGGTCGCCCTTGTGCGGCTCGCCCGGTGCGGTTTCGGTGACGTAGCGGCTGCCGCTCTCGGGGACCAGGCCGCTCGGTTTGATCGCCGTGGCCAGCTGGCCGGCGACGACCTGGGCGCCGTAGGGCGTCCAGTGGGTGTCGGTGCGCAGGAACACCTGACCCTCGGCCTTGGCCTGGCTCAGCGGACCGAGCAGGTCCGGCGCCTGGATGCCGGCATCGGCCACGGCGCGGCGGAAGTTCTGGTAGAGCTGCTCGTGCAGGGGCGCCGGGCGGTGCTCGCCGAAGTTCTCCGGGTACAGGCGCGCCTTGGCCGGCAGGATCGCCATCACCAGCTGCACGTTGTGCCGCGCCAGGGTTTCGCGCACGCCCTGGATCAGCGCCTGGTTGTCCTGGGTGTTGTGCAGGGCGCCGGCGATCGGTTTGAACTCCTCGTCGCTGTACAGCCAGTCGTTGGCGCCGACCACCACGCCGGGACGGCCTTCGCCGAACAGGCTGAAGTCCAGCGCGGCCCAGAGGTTGGTGCCGAGCCGCTTGATCGGGAATTCCTCGTCGTAGTGCTTTTCGAAGGCCAGGGCCAGCTTGCCGTTGAGCACCGGGGTGTCGGCGGCGGCGGAGAAGTCGCTGGCGCCCTTGAGCGACCATAGGCTGAGGGCCAGCAGGGTGCCGGTGAAGGTGCCGGCGTAGAGCAGGTTGGAGGTTCTGTTCATGGCGATCCCTCTTCAGAACTGGAAGTAGAGGAAGGGCGAGAAGCTCTGCGCCGAGAGCTTGAGCACCGAGGCGGCGAACAGCAGGAGCAGCGCGACGCGGGTCGCCAGCAGCGGCAGGTCGATGGCCGCCGACGGCGCCAGGCTCAGGGTGCCGTTCGCGGTCGGGACGATGCCCTGGGGCGCGTCGGTCTGTTCGCTGGCCTTGGCCTTGGGCGCACCGGTGAGCGGCTGGGCGTAGAACTGGCGGATGCCGAACACGGCGATCACCACGTAGGCGAGCAGCAGGGTGGCGATCTGCAGGCTGGTCAGCTGCGCGCGGTTCAGCTCGGACAGGGTCCAGTCGCCGAAGCTGAACATGGCGGCGTACATGCGCCAGGCCACGTCGAGGTTCTCGGCGCGGAAGATCACCCAGCCGACCATCACCAGCAGGAAGGCGAAGATCCAGCGCAGCGGACGGATGCTCTTCGGCGCGGCGTCGATGCGCAGGGCGCGCTCGATGGCCAGCCAGGTGCCGTGCCAGGCGCCCCAGATGATGAAGGTCCAGTTGGCGCCGTGCCACAGGCCGCCGAGCAGCATGGTCAGGACCAGGTTGCGGTAGGTCTGGAAGGTGCTGCCGCGGTTGCCGCCCAGGCTGATGTACAGGTAGTCGCGCAGCCAGGTGGACAGGCTGATGTGCCAGCGGCGCCAGAACTCGGTGATCGACTGGCTGATATAGGGCTGGTTGAAGTTCTCCATGAAGCGGAAGCCCATCATCAGGCCGAGGCCGATGGCCATGTCGCTGTAGCCGGAGAAGTCGAAGTACAGCTGGGCGGTGTAGGCCAGGGCGCCGAGCCAGGCGTCGCCGGTGGTCGGATCGCTGAGGGCGAAGCAGTGGTCGGCGATCGGCGCCAGGCTGTCGGCGATGAACACCTTCTTGATGAAGCCCTGCATGAAGCGGGTGCAGCCTTCGGCGAACTTGTCCAGCGTGTGGGTGCGGTGGTTGAACTGGTCGACCAGGTCGCGGAAGCGCAGCACCGGGCCGGCGATCAGGTGCGGGAAGATCGCCACGAAGGCGGCGAAGTCGATCAGATTGCGGGTCGCCGGGGTGTCGCCGCGGTACACATCGATGATGTAGCTGATCGACTCGAAGACGTAGAAGGAAATCCCGATCGGCAGCAGGATGTGGGTGACCACGAAGGGTTCCAGGCCGAACGAGGCGATGATCGCGTTCAGGCTGTCCACGCCGAAGTTGGCGTACTTGAAGTAGCCGAGCACGCAGAGGTCGACCACCACGCCGAAGATCAGCCAGTGCTGGCCGGTCTTGCTGCGCACGCCGGCGGCGCCGATGCGCAGACCGATCCAGTAGTTGAAGACGGTGACGGCGGCGAACAAGCCGAGGAAGTCGATGCGCCACCAGGCATAGAAGATATAGCTGGCGGTCAGCAGCAACAGATTGCGATAGCGCGCCGGGCTCAGGTAGTACAACCCGAGAAACAGCGGCAGGAATAAAAACAGGAAGACGTTGGATGAAAAAACCATTACCCGTGTCTCGCTTCTAGCACCAATTGTTCAGGCTCTTCTATGAGCCCGGCCTCTCCCCCGGAAATTCCCGAAGAGGTCCGTTCCCGGCTGCGTCTCTTGCGCATTTCGGGGCATCCCACCCGGCCCGGAAGGGGCGTGGCGGCCGGCGACGGACGAACTGCCGGCTGCTGCTGGATCGGCGCGACGGCCTGCGCTAGTCGCGCTTGCCGACAGTCGACTTGGATGGCTTCTCCTGCGGATCGAAGATCCGCGTCACGTCGCCGCCCAGGCGGAAATTCTTGAACGGTCCCATCTCGGCCTTGCGCTCGCGCAGGGCGGGGGAGCAGGCATAGAGCGCGCAGTAGGGCTCCAGCCAGGAGAACTTGGCGTCGGTCTCCAGGTCCTCCATGTCCTGGTCCTCGTCGCCGGCCCGCTCAGCGAACGGATCGGGGTCCTCGACGCCGGCCAGCACGTTGCCGGCCAAGCGGCCCAGGGCGCCGTCGTTGTCGCCGCGCAGGTCGACGCCGTTGGCCTGGGCGAAGGCGGCGACCATCATCAGGGGCGGCAGGGCGTAGTTGTGATAGGCGAGGGCACGCTGGCGGCGCTTGAGCTCGTTGGGCAGGAACCCCTGCGGGTCGACCTGCTTGGCGGCGATGTGGAACTGCTCGACCGCCCAGTCGAACAGCGGCCGGCTGTTGGTCGCCACGCTGGCGGCCATGACCGACCAGGCCGCCCAGTAGGAGTGGTTGTTGACCTGCTTGAGCGGCAGGTCGCTCCAGTCCTTGACCACTTGGTCACCTACCTTGGCGAACCAGGCCTCGATGCGCCGTGCCTGCTCCGGATAGGCCGCCAGCGGCTGCGAGCTGGAGAACTTCAGGCGCAGGTAGGCGCCGGCCAGGCTGCCCAGGGCCCATTTGCGCATGGACTTGCCGGTGTGGTTGTACTCGGTGGACAGCAGCGCGCCGTCCTCGGCCCAGGCGTCCAGCCAGGCCAGGGCGCATTCCAGCTCGCCGGTGCGGCCCTTCTCCATGTAGCGCATGACCATCCGGCTGACGCCCCGCTCGATCTCGGTGATCGGCTTGGTCTTGGCGCGGAAGGCCTTTTCCGCCTCCTTGTTGAGGGTCGAGCGGGCCGAGTCCGAGCCTTCGTACTTGCTGCGGAATACCAGCTCGCCGGTATAGGGCTCGGGCACTGCCTGACAGGCCTGCGCCTCGCCCTTGCGGATCTCCACCGCCGCGTAGTAGCCCTTGGGCGGAACCAGGGCGCTGGCGGCGTGGACGGCACTGCTCAGCAGCAGGCTGCCGAGCAGGCAGGGGAGGGCAAGTCTGGTCTTCATGGTGGGCCTCAGTTGCCGCTACGCGCGGTCAGGTTGGCCGGAGCACGGTAGTCGTGGCGCTTGCACAGGCGCACCTCGACCTCGACGGGCTCTTTGAGCCCCTCCGGCGGCTGGATTTCCATGGCGAAGAAGTTCAGTCCGCCCCAGTCGGCCTCGTCGCGCATGTTGAAGGCGAAGCGGCCGTTGGTTTCGGTGGTGGCCGGCTTGTCGAACTGGAACTTCTCGCGGCGGCCGCTCATGTACCAGATGGTGCCTTCCAGCTTCTTCACCGAGGGGTCGCTGAAGCGGATGTCCATCTGGTGGCGGGAGTTGGTGGCCTCGACCAGCCGGCCGGCGCCGTTGATCAGTACTTCCTTGCCGGCCTCGCCGGGACGCAGGGTGGCCTTGCCGGCGAGCAGGGTCTTCTCGCCGTCGCAGGCATTGCCGAGCATGGCCAGCGCCTGGCGGTAGAACTTGTCCTCGGCCAGGTCGTAGAGCGGCGAGAACTCCCAGATGAGGATCTTCGGCGGGTTCTTCTGGAACTCGTCGCTGCTCAGGTATTCGAGCATCGAGCCTGCCAGGCCGCTGCCGGGGAAGGCGACGTTGAGGATTTCGGCGCCGGTGTATTCGGAGAGGAAGCCGGCGAAATTGTAGTTCGTGCCGCTGTGGCTGGTGCCGACCAGGGTGATCTGCGGCAGGCTGCTGTCGCCGAACAGGTCGTCGCTGCCACCTTCGCCCTTGGGCTCGGTGAAGAACTGGTCGCTGTGCTCGAAGGCGTAGGTGGTGTTGCACAACTGGCCGGCGACCCGGTGGTGGGTGCCGCGCTTGCCCATGCGGCCCATTTTCTTGGTGACGAACTCCTTCTTCGGGATGTCCTCGAAGCCGGGGATCTTCTTCACGGTCTCGGCGACGATCCGCGCACTGCGTTCGGCGCCGTAGGAGGTCCAGTGGTGGTCGCCGCGGAAATAGAAGGCCGGCCCGGCCTTCTCGTCGGTCAGCGGGGTCAGGTCGGGCACCCGGTAGCCGAGCTCCTCGAAACGCTTCAGGGTCGCCTGGAAGTTCCTCACCGCCTTGTCGTAGTCGAAGCGGGCGTAGTCGGCGGGCAACAGTTTGTTGCGGTGCACCATGCCACGGGTCGGCTGGTAGACCACCACCAGCTCGACGCCGCGGCTCTTGAAGGCGTCGCGCAATGCCTTGAGCTGGCGGTAGCCCTCGGGGGTGGTGCCGAATTCGGTGCGCAGATCCTCCTTGGTACGGAACAGCCAGTCGCTCTCGTTGCCCTGCACCAGGGTGACGAAGTCCTTCATGTAGCTGCTGCTGTAGGCGTTGGGGTCGGCGGCGGCCGGGCACAGGTTGCAGCAGGACTCAGCCCGGTAGGTGGGCAGCCCGGCAGGGGTTTCGGCACGCACGCCGGTCGCAGCCAGGGCGATCGCCGCGGCCAGCGTGGAGAGTCCAATCCATTTGCGGTTGTGGGTCTTCATGTACGCAGTCTCGTCGGTTCTACAGCTCGGCCTGGGTGGGATCGACGGCGGGGTCGATCAGCACGGCCTTCTGGCGGCGTATCAGCAGGTCGAGGATTTCCTCCTGCTTGTCTTCGAGGACGCCGGTGAAGGTGAGGCCGGAGCTCTTGGTCGGGGCGAGCATCTCCACGCGGTACAGCTCGAGGCTCAGCGGCGAGTCCACCGAAATCGGCGCCGAGCCGTTGCCGACCAACTGGCCACCGACCACGATCATCGACACCTTGGTGTCGAAGGGGTCGAGCTTGAAGTTCCGGTCGGTATTGCTGAGGTCCTTGATGTGGCCGTAGATGCCGGTCAGCTGGTTGGCGACGGCGAGGTTCTCGTAGATGCGGATGTTCATGCTGTTGCGCATGCGGATGCCATGGCGCGCGTTGTTGACGATCCGGTTGCCCCAGATGAGGTTGTTCGAGCTCTCGTAGAGGGTGATGCCGTCGGAGTGGTTCTGGTACACCTCGTTGTAGGCGACCAGGTTGTGCTCGCTGTTACGGTCGAGGACGATCCCCGACAGCTTGTTGTCGTGGGTGCGGTTGTTGATGATCCAGCTGTTGTTGACTTCCCGCGAGACGATGATGCCGTGCTTCTTCTTCGTCCCGTAGACATGGTTCTCGGCGATGATCAGGCGTTCCGAGCGGTCGTGGGGGTCGATGCCGTAGACGATGTTGTCGCGGTAGGTGTTGCCCTTGAGCACCACGTCCTCGGCCTCGTAGCAGTAGAAGCCGTAGTAGATGTCCTCGAACACCGAGTCGATCAGCCAGCCGGTCGGGTGCGGACGCTGCAGGCGCTTGTGCATCTCCGGCGTGTACTGGGTGATGCTCACGCCGTAGGACTTGCTGGTGTTGTAGCCGAGGCTGGCGACGGTGCTGCGCGAGATGTAGGTCTCGGTGCCGCCCCAGGACACCAGGAAGGGGCGGAACACCTCCTCGCCGCGGTAGCTGGACGGGGCGTTTTTCTGCTCGCTCCAGCCGGTCAGCCTGGTGTCGGTGATGAACAGCTTGCCGTCGTTGACCAGGAAGGAGCCGCGTTCCTCGGAGAGGCGCAGCTCCTTGACGTTCTTGCCGATGTGCAGGGTCGCGCCGCGATCGACGACGATCGGCAGGCGCGCCACGTAGACGCCCGGCGCGGTCTCGGCGAACTGGCTGGCCGGCAGTTGTTTGGCCAGCTGGCTCAGCTCGACGTAGCCGCCCTCGATGAAGATCGCATGGGGCATGCCGCGCTGGCGCTGTACCCACTCGCGCAGGCGCTCGTTGCCGCCGGTGAAGTCCTTCAGGGCGACCTGCTGCAGCATGCGCCGCACCGCGATGCGCCCGCCGGGCTTGCGCTGGATCTTGGCCTCCACCGCCGCGTGGGTGTAGCCGGAGAGCTCCGGCAGCGTCGGCGGATCCAGTTTCAGGGCTTCGATCGAGGCGCTGGTGACGCTGTACTGCTTCGAACTCAGGGGGGCGGGAGCGGACTGCCCCGCCGCTTGCGGCGGGGCGGCCTGGCTCCAGGCGCTGGTGGCCAGCAGCACGCCGAGCAGCAGGGGTTTGAGCTGGGTGGATGCAAGTCTTCGTTGCATGTTCATGTTCGATCCTCTCAGCGTGCCGCTGGACCCTAGAAGCGCCAGATCATGTCGACGAAGACACGATGCATCTTGCTGTCGCCCTTGCTGGCATAGGCGTTGCTCGGGAAGAACAGGCCGCTGCGCAGGCGGATCAGCGCGGACTGCTCGTCCAGCTCGCCGCCCCAGTTGGTCGGCAACATGCCCTGGTTGAAGTAGCGGGTGATCACCAGGTCGACTTCCTGGCCGAGGTCCTTCTCGCCGGCCTTGAGCGCGGGCTTGCCGTCCTTCTCGATCGGGCTGATGCCGTTCTGGCCGAGATCCTCGTCGTCGTCGACGCGCCAGAACTTGTGATAGATCAGGCTGGTCTCGAGGTCCTCTCTCGGCTTCCAGGAGGTGAACAGGGTGCCCACCTGCAGGTTGGTCAGTTCGCCGCGGAAGGCTTCGCCGAAGCGGTGGATGCGCGTCTGCAGGCCGGTGAAGGTGGAGCGGTTGCTCTGCAGGCCGGTCTGCATGAACTGTTCGGACTCGTCGTCGCCCTCGCCGCCGCTGCCGCGGGCATAGGCCGCGCCGACGTTCCAGCGGTCGCTGATGTTCCAGCGCAGGCCGAGGTCGACGGCCCAGGCGTCGACATCCACGTCCTTGTAGTGGTCGGGGCTGCCGTCGCTGGCGAAGTGGCTCCTGTCCATCTCGCCGGTCAGCCAGGTGAATTCGCCCCAGTAGTTGATCGGCAGGGTCGAGCGAGGATTGAAGAAGTCGCCGTCCAGGTGCACGCTCAGCCAGGTCAGATCGCCGGTATAGGACTTGCTCTGGCGGTCTTCGTAGACATCCATCTGGCTGTCCGGCAGGTCGCCGTCGTCGCTGGTGTGGTGCACTTTGACGCCGGCCCAGTGCCCCGGGCGCCACTGGTAGTCGAGGCCGCCGAAGGCGTGGGTGCGGTCCTTGTCTTCCGCGCTGACGTTGTCCAGGTCGGTGCGGTACTCGTCGAAGCGTTCGGCGAGGCCGAGCTGGGCACGCAGCAGGCTGGTGTCCATGGTCCAGTTCAGCGACTCGATGTGGATGTCCCACCAGGTGCCTTCGTTGGTCAGGCTGCGCACGCGCTGGCGGCCGAGGCGCAGGTGCTCGCCGGGATAGGCGGTGAGGCCGGCGTAGTCGATCCAGAACTCGCGCAGGGCCAGGTAGCTCTTGTCCGGGTCGCGGCTGCTGTCGCGGCTGAAGCCGTTCGAGGGATCGCCCCCCGGCTCCTCGTTGGGATCGGTGGGGTCGGTTTCGATGATGTCGGTGGCCGCGACCGCCTGGAGCATCACCATGGCGCCCCAGTTGCCGCGCTGGCCGTAGACCCAGGGCCGCAGGTCGAGGGCGACACCCTCGGCGTCGCCGCCGCTGCGGGTGTCCAGGTCGCGGTCGTCCTCCGACTGGGCGGTGATCTTCACCTCCATGCCGTAGTTGCGGTCGGGCCCGACAGGGCCTGCCAGAAGGGGGGAGCAGAGCAGGGTGGCTCCCAGTCCCAGTCCGGCGCTTATGGATTGCTTCCTTCTCATAGTGCTTCCTGTTCGGTTTGCATGGCTTGCAGCTGCGTCGGGGCTTGCCACGCGCCGTAACGGACCTGCTGTTCATCGCGCAGCAACTGTTCGCCCCGGGTGCGTTCGGCGGGAGCAATCAGGGCCTCGATTTCCTGCAGCAGGGGTTCGGAGTCCGGCCGGCCCTGAAGCACGGCGAGGCGCGCGAAGACGTAGGCGTTGGCCAGGTCGATGCGGATGCCGCGGCCCTGGGAGAACAGCTGCGCCAAGGCGTAGTCGGCGCTCGCCTGGCCGCCGCGGGCGGCGGTCAGCAGGCTGTCGACGGCCTTCTGCGGGTAGACCTCGCCGAGGAAGCCGCGGCGGTAGATCTGGCCCAGGTAGTAGTTGGCGCTGTTTTCCGTTGCGGCGGCCTTGAGGAAGTGCTCCTCGGCCTTGAACGGGTCCTGGGGAAGCAGCTTGCCTTCGTAGTAGAGCCGGCCGAGCAGCAGGTCGGCGGCCGGCTGGGCGGCGGCGCGGCCACGCTCGAGGTAGCCGAGCATCTGGTCGATGTCGCCGCTGCCGGGGAAGTCGTAGAGCAGGCGCGCCAGAGCGACCCAGGCGGCCGGGTGGACTGGCGCGATTTCCTCGAGCATGGTGCGCGCGGTCTTCTCGTCCGACTGGCCGAGCAGCGGGTTGGCGAGCACGCCGGCGACGTCCATGACCAGCTGCGCCGGCACGGCGCCTGCGCGCTGGGCGGCCATCAGCTGCTGCACCAGCGCCTGCAGGCGGTCGTCCTGCTTGCGCTTGAGGTAGACGGTGGCCAGCTCGATGTAGCAGTCGCTGTGCTCGGCCAGGCGCTGCTGGCAGATCCGCTCGATGTCGTCCAGGTGCTGGTCGTAGGTGCCCTGGGTGCGGTAGAGCACGATCTGCGCGATGTCCGCCTGGGGATGGCCGGCGGCGCGCCACTGGTCGATGCGCTGCTGCAGGCTGACATCCGGGAAGGTTTGCGGATTCTTCAGGTAGAGCATCGCCAGGGGCAGCAGCACGCCTTCCTCGCCGGCGGCGAAGGCGTCGCCGAGCAGCTGCGCGGCTTCGCGCTTCTCCGCCTCGCTGCTGGCCGGCTTGTAGGCCAGCAGCTTGCCGAGGCGGGCCTTGGCCCGCGGCGAGGCATCCAGCGCCATGCGGTAGGTCTGTTCCGCCTTGCGCAACTGCTCGGGATCGCCGCTGGCCAGCTGCATGTCGGCCAGACCGAGCTGGGCGTCGGTGAAGCCCATATCGGCGAGCTGGCGAAAATGCCGCTCGGCGGTCTGGGTGTCACCGCGCTGCAGGGCTTCCTTCGCCAGACGCTGGTCGGGCAGGTCGAGGTTGGCGCAGGCCGTCAGGCCGGCCAGCGCCGAGAGCAGCAGGGGCTTGGTCAGATTCACCAGAGGGTTCCTCTCAGATTCCGGCGGTCACGGCCTTGTCGATCAGCCAGTCGTAGGAGGGGCCGCGATCGATGAGCACTTCCACCGGCTGGCCGGCCAGGCTGCTGTCCAGCGGCTGCTCGGGCTGGATGATCACGCGGATGTCGCTGGACAGGCCTTCGGCCTGCAGGGTGCTGCTGACGATCCGGCCGTAGCGCGGCTGCTCCTCGCCGGGGACGCTGAAGCTGACCTGGGTGCCCGGCTGGACCTTGGCGAAGTCGTGGTAGCGGAAGCGCGCCTCGACGGTGGCGGCGGCATCGCGCGGCAGCAGCTCGAAGATCACCTCGCCCTTGGAGGCGAACTGGCCGTTGGCGACGCGCTGGGCGACCACCTTGCAGTCGCACGGGCTGGTCAGGGTGCCCTTCATCTGCTTGGTGAACAGCTTCTCGACGTTGGCCGGGTTGAGCTGCTCCTCGCTCAGGTGGCCCTTGAGCATTTCCAGCATGGAGGCGGAGAAGGAGGCGATCGGCGCGCCGTTGTCGACCAGGCCATCCGGGCCGACCAGGCTCTGCACCGTGCCCTCGCGGGGCATGGTCACTTCCATGCTGGGCACGCTGACCATGCCCGATTCGGCATGGGTGACGAAGTAGAGGCCGTAGAGCTGCTTGAGGATCAGGCCGAAGGCGCCGAGGCCGGCGATGAAGATCGCCAGGCTGAAGCTGACCGCGCGCAGGCGTTCGAAGACGGTCTGCTGGGCCAGTCCCTTGCCCTTGCGCGCCTTGGTGAAGTTGTCGCGCTGCAGGGTGCAGATCATGTCGCCGACGGTGACCAGCTCGCCGCTCAGGTGCGAGGTGATCAGCTGGCGCAGGGTGGCGATCTCGCGGGCGCCCAGGCCCTGGAACTGGCAGCCGGTGCGGCCGGTTTCCGGATCGAGGTTGCGCACCTGGAACTCGACGTCCATGGCCAGGCCCAGGCTGTCGAGCTGGAACAGCAGCTTGCCGCGGTGGAAGGCGCCCTGCTGGGTGACCGGCTTGCCGCTGGCGAAGCTGAAGCCGCCGGCGGAGATGTCGATCAGGCGCTGCTCGATGGTTTCCCGGTTGGGGCCGAGGAAGCGGATCTTGCCGGGCAGCTTGACGCGGGCATGTTGGCGTTGCGCTTCCGACTCGTGGACCACATTCAGGTTGAGGGTCGCAGTATTCATGGTTGCATGTCTTCCTTCTCGATCATTCAGTCCCGGTCAGACCGACAGCATCAGCACAGCGATGAAAATGCTGGTCGCTGAAAAGGTCATGGCCTTTGACGACCAGTTGTTGAACCAGCTCTGGAAGCTGGCGAGTTCACGGTTGAGCTTGGTGTCCTGGCGCGTCCAGGATTGCTGGTCGAGGCGGAAGAACACGTGGATCTTCACCAGTGCGCCGACGATCTGGTTGTAATAGAGGATCAGCGGATAGGCCGGCCCGATCGGGTGTCCGGAGGCGGACAGCAGCAGGGTCAGGACCAGGCGGGTGGAGCAGACCCACAGCAGGTAGGCGATGAAGATGGCGATGCTGTACTTGATGGAGCCGATGATCGCCACGGTCAGGCCGAGCAGGCTGGTCCACATGGACACGCGCTGGTCGAACAGCACCACCGAGGTGAACCAGCCCAGGCGCTGGACGCCAAGCTTCAGGGCGCGGGAGTTCTGCCGCAGGTTGTTGCCGTACCAGCGGAACATCAGCTTGCGGCTGGCCTTGACGAAGCGCTTCTCCGGCGGGTGCTCGACGGTGTGGATCGAGGCGTCGGGCACGTAGAAGGTGTCGTAGCCCAGGCGCATCAGGCTGAACCAGCTGGACTTGTCGTCGCCGGTGAGGAACTTGAAGCGGCCCAGGCGCCAGTGGTCGAGGTTGTCGTTCTCGACGTCGATGATGAACTCGGGGTCGGTGACGACCGCCGCGCGGAACACCGACATCCGCCCGGTGAGGGTCAGCACGCGGTGCGACAGCGCCATCGAGCACATGTTGATGTGGCGCTGGGCGAAGCGCAGCTTGTGCCACTCGCTCATGACGTAGCCGCCCAGCACTTCGCAGAATTCGTTGGTGGTCAGGCCACCCATGTTGGGGAAGATCTTGAAGTAGGGGACCGTCTGGCGCACCACGCCCTCGTTGAGCACGGTGTCGCCGTCAATCACCGCGACCACCGCGTTGTCGTCGGGCATGTGCCGGGAGATGGCGCGGAAGCCGTTGGCCAGGCCGTCGCGCTTGCCGGTGCCGGCGATGCGCACGAAGTCCAGCTTGACCCGCTCCGGGGGCTCGAGCTTTTCCCAGAGACTCTTGATCAGCAGCTCGTCGGACATTTCCACGATCGAGCAGACCACAGTGGTCGGGTAGCCGCAGTTGATCGCCTCGCGGATCACCGAGCCGTAGACCTTGCCGGTGGTCAGGGCGTCGATGCGGAAGCTGGTGACCATCAGGAACACGTAGGAAGGATCGGTGTCCTTGCCCAGCTTCTGTACCTTGCGCCGGTAATAGGGGTAGACCACGTAGAGGAACAGCATGCCGCGCAGGAAGTGGATGACCCCCATGGAATAGCGCCAGATGCCGATCAGACCGATCAGCATGATGAAATGCTTCGACTCGGGATCGAACACCTGCGGCGGCAAGCCGAGTGCCAGCAACATCAGGAAACTGAGGAAGAGCAGCCAGCCGGTGGCTTCCCCGAGGGCATGCTTGAACCTGTCCATTATCGTCTTGAGTCCGTCGTCTGTAGTCGCGGGCTGGCCGGGGCCGCGCGGTCGTCTGCGCACGCCCCCGGCCAGGTCCGCCCCCGGAGGGGCGGACGGCGGCGGATTACCAGCAGATGCCTTCGGCGGCGCCGTTGGTGCGCTCGGGCATGAAGCCGATCAGGTCGATGACCTTCTTGCCGGCCGGAACCTGCTTGGCCAGCTTCTCGAAGCGCGGATCGGCGTTGCCGAGAACGATGACGTCGGCTTCCGCGACAACCTTGTCCAGGTCGGACTTGAGCAGGGCGGAGACGTGGGCGATCTCGTTCTTGATGTAGTGGCCGTTGGCGCCGTGATCACGGGCGTATTCGACGTTGCTGTCGAAGATGCTCAGGTTGAAGCCCTTGCCGATCAGCATCTCGGCCAGTTCCAGCTGCGGGCTTTCGCGCAGGTCGTCGGTGCCGGCCTTGAAGCTCAGGCCGAGCAGGGCGACCTTGCGCGAGCCGTGGTTGTCGATCATGTCGTAGGCTTTCTGCACCTGGACGGCGTTGCTGCGCATCAGCGAGCTGATCAGCGGGGCATCGACGTCCCACTGGCCGGCGCGGTAGCTGAGGGCGCGCACGTCCTTGGGCAGGCAGGAGCCGCCGAAGGCGAAGCCGGGGCGCATGTAGTACTGCGACAGGTTGAGCTTGTGGTCCATGCAGACCACTTCCATCACCTCGCGGCCGTCGACGCCGGCGGCCTTGGCGATGTTGCCGATCTCGTTGGCGAAGGTGACCTTGGCCGCGTGCCAGACGTTGCAGGTGTACTTGATCATTTCGGCGACAGCGATGTCCTTGCGGACGATCGGTGCGTCGAGTTCGGCGTAGATGGCTTCCAGCGCGTCGCCGGAGGCCTTGTCCAGCTCGCCGATCACGGTCATCGGCGGGAAGTTGTAGTCCTTGATCGCGGTGCTTTCGCGCAGGAACTCGGGGTTGACCGCCACGCCGAAATCGACGCCGGCTTTCTTCCCGGAGTACTGCTCGAGGGCCGGGATGACCACGTTGTGAACGGTGCCCGGCAGCACGGTGCTGCGCACCACCACGGTGTGGCGCTCGTTCTTGTCACGCAGGGCGGTACCGATCTCGCGGCACACCGCCTCGATGTAGTCGAGTTCCAGATCGCCGTTCAGCTTGCTCGGCGTGCCGACGCAGAGCATGGACAGATCGCTGGCGAGAATCGCTTCGGACACATTGGTGGTACCACGCAGACGGCCGGTCTTCACGCCTTCGGCCAGCAGTTCTTCCAGGCCCGGTTCGACAATGGGGGATTTGCCCTGGTTGATCATGTCAATCTTGGCGGCGGAAATATCCACGCCGAGCACATCGTGCCCACGCGTCGAAAGACAGCCGGCGCATACTGCACCCACATAACCCAGTCCGAAAATACTGATACGCATCGCGTTCACCTCGTCCTTTATTTATGACGCTACAGAAAATCGACGACTAAAAACCTTAGCCATCAGGTTGCCGGCGGCCTTCAACCGAAGTTGCAGGCCGAAATACAGTCAATAAGTTATTACGCCAAAAAGTCGGCGTTAAAACGAAGGCAGGCTTTCAGAGATGCTTCATCGAGTGTTCAAAAGTTCCACGAAAGAGCGTTCGGCATGGCGCACCCCTGTTTTATTTTTGCCTCGCGGGATGCCATTCGTTTGCCATTACGCTGTCCAGCATATTGGTCTAATAGGTATTGTTGCTGGATTCTGTGACCTTTCGTGGTACTCGTACATGTATGTTTCTGGAGCCCCAGAGGTTGCAGGCATAAGAATCGTTTTTCCTGCAATAGTTCCCCGGCTCGTTTTTCTTCGGTATCTACTTCCGGCAGTTTGCCAGCAGTCGGACCTTCGCGCCCAATACAGAGTACTGGTGTTTGGATAAGTTCCGCGGCTGTTGGCAGGTCGCCATGAAATAAGCGAAATTTTTGGGGGTGGACCCCGAAAATATGTCATTGTGATATCACTTGGCTGGTTTTCGAGAGGTATTTGATATTGTTTTGAAATCATTTCAATATCACAAGGCTATTGTTTGTATGGAGTTTTGAAAGGCGCGAAGAGGCTCTCGAGCAAACCCTGTGCGGATGCACAGGCCGGCTATGGATGCAGCCCGGTGGATGTACCTTGGAGTCGCCGGCCTGTTCGGACGCAGCACAGGAGGAGGGGCGGGTCATCCGGGAGGGCTTCGGGCTTTGGCGGACAGCGCCGAGGGGAGTTCCCCGCCCGGCGCAGACAATGAAGGAAGGAAGAACGATCGCCCGATGTTGGTCGGGGCTGCTCCGGATCATGCAACTGGCGAGCAGCGAAGAAAACCGCGGGCCGCTGCCAATTTGTTTGAGGCTAGACCGAGGCGCGGCCGAACAACAGGGAAACGACGAATAGGATCAGGAAGAGCACGAAGAGTATTTTTGCGATACCGGTGGCGGTCCCTGCAATACCACCGAAGCCGAGCAGCCCTGCAATTATGGCGATGACCAGAAAGATGATGGACCAAGTCAGCATGTCAGGCTCCTTCGCGTGCGGATTTGTTGATTACATTCCATAAGACATCCGCAGGCTCAAAAGATCCAGCGCGGCTGGGGGATCAGTATGCTGTGCTGGTCGCCCTTATGAACTGTGGCCCCAGGGCTGGTGACAGGGTGCAGGAGTTGCAGGGGAAGAGGGGGCTCCTGAAGGCGGGGCGATGCAGCCTTTGCGAGGGGAGGCGTATTTCCGCAGGAGATGACCGAGCCCAAGGCCAGAATAAACACCATGCTTACTGGGAGGCTTTTGCCACGCAGAACTGAGCGGATCTTGCCATGACTCATTTTGACAATCCTCCGGTTGTTGCATGCGTTGTTGTTTTACCGCCTTGTCATTAAAGCAAGTAGCGCGCCAACGCAGGAAGCTCCGGAATTGCTCGTCATTTCAAACAGATATCCCCGCGGGCGAAGCTGCTCGTATTGCAGGGTGCAGGATTGGCGTTCGCCTCGCTGTGCAATTTGCACGAAGCGGCGCATGGGATCCGCTACCGTCGGCGGCGTAATGGAGACCCGCTCAGCGCGTCTGGTATGAAAACAGGCTCCAGGTTGAGACGAACAGGGCGGCGATCACCGGGCCGATGACAAAGCCGTTGAGGCCGAACAGGGCCAGGCCGCCCAGCGTCGATACCAGGACCAGATAGTCCGGTATGCGGGTGTCCTTGCTCACCAGAATGGGCCGCACGATGTTGTCCACCAGGCCGATGATGAAGATGCCGGCGGCGGTGAGCAGCACGCTCTTCAGAATGGCTCCGCTGAGCAGGAGGTAGAGGGCGACCGGTCCCCAGATCAGTCCCGTGCCCAGGGCCGGCAGAAACGACAGGAAGGCCATGGCCACGCCCCAGAGCAGGGCCCGGGGAATGCCCAGCACGGCGAATATCACTCCGCCCAGGGTTCCCTGGATGACCGCCACGACGATGCTGCCCTTGATGGTGGCCTGTACCACGCAGGTGACGCGCTGGAACAGCCGGCTCTTTTTCATTTCACTGAGCGGAATGGCTTCCCGGATCTGGGTGACCAGGACGGTGCCGTCGCGCAGAAAGAAAAACAGCAGATAGAGCATCACGAAAAAGCCGAGGATGAACTGGAAGGTGTTCTGGCCGATGTTGAAGGCCTGGGTGGCGAAGAACTGGCTGCCTTGCATGGCGGCCGTGGCGATCCTGTCGCGCAGGCCATGCTGGCTGTCCAGGCCGAAGCGGGACAAGAGCCTTTGCAGGGGCTCGGGCAGACGTGCCTTGAAGTCTTCGAGCAGGCCGGCGAAGTCGATTTCACCCGCCTCGAGCTGGGTATAGAGGGTGACGCCTTCCTGGATCAGCAGGGTGGAAATGATGGTGATGGGCAGGACGGCGACGATCACGCAAATGATCAGGGTGAGTGCGGCGCTCAGATTCGGATGCTCGCCGAAGCGGCGCTGCAAATAGCGCTGCACGGGATGGAAGAGAATGGCCAGCGCGATCGCCCAGAAGATGGCGCCGTAGAAGGGAATGATGATCCAGGCGAAGGCCAGGGAAATCAGCACCAGCAGGAACAGGAAGACCCTGTATTCGAAGCGGGGATTGATCATGGGCGGTCAGCCATGGCCGGGGCGGGGTGGACGCTTGCGGGAGAGTTCGCCATCGTGGCCTTCCGGTGCCGATGGGCGACAGCCTTCCAGACCGCGAGTCATCCTGTTCTCCTCAGACGTCGGAAAGGGGGGAGTCGTTCCCCCCCTTTTGCCAGTCTCTGTCCGGGTCTCTGCCGGAGCGGCTCGTTCCCTGCCGGCCTGTGTGCAGTCGGTCGACGCGAGCATGTTCGTGAAACACCGGCTCAAGACTGCAGCGATCGTTGGGAGCGACGGCCTTCAGCATCCTCTCCCCTTGGGGTGAGGGCCGGAGAGAGGGGAGAAGTCCGGACATTCCTGGAGCCCGAATACACTGAAACGGCTCTAGCGTTTCCGGCTCTGGTCTTCCTGCGGGGACTGACTGCGGCCTTCGGGCTGGCTGTCCTCCTGCCGGCTGCCTTGAGCCCCCTGGCGGCTCTCGGCCCGTTTGCCTTCCTCGATCAACTCACGTACCCGCTGGCCGCCTTTATGGCCGAGCTCCGAATAACCTTCCGGGCCGAGTTGCTCCTTGCGGGCTTCGCCGCCCTTCTTGCCGAGTTCGGAGTAGCCTTTCGGACCGAGCTGTTCCTTGCGGGCTTCGCCGCCCTTGTGGCCGAGTTCGGAGTAACCCTCCGGGCCGAGTTGCTCCTTGCGGGCTTCGCCGCCCTTGTGGCCGAGTTCGGCGTAGCCCTCGGGGCCGAGTTGCTCCTTGCGGATTTCGCCGCCTTTCTGCCCGGCTTCCCGCACGCTCATGGTGCCTTTTTCTTTGTTCTGGCCGGAACCGGAGCCGCCGCCGCCGCCGCCTTGACGTGAAGTTGCCATGATGATGTTCTCCTGATTGTTTAGGACCTTGTTATCGCTGCTCGTGTACTCGCCAGGTCATGGGCTATTTTTCGCCTCTGGCTTTTTTTCCTTCCTTGATGAGTTCACGAACGCGCTGCCCGCCTTTGTGGCCGAGTTCGGAGTAACCTTCCGACCCGAGTTGTTCTTTGCGTGCCTCGCCACCCCTGCGGCCGGCTTCGCTCACACTGATCGAACCTTTTTCAGTCGCCATGACGTTACCTATCGGTTCAGTGACTTCCGCGGAATTTCCTTCGTTCTTCGATGGAGTTGCGCATCCGCGCACCCTCTTTCGGGCCAGCCTTGTAACCAAGCTGTTCATAGAACTCCCGACCATGAGACACGGAGGAGGCAGTGCCTCCTTTCCTGCCTGCCCGAGAGACACCCAGGCGGCCTCTGGCTTTGTGCATGGCCCACCTCCTTTCGATACAGGTTATTTGATGGGGCAACTATCTTCCCGGGCAGAAAGTGCATGATCGATATATGGCTGCCTGTTTTTCAGAGGCTTCGCTTGTATGGGAGTCCGGCAGTCGGGCAAATACATGCCCGGGAAGCAGTTGATAGTTTCGATGACGGGGGGCAGGCAAGGTTTCCGAATGCCGACGAATGGCCAGCCCTGTTCTCCCGGGCAAGGTATTTGTTGTCCGAAGGGTTATTCAGGTTGTGCTCGGTTACAGCGTTGAGGTTGTGCAAGTTGGAGGTGGGGAAACTTTCGCAAGTGCGAGGGACAGCCACTTTGTCGAGCGCCAGGATGCATGAAAGTTATAACTAGGGAAACTGTGCCGGTTTTCCCGCGGGCAGGCGCGGCGGCCGTCGTGGCGCTCAGTGATAGCCCTCGCCGTGCCTCACCTTGCCACGGAACACGTAGTAGCTCCAGGCGGTGTAGCCGAGGATGACGGGGATGATCAGCAGCGCGCCGACCAGCGTAAAGCCCTGGCTCTGCGGCGGCGCGGCGGCGTCGTGGATGGAGATCGCCGGCGGGATGATGTTCGGCCACAGGCTGATGATCAGGCCGCTGTAGCCGAGGAAGATCAGCGCCAGGGTGAGCAGGAAGGGCCGCGCATGATCGTTGTTGGCCACCGAGCGCAGCAGCGCCCGGACGCTCAGCAGCACCAGCAGCGGTACGGGCAGGAACCAGACCAGGTTGGGCAGGCTGAACCAGCGCCGGGCGATGGCCTCGTGGGCCAGCGGCGTCCACAGGCTGAGAATGCCGATCACCGCCAGCAGCACCAGGGTCAGCGGCCGCGCCAGATCGTGCATGCGCCGCTGCAGGCGGCCTTCGGTCTTCATGATCAGCCAGGTGCAGCCGAGCAGGCTGTAGGCGACGATCAGGCCGAGGCCGCAGAACAGCGGGAAGGGCGCCAGCCAGTCGAGCGCGCCGCCGGCGAACTGGCCGTCGGCCACCGGGATGCCGTCGATGAAGGTGCCCAGCACCACGCCCTGGAAGAAGGTGGCCGCCAGCGAGCCGCCGATGAACGCCTTGTCCCAGAGGTGCCGCTGTTCCTCGCGGGCCTTGAAGCGGAACTCGAAGGCCACGCCGCGGAACACCAGGCCGATCAGCATGAACACCAGCGGCAGGTAGAGCGCCGAGAGGATCACCGCATAGGCCAGCGGGAAGGCCGCGAACAGCCCGGCGCCGCCGAGCACCAGCCAGGTCTCGTTGCCGTCCCAGACCGGCGCCACGGTGTTCATCATCACGTCGCGGTCATGGCTGTCCTTGAAGAACGGGTAGAGCATGCCGATGCCCAGGTCGAAGCCGTCCATCACCACGTACATCATCACGCCGAAGCTGATGATCGCCGCCCAGATCAGGGAAAGATCGATGCCCATGGTTAGCTCCTCGCGTTCGGTTCGCCAGCATCCAGACTTTCCTCGGGCGCCGACAGCGGCCGCGCCGGCGTGCGCGGCCGGCCCGCACCGCCGCTGACCGGCGGCTCGCGGCCCTCGCCGGTCAGCGGCCCCTTGTGGACCAGGTGCAGCACATAGACGAAGCCGATGCCGAACACCGCCAGATAGACCACCACGAACAGCGCCAGGCTGATGCTCATCTCGGCGACGCCGTGTGCCGAGACCGCGTCGCGGGTGCGCAGCAGGCCGTGGACCACCCAGGGCTGGCGGCCGACCTCGGTGGTGAACCAGCCGGCGAGGATGGCGAGCAGCCCGGACGGTCCCATCAGGAGCGCCATGCGCAGGAAGCGCCGCGACTGGTAGAGGCCGCCGCGCCGGCGCAGCCAGAGGCTCCACAGGCCGGTGAGGATCATCAGCAGGCCGAGGCCGACCATGATCCGGAAGGTCCAGAACACGATGGTCGAGTTGGGCCGGTCCTCCGCGGCGAACTCCTTGAGGGCCGGGATCGGCTCGCTCAGGCTGTGGTTGAGGATCAGGCTGCCGAGCACCGGGATCTCCACCTTGAAGCGGGTTTCCTCGCGCGCCATGTCCGGCCAGCCGAAGAGGATCAGCGGCGTCGGCTCGCCCTCGATGTTCTCCCAGTGACCCTCGATGGCGGCGATCTTCGCCGGTTGGTGTTCCAGGGTATTGAGACCGTGGAAGTCGCCGATCACCGCCTGCACCGGCGCGACGAGCAGCGCCATCCACATGGCCATGGAGAGCATCTTGCGCAGCGCCGGGTTGTCGTGTCCGCGCAGCAGGTGCCAGGCCGCCGCGGCGCCGACGAAGAAGGCGGTGGCCAGATAGGCGGCGACCACCATGTGCAGCAGGCGATAGGGGAACGAGGGGTTGAAGATCACCGCCAGCCAGTCCACCGGGACGAGCCTGCCATCGACGAGGGCATGGCCCTGCGGGGTGTGCATCCAGCTGTTCGAGGCGAGGATCCAGAAGGTCGAGATCAGCGTGCCGATCGCCACCATCAGGGTGGAGAAGAAGTGCAGCCCGGGGCCGACCCGGTTCAGGCCGAACAGCATGACGCCGAGAAAGCCGGCCTCCAGGAAGAAGGCGGTGAGCACCTCGTAGGCCAGCAGCGGGCCGGTGATGCTGCCGGCGAAGGTGGAGAACTGACTCCAGTTGGTGCCGAACTGGTAGGCCATGACGATCCCGGAAACCACCCCCATACCGAAGTTCACCGCGAAGATCTTCAGCCAGAAGTGGTACAGGTCGAGGTAGACCTGTTCCCGGGTCTTCAGCCAGAGCCCCTCGAGCACCGCCAGGTAGCTGGCCAGGCCGATGGTGATCGCCGGAAAGAGGATGTGGAAGGACACGGTGAAGGCGAACTGGATGCGGGCCAGGTCGAGTGCTTCCGATCCGAACATGACGAGTCCTCCCGGAACGGCGGCGGCAGGGATGCCCCTTCAGGGTTGGAGGGGGAACTGCGCCGCGACGTTCAATGTTTTTTCGGCTTCCCGGCGAGACGGGCAGGGCTCTGGGGCGGATCATCCGGACGAGTAGGGGATGATCGAGATCTTGCCGTTCTTCTCCAGGATCGCGTACTTGATCTGCCGCATCTGTTCCAGCCCCTGGCTCTGGCGCGCCGCCAGCAGGATGTCTTCCTCGCGCAGGCGGGCCTCGCGCAGGCGCTTCTTCAGGGGCCGGCCGTCCTCGACGATCAGCGTCGAGGTGCCCTCGATCAGCGTGTCGATCCGGGCGAAGCGGAGCTTGACGAACGACAGGCCGACGTCGATGACGATCAGGGTCACGATCACGATGAGCGCGTTGGTGAGCGAGAAGTCGTCGCCCAGCAGCGCCTGCTGCGTCGCCTCGCCGATGATCAACAGCAGCAGCAGGTCGAAATTGCTGATGTCCGCCAGGGTGCGCCGGCCGGCGATCTTGAACAGGGCCAGCAGGGCCAGGTAGATCGCGGTGGCTCGCAGAACGGCGTCCATCGCTCCCTCCTCACGGATAGATGAATTGCGTGAAGACCACGCTGTCGCCTTCGAACCAGGCGGTGCTGCGCACCAGCCCGATGCCGTCGGGGCGGATCGTCAGGTAGAGGCTGAACTCACCCCGTTCGTCGGCCTGGCCGGCGAGTTCCAGCCCGCCCTCGTGGCTGCGGGCGGACAGGGGCTGCGGTTGCAGGCTTTCGACCACATGGGCCCGCAGGAACGCCTGGTCGATGCGCAGGGTGGCCCGCGCCGAGGGGCTGGTCCGGGCAATGAGAACGATCCGGCTGCTGGCGCCGTTGCGCAGGAAGCGCTCGTACTCCACCGTCAGGCGCTGTTGCGGACTGCTGCCGATGTGCCGGCTGAGCGGGCCGCCGGCGAACAGGCCGCTCAGGGCCAGGGCGATGAAGGCGAGCAGCACGACGAAGCCGATCCGCTCGTGTTTCCAGGTCCTGCGCTGGCGGGCGATCTGGTCGGCGATCGGGTAGTGGCGCGGGGCGAAATCATCCTGCTGCGCGTCGTCCGGCTGCGTGCGTGGCCCGGGAGTATCCGGCGGGACATCGGTCATGGCAGTGGCCTGTGCGTCTTGCTGCTTGATGAGTCCGACCACCGTTTCCGGCTTTTGTCCCGCCGGCGCGACATGCGTCACGCCGCGGCGGCTCGTCGCGAATGCCGGGGCCGGTTTTTCCGCGTCCGGCGCTTCGCCCGAACTCGGAAAAACCGGCCGAGTCTGCTGAAGGGAGGAACGCCACGCCCCTGTCTCCGGCGCGCCCGAGCCTTCCGTGGCATCCCATCCACCTGTTCTTCAAGACGTAAGGTGAACGTTATGGCTGAAAACAACCAAACCCTGCCGCCGCAGCACCAGGCGCAACGGCCCGGCAAGGAAGGCGACATGCATCCGCGGCCGGCATACAAGGCCGAGGACTACAGGGCGGCCGGCAAGCTGGAGGGCAAGGTCGCGGTCATCACCGGCGCCGACAGCGGCATCGGTCGCGCCGTGGCGGTGGTCTTCGCCAGGGAGGGAGCGGACATCGTCCTGCTCTATCTGGACCAGCCGGAAGATGCCGAGGAGACCCGCCGGGAAATCGAGAAGCACGGCCGCCGCTGCCTGGCCCTGGCCGGCGACGTGGCCGATGCCGCGTTCTGCCGCATGGTGGTCGAGGAAACCCTCGGTCAATGGGGCCATCTGGACGTGCTGGTCAACAACGCCGGCGAGCAGCACCCGCAGGAGCGGCTCGAGGACATCAGCGAGCAGCAGTGGGAGAAGACCTTCCGCACCAACATCTTCGGCATGTTCCAGCTGACCAAGGCGGCGCTGCCGTCCATGAAGGAGGGCGACGCGATCATCAACACCACCTCGGTCACCGCCTACAAGGGCAATCCCAAGCTGATCGACTACTCCTCCACCAAAGGGGCGATCACCGCCTTCACCCGCGCCCTGTCGGCCAACCTGGCGCCGCGCGGCATCCGCGTCAACGCGGTGGCGCCGGGGCCGATCTGGACCCCGCTGATTCCCTCCACCTTCAGCGCGGAGGAGGTGGCGCATTTCGGCGCCTCGACGCCGATGCAGCGTCCCGGGCAGCCGGAGGAGGTGGCGCCGGCCTACGTGTATCTCGCCTGCAACGACTCCTCCTACGTGACCGGGCAGGTGCTGCACGTGAATGGCGGAACGGTGGTCAATGGCTGAGGCGGGTCGATATGGCGAGCCGGTGCCGGGCGGCTGCTCGGTACCGGGCTCGTTGCTGTGCTGTGGGGAGGTGGTTCGAAGGCGCGCAGGCGGTTTCGCCCGGCAGCCGCCTCAGCGCTTGGCGGCCACGTCGGGGGTTTCGGAGCGGCTCAGGAATTCGCTGGTGATTTCCGGCAGGTAGTTCAGCAGCCAGTCGGCCATCGCCTGCTCCTGCATCAGGATTTCCTGGGCGATCCGCTTGGTTTCCGCGTCTCCGGCCACTTCGGCGGCGGCGATGAGCGTCCGGTAGGAGGCGATCTCCATGTTCTCGAAGACATAGGTACTGATCGCGCCCTTGACCACCTCGTCGCTCATGACCACGCCGCTGAGCCCCTGGCCGAAGGCCACGACCTTGGCAGCCATGTCCTTGAATGCCGAAGGGCTGCTGCCCAGGCGCCTGATGCAGCTTTCGATCTGGTCCCTCTGCCAGCGGGTTTCCTGCAGGTGCTGGTCGATATGTACCTTGAACTCGGGATAGTGCTCGATACGGTCGGAAAGCGACTCCAGCATGTTTTCCGCCTGCTGTTCCATGGCATGGGCATCGCGCAGCCAATCAAGCAGGTTTTCGTGGACAGTTGCCATTTGACGATCTCCTTGATGGGGGATGATGGGTGCATTGGGTAGAATCCTCCGGCACTTCCAAAGTTCATCCCGGCTGACGGGTGGGATTCAACTTTCGAGAACTTTCCGATACGCAGCAATACCGCTTGATTGACAGGGGAGCGTCTGGGCGTCCGATATTTCAGAACTATCTCCAGCCGGGTAAGTCGTACCTTTGCCGGGACAGGTTGTTCGTTGTCGGAAAACTTCCTATATGGGAATCTTTTCTAAAGAGGTAATAAGCCATGATGAGAATATATAAGGCCTTTTTCGCTGCGCTCTTGCTTGCCGTATTCGGCAGCCTATATGCCGCCGATAGCATGGATGCCGATGACTTTGTCGACGAGGCGTCGGCAAAGGGCATTGCGGAAATCGAGAGCGGCAAACTTGCCCTGGAGAAAAGTACTTCCCCGGATATCAAGGCCTTTGCCCAGCAGATGATCGACGAACATACCGCGGCGAACCAAAAGCTGGCGCAGATCGCCACGACCAAGCAGCTGGAAGTGGCCACCGAAGCCGAACTGATGAGCAAGGCCAAGAAATGGATTCTGCAATTGCGCGACGGCGAATCCTTCGATGAGGCCTATGCCAACAACCAGGTCGCCTCCCACGAGAATACCGTCGAGCTGTACCGCAAGGCCGCGCAGCAGGTGGAGGATGCGGACCTCAAGGCCTTCGCCAGCAAGTCCCTGCCGACCCTGGAACAACACTGGGAAAAGGCCAAACAGCTGGCGGCCACCCACAAGAAGCACGACTGACGCACAGGCCGGGGCCCCGGCCTGTGCGCCCGGGGCGCCGGCCCTGCCGTGCAGCGTCGCGCAATCCCTTTCCGCTCGCCCGGCTGTCCTGTCCGATCCGCCACCGGCACGCCGTCGGTCGGTGTCCCGGTGTGCGATCCCGCATGCCGCATGTGTCGGGATGATGTGCATACCCAGCAATTTGCCTTCATTTTCCCGACGGATTGGCGCACTCCCCCCTCACGCTCGTCCTTCCCGGCCTGTCCGCCGGAGAGGATTCGGCCTCCGTGCAGCGGCAACGTTACCGAACGTTTGCAACTACGCTGTAGGCCTGAACCTGGCACCACGAAGACACACGAGGGGGAGAATGAAACCCACGACGGAAGTCACCGGCCGGATACTCTTGGTGGATGACGAGCCGGCAATACTGAGAACTTTCCGCTCCTGTCTCGAGGAGCGTGGCTACAGCGTGATGAGTTCCGGCAGCGGGGCGCAGGCGGAAGCGTTGCTGCAACGCCAGGTCTTCGATCTGTGCTTTCTCGATCTGCGCCTGGGCGAGGAGAACGGCCTGGAGGTGCTGCAGCGCCTGCGCAGCCAGGCGCCCTGGATGCGTGTGGTGATCGTCACCGCCCTGAGTGCCGTGGACACGGCGGTCGAGGCGATCAAGGCCGGCGCGTCCGACTACCTGGTCAAGCCGTGCAGTCCCGACCAGCTGTGTCTGGCCGCGGCCAAGCAGCTGGAGATCGGCCAGCTGGCGACGCGCCTGGCGGTCCTGGAGGGCCAGTTGCGCCAGCCCAGCGATGTCTTCGGCTCGGACAATCCGGCGATGATGGCGGTCCTGGAGACCGCCCGGCAGGTGGCCGACACCGATGCCAACGTCCTCGTTCTCGGCGAGTCGGGCACCGGCAAGGGCGAGCTGGCGCGCGCCATCCATGGCTGGAGCCGGCGGGCAAGGAAGTCCTTCGTGACCATCAACTGTCCCTCGCTGTCCGTCGAGCTGATGGAAAGCGAGATGTTCGGGCACAACCGCGGCGCCTTCACCGGGGCCACCGACAGCACCCTGGGACGGGTCAGCCAGGCCGACGGCGGTACCCTGTTCCTCGACGAGATCGGCGATTTCCCGCTGTCCCTGCAGCCCAAGCTGCTGCGCTTCATCCAGGACAAGGAGTACGAGCGGATCGGCGATCCGGTGACGCGCCAGGCCGATGTGCGCATCCTCGCCGCCACTAACCGCGACCTCGAAGCCATGGTGCGGGCGGGGCAGTTTCGCGAGGACCTGCTCTACCGGATCAACGTGATCACCCTGCATCTGCCGCCGCTGCGCGAGCGTCCCGAGGACATCCGCGACCTGGCCGAACGCTTCCTGCTCATGTTCGTCAAGAGCTACGGCCGCCCGGCGCGCGGCTTCAGCGAGGCGGCACAGGCGGCCCTGCTGGGCTACCACTGGCCGGGCAACATCCGCGAGCTGCGCAACGTGGTCGAGCGGGCCAGCATCATCTGCCCGCAGGAGCTGATCGAGACGACCCATCTGGGGCTGGGCGAACAGCCGGTCGGCAGCGTGCCGCGGGTGGGCATGCCGCTGCGGCTTGAGGAGCTGGAGAGGGCCCATATCGCCGCCGTGCTGGCAACCAGCGAAACCCTCGAACAGGCCGCCAAAACGCTCGGCATCGACGCCTCGACGCTGTATCGCAAGCGCAAGCAGTTCGGCCTGTGACGCCGGCAGGACGAATGGTTGCCGGCCGGCAATGACCATCACGGCTACGGACAATCAATGCGGTAAATATATAAAGGGCGAGAGCATCGCCCGATTATGGATGAATCGGGCGATGCTCTCCGCCAGGCGCAAAGATCAACGACGCTCTTTGCCACCCTCTTTGCCAGCCTGTCCGCCGTGACTGTGCTGGCCTCCCTTGCGGCCGGCTTCGGAAGCCTTCTCGCGGTCGTTGGCAAAGTTTCCGCCGCTGTTGTGACCACCCTTGCGGCCGGCTTCCGAGGCTTTCTGGCGATCGTTGGCAAAGTTGCCGGGGTTGGTGTTCTTGGGCATGTTTTTTCTCCTTGAGGGCTGAAAAAAGCAGGTATTCACGCGCCCTGCATGGATACTGAAAACACCCCTTGGCGAGAGTTCCGGAATTTCCATGGCGATAATGCGCAGCGGACAAACGGTACGAGTCCGCAAGATGCAAAGTGTGCGCGGCTGTTATATCCGGCCCCGGCTACTACACTCGTCTGGATATTGAATGGCATGCGTGTTTTCGGCCAACTCTGCGCGCCGGCATGGAATCAGGGAAACAGGAAATGATTAGGGCCTGTTAACACTACTCCACGCGGCCGCGACGGAGCCTGTTTTTGCGCGGGGTTAGGCGCGAGGAGAGAAGTTTGGTCATTCCAAACGAACGACGAGCAACGACACTCCGCGCAAAAACAGGCCCGTCCCTGCGGGTTGCGCGGCAAATGGCGCCATGCGTCGTTGCGGGACTTGGCAAGGGAACGCCATTCCCTGCGTCCCGCGCCTTGCCTGGCGCCATTTGGCGCGGCAACGCGGCTCGCGGAGAGTAGTGTCAACAGGCCCTGGGAAAGATCGCCATGCCCTGGCTGCTGAGCGTGCATATCGTCTTTTTGCTGATCTGGTGCGCTGCCCTGTTCTATCTGCCGGGGCTGATCGCCGGCAGCAGCGGCGCCAATTTCGAAGTTTCCTCCCGCCAGCACGCTGTCCTGCTGAACCGGCAGCTGTTCAACCTGCTGGCGACCCCGGCGGCGCTCTTCACCATCGCCAGCGGCACCCTGCTGTTTCTCGTCCAGGGCACCCTCGGCATCTGGCTGATTCTCAAGCTGACCGCCGTGGTGGTCATGGTGGTCTGCCATGCCTTGTACGGTGCGCTGATCCTGCGCCTGGAGCGCGAGCCGCAGACTGTGGTGACCTCCCTCTGCGTCGCCCTGGCGGTGACCTCCGCGCTGGCCGTGCTCTGCGTCGTCTGGCTGGTCCTGGCCAGGCCCGTCTGAGGAGGCTCCCGGTGGCGGACTGTTCAACCTTCCACATCGACCCCCACCGCATGCTCGTAGACCAGGCGACCGCCCAGCCAGGCGGCCAGCACGATCAGCAGCGCGGTCAGCAGGGACAGGTACAGCCCCCAGGGCAAGATCTGCTCCGCGGCGAGGTAGCGCTGCAGCCAGTTCAGCGAGGCCAGCGAGAGCATCATCACGGCGAGAATGGCATGGCACCAGCCGGTGACCAGGCGGCGAATCCGCCGCACGCTGAACAGATCGACGAGGCCGGCGATGCTGGCGAGCCAGCCGCCGAAGGCGCCGACGCCGGCCAGCCACAGGCTGGCCCGGGCCCAGAAGGGGTCGCCGCTCAGCAGGTAGCCGAGGTCGCTGGCGACCAGCCCGAACAGGGCGGCGACCGGAAAGTGGATCATCATCGGATGCAGCGGGTGGCCGCCCAGGGCGGCGCGGCTGCGGATGGTCTGCTCGGGCATCGGGATTTCCTCGGCGAGAGGCGGCGGAGCGCATACGGGCATCTGACCGCGGCCGGCGCGGCAATGCTCCTGGCCGGCTGCCAGGGGCCGCAGTCCGCGCTCGACCCGGCCGGGCCGGCGGCGCAGGCGGCGGCCTGGCTGTGGTGGGGCATGTTCGCCTGGTTCGGCCTGGTGCTGCTGCTGGTCGTGCTCCTCTGGCTGCTGGCCCTGCGCCGGGCGCCGCGCCATTACACGCCCGAGCAGGCCCGGCGCCTGGGCCGGCGCTGGATTATCGCCGGCGGCGTGCTGCTGCCGGGCTTCAGCATCCTGGTGCTGCTGGCCTTCGGCATCCCGCTGGGCCTGCGCATGCTGCCGCTGCCGCTGGACGGCCCGCCGCCGCTGCGCATCGAGGTGACCGGCCATCAGTGGTGGTGGGCGGTGCGCTATCCGGAGACCGGCGTGGTCACCGCCAATCAGCTGATCCTGCCGGTCGGCCGGCCGGTGGACGTGGAGGTCGCCAGCGCCGACGTGATCCATGCCTTCTGGGTGCCGCGCCTGGGCGGCAAGCTCGACATGCTGCCGGGGCGCCGCGCGACCCTGCGCCTGCAGGCCGACCGGGCCGGCCGTTACCGTGGCCAGTGCGCGGAGTTCTGCGGCGCCCAGCACGCGCACATGGCGCTGGCCGTCGAGGCCCTGGAAACGCCGGCCTTCGAGGCCTGGCAGGCCGCCCGCCGGACAGCGTCTCCGATCGCGCCGGAACATACCGCGGCGGTGGAGGCCTTCCGGCCCTATTGCGGCGAATGCCACCGGGTGGCCGGGATCAGCGACGGCCGCCGGGCGCCGGATCTCAGCGATGTCGGCGCGCGGCCCAGCCTCGGCGCCGGCACCCTGGCGAGGGAGGAGGGCGCCATGCGCCGCTGGCTGCGCGAGCACCAGAGGCTCAAGCCGCACAACGGCATGCCCCGTCACGACCATCTGCCCGAGGCCAGCCTCGATGCCATCGCCGCCTGGCTGGAGACCCTCGCCCCATGAGCGAAACCCGCGCGCAGAGCCCCGAACGGCTGCATCAGGACTTCCATGCCGTCTGGGGCAATCCGACCGGCTGGCGGGCGCTGTCCATCGTCAACCACAGCAGCATCGGCCTGCGCTTCATGCTCACGGGGACGGTGTTCTTCCTCATCGGCGGACTGCTGGCGATGCTGATCCGCGCCCAGCTGGCGCGCCCCGAGCTGCCGCTGATCGATCACCAGACCTACAACCAGCTGTTCACCCTGCACGGCTCGGTGATGATGTTTCTGTTCGCCGTGCCGATGGTCGAGGGGCTGGCCGTCTACCTGATCCCCAAGATGCTCGGCGCCCGCGACCTGGTCTTTCCGCGCCTCAGCGCCTTCGGCTACTGGTGCTACCTGTTCGGCGGCACCATCCTGGTTTCCAGCCTGGCCCTGGGTCTGGCGCCGAACGGCGGCTGGTTCATGTACACGCCGCTCAGCAGCGCGGCCCACTCGCCGGGGGTGAATGCGGATTTCTGGCTGATCGGCATCACCTTCGTGGAAATCTCCTCGGTGGCCGGCGGCGTCGAGCTGGCGGTGTCGATCCTGCGCAGCCGCGCGCCCGGCATGAGTCTCGACAGGATGCCGCTGTTCGCCTGGTACATGCTGGTGACGTCGCTGATGATCGTCTTCGGCTTCCCGCCGCTGATCCTCGGCAGCATCCTCCTGGAGCTGGAGCGCGCCGCGGGCTTCGCCTTCTTCGACGTCGCCCGCGGCGGCGACCCGCTGCTCTGGCAGCACCTGTTCTGGCTGTTCGGCCACCCCGAGGTCTACATCATCTTCCTGCCGGCGGCGGGTATCGTCAGCACCCTGCTGCCGGTGTTCGCCCGCCGCCCGCTGGTGGGTTACCGCTGGCTGGTGCTGGCGGTGATCGGCACCGGTTTCCTCAGCTTCGGCCTGTGGGTGCACCACATGTTCACCGTGGGCATTCCGCTCTTGGGGCAGGCGTTCTTCTCCGCGGCCAGCATGCTGGTGGCGGTGCCCACCGGCATCCAGGTGTTCGCCTGGCTGGCCACCCTGTGGACCGGCCGGCCGCTGTTCAACGTGCCGATGCTCTGGCTGGTCGGCTTTCTGGTGATCTTCGTCGCCGGCGGCCTGACCGGGGTGATGCTGGCGCTGGTGCCCTTCGACTGGCAGGTGCACGACAGCCATTTCGTGGTGGCGCACATGCACTACGTGCTGGTCGGCGGCATGCTCTTTCCGCTGATCGCCGGGCTCTACTACTGGCTGCCGCACTTCTCCGGGCGCCTGCCGTCCGAGCGCCTGGGGCGCTGGGGCTTCTGGCTGACCTTCGTCGGCTTCAACGCGACCTTCCTGGTGATGCACTGGACCGGCCTGCTCGGCATGCCGCGGCGGGTCTACACCTACCCGGCGGGGCTCGGCTGGGACCTGCCCAACCTGATTTCCTCGGTGGGCAGCTTCGTGATGGCCATGGGCGTGGCCATGGTGCTGCTGGACATCGGCCTGCATTTCCGCTTCGGCCGCCGCGCCGGCGACAACCCCTGGCAGGCCGACACCCTGGAGTGGGCCACCGCGCTGCCGCCGGCCGCCTACAACTTCGTCAGCCTGCCGGCCTGCACCAGCCGCCATCCGCTGTGGGAGAACCCGGCCCTCGGCCAGAGCATCGCCGAGGGCCGCCACGGGCTGCCGACCATCGACCACGGCCGTCGCGAAACCTGGGGCAGCGACCCGCTGAGCGGGCAGGTGCGCGAGATCATCCACCTGCCGGGCAACAGCTGGCTGCCCCTGTATGCGGCGCTGGTCCTGACGGTGGTCTGCCTGTCTCTGCTGAACGGCGCCTATGCCCTGGCCGGCGTGGCGGCGCTGGCGACCCTCGGCATCCTGCTGCGCTGGTCCTGGGTCAACGGCGCCCACCCTCTGGCCGCGCCGGATGCGCGCACCCGGCCGGGCGATCCGCCGCTGCATTCGCGCACCTTCGACGGCCCCGGCCTGTGGGGCATGGGCACCACCCTGCTGGCCAACGGCGTGCTGTTCTTCTCGCTGATCTTCGCCTGGTTCTACCTGTGGACCGTGGCGCCGAACTGGCAGCCGCCAGCGCGCTCGCCGCTGCCGGGATTGGCGCTGCTGCTCGACGGGCTGCTGCTCGGCGCCATCGCGCTGGGCTTTCGCCTGCTGCTGCGGCGCCTGCGCCGAGGGAACCACCGCCGGCTGGAAGGGGCGCTCTGGATGCTCGCCGCGCTGGGCCTGCTGCAGGCGGCAGGGCTCGCCTGGGTTCTCGCCGCGACGCCCCTGGCGCCCACTGCCAGCGCCCACGACGCGCTGATCGCCGTGACCCTCGGCTACCTGCTGCTGCACTGTGCCCTGGCGCCGCTGTTCACCGCGCTGCAGGCTTGGCGGGTGCGCCTGGGGCTGGTCGGCGAGCGGGCGCCCTACGAGCCGGCGGTGGTCCTGCAGTGGTGGGATTACTGCCTGCTGACCTTCTGGGCGAGCTATTTCGCCCTGGTGCTGTTTCCCCGGGGGATCGGCGCGTGAGGCCGGGGCATCCGCTGCAGCTGGCGCTCGGGCTGATCGTCTGGAGCCTGTGGCTGGTCGCCGTGTACGCCGGGCTGTCGCTGGGCTGCCTGCTGGCCCGGCCGGGCGACGGGCTGGGGCCGGCCACCTGGCTCAACGGCCTGCTCGGCCTCTTCACCCTGCTCACCGCGGCCTGGCTGTTCGGCTGCGCCTGGCGGCTGTGGCGGGTGCCGCCGCCCGCGCTGGCGGCGCGGCGCTTCGTGGTGCGGGTCGGCGCCGCGGTCCATCTGCTGGCGGCCCTGGCCACGCTGTTCGTCGGTCTGCCGATTCTGACGCTGCCGCCATGCCTCTGATCGGTCTGCTGCTCCTGCTGCTGCCGGCCGGGGCGCAGGCCCACGGGCTGTTCGACCAAGGCCTCGGCCAGCTGCTGGGCGAGCGGCTGCCGGTGCTGCTCGGCGCCGCTCTGCTGGCCGCCGCCTGGATCGGCTACGCGGGAGGCTGCCGGCGCCGGCCGGCGGCGCTGCGCCAGCGCCTGTTGCTGCACGGAAGCTTCCTGCTCGCGGCCCTCAGCCTGTTCGGTCCGCTCGACGAAGCCGCCGAAACCAGCGCCGCCCTGCACATGCTGCAGCACATGCTGCTGATGCTGGCCGTCGCCCCGCTGGCCGTGCTGGCCCGGCCGCTGCCGCAATGGCGCAGCCTGTGCGGCCCGCGCCTGGACCTTCTGTGGCGCGGCCCGCTGCGCCTGGCCCGGCGGCCGCTGGCCTGCGCCGTGCTGCATGGTGCGCTGATCTGGATCTGGCACGCGCCGGGGCCCTACCGGCTGGCGCTGGACAACCTCTGGTGGCACCTCGTCGAGCATGCCTGCTTCCTGCTCAGCGCCTGGCTGTTCTGGTGGTCGGTGCTGCGCGCCGGGCCGCGCCAGCAGGGGCAGGCGCTGCTGGCCCTGCTGCTGACCAGCATGCATACCGGCCTGCTCGGCGCCCTGCTGAGCTTCGCCCGGGTGCCGCTCTACCGCGCCACGGGCGATCTGGGCGACCAGCAACTGGCCGGCCTGCTGATGTGGGTGCCGGGCGGCCTGGTCTACCTGCTCGCCGCCCTCTGGTGCGGGCTGCGCTGCTGGCAGCGTCTGCTGCGCCGCAGCGCCTCGGCGGCCGGCCCGCGGCCATGACGGCCGTCAGTCCATCAGCTTGTCGCGCAGGAACACCAGGCGCTCGGGCGTGGAATGGCTGACGGAGAAACGGTAGCCCTGGTCGTCGAAGTCCTTGAGGCCCTCCGGGTCGCGCAGGCGCTCCTTGATCACGTAGCGGGCCATGCGGCCGCGGGCCTGCTTGGCGTAGAAGCTGACGATCTTGTACTGGCCGTTCTTCAGGTCCCTGAATTCGGTGTCGATGACCCGGCCGCGCAGCAGCGGGCGCCTGACCGCCGAGAAGTATTCGTTGGAGGCCAGGTTGAGCAGCAGGTCGTCGCCCTGTTCGTCCAGCGCCTCGTTCAGCCACAGGCTGATGCGTTCGCCCCAGAAGGCGTAGAGATCCTTGCCGCGGGCGTTGGCCAGCCTGGTGCCCATCTCCAGGCGGTAGGGCTGCATCAGGTCGAGCGGGCGCAGCACGCCGTAGAGGCCGGAGAGCATGCGCAGGTGCGTCTGGGCGAAGTCGAAGTCGGCCTCGTCGAAGTCCTCGGCGTTGAGCCCGGTGTAGACGTCGCCCTTGAAGGCGAGCAGGGCCTGCTTGGCGTTGGCCGGGCTGAAGTCGGGGGTCCATTCGGCGTAGCGGGCGGCGTTGAGCCCGGCGAGCTTGTCGGACAGGCTCATCAGCTCGGCGATCGCCGGCGGGGTCAGCTCGCGCAGGAGGACCATGAGTTCGGCGGCGTGGTCCAGGTACTGGGGCAGGGTGTGGCGCGGGGTGACCGGCGGGCTCTGGTAGTCGAGGGTCTTGGCCGGGGAAATCACCATCAGCATCGTTGCTCTCCTTGGGGTCTGCGGCGATTCTAGCGCCAGTACCCCCTTTGGGTCCGTGCCCCACGTTTTCCCGGAGTCACCCGATGATCGAATGCAACCACGAACACTGGCAGTCCTCCCACGACTATCGCCCGCTGGAGGCGGGCAGCGAGCGCCAGGCCTGGCTGGTGGTGGCCCTGACCGGGGTCACCATGCTGGTGGAGATCGCCGCCGGCTATGCCTTCAATTCCATGGCGCTGCTGGCCGACGGCTGGCACATGGCTTCGCACATGCTGGCGATCGGCCTGACCGCGGTGGCCTATCTGCTCGCCCGGCGCTACGTGCAGGACCCGCGCTTCGCCTTCGGCACCTGGAAGATCGAGGTGCTGGCCGGCTTCGCCAGTGCCCTGCTGCTGGTCATGGTGGCCGTCCTGATGCTCGGCGAGTCGCTCTGGCGGCTCTGGCAGCCCCGCGAGATCGCCTTCGACCTGGCGTTGTGGGTGGCGGTGATCGGGCTGCTGGTCAACCTGCTGTCCGCCTGGCTGCTGCGCGACCAGCACGACCACCATCACCATGGCCACGCGCACGGCCATGACCATGCCGATCACGATCACGGCCATGCCCAGGGCGGCCGCGATCTCAACCGCCACGCCGCCTACCTGCATGTGCTGACCGATGCGCTCACTTCGGTGGCGGCCATCGTCGCGCTGCTCGGCGGCAAGTTCTTCGGCTGGAGCTGGCTGGACCCGCTGATGGGCATCGTCGGCGCGCTGGTGATCGGTGTCTGGGCCAGGGGGCTGCTGGTCGAAACCGGCAAGGTGCTGCTCGACCAGGAGATGGACAGTCCACTGGTCGAGCGGGTGCGCGCCACTCTGGAGCGCGAGCCGGATACCGAGGTGGCCGACCTGCACCTGTGGCGCGTCGGCCGCGCCCAGTACGCCTGCATCCTCAGCGTGGTGACCCACGGCGACGGCAGCGCGGACCGCTACAAGGCCTGTCTGACGGGCATTTCCGGGCTGGTCCACGTGACCGTGGAGGTGAACCGCTGCGGGGGGAGGCAGCCAGGCGGGCGGGAGTGAATCCCCCCACTCTAGCGGCCCCCGGCGGGACCGCCAAGATTATTCCGCAACGGGATAAAAAAACCCTGGCAGGCGCTGAAAAGTACTTTTTTCTGTCATCCGTTTTGCTGTATCAACAAAGCCAGACCGCCTGACAGACCAAGGAAAGCGCTTGCGCGTCGTGTGATTGTCCACGGTCTGTCGCATGCGTGCGCACGCCCGGCGGCTCCGGCCGGCGGCGTGCCCGGCTTCTCCCGCCCGGTGCCGGAGAGGACGGCGGTTCTTCGCGGCGGAGCGCTGTATCCGGCATTCCGTCGCCTGCCCCCGGCCAGAAAAAGGTGACCGATTATGGATGACCACGGATGCGCCCACCCCACCCAGTCGACCCTCTACGTCCTCGACACCAACATCCTGATCCACGATCCCAACGCCTTGCTGAATTTCCAGGAACACCAGGTCGGCATTCCGATGACGGTGCTGGAGGAACTGGACAAGCTGAAGACCGGCAAGCACACCGTGGCTGCCGAGTGCCGCCAGGCGATCCGGCTGATCGACCAGGTGCTCGGCGAGGCGACGCCCGAGGAGGTCGAGCAGGGCGTACCCATCCAGCGCGGCAAGAGCGGCCCCTGCGGCCTGCTGTCGATCCTCATGAGCCGCCGCGTCGGCGCTGACGACCGGCTGCCCGACGACGACAGCAACGACAACCGCATCATCAACCTGGTGGTGGATCTGAAGAGGCGCCGGCCGGAGGTGCCGGTGGTGCTGGTCACCAAGGACATCAACATGCGCCTGAAGGCGCGCGCCTGCGGGGTGGCGGCCGAGGACTACCACACCGACCAGCTGATCGACGACGTCAGCCTGCTGCCGCGCGGCTACCACAACCTTAGCGGCTCCTTCTGGGACCGGGTGAGCAAGGTGGATACCCGTCAGGACCACGGGCGCGCCTGGCACCGGGTGCAGCTCACCGACAACCTGCCGTCGCTGCACCTCAACGAGTTCATCCTCGACGAGCAGGGCTTCGTCGGCTGGGTCAAGGGCATCAAGGGCGACGAGCTCTTGATCCTCGACCTGCACCAGGAGCCCCTGCTGCACCAGGAGGCCTGGGGGCTGCGGCCGCGCGACATCTACCAAGCCCTGGCGCTGTTCGCCCTGCTCGAGCCGGACATCCATCTGGTCAACCTGACCGGCGCCGCCGGCTCCGGCAAGACCATCCTCGCCCTGGCCGCGGCCATCGAGCAGACCATGGTCAACAAGCGCTACCGGCGGATCATCGCCACCCGCAGCGTGCAGGGGCTGGACGAGGACATCGGCTTCCTGCCCGGCACCGAGGCGGAGAAGATGGAGCCCTGGCTCGGCGCCATCACCGACAACCTGGAGGCGCTGCACATGGACGACGAGAACACCCACGGCAGCGTCGACTACATCCTGCAGAAGGTGCCGCTGCAGTTCAAATCGCTGAACTACATCCGCGGGCGCAGCTTCCAGCAGAGCCTGATCCTCATCGACGAGTGCCAGAACCTCACCCCGCACCAGATGAAGACCATCATCACCCGCGCCGGCAGCGGCTCCAAGGTGGTCTGCCTGGGCAACCTGGCGCAGATCGACACCCCCTACCTGTCGGCCACCAGTTCCGGGCTGACCTACCTCACCGAGCGCTTCAAGGACTTCCGCCACGGCGTGCACATCACCCTGCAGGGGGTGCCGCGCTCGGCCCTGGCGGAGTACGCCGAGGCGAACATGTAGCGGCCGCGGCCGCGGGGCTGCCGTCGGCACCCCGCGGCCTGCCTGGCGGGCCGGCTGGGTATACAATTGGCCTCCTTTCGCGCCAGGAGCCGCTGTCATGCTCACCCATCTCGATTCCCAGGGCCATGCGCACATGGTCGACGTCACCGACAAGGCCAACAGCGCCCGCGAGGCCGAGGCCGAGGCCTGGGTGCGCATGCTGCCGGAGACCCTGCGGCTGATCCAGCAGGGCGGCCATCCCAAGGGCGACGTGTTCGCCGTGGCGCGCATCGCCGGGATCATGGCGGCGAAGAAGACCCACGAACTGATTCCGCTCTGCCATCCGCTGCTGTTGACCGGCATCAAGGTCGAGCTGGCGGCCGAGGGCGAGGACCGCGTGCGCATCACCGCCCGCTGCAAGCTGGCCGGGCAGACCGGCGTGGAGATGGAGGCCCTGACCGCGGCCAGCGTCGCCGCGCTGACCCTCTACGACATGTGCAAGGCGGTGGATCGCGGCATGCTCATCGAGCAGATCCGCCTGCTGGAAAAGCAGGGCGGCAAGAGTGGCCACTACCGGGCCGACGCCTGATTCCGACGGAGAGCAGTATTCCCATGATTCACGTGCACTACTTCGCCCGCTACCGCGAGGCGCTCGGCGTCGATTCCGAGCAGCTCGGCTGGGACGCAGGCTTCGCCCGCCTCGACGACCTGCGCCGCCACCTACTGGCGCGCGGCGGCGACTGGGCGGTGCTCGGCGAGCGCAACCTGATGTGCGCCCGCAACCAGGAGCTGTGCGGCCTGGACGAGCCCTTGGCCGACGGCGACGAAATCGCCTTCTTCCCCACCGTCACCGGAGGCTGAGATGGGCATTCGGGTACAGGTCGAGGCCTTCGATCCGGGGGCCGAGCTCAATGCGCTGCACGCGGCCAACGTCGGGGTCGGCGCGGTGGTCGGCTTCGTCGGCTACGTGCGCGACTTCAACGAGGGCCGCGAGGTCGGCGGGATGTTCCTCGAACACTATCCGGGGATGACCGAGAAGGCTCTGGGCAAGATCGCCGACGAGGCCGCGCAGCGCTGGCCGCTGCTCCGGCTGGAGATCCTCCACCGCATCGGCCGGCTGGAGCCGGGCGAGCCGATCGTCTTCGTCGGCACCGCCAGCACCCACCGCCAGGCGGCCTTCGACGCCTGCGCGTTCGTCATGGATTACCTGAAGACCCGTGCGCCGTTCTGGAAGAAGGAGGATACCGGCGAGGGACCGCGCTGGGTCGAGGGCCGCGACAGCGACCAGGCGGCGGCGCGGCGCTGGTAGGGCGGAGGCAACCCGCCAGACGTGGCAAGGGCCTGACTCGCAATGGCGGGTTGCACCGCCCTACGCCGGCTGGCCGTTCTCGTCGAAGTCGAGCACCGTGACTTCCTCGTCGGCGTCGGTGATCTCGGCCTGACGCAGGGCGCCGTTGGCGTGGTAGCTGTAGACGTGCTGCAGCTCCAGTTCGCCATAGACGATCTTCTCCATCTTGATCAGGCGGTCCTGTGCGTCGAAGTGGCCGCGGAAGAAGGTGTTGCGGTTGTGGAGACCGGCCTCGTCGAGTTCGTTCATCAGCTTCAGCGGCAGCTTGATGCCACTGTAGGTGACGAAGTGACGGCAGGTGCCGGAAGCTTCGCTGCTCATGTGTCCTCTCATCGGGTGTGGTTTTGCGAAGGCGCGATGATCGCACAAAGCACGGGCCGTGCGGCGGGGCTCCGCCATTGCGCCGGCCCGGCAGGAAAGCGTCAGTCAATTTTCAGCGTGGTGATGATGAAGGCAGCGGTATTGGCAACTTCCCTGGTAATGCTCCTCGGTTTCGGCAACTCCGTGGCCGCTCATGACGACCACCATCATCATGAATGGCGGCGCTGGTGGGGCGATGAACGGAAGGAGGAGTTCCGGGACGGTCCGTGCGAGGTGAAGATCGAGTCGAAGCGCGGAGACTACAAGCGGGAGGTGAAATGCAAAGACGGGATCGGGGCCCGCTGGCGCGGCGAATGGAAGGAGGAGTTCCGCGACGGCCGCTGCCGGGTTAAGCAGGAGGCGAAGCGCGACGAGTTCAAGGAGGAGGTCAAGTGCGATGACTGAGGGCCGCGCGTTTCTCCGCGAAGGGCGGCGACCGGACGAGCCTGCCTGGCCGGAGGGTGAAAAAGCGGCTAATACCCAATAGGGTCGCCTCGCGACCCTTCGCGGGTCGGTGGCCGCGCAAGGAGCTGAGGCTTGGCAGGGAGGCTTGCCGAGGGTTTGCGAGAGCGCTTGTCCCTCCGGGGCCGCTGGCCGCTCCACTGCTGAAACGGAGGGGAAAACGATGACAGCGGAAAAGCACGTCAGCCGCATAAACGGCATCGACCTGGAGGTTCTCAAGGCAACCATCGGCGCCATCCAGAAGGATCCCGCGCTGGCCGCCTGCCGGTTCCGGGCGCGCAACGCCTGGCTCGGAGGCACGCGCAACTGCAGCACGATCTCCGGCTTCCATGGCGCCGGGCAGGAGATGGTGCACGCCGAGCCGTTCCTGCTGAATGCGGACGAGCCCGCCGTGCTCGCCGGCGGGGACAAGGCGGCCAACCCGGTCGAGCACCTGCTCAATGCCCTGGCCGGCTGCATCACCACCAGCATGGTCGCCCATGCGGCGGTGCACGGCATCTCCATCGACGAGCTGGAGTCGGAGCTGGAGGGCGACATCGACCTGCGCGGCTTCCTCGGACTGGACCCCTCCGTGCCCAAGGGCTACACGAACATCCGCGTGAAGTTCCGGGTGAAGACCGCCCCGGAAAACCTCGCGCTGCTCAAGGAGCTGGCGGCGTTCTCGCCGGTCTACAACACGCTGGTTCAGGGCGCGAAGGTGGAGATCGACATCGAGGCGTGCTGAAATTGCGCGCCGGACTGCCTTTCCGGCAAGCTGCGCCGCCGATGGGCCGGGTTGTTCCGGCCGCACGCGGACATTCTTCGGAGCGAGACGGCAATGCTTTCCAAACTCCTGATCGGCCTGCTCGGGCCTGCACTCAAGGTGCTCGTCGGCAAGGTCCTGGACGAGTTCTGCGACTGGCTGTTCGAGCGGCTCCGGGAGATCCTGCGCCGGCGCCGGGCGGCCAGCCTGGACAAGGCCGAGGCCCGCGCCGCGCAGGCGGATGAGCGGGCGCGCCGGGCCGGCACGCCGGACGAGGCGCGCGAGCAGGAGGCGGTCGCGCGGGTCTGGCGCGAGGTGGCGGAGATGTTCCGTCAGGAGAACGAGGCGCTGAAGGCGGAGCTGGAGGGCGTGCGGCGCAGCGCCGACCGTCAGGCGCAGCAGGCGGTGGCCGCCTTGCCGCTCGAGCAGGTCGTCGAGCCGGCCAGGAAGGCGCTCGAGAGCGATGGAGCGGGGCGCCCGCTCCGTCTCGATGGGCCGGCGGCGAGCAAGGAGTAGGGCGGCAGAGCCGCAGGCCTCGCGCACACCTTTTGGTCTCCTCAGTAGTGATACCAGCGCAACTGCAGGCTCAGCTCGCTGGCCGGTGCGCCCTGCTGGCTGAATTCGCGGCGGGCGGCCAGGCGCAGGCCGAGGTTGGCGGCGATTTCCCACTGCTGGACCAGGCTCAGCTCACGGCGCACCTCGCCGTTGTGGAAGTAGTCGGCGCTGGCCTCGAGGCCGAGGTTGCCCAGCCGGTTGCGCCACAGCAGGCCGGCATTGAAGCCGGCGGCCGGACTGATGAAGGCGGCGAAGTCCTCGTTCTGTTCCAGCCGGGCGGTGGCCAGGGCGAAGCCGAGCAGTCCTTCGGCGAGCGGCCAGGTGACGCCGGCGCCGCCGCTCAGGTGACCGACCAGCTGTTCGTCGTCGTGGCGGCCCTTGCCGATGACCCGCTCCAGGCCGCCGCCGACCTGCCAGGACCAGGGCGAGAGCAGGGCGCTGCGCGGAGTCAGCGAGCGGATGTTGGCCACGTCGAGCCGCTGCAGCTGCCAGTGGTTGCCCTCATAGCGGCGCAGCTTGAGCTGGGCGATCTCGATCTGTGCGCCGAGGGGGAAGCCGTCGAGGTTGTCCTCAAGGTCGTGGTAGGCCATGCGCAGGCCGTATTCGCTGAAGCTGCGGTCTTCCCGGCTGCCGAGGGCGAGCTGCCAGGTGCGCGATTCGTGGCCGTTCTCCGGCGGCACGGGGCGCTCCACGGCGAGGCGTGGCGGCGGGTTGCGGTTGATCGCCTGCAGCAGGCGGTAGCTGTCGCGGGCGCTGCCTTCGTCGCGCTCCTCGCCGCTCTTGCGGTAGCGGATCAGCCGGTAGGCGGCGTCCTGCACCAGTGCCCGGCGTTCGGCCGGCAGCGCCTGGAAGGCCGGGCTGGCGAGCGCGGCACTGTCTTCGGCCAGGCGCCGCGTCCACTCCAGTTCCGTGCCGTTCAGCGGCTCTGCGCGCGCGCGCAGCTCCTTTTCCCGTGACGGACGGTAGTCGGTGCGCTCGACCAGCCCGGCCTGCTGCACCGCGCGCACGGTGTCGGCGGGGATGGCGGTGAGCGGGAACTGGTCGGTCAGCTCCAGGCCCGGGCGGGCGATCTCCAGCAGCTCGAGCAGGCGGTAGGAGCAGTTTTCGTCGAAGAAGTAGTAGTCGAACTGGATCTGCCGCAGTTCCCAGACGTGCTCGACCATCCGCCCGGTTTCCGCGGCGCTGAGGTTCAGCCGGTATTCCCAGAGGTCGCGGTTTTCCAGGCGGCTGTATTCGGCGAGCTTTTCCCGGTAGGGCATTAGGGCGAAGAGGCCGGGATAGCCGCCCATCAGTCCCTTCCAGGCATACAGGATGCTGTTGTCGCTGCCCTCGATGTAGGCGCCGAAGTTCAGCGCATAGCTCAGCAGGGGGCTGCCCTGGGTGTCGATGCCGGGCGGATCGATGCGCAGCAGGGTGTGGCCGAACATTGACGAGGGGCTGTTCAGGTAGGCGGCGGGGAACACCAGCACCGTGCTGTGCGGGGCGATGTCGGCATGCCAGTCGGCGTATTCGCGGCACTGCGGCTGCGGCAGGTCGTCCAGGTTCAGCCGCTCGCGCAGCCAGCGGGTGCGGGCCGGAAAGCGGCACTGCGGATGGCGGTCGGCGAGGGCCGGCTCCTGGTAGAGGGCCGCGAGGGTGGCGGCGAGTTCCGCCGTGGGATCGCGCTCGCCCCGTTCGGCCAGGAAGAACTCGTCATCGTCGACATGACTGCGCCAGCCACCCAGCCGGTTGCGCTGGTAGTGGCCGAGGGCGAGCCAGAAGGGGTCTGCGGCCAGCTCGTGCAGGCGCGTCGCCGGCAGTTGCGGAGCGGCCTGGAGCGCGGCGCAGGCGCCGCCCAGCAGCAGGGGAAGCAGGCGTTTGAGCATGAGGGACTGGGACGATCGGACAGAAAAGTGCCCGCCGGAGCGGGCACGAGGCGATGGCGGGTCGCTGGGCCGGGTCAGGCCTGCTCGGCGTATTTGGCCAGGCGGGCGTCCTTCTTCAGCACGGCGAGGGTGGCGCTGTGCACGTCCTCGGCGGTGACGTCGGCGGAGCTGAAGATTTCCGCGAAGTGCTCATGGGTCACGGCGGCGAAGTGGGCGCGGTCTTCCGGCTGCACGCCGAGCACCACGGCGTAGGTGGTCAGGGCTTCGCCGTCGCCCTTGGCCATGTCCTCGGACAGCTCGTCCATGATGCTGCCCAGTACCAGCATCGGCTTGCCGGAGTAGGTCAGGGCGCCGTCGGTACGGCAGCCGTTGGTGCCGGAGGTCATGCCGAAGGTAGCATTGCCCGAAGTGCCGTTGGTGGTCGAGGCGACCAGGTGCGAGGCCAGACCGCGTTGTCCCTTGAACAGCATGTTGCCCCAGCCGCAACTCGGGCCGCCCGGTGCCTCGGCGAAGGCATTGACGGAGGCGATGGCGAACAGGGAACCCAGCAGAATCCTTTTCATTGATGATCTCTTCTTCATGTGGAGAAACGGGCCGGTCCTCGCCGGCCGGTGCGCAGCATTTTGCAACGCCGCAGGGCTGTCAAGCCGGCCTTTCCGGTGGCGGCCGGGCGCTTGATGCAGATCACTGCATATCGTCCAGCCTGGGCCACACTGAAGAGGAGTATGGTCGATTCCCGGGAGTGAACATGGCCGACGTCTTCGATCCACAGGGCACCCTCGAGCGTCTGCGCCGGGACTATCGGCAGCGCGCCGAGGCCATTCGCGACGATCTGGCCCGGCCGCACGACGCGGACGCCACCGAGCGGGCTGGCGAGCGGCAGAACGACGAGGTCCTGCAGGCCCTGCTGGCCGAGGCCGAGGCGGGGCTGCGCCAGGTCGAGCGGGCGCGCCAGCGGCTGGCGGAGGGCCGCTATGGCCTCTGCCGGCGCTGTGGCCAGCCGATTGAGCCGGCACGCCTGGCCGCGCTGCCGGTCGCCGAGCTCTGCCTGCACTGCGCCGGGCTTGAGCGCTGAGCTCCTCGTGGCCGTTCGCCTGCACGCGAGGCATCGTCCGCCGTGCGCTGTCGATGGGGCGCCTTGCGGCGGGTCGGTGCGAAGGCCAGAATGACGACTGTTTTTCCCCTCTCCGCGGCCCATGGCCGCCCGATGTAAGGACTCCCGATGCCCGACTCCGTTGCTGCCGGCCTGCGCCTGGCACCCGATGAGCTGACCCGTCCCTTCGATCCCGCCCAGTTCGCCTTCGCCAGTACCGACGAGCTGGAGCCCTTCCGCGGTGTGCTCGGTCAGGAGCGCGCGGTGGAGGCGCTGCAGTTCGGCGTGGCGATGCCGCGTCCGGGATACAACGTCTATGTCATGGGCGAGCCGGGCACCGGCCGCTTCTCCTACGTCAGGCGCTACCTGCAGACCGAGGCCAAGCGCCTGGATACGCCGCCTGACTGGGTCTACGTCAATCATTTCGAGGAGCCCCGCGAGCCGCGTTCGCTGCAGCTCGTGGCAGGCAGCGCCAGCGAGTTCATCGCCGACATCAATCTGCTGATCGACAATCTGCTGGCGACCTTTCCGGCGGTGTTCGAGACGCCGACCTACCAGCAGAAGAAGAGCGCCATCGACCGCGGCTTCAACCAGCGCTACGACCGCGCCCTCGACAGCATCGAGCGGCAGGCGCTGGACAAGGGCATCGCCCTGTACCGCGACAGCGCGAATATCGCCTTCACCCCGATGAAGGACGGCAAGACGCTGGACGAGGGCGAGTTCGCCCAGCTGCCGGAGGCCGAGCGCGAGCGCTTCCACGAGGACATCGGCTACCTCGAGGAGCGCCTCAACGAGGAGCTGTCCAGCCTGCCGCAGTGGAAGCGCGAATCGAGCAATCAGCTGCGCCAGCTCAACGAGGAAACCATCACCCTGGCCCTGCAGCCGCTGCTCGCGCCGCTCTCGGAAAAATACGCGGAAAGCGCCGGGGTCTGCGCCTATCTGCAGGCGATGCAGGTCAACCTGCTGCGCACCGTGGTCGAGCAGCTGGGCGACGAGAACGTCACGGATGCCCAGCGGCGCGCGCTGGTGGTCGAGCAGTACTGCCCGAGCCTGGTGGTCGGTCATCACTGCCAGGGGGGCGCGCCGGTGGTGTTCGAGCCGCATCCCACCTACGACAACCTGTTCGGCCGCATCGAGTACGGCACCGACCAGGGCGCGCTCTACACCAGCTATCGCCAGCTGCGCCCGGGCGCGCTGCACCGCGCCAACGGCGGCTTCCTGATCCTCGAGGCGGAGCGGCTGCTCGGCGAGCCCTTCGTCTGGGATGCCCTCAAGCGCGCCCTGCATTCGCGTCAGTTGAAGATGGAGTCGCCGCTGGCCGAGCTGGGCCGCCTGGCCACCGTGACCCTCACCCCGCAGGTCATCCCGCTGCAGGTCAAGGTGGTGATCGTCGGCTCGCGGCAGCTCTATTACGCGCTGCAGGAGGTGGATCCGGACTTCCAGGAGATGTTCCGCGTGCTGGTGGATTTTGACGAGGAGATCCCGCTGGCCGACGACAGCCTCGAGCAGTTCGCCCAGTTGCTCAAGACGCGCACTTCGGAGGAGGGCATGGCGCCCCTGTCCGGCCCGGCGGTGGCACGCCTGGCGACCTACAGCGCGCGCCTGGCCGAGCACCAGGGCCGGCTGTCGGCGCGCATCGGCGATCTGTTCCAGCTGGTCAGCGAGGCCGACTTCGTCCGCCAGCTGGCCGGCGAGGCGCTGACCGACGTCGGCCACATCGAGCGCGCCCTGAAGGCCAAGGAAACCCGCACCGGGCGGGTTTCGGCGCGGATTCTCGACGACATGCTCGCCGGCATCATCCTGATCGACACCCAGGGCGCGGCGATCGGCAAGTGCAACGGGCTCACCGTGCTGGAGATCGGCGACTCCGTCTTCGGCGTGCCGGCGCGGATCTCCGCCACCGTCTATCCGGGCGGTTCGGGGATCGTCGACATCGAGCGCGAGGTCAACCTCGGCCAGCCGATCCATTCCAAGGGGGTGATGATCCTCACCGGCTACCTCGGCAGCCGCTATGCCCAGGAGTTTCCCCTGGAGATCTCGGCGAGCATCGCCCTGGAGCAGTCCTACGGCTACGTCGACGGCGACAGCGCCTCCCTCGGCGAGGTCTGCACGCTGATCTCGGCGCTGTCGCGCACGCCGCTCAAGCAGTGCTTCGCCATCACCGGATCGATCAACCAGTTCGGCGAGGTGCAGGCGGTCGGCGGGGTCAACGAGAAGATCGAGGGCTTCTTCCGGCTCTGCGAGGCGCGCGGACTGACCGGCGAGCAGGGGGTGATCATCCCGCGCGCCAACGTCACCAACCTGATGCTCGACGAGCGCGTGCTGCAGGCGGTGCGCGCCGGACGCTTCCATGTCTATGCGGTGCGCCAGGTGGACGAGGCGCTCAGCCTGCTGCTCGGCGAGCCGGCCGGCGCAGCGGACGAGCAGGGCTGCTTCCCGACCGGCAGCGTCAATGCGCGGGTGGTCGAGCGGCTGCGGGAAATCGCCGAGATGGGCATGGAGGAGGATTCCGGCAAGCCGAAGGAGCCGCAGATCGGCGTTCAGGAGTGAGAGGGCCCCGGCCTGCCAGGCAGGCCGGGGTGGCCAAATGCCGCAGGCCGGTTTCTGCTTGTCCTGGTTTTGTTCACAGACTTACCCACAGATTGGGTAGAGCAAAAATCTTTCTGGGTTGTCGTGTGGAGTGTACGCTGAAAGCACGACCCTGAAGGGGATTGCCCTATGTCACGCACGCTTTGTCTGATCCGAAACTGCCTGGGGCTGACCGTTCGCATCGAACTGGCAACCCGTCCGCTGGCAGGAGAGCAGGGGCTGTGGACGCTGCTCTTCGCTGCCGGCCTGTCCGGCGCGCAGCCGTCCTCGGTCAAGGCACAGGGGCCGTTTCGCGGGCCTGTGGCGGCAGAGCGGGTGCTCGACGAGGTGGCCTCGACCCTGGCTGGGGTGGGCTATCAGGAGTGCTCGGACCCGCTCATCTGGTGCCTTCATCTGCAGGCCGAACTGCGTCGGCTGAACGGCCCGCGACGCTGTCGTCCGGAAGGCCGCGAGTCCCGGCCGGAAGTCTGAGCGCCCACTGTTCGAGATTTGTACGGCGGGCGTGGGGAGCCGTCCGCCGGGCTTCTGAGCCGTTAATGCGCTCTTCGTTCACAGGGTTATCCACAGCAAATGGGGATATGTTGCCAGGCGTTTCCAGTGCCGGCAGGTATCTTTGTCCCGATCATGCCCATGGGTATACTCGCCGCCGTTTTTGGCTGAGTGGATGCCCCCATGGAACGTTTTCTCGAAAATGCAATGTATACCTCCCGCTGGCTGCTGGCGCCGATCTATCTCGGCCTGTCCCTGGCCCTGCTGGCGCTGACCCTGAAATTCTTCCAGGAGGTCTATCATCTGCTGCCGCACGTGTTCGAGATGGCCGAGGCGGAGCTGATCCTGGTCCTGCTGTCGATGATCGACATGTCGCTGGTCGGTGGCCTGCTGGTGATGGTGATGATTTCCGGCTACGAGAACTTCGTGTCCCAGCTGGATATCGACGAGGGCAAGGAAAAGCTCGACTGGCTGGGCAAGATGGACTCCGGCTCGCTGAAACTGAAGGTGGCCGCCTCCATCGTGGCCATCTCCTCGATCCACCTGCTGCGCGTGTTCATGGATGCGCAGAAGATCCCCAACGACAAGCTGCTGTGGTACGTGCTCATCCACATGACCTTCGTCATTTCTGCCTTCGTCATGAGCTATCTGGAGAAGATGGTCAAGCACGCCCATTGAGGCGGGCGTTTCCGGTGCGCCTTTTCCCTGTGCGCCGGCATGCCTGCGGATGCGTCCCGCCGATCAACTTTCCCGTCCCGCTCTTGTGCTTGTGCTTGTGCTAGTCTGTCGGGCCTTTTCACCGACTGGAACTCCGGCATGAGCGAACTCAACCTTTCCACCGACGAAGCCCGCGTCAGCTATGGCATCGGACGCCAGTTGGGCGACCAGATCCGTGACAACCCGCCGCCGGGGGTCAGTCTCGAGGCGGTGCTCGCCGGCCTGGCCGATGCCTTCAGCGGTCAGTCCAGTCGTGTCGAGCCGGCTGCACTGTCGGCCAGCTTCAAGGTCATCCGCGACCGCATGCAGGCCGAAGCCCAGGCCAAGGCCGAGGCGGCGGCTGCCGCAGGCGTCGCCTTCCTCACCGAGAACGCCAAGCGCGAGGGCGTCACCGTGCTGGCCTCCGGCCTGCAGTACGAGGTGCTGACGGTCGGCGAGGGCCGCAAGCCGAGCCGCGAAGACCATGTACGGACCCACTACCACGGCACCCTGATCGACGGCAGCGTGTTCGACAGCTCCTATCAGCGCGGCCAGCCGGCCGAGTTCCCGGTCGGCGGGGTGATCGCCGGCTGGACCGAGGCCCTGCAGCTGATGAACAGCGGCAGCAAGTGGCGCCTCTATGTGCCGAGCGAGCTGGCCTACGGTGATCAGGCCATCGGCAGCATCCCGCCGCACAGCGTGCTGGTGTTCGACGTCGAACTGCTGGACGTGCTGTAAGACGCCGCTCCTGCGGATTGCCGCAGGCGAAGACGAAGAAGCCGGGTCCATGGACCCGGCTTCTTCGTTCTGGCCGATGCTGAAGGCTGGCCGTCAGTGGGTGCGTGCCACGGCGAAGCGGCTCAGCTCGATGAGGGCATCGCGGTATTCGCCGGCCGGCAGCACGTCCAGGCAGGCGATGGCGCGCTCGGCGTGCTCGCGGGCCTGGCGGGCGGTGTAGTCCAGGGCGCCGGAGGCCTCCACGGCGGCGACGATGGCGGCCAGGTCCTCGATGCCGCCTTTCTGGATCGCCCGGCGTACCAGGGCGGCCTGCTCGGGGGTGCCTTCGCGCATGGTATAGATCAGCGGAAGGGTCGGTTTGCCTTCGGCCAGGTCGTCGCCGACGTTCTTGCCCAGGGTCTCGGCATCGCCGCGGTAGTCCAGCAGGTCGTCCACCAGCTGGAAGGCGACGCCGAGCGAGTCGCCGAAGCAGCGCAGCGCCTCGGCCTGTGCGGGGCTGGCGCCGGCCAGGATGGCGGCACCGTGGCTGGCGGCCTCGAAGAGCATCGCGGTCTTGCCGCGGATGACTTCCATGTAGGTTTCTTCCGTGGTGCTGGCGTCGCGCACCTTGGACAGCTGCAGCACCTCGCCTTCGGCGATCACCCGGGTGGCCTGGGACATGATGCGCATCACCGGCATGGAGGCCAGTTCGACCAGCATCTCGAAGCAGCGGGCATAGAGGAAGTCGCCGACCAGCACGCTCGGTGCATTGCCCCACAGGGCGTTGGAGGTGGAGCGGCCGCGGCGCAGGTCGGAGTCGTCGACCACGTCGTCGTGCAGCAGGGTGGAGGTGTGCAGGAACTCGATGGCGGCGGCCAGCAGGCGCATTTGCTCGTCGCACTTGCCGAGGGCGTTGCCGCAGAGCAGCACCAGCAGCGGGCGCAGGCGCTTGCCGCCGGCGGAGATGATGTAATCGCCGATCGTCTCCACCAGGGGGACCCGCGAGGTGAGCTGTTTGCGGATGATGCCGTCAACAGCGCTGAAATCGTCCGCGACCACGCGGTAAAAGGCCTGGGGTTGCATCAACGCCTCGAGCTCCTGATCAGTTGCCGCGGCATGCTAGGTGGCAGGGTATGGGCTGTCAAGGCAAGGGCTGGCGGCGCTTGCGTGGCTTCTGGTGCTTGCGTACAATCGCGGGCCCTAACTTCCCTGGGTATTTCCCTGTCTTACGCAATTGCGCGGGCGGTCATCCACTCCGTGCAGCCATGCCGGCCAACGACTCCTTCTATAAAGCGCCGGGTGAGCAGGATCAACGGAGACATACCATGTACGCAGTAATCGTGACCGGCGGCAAGCAATACAAGGTTGCCGAAGGCGAATTCCTGAAGATCGAAAAGCTCGAAGTGGGCACTGGCGAAGCCGTGACCTTCGATCGCGTGCTGCTGGTCGGCAACGGTGATGACGTGAAGATCGGTGCTCCCGTGGTCGAGGGCGCCAAGGTGACCGCCGAGGTCGTGGGCCAGGGCCGTCACGACAAGGTGAGCATCATCAAGTTCCGCCGCCGCAAGCACCACATGAAGCACCAGGGCCACCGTCAGTGGTTCACCGAAGTCAAAATCACCGGTATCCAGGCCTGAGCCTGAATACCCGCTATTTGGAGTAACGCACTCATGGCACACAAAAAAGCTGGCGGTTCTACCCGCAACGGTCGCGATTCGGAAAGTAAACGCCTTGGCGTGAAAATGTTCGGCGGCCAGGTCATCAAGGCCGGCAACATCATCGTGCGTCAGCGCGGCACCCAGTTCCACGCCGGTTTCGGTGTCGGCATGGGCAAGGACCACACCCTGTTCGCGAAAGTGGAAGGCGTGGTCAAGTTCGAAGTGAAGGGTGCCTTCGGTCGTCGCTACGTGAGCGTCGTATCGGCCTGATCGCGGCATCGCCGGAAAAGCCCTGTCATGCGACGGGGCTTTTTTGTTTCTGTATCCTGTATCACTCGTTTCATTCAGCCCGTCCCATTGACGGGAGGCGTACCCATGAAATTCGTCGATGAAGTTTCGATTTTTGTAAAGGCCGGTGACGGTGGCAACGGCATGATGAGCTTTCGTCGCGAAAAGTTCATCGAGAAGGGCGGCCCCAACGGTGGCGATGGCGGCGATGGTGGCTCCGTGTACATGGAGGCCGACGAGAATCTCAATACCCTGGTCGACTATCGCTACACTCGCCGCTTCGAGGCGCAGCGCGGCGAGAAGGGCGGTAGTACCGATTGCACCGGGGCCAAGGGCGAGGACCTGATCCTGCCGGTGCCGGTCGGCACCACGGTGATCGATGCCGGCACCCAGGAAATCATCGGTGATCTGACCCGTGCCGGGCAGCGCCTGCTGGTCGCCCAGGGTGGCTGGCACGGTCTGGGCAACACCCGCTTCAAGTCCAGCACCAACCGCGCGCCACGGCAGACCACGCCGGGCAAGCCGGGCGAGGCGCGGGATCTCAAGCTGGAGCTCAAGGTGCTGGCCGACGTCGGTCTGCTCGGTCTGCCGAACGCCGGCAAGAGCACCTTCATCCGTGCGGTGTCGGCTGCCAAGCCGAAGGTCGCCGACTATCCCTTCACCACCCTGGTGCCGAATCTCGGGGTGGTCAGCGTCGGGCGCTACAAGAGCTTCGTGGTCGCCGACATCCCCGGGCTGATCGAGGGCGCGGCGGAAGGTGCGGGGCTGGGCATCCGCTTCCTCAAGCATCTGGCGCGTACCCGTCTGCTGCTGCATCTGGTGGACATGGCGCCGCTGGACGAGAGCGATCCGGCCGATGCGGCGGAGACCATCCTGCACGAGCTGGAAAAGTTCAGTCCGGCGCTGACCGAGCGCGAGCGCTGGCTGGTGCTGAACAAGGCCGACCAGTTGCTCGACGAGGAGCGCGAGGAGCGGCTGCGCGCGGTGGTCGAGCGGCTCGACTGGCAGGGGCCGGTATATGTGATTTCCGCGCTGGAGCGCGAGGGCACCGAGGCGCTCTGCCAGGACATCATGAAGTATCTGGACGAGCGCGCCCTGCGCATCGCCGAGGAGCCGGAATACGCCGAGGCGCTGGCCGAGCTTGATCAGCGCATCGAGGACGAGGCGCGCGCACGTCTGCAGGCGCTGGACGACCAGCGTGCCCTGCGTCGCGCGGGCCTGAAGAGCGCCGATGCGCTGGAGGACGAAGACGACTTCGACGACGAGGACGACGGCGACGGGCCGGAGATCTTCTACGTGCGGTGATCCTGCGGGGCGGACGGGGTCCGCCCGGATTGGCGGCGGGTCGGGCTCGCCGTCTGACTGACAGAGCGGAAAGGCGGAGATGATGCGCGATAAGGTGACGGGTGCGCGGCGTTGGGTGGTGAAGATCGGCAGTGCCTTGCTGACTGCCGACGGTCGCGGTCTGGACCGTGTTTCGATGGCGGTCTGGGTCGAGCAGATGGTGGCGCTGCGCGAGGCCGGCGTGGAGCTGGTGCTGGTGTCTTCCGGTGCCGTGGCGGCCGGCATGAGCCAGCTGGGTTGGAATGTGCGGCCGAAGGCCATCCACGAGCTGCAGGCGGCGGCCGCGGTGGGGCAGATGGGGTTGGTGCGGGCCTGGGAGTCGAGCTTCGCCGAGAATGGTCGGCACACTGCGCAGATCCTGCTGACCCACGACGACCTTTCCGACCGCAAGCGCTACCTGAATGCCCGCAGCACCCTGCGCACCCTGCTGGATCTCGGTGTCATCCCGGTGATCAACGAGAACGACACCGTGGTCACCGACGAGATCCGCTTCGGCGACAACGATACCCTGGCAGCGCTGGTGGCCAACCTGGTGGAGGCGGACCTGCTGGTCATTCTCACCGACCGCGATGGCATGTTCGATGCCGACCCGCGCAGCAATCCCGATGCGCAGCTGATCTTCGAGGCACGTGCCGACGACCCGCGCCTGGATGGCGCAGCCGGTTCCTCCGGCGGCGCCCTGGGGCGCGGCGGCATGCAGACCAAGCTGCGTGCGGCGCGGCTGGCGGCCCGCTCCGGCGCCCATACGGTGATCATCGGCGGGCGCATCGAGCGGGTGCTGGACCGCCTCAAGGCTGGCGAGCGGCTCGGCACCCTGCTGGCGCCCGAGCAGGGCATGCTGGCGGCGCGCAAGCAGTGGCTGGCCGGGCATCTGCAGATGCGTGGCACCCTGGTGCTGGATGCCGGGGCGGTGGAGGCGCTGACCCGCCATCATCGCAGCCTGCTGCCGGTGGGGGTCAAGTCCGTGGTGGGAAATTTCCGCCGCGGCGAGATGGTGGTCTGTGTCGATCGGGAGGGGAGCGAGATCGCCCGTGGCCTGGTCAACTACAGTTCTGCCGAGGCGCAGAAGATCATCGGTCGCGCTTCCGAGCAGATCGAGCAGTTGCTGGGTTATGTCGACGAGCCGGAACTGGTGCATCGCGACAATCTGATCCTGGTCTGAGGAGGCGACATGCGCAGGATTTCGTGGTTGCTGGCGGCGCTGTTGCCGTCCCAACTCCTGGCCGAGGAGATCGGCGAGGTGTCCACTGTGTTCAAGTGGTTCGGGCCGAACGACCGGATCGTCGTCGAGGCCTTCGACGATCCCAAGGTCGAGGGGGTGACCTGCTACCTGTCACGCCCCCGGACCGGTGGCGTCAAGGGTGGGCTGGGGCTGGCCGAGGATCGTGCCGAGGCCTCCATCGCCTGTCGCCAGGTCGGCAAGATCCGTTTCCGCGAGGAGCTGAAGGATGGCGAGGTGGTCTTCAAGGAGCGCACCTCGCTGGTGTTCAAGAGCATGCAGGTGGTGCGCTTCTTCGACGAGAAGCGCAACACTCTCGTCTATCTGGTCTACAGCGATCGGGTGATCGAGGGCAGCCCGCAGAATGCGGTGACGGCGATCCCGATTCTGCCCTGGGGGGAATGAGGGGGGGAGGGGTGGTTCTCTCCCGCCCGAATCGCAGGCAACAAAAAACCGGCCATTGGCCGGTTTTTCGTGGAGCGCGTCCGAATCAGGCGGCAGCGGCTACGCCGAGGGCCTTGATGTGCGTGTTCAGGCGGCTCTTGTGACGAGCGGCCTTGTTCTTGTGGATGATGCCCTTGTCGGCCATGCGGTCGATCACCGGAACGGCAGCGGTGTAGGCGGTCTTGGCCTTGTCCAGGTCCTTGGCGTCGATAGCCTTGACCACGTTCTTGATGTAGGTACGAACCATCGAGCGCAGGCTGGCGTTATGGCTACGACGCTTCTCAGCCTGTTTGGCGCGTTTTTTGGCAGAAGGTGAGTTGGCCACCGTCAAGCTCCTCGAAACTGGGGGATACGAACAAATCTGGGATACAAGCAAATAAGGCCGCGAATCATGCCGAGATGTGGGGGGGATGTCAAGGGAAACGACTGGTGCGCATCACATTGCGGTGGCTGCCGGCGGCCTCTACACTCGCGAGCTCCGCTCGGTGCCAGACGCCGCTGTCGCCTGTGATGCCGACGCAATGGCATGACTGCCGAGCCCGTCATCTTCCTGTCAGGCCCCGAACCTCGCTTTCCATGAATCTACTCAAGTCGCTGGCAGCGGTCAGCTCCATCACCATGCTGTCCCGCGTACTGGGCTTCGTGCGCGATACCCTGGTGGCGCGCATCTTCGGTGCGGGTCTGGCCACCGATGCCTTCTTCGTCGCCTTCAAGTTGCCCAACCTGCTGCGGCGCATCTTCGCCGAAGGGGCCTTCTCCCAGGCTTTCGTGCCGATTCTCGCCGAGTACAAGACCCAGCAGGGCGAAGAGGCGACGCGCACCTTCATCGCCTACGTCTCCGGCCTGCTGACCCTGGTGTTGGCAGTTGTGACTCTGCTCGGCATTTTGGCGGCCCCCTGGATCATCTGGATCTCGGCGCCCGGTTTTGCCGATTCGCCGGAAAAGTTCGAACTCACCACCACGCTGCTGCGGATCACCTTCCCTTATATATTGCTGATCTCGCTGTCGTCCCTGGCCGGGGCGATCCTCAACACCTGGAACCGCTTCAGCGTGCCGGCCTTCGTGCCGACCCTGCTGAACCTCAGCATGATTGCCTTCGCGCTGTTCCTCGCCCCCTATTTCAATCCGCCGGTGTTGGCGCTCGGTTGGTCGGTGCTGGTCGGTGGCCTGCTGCAACTGCTCTATCAGCTGCCGCACCTGAAGAAGGTCGGCATGCTCGTGCTGCCGCGCCTGGACCTGCACGATGTTGGCGTGTGGCGCGTGCTCAGGCAGATGCTGCCGGCCATTCTCGGCGTGTCGGTGGGGCAGATCTCGCTGATCATCAACACCATCTTCGCGTCCTTTCTCGCCGCTGGCTCGGTGTCCTGGATGTACTACGCCGATCGCCTGATGGAGCTGCCGTCCGGGGTGCTCGGCGTGGCGCTGGGGACCATCCTGCTGCCGGCCCTGTCGAAGACCCATGCCTGCCAGGACCGCTGCGAGTATTCGAAGCTGCTCGACTGGGGGCTGCGTCTGTGCTTCCTGCTGGTGCTGCCCTGCGCGCTGGCCCTGGCGATCCTTGCCGAGCCACTGACCGTGTCGCTGTTCCAGTACGGCAAATTCACCGCCCATGATGCCCTGATGACCCAGCAGGCGCTGATCGCCTACTCGGTCGGCCTGCTTGGGATCATTCTGGTGAAGGTGCTGGCGCCGGGCTTCTACGCCCAGCAGAATATCCGCACGCCGGTGCGCATTGCGGTCTTCAGCCTGGTGACGACCCAGCTGATGAACCTGGTCTTCATCATCCCGCTCAAGCATGCCGGCCTGGCGCTGGCAATCAGCCTGGGGGCCTGCCTGAACGCCGGTCTGCTCTACTGGAAGCTGCGCCAGCAGCGGCGCTTCGAGCCGCAGGCCGGCTGGGGAAGGTTCCTCGTCAAGCTGGTGCTGGCGGTGCTGGTGATGGTGGTGGTGCTGCTCGGCATGCTGGCGCTGATGCCGCCTTGGGAGCAGGGCGGGATGGCGGAGCGCTTCCTGCGCCTGGGCGCGCTGGTGCTGGCGGGAGTCGTGGCCTATTTCGGCATGCTGGCGCTGCTCGGCTTCCGGTTGCGGGATTTTTCCCGCAAGTCGATCGCCTAGCCCCGGGATGCGCCGCACAGGTTGCCGTACCGGCGGCGATCCGCCGGCCGGGGCCCCTTGCCGGCCTGTTGCCCAGCGCCGGCTGTGCGTATAATCGGCCACTTTGCAAGCAAGATGTTTCCTATGCAGCTGGTTCGAGGCCTCCATAATCTGCGGCCCCAGCATCGGGGTTGTGTCGTCACCATTGGGAATTTCGACGGTGTCCACCGTGGCCACCAGGCGATCCTTGCACGCCTGCGCGAACGTGCGACCGAGTTGGGCCTGCCCGGCTGCGTGGTGATCTTCGAACCCCAGCCGCGGGAATTCTTCGCCCCGGACAGCGCTCCGCCACGCCTGACCCGCCTGCGGGAAAAGCTCGAACTGCTCGCCGCGGAAGGGGTCGACCGGGTGCTCTGCCTGGCGTTCAACCGCCGCTTCTGCCAGTTGAGCGCCCAGGCCTTCGTCCAGTCCGTACTGGTCGACGGCCTGGGCGTGCGCCATCTGGAGGTCGGCGACGACTTCCGCTTCGGCTGCGACCGCGCCGGCGACTTCGCGTTTCTACGTCAGGCGGGCGCGGCCGAAGGCTTCACCGTCGAGGCGGCGGTCACCGTCGAGGTGGACGGCCTGCGGGTCAGCAGCACGCGGCTGCGCGCGGCTCTGCATCATGGCGACCTGCCTCTGGCCGAGCGCTTGCTCGGCCGGCCGTTCAGCCTCTGCGGGCGGGTTCTGCACGGCCAGAAGCTGGGCCGCCAGCTCGGCACGCCGACCGCGAACGTGCAGCTCAAGCGCCGCCGGGTGCCGCTCAGCGGCGTGTACCTGGTGAGCACCGAGCTGGACGGGCGCTGCTGGCCGGGAGTGGCCAACATCGGCGTCCGACCCTCGGTGGCGGGCGATGGCCGCGCCCATCTGGAAATGCATCTGCTGGATTTTGCCGGTGACCTGTACGGTCGGCACCTGCGAGTCACCTTCCATCACAAGCTGCGCGACGAGGAACGTTTCTCTTCCCTGGAAGCGCTGAAAACGGCGATCGACGCGGATATCGCCGCCGCCCGTGCCTACTGGCAGGGTAAACCGCTTACTCACGAGCCCGAATGACGATGACCGACTACAAAGCGACCCTCAATCTGCCGGAAACGGCGTTTCCGATGAAGGCCGGCCTGCCGCAGCGCGAGCCGGAGACGCTGCAGCGCTGGAACAGCATCGGCCTGTACCGCAAGCTGCGGCAGATCGGCGAGGGGCGTCCGAAGTTCATCCTGCACGACGGCCCGCCCTACGCCAACGGCAACATCCACATCGGCCATGCGGTCAACAAGATCATCAAGGACATGATCGTCCGCTCGAAGACTTTGGCCGGCTTCGACGCGCCCTACGTGCCGGGCTGGGACTGCCATGGCCTGCCCATCGAGCACAAGGTGGAAACCACCTTCGGCAAGAACCAGCTGGCGGACCTGACCCGCGAGCGCTGCCGCACCTATGCCGCCGAGCAGGTCGAGGGGCAGAAGGCCGACTTCATCCGCCTCGGCGTGCTCGGCGACTGGGACAACCCCTACAAGACCATGGACTTCGCCAACGAGGCCGGGGAAATCCGTGCGCTGGCGAAGATGGTCGAGGGCGGCTTCGTGTTCAAGGGGCTCAAGCCGGTGAACTGGTGCTTCGACTGCGGTTCGGCGCTGGCCGAGGCGGAGGTCGAGTACCAGGACAAGAAGTCCGACGCCATCGACGTGGCCTTCCCGGTCGAGGACGAAGGCAAGCTGGCCGCCGCCTTCGGCCTGGCGAGCCTGGCCAAGCCGGCCGGCATCGTGATCTGGACCACCACCCCCTGGACCATCCCGGCCAACCAGGCGCTCAACGTCCATCCGGAATTCACCTATGCGCTGGTCGATACCGGCGAGCGGCTGCTGGTGCTGGCCGAGGAGCTGGTCGAAGGCTGCCTGGCGCGCTACGGCCTGCAGGGCGAGGTGCTGGCCACCGCGAAAGGCGAGGCCCTGGAGCTGATCCGCTTCCGCCATCCGTTCTACGAGCGCTTCTCGCCGGTCTACCTGGCCGACTACGTGGCGCTGGACGCCGGCACCGGCATCGTCCACTCGGCGCCGGCCTACGGCGAGGACGACTTCCGCAGCTGCAAGCACTACGGCATGCACAACGACGACATTCTCACTCCGGTGCAGAGCAACGGGGTGTATGCCGAGTCGCTGCCGTTCTTCGGCGGCCAGTTCATCTGGAAGGCCAACCCGAACATCGTCGCCAAGCTCGCCGAGGTCGGCGCCCTGCTCAAGCACGAGAGCATCCAGCACAGCTACATGCACTGCTGGCGGCACAAGACCCCGCTGATCTACCGCGCCACCGCCCAGTGGTTCGTCGGCATGGACAAGCAGGCCCACGACGGCACCACGCTGCGCGAGCGCGCCCTGACCGCCATCGAGCAGACCCAGTTCGTCCCCGCCTGGGGCCAGGCGCGCCTGCACGGGATGATCGCCGGCCGTCCGGACTGGTGCATCTCGCGCCAGCGCAACTGGGGCGTGCCGATTCCCTTCTTCCTGCACAAGGAAAGCGGCGAGCTGCATCCGCGTACCGTCGAGCTGATGGAGCAGGTGGCCCGGCGCGTCGAGCAGGAGGGCATCGAGGCGTGGTTCAGGTTCGAGCCTGCCGAGCTGCTCGGCGAGGAAGCCGCCCAGTACGACAAGATCGCCGACACCCTGGACGTCTGGTTCGACTCCGGCACCACCCACTGGCACGTGATGCGCGGCTCGCATCCCATGGGCCACGACCAGGGCCCGCGCGCCGACCTCTACCTGGAAGGCTCCGACCAGCACCGTGGCTGGTTCCACTCGTCGCTGCTGACCGGCGCGGCCATCGACGGCCATGCGCCGTACCGCGGCCTGCTGACCCACGGCTTCACCGTGGACGAGAACGGCCGCAAGATGTCCAAGTCCCTCGGCAACGTCATCGCCCCGCAGGAGATCACCGACAGCATGGGCGCCGATATCCTGCGCCTCTGGGTGTCGGCCACCGACTACTCCGGCGAGATGGCGGTGTCCAAGCAGATCCTCCAGCGCAGCGCCGACGCCTACCGGCGCATCCGCAACACCGCGCGCTTTTTGCTCTCCAACCTCAACGGCTTCGATCCGGCCAAGGACCTGCTGGCCGTCGAGGACATGCTGGCGCTCGACCGCTGGGCGGTGGACCGCGCCCTGCTGCTGCAGCGCGAGATCGAGGAGGCCTTCGACAGCTACCGCTTCTGGGTCGTCTACCAGAAGGTGCACAACTTCTGTGTGCAGGAGCTGGGCGGCTTCTACCTCGACATCATCAAGGACCGCCAGTACACCTGCGCCGCCGACAGCGTGGCGCGGCGTTCCTGCCAGAGCGCCATGTACCACATCGGCGAGGCTCTGGTGCGCTGGGTCGCGCCGATCCTGGCGTTCACCGCCGAGGAGATCTGGCAGTACCTGCCCGGCGCGCGCAACGAATCGGTGATGCTCAACACCTGGTATCAGGGCCTCTCCGAGCTGCCGGAAGGCTTCGCGCTGAATCGAGCCTTCTGGGAGCAGGTCATGGCGGTCAAGGCCGCGGTGAACAAGGAGCTGGAAAACCTGCGCGTGGCCAAGGCCATCGGCGGCAACCTGCAGGCCGAGGTCACCCTGTTCGCCGAGCCGGCCCTGGCCGAGCGCCTGGCCCTGCTGGGCGACGAGCTGCGCTTCGTGCTGATCACCTCCGCCGCCCAGGTCCAGCCCCTCGAAGCCGCCCCGGCGGACGCGGTGGAAACCGAGGTCGGCGGTCTGCGGATCAGGGTGGTCAAGTCGGCCCACGCCAAGTGCGCCCGCTGCTGGCACCACCGCGAGGACGTCGGCGTCGACCCGGCCCACCCGGAAATCTGCGGGCGCTGCGTGGAGAACATCCAGGGCGAAGGCGAGGTCCGCCGGCATGCGTGATGCGCGTAGCAGGGAAGAGGGGGCAGGTGTCCGCCCATGACTTCCCGTTTCGGCAAGCTCCCCTGGCTGTGGCTGAGCCTGCTGGTCTTCGTCCTCGACCAGGCCAGCAAGCTCTATTTCGAAGGTGCCCTGCGGCTCTACCAGCAGATCGAGATCGTTCCCGGGCTGTTCAGCTGGACGCTGGCCTACAACACCGGCGCCGCCTTCAGCTTCCTCGCCGGTGAGTCCGGCTGGCAGCGCTGGCTGTTCGCCCTGATCGCGGTCGCGGTCAGCGCCGTGCTGGTGGTCTGGCTCAAGCGCCTGCAGTCCGCCGAGACCTGGCTGGCCGTCGCCCTGGCCCTGGTGCTGGGCGGCGCCGTGGGCAACCTGTTCGATCGCGTGGCCTACGGTCATGTGATCGACTTCATCCTGGTGCACTGGCAGGATCGCTGGTTCTTCCCGGCGTTCAACCTGGCCGACAGTGCCATTACCGTGGGCGCCATCATGCTGGCGCTGGATATGTTCATCAGCAAGAAGTCCGGAGAAACCGCCCATGACTGAACTGCGCATCGGTCCCGATCGGGAAGTCACCCTGCATTTCGCCATCAAGCTCGACTCGGGCGACCTGGTCGACACCACCTTCGACAAGCGCCCGGCCACCTTCCGGATCGGCGACGGCAACCTGCTGCCCGGCTTTGAACTGGCCCTCTACGGCCTCAAGGCCGGCGACAAGCGCGCCCTGCCGATCGCCCCGGAGCAGGGCTTCGGCCGGCCCAACCCGCAGAACGTGCAGGTCATGCCGCGCAGCCAGTTCGAGGGCATGGAACTGTCCGAAGGCCTGCTGGTGATCTTCAACGACGCCGCCAGCAGCGAGATGCCCGGCATCGTCAAGGCCTTCGACGACCGGCAGGTCACCGTCGACTTCAATCATCCGCTGGCCGGCCGCGAACTGACCTTCGAGGTGGAGATCCTCGAGGTCAAGCCGGTCTGATCGCCGGAGACCCGGCGGGCTAGGCCCGCCATGGTCGTCACCCGCCATTTCCCGCCGAGGCCCCCATGCACATCAAACTCGCCAATCCCCGCGGCTTCTGCGCCGGCGTCGACCGGGCCATCGAGATCGTCAACCGCGCCCTGGAGGTCTTCGGCCCGCCGATCTACGTGCGCCACGAGGTGGTGCACAACAAGTTCGTGGTCGAGGACCTGCGTGCCCGCGGCGCGGTCTTCGTCGAGGAGCTGGATCAGGTGCCGGACAACGTCATCGTCATCTTCAGCGCCCACGGCGTATCCCAGGCCGTGCGCGGGGAGGCGGAGCGGCGCGGGCTCAAGGTATTCGACGCCACCTGCCCGCTGGTGACCAAGGTGCACCTGGAGGTCGCCCGCTACAGCCGCGACGGCCGCGAGTGCATTCTCATCGGCCACCAGGGGCATCCGGAAGTGGTGGGCACCATGGGCCAGTACGACACCGCCAGCGGCGGCGCCATCTACCTGGTGGAGGACGAGGAGGACGTTGCCCGCCTGCAGGTGCGCAATCCCGAATCCCTGGCCTTCGTCACCCAGACCACCCTGTCGATGGACGACGCCGCCCGGGTGATCGATGCCCTGCGCGCCCGTTTCCCGGGCATCGGCGGTCCGCGCAAGGACGACATCTGCTACGCCACCCAGAACCGCCAGGATGCGGTCAAGCAACTGGCCGGCGAATGCCAGCTGGTGCTGGTGGTCGGCAGCCCCAGCAGCTCCAACTCCAACCGCCTGCGCGAACTGGCCGAACGGATGGGCGCCCCGGCCTACCTGGTCGACGGTGCCGAGGATCTGCGCCGCGAATGGTTCGCGGGCATCCAGCGCGTCGGCATCACCGCCGGTGCCTCGGCGCCGGAAGTGCTGGTGCGTGGCGTGATCGAACGCCTGCGCGAGTGGGGTGTCACCGATGTCGAGGAGTTGGTCGGACGGGAGGAGAACGTCACCTTCTCGATGCCGAAGGAGTTGCGGGCGGTGCAGGTGGACTGAACCGTTTGCATCGATATTCTGCTGCGGAGTCCGAGTAAGGACACCTCTTCATTTCTCAAGTTGGTAGCTGCCTTGCAGCGCCACGTCAGAATTGCGCACTTATCCTGAGAACGGGCAGGGTAAGGGCGCTATCTTCACCTCCATTCATGCCCAGCAGCGTCATGGGCCGAGCGGAGCCAGAGCTTTTCAGGTTCAGGCTCTTGGCGAGCTCCCGCACGCCGCGGTTTGACCGTGGCTGGGGTTTCACGCAGCTGCGACTGGGCGTACGCACCGACTTGTGCCTTGGATGGGGGGTGTTTGATGGTCTTTGAGCGAAGCCGCTTGGCTCGTGCGCGGTATTCGTCGGGTTTCACGCTGATCGAATTGATGATCACGGTGGTGATCGTCGCCATCCTCATGGGCATCGCACTGCCGAGTTATCGACAACATGTGGTCAGGTCGAATCGTGCGGCGGTCGAGGCCTTCATGCTCGAAGTGGCCAACAGACAGGAACGCTATCTTCTCGACAAGCGCACTTATGCCGACAGCCTCAGCACCTTGGGGATGTCTCTGGGGGCGGATGTTGCTTCGAATTACACGGTCGCGGTCACCAGTTCATCCAGTGCAGGCCTGACCTACACCATCACCGCCACTCCCATCGGTTCGCAGCTGGCCAGCGATACGGAGTGCGGGGTGCTCACCCTTGATCAACTGGGTGCCAAAACGGCGGCAGGCGGCGGTTCGCGCTGCTGGAAATAAGGTGAAGGCCATGAAGTTCGGCAGTATGGCTTCGCGAAAAAAGCCGGTTGGCGGTTTTACCCTGGTCGAGTTGCTGGTCGTCATCGTGCTTCTGGGGATTCTGACGACCCTGGCCGTTCCCTCCTTCAATCAGTATCAGGCTGCCCAGTCCGTGCGAAATGCCGCGTCGGATCTGGTTTTCGCCATGAGCTTCGCCCGCAGCGAGGCGGTAAAGCGCAACACGGACGTAACGGTTTCCGCCAACAGCACATGGGACGGCGGCTGGGTCGTCAAGGCCGGGACTCTCACGCTGCGGGAGTTCGCCTCCCACTCGGGCGTGACGATCGAGTCGGATGTGACTGCGATGACCTACAAGGGCACGGGGCGCGCGACTGCCGGAGCAACCTTTGACATTACCCCCCTGGCTGAGGGAGTGACGGCGCAATGCGTAAGAATCTCGGGAAGCGGCAAGCCCCACAATCGTACGGGGGCATGCAGCGGATGAGCCGGCAATCGAGCAGCGCGGGTTTCACCCTGATCGAAATTCTGGTGGCCCTGCTCATCTTCATGGTCAGCTCGCTTGGAATTGCCGGCCTGGTGACGCGCACGGTGCAGCAGGAGAGCGAGTCCTATCAGCGGGTGCAGGCCCTCATCCTGCTGCAGGACATGCAGGAAAAGCTCGGGGCGAACCGCCAGGCCGCCGCTTGTTATGCCGGCACGGAGACTCTGGGCACCGGCTTCGACAGCAGCATCAGCTGCAGTACGGGTTCCACTGCCCAGCAGGCCACCGCCGTTGCCGATCTGCAGCGCTGGGACAGCACCCTCAAGGGGGCGGCGGAAAAGGACGGTACCACCAACGTGGGAGCCCTGATCGGTGCACGGGGCTGCATCCGTCTGGTCGACGCCGACGAGAGAACCTATCGCATCACCGTCGCCTGGCAGGGCCTGGGAGACACCGTCGCGCCAGGAAACGACTGCGGCAAGGGCAGTTATGGAGCGGAAACGCTGCGTCGAACCGTCAGTGCGCTGGTGCGCTTGGGGAAACTCTCTTCATGAAGCTGTCTGCTTTGCCGATACCTGTCCGTTTCGCCCGATATTCCGGAAACTCCGCCATGCCAAGCCCTTCGCGCCAGGCCGGTCTCGGCCTGGTCGAAATCATGGTCGCCCTGGCGATCGGGGCCTTCATGCTCGGCGGCGTGTTGAGTCTGGTGATCTGGGTTAGCCAGGCCCGCACGGAACTGAACAAGACCTCCGAGCAGATCGAGAACGGTCGCTATGCCATCCAGCTGTTGAGCGACGAACTGCGCCTTGCGGGCTTCTACGGAGCCTCTCAGGTCGCAGCATCGTCTTACAGTGCGCCCTCGCCCTGTACGACTGCCATGACGAGTCTCGGATTTGCCTTTACCGATGTCGGCGGGGCCTTCAACGCGCAGCTTCCTGCTGCGCTACAGGGATACGCCGCCCTGTCCACGACTGGTGACGATGTCTCCTGCCTCACCAATGCGCGCAGCGACAGCGAAGCCCTGCTGGTTCGCCGCGCCGAGACGAGCAATGTGGCGACCGCCACGGCAGGTGTTCCCTATATACAGCTGTCGCAGTGCCAGACCGATGCGAAGCCGATGACCGCCAACATGGATTCCGGATTCACAGGCTTCGATCTCCTGGGCAAGGACTGCGCGACGACTCAGAAAGCGGAATTGTGGCCCTATGTCTTGCGCACCTACTACCTGAGCGGCTGTGACATCTGCAGTCCGAGTGACGGCATTCCCACCCTGAAGGTGGCCGAGCTGAAGGAGGTGGGCGGAGCGCTGAGCATCGTCACCCAGTCGCTGGCCGAGGGCATCGAGGACATCCATTTCGAATATGGAATGGATCTGGATACCGATGGTGCGCCCGACTGCTATGTCCCGAACCCGAGGCTCGATACGGCGCCGGCTGCCGCGAATTGCCCGACGACCGGCTGGTCGACCGCGGATGCGACGAACTGGTCGAACGTGGTCAGCGTCAGGGTCAACTTGTTGGCCAGAAGCACCGAGCCAAGTGCCGGCTGGAAGGGCGAGCGCGAATATGACCTCGGGCGCAAGGACGCAGAAGGAAATAGCGACCTGGAGGGGCCTTTCAACGACAGCTACAGAAGGCAGGTATACAGCGCCGTGGTGACCTTGCCGAATGTCTCGGGGGTACGCGAAGAATGAGCAGACGTCTGCAGAGACTGCCCGAGCGGCAGCGGGGGGCGGTGCTGGTCGTGGTCCTGGTCATGCTGGGCATCCTGACCCTCATCGTCGCGGCCATGGTCAACAGCTCGAACATCAATTTCCGCATCGCCGGCAACCAGCAATACCGCAGCGAGGCCCAGCTGACCGCGCAGAACGCGATCGAGGAATACATCAGCAACGAGGCCAACTTCACGATTCCGCTGCCGACGGCTGCGATCAGCATTCCCACGGACCTGGATGGCGATGGCGTGGATGAGTTTTCCGCCGTCGTGGAGCCGCCGGTCTGCCTGCGCTCCATTCCCATCAAGCTGACCGAGCTGAACGTGAAGAACGCGGACGACGCCTCCTGCTACGGCAGCGGTGCGGTACAGGAGAGCGGCTTGTTGAGCGATGGGGTGGCGACCGGCAACTCCTGGTGCTCGAAGATGATGTGGGATGTGTATTCCACCGTCGAAGACACCGGACTGACGAATGCCCGGGTCGAAGTGCATCAGGGCGTCTATCTCAGGACGTTGCTTGGCACGCCGTGCCCCTGAGCCTTTCTTTCGAAGTAGTAGCGGCAGGGAGAGTGGTCGTGAAGAGGTTTTCAATCTGGTGTGCTGCGGCGGTTCTGCCCATGCTGTTGGGCACGCACAGTGCTTTCGCGCAGGACATCGACATCTATACCGGCATCAACCCGGCGGGCGGCAACGTGCCGACGGTCCTGCTGGTCTGGGACAATGCGGCGAACAACAGTGCCAGTGCCGAAGAGATTTGCACTCAGTATGCCGATGGCAGTGGGGCGCCAAGTCTTGGGACCAAGACGGCTGCCGGCATGGAGCAGTGTGCGATGGTCAATGCCCTGTATGAGCTGGGGCAGGACCCGAACCTGCTGGGCATGATCAAGATCGGTCTGATGGTCTTCAACAAGAACGACTTCAAGAGCGGCAATGGCCAGTGCGGTTACCTGGTGCACGCGCCTCAGTTGATGGACAAGGAAGGGATCGATAGCCTGATGGCGAAGATCAAGGCGTTCAAGGACACCGGCTCCAGCACCATCAAGACCAATGGCGTGGCAGTGGGGGCGACCATGGCCGAGGCTTGGGCTGCTCTGAACGGTAGGAGCGCTTCCTGTTCGGGAGTGAATTATTCCACGCTCGCCGAGGTGGCGACCCAGTGTCGTGATGCGGTGCTGATCTATATCGGCAATGCCTTCACCAACAGCAACCCGGGCGATGGCGGAGATGCCGATGTCATCCTCAAGCAGGAGCTGAGCGAGGTTTTCGGCTATGCCTCCGGCTCCAACGAATATTCCCTGTTCAGCAAGCCGATCGCAGTGCCTCTGCTGAATACTTCGGGCAACACCAACAACGACTTCTGGGCGGACGAATGGGCCCGCTTCATGAAGCGGGTCTCGGTGATCGACAGTACCGCCGCCGACAAGAACGTCACGACCTACACCATTTCGGTGAGCGACCTGGCCAACCAGGCCCAGGCCCAGAGCACGATCAACTACTACGCCGAGATGGCCAAGCAAGGCGGGGGCAAGAGCTTTCTGGTCGACGTCAAGGACACCGGTGGTCTCTCCAATGCCTTGTTCGCCGTATTCAACGACGTGCAGGCCAAGAACAGCGTGTTCGCTTCCGCCACCCTGCCGGTGACGGCGAACACCCAGGGCACCTACCTGAACCAGGTGTTCGTCGCCATGTTCCGTCCGGACGGCGACGCCAGTCCGCGCTGGTACGGCAACCTCAAGCAGTATCAGTTGGGGCTGGATGCCGGCGGCAACATCGTCCTGACCGACGCCACGGACGACCCCGATGCCGGGGCTGTCACTTCGAAGACCAACCCGACTACGGGAGCCATTTCGCCCGAGGCGGTCAGCTTCTGGACGACCAATTCGCCCGGCGTGACGGGCTGGCCGAGCACCGGTTTCTGGATCAACAGCCCCTCCGGAGAAGGCCTGCAGTTCGACTCGCCGGATGGCGATCTGGTCGAGAAGGGCGGTGCCGCGCAGATGGCGCGTGCCGACAACCTGACGGCCACCTACACCGATAGCAGCAGCGACAACGGGCGCAACCTGCTGACCTGCGACAGCATCGGCGGCTGCGGCTCGGAGTTGACCGAATTTTCCACCGGGAACGCCACGCTGATGGCGAATGCCTCCAACCTGTTCGGCGTGGGGCCGACCTCGTCCTATGCTGCTTCGCTCACGGCGGGAGAGGCGTTCAAGGTGGGCGCGGTGGAGTGTAAATCAGATAGACGGAGCTGCACCTTCGTAGTGCCTTTCGCTGATGGCGATCCCGGATTGAGCGTCGGCGATGTCGTTGTGAATGAGCTGACAGGAGCCTTCCAAGCTGTCTGTGACATGCCTGATGGTTGCACCGTGGAGACCGTCTCGGCCAATTCCTTTAGTTTCACCGTCAGCGGTCTGCAGACCGGCTCGTCCTATTTCATCCCCGACGGCACGGTGTTTTACCGGGCCGACCGCACCGTGACCGTCAACAGCAGCACCACGGCCCATGGCCTGAGTGTCGGTGATTCCGCGATTCTCAAGAACTGTACCGGGCAGGCCGATGGCACGTATGTGTCCGGGCTGTCTGCCCTGCCTGCCGGCAGTAGCGGGCGGAGCGTGACCGTCACGGGTATTACCACCAATACCTTCGCCTTCAAGTGGGACAATGCCGCTCTGACCCTGCCCTCCGCGGCCGTCAACTGCGAAGTCGCGCCGGCCCTGACCGCCAGCAACTTGGTCAACTGGGTGCGCGGCTGGGATATCGCCGGCAACGAGGACATGGCCGGACCGGGCGCCCCGGTCACCGTGCGTCCCTCCCTGCACGGCGACGTGCTGCACTCCCGGCCGGCGGTCATCAACTATGGCGGCGATACGGGCGTGGTGGTCTTCTATGGCGCCAACGATGGCATATTCCGGGCTGTGAATGGCAACCAGGCTGCCGCTATCGACGGCGTCCGGGCGGGTGGCGAGTTGTGGAGCTTCATCGCACCCGAGTTCCACGGCAAGTTCAAGCGGCTGTTCCAGAATTCGCCGCTGATCGATATCGCCGGTGTCATGGATACCAACAAGCAGCCCAAGGACTACTTCTTCGACGGCTCGACCACTGTCCTGCGCGACACGCGCTCGACCACCACAGCGTCCACCAAGGACAAGACCTATATCTACATGACCGCCCGGCGTGGCGGGCGGCTGATCTATGCCATGGATGTGTCGGATCCGATGCAGCCGAAATTCCTCTGGAAGAAGACCAATGCGGACATCAAGGAGCTTGGGCAGACCTGGTCGCAGCCGAAGGTGGCGGTGCTGAGCAGCCGTACCGATCCGGTGCTGATCATGGGCGCAGGCTATGCGCCGGAGCAGGATGCCGACCCGGTCGCGAGTGATGACTCCATGGGCCGTGGCGTGCTGATCCTGGATGCGGTGACCGGCAAGGTGGTCTGGGCCGCTCTCGCCAATTGTTCGGGCGTCGATCTGGCCAGCGACGGGGTGTGCGTCTCGACCGGCGCGCCGACCGATGCCGTGGCCGCCGACGTTACCCTGGTCGACCGCAACTCGGACGGCTATGTCGACCGGGTCTATGCCGCGGACGTGGGAGGCAATATCTGGCGTGTCGATCTTGACCCGCATGGCTTTGGGCTGGCATCCACGCCCGCTGACTGGAAAATCACCAAGCTGGCGGCACTGGGCGGAACAGGAAAAGACGCGCGTAAGTTCCTCTTCGCCCCGGATGTAGTCACGACCAGCGGTTTCGATGCCGTCATGGCGGTATCCGGTGACCGTGAGCACCCGCTCTATACCACCGATACGACGGCGGGAATGGCCTACAACGTGCAGAACCGGATCTACATGATCAAGGACACCCAGACCGGCGCGCTCATGACCACCGGCTTCACTGCCCTGACTCATGATAACCTGATTGCCAACCCTGATCAGACCCTGTCCTTCGATGCCACGGCCGACAGTGTCAAGGGCTATTACATCGACCTTCCCAACGACGGCGAGAAGGGCGTCAATGCCCCCGTCACCGTGGCTGGCAAGACCTATTTCGGGACCAACTATCCCGAGAAGCCCAGTGCAAGCTCCTGTACCGCCGACCTCGGTATCGCCCTGGCCTATACGCTCGACTTCAACACCGGCAAGCTGGACTTCACCAAGTTCGTCGGGGGCGGTCTGCCGCCGTCACCGGTAACCGGTCTGGTCAACATCGGGGAGGAGACGGTGCCCTTCATCATCGGCGGCTCGGGCCCCACGACCTTTGACCCGTCCATCCCGGAAATCGAGCTGAGCAACAACCGCAAGCGCGCCTACTGGTACGCCAAATAGGCCGCCACGGCGGCGGCACTTCCCGTGCCGTCGCACGGGCAGCCCCTTTTCCCTGTGGTCAGGCCGGACAGCTCTGCGGCCTGCCGTCCGCACCCTCGATCACGCCGTCGCCATCGCTGTCGCGGGCACTGCGCACGCGCCCCATGCTGCTGACGATCAGCCTGGCTGCATATCGGTTGTCTGCCGAGGGGCAGAGCGCAATGCTGCCGTAGCTGCTCGCCGTGCCGTTCGGGCGAAAGCGAATGCTGTCGAGACTGGATGCGTTCAGCTGATAATGGGTGTCGGACGGCACCGGTTCCTGGCAGATGAGTTCTCCGGAGTCGGCTCGACCGTTCAGGTTGTGGTCGACAAACACGATGAGGAACCGGGCGCCGGTTTTGGCGCAGGTGTAACCGTCCTGGCTGCCGCACAGGACGGTGGTCTCTTTCTGGGTGACGGCAATGCTTCTGGCATGGTTCAGCAGGGATCTGACCTGCTGTGCCGCGCTGCTCTTCTGACTGCTCAGGGTCAGGTGGGTAAAGGCGGGTACGGCCAGGCTCAACAGTATGCCGAGGATGGCCGTCGAGGTGAGGGCTTCGCCCAGAGTGAAGCCTTGTTCGTATCGTCGCTGGATGAGGTGCATGGTTTCCCTCCCTGGATTTCGGCTCCATGCCGGTCGTGCAGAATACAAAGCGACCTGTCGGCGGTATGCCGAGCAGGCGGCATTTCCCGATCGTGCATATGCGGCGAAGCCTGGCATGCCGTGCCCCGCAGGCGTATAACGGGCCGATTTACGGCCCGTTTTCTTTTGGGGGGGATGCGATGCGAGTCCTGGTGGTTGGCGGTGGCGCCATCGGTATGTTGTCGGCTCTGCGCTTGGCGGAGGCCGGCCTGGAGGTCCGTCTGCTGGATCAGGGGTCGCTCGGCCGGGAGTCCTCCTGGGCTGGCGGCGGTATCGTGTCGCCGCTCTATCCCTGGCGCTACAGCCCGGCGGTGACGGCGCTGGCGCACTGGTCGCAGGATTTCTATCCGGCGCTGGGCGAGCGCCTGCGGCAGGAGACCGGCATCGATCCCGAGGTGCATGTCACCGGTCTCTACTGGCTGGATCTGGAGGACGAAGCCGAGGCGCTGGCCTGGGCGGCGCGGGAGGGCCGGCCGCTGGCGGCCGTGGATATCAACTCCGTCCACCAGGCAGTGCCGGCCCTGGGGCCGGGCTTTTCGCGGGCCTTGTTCATGTCGGGCGTGGCCAACGTGCGCAATCCGCGCCTGCTCGCCGCGCTGCGCGAGGCGCTGGCGCGCCTGCCCAACGTGAGCCTCGAGGAGAATCTGCCGGTGACCGGCTTCGTCCGCGAGGGCGAGCGGGTGGTCGGGGTGCGCACGGCGTCCGGCGAGTTGCGGGCCGACCGTGTGGTGGTTGCGGCCGGCGCCTGGAGCGGCGAGCTGCTCGCCACCCTGGGGCTGGAGCTGCCGGTCAAGCCGATGAAGGGCCAGATGATCCTCTACAAGTGCGCCGAGGATTTCCTGCCGCGGATGGTGATGGCCGACGGGCGCTATGCGATTCCGCGGCGGGACGGGCACATTCTGGTGGGCAGCACCCTGGAGGATGTCGGCTTCGACAAGACGCCCACCGGGGAGGCCTTGGAAAGCCTCAAGGCGTCCGCCGAGGCGCTGCTGCCGGCGCTGGCCGGTGCCGAGGTGGTCAAGCAGTGGGCGGGCCTGCGCCCGGGCTCCCCCGAGGGGATTCCCTATATCGGCCCGGTGCCCGGCTTCGAGGGGCTGTGGCTGAACTGCGGGCATTTCCGCAACGGGCTGGTGCTGGCGCCGGCGTCCTGCCAGCTGCTCGCCGATCTGTTGCTGGCGCGCGAGCCGATCGTCGATCCGGCGCCCTATGCGCCGGCGGGGCGGCTCGGTCGGCGCTGAACTCGGCCTGGGCGGGATGGCGGGTTGCACCCGCCCTGTATGGGTATCCCCATGGCGGCGATGCGTAGGGCGGGTTGCAACCCGCCGGACAAGGCGAAGGCCTGTCTCCCCGAGGAGGGCGCCAAAGCCGGGCCTCAGTCGATGCCCAGCTTCTTCAGGCGGTAGCGCATGGAGCGGAAGCTCAGGCCCAGGCGCTCGGCGGCGGCGGTGCGGTTCCAGCGGGTTTCCTCGAGGGCCTGCATGATCAGCCGGCGTTCGAGTTCCTCCAGGTAGTCCTCGAGGTTGTCGATGCCGGCCAGCGAGGTTTCGCCGCTCTCGCCCGGGCTCGGGGTGTCGCAGAGGCGCAGGTCGCGGGCCTGGATCAGGTCGTCCTCGCAGAGGGTGTAGGCCCGCTCCAGCATGTTCTCCAGTTCGCGCACATTGCCCGGGAAGCGGTAGCTGCGGAGCTTTTCCTGGGCCTCCTCGCCGAGCCGGGCCGGTGGCAGGCCGGCTTCCTCCGCGAGGCGCGCCAGCATGATCGCCGCCAGCGCCGGAATGTCCTCGCGGCGCTCGCGCAGCGGCGGCACGCGCAGCTCGATGACGTTCAGGCGGTAGTAGAGGTCCTGGCGGAAGCGGCCGGCGGCGACCTCGGCGGCCAGATCCTTGTGGGTGGCGCTGAGGATGCGTACGTCGACCACCACCTCCTGCTGGCCGCCGACCGCGCGCACGGCCTTTTCCTGGATGGCACGCAGCAGCTTGACCTGCATCGGCAGCGGCAGGTCGGCCACCTCGTCGAGGAACAGGGTGCCGCCGCTGGCGGCCTGGAACAGGCCTTGCTTGTCCTCGATGGCGCCGGTGAAGCTGCCCTTGCGATGGCCGAAGAACTCGCTTTCCATCAGTTCCGAGGGAATCGCGCCGCAGTTCACCGGGACGAAGGGGCGTTCGGCGCGCGGCCCCTGTTCGTGGATCAGGCGGGCGACCACTTCCTTGCCGCTGCCGGACTCGCCGCTGATGTAGACCGGCGCCTGGCTGCGCGCCAGCTTGGCGATCTGCTTGCGCAGCGTGCGCATCGGCGGCGAGTCGCCGATCAGCCGGCTGTCCACCGCTTCCTCCTCGATCGCCGGTGCATGCAGGCGCAGGGCGGTGGCGACCAGCTCGCGCAGGCGGGCGAGGTCGACCGGCTTGGTCAGGAAGTCGAAGGCGCCGGCCTTGAGGGCATTGACCGCGGTGTCCAGGCTGCCGTAGGCGGTGATCATAGCGACCGGGACCTGCGAGTGGCGCTGCTGGATGTACTGCACCAGCTCCAGGCCGCTGCCGTCGGGCAGGCGCATGTCGGTCAGGCACAGATCGAAGCGCTCGCGGCCCAGCCAGTCGCGCGCCTCCTGGAGGTTGCGGGCGCTGCGGGTGTCGAGCTTCATCCGGCCCAGGGTGATTTCCAGCAGTTCGCGGATGTCGGGCTCGTCGTCGACGATCAGGGCTTTCTGTCGGGCGCTCATGCTCGGACTCGATTGCAGATGGCGATGATTGGGAAACGGTGGGTCATCCGTGGCGTGCCTGGGTCAGCTTGCGTGGGTGGGCGAAGGTGATGCGGAAGCAGCCGCCTTCACCTTCGCCGCCGCGGTAGTCGAGGCGGGCCTGGTTGCTTTCGCACAGCTCGCGGGAGATGTACAGGCCCAGCCCGGTGCCCTTGGTTTCGGTGGTGAAGAAGGGCTCGAAGATGTGCTCGATCTGCTCGGCGGGCACGCCGGGGCCGTCATCGCGCACTTCGAGGACCGGCAGGTCGCTTTCCGGGGCGCGGAACAGCCTGAGCCAGACCTGTCCCTGCGGGTGGCACTGGGCGCTGTAGCGCAGGCCGTTCTGCACTAGGTTGGTGAGGATCTGGATCAGCTGGTTCGCGTCCATGCGGGTCTTCAGGGAGCCGTCCCGGATCTCCAGGTGCAGGATCTGGTTCGGCGCCGCCGAGGCGCGGTATTCGCCGGCGAAGCGGTGCAGCCAGTACTTCAGGTCGAGCAGCTGCGGTTCGGCCTGGCGCCGGCGCGACAGCTGCAGCACGTTCTCGATCACCAGGTTCATGCGCCGCGACTGGTCCTGGATGATCTGCGCCAGGCGCCGGTCGGGGCCGTCGAGGCACTCAGACTCCTGCAGCAGCTGGGCGGCGTGGCTGATGGCGCCGAGCGGATTGCGGATCTCGTGGGCGATGCCGGCGGTCAGCCGGCCGAGCGAGGCGAGCTTGAGCTGCTGGGCCTGCTGGGCGATCTGCGAGATGTCCTCGAGGAAGACCAGGATGCCCCGCCGTCCGCCCCGCGTGAGGGCGACGAAGTTCGGTTGCACCAGCGGACCGTGTGGCAGGGTGTGCAGGTCCTGCGGGCGCAGGGTCGGGTTCTGCTGCCACTGCTGCAGGCGCTCGACCAGCTCCGGGCAGTGGGCGGCGAGCGGCTGTCCGGTCAGTGCGGGGTTGCCCAGCAGGGTGAAGGCGCTCTGATTGGCCAGCAGCACCTGCTGCTGCGGGTCGAGCACCAGGATGCCGGTCCGCATGCGCTCCAGGATCTGTACATTCAGGGCCTGTAGGTCGGCGACCTCGGCGGCGCGTCGTTCGGCCAGGGATTCGCTGCGCCGCAGGCGGCGGGTCAGGCTCTGCACGAGCAGCGCGCTGGCGAAGCACAGCGAGCCCAGCGCTCCCGCATGCACGTACTGGCTGGCGGCCGCAGGGCGGTTGAGGCCCAGGTAGAAGGTCATGTAGACCAGGCCGCTGGCCGCCACGGCGGCGATCAGCAGGCCGATCCGTCCGTGCAGGAGGATGTTGGCGACGGCCACCGAGACGATGATCAGGTTGCCGATGCCGCTGGACGGGCCACCGGCCGTGTAGAGCAGGCCCGAAAGCAGGATCACGTCGACCAGTGCCAGGCTGAAGATCTGCAGGGGTTTGGGGTGGTGCACTAGAACGGCGACCAGAATGTTCAGGATCAGGTAGAACCAGCTGCCGTGGTGGAACAGCTCCGGGTGGGCGACCTGCAGCAGCCGCTCGTCCAGATTGCTGGAGATCAGCAGCACCAGCAGCAGGCCGATGACCAGCCGGTACAGGTGGTACAGGCGCAGGACGTTGCCGCCCTGAGGGCCGTCCAGCGGGGTGCCGATCAGGGGATCGCCGCCTGGCGGCAGGGGCTCAGCGCTCACCGTGGCGCGGACCCTGGGTCAGATGCGCCTGGCTGCAGTACCAAAGGCGGCCGTCGGCCAGCGCCTCCTCGCGCGGCAGATGCACGCCGCAATGGGCGCAGCGCACCATGGGCTTGGGCGTTTCGGGTTCGGCCCAGGTGGCGGGGGGCGAGGCAGGGCGCGTCAGCCGGCGCCACAGCCAGATGACGGCGATGATGACGAGAATCCAGAACAGCAGACGAAACAGGCCCATGGAGTGCTCTACTCGAAGGAGGGCCGGCATTTTAGCAAGCCGGGGTTTTCCGGGGCCATGCCGTTGCTGGCTTCCGTGCGCGGGTCGGCATGTTGTGCGCGGCTTTTCCGGTTCGCCCGTCACCGGCCTGCGCGTTGTTTCTGCAGGCGTCGATGCGGGAGAATGGATTTTTCGGAGCGCGCCCGTGTGCATGCCGGGCGCGTCACATTCATCGGTGGAGACGGCCATGAGCCAAACCCTGCGGGTCGTGATGGCCCAACTGAATCTGCGCGTCGGCGATGTGCACGGCAATGTCGAGCGCATCGTCGAGGCGGCCTGCAGCGCCCGTGACGACTGGGACGCGGATGTCATCGTGTTTCCCGAACTGGCGCTGTGCGGCTACCCGCCGGAGGATCTGCTGCTGCGCTCGAGCATGCAGTTGCGTATCGAGCAGGGCCTGCAGCGAATCAAGGACGAGGTGCGGGGCATCTATCTGGTACTCGGCTACCCCTGGCTGGAGGACGGGCAGCGTTTCAACGCCGCCGCGGTGATCGCCGATGGTGAGCTGCTGGCGCGTTACTACAAGCAGCACCTGCCGAACTACCGGGTGTTCGACGAGCGCCGCTACTTCGAGCCGGGCAGCGAGGCCTGCCTGCTGGATATCAAGGGCGTGCCGGTGGCCCTGTCGATCTGCGAGGACATCTGGTTCCCCGGCCCCATGCGCCAGGCGAAAGAGGCCGGTGCGCGGCTGATGCTCAGCCTGAACGCCTCGCCCTTCCATCTGGACAAGCAGCGCGAGCGCGAGGAGATCCTCGCCACCCGGGCCGCCGAAGGTGACATGCCGGTGGTCTACGTCAACCAGATTGGCGGTCAGGACGAGCTGGTGTTCGACGGCAGCTCCTGCGTGGCCGCGGCGGACGGCCAGGTCGTCCAGCGCGCGCCAGCCTTCGCCGAAGGGCTCTACCCGGTCGATCTCTGCATCGAGGACGACGGAGCGGTGCTGCCGCGCGCCGCCAACTGTGCGCCGCTGCCCGAGCTGGAGGCGAGCGTCTACCAGGCGCTGGTGCTGGGAGTGCGCGACTATGTGCGCAAGAACGGCTTCAAGGGGGTGATCCTGGGGCTGTCCGGCGGCATCGATTCGGCGCTGACCCTGGCCGTGGCGGTAGATGCGCTCGGCGCGGAGCGGGTCGAGGCGGTGATGATGCCCTACCACTACACGGCACAGATGAGCCTCGAGGACGCCGAGGCGGAGGCCCGCGCCCTGGGCGTGACCTACCGGGTACTGCCGATCGCGCCGATGGTCGAGGCCTTCATGGGTACCCTGGCGCCGGTATTCGAGGGGCTCGGCCGGGATACCACCGAGGAGAACCTGCAGGCGCGCTGCCGCGGCACCCTGCTGATGGCCATTTCCAACAAGAAGGGCTATCTGGTGCTGACCACCGGCAACAAGAGCGAGATGGCGGTGGGCTACGCGACCCTCTACGGCGACATGGCCGGCGGTTTCGACGTGCTCAAGGACGTTCCCAAGACCCTGGTGTTCCGCCTCTGCGACTATCGCAACAGCCTGGGGATGGTGATTCCCCAGCGGGTCATCGACCGCCCGCCGTCAGCCGAGCTGGCCCCCGACCAGAAGGACGAGGACTCGCTGCCGCCCTATCCGGTGCTCGACGAGATCCTCAAGCTGTACGTCGAGTACGACCTCTCGGCCAACGCCATCATTGCCGAAGGCTTCGACGAGGATACCGTCAGGCGGGTGCTGCGGCTGGTCGATCTCAACGAGTACAAGCGCCGTCAGGCGGCGGTCGGGGTGCGGGTGACCCAGCGCGGCTTCGGCCGGGACCGGCGCTATCCGATCACGTCCGGCTGGCGCTTGGGGGACTGATGGGGAGGGGTGTCTTGTCCCTTTCCGGCCGTTTCCGCAGATGGCTTTCGGCAGCTTTGGCCGGGGCTATCGACTACAGGGGTCGCTGGCGCGTGCTGTGCGGCCCTCGAGGGGCTTGAATGGGCCGTTTTGCAAACGGCAGGGGAGCCCGCTGGCAGGGCTGCGGACACGCTTTATAGGTGGGGCGCAGATCGGTCAGCGGCAAACCGAATGTATATCCTCGGATTGGTCGGTATCAGGGCTGCCATCACGAGAGATTGCTGAGTCGCATTTATTCGACGCAAACAAAAAGCGACAAGGGATCGCCTTGTCGCTTCATGTTCTTCCTTTCTTCCGTGGGCCATCATCCTGATGATATCGCGATCCGGCGACAGTCCCTTGGCCTCCATCCTTGGTGGCCTTCATCGATCCGTCGATGTCGGTGTGGAAGTAAATCTACCGCAGCAGCAGGACTGGATAAATTGGGAAAGCTCCCGATCTTTTGTAGGTTATGGCTTACAGATGGCCGTCGCTCGGCTTGTAGGGCTTGTCCATGGGCTTGGCGACCTTCGGGGCAGAGTAGTCAGCTGGCGGCGTGGCTTTGCAGGGCATGAAGCATGCCCCCAAAACTTCGGGCTTGGGCATCACAGGCAACAAAAAACCGGCTCTAAGGCCGGTTCTTCGTGGGTTTCGGGCTTTCTTGGGAAGGCTCGAAGACGGGAGGGACTCGAACCAATCGCTGAAAGCCTTGCAATTTCTGGCTTTTGGTTTGATGTGGTTTTTCGTCTACTCACAAATCTACTCACAAAACGAAAAGTACCCCCCTTTTCGGCTGCTTTTTGACCAGTTCCAAGCCCATCAGGATGACGCACTGCTGGCGCTGGTGATCGTCGTCACTCCCTCGGCTCGGGGTGGTGTTCGGTGGGGAGGGGGATGAAACCGGCGACAGGGTGCGGGCGTATCCGCCTCATGGCGAGCCGGCGTCACGGCCACAGTCTTGGAAACCGCCAATGTCGTAGAGCTGCCAGCACCTGGGAGGGCATGAGCCGCTTGGAAGATGTGTTCGGCTCCGTGCACATCTTTGCTTCTTCGATGCCTTTGCCGCATTCGCCGTAGACCCGTTCGACCCAATCGCAATACAGGCGCAACATCGCCGCGAGCGGCATTTCCGCCAGCTGCCGCATAACCGGGCGATCACTCGGCAGCGTGGCCGCCAGATGCCGGATGAAAGGCTGGTTACCGGCCAGCTTCCGCACAACGTCGAAGTATTCGATGGTCTGCTGTTCGCGTGTTCCGATCATCGATTCGGCTCCTCGGTAGCACCGCTTTTGTATGGTCTACTCGACCCTACCACGAAGGGTGTCAAGGAATTGTCCGCAGCGGCGCCGGTTACGCTTACAAAACTTTTGTAACCGTCGCCCTCCAGCTCAGCCCCACGCGCAGGCTGGCGGCTACCTGACAAAACCTGACATCCAAACGGTCCCCACGCGCACGCGGGCAGGTAGATCGGCTGAACTTCCAGCCGATGGCCGAAACCGCCATGGCAGCGGTTTGAGCATGGTCCAGTTCTGGGCCATCCTCCCCATGCGGGGGAATGAGGCGTGCTCAGTGAGACGTTTTGGTCTCAGTGAGACAGATCGGTCTGTTTCGGCTCGGCTGGTCCGAGTTGGGTTAGTTGGTCTGTTTCGACTGCTCCCGACTGCCTCAGACAATCATGATAATTTCGGTAGCTTGCTCGCCTGCTGGGACTTGTAGGGACACAATTTGAAAATATTACGATCTTCTCGTTTTATTGCGGCGGGCCTGCTCTGCGGGCTGCTGGTCACTCCCCTTGCTAGCGCTGACCCCTTGCAGTTCGCATTGGTCGCCAAGCGGATTGATCATGATTTCTTCATCTCGGCCGCCAAGGGCTGCGCTGAGGCTGCCCAGGCCCAGGGCGATACCTGCCTGTTGTTGGGTGCTTCGGGGGCGTCGCATTTTCGCCGGCAAAATGAAGCCCTGGAACAGGCTCTCGCTAGAGGGCTGGATGGTATCGCCCTGTCGGTGACCCATTCAAAGTGGCTGGCCAATCACGCCCTGAAACGGGCAAACAAGACACCACTGATCACTTTCGATTCGGATTTGGAACCCGCAGAGCAGCATCTGCGCAGGGGATACGTCGGACTCGACAATCTGGCCTTCGGCCGGCAACTGGGCATGCTCGCCCAACGCCTCAGGCCACAAGGCGGAAAGCTGTGCGTCCTGAGTGGTAGCTCGCGGGACACCAACCATCGGGAGCGTCTGCGAGGCATTCGCCAGCAGTTGCGCGGTGACCAAGCCGAGAGTAGAGTAGCCGACCGGCTGAACGGACAGAATGGCTGGAGCGAGCCGAATCGCTGCCCGTTATATGACACCGATAATCAAGAGAGCGCGTTGCTCAAGCTCACCACCCTGCTGAACTCCACCAACCAGTACGACACCATCATCAGCCTTGGCAGTTGGCCGGTTCATCACGCCGATATCTATCGCCGGCAACTCGGCCCACTACTTGCCAGACTCAAGGCAAAGGGTACGTCCCCGACCATCATCATCGCTATTCCCGAGTTCGACACAGCGCTGCGCCCGCTGCTTGAAGATGGCCTAGTACAGGCCTATCTGAGCATGGAGAGCCGCGAAATCGGTCGCCAGAGCTATCGGCTACTGAAGAGCTTGGTGCGAGGCGAGCCCATTCCGAAGAGGATTTTCGTCAATAGCCACGCCTACCTATCCGAGGTGCCGTCGGATATTCCCACGGAGCGTTGAAGCACCCCCATTTATCATCATTCAGCCATAGCGTGACTCCCGGTTTTTTAGTTTCGCGGGCGTGAAAAAAGACTTCAGGGCGCGGTCTAGGCGTACAAGGGCTGAAAGTTTCGACCTTCCCCCTCCCCATCGGCCACCAGCACCAGGCACGAACAGGATCAGGCCGGGCCATCGGCTACCTATAACCTCCCTGTGCCTTAGCGTGGGGCTGGTACCTGCTCTGGCCTGCTGTCAGGCGCTCGCATCACTCCAATCTCACCCTTCCGGCCTTGTTGCGATCTTGCTGCGTCCACGGCTTGACGGCGGTCATTCATGGGGTTGTTTTCACAAAAGCCGGAATGCCGGCCTTTTAGGGAGTCAAGAAACCCCCGCCGCCTTACCGTGTTCTTACCGTTCCCTGGCCTCATTCATGGGGTTGTTTCGCAAAGGCCGGGACATGACTGTAAACGCGCTTTACAGGTGGCTTGCATGGGGTGTTTTCGCAGATCGGGGTGCCGCCCCGGATTGGCCGGCGATCATTCCCGGCTTTCCGGGCATGTAGAAAGGGCGGATCGGGTAATGTCAGATTTTCGGATATTGCTTGCCGCTTCGTCGTGACCAGTGCGTGATTGCTGTTGACGCGGCTCCAGATCGGCGAGGGACTTCTCCAAAAGCTAAGCTGATGTAGACGCTCCAAGTTATGCCTATGAGCCACAAGCCAAATAGGACGGACTAGCATGGCGCAGCAGATAGACGTAAACGACAATTTCCCTGAGGGGTTTTATGAAGAGTTTGCTCGACTCGCTATTGCCTTTGGGCGACTTGAGTACATGGTTAAGCTTTGCCTCAAAGATCTTCTAGGCCAAGGATTTACTCAAGGCATGGTCGAGGGGGAAAGCTTGCTTTACTTCAAGAAACTTTGCCAAAAAGCTCAAGAGCAGGCCAAGACTCGTCTTTGCCCCGTACAGGTGGCACCTTTCTGCACCCTCATCGGTCAGGCCATGACTTTGGGGATGGTCTGAAGTAGTCATGTATTTCTGGCTGACTTCAGCCCCCGCCGACTTTGAAAGCGGAGAATCGATCAAAAACGATCGGATCACCCGCTCGTTTCTGCGTTTTTTAGCCACCGCGAGCACGTCGCAGCGACCGTTTCCCGCATTACAGGCGCACCTCTCCTGCATTCGCCAGTAAATGTCGGCGCGCCATCCACAGGTTCGACAGCGCGAAAAGCGTCACCAACTGCGCGGTGTTCTTGGCCAGGCCCCGGAAGCGTACCTTCACGTAACCGAACTGGCGCTTGATCACCCGGAACGGATGCTCGACCTTCGCTCGTACCTGCGCCTTGGCTCTCTCGATCTTGCGGATCTGCTGGTAGAGCACGCTGCGCTTGCCATGTTTCTTGTAGGTACTGCGCCGAGCCGCGACCTGCCAGATGACCTGACGACCTTCATGCTCGGGGCGCTTTTCGACCCCGGTATAACCGGCATCGGCACAGACCACGTTTTCCTCGCCATGCAGCAGTTGGTCGACTTGGGTGACATCTGCCACATTGGCCGCCGTGACCACCACGCTGTGCACCAGGCCCGATTCATCGTCGGCACCGATGTGCGCTTTCGCGCCGAAGTAGTACTGGTTGCCCTTCTTCGTCTGGTGCATCTCGGGGTCGCGCTTGCCGTCCTGGTTCTTGGTCGAGCTCGGCGCATGGATCAGCGTGGCATCGACGATGGTGCCCTGGCGCAGCGACAGGCCCCGGTCACCCAGGTAGCCATTGATCACCGCCAGAATCCCAGCCGCCAGCTCATGCTTCTCCAGCAGACGACGGAAGTTGAGGATGGTGGTTTCGTCAGGGATACGCTCCAGGCTCAATCCGGCAAACTGGCGCAGGAGAGTGGTCTCGTACAGCGCCTCCTCCATCGCAGGATCGCTGTAACCGAACCAGTTCTGCATCAGATGCACGCGCAGCATCGCCATCAGCGGATACGCCGGACGACCGCCTTCACCCTTCGGGTAATGCGGCTCGATCAGGGCGATCAGCCCAGACCACGGCACCACCTGATCCATCTCGATCAGGAACAACTCCTTACGGGTCTGCTTGCGCTTGCCGGCGTACTCGGCATCGGCAAAGGTCATCTGCTTCATCGGGAAACTCGGGCAACGGGATCGGCGTATTTCACCAGATTCAGAAAGTCTTCTTCAGGGTTTCCTTGGGTGACTATCGGAACGACACAATTCATGCACTTTGGACAACTGATGAGACTGGCAAGCTTCGCCGCGTCCGTCCTAAGTGGGATAAACAGTCAAGAAAAGTTGATTGGAGCCGGAGCGGTTTTGTAACCGTTGGTGAGCTACGATCAAAGCGACAGGAGATGGAGCAGATTTTTCAAGGTCTTGATGTGGCCAGAAAACTATGGTCCGAGTCTTCTTCCGGCGCTTGACTAAGTTTGCTGTGCCAGTATCGACCCAGCAATAGCCCGTGGACTACTGTAGTACGGATAATTCAAGGATGTAGGCGGGATGTGATCATGTTGTGGATTGATCCAGATATTTATTCGTTAAAAGAGCTGCTCCAGGTATATCCGAAGGCAAAGATTTACGACTCAGAGCAAGAGCGTTTCGTGACTCCCGAGGAGATTGAAGAAGTAGCGCACAAAGAGAACGGTAGAGGCGCTTATATTGATGACTTGCGCTGGGATCGTATTTACTTGATCGACGAGGATAACAAAATCATCCCGCTTTCTGCTGCCGAGCTAAAGCTTTGTGATGACAATTTGTCTCTTAGCAATAAGCTGAGTGATTGCAAGTTTGAACTTGAACAGCTCAAAGAAGAAAAGAAGTCTCAGGAGCGTTATTGGTATCTTGATAGTCGATTTATTTATGGTGTACTGATGGGGATGTTTTTACATATAGCATGGGATAGATGGTTTTAGGCATCTGGCCATTATCCAGAACTGTCCTGCTAAGCTGGCGTACCAGCTGTCGCTGCCGAAACTACCAATCCCGGCAGTCTCGACTGAAACAGGTAGTTTCGCCGGTGTTCGCCATCCGTGGCGGCAAGCTCAGTCCATCAGTTCGCGGCGGGCTTTGTCCTGCTCGAGCAGCCGCTTGGCCAGGTCACGCATGAATGGCCGGAAGCCGCCTTGCCAGGCATTGCGCGATGCGGCGGCCTTACCCTCGGGGCTTCGCGGCCCGGTGCTTTTCTCCCACGGTCGCCATTGCCGGATCAGCGCTGCCTGCCGTGCCCGTCGCTCGGGTGTCCAGCCGTTCGCCATGCTCCACCTCCAATAGTTCGTTCTGCGCCTTCTTCGCTTTTCGCGTGCGCGTGGGTTGCCCGGTCGTGCCGTTGTTCACTTGCACGTTCTGGCCGATGTTCGCCTGCTTCACGAAGGCAACATTCTTGGGTGCCTTCAGCTCTCCCAGGGTCTGCAACGTGGCGCGGGCTTGATTCTGCGCCTTGAAGGCCAGCCGCATGAATGCCTCCAGGTTGTCCATGTGCTTGGCATTCATCGCCCGTGCCGTCAGGTTGGCGAACAGGGCATCGAGGGTGTGCGCTTGGGCCAGCAGCATGTTCTCGGCGCGGGTCAGGTCGCCACTGTTGATCGCCGCCGTCTGCTGGCGTAGTTCGCGGGCCAGATCGGTGACGGGGACATCTACCAGCTTGGTGCAAACCAGCGTTGCCGCTGCCAGGTTCTCCGGCATGACACGGGCGCGGGCCATGGTCTGGTCAAGCGTCTCGTCGCCCTCCTTGGTCACTACTAACGTCATGTCGCCCTTCTGTTCGGTCATGGTGTCGGCTCCATCGTGGTGACTGGCCACCGGGGCGCGAACCCCGGCAGCCGGGAGGGTTTAGCGCTTCACCACGCGGGAGCCGCTGGCGTCGTGCACGGTCAGGTCCGGGCGCTTGATGGTCACGGTGCCGTCCGGCTGGACCATGCGAACCGGGGCGCCGTACAGCGGGCCATCTGGGCCGAACGGATCGGGCAGCGTGCCCTCCGGTGCGGTGCGGATGAAGTGCCCCATTGCAGCGAAACACGCCTCGAACAGCGGGCCGCGCTTGAAGTCCTCGCCCCGATGGCTGGCGCTGTCCTCCAGGTTGTGAACGAACACCAGCCCGGCCAGATCGTTCATCCCGTCGAGGCGGGCCTGTTCCCGCTCCATGGTGTTGACGTTCAGCACGTCGCACACCCCGTCGAAGCCCAGGGCGTCCATGTAGCCGTCACGGTCGTGGAGCAGCGATTCGCCAACGCTCCGCAGCACGGGGCGGATCGTGGCCAGCTGTTCGGCGCCATAGCTCTCCGCCTGCTGCTCCAGGGTGTCGGCGGACAGCTTGGTGAACGGCTCGAACTGGCGCAGCTTGGCGGCCTTCCGGCGCAGGGCGCGGCGCTCGTCGTGGATGGCTTTGCGGTATGCGCAGAAGTAGCGCAACAGACGGCGGGTAATGGTTAGGCTGTCGCGCTTGGTGGTGCCCGGCTTGATGGAGATCTTCGACAGGGCAAGGATGGCTTTTGGGTGGCTCATGGGGTCAGCTCTCCAGAATAGCGGCATCGGGCCAGCGCCAGCGGGCTTCGGCCAGGGCTTCAGAGTAGGTCATGGGGGCGCCGCAGATCGTGCAGACCGACTTGCCCCCTCGGGTGATCGTCCAGGCGTTGCGCTTCGGCTCTGCGCTGGCCTCTGCTGCTGGCGCTGGGTTGGTATGGGTGCCGGTGCTGCCGTGATGCACGGCGCATCGTGGGCGGTCTGGTGGTCATTAGTGGCCGGTGCGGAGGCGTCGACCTCCACAGCGCCAACCGGCGCGAAGGTCTGTCGCTGCCCGCAATCCTCGGGCGCGGTGTCCAGTTGCTCGAACAGTTCCGCCAGCAGACTCATGGGCGACTCCTCGGCTTATCCATCACATGTTTCTCTAAAAACGAAAAATCCGGGGGAACGGGGGAACAAAACGCTGTAGCCCTAGTGCCACGTTGGTTACAGCGTTCCCCATAGGGAGGGGAACACGTTCCCAACCATGGGAACCGGGGAACAGGACAAGCACCAGAACGAAGCAACTCGGGAAGGGAAAGCACGCCTCTTTATCTAAAAGTGGTGTGTTCCCCCGTTCCCCATCCCTCTCTCTCTTGGGGAACAGCTGAAAGCCGCGTCGTTGCTGGGCTTTCGCCATTCCGTTCCCCTGTTCCCCCTGTTCCCCGAGTTTCTAGGTTCCTGTGTGTTTGTCGTCGTCGGCGCCGGCCATTTCCAAGCGGGCAGGGTCGATGGCGTACAGCCCTTTCGGCGCTCCCCCTCCGGGCGTCCGGTACTTCTTGGTATTGCGCGTGCGGCCCTTCTCGATGTCGCGCTTGGCGATGGCGCCGGCCGTATCCAGCGCCGTGACGATGCGCGCCAGCCCGAAGCCATGGGCGGCCTCCTGCAAGCCGGAGGTGTTGAACAAGTACAGGCGCCGTCCTGGCTCGTCCTCCCAGTAGCCGGCCCGGTTGGTGACGCGGCTGTCCGTCTCGGCGGCATGCACGCTGGAGAATCGGCTGTCGCCGTGGCGCTCGATGAACCGGGCGATGCTGGCGAGTATCTGGCGGTCCTCGGCGTTGCCGCTGCCCACCCGATCCAGCCACTCGCGGTAGAGCAGCAGGCTGTCGGCCAGGCCGGTGCCCACCGGCCAGGGCAGCAGGCCGTAGGCGATGGCCATCTCGCCGGCCAGGGCGATGACGGCGAAGCGGTCGGCTACCCGCCCGGCCTGCGCGCTGTCGGATTGGAACCGGGCACGCACCTTGGCGAAGTCCTCCAGCAGCCCGGCGCGGTCGTCGCCGGCGGTCAGCTTCTCGACGAAGGCCGGGCCAAGGTGCCCGTAGTGCTCCCCCACGGCGCCGGTCATGGCACGGTGGAAGCCCGCCCCGTCCATGCCGTGCACGTCGTCGAAGGCTCCATGCAGGCGGGTGCCCGCGTTCACGTCCACCATGCGCAGCTCGGCGCCGGCATGGGCCGGATCGCCCGACAGCGCGGCGTGCTCGGAGAGCGAGCGCTCACCACTGGAGAGGGTCAGCAGGCGCCAACTGAGCTTGGCGCGTCCTTCGCGCTCGCGGTTCATGGTGCCCTTGCCGCAGCCGTTGGCCAGCGAGTAGGCCATCTCCTGAATGTCCTTGGGGTTGGCGCGCTTGATCTCGTCCAGCGACAGCAGGGTGTCGTTGCGCGAGGCGGCCTCGATCTCCAGTCCGTTCTTGGTCATGCACCAGGAGGCGCCGAAGCCCGCCGGTCCCGGATCGCCCCACACAGACGCGCCGATCAGTTGCGCCAGCGACTTGCCTTTCGAGCTGTCGCCGACCAGATGGACGCCACCGCCGTTCACCTTGACCAGGTTCAGCAACGGCCCGGCCAGCGCGCAGCCGACGGCCAGGGTCAGCACCGGATTGCCCTCGCAGCGGGCGGCCACCAGGGTCTGCCACTGCGCCAGCTCGCCGCGCACGCGGAACAGATCCGGCGCACGGCCGGACGACTGGAAGCGCACCCCCTCGCCGCCGATGGTGCGATGGGGCAGCACGAACACGCCCGACTCGTGCCAGCCAGGCCGGCAGGTGGTGGCGATGGTCTGGCGCGGCGGCTGGTCGAGCAGGTACTCCATGAAGCGGCCACGCTGGCGCGGGGCGATCACCGCCCCCATGGCGAACAGGGCGCGCCTGATTTCCTCGCCGCTGCCGCCCAGCGTCTCCATAGGCATGGTCCATTCCCTGTCCCCGCCATGCGTCACCAGGCGCAGCAGGCGGCCCTCGGTGCCGTCGTCGCTGTTGAGGGTGCGGGCCACGACGAACACCGGCGTGGCGATCCAGTCGTCGCGCAGGGGACGCTCGCTGTCGTCGCTCAGCTCTGCCTCCTCGTCCTCCTTGGTGCGCCGGTATCCGTGCCAGTACACGCCCGGCTTAAGCCTGGCGCCTTTCTCGTTCCGTACCCAGCCCTCATAGACGCCCCAGCAGGGGCGCTCCGGTTCCACCATGGGCGGCTCGGGCTCGGCCGGTCTGGCGAGTTGCCGGTCGAGCCGCTCTATCCGTTCCTGTGCCAGTGCCATCCGGGCGACGTCCTCGCCGGATAGTTCCGTACCCTTGGCCAGCGCGCCGTTGCCCGACTCGACGATCAGGCGCTCGAAATAGCGCTCCTTCTCCAGCTGCTCGCGGCGGTACTGCTGACGCTGCTCCCGGCTCAGGTTGTCGGGGAACAGGTCTTTCAACTCCAGGCCGACCGCCGCCAGCACGTCGCGGGTCTCGCAGCCGGCATGGCAATGGACCAGGACGCGCCCGCCCTGGCCGCGTGACAGGCTCAGGGAGGGCGACTTGTCTTGGTGGGCAGGGCAGCAGGCGACGTGACGCTCGCCGTGCTGCCTGACGCCTTGCAGCCGCGACAGCAGCAGGTCCAGCGGATTGCAGTGGCTGTTCATGCGGCCCCCTTCGGCGGAGTGACCCGCTCGGCCAGGCGTTCCAGTTGCCGGGTCAGACGCTCCAGCTCGGTGATATCCCGGCCCTTGTCGCCTTCCTTGATGCACAGCTCGAAAAAGGCAATCAGGGTATCTACCAGCATCAGGTAGCTTTCGTTATCGATGTGGGGCGGCTCTCCGCCCTTGCCGCCACCCTTCGGCTTGAACGTGACGATGGTCATTGGTGGGCCTCCAGCGATTCGGCTTTCACGATCAGCAGCACGGCCACTTCCTCGGCCTGCGCCTGCCACTCGGCATAGGCGCGGCGCCAGTCGGGTGACTCGGCGGTCATGCAGGACAGGCGGTGGAATGCCTGCCCGGCGGTGCGGACCTTCACCAGCTGGGCGTCGGCGAACGGGATCAGGTGGGCGTCAGGCATGGCGGGCCACCTCCACCAGCACCAGGGCGACCAGCATCAGCAGGTGCGCCAGGATCAGGACGGCAACCGGGCTGTCCTCCAGGTAGGCGATGGCTTTTTTCAGGCCGAGCGGGGCCACAGCCGCCTTCCGGCAGCTTTTCGAGTCAGTCATGGGTCAGTCCTCGCGCTTGGTGTTGCGGCGCTTGCGCTCGATGGCGATACCGCTGCCGGTGTCGGCCAACTTGGCGGACAGCTTGCCCAGCGCTTCCAGCAGCCAGCCAAGGTCGGTCATGGCGTCATGGTCAATGCCGTGATCTTCGCTCGAGGCTGCGCCGGCCAGCAGGTTGCCGATTGCGGCGATGCCGAAACCGATGGTCATGCCGTAGCTTTCAGCGGCCATGCCGGCGGCGTCCAACTTCTCCGGGGTCATGGCCACGATGGCTTCGTGATTAGGAAGCAGGGCATTCCAGTCGGCGCGGATCATTTCGCCACCTCATGCGCGGACAGCTCGCGGCGAAGGTCGCTGGCTTGCGTGTCCAGGTAGTTGGCGCAGTCGCTGGCCAGGTGCTGCCCCAAGGTGGCCAGATCGGCCACGCGGCGGCCTTGGTTGTGCTCGGCATCGAGGCGGATGGCGACCATCAGGGCGGAAAGCCAAGTCGATTGTTCGCGGCCATAGCCAAGGGTTTCGATGGCCTCGTCGGCGACGCAAAGGATATCGATGGCGGTGCGGTTGATGGCGCTCATGCCAACACCCCCACTTCCAGGGCGAGGGCGCGGACTTCGACGGCGAGCTGCTGCTCGATGTGATCCTCAAGCGACGGAGAGCCGGCGGTGAGCGCCAGACGCTCCAGATCGGCCAGACGCACGTCGGCGGGCAAGCGCAGGTTGCCCAGGACGCGCCCGGTGCTGTCGATCAGTTGAACGGCGATCACAGGGCCACCTCCTGCGCTTCCAGGGCGCGGGCCTTGGCCATCTGGTCGTTGTAGCGGCGCAGGCGGACGGACAGGCTGGAGTCGGCGTGAAGGGCGGCCAGGGCCATTGCTCGATGGGCGGCGGCGCGGGATTTGGACGGATTGAGGGTAAGGGGGTGACGCTGGGTCATTGGTGAGGCTCCAAGTTTGATTGAGGAGCCGCCACGAACCGCCGCGACGCGGTTTAGGGTGGCGACTGTACGCGGGTTCGCGGACCGGGAAACTTGGAAACCCGGCAGGGCCGAAGCCCTCCCACGCACAGCCGCCATAGAGCGTCATTGCGGGCACAAAAAAAGCGCCTGCAATGGTCTTGGGGCGCTGTTGCGCCAAGTTTTCCAGCGGGCCGCGACGCCCGTTGTCAGCAATGTGACGGGGCGAACCATAGCGCCAGCGGGAACGCTTGGCAACACTCGGGCGAAGGTGGGCAAGTGCCATCACTGCAAACCCTCCGGGGCGTCGTGGGTCGGCAAGCGGGCTGCGTCGATGGCCTTCATCAGCGTGTCACGGCCCAGCCCCTTGGCTTGCAGGATCGTCGCCAGGGTCAGGAATGCGGCAAAGGTGACTACCTCAGTGGGGGTGTCGCTGGCGCCAGCGTGCTCGACGATCAGCGGCAGAAGCTGCTCAAGAATGAAGTCCCCGTGGTCCTCGACGCGGTGTCCGGTGTAGGTCGTCATGCGGCTTTCCCTCCCAGCAGCAGGGCGCCGACGCCCGTCATGTAGGCCAGTACCGCAGCCTTCGCCTTGCGGAACGCCTCGTGGTGATCGTCGCCGCGCTCAAGGCTGGCATGTAGGTGATTCCGCCAGACCGCCTGAAACGTCGTCAGCAACAGCCGCTGCTCGATGGTCAGCGTGTCGCGCTCGCCGCTGGCAATCCCCATGACGGCGTTCAGGGCCTTGTTGGCGTTGATGTGAAACATGCGCTCCGGGGTGTCGCTGCCGCATTCCTTGGCGCGCTGTGCCAAGACGGCCACCTCGTCATGCATGGCGTGATAGAGCGGCAGGTACTGCTTGTCCGTCACGCTGGCGCGGTCGCGGGCTTCGCGAAAGGCAGCGATAAGGTCAGCCTTCAGGTCCACCACGATTTCGGTATTCCGAGACAGCGACAGTAGGTAGTAGCACTGGTCCTCATTCAGCAGGGCATAGCGCTCGGCCTTGCCGCCGCCTTGAACCCGCTTACCAACCTCCGTTTGAAACGGAAGATGGCCGAAGCGCTTGAACTTGGCGGCATAGCGCTCGATCAGCTCCATGGAGTTCTTGTGCTGGTTGCCCAACTGCTTGGCCAGCAGACGGCTATCCGCCCGCGCTTCGCCTTTGAATTGCACCAGGGTAATGGCGTTGCTCATGCGGCGGCCTCCTGGCGTTCTTTCGGCAAGGTGCCGATGTAGTACAGCGCCACGCCGCGATGGGTACGCCCGTGATCGTCTGTCAGGGTGATGCGGTGGGTTTTGATGGCGTACCCCTGCTCGCGCAACTCCTTCACTCGGGCTGCCGGCATCATGATGTTCAGCTCACGCCGGGCGGTGATCGTGTCCACCGGGCCGGCTTGCAGACGCGTCAGCAACCGAGCGCGCTGGGCGTCGGTGTTGGTATCATGGATGCGTGATTTCTTGGGGCTGGCCTGTTGGTCGGCCTTTTTTTTGTTCGTCATTCAGGCCACCTCCCCACGGCTCTCGGCGATGCGTGCATCGCACCAAGCCAGCACCTCGGCTTCGATCCAGACAACGGACTTCGGGCCAAGGGTGACTTGAGCGGGGAAGGTGCCGGCAGCGATCCGGCGGTAAATCTCAGAACAGGACAGGCCGGTAATGTCTTCTACGGCCTGGCGCTTGATGAAGCGGCGGATGGGGTGGGTAGTGGTGGCAGTTGCGGCCATGTTGTGCGCCTCCTTGGGTGGCGTTGGGAACATGGCGGCACGGTAGGAGGCGAGATGGCATGACAGGAAGAAGTGTCATGGTGTCATGGCGCTATGTCATTAGCATATGTCATGCGCTCGACAGATCGTCTGGCTTTATGGCAGCGGCTAGGTATACCGCCTTTTGTGGTGGCGACTTGTATGGGTCAAAGGCTATTCCCAAGTGCTTGCAAAGCTCTTGCTGTATCTCTTTTTGTGTCGGCTGGCGCTTGTCTGGCGTGTAGTTCTCCCAGTGCTTCGCAACAACAGCACGCATCACCTTAAGCTCTTTTGTTTCATAGGGAAAATTAATTCCTTGGCTTGATTTTAGGGAGGCCAGCTCCTGCTGGAGCCTTTTTAACTCGGCTTCGGCTTCTCTGCGCTTGGCTTGCTCAAGTTCTAATTCGTTTAGTGAATTACTGTCGTTTACGGTTGGTGCTGCTGGCTTTGGAAATGGCCAAGGTATATTGTTTTTTTCGCACCAAGAATAAATGTCGGAGTGGGCTATTTCCCATTCATATGGCGCGCTAGAAGGATTTTTTACTTTGTTAAATAATTCTCCATGCTTCACGGCGTCAATCAGAACTGACATATAGCGATCATATCTTTGATCGTCCGCTTCTGATAAGGCCCAGGTGTATGATGGATCTATGCCGCAAATGGCTCTTACTGCCTCTGCTGCTGTTAAAACTTTTCTCAATGAGTAAATTTCTCGCCAGTCATCTTTTATTTTTTCTAACCTTGGAAACATCTCGGTTAGCTTGGCGGGGAGCATAATCCCTGCTTCTTCTAGCTTTGGGAGTATGTCTGCTTCGCTGACTAAGAGATTTTTGTAGTCAGAATGGAATGTCATCTGGGAACATCTCCGTCAGTTTATGAACAATTGGGGATTTAAAATTATTATAAAGCCCAGCCTCCGCCAAAGCCTTTCCTGCAAGCTGATATGTATTTTCAACAGAAAAAGCTGTCTTCTTGTATGTAGGAATTGAGTTGTTTTCTAAAATTGTAGCCAATGCTTGAGCAGCTTCTGCTGCTGTGCAGTTATTTGATTCGGCTATTCCTAGAATTAAATCTTCAAGAGAGATGTAGCCAGCCGTGCGGCTGGCCAAAAGTCTTTTGACCGCACTCATTTTTACCTTCCCAGGTGTCCCACTTAAAAGTCAGCCAGCCAGGCAGGTGGGAGGTCTGCTTTTCGCCCCGTCGGGCTAGGCTGGCTGAAACTCGACTGCTGTATGAAACAACAGTGATGGCGCATTGTGGCGCGCCTTTTGGGGAAGTGGTGGCAATGGAGGGGAAGTACATTAGCAAGGGCTATGCCCTCTTGATGGCCACCACGTTGGCGCCAGCACACAGCGCGTCTATCGAGTCGGCCCAGGCTTGCATCATGTCCCGGCGCTGCTCCAGGTAGGTGGCATGGTTGTAGGTGTCGCGCATCTCATCTTGGTCGCCGTGGGCGAGCTGGCGCTCGATCCAATCCCGGTTGTACCCCCGGCTGTTGAGTTCGGTGCTCAGCAGGTGGCGGAAGCCGTGGCCGGTCTGGCGGCCCCGGTAGCCGGCATCGGCCAATGCCTTGTTCACCGTGTTCTCGCTCATCGGGCGGGCGCTGTTGTTGCGGCCTGCAAAGACCAACTCATATGCCCCGGTGATCTCTTGCAACTGGCGCAGGATTGCCACGGCCTGGCGGGGCAGAGGGACGATATGCGGGCGGCGGGCCTTCATGCGTTCTTTCGGGATCGTCCAGACGGCGGCCTCCAGATCAAATTCGGCCCAGGGTGCGGCGCGCAGTTCACCCGGGCGGACGCCAGTCAGCACCAGCAGGCGGATGGCGAGGCGGGTCAGGACGTTGATGCTGGCGCCCTGGATCTTGCCCAGCAGCTCGGGCAGCTCGGCAAAGGTGACGTGTGGGTGATGGCGGGTGGCCGGCGCATGGGCCGCTACCACGTCCAGATCGGTGGCGGGGTTGCTGTCTACGCTGCCCTTGGCCAGTCCGAAGCGGAAAATCTGGCTCAGCCACTGGCGGGCCTTCTTGGCGACGTTGTGCGCGCCCCGGTCCTCGATCTTGCGTAGCAGCTCCACCAGCTCGGGGCGGGTGATCGCCTTCACCGGGCGATTGCCCAGGGCGGGCAGCAGGTCCGACTCCAGATAGGCGGCGGTCTTGTCGGCGGTGGACTTCGCCCAGCGCGGCACCCGGTAGGCGTGCCACTCCCGCGCCAGTGCCTCGAAGGTCAGGCCATCACTCTGCTGGGCTTCCTGCTCGGCCTTGCGTTCGGCGCTGGGGTCTTTGCCTTCGGCCAGCAGCTGGCGGGCGGCGTCACGCAGCTGGCGGGCTTTCTGGAGCGTGACGGCAGGGTAGACGCCAAGCGCCAGCATTTTTGCATTGCCGTTGAAGCGGTAGCGGTAGCGCCACAGCTTGGAGCCGGTGGGCGTCACCTCCAGGCATAGGCCGTTGGCGTCCGCCAGCCGATACAGCTTTTCTCTCGGTTTGGCGGTGCGGATGGCTGAGTCTGATAGCGGCATGGGGCGCCCGGGTGTGAGTAGATTTGAAAACCGAACTCGGTCTACTCACGAATCTACTCACAATGTTTTGGGCTTACAAGGGAAGGGTAGGGAATCATAGGCAACAAAAAACCGGCTCTAAGGCCGGTTCTTCGTGGGTTTCGGGCTTTCTTGGGAAGGCTCGAAAAGATTGTGTGGTGCCCCGGGAGAGACTCGAACTCTCACTCTGTCGCCAGAAACGGATTTTGAATCCGCCGCGTCTACCGATTCCGCCACCGAGGCACGATGGCGGCGCAGTATAGGGAGGCGAGCGGAGCGGGTCAATCGTGCCGCGTGGTCACCCGGAGTGCTTTCCGGTAAGCTTTGCGCCCCGAAAAGCTGACCTTTCTGCCATGCGCGTCGCCGATTTCCATTTCGATCTTCCCGAATCCCTGATTGCCCGGCATCCGCTGGCCGAGCGGCGTGCCAGCCGGCTGCTGGTGCTCGACGGAGCGACCGGGAGCCTGCAGCACCGGCGTTTTGCCGATCTGCTCGACTATCTGCGGCCCGGCGATCTGATGGTGTTCAACAATACCCGGGTGATTCCCGCGCGCCTGTTCGGGCAGAAGGCTTCCGGCGGCAAGCTGGAAATCCTTGTCGAGCGGGTGCTGGATGACGACCGGGTGCTGGCCCATGTGCGGGCCAGCAAGTCGCCCAAGCCCGGCTCGAAGATTCTCATCGAAGGCGGCGGCGAGGCACTGATGCTCGCTCGCCACGATGCCCTGTTCGAGCTGCGTTTCGATCAGAGCGTGCTGCCCCTGCTCGAGCGCGTCGGGCACATGCCGTTGCCTCCTTATATAGATCGCCCCGACGAGGCGGCCGACCGCGAGCGCTATCAGACGGTCTATGCCGATCGCGCCGGCGCGGTGGCGGCGCCCACCGCCGGTCTGCACTTCGACGAGGGGCTGCTCGCGGCGATCCGCGAGAAGGGCGTGGATACCGCCTTCGTCACCCTGCACGTCGGTGCCGGCACCTTCCAGCCGGTGCGTGTCGAGCGCATCGAGGATCACCACATGCACCGCGAGTGGCTGGAGGTCGGTCAGGATGTGGTCGATGCCGTGGCGGCCTGCCGGGCCCGCGGCGGGCGGGTGATCGCGGTCGGCACCACCAGCGTGCGCTCGCTGGAGAGCGCCGCGCGGGACGGCGAGCTCAAGCCGTTCAGCGGCGATACCGACATCTTCATCTACCCGGGGCGGCCCTTCCATGTGGTTGATGCCCTGGTGACCAATTTCCATCTGCCCGAGTCCACCCTGCTGATGCTGGTGTCGGCCTTCGCCGGCTATCCCGAGACCATGGCCGCCTACGCGGCCGCCGTGGAGCAGGGGTATCGCTTCTTCAGCTATGGCGACGCCATGTTCATCACCCGCAATCCCGCTCCCCGCGGCCCCGAGGAAACCCCATGAGTCATATGTCCTTCGAGTTGCTGGCCACCGACGGCAAGGCCCGCCGCGGCCGTCTGACCTTCCCCCGCGGGGTGGTCGAGACCCCGGCGTTCATGCCGGTGGGCACCTATGGCACGGTGAAGGGCATGCTGCCGCGCGACATCGAGGCGATCGGCGCGCAGATCATCCTCGGCAACACCTTCCACCTCTGGCTGCGGCCGGGCACCGAGGTGATCCGCCGGCATGGCGACCTGCACGACTTCATGCAGTGGCAGGGGCCGATCCTCACCGATTCCGGCGGCTTTCAGGTGTTCAGCCTGGGGGCGCTGCGCAAGATCAAGGAGGAGGGCGTGTATTTCGCCTCGCCGGTGGATGGCGCCAAGGTGTTCATGGGGCCGGAGGAGTCGATGCAGGTGCAGCGCGAACTCGGCTCGGACATCGTGATGATCTTCGACGAGTGCACGCCCTATCCGGCCGACGAGGAGGTGGCGCGGCGCTCCATGGAGCTGTCGCTGCGCTGGGCGAAGCGCTCGAAGGTCGCTCACGAGGGCAATCCGGCAGCGCTGTTCGGCATCGTCCAGGGCGGCATGCACGAGGATCTGCGCCTGCGCTCGCTGGAGGGGCTCGAGGAGATCGGCTTCGACGGCCTGGCCATCGGCGGCCTGTCGGTCGGCGAGCCGAAGGAGGAGATGATCCGCGTGCTGGACTTCCTGCCGCCGCGGCTGCCGGCAGACAAGCCGCGCTACCTGATGGGGGTGGGCAAGCCGGAGGATCTGGTCGAGGGGGTGCGCCGTGGCATCGACATGTTCGACTGCGTGATGCCAACCCGCAATGCACGCAACGGCCATCTGTTCGTCGATACTGGAGTGCTGAAGATCCGCAACGCGGTGCATCGGCACGACGAGTCGCCGCTGGATCCGGCCTGCGACTGTTACACCTGCAAACATTTCTCCCGCGCCTATCTGCATCATTTGGACAAATGCGGCGAAATGCTGGGCAGCATGTTGAATACAATCCACAACTTGCGGCATTACCAGCGTCTGATGGTTGGTTTGCGCGAGGCTATTCAACAGGGTAAATTGGCCGCCTTTGTCGATACCTTCTACGCCCGGCGCGGTCTGCCGGTGCCGCCGCTGACCTGAGTCGGCCGTCCTTTCCGAATCCTTCCAACAGGAGCGTTACATGAGTTTTCTGATTCCCGCCGCCTATGCCGAAGCCGCTGCTCCCGCAGGCGCCCCGCCGGGTACCGGCTTCGAGTGGATCTTCCTGGTCGGTTTCCTGGTCATCTTCTACTTCATGATCTGGCGTCCCCAGGCCAAGCGTGCCAAGGAGCACAAGAACCTGCTCGGCGGCCTGCAGAAGGGTGACGAAGTGGTGACCAGCGGCGGCATCGCCGGGCGGGTGAGCAAGGTGGCCGACGATTTCATCGTGCTGGAAGTCTCCGATACCGTGGAGCTGAAGATCCAGAAGGGCGCGATCGTCGCCTCCCTGCCCAAGGGCACCCTGAAAGCCATCTAAGCTCCACTCCCTTCATCCATGACGGGGCGCGCAAGGTGCCCCGCGTCTCAATCGGACGGCGTCATGCTCAACAAGTATCCCCTGTGGAAGTATCTGCTGATCCTGGCCGTGCTGCTGGTCGGCATCGTCTATTCCGCACCCAATCTGTTTCCCGACGACCCGGCCATCCAGATCAGCGGGGCAAGCACGGCCCGGCCGATCGGACAGGGCGATCTCGAGCGTGTCGGCAAGGCGCTGGCCGAGGCCGGCATCGCCGTCAAGGCGAGCAGTCTGGCCAATGAGGGCAAGGCCGGGCTGGTGCGCCTGATCGATCAGGAGCACCAGCTGAGGGCCAAGGATGTGGCGCGCAAGGTGCTCGGCGACGAGTACGTGGTGGCGCTGAACCTGGCGCCGACCACGCCCGGCTGGCTGCACGCGCTGGGCGCCAGTCCGATGAAGCTGGGCCTGGACCTGTCCGGTGGTGTGCACTTTCTGCTCGAGGTGGACATGGACAAGGCGCTGGATGCGCGCCTGAAAGTGTATGAGAGCGAAGTGAAGAGCCTGCTGCGCAAGGAGCGTCAGCGCTACCGCAGTCTGCCGCAGCAGGACGGCGCCATCCAGCTGGGCTTTGCCGACAGCGAGCAGCTGGAGCAGGCCCAGGCGTTGATACGCAAGAATTTCAGCGATTTCGAGCTGGCCGCCGCCGAGCGCAACGGTCTGCAGGTGCTGCGCCTGGTAATGACCCCGGCGAAGCTCGCGGAGATCCGCGAGTATTCGATCAAGCAGAACCTGACCACGGTGCGCAACCGGGTCAACGAGCTGGGCGTGTCCGAGCCGCTGGTGCAGCGCCAGGGGGCCAATCGCATCGTGGTCGAACTGCCCGGCGTGCAGGACACCGCCGAAGCCAAGCGGATTCTCGGCAAGACCGCCAACCTGGAATTCCGCATGGCCGCTGAGCCCGATGCCGCGCGCGCCATGACCGAAACCTTCGAGTTCCGCGAGGAGGGGCGTCCGCCGGTGGCACTGGAGCGCAGCCTGATCATCACCGGCGACCAGGTCACCGACGCCCAGGCTGGCTATGACGAGAACGGCCGTCCGCAGGTGAACATCCGTCTCGACGGCCACGGTGGCGAGCTGATGAACCGGGCGACCCGCAACAGCGTCGGGCGCAGCATGGCGGTGCTGTTCATCGAGCAGAAGCCGGTGACCCGCTACGTCAAGCAGACGGTCGACGGCGTCGAGCAGGAGGTGGCGGTCGAGACCTTCCGCGAAGAGAAGAAGATCATCAGCCTGGCGACCATCCAGTCGGCGCTCGGCAGCCAGTTCCGCATCACCGGCCTCGACGGCCAGGGCGAGTCCTCGGAGCTGGCGCTGCTGCTGCGCGCCGGCGGCCTGGCGGCGCCCATGTACTTCGCCGAGGAGCGCACCCTGGGCCCGAGCCTGGGGGCGGAGAACATCCAGCTGGGCATCCAGGCCTCGCTGTGGGGTTTCCTCTTCGTCACCGTGTTCATGCTGCTGATCTATAAGTTCTTCGGCCTGCTGGCTACCGTGGCGCTGGCCTTCAATATGGTGTTGCTGATGGCCTTGATGTCGCTGCTCGGGGCGACCCTGACCCTGCCGGGCATTGCCGGCATCGTGCTGACCATGGGCATGGCGGTGGATGCCAACGTGCTGATCTTCTCGCGCATCCGCGAGGAGATCGCCAACGGCCTGTCGATCCAGCGGGCCATCCACGAGGGCTTCGTCCGCGCCTTCTCGGCGATCCTCGACGGCAACCTGACCACCCTGCTGGTGGGCGGGATCCTCTTCGCCTTGGGCACCGGGCCGGTCAAGGGCTTTGCCGTGACCATGTCGCTGGGGATCGTCACCTCCATGTTCACCGCCATCATGGTGACCCGTGGCCTGGTCAACCTGATCTACGGTGGCCGCGATCTGAAGAAACTGTGGATTTGAGGGGTTCGGCATGAAGCGCGTAATCAATTTCATGGGCATCCGCCGGGTGGCCTTCATCGCCACCCTGGCGCTGACCCTGGTGTCGCTGGCCAGTCTGGCGATCAGGGGGCTGAATTTCGGCCTGGACTTCACCGGCGGCACCCTCATCGAGCTGACCTACGAGCGCCCCGTCGAGCTGGCGAGCGTGCGTGCCAAGCTGGACGAGGCCGGCTACGGCGATGCCCTGGTGCAGAGTTTCGGGGCGACCACCGACGTGCTGGTGCGCCTGCAGGGCGACGATCCGCAGCTGGGCGAGAAGGTGGCGGCGGCGCTGCGCCAGTCCGCCTCCGACAACCCGGCGACGGTCAAGCGCGTCGAGTACGTCGGTCCGGCGGTGGGCGAGGAGCTGCGCGACCAGGGTGGTCTGGGCATGCTGCTGGCGCTGGGTGGAATCCTGGTCTACGTGGCCTTCCGCTTCCAGTGGAAGTTCGGCTGCGGCGCCGTGCTTTCGCTGTTCCACGACGTCATCGTCACCCTCGGCGTGTTCTCCTTCTTCCAGATCCCCTTCGACCTCACGGTGCTGGCGGCGGTGCTGGCGATCATCGGCTATTCGCTGAACGACACCATCGTGGTGTTCGACCGCATCCGCGAGAACTTCCGTCTGCTGCGCAAGACCGAGCTGATCGAGAACATCAACATTTCCACGACCCAGACGCTGCTGCGCACCATGGCGACCTCGGTTTCCACCCTGCTGGCGGTGATGGCGCTGATGCTGTTCGGCGGCGAGGCGCTGTGGGGCTTCTCCCTGGCGCTGTTCATTGGGGTGGCGGCAGGGACTTATTCCTCGGTCTACATCGCCAACCTCACGCTGGTCTGGCTGAAGCTGACTCGCGACGACCTGATCCCTCCGGTCGCCGAGGAGACCGAGGCGGACCTGCGCCCCTGAGATCGAGCGAAGCGGAACTGCCTGCTGGTACGCCAGTCCAACTGCCGGCGCCCATCCGTGCGGTAGGGCGAGCGCAGGCAGGAGACAGTGATGGGCAAGGCAATGATCGTGGGTGTGGTGTGCGGCGCGCTGGGGCTGGCCGCGAGCGGGATGGCGTCCGCCTATGGCCTGGGCGAGCGCGAGCCGGAATACGCCGACGTGCTGGCGGTGCAGCCGGTCAGGGAGGAGGGCGGAGCGCCGCGCGACGCCTGCCGGGAGGTCGAGGTGAGCCGTCCGGCAGAGGTCAAGGATCAGCAGCAGATCGCCGGCACGCTGATCGGTGCGGTCGCCGGCGGTCTGCTCGGCAGCCAGGTCGGCAGTGGCAGCGGGAAGAAGCTCGCTGCCGTGGCCGGAGCAGTCGCCGGTGGCTATGCCGGCAACAAGATTCAGGAAACCCTGCAGGCCCGCAATACCCAGACCACCACCGAAACCCGCTGCGACGGGGTGGCCGGCAACGGCTACGACTACGGACTGGTCGGCTACGACGTGAAGTACCGTCTGGGCCAGGAGGTCGGCTGGGTGCGCATGGATCATGATCCCGGTGCGCAGATTCCGGTGCGCAATGGCCGGTTGCAGCTGGATCGGGAGGAGCCTTCGCCCGTGTGGTAGGTCGCCTGTCCGGCGGTGCTTTTTCAGGTCGATAAAAAACCCGCCATGGCGGGTTTTTTATTTTGCCGGTGTCGCTTCAGCGCTTCAGCGCCGGCGGCAGGTGCGGCTGGATGGCGGTCAGCACGGCCTTGAAGCACTTGGTGTTGCCGGCCACCACATGGCCCTTCTCGAGGAATTCGTGGCCGCCGCTGAAGTCGCTCACCAGGCCGCCCGCTTCCTGGATCAGCAGGGCGCCGGCGGCCATGTCCCATTCCGACAGACCGAACTCCCAGAAGGCGTCGTAGCGGCCGGCGGCGACGTAGGCCAGGTCCAGGCTGGCGGCGCCGGCACGGCGGATGCCGGCGGTCTGGCCGGTCAGCGCGCGGAACATGCCCAGGTAGTTCTCGAGGTATTCGAGCTGGCTGTCGCGGAACGGGAAGCCGGTGCCCAGCAGGGCGCCGTCCAGGCTCTTGCGCGGGCTGACCCTGATGCGCCGGCCGTTGAGGGCGGCGCCGTTGCCGCGGCTGGCGGTGAATTCCTCCTGGCGGACCGGGTCGAGCACCACGGCGTGCTCCAGGCGACCTCTGTACTTGCAGGCGATGCTCACGGCGTAGTGCGGTACGCCGCGCAGGAAGTTGGTGGTGCCGTCCAGCGGGTCGATGATCCACTGGTAGTCGGCGCCCTCGCCGCTACCGGGTTGCAGCCCGCCTTCCTCGCCGAGAATGGTGTGGTTCGGGTAGGCCTTGCGCAGGGTGGCGATGATGGTCTGCTCCGCCGCGCGATCCACCTCGCTGACGTAGTCCTTGGCGTCCTTCTCGTCGACCGAGATGACGTCCAGGCGTTCGATGGAGCGGAAGATCAGTTCGCCGGCGCTGCGGGCCGCGCGCAGCGCGATATTCAGCATGGGCTGCATGGAGGTTCACCTGGGTCGTTAAAGAAAGCCGGCCATACTAGCAGAAACGGGCGGGGTATGCAGTGGCCGGGGTCGCGTGGCGTTCGCTATCCGGCTTCTGTAAGATTCCAGCCCCTTCGACCGTGTAGCCTTGTGGAGCTGGTGTTGCTGCAGAACATTCGCGTTGTCCTGGTGAATACCAGTCATCCCGGCAATATCGGCGGGGCGGCCCGCGCCATGAAGAACATGGGCCTGAGCCGCCTCTATCTGGTCGATCCCGAGGACTTTCCGAGTAGCGAGGCGGTTGCCCGGGCCTCCGGCGCCACCGACATTCTCGATAATGCGCAGGTGGTCGCCAGCCTGGAAGAGGCCCTGGTCGGCTGCAGCCTGGCGCTCGGCACCAGTGCCCGCGACCGGCGGATTCCCTGGCCGCTGGTGGACCCGCGCGAGTGCGCGACGACCTGCCTGGAGCAGGTCGGGCAGGGCGCCGAGGTAGCCCTGGTGTTCGGCCGCGAATACGCCGGGCTGACCAACGAGGAACTGCAGCGCTGCCAGTTCCATGTGCACATTCCCTCGGATCCTTCGTTCAGCTCGCTCAATCTGGCGGCGGCGGTCCAGGTGCTGGCCTACGAGGTGCGCATGGCCTGGCTGGCGGTCGAAGGCCTGCCGAGCAAGCAGGAGAAGCTGGAAACCACGGCGATGCTCAATGCCCAGCCGGCCACCATGGACGAGCTCGAGCTGTTCTACGGGCATCTGGAAAGCACTCTGGTGGAGATCGGCTTCCTCGATCCGGAAAAGCCGCGCCACCTGATGTCGCGCCTGCGCCGGCTGTACGGCCGCAGCGCGATCAGCAAACTGGAGATGAATATCCTGCGCGGCATTCTCACGGAAACCCAGAAGGCGGCCCGCGGCGAGGCCCATACGCGGAGAGGGCAGTGATGTTCGAACGCATGCGAGAAGATATCCGGAGCGTTTTCCAGCGCGACCCTGCCGCCCGCAACGCCCTTGAAGTACTGATCTGCTATCCGGGGCTGCATGCCCTGTGGCTGCACCGCCTGGCGCACGGGCTGTGGTGCGCCGACTGGAAGTTGCTGGCGCGGCTGGTCTCGCATGTGGGGCGCTGGCTGACCGGCATCGAGATCCATCCGGGCGCGCGGATCGGTCGGCGCCTGTTCATCGATCACGGCATGGGCGTGGTGATCGGCGAGACCGCCGAGATCGGCGACGACGTCACGCTCTATCATGGCGTGACCCTGGGCGGCACCAGCTGGAACAAGGGCAAGCGCCATCCGACCCTGGAGGACGGCGTGATCGTCGGGGCCGGGGCGAAGATCCTCGGTCCCTTCACCGTCGGTGCCGGGGCCAAGATCGGCTCCAACGCCGTGGTGACCCGCGCGGTGCCCGCCGGCGCCACGGCGGTGGGGATTCCCGGGCGGATCATCGCCAGGCCGGATGACGAGCAGGAGGCCAGGCGCCAGGCGCTCGCCGAGAAGTACGGCTTCGACGCCTACGCCCTCGGCCAGAGCATGCCGGACCCGGTGGCGCACGCCATCGGCCAGCTGCTCGATCACCTGCATGCGGTCGACGAGCGTCTCGAGGACATGTGCCAGGCGCTCAAGGCGCTGGGCAGCGATTATTGTGCGAAGGAGCTGCCGGCGTTGCGCGAGGAGGATTTCGCGGGGGTCAAGGAAGAGGACGACAAGCCTCCGGTCTGAGCCTTCCCGGTCCATCCCGGCTGTGCCGTCGGGGTGGGCAATTCCGAGTAAATTGCAAGGATTAATAGTTGATCCTGTTGGTCGGGTATTGCATACTGAGCGCACATCAGCGATTTCCTGGTAGCAACCATGCGACTGACAACCAAAGGCCGGTATGCCGTCACGGCCATGCTCGATCTGGCACTGCATGCCCAGGACGGCCCCGTTTCCCTCGCCGATATCTCCGAGCGCCAGGGGATTTCCCTTTCCTACCTGGAACAGCTGTTCGCCAAGCTGCGGCGCAACAGTCTGGTGACCAGCGTCCGCGGTCCCGGTGGCGGCTACCAGCTGTCCCGCGGCATGGCCGACATCCAGGTGGCCGAAGTCATCGACGCGGTCAACGAGTCGGTGGACGTGACCCGCTGTCAGGGCGATCGCGGCTGCCACTCGGGAGAGGTCTGCCTGACCCATTACCTCTGGTGCGACCTCAGTCACCAGATCCACGAATTTCTCAGTGGCATCAGCCTGGCCGATCTGGTCGCCCGCAGCGACGTCCAGGATCTCGCCCGATTGCAGGATCGGCGCCAGGGCGGCGGTTGTCCGCTGCCGTATGCCGGAAAGATCGAAGCGTCCGCCATCGAATGAGCCGGATGCCAGCCTGACAGGAGAGCCTCATGAAGTTGCCGATTTACCTGGATTATTCCGCCACTACCCCGGTCGACCCGCGGGTGGCGCAGAAGATGTGCGAGTGCCTGACCATGGACGGTAATTTCGGCAATCCGGCCTCGCGCTCCCATGTCTTCGGCTGGAAAGCCGAAGAGGCGGTCGAGAATGCGCGCCGCCAGGTGGCGGAGCTGGTCAATGCCGATCCGCGGGAAATCGTCTGGACCTCCGGCGCCACCGAGTCCGACAACCTGGCGATCAAGGGTGTCGCGCACTTCTATGCGAGCAAGGGCAAGCACATCGTCACCTCGAAGATCGAGCACAAGGCGGTGCTGGACACCACCCGCCAGCTCGAGCGCGAAGGCTTCGAGGTGACCTATCTCGAGCCCGGCGAGGACGGCCTGATCACCCCGGCGATGGTCGAGGCGGCGCTGCGCGAAGACACCATCCTAGTCTCGGTGATGCACGTCAACAACGAGATCGGTACCATCAACGACATCGCCGCCATCGGCGAGCTGACCCGCTCGCGCGGCGTGCTGTACCACGTCGATGCCGCCCAGTCGACCGGCAAGGTGGCCATCGATCTGGAGAGCATGAAGGTCGACCTGATGTCCTTCTCCGCCCACAAGACCTACGGTCCCAAGGGCGTCGGCGCGCTCTACGTGCGCCGCAAGCCGCGCGTGCGCCTGGAGGCGCAGATGCATGGCGGCGGTCACGAGCGCGGCATGCGCTCCGGCACCCTGGCGCCCCACCAGATCGTCGGCATGGGCGAGGCCTTCCGCATCGCCCGGGAAGAGATGGTCGCGGAAAGCCGGCGCATCGCCGCGCTCAGCCAGCGCTTCCACGAGCATGTCGGTACCCTCGAGGAGGTCTATCTGAACGGCAGCGCCAAGGCGCGGGTGCCGCACAACCTCAACCTCAGCTTCAACTACGTGGAAGGCGAGTCGCTGATCATGGCGCTCAAGGACCTGGCGGTTTCCTCGGGTTCGGCCTGCACCTCGGCTTCCCTGGAGCCGTCCTACGTGCTGCGCGCCCTGGGCCGCAACGACGAGCTGGCGCACAGTTCGATCCGCTTCACCTTCGGTCGCTTCACTACCGAGGAAGACATCGACTACGCCGCGCGGAAGGTCTGCGAGGCGGTCAGCAAGCTGCGCGAACTGTCGCCGCTCTGGGACATGTACAAGGAAGGGGTCGACCTGTCCAAGGTCGAGTGGCAGGCCCACTGATTATCCCCCTCCCGAAATTGCCCGTGATTAACGAGGTATTGCACCATGGCTTACAGTGACAAGGTCATCGACCACTATGAAAACCCGCGCAACGTTGGCAAGCTCGATGCAGAGGACCCGGACGTCGGCACCGGCATGGTCGGTGCCCCGGCCTGCGGTGACGTGATGCGCCTGCAGATCAAGGTCAACGAGCAGGGCGTCATCGAGGACGCCAGGTTCAAGACCTATGGCTGCGGCTCGGCCATCGCCTCCAGTTCCCTGGCCACCGAGTGGATGAAGGGCAAGACCCTGGACGAGGCGGAAACCATCAAGAACACCCAGATCGCCGAAGAGCTGGCGTTGCCGCCGGTCAAGATCCACTGCTCCGTGCTGGCAGAGGATGCCATCAAGGCCGCCGTGCGCGACTACAAGCACAAGAAGGGCCTGGTTTAAACCACGCTGACGAGTTAAGGAGTTGCAATGGCCATCACCATGACCGAAGCCGCCGCCCACCATGTCCGCCGCTCCCTCGAAGGGCGCGGCAAGGGCGAGGGCATCCGCCTGGGCGTCCGCACGAGCGGCTGTTCGGGCCTGGCCTACGTGCTGGAGTTCGTCGACGAGGTGGCTGGCGAGGATCAGGTGTTCGAGAGTCACGGCGTCAAGGTGATCATCGACCCCAAGAGCCTGGTCTACCTGGACGGCACCGAGCTGGACTTCGTCCGCGAAGGGCTCAACGAGGGCTTCAAGTTCAACAACCCGAACGTGCGTGGCGAGTGCGGCTGCGGCGAAAGCTTCAATACCTGAGGCGGCTGCATGGGTAGTAGCGGCAGCCATTTCGCCCTGTTCGACCTCGAGCCGGATTTTCGCCTCGACCTGGAGCAGCTCGCGGCGCGCTACCGTGAGCGGGTGCGCCGGGTGCATCCCGACCGCTTCGCCGGCGCACCCGCGCGCGAGCAGCGCCTGGCGCTGGAGGAGTCCGCCCGGCTCAACGAGGCCTACCAGACGCTGAAGAGTCCGTCCCGGCGCGCCCGCTACCTGCTGTCCCTGCAGGGAGAGGAGATGCCCCAGGAGACCACGGTGCAGGATCCTGCCTTCCTCATGCAGCAGATGGAGCTGCGCGAGGAGCTGCAAGAGCTGCAGGACGCCGCCGACCTGGGCGGGCTGGCGACCTTCAAGCGCCACCTCGCGCAGGCCCAGGAGCAGCTCAACGAGGGCTTCGCCACCTGCTGGACCGATCCGCTGCGGCGCGACGAGGCCGAGCGCCTGGCGCGGCGCATGCAGTTTCTCGACAAGCTCTCCATCGAGGTCCGCCAGCTCGAAGAGCGTCTCGACGACTAACCCTGCGCCGCTCCGGCTGCGCCCCCCGATAGTTGAATGCCATGGCCCTACTGCAGATCGCTGAACCCGGACAAAGCCCGCAACCCCACCAGCGCCGTCTGGCGGTGGGGATCGACCTGGGCACCACCAATTCGCTGGTCGCCGCGCTGCGCAGCAGTCTGGCCGAGTCGCTGGCGGACGCCGACGGGGAGGTGATCCTGCCCTCGGCGGTGCGCTACCTGGCCGATGGTCAGGTCGAGGTCGGTCGCGGCGCCAAGGCGGCCGCCGCCGTGGACCCGCTGAATACCGTGCTGTCGGTGAAGCGCCTGATGGGGCGCGGCATCGCCGACCTCACCCTGCTCGGCGAGCAGTTGCCGTACCGCTTCGTCGAGGGCGAGTCGCACATGCCCTTCATCGACACCGTGCAAGGCCCGAAAAGCCCGGTCGAGGTGTCGGCAGAGATCCTCAGGGTGCTGCGCCGACGTGCCGAGGAGGCCCTCGGCGGCGAGCTGGTCGGCGCGGTGATCACCGTGCCGGCCTATTTCGACGAGGCGCAGCGCCAGGCCACCAAGGACGCCGCGCGTCTGGCCGGTCTCAACGTGCTGCGCCTGCTCAACGAGCCGACCGCGGCCGCGGTCGCCTACGGCCTCGACCGGCGCGCCGAGGGCGTGGTGGCAGTCTACGACCTGGGCGGCGGCACCTTCGACATCTCCATCCTGCGCCTGACCCACGGGGTCTTCGAGGTGCTCGCCACTGGCGGCGACAGCGCCCTGGGCGGCGACGACTTCGACCATGCCATCGCTACGTGGATCGTCGAGCAGGCGGGGTTGTCCGCCGACCTCGATCCGGGGACCCAGCGCCATCTGCTGCAGCTGGCCTGTGCGGCCAAGGAGGCGCTGAGTGAGAGCGGCTCGGTGGCGCTCGCCTATGGCGGCTGGCAGGGCGAGCTGTCCCGCGAGCGCTTCGAGGCGCTGATCGAGCCCCTGGTGGCGCGCAGCCTCAAGGCTTGCCGGCGGGCGCTGCGCGATGCCGAGATCGATCCGCCGGAGTTTTCCGCGGTGGTCATGGTCGGCGGCTCCACACGGGTGCCGCGGGTGCGCCAGGCGGTCGCCGAGCTGTTCGACCGTCAGCCGCTGACCGACATCGACCCCGATCAGGTGGTCGCCATCGGTGCGGCGCTGCAGGCCGATACCCTGGCCGGCAACGGGCGCGACGGCGAGGAGTTGCTGCTGCTGGACGTCAATCCGCTGTCCCTGGGGCTGGAGACCATGGGCGGGCTGATGGAGAAGGTCATCCCGCGCAATACCACGATTCCGGTAGCCCGCGCCCAGGACTTCACCACCTACAAGGATGGCCAGACGGCCATGCTGATCCATGTCCTGCAGGGCGAGCGCGAACTGGTCAAGGACTGCCGTTCCCTGGCGCGCTTCGAGCTGCGCGGGATTCCGCCGATGGTGGCGGGGGCGGCGAAGATCCGCGTCACCTTCCAGGTCGACGCCGACGGCCTGCTCGGCGTCTCCGCCCGCGAACTGGGCTCCGGCGTCGAGGCGAGCGTGCAGGTCAAGCCGTCCTACGGGCTGACCGACGGCGAGATTGCGCGGATGCTCAAGGACTCCTTCGAGCATGCCGGCGGCGACAAGACCGCGCGCATGCTGCGCGAGCAGCAGGTCGAGGCGCAGCGTCTGCTGGAGGCGGTGCTGGCAGCCCTGGAGGCCGACGGCGAGGCGTTGCTGAGTCCCGAGGAGCGGACTGCCATCGACGCGCAGGTGCAGGCGCTGCGCGAAGTGCTGGAGGGGCAGGACGGCGCCGCCATCGAGTTGCACACCCGGCGCCTGGCGCAGGTCACCGACGCCTTTGCCGCCCGGCGCATGGATGCTTCGGTGAAGGCCGCGCTGTCCGGCCGCCGACTGAACGAAATCGAGGAGTGAGTGATGCCGCAGATCGTTTTTCTGCCCCACGAGGTACATTGTCCCGAAGGCAAGGTGGTCGAGGCCAAGGCCGGCGAGAGCATTCTCGATACCGCCCTGCGCAATGACATCGCGATCGAGCATGCCTGCGAGATGTCCTGTGCCTGCACCACCTGTCACGTGATCGTGCGCGAGGGTTTCGACTCCCTGGAACCATCCGACGAGCTGGAGGACGACATGCTCGACAAGGCCTGGGGACTGGAGCCGGAATCGCGGCTATCCTGTCAGGCTAAGGTTGGCGAAGAGGATCTGGTGGTGGAGATTCCCCGCTACACCCTCAATCAGGTTTCGGAACAGCACTGAGGGCATGCGCGTGAGCCTGAAATGGAGCGACGTACAGGAAATCGCCCTGCAACTGGCCGATACCCATCCGCAGATCGATCCGCGCTACCTCAACTTCGTCGACCTGCATCGCTGGGTGCTGGCCCTCCCTGAGTTCGACGACGATCCCGAGCGCGGCGGCGAAAAGGTGCTGGAAGCCATCCAGGCGGCCTGGATCGAAGAAGCCGACTGATCCGCAAGCTGGTCTTATGTATTTCACTGGAACCCGCGTATAATCCGCGGGTTTAATTTTCTGCTTTTCAAAACCCCCGATTGACTGGAGCTATCCATGGCCGTTGAACGTACCCTTTCCATCATCAAGCCCGACGCCGTCGCCAAGAACGTCATCGGTGAGATCCTCACCCGTTTCGAGAAGGCCGGCCTGAGCGTCGTCGCTGCGAAGATGGTCCAGCTGTCCGAGCGCGAAGCCGGCGGCTTCTACGCCGAGCACCAGGCGCGTCCGTTCTTCAAGGATCTGGTGTCCTTCATGACCTCCGGTCCGGTCGTCGTGCAGGTGCTGGAAGGCGAGGGCGCCATTGCCAAGAACCGCGAGCTGATGGGCGCCACCAACCCGAAGGACGCTGCTCCGGGCACCATCCGCGCCGACTTCGCCGTGTCCATTGACGAGAACGCCGTGCACGGCTCCGACTCCGAGGCTTCCGCTGCTCGCGAGATCGCCTACTTCTTCGCCGCCACCGAGGTGTGCGCCCGCATCCGCTGATCAGGCGATGGGGGAGGGTGAATCCATGACCGAAACCACCAAGGTGAACCTGCTGGGGCTGACCCAGCCGCAGCTGGAAGGCTTCTTCGAGTCCATCGGCGAGAAGCGCTTTCGCGCCGGGCAGGTGATGAAATGGATTCACCACTTCGGCGTCGATGACTTCGAGGCCATGAGCAACATCGGCAAGGCCCTGCGCGAGAAGCTCAGGGCCTGCGCCGAGATCCGCGGTCCGGAGATCGTCAGCCAGGACATTTCCAGCGACGGCACCCGCAAGTGGGTGGTGCGCGTGGCGTCCGGCAGCTGCGTCGAGACCGTGTATATCCCGCAGGCCGGCCGCGGCACCCTGTGCGTGTCGTCGCAGGCCGGCTGCTCGCTGGACTGCAGTTTCTGCTCCACCGGCAAGCAGGGCTTCAACAGCGACCTGACCGCCGCCGAGATCATCGGCCAGGTCTGGATCGCCAACAAATCCTTCGGCACCGTCCCGGCCAAGATCGACCGCGCCATCACCAACGTGGTGATGATGGGCATGGGCGAGCCGCTGATGAATTTCGACAACGTGGTCGCCGCCATGCAGATCATGATGGACGACCTCGGCTACGGCATCTCCAAGCGCAAGGTGACCCTTTCCACTTCCGGCGTGGCGCCGATGATCGACGAGCTGGGCAAGGTGATCGACGTGTCCCTGGCGCTGTCGCTGCACGCGCCCAACGACGAGCTGCGCAACCGGCTGGTGCCGATCAACCGCAAGTACCCGCTGGCCGTGGTGCTGGATGCCTGCAAGCGCTACATCTCGCGCCTCGGCGAGAAGCGCGTGCTGACCGTGGAATACACCCTGCTCAAGGACGTCAACGACCAGCCCGAACATGCGGCGCAGATGGTCGAGCTGCTGCGCGACGTGCCGTGCAAGATCAACCTGATTCCCTTCAATCCCTTCCCCTTCTCCGGTTACGAGCGGCCGAGCAACAACGCCATTCGCCGCTTCCAGGACCTGCTGCACCAGGCCGGGCACAACGTCACGGTGCGCACTACCCGGGGCGACGACATCGACGCTGCCTGCGGCCAGCTGGTCGGCCAGGTCATGGATCGCACCCGGCGTAGCGAGCGCCATATCGCCGTGCGTCAGCTCGGCGACGAGGCAGCGCCATCTGCCAGTGCCGCCAACCGGACCTGAGCCGAGGATGTTTATGACCCTGCGCGCTGCGCTGCTGTTGTTTTCCGCCATGCTGCTGGCCGGTTGCGTCTCGACCGGAGCGGTCGATCCCATGAAGACCGAGCAGGGCCGCAAGGAAGCCCGCGATGCCTATATCCAGCTCGGCCTTGGCTACCTCAAGCAGGGCCAGACCGATCGCGCCAAGGTGCCGCTGGGCAAGGCGCTGGATATCGACCCGGCCGATGCCGATGCCCACGCCGCCCTGGCCCTGGTGTTCCAGACCGAGCTCGAGCCGGAGCTGGCCGACCAGCACTACCGCAAGGCGCTCTCCCGCCGCCCCGCGGATGCGCGCATCCTGAACAACTATGGCAGCTTCCTGTTCGAGCAGCGTCGTTATCAGGACGCTTACGAGCGTTTCCAGCAGGCCGCCGCCGACACCCTGTACCCCGAGCGCTCGCGGGTTTATCTCAATCTCGGCCTGACCGCCGTCCAGCTGGGGCGGCGCGATCTCGCCAAGAGCCATCTGGAAAAGTCCCTGCGCATCAATTCGCAGCAGCCCCGAGCTCTGCTGGAAATGGCCTCGCTGGATTTCGAGGCGCGCGACTACGTGGCGGCGCGCTCCTATTACGCCAGCTTCAACCGCATGGGTGAGCAGAATGCCCGCAGCCTGCTGCTGGGTGCCCGTCTGGCGAAGGTCTTCGAGGACCGCGACCAGGCCGCCGTCTTTGGCCTGCAGTTGAAACGCAAGTACCCGGGCACGCCGGAATATCAGCAATATCTGTCGGAGCAATGATGAACGCGTCGCAAACCGAGAGCACGGCCGCGGCCTCCGTCAACCCGGGCGAGATCCTGCGCAAGGGCCGCGAGGCCAACGACTGGTCGCTGGCCCAGGTGGCCGGACAGCTGAATCTCCCCACTCGGACCCTGGTCCAGCTGGAGGCCGGCGAATTCGACCGACTGCCGGGACATACCTTCGCCCGCGGCTATGTGCGCTCCTACGCCAAGCTGCTGGGGATGGACCAGGCCCGGCTGGTCGAGGCCTTCGACCAGTACACCGGCACCAACGCCAAGGGCAGCGAAGTGCACAGCCTGGGCAAGATCGAGCAGCCGCTGCGGATTTCGCAGAGCCTCCTGCGGCTGGCCGGCCTCGCCCTGATCCTGCTGCTGGTCGGCTCCGCCCTGTTCTGGTGGCAGGAGCGTTCGGCGCAGCAGGGGAGCCGCAACGCACTCAACCTGGCCCATGTCGAGGTCGACAGCGCCGACGGCACCACCCAGATCCACCCGCTCGACGAGCCGGAGGACCAGGCTGTGGCCCAGGCGCTCCAGCCCGCCGAGCCGCAGACCCAGCCGACTCCGCTGGCCGGCAGCACTGCCAGCACGGACAGCCCCCCGGCGCGTGAGGCGGCGAGCGCTGCGACGCCGCTGCCGCTGGCACCGGTCGCGCCCGGCACGCCTGCCCCGCTGGCCGAGCCTGCGCCCGCCCCGGCCATGCCGGTCGTCGTGCCGGCTGCTCCGGCTGCCGCTCCGGCCACGGCCGGCACGCCCGCCGCAGCCAGTCCGGCGTCTGCCAGCGAGCCGGCCGCCGGGGAAGGCGTGCTGAGCATCCGCTTCACGGCCGACTGCTGGACCCAGGTCACCGACGCCCGCGGCAAGGCGCTGTTTCGCGGCCTTAAGCGCGCCGGCGACACGCTCGAGCTGCGTGGCCAGAAACCGCTGGACGTGCGTCTCGGCTTCGCCCACGGCGCCGAGGTCAGTTTCAACGGCCAGCCGGTCAACCTGGCGCCCTACACCGCCCGCGGCGCGACCGCCCGCCTGAAACTGGGGAACTAAGCCTCCATGCACAGCGAATCACCCATTCAGCGCCGCCCGTCCCGCAAGATCTGGGTCGGCCCGGTCGCGGTAGGCGGCGATGCGCCCATCTCGGTGCAGAGCATGACCAACACCGACACCCATGACGTCGATGCCACCGTGGCGCAGATCCGCCGCCTGGAAGCAGCCGGCGCCGACATCGTGCGCGTCTCGGTGCCGGACATGGACGCCGCCGAGGCCTTCGGGCGGATCAAGCAGCAGGTGCAGGTACCCCTGGTCGCCGACATCCACTTCGACTACCAGATCGCCCTGCGCGTGGCCGAGCTGGGCGTCGACTGCCTGCGCATCAACCCGGGCAACATCGGCCGCGAGGACCGGGTCCGCGCGGTGGTGGACGCGGCGCGCGATCGCGGCATCCCGATCCGCATCGGCGTCAACGCCGGCTCCCTGGAGAAGGACCTGCAGAAGAAGTACGGCGAGCCGACCCCGCAGGCGCTGGTGGAGTCCGCCCTGCGCCACGTCGAGCATCTCGACCGCCTGGACTTCCAGAACTTCAAGGTCAGCGTCAAGGCCTCCGACGTGTTCATGGCGGTGGCTGCCTACCGCCTGCTGGCCGGGCAGATCGAGCAGCCGTTGCACCTGGGCATCACCGAGGCCGGCGGGCTGCGTTCCGGCACCGTGAAGTCTGCGGTGGGCCTCGGCATGCTGCTCGCCGAGGGCATCGGCGACACCATCCGCGTGTCCCTGGCCGCCGATCCGGTGGAAGAGATCAAGGTCGGCTTCGACATCCTCAAGTCGCTGCACCTGCGCTCGCGGGGGATCAACTTCATCGCCTGCCCGAGCTGCTCGCGGCAGAACTTCGACGTGGTGAAGACCATGAACGAGCTGGAGACCCGCCTCGAGGACCTGCTGGTGCCGCTCGACGTGGCGGTGATCGGCTGCGTGGTGAACGGTCCCGGCGAAGCCAGGGAGGCGCATGTCGGCCTCACCGGCGGCACCCCGAACAACCTGGTCTACATCGACGGCAAGCCGGCGCAGAAGCTGGGCAACGAGAATCTGGTGGACGAGCTGGAGCGGCTGATCCGCCGTAAGGCTGCGGAAAAGGCCGCAGCCGACGCCAGCCTGATCGTCCGCAGTTAAGGAATCCGCGTGAGCAAGAACATCCAGGCCATCCGTGGCATGAACGACATCCTGCCGGAGCAGACCCCGCTCTGGCGCTATTTCGAGAACGGCGTGGCCAGCCTGCTGGACGGCTACGGCTACCGGCAGATCCGCATGCCGATCGTCGAGTTCACCGAACTCTTCAAGCGCTCCATCGGCGAGGTCACCGACATCGTCGAGAAGGAGATGTACACCTTCGAGGACCGCAACGGCGACTCCCTGACCTTGCGCCCGGAGGGCACCGCCAGCTGCGTGCGCGCGGTGCTCGAGCACGGCATCAGCGGCGGTGGTCAGGTGCAGAAGCTCTGGTACGTCGGCCCGATGTTTCGCCACGAGCGCCCGCAGAAGGGCCGCTACCGGCAGTTCCACCAGATCGGCGTGGAGGTCTTCAACCTGCCGGGGCCGGACATCGACGCCGAGCTGATCGTGCTGACCTGGCGCCTATGGGGCCTGCTCGGCCTGCGCGAGGCGGTGACCCTCGAACTCAACAGCCTCGGCAGCAGCGAGGCCCGCGCCCGCTACCGCGAGGCGCTGGTCGAGTACCTCTCGGCGCGCTTCGAGCAGCTCGACGAGGACAGCCAGCGCCGCCTGTCCAGCAACCCGCTGCGCATCCTCGACAGCAAGAGCCCGGACACCCAGGCCCTGCTGGTGGATGCGCCCAAGCTGGCCGATTACCTGGACGAGGAGTCGCGCCTGCACTTCGAGGGCCTCAAGGCACGCCTGGATGCCGCCGGCGTCCCCTACGTGATCAATTCCAAGCTGGTGCGCGGCCTGGACTACTACGGCAAGACGGTGTTCGAGTGGGTCACCGACCAGCTCGGCGCCCAGGGCACCGTGTGCGCCGGCGGCCGCTATGACGGCCTGGTCGAGCAGTTGGGCGGCAAGCCGACGCCGGCGGTGGGCTTCGCCATGGGCGTCGAGCGTCTGGTGCTGTTGCTGGAAACCCTGGACAAGGTTCCGGCGGAGCTGTCCCGGCAGGTCGACCTGTACTTCTGCGCCTTCGGCGAGGCGGCCGAGCTGGCCGCCCTGGCGCTGGCCGAGCAGCTGCGCGACGTGCTGCCGGGCGTGCGCCTGGCGGTCAATGCCGGGGCCGGCAGCTTCAAGAGCCAGCTGAAGAAGGCCGACAAGAGCGGCGCCCTCTATGCCCTGGTGCTGGGCGAGGACGAGCTGGCCGGGCGCATCGTCGGGCTGAAGCCGCTGCGCGCCGATGGCGAACAACAGAGTGTGGGCTGGGACGAGCTGGGCGAGCGCCTGGCCGCTTGCCTGCAGGCTTGAACACTGGATTGAGGAGTATCGGGGTGACCTCGCATACCGAAGATGAAGAGCTGGCGCAGATCAAGGACTGGTGGCAGCGCAGTGGCAAGCCGCTGCTCGCCGGCGGTGCCCTGGCCCTGGTGGCGGTGTTCGGCTGGCAGGGCTGGCAGAAGCAGCAGACCGGGCAGGCGCAGAACGCTTCGGCGCTCTACCAGCAGCTGCTGGACACCAGCCTGACGCCGTCCGGAAAGCCGGATACGGCCAAGGTCGCCGAGCTCTATGGACAGCTGCAGAGCGAGTTCGCCGGCAGCCACTACGCCCAGTACGGCAGCCTGCTGGTCGCCAAGGTGGCGGTGGACGAGGGCAAGCTCGAGGATGCCGCCGCCGAGCTGCGGGCGATCCTCGGCAAGCCGGTCGATGCCACCCTCGGCGAGCTGGCCCGCCAGCGCCTGGCGCGGGTCCTGGCGGCTCAGGACAAGGCCGAGGAAGGCCTTGCCCTGCTCGCCGGCGAAGCCGATCCGGCCTTCCAGGCCGGTCGCGAGGAAATCCGGGGCGATCTGCTGGTGCAGCTCGGCCGACTCGACGAGGCCCGAGCCGCCTATGAAAAGGCCAAGGCTGCCCAGCCGGATGATGCTGCACTGGGCACCCTGCAGATGAAGCTCGACGACCTGGCCAAGGGAGATGCCTGACGTGAAGCCCTGGAAACATGCCGCGGTGCTGGCCATGGCCGCGACGCTCGCCGGCTGCAGCAGCATCGGCAACTGGTTCAACAGCTCCAAGGAGCAGCCGCCGGCCCCCTTGACGCAGTTCAAGGAAGAGGTGCAGCTGACCAAGGAGTGGAGCCGCTCGATCGGCGAGGGCCAGGGCGAGACTTACAACCAGTTGGTGCCGGCGGTGGAGGGCGATACCCTGTTCGTCGCCGATGTCACCGGACAGGTGATGGCCCTCGACCGCTTCAGCGGCAAGGTGGTCTGGCGCAAGGAGCTGGAGCTGCCGGTATCCGGCGGCGTCGGCGCCGGTTATGGCCAGGTCCTGCTCGGTACCCTGCAGGGCGAGGTGATCGCCCTGGATTCGGGCAGCGGCGCGGAGATCTGGCGCAGCCGCGTCAGCAGCGAGGTACTGGCGCCGCCGGTAAGCAACGGCGACGTGGTGGTGGTGCAGACCCAGGACGACCGCCTGATCGCCCTCGAGGCGAGCAGCGGCAGCCAGCGCTGGATCTATGAGAGCCCCCCGGCCGTGCTCACCCTGCGCGGCACCGGTGCGCCGCTGGTCACCAACCAGCTGGCGATCGTCGGTCTTTCCAGCGGCAAGGTGCTCGCCTTGGAAACCCAGCGCGGCCTGCCGATCTGGGAGCAGCGGGTGGCGGTGCCCACCGGGCGTTCCGAGCTGGAGCGGGTGGTGGACATCGACGGCGGCCTGGCGATGTCCGGCGACACCCTGTATGTCGCGACCTTCCAGGGCAACATCGCCGCCCTCGATATGCAGACCGGGCGTCCCCTGTGGCAGCGCCAGGCCTCCAGCAACGGCAGCGTGGCGCTGGGCTATGGCAGCGTCTATGTGAGTCTGGCCGAGGGCGCCGTCGAAGGCATCGACGAGCGCAGCGCCTCGGCGCTGTGGAAGAACGATGCACTGGCCCGTCGCCAGCTGTCGTCGCCGGAGGTGTTCTCCAGCTACGTGGCGGTCGGCGACCTGGAGGGCTACCTGCACCTGCTCAGCCAGGTGGACGGCCGCTTCGTCGGGCGCATCCGCATCGACAGCAAGGGCCTGCGCGCCCGTCCGCTGGTGGTGGGCGACTGGCTGTATGCCTATGGCAACGGCGGCAACCTGGTCGCACTGACCGTTCGCTGACCGCTGGCCATCGGTCGGCTTGAGCCGACCCCCCGTTCGGCCGCTGCCCCGCGCAGCGGCCGTTGTGTTTTCCGAACATTGCAGGTGAGAGCCTTATGGTTCCCGTAATCGCCCTGGTGGGCCGCCCGAACGTCGGCAAGTCGACGCTGTTCAACCGTCTGACCAAGACCCGCGACGCCATCGTCGCCGAATACGCCGGACTGACCCGCGACCGCCAGTACGGCGAGGCCAAGTGGCAGGGGCGCACGTACATCGTCATCGACACCGGGGGCATCTCCGGCGACGAGGAAGGCATCGATGCGAAGATGGCCGAGCAGTCGCTGCAGGCCATCGAGGAGGCCGACGCCGTGCTGTTCATGGTCGACTCCCGCGCCGGGATGACCGCCGCCGACCAGCTGATCGCCGAGCACCTGCGCAAGCGCAACAAGCGCTTCTTCCTGGTGGCCAACAAGGTCGACACCGTCGACCCGGACATCGCCCGTGCCGAGTTCAGCCCGCTGGGCCTGGGCGACGCCCTGCCGATCGCCGCCGCCCACGGGCGCGGCATCAACGCCATGCTCGAGGCGGCCCTCGGCATCTTCCCCAGGGACAATGCCGAACTCGAGGGCGAGGAGGGCGAAGAGGAGATGGTCGCCGAGGGCGAGGAGCCCAAGCGCATCCCCGGCCCCAGCGAGAAGGACGGCATCAAGATCGCCATCATCGGCCGTCCCAACGTCGGCAAGTCGACCCTGGTCAACCGCATGCTCGGCGAGGAGCGGGTGATCGTCTACGACCAGGCCGGCACCACCCGCGACAGCATCTACATCCCCTTCGAGCGCGACGAGGAGAAGTACACCCTGATCGATACCGCCGGGGTGCGCCGGCGCGGCAAGATCTTCGAGGCGGTGGAGAAGTTCTCGGTGGTCAAGACCCTGCAGGCCATCCAGGACGCCAACGTGGTGATCTTCGTGATGGACGCCCGCGAAGGGGTGGTCGAGCACGACCTCAACCTGCTCGGCTTCGTGCTGGAGACCGGCCGCGCCCTGGTCATTGCGCTGAACAAGTGGGACGGCATGGAGCCGGGCCAGCGCGACTACGTGAAGACCGAGCTGGAGCGCCGGCTGATGTTCGTCGACTTCGCCGACATCCACTTCATTTCGGCGCTGCACGGCAGCGGCGTGGGCCACCTCTACAAATCGGTGCAGGCCTCGTTCAAGTCGGCCATCACCCGCTGGCCGACCAGCCGCCTGACCCAGATCCTCGAGGACGCGGTGCAGGAGCACCAGCCGCCGCTGGTCAACGGCCGGCGCATCAAGCTGCGCTACGCCCACCTGGGCGGCGCCAACCCGCCCCTGATCGTGATCCACGGCAACCAGGTGGAGGCGGTGCCGAAGTCCTATACGCGCTATCTGGAGAACACCTATCGCCGCGTGCTCAGGCTGGTCGGCACGCCGATCCGCATCGAATACAAGGGCGGCGACAACCCCTACGAGGGCAAGAAGAACACCCTCACCGACCGTCAGGTGAACAAGAAGCGCCGCCTGATGAGCCACCACAAGAAGGCCGAGAAGAAGCGCCGCGACAAGAAGCGCTGACGGCCCGCCCGCCTGCGCTCACGGCCGCGCGGCCGGGGCGCCGCAGGCGTGGCAGAAGCGGGCGAAGGCGCTCTTGCGCTGCTGGCACTGCCCGCAGTGGTCGAACAGACAGATGCCGCAGTGCGGACAATAGTCGATCTGGGCGTTGTCCAGCTCGACCGCCCTTTCGCAGCCCGGGCAGACCTTCTTGGCCAGCCGCGCCAGGGCGGTGTCGTAGGACAGCTCCTGGCGCCGCTCGGCGTCGGGCCTGGCCTCGGCCTGGCGCTGGCGCTCCAGGTAGCGGTTCAGCGCGACGATGGCCTGGCGGCCGACCAGCACGGTGATCAGGATGCCCACGGCGTGCCGCACGTAGCCGCCGTAGCTCGGCAGGTAGGGCACCAGCTCGACGAAGAACACGAACAGCGCGAAGAAGATGAAGCCCCACACGAAGGGCCACCAGGGGCTCTTGCGCTGGCGCGCGAACAGCCAGCCGGCGACGACCAGAAAGGGCAGGGTCAGCGCCAGGCGGTAGAGGAACACCTTCAGCTCCTGGCGCTGCAGTTCGTCCTGCAGCCGCTCTTGGGCCTGCTTCTCCAGCTCCTGCAGGCGCTGCTCGGCGCGGCCCTCGGTTTGTTGGGCGTCGAGCAGACGCTGCTGCTCGGCCTCGACCGCCGCCCTCGCGCTGCGCTCGCCGATCCTCAGCCGCTCCAGGTCGGCGGTGCGCCGCAGCAGTTCGGTATCCCCCGCCGCCTGCTGGGTGGCGCGGCGGCTGGCCAGCCAGGCGTTCAGGCTGTCGCGGGCGGTCAGGCTGTCCTGGCGGGCGATCTCCAGTTTCAGCTGCGCCTGCTCCAGGGCGTCGCGGACCTCCTGGGCGAGCCGGCGCTGCTGCTCGATCGCCTGGCGCGCCTGCTCGGCGGCGGGCCGGTCGATGAAGTCCTCGCTCTGCAGGTATTGCTCGACCAGCGGCAGGTTCTTCACCAGCGTGCCGCCCAGCCCGATCAGGAAGCCGGCGAAGACCACGGCGATGATCCACAGGGCGAAACGGAACCATTTTTCCGACAGGCGTTGGGCTTTGCTCATGGGGAGTCCTTTCTCGGCGAGGGCCTGCGTGGGCGGTGGATGTGCTTGTGGCAAGAGGCCACAGGATAGCGCAGCCCGTCCGTCCCGGCGCGCTTGCCGCACGGCGCGCGATGTGGCTGTCGCCGGGGCGCGGATCGGCTATTCTCGCGGCTTCGCCCGTCGCTTGTCCGTGAAATCCAGGCCATGATCCAGAGCAAACTGCCCAACGTCGGCACCACCATCTTCACCACCATGTCCCAGCTCGCCGCGCAGACCGGCGCCATCAACCTGTCCCAGGGGTTCCCGGATTTCGACGGTCCGCAGGCGCTGCGCGAGGCGGTCGGCCGCCACGTCATGGCCGGCCACAACCAGTACGCGCCGATGACCGGCCTGCCGGCGCTGCGCGAGCAGGTCGCGCAGAAGATCGCCCGCAGCTACGGCCGCCAGGTGGACATGGACAGCGAGATCACCATCACCCCCGGCGCCACCGAGGCGATCTTCTGCGCGGTGCAGGCGCTGGTCCGCCCGGGCGACGAGGTGATCGTCTTCGACCCCTGCTACGACAGCTACGAGCCCTCGGTGGAACTGGCCGGCGGGCGCTGTGTGCACGTGCCGCTGGCCCTGCCGGACTTCTCCATCGACTGGCAGCGCCTGGCCGACGCCCTCAGCCCGCGCACCCGGCTGATCATCCTCAACAGCCCGCACAATCCCAGCGGCGCGCTGATCTCCCGCAGCGAACTGGACCAGCTGGCCAGGCTGATCCGCGGCTTCGACATCTACCTGATCAGCGACGAGGTCTACGAACACCTGGTCTACGACGGCGTGCAGCACGCCAGCGTGCTGGCCCACGAGGAGCTCTACGCGCGCGCCTGCGTGGTCAGCTCGTTCGGCAAGACCTACCACGTCACCGGCTGGAAGACCGGCTATGTGGTGGCGCCGCCGGCATTGAGCATGGAGCTGCGCAAGGTCCACCAGTTCGTCACCTTCTGCGGCATCACCCCGCTGCAGTGGGCGCTGGCCGACTACATGGCCGCCCATCCCGGGCACGTCGACGAACTGCCGGCCTTCTACCAGGCCAAGCGCGACCTGTTCTGCGATCTGCTGGCCGGTTCGCGCTTCACCTTCAGCCGCAGCCCCGGCACCTATTTCCAGCTGGCCGACTACTCGGCGATCCGCGCCGACCTCGACGACGTCGAGATGTCCCTGTGGCTGACCCGCGAGCACGGCGTGGCGACCATCCCGGTGTCGGTGTTCTACCAGACCCCGCCGGCCGGCCTGCGCCTGGTGCGCTTCTGCTTCGCCAAGCGCGAGGAGACCCTGCGCCAGGCCGCCGAGAAGCTGTGCCGCGTATGACCCGTAGGGTGGACAACGGCGCAGCCTTGTCCACCGCTGCGCACTCCGGTGGAAAAGCGCTGCGCGCGTTTTCCACCCTACGAAAAGCGCTCATGACCAAGGATTTCGGAGATTTTCCATGCGTGACCTGAGCACCTTGCCCGACCTCAAGCTGGCCCTGGTGCAGACCGCCCCGGTCTGGCAGGACCCGGCCGCCAACCATGCCCACTTCGGCAGACTGCTGGAGCAGGCCGCCGGCGCCGATCTGGTGATCCTGCCGGAGATGTTCGGCACCGGCTTTTCCATGGACGCCGCGGCGCTGGCCGAGGAAGAGGACGGCCCGAGCCGTGCCTGGCTGCTGGAGCAGGCCGCACGGCTGGAGGCGGTGGTGGTCGGCAGCGTCATCACCCGCGCCGCGGACGGCAGCTACCGCAACCGCCTGTACTGGGCGCGTCCGGACGGCAGCTGCGCCCACTACGACAAGCGCCACCTGTTCCGCATGGCCGGCGAGCACGAGCACTACGCCGCCGGCGATACGCGCGTGCTGCTCGAGCTCAAGGGCTGGCACGTGCGCCCGCTGGTCTGCTACGACCTGCGCTTTCCGGTGTGGAGCCGCGATCCGCACGACACCGACCTCCTGCTCTACATCGCCAGCTGGCCGGCGGCCCGGCGCAACGCCTGGAACCGCCTGCTGCCGGCGCGCGGCATCGAGAACCTCTGTTATGTGGCGGCGGTCAACCGCATCGGCGCCGACGGCAACGGCTACCCGCACGCCGGCGACAGCCAGGTGCTCGACTTCCAGGGCGAGCTGCTGCTGGCGCCGGGCGAGACCGACGGCGTGTTCCACGTCGCACTCTCGGCCCAGGCCCTGGCCAAGTGCCGCACGCGCTTCCCGGCCTGGCGCGATGCGGATGCGTTCGAGCTGAAGGACTGAGCGACCCGAGAGGAGCCTCCGCTCGCGTGCCCCTCGACGCCGCAGCCGGTCTTGCTACGGTTGGATAAGGCGCCGCCCGGTCCGCGACGGGCTGGCCGGCGCCACGGACCGATCCTCCCGCAGCGAGGTAGCGCTCGTGCTCCCTGGACTTTCTGCGCCGTGGCGCCGGCCGGCGTGCCGGATCGCGGTTCTCCTGCTGTCGGCAGCGCTGCTCGCCGGTTGTTCCTTCGGTCTCGTCTACGGCCAGCTGCACCGGCTGCTGCCCTGGTACATCGACGATTACGTCAGCCTGGATCGCGACCAGCGGACCCTGCTCGACGTGCGCCTGGCCGAGCGCCTTGCCTGGCACTGCCGCACCCAGCTCGTTCCCTATGCCGCCCTGTTGCGCGGGCTGGAAGGCGACCTGCGCAGCGGCGCCGTCACGCCGGCCCGGCTCGAGGCCCATCTCGGGCAGGCCGAAATCCTCCTGCGCGACCTGCTGACAGCGATTCTGCCGGATGCGCGCCTGCTGCTCGCCCGGCTCGACGACGAACAGCTCGCCGAGCTGGCCGAAGCCTTCCGGCGCCGCAACCGCGAGCTGCGCAAGGAGTTCCTCGCCGGCACGCCGGCCGAGCGGGAGGCGGAGCAGATCGCGCGCATGGAGAAGCGCCTGCGTCGCTGGTTCGGCCGCCTGAGCGAGGAGCAGCGCGCGCTCGTCGCGCGCTGGAGCGAGGCCTTGCAGCCCGCTACGGCGGAGTGGCTGGCCAACCGCGAGCGCTGGCAGGCCCGGCTGCTGGCGGCGCTCGCGCAGCGCCGGGACGCCGCGCGTTTCGAGGCGGGCCTGCGGCCGCTGCTGCTCGAGCCCGAGGCCGCCTGGAGCGCCGCCTACCGCGCCCGGCTGGCGCACAACCGGGAGCAGACCCTGATCCTCCTCGCCGCGCTGTTCGACACGGCGACGCCGCGCCAGCGCGCGCATCTCTTCGCCGAGCTGGAGGCCTGGGCCAGGCAGTTCGAGCAACTGGCCTGCACGCCGTCGCCGCTGCTGACGGCCGGGCAGGGCTGAGGGTTTCAGGTTTCCGGGTCCTGCCTGGACGCCTGGCGCTCCTCGCGCACCAGATACGCCTGCTTGTGCCCGCGCCGCTCGTATTCGCGCATCAGCGCCTCGGCCGCGGCGCGTTCGGCGAAGCGGCGCATCTCCACCTCGTTGCCGTTGTCGTCGATGCGGTAGAGCACCCAGCGGCCGGTGCCGGGGGGCGCGTGCGTCGTCGTGTCGCTCAAGAGCGCTTCCTCGCCTGTCACGGGACGGGACTATGGTTGATGGGATAACGCCAGAATTTGCCGTTCCGGAGCGTCCGATGAAAACCCAGCTTCCCCTCGCCGATGTCTACACCCTCCTCGAACCCGGGCCGGTGCTGCTGCTCAGCACCTCGCATGCCGGTCGGGCCAATGTGATGCCGCTGTCCTGGCATACCATGCTGGAGTTCGAGCCGCCGCTGGTGGGCTGCGTGGTCAGTGCGGCGAACTTTTCCTTCGCCGCACTGAGCGAGACCGGCCAGTGCGTGCTCAACGTGCCGACCGTGGAGCTGGCCGAGCAGGTGGTCGGCTGCGGCAACTGCTCGGGACGCGAGCTGGACAAGTTCGCCCGCTTCGGCCTGACCGCCCGGCCGGCCAAACAGGTGGCGGCGCCGCTGGTGGCCGAGTGCTACGCGAATCTGGAGTGCCGGGTGACCGACCGCCAACTGGTCGGCAGCTACAACTTCTTCATCCTCCAGATGGTGGAGGCCTGGCATACCCCGGCGGTGACTGCGCCGCGCACCCTGCATCACCGCGGTTTCGGCAGGTTCATGGTGGCCGGCGAGGAGCTAACCTTGCCCTCGGCCATGCGCTGAGCGCTCCAGCGCGGCGATCTGCCGGTCCTGCAGGCCGGCGAGGCCGAGCAGCGCGCAGCCGGCGCCGATCAAGGCCCAGAAGATGTCCGCCTGGGTGTCCCAGGGATCGCCCTGGGTGCCGAGGAACTCGATCGCGCCCTGTCCGGCGATCAGCGCCACCCACCATTCGATCAGCTCGTAGAAGGCGCTGACCGCCAGCGCCACGCACAGCGACAGGAAGGCCAGCATCCGCCCCCTGGCCAGGAAGCCCCCGCGCAGCAGGATCTCCCGGGCGACCAGCGCCGGCACCAGGCCCTGCATGAAGTGGCCGAACTTGTCGTAGGGGTTGCGGCTCAGCCCGAACAGCTCCTGCACCCAGAACCCCGCCGGCACCCGCGCGTAGGTGTAGGCGCCGCCGAGGATCAGCACCAGGGCGTGGGCGGCGATCAGCAGGTAGAGCAGGGAAGTCAGCGGGAAGCGCCCGTAGGTGCCGATCAGCAGCGGCGCGGCGATCAGCACCGGGGCGACTTCCAGCAGCCAGGTGGCCCGGTCGTAGGGCGCGATGCCGGAGACCAGCAGGCCGGCCAGGACGACGAGGCCGAGGGATGCAAGAAGTCGGTTGCGCTGCATGGCGTGGCTCGCCTGGATTGCCGGGGGAGGGCGAGAGTTAGCATCCGCCCGGGCCCCTGGCAAGGGCCCGGCCGGCACAGGCTATTGCTTCGGGCAGCGGCGCAGGTCCACTTCGCCGACCAGCGGGTTGGCATTGCCCTGCACGCAGGCGATGCGCTGGTTGCGCCAGAGCTCCCATTCGCTCACCGGATACTGGCGGTTCCAGATGTTGTAGAGGCGCTGGTCCTGCTTCGACAGGCGCAGCTGGTAGCGCTGGCTCATGTACAGGTAGATGCGCGCGATGGCGCCGCGGGTGTAGTCCGGCGGCATCGCGGTGCGCTGCTTGAAGTCGACCACGAAGGGGCAGGCGCCGTACTGGGTGGGCTTCTCGGTGAGCATGCCGAAGCCGAAGTTGCTGCGGTCGCCGTTCACCTCGCCGACCACCGGCACCAGGTTGTGCAGGTCGGCCTCGGCCTGGCTGAACAGCGGGTCGTTGGCCGTGCAGTTCTTGCGCCCGCCGTCCTGCCAGCACTGGCGCTGGTGGCCGATCACCCAGGCCGGGACGACGTGCTCCCACTCGACGCGCCCGGCGCGGTTGGCATCCTTGCGCGGCTGGTAGTCGCAGCTGTCCAGGTCGATGCGGTTGCCCTTGTAGGCGCACTGGCAATAGAAATCCACCGGCCGCTCGGCATGGATCTTCCAGGCGATCTTCTTCGCTTCGCGGAAGGTGCGCGGGGCTTCGGCGTGGACCAGGGAGAACGGCAGCAGGAGCAGCAGGAGAAGGATGACGCGGCGCATGGGACTCTCGCAGTTGATGTAGTACGAGCGTCCATGCCGATGCGCCGAATGTTACCCGGTTATGGAAAGAAATCCATGCAGACTGTGATTCGATAGACAGATTCGGCATATGCCGAAGGCGGGCCCGGGAGCCGGGGCGGTGTGCCTGGACGGGGGCGCGGGCAGGGGAATGGGCCCAGGGGTGGGTACCCTCTCCCCGGCGGGGAGAGGGCAGCGCAGGGAATCAGGCCGCGCGGGTCGCCGCCTGCTGGCCGAGGGCGCGGTTGAGGGCGCTGAACAGCGCGCGGATGCTCGCCGTGGTCAGGTTCTCGTCGATGCCCAGGCCATGCAGCGGGCGCTGGCCGTCGAGGCGCAGCTCGATGTAGGCCGCGGCCCTGGCATTGCTGCCGGCGCCGATGGCGTGCTCGTGGTAGTCCATGATTTCCACGCGGACCGGCAGGCTGGCCACCAGGGCCTCCAGCGGCCCCTTGCCGATGCCGCGCCAGTGGCGGCTCTCGCCGTTGTCGAGGACCTCCACGTCCAGCGCGCAGGTGCCGTTCTCCTCCTGCAGGCGATGCCCTTTCAGGCTGTAGGGCGCGACGGCCTTGAGGTACTCGGCCTCGAGCAGGGCGTGGATCTGCGCGGCACTCATCTCCAGGCCGAGGCGGTCGGTTTCCTTCTGCACCACCTGGCTGAACTCGATCTGCATGCGCCGCGGCAGGCTGATGCCGTATTCCTGTTCGAGCAGGTAGGTGATGCCGCCCTTGCCGGACTGGCTGTTGACGCGAATGACGGCTTCATAGCTGCGGCCGATGTCGGCCGGGTCGATCGGCAGATAGGGCACTTCCCAGACGCCGTTCGGGTCCTGCTGGGTGAAGCCCTTGCGGATCGCGTCCTGGTGCGAGCCGGAGAAGGCGGTGTGCACCAGGTCGCCGACATAGGGATGGCGCGGGTGCACCGGCAGCTGGTTGCATTCCTCGACCACCTTGCGCACCGCGTCGATGTCGGAGAAATCCAGCTGCGGGTCGACGCCCTGGGTGTAGAGGTTCAGCGCCAGGGTCACCAGGTCGACGTTGCCGGTGCGCTCGCCGTTGCCGAACAGGCAGCCCTCGACGCGGTCGGCACCGGCCATCAGGCCCAGCTCGCTGGCCGCCACGCCGGTGCCGCGGTCGTTGTGGGTGTGCAGGCTGACCAGCACGCTGTCGCGCCGGTCGATGTGCCGGCAGAACCATTCGATCTGGTCGGCATAGATGTTCGGCGTGGCCGCCTCGATGGTCGCCGGCAGGTTGAGGATCAGCCTGTGCTCCGGGGTCGGCTGGAACACCGCGACCACTGCGTTGCACACCTCGACGGCGAACTCGGTTTCGGTGGAACTGAACACCTCCGGCGAGTACTCGAAGCGCCAGGCGGTGTCCGGGCTGGCGTCGGCCAGGCGCTTGATGATCCGTGCCGCGTCGACGGCGATCTCCACCACTCCGGCCTTGTCCTGGTTGAAGACGATGCGCCGGAAGCTCGGCGCGGTGGCGTTGTAGTAGTGGACGATGGCCCGCTTCGCTCCCTTGAGCGACTCGAAGGTGCGGGTGATCAGGTCCTCGCGGGCCTGGGTCAGCACCTGGATGGTCACGTCGTCGGGGATGTGGCCTTCCTCGATCAGCTGGCGGACGAAGTCGAAGTCGGTCTGCGAGGCGGAGGGGAAGCCCACCTCGATCTCCTTGACGCCCACCTGCACCAGGGTCTTGAAGAAGCGCAGCTTCTTCACCGCGTCCATCGGCTCGATCAGCGACTGATTGCCGTCGCGCAGGTCGGAGCTGCACCAGATCGGCGCCCTGTCGATCACCTGGTCCGGCCAGGTGCGGTCGCGCAGGGCGATCGGCGCGAAGGGGCGGTATTTCTGCGACGGGTCTTTGAGCATGGTCATGGCGTCTCCCTGAGTCTTGCAGGCGCGGACCGGAAAACCGGCGCCGGGCGTCATTCGGTGGGTGCACGCTAGTGTCTCGTCGTTAGTATTGCAAGCTTTTGCTAAAAATTGGTTTTTACATCCTTAATGGTCGATTTATTCGGTTTTATATTGCCAGGAATAGCGTAAAGAATCGTTTTTGTTGTTTTGGTCTTTTGCGCTGACCTGTCGCAACCCGGGCGCGCTCCGCTCGTGCGAACACCCCCGCCCTCGCCGGAGGGGCCGGCGGTACGGCAGGGCATCCCGGTGACGCGCAAGGGCAGAACGACAGCAGGAATCTGGCTTGGCCTGTTCGCCATGCTGATGATCCATGTCGGCCCCCCGTATTCCGCCCTGCAGAGCCAGCCGGCGCAGGACGTCGCCCGGCTGCTGGCGGAGGACGATGCCGCGTTCTGCGGCGAGGCGCCCGACGCCGCCGGCGCCGCCCACCATCACGCGGCGGCTGCGCACGGCGAACCCGCCTGGCTGGCGGCCCTGGAGCTGTGCGGCTACTGCGAGCTGCTGACCCTCAACCTGCCGCTGGCCCTGTCCCTCGACCTCGCCCTGCCGTACTACGCGCCGGCCTTCATCCTGCCGCTGCCGGAAAAGCCGCTGCCGGCCGCGCCGCGGCGCAGCAGCGGGCATCCGCGCGCACCGCCCGTTTTCCACGCCTGACCGGCTTTTCGGCCGCCTTTCCGTTCGCCTGAAACGCCGTGACCGCTGGCGGGCATCGCCCGTCGCCGTCGCGGCCTGTGCGGACGGTTTCGCGCGCCCTCCCGAAACCCGACGACGTGGATACCCGATGAACCGCGACATGCTTTGCCGTGCGGCGCGCCCGCACCTGCCCCAGACCTTTTCCCGCACCCCGTTCCGCCTGTGCCGGATGCCCGCCCGCGCCGCGCTGCTCGGCCTTCTGGCCAGCGGCGGCCTGCCGGCCGCCGAGCCGGAGAGCGAAACCGGGCCCCACGAGATGCCACCGCTGGTGATCACCGGCGTCGCCCTGCATTCGCCGCTGACCGTGGTGACCGATCCGAAGATCCCCCGCCAGCCGGTGCCGGCCAGCGACGGCGCCGACTAGACCATTCCCGGCTTCGCCGCGGTGCGCAATGGCGGGGTCAACGGCGACCCGGTGTTCCGCGGCATGTTCGGCTCGCGGCTCAAGCTGCTGACCAACGGCGGCGAGATGATCGGCGCCTGCCCGAACCGCATGGACTCGCCCAGCTCCTACATCTCCCCGGAGAGCTACGACCGCCTGACGGTGACCAAGGGCCCGCAGACGGTGCTCTGGGGACCGGGCGCCTCGGCGGCGACCGTGCGCTTCGAGCGTGACCCGGAACGCTTCGCCGCACTCGGCGGGCGCGTCGACGCGAGCTTCCTGGCCGGCTCCAACGGCCTTTCGACCGGCGCGTCGACGCCGCCCTGGGCGGCGCGCAGGGCTACCTCAGGCTGCTCGCCAACCGCTCGGATGCCGACGACTACCAGAACGGCGACGGCGACACCGTGCCCTCGCGCTGGGACAAGTGGAACACCGACCTGGCGCTGGGCTGGACCCCGGACGCCGATACCCTGCTGGAGCTGACCCTCGGCCGCGGCGACGGCGAGGCGCGCTACGCCGGACGCAGCATGGACGGCAGCCAGTTCGAGCGGGAAAGCCTCGCCCTGCGCTTCGAGAAGGACAACCTCGGCGGGCTGCTGCAGAAGGTCGAGGCGCAGCTCTACTACAACTACGCCGACCACGTGATGGACAACTTTCGCCTGCGCAGCCCGGACCCGGGCGCGGCGATGACCATGATGTGCAACCCGATGGCCAGCAACGTCGACCGCCGCACCCTCGGCGGGCGGCTGAGCGGCACCTGGCGCTGGGACGACTTCCAGCTGGTCGGCGGGCTGGACGGGCAGACCAGCGAGCATCGCCGCCGGCAGTCCAGCTACAACAGGATGAGCGGCGCCTACACCGACGCCGACAGCTTCCCCTGGGAAACCGACGCCGACTTCCACAACTACGGCGCCTTCGCCGAGCTGACTTGGTACGCCACCGCCGGCTCGCGGCTGATCGGCGGGGCGCGCCTCGACCGCGCCTACGCCGAGGACGAGCGCGACCTTTTGAAGAACAACATGGGCGTCAGCTGGCGCAACCCGACCGCCGGCGAGGAGCGCAGCGAGATCCTGACCAGCGGCTTCCTGCGCTACGAGCGCGACCTCGACGCTGTGCCGGCCACCGCCTACCTCGGCCTCGGCCACAGCGAGCGCTTCCCCGACTACTGGGAGCTGTTTTCCGCCACCGCGGTGATGAGCGCGCCGACCGCCTTCGAGCAGATCGACCCGGAGAAGACCACCCAGCTGGACTTCGGCATCCAGTACCAGCAGGGACCGCTGGAGGCCTGGGCCTCGGCCTACCTGGGCTGGGTGCGCGACTTCATCCTGTTCGACTACACGACCCTGCCCAGCGGCCATGTGCGCACCACGGCGGACAACATCGACGCGCGCATCATGGGCGCCGAGCTGGGCGCCGGCTACCGTTTCAGTCCGAACTGGAAGGGCGACGCCAGCCTGGCCTGGGCCTGGGGCAAGAACAGCTCGGACGACCGCCCGCTGCCGCAGATCCCGCCGCTGGAGGCGCGCCTGAGCCTCACCTGGGAGCGGGGCGACTGGAGCGCCAGCGGCCTGTGGCGGCTGGTAGCGGCGCAGAACCGGGTGGCTGAGAACCAGGGCAGCATCGTCGCCAGGGACTTCGACGAAAGTCCCGGCTTCGGTGTGTTCTCGGTCAACGGCGCTTGGCGCCTAAACCGGCACTACCGGCTCAGCACCGGGATCGACAACCTGCTCGACAAGACCTACAGCGAGCACCTCAACCTGGCCGGCAACGGCGCCTTCGACCTACCCGCCGATACCCGCATCGACGAGCCGGGACGCACCTGGTGGGCGCGGCTGGATGTGAGCTTCTGAGTCCGTGCCGGCCCGGGCGCCGCCTTGCCGGCGGCGTCCGCGGCCGCGAGTCGGGCCGCCGTGACGGAGGACCGACTACCCACCTGGGGGGGAATACCTGGGGGGGGAGGGGCAGTATTCTTGCCGGGCCGGTCACCGCTTCGCTATTCCCCGCGGGCCCGTGCGCAGAACAAGAACAAGATCGAGAGGAAGGCCGGCACGACCGGCCCGAGGTAGAAACATGGATCGACGATCCCGACCGCAGGCTTGCAGCCACCCCGACTGATCCGCCACGCCCCCCGGCAATCGCGCCAGTCCCGCCCAACCCACCGAAATCCACGTACGACCCGCCGTGCCAATCACCGCGGGACGCGGCACCGCCTTGCCGGTTCGCGGCCCGGCCCTGTCCTCGGGATGGTTGTCATGCTCCAGCAACAGGAATGAATCCATGCGCTTCAACAAGAAGAATCCAGCCTGTGCCGCATCCCTGACATTCGTCCTGGCGGTTCCGGCCATCGCTGCCGACGGAGACGGAGAAGGCTTTCTCGAGGGCTCCACCTTCAAGGTGCTCAACCGCAACATCTACTTCAGCCAGGACTTCCGCAACGGCGACAGCGCCCTCAACCCGCAGACCGGCGAGAAGAAGACCCGCCGCAGCGAGTGGGCGCACGGCGTGATCGCCACCTTCGAGTCCGGCTTCACGCCCGGCGTGGTGGGTTTCGGCCTGGACGTGCGCGGCCAGTTCGGGATCAAGCTGGACGGCGGCGACGGCCTGGTCGGCAACGGCATGGCGGGCAACGGCATCGTCCCGCGGCGTGGCTACAACTTCGACGGCAAGCCCAAGGACGAATTCGGCCGGGTCGACGTGGCGCTGAAGATGCGCCTGTTCGACGACACCGAGCTGCGCTACGGCGACGTCCGCCCGCTCACCCCGGTGGTCAATACCAGCGATATCCGTCTGCTGCCGCAGAGCTTTCGCGGCGGCACCGTCATGAACACCTCGATCAAGGGCCTGACCCTGCAGGCCGGCAAGCTGGAGTCCAACGCCGACCGTACCGCCACCGCCCACCGGGGTGACCTGGGCACCGCCTACGGTGGGCGCTTCAAGGAGGCCGACGACTTCGTCTACTTCGGCGCCGATTATCAGCTCAACGACCGGCTGCGCCTGCGCCTGCACCACGGCCGGCTCGACAATGTGTGGAACCAGGCGTTCCTCGGTGTCGACTGGAACCAGCCGCTGCGCGAGGGGCTGAAACTGCGGGCCGGCGCCAAGTACTACCGCACCCGCGACACCGGCAAGTCGCTGATGGGCGACATCAACAACGACTCCTGGAGCGCCAACGTCGGCCTCGACGTCGGCGCCCACAGCTTCACCGTGGCGCGCACCCACATCGATGGCGACACGCCGTTCGACTACGTGTGGAACACCTGGGACTTCTACCTGGACTCCTTCTCCCAGTCCTCCGACTTCAACAGCCCCAACGAGCGGGTGTGGATGGCGCGCTACGACTACGACTTCGCCGGCCTCGGCATCCCCGGCCTGAGCTTCACCACCCGCTACATGCGCGGCACCGACATCGACGGCACCAAGGCCGGGCCGCACTACGCCGCCTACCAGAACACCCGCGACGGCCGCCACTGGGAGAACGACATCTGGCTCGGCTACGTGGTGCAGAGCGGCCCGGCCAAGGACCTGAGCTTCCGCATCTGGCACGCCACCCACCGGGTCAGCGGCGACCACACCGCCGAGGCCAACCTCGACGAGCTGCGGCTGATCTTCGAATACCCGCTCGACTTCAGCCTGTTCTGAACAGGCTCTTGCTCCTGCAGGCCCATCCCCTGCAGGAGCTTTTTTGTCCCGGCTGTCCGGCGCCCGTCCCTGGCTGCGAACCCAGGCTTCCGCACTACAGTTATTGGTTGATGGTCAAGCTGCCGGCAGCAGAGCATGCGTTCTCGCCTGCTCTGCTGCCGGCATTTCGCAGTCAACCGGGTGAAGGAGAGAGGCCGATGCTTACGACGAACACGCCACAACCGCTGCGGGTCAGGCTGACAGGTGCGCTGGCCGCCCTGGCGGGGGCGGCATTGGCGCTCGGCGGCGCTTATCTGGCGCTGCTGGGCGGCTCTTGGTACTACCTGCTTGCCGGCCTCGGCCTGCTGGTCGTGGGGGGCCTGATCCTGGCAGGGCGGCGGCTGGCGATCTGGTTGTATGCCGTGCTGCTGCTCGCCACCCTGGCCTGGACGGTCAATGAGGTCCGCTTCGACTGGTGGCAGCTGTCGACGCGCATCGACCTGTGGTGGGGGCTGGGCCTCTGGCTGCTGCTGCCCTTCGTCAACCGCCATATCGGCGCCCCGCCGAGCTGGCGGGACGGCGCCAGCGCTCTGCTCGGCATCGGTTTGCTGCTCGGCGCGCTGATGGCCGGCTATTCGCTGACCCGGGACTATTCGCGCATCGCCGGCGAATTCGCCGAAGAGCGCATGTCCGGCACGCGCCCGGCGGGGCAGGCCGGCCGCTCGGCGAGCGAGTGGCCGGCGTACGGCGGCTCGGACCGCGGCGACCGCTATTCGGCGGCCGACCTGATCACGCCCGGAAACGTCGGGCGGCTGAAGAAGGCCTGGGAGTACCATACCGGCGACGGGCCACGCGAGGGCGATCCGGACGAATTCACCAATCAGGTCACTCCGCTGAAGATCGGCGACAGCCTGTTCATCTGCACCCCCCACAGCATCGCCATCGCCGTGGATGCCGGCACCGGCGAGGAGCTGTGGCGCTTCGACCCGAACATCAACCGCGAGGCCAAGTACTACCAGCACATGACCTGCCGTGGCCTGGCCTATCACGATGCCGCGGCCTATCCCGGCACCGGCGAGGCCGTCGCCGGTGCCCCCGCACGCTGCACCCGCAGGCTGTTCCTGCCGACCAATGACGGCACGCTGTTCGCCCTGGATCCCGGCGACGGCCAGCCCTGCCAGACGTTCGGCACGGGCGGCATGATCGACCTGAAGGTAGGGCTGGGCGACGACGCCCGGGGGGTATACCTGCCGACTTCGCCACCGGTGGTGACCGAGAGGCTGGTGATCGTCGGCGGCTCGGTGACCGACAACGGCTCGGTGGACTCCCCCGGCGGGGCGATCCGTGCCTACGACGTGCGTACCGGCGCGCTGGTGTGGAACTGGGATCCGGGCAATCCGGAGGTCACCGAGCCGTTGCCGCCGGGCGGCGCCTATGTGCGCAGCACGCCGAACTCCTGGACCATCGCCACGGCCGACGAGGAGCTGGGGCTGGTCTTCATCCCCATGGGCAACCAGACGCCGGACCAGTGGGGCGCGCAGCGCTCGCCGGAAACCGAGCGCTTCACCGCAGCCCTGGTGGCGCTCGACCTGGCCAGCGGCAGGGTGCGCTGGGAATTCCAGGCCGTGCACCACGACCTCTGGGATCGCGACCTGCCTTCGCAACCCACGCTGGTCGACCTCGATGGTCCGCAGGGCAAGGTGCCGGCGATCATCCAGCCGACCAAGGGCGGCGATCTGTTCGTGCTGGACCGGCGCACCGGCCAGCCCATAGTGCCGGTGCACGAGCGTCCGGTGCCGCAGGGCGCGGTCGAGGGCGATTTCACCGCGCCGACCCAGCCCGCCTCGGCCCTCAGCTACGCCCCGAAGCAGCCGCTGCGCGAGCGCGACATGTGGGGCGCCACGCCGTTCGACCAACTGATCTGCCGCATCCAGTTCCACAGGTTGCGCTACGAGGGGGATTTCACGCCGCCGAGCGAGCAGGGCTCGCTGATCTATCCGGGCAACGTCGGCACCTTCAACTGGCCCTCGGTGGCGGTCGACCCGGAACGGCAGCTACTGATCGGCGCGCCCAACTACCTGGCCTTCGTCTCGCGGCTGGTCAGGCGTGGCGAGATCGAGGTCAAGGAAGGAGGCAGAGGCGGCAGCGAGCTCGGTCTGCAGCCCAATCTCGGTGCGCCTTACATGGTGTACCTGGGGCCGTTCATGTCGCCGGTGGGCTTGCCCTGCCAGTCGCCACCCTGGGGCTACATCACCGCCGTGGACCTGCGCAGCATGAAGCCGGTGTGGATGCACAAGAACGGTACCAGCCGCGACAACGCGCCCTACATTCCGTTTACCGTAGGCGTTCCTGCGCTGGGCGGCCCCCTGGTCACCGCTGGTGGCGTGGCCTTCCTCAGCGGCACGCTGGACTACTACCTGCGCGCCTACGATGTGCGCAACGGCGAAGAGCTGTGGAAGGGGCGTCTTCCCGCCGGCGGTCAGGCGACGCCGATAACCTACGTGTCGGAGAAGAGCGGGAAGCAGTTCGTCGTGGTGATGGCCGGCGGGCACGGCTCGTTCGGCACGCGCATCGGCGATTCGCTGGTCGCCTGGACGCTGGAGGACGAGGCAGAACGCTGAGACGTCATCGGGCCGGTGTTCGCTGCTCGTTGCCGCATGTCGGACGCTGCTCCCGTCCGCCGTGCGGACGAGGCGAGCCGGCCTCAGCGCCAATCCCACAACTTGGGATGTCCGGGATAGCGACATCTTCGGGCTTGCCGATCCGCATTTCCGAGCTATGTTGAAAGAGGAGCATCGCCCGATGCAAGGGAGGGGCGCCCCAGGCAGAGCAAAACTGGATATGGAGATCTAGGCAGTGCACAACTTTTATCAGGTCGGAAGTGATGCAATCTCTGGCGAGAAGTATGGATTCCACATCGAGGAGGAAGAAGAAGAGGAGGAAGAGGAGGATCTTTTCTATCCCGACCTCGACTCTATAGCGAAACTCAGTGATAACTAAGCAAGAAGGCCGCTAAATGCGGCCTTCTTGCTGTCTGGGCTCTTGTTTGCGCGAGCGCATCCGGGGGCGCTGTCGTCTACCCTGTTTCCAAAGCGTTTCGCTGCATTTCTGGCGGACTGATAGGGAGAGAGGCAATGACGCTTAAAGATCTGGCCGCTCGCTCCCCGAGCTTCGATATGCGCCTGCGCAGCCTGCAGGGCTCCTGGGAGCCGGATTGGGAAAAGCTGAGAATCGACATGGAGGACCGCCCCGCGCTTGTCCGGCAGACGCGGCGGGATTCCGTCCTCTGGCTGTACGGCTACATCGTCGCCCTGGCGGACAAGAAACTGATCGACATGGGCGATGCCGAGCGGATGCAGTGCGAAATCCTGGACCTGAAGGACGCACTGTAGTCCCGGGCCTGGCGATCCCCGAATCCCATGCCGCCGATGGCGGCGATGGGGGCCCGGATAACGCCGCTTGAGACGATCGGTCGCAGGGTCCCGCGGCATCCCGCTCCCCGTATCATGGAGCTTGGGAACCGCACCCCGCGTCGAGGACCGTCGCCATGAAGAACATCCGCATCGTCTGCCTGGCCCTGTTCGGCGGGCTCAGCCTGCTCTGGCTGCTGGCCGACAACCTGCTCGGAACGCCCTACGAATTCTTCGCCCTGCGCCGGGCGATGGTGAACTACACCGGTATCCTCGCCGTGGGCGCGATGAGCGTCGGCCTCTTCCTGGCGGTCCGCCCGGCGGTCCTGGAGTCCTTCCTCGGCGGACTGGACAAGGGCTATCGCCTGCACAAATGGCTGGGCATCGCCGCGCTGGCTCTGTCCGTCGTCCACTGGCTGTGGGTCAAGGCGCCGAAGTGGATGGTCGGCTGGGGCTGGCTGGAACGGCCGGTGCGCAAGGCGGCCGGCGGCGAGGAGCCGGGGGCGCTGCTGGGCTTCCTGCGCAGCCAGCGCGGACTGGCCGAGGAGCTCGGTGAGTGGGCCTTCTATGCCGCCGTGGCGCTGATCCTGCTGGCGCTGTTCAAGCGCTTTCCCTACCGCTATTTCTTCAAGACCCACCGCCTGCTGGCAGTGGTCTACCTGGTGCTGGTGTTCCACTCGGTGGTCCTGATGAACAGCGCCTACTGGGCCTCGCCGCTCGGCGTCACCATGGCCGTGCTGCTGCTCGCCGGCACCCTGGCCGCCGCCATCTCCCTGCTGCGCCGGATCGGCGGCAGCCGCCGCGCGCTCGGCCACATCGAGGCGTTGGAACTGCACAAGGACAATAGGGTGCTGGGCATCGACATCCGCCTGCAGGACCGCTGGCCCGGCCACCAGGCCGGGCAGTTCGCCTTCGTCACCTTCGATCCGGCCGAGGGGCCGCATCCCTTCACCATCTCCTCCGCCTGGCAGGGCGACGGCCATCTGCGCTTCCACGTCAAGGGCATCGGCGACTATACCGCGACCCTGCCGCAGACCCTCAGGGTCGGCGATCCGGTCACCGTGGAAGGCCCCTACGGGCGTTTCGACTTCGCCGACGGCAAGCCGCGGCAGATCTGGGTCGCCGGCGGCATCGGCATCACCCCGTTCATCGCCGGCCTGCAGGCCCTGGCCGAGCAGCCGGACGGCCGCAGCATCGATCTGTTCTACAGCACCGCGGCGCCGGACCAGACGCTCATCGAGCGCCTGCAGCAGCTGGCCGGGCAGGCCCGGGTGCGCCTGCACCTGCTGGTCAGCGGCCGCGACGAGCGCCTGACCGGCGAGCGCCTGCGCGAGCAGGTGCCCGACTGGCGCATGGCCGATGTCTGGTTCTGCGGCCCGGCGGGCTTCGGCCGCTCGCTGCGCGAGAGCCTGACCGCCAGCGGCCTGCCGGCGGCGGATTTCCACCAGGAGCTGTTCGAGATGCGCTGACGCAGCGCTGTCCCCGCGTCTTGCGCCGTCCGAAGCCGAGGGCCGGCGTATGAAAACCGGCTGGCCGGCCCGGACTGGCGTATGAAACCGAGCCGGCAGACGCGGACCTGTCCGCACCGTGATGCCACGCCTGGCCGGCCGTCGCGGGACAGACCGCGGGACCGGAAGGCGGCCGCTGAGACAGGGCGTCTCAAGGCTGTTCCGGCGTGTCCGTCCAGGCGAGACGCGGCGTCTCGCCTGCAGCGCTGCCCGGTCGGCCGGGCCTTCCCGATGACCCTCTCTGCCACGGGCCTTTGCGCCCGCCGCCAGGACTCTGGCACCGACCTTGCTCTGGCTCAATGGCATGCGCCGCAGGTCTCACCCGCCGCAGCCAATAACAACAAGCAGAGGTGCGAAATGTCCGAGTCATTCCTTTCCGAATTCTTCCTGTCCGCAAGCGCCGCCCGGGATGCCGGCGGCGGCGCCGGCGCCGGCGGCGTTCTGCGCTAGCCGCAGGCGGCGTCCCGGCCCGGGCCGCCACGCCAGCCGCGTCGGCGCCTCCGCCCAAGATCTCGATCACAACCTGCCGTGCAGCCACTGCGGGAGGCGGCCGCGCTCTGCCCGTACACCGCCCGGCCGACGCCAGGGATGGTCGTCATGCTCCAGCAACAGGAATGAACCATGCGTCCCGACAACAACAAGAATCCAGCCTGTATCGCCTCCCTGTCCGTCCTTCTGGTCCTGCCGGCCGTGGCCTTCGGCGAGGAGGGCTTTTTCGACGGCTCCAGCTTCACGCTGCTCAACCGCAACTTCTACTTCAGCCAGGATTTTCGCAACGGCGCCAGCGTCACCAACCCGCAGACCGGCGAGAAGAAGGGCCGCCGCACCGAGTGGGCGCACGGCCTGATCGCCACCTTCGAGTCCGGCTTCACCCCCGGCGCGGTGGGTTTCGGCCTGGACGTGCGCGGCCTGTACGGCATCAAGCTGGACGGCGGCGACGGCCTGGTGGGCGACGGCAACGGCGGTCCCGGCTTGATCCCGCGGCGCGGCTACAACTTCGACGGCAAGCCCAAGGACGAATTCGGCAAGGTCGACGTCGAATTGAAGCTGCGCCTGTTCGACGACACCGAGCTGCGCTACGGCGACGTCCGGCCCCTCAGCCCGGTGCTCAACACCAGCGACATCCGGCTGCTGCCGCAGAGCTTTCGCGGCACCACGCTCAAGAACACCTCGATCAAGGGCCTGACCCTGCAGGGCGGCAAGCTGGAATCGAGCAGCGACCGTACCGCCACCGCCCACAACGGCGACCTGGGCACCGCCTACGGCGGACGCTTCAAGGAGGCCGACGACTTCGTCTACGGCGGGATCGACTACAACCTCGACGACCGCTTGTTCTTCCGCCTGCACCACGGCCGTCTCGACGACGTCTGGAACCAGTCGGCCTTGTATGCCGACTGGCGGCAGCCGCTGGGGGAGGGCGTGAGCTTCAACGCCGCCTTCCGCTACTACCGCACCCGCGACACCGGCAAGTCGCTGCTCGGCGATCTCGACAACGACTCCTGGAGCCTGCAGGGCGGCGTCAGCGTCGGCGCCCACGCCTTCAGCGTCGCCCACACGCGGATCGACGACGACTCGCCGTTCGACTACGTCTGGCACACCTGGGACTTCTTCCTGAACACCAACTCCCAGGTCTCCGACTTCAACAACCCCAACGAGCGCGTCTGGCTGTTCCGCTACGACTACGACTTCGCCGCCATCGGCATTCCCGGTCTGGCGCTGATCGCCCGCTACGTGCGCGGCACCGACATCGACGGGCGCGATGTCGGCCCGGCCTACGCCGCCTACCAGAAGGTGCGCGACGGCCGCCACTGGGAGCGCAACTTCTGGCTCAGCTACGTGGTGCAGAGCGGGCCGGCCAGGGACCTGAGCTTCCGGCTCCTGCAGGCCACCCACCGGGTGAACGGCGACCATACCGCCGAGGCCGACATCGACGAGCTGCGGCTGATTCTCGAGTTTCCTCTCGACCTGCGCATGTTCTGAGCAGGCGTTTGCCCCTGCGCTACTGACCGTCTCTGCAGGGGCTTTTTTATTCCGGCGCGGCTGCCCATGGCAGCCGTGCCTCACCTTCAACCGAAGGCCGCCAGGGGAGCCTGGCCGGAGGCCGCCTGCCGATGGGCCGCGGCCAGGGCATCGGCCTCGCGGATGGCCTGGTAGACGTCGTCCGGCGCGACGGCGAAGGGCATGTTGCCCATGCTGTCGCGCTTCTCGCAGGCCCGTTCCGCCACCCGTCGCCACTGCGCCTCGGCGAAGGCCTTGACGCCGAGATCCTGCAAGGTGAGCGGCAGGCCGACCGCCTGGATGAAGTCGAGCACCGTGGCGATTTCCTCGTCCGGCGCCTGCTCCAGCACCAGCTGGGCGAGCAGGGCGAAGGCCATCTTCTCGCCGTGGCGGGCGTGCTGCAGGGCGGGCACGGCGAGCATGCCGTTGTGGATGGCGTGGGCCGCAGCGCGGCCGCCGCCGTCGGCGCTCACCCCGCTGAGGTAGACGGTCGCCTCCAGCACCGCCTCCACCGCCCGGCTCGAGCGCTGGCGCTCCACGTCGAGGCGGGCCTGGACGGCGTTCTCCAGCAGGCTGTCCAGGCACAGCCGGGCGCTGGCCAGGGCGCTGCGCGCGGCGCGGCTCGGCGCTGCGCGTTCGGCCCGCGCCCGGTAGCAGGCGCGCACCTCGAAGTAGGTCGCCAGGGCCTTGCCGATGCCGGCGACGAACAGCCGCGCCGGCGCCGCGGCGAGGATCTCGGTGTCGGCGAGGACCACGTCCGGGCCGCCCGGCAGCAGCATGCAGCGGTCGAACTCGCTGTTCAGGGTGTAGATCAGCGCGCGGGCGGTGCAGGCCGCGTCGCTGGAGGCGGTGGTCGGCACGGTCAGCACCGGCAGCCGCTCGTGGCAGGCGACCGCCTTGGCGGTGTCCAGGGTCTTGCCGCCGCCGATGCCGACGATCAGCTCGGCCTTGACGCTGCGCGCCAACTCGCGGTTGCGGTTGATCTCGAGGCGCGTGCATTCGTGCTGGAACTTGCCGAACACCGCCGTGCCGCGCGCCTCGAACGACGGGCCGGCCTCGGCGATCGCCCGCTCGAGGATGAACTTGTCGCAGAGGACGTAGACGCGGCTGCCGAAGGCCTGGGCATAGCTGCCCAGGTTGGCCAGGAGCCCCTTGCCCATGAAGAACTTGCCCGGAGGGCGGATGGAGATTGCGCCGTTCGGCATGATGGATGGCCCTTTTGTCGGATCTTATAGGCGGGATATGCACGCCGGGCGCCGCGCCGGAGAAGGCATTCGCCGGGGCGGAACGGCTGGCCGGGGCTACGGTAGGGAAAGGCCGGCGGATGGAATAACTACCCGGATGGGGGGCGCGGACGGGTGGGATAGGGCATTATCCTGCACAGGCGACGCGCCGCGCGGCTTCCGCCGGCCCCGGGTGGGTGCCGTTGCCAAGAACAAGAACAGGTCGGAACAGACCGGCTTTCGAGGTATGCAAGATGGATCGACGCCAGTCCGAGCGCCGCTTCGCGCCCGTCTACAGCCAGGGCACCTGCGGCCTGCCGCTGATCGCCACCAAGTTCGTCCCGCCGCGCGCGCCCGGCGTGCTGCTGGCCCGCCCGCGTCTGCTGGCGCGTTTCGAGCCGCTGGCCGAGCGCACGCTGGCGCTGGTCTGTGCCGGCGCCGGCTTCGGCAAGACCACGCTGCTCGCCCAGTTCCGCAGCCAGCTCCAGGAGTGCGGCCAGGCCGTCGCCTGGCTGAGCCTGGACGAGGGCGACGACGTGCCCGAGTACTTCTGCCATTACCTGCTCGACGCCCTGCTGCCGCTGCACCCCGGCCTCGGCTGGCGGCTGGGCTTTCTCGCCGCAGGATTGCCGTCCATCGACCGCGTATTCGGCCACCTGATCAACGCCGTGCAGGCGGTCGAGGCGCCGCTCTACCTGATCGTCGACGACTACCACACGATCCGCAATCCGGCGATCCACCGCGCCTTCGCCTACCTGCTCGAACACGCGCCGGCCAACTTCCACGTGCTGCTCGGCAGCCGCAGCCTGCCGTCGCTGCCGCTGAGCCGCCTGCGCTCGCGCCACCAGCTGATCGAGATCGACACCAACGACCTGCGCTTCAACCTCTGCGAGGCGCGCCACTACTTCGCCGACTCCGCCGCCCTGGCCCTGAGCAACGCGCAGACCCAGCGCCTGCTGGAGGTGACCGAGGGCTGGGTCACCGGCATGCAGATGGCCACCCTGTCGCCGTCGATCAAGGACAACCCGGCGCAGGTCATCGACACCCTGAGCCACGGCGGCCGGCTGGTCGGCCGCTACCTGGAGGACGTGGTGTTCGAGCCGCTGCCGGCGGCGGTCGACGACTTCCTGATGCGCACCTCGATCCTCGACCGCTTCTGCGCCGAGCTGTGCGACGCGGTCACCGGGCGCCACGACGGCCACGCCATGCTCGACTGGATCGAGCGGCACAACCTGTTCGTCGCCGCACTGGACGACCACGGCCAGTGGTTCCGCTACCACCACCTGTTCGCCGAAACCCTGCAGACCCGCCTGCGCCGGCGAACCGACCTGGACGTCGCCGCGCTGCACGAGCGCGCCGGCAACTGGTTCGCCGGGCAGAGCCTGTGGGCCGAGGCGACCCGCCACGCGCTGGCCGCCGGCAAGGTCGAGAGCGCGCCGGGCCGCGCCGGGCTGGGCGCCCAGTCGCTGGCCGAGCGCGGCGACATCGACACCCTGCTGGGCTGGCTGCAGCAGCTGCCGATCACCGCCGACGAGCACCGCATCAGCCTGCAGCTCAACCTGGCCTGGGCGCTGGCCCACCGTTTCCGCTTCGACGAGTCGCGGCGCCTGCTCGGCGAGCTGCGCCGCTGGTTCGCCGTGCACCCGGCGCGCCGCGACCTGCGGGTCAAGCTGGATGCGGTGGCGGCCATCTGCGAGGCCTTCGCCGAGAACGTGCAGACCGGCATCGCCCTGGCCGAGCCGCTGCTGGCGCAGATCCCCTGCGGCGACAGCTGGGTCGACGGCCTGGTCTGCAACGTCCTCAGCTACTGCCACATGGTCCTCGGCCAGCATGATCAGGCCCAGGCCGTGCAGCGCCACACCCTCTATCCTGGCGCGCCCACCGAGAACCTGTTCGTCACCGTCCACCGCGCCTTCATCCTCGGCCAGAGCCACCTGCGCCAGGGCGACCTGCGCACCGCCGAGGCCTGCTTCCTGCAGGCGATGGAGTCCGCCGACCGGCTCACCGGGCCGCAGTCCAGCGGCAGCGCCACCCTGGCCGCGTCGCTGGCCGAACTGGCCTACGAGCACGGCGACTGGGAGCGCCTGGATGCGCTGGTCCGCCAGCGCGGCCCGCAGATCGACCGCGTGGTGCCTCTCGACGGCGTGCTGGCGGTCTACCGCGCGCTGTGCCGGCGGGCGCTGGCCGAGGACGACGGCGTGCAGGCGCGCCTGTTGCTCCAGCACGCCCAGGAAGTCGCCGCCCAGCGCCGCTGGAACCGCCTGCAGGCGGCGCTGCTCGCCGAACAGGTGCGCCTGCAGCTGCAGCGAGACGACTTGGCCGGCGCCGAACACATGCTGCGCCGTATCGAGCTGCTGAAGAGCGACGAGGGCGCCATCCCCGGCTGCCGCCACTACGCGCGCATCGCCCGCGCCCGGCTGCTGCTCGCCCAGGGCCTCGGCCTGGCGGCGGCCGACTGCCTGGCCGGGGTGGTGGGCGAGTTCGAGGCGCGCGGCCAGCAGCTCGAAGCCGTGCGCCTGCGCCCGCTGTGGGCCATCGCCCTCTGGCAGGGCGACGAACGTGACGCTGCCGCCGCGGTCCTGCTGCCGGCGCTGCAACTGGGCCAGCGGGAAAACCTGCTGTGCAGCCTGACCGATGCCGGCCGCGCCCTGCTGCCGCTGCTGAGCCGCTGCGCCAGCGTGGAGGCGGGCACCGGCGACCTCGCGGGTTACATCGCCATCCTGCGCGAGCGCCTCGGCGGCGACGACTGCGCCGAACCACCGTTCAGCCTCAGCGAACGGGAAAGCCAGACCCTGCGCCTGGTCGCCGCCGGCCAGTCCAACAAGGAAATCGCCCGCAGTCTGGACATCTCCGTGGAAACGGTGAAATGGCACCTGAAGAACCTCTACGGGAAACTGCAGGTCACCAGCCGGACGCGGGCGATGAGCCGGGCGCGGGAGTTGAGTTTGCTGGAGTGAGGGGCCGGGCCCGCCCGCAAGGCGGAAAACCGCAGCATTTTCCGCCGAAGCTCCACAGCGCAAGACAAGCCCTTTCGCTACTGCCCTGCGCCCGCGGAGTACCTTCTTCCAGCCCAGGCTTGCGGTCTGGCAGTTGGAAGGCCGCTTGCCCTAATCCGGACGGCGCAGCAGATCGACGCGCATCGGTATGACGAAGCGTGCGCCCTCGGGGCCCATGAAACCCTCGAATTTTTCGCGCACGGTCTGCAGCAGTTCCGGACTCAGGCGGTGTTGCGTGTGGGTGACGCCAAGGATGCGGCGTTCGAACTCGGAGAAGTCCGCGAAGTTGTTGCGGGTGTTGAAGAAATATTGTCCCGCCAGTTCCAGCACGCCCTGCTCGACCGCTTTGCGTAGCGCGGCGAAGGCGGCTTCGCGAACCGCTTTCTCGTCGTGGAACAGGCGCACCACTTCGTTGAATTCGCCGGCATAGACCGGCTCCGAAATGTAGGCCAGGCCGCCGGGACGCAGCACCCGATGGATCTCCCGCATCACGCCGTCCATGTCGCCCACCGGCACGTGATGGAGCGACTTGAACATCATCACGAGGTCGGCGCTGCCGTCCTCCGCCGGGATGGCCTGGGCGCCGGCATGGCGGAAGGTCACCGTGGGCAGGTCGTCGACGGCCAGGTTCTTTTCATGCTGGATGCTGTCCACCTCGCAGGCCAGGATGGAGGCCGGCTTCCCTTTCTCGGCGATGGTGCGGGTGTGGGCCGCCGCGCCGCAGCCGAGCTCGACGATTCGGGCCGAGGCCAGCGGCAGCAGGCGCAGGTAAAGCTCGGCCTCGTCGATCACCTCTACCACTTCGGGGGCTTGAATTCGCATCTCGGCTGCTGTCATGGGCTGATCCTTTTGCTCGCTATTCGTGGGTCGGTCATTCGTGCAAGGCGGCTACGTTAACGCATCGGCTTCTTGTCCGTGATCGGCATGGCGATGCCAGGGAGCAGGGCTTCGTCCGGGAAACGCCGTCCAGTCAGGGCCGATGCATCGGTCAAGCGGAAACGCCTGCAGGCTATATTTATAGGCCCCTCGGCCCTTGGTGGCCGGTTGGCTCCAATACAAAAAGGAACATCTCCAATGAAAGTCCTGCCGGAAGATGTACGGCCCTATAAAAGAACGCCGGTCTTCACAGAGGAAACGGTGCCTCCGGGCCTATTGCGGCAGCACACGACGAAGGAGGGGGCTTGGGCGAAGATCGTGGTGCTGGAAGGCAGGCTGCTTTATCGGATATGGGCGCCGGAGGTGAGCGAGATTCTTCTGACACCCGATCAATGTGGTGTCGTCGAGCCTCAAGTGCCGCATGAAGTAAGTCCGGATGGCCCGGTCAGGTTCTTTGTCGAGTTTCATCGTGTGCCGGGGGAGTAACTCGCTTGTCCACGATCGCAACCGACCCATGTTCTGCTTGTTTCAGGTGATATTGAGCTCACGCAGCGCATGAGCGCTGCCTGTCGCGTAACGTGCCGGACATGTTTATCCAGCGGCTGGAGGAAAACTTGGAATCCTGGCGCGAAACAGCTTCCGCAGAATGGCGGCCTATTACAGGACTGGCGGTAATTGGACTGGCCTTGTCGGTCGTTTACATCGTTTGGCAGCATTACTTCACATCCGACCGATGGGTGTTTCTGCTCGATAATGCCAACCTGGCGATCCATGAGGCGGGACATCCCATCCTTGGCCTATTGGTGCCGGGTTTGGCGGTTTATGGCGGCACCCTTTTCCAGCTCCTGTTCCCTGCGCTGTTTGCCGGCCATTTCCGGCGGCAACGGCATGGCCTGGGCTGGTCCGTGGCGCTGGTGTGGTTCGGCGAGAGTCTGCTGAATATCGGGCGTTACATGGCCGATGCCCGTGCTCACGAACTGCCGTTGGTCGGTGGCGGCGATCATGACTGGACGGAGATTTTCAGTCGCTGGGGCGTGTTGACCTGGGATACACATATCGCCGGTATGATCCGGTTGATCGGACTTTGCGTGATGCTGGCTGCCCTGTTCCGGGCGTGGAAACGCTGGCGCAGTGCTCGTGTCCCGGCAAAAGAGCGATTGATTGGCAGATCGGGCGGCAAGTTCTGAGTACAGGACCCTTGCCGAAATGATCGGGTATTGCGCTCGGACTGTGCCGCCGCCTGCGCCGCTTACCGAGCGATCAGGTATTTTCGGTCGATGGGAAAACTCGAATGAGGCCATGAACGTGAAAGAACGGATCGGGAAACCAGGGGAGCCGGCCTCCGGGGCATCGTCGCTGGCGGATGACGGTCAGGCATCCGCCCAGGACCAGGCTGGCGACGCGGCGGCCGCATCGACGACCGAAAAGTCGACCCGCAAGACCATCGCCAACGGATACGCCAAGGCCGCCCTCGGCAAGGCGAAGACGCTGACGGTGGCTGCGGCAAGCGGGACGAAGAACATTCCCGGCAAGGTCGTGGCCAAGGTCAGGGAGCTCGATGCGAATCACAGGGACGTGGCCGACAGGATCGACACGGTTTCGATGGGCTTGGGCATCACGTCCGGCGTGGTGAGCGCCGGTGCGGTGCTCGCCGCTCCGAGCGGGTTGAGTGCGATAGGGGTTGCCCTCGGACTGACCAGCGCGCCCCTGATCGTGACGGCCGCCCCCATCGTCGGAGCCGCCGCTGCCGTGACGGGCGCCCTCTCGGGCGGGGCGTATTTCTATTCGAAATGGAAGTCGGCGAAGGCGGCGAAGGAGGAGCGGGCTGCTCGGGACTCCCAACCCCAACCGCTCGACTCGCCGGATGTCGGACAATAAGGGCCGCGAGCGACCACGAACGGGACTCCTTTTCTTCACAGCGTCAGGGTAAACCGCCCAAGCAGCGCCCCCGGCAGCGTCCTGGAACCGCTTTGCCGCGCGCCGTAGGTGCCTGCCGGCAGGATCATCTCGGGCTCGCGGGTGAGGGCTTCCAGATGCGGGCCGAGGAAGCTGAACACCGAATCGTCGAAGCGCATGGTGTTGACCGGGGCGTTGAGCTGGCCGTTTTCCACCCAGAAGGTGGCGAAGCGGGTCATGCCGGTCAGGCGGCCGGCCGGGCGGTCGGAGAAGTTGAGGTACCAGAGGTTGCCGATGTACAGGCCGGTATCCAGGCGGCTGAGGATGTCGCCCTCGTCCAGGTCGCCGCCCGCCATCACCGGGGACAGCGGGTGTTCGTGAGCGCCCGCGCCGTTGGCGGTCAGGCCATATTCGGCGGCGCTGCGCGAGCCGACCAGCCGTTCGCCCGGCAGGCCTGACGCGAGCAAGCGCAGATCCTGGCGCGGGCCTTCGCTGGTGAAGGCCGGGGCCAGGCCGCCGGCGATCCGCTCCTCGAGGGTCAGCCGCGGGCTGAGCCGGGCCGAGCTGGCGAACAGGCGCTGCAGGGGGCTGGCGCCGCTGGCCAGGGCCTGGGCCGAGAAGCCGCCGCTGAGCAGGTCGAAGATCTCGTCCAGCGCCACCGGGGCCAAGTAGGCGCGGTAGTCGCCCGGCGCCAGGGTCAGGGCCGGGCGGCCCAGGTATTCCAGCTGCTCGCGCGCCGAAGCCATGCGCCGGGCGAAGGCCGGGGCGTCCCAGCGTTGGCCGGCATAGGTGCTCTTGACCGCCTGGCCGTTGGCGTGGAACAGGCTCCAGTCGAAGTTGAAGCTGCTCGCCGCGTGCCAGCCGAGGGCGCCCCAGGAACTGGCGAACCCTTGGTATTGCGGGCCGGCGGCGTAGATGCCGGCCAGGTCGAGTCCCGCGGCGGCGGCGACGATCTGCCCGACTGCCGCGGCGCCATCCGGCATCGTTCCCGCCTCGGCGCTCTCGCTCCGCCAGGGCTCCCGGTTGAGGCGCAGGTAGGGGTCGGGAGCCAGTGCCGGCACCACCGCGCGCAGCCGTTCCAGCGCATGGCGCAGGCGGGTGCGGTCTTCCCCGGCCACGCCGGTCAGGCTCAGTTCGAAGCGGGCGTGGCGCTCGCCGAGGTAGAGGGCGAGGGTGGCGTACGCCTGCTGCACCTGCCCGGCCTGGCGCACCCGCGCCCGGTTGAAGCGTACAAACTCCGAGTCCTCGGCGCGGTAGTCCAGGGTGAAACCTTCACCGGCACGCAGCAGCGGCCGCAGGCTGTCGAGCAGGTCGTGGAAATGCTCACGGGCGTCCATCAGGCGGCTCCTCCGAAAACGTCGACATTCTTGAATACGCAGGCCGGCGAGGCGTGCCCGACGCGCACCGCCTGGTTCGGCTCGCCCTTGCCGCAGTAGGGCGTGCCGAGCACCTTGACGGTGCTTGCATCGCCCACTGCGGTGAGGTTGCGCCAGAAGTGCGCGGAAATTCCGCGGTAGTTGGGGTTCTTCACCACGCCCTTGAGTTCGCCGTTCTCGATCAATTGCCCCCATTCGCAGCCGAACTGGAACTTGTTGCGGGCATCGTCGATCGACCAGGAACGGTTGGTGCTCATCAGGATGCCGCGCTCGATGCCGCCGATCAGTTGCGTGAGGCTCCGATCGCCCGGTTCGACGTTGAGGTTGGCCATGCGGTCGATGGGCGCGCGGTTCCAGCTGCAGGCGCGGCTGCAGGCCACGCCCGGCAGGCCGCTGCGCAGCTGCGACAGGGCGCCGCCCAGCGGGCGCTGCAGGATGCCGCGGTGGATCAGGTATTCGCGCCGGGCCGGGGTGCCGTCGTCGTCGTGGCGGTAGCTGGCCAGCTCCTCGGGGCGGCCGGGGTCGAAGGTGACGTCGAGCAGCGGCGAGCCGTACTGGTAGCGGCCGAAGTCCTCCAGGCGAACGAAGCTGGTGCCGGCGTAGTTGCGCTCGTCGCCGAGGATGCGGTCCAGTTCCAGCGGATGGCCGATGGATTCGTGGATCTGCAGCACCATCTGGTCGGGCATCAGCAGCAGGTCGAGGGGGCCGCGGGGGGTATTGGGGGCCAGCAGCAATTGCAGCGCCTCGTCCGCGATACGCGGGGCCGCCCCCACCAGGCCGATCCGCTCGACGACCTCGGCGCCGCCCTGCTGGCCGAAGTTGAAGCCGCCGAGGCTGCGGGTCTGGCTGTCGTGGCCGTCGCTGGCGGTCACGCTCAGGGCCGGGTAGACGAAGCGCTGGGCGCGCCGCAGGCAGGCACCGGCGCTGTTCAGGTAGATCTGCTCCACACAGTGGACGCCGAGTCCGGCGCTCCAGTCCACCAGCCGCGCATCCCGGGGCACCTGCGCCGATTCGGCGCCCAGCACCTCGTACCAGTGCGCCGGGCCGGCCAGCGGCCGCTCGTAGCCGGGCGCCACGTCGTCCACCGCGCCGGTCGGCACCGGCAATTCCCGTACCTCCAGCAGCGCGTGCCCGGCCAGGGCGCGGGCCAGATGCTCGGCCCGCTCCAGGGCCGCCTGCAGCCCGGCCTGGGTCAGATCGCTGGTGGCCGCATAGGCTTCGACGCCGGCGATGCGCGCTGTCAGCATGGCGCCGCTGTCTTCCGAGAAGGTGGGGGGCAAGGCGACGTTGCGGCGCACCCGGTAATGCTCGCCGAGTTCGCGGACATGCCGCAGCGACCAGAAGTCGGCGCGGCTGCGCAGGGCGGCGAATTGGTGCGACAGCGCTTGAGCGGATTCGAACATGCCAAGGGTCCTGTCTGGGCGGAAGGTAGCCGCATTGTAACGAGCTACGACGGCAAGGCCGTTATGCGCAAGGCTGGAACTCGAGCCGGCGAACATCAAGGCGCCACGTTCTGGACGGAGGATCGCTGCTGAGCGGCGCGAACTGGCCGCAGATGAGGATAAAGAAGGGGGAAACGGCCCCGTGCATCTACCGATAGGCGGGGCCTGATGTCAGGTGGCGGAATCAGCGCTCGGTTTCTTCCGGCTCGCCCACCGCGTTGTCATCTTTCGGCATGTCCACGTCGACATCCGGTACGTTGATGGTCTTCTTCTCGGTATTCACGTCCACATCGGGTACGGTGATGGTTTTCTTTTCGGTCTTTACATCCACATCCGGCGCATCCACGTCGTAATCCGGCAGCTTGCCCTCTTTCACGTCGACATCCACCTTCGGCATGCGGCCTTCTTCCTTTTTCTCGACATCACAGGCGCTCAGTCCCAGCGCGGCGGCCAGAATGGCGCTGGCGATAGTCCACTTTGGCATTTTTTTCATAGGACACCCCGTACGATCGTTGAGAGAAGGCCAGACCCGGGAGCGTGAGCCTGCGGCGCAGCGAGTCTGCCTCTTACTGTTCGAGACACTGATCATTCCGACCAGTTCAGCGCCGCAGTGTGTGCGGGCTGGAAAGCAGGGGGGGTCATTGCCCGGCGCTTATCGCTTGAAGGCGCCGATGAAGATCGCCGGGTCGACCCGGGCGTCGTTGAGGCTGACGTTCCAGTGCAGGTGCGGTCCGGTGGCCCGGCCGGTGGCGCCGACCCGGCCGAGCACGGCGCCGCGGGGCAGTTCGTCGCCGGTCTTCACCTCGACCTTGGACAGGTGGCAGAACATGCTCACCAGGCCCTGGCCGTGGTCGACGAACACCGTCCTGCCGTTGAAGAAATAGTCGCCGACCAGGGTCACCCGGCCGGCCGCCGGGGCCTTGACCGGGGTGCCGGCCGGCACGGCGAAGTCCAGCCCGGAGTGCGGGTTGCGTTCCTCGCCGTTGAAGAAGCGGCGCAGGCCGAAGGGGCTGGAGAGGGGGCCGGCGACCGGCTTGTCGAACAGCAGGTTGCTCGGCTGGCGCGGATCGAAGTGACGGTAGGCGTCGGTCTGTTCGGCCAGCTCGCGTTCGATGCGTTTGAGGTCGTCCGGGTTCGGGGCGACCTGGCGCTGGTTCTTCAGGGTGATGCGCTGCTCGCGGTAGTGGCGGGGCTCGACCCGGAAGGCGAGGCTGCGGCCGTCCGCCTCGATCCGCTGCTCGCCCGGCTTGACCGACAGCGGGATGCCGACGATGGCGAGCCAGCGCTTGCCGTCCTCGCGGACCGTCAGCACCGGCTTGTCCTGGTAGCGCACCTGCGGCGCGGTGGGGCCGTCGCCCAGGTCGATCACCGCCACGCCGCCGGGCACCGGCTTGTCCAGCAGGCGGCCGAGAAAGCCCTCGGCGTGGGCGGGCAGGGCGAGGAGCAGGGCACAGCAGGCAGCGAACAGGCGTGACATGGAGGGTTCCGGCGGTTGGGTTCAGGTCGGGCTGGCGAAGCGTTCGGCCAGTTGCTGCTGCCACAGGCCTTCGAGGGACGGCGGCGCGCTCGGGCCGTAGAGCGCCGCCGGCTGGCCGCGATACCAGGCCCACAGCTGGTCGCCGTAGTCGTAGTGCCACCACTCGCTCGGCAGGTTGCTGAAGCCGGCCTCGAGCATGGCGTTGTGCAGCAGCCGGCGGCGGTCGCGGATCGCCAGCGCAACGCTGTCGCCGGCGGCTGCCGTCTCGTAGTGGGCGCTGAACGAGCGCGGGCCGACTTCGTCGAAGCGCGAGCCCATGTCCAGCCAGCGGCCCTGGGCGTCGCACAGGGTCACGTCGACCGCGCCGCCGGTCAGGTGCGGGCTCGGCGCCTGCGGGTCGCAACTGGGCGGCGAGACGAACTGGCGGGTCAGGCGCTGCAGGGTCGCCGCGTCGGCCTGCGGATGGTGCCGGGCCATGGCCGCTTCCAGGGTGCGGTACAGGTGCTGCTGCACGGCGATCGGCCGCCAGCCGTCGAGCACCACCAGCACCAGGCCGGCGGGCAGGCACGCGGCAGCGCGCAAGAGGCGCTCGAAGACTTCCTGGCGCACCTGGCAGTCGTCGACGGCCTCGGGGATGCCGAGGTGGCGGTAGGCCGGGTAGACCCGCAGCGCGGGGGCCAGGCTCAGGCTGCTCAGCGCCTCGCCGCATTCGGCCACGGGGATGCGGGCGACCTGCGCCCAGTCGGGTTCGGCGAAGGCCGGGATCGCCCGGTTCGGCTCGTTCATCGGTTCAGTCCGGCTGCGGCAGGGGAGAAGAAGGGGCTTCGACCCGCAAGTCCAGCTCGCCCTCGGCAAGGCGTGCGCGCAGGTGCTGGCCGGGGCGGGTCTGGGCGGCGGCGCGGATCGCCCGGCCCCGCTCGTCGAGGAGGATCGCATAGCCGCGGCCGAGGGTCGCCAGTGGGCTGACCGCCTGCAGGGTCTGCGCGGCGGCTTCGAGACGCTGGCGCCGCTCGCGCAGAGCACCCTGCATGGCGCGCGGCAGGCGCTCGCCCAGATGCTCCAGGCGCTGGCGCAGGAGGCCGAGCAGGCGTTCGGGATGCCGGGCGGCGAGGCGGGTGTCGAGGCGCGCCAGGCGTTCGGTGCCGTCCTGCAGACGGCGCTGCATGGCGCGCCTGAGGCGCAGTTCCAGGTCGTCGAGGCGCTGGGCCTGCTGCTGCAGGCGCTCGCCGGGATGGCGCAGGCGCCGGCGCAGGCCGTCGAGCTGCAGATGGCGGGCGGCGAGCAGGTGCTGCATGCGTTGCTGCAGGCGGCGCTGCAGGCTCTCGAGGCGGCGTGCGAGGTCGCTGCTGTCGGGGGCCAGCAGTTCGGCGGCGGCCGAGGGGGTCGGGGCGCGCAGGTCGGCGACGAAGTCGGCGATGGTCACGTCGGTCTCGTGGCCGACCGCGCTGACCAGCGGCGTCGCGCAGGCGGCGACGGCGCGGGCCACGGCTTCCTCGTTGAAGCACCAGAGGTCCTCCAGCGAGCCGCCGCCGCGGGCCAGGATCAGCGCGTCGAAGCCCTGGCGGTCGGCCAGTTCGAGGGCATGGACGATCTGCGCGACCGCTTCGCGGCCCTGCACCGCGGTGGGCACCAGGGTCAGCTCGACCTGCGGCGCGCGGCGGCGGAACACCGAGACGATGTCGCGGATCACCGCGCCGGTCGGCGAGCTGACGATGCCGATGCGCTGCGGATGGGCCGGCAGCGCCCGCTTGCGCCCGGCGGCGAACAGGCCTTCGGCGGCGAGCCGCTCCTTGAGCGCCTCGAAGGCCAGGCGCAGGGCGCCGTCACCGGCCGGCTCGAGCAGATCGAGGATCAGCTGGAAGTCGCCGCGCCCCTCGTACAGCGAGACCTTGCCGCGCACCCGCACCGCCAGCCCGTCGCGCAGGATCTCGCGCACGCGCAGGGCGTTCTGCCGGAACAGCGCGCAGCGCACCTGGGCCTGGCGGTCCTTGAGGGTGAAGTAGAGGTGGCCGGAGGCCGGGCGGGCGAGGTTGGAGATCTCGCCCTCGACCCAGACCTGGGCGAACACGTCCTCCAGCAGCAGGCGGGCGCGGCCGTTGAGCTGGCTGACGGTGAGGATTTCCCGGTCGAGGCCGAGTCGCTGGAAGGGATCGTTGAACATGGCCGGCATGATAAGCCGCCACGGCGACGGCGGGAACCGCGCTGGCACCCGCGTTCCGGCCTGGATGTATCGGTGTGCTCATGGCGGAGCGGCCGTGAAGGCCATGGCGCTCCGGGGTTGTCTGTGTCTTATGCTGGAGTACCGCTCATGAAAGCCATGCCATGAAGAAGATTCTGTGGGTGATACTGTTGGTGCTCATCTCGGGATGTTCGGCGCAACCTGCCGTGGTTCCGCCTTCCGAGGGCAGCGCGGGGAAGAGTGATAACGAAATATATATAGTGAGCCATGGATGGCATACGGGCTTCGTTCTTCCGGCAGACGATGTGCAAAGACGGCTTCCCGAACTGCAGAAGCGGTTTGGAAACACGGCCTATATCGAGTTTGGCTGGGGGGACGAGGGGTTTTATCAGGCTGAAGCAGTCACCTCAGGACTAACGCTGAAGGCAATATTCTGGCCGAGCGTATCTGTGATGCATGCGGTTGCTGTGCCGGTTGCGGTCAATGAGTATTTTTCCGGCCATGAGATGGCGAAGCTGTGTCTCACCGATGGCGAGCTTCGCTCATTGGTGGACTTTATCGAAGGCAGTTTTTACAAGGATGAAAGGGGAGAAATACGCAGGTTGGGAGATGGTATCTATGGGGATAGCCAGTTCTACAAGGGGGTAGGTGAATATCACCTGATGAATACTTGCAATAAGTGGACGGCGAAGGGTTTGAGAAGCGCCGGAGTGGATATATTTCCTGCCTTCAAATTGACTGCAGGCAGCATCATGAAGTCGATCGCGAAGATTGAGTGCAATACCCGATCAGTCCCCTGAGCTGTTGGTCTTGCCCAAGGGGCAACGGATCGGAATGTCTTTCAACGCCCTCTCCCCGCTGGGGAAGCTGGCATCCTGGCCAACTTCCTTCTTCCCCGCTCCTCGGCTTTAGCCTTCTACATCCATGCGGATGTTTCCCATGCATGAAAGGGCGGAGTCCTCGTATGCCTAGTGCCCCGCCAGCACCTGCGGATTGGCCAGGTTGCGCGGCTCGCCGGCGAAGAACGCCAGCAGGTTGTCGAAGGCGTCGCCGAAGTACAGCTCGTAGCCGTGCCTCTCGACGTAGCCCAGGTGCGGGGTGCAGAGCACCCGCGGGTGGTTCAGCAGCGGGTGGCCGGGGTCGAGGATCGGCTCCTGCTCGAACACGTCGAGGGCGGCGAAGCCGGGACGGCCGGCGTCCAGGGCGCGGAGCAGGGCGCCGGGGGCGATCAGTTCGGCGCGGCTGACGTTGACCAAGAGGGCGTCGGGCTTCATCCGCGCCAGGTCGTCGAAGCCGACGATGTGCCGGGTGGCGGGCGCCAGGCGCAGGTTGAGGCTGAGCACGTCGGCTTCGGCGAAGAAGGCTTCGCGGGAGGCGGCGGCGCGGTGGCCGTGGGCGGCGGCGGCTTGGCGCGAGGCCTCGCTGCCCCAGACCAGCACCGGCATCTCGAAGGCCTCGGCGTAGCGGGCCAGGCGCTGGCCGATCTTGCCGTAGCCCCAGATGCCGAGGGTCAGCCCGGCCAGGCGCTCGCCGAGGTTGGTCTGCCAGCGGCCTTCATGGAAGGCGGCGATGGCCGGCAGCAGCTGGCGGCGGGCGTTGAGGATCAGCGCCCAGGCCAGCTCCGCCGGAGCGACCGGCGAGCCGCGCCCCTCGGCCACGGCGACGCCGTGGCGGGTGCAGGCGTCGAGGTCGAGGTGGGCGGCGATCCTGCCGGTCTGGCTGATCAGCCTGAGTCGGGGCAGGCGGGCCAGCAGGGCTTCGTCGATGCGCGTGCGCTCGCGGGTCAGCACCAGCGCGTCGGCGCTGGCGAAGCGCTCGGCGAGGCGCTGCGGATCGCTCTCGGCGTCGTGGAAGATCTCGACGCTGTGGCCGGAGTCGCGCAGCCGGGCGAAGCAGTCGAGGCGGCGGATGGCGTCCTGGTAATCGTCGGGGATGACGATGTGCATGGCGGTGATTCCTTGGCGGGGGAGGCCGATTTCTAGCAGAGAGCGTCCGGGGCCGCCACGGTCGGCAGGGCATTGAGCCGGAAGCGAGCCGGTGGCGAAGTGAGACGTTCGTGCGAGAAATCCTCTACCATGGGCGGCTTTCGTCCCGCCCCGCCCGGGCGGAATCCGTCGCCACCGGATACCGGGAGCTGCCATGGCCGTATTCATTCCGCCGCTCGGCGCCTGCCTTGCCCGCCTGACGGCGGGGCAGCGGCAGGTCGCCCGCGCCCTGCAGGACAGCTTCGCCGACGACTGCTTGGTCTGGTGCGGCCTGCCTTCCGGCGGGGAGCAGCGCCAGCCCGATTTCATCGTCCTGCATCCCGAACACGGCCTGCTGCTCCTCGAGGTGCGCGACTGGACGGCGGGCAGCCTCAAGCGGATGTCCCGCGCCACCTGCATCCTGGAAACCGCCGAGGGGCGCCGGGAGCTGGCGCATCCTCTGGCTCTCGGGCGGCAGTTCGCCGTGCAGGCGCTGCAGGCGCTGCTGCGCAGCCCATCTTTGCGCCGTGGCGAGGGCAGTGACGCCGGCCGGCTGGCCTGCCCCATTGGCTGGGGCCTGGTGTTCAGCGATATTTCCCGTGCCCAGGTGGAGCAGGGCATCCCGCCCGAGGCGCGCGAGCGGCTGCTGCCGGAGCGGCAGGTGCTCTACCGGGACGATCTGCGCGAGGCAGCGCCCGAGGCCTTCCGCCAGCGCCTGTGGCGGATCTCCGGGCCGGGCTTTCCCTGCCGGCTGACGCGGGCGCAGATCGAGCGCATCCGCTGGCACCTGTTTCCCGAGCTGCGCATCGGCGCCGACGGCCTGCCGGCGCCCGATGGTGCGCGGGTCATGGACTTGCAGCAGGAGCGGCTGGCCCGCAGCCTGGGCGAGGGGCACCGGGTCATCCACGGGGCGACCGGCTCCGGCAAGACGCTGATTCTCGGCTACCGCTGCCTGCAACTGGCCGGGACGCTGGACAAGCCGATCCTGGTGTTGTGCTTCAACATCGGCCTGGCGGCCAGGCTGCGCCGCTTCGTCGACTCGCGCAGCCTCGGCGGGCGGGTGCAGGTCCACCACTTCCACGACTGGTGCGAGCAGCAGCTCAAGACCTGGCAGGTCGAGGTGCTGGAGGGCGAGGACGAGCACTACTGGCGCCTGGCCGACTCGGTGATCGGCGCTGTGGAGCGCGGGCAGATTCCGCGGGGCCAGTACGGCGCCCTGCTGATCGACGAGGGGCACGATTTCGAGCCGGAATGGCTGCGTCTGCTGGCCCGGATGGTCGATCCGCACAGCAATTCGCTGCTGCTGCTCTACGACGATGCCCAGGCGATCTACAGGAAACGCTCGGCGCTGGGCTTCAGCCTGGCCAGCGTCGGCATCCAGGCCCGGGGCCGTAGCAGCGTGCTGCGCCTCGACTACCGCAATACCCGGGAAATCCTCGAGTTCGCCTGCCGTCTGGCCAGGGATCATCTGCCCGAAGGCAAGGGCGACATTCCGCTGGTCGAGCCGCAGGCGGCCGGGGTGTCGGGGCCGCTGCCGGTGGTGCGGCGCTTCGAGCGGCAGGCCGGGGAGATCGGGCATGCCGCCGGTTGCCTGCAGCAATGGCATGCCGAGGGCGTGGCCTGGAAGGACATGGCGGTGCTCTATCCGGACGGCGGCGCCGGCCGGGCGATGGGCGAGGCGCTGGCCGCACTCGGCATTCCCCACGTCTGGCTGGGTAGCGGCGAGGCCTGCTGTGCGGAAACCGACCAGGTGGCGATCATGACCATCCACGGCAGCAAGGGCCTGGAGTTTTCCCGGGTGGTGCTGCTCGATGCCTCTTTCGTGGCCCAGGGCGAGGAGGCCGACAGCTCGCTGCCCGAGCGGATGCGGCTGCTCTATGTCGGCATTACCCGGGCCAGGCAGCAGCTGCTGGTCGGCTTCCACCGCAACAACGCGGTTGCCCGGGCGCTGAGCGGCGGCGAACTGAGCCGTTACGCACATTGAGCCGAGGTGGGGGGCTGGGTATAATGTCGCGCTTCCATTTTTTCCCGCCTGGGAGCCCCCGCCATGTTGCGTATCAGTCAAGAAGCCCTGACTTTCGACGATGTTCTTCTGATTCCTGGATATTCCGACGTACTGCCCAAGGATGTCAGCCTCAAGACTCGCCTGACGCGCGGCATCGAGCTCAACATTCCGCTGGTGTCCGCCGCCATGGACACCGTCACCGAGGCCCGGCTGGCCATCGCCATGGCCCAGGAAGGCGGCATCGGCATCATCCACAAGAACATGACCATCGAGCAGCAGGCCGCCGAGGTGCGCAAGGTCAAGCGCTTCGAGTCCGGGGTGGTCAAGGATCCGATCACCATCGATGCCGACGCCACTGTTCGCGACCTCTTCGACCTGACCCGCCAGCACAACATCTCCGGCGTGCCGGTGCTTTCCAACGGCGATCTGGTGGGTATCGTCACCTCCCGTGACGTGCGTTTCGAAAGCCGCCTGGATGCCCGGGTGCGCGAGGTGATGACGCCGAAGGAGCGTCTGGTCACCCTGCGCGAGGGCGCCGACAAGGAGGAGGCGCGCCAGCTGCTGCACAAGCACCGCATCGAGCGCGTGCTGATCGTCGACGACGCCTTCCGCCTGAAGGGCATGATGACCGTCAACGACATCGAGAAGGCCAAGGCCTACCCGCTGGCCAGCAAGGACGACCAGGGCCGCCTGCGCGTCGGCGCCGCGGTGGGCACCGGCGCCGAGACGCCGGACCGGGTGGCCGCGCTGGTCGCCGCCGGGGTCGACGTGGTGGTGGTGGATACCGCCCACGGCCACTCCAAGGGCGTGATCGAGCGGGTGCGCTGGGTCAAGCAGAACTTCCCCGAGGTCCAGGTGATCGGCGGCAACATCGCCACCGGCGAGGCAGCCAAGGCATTGGCCGAGGCCGGCGCGGATGGCGTCAAGGTCGGCATCGGGCCGGGCTCGATCTGCACCACCCGGATCGTTGCCGGGGTCGGCGTGCCGCAGATCAGCGCCATCGCCAACGTCGCCGCCGCCCTGCAGGGCACCGGCGTGCCGCTGATCGCCGACGGCGGCATCCGCTTCTCCGGCGACCTGTCCAAGGCCATCGTCGCCGGCGCCTACTGCGTGATGATGGGCTCGATGTTCGCCGGCACCGAGGAGGCGCCGGGCGAGGTCGAGCTGTTCCAGGGTCGTTCCTACAAGGCCTATCGCGGCATGGGCTCGCTGGGCGCCATGGCGCAGACCCAGGGCTCGTCCGACCGCTACTTCCAGGACTCCTCGGCCGGCGCCGAGAAGCTGGTGCCGGAAGGCATCGAGGGGCGCGTGCCGTACAAGGGCGCGCTGGCGGCGATCATCCACCAGCTGATGGGCGGCCTGCGTGCCTCCATGGGCTACACCGGCAGCGCCGACATCGAGACGATGCGCACCAGGCCGCAATTCGTGCGCATCACCGGCGCCGGCATGGCCGAGTCCCATGTGCACGACGTGCAGATCACCAAGGAGGCGCCCAACTACCGCGTCGGCTGAAAAATCGATTTGACGCTGCTGCGCTTGGCCATGCCGCGTTGGAAAGAGGTTCGGAATGCTCATTTGCTTCAGCAAACTCCGCTTCCTCGCCTCTTTCCGCCTTGCCTGACCTGCGCTCGCGACGCGGCAAATCGATTTTCAAGAACTGAAGACACGGGGCTGCTGCTGTTGTGAAAAAACGGGGCAGCCCCGCGTCGTTTGTGAATTCCGCCAAGAGAGATGGCCATGGCCCACCAAGACATCCACGCCCACCGCATCCTGATCCTGGATTTCGGCTCCCAGTACACCCAGCTGATTGCCCGCCGGGTGCGCGAGATCGGCGTCTATTGCGAGCTGCACCCGTTCGACATGAGCAACGAGGACATCCGTGCCTTCGCCCCGCGTGGCATCATCCTCGCCGGCGGGCCGGAGTCGGTGCACGAGGCCGACAGCCCGCGTGCGCCGCAGGCGGTGTTCGACCTGGGCGTGCCGCTTTTCGGCATCTGCTACGGCATGCAGACCATGGCCGAGCAGCTTGGCGGCAAGGTGCAGGGCTCGGACCTGCGCGAGTTCGGCTACGCCCGCGTCGATGTGGTCGGCAAGGCGCGCCTGCTCGACGGCATCGAGGACCACGTGGACGACGACGGCGTGCTCGGCCTCGACGTGTGGATGAGCCACGGCGACAAGGTCACCGGGATTCCCGAAGGCTTCCATGTGCTGGCCAGCACCCCGAGCTGCCCAATCGCCGCCATGGCCGACGACAAGCGCAGCTACTACGGCGTGCAGTTCCACCCGGAAGTGACCCACACCAAGCAGGGTCTGCGCATCCTCTCCCGCTTCGTGCGCGAGATCTGCGGCTGCGAGGCGCTGTGGACCCCGTCCAATATCGTCGAGGACGCCATCGCCCAGGTACGCGCCCAGGTCGGCGGCGCCAACGTGCTGCTCGGCCTCTCCGGCGGCGTCGACTCCTCGGTGGTTGCCGCGCTCTTGCACCGCGCCATCGGCGACCGCCTGACCTGCGTGTTCGTCGACAACGGCCTGCTGCGCCTGCACGAGGGCGACCAGGTGATGGCCATGTTCGCCGAGAACATGGGCGTCAAGGTGATCCGCGCCGATGCCGAGGCGCAGTTCCTCGCCAACCTGGCCGGCGTTTCCGACCCGGAGCAGAAGCGCAAGATCATCGGCCGCACCTTCATCGAGGTGTTCGACGCCGAGGCGGCCAGGCTCGAGGGCATCAAGTTCCTCGCCCAGGGCACCATCTACCCCGACGTGATCGAGTCGGCCGGCGCCAAGACCGGCAAGGCCCACGTGATCAAGTCGCACCACAACGTCGGCGGCCTGCCCGAGGACATGAACCTCAAGCTGGTCGAGCCGCTGCGCGAACTGTTCAAGGACGAGGTGCGCAAGATCGGCCTGGAGCTGGGCCTGCCCTACGACATGGTCTACCGCCACCCGTTCCCCGGCCCGGGCCTGGGCGTGCGCATCCTCGGCGAGGTGAAGAAGGAGTACGCCGATCTGCTGCGCCGTGCCGACCACATCTTCATCGAGGAACTGCACAACTTCGACTGGTACCACAAGACCAGTCAGGCCTTCGTGGTGTTCCAGCCGGTGAAGTCGGTGGGTGTGGTCGGCGACGGCCGCCGCTACGCCTGGGTGGTCGCCCTGCGCGCGGTGGAAACCGTCGACTTCATGACCGCGCGCTGGGCGCATCTGCCCTACGAGCTGCTGGAGAAGGTCTCCAACCGGATCATCAACGAGATCGACGGCATCTCCCGCGTCACCTACGACGTCTCGAGCAAGCCGCCGGCAACCATCGAGTGGGAGTGAGGTGCCGGCCCGTACGCCGGGCGTCCGTCATCGCGCTTCCCCGCCTGCTGTCTGCTGCCGATGCCCTCTCGGGCGTCGGCAGCGTCCTTTTCCGAACACGGCTCCTTCCGCTTCGGGCAGTTGTGCTGCCTTCCTCGTCCATGCCCTCCACAGTGCGGAACTATGCTGTGCAACATGAAGTTTTTATTCGCATTTGAGAAATCAGTGCAAGTAAGAAATATATAAAAGTCCCGGCGAGACAGCCGTGAAAGTTATTTAGATACTTTGCTAATGATTTGCACGGAAACTTTTTTGAAAAATTTCCATGATTAAAATCATTGTGCTGGCGGATTTCCCTAAGTACTATCGTCCTCACGGTCCTTGAGGGTAAAGGGCTGTCTCTACAGTGATTTACAACTTTCGCAAGTTGCTATTCAGTGTTGCCGCGCCTCCGCGATTAATGTGGCGGATGCACGTGAGTTGGTCTGGTAATTAATTACGGAAAGGATTTTTGTATGGCTACGATTTATTTCTCTTCGCCGCTCATGCCGCATAACAAGAAAGTCGAAGCAGTCGCCGGCAAGCGTTCCACGCTGCTGGGCGTTGCCCAGGAAAACGGCATCAAGATCCCTTTCGAGTGCCAGGATGGTAAGTGTGGTTCCTGTCTGGTCAAGATCACCCACCTCGATGGCGAGCGTATCAAGGGCATGATGCTGACCGACAAGGAGCGGAGTGTTCTCAAGTCCGTCGGCAAGCTGCCGAAGTCCGAAGAGGAGCGCGCTGCCGTGCGTGATATCCCGCCGACCTACCGTCTGGCCTGCCAGACCATCGTTACCGACGAAGACCTGCTGGTCGAGTTCACCGGAGAGCCGGGCGGCGCCTGATCGCCCCGGTCTTCGCCAAAAACCCCATGGCCGTTGCGGCCATGGGGTTTTTCGTTTCCGGATCTGCAGGCGAGGTTGCAGCCCGGGCGACGCGGGCAGGTTGTTGATGCGGCGATGGTTGATCTCGCTGGATAATGAGAAACTATTTCATCCATCGCCGAATACCGTGCCCACGAACGACCGCCTGATGAGGGCTGTGCCCGGCCGGGCAGGAGACTGACTTCATGAGTTTTACCCGCAGACAGATCCTCGCCGGCCTGGCCGGCGTTTCCGTGCTCGGCCTGGGCGCCGGCGGCGCGCGCTACTGGCTGGGCCGGCCGGAGGAGGCGAGAACCCACGACTACGAGCTGATCGCCGCGCCGCTGGACGTGGAACTGGTGCCGGGACACAGGACCTCCGTCTGGGCCTACGGCGGCCAGGCGCCGGGGCTGGAGTTGCGCGCGCGGCAGGGCGACTGGCTGCGGGTGCGCTTCGTCAACCGCCTGCCCGAACCGAGCACCATCCACTGGCACGGCATCCGTCTGCCGCTGGAGATGGACGGCGTGCCCTATGTGTCGCAACTGCCGGTGCTGCCGGGCGAGTATTTCGATTACCGCTTCCGGCTGCCGGACGCCGGCAGCTTCTGGTACCACCCGCACACCGCCAGCGGCGAGCAGCTCGGCCGCGGGCTGGTCGGTCCCTTGATCGTCGAGGAGCGCGAGCCCAGCGGTTTCCGCCATGAGCGCACGCTGAGCCTGAAGAGCTGGCATGTCGACGGGCAGGGCGTCTTCGGCGAGTTCAGCGTGCCGCGCGAGGCGGCCCGCGGCGGCACGCCGGGGCGGCTGACCACGGTCAACGGCGAGGCGGCGCCGACCCTGGTACTGCCCGCCGGGCAGATCGTGCGCCTGCGTATTCTCAACCTCGACAATACCCTGACCTATCGCCTCAACCTGCCGGATGCCGAGGCGCGCATCTACGCGCTGGACGGCAACCCCGTCGCGCCGCGCCCGCTGGGCAAGGAATACTGGCTGGGCCCGGGCATGCGCATCGAGCTGGGCCTCCGGGTGCCGGCGGCCGGGGTGGAGTTGCCGCTGCGCAACGGTCCGCTGCGCCTGGCGACCCTGAAGAGCGTGGACGGCGGCGAGGCGCCCGGCGACTGGCCGGCCGCGCTGCCGGCCAACCCCGTCCCGGAGCCCGATCTGGCTGTTGCAGAGAGCCTGCGCTTCAACTTCGAGTGGGCCGGCGCCCTGTCGACGAACATGGAGCAGGGCGGGGCCTTCAAGTTCTGGCAGATCAACGGCCAGGCCTGGGACATCAACGACAAGAGCTGCGCCGAGCGGCCCATCGCCACCCTGCAGCAGGGCCGCAGCTACATCTTCGAGCTGCGCAACGTCAGCCAGTACCAGCATCCGATCCATCTGCACGGAATGACCTTCAAGGTGCTGGATTCCAACCGCCGGAAGATCACCCCGTACTTCACCGACACCTATCTTTTGGGGCGCAACGAAACCGCGCGGGTCGCCCTGGTGGCGGACAATCCCGGGCTATGGATGTTCCACTGCCATGTGGTCGACCACATGGAGACGGGGCTGATGGCGGCGATCAAGGTGGCGTAGGGACACCCCTTTCCGTGATTCCCGATCCGATGCTTATTCATGAAAAACCTGCAGATCATCGACCGTAGTCAGGACGAGCGTTTCATGCGCGAAGCGCTGGTCCTGGCTGCCGAAGGAGCTGAACTGGGCGAGGTGCCGGTGGGCGCCGTGCTGGTGCGGGGCGGCGAGATCGTCGGGCGCGGCTTCAATTGCCCGATCTCCCGCCGCGATCCCAGTGCCCATGCCGAGATGGTGGCGATCCGCACCGCCGCCGCCGCGCTGGACAACTACCGGCTGCCCGGCAGCACCCTGTACGTGACGCTGGAGCCCTGCAGCATGTGCGCCGGGCTGATCGTCCATGCGCGCGTCGCCCGGGTGGTGTTCGGCGCCAGCGAGCCGCGCGCCGGGGTGGCGGTCAGTCGCGGGGCCTTCTTCGCCCAGGACTTTCTCAACCACCGGGTGCTGGTCGAGGGCGGGCTGCTGGCGGAGGAGTGCGGAGCGATTCTCAAGGCCTTCTTCAAGGCGCGGCGCGGCTGAGGCCGGCGGGTTCTACAGCTGCGGCTTGGCGGCCGGCGGCTCGCTCTTCGGCAGGCCGGGCACGTGTAGGCCGCGTTCGGCGATGCGCGAGCCTTCCATCTGCGGCTGGGTCACCCAGGTGAGGATGTCGTAGTAGCGGCGGATGTTGGCGACGAAGTGCACCGGCTCGCCACCGCGGGCATAGCCGTAGCGGGTCTTGCTGTACCACTTCTTTTCCGACAGGCGCGGCAGCATCTTCTTCACGTCCAGCCACTTGTCGGGGTTCAGGCCGGCGGCCTTGGTCAGCTTGCGGGCGTCGTCCAGGTGGCCGCTGCCGACGTTGTAGGCGGCCAGGGCAAACCAGCTGCGGTCGGGCTCCTGGATGCTCTCCGGCAGCCCCTGGTGGACGTGGACGAAGTACTTGGCGCCGCCGTGGATGCTCTGCTTGGGATCGAGGCGGTTGGCCACGCCCATCGCTTCGGCGGTGCGCTGGGTGAGCATCATCAGGCCGCGGACCCCGGTCTTGGAGGTGGCGCTCGGCTGCCACTGGGATTCCTGGTAGCCGATGGCGGCCAGCAGGCGCCAGTCGACCCCCTGCTTCTTCGCCGCCGCGCGAAAGTGCTGTTCGTAGCGCGGCAGGCGCTGCTGCAGGTGCTTGGCGAAGGTATAGGCGCCGACATAGCCGAGCACCTCGACATGCCCGTAGTAGCGCTCCTTCAGCTGCTGCAGGATGCCCTTCTTCTGGGCCTGGGCGAGGAAGGTGTCGACCTTCTCCAGCAGGCTGCGATCACTGCCGGCGGCCACCGCCCAGCTCAATGCGCGGGCATCGCCCAGGTCGAAGGCCACGCGCACGTTGGGGAAGTACACCTGGTTCATCGCCAGCTCGTTGGAGTCGACCAGGGTCAGGTCGATCTGCCCCTCGTCGACCATGTGCAGCAGGTCGGCGATTTCCAGCTCGGCGGTTTCCTCGTATTTCAGCTCCGGCAGCTGCTGCTTGATCTCCGCCAGCTGGTCGGCATGGCTGCTGCCCTTGAGCACCAGGATGCGCTTGCCGACCAGGTCCTGCGGACGGGTGGGGCGGCGCTGACCGTTGCGGTAGACGACCTGCGGGGTGACCTCCATGTAGGGCCGGGAGAACAGCGCCAGGTGGCTGTGCGCCAGGCTGGGGATCAGGCCGGGGGTGGCCAGTTCGGGGCCGTTGGGCTGGTTGAGCTGGACGAAGATGGCATCGAGGTTGTCCGCGGTTTCGATCTGCAGGCCGACGCCCAGGTCGTCGGCGAAGCGCTTGACCAGTTCGTATTCGAAGCCGGTTTCGCCGTTGCGGTCCTGGAAGTAGGTGGCCGGGCTGTTGCGGGTGACGACCCGCAGCACACCCTCCTCCTGCACGCGCTGGAGGGTCGACGGCCGGGGAGACTCGCTGCAACCCATGAGCATCAGGAAAAGTAAGGTCGGCAACAGCCGGCGGTGGGCGCGGCGCCCGCGGAGCGCGGTTCGGTCGGTCATGGCCGTAGTATACGCAATTCGATAGGCCAGTGGCGCAGCCGCCGGCGGGCTGCCGGACGCGGCCCTGCCGGGCGCCCGGCAGCCCGCGTCCTTAGCGTCCGGCGCCTCCATGGAGTAGAATGGACCGCTTCCAAGCTCCCCCTTCGAGGCTGTTCCGACGATGTTGATCCTGCGCGGCGCTCCCGCCCTTTCCACCTTCCGTCACGGCAAGCTGCTCGATCAGTTGACCCAGAAGATCCCCGCCGTCGGCGGGCTGTATGCCGAGTTCGCCCACTTCGCCGAGGTGAGCGCCGCCCTTTCCGGCGACGAGGAGAAGGTGCTGGCCCGCCTGCTCGAGTACGGCCCCAGCGTGCCGGTGCAGGAGCCCGTCGGCCGGCTGTGTCTGGTCCTGCCGCGCTTCGGCACCATCTCGCCCTGGTCGAGCAAGGCCACCGACATCGCCCGCAACTGCGGCCTGGCCAAGATCGAGCGCCTCGAGCGCGGCATCGCCTACTACGTCGCCGGCGAGCTGTCCGAAAGCGACGCGCAGACCGTCGCCGCAGCGCTGCACGACCGCATGACCCAGCTGGTGCTGGACAGCCTGGAGCAGGCGGCCGGCCTGTTCAGCCACGCGCAGCCTAAGCCGCTGAGGGTGGTCGACGTGCTCGGTGGTGGGCGGGCGGCCCTGGAGCAGGCCAACCTGGCGCTGGGCCTGGCCCTGGCCGAGGACGAGATCGACTATCTGGTGAAGAGCTTCGGCGATCTGGGGCGCAATCCCCACGACATCGAGCTGATGATGTTCGCCCAGGCCAACTCAGAGCACTGCCGGCACAAGATCTTCAACGCCAGCTGGGACATCGATGGCGAGAGCCAGGACAAGTCGCTGTTCGGCATGATCAAGAACACCTACGAACTGCACCGCGAAGGCGTGCTGTCCGCCTACAAGGACAACGCCTCGGTGATCGAGGGCTTCACCGCCGGACGCTTCTTCCCGCAGCCGGGCAGCCACGAGTACGCCGCCCATCAGGAGCCGGTGCACATCCTGATGAAGGTGGAGACCCACAACCACCCGACCGCCATCGCTCCGTTCCCCGGCGCCTCCACCGGCTCCGGCGGCGAGATCCGCGACGAGGGTGCCACCGGCCGCGGCTCCAAGCCCAAGGCCGGCCTGGTCGGCTTCACCGTCTCCAACCTGCAGATCCCCGGCTTCGAGCAGCCGTGGGAGAAGGCCTACGGCAAGCCCGAGCGCATCGTCAGCGCGCTGGACATCATGATCGAGGGCCCGCTGGGCGGCGCCGCGTTCAACAACGAATTCGGCCGTCCGGCCCTGACCGGCTACTTCCGCACCTTCGAACAGGCCATCGACACCCCGCGTGGCGAGGAAGTGCGCGGCTACCACAAGCCGATCATGCTCGCCGGCGGCCTGGGCAACATCCGCGCCGAGCACGTGCAGAAGGGCGAGATCTCGGTCGGCGGCAAGCTGATCGTGCTCGGCGGCCCGGCCATGCTCATCGGCCTGGGCGGCGGTGCCGCCTCGTCGATGGCCACCGGTGCCAGCTCGGCCGACCTGGACTTCGCCTCGGTGCAGCGCGAGAACCCGGAAATGGAACGCCGCTGCCAGGAGGTCATCGACCGCTGCTGGCAGATGGGCGACAAGAACCCGATCAAGTTCATCCATGACGTCGGTGCCGGCGGCCTGTCCAACGCCTTCCCCGAGCTGATCAACGACGGCGGCCGCGGTGGCCGCTTCGAGCTGCGCAACGTGCCCAACGACGAGCCGGGCATGAGCCCGCTGGAAATCTGGTGCAACGAGTCGCAGGAGCGCTATGTGCTCAGCGTCGACGCCGCCGATCTCGAGACCTTCAAGGCCATCTGCGAACGCGAGCGCTGCCCCTTCGCGGTGGTCGGCGAGGCCACCGAGGAGCGTCAGCTCACCGTGGCCGACAGTCATTTCGCCAACAACGCCGTGGACATGCCGCTCGAGGTGTTGCTCGGCAAGCCGCCGCGCATGCACCGTTCGGTGAGCCGCGAGACCGAATTGGGCGACGACTTCAGCGCCGCCGGCCTTGATCTGGGCGAGGCGGTCGAGCGCGTGCTGCGCCACCCGGCGGTGGCCAGCAAGAGCTTCCTGATCACCATCGGCGACCGCTCGATCACCGGCCTGGTGGCCCGCGACCAGTTCGTCGGCCCGTGGCAGGTGCCGGTGGCCGACTGCGCCGTCACCGCCACCGCCTTCGACGTCTACACCGGCGAAGCCATGGCGATGGGCGAACGCACCCCGCTGGCCCTGCTCGATGCCCCGGCCTCCGGGCGCATGGCGGTCGGCGAGACCCTCACCAACCTGGCGGCAGCGAGCATCGCGCGGCTCTCCGACATCAAGCTGTCGGCCAACTGGATGGCCGCCGCCGGCCATCCGGGCGAGGACGCGCGCCTGTACGACACCGTGAAGGCGGTCGGCATGGAGCTGTGCCCGGCGCTCGGCATCACCATTCCGGTGGGCAAGGACTCCATGTCGATGAAGACCCGCTGGCAGGAGGCCGGCGAGGACAAGAGCGTCACCGCGCCGCTGTCGCTGATCGTCTCCGGCTTCACTCCGGTGCAGGACATCCGCAAGACCCTGACCCCGCAGCTGCGCCTCGACAAGGGCGAGACCGATCTGGTGCTGATCGACCTGGGCCGCGGGCGGAACCGCCTGGGTGGCTCGATCCTCGCCCAGGTGTACGGCCGGCTCGGTCGCGAGGTGCCGGACGTTGATGACGCCGAGGACCTCAAGGCCTTCTTCGCGGTGATCCAGGGGCTGAATGCCGACGGCCATCTGCTGGCCTACCACGACCGCTCCGACGGCGGCCTGCTCGCCACCGTGCTGGAGATGGCCTTCGCCGGCCACTGCGGCCTGAACCTCTGTCTCGATGGTCTGGCCGACAGTCGCGACGAACTGGCCGGTGTGTTGTTCAGCGAGGAGCTGGGGGCGGTGATCCAGGTACGTCAGGACGCCACCCCGGAAGTGCTGGCGCAGTTCAGCGCTGCCGGTCTGGACGACTGCGTGGCGGTGATCGGCCGGCCGCTCAATGGTGCCGAGGTGACCGTCAGCTTCAACGGCGAGGCGGTGTTCGCCGCCGAGCGCCGCGTGCTGCAGCGCCAGTGGAGCGAGACCAGCTACCAGATCCAGCGCCTGCGCGACAACGCCGAGTGCGCCGATCAGGAGTTCGACGCCATTCTCGAGGAGGACAACCCCGGACTGTCGGTGAAGCTCTCCTTCGACGTCGAGCAGGATATTGCCGCGCCTTACATCAAGCGGGGCGTACGCCCGCAGGTGGCCATCCTCCGCGAGCAGGGCGTCAACGGCCAGGTGGAGATGGCGGCGGCCTTCGACCGCGCCGGCTTCGCCGCGATCGACGTGCACATGAGCGACATCCTCGCCGGGCGCGTCGATCTGGCCGAGTTCAAGGGGCTGGCGGCCTGCGGCGGCTTCTCCTACGGCGACGTGCTCGGCGCCGGCGAGGGCTGGGCCAAGTCGATCCTGTTCAACAGCCGTGCCCGTGATGCCTTCCAGGCCTTCTTCGAGCGCAAGGACAGCTTCGCCCTCGGCGTGTGCAACGGCTGCCAGATGATGTCCAACCTGCACGAGCTGATCCCCGGCACCGAATTCTGGCCGCACTTCGTGCGCAACCGCTCGGAACAGTTCGAGGCGCGGGTGGCCATGGTGCAGGTGCAGGAGTCGGCCTCGATCTTCCTGCAGGGCATGGCCGGCTCGCGCCTGCCGATCGCCATCGCCCATGGCGAGGGGCATGCCGAGTTCGAGAGCGAGGAGGCCTTGCTCGAGGCCGACCTGTCCGGCTGCGTGGCGCTGCGCTTCGTCGACAACCACGGCAAGGTCACCGAGCGCTATCCGGCCAACCCCAACGGCTCGCCGCGGGGGATCACCGGGCTGTCCAGCCGCGACGGCCGAGTGACCATCATGATGCCGCACCCGGAACGGGTGTTCCGCGCCGTGCAGAACTCCTGGCATCCGGAGGCCTGGCAAGAGGACGCCGGCTGGCTGCGGATGTTCCGCAACGCCCGGGTCTGGGTGGACTGACCGGGCGCTGCTGTTTTCCGGGTACGCCGGCACTGTTCCGGTCGTACCTTTCCATCATGGGAGGCGCTGGCCGGGCGCGTTGCGATGCCGGGCCTGCCTCGCCTTCGGGAGATTCCGATGTACAAGCTGTGCTTTTACGTACCGGAGAGTCATGTGGAAGCGGTCAAGGATGCCGTGTTTGCCGCCGGAGGCGGGCGTATCGGTGCTTACGACAGTTGCTGCTGGCAAGCCCTGGGGCAGGGGCAGTATCGCCCGCTCGAGGGCAGCCAGCCGTACCAGGGGCAGGCCGGCAAGCTGGAGCTGGTGGCCGAGTGGAAGGTGGAAATGGTGGTCGCCGACGAGCGCATTCATGATGCCGTCAAGGCGCTGAAAAAGGCCCATCCCTACGAGACGCCGGCCTTCGAAGTCTGGCGGCTGTCCGACATGCAGTTCTGATCCGTCCGGACGAGAGAAGCCCCGGCCCGTCGCTGACGAGTCGGGGCTTTTGGTCTTCCGGGATCAGGGGCGGATTTCGATCAGGGTGCCGTCCCTGACCAGGCTCCAGACCTCGCGCATGTCGTCGTTGCGCATGGCGATGCAGCCCTCGGTCCAGTCGAGCCCGTGGAAGTACCATTCGGGATAGTGCTCGTCCAGTGGCGTGCCATGGAGCATGATCATGCTGCCGGGCGACACGCCTTCGGCGCGGGCGCGGGCCTGGTCGCGGACGTTGGGGTAGGAAATGTGCATGGACAGGTTGAACTTGTCGCTGGCCTTGCGCCAGTCGAGCCAGTAGAGGCCTTCCGGGGTGCGCTGGTCGCCTTCGCGCAGCTTGGGGCCTCTGGGCTGCTTGCCCAGGGAAACCTTGTAGGACTTGAGCGGCTGCCCTTTGCTGAGCAGGTGCAGCTTGCGCTCGGATTTCACCACCAGCACCTTGTCGACGACTCGTCCATCGCCGGCAACGGGCACGCTGGCCTGCGAGAGGCCGGCAAGAAACAGGCAAAGGAATGCAAGCAACCAGCGCATCGAAAGTTCCCTATCAGCGATCAGGATTGTTCCAGGGGGTTCGTCAGGAGTGTGTGCAAGGGCGCAAGCGGTTCGTTGCGCACCGGGTAGAACTGCCGAACCCGGTCCTTGAAGAAATATTCTAGGGTATGACCGACCGTCGGAAAAGCCAGCTCTGGCCAGGGGATGTCAGCTTCATGAAAGAGGCGCACCTCAAGGCTCTCCGCGCCGGCGGCAAAGTCGGCAGCGACCAGGCGGGCGCGGAAGAATACATGCACCTGCTGGATGTGTGGTAGATCGAACAGGGTATACAGCGCGAGTCCTTCGACGCGCGCGCAGGCCTCCTCCAGGGTTTCCCGGGCCGCTGCCTGCTCCATGGTTTCGTCGTTCTCCATGAACCCGCCGGGCAGCGTCCAGAAGCCGCGGCGCGGTTCGATGGCCCGCCGGCACAGCAGGAGTTGCCCGTCCCAGAGCGGCAGGCAGCCGGCGACTATCCGGGGGTTCTGGTAATGCACGGTGTGGCAGGCGGGACAGACGAAGCGCGGACGATGGTCGCCGCTGGGTATCTGCCAGTTCAGCGAGCTGCCGCATTGGCTGCAGAATTTCATGGGGGCTTTCCCGAGCATTGGTTGTCGGCCACCGCCGACGCCGCGGGTGGAGCGAGGCTTGGGCGGGCTGTGCGGTTCGTGTCATGATGTTTTCATGGAGTAAAGATAGAGAATGACGATGCAGGAAGATCTACTCCGACGCGTGCGCAGCTATTCGCCCCGGCTCCTGGAGTCCGCTGGGCGTTTTTCCGAAGCGGCGGTGCTGATGCCGATCACCCGCAGCGACGAGCCCGAGCTGGTGCTGACCCTGCGCGCCAGCGGCTTGTCCACCCACGGCGGCGAAGTGGCCTTTCCCGGCGGGCGCCGCGATCCGGAAGATCTCGATCTGGTCCGCACCGCCCTGCGCGAGGCGGAGGAGGAGATCGGCCTGCCGCCGGGGCTGGTCGAGGTGGTGGGGCCGCTCAGCCAGCTGGTGTCGCGTCACGGCATCCAGGTCACCCCGTACGTGGCGCTGGTGCCCGACTACGTCGAATACCGGCCCAACGACGGCGAGATCGCCGCGGTCTTCTCGGTGCCCCTGGCGTTCTTCTGCGAAGATCCTCGGGAAACCACCCACCGCATCGATCACGAGGGGCGCAGCTACTATGTGCCCTGTTACCGCTATGGCCCGTACAAGATCTGGGGACTGACGGCGATGATGGTGGTCGAGCTGGTGAATCTGTTGTTCGATGCAGGCATCGAAACCGGACATCAGCCGGCGAGCTTCGTCGAGCTGAGCTGAGGATGTGACGATGACGCCTCCTGCCGCCGCGTGCCCGGTGCGTGGCGAAGGTCGTGATTTCGCGGTTAAAGACTGATGAACGACGAACGACCCGTCCCTTCGCCCTGTGTGCAGTTGTGCGCCCTGGACGAGCATGATGTCTGCCTCGCCTGCCAGCGTACGGTGGATGAAATCAGACGCTGGCGACGATTGGACAATTTCGAACGTCGCCAGATACTGGCATTGTGCGCCGAACGGGCTCGCGCCAAGGGCCTGATCGCGTAGATTGCACCTGTTCGTGCCTCCGGGCGTGGGCAGGCCCCCTCATGTTGAAGGAAAATCCATGTCCCGTATTGGAACTCCGCTGTCGCCGAGCGCGACCCGTGTATTGCTCTGTGGCTCAGGCGAGCTGGGCAAGGAAGTGGTGATCGAGCTGCAGCGTTTCGGTGTGGAGGTGATCGCCGTGGATCGTTATGCCGATGCTCCGGCCATGCAGGTCGCCCACCGCAGCCACGTGATCAACATGCTCGATGGTGCTGCCCTGCGCGCGGTGATCGAGCAGGAGCGACCGCACTACATCGTGCCGGAAATCGAAGCCATCGCCACCACGACCCTGATCGAGCTGGAGCGCGAGGGCTTTACGGTGATTCCCAGCGCGCGTGCGGCCCATCTGACCATGAACCGCGAGGGTATCCGCCGTCTGGCCGCGGAAGAGCTGGGGTTGCCGACCTCGCCCTACCGGTTCGCCGACAGCTTCGAGGAGTACCGTGCGGCGGCGGAAGCGCTCGGCTTCCCCTGCGTGGTCAAGCCGATCATGAGTTCCTCCGGCAAGGGGCAGAGCCTGCTGAAAGGGCCGGAGCAGCTGCAGGCTGCCTGGGACTATGCACAGGAGGGCGGGCGTGCCGGCAAGGGGCGGGTGATCGTCGAGGGATTCATCGACTTCGACTACGAAATCACCCTGCTCACCGTGCGCCATGCCGGCGGTACCACCTTCTGCGCGCCCATCGGTCACCGCCAGGAGAAGGGTGACTATCAGGAGTCCTGGCAGCCGCAGGTGATGACCGCCGCGGCGCAGGCCGAGTCCGAGCGCATCGCCAGGACGGTCACCGAGGCGCTGGGCGGGCGCGGGCTGTTCGGCGTCGAGCTGTTCGTCAAGGGCGACCGGGTCTGGTTCAGCGAGGTTTCGCCGCGTCCCCACGACACCGGGCTGGTGACGCTGATTTCCCAGGATCTCTCCGAGTTTGCCCTGCACGCACGGGCCATTCTCGGACTGCCGATCCCGACGATTCGCCAGTTCGGGCCGGCCGCCTCGGCGGTGATCCTGGTCGAGGGCAGCTCCCGCGAGGTGAGCTTCGCCAATCTGGGTGCGGCGCTCGCCGAGCCGGATACGGCACTGCGCCTGTTCGGCAAGCCGGAAGTGGCAGGGCAGCGGCGGATGGGCGTGGCCCTGGCGCGGGACGCTTCGGTGGAGGCTGCACGGCAGAAGGCAACGCACGCCGCGCAGGCGGTCGAGGTGCTGCTGTAACGACTCCAGGCGGCTCGCGGGGCCGCCTTCCCGTCATTCGGTCGTCGGTGTCGACGAAGGCTGCGCTTCGGCCTCCCAGATTCGCACGTTTTTCACCCGGTTCCCCGTCGTTTCGAGGATCTCCAGGCGATAGGCGCCGATGCTCAGGCAGACCCCGCACTCGGGCATGCTTTGCAGGGCTTCGGTGATCAGTCCGTTGAGGGTCCGTGGGCCGTCGCTCGGCAGCTGCCAGCCGAGCACCTTGTTCACTTCGCGTATGTGGGCGGCGCCATCGATGATCTGGGCGCCGTCTTCCTGCGGCTGGATGTCCGGACCGAGCAGGCTGTCGCGGTTGGTGAACTCGCCGACGATCTCCTCCAGGATGTCCTCGAGGGTGACGATGCCCTGCACGTCGCCGTATTCGTCGACCACTATGGCGATGCGCCGCTTCTGCTGCTGGAAATGGATCAACTGGGTGGCCAGCGGCGTGTTCTCCGGGACGAAGTAGGGTTCCTGGCAGGCCTCGCGCAGATTCTCCTTGGTCAGCTGGTCCCGGGTGAGCAGGCGGGCGATGTGGCGCATGTGCACCACGCCATCGATCTGGTTGATATCTCCACGGAATACCGGCAGGCGTGTGTGCGAGGTGCTGCGCAGCTGGTCGACGATGGCTTCCAGCGTATCGTCCAGATCGATGCCGACGACCTCGTTGCGCGGGATCATGATGTCGTTGACGCTGACCCTCTCCAGATCGAGGATCCCGAGCAGCATGCCCTGCCGGTTCAACGGCAGCGCTTCGCCGGACTCGTGGAGCATGCTGCGCAGCTCCTCGCTGGTCAGGCTCTCGCTGCCCTGGCTGTGCGGGGCGATGCCGATCAGGCGGAGCAGACCGTTGCTGATCCAGCCGAGCAGGACTACCAGCGGGTAGAGGATCTTCTGCAGCTGTGCCAGCGGCAGGCTGAAAGGGTAGGCCACCATTTCCGGGCGTACGGCGGCCAGGGTCTTGGGGGTGATCTCGCCGAAGATCAGCAGGGCGAGGGTCAGGCCGAGGGTGGCGATGGCGATGCCGGCCTCGCCCCACAGGCGCGTGGCCAGCACGGTGGCGATGGCGGAGGCGAGGATGTTGACGAAGTTGTTGCCGATCAGGATGGTGCCGAGCAGGCGGTCGGGACGTTTAAGTAGCGCATTGGCGCGCTGGGCGCCGCGATGCCCCTCCCTGGCGCGGTGACGCAGGCGATAGCGGTTGAGGCTGAGCAGACCTGTTTCGGCGCTGGAGAAGAACGCCGAGCACAGCAGCAGAAAAATCAGCAGTCCGATCAGGTAACCGGGATGCAGGGCGTCCATGGGCGGTCCGGGGTGTGCGCGGGAGAGTGGACGAGGCATGCCTCCTGCCGGCTTGCCTGCCGGCAGGGACTGCCCTTGCGTCGGGCGGCCTTTCGGGATGGAGCGCTAGACATGCAGGATGAATTCGCGGACCAGCTTGCTGCCGAAGTAGGCGAGCATGAGCAGGCAGAAGCCGCTCAGAGTCCAGCGGATCGCCGTGTGCCCGCGCCAGCCGAGCCGGTGGCGGCCGACCAGCAGGGCGGCGAAGACCAGCCAGGCCAGGCAGGCGAGCAGGGTCTTGTGCACCAGATGCTGGGCGAACAGGTCGTCGAGGAACAGCCAGCCGGAGATCAGCGACAGCGAGAGCAGTCCCCAGCCGGCCCAGAGAAAGCTGAACAGCAGGCTCTCCATGGTCTGCAGCGGCGGGAAGTTGCGGGTCAGGCCGGAGGGATGCTTGTGCTTCAGCTGGTGATCCTGTAACAGCAGCAGCAGGGACTGGAACATGGCGATGGTGAGCATGCCGTAGGCGAGGATCGACAGCAGGATATGGGCGAGAATCCCGGGGTCCTCGTCGATTCCCTGCAGGGTGCCGACCGGCATGAACTGGGCCAGCAGCACGGTGAGTGCGCTCAGCGGCAGCAGCAGCAGCAACAGGTTCTCCACCGGCATGTAGCAGCTGGCGAGCAGGGTCAGGGCGATCACCGAGGCGGCAACCAGGCTGGAGGCATTGAAGAAGTGCAGGGTCAGGCCGTTCGGCCCCAGCAGTTGCGGAACCAGGCTGATGCCGTGGGCGATCAGGGCCAGGATGCCCAGCAGGAGCAGCAGGCGCTTGTCCGGCAGGCTGCGTCTGGCCAAGCGCACGCCTTGGTAGAGCGTGGCGGAGGCGTATAGACCGGCGGCGGCGAGGCTGGGCAGCAGTGGGTGCATGAGTCCGTGTCTGGCAGGTCCTAAAGCCCGGAGTGTGGCATATAACGGGCTTCTCACGAAAGACCGCCAGCGGTGTCGGCTCCAGGTGCCTTCGTTTATAATTGTCGGCCCGCTGCAAGCCCACCCAGGCTCTTCAGAGCCCGAAAGGAACGCGCATGTTCGAAAACCTTACCGATCGCCTTTCCCAGACCCTTCGCCATGTCACCGGCAAGGCCAAGCTGACCGAGGACAACATCAAGGACACCCTGCGCGAGGTGCGCATGGCCCTGCTCGAGGCCGATGTCGCGCTGCCGGTGGTCAAGGAGTTCGTCAATCGGATCAAGGAGCGTGCCGTCGGCACCGAGGTCTCGAAGAGCCTGACCCCGGGGCAGGCCTTCGTGAAGATCGTCCGTGCCGAACTGGAAGAGCTGATGGGGGCGGCCAACGAGGATCTGGCGCTGAATGCGGCGCCACCGGCGGTGGTGCTGATGGCCGGCCTGCAGGGGGCGGGCAAGACCACTACCGTGGGCAAGCTGGCGCGCTTCCTCAAGGAGCGCCGCAAGAAGTCGGTCCTGGTGGTTTCCGCCGACATCTATCGTCCGGCAGCGATCAAGCAGCTGGAAACTCTGGCCGGGGAGGTCGGCGTCACCTTCTTTCCGTCCGATGCCAGCCAGAAGCCAGTGGACATCGCCCAGGCGGCGATCCGCGAGGCCCGGCTCAAGTTCATCGACGTGGTGCTGCTGGATACCGCCGGTCGCCTGCACGTCGATGCCGAGATGATGGAGGAGATCAGGCTCCTGCATGCCGCCGTCAAACCGGTCGAGACCCTCTTCGTGGTTGATGCGATGACCGGCCAGGATGCCGCCAACACCGCCAAGGCCTTCGGCGACGCCCTGCCGCTGACCGGCGTGGTGCTGACCAAGGTGGATGGCGATGCGCGCGGCGGCGCGGCCCTGTCGGTCCGCTACATCACCGGCAAGCCGATCAAGTTCATCGGCATGGGTGAGAAGAGCGAGGCGCTGGAGCCCTTCCATCCAGATCGCATGGCCTCGCGCATCCTCGGCATGGGCGACGTGCTCAGCCTGATCGAGGAGGCCGAGCACAAGCTCGATCGCGAGAAGGCCGAGAAGCTCACCAGCAAGCTGAAGAAGGGCAAGGGCTTCGATCTGGAGGACTTCCGCGACCAGTTGCAGCAGATGAAGAACATGGGCGGGCTCGGCGGGCTGATGGACAAGTTGCCGGCCATCGGCGGCGTCAACCTGGCGCAGATGGGCAATGCCCAGGGTGTGGCGGAGAAGCAGTTTATGCAGATGGAGGCGATCATCAACTCCATGACTCCGGCCGAGCGTCGCGATCCGGACATGATCAGTGGTTCGCGCAAGCGCCGCATCGCCCTCGGCTCCGGCACCCAGGTGCAGGATGTCGGCCGGCTGATCAAGCAGCACAAGCAGATGCAGAAGATGATGAAGAAGTTCAGTGCCAAGGGGGGCATGGCCAAGATGATGCGCGGCATGAGCGGCATGTTCCCGGGCGGCCGGCTTCCCAAGGTCTAGTGGCCGGTTTGGCCGGCCCGGTTGCCCCGCCGGTTCCAGGGGCCCTGGGCGGTTCGGGGCGAGGTTCGTCGGCCGTCTGGTGAAAAGCCGTTTGCAAAACGCTGCATAACCTTTAGAATCTGCGGCCTTTCGGGCCATGAGCCCAGTATGCAATCTGGTTTTGCAGCACCGACTACAGGAACGATGTTCACATGGTAACCATCCGTCTTGCCCGTGGCGGCTCCAAGAAGCGCCCCTTCTACCACCTGACCGTGACCAACAGCCGCAACGCCCGCGACGGTCGTTTCGTCGAGCGCATCGGCTTCTTCAACCCGGTCGCCTCGGGTGCCGAAGTCAAGCTGTCCGTGGATCAGGCGCGTGCCGCCTACTGGCTGAGCCAGGGCGCCCAGCCGTCCGAGCGCGTTGCCCAGCTGCTCAAGGAAGCGGCCAAGGCGACTGCCTGAGTTCGCTATGGACACGACGCCTGCATCCGCCGATGAGCTGATCGTTCTCGGCAAGATCACTTCGGTGCACGGCGTCCGCGGGGAAGTGAAGGTCTATTCCTTCACCGATCCGATCGACAACCTGCTCGACTATCGTCGCTGGACGCTCAGGCGTGGCGATGAGTGGCGGCAGGCAGAGCTGGTCGGGGGCCGCCTGCAGGGCAGGGTCCTGGTAGCCAAGCTGAGGGGGGTCGATGATCGCGACGAGGCGCGCGCCTTGGCGGACTTCGAAATTCTCATTCCCCTCGCTCAACTGCCCCGGCTGGATGAAGGCGAGTACTACTGGCATCAGCTCGAAGGCTTGCGGGTAATCGACCAGGCGGGCCGCTTGCTCGGCAGGGTCGACCATCTGCTGGAAACCGGCGCCAACGATGTGCTGGTGGTCAGGGCCTGTGCTGGCAGTCTGGATGATCGCGAGCGCCTGCTGCCCTATACGGAGCAGTGCGTGCTGCGGGTGGATCTGGCCGCCGGTGAGATGCAGGTGGACTGGGATGCGGATTTCTGAGCATGCAAGTCGAAGTCATCAGCATCTTTCCGGAGATGTTTGCTGCCATCCGTGATTTCGGCATAACCAGCCGTGCGGTCAAGCAAGGGCTGCTCAGGCTCAACTGCTGGAATCCCCGGAGCTTCACGGAGGACCGCCACCAGACGGTGGATGATCGTCCGTTCGGCGGCGGCCCGGGCATGGTCATGAAGATTCAACCCCTGGAGCGTGCGCTGGCTGCTGCCAGGGAGGCCGTCGGGGGGCGGGCGAGGGTGATCTACCTGTCGCCGCAGGGCCGCCAGCTGAAGCAGCAGGCGGTACGCGAGCTGGCGCAGGAGGAGGCTCTGATCCTCATCGCTGGCCGTTACGAGGGCATCGACGAGCGCTTCATCGAAGCGCACGTGGATGAGGAATGGTCGATCGGCGACTACGTCCTGTCCGGCGGCGAGCTGCCGGCCATGGTGCTGATCGATGCGGTTACGCGGTTGTTGCCCGGTGCGCTGGGGCATTCCGATTCAGCCGAGGAGGACTCGTTCACCGACGGCCTGCTCGACTGCCCGCACTACACCCGACCGGAGGTGTACGAGGGTAAAGGTGTTCCTGAGGTGCTGCTCAGCGGCAATCACGAGCACATCCGGCGCTGGCGCTTGCAGCAGTCCCTTGGGCGGACCTGGGAGCGCCGTGCCGATCTTCTGGATAGCCGCTCGCTTTCTGGAGAAGAGCAAAAGCTGTTGGCGGAATACCTTCGCCAGCGGGACGATAGTTGACGTATCGATGGCAGGCCAGGGGTCTGTCTCAGGAGCACTCAGATGACCAACAAGATCATTCAGCAGCTCGAAGCCGAGCAGATGAACAAAGAGATTCCGGCCTTCGCCCCGGGCGACACCGTGATCGTGCAGGTTAAGGTGAAGGAAGGCGAGCGCCAGCGTCTGCAGGCTTTCGAGGGTGTGGTCATCGGCAAGCGCAACCGCGGCCTGAACAGCGCCTTCACCGTGCGCAAGATCTCCAGCGGCGTGGGCGTCGAGCGTACCTTTCAGACCTACAGCCCGCTGGTCGACAGCATTTCCGTCAAGCGTCGCGGTGACGTGCGCAAGGCCAAGCTGTATTATCTTCGCGACCTGTCCGGCAAAGCGGCACGTATCAAGGAAAAGCTCTCCTGATCAGCGCTTTTCTCCTCGAAAAAGCAGCCGAAAGGCTGCTTTTTCGTTTGTGCGGCGTTGGGCGGCACGTAGTCCCGCCTTGCCGCGCACAAAAGCAACATCCCGCCAGTGGCAGCCACCTATTTTTTATCAGGAAGTAGTGGCATGACCCCTAGAGAGCAAGAAATCCAGCGTCGGATCGCGTCATCCGAAACCCGCATTACCAAAGCGGTCTTTCCGTTCACCACTAACCACCACAACCCCCTGTTCGGCGGCACCGCGCTGGGCTGGATGGGCGAAATCTCGTTCATCCCCGCGACGCGCTTCTGCCGTCTGCCGCCCGTCACGGTCTCTTCGGACCGGGTCGATTTCAAGCATCCGATTCCGGGCGGCTCAATCGTCGAACGGGTCGGTCGGGTGGTGAAGGTCGGCAACACCAGTTGCAAGGTCGGGGTGGAGATCTTCGTCGAAGGCATGTGTTGCGGCAGCCGCAAGAAGGCGATCACCGGCGTCTTCAGCGTCGTCGCCATCGACGAGAACAGGCAACTGCGGGCGATACTGCCCGATTTCCCCATGGAAAAGGACGAGGCAGCCTGATTGGACTGCCGCTGCCAGCGGGCCGCCGCTGGCGATTCTTCTCTGTCCGTCTTGTTGGCAAGGAGCAGTATGACCGCCGTCGAGCATCCACAGATCGAGCGTTTTCTCGAGGTCCTCTGGCTGGAGAAGGGCCTGTCGGCGCATACCCGGGCGGCCTATCGCAGCGACCTCGAGCTGTTCAACGGCTGGCTGCGCGAGCGCGGTCTGGAACTGATCGGGGTGGGGCGCGAACTAATCCTCGATCACCTGGCCTGGCGAGTCGATGCCGGTTACAAGGCCCGCTCCACGGCGCGCTTCCTCTCCGGTCTGCGCGGCTTCTTCCGCTACCTGCTGCGCGAGGGGGTGATCGCCAGCGATCCGACCCTGCAGGTGGATCTGCCGCAACTGGGCCGTCCCCTGCCCAAGTCCCTCTCCGAAACCGATGTCGAGGCGCTGCTGGCTGCTCCGGAAAGCGACGACCCGCTCGGCCTGCGCGACCGCGCCATGCTCGAGGTGCTGTATGCCTGCGGCCTGCGCGTCAGCGAACTGGTCGGCCTGCGCCTGGAGCAGCTGAACCTGCGCCAGGGCGTGGTGCGGGTGTTCGGCAAGGGCAGCAAGGAGCGCCTGGTGCCGCTGGGTGAGGAGGCCATCGTCTGGCTCGAGCGCTATCTGGCCGAGGGCCGGTCGCTGTTGCTGGGTGGCCGGCCGAGCGACGTGCTCTTTCCCAGCCTGCGCGGCGAGCAGATGACCCGGCAGACCTTCTGGCACCGCATCAAGCATCATGCCCGGGTGGCGGGGATCGACAAGAGCCTGTCGCCGCACACCCTGCGCCATGCCTTCGCTACCCATCTGCTCAACCACGGCGCCGACCTGCGCGTGGTGCAGATGCTCCTCGGCCACAGCGACCTGTCGACCACCCAGATCTACACTCACATCGCCCGGGCACGCCTGCAGGAGCTGCACGCGCGGCATCATCCACGCGGCTGAATAGACCGTTCGGCGTGTCCCGCTTGTGATAGGCTCTGCCCATTCGCACCATCCCATCCCTCCGGAGTATCCATGCGCGTTTCCTCCCTTTTCGCCGTCGCGGCGCTCGGCCTGGCAAGCACTCTGGCCCTGGCTGCCGATCCCGACCAGGCCATTCGCAAGGCCCTGCAGCAGATGCAGCCGGGGCTGCCGATCGAGTCCATTGCCGAAAGTCCGATGGCAGGGCTCTACCAGGTCCAGTTGAAGGGTGGGCGGATGCTCTATGCCAGTGCCGACGGTCAGTTCGTCATGCAGGGCTACCTGTATCAGCTCAAGGGCGGCAAGCCGCTCAACCTCACCGAGAAGGCGGAAAGCCAGGCCGTGGCGAAGACCATCAATGGCATTCCGGCCAGCGAGATGGTGATCTTCGCGCCCAAGGAGCCGAAGACCCACATCACCGTCTTCACCGACACCGACTGTGGCTACTGCCAGAAGCTGCACAGCGAGGTGCCGGAGCTTAACCGGCTCGGTGTCGAGGTGCGCTACGTGGCCTTCCCGCGCCAGGGCGTCGGCTCCCATGGCTATGGGGACCTGGTCAGTGTCTGGTGCGCCAAGGACCGCCAGGCGGCGATGAACAAGGCCAAGGCGCGCGAGAAGGTGCCGGCGGCCACCTGCGACAACCCGGTCGCCAGGCAGTTCGAGCTGGGTCAGATGGTCGGCGTGCAGGGCACCCCCGCCGTGGTGCTGGCCAATGGGCAGATGATCCCGGGCTACCAGCCGGCGCCGCAACTGGCCAAGCAGGCGCTGGCCGCCCAGGCGACCAACTGACCGTGCAGCCGTCGGGTCGCGCCGCCGGCGACCTGCGGGTGGTGCGCCAATTGACTAAAGGCTGAGTGCTTCGTAATGTGCGGCTCTTTTCTCTGCGGCCGGGGCATGCCCGGTCGTTTTCTGCGGTGAGGATGGGGAGTTTCAGCGTGAAACCGGTCAAAGTAGGCATCTGTGGACTGGGTACCGTCGGTGGCGGCACCTTCAATGTGCTCAAACGCAATGCCGAGGAGATCGCCCGCCGTGCCGGGCGCGAAATCGAGATTGCCCTGATCGCCATGCGCAGCGCCAACCCGAAATGCGATATCGCCGGCACCCCCATCGCCGCCGACGTTTTCGAGCTGGTCGACAATCCGCAGATCGAGGTCGTCGTCGAGCTGATCGGTGGCTGCGGCCTGGCCCGCGAACTGGTGCTCAAGGCCATCGACAACGGCAAGCATGTGGTCACCGCGAACAAGGCGTTGATCGCCGTGCATGGCGACGAGATCTTCGCCAAGGCCCGCGAGAAGGGGGTGATCGTCGCCTTCGAGGCGGCGGTGGCCGGCGGTATCCCGGTGATCAAGGCGATCCGCGAGGGGCTGGCCGGCAACCGCATCAACTGGGTGGCCGGCATCATCAACGGCACCGGCAACTTCATCCTCAGCGAAATGCGCGAGAAGGGCCGGGCCTTTGCCGACGTGCTCAAGGAAGCCCAGGCGCTGGGTTATGCCGAGGCCGATCCGACCTTCGACGTGGAAGGCATCGATGCCGCCCACAAGCTGACCATCCTCGCCTCGATCGCCTTCGGCATCCCGCTGCAGTTCGACAAGGCCTACACCGAAGGCATCTCCAGGCTGACCAGCGCCGACGTCAACTATGCCGAGGCGCTGGGCTATCGCATCAAGCATCTGGGCATCGCCCGGCGCACCAGCGAGGGCTTCGAGCTGCGCGTGCATCCGACGCTGATCCCCGCCGATCGCCTGATCGCCAACGTCAACGGCGTGATGAACGCGGTGATGGTCAACGGCGACGCGGTCGGTTCGACCCTGTTCTGCGGCGCCGGCGCCGGCATGGAGCCGACCGCCTCGGCGGTGGTGGCCGATCTGGTGGACGTGGTGCGCGCCATGACCTCCGACCCGGAGAACCGCGTGCCGCACCTGGCCTTCCAGCCCGATGCGCTGTCCGCCCACCCGATCCTGCCGATCGCCGCCTGCGAGAGCGCCTACTACCTGCGCATCCAGGCCAAGGACCATCCGGGCGTGCTGGCCCAGGTGGCGAGCATCCTCTCCGAGCGCGGCATCAACATCGAATCCATCATGCAGAAGGAAGCCGAGGAGCACGACGGCCTGGTGCCGATGATCCTGGTCACCCACCGGGTCCGGGAGCGTTGCATCGACGAGGCCATCGCTGCCATGGAGGCGCTCGAGGGCGTGGTCGGCAAGGTCGTCCGCATCCGCGTCGAACAGCTCAACTAATCCGCTACAAGCCGCCCGCCGCCCGCCGCCAGTGCCCACGTCGCTGCGGCCTGGGGCCTGCGGCCCGAACCGAAGGTTTGCACACATGCGCTACATCAGCACCCGCGGCCAGGCGCCGGCCCTGAATTTCGAAGACGTGCTGCTGGCCGGCCTCGCCAGCGACGGCGGCCTCTACGTGCCGGAAAACCTGCCGCGCTTCACCGTCGAGGAAATCGCCTCCTGGGCCGGCCTGCCGTACCACGAGCTGGCCTTCCGGGTGATGCGCCCGTTCGTCGCCGGCAGCATCGCGGACGCCGACTTCAAGCGGATTCTGGAAGAAACCTACGGCGTGTTCGCCCACAAGGCGGTCGCCCCGCTGACCCAGCTGGGCGCCAACGAGTGGGTGCTCGAGCTGTTCCAGGGCCCGACCCTGGCGTTCAAGGACTTCGCCCTGCAGCTGCTCGGCCGCCTGCTCGACCACGTGCTGACCAGGCGCAACGAGCGCGTGGTGATCATGGGCGCCACCTCCGGCGACACCGGCTCGGCCGCCATCGAAGGCTGCAAGGCCTGTGACAACGTCGACATCTTCATCATGCACCCGCACAACCGCGTGTCCGAGGTGCAGCGCCGGCAGATGACCACCATCCTCGGCGACAACATCCACAACATCGCCATCGAAGGCAACTTCGACGACTGCCAGGAGATGGTCAAGGCCAGCTTCGCCGACCAGGGCTTCCTCAAGGGCACCCGGCTGGTGGCGGTCAACTCGATCAACTGGGCGCGGATCATGGCCCAGATCGTCTACTACTTCCACGCCGCCCTGCAGCTCGGCGCGCCGCACCGCTCGGTGGCCTTCTCGGTGCCGACCGGCAACTTCGGCGACATCTTCGCCGGCTACCTGGCGCGCAACATGGGCCTGCCGGTCAACCAGTTGATCGTCGCCACCAACCGCAACGACATCCTGCACCGCTTCATGTCCGGCAACCGCTACGACAAGGACACCCTGCACCCGTCGCTGTCGCCGTCGATGGACATCATGGTTTCCTCCAACTTCGAGCGCCTGCTGTTCGACCTGCACGGCCGCAACGGTCTCGCCGTCAGCGCGCTGATGGACGAGTTCAAGGCCACCGGCAAGCTGTCGGTCGAGGACGAGCGCTGGACCGAGGCGCGCCGCCTGTTCGACTCGCTGGCGGTGGATGACGAAGGCACCTGCGCCACCATCGCCGAGGTGCACGGCGAGACCGGCTATCTGCTCGACCCGCACACCGCAATCGGCGTCAAGGCCGCCCGCGAATGCCGCCGCAGCCTGGCCCTGCCGATGGTGATCCTCGGCACCGCCCATCCGGTCAAGTTCCCGGAAGCGGTGGAGAAGGCCGGCATCGGCGCAGCTCCGCAGCTGCCGGCACACCTGGCCGACCTGTTCCAGCGCGCGGAGCGCTGCACCGTGCTGCCCAACGACCTCAAGGCGGTACAGGCCTTCGTCGGCCAGCACGGCAACCGCGGCAAGCCGCTGTGAGGCGTGCCGCTGCCCACTGAAGCCCGCTGACGCTCGAGCTACGAAGCCGCTTCCCGGCAGGGAGGCGGCTTTTTTCTTTCATATTCCCTCCGTAGCCTGTTCCGTGCATCGCGGGCCGGTCATGGCGACCGCTCGCGGGTCTCTCTGCTTTCCATGAGCGCCGTGCCCCGATGCCTGGAGAACAGGCCGGGCGGAAACTTTCCGCGTGCTGGCAAGTCATTTGCAGGCTGTAAGCAGCCTTCTCATCACCTGAGGTGTTTGGATATGGAGAGCACGCGTGCGTTGCTGGTCGAGGCGCTGGCGCCTTACAAGATCGATATAGGAGCGGTTCGCCCGGATGGAAGTCGGCTGCTGACCCTGCACAATGGAGCAGGCGAGATCCTGATCGAGCGTCTGCTCCGTCCGGTGCAATTGATGGACAAGTGGTTGCTCATCGATGTGGTGGATGGTCTCCATCGCGACCTGCGCATCCTCGAAGGGCGTCTCTCGCCCAAGGTGATCGCGGCGCTGGAGCGGGGGCAGTGCGCTCGGCAGAGCGCCGTGTTCTGAGCCCTGCGAGCGACGAAAGGCCCCGCGACGATTGCGGGGCCTTTCGTTTGGGGCCCCGGACAGGGCAATGCCGGAGGTCAGACCGCTCCGTTTTCGCGCAGGGCGGCGATCTGCTCTGCACTGTAACCGAGCGCTTGCAGCAGCTCGGCCGTGTGCTCGCCCAGCACCGGCCCCACCCAGTCCGCCGAGCCGGGCGTGTCCGACAGCTTGGGCACGATGCCGGGCATCTTGAACTGCTTGCCGTCCGGCAGGCGGGCGGAGAGGAACATTTCGCGGGCGAGAAACTGCGGGTCGGCGACCATGTCTTCCACCGAATAGATGCGGCTGGCCGGTACCTCGGCGCGGTTGAGCAGGGCCATGGCCTGGTCCGCCGGCAGGGACGCGGCCCAGCGGTCGATCACCCCGTAGAGTTCGTCGCGGCGCGCATCGCGGCCGGCGTTGTCGGCGAGCGTCGGGTCGTCGGCCAGATCAATGCGGCCGATGGCCCGCATGAAACGCCGGAAGATCGCATCGCCATTGGCGCCGATCTGCAGATGGCGGCCGTCGGCGCAGGTGTGGATGGAGGAGGGGGTGATGCCGGGCATGATGTTGCCGCTGCGCTCGCGGATGAAGCCGAACACGTCGAACTCCGGCACCAGGCTTTCCATCATGGCGAACACCGCCTCGTAGAGCGCCACGTCCACCACCTGGCCCTGGCCGCCGCCGACTTCGCGATGGCGCAGCGCCATGAGCGCGCCGATCACCCCCCAGAGCGCGGCGATGGAGTCGCCGATGGAGATGCCGGTGCGCACCGGCGGACGGTCCTCGAAACCGGTGATGTAGCGCAGGCCGCCCATCGACTCGCCGACCGCGCCGAAGCCCGGCTGCTCCTTCAGCGGTCCGCTCTGGCCGAAGCCGGACAGGCGCACCATCACCAGCTTCGGGTTGAGTTCATGCAGTACCTCCCAGCCGAGGCCGAGCTTTTCCAGCACGCCGGGACGGAAGTTCTCGATCAGGATGTCCGCATCGGCCAAGAGCTGCCTGAGGATCGCCAGGCCGTCCGGATGCTTGAGGTTGAGGGTGAGCGACTTCTTGTTGCGCGCCTGGACGAACCACCACAGCGAGGTGCCCTCGTAGAGCTTGCGCCACTTGCGCAGCGGATCGCCGCCGTCGGGTGATTCGACCTTGATCACCTCGGCGCCGAACTCCGCACAGAGACGCGCAGCGAAGGGGCCGGCGATCAGACTGCCGAGTTCGATCACCTTGAGGCCGGCGAGAGGTTTGGCTGGGCTGGGCATGGCGTGGGGTCCGTCGGGCTGGCGATGGCGGCGACTCTAACCCGTGCTGCCGGACCCGAACAGTCCGGGCGTGGCATCCAGGCTCTGGCGCCCGGCCGGCGGCGCACGTAGAGTTTCGCCTTCCGGTACCGCTTCCGGCCCGCCCATGAGCCTGCATCTGCCCACGCTGTTTCTGCTGAATGTCTACGTGCTCACCCTGCTGGGCTGCCTGATGCTGCATGTATGGTGGCGCAGCGATGGCGAGTCGACCCTCGGCTGCTCGGCCGGCACGCTCCTGTTGGCGGGGCTGGGCGTGCTGGTGGTCGGCTTGCGTGGCCGGGGGATGGACACCCTGTCCATCATGCTTGGCCATATGCTGCTGCAGCTGGCGAGCGGCCTGGGCTGGGCGACCATGCGCATATTCGTCGGGCGGCGCCTCTGGTGGCCGGGCATTGCCGGCGGTGCGCTGCTGTGGGCGCTGCTCTGCCAGTGGCCGTACTTCATGAGCACGGTATCGTTGCGGCTGACGGTCGCCACCCTGCTCACGATCCTCTATACCCTGCTGACGGCAGGGGAGCTGTGGGGCGCGCGCCGGCTGCTGGAGGTCGCCATTGGCCCGGTACTGGCGTTGCTGCTGGCGCACGCACTCTTCTGCAGCGGGCTTCTGTTGCTGAGCGGCAGGCACGACATCGACTGGATATGGGGCGGACTGGACGACGGCTTCCTGACCTGGCGGCTGCTGGAGGCCTTCCTGTTCATCATCGGCATGGCCTTCGCCACTCTGGCCATGGTCCGCGAGCGCGCCGAGCTGCGTTACCGCGCGGTGGCCTATCGCGATCCGCTCACCGACATCGGCAACCGCCGGGCCTTCACCGCCGGCAGCGAGGCCCTGCTGGTCCGCTGCGCCGCCGAGGGGCGGCCGGCGACCCTGTTGCTCTGCGACCTCGATCACTTCAAGCGCCTGAACGACACCCATGGCCACGCCATGGGCGATGCGGCGCTGATCGCCTTCGGCCGTCTGCTGGCGCTGGGCATCCGCCAGCAGGATATCTGTGGGCGCATCGGCGGCGAGGAGTTCGCCTGCCTGCTGCCCGGGGCCGACGAGATGGCGGCGCTGCAGGTGGCCGAACGCATCCGCCGGGCCTGCAGCGAATTGTTGCTGGGGACTGAGGTGCGCGTCAGCGTCAGCATCGGCATTGCCTCCACGGCGCAGGCCGGCTACGAGCTGTCGCGCCTGCTGGCGCTGGGCGATCAGGCGCTGTACCGGGCCAAGGCCAAGGGCCGCAACCGGGTCGAGCGGTTCGCCGACTGAGTGCTGCAGTCCGGTGTCCGGATTCGGGGTACACTTGCCGCCCCTCGGATCGGACCGGACGCCTGCCATGGCCCTGCAAGCCACCCCCTACAAAGTCGAACTCAACCTCACCGACCTGGATCGCGGGGTCTACGAGAGCCTGCGCTTCACCGTCGCCCGGCATCCCTCGGAGACCGAGGAGCGCCTGGCCGTGCGGCTGATCGCCTATGCCCTCTGGTACGACGGGCAGTTGGCCTTCGGCCGCGGCCTGTCGGACGTCGACGAGCCGGCGCTGTGGCAGAAGAGCCTCGATGACCGCATCCTGCACTGGATCGAGGTCGGCCAGCCGGACGCCGAGCGTCTGACCTGGTGCTCGCGCCGCGCCGAGCGGGTCAGCCTGCTGGCCTATGGCAGCCTGCGGGTCTGGCAGGGCAAGGTCGTGGACGCGGTGAAGGGCCTGAAGAACCTCTCCATCGCCGCCGTCGATGCCGAGGCGCTGGGCGCGTTGGCTCGGGACCTGCCGCGCAGCATCCAGTGGAGCGTGATGATCAGCGACGGCGAACTGTTCGTCACCGACGAGCGCGGCCAGCACGAGGTCCCCCTGGAGTGGCTGCTCGGCGAGCGCTGATCGCCGTTTCTTCGTGGGAGCCCATTCATTTGCGATCGGCTTTGCTCCCAAATGCGCTTACCGCCATAGAATTTGAGTCCCTTCCCCCGTCATGCGTATCGAACCCCGCCCGCTGCCCGAACGACTGCCCGCGCTGGGCGACCTGCCGCCGCTGCTGACCCGCCTCTACGCCGCCCGCGGCGTGCAGTCCGCGGCCGAACTGGACAAGGGGCTGGCACGGCTGCTGCCCTTCCGCCAGCTCAAGGGCATCGAGACGGCGGTGGAGCTGCTGGTCGAGGCGTTGCACGAGCGCCGGCGCATCCTCTTCATCGGCGACTTCGACGCTGACGGCGCCACCGCCAGCACGGTCGGCGTGCTCGGTCTGCGCCTGCTCGGCGCGGCGCATGTCGACTACCTGGTGCCGAACCGCTTCGAGTACGGCTACGGGCTGACCCCCGAGATCGTCGCCGTGGCCCTAGAGCGCCGGCCGGAGCTGCTGGTGACGGTGGACAACGGGATCTCCAGCCTCGATGGCGTAGCCGCGGCCAGGGCTGCCGGCCTGCGCGTGCTGGTCACCGACCACCACCTGCCGGGCCGCGAGCTGCCGGCGGCGGACGCCATCGTCAATCCCAACCAGCCGGGCTGCGATTTTTCCAGCAAGGCCATGGCCGGCGTCGGGGTGATCTTCTACGTGCTGCTGGCGCTGCGCGCCCGGCTGCGCGAGCAGGGCTGGTTCGCCGGGCCGCGGAGCGAGCCGAACCTGGCCGAGCTGCTCGATCTGGTCGCCCTGGGCAGTGTCGCCGACGTGGTGCCGCTGGACGCCAACAACCGCATCCTGGTCCACCAGGGGCTGGCGCGCATCCGTGCCGGACGGGCGCGGCCGGGTCTGCGCGCGCTGCTCGAGGTGGCCGGCCGCGACTACCGGCGGATCACCTCCACCGATCTCGGCTTCATTCTCGGACCGCGGCTGAACGCCGCCGGGCGGCTCGACGACATGTCCCTCGGCATCGAATGCCTGCTCTGCGAGGACGAGGGGCTGGCCCGCGACATGGCGGTACAGCTCGACCAGCTCAACCAGGACCGCAAGGCCATCGAGCAGGGCATGCAGCGCGAGGCGCTGGCCCAGCTCAAGGAGCTGCCGGTCGAGGAGTTGCCCTTCGGCCTCTGTCTGTTCGAGCCGGACTGGCACCAGGGGGTGATCGGCATCCTCGCCTCGCGCCTCAAGGAGCGCTATCACCGTCCGGCCATCGCCTTCGCCGATGCGGGCGACGGCCTGCTCAAGGGCTCGGCGCGTTCGGTGCCGGGCTTCCACATCCGCGATGCGCTGGATGCGGTGGCGGCCCGCCATCCGGGGCTGATCAGCAAGTTCGGCGGGCATGCGATGGCCGCCGGGCTGTCGCTCCCGGAAGAGAACTTCGCTGCCTTCGCCGCCGCCTTCGACACCGAGGTGCGCCGCCAGCTCTGCGCCGACGATCTGACCGGACGGCTGCTCTCCGACGGCCAGCTCGGCGTCGAGGAGTTCCATCTCGATCTGGCCCGCGCCCTGCGCCAAGCCGGCCCCTGGGGCCAGCATTTTCCCGAGCCGCTGTTCCATGGGATGTTCCAAGTCGTTCAGCAGCGCCTGGTCGGCGAGCGTCATCTGAAGCTGGTGGTACGCAGCGAGTGCGGCGCGCTGCAGCTCGACGCCATCGCCTTCAACATCGACCGCGAGCAATGGCCGAACCCCACGGTGCGCTGGGTCGAGCTGGCCTACCGGCTGGACGTCAACGAATACCGCGGGCAGGAGAGCGTGCAGCTGGTGGTGGTGCATCTCGAGGCCCGCTGAGCGGGCTCGATGGGTTGCCGATCCTCTCGCTCCGGCGGCGCGTGCGCGCCAGAACGAAGGCTAGAGTTGTTGAAGCATCGACCATTCGTTAGGACCCAAGGGAGTGTTGCCATGAGCCTGCTGTTCGAGCCCCTGACCCTGCGTCAGCTGACCCTGCCCAACCGCATCGTGGTGTCGCCGATGTGCCAGTACTCGGCTCGCGACGGGCTGGCCAACGACTGGCATCTGGTGCACCTGGGCAGCCGCGCGGTGGGCGGGGCCGGGTTGGTGATCGTCGAGGCCACCGCGGTCGCCGCCGAGGGCCGGATCTCCGCCCAGGACCTCGGCCTCTGGTGCGACGAGCAGATCGAGCCGCTGCGCCGGATCACCGCCTTCATCGAGGCCCAGGGCTCGCTGGCCGGCGTCCAGCTGGCCCATGCCGGGCGCAAGGCGAGCGTCTGGCAGCCCTGGCTGGGACGGCCGGGCAGCGTGCCGCCCGCGGCGGGCGGCTGGGTTCCGGTCGGCCCGTCGGCGATTCCTTTCGATCCCCGCCACACGGTGCCCCGGGTCCTCGACGAGGCCGGTGTCGGCGAAATCGTCCAGGGCTTCGTGCGCGCCGCCGAGCGCGCCCTGACCGCCGGCTTCAAGGTCGCCGAGGTGCATGCCGCACACGGCTATCTGCTGCATCAATTCCTCTCGCCGTTGTCCAATCAGCGTCGGGACCAGTACGGTGGCAGCTTCGACAACCGCATCCGCCTGCTGCTGGAGGTGACCGAGGCGGTGCGTGCGGTGTGGCCCGAGACCCTGCCGCTGTTCGTCCGCCTGTCGGCCACCGACTGGGTGGAGGAGGGCTGGAACCCGGAGGAGACGGTGGAGCTGGCCCGGCGCCTGAAGGCGCTGGGCGTCGACTTGATCGACGTGTCCTCCGGCGGCACCGCGGCGGCGGCGGAAATCCCTGTCGGCCCGGGCTACCAGACCCGCTTCGCCGAGCAGGTGCGCCGCGAGGCGGGCATCGCCACCGGCGCGGTGGGCATGATCACCGAGGCGGCGCAGGCCGAGCACATCCTGCGCACCGGTCAGGCCGACCTGATCCTGCTGGCCCGCGAGCTGCTGCGCGACCCCTACTGGCCGCTGCATGCAGCGGACTTTCTCGGCGACAAGACGGTGCCCTGGCCGGCGCAGTACGTGCGGGCCACGCATCGCGACACGCCGTTCCGCGAGCCCGGCGAGTTCGACTGATCCGCCGGTCTCGCGCTTCGACCAGAGGAGACTGCGCGATGAACACCAGTGGATTGCTCGATCAACTGCTCAGGTCCGCCCAGGGCTTTCGCCGCCAGGGGCCGCCACTGCCCGGCAGTGGAAGCGGGGCTGCCGGGCTCGGCGACCTTCTCGGCGGTGCCGGCGGCGCCCTGATGGGCGGCAAAGGCAAGGGCGCGCTGGCAGCCGGCGCCCTCGGCCTGCTGCTCGGCAAGCGGCGACTCGGCAAGCTGGGCGGCAACGCCATGGCCTACGGCGGTCTCGCCGCTCTCGGGGTGCTGGCCTACCAGGCCTTCAGCAACTGGCAGGCACGGCAGGCCGGCGCTCCCCGGCGCGAGCCGCAGACCCTCGACCGCCTGCCGCCGGAAAAGGCCGAGGAGCACAGTCAGGCACTGCTCAAGGCGCTGGTCGCCGCGGCCAAGGCCGACGGGCACGTGGACGAGCGCGAGCGTCAGCTGATCGAGAGCGAGCTGGCGAAGGTCGCCGAAGATGACGAGCTGCAACGCTGGCTGCATGCCGAGTTGAACAGGCCGCTGGACCCGGCCGAGGTGGCCAGGGCCGCCGACACGCCGGAACTGGCTGCAGAGATCTACCTCGCGAGCCTCCTAGCGGTCGACGAGGCGCAGTTCATGGAGCGTGCCTACCTCGACGAGCTGGCCCGGCAGCTGAGGCTCGACCCGCAGCTCCAAGCGGAGCTGGAGACCCAGGCCAAGGCCGCCTGAGCCCGGCTGGCGCGGCACGGTGTGCGGACGCGCGGGCTGTCAGTCACGGCCCGCTGCGTTATACTCCCCGGCTTTTCGAACTGTCCGACCGCGAGTGCTGCCCACCATGGAAATCAACCCGATCGTCAACAGCATCAAGGACCTGTCCGAACGCACCCAGACCATTCGGGGGTATCTTTGACTACGATCAGAAGCATGACCGCCTGATTGAAGTCAATCGCGAGCTGGAAGACCCGAACATCTGGAGCAATCCGGAATACGCGCAGAATCTGGGCCGCGAACGCGCCCAGCTGGCGCAGATCGTCGAAACCCTGGACGAACTCACCGGCAGCCTGGCCGACTCCCGTGACCTGCTGGACATGGCCGCCGAGGAGAACGACGAGGGCGCGGTGAACGACGTCGCCAGCGAAGTCGAGCGCCTGCGCGAAATCCTCGAAAAGCTGGAGTTCCGCCGCATGTTCAGCGGCGAGATGGACGCCAACAACGCCTATCTCGACATCCAGGCCGGCTCCGGCGGCACCGAGGCCCAGGACTGGGCCAACATGCTATTGCGCATGTACCTGCGCTGGGCCGACAAGCACGGCTTCGACGCCACCATCATGGAACTCTCCGAAGGTGAGGTCGCCGGTATCAAGGGCGCCACCGTGCATGTCAAGGGCGAATATGCCTTTGGCTGGCTGCGTACCGAGATCGGCGTGCACCGGCTGGTGCGCAAGAGCCCGTTCGATTCCGGCAACCGCCGGCATACCTCGTTTACCGCAGTGTTCGCCTCGCCGGAAATCGACGACAACATCGAGATCGATATCAACCCGGCCGACCTGCGCATCGACACCTACCGTTCTTCCGGCGCCGGTGGCCAGCACGTGAACACCACCGACTCCGCCGTGCGCATCACCCACCTGCCGACCAACACCGTGGTGAGCTGCCAGAACGAGCGTTCCCAGCACGCCAACAAGGACACGGCGATGAAGATGCTGCGCGCCAAGCTGTACGAGCTGGAGGTGCAGAAGCGCAATGCCGCGGCCCAGGCCCTGGAAGACACCAAGTCGGATATCGGCTGGGGCCACCAGATCCGCTCCTACGTGCTCGACCAGTCGCGGATCAAGGATCTGCGCACCGGCATCGAGAACAGTAACTGCGATGCGGTGCTGGACGGCGATCTCGACGACTTCATCGAAGCCAGCCTCAAGCAGGGGCTCTGAAGCCTTGACGCCCCCTTCCGCCGGGCGGGCAGGGGGCAGGGGGAGGGGCTTGCTGCACCTCTTCCGAACCCTCTCCCCGGCGCGGCGAGGGGATGCAACCTATCAGGAACATGACACGACCATGAGCGAACAACCGCTGAACCAGCATGCCCTCCACGAAGAAGAAAACAAGCTGATCGCCCTGCGCAAGGAAAAGCTTGCCGCCGAGCGGGCGAAGGGCAACGCCTTCCCCAACGATTTCCGCCGCGACAGCCACTGCGCCGACCTGCAGAAGCGCTATGCCGAGGCGAGCAAGGAGGAGCTGGAAGCGGCGGCGATCCCGGTCAAGGTGGCCGGGCGCATCATGCTCAACCGCGGCGCCTTCATGGTCATCCAGGACATGACCGGGCGTATCCAGGTCTACGTCGACCGCAAGACTCTGCCGGCCGAGACCCTGGAAGCCGTCAAGCACTGGGACCTTGGCGACATCATCGCCGCCGAGGGCAGCCTGGCGCGTTCCGGCAAGGGCGACCTCTACGTGCACATGCAGAGCGTGCGCCTGCTGACCAAGTCGCTGCGCCCGCTGCCGGACAAGCACCACGGCCTGACCGACACCGAGCAGCGCTACCGCCAGCGCTATGTCGACCTGATGGTCAACGAGGAAACCCGCCACACCTTCCGCGTGCGCTCGCAGATCATCGGCTACATCCGCCGCTTCCTCGCCGAGCGCGATTTCCTCGAAGTGGAAACGCCGATGCTGCAGGTCATTCCCGGCGGCGCCGCGGCCAAGCCCTTCCAGACCCACCACAACGCGCTGGACCTGCCGATGTTCCTGCGCATCGCGCCCGAACTCTACCTCAAGCGCCTGGTGGTCGGCGGCTTCGAGCGGGTCTTCGAGATCAACCGCAACTTCCGCAACGAAGGCGTCTCGACCCGCCACAACCCCGAGTTCACCATGCTCGAGTTCTACCAGGCCTACGCCGACTACGAGGACAACATGGACCTCACCGAGCAGCTGTTCCGCGAGCTGGCGCAGCTGGTGCTGGGAACCACCGACGTGCCCTACCAGGGCAAGGTGTTCCACTTCGGCGAGCCCTTCACCCGCCTGTCGGTGTTCGACTCGATCCTCCGCTACAACCCGGAAATCTCCGCCGAGGACCTGCGCGACATCGAGAAATGCCGCGTCATCGCCAGGACGGCCGGTGCCGACGTCAAGGGCTTCGAGGGCCTCGGCAAGCTGCAGACGATGATCTTCGAGGAGCTGGTCGAGCACCGCCTGGAACAGCCGACCTTCATCACCCGCTATCCCTTCGAGGTCTCGCCGCTGGCGCGGCGCAGCGATGACGACCCGAGCGTCACCGACCGCTTCGAGCTGTTCATCGGCGGCCGCGAGATCGCCAACGCCTACTCCGAGCTGAACGACGCCGAAGACCAGGCCGAGCGCTTCATGCAGCAGGTCCGGGACAAGGATGCCGGCGACGACGAGGCCATGCACTTCGACGCCGACTTCGTGCGCGCCCTGGAATACGGCATGCCGCCGACCGCCGGCGAAGGCATCGGCATCGACCGCCTGGTGATGCTGCTGACCGATTCGCCATCGATCCGCGATGTGATCCTCTTCCCGCACATGCGCCCGGAGCTCTGATCCGGCGTCGTGTAGCCGCTTCCCGAAAAGGCCCGCACTCCGCTGCGGGCCTTTTCGTTGCTGGCGGATGCATCCGGCCGGCTGCACATTTTGGCATTGAAGTGCCATGATGGATTGCTTCCTGCGCCGAAAGCCCTAACAATGGGTACAGGTCTTAGTTGGAAAAGGATGCCCGTCTTGACCCAGTTCATCGCTCTGAACAGTGCCGCCCGCATGGCCAGCGCTGTCGCCCACAGTGTCCAGTATCAAGGTCGCAAGACCAGCCGGCGCGGCAGCGAACAGCGCCGCCAGGCGATTCTCGACGCCGCCATGCGCATCATCATCCGCGACGGCGTGCGTGCCGTGCGCCACCGGGCGGTAGCCGCCGAGGCCGGCGTGCCGCTGTCGGCGACCACCTACTATTTCAAGGACATCGACGACCTGCTGACGGACACCTTCGCGTTGTTCGTCGCACGCAGCGCGGCCTACATGGCCGGCTTCTGGGAGCGAACCCAGGGGCTTCTGCTGGAGCAGGTCGACCGTCTGGAGGACAGCGGCGAGTCGCGCCGCCAGCTGGCCGAGGAGATCGCCCGGCTGGCGGTGGGCTACGTGCGCCACCAGCTGCATTTCCGCCGCGACGAGCTGATCGCCGAACAGGCCTTCCAGCAGGAGGCGCTGATCAACCCGCGTCTGCACGAGCTGGCGCGTTCCCACCGGCGCATCCTCCAGCAGGGGGCCATCCAGTTCTTCCAGGTGCTCGGTTCGCAGCATCCGGAACAGGATGCCAGCGTGCTGACCGGGATCATCGGACGCATGGAGTACCAGGGCCTGCTCGACGGTCCGGGACGCCTGGACGACGAGGAGATGCTGGCCATTCTCAGTCGCTACATGTACCTGGTGCTCGGGCTCTGAAGGTGGGCCGTCCCCGGTGCGGACATCGGGGGCGGCCCTTTCGGGCGGAGGAAAGCGTTATGCAAGCCTGGCGTCTTCCGGTCCTCCTGCTGTGCTTCCTCCTGCTCGCCGGCTGCCTGGTGAGCTTCACCGAACAGATCGTCCCCGGCGAGGCGGCGCCGATTCCGCTGCTCGGCGAGTGGAGCCGGCGCAACGAATGGGGCGAGCAGCTGGCCCTGGAGATTCGCCAGGCCGGTCCCGATCATTATCGCGCCCACCAGTACCAGGAAGGCGCGGATGACGGGCAGGCGCTGCTGCAGGCCGAATTCACCGTGGCCCGCCATGGCCGGCGCTGGTATCTTTCCGCCGGGCTGCCGGACGATCTCGGTGGTGGTTTCCTCATCCTCGGCTTCGAGCTGACGGCGCAGAACGAGCTGGTGCTCTACAACCTGGAGCCGGCCCGGATTCGCCAGGCGCTGGAGCGGGGCGCGCTGGCCGGCAAGCCGATCGCCACCGGAGGGGGCCCCGGGGTGCGCGTCCTCAGCCCGCTGGACAGGGTCTTCGCCTATCTGGACGATCCTGCCCATTCCGACGTTTTCAGCGAAGTGGCGCGTTATCAGCGCGTCGGCCAGTGAGAGCTCGATGAGCAGACGCAACAAGCAGAAAGACGATTACCAGCAGATCATCCGCAGTCTCTCCGACCGGCTGGTCGAGGCGCAGATGCCGATCCGCGTGCTGGATGCGGTGAAATGGGACGACGAGGTGCGCCAACGCTTCTTCGCCGCCGGCTGCCGCAAGCTGCCGCCGGTGGACCGGGCCTACTACGAAAGTCGCCCGTTATCCTTCGATTCAGTGGCGAAGAAGCAGGAATTCCAGGGCATCGAACGGGACATCACCCGCCAGCTCGGCCAGTTCAGTCCGGTCGGGCAGATCATGCGGCGCATGTGCAAGGAATACCGCATGGTCATCCGCATGCTCGAGGCGCGCGGCACCGCGGATTTCGGGCTGATTTCCGAGGAACTCTACGGCGCCGCCTCGGATGCCTTCCATGCCGGCGACCCGACCCTGGCCGATTTCGGCCTGATGCTGTCCGACTACCTGAACCAGATCGCCGATCGCGGCGACCTCAAGGACGAGCCCAAGACCCTCAACGCCAGCACTGCCGTGCAGATGCTCCAGGAGCGCCTGAACCGGGTGTTCGGCGAGAACGAATCGACGGTGCGCGTGTTCGAGTCCGATGGCATCGTCGCCGACGCCGCGGCCGGCGCCGACTACATCAAGATCCGCAGCGACGCGCTGTTCAACGAGCGCGACGTGCGGGCCCTGGAGGTGCATGAGGGGCTGGTCCACGTGGCCACCACACTCAACGGGCTGAGCCAGCCGATCTGCACCTTCCTGGCCAAGGGCCCGCCGTCCTCCACGGTGACGCAGGAGGGCCTGGCGATCCTGATGGTGGTGATCGCCTTCGCCTCCTATCCGAGCCGCCTGCGCAAGCTGACCAACCGCACCCGCGCCATCCACATGGCCGAGCAGGGGGCGAACTTCCTGGACATCTTCGAGTTCTTCCGCGATCAGGGACTGAGCGACGAGGACAGCTACACCAACGTCAGTCGTGTGTTCCGCGGCTCGCGGCCGGACGGCATGCCCTTCACCAAGGACCTGTCGTATCTGCGGGGCTTCATCCTGATCTACAACTACATCCAGCTGGCGGTGCGCAAGGGCAAGCTGGAGCAGATCCCGCTGCTGTTCTGCGGCAAGACCACCCTGGAGGACATGCGCACCCTGCGCCAGCTGGTCGACCAGGGCCTGGTGGTGCCGCCGAAGTACCTGCCGGAGCAGTTCCGCGATCTCAATGCCCTGTCGGCCTGGATGTGCTTCTCCAACTTCCTCAACCACCTCAGCATGGAGCGGATCGAGGCGGATTACGCCAACATTCTCTGAAGCGCGCGGCGTGCGGCGCTTCACGTCGCCGTGCGCCGCGCCGGCAGGCTCGCGGAGTATCCTTGCAGGCCTCCTGCCTCGATAAGGACAGTTTCCATGGCCAGCCATCAGCTCGACTACGAAATCCTCGGTTCCCACGCCCAGTCGGTGGAGATCATCCTCGATCCCGGCGAGACGGTGGTCGCCGAGGCCGGCGCGATGAACTACATGACCGAGGGCGTGCGCTTCGAGACCCGCATGGGCGACGGCTCCGAGGACGGCATGCTGGGCAAGCTGTGGGGCATGGGCAAGCGCATGCTGACCGGCGAGTCGCTGTTCATGACGCACTTCTCCAACCAGGGCAAGCGGCAGGCGCGGGTCGCCTTCGCCGCGCCCTATCCGGGGACCGTGGTGCCGGTGGACCTCGCCCAGATCGGCGGCACCCTGATCTGCCAGAAGGACAGCTTCCTCTGCGCGGCCCGCGGCACCGAGATCGGCATCACCTTCAGCAAACGCATCGGCGCCGGCTTCTTTGGCGGCGAGGGCTTCATCCTGCAGAGGCTGTCCGGCAACGGCCTGGCCTTCCTGCATGCCGGCGGCGCGGTGATCCGCAAGGAACTGCACGACGAGACCCTGCGCCTGGATACCGGCTGCCTGGTGGGCTTCAGCGAGGGCATCGACTACGACATCCAGCTGGCTGGCGGGCTGAGGAGCATGCTGTTCGGCGGCGAGGGCATTCTCCTGGCGACCCTCAAGGGCACCGGCACCGTGTGGCTGCAGAGCCTGCCGTTCTCGCGGCTGGCCGAGCGGGTCTACGAGGCGACGGTCAAGGCCCGCGAGGACGTGCGCGGCGGAGGCGACTGATGCCGCAGCCGAGGCGCGCGCTGCGCCTGGCCCTGCTCGCTCTGGCCCTGGCCGGCAGCGGCTGCAGCTCCCTGCTGTTCTATCCCGAGCCCGGCCAGCCCCTCACGCCGCGGGCCGCCGGGCTGGATTATCGCGACGTCGAGCTGCGCGCCGCCGACGGCACGCGCCTGCACGCCTGGTGGCTGCCGGCCAAGGCCGGGCAGGAGGTGCGCGGCACCGTGCTGCACCTGCACGGCAACGGTGGCAACCTGGCCTGGCATCTGGGTGGCAGCTGGTGGCTGCCGGAGCAGGGCTGGCAGGTGCTGCTGCTGGATTACCGCGGCTACGGGCTCTCCGAGGGCTCGCCCGCGCTGCCGGAGGTGTATGGCGATCTGGAGGCGGCCTTCGCCTGGCTGGAAGCGGAGCCGGCGGTGCGCGGCAAACCGCTCGCCGTGCTCGGCCAGAGTCTTGGTGGCGCCCTGGCGGTGCATTTCCTCGCGCAGCAGCGAGAGCGCCGGGGCCAGGTTTCGGCGCTGGTGCTCGACGGCGTGCCGGCCAGCTATCGGGAGGTGGCGCGGCACATGCTGGGCAGCGCCTGGCTGACCTGGCCGCTGCAGGTGCCGCTGTCCTGGCTGGTGCCGGACGGCGACAGTGCGGTCGAGGCGATGCCGCAGCTGCAGGGCCTGCCCGTGCTGATCTACCATAGCCGCGACGATGCGCTGGTGCCTCTTGCCAACGGTCTGCGCCTGTACCGGGCCGCCGCTCCGCCCCGGTTTTTCCAGCCGACCCGCGGCGGTCATGTGCAGACCTTCGCCGAGCCGGCGTGGCGGGCGCTGATGCTGCGCTTTCTCGCCGATCCGCAGGCGGCGGGCGGGCTGGCCGAATCTTCCCCTGACGAGATTTCCCGATGACTGCGACCAATCCCGTTCACCTGATCCTCACTGCCGTCGGCAGCGTCGCCGCCACGGTGGCGGCGCTCGGCTATTACGGCTATCTGCATGTGGCCAAGCCGGAGGACGCCCTGCTGCTGGCGGAGTTCACCATGCTCAAGACCATTCCCGGCGAGGATTACCGGCTTTCCCTGAAGCCGGCCAGCCAGGTGGCGCAGTGCATCGATGGCGTGCTGGTGCTGTTCGACACCGAACAGAAGGGCCTCACCGGCGTGCTGGTGGACCAGCGCCGGCAGGCGGTGCGCTGCTTCGGCCAGGAAGCCCCGCAGGCCGAGCGATGAAGGTCGAGCTCTGGGAGGGCGACCTGACCCGCCTGGCGGTGGATGCGCTGGTCAATGCCGCCAATTCCAGCCTGCTTGGTGGCGGCGGAGTGGACGGCGCCATCCATCGCGCCGCCGGCCCCGAGCTGCTCGCCGCTTGCCGCCAGCTGGGCGGTTGTCCGACCGGCGAGGCACGCCTGACCCCGGGCTTCCGCCTGCCGGCACGCTACGTGATCCACACGGTCGGCCCGGTCTGGCAGGGCGGCGGCCGGGGAGAGGCGGAGCTGCTCGCCGCCTGCTACCGCAACAGCCTGGCGCTGGCCGAGCGGCACGGGCTGGAGACCATCGCCTTTCCGGCGATCAGCTGTGGCATTTACGGCTACCCGCCGGAGCAGGCGGCGGCCATCGCCCTGGCCGAGCTGCGCCGCCCGCGACCGGACGACAGTTCCCTGCGCCAGGCGCTGCTGGTGGCCTTTTCGGCGGACATGGCCGCGCTCTATCGGCGCCTGCTGGACGCCTGATCCTCAGTGGCTGGCGCTGTCGGTCTGGACGGCCATCTCCTGCAGGTAGCGGCGCGACAGGGCGAGAAAGCGCGGCGTCGGGCCGATATCCTCGTAGAGGGGGTCGCCCTGCTCGTCGGTGGAGACGACCTGGCTGCCCTTCACGTAGGGCATGCTGGTCTCCAGCTCCTCGAGAGCGGCGCCGATCAGCTCGCCGAGCAGTTCCTCGACGCTGCGTCTGGGGTACATCTCGGTCAGCGCGGCAAGGCGCGCGGCGGACTCCAGATCGAGCCGGATCTGATAGTTGCTGGGCGTCAGACGTCCTCTGGCGCCGCGCTCCCAGTGTTGGAGCAGTTCGCGGATCTTCATGAGGCACCTCATCTTGCTGCACGGGCTGCCGGACGACCTGTCGGGCAGTGACGGATCGTGCTTGGGTATGACTTCAGACTAGCCCAGTAGCGCTGCCTCTTGTCAGAAATCGGCATGCTGGGCACTCTACGGCAAGCGATCCGGCACGACGGAGAGGCCGCCGGAGGTCCGGTCGGCTGCCTGTTCCCCTAGTGCTGCTGGAGGTTGCGATGGAGGAGATTGACGCCCGTCTGCGCGAGGAGGTCCGCCTGCTTGGCGAGCTGCTCGGCGAATACATCCACGCCCAGTGCGGCGAGGACTTCTTCGACAAGGTCGAGCGCATCCGCCTGGGGGCCAAGACCGGCCGCCTCGGCTCGGAGGAGGGCGCCGAGCAACTGACCCGCACCCTGGGCGAGCTGCAGGAGGACGAGCTGCTGCCGGTGGCACGGGCCTTCAACCAGTTCCTCAACCTGGCCAACATCGCCGAGCAGTATCACGAGATCCGCCGCCGCGCTGTCGAGGAGCCGCCGCCCTTCGCGCTGCGCGCCCTGCCCGAGCTGCTCGGCCGGCTGCTCGCCGGCGGGCATGCCGCCGACGCGCTGGCCCGCCAGCTCGGGCGGCTGGAGATCGACCTGGTGCTCACCGCCCATCCCACCGAGGTGACGCGCCGTACCCTGATCCGCAAGTACGAGGCGATCGCCGCCGAGCTTGCCGTATTGGACCACAGCGACCTGCTGCCGGCCGAGCGCGAGGCGGTGCGCGAGCGCCTGCGCCGGCTGATCGCCGAGGCCTGGCATACCGACGAGATCCGCCGCAGCCGGCCGACCCCGGTGGACGAGGCCAAATGGGGCTTCTCGGTGATCGAGCACTCCCTTTGGCAGGCCGTGCCGGCCTTCCTGCGCGGGGTCGACCGGGCGCTGCACCAGGCCACCGGGCTGCACCTACCGCTGGAAGCGGCGCCGATCCGCTTCTCCTCGTGGATGGGCGGCGATCGCGACGGCAATCCCAACGTCACCGCCGCGATTACCCGCGAGGTGCTGCTGCTGGCGCGCTGGGCGGCCGCCGATCTCTATCTGCGCGACATCGACCAGCTGGCCGCCGAGCTGTCCATGCAGGAGGCGAGCAGCGAGCTGCGTGCCCGGGTCGGCGAGGTCGACGAGCCCTACCGGGCTCTGCTCAAGCAGCTGCGCGAGCGCCTGCTGGTCACCCGCGACTGGGCTGCGGCAGCCCTGCACGACGAGACGGTGCGTCCGCCGGCGGTGCTGCAGAACAACCGCGAACTCCTGCAGCCGCTGGAGCTCTGCTACCGCTCGCTGCATGCCTGCGGCATGGGGCTGATCGCCGACGGTCCGCTGCTCGACTGCCTGCGCCGGGCGGCCACCTTCGGCCTGTTCCTGGTGCGCCTGGACATCCGCCAGGACGCCGCCCGGCATGCCGCGGCGCTCAGCGAAATCACCGAATACCTGGGGCTCGGCCGCTACGCCGACTGGGACGAGGAGGCCCGCACCGCCTTTCTGGTGCGCGAACTGGACAGTCGCCGGCCGCTGCTGCCGGTGCACTTTCCCGCCACGGAGGATACTGCCGAGGTGCTCGCCACCTGCCGCGAGGTGGCGCTGGCGCCGGCGGCCTCGCTGGGCTCCTACGTCATTTCCATGGCCGGCGCGCCCTCCGACGTGCTGGCCGTGCAGCTGCTGCTCAAGGAGTGCGGGCTGCAGCGGCCGATGCGCGTGGTACCGCTGTTCGAGACCCTGGGCGACCTGGAGCAGGCCGCGCCGACGGTGGAGCGGCTGCTGCTACTGCCGGGCTACCGCGCTCGCCTGCACGGCCCGCAGGAGGTGATGATCGGCTATTCCGACTCGGCCAAGGACGCCGGCACCACGGCCGCCGCCTGGGCGCAGTACCGCGCCCAGGAGGGGCTGGTGGAGGTCTGCCGGCGGCAGGGTGTCGAGCTGCTGCTGTTCCATGGCCGCGGCGGCACCGTCGGCCGCGGTGGCGGTCCGGCCCATGCGGCCATCCTGTCGCAACCGCCGGGTTCGGTGGCCGGACGCTTCCGCACCACCGAGCAGGGCGAGATGATCCGCTTCAAGTTCGGCCTGCCGGACACCGCCGTGCAGAACCTCAATCTTTACCTGGCCGCCGTTCTCGAGGCCACCCTGCTGCCGCCACCGGCGCCGGAGCCGGCCTGGCGCGCACTGATGGACCGCCTGGCCGCCGAGGGGCTGGCCGCCTATCGCGGCGTGGTGCGCGAGCATCCGCAGTTCGTCGAGTATTTCCGTCAGGCCACTCCCGAGCAGGAGCTCGGCCGCCTGCCGCTGGGCAGTCGTCCGGCCAAGCGGCGGGCCGGCGGGATCGAGAGTCTGCGGGCGATTCCCTGGATCTTCGCCTGGACCCAGACCCGCCTGATGCTGCCGGCCTGGCTGGGCTGGGAGACGGCCCTGGGCAATGCCCTGGCGCGCGGCGAGGGCGAGCTGCTCGAGCGGATGCGCCAGCACTGGCCGTTCTTCGGCACGCGCATCGACATGCTGGAGATGGTTCTGGCCAAGTCCGACGCCTCCATCGCCTGGCTTTACGACGAGCGTCTGGTGGAGCCGCACCTGCGCCCCCTGGGGCAGCAGTTGCGCGGCCTTTTGTCGCAAGCCTGTGATGCGGTTCTCGAATTGACGGGGCAGGAGCGTCTGCTCGGCCACAATCCGGAGGTCCGTGCCGCCTTCAGCGTGCGCAATACTTACCTGGATCCCTTGCACCTGCTGCAGGTCGAGCTGCTGGCGCGCTATCGGCAGCATCAGGAGCAGGCCGGCAGCCCGCTGGAGCAGGCACTGCTGGTGAGCGTGGCGGGCATCGCCGCCGGTCTGCGCAATACGGGCTGACCAACGGCAGGTGCGGAGGGGTTGGCGGATGGGGCTCTGGCATGCCTTTGCCGTCATGCTTTTCGCCGAGGTTTTCTGTCGTTTGCGGCAAGTTCGTTACGGTTTTGCCTGACTTGTGCACCCAGGGTCGGCTGTGTATCTTGTGCACCCTTTTGGCTGCCCGAAAGCGCCAAATTCGTTGTTTAGATGATCGATCAGAGACAATTCGAAGATTTTAATAATCACTCAAGGAGCTACATCGATGCGCATGATTCTGCTGGGGGCGCCCGGTGCCGGTAAAGGCACCCAGGCCCGCTTCATTACCGAAAAGTTCGGTATTCCGCAGATTTCCACCGGTGACATGCTGCGTGCCGCGGTCAAGGCCGGCAGCCCGCTGGGACTCAAGGTAAAGGGCGTGATGGATAGTGGCGGCCTGGTTTCCGATGACATCATCATCGATCTGATCCGCGAGCGTATCGCCCAGCCCGACTGCGCCCGCGGCTTTCTCTTCGACGGCTTCCCGCGCACCATTCCCCAGGCCGAAGCCCTGCGCGACGCCGGCGTGACCATCGACCATGTGCTGGAAATCGCCGTGGACGACGAGGAGATCGTCTCGCGCATGTCCGGCCGCCGCGTGCACCCGGCCTCGGGGCGCGTCTATCACGTCCTGCACAACCCGCCGCAGGTGTCCGGCAAGGACGACGAGACCGGCGAAGACCTGATCCAGCGCGAGGACGACAAGGAGGAGACCGTGCGTCACCGTCTGGCCCTCTACCATTCGCAGACCAAGCCGCTGGTCGACTTCTACCAGAGGCTCGCCGCGACCAGCGGCACACCTCGCTACAGCCGCATCGAGGGTGTCGGCTCGGTGGGCGAGATCACCGCCCGCGTGCAGGCAGCCCTGGCCTGATCCGCACTGCCTGCAACGGACGGCCCGCCCTGTGCGGGCCGTCTGCTTTTCGGCTTCTGGTCGGGTGGCGTTTATAATGTTCGCCCTTTTTCTCCTGCCCGGATGACCCGATGACCACTCTGCTGGCCCTGGATACCGCCACCGAAGCCTGTTCCGTCGCCCTCCTGCACGAGGGGCGCGTGCTCGGCCGTTACGAGGTGATTCCACGCGTGCACGCCCAGCGCGTGCTGCCCATGGTGCAGGAGCTGCTGGGCGAGGCGGGCATCGCCCTCTCGGCGGTCGACGCCATCGCCTTCGGCCGCGGCCCGGGCGCCTTCACCGGGGTGCGCATCGCCGTCGGCGTGGTCCAGGGGCTGGCCTTCGCCCTCGAGCGGCCGGTGCTGCCGGTCTCCAACCTGGCGCTGCTGGCCCAGCGCGCCCATCGCGAGCAAGGCGTTGGTCAGGTGGCGACAGCCATCGACGCGCGTATGGACGAGGTCTACTGGGGCTGCTACCGCCTGGAGGCCGGCGAGATGCGCCTGGCCGGCGCCGAGGCGGTGCTGCCGCCGGAGCAGGTCGAGCTGCCGCGCCTGGCGACCGGCGACTGGTTCGGCGCCGGCACCGGCTGGGTCCATGCCGGGCGCATGCCGGTCGTGCCGGCCGCCGTGGAGGCCAGCCTGCTGCCCGATGCCCGCGACCTGCTGACCCTGGCCGGCTTCGCCTGGCAGCGTGGCGAGGGCGTGCCGGCCGAGCAGGCGCAGCCGATCTACCTGCGCGACAAGGTCGCCACCCCCAAGGGCGCCCGGTAGCTTCGCCGATGCTGCCCTATTGCCTCGGCTGTCCCTCCTGGAGCGAGGCGGCCTGGCGCGGCGGCCTCTACCCGGACGGCGCGCCGGCGGCCGACTACCTGGCCCTCTACGCCCGGGTGTTCAACGCGGTCGAGGGCAACACCACCTTCTATGCCCGGCCCTCCGCGGCCACCGTGCAGCGCTGGGCGCAGCGCATGCCGGCGCATTTCCGCTTCTGCGCCAAGCTGCCGCGGGAGATCAGCCACTCGGCCGACCTGCGTCTGCAGGTAACGGCCAGCCGGGCCTTCGTCGAGCTGCTGGCGCCGCTGGGCGGGCGGGTCGCGCCGTTCTGGCTGCAACTGCCGGCCAGCTTCGGCCCGGCGCGCCTCGGCGAGCTGACGGATTTTCTCGCCCGGTTCGAGCGCCCCTTGGCGGTGGAGGTCCGCCATCCGGCCTTCTTCCAGCGCGGCGCGGAGGAGCGGGCGCTGAACCGCCTGCTGCGCGATGCCGGCGTCGAGCGCCTGTGCCTGGATGCCCGTGCCCTGTTCAGCTGTCGCGACGACACGCCGGCGGTGCGTCATGCCCAGGCGAAGAAGCCGCGCCTGCCGGTGCGCCCGGCGGCCCTCACGGCTTTTCCCCAGGTACGCTTTATCGGCCATCCCTGCCTGGAGGCCAACGACCCGTTCATGGCGCCCTGGCTGGACAAGGTCGCCGCCTGGATCGAGGAGGGGCGGCAGCCCTGCGTCTTCCTGCACACCCCGGACAACCGGCTGGCCCCCGAGCTGGCGCGGCGCTTCCATGCGCAGCTGACGGTGCGTCTGCCGGGACTGCCGGCGCTGGCGGCGTTCGGCGGGAGCCAGCTCGACCTGCTGTAGGCGCTGCATTCTGGCAGAATGCGCCGCCTTCCCAGCCTCCTGCGAGTATTGCCGATGAGCGACGAGCCGCTTCCCCCGCGCATCCGTGTCGAAGCCCTGCAGCCCGCCTTCGCCGCAGAGGCGGCGCAGTGGGCCGAGCGCCTGGGCCTGCCTTTGGACGGCGCGGCGGACTTCGTCCTGCAGCTCGGCGAGCAGGGCCTACAACTGACCGAGCTGGGGCCGGGGGCACCGGGGCCGGTGCGGGTCGACTTCGTCGAGGGGGCGGCGGCGCACCGGCGGCTGTTCGGCGGCGGCAGCGGGCAGATGATCGCCAGGGCGGTCGGCGTGCAGCCGGGTGTGCGGCCGAAGGTTCTCGACGCCACCGCCGGGCTGGGACGCGACGCCTTCGTGCTCGCCTGCCTGGGCTGCGAGGTGACCCTGATCGAGCGTCAGCCGTTGATCGGCGCGCTGCTCGCGGACGGTCTGGCCCGTGCCGCCCGGGACCCGGAGATCGCTCCCATCGTCGCGCGCATGCGCCTGCTGCAGGGCGACGCCATCGCGCTGATGCGCCAGTGGCAGGACGAGCCGCCGCAGGTGATCCATCTCGATCCGATGTTCCCCCACCGCGACAAGAGCGCCCTGGTGAAGAAGGAGATGCGCCTGTTCCGCCCGCTGGTCGGCGACGACCCGGACGCGCCGGCCCTGCTCGCGGGCGCCCTGGCGCTGGCCAGCCACCGGGTGGTGGTCAAGCGCCCGCGCAAGGCGCCCTGCATCGAGGGGCCGAAGCCAGGCTACAGTCTGGACGGCAAGTCGAGCCGCTATGACATCTACCCCCTGCAGTCGCTGAAGGGATAGGTGCGCGCGTCACAGCGCGCCGAACACCTTCTTCGCCAGGCTGGTGGCGGCCCTGGCCGGGTTCTCGCGGATCTTCGCCTCTTCCGCGGCGATCACCTCGAACAGTCCGTCGAGCGCCTGGTCGGTGACGTAACCCTCGAGGTTGGCGCTTTTCGCGTCGATCGCGCCAAAGCTTGCCGCCTGGGCGGCGAAGGCGTTGTACTTCTGGGCCAGGCCGACCTGGTCGGTCGCCTGCTTGACGATGGGCAGGAACCGAGTGCGGATCTGCTCGCGGCTGCTGCGGTCGAGGTACTGGGTGGCCGCATCCTGCGGGCCGGCGAGGATCTCTTTGGCATCGGTCACGGTCATCCTGCGCACGGCGTCCAGCAGCAGGGCCTGGGCCTGTGGCACGGCGGCCTCGGCGGCCTGGTTCATGCGGGTCTCGAGCTGCTCGACCTGGCTGCCCATGCCCATCATCTTCATGGTCTGGGCGATCTTGCCGAGCTTGCCCGGCAGTTCGATGCGCCGTTCGGGGTCGTTGCTGAAACCGCCGGGCCGGCCCAGTTGCTGCACTGCCAGCTGGGCGCCCTGGCTGAGCGTATCCTTGAGTCCGCCACTGGCGTCCTGTTGCGTGAGGTCGGCGAGGGAGAGGGCGAGGGCGTTGGCGCTCAGCATGAGGCCGGCGAGCAAAGGGACGAGGCGACGCATGATGGCATTCCGTGCGGAAAAGGGGCGGCCAGCTTAGCCGAGGCGGGCGGGGTGGAACATCCGGGCGCATCGCGAAACGCTTCCCGGCCTTGTGGCAGAGCGGCTGCGTGGCGACAGTCCACGGCGCCGGGCAGTCTCTTGCCAGGCCGTCGACCGACTCCTTATAGTCCGCCGGCATTCACTACATCGGCCGTTGAACGCGTCCTCAGGCGGCCATCGGCCTCCGGGCCGACCCGGCACGCCGGGTTTTTCAACGGATCGAACGAGGCGCTTCCCGCCCAAGGCCGCCGGCTGGCGGGAGGGCCTCACCACACGGATGAGAGGCCATGATCGAGATAGAAAACCTGACCAGGCGCTTCGCGCAGCACACCGTGGTGGACAACCTGTCCTTCCGCGTCCAGCCGGGGGAGGTGCTGGGCTTTCTCGGCCCCAACGGCGCCGGCAAGTCCACCACCATGAAGATGCTCACCGGCTTTCTCGCGCCGACCTCCGGCAGCGCGCGCATCCTCGGCTTCGACATTCAGCGCCAGACCCTCCAGGCCCAGCGGCAGATCGGTTATCTGCCGGAGGGCGCGCCCTGCTATGGCGACATGCGCGTGGCCGGCTTCCTCGGCTTCATCGCCGAGGTGCGCGGCTTCCGCGGCGCGGAGAAGCGGCGCCGGGTCGAGGCGGCGGTGGCTCGGCTGGAGCTGGAGATGGTCCTCGGCCAGACCATCGACACCCTCTCCAAGGGCTTCAAGCGCCGGGTCGGCCTGGCCCAGGCGATCCTCCACGAGCCGCCGGTGCTGATCCTCGACGAGCCGACCGACGGCCTCGATCCCAACCAGAAGCATCAGGTGCGCCAGTTGATCGCAGAGCTTGCCCGCGACCGCATCGTCATCATCTCCACCCATATCCTCGAGGAGGTGGCGGCGGTGTGCAGCCGCGCGCTGATCATCGCCGCCGGCCGGCTGGTGGCCGACGGTACGCCGCTGGAGCTGGAAAGCCGCTCGCGCTACCACCAGGCGGTGACCCTGGTCGGCGAGGGCCTGGAGCTGGACGCACTGGCGGCGCTGCCGGGCGTCGCCGGGGTCGAGGCCAATCCCCGGGAGGGCAGCCTCACCGTGCTGGCCAGGCCGGGCGAGGTGATCTTTCCCCAGATCAATGCGCTGATCCACCAGCGCGGCTGGAAGGTGCGCGAGCTGGACGTGGAGCGCGGCCGCCTCGATGAGGTGTTCCGCGCCCTGACCCGGGGGGCGGCGGCATGAGACAGCTACCGGCGGTCTTCAGGCGCGAGCTGGGCAGCTATTTCGCCACGCCCCTGGCCTATGTGTTCATTCTGATCTTCCTGGTCCTCTCCGGGGTGTTCACCTTCTACCTGGGCCGCTTCTTCGAGAGCAACCAGGCGAGTCTCGCGCCCTTCTTCAATTTCCATCCCTGGCTCTACCTGTTCCTGGTGCCGGCCATCGCCATGCGCCTCTGGGCCGAGGAGCGCAAGTCGGGCTCCATCGAGTTGCTGATGACCCTGCCGATCAGCCGCTTCGAGGCGGTCGCCGGCAAGTTCCTCGCCGCCTGGGCGTTCGCCGGCCTGGCCCTGCTGCTGACCTTTCCCCTGGTGCTCACCGTCAACTATCTGGGCGAGCCGGACAACGGCGCGATCCTCACCGGCTACCTCGGCAGCTGGCTGCTGGCCGGCGCCTACCTGGCGATCGGCTCGTGCATGTCGGCGCTGGCGAAGAACCAGGTGATCGCCTTCATCCTCGCCGTCAGCCTGAGCTTCCTATTCGTCGTCAGCGGCTTCCCGCTGGTGCTCGATGCCTTCGTTGGCTGGGCGCCGCAGTGGCTGCTCGACGCGGTGGCCTCGCTGAGCTTCCTGGTGCGCTTCGATGCGATCAGCAAGGGCGTGCTCGACCTGCGCGACCTGCTCTACTTCGTCTCCCTGATCGCCGCCTGGCTGGCCGCCACCGCCGTGGTGGTCGATCTGAAGAAGGCCGACTGACATGAAGAAGATCCTGTATTCCGGCGCCGGGCTGCTGCTCATCGCCGCGGCGTTTCTCGCCTTCAACATCCTCTCCGGCCAGTTGCTCGGCAATGCCCGCCTGGACCTCACCGAGCAGAAGCTCTACACCCTTTCCGCCGGCACCGAGCGGGTCCTCGCCGAGCTGGATGAGCCGCTCGACCTGTATTTCTTCTACTCCGACCAGGCCACCCGCGAGCTGGCGCCGCTGCGCAACTACGCCCGGCGCGTCGAGGAAATGCTCAAGGCCTACGAGCGCGTCGCGAACGGCAGGCTGCGCCTGCACATCGTCGATCCCGAGCCGTTCTCCGAGGACGAGGACCGCGCCGCCGAGTTCGGCCTGCAGGCGGTGCCGCTGAACCAGGGCGGCGAGCAGATCTACTTCGGCCTGGCCGGCCGCAATCCGGCGGGCAACACCCAGGCGATCCCGTTCTTCCCGCTGGACCAGGAGGAATTCCTCGAGTACGAGATCAGCCGCCTGGTGCAGAGCCTGGCGCATCCCGCGCTGCCGGTGGTCGGGGTGCTCTCCGGGCTGCAGCTGAACGGTGGCTTCGACATGCTGGCCGGGCAGCCGACGCCGCCCTGGATGGTGCTCGAGGAGATCCGCCAGCTGTTCCACATCGAAAGCCTGGAGGCCGGCATCGACCAGATTCCCGAGGAGGTTTCGGTGCTGCTGCTGGTGCACCCGAAGCAGCTGCCGGAGCAGACCCTCTATGCCATCGACCAGTTCGTGCTGCGCGGCGGCAAGCTGCTGGCCTTCGTCGATCCGCTCAGCGAGACCGACACGGGCATGAGCCTGAGCGGTGAGATGGGCGCTGGCCGGGCCTCCGACCTGGAGCCGCTGTTCAAGGCCTGGGGCCTGCGCCTGCGCCCCGGCGAGGTGCTCGGCGATGCCGCCTACGCCATGGCGGTGAGCGTTGGCCAGGGCCAGCGGGCGGTGCGTCATCCCGCCTGGCTGAGCCTGCCGCCTGCGGCGCTGGACGAGCAGGATGTCAGTACCGCCGGGCTGGAAAGCCTGACCGTCGCCAGCGCCGGCATCCTCGACCCGGTGGAGGGTGCCTCGACCCGCTTCGTGCCGCTGATCCGGAGCTCCGTCTACGCCATGCCGCTGGATGCCGAGCGGGTCGCCGCCGTCGACGATCCGCAGACCCTGCTCGGCGACCTGCAGCCGACCGGCGAGCGCTACACCCTTGCCGCGCGGATCAGCGGGCCGGCCAAGTCGGCCTATCCGGATGGCATTGAGGGACGCAAGGACGGTCTCAAGACGGCCGGCAATATCAACCTGATCGTGGTCGCCGACAGCGACCTGCTCAGCGACCGCATGTGGGTGCGGGTGCAGGACTTCTTCGGCCAGCGGATTCCGCAACCGTTCGCCGACAACGCCAGCCTGGCGATCAACGCGCTGGACAACCTGGCCGGCTCCGACGCGCTGATCGAGGTGCGCTCGCGCGGCCGCTTCAGCCGTCCGTTCGTGGTGGTCGAGGCGCTGCAGCGCGAGGCCGAGGCGCGCTTCCGCGAGAAGGAGGAGGTGTTGCAGCAGCGCCTGGCGCAGACCGAGCAGCAGCTCGCCGCCCTGCAGCAGAGCGAGGAGCCGGGCAAGGCCCTGGAGCTGAGCGCCGAGCAGCAGGCCACGCTGCAGCAGTTCATGCAGGAGAAGCTGCGCATCCGCAAGGAGCTGCGCGAGGTGCGCTACCAGCTCAACGCGGACATCGAGGCCCTCGGGCGCACCCTCAAGCTCCTCAACATCGCCCTGGTGCCGCTGCTGCTGACCCTGGGGGTGCTGGCAGTCTGGTTGTGGCGTCGCCGGCGCCGGGTCTGAGGGGAAAATCGCCTATCAGACATGGGGTTATTGCTTGTGGGGCGGGCGAAAAGCCTGAAATCAGTCGAAAATACTCGGATTTTCGACTGATTTATTGATCTGGAGGGGTTGCGTGCCTGCGACAAAAAGTCCTTTCCAGCCCGGACGGTTGCTTTATACTGCCGAAGCGGTGCTTCCAGGGATGCGCCTTCAACACCCTAGTGATCGAGCATGTTTGAGGGTTTGGAGCACGTCCGCGGGCCTTGGTGGCCTCTGGTAAGGCAAACAACAAAATTGCATGTTTGGAGAGAGTGGTAATGGCTGATCGTGAGGTCGGAACCGTCAAGTGGTTCAATGATGCCAAAGGCTATGGATTCATTCAGCGCGAGAGCGGCCCGGACGTGTTCGTCCATTACCGCGCCATCCGCGGCGAAGGTCATCGCTCCCTGATCGAGGGACAGAAGGTGGAGTTCTCGGTGATCCAGGGCCAGAAGGGCCTGCAGGCGGAAGACGTCTCCAGAGTGTAGTACCCGACAGGCCCGTCAGCGACGGGCCTGTTCGCTTCCGGCTTCCGGCTGCCGCCGGTGCCTTCCCGGGACCCTCACTGGGTCCGCCAGATGAACTCCTGCTCACCCTCGCCATTGATCTTGATCCAGCGGTCGGCGGCATCGATGCCATCCTCTTCCTGCCAGCCTCCTGGCGCACAGCGGATCTCCACGCCCAGTGCGGCAAAGGCGGCGCGGGCGAAGGCCGGGTCGTCCTCCCAGGGCGTCCGCTCGCTCTCGATGAACAGGCTGTGCCACTTGCCCACCGCGTTCGGCAGCCAGGTGACGGGCGCGCCGTTGGCGGCCTGGCACTTGAAGGTCTGGCCCTGGCGTCGCCAGGGCGTGCAGGGGCCGATCGTCGCGTTCAGCCAGTCGGTGACTGCCTGCTGATCGCCGTCCTTCAGGTAGATCTCGATGTCGGGTTGGCGCATGGCTGGCGGACTCTCCGGCTAGTTTCGTTCGATCCAATCGTAGCGTATGGCAATGGTGACCTCTAAGGGCGCGGCGATCACCGCGGCGCGGCGCTCGGCGTTGGCGCGCCAGCCGTGCGGGGTCATCGCCAGCAGGTCGGCGCGGTCCTCGGCGTTGTTCAGCCGCAGCCGGTAGCTCAGCGTTTCGCTGTGCACGAGATGCATGCCCGGCGGAATCAGCGACAGGTGCTTGGCGTCGTCGTACTCGCGCACCTCGTCGTAGAGCAGGCCGCGCAGCTCCAGCAGGTGCTCGTGGGTCGGCCCCATGCGCAGCAGGCCGCCGCCGGGGGCCAGCAGGCGGCGGGCCTCCTGCCAGTCGAGCGGGCTGAACACGCTGGCCAGCAGGTTGCAGCTGGCGTCGGCCAGCGGCACCCGGGCCATGCTGGCGACCAGCCAGGTCAGCTGCGGGGCCCGGCGGCAGGCCCGCTTGACCGCCTCGCGGGAGATGTCCAGGGCATAGCCGTCGGCCTCGGGCAGGGCTTCGGCCAGTTGCGCGGTGTAGTAGCCCTCGCCGCAGCCGATGTCCAGCCAGCGGCGTGGCGCGCGTTCGGCGGCCAGTTCGGTCAGGCGGCGGGCCAGCGGGGCATAGTGTCCGCCGTCGAGGAAGCGCCGGCGCGCTTCGACCATTGCCTGGTTGTCGCCGGGGTCGCGGCTCTTCTTGTGCTGCACTGGCAACAGGTTCAGGTAGCCTTGGCGGGCGCGGTCGAAGCGGTGCCCGGCGGGACAGGCGACGCCCCGCTCATCGGCGCTCAGGGCGCCGTTGCAGAGGGGACAGGTCAGCATGCCAGCAGCCGCACCAGGGTCTGGTAGTAGATCTCGGTGAGCAGTTCCAGGTCGCTGGCGAGGATGCGCTCGTCGACCTGGTGGATGGTGGCGTTGAGCGGGCCGAGCTCGACCACCTGGGTGCCGAGGGTGGCGATGAAGCGCCCGTCGGAGGTGCCGCCGCTGGTCGAGGGCGTGGTTTCCCGGCCGGTCACCGCGCGGATGCTGGCCGATACGGCGTCCAGCAGCGCGCCCGGCTCGGTGAGGAACGGCAGGCCGGACAGCGCCCAGTCGATCTGCCAGTCCAGGCCGTGGCGGTCGAGGATCGCCGCGACGCGCTGCTGGAGGCCTTCCACCGTGGATTCGGTGGAGAAGCGGAAGTTGAACAGTACCTGCAGCTCGCCGGGGATCACGTTGGTGGCGCCGGTGCCGGCCTTGATGTTGGAGATCTGGAAGCTGGTCGGCGGGAAGAAGGCGTTGCCGTCGTCCCAGTGCTCGGCGGCCAGCTCGGCCAGCGCCGGCGCGGCCAGGTGGATGGGGTTCTTCGCCAGCTGCGGGTAGGCCACGTGGCCCTGCTTGCCGCGCACCGTCAGGGTCGCGCCGAGGGAGCCGCGCCGGCCGTTCTTCACCGTGTCGCCGAGCGCCGCGCTGCTCGACGGCTCGCCGACGATGCACCAGTCGAGGCGCTCGCCGCGCGCGCGCAGGCGCTCGACCACCGCCTGGGTGCCGTGCAGCGCCGGGCCTTCCTCGTCGCTGGTGATCAGGAAGGCGATCGCCCCGCGATGGCGCGGGTGGTCGGCGACGAAGCGCTCGACCGCAACCACCATGGCCGCCAGGCTGCCCTTCATGTCCGCCGCGCCGCGCCCGCGGAGCATGCCGGCGTCATCGATGGTGGCCGCGAAGGGCGGGCTCTGCCAGGCCTCGTGCGGGCCGGTCGGCACCACGTCGGTGTGGCCGGCGAAGCACAGCACCGGCCCCTCGCCCGTGCCGCCGTCGCGACGCGCCCAGAAATTCTCCACCTCCTCGATGTGCATCGGCTCCAGGGCGAAGCCGGCGGCGCCCAGACGGGCCATCATCAGCGCCTGGCAGCCTTCGTCCAGCGGCGTGACCGAGGGGCGGTTGATCAGCTCGCAGGCGAGCGCCAAGGTGGGGGAGAGGGCTGGGGCGGTCATTGCGGCTCCGGGGCGGAAAAAGGGCGCCATCTTAAAGCAAAAGCCGCTGCGCGACTGCAGCGGCCTTGCCGGGGGACGGGGTAAGGATAGGCGACTGCCGACTGCCGGGCGGGAGCCCGGCGGGGGTGGCCGGCACGCCTCAGGCGGTCTCGGCGAGCGGAGCCTCCTCGGCCTTCGGCAGCGACGACAGCAGGGCCATGATCAGCGCCGCCAGGTAGGGCAGCGACTGGATCAGCAGGACCGCCACCCAGAAGATCACGTCGTTGCTCGGAAAGCCCTGCACCAGGGCGATGCCGGCGGCCGCACCCCACAGCACGAGCATGATCACGACCTCCTCGCGGGCTTCCGCCAGGGCCACCAGGAAGCCATGGCTGGTCGCCATCTTCGGCGTGCGGAAGAACGGGATGCTGCTGGTGAAGAAGCCGTAGAGCACCGCCTTGGCGATGGTGTGCGACAGCGCCAGGCCGGCGATCGCGGCGTAGAAGGCATCCTTGAGGTTGAGGCCCACCGCGCGGCGATAGAGGAACAGGATCTTGCCGACCTTGAAGGCGAACAGCGCCAGCGGCGGGATGGCGAAGATCATCAGCGGCGGATCGACCCGGTGCGGGACAATGATCATCGCCGCCGACCAGAGCAGGGCGCCGAGGGTGAAGAAGATGTTCAGCCCGTCGGCGATCCACGGCAGCCAGCCGGCGAGGAAGTGGTAGCGCTGGCCGCGGGTCAGCTCGGTGTCCTTGCCCCACAGCAGGCTGCGGGTGTGGCGCTTCATGATCTGGATGGCGCCGTAGGCCCAGCGGAAACGCTGCTTCTTGAAGTCGATGAAGGTGTCGGGCATCAGACCCTTGCCGTAGCTGCGTTCCGAGTAGGCGGCGGAGAGGCCCTTCTCGAACACCCGCAGGCCCAGCTCGGCGTCCTCGGTGATGCACCAGTCGGCCCAGCCCAGCTCGTCCAGCACCGCGCGGCGGGTCATGGTCATGGTGCCGTGCTGGATGATCGCGTCGCGGTCGTTGCGGGTGATCATGCCGATGTGGAAGAAGCCCTTGTATTCGGCGTAGCAGAGCTTCTTGAAGGCGCTCTCCTTGTCGTCGCGGTAGTCCTGCGGCGACTGCACCACGGCGATTTTCGGATCGGCGAAGTGCGGCACCATGTGCTTGAGCCAGTCGCGCTCGACGCAGTAGTCGGAGTCGATCACCGCAATCACCTCGGCGTCCGGCGCGGTGTGCTGCATCACGTAGTTCAGCGCGCCGCCCTTGAAGCCGGCCAGCGGCGCGACGTGGAAGAACTTGAAGCGCGGGCCGAGGCGCGCGCAGTGCTCCTCGAGGGGCTGCCAGACCGCCGGGTCCTTGGTGTTGTTGTCGATCACCAGCACTTCGTAGTCCGGATAGTCCAGACGGGCGAGGGCGTCGAGGGTCTGCTTGACCATCTCCGGCGGCTCGTTGTAGCAGGGCACGTGGATCGACACCTTGGGCCGGTAGGCTTCGTCGCCGGTGACCGGCGGAAACGGCCGGCGGCGCTTGAGCATCCACACCGTTTCGGCCAGCTCGTGGGCCTCGGTGAGCAGCACGATGAACACGCCGAGTGCGCCGAGGGCGAGGAGGAAGCCGACGGTGAGGCTGAACCAGGTGCTGTACTGCTGGCTGTAGTCGTAGGCGATCCACACCAGGATCGAGCCGCAGGCGAAGGCGACGAAGGTCAGGAAGGTGCGCCCGCGCTGGCGCAGCGAGCTGCCGTCGATCAACAGCAGGGCCAGGGCCAGCACGGCGAGGACCACCGAGCCGATGGCCAGCAGGCGCCACTGGGGAATCGCCACCACCGGCCCCTCGAAGGCGAACTTGGGCTGGCGCTCGAAGTTGTAGACGCCCCAGTAGGCGCCCACCGAGCCTTCGTCGTCGATCTTCCAGGGCTGGTCGAAGGCCTCGATGACGAAGTAGTTGTAGCCCTGGGCGTTGAGGGTGTTGACCAGGGTGCGCAGGTAGATCGCCTGGTCGGCCTGGGAGGCCTCGGCGCCGCCGCGGGTGCGGCCGTTGCTCGGCCAGCCGACTTCCGAGAGCAGCAGCGGCTTTCTCGGGAACAGCTTCTTCAGGTCGCGGGCGCGGTCGAGGACGAACTGGGTGGAGTCCTCCATCGGCACGAATTCCCAGTAGGGCAGGATGTGTGCGGCGATCAGGTCGACGTGGCGGCCCAGCTCCGGATATTCCTGCCAGATGTGCCACTGCTCGGAGGTGGTCACCGGCACCTTGACTGCGGCGCGCACCTGGTCGATGTAGGTGATCAGCGCCTCGGGGGTGATCTCGCCGCGGAACAGCGCCTCGTTGCCGACCACCACGCGCACCACGCTGCGCGAGCTCTTCGCCAGTTCGATGGCCTTGGCGACCTCCCGTTCGTTGCGCTCGATGTCCTGGCTGATCCAGATGCCCAGGGTCACGCGCAGGCCGAACTCCTCGGCCAGGCGCGGCACATTGGCCAGGGCGCCGTCCACCGAATAGGTGCGGATGCTGTCGGTCTGCCGGCTGAGCAGCTCCAGGTCGGCGCGGATCTCCTCGTCGCTCGGGTAGACGTCCTCCTGGGGATTCTGCCCCGGGCGGAACGGCGAGAAGGAGTAGCCGGAAATCTGCTCGGGCCAGTCCGGTGCGCTGACCGGCAGGTTGTAGAGCGCCCAGAAGCCGGTGAAGAGCGCGGCGACCGCCACGACCACCACCAGATTGAGTCCGAATTTATGCGATGACATGACTGATTCAGGTTCCAAGGGGTGGAGCAGGGGAAGCCGGCGAACGCCGTCGGCGCATCCTACTGTGCCATCCCTGACCTGTATAGCTCCCGCCCGTCCAGCCACGCCAAGGCCGGCGCAGCCTGCGGCTCTTTGGCAGCGGCGGGCCGGACAAGTTCGCCACATGCTCGGCGGGAGCCCGGCAAAGGCTTCAATCCCGCCTCGCCAGCGCCGATAATACGCGCCCGTTCGCGAGGTATGTAAATGATTACAGAGGATCGGCGTTTCGGCGGCATCGCCCGCCTGTATGGCCGCGACGGTCTGGCCCGCCTGGCGGCGGCCCATGTGGCGGTGGTCGGGATCGGCGGGGTCGGCTCCTGGGCGGCGGAGGCGCTGGCGCGCAGCGGGGTCGGCGAGATTTCCCTGTTCGATCTGGACGACGTCTGCATCACCAACACCAACCGCCAGGTGCATGCCCTCGAAGGCGCCGTCGGACGGCCCAAGGTCGAGGCGATGGCCGAGCGCCTGCGCGCCATCAGCCCCGCGTGCCGGGTGCATGCGGTGGCCGACTTCGTCACCCGCGAGACCATGGCCGAACACATCACCGAAGACCTGGACTTCGTCATCGACTGCATCGACAGCGTGGCGGCCAAGGCGGCGCTGATCGCCTGGTGCAAGCGGCGCAAGATCGGCATCGTCACCACCGGCGGTGCCGGCGGGCAGATCGACCCGACGCAGATCCAGGTCGGCGACCTGAACAAGACCTTCAACGACCCGCTGGCCGCCAAGGTACGCTCGACCCTGCGCCGCGACTACGGCTTCTCGCGCACGCCGGGACGGACCTACAGCGTGCCCTGCGTGTTCTCCAGCGAGCAGCTGCGCTACCCCAAGCCGGACGGCACGGTGTGCCAGAGCAAGGGCTTCGTCGGCGAAGGGGTGAAGCTCGACTGCGCCGGCGGCTTCGGCGCGGTGACCATGGTCACCGCCAGCTTCGGCATGGCCGCTGCGGCCAGGGCGGTGGACAAGCTGGTGGCCGGCGCGCGGCGTCCGGCGGAGCGGCGCGCCTCTTCCGCCTGAGGGGGCTATTGCATCTGGAAGCGGTAGCCCACCCCGGGCTCGGTCAGGATGAAGTCGGGGCTGGCCGGATCGTTTTCGATCTTCTTGCGCAGATGGCCCATGTAGACGCGGACGTAATGGCTGTCCTCGGCGTGGGTGGGACCCCAGACCGCCTTGAGCAGTTGCCGGTGGGTCAGCACGCAGTCCGGGTTCGAGACCAGGTAGGCCAGCAGGCGGAACTCGATCGGCGTGAGATGGACGGGCTGGCCGTCCTTTTCCACCAGGCGCCGCCCGAAGTCGATCCGCACCGGGCCGAAGCGGACCGACTCCGCTCCCTCGGCGCCGCTGCGGTGCCGCCTGAGGTGCGCCCGGACCCGGGCCAGCAGCTCGGCGGAACCGAAGGGCTTCGACAGGTAGTCGTCGGCCCCCGCATCCAGGGCGGTGACCTTTTCCGCCTCGGCGGTGCGGGCCGACAGCACGATGACCGGGATGTCGGACCAGGTCCGCAGATCCCGGATCAGCTCGATGCCGTCCCCGTCCGGCAGGCCGAGGTCGAGGATGAGCAGGTCGGGCTTGCGGGTCCCCGCCTCGATCAGCCCGCGCCTGACCGAGTCCGCCTCGTGGACCTCGCAGCCCTCGGCTTCCAGGGCCAGGCGCACGAAGCGGCGCAGGTTGGCTTCGTCCTCGACGATGATCACTCGCGGCGTTGGCGTGGACATGAGGGCTTCAGTTTCCAGGTGGAGGGGATTGCCCATCGTCCAGTGCGACGGGCGGCGGATTGCCGAGGGGCAGGGTGATGACGAAGCAGGCCCCGCCCCCCGGTCGCGGGCGGGCGAGGATGCTTCCCCGGTGCGCCTCGACGATGGCCCGGCAGATGGCCAGGCCCAGGCCGACGCCCGGCGTGCTGCCCTCCTGCTGGCCCCGCTCGAACTTCCTGAATATCGCCTCTTCGCGTCCTTTCGGCAAACCCGGACCGTTGTCCTCGACGTGGATTTCCATCTGGCTGCCCGAGGTGAAGGCACCGATCCAGATGCCGCTGCCGGGCGGCGTGTATTTCACCGCGTTCTCCAGGAGGTTGCAGAACACCCGCTGCATCAGCACCGAATCGACCTCGACCAGCGGCAGGTCGTCCGGCAGGTCCACCTTGAGCCGATGCTCGGCCAGCATCGGCCTGAGGCTCCGGATGGCGCTGCCGACCACTTCCTCCAGGGGCTGCCATTGCCGGTTGAGATGGATGCGGCCGGCCTGCAGGCGCGCCATGTCGAGCAGGTTGTTCACCTGGGCGTTGATGCGCAGGGCCTGCTCGCGCAGCTTGCGGGCGATGCCGGCCTGCGCTTCGTCGAGGGCCGGCTGGGTGAGGAACATGGAGTCGACCAGGCCGATGAGCACGCTCAGGGGGGTGCGCAGGTCGTGGGAGATTGCCGACAGCAGGGAGTTGCGCAGGCGCTCCGATTCCATCTGCAGCATGGTTTCCTGGGCCACGCTGACGTAATGCACCCGCTCCAGGGCGATCGCGATCAGGGAGGCGAAGGTGTCCAGGAGCCGGCGCTGTTCGGGGCCCAGCAGCCGGGCCGGGTCGCGCATCTCGAGGGCCAGGACGCCGCGAAAGCGCATCGGCGCCTTGAGCGGCAGGTAGAGAATCGGGCTGGCCGGCAGGGTGTTGGTTCCCTGGCCGGCCGCCTCGCCGTGGTCGAAGGCCCACTGGGCGATGCCCGGGTCGATCTCCGGAAAGCCGGCCGCGACCTGTGCCGGCACCTGCAGCCGGTCTGCGGCGTCGGTCAGCAGGAAGGCTGCGCGCATGTTCATTTCGGTGGCGAGGAAGCGGCTGCCGATCTCGGTGATCTGCTCCGGGACCAGGGCCCCGGAAAGGTCCCGCGACATCTCGTAGAGGGCCTTCACCCGCGCCTCCCGCCAGCCGGCGACCTGCGCCTGGTACTTGAAGCCGGCGGTGAGCTGGCCGATCACCAGCCCCACCACCAGCATCACCACGAAGGTCATCAGGTACTGCATGTCGCCGACCGCGAAGGTGAAGCGCGGCGGAACGAAGAAGAAGTCGAAGATGGCCACGCCGAGGAACGAGGCCAGCACCGCCGGCCCGCGGCCGAAACGGACGGCGACCGCCACCACCGCGAGCAGAAACACCATCACGATGTTCGCCAGGTCGAAAAAGGGGTAGAGCGGCGCCGCGATCAGTCCGGCCAGCCCGCATACCGCGGCGCTCAGCGCATAGGCCGGCCAGTTCGCGGGGGCGATCCGCTCCCTGGCGGGCCGCGCCTGCCGGGGGCTTCCCGCTCGGCCCGGGCCACCTGAATCACATCCAGGTCCGCCGCGAGGCGGCCGATCCGGTCGGCGACCGAGCGCCGCCAGAAGCGCCAGAGCGGCGGGTCGTCGCGTCCGACCATGAGCCGCGACAGGTTGTGGGTCCGTGCGTAGCGGACGGCCTCGTCCTCCACGCGGGTTCCGGACAGGGTGGCGGTCTGCGCGCCGAGTTCCTGGGCCAGCCGCAGGGTCTTCAGGGGGCGTTCGCGGTCGGCCGGGGGCAGCCGTTGCAGATCGGGCGTCTCCACATGGACCGCATGCCAGGAGGTTTCCAGCCGTCCGGCGATGCGCGCCGCGCTGCGCACCAGCTTCTCGCTGCCGGCGCCGGCGCCGATGCACACCAGCAGGGCGTCATGGGTCTGCCAGACCGGGGTGACCAGTTGGTCGCGGCGGTACTGCTGGACGTCCTCGTCCACCCGGTCGGCGGTGCGGCGCAGGGCCAGCTCGCGCAGGGCCAGCAGGTTGCCCTTGCGGAAGAAGTTGCGGATCGCCCGCTCGGCCTGGTTGGGCAGGTACACCTTGCCTTCCCGCAGGCGCTGCAGCAGCTCGTCCGGCGGTAGGTCCACCAGCACCACCTCGTCCGCCTCGTCGAACACCCGGTCCGGCACGGTTTCCCAGACGCGGATGCCGGTGATCCCGCTGACCACGTCGTTGAGGCTCTCCAGGTGCTGCACGTTCACCGTGGAGTACACGTCGATGCCGGCCGCGAGCAGCTCCTCCACGTCCTGCCAGCGCTTGGGATGGCGGGAGCCGGCGACGTTGGCGTGGGCCAGCTCGTCGACCAGGATGAGCGCCGGCCGCCGGGCCAGCGCCCGGTCGAGGTCGAATTCCCGCAGTATCCGGCCGCGGTAGGGGATTTCCTTGAGCGCGATCTGTTCGATCCCCTCGACCAGTACGGCCGTCTCTTGGCGTCCGTGGGTTTCCACCACGCCGATGACCAGGTCCACGCCCTGGACGAGCTGCTGGCGGGCGGCGACCAGCATGGCGAAGGTCTTGCCCACGCCGGCCGAGGCGCCGAAGAAGATCTTCAGGCGGCCCCGCCTGGCCCGCTCTTCCTCCTGCTGGACCTTCGCCAGCAGCTCGTCCGGATCGGGACGGCGCAGGGCGGGATCGGTGGACACTGGCATGGCTTGTCCTCCGGCCTTCAGAAGTTGCGGGCGACCGAGAAGACGAGGGTGCTGCGCCCCGCGTCCCGGTCATGCGAGCCATTGGCGCGGCCTGCGCTGTCGGTGCTGCTGCTGAAGCAGTAGAACTCGCCGTTGCCGCAGCTGCCCTGGGCATCGGTGGCGACATAGGAGGCGGCGACGACCCAGCCGGCAAGCTCCTTGCTCAGGCCCAGCCGCCAGTCGGTGTAGCGGCCGTCGTAGCGGGAGCCGTCGGCATTGCGGTAGGAGAAGTCGCGCATGAAAAGGTGTCCGACATGGGCCGTCAGGGTCAGGCCGTTGCCCAGCGCGTGGCTGGCGGCAAGATCCAGGTAGCCCGTGCCGCGGGTTCCGGGAAGCTGGAAATAATCGGTGAAGGCATGGTGATACTTCAGCGTGAGAAAGCGCCAGCTGCCGGCCAGGTAGAGTTCGCCGTTGTCGACCACGCCGTTGGCTTTCCGGTCGGGATGGCGGGCGTTGACGCCCTGGAAGGCGTCGTCGAGGTGGGTGCCGGGGTAATAGTAATAGATCGCCCCCAGATCCAGCGCGACGTCGCCGAGCCGGGTCTTGTAGCCGCCGTAGAAGTCCATTTCCAGGCGGCCGCCCGGATAGCCCGCGCCGCTGCTGATGTTGGAGTTCCAGTTGCCGGCGTAGAGGCCGCTGGCATGGCTGTAGTCGAAGCCACCCTGCAGGGCAGGCCTGCCGAAGGTCTGGTCGATGCCGCGGAAGCGGTATTCGCTGAACAGCCCAAGGTTGGCGGTGAAGCTGTGCGGCGTCGCCTGGGGCTGGTCGGCGGCGAGCGTCAGGCTCGCGCTGGCCAGGGTGGTCAGTGCGTAATGCTTGATGGTCATGGGTTCGGCTCACGAAAAGGGGGCATCACTGCCCCAGGGCATCCAGCGCGAGATTGAGCTTCAGCACGTTCACCCGCGGCTCGCCGAGCAGCCACCACTGGCGGCCCTCCGCCTGGCCTTCCACGAGGGACCTGACCTGCGCTTCGGGCAGGCCTCGGGCGCGGGCCACCCGGGGCACCTGCCAGAGGGCCGCGGCCGGACTGATGTGCGGGTCGAGGCCGCTGGCCGAAGCGGTGACCAGATCCACCGGCACCGCCCGGGCGTTGCCCGGATCGGCGGCGCGCAGCGCCTCGAGGCGGGTCTCGACCGCCGCGACCAGGGCCGGATTGAGCGGCCCCAGGTTGGAGCCGGACGAGGCGGCCGCGTTGTAGGGCTGGGGAGCGGTCGCCGAGGGGCGTCCCCAGAAGTGTTTCGGATCGCTGAAATGCTGGCCGACCAGTGCCGAGCCGACCACCTGGCCGTCCTCGAGGATCAGGCTGCCGGCAGCCTGTTCGGGAAAGACGGCCCTGGCGATGCCGGTCACCGCCAGGGGATAGGCCAGGCCGGTGGCGGCGCTGAGCAGCAGGAACAGGCTGACGGCGGGACGAACGAGGGTTTTCATGGGGGGATCTCCGGATCAGGCAAGGCCGCTGGCGGTCAGCAGCAGGTCGATCAGCTTGATGCCGAGGAAGGGCACCAGGATTCCGCCGAGGCCGTAGAGGGCCAGGTTGCGGCGGAGCAGGACAGCCGCGCCGAGAGGCCGGTAGGGCACGCCCTTGAGGGCCAGGGGGATCAGGAAGACGATGATCAGCGCGTTGAAGATCACCGCCGAGAGGATCGCCGAGGCCGGGCTGGACAGGCCCATCACGTTCAGCGCGGCCAGCTGCGGGTAGGTGCCGACGAAGGCCGCGGGGATGATCGCGAAGTACTTGGCGATGTCGTTGGCGATGCTGAAGGTGGTCAGCGAGCCGCGGGTCATCAGCATTTGCTTGCCGGTTTCGACCACCTCGATGAGCTTGGTGGGGTTGGAGTCCAGGTCCACCATGTTGCCGGCTTCCTTGGCGGCCTGGGTGCCGCTGTTCATCGCCACCGCCACGTCGGCCTGGGCCAGCGCCGGGGCGTCGTTGGTGCCGTCGCCGGTCATCGCCACCAGGCGGCCTTCGGCCTGGTACTGGCGGATCAGCGCCAGCTTGGCCTCCGGCGTGGCCTCGGCGAGGAAGTCGTCGACCCCCGCCTCGGCGGCGATGGCGGCCGCGGTGATCCGGTTGTCGCCGGTCACCATCACCGTCTTGATGCCCATCCGGCGCAGTTCGGCGAAGCGTTCCTTGATGCCGCCCTTGATGATGTCCTTCAGCTCGATCACCCCCAGCACCCGCTTGTCCTCGGCGACCACCAGCGGCGTGCTGCCGCGCCGGGAAACCTCGCCGACCTGGATGGCCACGGAGCGGGGCAGGCTGCCGCCGAGGCTTTCCACGTGCATGCGGATCGCCTCGGCGGAGCCCTTGCGGATCTGCCGGCCGCCCAGGTCCACGCCGCTCATGCGGGTCTGCGCGGAAAAGTGGATGAAGTGGGCGTCCAGGGCGTGGATGTTGCGTTCCCGCAGGTTGTACTGCTGCTTGGCGAGCACGACGATGCTGCGCCCTTCCGGCGTCTCGTCGGCGAGGGAGGCCAGTTGCGCCGCGTCGGCCAGTTCCGCCTCGCGCACCCCCTCCGCCGGCAGGAAGGCCGCGGCCTGGCGGTTGCCGAGGGTGATGGTGCCGGTCTTGTCCATCAGCAGCACGTCCACGTCGCCGGCAGCCTCCACCGCGCGGCCGGAGGTGGCGATCACGTTGGCCTGCAGCATGCGGCTCATGCCGGCCACGCCGATCGCCGAGAGCAGGCCGGCGATGGTGGTGGGGATCAGGCACACCAGCAGGGCGACCAGCACGGTGATGCCCACCGGGCTGCCGGTGCCGGTGGCGTCCACGGCGAACAGCGAGAAGGGCAGCAGGGTGACGGTGACGCCGAGGAAGACGATGGTCAGGGCCACCAGCAGGATGGTCAGGGCGATCTCGTTGGGGGTCTTCTGGCGCCTGGCGCTCTCCACCATGGCGATCATGCGGTCGACGAAGGTCTCGCCCGGATTGACGGTGACCCGCACGACGAGCCAGTCGGAGAGCACCCGCGTGCCGCCGGTGACCGCCGAGAAGTCGCCGCCCGACTCGCGGATCACCGGCGCCGATTCGCCGGTGATCGCCGACTCGTCGACCGAGGCCACGCCCTCGATCACCTCGCCGTCGGCGGGGATCAGCGCGCCAGCCGGGTCGCCGGCCTCGACCAGCACCACGTCGCCCTTGCGCAGCTCGCTGCCGCGCACCGACTGCCACTCGGCGCCGTAGCGCGGCTCCTGCAGCTTCCTGGCCCAGGTTTCCTGCTTGATCCCGCGCAGGGAGGCCGCCTGGGCCTTGCTGCGGCCTTCGGCGAGCGCCTCGGCGAAGTTGGCGAAAAGCACGGTGAACCACAGCCACAAGGTCACCGCGAGGATGAAGCCGGCCGGCGCCTCGCCTTCGCCGGTCAGGGCCTGCAGCCAGAGCAGGGTGGTGAACAGGCTGCCGACGTAGACCACGAACATCACCGGGTTGCGCCATTGCACGGCCGGATGGAGCTTGCGCAGGGCCTCGCCCATGGCCGGTAGCAGCAGGGCCGGGTCGTAGAGGGTAAAGGTCTTCTTGGTCATGGTGTTTTCCTTCAGGCCTCCAGCCACAGCACCAGGTGTTCGACGACCGGGCCCAGGGCCAGGGCCGGCACGTAGTTGAGCAGGCCGAACAGCAGCACGGTGCCGATCAGCAGGGCCACGAACAGGGGGGTATGGGTGGGCAGGGTTCCGGTGGTCGCGGCGATGCGTTTCTTCGCGGCCAGGGAGCCGGCCATGGCCAGTACCGGCACGATCACGCCGAAGCGGCCGAACCACATGACCACCCCCTGCAGCAGGTTGTAGAACGGAGTGTTGGCGGACAGGCCGGCGAAGGCGCTGCCGTTGTTGTTGCCCGCCGAGGTGAGGGCGTAGAGGATCTCCGAGAAGCCGTGGGTGCCGGGGTTGGCGATGCCGGCCCGGCCGGCCTCGGTGCTCACCGCGAGGGCCGTGCCGAGGAGCACCAGCAGGGGCGTGACGAGGATGGCGATGGCGCTCATCTTCATCTCGTGGGTTTCGATCTTCTTGCCCAGGTACTCGGGGGTGCGGCCGATCATCAGGCCGGCGATGAACACCGCGAGGATGGCGAACACCAGCATGCCGTAGAGGCCGCTGCCGACGCCGCCGAACACCACCTCGCCGAGCTGCATGTTGGCTAGCGGCACCAGGCCGCCCAGCGGCGTGAAGGAGTCGTGCATGGCGTTCACCGCGCCGCAGGAGGCGGCGGTGGTGATGGTCGCAAAGAGCGCCGAGGCGGCGATGCCGAAGCGGGTTTCCTTGCCCTCCATGTTGCCGCCGGCCTGCCAGACGCTGGTCGCCTGATCCACGCCGAGGGCGGCCAGGCGCGGATTGCCCTGCTGCTCGAAGCTCATCGCCGCGCAGGCTCCGACCACGAACAGCAGGGTCATCGCCGCCAGGATGGCCCAGCCCTGGCGGGTATCGCCGACCATGCGCCCGAAGGTGACGCACAGGGCCGCGGGAATCAGGAAGATCGCCAGCATCTGCACGAAGTTGGTCAGGGGCGTGGGGTTCTCGAAGGGGTGGGCCGAGTTGGCGTTGAAGAAGCCGCCGCCGTTGGTGCCCAGCATCTTGATCGCCTCCTGGGAGGCCACCGGCCCCATCGCCAGCAGCTGCGGTCCGGACCGGGCCGGTTCGAGGGTGGCCACCTCACGATAGGCGTCGAGGTTCTGGATGACGCCCTGGCCGACCAGAAACACCGCCATCGCCAGGGAAAGAGGCAGCAGCAGGTAGAGCGTGGCGCGGCTCAGGTCCACCCAGGCGTTGCCGAGCGTCGCGGCGCTGTGGCGGGCGAGGCCGCGGATCAGGGCGATGACCACCACGATGCCGGTCGCCGCCGAGAGGAAGTTCTGCACCGTCAGGCCGAGCATCTGCACCAGGTAGCCAAGGCTCGACTCCCCGGCATAACCCTGCCAGTTGGTGTTGGTGGCGAAGCTCACCGCCGTGTTGAACGCCGAATCCGCCGCGACGGCAGGCATCTGCTGGGGATTCAGGGGCAGCACGGCCTGCAGGCGTTGCAGCCCGTAGACGGCGAGGACGCCGAGGGCGTTGAACAGCAGCAGCGCCAGGGCATAGCGCAGCCAGCCCATTTCCTCGTCGGGCCGCACGCCGCACAGGCGGTAGAGGCCGTTCTCCAGCGGCCGCGCCCAGCGCAGCCGTCCCTCCATGAGCTGTGCGATGTAGAGACCCAGGGGCCTTGTCGTCAGCAGCAGGATGGCCAGGAAGGCTCCGAGCAGCAGCCAGGCATGCAGGCTCATGAGAAGTCCTCCGGCTTGAGCAGGGCGGCCAGCAGATAGATCAGCAGACCGGCGGCGGCGAGGCCGCCGAGCACGTAGGGCCAGCTCATTTGTGGCCTCCCAGGCGGTCGCAGCCGACCGCCAGTCCCACCATCAGCGCGAAGAGCAGGCCGATGGCGCCCAGGTACACGAAGTCCATGAATCCTCCTTGCGGATTCGCTCAATCGGTACCGGTCATGCTAGGCAGGGCGGTATCAAAAGGTTCGAAAAAAGGCGGGGCGGCGGATAAAGAACTTGTAAAAGAACCGGATGAGTTAGGCCTGAGGGATTCTTTACCCGACGCTTACCCAATCCTGACCCAGCCCTTGCGCCCCGGCTGGCACCATCGACCGCCGTTCCGAAGTCTTCCGGAGACCGTGCGAATGTCGAAATCCAGGCTCTTGCGTCTTTCCCTGCCGTTGCTCGTCGGCGCCGTACTGGCCGCCTGCGCCGGGCGGCCCGAGCCGCCGGGGCCGCCCGGCGAAGGCTTCGAACGTCACCTGGAGGGCGCCTACCGGCCGCCTGCACGCCTGCCGGTGCGCGGCTGGGACGCCGAATGGCAGGTCGCCGGGCAGGCGGTCGAGGTCAGCTGGCTGGCGCCGGAGCAGGCCAAGGGCGCGCCGCTGATCCTCTACCTGCCGGGGCTCGGCGAGGGCAGCCGGGCCGGCGCGCAGTGGCGCCGGGCCTGGGCCGAGGCCGGCTACGCGGTGCTCTCGGTGCAGCCGCAGCCCTACGGACGGGCAGTCTATTCGCGTCCCGAGGCGCAGGCCGGCGTGTTCCGCTCCCTGGCGCAGAAGAGTTTCGCCGACCAGGCCCTGGCGGCGCGCATCGACGTGCTCGAGCAGGTGCTGGCGGAGCTGCGCAGCCGCGCGCAGGCCGGCGAGCCGAGCCTGGCCGGGGTCGACTGGCAGACGCTGGCGGTGGCCGGCTTCGATCTCGGCGCACAGACCGCCGCCGCCCTGGCCGGCGAGCGTTCTGCCGGGGCGGCGGCGCCGGCCGGCTGGCGGCCGAAGGCGGCGATCCTGCTCAGTCCCTACGTGGCCGAGGAGAGCGAAGACAGTCGCTTCGGGCGTATCGGCACGCCGCTGCTGGCGGTCACCGGGCCGCGCGACGAAGACCCCTTCGGCTGGGTGGAGCCGCCGAGCCGCCGCCAGCGGCTCTGGCAGGGGCTGCAGGCGTCCGGCAGCTACCAGCTGCTCGCCGCCGAGGCCAGCCACCGGCTGCTCAGCGGTTCGTTCGAGGCCATGCCGGGGCCGGGCGCCGGGTGCGAAGGCGGACGTCCGGCGGGTGGTCGGCCGGAGGGCGGCGGAGGACCCGGCGGAGGCGCTGGACCTGGCGCCGGGGGCCCCGCAGGCGATGGCGGCGAGAGAGGCGGGCGCGGTGGTCGTCCCGGCGGCAAGGGTGGCGGTCCCGGCGGGGGCGGCCGGCTGGGCCATGGCCAGGGCATGGAGGAGCGCGTCGATCCGCGCCAGATGGCCAGCCTGCTGAGCCTCAGCCTGGCCTTCCTCGACGCCCGGGTGCGCGACGCCGCGCCGGCGCGCCTGTGGCTGGAGCGCGACGCCGCCCAGTGGCTGGAGGCGACCGGCCGGCTTGAGCGGAAGCCATAGGGCCTGTTGACACTACTACACGGCCGCGACGGAGCCCGTTTTTGCGCGAGGCTAGGCGCGAGACGCGAAGTTTGGTCGTTCCAAATGAGCCTCGAGCAACGACACATCGCGCAAAAACAGGCCCGTCCCTTCGGGTTGCGCGGCAAATGGCGCCATGCGTCGTTGCGGGACTTGGCAAGGGAACGCCATTCCCTGCGTCCCGCGACTAGCCTGGCGCCATTTGGCGCAGCAACGCGGTTCGTGAAGTAGTGTCAACAGGCCCTATCCTGGCCGGCCAGCTCGCGCATCCGCTGCAGCACGGCGTTCAGGCCGTTGCTGCGCGACGGCGAGAGCTGGCGGGACAGGCCGAGGCGGGCGAACCAGTCGGCCAGGTCCACCGCCTGCAGCTCTTCCGCCGTCAGCCCCTCGACGCGTGCCAGCAGCACCGCCAGCAGGCCGCGCAGCAGGCGCGCGTCGCTGCCGGCGCGGAAATGCCAGCGGCCGTCCCGCCGTTCGCCGAGCAGCCAGACCTGGCTTTCGCAGCCCTGCACCCGATGGGCCTCGCAGCGTTCCGTGTCGCCCAGCGGCTCCAGGCGCTCGCCCCACTGCAGCAGCAGGCGCGCGCGCTGTTCCCAGCCGGGGCACTGGGCGAAGGCTTCCAGGGCCTCGCGGGCGGCGGCGGGCAGGCTCATCGCAGCAGCGCCAGGGCGTGGTGGAGGGCGGCGAAGAAGCGTTCGAGATCGTCCCCCTCGCTGTACAGGCCCAGCGACACGCGCAGCGCGCCGGGCAGGCCGAGGCGGCGCAGCAGCGGCATGGCGCAGTGCTGGCCGGCGCGCACGGCGACGCCCTGTTCGGCGAGCAGCTGGGACAGATCGGCATTGTGCACCCCCTCGACCACGAAGCTGGCCAGCGCGGTGTGCGGCTCGGCGAGCAGGCGCAGGCCGTCGAAGGCGCGCAGCCCGGCGAGCAGGCGGGTGTGCAGGGCCGCCTCGTGGGCGGCGACCGCCTCGCCGTCCAGCCCCTCGAGGTAGTCGAGGGCGGCGCCGAAGGCGATGGCCGCGCCGATCGCCGGGGTGCCGGCCTCGAAGCCGAGCGGCGCCGGGCGGAAGTGCGCCTCGTGGTAGTCGGCCTGCTGGACCATCTCGCCGCCGAACTGCCAGTGACGCAGCCGCTCCAGGGCCTGCGGGCGGCCGTAGAGCACGCCGAGGCCGTCCGGGCCGTAGAGCTTGTGCGCGGAGAACACGTAGAAGTCGCAGGCCAGCGCCTGCAGGTCGTGGCGGCCGTGGACCACCCCCTGGGCGCCGTCGACCACGCTCAGCGCGCCCCGGGCGCGGGCCAGGGCGAGTAGCGCCTCGAGCGGCTGCCAGCGGCCGAGCACGTTGGACAGCTGACTGACGGCGAGCAGCCGGGTGCGCGGGCCGATCAGCCGCTCGGCCTGCTCCAGGTCGATGTCGCCGGCGGCATCCAGCGGCAGCACCAGCAGTTCAAGGCCGCGACGCTGCGCCAGCTGCTGCCAGGGCAGCAGGTTGGCGTGGTGCTCCAGGGCGCTGACGGCGATCTGGTCGCCTGCGGCGAACAGGTGTTCGAGGCCGTAGGCGAGCAGGTTGAGGGACTCGGTGGCGCCGCGGGTGAAGACGATCTGGCTGGCGCTGTCGGCGTTCAGCCAGGCGGCGACCTTCGCCCGCGCGCCCTCGAAGGCCAGGGTGGCGCGCTCGCCGGGGGCGTGCTGGGCGCGATGCACGTTGGCCGCGCCGCCGGCGTAGTAGCCGAGCAGGGCGTCCAGCACCGCCTGCGGCTTCTGCGCGGTGGCGGCGCTGTCCAGGTAGGTCTGGCAGTCCCGGCCGAAGGCGGCGAAGGCCGGAAAGTCGGCGCGCCAGAGAGAGGGAAGGGACATGGTCGGCGCTGCTGTCATGGTGGGGGAAGCCGGCAGGATCGCCGGCGATCCCTGGTCGGAGTGATGCAGTCCAGTGTAGGAGCGAGCCTGCCCGCGATCCAAGCCGTTCGGGCGCATCGCCAGCAAGCCGGCTCCTAGGTTCGGGCGCTGCGGATCAGTTGTGGGCGTGCAGCGCCTCGTTCAGCTCGATCGCCGACTTGTGGGTCTTGCACTCCACCGCGCCGGTCAGCGAGTTGCGGCGGAACAGCAGGTCCGGCTGGCCGGCCAGCTCGCGGGCCTTGACCACCTTGACCAGTGCGTCCTTGCCGTCGAGCAAGTTGACCTTGGTGCCGGCGGTGACGTAGAGGCCGGACTCCACGGTGTTGCGGTCGCCCAGCGGGATGCCGATGCCGGCGTTGGCGCCGATCAGGCAGCCTTCGCCCACGGAGATCACGATGTTGCCGCCGCCGGACAGGGTGCCCATGGTCGAGCAGCCGCCGCCGAGGTCGGAGCCCTTGCCGACGAACACCCCGGCCGAGACGCGGCCTTCGATCATCCCCGGCCCTTCGGTGCCGGCGTTGAAGTTGACGAAGCCCTCGTGCATCACCGTGGTGCCCTCGCCGATGTAGGCGCCCAGGCGGATGCGTGCGCTGTCGGCGATACGCACCCCGCTCGGTACCACGTAGTCGGTCATCTTCGGGAACTTGTCCACCGAGAAGACTTCCAGCAGCTCTCCCTTCAGGCGCGCTTCCAGCTGGCGGGCCGGCAGCTCGCCCAGATCGATGGCGCCGTGGCTGGTCCAGGCCACGTTGGGCAGCAGCGGGAAGATCCCTGCGAGGTTCTGCCCGTGCGGCCTGACCAGCCGGTGGGAGAGCAGGTGCAGCTTGAGGTAGGCCTCCGGGGTGGAGGTCAGGGCGGCGTCCTCGGCCAGCAGGGTGGCGACCAGCGGCTTCTGGGCCTCGGCCAGGCGGGTGAGCAGGGCCGACTGGACCGGGTCGATGCTCTTCAGCGCCTTGGCCAGCTCGGCGGCCTGGTCGGTGTCGATGGCGATCGCCTGGTTGCCGCCCTCGTAGCCGAGGATCGGTGCGACGGCGGCGACCAGCTCGGCGGCCGGCGCGAGCAGCGGCAGCGCGTAGAAGACTTCCAGCCAGGCGCCCTGGCGGTTCTGGGTGCCGACGCCGAAGGCCAGGCTGAACAGGGTAGTGGACATGGGGCGTTCCTTGTTGCTGATTCGTGGAGGCGCCGGCCTCAGGCCAGCGCGGCGGAATAGAGGTCCGGCTTGAAGCCGACCAGGCTGCGTGCGCCGAGGTCGAGCACCGGGCGCTTGATCATCGAGGGCTGGGCGAGCATCAGCTCGATGGCCCTGGCCTGATCAAGATCGGCCTTCTGTGTGTCATCCAGTTTGCGGAAGGTGGTGCCGGCGCGATTGAGCACGACCTGCCAGCCGTGTTCGGTGCACCACTTCTCCAGGTGCGCGCGGTCGATGCCGGCGCTCTTGTAGTCGTGGAAGCGGTAGGCGACGCCCTGCTCGTCGAGCCAGGTGCGGGCCCTCTTCATGGTGTCGCAGGCCTTGATGCCGTAGAGGACCGGGGTTCCGTCTGTCATCTGGGTATCGTGTGGTCGGGAAAGAGGGCGGGAATTATGCCACGCCGGACCCCGGCCGGCGGCAGATTGAATCCGAACGGATTGTTTCGGGGCCGTGTCGAACCGGCGGCGCCATGGGCGAAGGCCCGGCCGCTTCGCAAATCCCGTTCAGACGCTACACTTCCTCCCCCTTTCGGTTCGCGACCCGCCTCCACCGTTTCTCTGAAGGACCCGCATGCCCAGCCTGAACCGCATCATCCTGATCAACACCCACCTCCAGGGCGTGGTGGAACTGGTCGTCGACGACCACACCAACATCTGCGGCACCAACGCCTCCGGCAAGACCACCCTGCAGCGGCTGGTGCCGGTGTTCTACGGCGAATACCCGAGCCGCGTGGTGCCGGCCACCCGCGACAGCTTCGAGCGCTGGTACCTGCCGACCGAGCAGAGCTTCATCGTCTACGAATACCGGCGCATGGACGGCGAGCTGTGCCAGACCATTCTCGCCGCCAGCAGCGACGGCCGCGGCGTCGACTACCGCCTGGCGCACAAGGGCTTCGAGCTGGACGACTACATCAGGAGCCGCCAGGGCGACAGCGTCGTCTGCCGCAGCATGGCCGAGCTGGGCCGCCACTTCCGGCAGAGCGGGGTGACCGTCAGCAACCAGCTGAACACCCGCCAGTACCGCGCCATCATCCAGAACGACCGCAGCCTGCTGGCCGCCGACAGCCAGCGCAGCGAGCTGCGCCAGCTGGCCCGGCAGTTCTCCCTGTGCGCCGGCGAGCACAGCCTGCGCCACATCGAGAAGCTGGTGCGCGCCGTGCACTCGCGCGAAGGCAAGATGGAGACCGTCAAGTCGATGGTCGCAACGATCCTCGAGGAGGACGGCGTGGCGCCGCCGACCACCGGTCTCAGCCCGCAGAAGGTCGAGGACTGGATCCGCGACAGCCAGCTGATCCAGGGCTTCGCCGCCCTGCGCCCGGAGTTCGCCCGCCTGGAGCACGACTTCGAGGAGCTGCAGGGCTGCGAGACGCGCCTGTCCGGCCTGCTGCAGGCCTTCCAGACCGACCAGACGCTGCTGTTCGCCCGCCAGGAGCAGTTGCGCCTGAGCCTCGAGCAGACCGGGTTCGAGCTCAAGCTGCTGGAGGACAACTGGAAGGACGAGCGCGACGCCCTGAGCCTCGAACTGTCCCAGGTGCAGGGGCGCATCGAGAGCGCGGAAACCCAGCTCGAGCACATCGAGGAGCAGTACCAGGGCTACCTGGAGGCCGACATCGACCAGGCCAAGGCCGATCTGGAGAAGCTCGACGGCTGGCGGCTGGAACTGGACAACCACAAGGAGCGCCTGCACCTGCTCACCGAGCAGCACGCCGACGTGCAGAACGCCTACCTTGAGCGCAAGCAGATCGTCCAGGAGCGCCAGCAGGAAGCCCTCGACCGCCTGCACGAGCAGGAAGGCCGGGTGCGCGACGAACTGGCTGAGCGCAACCAGCAGAAGCACGACGCCCTGGCCCAACTCGACCGCTCCTTCGCCAATCGCCGCCAGGAAGCGGAAAGCGCCAGCCGCGAGCGCCGCCATGCCCTCGAACTGGATAAGAGCCGCCAGGAGCAGCTGATTGACAGCTTCGCCTACAGCGAAGAGGAGGCGCTCAGCCTGGAGATCTTCGATCGCCGCCTGGAGGGGGCGGACGAGCAGCGCGACGCCGCCGCCCAGCAGCTGGAGGATCTGTCCCGACAGGAACGCCTGCTGCTGCGCCAGCGCGAGGAGGCCGCCCAGCAGCTCGCCCAGGCCAGCCGCCGGGTCGTCGAACGCCAGCGCGAGCTGGACGCCGCCGAGCGCCTGCTCTACCCCGGCCAGCACAGCCTGCTGGAGTTCCTGCGCCGCGAGCAGCCGGGCTGGGAGCAAAGCCTCGGCAAGGTCATCGAGCCGAGCCTGCTGCAGCGCAGCGATCTCAAGCCGACGCTGAGCGAAGCGCCAGCCGACAGCCTGTATGGCGTGCAGCTCGACCTCGCCGCGCTGGCCACCCCGGAGCACGCCGCCGGCGAGGCCGAGCTGCGCTACCGCGTGCAGCTGGCCAGCGACAACCTGCAGGATGCCCGCAACCAGCAGGAGCAGGTGGAGAGCCAGTTGGGAGGGCACAGCGCCGCGCTGGAGGAGCTGAACACCCGCCTGGTGGTGGCGCGCACCGCCCTGCAGACCTGCAAGGACAACCGCCAGCGCCTCAAGGAAGAGCGCGTCGCGCTCAAGGAACGCCTCGACGCCGCGCTCGCCGAGCGCCGACAGGCCGCGCGCAAGCAGCTCGCCGGCCTCGATGCCGCCCTCGCCCAGCTCAAGCTGGAGCACGCGAGCCTCTTGGAGGAGCTGGACAGCCAGCACCGCGAGGCGCGCCTGGACACCAGCGCGCACTGGCAGCAGGTGATCGGCGATCTGGAGCAGCGCCTGGCCCAGCTGCGCGGCCAGATGGAGGAACAGCGCGCCCAGGGCAAGGCCGAGCTGGCCGCCTGCGAGCAGTGGTACCGCAACGAGCTGAAGTCGCGCGGCGTCGACGAGGCGCAACTGATCCAGCTGAAGAGCGGCATCCGCGAGCGCGAGCAGCGCATCCGCGACACCGAGGCGCGCCGCGCCGAGGTGCACCGCTACGAGGAGTGGTACGCGGTCACCTGGCTCAAGCGCAAGCCGCAGCTGCAGGAGGATCTGGTGGAGCGCAAGCGCGAGGCCACCGACCTCAAGCTGCGCCTGGACACCGCGACCCAGACCTTCAGGACCACCCGCGAAGGCCTCGAGCAGCAGCGTCGTCAGGCCCTGCAGGCCCAGGGCCAGGTCGGCGAGCAGCTGGACGGCCTCAAGACCCTGATCAAGCGCCTGGGCGAACTCAAGCTGCCGCGCGACGGCCAGACGCCCGCCGGCGAGCTGGACGAACGCCTGCGCCTCGGCCAGGAGCTGTTGCAGGGCCGCGAGAACCTGCTCGGCGCCATCCGCCAGCACGTCGAGCGCTTCGACAGCCTGATCGCCGGCAAGTCCGGCTCCAGCCTGACCGAGACCTGGGAACGCAGCCGCGAGGAGTGCACCCTGGCCAGCGAGCGCGGCGTGCCGAGCCTCGACTACCGCCGCCTGGTGCCGGCGCTGGCCCAGCTGCTCAACGAGCTGGTGCCGCAGAGCATCACCGCGCTGCGCGAGCAGGGGCGCATCTTCGGCAAGGACCTGTTCGACTACTTCGCCGTGCTGGCCGACATCGACCGGCGCATCGCCAGCCAGAGTGCACGCATCACCCGCGAGGTCGGCGAGGAGCTGTTCCTCGACGGCGTGTCCAACTCGGCGGTGACCATCCGCTCGCGGATCACCGAACTGGAGTTCTGGCCGGAGCTGCGCGCCTTCGTGACCGCCTACCGGGAATGGGAGGACAGCGGCTTCAGCGAACTGCCCGGCGAGGAGTACACCGGCAGCATGCGCCGCGCCCTCGAGGTGCTCGGCCGCTCGGCGCTTTCCGGCGGCATCGCCGGGCTGCTGGAGATCGAGCTGCGCCTGCGCGAGGGCAACAGCGACCTGGTGATCCGCACCGACCGCCAGCTCAACGAGTCCTCCAGCCATGGCATGGCCTACCTGATCCTCTGCAAGTTCCTGCTGGCCTTCACCCGCCTGCTGCGTGGCCCGTCGCCGACCACTATCCACTGGCCGATCGACGAGCTGGGTACCCTGCACCACAGCAACGTGAAGAAGATCTTCGACGCCTGCGCCAGCAACGCCATCCGCATCCTCGGCGCCTTCCCCAACCCGGATTCCGAGGTGCTGGCGCTGTTCAAGAACCGCTACATCGTCAACAAGCAGACCCGCCGGCTGCAGGTGGTCAAGCCCCGCCTGGACGTGATCGGTGAGCGTCTGAAAGCCCGCCTGAGCGAGGAGAGCGTCTGATGCTGTCGAACAAGGGCAAGGTCATCGAGCGCCTGCTGCAGGGCGCCTTCATCTGCCGCACCAGCGATGAGGAAGCTTGGCGCTTCCTGAAGAATCCGGCCAACCGCGAGCAGGTCGACGACTACCTGGCCACCCTCAACCGCAGCGTGGCCACGGTTGGCGGCGGCGCCGAGGCCGAGGTGTTCTACTGCGCCTATCGCCAGCTCGGCGAGAGCGAACGGCGCGTGGTCGGCCAGCAGTTCCGCGACGTGTGTAACGGCCTCACCCCGCTGGTCGAGTGGCTGCTGCTGGTCCAGGAGGCCGGCGCCCAGGACGCGCCGCTCACCGAGGGCAGTCCGATCCGCCTCAACGAGCTGCTGAGCATCGTCGAGGACACCCCGGCGTTCCGCGAGCAGCTGGCGCGCATCAGCCACTACCGACTGTTCGGCTCCACCAGCTCGAGCGTGGACGCGCAGATCAAGCAGGTGTTCAAGAAGCTCTGCGAACTCGGCTACCTGCTGCGCCCCAACCCGGAGAAGCAGATCTACCTCGGCACCGGCAAGCTGGACTACCTCTATGAGGTGATCCGCTTCATCGACGAGGCCGAGGGCCTGGCGCTCGAGGAGCGCGCCGAGTTCGCCAGCCAGGGGAGCCTGCTGTGAGCGGCAACCTGCACCAGGCCGGAGTGCGCTTCCTGCGCCAGCTGGGCCGCCACGCCGAGCCGATCATGGACGCCTACCTGTCCGGCTCGGTGCCGGACCAGGCGCTGGAGCCGGCGGTCGAGGAGCGCCTGGTCAAGGACGGCATCCTCTACCGGCCCGAGCCCGGCGCCGACCTGCACCTGCGCCGGGCGGTGCGCGCGCTGCTGGAGGAGGCCCTGCGCGACGACCACAACCGGCAGATCGACGCCAACACCGGCTCCGCCCTGGCCACCGTCAAGACCCTCGCCGCCCATTACAAGGAGGCCCGCCACCAGGGCGACTACGCCGCGGCGGACGCCTATCTGGTGGACCTCAAGGAGCACGTCTACAGCTTCAGCGAGGGCCTCGGCCACAGCGTCCGAGTGCTGTGGAGCCGAATCAACAACGAGTTCGGCTACGTCGGCAGCCTCGCCGCCAAGATCCGCGAGAACGAGCTGGCCCAGTCCCAGGTCAGCGAGCTGCTCGCCGGCCTCGAGCTGATCGACTTCAGTGAGCTGGCGGAAACCGCTGGCGAGCTGCGCGAGCTGCGCCGCCTGCTGGTCACCGGCCTGCAGCGCAACGTCAGCAGCTGCTGCCAGGAGCTGGGCGTGGTGCAGGGCCGCCTGCTCGAGCTGCTCGGCCGCTTCCGCAAGATCCAGGGGCGCACCCGCCTGCTGCGCGGCTGGCTGCTGCATGCCGAGCAGCAGCCCGACTATCGTCCCGGCAGCCACACCGCGCTGCCGCAGATGCCGCAGCTGCTCAACCTCGCCGAGCCGCTGATCGCCCCGGCGGCGGTGAACATCCACGACAGCAGCCAGGAGGCCGAACTGCTCGCCCTCGCCGCGCAGATCCGCGCCCAGCGCGAGGAGCGCGCGAGCGCCCCGCTGGCTGAGGCCGGCGAGCTGGTGCTCGACGCGGTGGAAAGCTTCGAGGTGCAGCCCAGCCCGATCCAGCTTGCCGTGCAGGAGTACCTCTGCGAGGTGATCGTGAGCGGCAAGCCGGTATCGGCGCTGACCTGGTGGCACGCGCGCGCGCTGCCCTGGGACCCGGAGACCTGGCTTTACCAGGTGATCGGCGGCTACGAGGCGCTGCCCGACGAGCAGCGTGCCTGCTTCCAGCTCGACCCTGACGGCGAGGCGCATCCGGTGTTCAGCGGCAACTTCATCGTGCGGGATATCTCACTGTGGCTAGGGGCTGTTGACGTTTCACATGGGGAGCCATAGAAACCCACAGGCCATGGCTACCATGCTCTCGTAATTTCGCTTCAGCTTGTCGTAGCGGAACGCCACGGCGCGGTAATGTTTCAGCCGCGCAAAGGCGTTCTCGACCAGATGCCGGTAGCGATACAGCCCCCGGTCCAGATCGCCATTGCCCTTGAGCGAGTTGCGCTTTCGGGGAATGACCGCCCGGGCGCCCTGCGCCTCGATCTGTTCGCGAATGCGCTCGCTGTCATGGCCCTTGTCGGCCACGATCGCCTCGGCAGACGGCAACTGCGCAATCAACTCGGGGGCCGAAGTGCAGTCGTTGACGTTGCCCCCGGTGATCTCGAAAGCCACCGGCAAGCCATGCGCATCGACGGCCAGGTGGATCTTGCTGGTGTTTCCTGCCCGGCTTTTGCCGATGGCCTCGGACTGATCGCTGGCGGCACCGCTACTGTGCTGATGGGCCTTCACGTAGGTGCCATCGATGAAGGCCCACTCGAGATCGGGCTCCTCGATCAGCGCCTGAAAAACCTTGAGCCACTTGCCGGCCGCCGACCACGCATTGAAGCGCTTGTAGACCGAGCTCCAACGCCCGAAGGCGCTGGGCAGGTCTCTCCAGGGACAGCCAGCGCGCATCCGGTAGAGCATCCCCTCGACCGTCATGCGCAGATCCGGCTTGTGGTAAATGGCTTGCTGAAGCAGAACGTTTTCCAGCTTCGACCAGAGTTCGTCACTGAGCATCAATCGGGGCATTGCAAACTCGCGAGGTTATCTGGCTGGGCCCTGAATTCTGCGGGTTTGCTCTTCTTCATCAACGCCTCTGGCTCGAAACGTCAACAGCCCCTAGTGCAGTTTCATAGATGAAGTTGTGGAAATTATGGCATCAGGCGATGCTATGCCCCATGAAAGCACCTCTATTCGTTCGCCCTTTGACTACCGAGGAACGGCAGGCCCTGCAGGTTGGCTTGCGTGCCCGGGAAGCCTTCACGCTGCGGCGCTGCCAGATCCTGCTGGCCAGCGCTGACGGCAAGACCGCCACGGAAATTGCCGCTCTGTTCGGCTGCGCCACGCAAACCGTACGCAACACCCTGCGGGCCTTTGCCGCCGAGGGGGTGTCTTGCCTGACGGAGAAGTCGCATCGGCCCAAACGTGTCCGTCCCTTGCTTGCGGGCACGCAGGCCGAGCGCTTGCGCTCTTTGCTGCACCGCAGCCCCCGCGATTTCGGCAAGCCCACCCGCTTGTGGACCTTGAGCCTGGCCGCCGAGGTGGCCTTCGAGCAGGGGCTGACCGAACGGCAACTGAGCTATGAGTCGATCCGCCAGACGCTGATACGCCTGGGCGTGGGCTGGAAGCGGGCCAAGACCTGGATTACCAGCCCGGATCCCCACTATGCGCGCAAAAAAAGCGACGCGACTGGCTGATCGAACTGGCCACAACGCACCCGGACTGGGTGCTGGGTTTTCAGGACGAGGTCTGGTGGAGTCGTTTTGCGCGCCCATCCCTGAAGGCCTGGAGCGCGGGTCAGGCCCTGCGCCTGCAGCAGTTGTCGGTGGATCCGCAGGATGCCGGACCCAAGGCGCTGAGCTGCTATGGCCTGCTGCGCGCCGACACGGGGCAGATGCTGCTGCGTTTCGTCAAGGGCCGCCCGGTCAGCCAGGTGACCGAGGACTTCCTGGAGTGGGTCTGCGAGCGCCTGGCGAGCGAGGGGAAGAAGGCGCTGCTGATGATCTGGGACAACGCCAGCTGGCATATCAGCCACCGGGTGCGGGCCTGGATCGGGGCGCACAACCGCCGGGCCAGGGCCGAGGGTGGCGTACGGATCGTAACCTGCCGCCTGCCGAGCAAGAGCCCCTGGCTGAACCGGATCGAGCCCCGCTGGGTGCATGGCAAGCGGGCGATCCATGAACCCGAACGCCCGCTGACCAGCGCTGAGGTGATGGAGCGAGTCTGCACCTATTACGGTTGTGAACAGCTCCCGCCACTTGAACAGGATGTTGGTTGAAACTGCACTAGCCTGACCCGCAGCCACCACAACGCCGTGCACCGGCTGCTGCGCGAGCGTCTGGACAGGGTGGAGCTCAACCGCACCTGGCAGCAGCTCCACGCCCACTTCGAGCTGGGCCGCCCCGCGGGCAGATGGCTGCACTTCGACGCCGAAACGTGCCGGCTGCTGCAGCGCATGGCGCGGGATGAATGGGGCTTCGACCCGCTGGAGGGCGTGCCGGACGGCAGTCGCCGCGAAGTCGCCGCCCGTGCCGTCGACGAGAAGATCGCCCGCCGTCGCCCCGACGACGACTTCGTGCTGGTCAAGGGCACCTTGCCGGCACCGCTCCCGCCCCTTGCCCCCGGCCTCAGCCTGCGCGTGGCGCTGGAACGCCTGGACAGCGCCGCCATCGCCAACGTGGTGCTGATCGGAAACCTCGACAGTTTCGACGACTGGGAGGACTATCCGGCACCGCCCGAACTGGCCGGCAGCCTGATCGTCTACCGCGGTCATCGCGGCCTGGCCCGGGGTGCCCGCCAGTTGCTGGAGGGGCTGCCGCCCTCCACGCGGGTAATTGTCTTTCCCGACTATGATCCGGCCGGCCTGGCCATCGCCGCCGCCCTGCTGCTGCCAGAGCTGGATGAAGCGCTGCTGGCCACCGGCAACCGTGCCCACTTCACCCGCCAGTTCCGTCAGGCGCGTCAGTTGGAAGATGCCGATCTGGAGGGCTGGCAGGACGAGTGGCAGACAATGAAACGTCACGCGGTCAGCATCAAGCAGCAGCACATGCTGGCGCTCGGCAGTGTCCTGCGGCAGGTGCCCGTCGCTGAGTCGCAAAGGTTTTCACCTCGACCATCGAAAGGTCTCGCCGCTTCGCTTGGGGGAGTAGACTGGGGGCTCCCCTGGCTGCTTCTTCCCGTGCATGCAACTTCTCTACACCATCCTGATCATGCTGCTGGTCGTCGGCGGCACGCGCATCACTGCGCAGTTCGTCCCCATTCCGCTGCCGCTCATCCAGATCGCCATCGGCGCGCTGCTGGCGATGCCGGCACTGGGCCTGCACGTGCGGCTCGATCCCGAGCTGTTCCTGCTGCTGTTCATTCCGCCCCTGCTGTTCGTCGACGGCTGGCGGATGCCCAATGCCCAAGGGCCAGTTCTGGCGGCTGCGCACGCCGATCCTGCTGCTGGCCTTCGGCCTGGTGCTGTTCACCGTGCTCGGCGCCGGCTGGCTGATCCATCTGCTCCTGCCGCAGGTTCCCCTGGCGGCGGCCTTCGCCCTGGCGGCGGTGCTGTCGCCCACCGACGCCGTGGCGGTTTCGGCGATCGTCCATGGCCGCCTGCCGCGCACGTTGATGAACATCCTCCAGGGCGAGGCGCTGATGAACGACGCCTCCGGTCTGGTGGCCTTCAAGTTCGCCGTGGCCGCCGCACTGACCGGGGCCTTCTCGCCCGCCGAGGCCGGCCTGGAGTTCGTCCTGGTGGCGATCGGCGGGCTGGCGGTCGGGGTCGCGCTGAGCTATGCGCTGGGGCGCTTTCGCGCCTGGATGATCGGCCTCGGCTGGGAGGAGCCGGCGCCACACGTGATGTTCATGCTGCTGCTGCCCTTCGCCGCCTATGTGGCGGCCGAGCACCTGGGCGTCTCCGGGATTCTCTCGGCGGTGGCGGCGGGCATGATGCAGAGCCGCCTCGACCTGCTGCCGCGGCAGACCACCACGCGGCTGCTCAACCGCAGCGTCTGGGCGCTGCTGGAGTTCACCTTCAACGGGCTGATCTTCCTGCTGCTCGGCCTGCAATTGCCGGACATCGTCAAGGCTTCGATCGAGAAGGGTGAGCTGTTCTGGACCAGCGCCGGACAGCTGGCGCTCTACGTGGGCCAGGTGTACCTGGCGCTGATCCTCCTGCGCTTCGTCTGGACCTGGCTCTACTGGCTGGTGTCCGGCGCGCTGCGCCGCTGGCGCGGCCTGCCCAGCGGCTTCGCCGGGCAGTCCTCGCTGCGCCTGGCGGCGCTGCTCACCCTGAGCGGGGTGCGCGGCGCGGTGACCCTGGCCGGCGTGCTGTCGTTGCCGTTGCTGCTGGGCAATGGCGAGGCCTTTCCGCAGCGCGACCTGCTGATCTTCATCGCCGCCGGGGTGATCCTGCTGTCGCTCCTGGTCGCCACCCTCGGTCTGCCGCTGCTGCTGCGCGGCCTGCCGGCGGACAACCAGGAAGCGCGCGAGCAGGAACTGCGGCGCAACCGGGCGAAGACCGTCGAGGCGGCGATCCGCGCCCTGGAAGCGCAGAGCGACGAGCCCGGCCTGAGTCCCGAGGGCATGGCCTTGGCGACCGAGGTCAAGGCCAAGATCATGGCCGAGTACCGTCAGCAGCTGGAGCGCGAGGACTCCGGGGAGGGGCGGGCGCGGCTGCGCCAGATGGATGCGCTGGAGCAGCGCCTGCGTTTGCAGGCGCTGCGCTCCCAGCGTCTGGAGCTGTACCGCCTGCGTCATCGCAATCAGGTCGACGACGACCTGCTCGGCGAGATCCTGCGCGAGCTGGACATCAGCGAGGCGCGGCTGCAGCGCGGCTGAGGGGAGGGCGGAGCGCCGGGTGCGCTCCGCCTGCAGGGTTCAGCCGGCGCGGACGAAGTCGCGGATGCGCTCGGCGGCTTCCACGCATTCGGCCAGCGGCGCGACCAGGGCCATGCGCACGCGGTTGGCGCCGGGGTTGAGGCCGCCCACGCTGCGCGACAGGTAGCTGCCCGGCACCACGGTCACGTGCTCGCGGGCGAACAGCTCGCGGGTGAAGCTCTGGTCGTCCACTGGGGTGCGCGGCCACAGGTAGAAGCTGCCATCCGGGCGCTGCACGTCGAGCACCGGCTGCAGGAGGCCGAGCACCGCATCGAACTTCTCGCGGTACAGCACGCGGTTGGCGCGCACGTGGACCTCGTCGTTCCAGGCGGCGATGCTGGCCAGCTGGGTCGGTACCGGCATGGCGCAGCCGTGGTAGGTGCGGTAGAGCAGGAAGCTCTTGAGGATCTCGGCGTCGCCGGCGACGAAGCCCGAACGCAGGCCCGGCAGGTTGGAACGCTTGGACAGGCTGTGGAACACCACGCAGCGGCGGAAATCGCTGCGCCCCAGCTCGGCGCAGGCGGTGAGCAGGCCGGGCGGCGGGTTCTGCTCGTCGAAGTACAGCTCGCTGTAGCACTCGTCGGCGGCGATCACGAAGTCGTGCTCGTCGGCCAGGGCGATCAGCTTCTTCAGCGTTTCCAGCGGCACCAGGGCGCCGGTCGGGTTGCCCGGCGAGCAGAGGAACAGCAGCTGGCAGCGCTGCCAGACCTCGGCCGGCACCGCGCCGAAGTCGGGATTGAAGCCGTTCTCCGGAAGGCACGGCAGGTAGTGCGGGGTGGCGCCGGCGAGCAGGGCTGCGCCTTCGTAGATCTGGTAGAAGGGATTGGGGCTGACCACCAGGCCGTCGGCCTCGCGGTTCACCACGGTTTGGGTGAAGGCGAACAGCGCCTCGCGGGTGCCGTTGACCGGCAGCACGTGGCGCGCCGGGTCCAGCCAGCCGGCCGGCACCCGGAAGCGCCGCTCGCACCACTGGGCGACGGCCTCGCGCAGCGCCGGCAGGCCGAGGGTGGTGGGGTAGACCGACAGCTGTTCGAGGCTGGCGCTCAGGGCCTCGGCGACGAAGCTCGGCGAGCGGTGCTTGGGCTCGCCGATGGACAGGGCGATGGCCTTCTTGGCCGGCGGCTGCACGCCGGCGAGCAGCGCGCGGAGCTTCTCGAAGGGATAGGGTTGCAGCAGATTCAGGGCGTCGTTCATGGGGCTTTCCTGGTGAGCGCAGGCGGCAGGCCGTCCGGCGCTGGGGACGGGCCGCCCTGTTCAAGGTTCAGATGCTGATCCGGCTCGGCTGGATGTGGCTGTCGCCGTCCGCCAACTGCTCGACGATCGCCAGCTGCAGGCGGGCGCAGAGTTCCGGATCGGACAGCGGCTGGTGGTGCGCATCGGTGACGAAGAACACGTCCTCGACCCGCTCGCCGAGGGTGGCGATCTTGGCGTTCTGCAGCGACAGGTCGAAGTCCAGGAAGATCTTGCCGATCCGCGCCAGCAGGCCGGGGCGGTCCGGGGCGATGATCTCGAGGATGGTCACCGGACGCAGCGCGTCGTTGTGGATGGTGACCTGCGGTGCGAAGGCAAAGTGCTTGAGCTGGCGAGGCACGCGGCGCTGGATGATGGTCGGGTAGTCGGCCGGATTGCGCAGGGCTTCCACCAGCCCGCCGCGGATCTCCTGGATGCGCATCGGGTTTTCGCCGATCGAGCCGCCGTCGGCGTCGAGCACGATATAGGTGTCGAGGGTGAACTGGCTGGTCGAGGTGATGATGCGGGCGTCGTGGATGCTCAGGTTGAGCTGGTCCATGGCGGCCACGGTCACGGCGAAGAAGTCGTGCTGGTCCGGCGCGTAGATGAAGATCTGGGTGGCGCCCTCGAACTCGCGCTGGGTGGTCTCCTTGATCAGCACCAGCGGCCCGGCGCTGTCGGGGTGCTGGAGGATCGCCTCGGTGTGCCAGGCGATGTCGCTGGAGGTGTGGCGCAGGAAATAGTCGTCGCCCAGTTGCGACCACAGCTGCTCGGCATCGTCGGGGTCGGTGCCGCTGCGCACCAGGATGTCCAGCGCGGCGTTCTGCGTCTGGAGAATCTGCTCCTCGCGGCCGACCGGATGTTCCAGGCCGCGGCGCAGGGCGTGCTTGGTCTCGGTGTAGAGCTGGCGCAGCAGACTGGCCCGCCAGGAGTTCCAGAGCGTCGGGTTGGTCGCGTTGATGTCCGCCACGGTGAGCACGTAGAGGTAGTCCAGGTAGGTCTGGTCGCGGACCTTCTGGGCGAAGTCGAAGATCACCTGCGGGTCGGAGAGGTCCTTGCGCTGGGCGGTGGTGGACATCAGCAGGTGGTTGCGCACCAGCCAGACGATCAGCTGGGTGTCCCAGCCCGGCAGCTGGTGGCGCTGGCAGAAGGCCAGGGCGTCGGCGGCGCCGAGGTCCGAGTGGTCGCCGCCGCGGCCCTTGCCGATGTCGTGATAGAGGCCGGCCAGGTAGACCAGTTCGGGCTTGGGCAGCTTCTCGATCAGCTTGCTGGCCAGCGGGTATTTCTCCGCCAGCTCCGGCCAGAAGAGTTTGCGCAGGTGCTTGATCAGGTGCAGGGTGTGGGCATCGACCGTATAGATGTGGAACAGGTCGTGCTGCATCTGGCCAACGATATGGCCGAACTCCGGCAGGTAGCGGCCGAGGATGCCGTAGCGGTTCATCCGCCGCAGGTTGCGGTGGATGCCCTGGCTGCTCTTGAACAGCTCGATGAACAGGCCGGTGTTGTGGGGATCGCGGCGGAAGGCGTCGTCGATCAGGTAGCGGTGGTCGCGCAGCAGGCGGATGGTGTCGGCGCGCACGCCCTTGATTTCCGGATGCCGGGCCAGCAGCACGAAGATTTCCAGGAGGGCGGAGGGGGCTTCCTCGAAGACGCTCCCCCGCGTGACCTCCAGATAGCCGTCGCGCACCTGGAAGCGCTCGTTCAGCGGCTCGACCCGGCCGGCGGCGTCGCCGGCCAGGATGACTTCCTCGAAGTGCTGGAAGACCAGTTCGGTCAGCTCGGCGATGCCCATCACCACCCGGTAGTACTTCTGCATGAAGCGCTCGACCGCCAGCTTGACGTTGCTGTCCTCGTAGCCGAGCAGCCCGGCGATCTGCCGCTGCAGATCGAACAGCAGGCGGTCCTCGGCGCGCCCGGCGAGCATGTGCAGGGCGTAGCGCACCTTCCAGAGGAATTCCTGGGATTCGGCGAGCAGGGTGTATTCGCTTTCCAGCAGGAAGCCCTGGTCGACCATGGCGTGCAGGTTGAGGGTGCCGAACTGGCGGCGGGCGATCCAGAGGATGGTCTGGATGTCGCGCAGGCCGCCGGGCGAGCCCTTGACGTTGGGCTCGAGGTTGTATTCGGTGTCGTTGTAGCGGGCGTGGCGGGCCTTCTGTTCGGCGCGCTTGGCGAGGAAGAAGGCCCGGCTCGGCCACATCTGCAGCGGACTGCTGACTTCCTGCATGCGCTGGCGCAGGTGCTCGGGGCCGGCGATGATCCGGCTTTCCATCAGGTTGGTGATCACCGTCAGATCGGCCTGCGCCTCCTCGGCGCATTCGGCCAGCGAGCGCACGCTCTGCCCGACCTCCAGGCCGATGTCCCAGAGCAGGGTGAGAAAGCCCTCGATCGAGTCGCGGAAGACCTCGTGGTCGGCGCCGTCCATCAGGATCAGCAGGTCGATGTCCGAGCAGGGGTGCAGCTCGCCGCGGCCGTAGCCACCGACGGCGATCAGGGCGATGTCGGCGTCCTCGCTCCAGTCGAAACGGTTCCAGGCCAGAGCGAGGATCTGGTCGACGAACCAGGCGCGATCCTCGATCAGCCGGCGGATGTCGCGGCCCTCCCGGAAGCGTGCGTCGAGCACCTCCCGGGCACGCCGCAGCGCCTTCTTGAAGGCGGCGATGGGGCTGGACTTGAGGGCCAGTTCGGCCTGGAACTGCCCGGGGTCGAACAACTCGGGGTCCACCTGCGGCATGGCGTCACCTGTCTACTACGGTCGGATGTTCATGGACTGGCGCGGATCAGCGCGGGGTGCGGGCAATGGTGTCGTCGCGGCGCAGGGTGAGGACCTCGTAGCCGTCGGCGGTGACCAGCAGGGTGTGCTCCCACTGGGCGGAGAGCTTGCGGTCCTTGGTGATGGCGGTCCAGCCGTCGCCAAGCAGGCGGGTTTCCGCGCGGCCCTGGTTGATCATCGGCTCGATGGTGAAGGTCATGCCTTCCTTGAGTTCGAGGCCGGTGCCGGCGCGGCCGTAGTGGAGCACCTGGGGCTCCTCGTGGAACACCGCACCGATGCCGTGCCCGCAGTACTCGCGGACCACCGAGAAACCGTTCTTCTCGGCGTGCTTCTGGATCGCCTCGCCGATGTCGCCCAGGTGGGCGCCCGGGCGCACCAGTTCGATGCCCTTGTACAGGCATTCCTGGGTCACCTGGCACAGGCGCTTCGCCCACTCCGGGGTGTTGCCGACCAGGAACATCATGCTGGTGTCGCCGTGGTAGCCGTCCTTGATCACGGTGATGTCGAGGTTGACGATGTCGCCGTCCTTCAGTGGCTTGTCGTTGGGAATACCGTGGCAGACCACATGGTTGACCGAGGTGCAGATCGACTTGGGAAAGCCCTTGTAGTTGAGCGGGGCGGGAATGGCGTGCTGCACGTTGACGATATGGTCGTGGCAGATGCGGTCCAGTTCCTCGGTGGTGACGCCCGGCTTGACGTGCTCGCCGATCATTTCCAGCACCTCGGCGGCCAGGCGGCCGGCCACGCGCATTTTTTCGATTTCCTCGGGCGTCTTGATGGTGACGGTCATGCAGATTCTCTCTCGGCGCCCGGGGCGCGGGCCTTCGTTCGGAAAGGCGCGATGATAAACCAAATCGAGCGGGCGCCGCGCGGCGAGCAGGGTCGGTAGCCTGTGCCCGGCTTTTGTGCTATAAAACGCGCCGCTCGGCGGGCCCGTCGTTCGCGAGCACTAACCCCACACACGTATCGGCACGGTATCCTGGGTGCCCGCAAGGGTTGGATATCGGGATGCGTGGAGGCCTAACCCGACTCGATCGAGGAATTGAAATGTCCCAAGTCAATATGCGCGACATGCTGAAGGCTGGCTGCCACTTCGGCCACCAGACCCGTTACTGGAACCCGAAGATGGGCAAGTACATCTTCGGCGCGCGCAACAAGATCCACATCATCAATCTGGAAAAGACCCTGCCGATGTTCAACGAAGCCCTGCGCTTCGTCGAGAAGCTGGCAGTGGGCAAGAACAAGATCCTGTTCGTCGGCACCAAGCGTTCCGCCGGCAAGCTGGTCCGTGAAGAGGCCGCCCGTTGCGGCATGCCTTACGTTGACCACCGCTGGCTGGGCGGCATGCTGACCAACTACAAGACCATTCGCGCCTCCATCAAGCGCCTGCGCGAGCTGGAAGTCCAGTCCCAGGACGGCACCTTCACCAAGCTGACCAAGAAAGAGGCGCTGATGCGCACTCGCGATCTGGAGAAGCTGGAGCGCAGCCTGGGCGGCATCAAGGAGATGGGTGGTCTGCCGGACGCGATGTTCGTGATCGACGTCGACCACGAGCGCATTGCCATTACCGAAGCCAACAAGCTGGGCATTCCGGTCATCGGCGTGGTCGATACCAACAGCAGCCCCGAGGGCGTGGACTACATCATCCCGGGTAACGACGACGCCATCCGTGCCGTGCACCTGTACCTGAGCGCCGTGGCCGATGCCGTGCTGAGCGGCCGTCAGAACGCCAGCACCGGCGACGAGTTCGTCGAGGAAGTCGCTGCCTCCGAGGCCTCGGAAGGCTAAGCGCGGGACGCCAGGCGGTACCCGCTGCGCAAGAAGGGGGCTAGGCCCCCTTTTTGCCACCTTCATATCTGAAGATCGGAAACGCCCGATCCCGCGGGCGGAATGGTTGAAAACCTATTCAAGAGGATTGCGAACATGGCAGAGATTACTGCGGCGCTGGTCAAGGAGCTGCGCGAACGTACCGGCCAGGGCATGATGGATTGCAAGAAGGCCCTGACTGCCGCTGGTGGCGACATCGAGAAGGCCATCGACGACATGCGCGCCGCCGGTGCGATCAAGGCGGCCAAGAAGGCCGGCAACATTGCCGCCGAAGGCTCCATCGCGGTCAAGCTGTCCGATGACAGCAAGGCGGCCGTGATCATCGAGATCAACTCCCAGACCGACTTCCTGGCCCTGCAGGACGACTTCAAGGCCTTCGTGGCCGAGAGCCTCGAGAAGGCCTTCGCCGACAAGCTGACCGAAGCCGCTCCGCTGATCGCGGCCCAGGAGTCGGCACGCGAGGCCCTGGTGGCCAAGTGCGGCGAGAACGTCAACATCCGCCGTCTGACCCGGGTCGAGGGCGACGTGGTGGGCGCCTACCTGCACGGTCACCGCATCGGCGTTCTGGTCACCCTGAAGGGCGGCAGCACCGAGCTGGCCAAGGAAATCGCCATGCATGTGGCGGCCAGCAACCCGCAGTTCCTGAGCCCGTCCCAGGTGTCCGAGGAAGCGATCGCCAAGGAAAAGGAAATCTTCCTGGCCCTGAACGCCGACAAGATCGCCGGCAAGCCGGAAAACATCGTCGAGAACATGGTCAAGGGGCGTATCAACAAGTTCCTCGCCGAGGCCAGTCTGGTCGAGCAGCCGTTCGTCAAGGACCCGGAAGTCAAGGTCGGTGATCTGGCCAAGAAGGCCGGGGCCGAGATCGTTTCCTTCGTCCGCTACGAAGTGGGTGAGGGCATTGAGAAGGCGGAAGTCGACTTCGCTGCCGAAGTGGCTGCCCAGCTGGCTGCCAGCAAGCAATAAGACGGCTTCGATTCCGTCGTCCCGACAAAGAGGCTGCCCGCTCGCGCGTGCAGCCTCTTTGTCGACTGGCCGCCTGCGGTTTGCCGGCCCGGCACCGGGCGGCCCAGAGGCTGGGGTGCGGCGTGACAATGTGTCACTGCTGTCGCGATGCCGGACCGACCGCTACAACCAATTTGCAGGCAGCCGGGTGATGCAGCCGCTTCGCCAGGTTGATCGGCCGCCGGCCGGCGCCGTTCCCGGCGCAGCGCAACGGCAGGCCGCGTGCCTGTTTCGACTGATATAGATAGAGCCGCAGGAGAGATACGCAATGGCCCAGCAGGTGAGTGGTCGTCAACCTCGCTATAAACGCATTCTGCTCAAGCTCAGCGGCGAAGCTTTGATGGGCTCCGAGGAGTTCGGCATCGACCCCAAGGTGCTGGACCGCATGGCGCTGGAGGTCGGTCAGCTGGTCGGCATCGGCGTACAGGTCGGTCTGGTGATCGGTGGTGGCAACCTGTTCCGCGGCGCCGCATTGTCTGCTGCCGGCATGGATCGGGTCACGGGCGACCATATGGGCATGCTGGCCACGGTGATGAACGCCCTGGCCATGCGCGATGCCCTGGAGCGCTCCAACATCCCGGCGACCGTCATGTCGGCTATCTCCATGGTCGGTGTGACCGATCACTATGACCGGCGCAAGGCCCTGCGTCACCTGGTTTCCGGCGAGGTGGTGATCTTCGCCGCGGGAACCGGCAACCCCTTCTTCACCACGGACTCCGCGGCCTGCCTGCGGGCCATCGAGGTCGATGCCGACCTGGTGCTCAAGGCCACCAAGGTGGACGGCGTCTATACGGCCGATCCCTTCAAGGACCCGAATGCCGAGAAGTTCGAGTACCTGACCTACGACGAGGTGCTGGATCGCAAGCTGGGCGTGATGGATCTGACCGCCATTTGTCTGTGTCGCGATCACAAGATGCCGCTGCGCGTCTTCAATATGAACAAACCGGGTGCCCTGCTGAACATCGTGGTCGGCGGTGCCGAAGGAACCCTGATCGAGGAAAGCAAGCATGATCAATGAGATCAAGAAGGACGCGCAGGCGCGCATGAAGAAGAGCCTGGAGTCCCTGGAGCACGCCTTCGCCAAGATTCGCACCGGTCGCGCCCACCCGAGCATCCTGGACAGCGTCATGGTTTCCTACTACGGGGCCGACACGCCGTTGCGCCAGGTGGCCAACGTGGTCGCCGAGGATGCTCGCACCCTGGCACTGACCGTGTTCGACAGGAGCATGATCCAGGCGGTGGAGAAGGCCATCATGACCTCCGATCTGGGTCTCAATCCGGCGACCGCCGGTACCACCATCCGCGTGCCGATGCCGGCGCTGACCGAGGAAACCCGCAAGGGCTACACCAAGCAGGCGCGTGCCGAAGCGGAAAATGCCCGGGTCGCGGTGCGCAACATCCGTCGCGATGCCCTGGCCCAGCTCAAGGACCTGGTCAAGGAGAAGGAGATCAGCGAGGACGACGAGCGTCGCGCAGCCGACGAGGTGCAGAAGCTCACCGACAAGGCCATCGCCGAGGTCGACAAGGCGCTGGAGGCCAAGGAGGCCGATCTCATGGCCGTGTAACGACGGCCGTTACGGGAATTTTCATGGACAAATTCAAGACCGCTGCTCCTGCCGTGGTGCCGCGTCATGTGGCCATCATCATGGATGGCAACAACCGCTGGGCGAAGAAGCGCCTGCTGCCTGGCATCGCCGGGCACAAGGCGGGGGTCGACGCGGTGCGGGCGGTGATCGAGGTGTGCGTCGAGGCGGGGGTCGAGGTGCTGACCCTGTTCGCCTTTTCCAGCGAGAACTGGCAGCGCCCGGCCGCCGAGGTCGGTGCCTTGATGGAGCTGTTCCTGGCGGCCCTGCGCCGCGAGGCGAGAAGGCTCAGCGAGAACGGCATCTGCCTGCGCATCATCGGCGATCGCTCGCGCTTCAGTCCGGAACTGCAGGCCGCCATGCGCGAAGCCGAGCTGCAGACCGCCGGGCAGACGGGGTTGCTCCTGCAGGTCGCCGCCAACTACGGTGGCCAGTGGGACATCGCCCAGGCCGCGCAGCGCCTGGCGCGGGAGGTTCAGGCCGGCCATCTGCGCCCGGACGACATCAGCCCGCAGCTCCTGCAAAGCTGCCTGACGACCGGTGATCAGCCGCTGCCGGACCTGTGCATTCGTACCGGTGGGGATCATCGCATCAGCAACTTCCTGCTCTGGCAGCTGGCCTATGCCGAGCTGTATTTCACCGATCTGTACTGGCCGGATTTCAAGCAGGAGGCCATGCGTCAGGCGTTGGCCGACTTCGCTTCCCGTCAGCGCCGCTTTGGCAAGACCAGCGAACAGGTGGAAGCAGAGGCGCGGACCTGATGCTCAAGCAACGAATCCTCACTGCGCTGGTGCTGCTACCCCTCGCCCTGGCCGGCTTCTTCCTGCTCGAGGGCGGGGCCTTCGCGCTGTTCATCGGGGCGGTCGTCACCCTGGGCGGCTGGGAGTGGGCGCGGCTTGCCGGCTTCGCCGGGCAGCCGGCCCGCGTGGGCTTCGCCGCGGCGCTCGCGGCTCTGCTCGTGCTGCTCTACTGGCTGCCGATGCTGGCGGCCGGGGTCATGCTGCTCGGCGTTCTCTGGTGGCTGCTGGCCGTGCCGCTGGTCCTGAGCTATCCGCAGAGCAGTCATCGCTGGGAAGGAACGGGCCGCCGGCTGGCGATCGGCCTGCTGATTCTCCTGCCGGCCTGGCAGGGCCTGCTGCTGCTCAAGCAGTGGCCGCTGGGCAATCAGCTGATTCTGGCGGTGATGGTGCTGGTCTGGGCCGCGGATATCGGCGCCTATTTCGTCGGCCGGGCCTTCGGCAGGCGCAAGCTGGCGCCGCAGGTCAGTCCCGGCAAGAGCTGGGAAGGGGTGGCTGGCGGCCTGCTGGCCTGTCTGCTGGTCGCCGTGGTTGTCGGGCTGGTCCGTGGCTGGTCGGCGGGCGAGTTCGCGCTGGCGCTCGCCGGCACCGTTCTGGTGGTGTTGATCTCGGTGGTCGGCGACCTGACCGAGAGCATGTTCAAGCGCCAGGCCGGTCTCAAGGACAGCAGCCATCTGCTGCCCGGGCATGGCGGTGTGCTGGATCGCATCGACAGCCTGACGGCAGCCATTCCGATGTTCGTCGTCATGCTCTGGATCGCCGGTTGGGGGGCATCTTGAATCCGCAACAGATAACCGTGCTGGGTGCCACCGGCTCCATCGGCCTGAGCACCCTGGACGTGATCGCCCGTCATCCCGAGCGTTACCGGGCCTTCGCGCTGACGGGATTCACCCGCCTGGACGAGCTGAAAGCTCTTTGCCTGCGCTTTCGTCCCCGTTATGCCGTGGTGCCCGAGTCGGGGGCGGCGCGGCGGCTTGAGGATGAGCTGCAGGCTGCCGGTCTGGCTACCCGGGTATTGGCCGGCAGCGAAGGACTTTGCGAGGTGGCGGCCCATCCCGAGGTGGATGCGGTGATGGCGGCCATCGTCGGCGCTGCCGGATTGCGCCCCACGCTGGCGGCGGTAGAGGCGGGCAAGAAGGTCCTGCTGGCCAACAAGGAGGCGCTGGTGATGTCCGGCGCCCTGTTCATGCAGGCGGTGCGGCGCAGCGGCGCGCAGCTGCTACCGATCGACAGCGAGCACAATGCGATCTTTCAGTGCCTGCCCAGCGGTTACGGCCAGGGCCTGGCGTCGGTCGGGGTGCGGCGTATCCTGCTGACCGCTTCCGGCGGACCGTTCCGCGAAACCTCGGCGGCCGCGTTGGCCGAAGTGACGCCCGTGCAGGCCTGCGCCCATCCCAACTGGTCGATGGGGCGGAAGATTTCCGTGGATTCGGCCAGCATGATGAACAAGGGCCTGGAGCTGATCGAGGCCTGCTGGCTGTTCGATGCGCGTCCCGCGCAGGTCGAGGTGGTGGTCCATCCGCAGAGCGTGATCCATTCGCTGGTCGATTATGTCGATGGCTCGGTGCTGGCGCAGCTGGGCAATCCGGATATGCGCACGCCGATCGCCCACGCCCTGGCCTGGCCCGAACGCATCGATTCCGGGGTCGCCCCCTTGGATCTGTTCGCCATCGCCCGTCTGGACTTCCAGGCACCCGACGAGTCGCGCTTTCCCTGCCTGCGTCTGGCCCGGCAGGCGGCCGAGGCCGGCGGCAGTGCGCCGGCCGTGCTCAACGCCGCCAATGAGGTGGCCGTGGCGGCCTTTCTCGACGGGCGTGTCCGCTTTCCGGAAATCGCGAGTATCATCGGGGAGGTCCTGCAGGGCGAGCCGGTCGTCACCATCGATGACCTCGAAGCAGTGCTGCTTGCCGATGGTCAGGCCCGTGCACGGGCCGAGGGCTGGCTGCGGCGTCACAATCGCTGAGCCAGGCCGGTGCCTGACGGGCCCGGCCGGCAGGATCCTTCCGTCGTGCCATGCCGGGGCTGGCCGGTCAGTAACAAAGGTGGCGTATCCTCGCGCGCGGGGATGCACGGGCGCGTAGCGAAGAGGCGAGCCTATCCCTTTCGCCCGGGCGGTGAGGCACGTTCGCCAACCTGTCCTGGCGCCCCTACACCGGGACTTGAGTCCGGCGGCTCGATCGTCGGATCCGGAGGAATGCAATGAGCGCTCTGTACATGATCATCGGCACCCTGGTAGCGCTCGGGGTGCTGGTCACCTTCCACGAGTTCGGCCATTTTTGGGTCGCCCGTCGTTGCGGCGTCAAGGTGCTGCGCTTTTCCATCGGTTTCGGCACGCCTCTGCTGCGCTGGCGCGACCGCCAGGGCACCGAGTTCGTGATCGCCGCGGTTCCCCTGGGGGGCTATGTCAAGATGCTCGACGAGCGCGAGGGGGAGGTTCCCCCGGGGCTGCTCGAGCAGACCTTCAATCGTCAGGGCGTCGTCCGGCGCATCGCCATCGTTGTGGCCGGCCCCATTGCCAACTTTCTCCTGGCTTTGCTGTTCTTCTGGCTGCTGGCCTTGCTTGGCAGCCAGCAGCTGCGGCCGGTCATTGGCGCCGTGGAGGCGGGTAGTCCGGCGGCGGCTGCGGGGCTGCAGGCCGGAGAGGAGGTCCTTGCGGTGGACGGCGAGGAGACGGCCGGCTGGGCGGCAGTCAACCTGCAGATGGTGCGTCGCCTGGGCGAGAGCGGGACGCTCGAGATCACCGTGCGCGAGCCGGACTCCAGCGTGAATGCCCAGCGCCAAGTGGTTCTCAAGGACTGGCTGAAGGATGTCGAGGAGCCCGATCCGATTGCCAGTCTCGGGATTCGCCCGTGGCGTCCCGCCTTGGCCCCCGTCTTGGCCCAGCTGGACCCGAAGGGGCCGGCGCAGGCGGCCGGTCTGCAAGGCGGTGACCGCCTGCTGGCGCTCGACGGGCAGGCGCTGGACGACTGGCAGCAGGTGGTCGATCGGGTGCGTGCCCGCCCGGGGGCGCGAGTCATCTTCCTGATCGAGCGGGAGGGGCGGCGAATCGAGCTGCCGGTCGAGCTGGCGGGGCGCGGCGAAGGCGAGGCGCGCAGCGGCTATCTCGGGGCTGGCGTGGAGGCTGCCGAATGGCCTCCGGAAATGCTTCGTGAAGTCCGTCACGGTCCGCTGGAGGCGGTCGGTGAAGCCTTTCGGCGCACCTGGAGCATGAGCGTCCTGACTCTCGATTCCCTGAGGAAAATGCTCTTTGGCGAGCTCTCGGTAAAAAACTTGAGCGGGCCGATAACCATTGCTAAAGTGGCGGGCGCTTCAGCCCAGTCAGGGGTGGGAGACTTTCTGAATTTTCTCGCCTATCTGAGCATAAGCTTGGGGGTGCTCAATTTGCTGCCGATTCCGGTGCTCGATGGCGGCCATCTGCTTTTCTATTTCGTCGAGTGGGCCCGGGGCGCCCCTTGTCGGAGCGAGTCCAAGCTTGGGGAATGCAGATTGGTATCAGCCTTGTCGTTGGGGTCATGCTGCTGGCTCTGGTCAATGACTTGAGTCGCTTGTGACGTCTTGCCGAGTTTCGAAGCTGCCGCGTTTCGCGGCAGTTTCTTTATTGTCAGTTGAAAAAGAAAGGACTTCATGAAACGCCTGCTGCTGCCTGCGGTCCTCGCCGCCTTGATGACCGCCGAGGTTCACGCCGAGTCCTTCACCATCACCGATATCCGTGTCAATGGTTTGCAGAGGGTCTCCGCCGGTAGCGTGTTCAGTGCCCTGCCGCTCAACGTTGGCGATCAGGTGGATGATCGGCGTCTCGTGGAGGGTGCGCGTGCGCTTTTCAAGACCGGTTTCTTTCAGGATATCCAGCTTGGCCATGATGGCAACATCCTTGTCATCACTGTAGTCGAGCGGCCTTCGATTTCCAGCATCGAGCTGGAAGGCAACAAGGCCATCAAGTCGGAAGACCTGCTGAACGGCCTGAAGCAGTCCGGCCTGGCCGAGGGCGAGATCTTCCAGCGGGCAACCCTGGAAGGGGTGCGCAACGAGCTGCAGCGCCAGTATGTCGCCCAGGGCCGCTATTCGGCCTCGATCGAGACCGAAGTCGTGCCGCAGCCGCGCAACCGGGTGGCCCTGAAGATCAAGATCAATGAAGGTTCGGTCGCCGCCATCCAGCACATCAATGTGGTGGGCAACACCGTCTTTCCGGACGAGACCCTGATCAGTCTGTTCGAACTGAAGACCACCAACCTGTTGTCCTTCTTCCGCAACGACGACAAGTATGCCCGCGAGAAGCTGTCCGGCGACCTGGAGCGCCTGCGCTCCTATTATCTGGACCGTGGCTACATCAACATGGATATCGCCTCCACCCAGGTATCCATCACGCCGGACAAGCGGCATGTCTACATCACCGTCAACATCGACGAGGGCGAGAAGTACAGCATCCGCGAGGTCAAGCTCACCGGTGACCTGAAGGTTCCGGAAGAGGAAATCGAGTCCCTGCTGCTGGTCAAGGAAGGCCAGGTGTTCTCCCGCAAGGTGATGACCAGCAGTTCCGAGCTGATCACCCGGCGCCTGGGCAACGAGGGCTATACCTTCGCCAACGTCAATGCCGTGCCCGAGCCCCACGACGAGGACAAGACGGTTTCCGTCACCTTCGTGGTCGATCCGGGCAAGCGGGCCTACGTCAACCGCATCAACTTTCGCGGCAACACCAAGACCGAGGACGAGGTGCTGCGTCGCGAGATGCGCCAGATGGAGGGCGGCTGGGCCTCGACCTACCTGATCGACCAGTCCAAGACCCGTCTCGAGCGGCTGGGCTTCTTCAAGGAGGTCAGCGTCCAGACACCGCAGGTGCCGGGCACCGACGACCAGGTGGATGTCAACTTCACGGTCGAGGAGCAGGCGTCCGGCTCCGTCACCGCCAGCGTCGGCTTTGCCCAGAATGCCGGTCTGGTCCTGGGCGGCTCGATCAGCCAGAACAACTTTCTCGGCAGCGGCAACAAGGTCACCATCGGCCTGACCCGCAGCGAATACCAGACCAACTACAACTTCGGCTTCGTCGACCCCTACTGGACCGAGGACGGCATCAGCCTTGGCTACAATGTGTTCTTGAAGTCCACCGACTATGACGATCTGGAAGTGGACTACTCCAGCTACTCGGTGGACAGCTTCGGCACCGGCGTCAACATCGGCTATCCGATCAGCGAAACCTCGCGTCTGAGCTTCGGTCTTACCGCCCAGCAGGACAGCATCGATACCGGGACCTACACGGTCGACGAGATCTTCGAGTTCCTCGACGAGGAAGGTGACGACTACCTGAACCTCAAGGCCTCGGCCGGCTGGTCCGATTCGACCCTGAATCGCGGGGTAATGCCCACGCGCGGCACCTCCCAGAGCCTGGTGTTCGAAACCACGCTGCCCGGCAGCGATCTGTCATTTTACAAGATCGATTACAACGCCCAGATGTTCAAGGCGTTGACGGACGATTACACCCTGCGTTTCCATACCAAGCTGGGGTATGGAGACAGCTTTGGTTCCACGACGAAGATGCCCTTCTACGAGCACTACTATGCCGGCGGTTTTTCCTCTATCCGCGGCTTCAAGGACAACACGCTGGGCGCGCGCAGTACGCCGAGCCGGGGCGAGGCGGTGACCGGCAACGAGGGGACCGAGGAGGATCCGGATCAGGACGAACAGCCGTTCGGCGGCAACGTGCTGATGCTCGGCGGGGTCGAGATGATGTTTCCGATGCCGTTCGTCAAGGACCAGCGCTCGCTGCGCACCTCCCTGTTCTGGGATGTGGGCAATGTGTTTGATACCAACTGCAGTTCCTCACAGAAGGAGCGCAACGACGAAAGTTGCGATATCGACTTCAGCAACATGGCCAGTTCCATCGGGCTGGGCGTGACCTGGGTTAGCGGCTTCGGCCCGCTGAGCTTCAGTCTGGCCGTGCCGGTCATGAAGCCCGACGACGCCGAAACCCAGGTATTCCAGTTCTCAATGGGTCAGAGCTTCTAACGGGCCCGGCCCTCATCACGTAAATGCTGCAAAGCGGGAGTTCATCGTGCGCAAGCTGACTCAATGGGTTTTGTTAAGTGCTGCCCTTCTGGCAACACCGGCCTTCGCGGAAATGAAGATTGCCGTGCTCAATTATCAGATGGCCCTGCTCGAGTCCGATGCGGCGAAGAAGTATGCCGTGGATGCGGAGAAGAAATTCGGCCCGCAGCTGAACAAGCTGAAGACCCTCGAGAGCGACGCCAAGCGCATCCAGGATCGGCTGGTGAAGGAGGGCGAGAGGATGCAGACCGCCGAGCGCGAGCGTCTCGAACTCGAGTTCAAGCAGAAGGCCCGCGACTTCCAGTTCCAGTCCAAGGAACTGAACGAGGCCAAGGCGGTTGCCGATCGTGACATGCTCAAGCAGCTCAAGCCGAAGCTGGACAAGGCGGTCGAGGAGGTCATCAAGAAGGGAAGCTACGATCTGGTGCTCGAGCAGGGCTCGGTGGTCGAGGTCAAGCCTCAATATGACATCACTCGGCAGGTCATCGAGCGCATGAACCAATTGCGCTGATGATGAGCACGCCCGCATTCACTCTCGGCGAGCTGGCTGAGCGCCTTGGCGCCACGCTGCGCGGTGCCGCGGACAGAACCGTTCGCGGGCTTGCCACCCTCGAGGAGGCCGGCCCCGAGCAGTTGAGCTTTCTCGCCAACCCAAAATACCGCAAATATCTGGAGAGCACCCGCGCCGGAGCCCTGCTACTGACCCCGGCGGACGCCGAGTTCTATGCGGGGGATGCCCTGTTGCTGGCCAATCCCTATCTGGCCTATGCCCAGTTGTCGCACCTGTTCGATCCGAAGCCTGTCGCGCCTGCCGGAGTGCATGCCACTGCCCTGGTCGCGCCGGATGCCAGCGTCCATCCGAGCGCCAGCGTCGGCGCCTATGCGGTGATCGAGGCTGGGGCGCGGATCGAGGCGGGGGTCACGGTCGGTGCGCACTGTTTCATCGGTGCCCGCAGCGTGATCGCCGAGGGTGGCTGGCTGGCCCCGCGGGTAACGCTCTACCATGACGTGCGGATCGGTCGGCGGGTGGTCATCCAGTCCGGCGCGGTGATCGGCGGCGAGGGTTTCGGTTTCGCCAACGAAAAGGGTGTCTGGCGCAAGATCGCCCAGATCGGCGGGGTGACCATCGGCGACGACGTGGAAATCGGCGCCAATACCACCATCGACCGCGGTGCGCTGGCCGATACCCTGATCGGCAACGGCGTCAAGCTGGATAACCAGATCATGATCGCGCACAACGTGCAGATCGGCGATCACACCGCCATGGCCGGCTGCGTCGGCATTTCCGGCAGTACCAAGATCGGCAGGCACTGCATGATCGCCGGCGGCGTTGGCATGGTGGGGCATATCGAGGTGTGCGACGGGGTGTTCGTCACCGGGATGACCATGGTCACCCGCTCGATTCACGAGCCGGGCGCCTACTCTTCCGGCACGGCGATGCAGCCTGCTGCCGAATGGAAGAAGAGTGTCGCCCGCATCCGCCAGCTGGACGATCTGGCGCGGCGCCTGCAGCAAATGGAAAAGCGCCTGGCGACCGTGACCTCCGACGGAGATGCTACATCAGAGGCTGACCCACTTTGATGTGCGTCCCCAATCTTACTTACAGGCTTTCCTGGAAATGATGGACATTAACGAGATTCGCGAATACCTGCCGCACCGCTATCCTTTCCTTCTGGTTGATCGGGTGGTGGACCTTGATGTTGAAGGCCAGCGCATTCGCGCCTACAAGAATGTCAGCATCAACGAGCCGTTCTTCAATGGCCACTTTCCCCAGCACCCGATCATGCCGGGTGTGCTGATCATCGAGGCGATGGCCCAGGCCGCCGGTATCCTGGGCTTCAAGATGCTGGACGTGAAGCCCGCCGACGGCACGATCTACTACTTCGTCGGCTCGGACAAGATGCGCTTCCGGCAGCCGGTAATGCCGGGCGATCAGCTGATTCTCGAAGCCAGGTTCCTCAGCGCCAAGCGCAGTATCTGGAAGTTCGAGTGCCAGGCCAGGGTGGACGACAAGCAGGTCTGTTCGGGCGAAATCATCTGTGCGGAACGTAAGCTATGAGTTTGATCGATCCTCGCGCCATCATCGACCCGACCGCCACCCTGGCGCCCGACGTACGTATCGGTCCTTGGACTCTGATCGGGCCGAACGTGCACATCGGCGAAGGCACCGAGATCGGTCCCCATGTGATCGTCAAGGGGCCGACCTGGATCGGCCGGCACAACAAGATCTTCCAGTTCTCCACCATCGGCGAGGATACCCCAGACCTGAAATACAAGGGTGAACCGACCCGGCTGGTGATCGGCGACCACAACGTGATCCGCGAAGGGGTCACCATCCATCGCGGCACTGTCCAGGATCGTTCGGAAACCACCATCGCTGACCACAATCTGATCATGGCCTATGTGCACATCGGCCATGACAGCGTGGTGGGCAGTCACTGCATCCTCATCAACAACGCCTCCCTGGCCGGTCACGTGCATGTGGGCGACTGGGCGATCCTCTCCGGCTATACCCTGATCCACCAGCATTGCCAGATCGGTGCGCACAGCTTTGTCGGCATGGGCAGCGGCGTGTCCAAGGATGTGCCGGCCTTCGTCACCGTCCTCGGCAGCCCGGCCCAGGCCCGCAGCATGAACTTCGAGGGCATGCGCCGGCGCGGCTTCAGCTCGGAGGTCATGAATGCGCTGCGCCGGGCCTACAAGGTCGTCTATCGCCAGGGGCTGACCGTGGAGCAGGCGCTGGTGGAGCTGGAGGAGGCGGCCAAGCAGTTCCCCGAGGTCGCGATCTTCCGCGACTCCGTGCGTGCGTCCACCCGCGGAATCACCCGCTGAGATGGCTCGCGTCATGCGCGTGGCCCTGGTGGCCGGCGAGGCCTCGGGCGACATCCTCGGCGCCAGCCTGATGCAGGCCCTGAAGGCGGCCCGCCCTGATATCGAGTTCATCGGCGTCGGCGGCCCGCGCATGCAGGCCGAGGGGCTGCAGTCGTATTTCCCCATGGAGCGTCTGGCGGTCATGGGCTTGTTCGAGGTGCTCGGCCGTCTCCCCGAGCTGCTGCTGCGCCGCCGGCGGCTGATTCGCAGCCTGCTCGAAGCCCGTCCCGATGTGTACATCGGCATCGATGCGCCGGATTTCAATCTGGGCGTCGAACTCCGCTTGCGTCGTGCCGGCATTCGTACCGTGCACTATGTCAGTCCGTCGGTGTGGGCCTGGCGGCAGAAGCGCGTGCTGAAGATCCGCCAGGCCTGCGACTTGATGCTCACCCTGTTTCCCTTCGAGGCGCAGTTCTACGAGGCACAGGACGTGCCGGTACGTTTCGTCGGCCATCCGCTGGCCGATCAGGTGCCCCTGCAGACCGATCGCGACGCCGCCCGCGCCGCCCTGGATCTGACCGCCGGGGAGACCATCGTCGCCCTGATGCCGGGCAGCCGCGGTGGCGAGCTGGCTCGTCTCGGCCCGCTGTTCCTCGAGGCTGCCGAGCGCCTGCTGGCGCTGCACGCCGGAGCGCTGCGCTTCGTGGTGCCCTGCGCCAGTCCCGAACGGCGCCGGCAGCTCGAGGAGATGCTCAGCCATACCCGTCGCGACCTGCCGGTGATGCTGCTCGACGGCCGCTCCCACGAGGCACTGGCGGCCTGCGATGCGGTGCTCATCGCTTCCGGTACCGCGACCCTGGAGGCTCTGCTGTACAAGCGGCCGATGGTGGTGGCCTATCGCCTGGCGCCGTTGACCTACAAGGTTGCGAGACACCTGGTGAAGACGCCGTTCTTCTCCCTGCCCAATCTGCTCGCCGACCGGGCGCTGGTGCCCGAGCTGCTGCAGGAGCGCGCGACCCCCGAGGCGCTGGCCGAGGCGCTGATGCCGTTGCTGGAGATAGGTCGGGAGCAGACCGAGTGCTTCGACGCCATCCATCGCTCGCTGCGCCGGGACGCCTCGCGCCAGGCGGCCGAGTCGGTGCTCGAGCTGGCGGAGCGCGCCTGATGCAGCTGGGGCTGGACTTCGGCCGGGTCGAGGCGCTGGTCGCCGGTGTCGACGAAGTCGGTCGCGGCCCGCTCTGCGGGGCGGTGGTCACTGCTGCGGTGATCCTCGATCCGGCGCGGCCGATCATGGGGCTGAACGACTCGAAGAAGCTTTCCAAAGCCCGTCGCGAGGCGCTGTTCGAGGAAATCCGCGAGAAGGCGCTGGCCTGGTGCATCGCCCGTGCCGAGGTGGAGGAGATCGACCGGCTGAACATCCTCCAGGCGACCCTGCTGGCCATGCAGCGTGCCGTGGAGGGGCTCGCCGTGACGCCCCGTCTGGCGCTGATCGACGGCAACCGCTGTCCGAAGCTGGCGGTGCCCTGCGCGCCGGTAATCAAGGGTGACGCCCAGGTGCCGGCCATCGCCGCGGCCTCGATCCTCGCCAAGGTTGCCCGGGATCGGGAAATGCTCGCGCTGGATGCCCTCTATCCGGGCTATGGACTGGCCAGGCACAAGGGCTATCCCACGGCCATGCACCTGGAGGCCCTCGCCCGTCTGGGGCCGAGCGCCATCCATCGGCGCTCCTTCGCGCCGGTGCGCGAGCGGCTCGAGGCCGCTTTCCGTTCCGGTGTCCTGCCCGACGCTCTGCCCTCCTGAGCGAGCGCTCGCCGCGAACAGTTGCCGCTAGGGCGGTTACAATTCCGCCTCTGCCGTTTTCCTGTCAGTCAAGGTCTGCCATGTCCGTTTCCTTCGTCCACCTGCGCGTGCACACCGAGTTTTCCCTGGTTGACGGCCTGGTGCGGGTCAAGCCGCTGATCAAGGCGGTGGCCGGGGCAGGCATGCCCGCGGTGGCGGTCACCGACCAGAGCAACATGTGCTCGCTGGTGAAGTTCTACAAGGCCGCCATGGGCGGCGGGGTCAAGCCGATCTGCGGCGCCGACCTCTGGCTGGCCAGTCCCGAGGCCGACGGCCCGCTGTCGCGCCTGACCCTGCTGGCGATGGATGCCAGGGGTTACCGCAATCTCACCGAACTGGTCTCCCGAGGCTGGGCCGATGGCCAGCACGGCGATGGCCTGGTGATCATCCAGCGCGACTGGGTGAAGGAGGCTGCCGAGGGGTTGATCGCGTTGTCCGGGGCGCGGGAAGGGGAGATCGGCCTGGCGCTGCTCAACGGCCATGTCGACGAGGCGGCGGCGCTGCTCGAGGAGTGGCTGGTGGTGTTCCCCGGGCGTTTCTATCTGGAAGTGCAGCGCACCGGCCGGGTCGGCGACGAGGAGTACCTGCATGCGGTCGTCGAGCTGGCGTCGCGCTGCGATGCCCCGCTGGTGGCCACCAATGACGTGCGCTTTCTCAAGCAGGAGGACTTCGAGGCCCACGAGACCCGCGTCTGCATCGGCGAGGGGCGCGTCCTCGGCGATCCGCGACGGCCGCGCAACTACTCCGACCAGCAGTACCTGAAGACGCCGGCGGAAATGTGGGAGCTGTTTTCCGACCTGCCCGAGGCGCTGGAAAACAGCGTGGAGATCGCCCGGCGCTGCAATATCGAGGTGCGCCTGGGCAAGCACTTCCTGCCCAATTTCCCGGTACCGGAAGGCATGACCATCGACGACTACCTGCGTCAGGTGTCCTTCGAGGGGTTGGAGGAGCGTCTGGAGGTGCTGCTGCCAAAGGACACGCCCGACTACGAGGAGAGGTACCAGGTCTACGTCGACCGCCTGGAGTTCGAGCTGGGCACCATCATCCAGATGGGCTTTCCCGGCTACTTCCTGATCGTCATGGACTTCATCAAGTGGGCGAAGAACAACGGCGTGCCGGTCGGCCCCGGCCGCGGTTCCGGCGCAGGCAGTCTGGTGGCTTACGTGCTGAAGATCACCGACCTCGACCCGCTGGCCTACGACCTGCTGTTCGAGCGTTTCCTCAACCCCGAGCGGGTCTCCATGCCCGACTTCGACGTCGACTTCTGCATGGACGGCCGCGACCGGGTCATCGACTACGTGGCGGAAACCTACGGGCGCAACGCGGTGAGCCAGATCATCACCTTCGGCTCGATGGCGGCCAAGGCGGTGGTGCGCGACGTGGCGCGGGTGCAGGGCAAGTCCTACGGCCTGGCCGACCGCCTGTCGAAGATGATCCCCTTCGAGGTCGGCATGACCCTGGAGAAGGCCTACGAGCAGGAGGAGATGCTCCGCGAATTCCTCAGGAGCGACGAAGAGGCCCAGGAGATCTGGGACATGGCCCTCAAGCTGGAGGGCATCACCCGCGGCACCGGCAAGCACGCCGGTGGCGTGGTGATCGCGCCGACCAAGCTCACCGACTTCGCCCCCATTGCCTGCGACGAGGACGGTGGCGGCCTGGTGACCCAGTTCGACAAGGACGACGTGGAAGCCGCCGGCCTGGTCAAGTTCGACTTCCTCGGCCTGCGCACCCTGACCATCATCAAGTGGGCGATGGAGACCATCAACCGCGAACAGGCGAAGAAAGGCCTGGAGCCGGTGAACATCGACTTCATCCCGCTGGACGACAAGGCGACCTACGCGCTCCTGCAGAGGGCCGAGACCACCGCGGTATTCCAGCTGGAATCGCGCGGCATGAAGGAGCTGATCAAGAAGCTCAAGCCCGACAACATCGAAGACATGATCGCGCTGGTGGCGCTGTTCCGTCCGGGCCCTCTGCAGTCGGGCATGGTGGACGACTTCATCAACCGCAAGCACGGGCGTGCGGAGATTTCCTACCCGCACTCCGATTACCAGTACGCAGGCCTCGAGCCGGTTCTGAAGCCCACCTACGGCATCATCCTGTATCAGGAGCAGGTGATGCAGATCGCCCAGGTGATGGCCGGCTACACCCTGGGCGGCGCCGACATGCTGCGCCGCGCCATGGGCAAGAAGAAGCCCGAGGAAATGGCCAAGCAGCGCGGCGGCTTCATCGAGGGCTGCGCCAACAATGGTATCGATGGGGATCTGGCGGGCAACATCTTCGATCTGGTGGAGAAGTTCGCCGGCTATGGCTTCAACAAGTCGCACTCGGCCGCCTACGGCCTGGTCTCCTACCAGACGGCCTGGCTGAAGACCCACTACCCGGCGCCCTTCATGGCGGCGGTGCTTTCCGCGGACATGCACAACACCGACAAGGTGGTGACCCTGATCGAGGAGTGTCGCAGCATGAAGCTGCGTCTCGTCGCGCCGGACGTGAACAACTCCGAGTTCATGTTCACCGTCGACGACGAGGGGCGCATCGTCTACGGCCTGGGGGCGATCAAGGGGGTCGGCGAGGGGCCGGTCGAGGCCATCGTCGAGTGCCGGGGGGACGGTGGTCCGTTCAAGGACCTTTTCGACTTCTGTGCGCGGGTCGATCTCAAGCGGATCAACAAGCGCACCCTCGAGGCGCTGATCCGCGGCGGCGCTCTGGACCGCCTGGGGCCGTACTTCTCCGACGAGCCCAAGGCCTACCAGGCGAACATCGACCGCAACCGGGCGGTCCTGCTGGCTGCCGTGGAGGAGGCCGTGCAGGCTGCCGAGCAGACCGCGCGCAGTGCCGACAGCGGCCATCTGGACCTGTTCGGCGGGCTGTTCGCCGAGCCCGAGGCGGACGTCTACGCCCACCATCGCAACGCCCGCGAACTATCACTCAAGGAGCGCCTGAAGGGCGAGAAGGACACCCTCGGCCTGTACCTGACCGGTCACCCGATCGACGAGTACGAGAGCGAGATCCGCCGCTTCGCCCGCCAGCGCATCGTCGAACTGCGCCCGGCGCGGGATACCCAGACCGTCGCCGGACTGATCGTCAACCTGCGGGTGATGAGGAACAAGAAAGGCGACAAGATGGGTTTCATCACCCTCGACGACCGTTCCGCGCGAATCGAGGCTTCGCTGTTCGCCGATGCCTTCGCCAGCGCCCAGGCGCTGTTGCAGACCGACGCCCTGGTGGTGGTGGAGGGCGAGGTCAGCAACGACGACTTTTCCGGTGGCCTGCGCCTGCGCGCCAAGCGGGTGATGAGCCTGGAGGAGGCGCGCACCGGGCTGGCCGAGAGCCTGCGTCTGCAGGTCGCCAGCGAGGCGCTGGGCGGCGACCGCCTGCGCTGGCTGGCGGAACTCTGCAGACGCCATCGCGGCGCCTGTCCGATCACCCTGGACTACAGCGGGCGCGAGGCGCGCGCCCTGCTGCAGTTCGGCGAGGCGTGGCGGATCGATCCGGCGGACAGCCTGATCCAGGCGCTGCGTGACCAGTTCGGCAAGGACAACGTCTTTCTGCACTACCGCTGAGACGAACGCCGGCGGAATCAGCGTGCGCGAGGATCGTTCCGGACTGCTCCGATCCTCGACGCCAGGTGCCCGATCCCGTAAGGTTGGGGCGCCAAACGGAACAGCAAACGGCCGCCTGGCCGTCGACTCAAGACGGAAACCTATGAACCCGAACTTTCTGGATTTCGAACAGCCGATTGCCGACCTGCAAGCCAAGATCGAAGAACTGCGTCTGGTCGGCGATGACAATGCGCTGAACATCAGCGACGAGATTTCCCGCCTCCAGGATAAGAGCCATGCGCTCACCGCGAGCATCTTCGGCAACCTGACCAGCTGGCAGATCGCCCAGCTGGCGCGGCATCCGCGGCGCCCCTACACCCTCGACTATCTCGAGCACATTTTCACCGAGTTCGAGGAGTTGCACGGCGACCGCCACTTCACCGACGACGCCGCCATCGTCGGCGGCGTGGCACGTCTGGACGGCGAGCCGGTGATGGTCATCGGCCATCAGAAGGGCCGCGACGTGCGCGAGAAGGTCCGCCGCAACTTCGGCATGCCGCGTCCCGAAGGCTACCGCAAGGCCTGCCGTCTGATGGAGATGGCCGAGCGCTTCAAGCTGCCGATCCTGACCTTCATCGACACTCCCGGCGCCTATCCTGGCATCGACGCCGAGGAGCGCAACCAGAGCGAGGCCATCGCCTGGAACCTGCGGGTGATGGCGCGCCTGAAGACGCCGATCATCGCCACGGTGATCGGCGAGGGTGGTTCCGGCGGCGCGCTGGCAATCGGCGTCTGCGACCGTCTGAACATGCTGCAGTACTCGACCTACGCGGTGATTTCGCCGGAAGGCTGCGCCTCGATCCTCTGGCGTACCGCCGAGAAGGCTGCCGATGCCGCCGAGGCGATGGGCATTACCGCCGCGCGCCTGCGGGATCTCGGCATCGTCGACGAGGTGATCGGTGAACCCCTGGGCGGCGCCCACCGCGATCCGGCCGCCACCGCCGAGGGCATCCGGCAGCAGCTGCTGGCCCAGCTGGAGGTCCTGCGCGGCCTGGATAGCGACACGCTGCTCGAGCAGCGCTACGAGCGTCTGATGAGCTACGGCAGGGTCTGATGGGCGATGACCGGCGGAACCGGGTGGGCGTGCCTGGCCCGTTTGGGATCTGTCGGTCGGCTGCTGTGCCGCGCGGTGGCTTCCGGTCCACCGCGCTGACGCTTGCGTGATTTTCCTTGCATGACCCTGGAGTCTCGCCTGCTCGCCGTCCTGGCTCCCTGGCGCGATACGCCGGGCTGGCGCCTGGCCTTTTCCGGCGGGCTGGACTCTACCGTCCTCCTGCACCTGCTGGTCCGGCTCGGCCGGCGGCACCGCTTGCCGCCGCTGACCGCCCTGCATGTACATCATGGTCTGCAGCGCGTGGCCGATGACTGGCCGGAGCATTGCCGGCAGGTCTGCGCGCGGCTGGGGGTTCCCCTGCAGGTTCTCCGGGTTCGTGTCGAGGCGGGCGCCAGCCTCGAGCGCGCCGCCCGTGAGGCGCGCTACCGGGCCTTTGCTGAGCTCTTGGGGGAGGGCGAGTTGCTGTTGACGGCGCAGCACCAGGACGATCAGGCGGAAACCCTGCTGTTCCGCCTGCTGCGCGGGGCCGGGGTGCGCGGTCTGGCGGCCATGCCGGGTATGCGTCCGCTCGGTCGTGGCCGGCTGCTGCGGCCCCTGCTGGAGGTTTCCCGCGGCGAGCTGGAGCGCTATGCCGTCGCGCAGGGGTTGCGGTGGGTCGAGGACCCCTCCAACCGCGATCAGCACTTTTCCCGCAACTTTCTGCGTCACCGGGTGTTGCCGCTGCTTGCCGAGCGCTGGCCGCAGGCCACGCGGAGCATGGCTCGCAGCGCCGCGCACATGGCCGAAGCCCGGGAACTGCTGGACGATCTGGCACGGCTGGACCTGGCCGTCGCCGGGGATGAAGGTGATTTTTCCTGGCTCGGGCTGCCGTCGCTGGCTCTGGCGCCGCTGCTTGGGCTGTCCCCGGCGCGCCAGCGCAATGCCCTGCGCCATTGGCTGGAGCCCTTCACGCTCCTGCCGGATACCGACCACTGGGCGGGCTGGGAGGCGCTATGCAAGGCGGCGCCGGAGGCGGCACCGGTCTGGCGCCTGGCCCGGGGCGAGGTGCAGCGGGGTGCCGGGCGGATCTGGTGGCTTGCTGGCGACTGGCTGCAGCCGCCCGTCGGGCCGCTGTCCTGGATCGAACCGACAGTGCCGCTGGCGCTGCCGGGCAACGGCTGCCTGCAACTGCAGGGCCGGGGGCCGGGCGGTCCTCTCAAGGTGCGCTACCGGCAGGGCGGCGAGGTGCTGGCCGTGGCGGGGCGCGGCCATCGTGACCTCAAGCGCCTGCTCAACGAGCGTGGCCTGCCGGGCTTCGTCCGTGGCCGTCTGCCGCTGCTCTATCGCGGCGCCGAGCTGCTTGCAGTGGCCGCGCTGCCCGGCCTCGACGGGCCGCCCGACGGGGCCTGGAGTCTGTTGTGGCGGCCGCCGGAAAATGTCGAAAATTTGAGCTGAAAAACCCTTTCCGGTAGACTACGCTCCCGTCTTACATCGCCACTGCGGGCTCCAGCCAGGGAACCCGCAGTGTCTTGCTGTTGTCGCACAGTGCGCAATCGCTCCTTCGCTTCCCCGGCGGCGCCGGCCGCTTAAACGCAGACTTCTAGGGTTATTCATGACGCGCTACATCTTCGTCACGGGCGGTGTTGTTTCTTCATTGGGGAAAGGCATCGCATCGGCATCCTTGGCGGCTATCCTGGAGGCGCGGGGGCTGAAGGTCACCCTGCTCAAACTGGATCCCTACATCAACGTCGATCCGGGCACCATGAGCCCCTTCCAGCACGGCGAGGTGTTCGTCACCCAGGACGGAGCCGAGACCGACCTCGACCTGGGTCACTACGAGCGCTTCGTGCGCACCACCATGACCCGCAACAACAACTTCACCACCGGTCGTGTCTACGAGGAGGTGCTGCGCAAGGAGCGCCGCGGCGACTACCTGGGCGCGACCATCCAGGTCATCCCGCACATCACCGACGAGATCAAGCGGCGCATCATCAAGGGTGCCGGTGATGCCGACGTGGCCATGGTGGAGATCGGCGGCACCGTCGGCGACATCGAGTCCCAGCCATTCCTCGAGGCGATCCGCCAGCTGCGCCTGGAAGTGGGCGCCAAGCGTGCGATGCTGATCCACCTGACTCTGGTGCCCTACATCGCCACCGCCGGCGAGACCAAGACCAAGCCGACCCAGCACTCGGTGAAGGAGCTGCGCTCCATCGGCCTGCAGCCGGATGTGCTGATCTGCCGCTCCGACCACCCGATCGACATCTCCTCGCGGCGCAAGATCGCGCTCTTCACCAACGTGGAGGAGCGCGCGGTGATCGCCCTGGAAGACGTCGACACCATCTACAAGATCCCTTCGGTGCTGCATGCCCAGGGCCTCGACGACATCGTCGTCGAGCGCTTCGGTCTGGAATGCAAGGGTGCCGACCTCGCCGAATGGGAGCGCGTGGTCGATGCCAAGCTGCATCCGGAGAAGGAAGTCACCATCGCCATGGTCGGCAAGTACATGGAGCTGCTGGATGCCTACAAGTCGCTGATCGAGGCCATGGGGCATGCCGGTATCCAGACCCGCACCCGCGTCAACCTGCGCTACATCGACTCGGAAGACATCGAGAACCAGGGCACTGCGCTGCTGGAAGGCGCCGACGCCATCCTGGTGCCGGGCGGCTTCGGCCTGCGCGGGGTGGAGGGCAAGGTCGCCGCGGTCAGGTATGCCCGCGAGAACCGGATCCCCTACCTGGGCATCTGCCTCGGCATGCAGGTGGCGGTGATCGAGTACGCCCGCAACGTGCTGGGCTGGGCGGATGCCAACTCCACGGAATTCGACAAGTCTTCCGGCCATCCGGTGGTCGGCCTGATCACCGAATGGCAGGACGCCACCGGCGCCACCGAAACCCGCACCGAGTCCTCCGACCTGGGCGGCACCATGCGTCTCGGTGCCCAGGACTGCCAGCTGGAGGGTGGCTCCCAGGTGCGCCAGTGCTACGGCCGGGATGTGATCGTCGAGCGTCACCGCCATCGCTACGAAGTCAACAACAACCTGTTGTCGCAGCTGACCGAGGCCGGCCTCAAGGTCACCGGCCGCTCCGGCGACGGCGCGCTGGTGGAGGTGATCGAGGTGGCCGACCATCCCTGGTTCGTTGCCTGCCAGTTCCACCCGGAATTCACCTCGACTCCGCGCGACGGCCATCCGCTGTTCAGCGGCTTCGTCAACGCCGCGCTCGCGCAGAAAGCCCGGAAGGCCTGAACCATGACCCAGAAGACCATTCGAGTCGGCACTATCGAGATCGCCAACGACAAGCCCATGGTGCTGTTCGGCGGGATGAACGTGCTGGAGTCGCGCGACCTGGCGCTGAAGGTCTGCGAGGAATACGTGCGGGTCACCGAGAAGCTCGGCATCCCCTACGTGTTCAAGGCCAGCTTCGACAAGGCCAATCGCTCCTCGATCACCTCCTACCGCGGCCCTGGCCTCGAAGAGGGCATGAGGATCTTCGAGGAAGTGAAGAAGACCTTCGGCGTGCCAGTGCTCACCGACGTTCACGAGCCGTATCAGGCGGCGCCGGTGGCGGAAGTCTGCGACATCCTCCAGCTGCCGGCCTTTCTCTCCCGGCAGACCGACCTGGTGGTCGCCATGGCGAAAACCGGTGCGGTGATCAACATCAAGAAGGCCCAGTTCCTCGCCCCGCAGGAGATGAAGCACATCCTCGCGAAGTGCGAGGAGGCCGGCAACGACCAACTGATCCTCTGCGAGCGCGGCACCTCCTTCGGCTACAACAACCTGGTGGTCGACATGCTCGGCTTCGGCATCATGAAGCAGTTCGAGTACCCGGTGTTCTTCGACGTGACCCACGCCCTGCAGATGCCGGGCGGGCGCGCCGACTCCGCCGGCGGCCGCCGCGCCCAGGTCACCGACCTGGCCAAGGCTGGTATCAGCCAGGGGCTGGCCGGACTGTTCCTCGAGGCCCATCCGGACCCCGACAACGCCAAGTGCGACGGTCCCTGCGCCCTGCGTCTGGACAAGCTCGAGCCCTTCCTCGCCCAGCTCAAGCAGCTGGACGATCTGGTCAAGAAATTCCCGCCAATCGAAACTGCTTGAACCCTGTCGCTTGCAGCTATCTATGGAGTGTTGAACAACAATGGCAAAGATCGTCGACATCAAGGGACGCGAAGTGCTCGACTCCCGTGGCAACCCCACCGTGGAAGCCGACGTGATTCTCGACAATGGCATCATCGGCAGTGCTTGCGCCCCGTCCGGTGCCTCCACCGGTTCCCGCGAGGCGCTGGAGCTGCGTGACGGTGACAAGGCGCGCTATCTGGGCAAGGGTGTGCTGAAGGCCGTGGCCAACGTCAACGGTCCCATCCGCGACCTGCTGCTGGGCAAGGATCCGGCTGACCAGAAGGCGCTGGACCAGGCGATGATCGAGCTGGATGGCACCGAGAACAAGGCCAGTCTGGGCGCCAACGCGATCCTCGCCGTGTCCCTGGCCGCCGCCAAGGCCGCCGCCAAGGACAAGGGCGTGCCGCTCTATGCGCACATCGCCGACCTGAACGGCACCCCGGGCGTCTACTCCATGCCGGTGCCGATGATGAACATCATCAACGGCGGCGAACATGCCGACAACAACGTCGACATCCAGGAGTTCATGGTGCAGCCGGTCGGTGCCAAGAGCTTCGCCGACGCGCTGCGCATGGGTGCCGAGATCTTCCACAACCTCAAGGCCGTGCTGAAGGCCCGTGGCCTCAACACCGCGGTGGGCGACGAAGGCGGCTTCGCGCCGAACCTGGCTTCCAACGAGGATGCCCTGGCCGCCATTGCCGAGGCCGTCGAGAAGGCCGGCTACCAGCTGGGCACTGACGTGACCCTGGCCCTGGACTGCGCCTCCAGCGAGTTCTACAAGGATGGCAAGTACGACCTGGCCGGCGAAGGCAAGGTATTCGACGCCGCCGGTTTTGCCGACTACCTGGCCGGGCTGACCCAGCGCTACCCGATCATCTCCATCGAGGACGGCATGGACGAGTCCGACTGGGCGGGCTGGAAGGGCCTGACCGAGAAGATCGGCGAGAAGGTGCAGCTGGTCGGCGACGACCTGTTCGTCACCAACACCAAGATCCTCAGAGAGGGCATCGAGAAGGGCATCGGCAACTCGATCCTGATCAAGTTCAACCAGATCGGCTCGCTGACCGAAACCCTGGAAGCCATCCAGATGGCCAAGGCTGCCGGCTACACCGCGGTGATCTCCCACCGCAGCGGCGAAACCGAAGACAGCACCATCGCCGACCTGGCCGTCGGCACCGCCGCCGGGCAGATCAAGACCGGCTCGCTGTGCCGCTCCGACCGCGTATCCAAGTACAACCAGCTGCTGCGCATCGAGGAGCAACTGGGCGCCAAGGCTCCGTACAAGGGCCGTGCCGAGTTCCGCGGCTGATCGCGGTATGCTTTGAAAAAGGGGCGGCGCAAGCTGCCCCTTTTCGTATGGAGCAAGTCCATGGACAGAGCGCTGGCGAGGCGCCTTGCCTTAGAGTGGAATATCCACATGTCATTCCTGCGTAGTCACTACTGGCTTTTCGTCGTGCTGGGCCTGCTGCTGGGCGGTCTGCAGTATCGCCTGTGGGTGGGCGATGGCAGCCTGGCGCAGGTGACCGATCTGAAGCGGCAGATCTCCGAACAGCAGCGCGAGAACGAGCGCCTGCACGAGCGCAACCGGATTCTCGAGGCCGAGGTGCGCGAGCTGAAGAAGGGGATGGAAACCGTCGAGGAGCGCGCCCGGCATGAGCTCGGCATGGTCAAGGAAGGCGAAACCCTCTATCAGCTGACCAAATGAACGTTTCCAACCTGCCATTCTTCTGGGCCGTGATCCCGGCGGCCGGCATCGGCAGCCGCATGCGCGCCGATCGCCCCAAGCAATATCTGTCGCTCGGCGGCAGAACCATCCTGGAACATACCCTCGACTGCTTCCTCGGCCACCCCCGCCTGAAGGGGCTGGCGGTCAGCCTGGCGGCAGACGATCCCTACTGGCCGCTGCTGCCCTGTGCGGGCGACGGGCGCATTCTGCGAGCCGCCGGCGGCAGCGAACGGGCCGATTCGGTGTTCAATGCCCTGCAGCTGCTCGCCGGACAAGGCGCGGAGGCGTCCGACTGGGTGCTGGTGCACGATGCGGCGCGCCCGAACCTGGTCCGCGCCGATCTGGACCGGCTGCTCGCCGAGCTGGCCGAAGACCCGGTGGGCGGACTGCTGGCGGTGCCGGCGCGGGACACCCTGAAACGCGCCGGTGCCGATGGCCGGGTGCGTCAGACCGTGGACCGCTCGGTGATCTGGCAGGCCTACACGCCGCAGATGTTCCGCCTCGGCGCGTTGCACCAGGCGCTGGGCGATGCGCTGCAGGCCGGCGTGGCGATCACCGACGAATCCTCCGCGATGGAGTGGGCCGGACAGGCGCCGCGGCTGATCGAGGGGCGTGCGGACAACCTGAAGATCACCCGTCCTGAGGATCTGGAGTGGCTGGCCCGGCGCTGGGCGGACGACTGAGCGCCCAGTCACTGCTCGTCGGAAGGGCTGGCGGGAATCTTTTCCCGATGACCGGTCATCCCCTCCGACCCTTGAATTAGACTTCTGCTTTTCCAACGCGTCGAGATTGCCTGTCATGACCATCAAATCCCGTGCCGCCGTCGCTTTCGGCCCGAACCAGCCGCTGCAAGTCGTCGAGGTGGATGTGGCGCCGCCGCAGAAGGGCGAGGTGCTGGTACGCATCGTCGCCACCGGCGTCTGCCATACCGATGCCTACACCCTCTCGGGGCAGGACTCCGAAGGCGTGTTTCCGTGCATCCTGGGCCACGAGGGCGGCGGCATCGTCGAGGCGGTGGGCGAGGGCGTCACCTCGCTTGCGGTCGGTGACCACGTGATACCGCTGTATACCGCCGAATGCCGCGAGTGCAAGTTCTGCAAGTCCGGCAAGACCAACCTGTGCCAGGCGGTGCGCGCCACCCAGGGCAAGGGCCTGATGCCGGACGGTACCACCCGCTTCAGCTACCAGGGCCAGCCGATCTACCACTACATGGGTTGCTCGACCTTCTCCGAGTACACCGTGCTGCCGGAAATCTCCCTGGCCAGGATCCCCAAGGACGCGCCGCTGGAGAAGGTCTGCCTGCTCGGCTGCGGCGTGACTACCGGTATCGGCGCGGTGCTCAACACCGCCAAGGTCACCGAGGGCTCCACCGTGGCCATCTTCGGTCTGGGCGGCATCGGTCTGGCGGCGATCATCGGCGCGAAGATGGCCAAGGCCTCGCGGATCATCGGCATCGACATCAACCCGGCCAAGTTCGAGGTCGCCAGGCAACTGGGCGCCACCGACTTCGTCAATCCGAAGGATCACGAGAAGCCGATCCAGGAGGTCATCGTCGAGATGACCGACGGCGGCGTGGATTACAGCTTCGAGTGCATCGGCAACGTGCAACTGATGCGCGCGGCGCTGGAGTGCTGCCACAAGGGCTGGGGCGAGTCGACCATCATCGGCGTGGCGCCGGCCGGCGCCGAGATCAGTACCCGGCCGTTCCAGCTGGTCACCGGTCGGGTCTGGCGCGGCTCGGCCTTCGGTGGCGTCAAGGGGCGCACCGAACTGCCGAGCTACGTGGAGAAGGCGCAGAAGGGCGAGATCCCGCTGGATACCTTCATCACCCACACCATGGGCTTGGAGGACATCAACAAGGCCTTCGACCTGATGCATGAAGGCAAGAGCATCCGCACCGTCATCCATTTTTAAGCCGAACGTGAGCGTAGGGTGGGTTAGGCTGCAGGCCGTAACCCACCAACCGGCCCGCCAGGCCGGCCAGGCCGGCCAACAAGGGCGATGCCTCTCGGCATCGACGGTGGGTTACGCTGCTGCGCGGCTAACCCTCCCGGCTAGACTACCTTGGGATTTGTCCATGACCCTCGAACTGCTCTCCAGTCAGAAAAGCTTCGGCGGCTGGCACAACCGCTACCGTCACCGCTCCGCCAGCCTGAACTGCGACATGGTGTTCGCCGTCTACCTGCCGCCGCAGGCGGAGCAGGGTGGTCGACTGCCGGTGCTCTACTGGCTGAGCGGCCTGACCTGCACCGACGAGAACTTCATGCAGAAGGCCGGCGCGCACCGGCTCGCCGCCGAACTGGGGCTGGTCCTGGTCGCGCCGGATACCAGCCCGCGCGGTGCCGAGGTGCCGGGCGATCCGGACGGTGCCTGGGATTTCGGCCACGGCGCCGGTTTCTACCTGAATGCCACCGAAGAGCCTTGGGCGCGGCATTACCGCATGCACGACTACGTGGTGCACGAGCTGCCGACACTGGTCGAGGCCGGCTTTCCGGTGAACGAGCGGCGCGGCATCAGCGGCCATTCCATGGGCGGTCATGGTGCGCTGGTCTGCGCCCTGCGCAATCCGGGGCGCTACCGCTCGCTGTCGGCCTTCGCGCCGATCGCCAACCCGAGCAACTGCCCCTGGGGTGAGAAGGCCTTCAGTCGCTATCTGGGCGGGGATCGCGAGCGCTGGAAGGGCTGGGATACCTGCGCGCTGCTCGCCGAAGCCGAGGAGCGCCTGCCGATCCTGGTGGACCAGGGCGATGCCGACGGCTTCCTTGTCGAGCAGCTCAGGCCCGAGGCCATGCAGGCTGCCGCGGCGGCGGTCGGGCATCCGCTGACCCTGCGCCTGCAGCCAGGCTACGAGCATGGCTACTACTTCATCGCCAGCTTCATCGACGATCACCTGCGCCATCATGCTGCAGCGCTGAATCTGTAGGCGCAGGTTGCCTCCTGTCGGACTGCGAGTCCTGTAGAATCACGGCCCGACTTCTCAGGGCATTCTTATCATGCGTATCGGCCACGGCTATGACGTGCACCGCTTCGCCGAGGGCGATTGCGTCACCCTCGGCGGGGTACGGATTCCCCACCGTTTCGGGCTGCTCGCCCATTCCGACGGTGATGTGCTGCTGCATGCGCTCTGCGACGCGCTGCTCGGCGCCGCGGCGCTGGGCGATATCGGCCGGCACTTCCCGGATACCGACCCGCAGTTCAAGGGGGCCGACAGCCGCGTGCTGCTGCGTCATGTCGTGGCCCTGGTACGCGGCAAGGGCTGGCAGGTCGGCAACGTCGACGCCACCATCGTCGCCCAGGCACCGAAGATGGCCCCGCATGTCGAGTGCATGCGCGCGCTGATCGCCGAGGACCTGCAGGTCGGGCCGGACCAGGTCAACGTCAAGGCCACCACCACCGAGAGGCTCGGCTTCACCGGCCGCGAGGAGGGCATCGCCGTGTATGCGGTGGCCCTGCTGCTGCCGCTATGACGGAGCTCGAGCTGCTCGGGCCCAGGGCCCATGGCGAAGCCTGCGGCCAGGCGGTGCTCAAGGCCTGCGCGGAGGACTTCCAGGTCGACGAGGTGCTGGACATCCCGCTGAGCGGGCAGGGCGAGCACCTCTGGCTGTGGGTGGAGAAGCGCGGGCTGAATACCGAGGAGGCGGCGCGGCGCCTCGCCCGCGCCGCCGGGATGCCGCTGAAGGCGATCAGCTATGCCGGCCTGAAGGACCGCCAGGCGCTGACCCGCCAGTGGTTCAGCCTGCACCTGCCGGGCAAGGCCGATCCCGATCTCGCTGCCGTGGAAGGCGACAGCCTGCGCATCCTCGAGCGCACCCGCCATTCGCGCAAACTGCAGCGCGGCGCCCATGCGGCCAACGGTTTCACCCTGCGCCTGACCGGCCTCGCCGCCGATCACCCGGCGCTGGATTCGCGTCTGGAGCGACTCCGTCGCGAGGGGGTGCCCAACTACTTCGGCCTGCAGCGCTTCGGCCACGACGGCGGCAACCTCGTCGAGGCCCGGGCCTTCGCCGCACGGCGGGAGCTGCCGGGGCAGCGCAACCTGCGCTCGCGGCTGCTCTCGGCGGCGCGCAGCTACCTGTTCAACCGGGTGCTCGCCGAGCGGGTCGCGGCCGGCAGCTGGAATCGGGCGCAGCCGGGCGATCTGCTGGCTTTCACCGACAGCCGCAGCTTCTTCATGGCGGGAGAGGCCGAGTGCGCGGACCCACGCCTGGCGCTGCTCGACCTGCATCCCACCGGACCGCTCTGGGGGGCGGGCGACTCTCCGGCCGGCGCGGCCGCCAAGGCACTGGAGGAGACTGCCGGCCGGCGAGAGGCTCCGCTGTGCGACTGGCTGGGGGAAGCGGGCCTGGTGCACGAACGGCGCATCCTGCGCCTCCCCATCGCTCGGCTGGCGTGGCATTATCCCACTACCGACATCTTGCAACTGGAATTCGTCCTGCCGGCCGGCTGCTTCGCCACTGTGGTGGTCCGCGAGCTCGTCGATCTGCTGCCGGCGGGTCCTATGGACACTTCATGCGTATTCTGATCGCCAACGACGATGGGGTATATGCCCCCGGCATCGCCGCGCTTCACGACGCTCTGGCCGATATGGCCGAGTGTGTGGTCGTCGCCCCCATCAAGGACATGAGTGGCGTCAGCAGTTCGCTGACCCTGGATCGGCCACTGCACCCGCAACCCTTGCCGAACGGCTTCATCGCCCTCGACGGGACGCCCACCGACTGCGTCCACCTGGGGCTCAACGGCCTGCTGGAGCCGGTCCCGGACATGGTGGTGTCCGGCATCAACCTGGGCGCCAACCTGGGTGACGACGTGCTCTATTCGGGGACCGTGGCGGCTGCCATCGAGGGGCGTTTCTGCAACCGGCCGGCCTTTGCCTTCTCGCTGCTGTCGCACCAGCCGGACAACCTGCCGACGGCCGCGCACATCGCCCGCACCCTGGTCGAGCACCACGAGCGGCTCGAGCTGCCGCCGCGCACCGTGCTCAGCGTGAACATCCCCAACCTGCCGCTCGACCACATCCGCGGCATCCGCCTGTGCCGCCTCGGCCATCGGGCGCGGGCCAAGGCACCGGTCAGGATGGTCAATCCGCGTGGCAGGGAGGGCTACTGGATCTCGGTGGCCGGCGATGTCGAGGACGGCGGTCCGGGAACCGATTTCCACGCCGTGATGCAGGGCTATGTATCGATCACCCCGCTGCAGCTTGACCGCACCTTCCACGAGGCGTTCGCCGGTCTTGACGGCTGGCTGGAGGGCTTGCTCTGATGCGCCGCCGGCATGACGACCTGTTGCACAGTGGCATCGGCATGACCTCGCAGCGCACCCGCGAGCGGCTGATCCAGCGCCTCTGCGAGGAGGGCCTGTCCAGTGCCCCGGTGCTCGAGGTGATCCGCCGCACGCCGCGCCATCTGTTCGTCGACGAGGCCCTGGCGCACCGGGCCTACGAGGACACCGCCCTGCCGATCGGCCACAACCAGACGATTTCCCAGCCCTACATGGTCGGTCGCATGACCGAGCTGCTGCTCGCCGGCGGTCCGCTGGACAAGGTGCTGGAGATCGGCACCGGTTCCGGCTACCAGACCGCGGTGCTGGCGCAGCTGGTGGAGCGGGTGTTCTCCGTGGAGCGGATCCAGACGCTGCAGGAGCGTGCCAAGGAGCGACTGCTCGAACTCAAGGTGCGCAATGTGGTCTTTCGCTGGGGCGACGGCTGGGAAGGCTGGCCAGCGCTGGCGCCCTACAATGGGATCATGGTCACTGCCGCCGCTCCGGACGTGCCGCTGGCACTGCTGGAGCAGCTGGCCCCCGGCGGTCGTCTGGTCATTCCGGTAGGCTCCGGCGACGAGCAGCAGTTGCTGCTGATCGTGCGCGAGGCTGACGGCTTTCGTCGTCATGTGCTGGAAACCGTGCGCTTCGTGCCCTTGCTCCAAGGTTCCTTGTTCTGACCGTTCTGGATGGGCTCCGTGAAATCCTCCTTGCTGCTTTTTCTCAAAGGTGCCGCCATGGGGGCGGCCGATGTCGTGCCCGGTGTCTCGGGCGGTACCGTCGCCTTCATCAGTGGTATCTATGACGAGCTGCTGCACTCCATCGGCCGTTTGCCCGGCGCGTTGCCGCTGCTGCTGCGCGGGCGCTTCGTGGAAGCCTGGCAGCGTGCCAATGCGACCTTCCTGCTGGTCCTCCTGAGCGGCATCCTCGGTAGCGTGTTCAGCCTAGCGCGATTGATCACCTGGCTGCTGGAGCATCAGCCGATTCCGGTCTGGTCGTTCTTCTTCGGGCTGATCGTGGTATCGAGCTGGCTGGTCGGTCGCGAGATCAGCCGCTGGAGTTGGCCGGGCTGGTTGAGCTTCGCGCTGGGCGCGCTGTTCGCCTGGTGGATCACCGTGGCGGCGCCGATGCAGTGGGGACATGATCCCCTGAACCTGTTCTTCGCCGGTGCCATTGCCATCTGCGCGATGATCCTGCCGGGCATTTCCGGCAGCTTCCTGCTGGTGCTGATGGGGCTGTACAGCTTCGTGCTCGATGCGGTCAGGGGGGTCGATCTGTCCGTGCTGCTGGTGTTCGCCGCAGGCTGCGCCTGTGGCCTGCTCAGCTTCGCCCGCCTGCTCGGCTGGATGCTGGCGAACATGCGCAACCTGACCCTGACTTTTCTCACCGGTCTGATGATCGGCTCGCTGAACAAGGTCTGGCCCTGGAAGCAGACGCTGACCTGGCGGACCGGCAGCCATGGGGAGCCTGTGGCGCTGCTGCAGGAAAACCTGTTGCCGGCCGACTTCGCCGTCATCAGCGGACAGGATCCGCAGCTGTTGCTGGCCACCTCCCTGGCCTTGTCCGGCGTCGGGCTGGTGCTGCTTCTCGAGTGGCTGGCCGTCCGCCGCCAGCCGGCAGGCAGTGTTGCCGAGTAACCAGGGTTCGTCGGAATTCCAGTGTCACGTCATCGGAAAGAGGATGCGCGGGTGAGTTTCAGAGTTCTTCAATTTCAGATGGATGGCTGTGCTGCCCGGCTTTCGCTGGCTGGCGTCGCCTTCGCCCTGCTGTTGGCTGGCTGCGCCAGCTCTTCCCGGGACAGCGAGCAGGTGGTGGAACAGCCGGTGACTCCGCGCATTACCAGTGGTCAGCATGTGGTCAGCCGTGGCGAATCGATTTCCTCCATCGCCATGCGCTACGGCTGGGACTGGCGGGAGCTGGCGGCCCGCAATGGCATCGCTGCGCCTTACGTGATTCATCCAGGGCAGAGGATCCAGCTGGGCCCAGCGCGCCAGGGCGACACTGGGCAGACGGTTCGGCAGCCCGCGCCGGCAGCGACCGTCGCTCCCGCAGCCGCTTCGGCGAGGCTGCCCACGGTGGCAACGGCCCCGCTCAAGCCGGCTGAAGGAAAGACCCAGGCGAAACCCGCGGCCACGGCTCCTGACGCCAGGCCGGCGATGTCGTCCCGGTCGCCGTCCGGCTGGGCCTGGCCAGCCGAAGGTCCCTTGGTGGGACGCTTTTCCTCAAACGGTAGTTTGAATAAAGGCATTGATATCGGCGGGCAATTGGGCCAGCCTGTCGTGGCTGCGTCTGATGGATCGGTTGTTTACGCCGGAGGTGGGTTGCGGGGTTACGGCGAGCTGATCATCATCAAACACAGTGACATCTATGTCAGTGCCTACGGTCATAACCGCAGGCTGCTGGTTCGGGAAGGACAACAGGTCAAGGCGGGGCAGACTATTGCCGAGATGGGATCGACGGGCACCGATCGGGTGAAGCTCCATTTCGAGATTCGCCGCCAAGGAAAACCTGTGGATCCCCTGCAGTATCTACCTTCCCGGTGAACCGCTGCAGCCCGCCCCAGTCAGAGATAAGGGCTCAGGTGTCAGCCATGGGATGGCGGCGTCGGAGCTTGTTGTTGAACATAGCAGGGGACAACAACGATGGCTCTCAATATAAAAGCAAAAGAAGCGCCGGAGTTTGATGTAGACGATGTGCTCCTAATGGATGCGGAGATCGTGCTCGAGGATGTCCTGGACGATGAGCCGGACCTTCCCGTAGTGAAGTCCAGGCAGGCCAACCTGAAGCAGCACAAATACATCGACTACAGTCGGGCGCTGGATGCGACCCAGCTTTACCTCAATGAAATCGGTTTCTCGCCGTTGCTGACACCGGCAGAAGAGGTGCATTTCGCACGGCTGGCCCAGCGGGGCGACCCGGCCGGGCGCAAGCGGATGATCGAAAGCAACCTGCGTCTGGTGGTCAAGATCGCCCGGCGCTACGTCAACCGCGGCCTGTCGCTGCTCGACCTGATCGAGGAGGGCAATCTGGGCCTGATTCGGGCGGTGGAGAAGTTCGATCCGGAGCGCGGCTTCCGCTTCTCGACCTACGCCACCTGGTGGATCCGCCAGACCATCGAGCGGGCCATCATGAACCAGACCCGCACCATTCGCCTGCCGATCCATGTGGTCAAGGAGCTCAACGTCTATCTGCGGGCGGCGCGCGAGCTGACCCAGAAGCTCGATCACGAACCTTCGGCGGAGGAGATCGCCAATCTGCTGGAGAAGCCGGTCGCCGAAGTCAAGCGGATGCTCGGGCTCAACGAGCGGGTCACCTCGGTCGATGTCTCGCTGGGGCCGGATTCGGACAAGACTCTGCTCGACGTGCTGACCGATGATCGTCCCTCCGATCCCTGCGACCTGCTGCAGGACGACGACCTGTCGCAGAGCATCGACCAGTGGCTGTTCGACCTGACCGACAAGCAGCGGGAAGTGGTGGTGCGTCGTTTCGGCCTGCGCGGTCATGAGAGCTGCACGCTGGAGGAAGTGGGACAGGAGATCGGCCTGACCCGCGAGCGGGTGCGCCAGATCCAGGTCGAGGCACTAAAGCGCCTGCGGGAAATCCTCGAGAAGAACGGCCTGTCCAGCGACGCCTTGTTCCAGTAGCGAGGTAATGCGTTTGCCGTGAGGTCCGCAGGCTGTGGAAATGAAAAGGCCCGTCGAGTGACGGGCCTTTTCGTTCCGGCGCGGGATCAGCGTTCCAGGTGCTGCAGCTTGCCCTTCACGCCATCCCAGTCTTCCGCGTCGGACAGGGCTTCCTTCTTCTCGGTGATGTTCGGCCAGACTTCCGCCAGATCGGCGTTCAGCTGGATGAACTCCTGCATGTCCTCGGGCACTTCGTCCTCGGAGAAGATCGCCTGGGCCGGGCACTCGGGCTCGCAGAGCGCGCAGTCGATGCACTCGTCCGGGTGGATGACCAGGAAGTTCGGCCCTTCGTAGAAACAGTCTACCGGGCAGACTTCAACACAGTCGGTGTACTTGCATTTGATGCAGTTGTCGGTGACGACGAAGGCCATTCCAGTGTTCTCCTCAGGCGCAGTTATGGAGCCGGGCAGAGCTCCCTGCTTTGTATGAAAGGGCACCGGAATCCAGGCTAAAGACCCCGGCGCTCCCTGAAAGCGCGCGATTTTAGCAGTTTGCTCGGGTATGCGTTAGAACCGCGTTTTCCATGTATATAACAGCTCCAGGGCCTGGCGTGGGCTCAGTTCGTCCGGCCTGATGCGCGCCAGTTCCTCCAGCAGCGGGTGGGGCAGGCTGGCGAACAGGTCGCTCTGCAGCGGCGGCTGGGGTTTTCCCACCTCGCGGCGCGGCGCCTCGTGGGGCAGGCTGGTGGTCTCCAGGCGTGCCAGGTGCTCGCGGGCGCGAGCGATCACCGCCCCCGGCACCCCGGCCAGCTGGGCTACAGCCAGGCCGTAGCTCTGGCTGGCCGGGCCCGGCAGCACATGGTGCAGGAAGACGATGCGCTCGTTGTGCTCGGTGGCTGACAGGTGCACGTTGGCCACCACGGGATGGCTCTCCGCCAGCGCGGTCAGCTCGAAGTAGTGGGTGGCGAACAGGGTCCAGGCGCGCAGGCCAGCCAGGTGCTCGGCCGCCGCCCAGGCCAGCGACAGGCCGTCGAAGGTGCTGGTGCCACGACCGACCTCGTCCATCAGCACCAGGCTGCGCTCGGTGGCGTTGTGCAGGATGTTGGCGGTTTCGCTCATCTCCACCATGAAGGTGGAGCGTCCGCCGGCCAGGTCGTCGCTGGAGCCGATGCGGGTGAAGATGCGATCCACCAGAGACAGCTCGCAGCTCTGCGCCGGGACGAAGCTGCCGATGTGGGCGAGCAGCACGATCAGCGCCGTCTGGCGCATGTAGGTGGATTTGCCGCCCATGTTCGGCCCGGTGATGACCAGCATCCGGGTGCTGTCGTCGAGTTCCAGGCCGTTGGCGACGAAGGGCGTATCCAGCACCTGCTCGACCACCGGATGGCGGCCCTGGCGGATGCGCAGGCAGGGCTCGTCGACGAAACGCGGGCGATCGAGGTCGAGGTTCAGCGCCCGTTCGGCCAGATCGGCCAGCACGTCCAGTTCGGCCAGGGCGGCCGCAGTGTCCTGTAGCGGCGCCAGCTGGGCGATGAGTATTTCCAGAAGCTCCTCGTAGAGCGCCTTCTCCCGCGCCAGGGCGCGGCTCTTGGCCGACAGGGCCTTGTCTTCGAAAGCCTTCAGCTCGGGGGTGATGAAGCGCTCGGCGCCCTTCAGGGTCTGCCGGCGGATGTAGTCGGCCGGCGCCTGTTCGGCCTGCACTCGCGGCAGCTCGATGTAGTAGCCGTGGATGCGATTGTAGCCGACCTTGAGGTTGGGCAGGCCGGTGCGCGCCTTTTCCCGCGCCTCCAGATCCATGAGGAACTGGCCGGCGTTTTCGCTGAGGGAGAGCAGCTCGTCCAGCTCGGCGTCGTAGCCCTGCTTGAGCACGCCACCGTCGCGGATCACCGCGGGTGGGGTGTCGATGATGGCGCGGGCCAGCAGGTCGGCCAGCTCCGGATAGGTGCGGATGCTGCCGGCCAGGGCCTGCAGGTGCGGCGCCTTCAGAGGGATCAGTGCCGTCTGCAGCTGCGGCAGTGCGGCGAGGGCGTCGCGCAGGCGAGCGAGGTCGCGCGGACGGGCGTTGCGCAGGCCGATGCGGGCGAGAATCCGCTCGACATCGCCGATCTCCTTGAGCTGCGGCTGCAGGCTCTCGAAGCGGTAGCTCTCCAGCAGGCAGGCGACGGCGTCCTGGCGTGCCTCCAGTACGGTGCGGTCGCGCAGCGGGCGGTTCAGCCAGCGGCCGAGCAGGCGGCTGCCCATGGCGGTCTGGCAGCGGTCGATCACCGACTGCAGAGTATTGTCGCGCCCGCCGGCCAGATTGACGTCCAGCTCCAGGTTGCGGCGGCTGGCGCCGTCGAGAATCACGGTGTCGTCCAGACGCTCGTGGCGCAGGCTGCGCAGGTGCGGCAGGGCGGTGCGCTGGGTCTCCCTGGCATAGCCCAGCAGGCAGCCGGCGGCACCGATGGCCAGGCTCAGGCCGTCGCAGCCGAAGCCTTTGAGATCCTGGGTGGCGAACTGCTGGCAGAGACTCTTGTGGGCGCTGTCGCGGTCGAAGTCCCAGGGGGCCCGGCGGTGTGCGCCGCGGCGCTTCTCCAGCGGCAAACCGGCCGGCCAGTCGTCGGGGTAGAGCAGTTCCGCCGGGTTGAGACGCTCCAGTTCGGCCAGCAGACTTTCCCAGCCCTTGATCTCCTGCACACTGAAGCGCCCGCTGGTGATGTCCAGCACCGCCAGGCCGAACAGGCGCTCGTCACCGAGCACTGCGGCCAGCAGGTTGTCGCGGCGCTCGTCGAGCAGCGCCTCGTCGCTGATCGTGCCGGGGGTGATGATGCGCACCACCTGGCGCTCCACCGGACCCTTGCTGGTGGCCGGATCGCCGATCTGTTCGCAGATCGCCACCGACTCGCCGAGCTTGACCAGCTTGGCCAGATAGCCCTCGACCGAATGGAAGGGAATCCCGGCCATGGGAATCGACTTGCCGGCCGACTGGCCGCGGGCGGTGAGGGTGATGTCGAGCAGCTTGGCGGCCTTCTTGGCGTCCTCGTAGAACAGCTCGTAGAAGTCGCCCATGCGGTAGAACAGCAACTGATCCGGATGCTCGCGCTTGAGCTTCCAGTATTGCTGCATCATGGGCGTGTGTTCGGAGAGATCGCTCATCAACCAGGCCTTGCGTACAAAAGGCGCTAGTGTACGGTATCGCCCTGCTGAGATTCAGCTTGGAGAACACCATGGACGAAATCACCCGACTCGCCAGCGAACTCGGTGCAGGCCTGCGCACCCTCGGCGAGCAGGCGAGCACCGCAGAGTCCTGCACCGGCGGCGGCATCGCCGAGGCGATCACCCGCATCCCCGGCAGTTCGGCCTGGTTCGAGGCCGGCTACGTCACCTATTCGAACCGCCAGAAGAGTGCCCAAGTGGGGGTGCCGGCCGAGTTGCTCGAATGTTTCGGTGCGGTCAGCCGGGAAGTTGTCGAGGCCATGGCGCGCGGTGCCCAGGTGCGCAGCGGTGCCCGCTATGCCGTGGCGGTGAGTGGCGTCGCCGGGCCCGATGGCGGTTCGCCAGAAACTCCGGTCGGCACCGTCTGGCTGGCCTGGGCCGATGGCGAGCGGCTGTTTGCGGCGCGTCGACAGTTTCCCGGCGACCGCGGCGAGGTACGCCGACAAACGGTGCAGGAGGCCCTGGCCGGTCTGATCCGCCTGATTGCCGGTGAGGCGCCCGAAGGAGGTGCTGGGCATCACGGATATGGGCTGGAGCAGGGGTAGGCGAGCGGACTTTTCCTGTGCTCTAATACTGTCTACTTATACAGTGTGCGATGGCCGCAAGGCCTTCTGAATACGCGAGGTCTTCAATGGACGAGAACAAGAAGCGCGCCTTGGCTGCGGCTTTGGGCCAGATTGAAAAGCAGTTCGGCAAGGGCGCTGTCATGCGCATGGGCGACCATGAGCGCCAGGCGATTCCGGCCATTTCCACCGGCTCCCTGGGGCTGGACATCGCACTCGGCATCGGCGGCCTGCCCAAGGGGCGGATCGTCGAGATCTACGGCCCCGAATCCTCCGGCAAGACCACCCTGACCCTGTCGACCATCGCCGAGGCGCAGAAGCAGGGGGCCACCTGCGCCTTCGTCGACGCCGAGCACGCGCTCGACCCGGATTATGCCGCCAAGCTTGGGGTGAACGTCGACGACCTACTGGTCTCCCAGCCGGACACCGGCGAGCAGGCCCTGGAGATCACCGACATGCTGGTGCGCTCCAATGCGGTGGACGTGATTATCGTCGACTCGGTGGCGGCACTGGTGCCCAAGGCGGAGATCGAGGGCGAGATGGGCGATGCGCACGTCGGCCTGCAGGCGCGTCTGATGTCCCAGGCGTTGCGCAAGATCACCGGCAACATCAAGAACGCCAACTGTCTGGTGATTTTCATCAACCAGATCCGCATGAAGATCGGCGTGATGTTCGGCAACCCGGAAACCACCACCGGTGGCAACGCCCTGAAGTTCTACGCCTCCGTGCGTCTGGACATCCGCCGTACCGGCGCGGTCAAGGAGGGCGACGAGGTGGTGGGCAGCGAGACCCGCGTCAAGGTGGTCAAGAACAAGGTGGCGCCGCCGTTCCGCCAGGCCGAGTTCCAGATCCTCTACGGCAAGGGTATCTACCGCAACGGCGAGATCATCGATCTTGGCGTGCAGCTCGGTCTGCTGGAGAAGTCCGGTGCCTGGTACAGCTACCAGGGCAACAAGATCGGCCAGGGCAAGGCCAATGCGGCCAAGTTCCTCGAGGACAATCGGGAGGTCGCCGCGGCCATCGAGAAGAGCATCCGCGACCAACTGCTCGCCGCGCCTGCCAGTGCCCGGCCGGCGGCCGTGGCCGACGAACCGGCCGACGCGGACCTCGACTACTGAGTCCGTCCATGACGAGCCTGCTCGACAGCCCCGCCGCGGTACGGCGGGCCGCCATGGATCTGCTGGCGCATCGCGAGCACGGCCGGGTCGAGCTGGCTCGCAAGCTGGGCCGGCGCGGCGCTCCGGCGGAACTGATCGAGGCGGCCCTCGACCGTTTGGCGGACGAAGGACTGCTCAGCGAGGCCCGCTATCTGGAGGCCTTTGTGGCCAGCCGCGCCCGGGCCGGCTACGGGCCCCTGCGGATTCGCGAGGAGCTGGCCCAGCGCGGCCTGCCGCGCCAGGCCATCGAGCAGGCGCTGCGCGAGAGCGGTCTGGACTGGGCCGAGCTGCTGCGCGACGCCTGGCGCCGCAAGTTCGCCGGCTGCCTGCCCGGCGATGCGCGCGAGCATGCTCGCCAGGGACGTTTTCTCGGCTATCGCGGTTTTCCTCCCGAGCTGGTCGGTCGGCTGCTGCGCGGCGGTCTGTCCGACGACTGCTGAAAATTTCGGTGTCGCCGGAAGGAGGCATTCGGCGATTGCCGCGATATTGCCCCGCTCGAGGTGCTTTCCTCCATTTCGCCATGCCGATGACCGCAGGCACGCTTTTGCCATGTCATGCATGACGGTGCGTGGCTTTTGTGTGCCCGCACCCGCCTCGCGCTGGTATCGCGTCGATGGAGACGTTGAGCGGACGCGGGCAGCCTGGCTGTGCAGGCCCGATGGCGTCGTGCGGGTCAGGCCTTGACGGCCCAGTTTTGCGAGAGGTTGATGAAGTTGAGCAGTTCGCGCAGCCGGCCGTGGTCGCGGGCGTTGAAGATGAAGCTCAGGCGCATCAGGTGGCGGAGCTCCGGTTCGTCCTGTTCGCTTTCGCAGTAGCCCTGTTGCTCGAAGGTGCCACTCAGGCAGAGGTCGGTGAACTCGCTGCGCAGGTGTTCCAGCGCTGCTTCGCTCAGGGCGTGATGCAGGCGGATGACGAAGCGGTCCTTGATCCAGCGGCTGGAGTGGTAGTTGCGGTAAAACTGGGCGATTTCCTCGGCCGCCTCCTCGGCGCTGTTGGCCAGGTGAAGCAGGTGCATGTCGCTGGGCAGGATGTAGCGGTTGCCTTCCAACTGCTTGCGGATGAACTGCAGGGCATCCGCCCAGTAGGTGCCGCCCGGCTCGTCCAGCAGGACGATCGGAACCAGCGGACTCTTGCCGGTCTGGATCAGGGTCAGCACTTCCAGTGCTTCGTCCAGGGTGCCGAAGCCACCCGGGCAGAGGATCAGCGCGTCGGCTTCCTTGACGAAGAACAGCTTGCGCACGAAGAAGAAGTGGAAGGACATCAGGTTCGGCGTGCCTTCGACCGTGGCGTTGGCATGCTGCTCGAAGGGCAGGGTGATGTTGAAGCCGAGGCTGTTTTCCAGGCCGGCCCCTTCGTGCGCGGCGGCCATGATGCCACCGCCGGCCCCGGTGATGACCATCAGGTCGTGGCGTGCCAGGGTGTGGCCGAGCTCGCGGGCCAGGGCGTACAGCGGGTGTTCGATCGGCGTGCGCGCCGAGCCGAATACGGTGACCTTGCGGCGGCGCTTGAACTGTTCGAGGCGGCTGAAGGCCAGTTCCATTTCGCGCAGGGTCTGCAGCATGATCTTGGCGTCCCAGCGGTTGCGGTCGGCCTGGGCCATGCGTATGACGGTGTAGAGCATCTCCCGGTAGAGGGGGAGGTTGGGACTGGTTTCGGGAACGATCTCATCGACCAACGCATCGACGAGGGTGTTGATGTCGACGCCGCTGGTCTGGAAGTGACGAGAGAGGAACTCGTCCGATTCGAAAGCCATGGACTTCTCCTTGGGCGCGGAATCTTGACGATGCTGCGGGCAGCATCGCTCCGATGGCAGGCCTGGTCATCATGACGGCCCGGTATGGCGGCGGTCGGTCCATTATCATCCCGGCTCGCGCAACCATCTTACTGCCGCTTTGGCTTAGATTGCTATTTGCTCGCCTCGCTCGGGAATATTGGCTGTCCAGTTCAGGCGCTCGTGCAGAGCCTGCTGCAGAACCTGCATCTTTTCCAGCTCCCCGTGGACCAGATAGAGCTCGGGGCGGTGGTCGAAGTGCCCTACCCAGTCGATCAGTTGGGACTGTCCGGCGTGGGCCGAGAAGCCGCCGAGGGTATGCACCTGGGCGCGCACGGCAATGCGCTGGTGAAGCACCTTGACGGTGCTGGCGCCGTCGACGATGCGCCGTCCCAGGGTGCCCTGCGCCTGGAAGCCGGGGAACACCAGATGGCATTCCTCGCGCCACAGGTTGTGCTTGAAGTGGTGGACGATGCGTCCGCCGGTGCACATGCCGCTGCCGGCGATGATGATGGCGCCGCTCTTGATCCGGTTGATCGCCATCGACTCCTCGGGAGTGGGAGTCGTGCGCAGGACCGGCAGCCAGTCCTCGGCACGCTTGACGCCCCTGGCCTGCAGCAGGCTGCGGTCCACCGGATCGAATTCTTCGGCGAAGCGCGAATAGATGGTATTGGCGCGGATCGCCATGGGGCTGTCGAGGAACACCGCCTGCTGGGGCAGGCGACCCTCCTGGTAGAAGCGCCCCAGGTAGAAGAGCAGATCCTGGGTGCGGCCGACGGCGAAGGAGGGAATCAACACGTTGCCGCCGTCGCGATGGGCCTTCTGCAGGATTTCGGCGAGTTCGTCGAGGGTTTCCTCGCTGTGGCGGTGGTCGCGGTCGCCGTAGGTGGATTCGAGCAGAACCACATCGGCCCGCGACAGCGGCGTCGGGTCGCGCATCAGCGGCGTGCAGGTATTGCCGAGGTCGCCGGAGAACACCAGATGGCGGGTCAGATGGTGATCGTGCAGTTCCATCTCGACGATGGCCGAGCCGAGGATGTGCCCGGCCTCGTGGAAGGTGACGATCACGCCCGGGGCCACTTCCAGCGCGTTGCCATAGGGCTGCGGGCGGCACAGGGAGAGTGCCCTCTCGGCGTCGGCCGTGGTGTAGAGCGGTTGCACCGGCGGTTTGCCGAGGCGGGCCCGCCACTTGTTCTCCCATTCGGCGTCGTTTTCCTGCAGGTGGGCCGAGTCCAGCAGCATCAGGTTCATCAATTCACAGGTGGCTTCGGTGGCGAAGATCGGCCCCCGGTAGCCGGTGGCGGCCAGGCGCGGCAGCAGGCCGCTGTGGTCGATGTGCGCATGGGAGATGACCACGGCATCGAGGCTGCCGGGGTCGAAGGGAAACGGCCGGGCGTTGACCTCCTCTTCCTCGCGGCGTCCTCCCTGGCGCATGCCGCATTCGAGCAGCACACGGCTGCCGTCGCGGGTTTCGACCAGGTAGCAGGAGCCGGTCACTTCTTGAATCGCACCGAGAAAGCTGAGCAGGGCCATGATATTTCCTTGACTGCAGACGACTGGGACGGCGTGCCGGCGATGGCTGCCAGCCTGTCCTGATATGAGTCATCATAGTCGCAGACCGAACCAATCGATATATGAGCGCGCCTCGTTCCTGTCCGATCAGGAAAGGCTGGCCGGGAATGTCGTGCCTGCGCTGCCGGCCGGCCGATGGGCAGTGCCGGCGAGTCCAGGCGCGGGGAAGATGGCATAGACTGCAATGGATATTCACGATGGAGCCCGCAATGCCACAGATTCTCCCGCCCCTCGCCGAGCTGGACGAGCACGCCCGGGTCGAGCCTTCGTTTGAGCATTGGCGCCAGGGCTACGGCCCCCTGCAGCATGCCGCCGAAACCCAGGCCGGGGTGTTCCGCCTGGCCCACCAGCTGGTCCAGGCCGGCCTGCAGCCGGATGTGGCCAGCGTCTACCGCCTGCTGCACGCGCTCGACCGGTTGACCGCCGCGGGGCTCTGGCTGGTGGTGCACATGACCTATGCCCGGCGCGTGCGCCTGGACGGCGCGCCGCTCGAGGCCGCGGACTTCAAGGCCGATCCGGAAGGCCATACCGGCGGCGCGCTGAACATGGTGCCGGCCTATGCCGGCTACCTCGCGCTGAACGTCCTGAGTGGCGAGAACCGCGGCTGGCTGATGGGCCAGGGGCACTGCGTGGCGGCCATCGATGCGCTCAATCTGCTGACCGGCAACCAGCTGCCCGAGCAGGCCCTCGCCTATCCCTGCGACGAGGCCGGCATGACCCGCCTGGTGCAGGACTTCTACGGCTACCGGCAGGCCGCCGACGGCCGTCCGGCCGCGCCGCTGGGCAGTCACGTCAACGCCCATACCGCCGGCGGGATCGCCGAAGGCGGCTACCTGGGCTTCGCCGAACTGCAGTACGCGCACTTGCCCCTGCCGGGCGAGACCCTGGTGGCCTTCCTCTCCGACGGTGCCGCCGAGGAGCAGCGCGGTAGCGACTGGATGCCGCGCTGGTGGCGTGCCGAGGACTGCGGCGTGGCGCTGCCGGTGATGATCGCCAACGGCCGGCGCATCGAGCAGCGCACCGAGCTGGGCAGCCACGAGGGACTGGAGGGCTTCCGCCAGCACCTGCGCCGCTGCGGCTTCGATCCGATCGGCTTCGACGGCCGCGATCCGGCGGCCTTCGCCTGTACCCTCTGGGAAATGCAGCAGCGCCTGGGGCGGCGGGTGGAGGAGCTGGAGCGGGGTATCCTGCGCTACCCGCTGCCGATCCCCTACGGCATCGCCGAGACGGTGAAGGGTTTCGGTTTCTACGGCGCCGGCAGCAATGTGGCGCACAACCTGCCGCTGCCGGACTGCCCGCAGCGCGACGCCGATTCGCGGGAGCTGTTCAACCGCCATGCGGCAGCCCTGTGGGTACCGCCGCCGGAGCTCTCCGCCGCCTGCGGCCTGTTCAGCGCGGCGCGCCAGGGCCGTCCTCTGGCGCGCGACAACCCGCTGGCCACCCGCCATCCGCCAGCGCCGGCACTGCCTGCGCTGCACTACCGCAAGGCGGGCGAGCAGACCTCGCCGATGAGCGCGCTGGACCGCTTCTTCGTCGACCTGGTGCAGGCCAATCCGCGGTTGCGCCCGCGGGTCGGCAACCCGGACGAGCTGGCCAGCAACCGCCTGGGCGGCGTGCTCAAGGCGCTCAGGCATCGCGTCTGCCAGCCCGAGAGCGAGCTCGAGGCGCTGGACGGCAAGGTCATCACCGCGCTGAACGAGGAGGCGGTGGTATCCGCCTGTCTGGGCAACCAGGGCGGGCTCAACCTGGTGGCCAGCTACGAGGCCTTCTGCGTGAAGATGCTCGGCGCGGTGCGCCAGTGCCTGATCTTCGCCCGCCAGCAGAAGGAGGCCGGCCGTCCGGCCGGCTGGCTGGGCTGGCCGCTGGTGGCCACCTCGCACACCTGGGAGAATGGCAAGAACCAGCAGTCGCACCAGGACACCACCTTCAGCGAGGCGCTGCTCGGCGAGATGGGCGACATGCTGCGGGTGCTCTTCCCGGCCGACCACAACAGCTTGCTGGCCCTTCTGCCGTCCGTGTACGAGGCGCGTGGCCAACTGGCCTGCCTGGTCGTACCCAAGCGCGAGCGCCCGGTGCTCTTCGAGCGCTCGCAGGCCGAGCAACTGGCCCGCGAGGGAGCGCTGATCGTCGAGGAGCAGGTCGGCGCCGAGCCGCTGCTGCTGATCGCCAACGGCAGCTACCAACTGGCGGAGATGCTCCGCGCAGCCGCGCGCCTGAAGGCGGCAGGTCAAGCCTACCGACTGGTCTATCTGCAGGAGCCGGGACGCTTCCGCGCGCCGCGTGACCGCTGGGAGGCGGCGGCGCTGGCCGACGGCGAGCTGATCGCCCGGCTGTTCCCGGACAGCCATGGACGCCGCGTGCTGCTGAGCCATATGCGTCCGGAGGTCGCCCGTGGCCATCTCTGGCCGATCCTGCCGGACGCGCGCCGCACGCTGGCGCTCGGCTACCGCAACGCCGGCGGCACTCTGGACGAAGCCGGCATGCTGTTCGCCAACCGCGCCAGCTGGGCCCACGTCCTGGAGGCCTGCAGCACCCTGCTGGGGGAGCCGGTCACTGCGCTGCTCACCCGGGAGGAGGCCGATATCCTCGCCGGCCACGGCGATCCAGCGCAGTTGCGCGCCTTCCGCCAGGGCAGCTGAGCGACGCCTGTCGCGTTGCCGGCTGCACCGCTTACAGGTTGCAGTCGGCGGCGCGGTAGCGTTCGGTGGTCACCGGGCGGTTGCTCTGGTATTCGCTGAACTGGTAGCGCAGCACGGCGCCCTTGGCGAGCAACTGGCGAAAGCCCCGGTTGCTGCACACGCTGCCGAGCAACTGGCTGCGTACGGTGTCGGGATGAGAGCGCATTTGCTGGGCATGCGAGGCGCGTACACTGAGGTGGTTGACCAGTTCGTTGCCTTCCACCGTGTAGCCCTGGTCGAGGATGTCCTCGTTGATCGCGCGCGGGGTGCCTACGCTGCTTTCCTTGGCCACCTTCTCCAGCATCTTGGTCAGCTCGAAATCCTTCAGGGAGGCGGCCAGGGCGGTCGTCGGCAGAAGGAGGCAGAGGGCAAGGGCAGTCGGTCGCAACATGGGAATCTCCTGAAGGTGGGTTGCCGGCGATCCGGGCCGATATTCCGGCAAGTCGAGGCGTCGCATTATAGGTGCGTCGGCGGCGGCGACAATCGCGGCATCCCGCCCGGTTGGCCCGGACGCTCTGCTAGACTGCCGTCCCCGATTCCTGCCCGTACCGACGATTGTGCCCATTCCCTGTGACCCTTGCGCCTTACCTGTGAGCCATGCCGTGTCCCGCCTGCGCGAGGAGCGCCTGGCACGCAGCCTGAAACCCTTTCAGGCGCGCGGCTCGCGGACGCCGCGCTGCCCGGCCTGCCGGGTGCCGCTCAGCCACTGCCTGTGCGCCTGGCGCCCGCGGGTCGAGGCCGAATCCGGCGTCTGTCTGCTGATGCACGACATCGAGCCGCTCAAGCCGAGCAATACCGGCTGGCTGATCGCCGACGTGGTGGCCGATACCGCGGCCTTCGGCTGGTCGCGTACCGCGGTGGATGCGCGCCTGCCGGCGCTGCTCGGCGATCCGCAGTGGCAGCCCTATGTGGTGTTCCCCGGCGAGTACGCGGCGCCGCAGCGGGTGGTCGGCGAGGTGCACCGCGAGGCTGGCCGGCGACCTCTGTTCATCCTCCTCGATGCCACCTGGACCGAGGCGCGCAAGATGTTCCGCAAGAGTCCCTATCTCGACGACCTGCCGGTGCTCGGTCTGCAGCCGGAGCAGCTGTCGCGCTACCGTCTGCGCCGCTCGAAGCGCGACGATCACCTGTGCACCGCGGAAGTGGCCGCGCTCTGTCTGGAGCTGGCCGGCGACCGGCGTGCCGGCGAGGCGCTGGCGGCCTATCTGGATGTGTTCACCGAGCACTACCTGGCGGCCAAGCGGGGCCGTTCCGCGAGTCTCGACGACGAGCTGCATCGGCGTCTGCGCACCTTTCTGTGAGGCTGCTCGCCGCTGGAAAACTGCATGCCGGGCAAGCTAAGCGGCCCCGCCCATCCCGAAAAACGCGTAAACTGCTGTTTTCCGCCTGAATGATCGGCCGCGCCCGTTCTGCGGGTGTGGAGTCGTTGGCCAGGCTGCCCTGGCCTGTCCCGGCTCGCTGTCGCATCAGGTCTTCACGACAAGAAACGGAATCCGCCAATGCTTTCTTATGAAATCCTGATCGCCGATGACCACCCGCTATTCCGCAGTGCCTTGCAGCAGGCGCTGACCCTCGGGCTGGGTCCCGTGGTGCGGCTGGTGGAGGCGGACAGCATCGCCGCGCTGGAGGCCCGCCTGGAGGAAAAGGCGGACTGGGACCTGGTCCTGCTCGATCTCAACATGCCCGGCGCCCACGGCTTTTCCGGGCTGGTCCTGCTGCGCGGGCAGTACCCGCAGATTCCGGTGGTGATGATTTCCGCCCAAGAGGACGCCGCGGTGGTGGCGCGGGCCCGCGAGTTCGGCGCGACTGGCTTCATTCCCAAATCCAGTGCCCTGGAAACCCTGCAGCAGGCGGTGCGTGCGGTGCTCGACGGCGATGAGTGGTGGCCGCCGCAGCTCCAGGAAACGGTCAGCGTTTCCGCCGAGGCGAAGGCCGCCAGCGCCGGCCTGGCCAGCCTGACGCCGCAGCAGTTCCGGGTGCTGAGCATGGTCTGCGACGGCCTGCTGAACAAGCAGATCGCCTATGAGCTGAGCGTCTCCGAGGCGACCGTCAAGGCCCATGTGACGGCGATTTTCCGCAAGCTCGGGGTACGCACCCGCACCCAGGCGGCCCTGCTGCTGCAGCAGCTGGAATCGCTGCCGGCCTGATCCCTGGTGCAGCCGCCGCTCGTCAGGCGATCGGCGGCAGGACGATCTCGTCGCTGCGCCGCACCCCGGCGGTCAGTGCCCGGCACTGTTCGAGGAATTCGCGCATGGCGGCGGTGTGCAGCTTCTGCTTGTGCCAGAGGAAGCAGAACTGCCGCTTCAGGTCCAGCTCCGGGGTTTCCACCGGCACCAGGCTGCCGCGCCGGAAGGCATCGCGCAGGGCCAGGCGGGAGATGCAGCCGATGCCCAGGCTGGACTCGACTGCCCGCTTGATCGCCTCGGTATGCTCCAGCTCGAGGCGGATGTTCAGCGCCGGACGATGATGGCGCATGGCCTGGTCGAAGGTCAGGCGGGTGCCCGAACCCTGTTCGCGAAGAATCCAGGCCTCGCCGGCGAGCTCGTCCAGGCTCGCCCGGCCGCGCTGCGCGAGGGGGTGCTGCGGGGCACAGAACACCACCAGCTCGTCTTCCACCCACGGCTGCAGCTCTACGTCGGGATGCTGGCAGCAGCCCTCGATCAGGCCGAGATCCAGCTCGTGGTTGGCCACCTGCTGGACGATGTGCGCGGTGTTCTGCACATGCAGCCGGACCCGCGATTCCGGGTGGCGCTGCATGAAGGCGCCGATCAGCAGGGTCGCCAGGTAGTTGCCCACGGTCAGCGTGGCGCCGACGGCCAGCGAGCCGAAGCCTTCCTTGCCGTCGAGCAGATCCTCGATCTCCCGTGCCTGGTTGAGCAGCGCCATCGCCTGGGGCAGCAGTTGCCGGCCCAATGCATTGAGTTTCAGGCGCTTGCCGACGCGATCGAACAGCTGGCAGTCGGACTGGCGCTCCAGTTCGGTCAGCGAGGTGCTGGCCGCGGACTGGGAGAGGGCAAGGGATTGGGCCGCGCGGGTGACGCTTTCCAGGCGGGCCACGGCGGCGAAGACCTCGAGCTGGCGCAGGGTGAATCGCATATCTATATAACCGATTATCCATATCTTGATAATTTACTTAACAGATAGTTTGCCGCCTCCTAGAATTGGCGGCAACAGTGCCGCAAGGCAGCGCCATCCCCTCGAAGGAGCCCCTAATGAGCAACCTGAACGTAGAGCGTGTCCTCAGTGTTCATCACTGGAACGATACCCTGTTCAGTTTCAAGACCACCCGCAACCCCGGCCTGCGTTTCGAGAACGGTCAGTTCGTGATGATCGGCCTCGAGGCCGAGGGGCGCCCCCTGATGCGGGCCTACAGCATTGCCAGCCCGAACTACGAGGAGCATCTCGAGTTCTTCAGCATCAAGGTGCAGAACGGTCCGCTCACCTCGCGCCTGCAGCACCTGAAGGAGGGCGACCAGCTGATGGTCAGCCGCAAGCCCACCGGCACCCTGGTGACCGGCGACCTGCTGCCCGGCAAGCACCTCTACATGCTCAGCACCGGTACCGGCCTCGCGCCCTTCATGAGCCTGATCCAGGACCCGGAGGTCTACGAGCGTTTCGAGAAGGTGGTGCTGATCCACGGCGTGCGCCAGGTCAGCGAGCTGGCCTACCAGCAGTTCATCACCGAGCACCTGCCGCAGAACGAGTACTTCGGCGATGCGGTGAGGGAGAAGCTGATCTACTACCCGACGGTCACCCGCGAGTCCTACCGCAACCAAGGGCGTCTCACCGACCTGATGCGCAGCGGCAAGCTGTTCGAGGATATCGGCCTGCCGCCGCTCAACCCGCAGGACGACCGCGCGATGATCTGCGGCAGCCCGAGCATGCTCGACGAGAGCTGCGACGTGCTGGACAGCTTCGGCCTGAAGATCTCCCCGCGCATGGGCGAGCCGGGCGACTATCTGATCGAGCGCGCCTTCGTCGAGAAGTAGAGCGCATCTCCCGTCCCGCGAAGCCCGGCCTGTCCGGGCTTCTTCGTTTTGCGCGGCGTGCCGTTCAGGCGGGCAATACTTCCAGCACGCGAATCCGTTCCGGTTGCGGGTAGTGCCAGCGCACCTCCACATCCCAGAAGCGCACCCCGTAGCGACGCGACGGTTCCGGCACCTGGTAGGCCGGTCGTGGATCCTGGGCCAGGCACTGCTCGATCAGCTCGATCAGCGGCTCGCCGAGGCGCACGGCATGCGCCTGCGCCTGCAGCAGTGCCGGCTCGCTCCACTCCAGCGGGATCACCGGCGGCGGCGCTTCGGCAATGGCGTTGCGGGCCTGCGGGAGGCAGTCGGCATAGGGCACGTAGGGCTTGACGTCGAGCACCGGCGTGCCGTCCAGCAGGTCGATGCCGGACAGCCACAGACGTCCCGCCTCGACCCTCTCCAGACGGACCACCGACTGGCCGATGCCGTTCGGCCGGTGGGTCGAGCGGCTGGCGAACACCCCGAGCGAGCGGTTGCCGCCCAGGCGGGGAGGGCGGACCTTGAGGCGCGGTTTGTCCTCCAGCGCCTGGTGGAAGAGAAACAGCAGCCAGACGTGACTGACCTGTTCGAGTCCCTCGATGGCCTGCGCCTGGTCGAAGGGAGGCAGCAGCTCCAGCATGCCGCGGGCGGCCGGGGCCAGCTGCGGCTGGCGCGGAATGGCGAATTTCTCCTTGAAGCAGGAGCGCAGGTAGCCGATCGGCGAAACGGAATGGGACATGGCGACGGGCGGGTAAAGACGGGGCGCCATGGTAGCGCTTTCGCGCCGCTCGCGGGACTTCGCGCTCCCGAAAAGCAACAGGCCCATGCGCGGGGCATGGGCCTGTTGCGAGATGCCCGCCGAGCTGGCGGGCCCGGAGTGCGGGTTTAGCTCAGCTTCACCAGGGAGTCGGCGATCTTCTGCTTCCACAGCGCCGGGCCGGTGATGTGCACCGACTCGCCCAGGCTGTCGACGGCCACGGTGACCGGCATGTCCTTGACCTCGAATTCGTAGATGGCTTCCATGCCCAGTTCCGGGAAGGCCAGGGTCTTCGAGGCCTTGATCGCCTGGGCGACCAGATAGGCGGCACCGCCGACGGCCATCAGGTACACGGCCTTGTTGTCCTTGATCGCCTCGATGGCGATCGGGCCGCGCTCGGACTTGCCGATCATGCCCAGCAGGCCGGTGCTTTCGAGGATCTGACGGGTGAACTTGTCCATGCGGGTGGCAGTGGTCGGGCCGGCCGGGCCGACCACCTCGTCACGCACCGGATCGACCGGGCCGACGTAGTAGATGAAGCGGCCTTTCAGGTCCACCGGCAGCTTCTCGCCGGCGTTCAGCATGTCGACCATGCGCTTGTGCGCGGCATCGCGACCGGTGAGCATCTTGCCGTTGAGCAGCAGGGTCTCGCCCGGCTTCCAGCTCTGCACTTCTTCCGGGGTGATGGTGTCGAGGTTGACGCGACGGGCGCTCGGACCGGCTTCCCAGACGATTTCCGGATAGGCGTCCAGCGGCGGGGCTTCCAGGCTGGCCGGGCCGGAGCCGTCGAGCACGAAGTGGGCGTGACGGGTGGCGGCGCAGTTGGGGATCATGCACACCGGCAGGGAGGCGGCGTGGGTCGGGTAGTCCTTGATCTTCACGTCGAGGACGGTGGTCAGGCCGCCGAGGCCCTGGGCGCCGAGGCCCAGCTGGTTGACCTTGTCGAACAGCTCGAGGCGCAGTTCCTCGATCTTGTTCTGCGGGCCGCGGGCCTTCAGCTCATGGATGTCGATCTCGTCCATGAGGGATTCCTTGGCCAGCAGCGCGGCCTTCTCGGCGGTACCGCCGATGCCGATGCCGAGCATGCCCGGCGGGCACCAGCCGGCGCCCATTTCCGGCACGGTCTTCAGCACCCAGTCGACGATCGAGTCGGAGGGGTTGAGCATGGCCATCTTCGACTTGTTCTCGGAGCCGCCGCCCTTGGCCGCGACATCCACTTCCACCTTGTCGCCGGGGACGATGGAGTAGTGGATGACCGCCGGGGTGTTGTCCTTGGTGTTCTTGCGGGCACCGGCCGGGTCGGCCAGGATCGAGGCGCGCAGGACGTTTTCCGGCAGGTTGTAGGCGCGGCGCACGCCCTCGTTGATCATGTCGTCTACACTCATGGTGGCGCCGTCCCAGCGGACGTCCATGCCGACCTTGACGAACACGGTGACGATGCCGGTGTCCTGGCAGATCGGGCGATGACCGGTGGCGCACATGCGCGAGTTGATCAGGATCTGGGCAATGGAGTCGCGGGCAGCCGGCGACTCTTCACGCAGGTAAGCCTCATGCATGGCCTGGATGAAGTCGACGGGGTGGTAGTAGGAGATGAACTGCAGGGCGTCGGCGACGCTTTGAATCAGATCATCTTGCTTGATCACGGTCATGCTGCGCTCCTTTATTGGGCAGGAACTTCGATGCGCCGAACCCGTGTCCGGTGCGAAAAATCGCCGCAGTATAACGTGCCCGGGACGACCGGGAGCAACCGCTTGGGCCAAAGACGTATGGCGGCTAGGCAGGCGCCTGCCCAGCCGGTACAGTGTCCGATTGGCGTTGTCACGGGATGGACCCCATGAACACTTCCACTACGCGGCTGGAGCCGCAGGCCCTGCAACGTCTGTTGCTGAACCGCTTTGCCATGGCGCAGGGGACCTACGCCATGGTGTTGCTGCTGCTGACGCTGGCGATCGTGACCGGCCATGGCCGGGTTTCGCTCGACGTGCTGCTGCTCGGCGCCATTCCGCTCATGCTCAGCCAGCTGGTGTTCTTCCTGCTGTTGCGCAGCGGGCGCAACCTGCGCCTGCGCGACCCCGGGATGATCGAGGCGCAGGTGCTGGTCGCGCTGTTCTGGCAGACAGTCCTGCTCGGCTGTCTGGATGATGCAGCGCGCAGCACCCTGCTAGCATTCTACGTGCCGATCCTGCTGTTCGGTCTGTTCCAGCTGTCTCCGCGCGCCTTCGCGCGTTGTGCGGCTTTCGCCTTCGTCGGCTTCGTCGGACTCGAATGGTCGGACGCCTCCTTCCAACTGCAGTTTGCCGCCGAGCCGCCTTTCCTGCAGCTGGCCACCCTGTCCGCCTTGCTCTTCTGGCTCGGCCTGTTCGGCCGCCACGTCAATGCGATGCGCCAGCGCATGCGCCAACGGCGCCATGCCCTGGTGGCGCACCAGAACACCTTGCGCGGCATGATGCGCCAGCTGGAGGATCAGGCTTCCACCGACGAGCTGACCGGGCTCTGCAACCGGCGGCATTTCCTGCGCCTGGCGGAGCACGAGCTGACCAACCTGCCGGCCCAGGCCCAGTACGGCCTGGCCCTGATCGACCTGGACCATTTCAAGCGCATCAACGACCGCTATGGACATGCTGCCGGGGACCGGGTCCTGCAGACCTTCGCGACGCTGGCGCAGGCCTGCCTGCGCGAGGGTGACGTGCTGGCCCGCTACGGCGGCGAGGAATTCGTGCTGCTGCTGCCCAATGTCAACCTGGACCAGATTTCGATCTGCTGCGAGCGGCTGCGCGAGGCCTTCGCCGCCGCCGAGCCACTGGGGCTGTCGCTGGGCGGTCTCAGCCTGTCGATCGGCATGACCCGCCTGCAGCACGGCGACGACCTGGACCACGCCCTGCAGCGTGCCGATCAGGCCCTGTACCGGGCCAAGCACAATGGCCGGAACCGCTGCGAAGCGAGCTGGGAACCCAGCGATGCTCGTGCCGATCGTCGCTCGGCTTCCTCCTGAAGGAACATGGCCGCCCGGAGGCGGCCATGCGATTCAGACCCTGCGGATCAGACCAGCGGCTCGCCCACGTGGAGGATCTTCATGCCGTTGGTGCCGCCGGTGGTATTGTAGCTGTCGCCCTTGGTGAGGATCACCCAGTCGCCCGGCTCGACCACCCCGCGCTTGAGCAGTTCGTCCACCGCCGCCTGGCTGAGCTTCTCCGGCGCCACGGCCACCGGGTCGAAGGGTATCGTGTAGACGCCGCGGAACAGCGCCACGCGCGCCTGGGTTTCGCGGTGCGGCGAGAAGGCGAAGATCGGCACCGAGGAACGGATGCGCGACATGATCAGCGGCGTGTAGCCGCTGTCGGTGAGGCTGATGATCGCCTTCACGCCGGGGAAGTGGTTGGCGGTGTACATGGCCGCCAGGGCGATGCTCTCGTCGCAGCGCTCGAAGGTGTGGCCGAGGCGATGGCTGGAGCGGGTGCTGGTCGGATGGCGCTCCGCGCCCAGGCAGATGCGCGCCATGGCCTGCACCGCTTCCACCGGGTATTCACCGGCGGCGCTTTCCGCCGAGAGCATCACCGCGTCGGTGTTGTCGAGCACGGCGTTGGCCACGTCCGAGACTTCCGCACGGGTCGGCATCGGGCTGTGGATCATCGACTCCATCATCTGCGTCGCGGTGATCACCGCCTTGTTGTAGCGCCGGGCATGGAGAATGATCTTCTTCTGGATGCCGACCAGCTCGGCGTCGCCGATTTCCACACCGAGGTCGCCGCGCGCCACCATCACCGCATCGCTGGCGCGGATCAGGCCGTCGAGGGCCGCGTCGTCGGCGACTGCCTCGGCACGCTCGATCTTGGCCACCAGCCAGGCCTTGCCGCCGGCCTCGTCGCGCAGGCGCCGGGCCAGCTCCATGTCGGCGGCGTCGCGGGGGAAGGATACCGCCAGGTAGTCCAGGTCCAGTTCCGCGGCCAGCTTGATGTCCTGCTTGTCCTTGGCGGTCAGGGCCGGTGCGGTGAGGCCGCCGCCGCGCCGGTTGATGCCCTTGTGGTCGGACAGCGGGCCGCCGATCAGCACCGTGCAGTGCAGCTCGTCGGCAGTCTTCTCGAGGACCTGCATGACCACCCGGCCGTCGTCGAGCAGCAGTTCGTCGCCGACGTTGCAATCCTTCACCAGGTCCGGGTAGTCGATGCCCACCACCTCCTGGCTTCCCGCATCGCGCGGATGGGTGACGGAGAAGCGGAAGTGGTCGCCGACGGCCAGCTCGATCCGCTTGTCGACGAACTTGGCGATGCGGATCTTCGGCCCCTGCAGGTCGCCGAGCAGGGCAACGAAGCGGCCATGCCTGGCGGCCAGTTCGCGGACCAGATGGGCGCGGGCGCGGTGTTCGTCCGCGCTGCCGTGGGAGAAGTTCAGGCGGGCGACATCGAGCCCGGCGAGGATCAGTTGCTCGAGCCGTTCGGGCGAGCTGGTGGCCGGGCCGAGGGTGGCGACGATTTTGGTGCGGCGAAACGTCATGCGGAACTCCTTATGGGACGCTGCCCGCGAGGCTACTACGCCGGAGGGCTTTAGTCATTGTCATGCCGCACTACTTTCCCCAGGCTGCGGCCTGAGCACCAGGAGGTCGCACTCCAGCGCCTCCAGTACCCGCTCGGCGGTATTGCCGATCAGCGCGTTGTCCAGATGGCCGCGGGCGACGGCGCCCATCAGCAGCAGATCGACCTGCCGGTCGCGCACGAAGCGGGGAATCACCTCTTCCGGATAGCCCTGTTCCAGATGACGGTGGCTGGCAGGAATCGCATAGGGCGCAAGCAGTTGCTCGAAGGCCTGGCGGTGCTGGCGGCTGCCGCGCTCGACATAGGCGTCGTAGGTGGCGACCAGCTCGGCATCGAAGGCCAGGCTGCGTGGCAGCGGCGCATAACAGTGCAGGTAATGGGCGTCCAGCTGCAGGCGCTCGGCCAGTTCGCGGGCAGTGGCGATCAGGCGATGATCAAGATGGGCAGGCTTGTCGGCGCTGTGCAGCGGATCGAGGGCCGCGCACAGGCGCTGGCCCCGCCACTGGCCGGGATGCACCAGCCAGAGCGGTACCGGGCAGTGGCGAAGCAGCTGCCAGCAGGTATTGCTCAGCCGCAGGCGCTCGAGCAGGCCATGGCTGTGGGTGGCGGCCTTGAACAGCAGGTCCGGCTTCAGCTCCTCGACCCGGGCCAGGATCATTCTGTGCAGCGGCTTGCCCCAGCGTGTCTCGACCTGTACCTGCAGGCCTTCGGCGCGCAGCGGGGCGGCCAGCGCCTCGAGCCGCGCGTGGCGGTGGGCGAGCAGTGCGGCGCGTGCCTGCTCGGTCTGCCGGTCGTCGAACAGCAGGCTGCCCTCCAGGGCGGGCTCGAACTCGCAGACCAGCAGTTCCAGGGCGGCACCGCTGCTGCGAGCCAGCCAGGCGGCCCGCTCCAAGGCCGGCTGGGCCTCCTGGGTGGGGTCGATCACGACGAGCAACTGGCGCAGGTTCATCATTGTCTCCTTGGCTCTTGGCATTGCGCAGTGCACCCGGGCGGCGGCCAGGATGTCCGATGCGTAACAGACTAACTCAAGCGGGATATTGCATACCGACGGGAGCATAAAAGCGAAGCGGCTGGTCTCTGATAATGGGACACTGGTTCCTAACCGACCTTGGGGTCATACTCAAAAACCGGACTAGCGATTTGTCATTAATCATGCCTATCCAGCGCCGTATCGAGCGTCATCAACTGCCTTACTATCTCAAGGTGTTCAATCGGGTCACCGACAAGCCCATGGGCTATATCGGCAACATCTCCCGGGAAGGTCTCATGCTGATCAGTCCATGGCCGATGCTGGTGCTGGCCGAGTTCGACATGCGCCTGAAGATTCCGGGGCGCGAAGGCCAGCAGCACTACATCGACTTTTCCGCCACCTGCCGCTGGACCCGCGAGGACGTGACGCCCGGCAGCTTCGACTCGGGCTTCGAGCTGGCCGATCCGCCCGTCGGCTACCTCGAACTGGTCGAGGTCCTGCGCCAGTACTTCACCTTCCATCCCAACGCCGCATCGGCTTAGAGCACGCCGGCCCGCTTCCAGGCCAGGTAGCGGCCGACCAGCTCGGGCCCCAGCTCGGCGGGGCGCACGTCGAGCAGCGGGATGCCTGCTGCCGCCAGGTGCTGGTGCAGGGCGGCGCGGGCGTTGAGGTAGTCGATCGTGCCGCAGTAGGCCAGGGCGTCCGCATGGCTTTCCACCGGCGTGTGGCTCAGCCGGTCGAGCACCTCCTCGCGCAGGCTGGCGACCAGCACCCGATGGTGGCGGGCCAGGCGGCGGACCGCTGCCGGCAGCTCGCCGTCGTCCTCGTCGCGCAGGTTGCTGAGGATCACCACCAGGGCGCGGCGGCGCTGGCGGCGCAGCAGCAGGTTCGCCGCGGCGGCGAAGTCCGCCGGGCGGCGGGTGGTCTGCAGGTCGTGGACGGTATTGAGCAGGGCGTGCAACTGGGCGTCGCCCTTGGCCGGAGCCAGATAGCGGTCCTGCTCGCCGGCGAGGGTCGCCAGCCCCACCGCGTCACCCTGGCGCAGCGCCACGTAGGCGAGCAGCAGGCAGGCGTCGAGGGCGTGGTCGAAATGGGCGAGCTCGCCGTCCCGGCTGCGCATGTGCCGGCCGCAGTCGAGCAGGAAGAGGATCTGCTGGTCGCGCTCGTCGCGGTATTCGCGGACGATGGGCGTGTGCTTGCGTGCCGTCGCCTTCCAGTCGATCTGTCGCAGGGTGTCGCCGTCGCGGAATTCGCGCAGCTGGTGGAAGGCCTGGCCGAGACCGCGGCGCGGCAGCTGGCGCATGCCGAGACGGCCGAGCCAGGTGTCCAGCGCCATCAGCCGGGCCCGGTAGAGGCGGGTGAAGTCCGGGTAGACGCGGGTCTCGCCGGGCAGCTCCAGCCGGCGCCGTCCCTGCCATAGCCCGAGCGGGCTGGGCAGGGTGAGCTCGCAGTGCCGGAAGCGGAAATGCCCGCGCTCGAGGGGGCGGATCCGGTAGCCGCACTCGCTTGCTTCGCCGGGCCGCAGCTTCAGGCGCAGCGGCAGCGGCTCGCCGCTCATGCCGGCCGGCAGGTGATCGAAGATTTCCACGGGCAGCGCCAGCCGGTAATCGTGCGCGAGGCTCAGGCGCACCTCGCTCCAGCGGCCCTGCGACAGATGGCCCGGCAGCCGGCGCTGCAGACGGGGCGAGGGGCGCCAGTGCAGCCAGGCGGCATCCAGGCCGGCGAGCAGCAGCAGGGCGGACAGCAGTCCCCACCAGAGCGCCCCGAAGGCCGGCGATTCCTCGCCGTACAGGGCGGACTGGGCGCCGAGCGGCAGGGCGGCGAGGAACAGGACCGCGAGTAGAACGAGGAGCCGGCGCGAGGGCTTCATGGCCGCGGCGCCGCGACCTGGTCGAGCAGCTGCAGCAGCACCTGGTCCACCGACAGGCCCTCGATGTCCAGCTCCGGCGCCAGGCACACCCGGTGGCGCAGCACGGCCAGGGCGCAGTCGCGGATATCGTCGGGCGTCACGAAGTCGCCGCCGCGCAGCAGGGCGCGGGCCCGGCCGCAGCGCACCAGATCGATCGACGCGCGCGGCCCGGCGCCCAGGGTCAGGCCGGCGCCGTCGCGGGTGCGGCGCACCAGGCGCACGGCGTAGTCGAGCACCTGCTCGTCGAGCGGCAGCTCGCTGGCCAGTTGCTGCAGCGCCAGCACGTCGGCGGCCTGCAGCAGGGGACGCAGCTCGGCGACCTCGAGCATGTCGGCGCGGGTCGAGCGGGCCGCCTGGCGGACCAGGGCCAGCTCGTCGGCGGCCTCCGGGTAGTCCATGCGCAGCTTGAGCATGAAGCGATCCAGTTCGGCCTCCGGCAGCGGATAGGTGCCCTCCTGCTCGATCGGGTTCTGCGTGGCCAGCACCAGGAACGGCTGCGGCACCGGCAGGGCGCGGCCCTCGAGCGTCACCTGGCGCTCCTGCATGACTTCCAGCAGGGCCGCCTGGGTCTTGGCCGGGGCGCGGTTGATCTCGTCGGCGAGCAGCAGGTGGGTGAACACCGGCCCCTTGCGCAGCTTGAACTGCTCGCTGGCGAGGTCGTACACGGCATGTCCGGTGATGTCGCTGGGCATCAGGTCGGGGGTGAACTGGATGCGCCCGAAGTCGCCGCCGAAGCAGCGGGCCAGGGCCCGCACCAGCAGGGTCTTGCCGAGTCCCGGGACGCCCTCGACGAGCACATGGCCGTTGGCGATCAGCGCGGTCAGCAGGTCGTCGATGGCCGCCTGCTGGCCGATCACCGCCTTGCGGATCTCCGCGCGCAGGGCCTGGAGCAACTGGCCGGCCTGCTGGCGGGAGAGCGTCGGGGGAGTGCTTGCATCCTTCATAGGGCGTTCCTGAGTCGTTGCAGGTCGGCGACCTGGCGGGTGAAGTCGGCGGCCGGCAGCGCCTTGCCCGGCGGCCGCATGAGCCGGCCGATGTGCCCGGCCGGCAGCCGGGCGAAGCGGGCCAGCAGCTGCCACTGCGCCTCCTCGGGCAGCTCGGCGAAGCCCGGATCGCGCTGGCCGGCGCGGCGCCGGATATCCTGCTGGAGGCCCTGCAGCAGGCAGGCCTGGCCGCAGCGGTGGAGCAGGAAGTCGGCACCGGCGCGCAGGTGTTCCTCCAGTTGTCGGCGGGCCGGGCCGGCGACCGGCAAGGGCGGGCCCTGGCGCAGGCTGGCGCGCCACACCAGGCCGCCGGCCAGCAGGGCGAGCGCCAGCAGGGCGGCGGGAAAATGGCGCAGCAGCAAGGTCGCCAGGCTGTCGCCGGCGACCCGGTAGATCAGGGTGACCTGGCTGCCCCGGCTCAGGTGCCAGAGCAGCCAGGCGTGGTCGTGGGCGCCGATTTCTCCGTTCTCCCAGATCCAGGCGTCGGTCAGCACCGTGACGCTGCCTTGGCCGTGGCGCACCTGCAGCAGATGGGTGGCCTCGCCGCTGTTGGCCCAGGCGTAGGCGCGGTGGCGGCTGTCGTAGAGGTGGAAGGCGTTGTCGAAGGCCAGATAGGCCGGCGTCCTCTCGTTCTGCACGTAGAAGCGGGCCAGCTCCGCCCGGCGCCGGTCGCCGTCCCGCGGCTCGCCGATGGCCAGGTCCGCGCTCAGATGCTGCTGGATGCCCAGCCCGTCGAGCAGCAGGTCGCCGCTGCGGCCGGTCTTCTCGTCCCACAGCCGTTCGGCGACGAACACCAGGTGCCCGCCGGCGGCAACCCAGTCGAGCACCCGTTCGGCCTGGCGTGGCGTCATGTGCTCGCGACCGCCGAGCAGCAGCAGGGTCTGGGGGCGTCCGGCGGGAGCCGCAAGGGCTTCCAGGCCGCTGGCGCGCTGCACCTCGAGGCCCTGGCGGCGCAGGAAGAGTTCGGCGGCCAGGTAGGGATTGGCGCGGGCCTGCGGTGTCGGGCCGCGTTCGACGATTTCCCGGTAGGGATGCAGCTGGCCGAGCAGCCAGGCCCCCAGCAGCGCCAGGGCCAGCCCGCTGGCTGCCAGGGCGAGGCGGCGCGCTCCGCTCATGCCGTGCCCCCGCTGCCGAACTGGCGCCGCCAGGCCGCGAGCAGTTCGTCCTTCAGTTCGGCCGGCGGCAGACGCTTGCCGTAGGCGAGGTTCTGCCAGTGCCGGGTCAGGGTTTCGGCGAGCTGCTGCAGTTCGGCCCGCTCCAGCCGGCGGACCCGGCGCAGCACCTCGCCCTCGGTGTCGGCCTCGCTCAGCGGCAGCCGGTAATCCTCGCGCAGGCGCTCGAGCAGGCCGCGGTAGAGCAGGGCCAGTGCCTGCCCGGGATCGTCGGCCCATAGCCGCTCGGCCTGCGTGGCGATGTCCGCGGGCAGTGCCGCCGGAGCGGGGCGGGGAGTCGCGTGCTCGGCTGGCGGCGGCGGGGCGCGTCGGGCGGACGGCAGGCGGCGCCCGGCGAAGGCCGCCAGCCAGTCGCGGTAGCGCCAGGCCAGCAGCACGGCTCCGGCACCGACGGCTGTCCACAGGAGGATTTCCAGCGCCTCGGCCAGCCGGCGGGTGAAAGTGGGCGGCGCAGACGGACGAATGTCGACGTCCGGCGCCTGCGCCGGATCGCCGAAGCGCCAGCGGGTGATTTCTTCGCGGCGGCTGAAGGGCGGTTGCTCGAGCAGGGCCTGGACGTCCGCGCGGGCCGCTTGGCGGCCCAGCGCCTGGGCGGGCTGCGGGGCCGGCGGCTGGGCCAGGGCCGCGTCGGGAAGCGCCAGCGCCAGGCCGGCGGCGAGCAGCAGGATGCCGGTCGTGCTGCCCAGGCGCCGGCGCAGGCGCTGGAAGGCCACTTCGAGATCCCAGGCCTCCAGGTGCACGCGGCGATTCAGATAGAGGCCGAAGCCGCAGGCGACATACAGCGGTTCCCAGACCATCAGCACCAGGGCATAGAGCCCGTTGGTCAGATGCTCCAGCCACAGCTGCTCCGGCGGCGTGCCTTCCAGCAGTTGCTGCCAGTCGAGCGCGAGGCCCGACTGCGCCGGCAGCAGCAGATAGAGGAAGGCCAGCAGGCCGAGCCAGAGGCCCAGCTCCAGATGCAGGCCGACCAGGGTCAGCCAGCCGGCGCCGCGTTTGCCGGGCCCTGTCGCGAGCACGGCGCGACGCTGCTGCAGCTCCCTGCCGGCGAGTCCCTCGAGCAGCAGCACCGGCAGATCGAAGCTGCGCGTCGGGCTGAAGCGGCGCCGGGTCAGGCTGGCCAGCCATTCCGCGCGGAGCAGACCGGGCAGGGCGCGCAGGCTCTCGCCCAGGCGCGGCGTCGCGCCGAACAGGGCGCGGGAGAGGATGAACAGCGGCAGGCGCTCGCCGAGCGGCTTCAGCCACCAGAAGATCAGCAGCACCCAGCCGGGACTCTCCCAGAGCAGCAGGCTGAGCAGGGCCAGCAGCGGCAGAGCGGGCAGCGCCCAGGCGAGCATCAGCAGGCCGGCATGGCGCTGCGCCAGCAGTACGCCGAGGTCCATGGCTTCCCAGGGGCTGCGCGGGCGGAGGACCGCGACGCTGTCAGTCAGGCGCATGGCGCGTGCGTCCGGCAAGCAGGAAGTAGGCCGCCAGCAGCCCCCAGAACAGGACGCCGGCCGCGTACTTGAGCGGCGCGCGGATGGAGGTCATGGACGACCAGTAGGCCTCGACGAAGGCGGCGACCAGCAGCAGGAGCAGTACCCCGGCGACCAGCCGCACGCTGCACGCCGCAGCCTGGCGCAGGGCCTCGCCGCGTGTCAGGCGGCCGGGGGCGAACAGCGCCCAGCCGAGCTTGAGGCCGGCGGCGCCGGAGAAGGTGATGGCGGTCAATTCGAAGGCGCCGTGGCCGATCACGAACGGCCAGAAGGTGTCGGTGTAGCCGATGCCGCTCAGGTGGCCGGCCACCGCACCGATCGACAGGCCGTTGACGAGCAGGAAGAACAGGCTGCCGAGGCCGAACAGCAGGCCGCTGGCGAAGGTCTGGAAGGCGATGCCGAAGTTGTGCATGACGTAGTAGCCGAACATCATCCAGTCGGCCGCGGAACTGCGCTCGCCGAAGCGGCCGAGGCGGCTGGCGTCGGGGTCGTACATGGCCTCCATCTGCGCCACCTGCTCGGGGGTGAGCAGGCTGTAGACCAGCTCCGGAAACAGGTAGACCAGCAGGCCCATGCCGAACAGGCTGGCGTAGAACAGCAGGCTGGCGGCCAGCACCAGGCGCCACTCCTCGCGCACCAGGCGGGGGAAGCCGCCGAGCAGGAAGCCGATGCAGCGCGCACCCAGGTGGCTGCGGTGGCGGTAGAACTGGCGGTGGCCGCGCAGCGCCAGCTGCTGCAGCTGCTCGACCAGCCGGCTGCCGTAGCCGCGCTGCTCGGCCAGCGCCAGCTGCCGGCAGAGGCGCCGGTAGGCGGCGGGGAACTGGCGGCTGTCCGGCCCGGCCTTGCCGTGCTCGAGGGTGTCGAGCTGGCGGGCGAAGGCCTGCCACTCGGCCTGGTGGCGCCGTTCGAAGGCGTTCTGCTTCATGACGGACCCATGAGTTCGCGGGCGATGCCGAGCAGCCGGGCCTCGGCCTGCGCTTCCGGCACCTGCAGCGGCCCGGCGAGGATGCCCGCCAGTTCGCGGCGGCGCCCGGTGGACAGCCCGGCCTGGCGCTCCGCGAAGGCGAGCAGGGCGCGCCGCTCGTCCGCCTGCAGGGCGAAGGGGAGCGGCTGCGCGGCGACTTCGGGCAGGGACGGGCGCGGCTGCGCTCGTTCCCGGTAGACCACCAGGGTGCCGGCGGCCAGGTCGCCCAAGCGCTTGAAGGCCGGATGGGCGAGGCAGCTGAGGATGCCCAGGCTGTAGCCGAACGGCAGCAGGTCGACGACGCGCAGCAGGTTGCGGGTCAGCGAGGCGGCCCAGCCGACCGGGGTGCCGTCGTCGTGCAGCACCTGCAGGCCGAGCAGCTGCTTGCCGGGCGAGCGGCCCTGGTTGAGCACCTCGAAGAGCACCATGTACCACCAGGTCACGAGGAAGAAGGTCAGGCTGGCCAGGCCCATGCCCAGTTCGCCGAACTGGCCGAGGAGCAGGAAGGCCAGCAGCAGGATCAGCCCGCGGACCATCAGGTCGACGGCGAAGGCCAGGGCTCGCGGCACCAGGCCCGCAGGGTGCAGCACGAGGTCGATGCCTTCGGGCGTCTCCACCAGATAGCGGGTATCCAGAGGCGGCTGCCGGGCGGTGCCGTCGGAGGGCTGGGCGGGGGAGGCGGACATCAGTCGACCGTGCTCGTGAAAGCCCGATGCTAGCCAGCCGCCGGCCGCCAGGCAACCGCCCCGGCCCGGTTCGGGGCGAATGGTAGACTGGCGCCATTCCATCGACGGGAATCTCCCCAGTGACCTCCAGCATCTTCTGGTACGACTACGAAACCACCGGCATCAATCCGCGCTGCGACCGTCCCCTGCAGGTGGCGGGAATCCGCACCGATGAAGAGCTCAACGAGATCGGCGAGCCGCTGAACCTCTACTGCCGGCCGGCCGACGACATCCTGCCGCATCCAGCGGCCTGTCTGGTCACCGGCATCACCCCGCAGCTGCTCGCCGAGCGGGGCCTGTGCGAGGCCGAGTTCGTGACCCGCCTGCACGCCGAGCTGGCCCGCCCCGGCACCTGCACGGCCGGCTACAACAGCCTGCGCTTCGACGACGAGATCAGCCGTCACGCGCTCTACCGCAACTTCTTCGATCCCTACGCCCGCGAGTGGCAGGGCGGCAACAGCCGCTGGGACCTGATCGACCTGCTGCGCACGGCCTACGCCCTGCGTCCCGAGGGCATCCACTGGCCGCAGGAGGAGGGCCGGGTCACCCTCCGCCTGGAGCGGCTCACCGCGGCCAACGGCATCGACCACGGCCAGGCCCACGACGCCCTGGCCGACGTGCGCGCGACCATCGCCCTGGCCCGGCTGCTGCGCGAGCGTCAGCCGAAGCTGTACGGCTATCTCTATCAGTTGCGCAGCAAGCAGCGGGTGCTGGATCAGATCAGGCTGCTGCATCCCCTGGTGCACGTCTCCGGGCGCTTCGCCGCCGAGCGTGGCTACCTGGCGGTGGTCCTGCCCCTGGCCTGGCATCCGTCCAACCGCAATGCCCTGATCGTCTGCGACCTGCAGGCCGACCCTGCGCCACTGCTCGATCTCGATGCGGAAGTTCTGCGCCGGCGTTTGTATACCCGTCGAGAAGATATGGCAGACAATGAATTGCCGGTCCCCCTGAAACTCGTGCATATCAATCGTTGTCCGGTATTGGCGCCCTTGTCGGTATTGCGCGAAAAAGATGTTGGGCGTTTGCAACTGGACATGGCAGAGTGCCAAAGGCGCGTGGACTTGTTGTCTGCGGCCCAGGGGGTGTGGCAGGAAAAACTGCCGCAGATTTATGTGGGCGATGAATTTTCCGCCAGCGAGGACCCGGAGCAGCAGTTGTATGGCGGATTCTTTGGTGATCGGGACCGGCGTCTTTGCGAACAAGTGCGCCGGGCCGAGCCGCAAAGTCTGGGCAGGCAAAACTGGGGGTTCGACGATGCGCGTCTCCCCGAGTTGCTGTTCCGCTATCGGGCGCGCAATTTTCAGGAAACTTTGACGGCCGCCGAAGGCGAGTGTTGGCGGGATTTCTGCCGGCGGCGTCTGAACGATGCTGCCTGGGGAGCACCCAACACACTGGAGGGTTTCAATGTGCAGCTGGAGCAACTGCTCGTCCAGGCTGACAGTGAGCATCGATCGATACTGCTGGCCTGGCGCGAATATGCACGGCAGTTGCGCGAGCGCTATGCCATGTGAGGTATTGCGCTAAATCAGTACTTATAAGGGAGCGCCGGCAGTGCCGGCGCTCCCTTGATTATCCGGCAACTTTTGCTCAGTCGAGCAGAGTGGCCCAGCCCTCGACGACATCGGCGCCGTACTGAGCTTTCCATTCCTTCAGGGTCTTGTGATTGCCCCCTTTGGTTTCGATGGTTTCATTGGTGTAGGGGTTCTTGTACTGCTTGACCTTGCGGGCGCGCTTGGCAGGCGCCGGGGCCGGCTTGGCACTGCGTGCGCCACGCGCGGACTTGGCATCCGGATCGAGCAGGGCATTGATGTCGCGCAGGGACTTTTGATATTCCCCCATCAGCTTGCGCAGTTTGCCCTCGAACTCTAGTTCTTTCTGCAGCTTGTCGTCCTGGGAGAGATTCTTCAGGCGTTCCTGAAGCTCCTTGATGGCCTCTTCGGTGGCACGGTATTCGTTGATCAGGGACATTTTACTTACCTTGAACCCCGGAGGGGTGATTAGACGAGTTCTGGGACAATGATAGTCAGGCATTGTTGGCAAGTAAATATCCAGGAGAACTTTGTTCAACTTTAGTTACGGCCTTTGTCGCCGTGCGCAGAAAGTCGCCGCGGAAATAGCCGCCGCAGGATTTATAGGCCGCTAATACTTGGGCAGAATCAGTCCTGGCACGACTCTGGCCATGACCACCGTTAATAGAATCACCGGCACAGTCGCCGTGGCGCATGTCGACAAACTCAAGTGAACGGCCGGCGGACCGCTAATAAAGGGGCTTCGAGAAGAGTTCCGTGCCGGCCTGTTTGATGTGACCCTTCAATCCACAACAGCGCGGCGATATCCCGCCTTTATCCGTCGCTGCAGTGCAATCCGGCTGTTGTGCGAAGTGGCGCGGCTGCTTGTTGGCCGATCTCCCCGGCTCGCGTGTGGGTTACTGAAGTTTTCCGGCGCTGTGGCTAGAATGACGCTTTCGCGAGTTCTGGAGTTGTTCCCATCATGCGTACATTTCGGCTGGTGATCGCCTGTCCCGACCGGGTCGGCATCGTCGCCAAGGTCAGTAATTTCCTGGCCACCTACAACGGCTGGATCACCGAGGCGAGCCACCATTCGGATACCCACAGCGGCTGGTTCTTCATGCGCCATGAAATCCGCGCGGACTCCCTGCCGTTCGATCTCGAGGAGTTCCGTCGCGCCTTCGCGCCGATCGCCCGCGAGTTCTCCATGGAGTGGCGGGTCACCGATTCCAGCCAGCTCAAGCGCGTGGTGCTGATGGCCAGCCGTGAATCGCACTGCCTGGCCGACCTGCTGCACCGCTGGCACAGCGGCGAACTGGCTTGCGAGATCCCGTGCGTGATCGCCAACCACGACGAGCTGCGCAGCATGGTCGAGTGGCACGGCATTCCTTATTACCATGTGCCGGTCGATCCGCAGAACAAGGAGCCGGCCTTCGCCGAGGTGTCCCGGCTGGTCCGCGAGCATGCCGCCGACACCGTGGTGCTGGCCCGCTACATGCAAATCCTGCCGCCGCAGCTGTGCCAGGAATTCGCCATGCAGGTCATCAACATCCACCACAGCTTCCTGCCGTCCTTCGTCGGTGCCCGGCCCTATCACCAGGCCTCGCTGCGCGGGGTGAAGCTGATCGGCGCGACCTGCCACTACGTCACCGAGGAGCTGGACGCCGGCCCGATCATCGAGCAGGACGTGGTGCGCATCACTCACCGGGACAGCGTCGAGGACCTGGTGCGCCTCGGCAAGGACGTGGAGAAGATGGTGCTGTCCCGCGGGCTGCGCTATCACCTCGAGGACCGCGTGCTGGTGCATGACAACCGCACGGTGGTGTTCGCCTGAGAAGGGTGGGGCCGGCAGGCTGACGGGCAGCCTGCCGGTCGTGCGCCGGTCGTGCGCCGGTCGGGCGCCCTGGCGGACAATTTCTCGCACAGCCGGCGGAGGCGCTCTCCGCCGGGCCGATCCCGGGGTTGCCCATGCTCGTCGACAACCGCATCAAATTCCGCCATCTGGTCAGCTTTCTCGAGGTGGCCCGCCAGCGCAGCTTCGCCAAGGCGGCCGACGCCCTGGCGGTGTCCCAGCCGGCGATGTCCAAGACCCTCAAGGAACTGGAGGAGATCCTCGACGCCCGGCTGTTCGAGCGCAGCAAGTCCGGGGTTTCCCTGACCCCGGCGGGGATCACCTTCCTGCGCTATGCCGGGCCCTGCGTGCAGGCCCTGCGCGACGGCGTCAACACCCTGCGCGGCGACAGCCAGGCCGGCGGGGTGGTGCGTGTCGGGGTGCTCTCGACGGTGGAGAGCCAGGTGGTGCCGGAGGTGGTGCTGCGCCTGCACCGGAAGCATCGGGCGCTGGTGGTCAGCGTCGCCACCGGTCTCAGCGCCTATCTGCTCGCGCAACTGCGGGTCGGCGAGCTGGACCTGGTGGTCGGGCGGATGACCGACAGCCCGGAGATCCGCGGGCTGACCTTCGAGCACCTTTATAGCGAGTCCATGGCGCTGGTGGTGCGTCCCGGGCACCCGCTGCTCGAGGCCGATCTGTCCGATCTGGCGCTGCTCGGCGACTACCCGCTGATCCTGCCGCTGGCCGGCACCACCATCCGCCAGTATGCCGAGAGCTTCTTCGTCCAGTGCGGCATTCCCCTGCCGGCGCAGCGCCTGGAAACCCTCTCGCCGGTGCTGAGCCGGCGCTATGTGCTATCCAGCGACGGGCTCTGGCTGGCGCCGCTGGATGCGGTGCGCCTGGACCTGCAGAACGGCGAGCTGGTCGAGCTGGCGCTGGGGGTGCGCGAGGCCGGCGGTTCGATCGGCTTCTGCTGGAACTCGGCGCTGCCGCTGCCGCTGGCCGCGCAGTGGTTCTGCGATGAGCTGCGCCAGGTGGCGAGAGAGCTGGGCGGAGGTGTAGATACATAACCGATAGGTTATGTATGCGGGCGTTCTTTTCAATTTTCATCCAGGCTCTCGGGGGTGACACTTTGTCTCGCGTAGCCGCCTTGCGGTTCTAGCGACTCCACAATCCCAAGAACAAGGAGCCTGAGATGTCCGAGCTCGATACCCGCCGTTTCGTCGCCCGTGACCGGAATTGGCAGCCGAAAGGCTATACCCCGGATTACAAGACCACCATCGCCCGCTCGCCGAGCCAGGCCCTGGTCAGCATCCCGCAATCCCTGTCGGAAACCACTGGCCCGGATTTCAGCCATCTGAAGATGGGCAAGTACGACAACGACCTGCTGCTCAACTTCAACCACGGCGGTCTGCCGGTCGGCGAGCGCGTCATCATGTGCGGTCGGGTGATCGACCAGTACGGCAATCCGGTTCCGCACACCCTGGTGGAAATGTGGCAGGCCAACGCCGGCGGCCGCTACCGTCACAAGAACGACAGCTACCTGGCGCCGCTGGACCCTAACTTCGGCGGGGTCGGCCGTACCCTGACCGACGCGAACGGCTACTACTACTTCCGTACCATCAAGCCGGGTCCCTACCCGTGGCGCAACGGCCCGAACGAGTGGCGCCCGTCGCACATCCACGTGTCGATCAGCGGCCCGTCGATCTCCACCAAGCTGATCACCCAGATGTACTTCGAGGGCGACCCGCTGATTCCGAAGTGCCCGATCGTCCGCACCATCGCCAACCCGGACGCCGTCGAGACCCTGATCGGCCGGCTGGACCTGAGCAGCAACGTGCCCATGGACTGCCTGGCGTACCGCTTCAACATCGTGCTGCGTGGCCAGCGCCAGACCCGTTTCGAGAACCAGTGAGAAGGAGCCGACCATGAAATACGAACTGCTGCCGGAAACCCCCTCGCAGACCGCCGGTCCCTACGTGCACATCGGCCTGGCTGGCGCTGCCGCCGGCAACCCGACCCGCGAACAGGAAGTCTGGAACGAGATGGCCAGGGATGACGCCCCGGGCGAGCACATCATCCTGATCGGCAAGGTCATCGACGGCAACGGCCACCTGGTCCGCGACTCCTACCTGGAGCTCTGGCAGGCCAACCACGAAGGCGTCTACGACACCGTCTACGACCTGGAGAAGCCCTTCAACGGCTTCGCCCGCACCGCCACCACCTTCGATGCCGGCGAGTGGACGGCGAAGACCGTCAAGCCGGGCGTGGTGAAGAACGCCGCCGGCAAGCCGATGGCACCGCACATCAGCGTGTCGCTGTTCGCCCGCGGCATCAACATCCAGCTGCAGACCCGCATCTACTTCGAGGACGAAGTCGAGGCCAATGCCGCCGATCCGGTGCTGAACCTGATCGAGCAGCCGGAGCGTCGCAAGACCCTGATCGCCAAGCGTTGCGAGGTGGACAACAAGACCGCCTACCGCTTCGACATCCGCATCCAGGGCGAAGGGGAAACGGTGTTCTTTGACTTCTGAGGTCATGCACCGGCCGGCGCCCGCGCAAGCGGTGCGCCGGCACTTCGCAGAGCGACTGGCGGCGTCGGGCTTTCAAGCCGACGCCGCGCAGTCGTTTGCGCTCGGCCAGCTGGCCGACTGGCTGGAAGAGCTGCTGGGCGGCCGGCGCAGCTGGCTGCGCCGGCCCGTCACCGGCCTCTACCTGTGGGGTGGGGTGGGGCGTGGCAAGAGCTTCGTCATGGACTGCTTCTTCCAGGCCGCGCCGCTGGCGGCCAAGCGCCGCGTGCACTTCCACGCCTTTTTGCAGGAGCTGCAGGTGCGTCTGCTGGCCCACACCGGACAACCCGATCCCCTGGCGAGGGTCGCCGGGGAGCTGGCCGGCGAGGTGCGCCTGCTCTGCTTCGACGAATTCCACGTGCACGACATCGGCGATGCCATCCTCCTCGGGCGCCTGCTCGAGGCGCTGCTGAAGGCTCAGGTGGGGGTGGTGATCACCTCCAACTATGCGCCGGCGGCGCTCTGTCCGAACCCCCTGCATCACGAGCGCTTCAAGCCGTTCATCCGCGTGCTCGAGCGGCACCTGCGCGTCGTCGAGCTGGACGGTGGCGTCGACTACCGCTCCCGCGGCGGCCGCGACTGGGGCCAGTACCACTGGCCGGAGACGCCGCACAGCCTGCAGGACTGGCGCCGCGAGCTGGGCCTGGCCGTGCCGCCGGAGCCGTTGGCGGTCAACCGGCTGAGCCTGGTGCCGCTCGGCCAGGACGCGCGCAGCCTCTGGCTGGACTTCGCCGCGCTGTTCCCGGTGCTGTCCTCGACCCGCGACTACCTGTGGCTCTGCGCGCGTTTCGAGCGCATCGCGATCAGCGGGTTGCCCTGTCTGGACCGGCATTCGCGGGACGTCCAGCAACGCTTTTTGAATTTCGTCGACATCGCCTATGACGCCGGCATCGAGCTGCTGCTGAGCAGCGAGACGAGCCTGGAGAACCTCTGTCGCGAACGGGTCCACGAGGACTTCGCGCGCACCCGCAGCCGCCTGGCCCAGCTCCGGCCGCGGGTGCTGGCGGACTTCTAGCGCGACGCCGGACGCTCGATTGTGATCGCCCGGCGGCTGGCCGATAATCGAGCATGCCGCGTTCGCCTCTTTTCGCCATTCCCTTTCCCGGGGCGAGCCAGCCAAGGAGACTTCATGAGTGAGTTGCGTCAGGCCGTGCCCACCCTCGCGCCGCCGCCCTACATTTCCCCCGCCAAGCGCATCGAGGCGCTGAGCGGCGATCCGAACTTCATGACCTCCCTGGCGCGTGGCCTGGCGGTGATCGGTGCCTTCCAGGAGCGCAAGCGCCACCTGACCATCGCCCAGATCAGCCACCGTACCGAGATCCCCCGGGCCGCCGTGCGCCGCTGCCTGCACACCCTGATGAAGCTCGGCTTCGCCACCACCGACGGGCGCACCTACTCGCTGACGCCCAAGGTGCTGACCCTCGGCCATGCCTACCTGTCCTCCACGCCGCTGGCGGTATCCGCGCAGACCTACCTCGACCGCATCAGCGAACAGCTGCACGAGGCCTGCAACCTGGCCACCCTGGAGGGCGAGGAAGTGCTCTACATCGCCCGTTCGGCGATTCCCCAGCGGCTGATCTCGGTCGATCTCAGCGTCGGCTGCCGGTTGCCGGCCTACTGCACCTCGATGGGACGCGTGCTGCTCGCCGCGCTGGACGATGTCAGCCTGCAGGAATACCTCGAGCACGCCGACCTGCTGCCCAAGACCAGCCGCACCCTGCATACCCGCGAGGCGCTCTGGGAATGCCTGCAGCAGGTCCGCCGGCAGGGCTGGTGCATCGTCGACCAGGAGCTGGAGCAGGGCCTGCGCTCGCTGGCGGTGCCGGTTCAGGACTCCTCGGGGCGGGTGCTGGCGGCGATGAACGTCAGCACCCATGCCGGGCGGGTGTCCATCGCCGAGCTGGAAAAGCGCTACCTGCCGATCATGCTGGCGGCCAGCCGCGAGCTGAGCGCCCAGCTGTTCGCCTGACCGGAGCACCCGGCCACGGGGCGTGCAGCGCTGCGCCCCGGCTGCTGCTGGCATCTCCCCGGCCGCTCGATGGCGCCATGACAAGTCGTTCGATAAACGAACGGATTGGCGATTATCGGATTGTTCCGTCCCGCTCTTGTCCGTAATTTGGCTGCAAACCACATCCGGCGCAGCCGATCCCCGACAAGAGCACGTACGAAATGGCCGAAATCCTCACCCTGCGTGAAGCGGTGCAGCGCTTCGTCAACGACGGCGACACCGTCGCCCTCGAAGGCTTCACCCACCTGATTCCCACCGCCGCCTCCCACGAGCTGATCCGCCAGGGCAAGAAGGACCTGACCCTGGTGCGCATGACCCCCGACCTGGTCTACGACCTGCTGATCGGCGCCGGTTGCGCCAGGAAGCTGATCTTCTCCTGGGGCGGCAACCCCGGCGTGGGTTCCCTGCATCGCCTGCGCGACGCGGTGGAAAAGGGCTGGCCGCAGCCGCTGGAGATCGAGGAGCACAGCCACGCCGACCTGGCCAACGCCTACGTGGCCGGTGCCTCCGGCCTGCCGTTCGCCGTGCTGCGCGCCTACGCCGGCTCCGACCTGCCGAAGGTCAACCCGCTGATCAAGAGCGTCACCTGCCCGTTCACCGGCGAGGTGCTGGCCGCGGTGCCCTCGGTGCGCCCGGACGTCACTGTGATCCACGCGCAGAAGGCCGACCGCAAGGGCAACGTGCTGATCCAGGGCATCCTCGGCGTGCAGAAGGAAGCCGCGCTGGCCGCCAAGCGCGCCATCGTCACCGTCGAGGAGATCGTCGACGACCTGAATGCGCCGATGAACGCCTGCGTGCTGCCGACCTGGGCGCTGAGCGCGGTCTGCCTAGTGCCCGGCGGCGCCCATCCGTCCTACGCCCACGGCTACTCCGAGCGCGACAACCGCTTCTACCAGGACTGGGACCCGATCGCCCGCAGCCGCGAGAGCTTCACCGCCTGGATCGACGCGTTCATTCGCGGCACTGCCGACTTTTCCGAGTTCAAGGCCAAGCTGGCCGCCCAGGAGGCCAAATAATGACTTACTCCACCAATGAAATGATGACCGTCGCCGCCGCCCGCCGCCTGGGCAACGGCAGCGTCTGCTTCGTCGGCATCGGCCTGCCGTCCAAGGCCGCCAACCTGGCGCGCCTGACCCACGCCCCCGACGTGGTGCTGATCTACGAATCCGGCCCGATCGGCGCCAAGCCCTCGGTGCTGCCGCTGTCCATCGGCGACGGCGAGCTGGCCGAGACTGCCGACACCGTGGTCCCGACCGGCGAGATCTTCCGCTACTGGCTGCAGGGCGGGCGCATCGACGTGGGCTTCCTCGGCGCCGCCCAGGTCGACAAGTACGGCAACATCAACACCACGGTGATCGGCGACTACCACAAGCCCAAGGTGCGCCTGCCCGGCGCCGGCGGCGCGCCGGAGATCGCCGGCAGCGCCAAGAAGGTGCTGATCATCCTCAAGCAGTCGCACCGCACCTTCGTCGACAAGCTGGCCTTCATCACCTCGGTCGGCCACGGCGAGGGTGGCGACCACCGCAAGCGCCTCGGCCTGCCCGGTGCCGGTCCGGTGGCGATCATCACCGACCTGTGCATCATGGAGCCGGAAGCCGGCACCCACGAGTTCATCGTCACCGCCCTGCACCCGGGCGTGACCCGCGAGCAGGTGATCGAGAACACCGGTTGGCAGATCCGCTTCGCCGACCGGGTGGCGGTCACCGAGGCGCCGACCGAGACCGAACTGGTCGCCCTGCGCGATCTGGAAGCCCGCACGGCCGCTGCCCACGGGCAGGCCGGAGGTGAGGAATGAGCCGCGACGTCTTCATCTGCGACGCCGTGCGCACGCCCATCGGCCGCTTCGGTGGCGCGCTGGCCGCGGTGCGTGCCGACGACCTGGGTGCGATTCCGCTCAAGGCCCTGCTCGAGCGCAACCCGCAGCTCGATCCTGAAGCCATCGACGATGTGTTCTACGGCTGCGCCAACCAGGCCGGCGAGGACAACCGCAACGTGGCGCGCATGTCGCTGCTGCTGGCCGGGCTGCCGCCGAGCGTGCCGGGCGTGACCCTCAACCGCCTGTGCGCCTCAGGGCTCGACGCGGTGGGCACCGCCTTCCGTGCCATCGCCAGCGGCGAGATCGAGCTGGCCATCGCCGGCGGCGTGGAGTCCATGTCCCGTGCGCCCTTCGTGATGGGCAAGGCCGACGGCGCCTGGTCGCGCAACATGAAGATCGAAGACACCACCATGGGCTGGCGCTTCGTCAACCCGCTGCTGAAAGCCCAGTACGGCGTCGAGGCCATGCCGCAGACCGCCGACAACGTGGCCGAGGACTACGGCATCTCGCGTGCCGACCAGGACGCCTTCGCCCTGCGCAGCCAGCAGCGTGCCGGTCGCGCCCAGGCCGAGGGTTTCTACGCCGAGGAAATCGTCCCGGTGGTGATCAAGGGCAAAAAGGGCGACACCGTGGTGGACAGCGACGAGCATCCGCGGCCGGACACCACCCCCGAAGCCCTGGCCAGGCTCAAGCCGGTCAACGGCGAGGGCAAGACCGTCACCGCCGGCAACGCCTCGGGCATCAACGACGGCGCTGCCGCGATGATCCTGGCTTCCGACGAGGCCGTCGCCAAGTACGGCCTCAAGCCCCGCGCCAGGGTGCTCGGCATGGCCGCCGCCGGCGTCGCCCCGCGCGTCATGGGCATCGGCCCGGTGCCGGCGGTGCGCAAGCTGTGCGAGCGCCTGAACCTGGCGGTCGCCGACTTCGACGTGATCGAGCTGAACGAAGCCTTCGCCGCCCAGGGTCTGGCCTGCCTGCGCGAGCTGGGCATCGCCGACGACGACGCACGGGTCAACCCCAACGGCGGCGCCATCGCCCTCGGCCATCCGCTGGGCATGAGCGGCGCGCGCCTGGTGCTGACCGCCCTGCACCAGCTGGAGAAATCCGGCGGCAAGAAGGGCCTCGCCACCATGTGCATCGGCGTCGGCCAGGGCCTGGCGCTGGCCATCGAGCGCGTCTGACCCTGCGCGGGGCCATCGTAGGGTGGGTAACCGCGTAGCGTTACCCACCAGGAGGCGGGTGGTGGAAAACGCTGGCGCGGTTTTCCACCCTACGAAACTGTAGGAGCGAATGCATTCGCGGTAGGGTGAACGCCGGTTGCGGATCAATCCGCTCCTACAGGTACGCGCTGCCAACCTAGGCTGTACTGCCATCGCTTTCAGGATGATCGTCTTGAGCAACCAACTGTTCGATGCCTACTTTACCAGCGCGCCGATGCGCGCGGTGTTCTCCGACCACGGGCGGCTGCAGGGCATGCTCGACTTCGAAGCCGCGCTGGCGCGCGCCGAAGCGCAGGTCGGACTGATTCCCGAGGCCGCCGTGACGCCGATTGCCGGTGCCTGCCGCGCCGAGGCCTATGACGTCGCCGCGCTGGCCACGGCCATCGCCACCGCCGGCAACTCGGCGATTCCGCTGGTCAAGGCCCTCGGCCGGCAGGTCGCCGCCGTGGATGCCGAGGCCGAGCGCTACGTGCATCTGGGCGCCACCAGCCAGGACGCCATGGACAGCGGCCTGATGCTGCAACTGCGCGCTGCCGTCGCGCTGTTCGAAGCCGAGCTGGCGCAGCTGGCCGAAGACCTCGCCATGCAGGCCGAGCGCCATGCCGACACCCCGCTGGCCGGGCGCACCTGGCTGCAGCACGCCACCCCGGTGACCCTCGGCATGAAGCTCGCCGGGCTGCTCGGCGCCGTCACCCGCCAGCGCCAGCGGCTGGCCGAATTGAAGCCGCGCCTGCTGGTCCTGCAGTTCGGCGGCGCCGCCGGCACCCTGGCGGCGCTGGGCGAGCAGGCCCTGCCGGTCTCCGAGGCGCTGGCCCGCGAACTGGACCTGAGCCTGCCCGAACAGCCCTGGCACACCCAGCGCGACCGCCTGGCCGAATTCGCCGGCTGGCTCGGTCTGCTCGCCGGCACCCTCGGCAAGCTCGGCCGCGACCTGTCCCTGCTGATGCAGACCGACGTCGGCGAAGCGTTCGAGCCCTCCGCGCCGGGCAAGGGCGGTTCCTCGACCATGCCGCACAAGCGCAACCCGGTCGGCGCCGCCGTACTGATCGGCGCCGCCACCCGCGCGCCGGGCCTGGTCGCCACCATGCTCGCCGCCATGCCCCAGGAGCACGAGCGCAGCCTCGGCCTCTGGCATGCCGAGTGGGAAACCCTGCCCGAGCTGTGCTGCCTGGTTTCCGGCGCCCTGCAGCAGGCGCGCCTGCTGCTGCCGGGACTGGAGGTGGACGCCGTGCGCATGCGCGAGAATCTCGACCTGACCCAGGGCCTGGTGCTCGCCGAGGCGGTGAGCATCGCCCTGGCCCAGCGTCTCGGCCGCGAGCGCGCCCATCATCTGGTCGAGCAGTGCTGCCGCCAGGCGATCGGCGAAGGCCGCCACCTGCGCGCCGTGCTCGGCGGCAACGCCGAGGTGAGCGGCGAGCTGTCCGCCGCCGAACTGGATCGCCTGCTCGATCCCGCCCATTACCTTGGCCTGGCGCAGCGCTGGGTCGCCCGTGCCGTGGCCGAACACCGCGCCACCCACTGCTAAGGAGTCATAGATGCCGACCGTGCAACTCGCCGATGGCGCACTGAACTACCAGATCGACGGCCCCGCGGGCGCGCCGGTGCTGGTGCTGTCCAACTCGCTGGGCACCGACCTGCGCATGTGGGACACCCAGATCCCGGCCTTCGCCGGGCACTTCCGCGTGCTGCGCTACGACACCCGCGGCCACGGCCACTCGCTGGTCAGCCCGGGACCGTACAACGTCGAGCAGCTCGGCCGCGACGTGCTGGCGCTGGCCGATGCCCTCGACATCCGCAAGTTTTCCTTCTGCGGCCTGTCCATGGGCGGGCTGATCGGCCAGTGGCTGGGCGTCAACGCCGGCGAGCGCCTGCACAAGCTGGTGGTGTGCAACACCGCGGCGAAGATCGGCAACGACGAGGTCTGGAACACTCGTATCGACACCGTGCAGAAGGGTGGCCAGCAGGCCATGCGCGACCTGCGCGACGCCTCGATCGCGCGCTGGTTCACCCCGGAATTCGCCGCCGCCCAGCCGGGCAAGGTCGAGCCGATCGTCGGCATGCTGGCGCAGACTTCGCCCGAGGGCTATGCCGCCAACTGCGCGGCGGTGCGCGATGCCGACTTCCGCGAGCGGCTCGGCGCCGTCGCCGTGCCGACCCTGATCGTCTGCGGCACCCAGGACGCGGTGACCACCCCGGAGCACGGCCGCTTCATGCAGGAGTGCATCCAGGGGGCGGAGCGGGTCGAGTTCCACGCCGCGCACCTGTCCAACGTCGAGGCCGGCGAAGCCTTCACCCGGGCGGTGCTGGATTTCCTCCGCAAGTAAGTCACGCGTTGGGTGGACAACGCGCGCAGCGGTTTTCCACCCTCTGCTCGCCCCCCATCAATGCTCGGCTCGTTTCCGACGCGCCGAGCGGGAGTACCGCAATGGATGAAAAAGAACGCTACGACGCCGGCATGCAGGTGCGCCGCGCGGTGCTCGGCGACGCCCACGTCGACCGCAGCCTGAAGAACCTGACGCCGTTCAACGAGGAGTTCCAGGAGATGATCACCCGGCATGCCTGGGGCGACATCTGGACCCGTCCGGGCCTGCCGCGCCACACCCGCAGCCTGATCACCATCGCCATGCTGATCGGCATGAACCGCGAGGGCGAGCTGAAGCTGCACCTGCGCGCGGCGAAGAACAACGGCGTGACCCGCGACGAGATCAAGGAAGTGCTGATGCAGAGCGCCATCTACTGCGGCATTCCGGCGGCCAACGCCACCTTCCACCTGGCCGAGGAGGTCTGGGACGAGCTGGGCGTGGAATCGCTCGGCTGAGTCGCCGCCGGCTGCCGGCTGGCAGGCCGGCATCCGCGGTGGTCACGCTTTATTCGTCGCAGGCATCCCATGCGGGGGCGAAGTCGGGGCTGACCAGCCGCTGGTTCTTCGGCAGGGCATCGATCAGGGCGCGGTCTTCGTCGTCCAGCGTCACCTCCAGCGCGCCGAGGTTGATGCGCTGGTTGGCGACGCTGCCGGCCTTGGGAATGGCGGCGACCGCGGGCTGGTCGAGCAGCCATTTCAGGGCGATTTGCGCAGGCTGGGCCCGGTGCCTGGCGGCGATGTCGCGGATTTCCGCCACCTCCGCAATGCGGTTGCGGGCCAGCGGACTGTAGGCGATCAGCGCCATGCCGTGTTGGCGGGCGTAGTCGAGCAGCTGCCGCTGGCCGAGCAGGACGTGGTATTCCACCTGGATGGCGGAGAGCGGCGCGCCCAGCTCCTCGACCGTCCGGCGCAGCAGCGCCAGCGGGAAGTTGGCCACGCCGATGTGCCGGGCCTTGCCTTCCTCGCGCAGGGCGACCAGGGTTTCGATGCTGCGCGGCAGGTCCCAGTCCCTGCCCGGCCAGTGGATCATGAACAGGTCGACGCGGTCGCTGCGCAGGGCGTCCAGGCTGCGCTCCAGCGAGGCGCGCATGGCCGCCGGCCGCAACTGGTCCCACCAGACCTTGGTGGTCAGGTGCACCGCTTCGCGGGACACCGGCGACTGTTCCAGCGCCCGGCCCACGGCCGCCTCGTTCTCGTAGGCGGCCGCCGTGTCGATATGCCGGTAGCCCAGCTCCAGGGCGCTCTGCACGGCGCGGGCGCATTCCTCGCCGAGCATCGGCCAGGTGCCGAGTCCCAGTCTGGGCAGAACCAGCTGGTCATGGGTGACGATGTTCTGCATGGGTTCTTCTCCCGTCGTCATTCCGCAGTGGCGGCGCCCGCGACATGGCGCGCGGCGATGTAGCCGAAGGTCATCGCCGGGCCGAGGTTGATGCCACCGGAGGGGTAGTGGCCGCCCATGATGCTGGCCATGTCGGTGCCCGCCGCGTACAGCCCGTCGATGGGCGCGCCATTGCCGTCCAGCACCTGGGCGTGGGCGTTGGTCTTCAGGCCGGCGAAGGTGCCGAAGCAGCCCGGCTCGACCTTGACGGCGTAGAAGGGGGCGCTGGCGATCGGCGCGAGGCAGGGATTCGGGCCGGTATGCAGGGGATCGCCCTGCTTGCGGTTGTAGGGGGTCGAGCCCTTGCCGAAGGCCGGGTCCTTGCCTTGGTAGGCCTGCAGGTTGTACTCCTCGACGGTCGCGGCCAGTCCGGCCGGGTCGATGCCGCAGGCTTCGGCCAGTTCCTCGAGGGTCTTGCCGCGTTTCAGATAGCCCGAGCGCAGCGCGCCGGCCAGCGGCACCGGGAACGGGCGGGCGAAACCGAGCCCGTAGCGGCGCAGGAAGCGATGGTCGCAGATCAGCCAGGAGGCCACCGGCTGGCCTTCCGGCGCGCTGGCCAGCATGGCCGCGACATAGTCGTAGTAGCCGTTGGCTTCGTTGACGAAGCGCCTGCCGTCGGACAGCACGCCGATCACACCGGGCTTGGCGCGGTCGATGATGTGCGGGAAATGGCCGAAGTTGCCGTCCCAGTGCGGCACGCGGGACACCGGCGCCCAGGCCACCGGCGAGGCGAGGTCGGTGACCAGCCGGCCGCCGGCGGCCTCGCCCAGGCGTATGCCGTCGCCTTCGCAGGCGGCCGGCGGCAGCGCCAGATGCTCGCGGCCGGTGGGCGTGCGCGGGAACAGCGCCTTGCGCAGGGCGACGTCGTTGGGGAAGCCGCCGGCGGCGAGCACCACGGCCCTGGCGTGGATGGCGACATCGCCGCGGGCGGTGGCCACCACCGCGCCCCGGACCTGGCCGTCCTTCTGGATCAGCTGTCTGGCCGGCGCCGACTCCCAGAGTTGCACGCCCAGGTTTTCGGCGGACTTGGCCAGACGGGCGACCAGCGCCACGCCGTTGACCAGCTGCATGGCCCGGCCATGGAAGGCCAGGTCCCACAGGTGCTGGAGGAAACGCCTGCCGACGTGCAGGGTGGAGCGCAGCGAACGGGTCACGCTCAGGAACGCCGCCAGATCAGGGCCGGCCATGATCGGCATGCCCATGAAGGAGGTCTCGCGCATGGTCCTGCGCAGGCGGCGCAGCAGCGGGCCGACCTTGCGGCCGTTGTAGGGCGCGGCGATCACCTGGTGGCCGCCGGTGGCGGCGCCCGGGGTGTCGCCGTGGATGTCGGGAATGCCGTTGCCGTCGACGAACTGCAGCGCGGTGTGCTTCTCGAAGAAGGCGACCATGTTCGGGCCGTTGTCGAGGAAGGCGTCGACCAGCGCCGCGTCGTAGCGCTCGCCCAGCTCGTGTCTGAGGTAGGTGCGCGGCTGCTCGGGGTCCTCGTGGATGCCGGCGCGCCTGGCCAGCGGGTTGCCGGGCACCCACATCCAGCCGCCGGACCAGGCGGTGGCGCCACCGAAGACCGGCTCCTTTTCCACCACGATGACTTTCAGGCCATGCCAGGCGGCGGTGACCGCGGCCGACAGGCCGGCGGCGCCGGAGCCTATGACAAGCAGATCGCATTCGACAGACGGGGACGTGGGCATTCGGGACTTCTCCTGGGGGCCTGGCGCCGTGGGGGGCCAGACCGGCCGTGCATTTTTATGATTGTGGAACGTGGTTCCAATAGTAATGCGGGGCGGCACTCACGCCAAGCCCGGATGCTGGCGCAGCGATGTTCGACGGGGGTGAGCCAGCGGCATGGCCGCCGCTCGGCGGGAGTGCGGCCCGCCTGTCCGGCGGGCTGGGGGAGGAGGCTTCAGAACAGCGAGATCGGGTAATTGACGATGATGCGGTTTTCGTTCCAGCTGGTGTTGGTGCCCCAGTTGGCGCGCTTGGTGGAGTTGCGCAGCTTGACGGAGAGGTTTTTCAGCGAGCCGCTCTGAACGACGTAGGCCAGTTCGTTCTCGCGGCTCCAGGTCTCGCCGTTGGTCACGCCGTTCCGGTGCACGTTCCTGCCGTCGATGTAGCGGCTCATGAAGGTCATGCCGGGAATGCCGAGGCTGGCGAAGTCGTAGTCGTGGCGGATCTGCCAGGATTCTTCCTTGGGATTGTTGTAGGGGCCGGCATAGACGTCGTTGGGCAGGGGGTCGGCGCTGGTGCCGTTGACCTGCAGCCAGCGGTCCTTGCCGGTGAGTTTCTGGTAGGCGAAGGTGAAGGTGTTGCTGCCGGTCTTGAGGGCGAAGCGGCCGAAGAAGGTCTTGTTGTCCAGGTCGCCGGCGAGGGCCTGGCCGTCCTCCTCGCCGTCGAAGAGGCCCAGCTTGGCGTTGAGCGATGTCTTGTCGCCCAGCGGCTGGGTATGGCGGATCTCGAAGTAGCGCTGTTTGTAGAGGTCCTCCAGTTGCGCGAACCAGGCGCTGAGCATGGTCCTGCCGTCGTTGAAGGTGTATTCGACGCCGCCGAAGTTGAAGCGGTCGGAGCTGCCGCCGCTGATGCCGTCGATGGTCATGTCCTGCATGCTGGCATCGTTGCGCGGACTGGTCTCGCGCATCTGTCCGGCATAGATCGTCACATTCTTGATTTCCTTGGAGGTGAGCATGCCGCCCTGGAAGGTCTGCGTCAGGCCGCGTCCGTCGTCCGAGCTCAGGATCGGCAGTACCGGATTCCATTCGCCGACCTTGATTTCGGTATCGGAATAACGTGCCTTGAAGGCGACGCCGAAGCGGCCGAAGTCGTCGGCCGGGTCGCCGTCCTTGCCGACCGGCAGCAGCTGGGTGCCGCTGGTGCCCTTGCCGCCATCGAGCTTGACCGACCAGAGCCCGAGCAGGTCGATGCCGAAGCCGACCGGACCCTCGGTGAAGCCCGATTGCACGTTCAATATGAAACTCTGTGTCCACTCCTCGGCCTTGCCCCGGGTGGCCCCGTGGTCGTAATCGCGATTCAGATAGTAGTTGCGCAGGTTCAGGGTGCCCTTGGCGTCCTCGAAGAAGGCGGCATGGAGCGGGCCGGACGAAAGGGATGCGGCGATCGCGAAAGGAAGCGCGATTCGGCAAGGCTTCACCAGCCGAACAGATGTGACTCTCATTATTGTTGTTCCTGAAAAGGTGACTGCCGGGCATGCAGGCATCCCTCCGTGCGGGCGGACGTCTACATGGTCGGGGGCTTCGGCGCTGTGGCTACTGCCGGGGCGGGCTGGGTCTGGGCATGGGGGGCGGGGCCTCGAACCTATTGTTGTTGTTATCGAAAGCACCCCGGTCGTGCGCTGGGGCTGCTTGGGCTATCGGCCTTCAGGGCGGATCCTGACGGCGCTATGGCGATGCTAGTAACAAAAGCTTTCAGCAGCCTTTCATGAGACTTTCAGGACGTGTTCGCCGATTGGCGGCATGGGTTCGTGACCGTTGCCCGTTCGGTGGCTGGGCATGTTTTCCCGGCGGCGCTGCGCCGAAGCCTTGCGCCTTCCGCGCATTTTCGCGGAAGCAAAAAAGACCCGCCGTGAAGGCGGGTCAAACTCTCGCAGAGGCAAAAGGTGACGGTCAGAACAGTGATAGCGGGTACTGGACGATCAGGCGCTGCTCGTTGAACTGGTTGTTGCTGCCGTAGTCGCGGCGCATGGTGGTGTTGCGCCAGCGCAGGGTCAGGTTCTTCGCCGCGCCGCTCTGCACCACGTAGGCCAGCTCGCTCTCGCGGCCCCATTCCTCGCCGTCGTCGACGGCGCCGACGTGGATGTTCTTGCCGCTGATGTAGCGGGTCATGAAGGTCAGCCCCGGCACGCCCAGGGCGGCGAAATTGTAGTCGTAGCGCAGCTGCCAGGAGCGCTCGCGGGCGTTGTCGTAGCTGGAGTTGTAGCTGTCGTTGGCCAGGGTGCCGCCGCTGGTGCCGTTGACCCGCAGCCACTTGCTGTCGCCGCTGACCCGCTGCAGGCCGAGGTAGAAGGTGTGCGCGTTGTGCTTGAGGGAGAACAGCCCGGACAGCACCTTGTTGTCCAGGTGGCCTTCCAGCGCCTCGCCGTCCTCCTCGCCGTCGAAGTAGCCGATGTTGGCGCCCAGGCTCCAGTCCTCGCCGAGCGGCTGGGTGTGCAGCACCTGGAAGTAGCGCTGCTTGTAGATGTCCTTCAGGCGCGCATACCACATGCCGACGGTGGTCCGCTTGTCGTTGAAGGTGTATTCCGCGCCGCCGAAGTCGAAGTCGTCGGACTTGCGGTCGCTGGTATAGGGACTGGTACCGAACAGCGTCATATCCTCCATGCTGCCGTCGTCGCGCGGGCTGTTGCCGGTGATGTGGCCGGCATAGAGGGTCAGGTTCCTGATGTCCTTCGAGGTGAGCATGGAGCCCTGGAAGGTCTGCGGCAGCGAGCGGCCGTCGTCGGAGCGGAGGATCGGCAGCACCAGGTACCACTCGCCGACGCGCAGCTCGGTTTCGGAGAATTTCATCTTGCCGGAGACGGCGATCCGACCGAATTTGTCGGCCGGGTCGCCGTCGCGGCCGAGGGGCAGCAGCTGGGTGCCGCCGGTGCCCTTGCCGCCGTCGAGCTTCTGCGAATAGAGACCGAGCACGTCGACGCCGAAGCCGACCGGACCTTCGGTGTAGCCGGACTTGAGGTCGAGGATGAAGTTCTGGGTCCATTCCTCGGCCTTGCTGCGGGTGGCGTTGTTGCCCTTGAAGTCGCGGTTGATGAAGAAGTTGCGCAGGGTCAGGGTGCCCTTGGCGTCTTCGACGAAGCCTGCGGCGTTCGCGGCGAGGGGCAGGGCCAGGATTGCGCCGAGAGTCAGGCTTGCGCCACTGCGCGCCGTCGACAGCAGGTCGCGTGAAGTCATTATTGTTCTCCGTTGGTTTTCGTAAGGCATGAGCTGCTCCTCCGGCCGGACACGGGGTGGCAGAAGGGGTAAGGCGGTAGTCCCCGGCCGGCAGGGTCTCGACTGTCGGCGGAAAGCGCGATCAGCGGGGACGGGCCGGGAGGCCGAGGTAGCGGGGGGGCGGTGAAGCGGAAAGGCGCGGCATCGGGAAATTCCTCTTGAAATTATTGTTGGAATCGTGAGGTCCTGGGGTGTTCCCAAGTGGAGGTCATGGTTGCCGTCCGCTCCGGTGGGGGTCAATCGGGGGAGTGGGCTTTGGTGCGGTAATCGAACGAATAGTTAACCAGTTGGTACATTCGTGTTGCCCGCTTCGTAGTCTCGTCCAATAATTGATGCGGATTTCCCCCTTCGCCAGTCCGACCTGCCCGCCATGTGGCCCCGGCAGCCGCTGGCGGCCGACTGCTCCAGTGCGGAGGACTCATGCACCGTTCCATTGCCACCGTCTCGCTCAGCGGAACCCTGCCGGAAAAGCTCGAGGCGATCGCCGCCGCCGGCTTCGACGGCGTGGAGATCTTCGAGAACGACCTGCTCTACTACGGCGCCAGTCCGCGCGAAGTGCGCAAGCTGGCCGCCGACCTGGGCCTGGCCATCACCCTGTTCCAGCCGTTTCGCGACTTCGAGGGTTGCCGCCGCGACCGTCTGCAGCGCAACCTCGACCGCGCCGAGCGCAAGTTCGACCTGATGCAGGAGCTGGGCACCGACCTGGTGCTGGTGTGCAGCAACGTCGCCGGCGACTCCCTCGGCGACCGGCAGATCCTCGTCGACGACCTGCGCCTGCTCGCCGAGCGGGCCGGCGCGCGCAACCTGCGCATCGGCTATGAGGCGCTGGCCTGGGGTCGCCACGTCAACACCTGGCAACAGGTCTGGGAGATCGTCCGGGAGGGCGACCATCCCAGCCTGGGGATGATCCTCGACAGCTTCCACACCCTGTCGCTGAAGGGCGACCCGAGGGCCATCGCCGAGGTGCCGGGGGAGAAGATCTTCTTCGTGCAGATGGCCGATGCGCCGCTCCTGGCCATGGACGTGCTGGAGTGGAGCCGGCATTTCCGCTGCTTCCCGGGGCAGGGCGAGTTCGACCTGCCGGGCTTTCTCGCGCCGATCCTCAAGAGCGGCTACCGCGGGCCGCTGTCGCTGGAGATCTTCAACGACGGCTTCCGCGCCGCGCCGACCCGCGGCAATGCGCTGGACGGCTATCGCTCGCTGCTCTACCTGGAGGAGAAGACCCGCCTGCTGCTGGAGCAGCAGGGGCAGCCGGTGGAGCCCGGGGTGCTGTTCGCGCCGCCGCCGGCCAGCCGCTACGACGGCATCGAGTTCCTCGAGTTCGCCGTCGACGACACCCACGCCGCCCGCCTGAGCCACTGGCTGACCCAGCTCGGCTTCGCCGAGGCCGGTCGCCATCGCTCGAAGAACGTCAGCCTGCTGCGCCAGGGCGATATCAACCTGGTGCTCAACGCCGAACCCTATTCCTTCGCCCACAGCTATTTCGAGGCCCATGGCCCGTCGCTGTGCGCCACCGCGCTGCGGGTGCGCGACGGCCATCAGGCGCTGGAGCGCGCCTGCGGCTTCGGCGGCCAGCCGTATCGCGGCCTGGTCGGCCCCAACGAGCGGGAGATTCCCGCGGTGCGCGCGCCGGACAGCAGCCTGATCTATCTGGTCGACCGCGATGCCGAGGGCCACAGCATCTACGAGACCGACTTCGAGCTGAAGGGCACTGCCGACGGCGGCGTGCTGCAGCGCATCGACCATGTGGCCATGGCCCTGCCGGCCGAGGCCATGGATTCCTGGGTGCTGTTCTACAAGAGCCTGTTCGACTTCGCGGCCGACGACGAGGTGGTGCTGCCCGACCCCTACGGGCTGGTCAAGAGCCGCGCCGTGCGCAGCCGCTGCGGCTCGGTGCGCCTGCCGCTGAACATCTCGGAGAACCGCAACACGGCGATCTCCCGTTCGCTGTCGACCTATCGCGGCTCCGGCGTGCACCACATCGCCTTCGTCTGCGACGACATCTTCGCCGCCGTCGAGCGGGCTAAGGAAGCCGGCGTTCCCCTGCTGGAAATCCCGCTGAACTACTACGACGATCTGGCCGCACGCTTCGATTTCGACGACGACTTCCTCAGCAAGCTGGCCTACTTCAACATCCTCTACGACCGCGATGCCCAGGGCGGCGAGCTGTTCCACGTCTACACGGAGCCGTTCGCCGAGCGCTTCTTCTTCGAGATCCTGCAGCGCAAGGACTACGCCGGTTACGGGGCAGCCAACGTCGCCGTGCGCCTGGCGGCCATGGCCCAGGCGCGCAGCGGACGCAGCAAGCCCAGGCTGTGAGGCGGCAAGGCCACGGCGCCTTCCGCCGTGGCTTTTCTCCTGCGGTGCGGCCATGAATAATGGCGCCATCCTTCCCCCTAAAGATGCGCTTTCCATGCCGGACACCAAGCCTGTCGCCGAGCCCGCCGTGCGTCCTCGCCAGCCGCGCAAGAACAACCCGGAAAAGACCCGCCAGGACATTCTCCTTGCGGCCATCCACGAGTTCGCCGAGCAGGGGCTGAGCGGTGCGCGGGTCGACGCCATCGCCGAGCGCACCAGCACCTCAAAACGGATGATCTACTACTACTTCGGCAGCAAGGAGCAGCTCTACCTGGCCGTGCTGGAGAAGCTCTACGGCGACATCCGCACCACCGAGGCCGCGCTTCGCCTCGACGAGCTGGACCCGCAGGCGGCCATCCGCCGGCTGGTCGAGTTCACCTTCGACCACCACGACGCCAACGTCGACTTCATCCGGGTGGCGAGCATCGAGAACATCCACCATGGCGAGCATATTGCCCGGTCGCCGCTGATCCGTTCGCTGAGCAAGTCGATCGTCACCCAGATTGCCGCGATCCTTGCGCGCGGTGCCGATGTCGGGGTGTTCCGCGCCGGCATCGATCCACTCGACCTGCACCTGCTGATCAGCTCGTTCTGCTTCTTCCGGGTGTCCAACCGCTACACCTTCTCGACCATCCACCAGGTCGATCTCGGCGAATCGCAGGCCAAGGCACGGCACAGGGAGATGATCTGCGAGGCGGTGATTCGCTATATCCGGGCGTGAGAAGGCGCTTGCGGCCGGTTTGGAGGAGTGGGGCTACCTCGGGGAACTCTTGCTGGCCTTGAGGTGGAGGCGACGGGCAGAGTGCCTGCGGCCTGTTTCTCGCGGGGGTGCGGTGCGGCGGGCTTGGCCACTGTCGGAACAGTGGCCAATTCCGGCCGGACTCAACCGAGGCTGGCGAAATGCGCCATCATCCGCCCGGCATCGGCCTGGACGCCGCTGAACAGCTCGAACGCCTTGACCGCCTGGAACACCGCCATGTTGCTGCCGTCGAGGGTCAGGCAGCCGAGGGCGCGGGCGGTGCGCAGCAGCTCGGTTTCCAGCGGGAAGTAGATGATCTCCGCCACCCACAGGTCGGCGTGCAGCAGCTCGGCCGGCAGCGGCATGCCCGGCAGCTTGGCCATCCCCACCGGCGTGGTGTTGACCAGCCCCTGGGCCTCGGCCATGGCCGCGGGCAGGTCGCTGCCGGCGGCCGCGCGGCCGGCGCCGAAGCTGGCGTTGAGGTTGGCGGCCAGGTCGGCGGCGCGGCTCGGCTCCACATCGAAGACGGTCAACTGGCGCACGCCGGCCTGCAGCAGGGCATGGGCCACCGCGGCTCCGGCGCCGCCGGCGCCCATCTGCACCACGCGCTCGCGCGCCACGCCCGGCAGGCCACGGCGGAAGCCCTCGGCAAAGCCCAGGCAGTCGGTGTTGTGGCCGATGCGCTTGCCGTCCTTGAACACCACGGTGTTGACCGCGCCGATGCCGCGGGCCTCCGCCGACAGCTCGTCGAGCAGCGGGATGATCGCCTGCTTGCAGGGGAAGGTGATGTTCAGGCCGGTGAAGCCCATGCGCTCGGCGGCGCTCAGCAGTTCCGGCAAGGCCTCGCTGCTCAGGCCGAGCTTGTCCAGATCGATCAGCCGGTAGAGGCAACGGATGCCCTGGGAGTCGCCCTCGTGCTCGTGCATGGCCGGGGTGCGCGAGGCCTGGATGCCGGCGCCGATCAGGCCGGCGAGGATGCTGTTTGGTTTGGCGATCATGGGCTCAATCCTTCTTCAGATGCTGACTGAAATGCTGCAGGGCCATGCGGTAGCCATGGCTGCCGAGGCCGCAGATCACACCGACGGCGATGTCCGACACGAAGGAGCGGTGGCGGAAGGGCTCGCGCTTGTGCACGTTGGACAGATGAACCTCGATGACCGGCAGTTCGCTGGCGAGCAGGGCGTCACGGATGGCGACCGAGGTGTGCGTCCAGGCGGCGGGATTGATCAGGATGCCGGCGCAGCGACCGCGGGCCAGGTGGATCCACTCGATCAGCTCGCCCTCATGGTTGGTCTGGCGGAACTCCACGGCCAGACCGCATTCCTCGGCGGTGCGTGCGCAGAGGTCGGCGATATCGGCCAGGGTTTCCCGCCCGTAGGTGGCCGGCTCGCGTGTGCCGAGCAGGTTGAGATTGGGGCCGTTGAGCACGAGGACTGTGTGTGTCACACGATTCTCCATTGTTATTAGGTAATTGGAGGTGCACGGCTAAAATGTACCGTATGGTTAATTTGGTCAATCCACCGGGAGCCGCCCCAGGGAGCGTGGTGGTGGGGTGACTGCTGACGTGCCGGCCGGAAAGGGCCTGCAACCCCCGACGGCAGGGGCTTCCCGTGGGTTGCGGAATCCGCTGGCGGTGACGAACAAAGTGTGCGGTTATCGACCGGGAGGCCACTCGGGCCGGGGAGAACGCCAGGGCTGGCGGTGGGAAAGCCTCGCTGGCAAAGCTGGCAAAGAAAGATTGCGCTTCACCTGCCAGCCTGCTTCTGGTAAAAAGGCACCGCTCGCGGGCGTCGTATAATGGCATTACCTGAGCTTCCCAAGCTCATGACGAGGGTTCGATTCCCTTCGCCCGCTCCACATACTTGTTTCCACATGCTCCCGCATGTAGCTGAAACCCAGAGAAACCGGCCCTTAGAGCCGGTTTTTTTGTGCCCGAGTTCTCCCGTATATGCCTCCTTGTATGCTTTCGTGTAACTCGAACTTAGGCATACAAGGAAATGAAGCGAAGCGAGATCAAACGCCGCCCCCTGGCCGATACCACCCTGGCCGGCCTGGAGCCGGAAGCTACCGCGTACAGGGAGCGGGGCGGCGACGGCTTGTACTTCCGGGTGAAGCCCAACGGCACCAAATTGCGGGAGCTGCGCTACAAGAAACCGGACGGCAAATGGAGCTGGCACGGGCTGGGCGGCTATCCCCGATCTGTCTGGCGCCATGGCTCGCGACAAGGCGCGGGAGGCAAAGCGCCTGGTGGCCAGTGGCGCCGATCCGGTACAGCACAAGATCGCCCAGCGAGAGGCCAAGGAAGCCCGCCAGCGCCATGCCGCCGCTGCCGAGTACTGGTATCAGCCCAAGGCACAAAACGGACGCGCCGACAGCACCCTGCGCCTGATGCGTGGCTATCTGGACAACGACGTGCTGCCCGCCCTGGGCGACAAGCTGCCGACCGAAATCACCCGCCGCGACTGCGCCAGCCGGCGTTCTGGCAAAACGTTACGGCATCAGCGATGAAACGGTACGTAAATGGCGCAAACGGGGAACCGAGGGAGGCGCTGGGTCGTGTCACGACCGCTCCAGCCGCCCGCAGCGACTGGCCTGGCGCGCCACAGCGGAAGAGCGCGCCATTGTCTCCCAGCTCCGCAGATCAACGGGCTTCGGCCTCGATGATCTGACCTTCGTGTCCGGCACTTCCTGCCTCACCTCAACCGCGACAGCATCTGGCGTATCCTCCGGGCCGAAGGGCTTAACTGTCGCCCGCCGGCACCCAAACTCCATCCCGTCCGTGGACAGGGCCAATTCCATGAGTACGACCTGGGCTTCGTTCATATCGATGTAAAGCATCTGCCGAAGCTGAGAACGGCGGACGGCGACATCTGCAAGCGGTATCTGTATGTCGCCATCGATCGCCGCTCACGCTATGTCCACCTCGCTGTCTTCGATGCGGAGAACGCCGCGAATGCTTGTGCTTTTCTCCGCGCAGTCAAGGCGGCTTTCCCTTTCCGGATCACGCATGTGCTGACCGATCGTGGCTCCTTCTGGATGGCCTGCCCCTCATCGGAAAAGTCCAACAGCGGCTTAGCGCAATGCCCGAGCTCGCCAGCTCCACATCGCCCCTTTCGAGCGACAGTCAGCTCATGAATAAAGTCGATGACATACTGTTCCACGCCAATGACATCTCACAACCAGACAATTAAGGCTCCGAAGGAATGTCCGTTGATGCTTTAGGCAGATAGATATGGCTGTCGACGAAAATCTTCTCGGGGACAGGCTCTCCTTGGGCTAGACGTTTGAGCATCCGGTAGCTTTGGCGGCCGATCTCGCGACCTTCCAGGCTCAAGTAGGCCTGTACCAGGCCGTCGTCGAGCAGCGCGCGCTGTGCTGCGTCGGGCTCATTCGTAGCGATGATGATGGCCGGGCGCGCGCCCTTTTTGTCGAGTTCGGCGAGCAACGGGCCGAGCTGCTGGCGAAATACATCAGCTTGGTAAATCGGCCAACTGCCGGTACTGATAATGACGTCAACCTCGCTGGTATTCAGCAAGGCGGCAAGCTGGAGCACCGCCTTCTCTGGGTTTTCGGCGCGATAGAGCGGGCAGCGGTTCGGCTCGCTCCAGCCATTCTCTCCCCTCAGCCGGTCAGCTGCCCTAATCTTGGTTTGGGTTTGGCTGCCACGCAGTTGCTGGCGGATGCCCTGGAGGCGTTCCTGGTAGTTGGTTTCCCGCGCGCTGCCGTTCAAGACGCATAGCTTTCCGCCCTGTGGCCTGAAGCGCTTGGCGAGTACGCCCAACTGTTGGCCAAAAGCCAGGTTGTCGAGCCCGACATAGCCTCTGCGCAGATGCCGCTCTGCCGGTTTCAAGTCCGCCTCGAAGGTGATCAGCGGCGTCTTGCCCGCCCGCTGCAAGGCATGATCGGCCAGCCATTTCGAATGGGTCACTGACAGGGCAATACCGTCCAGGTCCATGTTGAGGGCCTGCTCCAGGGCTTGATTTTGCAGGCGAAAATGCTCTAGCTCCGAGGCGCCCAGCAACAGACAGGTATCGCTCTGGGCCTGGGCGGCCTCGGCACAGCCCTCGCCGGCCTGGATGAAGAAGGGATGGTCGACCCGCTTGGCGATCAGCGCGAACTGTAACGGTTCGGCGCCGGCGGGGAGGCCGAGCGGCAGCCCGCAGAGCAGGGTGGCAGCGGAAAGAAAGCGGAAAAATAGACGTCTTTTCAAAACGGATCCTGGTGGCCTCCAGCATGGAGAGCTGACTTGTTATGGGGTTTTTAGATGCCATGAGGTCGTTTGGGATGATCCCTACTTCGCGGAGCAGGCTGACTGGTGACTGCGAAAGCCTGTTGAGATCAGGCCCTGCCCTTGATCAAGCTAAGTGGACGCGCTATGGGATGTCACGCCAGTGGTCAGGTGTTTCAGCACTGACGGGACAAGGCAGAAAGCGAAAGGGCTTACAGAGAGCTTTTTTGTCGATCAGACGGCGGAGGAGGGCAGCTCGTAAGGCCTGAAGCGGTTCACGGCATCTCGAGATGATCCTTTGCCAGATGCGCGTAGCGCATGGTCATCGAGGGCGAGGCATGCCCGGTATCGCCTTGAGCCAACGACTGCCCATCCGCATGGCCAGAAGCCGGTGCCCGATCGATGCATGTCTTCTGGCCATGTGTGAAGAGTGGCTGGATATGCTTCCTCAAGGTTTCGCGGAGATCTCCGGCAGCGCGTTGGAGCGGTGAATGTAGCTATCGATGAAAACCTTTTCCGGGATGGGTTCGCCCTGCGCCAGACGCCTTATCATCCAGTAGCCAGTAGCTCTGACGACCGATTTCGCGGCTTTCCATGCTCAGATAGGCCTGTACCAGGCAGTCATCGAGCAGTGCATGCTGTGCCGCACTGAGTTCGGGAAGAGCGATGACAATGGCTGGGCATGTGCCCTTTTTAATCCAGCTTGGCAAGCAGGGGCCGAGTTGTTGGCGATAGAGGTTGGCTTGGTGAATCGGCCTGCTGCCAATGCGGATGATGGCATCGACCGGGCTGGTAGAGTTCAGCAGGGTGGAGAGCTTGAGCAGCGCGTTCTGTTGATTGACCCTGTTATACAGGGGGCAACGGTCCGATTCGCTCCAGCCATGCTCTCCGTTCAGCCGTCCGGTCCGATCAAGGGCATCATTGGTCAATTCGCCACACAACTGTTGCGGATGCCCTGGATCCGCTCCTGATGATTGGTATCCTGGGAACTGCCGGTCAGAATGCACAGTTTGCCGCTGCGGCCTGAGGTATTGGACAAGCATGCCCAACTGCTGGCCGAAGGCCGGGTTGTCGAGTCCGACGTAGCCTCGGCGCAGATGGCGCTCTGCGAGATCCAAGTCCGAGTCAAAGGTGATCAACGGTTTCTTGCCTGCCCGTTTCAAGGCATGCTCGGCCAGCCATTGCGAATGGATCACCGACAAGGCGATACCGTCCAGATTCCTCTCGAGAGTCTACTCCAGGGCTTCGTTATAACGCCGGAAATGTTCTGCTCCCGACGTGCCTGGCAAAAGACAGGTGTCCCCCCTGGGCTTGGGCGGCTTCAGCGCACCCTTGACCTGCCTGGATGAGGCAGCGCGGTGATCGACCCGCTTGGCGTCCAAGGCGAGCAGCAATGGCTCGGTGCCAGCAAAGGAGGGGCAGCAGCTCGAAAAGCAGGCCGGTAACAGCCAAGAGAGTGGGAATATAGCTGTCTTTTCACAGCGATCCTTAACAGGCATAGGCTCTGACATTCTGGATCGGGAAGACCAGAATGCCATGTTTTTAGATGCCATCAGATTGTCTTGGACAACCTCTGTCCTGCGGGATTGGGGACTGGCGATACTTGCGAAGCTAATCCTGCCAGCGATCAAGCTAAGCGGCTAGCTATGGGACACTTCGGCGTTGAGTCTGTCTGAGCGTCCCATCATTATCGGCAGTTGGCTTTCTTCTCCAGCCGCTCTTTGCACCATAAGGCAGCTGGATGCGCCTTTATGGTTCGTTATGCTTCACGTATTGGCCGAATGCAGCGCTGGAAGGCTGGCCTTGGGGAAGGGTTTTATTGGCCTCTATTTTTGATAGGTCGCCATCGACATGGCTTTTACGACAGCTGAGATCCGTTTCCCTGCTGTATGGCTTGCTACCCGGCCGAGTCTGATTTTTCGGATCTTGCTTCGCCGCATTCTCTGCTGGAAACGCGCCTTCAGGCAGGATGCCCCGTGCTCGTCGGGGAGAAGGAGTGCAATGGAATTCTGTCCGAGGAAAGCGCTCTGGTGTCGTTGACGCGGCACAGGCAGTGCATGCGCCTGTCTACCAACCGGCTGTTTGTTGTCATGGATCAAGGCAACAGAGCCATCGGTGATCTAACGTATTAAATGTGTTCGTAAGCAAACACAAGCAGGGGATGATAAAAATGAAACTAGCACTCGCACGGGGTCTGTTTTTTGTAGGTTCCTTGGCCGTTGCTTCCCTGGCTGTGGCAGCTTGGCACGAGCCAACACCTGATGTGATCAGCGCCAAAAGTGGGCTTGATCATTGCCCATTGCCACCCAATGCCAGAGGCTCCGCCCAAGTCCGCCCCGATCAAGACCTGATGCTGCTTCTGTTCGGGCTATCGCAAGGCCTGAAAGCTGCTAACTGATTTACCCGTGCATAGGTTTTCAAATCGATCAGCTGGCCTCTAACAGGGAGGTTAGCATGACCTCATGCAGACTCTTTGGAGTCTGTGTCTTTGCTTGAGCGCCATACTGGCTTGTACGGCAGTTTAACTCAAGATCTTTTGTCCGAAAGTCTAAAATAGATTGCTGTCCAGCTCATTGCCAAGCCATGGCGAGGGCCGGCTCGTCAGCTGCCGTGAGCTCGGATGGATGGGGAAGGAGTGGTTGACTGGCCGCTCGGTTGGTTCAGCTTCTGGAGGTCGTTGGGGGCAGGCGGTTCAGCCTGAGTGAATGGCATCGTCGAGATTGCCAAGGGGCGGCCGGCCATCCTGGCCGGCCGCCTTGCATCGGTCAGATTCCTTCCGGCAGACGTAGGCCTCCATCTTCGATCGCATAGGGAACCGCCTCGATTGCCGCCTGGTCTTGGCTGACTTTGACGACGGGGCAGCGGTAACGCTGGCGTACGTCTAACTGCTGGTCCGCTGTTCTGCAGGGCTCCTTGGTGGCCAGGCTGGCGAGGTAGGCGGGCGATAGCCGCACAAAAGTATCGTCATCGCGCTGGCTGCCAGTTCCGCCGTTGCCGCCAGAGCCACCATCGCCACCGGTTCCGCCGTTGCCGCCGTTGCCGCCAGAGCCACTATCGCCACCGGTTCCGCCATCGCCGCCAGAGCCACCATTGCCACCGGTTCCGCCATCGCCGCCCGAGCCACCATCGCCACCGGCTCCGCCATCGCCGCCCGAGCCACCATCGCCACCGGCTCCGCCATCGCCGCCCGAGCCGCCATCACCACCGGTTCCTCCGCCATTGTCTGTTGCGGCAAGGATGAGGCCGCTGGCGCTTTGGCGAATCACCTCGTAGTTGTTTCCCCCATTGCCGTCTTCGATGGCGGCTTCGTTGACCAGCAGGGTACGCTCGCCGACTTCCGCCGAATCGTATTCCTGGGTCGCCGTGAGCGTGTCGCCTGTGGCGAGGCCGCTGACTCCGACCATACCGCTGGAGATGGTGGTGCCGTCGTAGATCTTGCTGTCCGAACTGGCGCTCAGGATCAGCAGGGCCTTCTCGATGGTCAGGGTGCCGGGGTCGTAGCTGATGTCGTAACCAAGCTGGCTGGAATAAAGGCCGCCGTCGATTGCGTAGCTACCGGCGTTGCGTGCTGGCTGGCTGGTATTGATGGTGCCGTAGATCAGACTGTGGTTGACCCTCGGGGATCGATGCCAGAAGTTCGGAGTTATCGAGCCGGTCGTATAACTGCTGCCTCCTTCCCAGACGGTACCGTCATAGGTGATGGTGACATTGTCGGAGGTAATTGTCAGGGGAGTCATGAAGGCGCGGAGCAAGGGAGTGGTATGGCCCTCGTAGATCCGCCAGACGGCAGTGCTACCGCCGCTGTCGGAGATGCTCCAGCCGGCGTAGCTGTCCATCTGCATCATTTGCTCGTCGGTCAGTCCGCTGGCGCCGCTGGTGTTTCCACCCCCGATGCCGGGCAGGCTGCCGGCCGTCGTGGCATTCCAGTAGCTCTTGGTGATGCTGCCGCCATTGTAGCCCAGCAGGGCGCCGATATTGCCGCTCGTGCCGGCGACATTGCCGATGGCATAGCTGGTATCGATGTAGCCGTCGTTGTAACCCACCAGGCCGCCGACTTCGCTGGTACCGGAGACGCTGCCGGTGGCATAAGTGTTGGCGATTAGGCCTGCGTTAGAGCCGACCAGTCCACCACTGCGGGACGAGGCGCTGGAGACATTGCCGGTGGCGAAGCTGTTCTCGATGCTGCCCGTGTTTGCCCCCACCAAGCCACCCGCGTCGCCTCCGGAGGCAGTGCCGATGGCGACATTACCGGCGGCATAGTTGGTATCTATGCTGCCGCTGTTGTAACCCACCAGGCCACCGACCCTGCTCTTGCCAGCGACATCGCCCGTGGCATAGTTAACCTTGACGGAGCCGGAATTGTAGCCCACCAGACCGCCGGCGTTTTCCTCTTCGCTCATGACGCTGCCCGAGGCGCTGTTGCCGATGACCAGACCGCTGTTGTAACCAACCAGGCCGCCCACATTGGTGTAGCCATAGACGTTGCCGAAGTTGTGGCTGCCGGCAGCGATGCCGCCTGCATTGAGCCCCACGAGACCACCAACATTCGCGTTGCCGCTGACGCTGCCGAGAAGGTCCGCATATTCGCCCAGAATGCTGCTGTCGAGTTCGAAGGAGCCCGGAAGTTCGAGCCCACCCAGGTCGGCGATGCTGTAACCGATCGTGGCCAGTTTGTTGTCGACAAGCGCCTGCAGATCCTCAAGGGTGCTGATGCCAACGAGGCTGCCCAGTCCGTAGCTGCCGGCGAAAAGGGTACTGTCGTCGAATCCCGGCAGCCCCGAGCTGGTGGCGGTTTCCAGCAGGCCGCCGATGCTGTAGCCGCTGGCAAGCAGAACGCCGCTGTCGAGTCCGAACAAGCTGGCCAGCTCGTCGCGGGTGGCGGCGCCGAAGCCGCCACCCGCGACCAGGCCAGCGAAGTTGAGTCCCACCAGGCCGCCGACGTTGGTGGCGCCGCTAACGATTGCGTTGCTGTAGTTGGCGGCGACGATGCCGCCGATGTTGGAACCTACCAAGCCGCCGACATTGGTATTTCCGCTGACCAGGCCGATGCTGTAGTTGCCCGCGACGATGCCACTGTCATTGGTCCCCACCAGGCCGCCGACATTGGTGTTTCCGGTAGTGTCGCCGACGGTGAAGTTGCCCATGAGCACACCCGAGTTGTAGCCCGTCAGCCCGCCGATGCTCGACGCCGTGCCGATCACGCTGCCGAGGGCGAAGGTGTTGATGAGCTGGCCGCTGTTGCTGCCGACCAGCCCGCCCACGAAGCTCTCCCCGCCGACACCGCCGATGCTGTGGCTGTTGGCAATCAGGCCGCTGTTGCTGCCCGCCAGTCCGCCGACGTACTGATAGCCGCTGACGCTGCCGGTGGAGTAGACGGCCTCGATCGTGCCTGAGGTGGCCTGGCCCACGAGGCTGCCGACGTAGTTCTGGCCATTGATGCTGACGCCGGTCAGGCCCAGTTGACGTATCCTTGCGCTCTGTGTCGCGCCGAACAGGCCGACGTTGTCGGTCGTCGGCCGGTCGATGGTGAGCCCGGAAATCGTATGACCCAGCCCGTCGAGGATGCCCGTGAACGGAGTACTGGTGCTGCCGATCGGTTCGAAGCCGGCCCCCGCGTTCCAGGTGCTGGTGTCACTGGCGACGATGTCGTTGCCCAGCACGTAGCGACCGCCGAGATCGCTGCTGCCGATGCCCTGCAGGGCGGCAAGGGTCTGGATCACGGTATAGGCATCGCCGTTCACGGAGAAGCTGGCGCCGCTGCCGGAAAGGGTGACGCTGGAGCCGTTGAGCAGGCGGTAGGTGGCGTTGCTGCCGTGGTTCAGCGCTAGGCCGGAGCCGGCACCGGTGGCGGTGATGTCGGCATTGATGTTGATGTCGTTGTGGGCGGTCAGGGTCAGCGTGGTGCCGGCATCCCAGCTGACGGCGGCATTGACGTTGATGTCGCCGGGTTCCGCGCCGCTGTCGCTGGTGGCCACTTCGACGTTGGTGCTCGCCAGGCTGGTGGACAGCGTATCGGCACCGATGTTGCTGCCGGTCGGAGAGCTGCCGGCGCCGATGGTGAAGTTGGTCGGGTCGATGAGCCAGGTGCCGGTCTTGCCCGTGCTGGCCTTGGTGGTCACCTTGGCCGTGTCGGCGACCTGCACCGTGGCGCCGCTGGTTTCGATGAAGCCGCCGTCACCCCCGTCCGGGGCTGAGGCGTCCAGGGTGCCGCCGACCTGGACGATGCCCAGGTCCATGTCGCCGAGCAGGGCGATCTTGCCGTTCTTGCTGCCCAGGGTCTGCGCCTCGATGACGCCTTCGTTGTTGACAACGGTCTTCAGCAGGGCGTCGCTGCTCCTGGCAGTCATGAGCACCGTGCCGCCATCGGCCTTGATCAGGTTGCCGTTGCGGGCCAGGGCGTCGGCGGCGGCCTGGTCGACCTGGACATTGAGCAGGCCGTCGCCGGCGAAGTCGAGGGTGATCTGGTTGCCGGCGGCCAGGGCCACCGTGCCCAGCTTCGCCTGGATGACCCCGTCGTTGCTGACCTGGCCGCCGAGCAGGGCCACCGCGCCGCCGTCACTGGCGGTGATGCTGCCAAGGTTGTTGACGCCGGCCAGATGATGGCCGTTGCCCTTGAAGCGGTAGTTGCCGGCCTCGAAGTCCTCGTTGGTGATGTCCAGGGTCGAGGCGACCAGGCCGCCGACGTTGACGCTGGCACCCTGGCCGAAGAGGATGCCGTTGGGGTTGATCAGAAATACCTGGCCGTTCGCATCCAATTTGCCCAGGATGGCGCTGCCATCGCTGCCGATCACCCGGTTCAGGGCGATGGCGCTGCTGTTCGGCTGCTGGAAGGTCACGCTCTTGTCCGCGCCGATGTTGAAGCTCTGCCAGTTGATGGCCATTTTCGAGCTGTCCTGCTGGATCTGCAGGTTGTTGCCCGAGGGTGTGCCGATGGTGCCGTTACCCAGGACGACCTGTCCGCCCTCGGGCAGGTCGGCGGCCAGCAGGGAAAGCGGCGAGAGGCAGAGGACAATGGTCGGCAGGCGCAGCCGGCCGGGTTTGCCGCGTTTGGCGGCGTGCTCGCTGGTGACGACCCAGGCGCCTTGCGTATGGCTCCAGATGACGTTGAAGATCCTGTTCATGGTTGGCGTGTCCCCTTCCGATGGGCGTACGTTCGACTGCGGACATGATCGGTGCGCTAAGGCCGTACTGCCGACTCGGCGATGAGACGCGTGCCGCTCGGTATTAAAAGTAGCGGACTAATTGAACCCAGACGCGTGGCGTGCGGTTGACATCGCTCTCGGTGCGCTCGCTGCCGAGTTTCCAGGCGGAAACGGCGCTGATCCGCCAGCCATGGTCGCTCCAGTTGACGCCGACCCCGGCGCCGGAAAGGCTGCGGTGGTTGTCGCCGTCGTCCCAGGTATCCTCGTTCAGGCGGATCTCACCATGGTCGATGAAGGTGGAGAGCTGCCAGGCCGGCGTCAGGGCGTAGCGTAGCTCGACGTTGGCCAGCCAGCCCTGGTCGCCGGTGGCTTCGCCCTGCGGATAGGCGCGCACGCCATAGGGACCGCCGAGCCAGAACTTCTCCGCGGAGTCGAGGTTGCCGTCGCTGAGCTGGGCCTGCAGGTGGGTGTAGAGGCTGAGGCGGTCGGTCAGGCGCTGCAGGCGCAGGATGGCCGGGTTCCACTTGTTGAAGGTGCCCTGGGTGCGGGTCGTGGCCGAGTCCAGCCGCTCCACGTCGCCGCTGTCGATGTTCAGGTCGCCGTGGGTGTAGGTGAGGGCGAAACTGGTGACACCTCCACCGCCCAGGCTGTCCTGGGCATTGCCGCTGAGGGTCGCGCTCCAGTTGCGCAGGCGCTTGTCGCTGCGGCTGGAGAACAGGTCGATGTCGTCCTCGAGGAACTTATCCTCGAACTGCAGGTGCCCGTAGAGGTTGAAGGCGCGGCTGCGGATCAGCGGCTGCAGCACGAAGGCGGTGGCGATGCGTGCATTGCCATGGGCGTCCAGTTCGTCGAAGTCCTTGGACAGTTCATAGTCCATGTCGGAGTAGGCCACGCCGACCTGGGTACCGGCCGTACCGACCGGCAGCTGGTAGCTGATGCGCTGGTAGTTCTGGTCCTCGTCGGAGCGCATGGCGCGCAGGCTCAACTGATCGCCCAGCCCCAGCGGGCTGTTCAGGTTGAGGGTCAGGCCCAGGCGATTCTGGCCCATGTAGCGGTTGCCGTAGTTGTCCGCGTCGATCGAGCCGCTCACCAGCGGTGCGGGACGGGCCTCGACGATCAGGTCCGAGGTGCCGACGCTGGTGCCGGGGCGCAGGGTGGACTTGACCTCGACGCCGGGCGTGTCCTGCAGCAGCAGGAGGCTGCGCTCGAGTTCCTTGCCCTCGACCGCCGTGCCGCTTTCCAGGGGGGAAAGCGGAGCGTTCAGGACGCGGTCGCTGACGCGCGAGCTGTTCTGCAGCCGGACCTGGCCGTAGCGGCCTTCGAGCAGGGCGATTTCGACGACGCCCTGGTCGATTTCCTGGGCCGGCAGGTAGGCGCGGGCGAGTGGATAGCCGCGCTGGCGATAGTAGTCGGACAGGCGCTGCGCGGCCTGTTGCAGCTCGCCGAGGCTGAGACTGCGGCCTTTCAGGTCATCGAGCAGGGGCAGGAGTTCGCTGCTCGGGATGGCCTGGTTGCCAGTGAGGCGAAATCCCGTCACCGACAGTGTGGGGCCGCCAGCGGCCACCTTGCCGTTGCTGCTGTCCGGCAGGGTCAGGTCGAGGCTCTGGGGGGCGGGTACGGAAAGCGGTGCGGTTTCGATTTCGTGGATCAGTCGGCCGGCGTTTGGAAGCGTGGCCGCGAAAACGGTACAGACGGGCAGGGAGGTGCACAGGGCAAACAGCGGCCGCAGATGGCGCATCGTTCGGATTCCTTTCCAAGAAGCCATGGCATCCGGCGGGCTGGTGAGCCGGACCGGATACAGCGTGCTTCAATCCTTGAAGGTTGGGGTCGCCCAAACCGGGCTCTTTCAGAGTAAGAGCTGACAGGCGGTCTATCAAGGCAAAACTGCCAGCGTTCAGCCCCTGCTTTGCCAGATAGTGGCATCAGGCCATGCGCAGATGGTTGTCCCAGAGCCCCGCCGGCAGTTCCAGATGGCGGGTTTCAATTTGTGCCTGGCGACAGTCGTACAGCCGGCAGCGGCTCTGTCCGGAACTGACGACGAAGCCTTCGGCGACCGCGGCAACACCGGCGCAGTCGGCCAGTGGCGCATCGAGGCGCAGCGCGGCGCTGTCCAGGTCCCAGACGAATACCCGGTTGCCGCGCGGTGCGGTCACCGCCAGCAGGCGCAGTCCGCTGTGGATCGCCACGCTGGCGGTGTACTGGTGCATCGCCTGGCGCTGGGCCTCGCCGAGGGGGAAGGCCTGGAAGGCCTGGCCGGGACGCTTGATCGCCAGAAGCGGCACGGCATCCTGCGGGGCCCCCTCGTACTGCTGGCCAGTGACCACGGTGCCGTCGCTGGCCACGGCCAGGTGGCGCACGCTGTTCATCCGCTCGGGCAGTTGCTCCTTGCCGAGCAGGCGGCCGTCGCGGTGCAGCAGCACCAGGCTCGGCTCCATGGCGTCGAGGTTCATCTTCTCGCGGCTGTCGGCCTCGGTGCGGATACCGCCGTTGGCCACCACCAGGGTTTCGCCGTCGGGCATCCACAGCAGCTGGTGCGGGCCGATGCCGTGGCTGGCGTGCTCGGCCACGCGCTGCAGGCGCTCGGCCTGCAGGCGATAGACGCCGACCACCCCGCGGCCCGGCTCGCGGGTGTCGTTCTCGGTGCTGTAGAACCATTCGCCGCCGGCATGGAACACGCCGTGTCCGTAGAAGTGCCGGTCGGCGGGGGTTGCCAGCGTCTGCAGCAGGCGGCCGTCACGGGTGTCGAGCAGGTAGCTCTCGCGGCTCGGCCGACGGCCGACGAACAGCGCCAGTGGCAGCTGCGGATGCGGCACCACGTCGTGGCAGCGCTCGGCTACCCGGGTGGCGAAGGCCCGGCTGCCGTCCAGCCGGTAGCCGACCGCGTAGTGACGGCCATCGGCGTCGTTGCGGGCGGAGAGCAGCAGCGGCTGGCGGCCGCCGGACGCCAGGGTCCAGCCACCGAGGCTGGCGGCGGCGAGCAGGATGCCGCCGCCGGCGAGCAGGGTGCGTCGCTTCATCGTCGCCTCAGTCGCCGTCGTGGGCATTGAAGCCGAGCTGGATGCCGAGCGCCTTGGCCAGCTCGCGCTCGTGCAGGCGGTGCAGGCGGTCGAGGCTGTCGTAGAGGGCGTTCAACTGGTCACGCCCGGCCTTGTCGGCGAGCAGTTCGTCGAGCGGACGCTGCAGGGCGGCGAGCTGCCCGCGGCTGTCGCCGAAGGCCTGATCGAGGCGCTGGGCGAGCTCCGCCTGATCCGCGTCGAGCAGGCTGCGGATGCCGTCCTGCTTGCCGCCGAGCCACAGGCGTTCGGCCGTCGCCAGGCTGGCGGCGAGGTTCGACAGCGTGGACTGGCTGCGCCAGGACTCGGCCTGCAGCGGCTGCGGCACGCCCTTGCTCTGCCGGCCGAGCGGGGTGCCGAGCTTCTTCTTCAGGCCGTCGAGGGCGCTGACTTCGACGCGCAGGATTTCGGCGACGGCTTCCTTGGCTTCGGCATAGCGGCTGTTGGGAAACTTCTTCAGTTGCGCGGCCATGCCAGCCTCTCCTTGCCATTGCTGGAGGATTTCCGCGGAGAGGGTCTGCTGGTGCTTGCCGATGGCGATCAGCAGCGGGCAGTAGCGCTGGCGCTGGGCGGCATCGGCGAGGTCCAGGCTCTTGTCGAAGAGCAGGTATTCGTAGGCGCTGAGACCCTTGACCACCACGCTGGCCTGGTCCAGGTCGGCCTGGGTCAGCTCCGGCTTCTGCTGCAGCAGGCTTTCGACCTGACGGGCGACCAGGTTTTTCTTGTCCGGCCAGAATTGCACCTGCCAGGTCAGGTTGCCTTCGGCCAGCGGTCCGAGCAGCAGGGGCTGCAGGGCGGCCCAACTGGCCTGGGCGGTCAGGAAGATCTGCCGCGCCTGCTGCAGGTCCTCGTTGCCGGCGCAGAAGGAGAGGGCACTGGCCGCCAGTTGGCGGTCGGCTTCGGTCCAGGCGCTGTAGGCCGGCAGCAGCACGCCGTCGGTCAGGGCGTTGCTGGTCTGCAGGTTGGGCTCCTTGGGCGTGCAGGCGCCGAGCAGGAGGCCGGTCAGGGCAAGGAGGAGCGGGGTGCTGCGGAACATGCTGCGGTTCCTTTTTCAGAGGGAGTTCAGGAAGGCCAGGAGGGCTGCGCGCTGGCCGGCGTCGAAGGTCAGGACCCGATCCCGCGCCGCTTGCGCTTCGCCAGCATGCCAGAGGATCGCTTCCAGCAGATTGCGCGCCCGGCCGTCATGGAGGAGCTGGGTGTGGCCGCTGACCCGTTGCGTCAGGCCGAGGCCCCACAGTGGCGGAGTCCGCCATTCGCGGCCGCTGGCCTCAAATTCCGCACGATTGTCGGCCAGACCGTCGCCCATGTCATGCAGCAGAAGGTCGCTGTAGGGGCGGATCGGCTGGTTGGCCAGCTCCGGCTCGGCGGCGTCGGGGGCGGTGACGAAGGTGGGGGTATGGCATTGCGCGCAGCCGGCGCGGTGGAACAGCGCCTTGCCGGCCAGCACCTGCGGATCGTCCACGGCGCGCCGGGCCGGCACGCCGAGGTGGCGGGTATAGAACAGCACCCGGGCGAGCAGGTGGTCGTCGACCTCCGGCATCCCGCCGGTGGCGCTGGCCAGGCAGACGGCCTGGTTTGCCGTGCAGTTGCTGCCGGGTAGCCGGCGGGTGGAGAGGCCCAGATCGTTGAGGAAGGCGTCGGCGTTCTGCTGGCTGAGGTTCGGCTGTCCGGCCTTCCAGCCGAAGCGGCCGAGGGCGGTGCTCTGGCTGCCCTGGTCGCGGACCCGGTTGGGGCGGCCGGAGATGCCGTCGCCGTCGGTGTCGTCGGGATCGGCATTGGCGAGAATGGCGGCTTCGGGGATCACCTCCAGCAGGCCGAGGCCGATCATCGGCGGGGCGATGCGCAGGGAAAAGCGGGTGTCGGGGTGCAGCGGGCCGTAGCCAAGGCGGTCGAGCTGCAGCCGGGGCCGGCGCAGCTCCAGTTCGAAACCGTCGGAAAAACGCAGGCGGTGGCTGTCGTAGCTCAGGCGCACCCTGGCCTCCGGGGTGACGCCGGGCACTGCCATGTCCTGCAGCTGGGTGCCGTAGGCCGGTTCGGGAACCACGCCGAGACGTTCGACGAAGTGCGCAGTGTCCGGCGTCTCGGGGATCGACAGGCGCACCAGCAGGGACACCGCGTTGTCCGCCTGCGCCTCCGGCGGATGGCCGCGACCGTCGCGGATATGGCAGTTCTGGCAGGCGTTGGTGTTGAACAGCGGGCCGAGGCCGTCGCGGGCGGTGGTGCTGGCCGGGGCGATCACCCAGGGCTTGCGGAAGAAGCTGTTGCCGACGGCGAAGTCCATGCGCTGCTCGGGCGTCAGGTTGGCCGAGGGCTGGGCGAAGGCGTCCCGGTCGCTGCGCTGGACGGTGGCGCTGCCGGCCGACAGTGCCTCGCCGGGCTCGGCCCGGCTGAAATCGAGAGACTGTCCGTCGCAGGCGCCGAGGCCGAGTACCAGCAGCAGGAGGGAAAGACGGTGAAGCGGTGACGGCATCGACGGCGTTCCAGGGAGGGGCGCGGCGGTGAGCCGCGCCCGGCAAGCGGCGGGGGTCAGAAGCTGTGGTCGGCGCTGTCCGGACTCAGGTCGCCGATGCCCAGGCGGGCTGCGGCCTGCTCGATCGAGCCGGTCTGCTTGACCAGTGCGGCGATGGCCTCGCGCACCAGTTGCTGGCCGGCGGCGTTGTCGGCGGCGATCAACTGGTCGAAGTGCTGGCCTTTGGCGGCGCTGTCGACCAGCGACTGCAGGCGGGCCTCGCTGGCGTCGAAATCGGCCTTGAGGCTGGCGTCGGCCTGGGCGTCGGCCTTGGCGACCAGCGACGACAGGCTCGGCCCGCTCAGCAGGCTGCCGTCGAGCTTGCGGTATTCGCCCAGGTAGACGTTGCGGATGCCCTTGCCGTTGTAGAAGTGCGCATTGTGGGTGTTGTCGCTGAAGCAGTCCTGCTCGTCCTCGGTGGAGTTGGCCTCCAGCGGCACCTTCATGCGTTCGCCGGCCAGTTCGCCGAGGGACAGGCTGCCCATGCCGAAGAGCATCTTGCGCAGGCCGTTGGCGGCCGGTTCCCGTTCCAGGCTGGCGCGGTAGTTGTCGGCCACCTGGGGCTGCCACTGGCCGACCATGTGCTCCAGATCGCTGACCAGCAGGTCGGTGGCCGCCTTGAGGTAGGCGCGGCGGCGCTCGCAGTGGCCGCCGCTGCAGCCCTCGCCAACCACATAGTCGCTGGCCGGGCGCTGACCGGCACCGGGAGCGGTGCCGTTCAGGTCCTGGCCCCAGAGCAGGAATTCGATGGCGTGGTAGCCGGTGGTGACGTTGGCCTCCGAGCCGGCCAGTTCGTTGAGGCTGGCCAGGGTTTCGCCGGTGATGGTGGCGACATCGACCTTCTCCTCGCCCACCTGGATCTCGCTGTTGGCGACGATGTTGGCGCTGGCGCCAGGGTTGCCGAGGGCGTGCTGGTAGTCGGCGGCGACATAGTCGATCAGCCCCTCGTCCAGCGGCCAGGCGTTGAGCTGGCCTTCCCATTCGTCCACCACCGGGTTGCCGAAGCGGAACACCTCGCTCTGCATGTAGGGCACGCGCGCCGCAATCCAGGCTTCGCGGGCGGCCTGCAGGGTGTCGGCGTCCGGCTTGGCGAGCAGGGCGTCGACCGCCTGCTGCAGGGCCTTGGCGCTGCTCAGGGCATCGCCGAACACGGCCAGCGCCAGATCGGCGTAATGCCTGACCACCGCCTTGGCGGCTGCCTCGTCGGCCTGCGCTGTGGCGGCGGGAGCAGTGGCTGCCGGGGCGACGGCCTGGCTGGAGGCGGATTCCTTTTTGTCGTCGCAGCCGGCGAGCGAGATGGCGACGGCGAGCAGGCTGGCGGCGGCCAGGGAAGTGCGGGGCATGGCGGAAGTCCTTGCGGCGGGGTCGGCGGGGCGCGATGCGCGTTGCGACTATAATGCGAAGGATTTGCATTTTTGAAAAGTGGACCGATGGCCGATCGGCAGCGCTCTAACGGGCGAGCATCAGCTGACGGGCGCCTGGCGGAGCTGTGCCTGGCGGATGAAAGCCGCCAGTTCCGCCGCCGGCAGCGGCTTGCTGTACAGGTAGCCCTGTCCCTCGTGGCAGTCCTGGCTGATCAGGTAGGCCTCCTGCGCGACGGTTTCCACGCCTTCGGCAGTCACCTGCTTGCCCAGGCTGCGGGCCAGCTGGATGATGGTGCGGACGATGGTGCCGGCGTCGTGATCCTCGTCGTTGAGCAGGTCCAGGACGAAGCTCTTGTCGATCTTGATCTTGTCCAGCGGCAGGCTCTTCAGGTAGCTCAGCGAGGAGTAGCCGGTGCCGAAATCGTCGATGGCGATCCGCGCGCCGCAGCGGCGCAGGCTGCGCAGGTGCCGGGCGGCGACCTGGATGTCCTCCATCAGGCTGGTTTCGGTGACCTCCAGCTCCAGGCTGCCGGCAGGCAGCCGGTAGGTGCGCAGCAGCCGGTCGATCAGGCGCGGCAGGCCGTCGTGGCGCAGTTGCACGGCGGACAGGTTGACCGCCATGTGCAGTTCGCCGAAGCCCTGGTCATGCCACTCGCGCAGCTGCCGGCAGGCCTGGTCGAGCACCCACTCGCCGATGGGAATGATGCTGCCGCTGTGTTCGGCGAGCAGCACGAACTGGTCCGGCGGCACCAGGCCATGGCGCGGATGGCGCCAGCGCAGCAGGGCCTCGACCCCTTCCACCCGCAGGTTCCGGTAGTTCAGCTGCGGCTGGTAGAGCAGTTGCAACTCGTCGCGCGCCAGGGCTTCGCGCAGGTCCTTTTCCAGCTCGCGGCGGTGGCGCATCTCGCGGTCGACGCTGGCGATGTAGAACTGGTAGCGGCTGTACGAGCGCTTGGCCAGGGTCATGGTCTGTTCGGCCTTCTGCAGCAGCTTCTCGGGGGAGCGGCCGTCCTCGGGATAGAGGGTGATGCCGATGCTGGCATGCAACTGGGCCTCCTGCTGTTCCAGATGGAAGGGCGCCTCCAGATCGTCGAGGATGGCCTGGGCCAGCTCGGCGGCCATGTAGGGCTCCTCGATATCGGCGCGGACCAGCACGAAACGGTCGCCGCCCAGGCGTGCCAGGGCGCCGGGAGCGGTGTCGTGACTGCGCAGGCGGTCGGCCAGGGCCAGCAGCAGCTCGTCGCCGCTCCGGTAGCAGAACTGCTCGTTGATCGACTTGAAGTCGTCCAGGCCGACGCATAGCACGGCGACGCGCCGCTGGTGGCGGCGCGCATCGACCAGGAGCTGGCCGAGCAGGCGCAGCAGGTGCTGGCGGTTGGGCAGGCCGGTGAGGACGTCGTAGTAGGCCATGCGCTGCAGGCTGTATTCCGCCTCGTGGCGCAGGCGGGTGTTGCGCTCGATGGAGGCGAGCAGCTGGTTGGCGGTGCGGATCCACAGTCCCAGCTCGTTCTGCTCGTGGTCCTCGAGCATCGGTAGTTGCCGGGCACCGGGGTGTTCCGGGTCGATCTGCGCGAGGTTGGCGATGATCCGGTCCAGTGGTCTGCTCAGCAGCCGCTGGTAGATCAGGTAGAGCAGCAGGGCCAGGACCAGGGCGTGCAGCAGGCCGGAGAGAAAGATGACCTGCGCGCGGGCCAGGAAGTCGTGGCCATAGGCGGCGGTGTCCAGGCTGATGTGCAGGTCGCCGTGGCGAGCGTTGTCGGGGGGGCGGCCGAGCAGCGGAAGGGCGAAGTGTTGCTCGCGGCCGAGCAGCGCGTCGGTCAGGACGTGGCCGGTGAAGACCGGCGGTTCGCGGGAGCGTTCGGCCAGGGGCGCACCGGAGGGCAGGACGATGCTGGCCGAGGCGACGGACTCGTGGTGCAGCAGGCCTTCGACGACCTGCAGGCCCAGCTCCCGGTCCAGGCTGTCGAGCGCCTGGGACGCGGGCACGCGGAACATGGCGAGGATCTGTTGCGCCTCGTGGTCGATCTGCTGGCGGGTCTTCTGCAGCTCGAAGGCGATCTGGGCACAGCTGAACAGCAGTCCGAGCAGAAGGGCGCAGAGCAGTACCACACGGAGCAGTTTCAGGGACAGGCTGTTGCGCGGGGCCGGCTTCACATGAGGGGTCCTGGTGGAGTACCGCCTCGGTCAAGTATTGGCACGCCTCGTGTAGACGTCAAAAACTGCTTGTTTTGCAATGCAAAAGAGTTTTTTCGCCACCAGAAACGAGAAAACCCGACCGGAGTCGGGTTTTCTGCGGCAAGCGGGGAATCAGGCGGCGTAGTTGGCGGCCACGAAGTCCCAGTTGACCAGGCTCCAGAACGCCTCGACGTACTTCGGACGCAGGTTGCGGTAGTCGATGTAGTAGGCGTGTTCCCAGACGTCGCAGGTCAGCAGCGGGGTGTCGCCGCTGGTCAGCGGGCAGCCGGCGCCGATGGTGCTGGCCAGGGCCAGGGAGCCGTCGGCCTTCTTCACCAGCCAGGCCCAGCCGGAGCCGAAGGTGCCGATGGCGGTCTTGGTGAACTCTTCCTTGAACTTGTCGAAGGAGCCGAAGGCGGCGTTGATGGCGTCGGCCAGGGCGCCGGTCGGCTGACCGCCACCATTGGGCTTCATGCCGTTCCAGTAGAAGGTGTGGTTCCACACCTGGGCGGCGTTGTTGAAGATGCCGCCGGAGGAGGTCTTGACGATGTCTTCCAGGCTCTTGCCTTCGAACTCGGTGCCCGGGATCAGGTTGTTCAGGTTCACCACGTAGGTGTTGTGGTGCTTGCCGTAGTGGTATTCCAGGGTCTCGGCGGAAATGTACGGCTCGAGGGCGTTTTTCTCGTAAGGCAGCGGCGGCAGTTCAAAAGCCATGATCAACTCTCCATCTTCATCAGGTCGTGGGACACGCGGCATGGGCGCGACCGGTTCGGGTGCTGCTTGGAGCGGGGCGCGAGGCGCCGTAGGCCAAGGATCATAGCACCGGGGTTGCGACATATCCACGCAGCATGCGTGTGGGAAAGCCCATGCTAGAGCCCCGTTGCCGCAGGGCCGACAACCCGGCCGGCGGCCCGAATCGCTATACTGCAGGACCTCTCGGCCGTGCCTTTGCGAAGATTCCCATGCGCAACGATTCCTTCGATGAAGTGGAGCATATCCCCAGCCTGCGAACGGAGGTTCGCGGCCCGGATTCGCGCCATGCCGCGCCCGACGAGGCGCCGCCGGCACGCCGGGCCGGCAACGGTTTCCTGGGGGCGCTGGTCGTTGCGCTGGCCCTTGCCCTGGGCGGGCTCGGCTGGTGGAGCCAGCAGCGCCTCGCGCTGATGGAGCAGCAGCTGGTGGCGACTCAGGAAAGCTTCGCGCGGATCAGCGAGGATGCGGCGCTGCGCATCCAGAACATCAGCGGCAAGGTGGTGGCCGCCGAGTCCAGTGCGACCACCGGCAGCGAGAGCCTGAGGCTGCAGATCCGCCAGCTGGAGGGCCGTCTGGCCGAGCAGGACAAGCGCCAGCAGGCGCTGCAGGCCCGCCAGGAGGAGCAGGATCTGCGCCTCGGGCAGTTGGCCGGAGACCTGCAGAAGCAGCAGGGGCTGGCCGTGGAGCTGGTAGCCCAGCTGGACGGCCGGTTGCGCCAGCTCGACGAGCGGCTGCAGGCGCTCGCCGGCGAGCAGGCGGCGTTGAAGAGCCAGCAGACCGACCAGGAGCAGGGGCTGGCCGAACGGCTGGGCGGTCTCGCCGGGGAGGTGGCGGCGCTGAAGGAGCAGCAGGCCGGGCAGGAGCAACGGTTGGGCGCACGCTTGAATGGTCTGGACGGGGAGATGGCGGCGCTGAAGAAGCGCAGCGATCCGGCGCCGGCCATCGGCCGCCTCGAGCAGGAACTGCTGGTGCTGCGCAGCGAACTGGACAACCGGCCGACCCCGCGCAGCGGCGTCGCCGATACCGCCGAGTTCGACGCCTTCCGCGCGCAGACCACGCGCAGCTTCACCGCCCTGCAGAGCCAGATGCGCAGCCTGCAGCAGCAGTTGAACAGGCGCTGAGACGGAGCCGGCCCCGGCACGGCCGGCGCGGGATCGGGCCGGATCCGATGGCGGACTACAGGGTCGGGTAGTCCAGGTAGCCCTGCGAGCCCGAGCTGTAGAAGGTGTCCGGGTGCGGCTCGTTGAGCGGCGCATCGGCTGCCAGGCGCGCCGGCAGGTCGGGGTTGGCGATGAAGGGGACGCCGAAGGCCACGGCGTCGGCCTTGCCTTCGGCCAGCCAGCGGTTGGCCTGTTCCCTGGTGAAGCGCTCGTTGGCGATCACCACACCGCCGAAGGCCTGTTTGAGCTGTGGCGTCAGGCTGTCGGCGTCTTCCTTCTCGCGGGTGCAGAGGAAGGCGATGCCGCGCCTGCCCAGCTCGCGGGCCACGTAGCCGAAGGTTTCGGCGCGGTTGGCGTCGCCCATGTCGTGCAGGTCGGCGCGCGGCGCCAGATGCACGCCGACTCGCCCGGCGCCCCATACGGAAACGGCTGCATCGGTCACTTCCAGCAGCAGGCGGGCGCGGTTTTCCAGGCTGCCGCCGTACTGGTCGCTGCGCCGGTTGGTGCTGTCCTGCAGGAACTGGTCGAGCAGGTAGCCGTTGGCGCCGTGGATTTCCACGCCGTCGAAGCCGGCGGCCTTGGCGTTCTCGGCGCCCTTGCGGTAGGCCTCGACGATGCCGGGGATCTCGTCGGTTTCCAGGGCGCGCGGGGTTTCGAAGGCTTTCATCGGGCGGACCAGACTGACATGACCCTTGGGCTGGATGGCGCTCGGCGCCACCGACAGTTCGCCGTTCAGGTAGAGCGGATCGGAGATCCGTCCGACGTGCCAGAGCTGCAGGACGATGCGCCCGCCAGCGGCATGCACCGCCTGGGTGACGTTCCTCCAGCCGGCGACCTGCTCTTGCGACCAGATGCCGGGCGTGTCGGGATAGCCGACACCCATCGGACAGACCGAGGTGGCTTCACTGATGATCAGGCCGGCGCTGGCGCGCTGCACGTAGTACTCGGCCATCAGCGCGCCCGGCACGCGGCCGGGCTCGGCGCGGCAGCGGGTCAGCGGGGCCATGACGATACGGTTGGGCAGTTCGAGGTCGCCGATCTTGATCGGGTCGAAGAGTGTGCTCATGGATGGTCCTCTCAGGGGTTCGATCGGATGGTCGGGGCCGTCGGTCAGGCTGCACCTTCGGCAGAGGTGGGCGGTGCGCGTGCTTACAGCGCGTCGTGGAGCTGTTCGAGAAAGGTCTGGATGGCCGCTTCGTTGCGCTTGAAGAAACACCACTGGCCGACCTTGCGTACGCTGACCAGTCCGGCGCGCTGCAGGGTCGCCAGGTGGGCCGAGACGGTGGACTGGGACAGCCCGGTGCGCTGGTCGATCTGGCCGGCGCAGACGCCGAGTTCCAGGGAGTGCTCCTGGTTGGGGAAGTAGCGCTCGGGCTCCTTCAGCCACTGCAGGATCTGCCGGCGCACGGGGTGCGCCAGGGCCTTGTAGATCTCGTCGAAGTCGTTGGGCATGGAATGGTCCTGCCAGGATAAATCGTGTTGGGACGAATCTTATATTGTAATATCGCGATATAGCAATGCTGGTGCGTGGCTGTCGTCGTGCCGGCCGGCGATCCGGGCTAGACTTCCGCCATGAACTACCTGGCCCATCTCCATCTGGGCGGCCCGCAACCGGCCGACCTGCTCGGCAGCCTCTATGGCGATTTCGTCAAGGGCCCGCTGCAGGGGCGCTGGCCAGCGGATATCGAGGCCGCCATCCGCCTGCACCGGCGCATCGATGCCTTCACCGACAGCCATCCGCGGGTGTGCCAGGCCCGGGCGCGCTTTCCCGAGGCGCGGCGCCGCTATGCCGGCATCCTCCTGGACGTGTTCTTCGACCACTGCCTGGCTTGCCACTGGAGCGACTATGCGCAGGAACCGCTGCCGGCCTTCACCGCGCGGGTCTACGCGCTGCTCGCCGGCGAGGCGCAGCTGCCCGGCCGGCTGGCCGGGCTGGCGCCGCGCATGGCGCAGCAGGACTGGCTGGGCAGCTACCGCGACTTCGCCGTGCTGGAGCGGGTGCTGCTGGGCATGCAGCGGCGCCTGTCGCGCCCGGAAGGGCTGGCCGGCGCGCTGGACGAGCTGGAGCAGCTCTATCGGCCGCTGAGCGACGACTTCCGGGTCTTCTATCCGCAGTTGCAGGAGTTCGCCCTGACGCAGCGGGGCGAGTCCTGATCCTTCAGGCGGCGACCGGCAAGGCTGCGGGGCTGCCGAATAGGCGCTCGGCGATCGCTGTGTGTGCCTGGCGGCTCAGTTCGGTGCGGCTGAGGCCCTGGCTGTCCAGCGGCGGCAGCAGGTGGATTTCCACCTCGCTGCATTCGCTGCGCAGCAGGCGCAGCAGGTGCGAAAGCAGATCGTCGTCGCCGATGAAGGGGGCGACCGGGTCGACTGCCCCGTCGCGCAGGTAGCGGATCGCTACCGGCTGCACCGGCACCTGCGCCTCCACCGCGCTGGCCAGCAGGCGACTGTGGAAGCTGCGCAGGCTGCGCCCGTCGGTGGTGGTGCCCTCGGGGAAGATCAGCAGGTCGTGACCGTGCTGCAGGTGGCGCAGCAGCTGGCTCCTGACCAGGCCGCTGTCGCCCGCGCCGCGGCGGATGAACAGCGTTCCGGCCTTGTGCGCCAGCCAGCCGGCCAGCGGCCAGCTGCGCACCTCGGACTTGGACAGGAAGGACAGCGGGACGAGCCCGCCGAGCAGGGGGATGTCGGTCCAGGAGACATGGTTGCCGACCCACAGCATGGGCCGCTCGGGCAACTGGCCGTGCAGGCTCAGGCGAAAGGGCAGGGCGGCGGCCAGCTGGGCGAGGAAGCGGCGGGTCAGGCGTTGGCGCAGGGCCATCAGCTCGTTGCGCCTGAAGCGTTCCAGCAGGCTGACCCAGCCGGCCATGGCCAGGCCGAGGGCGAGCACCGCCAGCAGGCGGAGGAGGCGGCTGTAGAAGCGGAGTTTCTTCATGGGTTCTCGCAAGGCAGGACAATGACGGACAGGGCGCCGCTCCGGGCGTCCTGTCCGTCACACGGGATATCGGTCAGACGGCGGCCTTGAAATGACGGGCGTAGCGGGGGCACAGCTCGTCGCGCTTGAGCAGGATGAACACATCGGCCACCTGGAAGTCCTGGTCCCAGCAGGGTTCGCCGCAGACCTTGGCGCCCAGGCGCATGTAGGCCTTGAGCAGCGGTGGCAGTTCGGCGGTGACGTTGCCGGGCAGTTCGAGGCGCGGCAGCGGGGTCCTGGGTTCGGCGCGCAGCTGCGCGGTGCACAGGTGGCGTTCGCGCAGGCGCTGCATGACCGCCTGGGCCTGGATGCCGCCATCCTTCATGGGGATGCTGGCGCAGCCCATCAGATAGCGGTAGCCGCCCTCGTTGAGCACCTCGGCCAGCTCGCTCCAGAGCACGGCGATGGTGGCGCCGTTGCGATAGCCGGGGGCGACGCAGGTGCGGCCGATCTCCAGCAGCGGGCCCTGCAGGCGGGCCAGGCCGTGGAGGCTGAATTCCTCTTCGCTGTAGAAGCGTCCGAGGCCGGCGGCGGCCCGGTGGTCGAGCAGCCGGGTGGTGGCGACCAGCTCGCCGCTGGCGAGGTCGCGCACGCCGATGTGGCTGCAGTGCGGATCGTAGTCGTCCATGTCCAGCCCCAGTTCGGCGCCCTTGAGCTTGGCGTCGAATTCCGTGCTGAACACGCGAAAGCGCAGGGCCTGGGCCTCGCGCAGGGCATGCGCGCCGAGCAGGCGTTCGGCGCGCAACCGGCGTTCTGGGGTCTTGCGTTCGGAGGTGAGGGCACCGTGGGTCATAGGGGTCTCCGTGAGCCGCCTGATGCGCTTCGGCAGGACGCGCCCCGCGGCGGCGGCGCGTCCTGACCGGCTGCTGTCGTTGTGGGGTCGGATCGACTTGGTCGGGTACGCTCAAGCTAGGCGGGGGCGGTGTCACGTCCGTGACGTTTGGGTGATCCTTGCGTGACAGGCTGCGCTACCTGGAAATGGCCGCAGGAAACGGGTTGATTTGCGTCACTAAGCCGGAGGGCACTGCGGAGTATTTTGGCGAGCCTCTGCATCCAGCGAGGTTTCCATGCGACGCGAACCCCATGTGCTGTTCGACAACGGCACCCATCAATGCCTGCTTTTCGATGATCTGGTCAGGGGCGAGGGCGTACAGACCAACCAGTTCCTGATCACCGACCACGGCCAGTACCTGCTGCTCGATCCGGGCGGCGACCTGACCTACACGCCGCTGTCGCTGGAGCTGTCGAAGCGCATCTCGCTGCAGGAGCTGACCTACATCTTCGCCTCGCACCAGGACCCGGACATCATCTCCTCGCTGGGCAAGTGGCTGCTGCACACCAAGGCCAAGGTGCTCTGCTCGAAGCTGTGGGCGCGCTTCCTGCCGCACCTGACCGCCAACTACCTGGCCATGAGCCATGGCATCTCCACCTACGACCGGATCATCGCCCTGCCGGACCGTGGCGACTCGATCGCTCTCGGTCGCTGCCAGCTGAAGGCGGTGCCGGCGCACTTCCTGCACTCGGTGGGCAACTTCCAGCTGTACGACCCGGTGAGCCGCATCCTCTTCTCCGGCGACATGGGCGCCTCGCTGGTGGACGACGCCACCCCGGTGCGCGATTTCGCCAGCCATATCCCGCACATGGATGCCTTCCATCGCCGCTACATGGCCAGCAACAAGGTCTGCCGGCTGTGGGTGGGCATGGTGCGCAACATGAAGGTGGACATGATCGTGCCGCAGCATGGCCGCCCCTTCGTCGGCAAGGAGATGATCGACGCCTTCCTCAACTGGGTCGAGCATCTGGAGTGCGGTATCGACCTCCTCGGGCCGGCCGACTACCAGCTGCCGAAGTAGGCATTCCCTGCTGCCGGGTCGTGCCCATTTCGTCATCCGGCCCGTGCTAGGCTTCGCGCTCTGCCTGTCGCGAGGTCGATCCGATGTCCGCCATTGCCTTTCCCGTCCGGTTCCTGCTGGCCTGCCTGGCGGCCGCCGTGCTCGCTGCCGGACCGGCAGGCGCCGGGGAGGCCTGGCCGGGCGCCGACTGGACGCGGCAGCCCGTCGTGCCGGGGGCGGCGCTCGAGGCCTTCGAGGCCTATGCCTTCCCGCCGCGGGACGAGGCCGAGCGCAGCGGCGTGCGCAGCGACGCGGTGGTGGTGATCCGTGACGGTGTGCTGGTCTACGAGCGCTATGCCGCGCCGACCACCGAGCGCACGCCGCATCTGGTCTGGTCGGTGAGCAAGAGTCTGCTCGCCTGTCTGCTCGGCATCGCCTACGGCGAGGGCCGCTTCCGGCTCGACGATCCGGCGGTGCGCTACTATCCGGCCCTCGCCGCCCATCCCGACCTGCGTCTGCGCCACCTGCTCAACTGGACCTCCGGCCTGGCCTGGGAGGAGGACTACGAGTACGCGCCGCTGCGCTCCTCGGTCGTCGCCATGCTCTACACCCGTGGCCATAACGATATGGCCCGTTTCGTCGCCCGGCATCAGGCAGACGCCATGCCCGGCACCCGCTTCAGCTATTCGAGCGGCGACAGCGTGCTGCTCGCGGCGGCGCTGAAGGGCATGCTCCCGGCCGAGCGCTATGCGGACTACCCCTGGCGGGCGCTGTTCGAGCCGCTCGGCATCACCTCGGCGGTCTGGGAAAGGGACGCGGCCGGCACCTTCATCGGTGCCTCCTACGCCTATCTGAATGCCCGTGACCTGGCCCGGGTCGGCCTGCTGATGCTACGCGACGGCCGCTGGGGCGAGCGTCGGCTGCTGCCGGCGGACTGGGTCGCCTTCAACCGCTCGCCGGTACCCGGCTACCAGCCGCGTGCGGCGGGGCTGGTGCCGGGAGGCCACTGGTGGCTGAACCTGCCGCTGGAGGGGGCGCCCCGGCCCTGGCCGGACGCGCCGGCGGACACCTTCGCCGCGCTGGGCCACTGGGGCCAGGCGCTCTATGTGCTGCCGGCGGAAAAGCTGGTGATCGTCCGCTTCGCCGACGACCGCGATCCGAGCTATCGGCACAACGACTTCCTGCATCTGGCCCGCGCGGCCTTCGTTTCCGGGGAGGCCCGCTGATGCGCCGTCGTCATGCCCTGCTGCTGGGCTCGGCCGTGCTGCTGGTGGCCACCGTGGTCTGGCCGAACCGCGCGCATCTGGCGGCCTTTCCCGACATCATCGGCGCCTATAGCGCCAAGGAGTACTGCTCGTGTCGCTATGTGAGCGGCAACCCGGCCGACTATTGCCAGGTCTATATCCAGCAGTACATCCCGATCGACCAGCTGCACGACGAGCCGGCCAGCCGGACGGTGACCGCCCGTGGTCTGGGGCGCACCCACAGCGCCGTCTGGCTCGGTCCGCGCGAGGGCTGCCGTCTGCTGGCCGAGGAAGAGGCGGCAGCCGTGCCCTGAACCCGTGTCCCGGAACCGGCCGGTGAGCTTCCGGCGCTGGCCAGGAGCGGTTATCGGCCTGCGCCCGGTCTTCAAGCGAGAGGTTGCATGCACCAGTCATTTACCCCTTTGCCGTCCAGGCGGCCGTCACCGGCAGGGCGGCGGTGTTCCCTGCTGGGAGCATTCGCCGGCGTCCCTGCAGGCTGGGGGCCATGATGCGGGAGGGGGCGGTCTTCCCCTGGCGCGGCGGCAATCGCTTCGGTCTGCTGATCGACGGCGAGGTGTTCTTTCCGCGCATGCTGGAAGCCATTGCCGGCGCCAGATGGCGCATCGACCTGGAGCTGTACCTGATCGAGGACGGCCGCTGTGCCGAGTGCCTGGTCGAGGCGCTGGTCGACGCCGCCCGCCGCGGCGTGCAGGTGCGCTGCCTGTTCGACGGCTTCGGTGCGTTCGGGTTCGGTGCGGGTCTGCGCAGTCGGCTGACCGAGGCCGGCGTCGCCCTGGCGCAGTTCAATCCCCTGCGCTGGCGCTTCGGGCTGCACAACCTGCATCGCGACCATCGCAAGTTGCTGCTGGTGGACGATCGCCTGGGTTATGTTGGCGGTGCCGGCGCCACCGACGCGTTCTGGAATCCGGAGGATAAAGGCGCTCAGTGGCACGAGATCATGGTGGAAATCGCCGGCCCCCTGCTGGCCGACTGGCGGACGCTGTTCGACCACCAGTGGATGCTCTGCCACGAGCGTAGACGCTGGCATTCGCAGCGCCCGCCGAAGCCGCCGCGCATCCCGCCGGAACCGTTGCGCCGCGAGGGTTCCGGGCGGCTCGCCTATGCCGAGGCGCGCCAGCACCGCGACGTGTTGCTGGCGCTGATCCGCAGCCTGCGCCGCGCGAACCGGCGGATCTGGCTGGCCACCCCGTATTTCCTGCCGACCTGGAAGGTCCGCCGCGCCCTGCTCAAGGCGGCCCGGCGCGGGGTGGAGGTGCGCCTGTTGCTGGCCGGGCGCAACACCGACCACCCGCCGGTGCGCTATGCCGGACAACGCTATTACCGCCGCCTGCTGCGCGCCGGCGTGCGCATCTTCGAATACCAGCCGCGCTTCCTGCACCTGAAGATGGTGCTGGTCGACGACTGGGTCAGCGCCGGTTCCTGCAACTTCGATCACTGGAACCTACGCTTGAATCTGGAGGCCAATCTCGAAACGCGCGATCCCGTCTTCATCGCCGAGGTTGTCGAATGTTTCCTCGCCGACTTCCAGATCAGCCACGAGGTCGACCTGGCCTCCTGGCAGGCCCGGCCCTGGTACCGCCGTCTGTACCAGCGGCTGTGGGGCTGGCTGGACCGGCTGGTGGTCGATCTGCTGGATCGCGGCGGTTGAGTCGTTGGCCGGGCCGAGGGTGGGTCGACGGCCGGGGGGCGGCAGGGTAGGGTGGGCCTCCCTGTCGCGCAGAGTCCCCAGGTTCCGGCCGAGGAGGCCATGCGCGTTTTCCGCGTTTTGCTCAGGAGTTTTCCGTGTCCGCCAAGAAGGTCCTCATGCTGGTCGGCGACTATGCCGAAGATTACGAAACCATGGTGCCGTTCCAGGCGTTGCTGATGCTCGGCCATGCGGTGCATGCCGTGTGTCCGGGCAAGAGCGCCGGGCAGAGCGTGCGTACCGCCATTCACGACTTCGAGGGCGACCAGACCTACAGCGAAAAGCCGGGGCACAACTTCGCCCTGAACTTCGACTTCGCCAGGGTGCGCGCCGAGGATTACGACGCGCTGCTGATCCCGGGTGGCCGGGCGCCCGAATACCTGCGCCTCGACGCGCGCGTGCTGAAGCTGGTGCAAGCCTTCGCCACGGCGAACAAGCCGATTGCCTCCGTCTGCCATGGCGCCCAGCTGCTGGCCGCGGCCGGGGTGCTCGACGGCCGCTCGTGCAGCGCCTATCCGGCCTGCGCCCCCGAGGTGCGGCTGGCCGGTGGCGAGTATGTGGACATTCCACTGGACCAGGCCCATGTGGATGGCAACCTGGTCACGGCGCCGGCCTGGCCGGCCCATCCGGCCTGGCTGGCCAGCTTCGTCGGATTGCTGGGCACCCGGATCGTTCATGAGGGCTAGGCGTCCGGAGCCCGATCCGGCAGGCGGTGGTCGGCCCGCTGCCCCGATACGTCGCAGCGCAGCGGCCGAATGTCTGCCGGCTGGCCGTCTACGCCGGGTGTTGCATTTTTTTGGTGCGCGGTGGATCTTGCTGGATAAATCGGGAGCTTTTTTGGTGCATGGCCTTCCCGGTTCCGCCGCACCCTGTCCGCAAGAGAGAAACTTGGGAGGCGCAGCGGGGCGTTCGGATCCGGTCGGTAGCGACTGGACAGCGACTGGAGCGGGTGGCGAACCAGCCGCCGGCCCGCTTCCGATTCGTCGGCAGCGGTCGTGAAGCGTCTCCAACACATTGATAGGAATAGGAACTTGGCAACTGGCATGAGCTTTGCGAATTTCTTCTATGCACAGCCGAGGAGCATGCATGGATCGCCAATTTTTTGACGAAATGTACGATGCGGACGGCGTCTGCCGGCCGCATTACCGGGGCTTCGCCAACTGGTTGGAGAACACTCCCCAGGAGCTGCTGGCCCAGCGCCGGCGCGAGGCCGATCTTCTGTTTCACCGGGCGGGCATCACCTTCACCCTGTACGGCGACGCGCAGGGCACCGAGCGTCTGATTCCCTTCGACATCATCCCGCGCAGCATCCCCGTCAGCGAATGGCGCGGGATCGAGGCTGGGTGCATCCAGCGGGTCCAGGCACTGAACCTGTTTCTCGCCGACATCTATCACGATCAGCGCATCCTCAAGGCCGGCATCATCCCGCCGGAGCAGGTGCTGTCCAACGACGGCTATCAGCAGGTCATGCACGGGCTCGACCTGCATCGCGACATCTACGCGCACATCGCCGGGGTCGACCTGGTGCGCGACGGCGACGGCACTTTCTACGTGCTGGAGGACAACCTGCGTACGCCGAGCGGCGTCAGCTACATGCTGGAAGACCGCAAGATGATGATGCGGCTGTTCCCCGAACTGTTCTCCGCCCAGCGCATCGCCCCCGTCGACCACTATCCGAACCTGCTGCTGGAGACCCTGAGGAGTTCCAGCCCGCTGGACAATCCCAGCGTGGTGGTGCTGACCCCGGGGCGCTACAACAGCGCCTATTTCGAACACGCCTTCCTGGCCCGCGAGATGGGCGTGGAACTGGTGGAGGGGGCCGACCTGTTCGTCCGTGACGAGCGGGTATTCATGCGCACCACCGCCGGCGCCAGGCCGGTGGACGTGATCTACCGTCGGCTGGACGATGCCTTCCTCGATCCGCTGGCGTTCAATCCCGAGTCGGTGCTCGGTGTGCCGGGGCTGCTTTCGGCCTACCGCCGCGGCAACGTGGTGCTGGCCAATGCCATCGGCACCGGCGTGGCCGACGACAAGTCGATCTACCCCTACGTCACCGACATGATCCGTTTCTACCTGGGCGAGGAGCCGATCCTGCAGAACGTGCCCACCTGGCAATGCCGCAAGCCGCAGGATCTGTCCCACGTCCTGGCCCATCTGCCCGAGCTGGTGGTCAAGGAAACCCAGGGGTCCGGCGGTTACGGCATGCTGGTGGGGCCGGCGGCCACCAAGGCCGAGATCGAGGCCTTCCGCGAGCGTCTCAAGGCGCGTCCCGAGGCTTACATCGCCCAGCCGACCCTGAGCCTGTCGACCTGCCCGACCTTCGTCGAAAGCGGCATCGCGCCGCGGCACATTGATCTGCGGCCCTTCGTCCTGAGCGGCCGCGAAACCCGCCTGGTGCCCGGTGGGCTCACCCGCGTGGCCCTGCGAGAAGGCTCCCTGGTGGTCAACTCGTCCCAGGGCGGCGGGACCAAGGACACCTGGGTCGTTGAGGATTGAGGGAATTATCGAGCATGTTAAGTAGAACCGCCGCCGATCTGTACTGGATGTCGCGCTATCTGGAGCGTGCCGAGAATCTCGCGCGGATGCTCGACGTCAGCTATTCGCTGTCCCTGATGCCGCAGGACGGTCGCGGCAATGGCCTCGACGAGCTGGCCATGCCGCTGCTGATCACCGGCACCCTCGAGGACTACCTGCAGCGCCACGGCGAATTGCACGCCGAACGCATGCTGCACTTCTTCGCCCTCGATGCGAGCAACCCGGCCAGCCTGTTCAACTGTCTGGCCGCGGCGCGCAGCAACGCCCATGCGGTGCGCGGGCGGATCACCGCGGACATGTGGGAGAACATCAACGCCACCTGGCTGACCCTGCTCGACCTCGCCGAGCAGGGACTGAGCGGCTACGGCATCAGCCGTTTCTGCGAGTGGGTCAAGGAGCGCTCGCACCTGTTCCGCGGCGCCACCTACGGCACCCTGATGCGTGGCGACGTGCACAGCTTCATCCGTCTGGGCACCTTCATCGAGCGGGCCGACAACACCCTGCGCCTGCTCGACGCCCGCTATGAGCTGCTCGGCGCGGACAGCGAGGACCCCAACGACCGCTCGGCGCGCGCCTATTACCAGTGGAGCGCGCTGCTCCGTGCGCTGACCGCCTTCGAGGCCTTCGCCGAGATCTATCGCGGCTCGCCGCGGGCCGGCAAGGTCGCCGAGCTGCTGCTGCTGCGGGCGGAAGTGCCGCGCTCGCTGCGCTCCTGCCTGACCGAGCTGCAGCAGAACCTCGCCGCGCTGCCCGGCGACAACGGCCGTCCGGCGCAGCGCCTGGCGGCCGAGCTGGAGGCACGGCTGCGCTACACGGTGATCGAGGAGGTCCTGGAAACCGGGATGCATGCCTGGATCACCGAGTACATCGAGCAGGTGCAGTGCCTGGGCGACGCCATCCACAAGTGCTATCTGGAAGTGGCCTGAGTGCTTGCCGGCATCCGCTGGATGCCGGCGCGTCGCGGCTTGGGCGCTGGCGCAACGGGCGTCGTCCGGGACAGGGCCTGTGGCCCTTTTCCGTTCACGGTCAGGGGCTTTCCGCTCGGACGGCGCGCCGTCACCTCACCGACAGTCTCCCGCCTCGGCCAGGCGATATTCGATGATTTCGCTGACCCGGAAGCTGCCCGGAAAATCACGGCAGCCCGGGCAGTCCAGCTGCGGTCCCGGGGTGCCGCGCAGGACCGCGAAGGCTTCCTCGTAGGGTTCGCTGACCAGACTCGTGTACTGGGCCTCGAGACGGTGGTCGGTGGCTTCGTCCGCCACCAGCCAGAGGGGGGCCTCGGCATTGCAGGGGACGAAGACATGCATCTCCGGGGCCATGACCAGATGGCCCTCATAGCGTCCGGCTGACGGGCCGCCGTCCCTGGTCGTGGAGGTGCCTGCGCAGCCGGCGAGCAGCACGGTGCCGGCGAGAAGGTAGAAAATCGGATGCATAAGCCTCCTTGAGCTGGGCTGATGCGAGATGGCCTGGATGAGGAGGCTGCTACCCGCATCGGGATAGGTCAAGAGCCAGACAGGAAAGGCAGGCGTTATCTCTGCTCTGCTTGTCCCGCGGAGCGCGCCACTCCGCAAGGGCCGGAGCGGCGTGCGGGCGCGGACCTCAGAGGGTTTCCGCCCAGAGGTCGTATTCGTCGGCGTCGGTGATGCGCACGCGCACCTTGTCGCCCGGCTTGAGTTCCTGCTCGCTGTCGACGTAGACGTTGCCATCGATCTCCGGGGCGTCGGCGGCGGAGCGGCCGATGGCGCCCTGCTCGTCGACCTCGTCGATCAGCACCTCGATCTCCTTGCCGATCTTCAGCTGCAGGCGCGCGGCGCTGATCGCCTGCTGGTGGGCCATGAAGCGCTCCCAGCGCGCCTGCTTGACCTCCTCCGGCACCGCGCCTTCCAGTTCGTTGGCCGGTGCGCCGTCCACCGCCGAATACTGGAAACAGCCGACGCGATCCAGCTGGGCTTCGCTCAGCCAGTCGAGCAGGTACTGGAAGTCTTCCTCGGTCTCGCCGGGGAAGCCGACGATGAAGGTCGAGCGGATGGTCAGCTCCGGGCAGATCTCCCGCCACCGCTTGATGCGTGCCAGGGTCTGGTCCTCGAAGGCCGGGCGCTTCATCGCCTTGAGGATCTTCGGGCTGGCGTGCTGGAAGGGAATGTCCAGGTACGGCAGGATCTTGCCGGCGGCCATCAGCGGGATCAGGTCATCGACGTTGGGGTAGGGGTAGACGTAGTGCAGGCGCACCCATACGCCCATCCTGCCGAGTTCCTCGCACAGTTCGAGCATGCGCGTCTTCACCGGCTGGCCGTTCCAGAAGTCGGTCCGGTACTTGAGATCGACTCCGTAGGCGCTGGTGTCCTGGGAGATCACCAGGAGCTCCTTGACGCCGGCCTTGACCAGGCGCTCGGCCTCGCCCAGCACCTCGCCTGCCGGACGGCTGGCCAGCTTGCCGCGCATGGAGGGGATGATGCAGAAGGCGCAACTGTGGTTGCAGCCTTCGGAAATCTTCAGGTAAGCGTAGTGGCGCGGAGTCAGCTTGATGCCCTGCGGCGGCACCAGGTCGACGAAGGGATCGTGCTCCGTGCTCGGCGGCACCACCTCGTGCACGGCGTTGACCACCTGCTCGTACTGCTGCGGGCCGGTGACCGCCAGCACGCTGGGATGCACGTTACGGATGCTGTCCTCGGACACGCCCATGCAGCCGGTGACGATCACCTTGCCGTTCTCGGCCAGGGCTTCGCCGATGGCGTCCAGCGACTCGGCCTTGGCGCTGTCGATGAAGCCGCAGGTATTGACCACCACCACGTCGGCGTCCTCATAGGACGGCACGATCTGGTAGCCCTCCATGCGCAGCTGGGTGAGGATGCGTTCGGAGTCGACGGTGGCCTTCGGGCACCCGAGCGATATAAACCCTATACTTCCGACTTTCTTCGACATGACGTTGTAGAGACCTCGGGGGCCGGCGGTGAAAAATGGGGCGAAAGTATACAGCTATCTGCGGTTTTCCGATCCGCGGCAGGCGACGGGGAGTAGTGCCGATCGGCAGTTGCAGTATGCACAGACATGGGCGGCGGCGCGCGGGTTTGAGTTGGACGAGACGCTGTCGCTGAGGGATGAGGGGCTGTCGGCTTACCACCAGAAGCACGTCAAGCAGGGGGCGCTGGGAGTATTTCTGCTGGCGGTGGATGAGGGGCGGATTCCCGCTGGGTCGGTGCTGATCGTCGAGGGGCTGGATCGGCTGAGCCGGGCGGAGCCGATCCAGGCGCAGGCGCAGCTTGCGCAGATCATCAACGCCGGGATCACGGTCGTGACGGCGAGCGATGGGCGGGAGTACAACCGGGCCGGGCTCAAGGCGCAGCCGATGGACCTGGTGTACTCGCTGCTGGTGATGATCCGTGCACACGAGGAGTCAGACACCAAGAGCAAGCGGGTGAAGGCCTCGATCCGGCGGCAGTGCGAGGGCTGGCAGGCAGGCACTTACCGGGGGCTGATCCGCAACGGGAAGGACCCGCAGTGGGTGCGCTGGACAGGAGAGGGCTGGGAGCTGATCCCGGAGCGGGTGGAGGCGGTGCGGGCGGCGCTGGATCTCTACCGCTGTGGGCTGGGCGCAGGGCGCGCGGCGAAGCGCATGTTCGCGGATGGCCATATGCTCAGCGACTGGGGGATTTCCGGCCAGCAGATCTACCGCCTTGTGCGGCTGCCGGCGCTGCGGGGGGCGAAGCGGATCTCGGTGGATGGCGAGGACTATCTCCTCGAGGAGTATTACCCGCGGGTGTTGAGCGATGCCGAGTTCGACGAGTTGCAGCTGCTGGCCGGGCAGCGGTACAGGCGGCGTGGCGCGGGGGAGATTCCGGGGATCATCACCGGGGTTGGGCTGGCATTCTGTGGGTACTGCGGGGCAGCAATCGTCGCACAGAACCTCATGGGGCGGGCCAGGGCGGATGGCAGTCTTGCCGATGGCCATCGGCGCCTACATTGCACATCCTACAGCAAGGGGAGAGGGTGTCCGGATGGCGGAAGCTGCAGTGTTGTTCCTGTTGAACGGGCTCTGCTGGCTTACTGCGCGGACCAGATGAACCTGCAGCGGCTGCAGCAGGCGGCGGTCGATGGTCCTGACCTGAGACAGCAGCTGGCCGAGGCGCGGTTGCAGGTCGAGGAACTGGACAAGCAACTGGCGAGGATCACCGATGCGCTGCTGGCCGACGAGAGCGGTGCGGCGCCGCTGGCGTTCGTGCGGCGGGCGCGGGAGTTGGAGCAGCAGCAGGTCGCTGCGCAGGCGCGAGTGCAGCAGTTGGAGCGGGAGCTGTCGGTGGCGGCGGTTCATGTCGAGCCGGCGCAGGCCGAGCGCTGGGCTGAGCTGGCTGCGCTGGTCGAGCAGGGTGACTATGGTGCCCGAGAGCAGGTGCGGCAGCTGGTGTTGGATACGTTCGAGCGGCTGGTGATCTACATGCGAGGGATTGCGCCCGATGGGCGCCGGGGCCGAACAATCGACATGATGATGGTGCCGAAGGGGGGAGCGCCCCGGCTGATCCAGATCGACCGGCGCAGCGGGGCATGGGTGGCAAGCGAGGATTGGGCAGGGTAGATAGCTGGGAGGTTGCACTCATAGGTGGCATGGTTATTTACATGCGTGCTTTCTTTAGGAGCACGCACCTTGACCGAAAAAGAAATTCAACTACGAATGTTTGGCACCTCAGGTAGTGAGTCGCAGCTTGGGACCGCATTAGACTTACAGGAAAGATCGGCCTTTTGTCTTGCTGTTAATGCTTTATCACGAGAAATTAAGCAGGCAAATTTGCCAGTATCATCCTTTGTTTTGTCGGTTGTACAAGTGGTGGCCACTGTTTGTAGTGTTGTTAGGAAAATATTGATTGCATCGAGAGTGGCATCCTCTGCAGTAAGGTTGCTTGTTATTTTTGCGTTTTGGTCGATAGCATTGCTTGCTTCTTTTTTGATGGCATCCTTATTGGTTTCGATTGCTCCTGCAAACGCCTGTGCGAGCATATATGGTTTCGGAGCCTCGACTACTCTCACCTCAAGCGTATAGGGGGCGAACGCTCGGCCTTCTTTTAATGGTTTGAAGTTGGCAGGTAAAGCTGGCGCTGCGGGCAGTGTGCTCCATGTTCCAATATTGCTACTGTCGAAGTCTTTTGAGTTTTTGTCGACGGGTTTTCTTACGGCTCCAAATGCAAATGTTTGGCTTAAAAATGCTTCTTTTATGCCAGGCTTGTACAGTCGTATCTCTATAGATGTGCTTCTTGATTTGCCTCCCCAGATACTGTCATTGAGATACTTGCTTATGTAGAGTCTCACTGGGCGCCAAGTTATAGCAGTTTTATCGCTCGAAAAGACTCTGGTTGCCTCCATGTAAAGAGCCAGCGTCGCAGGGCCCATCAAGCCAAGAGTATTGCCAATTCTCCAGTTAGAGCTTGTTTGGCGATCTTCTTCTTTGGGGTCGGGTCGCTCTGATTTGAAAGGTAATTTCCATCCTTGTACTCCATATTCTGCAACTGTGAATTCACCAACTGCTACAACTAGGCAGCCCATCTTGTGTGATGGTTTTACGATAGGCTTTGGCGTATTGGTCTTATCTGGGGGTGGGTTGTTTGATTCTGCGTTTGGGTCTCCTTCATACATATAAAGGCCTTGCTCTAGGAACTGTGCTTCGATATTTGCATTTTCTGGGTTAACTGTTTTTTTGATAGAGGAAATTCCATTGTCAACAAGTAGTCCTGCAAATGAGCTGGCAATAGCCAAAGGTATGGCTGGGGTTTCAATCATACCTTCAGTGCGGGGAAAATTTGTTGTTGGGCACTCGGGTGCAAATGCTGCTCGGAGCTCTTGTGCTGAACATGTGCCCGACCAGAAGCAAAGACCTATCGCTCCCGCAGATAGCGCTATAGTTAAGATTTTGAAATTTCCTTGCTCTAAAGTTTTCATAAAATTCCCTCTATGGTTGATAAGCAAGATTGCTTAAGGGGACTTTAGTCCCATCTGCGCCGCTACAAACCGGGCCATTCTTACCTATAGGGTTGGATAGGGGAGCTGACCCGATATGGATTCCGGCAACCTCCAAGAGATTACGTTGGATGCCTGGTTCGGGTCTGATAAAAATAGGGGCGCCACTCATAATTGGAGTTGTCTGGCATGCATGAAAAAAGCAGCGCCCAGCTATTGAATGTGCAAAGCAACCGCCTACAGCGGTAGAGCGAAGCCGCTCAAGATCCGTACTTGCAGTTTCTGTGAATGGAAAGTAACCACGTAAATAAAGGGAGGTACCATCCTCTAGGGGGCCTCCATCCTTTTTTGAGGAAGCCCAGCGTAGCGGTGCTACAGGGGCATTAGTCGTGCTAATGCGCAACTTAACATTGTCACTTTCAGGGCCGAAGCTTTTAAATGTTGCCTTAGGTAAAGAGGTTTTGCAAATGCCGAAGCGATTTGATGGTTCAGCCTCATATGTAAACCATATTTGCCCTTTATTTTCTAGCGCAGCTATAACATCCTCCAGATGGGTGCCATTGTCAGGACTTAGAAAGCAGTGTTTTGTGGTGAGGATTTCATTTTTTGATAGCCGAAGTGCGGTGCAAAAAACCTTGTTCTCAAATGATAATAGCCCAACGGCTTGCTGTATAAGTGCTGGGTTGATTTCGGTCGGAATTGTTTTTTCTAAACATGCTTGTTCATATTTTTTTTGAGCTTTAATTATTGGGGCTGCCTTGTCGCGATTTTCTTTGGGTAGATCCGACTGATAATACCAGTTAATAAAATTAGCTAAGTTGTTGTTTGTTTCGTCAGTCCAAAAGCCTATCTTGGTCTTTTGGGATTCAAAAGTTGTGAGTAATGTGTCGAATGCCTTAGAGCAGGTTGCGCTGCTCTCAATTCGCTCATGCTCGCTATCTGATAGCTTCAACACACTTCTCTTTTTTGCCTCATCGATGGCGCTCTTCGGGTCTGATTGCCTCAGGATTGAGGGATCAGGTTTCCAGAGGTTGCCTAAGGTAATCTTGGTCTGTGTGTCAAATATAAGTTTTGGGTTTTGCTCTTCTCTTTGATACCAATAAAGTTTTGCAAATTTCTCAGGATCAACTAATTGTGGTAGTGAGTCTGGTCTTAAAGGTGGTGGCTCAGTAGGGTGTTGAAAGTCTAAGGGGGGGCGGGGGGCTCCAATTGGTCCGGGGTGAACAAACCCAGCAGAGAAGGAGGTAAGGTCCTTAGTGTTAGTTAGGTGTGGTGTGTTTTTCTCTACAGATACTGCAAATTTTGTCAGTCTTGGATATACATTTTGGGCTGTATTTAAGGTAGCAAGACCGGATGGAGGGGGGTCGCAGGGAAAATCAGCTGCATAAATAGTGTTGATGAAAAAAATGCTAATAGCTACCGATGATAACTTGTACTTTAGTGTCATTTTTTTGCCTCTCAAAATAGCTATTTATGAGAGATTTTAGTCCCTCTTTAGCAGAGGGCACGGCATGATGCCGGCCCTTTTTCATGCTACGTTAGCCGGCTTAGCTATGCCCGGCGGCTCGCTATGTACCACTAAATGTCCCATACCTCGCCAGAAGTTCTTTTGCACGGCAATACACACGTTCCAAGCCTCTTGGGCAACGGCTTGGCCAGCTTCGATGACGTTGCCGTCCTCGTCGATAATCGCCAGGTGTGCCTGGCGCCCGTCCGCAGTGGTCAGCTGAAAGCCGGTATTGACGTTCGCGCTGATGCGGCTGTGCTCGAGCGTGTCGGTTTCTGGGATGCCGATCACTTGCGTTTACCTCTCTTCCCCTTCTTCCCGCCATGGGCGGTGGCTCGCCAGCTGACGAAGGTGGCTTCGTTGCCGACTTCGTCGCCGATCACGTCGATGGTGTGGTTCATGACGGCGCGCAGTTCCTCGAAGGCAGCACGCTGGATGGTTTTCTCGCCCTGGACAACGGTGCTTCCGTCTGGGGTTTTGACGACGTAGCCGACATGCCAGCGCATGGGCTTGGTGGGGATGCCGCCGGTGACCTTGGCCTGCTCGTTGGGCATTTCGGTGGAATAAAAGATCGTCGTGGTCACGCCGCCTCCTTACGCCTTGCTTTCGCCATGGCGATCCTGTGCCGCTTTGCGATCTTGCGCAGGATCGCGGTGCTGATGACGGTCTTGCTGCGGATCTGGCGTTCTTTCATGCCGATCGAGGCGTAGGCGCGGATGCTGTCGGCGAGAGCCAGTTCCCGGCGGGTGACTTCGGTTTTGCTGACTCCCGGGATGCCGGTGTCCTGGTTGTCGCGCCAGTGGGCTGGGGTGAAGCCAGCGGTGGCGGTGATGTCGGCCGGCCGGCCGAGGCCGAGCTCGATGCCGGTTGAGGCGCCGCCTCCGCCACCGAAGTTGTCGATGACCAGGCCGCCGAAGTTGAAGGCAGGCTGCGGGTGGATGCGGTAGAGGCTGGTCATGCCCAGACCCTCCCGCTTTCGCAAGGGGCCAGCAGGTCGAGCTGGTCGCCGGGCAGGCGAAGGTCGCGCGGCTGGCAGGTTGTGCTGCCGTCGAGCTTGGCGATCCAGGTGTTCTGGCCGCGGTCGAAGAACAGGCCGTCGAGGCGCCGCTGGCGGGCCGGGGCGCTGACGTGTACCACCGGGCTGCCGGCTGGCAGCTCGGCGAGTCGGGCGACGGCGGCCGGGAGTTTGCGCAGGTTGGTCAGGGCGTCACGCATGGGGAGCCCTCCTTTGCTTCGATGCGATCCAGCCGCTCGATCTCGGCTAGGATCAGGGCGCCGGCTTTCACCAGGTCGCGCCGTGGGGTGGTGGGCTTCCAGCCTGATTGGTCCCAAGGCCAGCGCGCTGGTGGGATGCCTGACTTGTGGCCTATTGCATGCCAGTGCGAACTCGTCGCATAGGCGGCAGCGGCGGTGGCTAGTTCTCCGCGGGTGTATTGGTCGTCGTGCTCGGGGCACCACTGTTCCTGCTCGATCTGGCGGATGCGTTCGGCGAGCACGTCGGCGGATGCTTGGGTGGCAGTGGCCGGATGCAGGTAGAGCGGCGTCAGCTGCTGCTCGCCGTTGGCCACGCCCTCCCTCTGGGTCCGGTAGAGGCCGGCGGCGCCGAGCCAGGCGTAGGGCTGGGTGGTTGGTGTGCTCATGCCTTGCTTCCCCATGCCGATCCGTAGTGCATGCCCAGGGCGGCGATCAGCTGCTTGGCCTCATGGCGGGCGTCGTGCAGGGCGTGGTGCTTGGTGCCTTCGAACGCGCCGACATCCTTGGCCTCGGGGTAGAGGGCGAGCAGGGTGCGCAGGTCGCGGTCGTGGCGGAATTGCCAGGACAGTTCGATGCCGCACGTCTCAAGGCTGCTGCGCAGGATAACGTTGTCGAAGCTGGAGCCGTTGCCCCAGACGTGGGCTTCTTCTTCCGTGGCGTGCTCGAGCATCCAGTTGCTCAGGTCGATCAGGGCGGGGCTCAGGTGTTCGCTCGGCTCGCGGCCGTCGACTTCGCGGCGTGCCTCGTCGCTCTGCTGCAGCCACCACTGGATGGTGGAGGCGTCCGGTTCGAGTCCAAAGGCGAGCGACGATTCGAGGCTGATACGGATGTAGAACTCATCGACGACTGCGCCTTTGGCAACGCACACGGCGCCGATGGCGACGATAGGGGCGAGCGGGCCCTTGCCCATGGTTTCCAGGTCGATGACGAAGTGGATGGCGTTGTTCATGCCGCGGCCTCCTGCTGTTCGGGTGCCAAGGTGGAGGCCCGGTCGCGCAGCAGTTCGGCGAGGATGCGGGAGTCCTTGGCCTTGCGGGTGGCGGTCATGGCGTCCCAGGTGGCGGCGGCCAGTTCCAGGTGGGTGGCGGCCTGGCGCAGCAGGGTTGCGTGCGCGGCGTTCAGGCCTTTCGCCTCGTCGAGCTGCAGAGTGAGTTCTTCGATGGCCTCGGCGGCGTTGCGGCGGTCGCAGGCGCGTTCGTCCTTCACCTGGCGCAGTTCGGCCTGGGTCGCGGCTAGGGTGCGCTCGGCGCTGTTCAGGCGCATGGCCGTTTCGTTGAGTTCGGGCATCAGGTCGTCGAGGGCGCTGTCGTAGCCGTCGGCATGGCCGCGCTTGTGGCCGGTGCGGGCGCCGGCGTCGTGGCCAGTCAGGTAGCAGGCGGCAGTGGTGATGCCGACGCTGAGGGTGACGCCGAGGACGATGGCGATATGGTTGGGGGTGAGTTCCATGTGCTGTGCTCCTGTGCCCGCCGCCGGCGGGTGTGGTGGGCCGGCGGCGGGTGTTCCTGTGGTTACTTGCCGGGGTTGAAGATGCCGAGGGTCAGGCTGGCGGCGTCGCCGATCTCAGTGGCCAGGACGGCCTTGAACTCGTGGGCGATTTCTTCGCGGGTCTGCTCCTCGCCGACCCAGCGGGGCTTGAGCGAGGGCTTTTCGCCGCCGGTGAGGATCGACAGGCGCAGGGTGATGACGCGTTTGCCGAGGCCTTCATAAGGGATGCAGGTGAAGTGCAGGGCGCCCGGCAGGGTTTCCTGGCTCTTGGCTTCGATGGCATCCATCGCGCTGCGCTGGGCGGCGAAGTTGCCTTCGGTGTGGGTGCGCTCGCTGGCGGCCTTGATGGTGATGTTGCGCACCGCGGCGATGGCCTGGACGGTGGTCATCGTCTCGCCGGATTCGCTCTCGGCCAGGAGGTTGGCGTGCCAGTCCTCCATCCACTCGGCGAGGGCCTTCTGGCTGAGCTGTTCGCCGGCGATCGCCTGGAGTGCGCGATAGGCGGCGGTGGGCTTGAGGGTGAGGGTGGCGGTGTCGTCGGCATGGCCCGGGCTGGTTTCGTCGCCCAGGTTGAAGAAGACGACGCAGCGCATGGCGTCCTGGTCGACGAAGCCCTTGGCCGGGTCGATGCCGCGGTGGTCGATCACGTAGCCGGAGAAGTCTGCCAGGCTGGCGGTGCTCAGGGCGCCGCGGAAGCGGGAGCGGGCAGCCTGGTAGCGCTCCATGTCGACGACGGTTGCACCTTCGGGCAGGTAGCCGACGGGGCTGTCGGTGTCCGGCAGGTGGCCTGCGGCGAGGAGGGCGTTGTCGATGATGAGCTGCAGGGCTTCTTTGCTGAGAGACATGCTGTATTCCTTGTGGTGGTGCTGTGCGTGTGGTGGTTGGGGTTAGCGCGGAACGACCGGGGCCTGTTCGCGGTTGAACAGCTGCGCGGTCGGGTCGGTCTGGAAGAGTTCGAGGCCGTTGCCGGTGACGTACATCGGGGTGTCGAGGGTGGTGTCCTCGCGACGCTTGCCACGCTTGGTGGGCTCGACGAAGTCCAGGGTGTGGGTGATGGCGACCTGGTTGCTCTCGCCGATCCGCTTCATCTTGAATTTCAGGGTGACTTCGCCCTGCTTGTTGTGCTCGACGACGCCAGCGGCGACGGCGGACAGGGCGGTGCCGACCTGCTGGGTGAAGATGGAGGCGTTCAGCGAGTTGATGAACTCGGCAACGTCGGTGGGTTTCATGGTGCTGTGCTCCTGTGGTGGTGGTCAGGCCGCGGTGGCGGCGGTTTTCTCGGCCTGGTCGAGGAAGTCGGCCAGGTGATGGAGGTAGACGATCCGGGGCGCCTTGCGGCTGTCGTACAGGCGGTCGATGCGTAGCTGCAGGTGTCCTCTGCTGATTGCCTTGTCCAGGGAATCCAGCGACGTGATGCTCGTCAGGTGATCCTGCAACAGCTGCTCGACGGTGATGTAGTTGCAGCCGTAGCGACGGCGGAGCAGTTGCAGGGTTGTCTCCTCGCGCCCCTCTGGTGTGCGTGCCGTGCTGGTGGTGTTCACCGGTTTCACTCCCTGCTGTGCGTGGTCAGGCGGTCGCACTGGCCGGCGGCATGCGCCGGACCTCGATGCCGAGCTGCTGGGCGATCCAGGCCACGCCGGCTTCGGTGGTCATCACCACGCCGTAGTGGCTCCAGCCGTTGATGCTGGGGTTCCAGCGGCTGCGGCAGTCGACGAAGAGGCGGCCCTTGTCGCGGTGGGCGCTGGTCAGGTCGCCAGCGTGGTCGAGCACGCCGAGGTCGCGCAGGCGGCGGCGCAGCTTGCGCGGGCCGATGCCGAGCAGGGCGGCGGTGGCGTCGAGGGTGCGGTGCATGCGGCCTCCCTACGCGGCGTCGCCGCCGAACGGGGTGAAGCCGCCGGTGTGGTCGGAGGAGGCGGCGGTGCGGCGAACCAGCTCGGCCTTGCCTCCGCGGATGACCACGAGACGTTTGGTGTCGGCCTGGAGCTGCTCGATCAGCCGGCGGTTGGAGGCGCACGCCGGGTGGACGTGCAGGGTGGCGGTGTGCATATCGGCTCCTTGTCGAACGCTGTGTGCGTTGATGGCAAATATGAACAATAAGTACAAACTGCGTCAAGAACCAAAAGTACAAATTTTCTTCGAACGCAAAAAGCCAATGCCGTCGGCAAAGAGGGCCGAGTTGGCAGCAAGGCTTGGCTATCTGTGTGCAAACGAATACTGTATGTGCATACAGAAAAAGGAGTGGCATATGGCCAGGCAGAAAGCTCAGAAGCAGCAACCCCAGGAACTCACGCCGCTGGAAAGGTTGGGTCTACGGGTGTCGTCGATGATCAACGCGCCGATAGCGCAGCTGGAGCGGCAGGTGACCATTCACCGGCTGGACACCGATCTGGACGAGGCGTGGGAAGGAGTGCTGGAGCTGCTGGCCGAGACGGATGGCTTGGAGATGGTCACCAATGAAGACGGCAGCGTGACGCTGAAGTGGGAGCGCCAAACGGACGATGCTGCCCCGGCAGATGATCGGGAGTTCGAGATGGTCGACGGTGGCGAAGCCCAATTCTGACGGTGCGAGCGGGAAAGGGAGTAGCTGCGGGCGGCCGAAGGCGTGAACCAGGTGGCATCTTCAGCGCTCGCTATGCCGCAGCCCCGAGCAGCTGCTACCTTGGGTTAATCGATTCCGCCAAGGAGGGCGCCGATGATGATCAACTCAATCCTTTCTCTTGTGCTCGCTTGCTGCCTGCTTGTCTTGGGGGGATACCTGGCAGTCAGGCCTGGGGCTGGACAGCAAGGTTATGGCCCGGATCTGGATACTGTCGATGACGATGGGCTGTTTGATGGCTGGGACGGGTTCACCTCCGGCGAGAGGAGAAAGCGCCTGGCGGTATATCAGCGGCGGGTGAGGGCCCGGATCGCCGAGCAGGAGAGGGAGTGGCTTCGGGTGCGGCTGAGGGAGTGCGCGAAGGGCTGAAACGAAAAGCCCCGCGCGGGGCGGGGCTTTGGTTAATGTTCGTCGCGGAATTTCTTGGCGAGTCTGGCCAGACTCTGCATGATCGCTGGATTTCTCGCCTGTTTGTGGGCCCCAGGGTGAAATAGAGCCAGAAGGCAGTACTCGTGCTCCTCAAGCTCTCCTCGTACATAAACCAGAGCTGTGTCGCTGGTTCTATCTCTCTGAGGGCGGCGAGCAGGGAAACTGCCAGGTGGAACCTTCAAGTGCAGGTGCATCAGCCTGGCATTAAAAGCAGCAGCAGGCTCGACGTACGGAACATCACGACCAAAGTAGTCGGGCAGCTCGCCTTGATCAACGTAGCGCTTAAAGTCGGCTATCAACGTATCGATCAGTCCTGGAAAGTCCTTGGCGACATCGGAAAATAGCGGCCCATATGTTTCAGGATGAATCCGCACAACTGCCTTCATCCAGTGTCATCCAGCCAGCTTATGCAGGTTGCGAGTTCCTAGCTCTGCAAGGGCAGCTAAGCCTTTCCGATCGATACTGCTTTCGAATATCGCCTCCGGCTCGCTAGATTGACGAGCAATCGACACGATATCAACTACGCGAGAGCGGATAGAGGCAAGTGCTCTTAGGAAGTCCCGGCGCTGTACGTCACCAGCACAAAAGTCTTCCGCCTGACGCACGTACCGCTCAAGGCTGCGCAGGGTCTCTGCGAGCAAGGGGAATTGGCTTGCAGAAAGCTGCTGTGCTGAAGCTGGATCATTTACCAGCTTGATCAGCACCTGATCCAGTATTTCGTTCAGTTCGTTAGCGCTGGCCTTGATTTCCTCCAGCACATTTACGAGTTGCTGCGACACTTTTGCTTGCTGAGTGTGCATGTACGGAGCGCCGGCGGCGACATTCATTGGTGGAATGTCAGCCCCAAGCAGAATGCTAATGGCTGCAGCCGCAGAGGCCCCCAAGCCTGCTAGGGCCCTAGATTCCTTATCGTCTTGTGCCATGCGAACCTCCATGCGACCTTTCACACTATGCCATATTTCCTGCGCTTGATAAGCGCTTACGGCCACGGTCTAGAAAACGGCGCGCGATTATAATGTTCAACGGCGCCGCTGACTAGTACACCCTACCATAGCAGCGAGCTCATGCGTTAGGTCGGCGAGACTCTACGCATCCGTCCAGCAGCGGCACCTACATCCAGACCTTGCCCGGCGGGCAGACGGTCACAGCTTCTTCGCATTCCAGACCAGCAGGACGCGAGCCTGGATGTAGGTCTCGTCGATCCGGATCAGCCGGTCCTTGTGATTCGGATTGTCCGAAATCATCTCGAAATGCTCCGCGTCGGCCACCTGCAGGCGCTTGGTGTAGAAATGGCCCTGCCAGACGAATGAGTAGATCCCATCACCCTCGAACTCACGGATGCTCGCGTCGACGATCATCGGGTCAAGGTGCTGGATTGTGGGCGCCATGGACTGGCCGTAGCCGGTCAGCATCTTGAGGTGGGCGGGGTCTTTGTAGATGACGCCCAGTTCCTGCAAGTGCTGCTTGCTGACGAGCAGATTCGGCATTATCTCGGGGTAGTCCGGGACCAGCTGCCCGCTGCCTAGAGCTGTCCGAACGTCGTAGTGCGCGATTCGAATCGCGTCGCCGGCTGGGGCAGGGGGCAGGAAGTCGGCGATGATCACAGTGCTTGGCTGGTTGGCCGGAGGCTCTGGCTCGCTGCGAGTGTCCGCGACGGCATCGACGATCCGCTGCCGGACTGCTGCGCTCAGCCCATTCCCGTGTTTTTGCAGCATCTCCATCACCTTGGCCGCTGCGATTTCTTTGTGGTTATCGGCGGCAGGTGCGAGCGGGCCTAGCTCGACGTTCGACTTATTGCCTGCGCCACCAGGAAGCATCTCCCCCTCTCCATACTGGAGCCACTGGATGCTGACATGCAGTTCGTCCGCAATCGCTTGCATGTTGGCCCGCCCAGGCATGGCTTCGCCATTCAACCATTTGCTGGCAGCTTTAGGGGTTTTCCCTGTGATTTCCGCAAGACGAGATCCGGCCCCCCATTCTGCAATTTCTGATTTGGCAAGGGCTTGCTTGAGGCGCTTCACGAACTCTCTGCGTATTTCTTCTGGCTGAACCATAGGTTCAGTTTTGCACGCACTTGCATGTACTTTCAGTACCGGCATAATATGTACCGTAAGTTCAATTTGAGCTTTGGAGGCGCCGATGAGCGCGCTAAGAAAATCGATCAACAAGGCCGGTGGCGTTGCAAATGCAGCGGCCATTTGTGGAGTGAGCCAGCGAGCCGTTTACAAGTGGATTTCCGCAGGGGCTCTGCCGCGCACCGACTACACCGGCGAAACCGATTACGCGGGCCGCCTGGCTAAAGCAGCAGCCGAGCGGGGGGTTCCATTCGATGCCGCATGGCTTTTGGCCGAGGCGGCTCCAAAGAAAACCGCGGCCTAACCAGCCGCTGGCCTGACCAGCGGCCTCGCCACAAGGGAGTACGGCACATACATCAAGCCGGTTCATCCCCGCGTATGCGGGGAACACTGACGCGATTCTAAAGCTTTCAGAGGTACTTCACGGTTCATCCCCGCGCTTGCGGGGAACACAGCAGGTTGGTCGGCACGGAAACCCACCACGGTTCCCGTGCCAACCGGGCTCGGAGTCCTCACCACAAGGGCGCCGGGCAGTGTGAGGGGATGGTCAGGGAGCACAGCACGCAAACCAACCATCCCCTCACACGGGGGCCAGTGGAGCCATCGACTGATGACTTTTTCTGGCTGACGTAGCACAACACGTCGAGGCGGATGATAGGGCACAAGCTCTGTGTCTCGCCACGGCGTTACCAGGGAATTAACGCCAATGTCTCGAGTAGACCCCACTCGTGACCTCGGCCCAGCTCTGACTCTGGAGCAGGCCGTGGACCACGACACCCGCCGCGAGCGGGGCGGCCCGGTGGCCGTCTGTGCCACCCTCGGATGGCCGTACAACGCCTATCAGAAAAAACTCTCCATCAGTTACCCGGACAATCTGTTGTCGACGCGAGATTTCGAGCGCTGGCTGGAGCTGGTCGACGCCCGGGAGACGCTGCGCACCATCGCGCGGATTCAGGGCGGGGTGTTCTATCGCCCGGCTCCTGCACCGGCCACGCCGGCGGCGCTGCGGGCGCTGGCCGATCTTCTCCAGCATGAGGCGGCCTTCGTGGGCAGCCTGCACCAGGGCGCTGCCGACGGCCGCTGGGAGGAACGCGAGGTACTCGAGCTGGAGCGCCACGGTAATCAGGTGATCGAGGCGGTGCTTGGCATCATGGCCGGTGCCCGCGAGGCGATGGAGCGGGATTTGGAGGGGCGAGATGAGTGAGAAGATCGACCTGCAGTTGGCCGACCTTCACCTGCTGCTGGCGTTCATTCCGGCCGATAGCCGGGAGGTCTGGATTCAGGTGGGAATGGGGCTCAAGGCCGAGTTCGGCGAGGCGGCGTTCGATGCCTGGGACGATTGGAGCCAGTCTGGCACCGGGTACAGTCCGCGCGATGCGAGGACGGTGTGGCGCAGCTTCCGCAAGTCGGGCATGGGCATGGGGACGGTGATCAAGCTGGCGATGGATGCCGGCTGGCGGCCTGAGAAGAAGGAGCTGAGCCGGGAGGACAAGCGGAGGTTCGCCGAGCAGCAGGAAGCCCGGCGCAAGGAGCGTCAGGCCGAAGTCGAGGCTGACGAGGCCAGGTCATCGACCATGCGTGAGGCAGTCGCCGTTGCGTGCGAACGGATCTGGGCTGAGCAGTGCCTGGCCGAAGGGCAGAGCGAGTATCTGCAGCGCAAGCAGGTGGGCGGCCACGGGGTTGGCTACTTCTCCAGGCTGGTGGTGTTGGAGATCGACGATCAGGCGGAGCGCTGCCAGATCTGGGTCGGTGAGGATGCGCAGCGCTGGCTGGGCATGGTGCCGAAGCCGCGACCGGCGCATCTGTCGATGCTGGTGTTCCGCAAGGGCTGTGTGGCGATCCCGCTGCGCGATGCCGGCGGGAGGATCTGGGCGTTGCAGGTGATCAACGGGCAGGGCACCAAGCTGTTTCCGAAGTACGGGCGCAAGTCGGGCTGCTTTCATCTGCTGGGCGATGTGGCCGATGCCGAGGTGCTGGCGGTGGCCGAGGGGTATGCGACGGCGGCCAGTGTGCACGAGGCCACAGGCTGGCCGGTGGCGGTGGCGTTCGACGCTGGCAACCTGCTGGCGGTTGGCCGGGCGCTGCGGGAGCTGTATCCGGCGGCGCGGCTGGTGTTCGCCGGCGACGATGATCCGATCAAGCCAGGCAATCCTGGGCGGACGAAGGCCGAGGCGGCTGCCGTTGCCCTGGGTGGCGTGGCGGCTTTCCCGGTCGCGCCGGCCGATTCGTCGCGGGAGGCTGCGTGATGCCCGAGGCGAAGAAGCTGGACTGGAACGATCTGCATGTGGCCCACGGGCTGGATGCGGTGCGGTCGCAGTTGCTGCAGGCGGTGAATGATGCCGATCTTCCCCGCGCCCCATCTGCGGAGGCGGCCGCCGCGACCGACCTTTCCCGCGCCCTTTCCGGGGATGAGCCCGGCGCCGACGGCGCGGCTCCTGCTCCAGAAGGGGGGGAGGGGGCTGGCTGGGATGCCGACAAGGTGTTTCGGCGGTTCGCGCTGGTGGAGGGGAAGACGGCTGTCTTCGATCTGCAGAAGAAGGTGCAGATGAAGCGGATGGCGTTCGAGGCGTTCGTGACCAGGTCGCAGGCCAAGGCCTGGTTCGACCGTGAGGACAAGAAGTGCATCGCCGAGGAGCAGGCGAAGCGGATCGAGGAGCAGGCGAAGCTGGCCGGCAAGTCGCGACGGACAGGCGATCCGGAGGGAATGCCGGCAACGGAGCGGTATGTGTACCTGGACGGTAGCCAGGATATCTGGGATCGGCAGTTGCGCGAGCGGTTGCCGGCGAGGGCGGTTCAGCTCGCCATGGGCGATGCGTTCAAGCTGTGGCTGAACAGTCCTGAGCGCCGGGTGATTCCGGCCGGCAATCTGTTGTTCGATCCTCGGATGACGCGGGACCCGGCGCGCTATATCAATACGTTCGAGGGGCTGCCGCTGGCTCCGGTCGACGATATGGAGCGCTGCCGGGCGATCCGCTATCTGATCAAGTTTCTGTGCAACGGGGACCAGGAGGCGATGCACTGGCTGACCTGCTGGCTGGCCTATCCGCTGCAGAATGTGGGGGCGAAGCTGGATACGGCGGTGCTGCTGCATTCGACGATGGAGGGCTCGGGGAAGTCGTTGCTGCTGTCGGACATCATGCGGCCAATCTATGGCGACTACGGCGCGACGGTTGGCCAGGCGCAGCTTGAGTCGTCGTGGAGCCAGTGGCAGGCGAACAAGCTGTATGGGGTGTTCGAGGAGGTGGTGAGCCGGGACAACCGGTACAACCAGGTGGGCAAGATCAAGCACATGGTGACCGGGAAGACGGTGCGGATCGAGTCGAAGTTCGTGAACGGTTGGGAGGAGACCAACTACATGAACGCGGTGTTTCTCTCGAACGAGATGATGCCCTGGCCGATCGGCGAGAATGATCGGCGGATGTTCGTGATGTGGCCGCGTGAGACGTTGTCTGAGCAGGTGCAGCAGCGGATCAAGTGGGAGCTGGCGAACGATGGGATCGCGGCGTTCTATCAGTACTTGCTGAACTACGACACTGGGGACTTCGATGAGCGCACCCGGCCGCCGAATACCGAGGCGCGGCAGTGGCTGGTGGAGGTGTCGCGGACGGCCTGGGAGACGTTTCTGGGGCAGTGGCGCGGGGGTGTGCTCGGGGTGCCGTTCGATGTGGCGTTGACCTCGGATATCCACGATCTGTTTCGGGAGTGGTGTTCGGTGAACGGGGAGCATGCGATGTCGGCTACGAAACTGTCGCTGTTCCTGAGCAAGCATGTGGAGAAGCCGAAGGGGCAGATTCATTGGATGGACGATATGGGGTCACGGCGGTTTTCGATGTTCTTTCTGGCGGCGCCGGCGTCGGATCTGGATATTTCGAATGCGAACCAGATGGGCAAGCTGGTGGCGCGCTTTCGCAATGCGGCGAAGCGGGCAGGTTGGGATCCGTCAAAGTGGGAAAAGTGCAAGGGCTGGGTCGCACCATCGTCCATGGCTGCTGGTTAGGGTGGTTATGGTTGGTTAGGGTTGTGTTTTCAGACCATAACCACGCTGAGGGACAGTGTTTTCGCGGCTTTCACGGTGTGCGGTTAGGGTGGTTAGGGTTAACGCGGGCGCGCGCGTATGTGCGCGAATATTAAGGGTCGATCTTTCATGTCGTTATTTTTTCTTATATGCGCGGTAAACCCTAACCACCCTAAACACTATAACCAGCAGAAGATAATAAGCTGATTTATAAAGGGTTTTTGGTGGTTATGGTTGTGGTTAGTGTTTGCTGATTTTGGTTAGGGTTTGATTTCACTCAAGGGGGGAATAGGGATATGGCGGTTTACGGTGTTGAGAAGGGTGAGCTGGTGCTGTTGGCAGAGACTCTGGAGTCGATGCTTTGCCAGGAGTTGGCGAACTGGAAGGAGTTTGATGATCTGCTGAAGGACCTTGGTCTGTGGGTGCATGATGAGGTTGGCGACGCTTACAAGTTGTATCGCCGTCAGGCGCATGCTGAGAGTTGGCCGGAGGGCAGGCTGCCTGGTGTGAAGTTCATATTCGATGTGAACGTCGATGGAGACAGCATCGATTACATTCTGGTCGGTGATCGCCTTCCTGACTTCCTTGCGGTTCTGCGCCTGCTTGAACCTCTAGTCGCTGCTGACCGGGACGTCGCGGCGCGTGCAGAGAAGATGCGCCAGGAAGATTTGCGTCGGTTGGGGCGCGGCTGAGGCGAGGGCGCAGGGATGATCAAATCGATGGATGTTCTGTTGCGTCAGTGGGGCCAGGAGCGTGCTGCGCCTGAGTGGGTTGCTCCGGTGCGTTCGCCCCTGGGGGATGCCGAGCAGTGGATGGGCGGTGGTCGGGCTACGGGCGGCAGCGCCGGGCTCGGCCCGCTGGTGGCGTATGCGCAGCACAGCCGGGTCTGCCGGCTGGTGGACGAGGCGCTGCGGTCGTTGAGCGATCTGCGCGAGGAGGGCGGCCTGGGTGGTCGGGGCGCAGTGCTCTATACCCTGGCCAAGGTGCGCTATGTGCATGTCGGCGAGGCGCCCTCGGTGGCAGCGCAGCTCAAGGAGCTGAAGGTGAGCGAGCGGAGCTATCGGGTGCAGGTGGATGAGCTGCACCAGGCGCTGGCTGTTCGGCTCAAGGCCGCATTGGCAGGGCTGGCGGCGTGACCGTTCGTCGGGGGTGTTCGGACTATTCGCGGATATTCAGCGGACATTGCGAGACGATTCGGAACTGGCGTTAATCGACCGTTTACGCCACTGCAGGTCGGGGGGTACAAAGCCGCTACGTTTGTCGTTGCTGTGATTGCAGCGACCCCCGAGCACCTGCTGTGCGCCTGACCGTTTTCCCTGGCGGTCACCCTGGACCCCGCTTCGGCGGGGTTTCTTTTTCAGAAGAGCCTGGCCGAGCGCTGGGCTTTTTCGTTTCCGGCCCCTCGCTCCTTTGCTCCCAGGCGGGATCGCGGAGCGGGCCACCTATTCATCAAGGAGGACCGGCATGGCGGTCGAGCAAGGAGTACAGCCATCACTGGCTGATTTGCCCACCTGGATGCTGCTCCTGATTGCGGTTGCCGGCCTGGTCGGCGAGATGCGCCAGGCGGATGCCGCCGGCGTGGCGGTCGGCGAGATCGTCAAGCGGGTGCTGCTGCGGTTCGGGTCGTCTGCGCTGTTCGGCATGGCGTCGCTGTTCATCGCGCACTCGCTGATCGGCGATGTGTGGATCTCCGGCGGCATCGGCATTGTGGTCGGGCTGCTGGGCGCGGACATCGCCGGGGCGCTGTATGCGCGGTGGTTGGCGAAGCGGTCGGGACTTGTCGATGGCTAGCGTGGTCGGTGGTCGGATGAAGCGGGGGACCCTGTGGAATCTGCCCGGGTACGGGTCATATGAGCCGCGATTCTGTGTTAGCGGCTGGGCCTGGAGGTTAGTTAACGGGGGGTTAACAGGTTAACGATTGCCGTTAAACGGTTAACAGGTGTCTTCATGATCGAACTCAGCAAGTCCGAATTCGCGGCGCATAAGGGCTGGTCGAAGCCTTATGTTTCGAAGCTGGCCAAGCAGGGTCGGTTGGTCATGACGGCCGCCGGCAAGGTCGACGTCGCCGCCACCGAAGCCCTGCTCCAGCGCACCGCCGACCCCAGCAAGGCCGGCGTCGCCGAACGCCACCAGCGCGAGCGCGTCGAGCGTGGCGTGACCGCCCACCTGGCACCCGCCGCCACGCCGCTGGATCATCCCGAGGACGAGGGCATCGACTTCCAGAAAGCCCGGGCCCGGCGCGAGCACTACCTGGCGCGTCTTGCCGAGAACGAGGCCCGCAAGAGCGACGGCGAACTGGTCGAGCGCGAGGCCGTCGAGAATGCCGCCTTCGCCACCGGGCGCCTGCTGCGCGACCTGCTGCTCGGCCTGCCGAAGCAGATCGGCGCCGAGCTGGCCGCCATCAGCGATCCCTGGGAGCTCGAGCGTCGGCTGACCGCCGGCCTGCGCCGCGTCCTCGAGGACGCCAACCGCCTGAGCGCCGCCGACCTCGAACACGCCATCAAGCCGCCGAGCTGACGCCATGAACCAACGGTATGCCGACGGTGCCGAGCAGTACCGCTCGGCCTACCTGCGCGGCCTGCAGCCCGACCCGGAACTCTGGGTCGACGAATGGGCCGACGAATACATGCGCATCCCGCGCGAAACCGGCGCCGCCGAGCCCGGCCCGTACCGCACGGAGCGCACGCCCTACGCCCGGGAGCCGATGCGCTGCCTGTCACCCAGCCACCCCGCCAAACGCGTGGTGACCATGGTCGCCTCGCAGCTGATGAAGACGCAGATCGCCCTCAACTGGATCGGCGGCTGCATCCACATGGCCCCGGCCAACATCCTCATGCTGCTGCCCAGCCTAGCCCTGGCCAAGCGGGTCAGCGGCCGGGTCGGCAAGACCATCGACTCCACCCCCGTGCTGCGCGAGCGGGTCGCCTCGCCGCGCTCGCGCGACGCGCGCAACACCATGGACACCAAGGAGTTCGAGGGCGGCACCCTGTACGCCACCACCGCCGGCTCGGCATCCAACCTGGCCGAGCTGGCGGCGCGCTACATCTACGGCGACGAGGTCGACCGCTGGGATGTCGACGTCGACAACGAGGGCGACCCGATCGAGCTGGCCGAGACCCGCGCGAGCACCTTCGGGCGCAACGCCAAGATCTACTTCTCCAGCTCGCCCACCATCAAGGGCGCCTCGCGGATCGCCAACCTGTTCGCCCAGAGCGACCAGCGGCACTACCACGTGCCGTGCCCGCACTGCGGCGAGCTGCAGACGCTGGAGTGGGAAAACCTCAAGTACAGCGAGGATTACCGCCAGGTGCAGTACCTGTGCTGCAATCCGGACTGCGGCTGCCTGATCGACGAGCACCACAAGGGCGAGATGCTGGCCCGCGGCGAATGGCGTGCGCACGCCGAGGGCGACGGCGAGACGGTCGGCTTCACCCTCAACGCCCTGTATGCCCCGCTGGGCTGGGTCAGCTGGCTCGGCCTGGCCAAGCAATACGACAAGGCCAGGGCCGCCCAGGACAAGGGCGACCTCGAACCCATGCAGGTGTTCTACAACACCCGCCTGGCCCGGCTGTGGGATGCCGCCCAGGGCCAGCGAGCTCAAGGCCCGCGCCGAGGACTACCCGCTCGGCAGCGCCCCCCGGGGCGCGCTGATCCTCACCGCGGCCGTCGATACCCAGCACAACCGCCTGGAACTGCTGGTGATCGGCTGGGGCGAGGGCATGGAGCGCTGGGTCGTCGATCACCAAGTCATCATGGGCGATCCGGCCGACGAGCGCACATGGGCGCTACTCGACGAGAAGCTCAAGGCACGGTACCGCCACGTCTCCGGCGTCGAGCTGGCGATCTGCGCGACCGCCATCGACTCCGGTGGCCACCATACCGACGAGGTCTACCAGTTCACCCGCCTGCGTCGCTGGCGGAACGTCCTCGCCGTCAAGGGCGCGAGCCGGGCAGGGCGCCCGGTGCTTGCCCAGCGCCCGTCGAAGGTCGACGTCACCTGGAAGGGCACCACCCACAAGGAAGGCGCCGAGCTCTGGATGATCGGCACCGACACCGCCAAGGACTGGATCTACAACCGCTACGGCCTGGGCGAAGGCGCCGGCGCCCTGCACTTCAGCAAGGACCTGTCCGACGACTTCTACGACCAGTGCGTCGCCGAGCGCAAGATCGCCCGCTACGTGAAGGGCCACAAGCGCATCGAGTGGGTCAAGGGCAAGGCCGACCGCAACGAAGCGCTCGACCTGCTGGTTTACAACCTGGCCATGGCCCACCTGCTGGGCCTCAACCGCTACCGCGAACCCGAATGGGCCAAGCTCCGCCAGAGCGTTGGCCAGGGCAACCTGTTCACCGAGTCCGCCACGGACACTGCCCCGGCGGCCACGCCTGCGGCATCGCAACCCGCCAGCCCGGCGCCCGCTGCCCCGGCGGCAACGCCGGCGCCGGCACGCCGCCGATCCATCAGCGGCTACCTCAACGCACGCCGATAACCCGAGGCCACCCATGACTACAGCTGCCCAACGCCTGGCCGAAGTGCGGGCCGCGATCCAGGACATCCTCGACAACGGCCAGGAAGTGCGCCGCGGCGACCGCAGCCTCAAGCGCGGCGAGCTCGACAGCCTGCGCGCCCTCGAGGCCCGGTACGCCGAAGAGGCCGCAGCCGAGGCCCGCGCAGTAGCGCCTCGCTCCCGAATTTCCCGACTCTACAGCAGAGGCAAGGGCATCTGATGCGCCGAATCAAACTGACCCCCAGGCGCATCAAGGCCAGCTACGACGGCGCCGGCACCGGCCGTCGCGCCGCCGGCTGGGATGCGCCCGACGCTGCGTTAAACAGCCTGGCGGTGCCTGCGCTGCGCATCCTGCGCAAGCGCGCCCGCGCCGCCGTGCGCAACGACCCCTATGCCTGCAGCGCGATCGACCGGCGCGTCAGCAACCTGATCGGCACCGGCATCACCCCGCGGGCCCGTACCAAGGACGAAGCCCTGCGCAGCGCCCTGCACGAACTCTGGGAAGACTGGGTCGCCGAAGCCGACGCCGACGGCCTGCTCGACTTCTACGGCCTGCAGGCCCTGGTCGCCCGGATGGTGGAGGAGAGCGGCGAATGCTTCGTCCGCCTGCGCCCGCGCCGCCCGGAGGACGGCCTGGCCGTCCCCCTGCAGCTGCAGGTACTGGCCCCCGAGTTCGTCCCCCTGGACAAGACCGAGACAACCCGCAACGGCAACCGCATCAAGGCCGGCATCGAGTTCGACCGCCTCGGTCGGCGCGTCGCCTACTGGATGCACCGTCAGCACCCCGGCGATGCCTTCGAGGCCGGCCAGTACCACCAACTGGTGCGCGTCCCGGCCAACGAGGTCCTGCACATCTTCGAGCCGACCGAGGCCGGCCAACTGCGCGGCGTCCCGCGCCTGGCCCCGATCCTGCTGCGGCTCAAGTCCCTGGACAACTACGACGACGCGGTGCTGTTCCGCCAGGAGGTGGCCAACCTGTTCGCCGGCTTCATCCGCAAGCCCGCGGCGGACAGCACCTTCCAGCAGGTCGACCCGATCACCGGCGCTGCTCCGCAGCTCGACAGCGACGGCTTCACCCCCATCGTCGGCCTGGAGCCCGGCTCCATGCAGGAACTGCTGCCCGGCGAGGAAGTCGAGTTCAGCGACCCGCCGGACGCCGGCAACACCTACGTCGACTTCATGCGACAGCAGCTGCAGGCCGCCGCCGCCGGCGTGGGCCTGCCCTACGAACTGCTCACCGGCGACATGCGCGAGGTCAACGACCGCGTCATGCGCGTGATCCTCAACGAGTTCCGCCGGCGCATCGAGCAGCTCCAGTTCGGCCTCTACGTCCACCAGCTGTGTCGCCCGGTGCGCGCCGCCTGGCTCGACATGGCCTACCTGTCCGGCGCGTTGCACCTGCCCGACTACGGCACCCGCCGCCGCGAATACCTGCGCACCCGCTGGGTACCGCAAGGCTGGGCCTACATCCACCCCGTGCAGGACGTGCAGTCCCGCCAGATGGAAATCGCCGCTGGCCTCACCAGCCGCAGCGAGGTGGTTCTGCGCAGCGGCTACGACGCCGAGCAGATCGACCAGGAGAACGCCGAAGACAACGCCCGCGCCGAACGGCTCGGGCTCCACTACGGCCCAACCGCCACCGTTGCGGACGAAGATAAAGAGGACTCCACCACATGAAGCGCCACCGGCAACACCCACGCATCCTCAACAAGGGGCCGGGCGCCCAGGCTTCTGCTGACCAGCACTGGTACCGCATCCAGGCGGCCGGCGAGGGCGAGCAGCGCACCCTCGAAATCGAGATCTACGGCGACATCGGCTTCTGGGGCATCACCGCCGCCGACTTCGTCCGCGACCTCAAGGCGCAGGACGACGGCACCTCGCCGATCACCGTCGCCATCAACTCGCCGGGCGGCGACCTGTTCGACGGCATCGCCATCCACAACGCCCTGCAGCGCCTCGGCGAGCGCGTCACCGTGCGCATCGACGGCGCCTGCTACAGCTCGGCCAGCGTGATTGCCAGCGGCGGCCAACGCGTGACCATGGCCGACAACGCCCTGTTCATGATCCATAACCCGTGGACCTACGCCGCCGGCGATAGCGAGGAGCTGCGCAAGGTCGCCGACATCATGGACCAGGCCTTCGAGGGCATCGTCGCCAGCTACCAGCATCGCCCGCTGACCATCGACGACGCCGAGCTGCGCCGCCTGATCGCCGCCGAAACCTGGCTCACCGCCGCCGAGGCCAAGGCGCTGGGCTTCGTCGATGAAGTCACCGCCGGCAACAGCATCAAGGCCAGCATCGGCCGCAACCGCGTGCTCAACCGCTACCAGAACGCGCCCAAGGAACTGTTGGCCCAGCAAGATGAACCGCCGGCCCCGGAGCCCGAGCCAGCGCCTGAGCCGGCACCCGAGCCCGAGCCGGCCCCCACGCCCGAGGCCGCCGCCCTGGCTGCCGAGCTGGCCGCCGGCTGCCAGCAGCTCGGCATCGCCGACCTCACCGAAGTGCTGATCAAGGCCAGCGGCCTCAAGAGCCGGGCTGCCATTCAGGCCGAGCTGGCCCGGGCCAAGGCCGTCCGCGAGCTGTGCAACGCCGCCCGCCTGCCCGACGAGGCCCGCGGCCTGATCACGGCCGGCCTCGATGCCGAAGGCGCCCGCGCCAAGCTGTTCGACAAGCTGGTCGGCAGCGGGCTCGGCGAAATCGACAACACCCCACCGGCCCCCGACCCGACCCCCACCGGCGTGAAAGCTGTCGACCCCGGCGCGATCTATGCCCGACGCAACCAACGAGCCTCGAAAGGAGCGCATAAATGACCATCAAGACCGAAGGCGTCCATGCCGGTGAAGTCCTCCTCTCGGAGGCTAACGGCACCCGCTCGCGGGAAGACATCACCCTGGCCGCCACCGCCGCGCTGCTGCCCGCCGGCCAACTGCTCGGCACCGTCACCGCCAGCGGCCATTACGGCCCCTACGACCCGGACGCCCTCGACGGTACCAACGCCGTCACCGCCGTGCTCTACGCCCCGGTCGGCATCTCTGCCTCGCCCCAGCGCAGCGTCGGCATCGTCCGCGACGCCGAGGTCAAGCGCGCCTTGCTCACCGGGCTGGACACCGCCGGCGAGGCCGACCTGCTGGCCCTCGGCATCCTCGCCCGCTGATCCCCTCCACCCCGACACCCACAACCCCGCCGCGGCGGGGTTCATCATTTCTGGAGCCCATCCCATGGCAGAAATCAGCGTCTTCGAAGACGAAGCGTTCGGCGTGCAGAACCTCATCGCCGGCCTCAACGACGCCCCCCACGTCCCCGGCCAGATCAGCAACCACGGCCTGTTCGTCGAAGAGGGCAGCACCACCGTCACCCAGCAGATCGAGAAGAACGGCAGCACCCTCGAACTGGTGCCCGCCGCTCCCCGTGGTGCGCCGGCCCTGGTGGTCAACGGCAGCAAACGCCAGCTGATCCCCTTCAACTGCGTGCACCTGCCGCAGCAGTTCACCATCCTCGCCGACGAGATCCAGGGCATCCGCGCCTTTGGCTCGCGCACCGAGCTGCAGGCCGTGCAGGACGTGGTCAACGCCCGCTTCACCCCGGTGATCAACCAGCTGGCCGCCACCCACGAGTACCAGCGCGTCGGCGCCCTCAAGGGCCAGATCGTCGACGCCGACGGCGTGACCGTGCTGCACAACCTGTTCACCGCCTTCGGCCTGACCCAGCAGACCCAGGCCATCGGCTTCAACCCCGATGCCGCGCTGTCGACCGTCGACGCCGATATCGTCGAGGCGCTGGACAAGCAGGAAGACGCCCTCGGCAATGCCACTTCCACCGGCGCCGTCGCCTGGTGCGGCAAGTCCTTCTGGGCCGAGCTGATCGCCGATGGCCGCGCCCGCGAGGCCTACCTGAACCACGAGGCCGCCGCCGCCCTGCGTGGCGATCGCCGTCAGGCCTTCGAGTACGGCGGCGTTCTCTGGATCCGCTACCGCGGCAAGATCGGCGGCAGCGCCTTCATCGCCGACGGCGAGGCCTACCTGGTGCCCGAAGGCGTGCCGGACCTGTTCCGCACCATCTTCGCCCCGGCCAACTACATGGAGACGGTCAACACCCTCGGCGTGCCCTACTACGGCAAGCTCGAGCGCATGGCCTTCGACAAGGGCGTGATGGGCGAGGCGCAGTCTAACCCGCTGCACATCTGCACCAAGCCCACCGCCTGCATCAAGCTGACCAGCTGATCGGGGGCGCCATGAGTTTTCATGACGCAGTGGTCAAGCTCGACGCCGCTGTCTTCGACACCCTTGCCGACGCCGCCACCCTCGACGGCCAGCCGGTGCTGGGCATGTTCGAGCAGGTCGTTGCGCAACCGAAGATCGGCACGCTCAACACCGGCCTGATCGAGCCGCGGCTGGTCCTGCGCGCAGCCGATGCCCAGGCCGCGGTGCGCGGCTCGGTGGTAGTGGTCGACCTGCCGCCGCCCGATGGCGGCGCCTACGACGTGGTCGACCTCGAGCCGGACGGCAGCGGGCTGGTCGCCCTGATCCTGAGGCCGCGAGCATGAGTGTCGGCAGTTACCACAAGCAGAGGGCGCGCGAGGGCACGATCCATGTGCAGGTCAGCGACGCCGATCTGCACCGCTTTCGGGAGTTTTCCGCCCTGGCGCCCAAGGCTATGGCCGCCGCCCAGCGAAGGGCCATCAACAAGACCCTCGGCTGGCTGCGCACCCATATCGCCCGGGCGGTGGGCCAGGAAGAGCGCATTGCCGTGCGGGCCGTGCGCGAGCGGTTGCGGGTGCGGCAGGCGAAGGGCGTCTCCAGCCGCGGCGAGCTCTGGTTCGGCATCAACCCCTTGCCGGCCAGCCTGACCGGAAAGCCGCGGCAGACCGCCCAGGGCGTCAGCGTCGGCCGGCGCCGCTACCCCGGTGCCTTCTACAAGCGGGTCTACGGCGACCGCCCGGACATCTGGATTCGCACGGCCAGCAAGCAGTTCGATGCAAAGGACTATCCGGATAGGGGCGCCGGGCGCGGCAACCTCGACGCCAGCCTGTCTGGCCGCTTTCCGGTAGCCAAGGCCAAGATCAGCCTCGAGGGCGCGCGCCGCCACTTCGACCGCTGGGTCGCCCAGGCCGAGGCGCGGCTGCTCGAGCTGCTGCGCCAGGAAGTGAACTACGAACTCCACAAGCTGCTGGGGAATGCGAATGGACGAAGAACCGCTTAGCCTCGACCAGCTCTACGCGGCCATCTGCGCCGGCATTGCCGCGGTGCTGCCTGCCGCGCAGGCCGTCGAGGTCTGGCCGGACATCCGCCGGCGCATCGCCCTGCCGGCCGTGCTGCTGGAGCTGGACGAGCTGGAGCCGGGCACCGATCCCGGTACCGGCGAGATGGCGCTGGTTGGACGCTTCCAGGCACGCATCGTGGTCGATCCGGTGGTGGCGCAGCCGCAGCAGCGTGCTTCGCTGATGGCCGCCGCCCTGGCGGTCGCCTTGCGGGACCAGCGCTGGGAGCTGCCGATCGGCGCCGCCGATTTCGTCGAGGCCGGACCGGACTGGTTCAAGCCCGAGCTCGACGGCTACGTCGTCTGGCGCGTCGAGTGGCGCCACGAGTTCCACCTCGGCCAGCTCGAATGGCCCTACGAGGACAGCACCGGCACTACCCTCTACCTGGGCATCGATCCGGACACCGGCCCGGGCCATGAGCCCGACTACTGGCCGTCGGGCGAGGAGGCGCCATGAGCTACGAGTCAGCCGAGCACGACCGGCTCCTATCCATACTGATGCAGGCCGGCACCGTCGAGGCCGTCGATCATGCCAACGCCCGCTGCCGGGTGCGGGTCGACGACTGGGTATCCGCCTGGATGCCCTGGGCCTCCCTGGGCGCCGGACAGGTCCGCCACTGGCGGCCGCCCTCGGTCGGCGAGCAGGCGCTGCTGATGAGCCCCTCCGGCGAGGCCGCCGCCGGCTTCGTGCTGCCGGGCTTCTACACCGACGCGTACCCGGGCAACGACAACCAGGCGCACATCACCGCACAGAACTGGCCGGACGGCGCCCGCGAGGAGTACGACCATCAGGCCAGCCAGTATCTGCTCGACATTCCCGCCAGCGGCAAGATCGTCATCCGCTGCGGCCCGTCGAGCATCGAGCTGTCGGCCGCCGGCGTGAAGATCAGCGGCCCCCGTATCGACCTGAACTGAGGACGCCCCATGCCCGCCGTCACCCGCCTGGGCGACCAGTGCACGGGGCACGGCGCCTTCCCGCCGCGCCCGTCCGTCAGTGCCAGCCCGAACGTGTTCGTCAATGGTATCGCCGCCCACCGCCAGGGCGATGCCTGGGACATCCACTGCGACCCGTCGTCCTGCCATGCCGGCGTGCTGGCCCAGGGCAGCGCGACGGTCTTCGCCAACGGCCTGCCGCTCGGGCGCATCGGCGACCCGGTCGACTGCGGCTCGAGCGTGGCCGAAGGCTCGCCCGACGTCTTCACCGGTTAATCCGCCCGCCCCGCGCGGGCTTCTTTTTGGAGGTTTCCCCATGAGCCAGACCGATCCGGACGTCTTCGCGACGGCCGCCGAAACCGTTGTGCCCGCCCTGCGCGCCGTGACCTTCATCGACAAGGCCTACAAGTCGCGCACCCTGCTGCTGGAGGACGGCAGTGCCTTCGCCGTCGAGCGCTCGCGCCTCGTCGCCAGCGACCAGACCCTGATCGAGTTCCTCGACCGGCATCCCGACTTCACCCGCGAGGGCTGACCGCCATGGCCGTCGTCGGCATGAACCGCGAGACGGGCCGGCCGCTGAGCGGCCTGGATCACCTGCGCCAAAGCATCGGCGACATCCTCGGCACGCGCCGCGGCTCCCGGCGCATGCGCCCGCTGTACGGCTCCGAGCTGCCGCGCATGGTCGACCTGCCGGTGACCCGCGGTTGGGTCTCAGCCGTGCAGGCCGAGGTCGCCAGCGCCTTGTCCTCCCGCAAGGACGCCTACGGCCGCGAGTACGGCGAGCCGCGCATCCGCCTGCGCAGCGTCAAGGTCGTCGCCGTCGCGAACGGCCGCATCGACCTGCTGCTGACCGGCGACTACCTGGGCGACACCGTCAATCTGGACGTAACCGTATGATCGATCTTTCCCAGCTGCCGTCCCCCGTGGTGGTCGAAACTCTCGACTACGAGAGCGTTTACCAGGCGCGGGCCGCGCAGTTTGCCGCGCTGTATCCCGATTTCAGTGCGCTGCTGGAGTCCGACCCGGTGGTCAAGCTGCTGGAGCTGGTGGCCTACCAGGAGATCCAGCTGCGCGCCCGCATCAACGACGCGGCCAGGGCCGTGATGTTGGCCTATTCGGTCGGCGAAGATCTGGATCAGCTCGGTGGCCTGTTCGGCGTGCTGCGCCTGGAAATCTCGCCCGCCGATCCCGAGGCTATCCCGCCGGTCGCCGCGGTCTACGAGAGCGACACGGATTTCCGCTACCGCATCCAGCTGTCCCTTGAAGGGCTGTCCGTGGCCGGGCCGGAGGGTGCCTACGTCTTCCACGCCCTGAGTGCCAGCGGCCTGGTGCTCGATGCCAGCGCGACCAGCCCGACTCCAGGCGAGGTGGTGGTCACCGTGCTGTCCCGCGAGGGCGACGGCACCGCCAGCGCCGAGCTGCTGGCGACCGTCGAGAGTGCGCTCACCGACGAGTCTGTCCGCCCGCTCACCGATTATGTTCAGGTCCAGGGCGCAACGGTCGTGCCTTGGCAGGTCGAGGCGACGCTGCACTTCTTCGCCGGACCGGACCGCGCCGTGGTCATGGCCGCGGCCCAGGCCGCCATCGAGACCTACGCCGAGGGCCAGCACCGCCTCGGCCTCGACGTGACCCTGTCCGGCCTCTATGCCGCCCTGCATCAGCCGGGCGTACAGCGCGTCGACTTGATCAGTCCGACCGCCAACCTGGTGGTCGATCGGCAGAGCACCGCCTACTGCACTGCCATCACCCTGACCGACGGAGGCCTGGATGAGTGACCCTTCCAGCCTGTTGCCGTCCAACGCCACCGCCATGGAGCGCGCCTTCGAGCAGGCCACGGCGGATCTGAGCGCGCTGCCCGTACCGCTGCGCGAGCTGTGGTCGCCGGATGCTTGTCCCGAGCACCTGCTGCCCTGGCTGGCCTGGTCGCTGTCGCTCGACAGCTGGCAGCCCTATTGGCCGGAGGCGATCAAGCGCGAGCGCATCCGCCAGGCGGTGGAGATCGCTCGCCGCAAGGGCACGGCCAAGTCCGTGCGCGACGTGGTCAGCGCCTTCGGCAGCTCGCTGGCCCTGCGCGAGTGGTGGCAGACAAGTCCGCGCGGCACCCCGCACACCTTCGAGGTGGTGCTGACCCTCGGCGCCGGCGTCCCCAATACCGCGGCCTATCAGGACGACATCATCGGCGAGATCGAGCGCACCAAGCCGGTCCGCTCGCACTTCACCTTCACCCTCGGCCTGTCCGCCACCGGCGGCCTCGGCCTGCAGGGCGCCGCGCGCCCCATCGTCTATCGCAGAATCCAGGCTGTAGAGGCCCCCTGACATGGCACTCCAGATCACCATCACCGACGCCGGCCGGGCCGAGATCGTCAACGCCCAGAACACCGGCACCGGCCCGGTCGTCATCAGCCAGCTCGGCGTCGGCACCGGACAGTACGCCCCCAGCAAGAGCCAGACGGCCCTGCAGGGCGAGATCAAGCGCCTCGGCACCATCGGCGGCCAGGTGGTCGCTGACGACACCATCCACGTCACCGTCAAGGATGAAGGCGGCGACGCCTACGACGTTGGAGAGTTCGGCCTGTTTTCCTCCAGCGGCACGCTGGTGGCGGTCTACTCGCAGCCGTCCGCCTCGGGCTGGATCATCGAGAAGGCCAGCGCCTCGACCCTGCTGCTGGCCGTCGACATCGTCCTGGAGAGCCTCGACGCCGCCAGCCTGACCTTCGGCGATGTTGTGTTCATCAACCCGCCGGCTACTACCGAAGTGGCGGGTGTTGTCGAGCTGGCCACCGTCGCGGAAACCCTGACCGGCGCAGACAGTTCGCGTGCGGTCCATCCGGAGGGGCTGGCTGCCGTGATCGAGGCCCTCGGCCTCGGCACGGCCTCGACTCGGGATTACAGTTCGACAAATGTGCCGGAAAGCGTCATGTATCGCGATGGCAACGGCCATGTCGCGGTCGCCATCATCTATGGCGATCTGGAGGGCTTGGCAGCTGCCGCGAGCAAGCTGGAAACCGCGCGCACCATCAACGGCGTCGCCTTCGACGGCACGGCGAACATCACGATCTACGATGCCACAAAGGAGCCAGCCCTCGGCTTCACCCCGGTGCAGCAGGGGGGCGGCGCCGGCATGCAGTCGAACAAGGTCATGATCGGGTTCGACGGCAGCGGCAACCTGATTTTCCAGGTCGATGTGACGTCATTCGGCAGGCTGTGGAGCGAGAACAACCAGCTGGAACTCGGCGTCACGCCATTGTCTGCCCGGGCAGCGCTCCAGCTGGGCGATGCGGTAACCCTGAATGGCACCTCCCTGAATACCCCAGGAGCCATTGTCGTGCGCGACGGCAACGGCGATGTCGCCGTGCGCTACTTGGTCGGCGATCTGGTCGGCCTGGCCGAAAGGGCGACGAAGCTGAGCACCGCGCGGACCATCAACGGGGTGGCGTTCGACGGTACGGCGAACATCACGATCTACGACCCGACCAAGGCCCCCTTGCTGAGCCCGGCGCTTTCCGGCACGCCGACGACGCCAACGGCAGCGGCCGGAAGCAACACCACCCAGATCGCCAACACGGCCTTCGTGCAGGCAGCCATCTCCGCCCTGATCAATTCCTCGCCGGCGGCACTGGACACCCTCAACGAGCTGGCCATCGCCCTGGGCAACGACCCGAACTTCGCCACGACCGTCACCAATGCCTTGGCCGGCAAGGTCGCTCGGGACGGCATCACCGTGGCCGGACTTGATAACAATAACCCCGATCTTCCCTACTTCCGTCGCGAATCGGATGGCATCGTTTACCACCTGCAGCGCGCCTTGGGTTTCATCCCCGTACGGCAAGGCGGCGGGGCTTACCAGCTGACCAACACCATCTATATCGGCTTCGACGGGACGGACCTGCGCGTCCAGGTCGATGCAACAGACTTCGGACATCTCTGGAGCGACCATAACGGCGCCTACAAGATCGGCGCCATGGAGGTCGGCAGCATCGGCTCCTATGCCCTCTGCGTCGTCGGCGGCGGTTCGGCCGGTGTCGCCGTTCCGGCCGGCACGCTCGTGGCCGGCAGCAACCTGCGCTATGCCGCGGCGTCTGGTGCCTATTCCGGCACTCCAGCGGGAACCTGGCGCGTCATGGGCCACCTGTACGACGCCAACCTCGACGACACCAACTCCGTCACGCTGTGCCTGAGGATATCCGAATGAACATCCAAAACCCTCGCTACAACGCGCACGGGACGATTGACATTGACATCGAGCACCCGGATTACGGCTGGATTCCCTATACAGCCTCTCCCGACGATATCCACTCCGAGGTCTGCCGCTCGCGCTATGCAGCCGCGCTGGCCGGCGAGTATGGCGAGATCGCGCCCTATGTCGCGCCGGTGCCCACCGTCGAGGAACTCGCCGCGCAATACGAGCGGGCGGTGCAGCAGCACCTGGACGCCATCGCCAAGGACTATGGCTACGACGACATCAAGAGCGCCGTGACCTACGCCGACGAACCGGCGGTTCCACGCTTCCAGGCTGAGGGGCTGGCCTTCCGCGCCTGGCGGTCGCTGTGTTGGGACTACTGCTACAGCCTGCTCGATGCGGTCCAGGCCGGCACGACGCCGCTGCCGGCGCTGGAAGACGTGATCGCTGGGCTGCCGGCGCTGGAGGTCAGCTATGGCGAATAAGTTGGACCTATACCGGCCTGACCACCGCAGCCGGCCCTACTGGCTCGGCCTGCTGATCGCCGTTGACCAACTGGCCAACGCGGCACTCGGCGGCTACGTCGACGAGACGCTGAGCAGCCGCACGCACCGCGAGGGCTGGGCCCTGGCCGAGCGCCTGATCGACAGTCTGTTCTTCTGGGACCGACAGGGCGAGATCCGCCACTGCGAGCTGGCCTACTACGGCGAGCTGGTCCGCGAGCACTTCCCGCCGGCGGCCGCCCCTGACCCGCTGCCTGTCGGCGCCTGACGATCCCCTAAGCCGCGCAAGCGGTTTTTTTATGTCTGCCCAAAGCCCCACCCCGGGGCTTTTGCGTTTCCATGAGGAGCATCCATGCCCACGTCCTTTTTTCACGGCGTCACCGTCACCCTGGTGGACAGCGGGTCACGCCCGATCGCCATCCCGTCCAGCTCCATCATCGGTCTGGTGGCCGTGTTCACCCCGGGGGCGGAGCTGGCCGAGCCAAACATCCCCACGCTGCTGACCAGCTACCGCGAGGCCGTGGCCAAGTTCGGCGTGGACTCGCCCCTGGCCAAGGCGGCCAAGGGCATCTACGACCAGGCGAGCGCCGTGGTGGTGGCGGTGGGCGTGGAGGCCGGCGTCGACGCGGCGGCCACGGCCAGCGCGGTTATCGGCGGCGTCACCGTCGACGGGCAGCGCACGGGCATGCAGGCGCTGCTCGACGGCAAGAGCCGCTTCAACGCCCAGCCGCGCCTGCTGATCGCCCCCGGCTATTCCAGCCAGCAGGCGGTGGCCACCGCCATGGACACCCTGGCCGGCAAGCTCAAGGCCATCGCCATCGTCGAGGGGCCGGACACCGACGACGAGGCGGCCATCGCCTACGCCGGCAACTTCGGCAGCAAGCGCATCTACATGGTCGATCCCAACGTCAAGGTCTGGGACACCGTCGCCAGCGCCGACGTGGTCGTGCCGGGCTCTGCCCATGTCGCCGGCCTCTTTGCCTGGACCGACGCCAACTACGGCTTCTGGGCCTCGCCGTCGAACAAGGAGATCAAGGGCATCACCGGCACCTCGCGGCCCATCGAGTTCCTCGACGGCGACGCCACCTGCCGGGCCAACCTGCTCAACAACGCGAACATCGCCACCATCATCCGCGACGGCGGCTTCCGCCTGTGGGGCAACCGCACCCTGAGCACGGATGCGAAGTGGGCCTTCGTCACCCGCGTGCGCACCCTGGACATCGTCATGGACGCGATCCTGGCCGGGCACAAGTGGGCGGTCGACCGCTCGATCACCAAGACCTATGTCCAGGACGTGACCGCCGGCCTGGAGGCCTTCATGCGCGACCTCAAGGCACAGGGCGCGATCATCAACTTCGAGGTTTACCCGGACCCCGAGCTGAACACCGAGAGCCAGCTGAGCCAGGGGCGCGTGTACTGGAACATCCGCTTCACCGACGTGCCGCCGGCCGAGAACCCGACGTTCCGCGTCGAGGTGACCGACCAGTGGATCACCGAAGTGCTCGACATCGCCGCTTGATAAGGAGCCGCCATGATTCCGCAAACCCTCAAAAACATGGCCCTGCACGTCGATGGCCGCGGCTACGGCGGCAAGGTCACCGAGCTGACCCTGCCCAAGCTGACGCGCAAGACCGACGAGTTCAACGCCGGTGGCCTGGGCGCTCCGGTCGAGATCGGCATGGGCCTGGAGCTGCTGACCGCCGGCTTTAAGATGCCCGGCATCGACCCCGAGCTGCTGGCTTTCTTTGGCCTGGCCGACGATACCGCCTTCAACGGCACCTTCCGCGGCGCCTTCAAGGACCTCCAGAACAGGACCATCGCCGCGGTCGCCACGCTGCGCGGCATGCTCAAGGAGGTAGACCCGGGAGCCTGGAGCATGGGCCAGCGCAACGAGAACACCTACGCCGTCTCGCTCAGCTACTACAAGCTCGAGGTCGATGGCCGGGTGATCTACGAGATCGACCCGCTGAACTGTGTGTGCATCGTCAACGGCGTCGACCAGCTCGCCGCCGAGCGTGCCGCCATCGGCCTGTAATCCCGCGCCCGGCGCCGTGCCGGGCCTCTCTCCTTCCCGCACTATCGAGATCCTGCCATGACCAGTACCGCAAAGACCCAGAAAACCCTGCCCGCCTGGCTGATCCTGTCCGACTCGTCGGCAACCATCCTGCTGGCCAAGCCCGCCGAGTTCAACGGCGTCAAGGTCGACCGCGTGACCCTGCGCGAGCCGACCATCCGCGACCTGCGCACCGCGGAAAAAGTCCATCCGAACGACAAGGAGGCCCAGGAGTTTCACCTGTTCGCCAGCCTGGCCGAGTGCGCGCCGGACGATTTCGAGGGGCTGACCCTGCGGAACTACAACCGCATCCAGGGGGGCTATTTTCGCCTGGTCCGCGAAGACGAGGATGCCGCCTGAAGCCGTCCGGCTGATCGCCCGGCGGCTGGCGAAGGAGCTGCATTTCCAGCCGTCGGAGATCGACCGGCTGACGCCGGCGGAGGCGCTGTGGTGGCTGGGCTAGGCCCGGCTGCCCGAATCGACACAGGAGATACCCATGGCCAGCAACCTATCGCTCGGCGTCAAGATCGGCGGAGCGGTCGACGCATCGCTCGGCCGCTCCCTGTCCTCGGCAGGCAAGGGCCTCGATGCGCTCAAGGCCAAGGCCGAGCGCACCCGCGGCCTGCAGAGCCTGATCGGCGAGACGGTCGAGCTGGGCCGGAAGATGCGCCAGACCGTGCAGGAAGGCGGCGCCGGGCTGAAGAGGCTGGAGGACCGCCATTCCCGCAACCTCGCCCTGCTCAAGCAGCACGGCGTCGCGGTCGGCAGCCTGGAGAAGGAGTATCAGCGTCTGGGCAAGGCAGCCCGCAGCGCCGAGCTGATGGCGGCCGGCAAGACGCGGATCGGCGAGGGCATCGAGCAGACCAAGGCCGGCCTGCAGACCGGCGCCGCGGTAGCCGCGGGCATCGCCGCGCCGACGATGATCGCCGCAAACTACCAGGCGATCATCCGCGACATCGCCATCAAGGGCGGCATCGCCCGCACCGGAGACGAGCAGGCGCTGTCCGACTCGATCCGCCGGGATGCGGCCGACAACGGCATGGGCCGCGACGAGCTGGCCCAGGCGGTCAACGACTTGGTGGCCGGCGGCATGGCGGTGAAGGAGGCCGGCGCCCTGGCGGGCACCATGGCGCGTTTTTCGGTCGGCCAGAACGCCGCCACCGGCGACGTGGCCAGCATGGTCCTGGCCCTGCGCCAGGCCGGCATCGCCGACCCCAAGGCCATCGAGGCGGCGCTCGGCAAGGTGGCTGTCGCCGGCGACCTAGGCAGCTTCGAGGCCAAGGACATGGCCAAATGGTTCGCCAGCCTGATGCCGCAGATGACCGGCTTTGGGATGTCGGGCGAGCAGGCCACGGTCGCCCTGGCCGGCATGCTGCAAACGCAGATGAAGGCGGCCGGCAGTGCCGACGAGGCCGCGAACAACCTCGCCAACCTGTTCAACAAGATCACCTCCGACGAGACCAAGACCAAGTTCAAGAACCAGGGCATCGACCTGGAAGGCTCCATGCAGGCGGCGATCGCCAAGGGTTACGACCCGGTCGCCGCCTTCCTGGGGGTCATCGAACAGTCGATGAAGAAAACCGACCCGGAGAAGGCCAAGAAGCTCGCCGAGATCCAGGCGCAGATCGCCAAGACCGAGGACCCGGCCAAGCGGCAGAAGATGCTCGACGGCTACCTGGCGATGGCCGGGCTGAGCGAGTACATCGCCGACATGCAGGCCAAGCAGGCGGCGCTGGCGGCGATCCAGAACAAGGAGCTGCACCAGCAGAACCTGCAGAAGATCAAGAGCACCGACGGGGTCGCCAAGATCGAGCAGGATCTGATCGACCGCCGCGCCGCCAGTGCGCAGATCTGGCGTGAAGCCGGCAATGCCATGAACGAGGCCATGGCGCAGATCGGTGATGCCATCCGGCCAGTCACCGACATGGTCGGCGTGGGCGTCAAGACGATGGCCTCCACCATGGCCGGCTGGTCGAAGGAGTACCCGAACTGGGTAGCGGGTATCGTCGCCATTGGCGGCGCCATCGCCGCCTGGAAGGTGGCCAAGGGCGGCCTCGGCATCCTGGGCGGCGCCCTCGATGTGACCCGCGGCCTGCTGGGCGGGGGCGGCAAGGGTGGTGCGGCCGCCGGCGAGCGCTCGCTGCTGGGCAAGGTGGTCGACCGCTTCACCGGCGGCAAGGGCGGCGCCGTCGTCGACGGCGTGCTGGGCGGTGGCGACGTGCAACAGGTGTTCGTCACCAACTGGCCTGGCGGCGGTGTCGGCGGCCTGGCCGAGCAGCTGGGAGGCGGTGGAAAGACGGGCGGCAAGGCGGCTGGCGGCCGGTTCGGCGGCGTCATGGACTTCCTCGGCCGGCACGGCGGAAAGCTCGGCGGTGCCCTGGCAATTGGCTCGGCGGCATATGGGCTTTACAACACGTTCTCAAACGCCGAGACGCCCGAGGAAAAGGGCGAGGGCTATGGCGGTGCCGCTGGCGAGCTGATCGGTGGGCTGGCCGGTGCCAAGCTGGGTGCCCTGGCCGGCGCCTTGGCCGGGCCGCTCGGCATCGCCGTCGGCGGGCTGCTCGGCGGCGCGCTCGGCACGTTCGGCGGCGATGCCCTGGGAAGCCTGCTCGGCCGCACTGTTGCGGGCAAGGCCGGGTTCGGCTTTGCGTCGTCGACGGCAGAGCGAAAGGAGGCAGACGAGCCGGCTGTTGGGCAGGCGGTCGGGCGCACCAGGCGCGGGCGGAATCGCCGATCCAAGGACGATCAGGACGCCCTGGCGGCGGCCCCTGAAAAGGAATCCGGCGGCGAGCAGGCTGGCCCGGAGATCGACTACCAGGGCCTGGTGGAAAAGGTGATGGAAGCGGCGCAACCCGAGGAGCCGCCCGCGCCGCCGCCCGTCCCGCAGACGGTCACCTTCGCGCCGACCGTTACCGTCACGGTGCAGGGCGACGTTAAGGACCCGCAGCAGCTGGCCAGTTCGTTGATGCCGCACCTGCAGCGCCTGTTCGAGGAGTTCAAAGCGAAGCAGGCGCGGACGGAGCTGTTCGATGCGGCGCATGTGTAGTGATAGCATCAAGCCTTCACCTGCGGCGTGGTGATTTTCAAGGGGAGAAGCTATGAAGTTTCCATCGTCGGTCGTGCTTAAATTTCTCGGCATCGGATGTTGTTTCGCTCTACTCGCCTGCTCGAAAAAGCCAGAAGAACCCAAGGCTATCGCGCCGGTGAAGTTCTACGCATGGCAAGTCCCCGGCCAACTGGCCGACGCGCAGCAGGCAGGGTTTTCGTGCGCCCAAAGCCAAGACAAGAGCATCGAGTGTGTAATCAAGGATGCCGAAATTTGCGGGGCGAAAATAGAAGCGCGGCTGTTTCTCTATGGTGGGAAGCCATCTTCTGATTACTCGGCGATAACGCTTATCGCGCGCAAGCCTTACTACCAGCTTGAAGACGTATGTCCCGAAGAGGATGGCATCGTTCTTGTTGACACCAATGGGCGAGAAATTAAAAAGAAGAACAATCCCAACTGCGTAAGAGACCGGCGAGTCGTCCTCGATGAATCGCTCACCGGATGCGGATGGAAGAAGGTGTATCGCCGCACCACCTACTACTACACGCACGCGGAATATCCCGTTGAAATAAGTCATCGTCCAGATGACGAAGTCTTTGTCGTGACCAGAAGTGAAGGGGGAGCACCGTGAGAGCACTGGTATTTGTGGGGGTGGAGATCCACCAGGGCAGCGAAGGACGGTTCAGCATGAACTCCGCCAAACTTCGGCTGAGTTGACCCTGCTGCCTCGCCCTGTTGCGAAAGGCTGACGAAGTTCAACTGCTACCCACAACCCCGCCCCGGCGGGGTTTTGCATTTATGAGGGAGTCATGACTGATCTGATCGACACCCTGTCCCAGGCCGCCACATCAGCCGCCGGCGCGGCCGAGCAGGTGCGCCTGACTCTCGAGCGTCTCGAGGCGGGCCAGACCGCGGGCGCGGCCGACGGCGCGCGGGCCGTCGTGACCAGCCTGGGCGATGCCACAACCCGGCTGACCACGGTCTCCGGCCGCCTGGCGACCGAGTCGCTGGATACCGCCGGCGCTGCGGCAATCGGCCGAAGCCTGCGCGGCCTGTCCGTCGCCGAGACGGACCTGGATACGGCCGTCGGCCGGATCGCGTCCAGCACTGGCGGCGACACCCTGGCCAGCGGCCTGCAATCGTCGCTCTCGAACTTCGGCGAAGCGCTTGGCCAGACCGGGCGGGCCTTTGCAGCCACCGGACGGCAGGTTGCAGTCAGTGTCGGTCTGCTGCCGGTCAGCTCGCTGGCGACGCCGGAGACGATGCTGCCGGCCACGGCGGCCAGTGCCCAGCCACACCTGCTTGTCCTCACGTCGGACAGCGGAGAGCGCTACTACTTCGGCCTGGGCACTGCCGCCTACGACAGCCTCAAGCGCAGCACCAACTTCAACGTGGCCGCCCAGGAGCGCCTGCAACGGCAGGAGGCCTTGCAGGCGGTCAGCCAGGGCGGCGAGACGATCAGTGTCTCGGGGGCGATCTTCACCAAGACAGCGGCCGGTGCCCGCCAGCTCGACACTCTGCGCCGCATCGGCGCGGCCCTGCTGCCGCTGCTGCTGACCACCGGCTACGGCGACGTGCTCGGCCGCTGGTATCTGACCAAGATCGACGAGGATCAGAGCGGCCTGATGGCCGACGGCGCCCCGCGCAAGCAAACCTTCACCCTGGAGTTCCGCCGCTATGGCGACGACTATGCGAACAGCTGACGGCGACATCCTCGACACACTCTGCCATCGCCACTACGGCCACCTCAACGGCACGGTCGAGGCCGTGCTGGACGCCAACCCGGGCCTGGCCGAGATCCGCCAACCGTATTCGAGCGGCGTGCTGATTCTGCTGCCGGATCTGCCGACGGTGAACGCCGAAACCATCCGCCTGTGGTCGTGAGGAGGCCCCATGCAAGCCGATTTCGAGTTGCTCGCCGATGGGCAGAACATCACCGAACTGCTGCGCGACCGCCTGCTCGAGCTGCGCCTCACCGACAAGGCCGGCCTGGAGTCGGACGAGCTGGAGATCAGCTTGGACGACCGCGACGGGCGGGTAGCGTTTCCGCCGAAGGGGGCGCGGCTGCGCGTGTCGCTGGGCTGGAAGGGCCAGCCGCTGTCGCCCATGGGTAGCTTCACGGTCGACGAGATCGAGCTGTCCGGGCCGCCGGCGACGATGACGATCCGGGCCAAGCCGGCAGACATGCGCCAGGAGGCGCGCAGCACCCGCAGCGTCGCCTACGAGGGCACCACCCTGGCGGCCATCGTCGAGGCGGTGGCCGGGCGCAACGGCTGGACGGCGGCCTGCCAGGTCGAGGCGGCCGTGCCGCGGGCCGACCAGCAGCGCGAGTCCGACCTGCACTTCATCACCCGCCTGGCCCGCCAGCACGGGGCCACGGCGACGGTGAAGGAGGGCACGCTGCTGGTGGTGCCGCGCGACGGCGGCAAGACGGCGAGCGGCAAGCGCCTGCCCTTGATCACGCTGACCCCGCAGGACCTGAGCCGCTACAGCCTGACCTTCCCGGACCGGGCCAGCTTCGCGAAGGTGAAAACCAAGGCGCACGACGCCAAGACCGGCCAGCCGGTGGTCATTGAACTGCCCAACCCGGACGGCAGCGCGGCGCAGACCGGCGGCGAGCATGTCGACCGGCACACCTACCCGACCCCCGAGGCGGCCACGGCCGCCGCCAAAGCTCGCCTCGACGGGCTCAACCGGGCCACCGCGTCCGGCTCGCTGACCTCGATAGGGCGGGCCGAGATCGCCGCGGAGACGACGGTGCGCCTGAGCGGCTTCAAGGCCAGCGCCGACGGCGACTACCTGGTCGAGTCGGTCAGCCGGAGCTATTCGGGGAACAGTTGGGTGGACACCTACACGTTGTCCGCCGGCAACGCCGGCAAGGCCAAGGTCGGAAAAAGCAAGAGCAAGAAGAAAGACGGGCCGCTCCAGGTTGTCGAGCTGCCTGCCGTGTGACGCATCCTTCTTTCAGCCATCGTGAGTCCGCTTCGTGCGGGCTCTTTCGTTTCTGGAGATTCCATGACGCTATCTGAGATCCGCGCAGCGGCCATCGCCCCGGCGCTCGCGCTGCTGCCTGCGCGCATGAACAGCCCCCAGGCCGAGGCCCTGCTGCTGGCCATCGGCCTTCAGGAGTCCAGCCTGATCCATCGCCGGCAGGTCGGCGGCCCGGCCCGTGGCCTCTGGCAGTTCGAGCAGGGCGGTGGCGTGCGTGGCGTGCTGCTCCACCCGCTGAGCCGTCCGCATGCCTTGGCGGTCTGCGAGGCTCGTGGCATCGCGCCGGTGCCGAGCGCCGTCTATGCCGTGCTCGAGCACGACGACATCCTCGCCGCGGCCTTCGCCCGCCTGTTGCTGTGGACCGATCCGGCGCCGCTTCCGGAGGTGGGTGAGGTCGCTAATGGGTGGGACTACTACCAGCGCACCTGGCGGCCCGGAAAGCCACATCGCGACCGCTGGGACGACTGTTATGCACGGACCATGGATGAATTGCAGGAGGTTGCCGATGCTCGCTAGCGCACTGGCTTCGCTGTTGATCAAGGCGCTGACGGCCGACGTTGTCGCTCAGATCCTACTCAAGCTGGCCAAGTATCTGGCCGGTAGGACTGACAACACGCTCGACGATGAGATCGTCCAGATCCTGGAGGAGGCCATCACCAAGAGCACGTAGTGACTCTCCTATGATCGGCTTAGGCTCCTGCGGGCGCTGGAGCGGCGGCAGGGGGTGAGAGTGATCGCACCGAAGTAATGAAGGAGAGCGACGGCCCCAGTGTTCCAGCACTCGGGCCGCCGAAACTGCTGAATGTTCCTGAAAGTCCAGCCAGGACTCCCCGCTCTTTGCACGAAGCGATCGGAGGTTAATCAGCTGCTATCTTGAAATAGGCTTGATTTGGAGCTAGCACTATGGAAAACCTACCAGCTCTACTAAAGGAAGTATTGGATAGCTCAATGCAACTGTCTGGATGGGCAATTGCCATAGCAGGAGGAACTATTGCTGTAATAATAGGCTCGTCAACCATTAGGCCAAGGCTTATGTGTTGGCGGTTGCCATATCTATTGTTTTTTCCAGCATGGATATTGATAGGGGTATCTATTTATTTTAGTAATGTGATATCTGGGAAGTACTTGGCTTCGCTAATGGTTCCTGCGTGCGGGGGTGAAATATTTAGGCAGATTAATGATTTATATTCTAGCCAACGATATTGCTTGATGGTCTCGTTGGTGTTTCTTGCATTATGGTTGTCTGTTTATACGATTTATTGGATATTTTTCAATAATACAGACGGGTTAAATAAATGAAAAAGACAATGATATTGTCTATCGGTATGTTGGCGTGGGCGGTAGAGGCGGATGAATGTGATTGTACTTATTTCCCATTTCAGCCAAATCCCCCTTGTTTTAGTTTTTGTGTAGGTAAAACTGTTAGAAATAGAATAGATCCTTTCATGATTAAAAATATTAATCCTGATGTGGCGCAATGGTTGAAAACAATTTCTGATAGTTATCCGGATCGTCCAATAAGTCTTGAGAAAATTGAAAGTCCAGCGGACTTGAGAAATGAGGCGTTAAAAATACAACGTGAAGAAATTGAGGAGGGTGAACGAGCCCCTTGAAGCAGGCATTCTGTCGCTTCTTGCAGAAGCAGCCGGACCACACAAGCTCGCGCTACAATCCCATGACTATCGACCGAGTGTTACTCTTGGCCGATATAAAAAATCTGGTGCCCTAATCTCGAATGTCCGTGCGCGACGACTTCTCGGCCAAAACCATTCGTACCCTTGCCGCGCGTGTGGGGTACCACTGTTCGAACCCATCCTGCGTGGGCTCGACCTTGGGTCCGGCGCTCGATGAGGAGCGTAGCGTCAACATCGGTGTGGGCGCGCACATCGCTGCCGCCGCCGTAGGGGGCAAACGCTACGACCCGAACATGAGCCAGGGCGAACGCAGCAGCGGCGCAAACGGGATATGGTTGTGCCAGAACTGCTCGAAGCTTATTGATTCCGACGACACGCGCTACACGGTCGCGCTGCTGCATCAGTGGAAGAAGGATGCGATCCAGCGCGCCCACGATGCCATCGCGGGTGGCCGCCCGCTCGGTCCGATTAAACCTCCTGCCACGCTCGACGCTGCAGACGAAGATTTTCTTCGTGGGCTCGATCTTCCGAGCGCTGACGCGATCGATGCCGTCGGGGCGCGGCTTCGCGCAGCCACCCAAACAGACATTGAGGCGTTTCGCGCGGCGCGAGGTCGACCCGCGCGGACCATCGCGCGGACACTTAGACTTGAAGGGGGCACCGCCCGTTACGTGACGCTTGACAGCGTGGCGGGACTAACAGCCCTTGCCGAACCGGTCGTCGTGGTCGCTTCGGGTGGCACCGGCAAATCGACCATGCTTGTGCAGCTTGCGGAATGCATGGGGGCGCAAGACGGCCCGATCCCGCTTCTGGTGCCGTTGGGAGAGTGGTCCGACCGGCAAGAAGACTTTTTCGATTTTATCTTGCGCCGCAACGCTTTCGCCGCCTTTAGGCGGCAGCACTTGATGGTGCTGGCTTACCACGGGCAGCTCGCGCTTCTGCTCGATGGCTGGAACGAGCTGACTCCCGAAGCGCGGCTGCGTGCGACGAACGACCTCACCGCCCTGCAGCGCGATTATCCGCAACTTGGCGTCGTGATCAGTTCCCGGCGCCAGACCCTACCGACCGTTGGCCCGGTCGTCACGATCGAAGCGCTTTCGCACGATCAGCAGATGGAGCTTGCGCTGGCGGTACGTGGCCAGGAAGGCGAAGAGCTCGTCGACCGGGCATGGCGGACGGGCGGCGTACGTGAGCTCGTCGGCAACCCTCTCTACTTGAACGCCTTGTTGATCCTACCGCACGGCGTCGCGTTTCCCGAAACCAAGGAAGCGGTGCTGGGCATATTTGTCCGGCACAACGAGACCGCGCCGGACAAAGTCGAACGATTGCACCGGGACACGCTCGGTCACCACACGACCTTTCTAACAGGCCTCGCCGTAGAAGCGAACCGAAGCGTTAGCACAGTTATTTCGGACGCAAATGCCAATCGCACCATTTCGATGATCTTGCGGCGTCTTTTCGAAGACGGCCAGATTGGGCAGCCACCTAGTCCCCGTAACATCATTGACAGCTTGGTCGACGCGCACTTATTGGTGCGTATGGCCGGTGCCAATGGCGCAATCAGCTTTCAGCACCAGCTGTTCCAGGAGTGGTACGCGGCTGCGGAAGTCGAAGACCTTATGATGAAGACGGCCACGGGCGATACCGACGCGCATAGAAAGCTGCGCGAAGACGTGCTCGACCGATCGTACTGGGAGGAGTCGATTCTGTTCGCGTGCGATAGGCTTTCGCGTGCAGGCGCAGATGGCGAGCACGCTGTGGCGGTCGCTGTCGACGAGGCGCTTGGCATTGATCCACTTCTGGCCGCAGCAATGCTCGACAGGGCCGCCGACGCCGTATGGCAGCGCCTGCGTGATCGTGTCCTGCGCTTCATCGGACGCTGGCACACCCCCGGAGTGTTCGACCGCGCAGTGCGTTTCATGGTCGCTTCCGGCAAGCCAGAGTTCTCGGAGTACATCTGGCCACTCGCGTCAAATGCTGATGAGCAGATTCAGTTCATGACGTTCCGGGCGGTTGATCGCTTTCATCCGGGTGTTCTTGGGGCTGATCGCGAAGCCCGTTTGCGTGCGCTGCCCGCGCCCCAACGAAAACTCGCCCTGTCCGAGATCGCCAGCAACAGCGGCTTTGATGGGATGGAACTTGCCGCGATGCTGGCCGCCACCGACCCTGACCCTGAGGTCGTGGTTGCCGTTGTGGTATCGCTTGGGTTTCGCCGCGGTGATCGGCATGTGAATCAGATCATGAAAGCGGCGCCTGACGCTGTATGGAAAGCACTGGCAGAAAGGAACTATATAGATCACCTTACGGACGCGCAGCTCGATGCCCGCCTTGCCACAGAGCGCGAAGCGGCGCGCTGCGCAGAAACCCAGCCGGTGCGTTTGCTTGGTCTGATCGTGGATGAGAAGCCTGCCGATGCCGAGACCCGTATCACACAGCTGCTCAGCACAGCCGAGTTTGAGTCCAAGGACATGAACCTCGAGCATGCAATCGTGCATGCGTACACGGAGTACCCAGAAGCCGTTGCTGCGGGACTTGTCGCCCGAATCGCAGCCGACTTACGGCTTCCGTATCGCGTCGGCGACTATCTCAAAGTGGCCCCGCTGCTAGACAGCGGACCGGTGGCCGAGAACGCGCTCGACCCATCCACGTCGGAGCGCCGTCTAAATGCGGCGGCGGCAGTGATCGGACCGGTGACCGTCGCAGCGCTCTTCAACCAGCTGCTTGCGATAGACAGCCAGCTACAGGCGCTCGGCCACTATGACAAACAGCTGTCGGACGCGCATTATCGTCTAGTGAATGCGCTATCAGCGACGCGACAGGAAGCTTTCGTGCCAGTCTTGATCGCCAACGCACAGAGCAGCGATCCTCGACGCATCGGCTTACTGGCTGATGTACTCGCCCGACACGGCAGCAACAACGGTGATTCCAAGCCGCCGTTCGACGCCGTACACCGCCCCGGTTTGCGTGACGTCGTCCAAGCCTGGATGGATACCTTGAGCACTGTGCAGCATCCGGCACGGCAGGCAGCTTCTGAAGTGGCGCGTGCAGGGGGAAGGTTGGCCGACGCGGCATTGGCAGAGCCCTTGTTCGCGCTTCTTGAGCGAGACTTGGCGGACTACGACGCTGCACGTGCTGCGCGCCTCACGGGGGGTGGCCAAGGAGCATCCAACGAGGTGGGCTACACCCTGATATATGCCCGCGCCCTCAAGGACATGCATGATGCACCTGCAGTCGCCGTCCTTACCCGCGGCCTTGGCGATCTCCGCTGGGGCAAAGACGCGGCGGGAGCCTTGCTCGAAATCTGGTCGGCTGATCACTCCCCCCAAGAAAAACGCATCTTCGCCAGTTGGACCGATTATTCAAACCATCTAGCGCGCAGGGTAGAGCGCGCTGCGGGAACCCCGCCGACGTCAGATTTTGCCGAAGAGATCTTCGCCGTGGTTCGCACTCTTGGTGATGCGGCGAGTTCCGACGCTGAACAGCAGCACGCTCTGATGCTTGCCGCAACCGGTCTTTCCCTTCCGCATGGAGACAAACGACGCGAGATCGACACTCTGCTCGCGCTGCGTCAGCCGATAACCCACAAACACCGATTGCTCGCGTCCGCTGCCCGCGCAGGCGAAATCATCCCCGCCGCACTACTGATGGCGGGGGTGCAAGACTTGCTCTCCGTGGCTCAAACGCAAACCTGGCGTCTCGAAGAGAATCGTGGCGAGCTGATGGGCTGGATCGATCTGTTCCCCTTTTCTGATGATCCGGAAAGTGTGCACGACGCTATTGCACTGTTACCGGATCTACACCGCCGGCCGCATGCATTGCGGCGCCTGCTCCAGACAGTGCCACAAGGACCCGCTGACTCTGCCCTCATCACGCTGGAACGGCTCGCCACAGACCCTGCGTTTCTGCGGGAGTTCGAATGGATGAATGCGGTGCTTAAGCTGGATACAGAAGCCTCGGCGTTGTCGGTACTCAATCATCTTTGTATGGGCCAAATTCCGGTTGGGGATGGTTTTCGGCTGTCGGCCGCATTGACCGCATTAGCTTGCAAGTTTCCCAATGTTCGCGCAGCCATGATCAACCGTTATCGTGCCCTGCCGGCTGGTGACATCCGCCGGGTTTTCGAGATGGCTATGGACGATATGCCCGACGAGGAGGTCTTCATGGCGCTGTTCGATGGGTATGTCGACGCGCCGCATCCCTTTCGCGGCATGAAGAACGTGATACGGAATCTGGCTCTCGGTAGAAGGCCATCAAGAGAATGGGCCGGCGCTTTCGAGGAGTTTGGGTTACCACTGACGGAACTGCGCGCTCAGTTGTTCTCAATGCTTTCGGCGAACGATGCACGCGCATCTTCAGCCAAGCAATGTCTGATTGAGATCGAAGAATATCGGGACGTCTACGGTCGGGTTACCAATGAGCCGAGACATCCGGACATTGCCACGGCCCGCTCATGGCCGCTGGAAGCGGACGAACCGTCGGGAGCGCCTCGGCTATAGGCCAGTAATGGATCAGAGTGTGCTAAGGACGCGATTGGCAAATAGGGTACCGATAGACCCGCATAGCTCAGAGCGTCGGCAAAGCGATCCTTACTTGAGGTCTACTACAGCGCGTGTCGAGTTGTAACCGCAAACCAGACACCTAGGTGGAATGTCAGAAAGGTCGCCTTTTGGCCGGAGGCTGCTATTTGCGAGCGATTGTTGCTGGTGAGGGGCTGGTCAGCGGCACCTAAAGGTTTGGGGGATTTTCAAGCTCACTGGTGTGAACGGAAAGCTCGGACCCTCTGAAACAGAGGGGGCCGGGCTTTTTTGAGGTCACGAGAAAAGTTTAGAAAGACTAGCCTATGGGCATCCGAGCGACACGAATCCGACTTTGGGCGTGGAGGATGTGGACATAGGGCAGCTACCTCTGGGCGCCTGGACGGCGCGCCTGATCAAAAAGTGCGCAATTCTAGCGATGCGCCGAGCATCTGAGAAGACACCGGAGTGGTGCCTGCTGTCGCGCGGGCCATGGGGACGTTGTGCAATCCCGACCGGGCCCTTGCAGAAGGCTTTGCCAGCAGTAACAGCAGAAGGCCTAAAGACGCTTCTTCTCAAGGCGTTGCGGTCATGCCTGGCGGCGACTGGGGCAGATAGACGATGTAGCTGTCGACGAGAAAGGTCTCGGCAGTGGGTTCGCCCCGTGCCAGACGCTTGAGCATCCAGTAGCTCTGGCGGCCGATCTCGCGGCTATTCATGTCCAGATAGGCCTGTACCAGGCCGTCATTGAGCAAGGCGCGCTGTGCCGCGTCCGGCTCGCTCGAGGCGATGATGATGGCCGGATGACTGCGTTTGGCATCGAGCTCGGTGAGCAGCGGGCCGATTTGTCGACGGTAGCTATCGGCATGATGAACCGGCCAGCTACCGAGGCTGATGATGGCATCGAAGTGGCGAGTGTTCAGCAGGGTGGCGAGCTGGAGCAATGCGCTTTCCGGCGTCTCGGCGCGTTCCAGCGGACAACGGTGCGGCTCGCTCCAGCCCTTCTCCCCGCTCAGTCGGTCGACTCCCTGGTGGCTCGGGATGCCGCCGAGCTGCTGGCGGATGCCTTGCAGGCGTTCCTGCTGGTAGATGTCTTGCAGGTCGCCGGTCAAGACACACAGTTTGCCGCCCTGTGGTCTGAGGCGCTGGGCGAGCATGCCCAGTTGGCGGCCGAACGCCAGGTTGTCGATCCCGACGTAGCCTCTGCGCAGGTGCTGCTCTGCGGGGGCCAAGTCCGCATCGAAGGTAATCAGCGGTGTCTTGTCTGTCCGTTGCAGGGCATGCTCGGCCAGCCATTTCGAATGGGTCACCGCCAGGGCGATACCGTCCAGATCCCTTTCGAGAGCCTGCTCCAGGGCTTTGTTCTGCTGGCGAAAATGCGCCGGCCCCGAGGCGCCCAGCAACAAGCAGGTATCGCCCTGAGCCTGGGCGGCCTCGGCACAGCCTTCACCGGCGAGGATGAAGAAGCGCTGATCGACGCGCTTGGCGACCAGCGCAAACTGCAGCGGTTCGGCACCCGCAGGGAGGATGAGCAGCAGCCCGCAGAGCAGGGTGGCTGTGGAGTGGAAGCAGAAAGAGGGCGGCTTTTTCAAAGTGGATCCTTGCCGGCTCCAGCGTGGCAGGGTGGCGTTATTGGTTTTTAGCTGTAATGGGGTCGTTCTGGATGACCTCTATTCTGATCCAAGGGATCAGTGGATAGCTGGCGATTGCAAAAACTTATTGAGATTAGATTCTCTTTGTGGATAAAACTAAGCGGGCGTTCGGTGAGATGTCGCACCAATGCCGGTTCTGGGGACAGGTGGGGGCTGGGTGGTTCTCAGGGCTGGCGGGGATGACTCCTCGCTGGGCTGCTCATCGAGGGCGAGCATGCGCTTGGGGCGATGCCGGCTCGTTGATTTTAGGGAGCGGGCATGCATCGCGACGGAGCTGAAGCCCGCTGATATCGAGCACCGCCACATTTTCCTGTTTTCGCCAACCAAAGGTGCAATGTTTTGGCATCTTGTCCCTTCGCGCAGGTCCATATGCAGCTCCGCTGCCAGGCCGGCGGCGAGCCCGAACGAGGCGTTCCAGCACAGCGGCCTATGCTCAGAGCTTGTACGAGCTGAAGCCGCGCCGGCGCCTATGCGCAGTTCAAGGAGGAATCAACGCTATGAAAATGGAGCAGATCCGAAAATTCGGCCCCCGCGATGGCAGTGCAGCAGGGGGGGGGGCGGGCATGACCAAGTCCTCTCTCCTCGTTGCCGCGCTCATGGTCCTGCTCCTCTGGCTGCTCTCTCGCGAAACCGATGCGTTGCGCATCGAGTTGGGGCGGGTGTCCGAGCGTGCCGACCAGGCCGAGCGGCTGGCCAGTCAGCGCCAGGCCGATATCGAGCGCCTGACCGCGCTGCTCGGCAGCGAGCGAGGCAGTCGGGAGCGGCTGCGCCATGAGCAGGACGACCTGCGTGCTGCGCTGGTCGGCCACCAGCAACGGCTGGAAGAGCTGAAGCATGAAAATCAGAAGTTGCGCGACTGGGCTGCCGAGTCTCTACCGGCTGCTCGCCGGCTGCGTGGTCAGCCAGCCATCACCGATGTCGACGCTTACCGCGAGCACCTGTCCGGCAGTGATGCCCGGCCGGCGGCTGCCGTCGAGCAGTCCGCACAATAGCGGCAACCGAGAAGCGGAGGGAGCCTGCCACGGCGATAGACCGGTCGGCGAGGTCGCGACAGGCCTGCAGGCGGAACTGCTGCGTGAGTGGCGAGGATGGAGAGGTGCGCAGGCCGGGATCTTCAGGAGCGCCGTCGTCGCTGCGGTGCGCCGACGAAGCAGTGGATCCCACATAGCAATCGGCCCCGCACTGCTGATCGCAGTCGTGGCCGATGCCTGTAAGGTTGGTTGCGGGGGCTGGATTTGAACCAACGACCTTCGGGTTATGAGCCCGACGAGCTACCAGACTGCTCCACCCCGCGTCTGTGTGGCGGCATTCTACAGCCAAACAATCCGCTGTCAAGCGGTATTGCCTGAAAAATGGTTTGGCTTCAATTGTTTAACGCCACAGGCATGGCATCGGCCGCTAGATTCCTTCAGTGCGTGTGTACTCCTCGGTGGCCCGCACCACCTGTTCGCGCCAGTTGTCGTTCTCCTCGCCGAGCAATGCCACGGCTTGGCACATGGCTATAAAGGCTTCACGGTAGAGGGAGGGGTCGTTGCGTGCGACCGCTTGGTCGGCATGCTGCTGGGCTTGTTCGAGCAGGCGGTCGAGGGCGTGCTTATCGAGGGACATGGCGGCCGCTCCGGAGGATTTCTCTTTAGAGGTTAGATCAGCGGTTCTCGCCTGAAATGGCGTTTCGTGCTATTCACGCCGGGCTTTACTCCAATCCGGGAAGTATGGAGAGGTATTTGATATGAGACTTTTTCATGGGCGAATGCCCAGATATGGGGCTGCCCGATTCGGGGGATGCAATGCAGTCAAGAGTGAAGATTGCGCTGATGGCGCTGCTGTTCTCGGCCGGTGCGCTGGCCGACAATGACATCCGGTTGCGCAACATGCAGTTGATTACCATGAGCCACAAGACCTATCTCCAGGGCACCGGGGTGAACATCTCGGGTCATGATCTGGAGAACGTGGCCATCGATCTCGATATCCTCAAGGCCGGCCAGGTGGTCGGCAGCCGCATCGTCGAGGCACGGGCGATCGGTGCCGACGAGGCCTGGCGGATCTGGCTGCCTATCGACATCGCCGGCTCCGATGGTTTCCGCGTCCGCAACATCCGCTCGACGCGTGCCACCAGCGAAGGCACAGCGGCGCACTGAGCCCGCCGGGGACTGCCAGCGCCACGCTCCGGGCGGCATACTGGCTTCATGAGCGGCAGAAAGATCATTCACGTCGATTGCGACTGTTTCTACGCAGCTATCGAGATGCGCGACGACCCGCGCCTGGCTACTCGGCCGCTGGCGGTGGGCGGCGCGCCCGATCGGCGCGGGGTGATCGCCACCTGCAACTACGAGGCACGCGCCTATGGCGTGCGTTCGGCGATGCCCGCGCGCCAGGCGCTGAAGCTCTGCCCGGAGCTGTTGATCGTCAGGCCGCGGTTCGAGGCCTACAAGGCTGCATCGCGGGAGATCCAGCGGATCCTGCGCGACTACACCGAGTTCGTCGAACCGCTGTCGCTGGACGAGGCCTACCTGGACGTTTCCGCCAGCCCGCACTTTTCCGGCAGCGCCACGCGCATCGCCCAGGACATCCGCCGGCGCGTCTGGCATGAGCTGCGCATCACGGTGTCCGCCGGCGTCGCGCCGAACAAGTTCCTCGCCAAGATCGCCAGCGACTGGCGCAAGCCTGACGGGCTGTTCGTGATTTCGCCGGCCGAGGTCGAGGCCTTCGTCGCCGAGCTGCCGGTGAACCGGCTGCACGGCGTCGGCAAGGTCACCGCCGAGCGGCTCGGGCGCCTTGGCATCCGCACCTGCAAGGAGCTGCGCCAGTGGAGCCAGCTGGCGCTGGTGCGCGAGTTCGGCAGTTTCGGCGAGCGCCTGGGGCAGCTGGCATGGGGGATCGACGAGCGTCCGGTGGAGGTCGACAGCCGCCGCCAGTCGCTGAGCGTGGAGCACACCTACGCGCGTGATCTGCCGGATCTGGCCGCCTGCCTGGAGCGTTTGCCGCAGCTGCTGGAAGAACTCGACGGGCGCCTGGCGCGGCTGGACGACAGCTATCGGCCGGACAAACCCTTCGTCAAGGTGAAGTTCCACGACTTCACCCAGACCACCCTGGAGCAGGCCGGCGCCGGCCGGGGCCTGGACAGCTACCGCCGGCTGCTCGGCGCCGCCTTCGCCCGCGGCGCCCGGCCGGTGCGACTGCTTGGCGTCGGCGTGCGGCTGCTCGATGGGCGTGGCGGCGAACAGCTGGAGCTGTTCGCCCCGTAGTCGGGGATGCGCTCACCAGGCCCGATGCCGGCGCGGGCACCCGCTCCCTGCTCAGGCGCCGAATTTCGCCTCGCCGGCCAGGCGGAGGATGGCCGCGTCCAGCTCGTCCAGGGCGGCGTCGGCTGCCGGAGCGTGCTGCTTGAGCAGGGTTTCGCTGTGCTGGCAGGCGGCGCGCAGCTGGGGCACGCCGCAATAGCGGGTCGCCCCGTGCAGGCGATGCACCCGTTCGAGCAGCGCGTCGCGGTCGCCGTCCCGGCGTGCCTGGCGGATCGCCTGGCGGTCGGCATCCAGCGAGGCGAGCAGCATGCTCAGCATGTCGGCGGCCAGGTCGGGCTTGCCGGCGGCCAGGCGCAGGCCTTCCTCGGGGTCGAGCACGCTGAGATGGCCGATGGCGGCCGGCCGGGCCTCGTCGGCCTGGCTGTCGGGCGAGCGCAGGTGCAGCTTGGTCCATTTGTGCACGACCTGGGCCAGCTGGCGTTCGTTGATCGGCTTGGTCAGGTAGTCGTCCATGCCGCCCTGCAGCAGGGCGCGCCGCTCGTTGGCCAGGGCATGGGCGGTGAGGGCGATGATCGGCGTGTGGCGACGCTCCGGCTGGGCGTTCTCCCACTGGCGAATCGCCCGGGTGGCCTGGCGGCCGTCCATGCCGGGCATCTGCACGTCCATGAAGATCAGGTCGAAGTGTTCCCGCTGCGCCGCCTCCACGGCGGCCTGGCCGCTGTCCGCCACGCAGACCGTGGCGCCCATGTCGCCGAGCAGGGTCTGTACCAGCAGCAGGTTGGCCGGGTTGTCGTCGACGCAGAGCAGGCGGGGCGCGCGGTTGCCCAGCGGGCCGGGCGCTTGCTGGCCGGCCGGCTGCGGCGCGAGCAGCTCGCCGAGCGCCGCCTCCAGCTTGTCGCGCCGTGCCGGCTTGCTCTGCAGGTGGATCTGTGTCTCCGGCAGGGTCTCCTGGTAGACCAGCTGTTCGGTGGTGGGGCAGAGCACCAGGCACTTGCAGCCGAGCCGGTCGAGGTCGGCGACGCGCTGGGCCAGCTCCTCGGCACCGGTGTCGCGGCTGGTCACGCCGAGCACCGCCAGGCCGATCGGACGGTTTTCCTGGCGCGCGGCGGCGACGCCGGCCAGCAGGCTGTCCAGCTCGGCGAAGGGCAGCACTTCCAGGCCGCAGTCCTCCAGCTGGTGCTGCATCGACTGGCGGGCCAGCTCGTGCTGTTCGAGCAGGGCCACCCGCTGGCCGTGCAGGGCGGTCGGCGGCTCGTCCTCCGATTGGTCGTCGAGCGGCAGGGACAGGCGGATCCAGAACTCCGAGCCTTCGCCCGGCACGCTGTTGACGCCGATCTCGCCGCCCATCTGCTCGATCAGGCGCTTGGAGATGACCAGCCCGAGGCCGGTGCCGCCGGCCTGGCGGGTCAGCGAGTTGTCGGCCTGGCTGAAGGCCTGGAACAGCGCGTTCAGGTCCTCCTGGGACAGGCCGATGCCGGTGTCGTGCACGCTGATGCGCAGCTGGGCGAACTCCTCGCCGATCTCCTCGACCATGGCGCGCACGGCGATGGTGCCTTCGTTGGTGAACTTGATGGCGTTGCTGATCAGGTTGGTGAGAACCTGGCGGAGCCGCAGGGGGTCGCCGTTCAGCGCCAGAGGGGTATCGCGGTAGATCAGGCTGACCAGTTCGAGGTGCTTGGCGTGGGCCGCCGGGGCGAGGATGGTGAGGGTGTCCTGGATGAGTTCGCGCAGGTTGAAGGGCGTGTGCTCGAGGACCAGCTTGCCGGCCTCGATCTTCGAGAAGTCGAGGATCTCGTTGATGATGTCGAGCAGGCTGTCGGCGGACTTCTGGATGGTGTTCAGGTAGTCGTGCTGGCGGGGCGACAGCTCGCATTTCTGCAGCAGGTTGGTGAAGCCGATGATGCCGTTCAGCGGGGTGCGAATCTCGTGGCTCATGTTGGCGAGGAATTCGGACTTGATCCGGCTCGCCTCCAGCGCCTCGCGGCGCGCCATGTCCAGCTCGATGTTCTGGATCTCGATGGTTTCCAGGTTCTGGCGGACGTCCTCGGTGGCCTGGTCGATGCTGTTCTGCATCTCTTCCTGGGCGTGCTGCATGACCTCGGCCATGCGGTTGATGCCGGCGGCCAGCTCGTCCAGCTCGTGGCTGCGCAGGGCGGGCAGGCGGGTTTCCAGATGGCCGTCGCGCAGCTGCGACACGCCCTGCTGGATGCGCCGCAGCGGGTCGTTGATCGAGCGGCCCACGCGCATGGCGAGGAGGGCGCTGACCACCAGCACGGCGATGATCAGCACCAGGCTGGCGAGCAGGTTGCGATAGCCCTGCAGGAGGGCATTGTGGTGCGAGATTTCCAGGGCGATCCAGCCGAGCAGGCGGTCGTCCTGGCTGCTGTCGCCGCTGGCCAGGTTCTGGTGGTAGCCGAGCACCGGCATCAGCAGGTGGGTGGCCTTGTTGTCGCGGGTCATGGTCGACTGGGTCGGGTCCGCGGGCGGCCGCGCGCCGCTGAGACTCGGCCCGGCATGCACGATGGTTTCCAGCTTGCTGTCGAGAAAGCTCACCGCACGGATGTCCGCCTGGTCGAGCACCCGGTTGGCGATGCGCTGCAGGCGGTTGTGGTAGTTCTGCGCCAGGGCCGGTGCGGCCAGGGGGGCGAGCTGCTGGACGGTCAGCTGGCCGCGCTCCACCAGGTTGCTTTGCATCTCGGTCAGCTGCTGCCAGGTGAAATAGCTGCCCAGGACCAGGGCCAGCAGGCTGCTGGGCAGCAGGGTGAGCATGACGATGCGGGTCTTGATGCTGAAGTCGTGGAACACCCCGATTCTCCGTGAGGGATTTGGGAAGGCAGTGTAGCGACAGAGCCCGGCGGGACAACAGAAGGCAGCCCAATAGCCATTTGGAATATGCATGTGCCCTTTCCGGATGATGGCCTGCAGCGCTTTGCCGGCTATCATAGATGCCCCCTGTGGCCTGGACGGTTCGCCTCCCGAGGTGGCGCGTCCGCTCCCCGATGGACGAGCGGCCTGTGTCAGGCCGGGCGTCGCGGCGCCCACGCAGCATGGCGGCAAGGATGCCGTCCGGACCGAGCAGCCCTTTTCTGATTCAGGATACCGAGCGTTTCCATGACAGTGCATTTCCCCACCATCGCCGAGTGCATCGGCAATACCCCGCTGGTGCGCCTGCAGCGCCTGCCGGGCGAAACCTCGAACACCCTGCTGGTCAAGCTGGAAGGCAACAACCCGGCCGGTTCGGTGAAGGACCGCCCGGCGCTGTCGATGATCATCCGTGCCGAGCTGCGCGGCGACATCCGCCCCGGCGACACGCTGATCGAGGCCACCTCCGGCAACACCGGCATCGCCCTGGCGATGGCGGCGGCGATCAAGGGCTACCGGATGCTCCTGATCATGCCGGACAACATGAGCGCCGAGCGCAAGGCGGCGATGAGCGCCTATGGCGCCGAGCTGGTGCTGGTGAGCAAGGCCGAGGGCATGGAGGGCGCCCGCGACCTGGCGCTGAAGATGCAGGGCGAAGGGCGCGGCAAGGTGCTCGACCAGTTCGGCAACCAGGACAACCCGCAGGCCCACTACGAAGGCACCGGCCCGGAAATCTGGCGCCAGACCCAGGGCACCATCACTCACTTCATCAGTTCGATGGGCACCACCGGCACCATCATGGGCACCTCGCGCTACCTCAAGGAGCAGAACCCGGCGGTGCAGATCGTCGGCCTGCAGCCCCAGGAAGGCTCAGCGATTCCCGGCATCCGCCGCTGGCCGCAGGAATACCTGCCGAAGATCTTCGATGCGACCCGCGTCGACCGGGTGATCGACATGGCGCAGAGCGAGGCCGAGGACTGCATGCGTCGCCTGGCGCGCGAGGAGGGCATCTTCTGCGGCGTGTCCTCGGGCGGGGCGGTGGCGGCCATGCTGCGTCTGTCGCGCGAGGTGGAGAATGCAGTGATGGTGGCGATCATCTGCGACCGCGGCGACCGCTACCTGTCCACGGGTGTCTATGACCAGCCGTAAGCCGACTCCCACGCAACGCGAGGTTCTCTGCCGTGGCTAGACGCACCACCGGCCTGCGCTTCCAGCCCAGCGGCGGCGCCCGTTCGGCGCCCCTGCAGGTGGGCAGGAAGCAGGTCCTGACCATCGAGCGCCTGGCCCACGACGGCCGTGGCATCGCCTTCGTCGACGGGCGCACCTGGTTCGTCTCCGGCGCCCTGGCCGGCGAGCAGGTCGAAGCCCGCGTGCTCGGCGCGCGCAACCGCATCGTCGATGCCCGCGCCGAGCGTCTCCTGGCCGCCAGTCCGCTGCGTCGCGCCGAGCCCTGCGCGCATGCCGGGCGCTGCGGCGGCTGTACCCTGCAGGCGCTGCCGCATGCCAAGCAGCTGGCGCTGAAGCAGCGCACCCTCGCCGAGCAGCTGGCGCGCTTCGCCGATCTGGCGCCGCAGGAATGGGCGCCGCCCCTGGTCGGCCCGGAGTTCGGCTACCGCCGCCGGGCGCGCATCGCGGTGCGCTGGGACGCCGCCGCCGGCCGGCTGGAGGTGGGCTTTCGCGCCGCGGCCAGCCAGTCGATCGTCGCCATCGACGACTGCCCGGTGTTGGTACGTCCGTTGCAGTCCATCCTGCGCGCCCTGCCTGCGCTCCTGCACGGCCTGGCGCGGCCCCAGGCGCTGGGCCATGTCGAGTTGTTCCATGGCAATACAAGCGCCATTCTGGTGCGTCATACTGCGCCCCTTGCGGACGACGATCTGCAGCGCCTGCGCGCCTTCTGTCGCGAACAGGCCGCGCAGCTCTGGCTGCAGGGCAAGGGCGAGCCGCAGGCGGACGCGCCGGAAGCTCCGCTGGGCTACCGTCTGGAGCCCTGGGGACTCGAGCTGCACTACCGGCCCGGCGACTTCGTGCAGGTCAACGCCGCGGTGAACGAGGCGATGGTCGCCCAGGCCCTGGACTGGCTGGCGCCGCAGCCGGGGGAGCGGGTGCTGGACCTGTTCAGCGGCCTCGGCAACTTCGCCCTGCCGCTGGCGCAGCGCTCGCGCGAGGTGGTGGCGGTGGAGGGCGTGGCGGCGATGGTCGAGCGGGGCAGGGAAAACGCGGCCGGCAACGGCCTGGACAACCTGCACTTCTGCCTGGCGGATCTGTCGAACCCGCTGGCCGAGGCACCCTGGATGGCCGCCGGCTTCCCGGCGGTCCTCCTCGATCCGCCGCGCGACGGCGCGCTGGAGGTCGTGCGCCAGATGGGCGCCCTGGGTGCTGAGCGAGTGCTATATGTTTCCTGCAATCCGGCGACCCTGGCGCGGGATGCCGCGGAGCTGGCCAGGCAGGGCTACCGGCTGCGGCGTGCCGGCATTCTCGACATGTTTCCGCAGACTGCGCATGTCGAGGCCATGGCGTTGTTCGAGAGGGGGCCTGCTGCGCGCTGAGGTCGAGCGCCGGGGCTTGCCGGCTGATGTTGATGCGGCATGGAAGACATGCTGGGGGAAAGGTAGATACATGGTACAGGTGAGAGCGCAGCAGCCGGTCAACACCGACGGCAGCATCAATCTGGAGGCCTGGCTGGATCATGTCCTGAAGATGGACCCGGCCCTGGAGCGCGAGACGCTGAAGAAGGCCTGCGAATACGCCCGCGAGGCCGAACGGCAGGCGCGGCCGGAGCCGGGCGCTCCTGCCGCGGGTACGTCCAGCTTCCTGGTCGGGCTGGAGATCGCGGAAATCCTCGCCGACCTCAAGCTGGATCAGGACTCCCTGCTCGCCGCCGTGCTCTATCGCGGCGTGCGCCAGAAGCAGATCGCCCTGGACGAGGTGCAGCGGCGTTTCGGCCAGCTGGTCGCCAAGCTGATCGAGGGCGTGCTGCGCATGGCGGCGATCAGCGACAGTCTCAATCCCCGCGAATCCCTGGTGCTGGATGCCCAGACCCAGGTGGAAAACCTGCGCAAGATGCTGGTGGCGATGGTCGACGACGTGCGCGTCGCGCTGATCAAGCTGGCCGAGCGCACCTGCGCGATCCGCGCGGTCAAGCACGCCAGCGAGGAACGCCGCCAGCGCGTCGCCCGCGAGGTGTCCGCCATCTATGCGCCGCTGGCCCACCGCCTCGGCATCGGCCACATCAAGTGGGAGCTGGAGGACCTGTCCTTCCGCTACCTGGAGCCCGAACAGTACAAGCAGATCGCCAAGCTGCTCCACGAGCGCCGGCTGGACCGCGAGCAGTTCATCGCCAAGGTCGTCCAGGAGCTCAAGGACGCGCTGGCCGGCGCCGGCATCAAGGCCGACATCAACGGCCGGGCCAAGCACATCTATTCGATCTGGCGCAAGATGCAGAAGAAGGGCCTGCAGTTCAGCCAGATCTACGACGTGCGCGCGGTGCGCGTGCTGGTCCCCGAGGTGCGCGACTGCTATACCGCCCTCGGCATCGTCCATTCGCTGTGGCGGCACATTCCCCGCGAGTTCGACGACTACATCGCCAACCCCAAGGAAAACGGCTACCGCTCGCTGCACACCGCGGTGATCGGCCCGGACGGCAAGACCCTCGAGGTGCAGATCCGCACCCACGCCATGCACGAGGAGGCCGAGCTGGGCGTCTGCGCCCACTGGCGCTACAAGGGCACCGACGTCAAGTCCACCTCCAGCCACTACGAGGAGAAGATCGCCTGGCTGCGCCAGGTGCTCGAATGGCACGAGGAACTGGGCGACATCGGCGGCCTGGCCGAGCAGCTGCAGGTCGACATCGAGCCCGACCGGGTCTACGTGTTCACTCCCGACGGCCATGCCATCGACCTGCCCAAGGGCGCCACCCCGCTGGACTTCGCCTACCGCGTGCACACCGAGATCGGCCACAACTGCCGTGGCGCCAAGATCGACGGGCGCATCGTGCCGCTCAACTACAGCCTGCAGACCGGCGAGCAGGTGGAGATCATCACCGGCAAGAACGGCTCGCCGAGCCGCGACTGGCTGAACTCCAATCTCGGCTACGTCACCACCTCGCGGGCCCGGGCGAAGATCGTCCACTGGTTCAAGCTGCAGGCGCGCGACCAGAACGTCGCCGCCGGCAAGACGCTGCTCGAGCGCGAGCTGGCCCGTCTCGACCTGTCGCCGGTGGACTACGACCGGCTGGCGGAAAAGTGCAACCTGAAGACCGCCGAGGACCTGTTCGCCGCCCTCGGCGCCGGCGACCTGCGTCTGGCCCATGTGGTGGGACTGGCCCAGCAGCTGGTCGAGCCGGAGCGCAGCACCGAGCAGCTCGAGCTGATTCCGCGCAAGTCCGGCTTGCTGCACAAGCCGGGCAAGCGCGACGACATCCAGATCCAGGGAGTGGGCAACCTGCTGACGCAGATGGCCGGCTGCTGCCAGCCGCTGCCGGGCGATCCCATCGTCGGCTACATCACCCTCGGGCGTGGCGTCACCATCCACCGCCAGGACTGCGCCAACGCCCTGCAACTGGCCAGCCGCGAGCCGGAGCGGATCATCCAGGTCAGCTGGGGGCCGGTGCCGGTGCAGACCTATCCGGTGGACATCTTCATCCGCGCCTACGACCGCTCCGGCCTGTTGCGCGACGTGTCCCAGGTGCTGCTCAACGAGCGCATCAACGTGCTGGCCGCCAACACCCTGTCGAACAAGGAAGACAGCACGGCGCAGATGGTCCTGACCATCGAGATCCCTGGGTTGGGCGCCCTCGGCCGGCTGCTGGCGCGCATCGCCCAGTTGCCCAACGTGATCGAGGCGCGCCGCCACCGCGCCACTTCCTGATTCCCGGGGGCCGGCAGCACCTGCCGGCCTTCGGGTAGACGTGCTCTGCAGAAAATGAAATAGAATTGTTCTCATTTTGCGGAGCCGTTGGATGACTGCCTTCCCCAATCGCCACATCCTGGCCATCGAGGACGATCCCCTGCTGGGCGTCCACCTGAACGATCATCTGGCGCGCCAGGGCTTTGCCGTGACGCTGTGCGGCGACGGCCGCGACGGCCTGGTGCTGGCCAGCGAGCGCGAGTTCGACCTGGTCCTGCTGGACATCCTGCTGCCCGGCCTCGACGGCCTCGAAGTGCTGGCCCGCCTGCGCTAGAGCCGGCACGTGCCGGTCATCCTGATCTCCGCGCTGGGCGACGAGCAGGATCGCATCACCGGCTTCAGCCGCGGAGCGGACGACTACCTGCCCAAGCCGTTCGGGATGGGCGAGTTGCAGGTGCGCATCGAGGCCATCCTGCGGCGCATCGCCTACGAGCGCGGACAGCCCGCGCCCTCGAGCGTTTTTCCGCTGCACTTCGATGAAGGGCGTTGCGACGTCCGCCATGACGATGCCTGGGCCGGCTTGACCCCGACCGAGTACCGTCTGCTGGAGACCTTCTGGCGCCATCCGGAGGAGGTGCTGAGCAAGCCGTTCCTCTACCAGCAGGTACTGCGCCGCGGCTATTCCCGGCATGACCGCAGCCTGGACATGCATGTCAGCAACATCCGGCGCAAGCTGGCCGCCATCGACCTGCACGGCGTCCGCCTGGAGACCCTATGGGGCCGGGGTTATCTGCTGAAACTGCAGGTGGCCTGAGTGCCGGGCCGTCATTCGCTGTTCTGGCGGCTGGCCGCGCTGCTGGTCACGTTCTGCCTGCTGGTGATTTCCCTGAGTGTTTCCTGGGGAAACTGGATCGACCTGCAGACCGCCTACCTTTCCGGCGAGGCGCGCCAGACGCTGCAGGCCTATGCCGAAGAGGCCGAGCATGCCGCTTTGCAGGGGCCGCAGGCGGTAGACCGCTTTCTCGACGACATGCAGCGACGGGAGTTGGGACTGGTCGAGCTAGTGGACATCAGCCTGCAGCCGCTGGGGAGCCGGCCGCTGATCGATGTGGGGCGATTGACCGCCATGCGCCGGCTCGACTGGCCGATGAGCCGGCGCGCCGGGAGCGGCCCCTGATCGCGATTCCTCTTTCCGAGGAGCGTGGCTATTTCGTCATCCAGTTGCCCGAGCGCTACCGGCCCTGGCGCTACCGGGCGCTTTTCAGGGCGCTGACCCACTATCTGGTTCCTGCCGGCCTGGCGCTGCTGTTCTGCATCGGACTCTACCGGGTGCTGATCGCCCCGCTGGCGCGCCTGCGCGAGCAGGCCAACGCCCTGCACGCGGACAACCTGGGCGCGCGCGTGGACCCGCGGGTCGCCCGGCGGGACGACGAACTGGGCGAACTGGGACGCGCCTTCGATCACATGGCCGGGCGCCTGGAGGAGTCGCTGGGCCTGCAGCGCCAGCTGCTGCGCGATCTGTCCCACGAGCTGCGCACGCCCCTGAGCCGCCTGCAGGTGGCCAGCGAGGCCGGGCTGAGCGGCGCCGAGCTGGAGGAGCGGGTCCGCCGCGAGGTCAGTGCCATGCGCACCCTGGTCGACAGCACCCTGGAACTGGCCTGGATGGATACCGAGCGGCCGCAGCCGCCGCTGGAGCCGGTGGAGGTCGGCGCCCTCTGGGAGATCCTCTGCGAGGACGCCTGTTTCGAGAGCGGCTGGAGTCCCGAGCGCCTTCCCTGCCGGTTGCCGGCGGACTGCCGGGTCCTAGGCAATCTGAACGCGCTGGCGCGGGCGCTGGAGAACATCCTGCACAACGCCATCCGTCATTCGCCGGAAGGCGGTTGCGTCTGCCTGGACGGTCGTCGCGAGGGCGACTGCTGGCTGCTGTGGGTCGAGGATCAGGGGCCCGGGGTGGCGGAGAGCGAGCTGGAGCGCATTTTTCAGCCCTTCATCCGGCTCAACGCTGCCCGTCCCGGTGGTGACGGCTTCGGCCTGGGGCTGGCGATCGCCCGTCGGCTGATTCGTCAGCAGGGTGGTCGGCTATGGGCGGAGAACGGCCATCCGGGATTGCGGATGATGCTGTGCCTGAAAATGTATGTTTCGTAAATGATCTTTACTGTCAAATAAGAATAAATGGCATTTACCTCGAATTTGTCATGCGCCGCCGTCTTCGGGATCGATAGGTTCGGTCGGGCAGATGGCCGGCTCGCCCATGCATAGAAGTGAGGTAAGGCATGTACTCGCGTTTCAGGCTCGCACATCTGCCCCTGGCATTGCTGGCGGTTTCTTCCCCCTCCCTGGAAGCGGAGGAGGCTGCCGAGGAGGGCGCCCGGGACGGCGGCGCCTACCAGGAAGGCGAAGGCAGCGTCCTCGCCCTGGACGACGTGCTGGTTACCGCCGAGCGGGAGCTGAAACAGGCCCCCGGCGTTTCCATCATCACCGCCGACGACATCAAGAAGCGTCCGCCGGTCAACGACCTGTCCGACATCATCCGCAAGATGCCCGGCGTCAACCTCACCGGCAACAGCGCCAGCGGCCAGTACGGCAACAACCGGCAGATCGACATCCGCGGCATGGGCCCGGAGAACACCCTGATCCTGATCGACGGCAATGCTGTCATTCGCCCTCTATACGGGCTTCGTGCTCTGGGCATTCGCGGCTGCCTCCGTGCGGCGCGTCTGGCTGGGCATCGCCCTGTCGCTGCCCCTGGCCGCCGTGGGCTTCTGGCCGGTCTGGTTCGGAGGTGTTTCCTGATGTCCGGCAACAGGACCTTCCGGCAGTCCATGAGCTGGCTGCATGGCTGGGCGGGGCTGCTGCTCGGCTGGCTGCTGTTCGCCATTTTCCTCACCGGCACCCTGACGGTGTTCGACAAGGAGATCAGCTGGTGGATGCAGCCGGAGCTGCGCGACACGGGCGTCGACCAGCCGAAGGCCGCGCGTTTCGCCCAGCACTGGCTGGCGCGCGAACACGGCGAGGCCGCGGTCTGGAGCATCGGCCTGCCGACCGAGCGTTCGCCGGTGCTCAAGGTGTCGACCGGCGAGGATCGCCATGCCGAGCGCCTGGTGCTCGATCCGCAAACCGGGGCCGGGGTGCCGGTGCGCGACAGCGTGGGCGGCAATTTCTTCTTTCGCTTCCACTACAGCCTCCACCTGCCCCGAACCCTCGGCATCTGGCTGGTCGGGCTGGCGGCGATGGCCATGCTGGTGGCGCTGGTCAGTGGCATCGTCATTCACCGCCACCTGTTCCGCGACTTCTTCGCCTTCCGTCCGGCCGGCAGCCGGCGCGCCTGGCTGGATGCCCTCTACGGCGGCGACCGCATGGCCATGCTGCGCGAGGCGTCGCCCGGCGCCCGGGCCGTTGCCGGTGGCATGGATGGGGGTGGTATGGACAGAGGCGGCCGGCGCTCGCGGGACGAGGACTCGGCTCGCGAGGCGTCACCTGCCGGACTGCTGCCGCTGGAGTCGTTCATCGCCCCGGCGGAGGCTCTGTTCGGGCCGGGCATGGTGGCGTCCCTGCGGGTCAGGCATCCGGGACGGGCGAACGCCCGGGTCGAGGCGAGTCCCCTGCTGGGCAGCCGCATCGCCCTGACCAAGGGCGATGCGGCGGTCTTCGACGGGGTTTCCGGCAAGCTCCTGCAGGCGCCGGCGGAGACGCGTCCCAGTGCGCTGACCCAGCGGGTCATGGCCGGGCTGCATTTTGCGCAGTTCGGCGGCTATCCGATGCGCTGGCTGTATTTCCTCTGCAGCGCGGTCAGCTGCGCGATGATCGCCAGCGGCCTGGTGCTGTTCGTCATCCGCCAGCGTCTCAAGGTGGCCGAAGCGAATGCCGGACAGGGCTTCCTGCGCCTGGTCGAGACCCTGAACGTCGGCACAGTGGCCGGCCTCATGCTGGGCTGCGTCGCGATGCTCTGGGCCGCTCGCCTGCTGCCGGCGGATCTGCCCGGCCGCGCCGGCTGGGAGGCGCGCCTGTTCTTCGCCGTCTGGGCCCTGGCGTTCGTCCATGCCTGGAGGCGTCCGCCGATGGCGGCCTGGCGCGAGCAGCTATGGGCGGCGGCCCTGCTGTGCGTGGGCCTGCCGCTGCTCGGGGGCTTCAGCGCGCCGTCCCTCGATAAGACCCGTCTGTTCCTGGAGCTGTGCGTCTTCCTGTGTGGCGCCCTTCTGGGCTGGGTGGCCTGGCGGGTCGGCCGGGCGGATGCCGCCGATGGACTGTCCCGTCCCCTGCCTAGTGCAGTTTCATAGATGAAGTTGTGGAAATTATGGCATCAGGCGATGCTATGCCCCATGAAAGCACCTCTATTCGTTCGCCCTTTGACTACCGAGGAACGGCAGGCCCTGCAGGTTGGCTTGCGTGCCCGGGAAGCCTTCACGCTGCGGCGCTGCCAGATCCTGCTGGCCAGCGCTGACGGCAAGACCGCCACGGAAATTGCCGCTCTGTTCGGCTGCGCCACGCAAACCGTACGCAACACCCTGCGGGCCTTTGCCGCCGAGGGGGTGTCTTGCCTGACGGAGAAGTCGCATCGGCCCAAACGTGTCCGTCCCTTGCTTGCGGGCACGCAGGCCGAGCGCTTGCGCTCTTTGCTGCACCGCAGCCCCCGCGATTTCGGCAAGCCCACCCGCTTGTGGACCTTGAGCCTGGCCGCCGAGGTGGCCTTCGAGCAGGGGCTGACCGAACGGCAACTGAGCTATGAGTCGATCCGCCAGACGCTGATACGCCTGGGCGTGGGCTGGAAACGGGCCAAGACCTGGATTACCAGCCCGGATCCCCACTATGCGCGCAAAAAAAGCGACGCGACTGGCTGATCGAACTGGCCACAACGCACCCGGACTGGGTGCTGGGTTTTCAGGACGAGGTCTGGTGGAGTCGTTTTGCGCGCCCATCCCTGAAGGCCTGGAGCGCGGGTCAGGCCCTGCGCCTGCAGCAGTTGTCGGTGGATCCGCAGGATGCCGGACCCAAGGCGCTGAGCTGCTATGGCCTGCTGCGCGCCGACACGGGGCAGATGCTGCTGCGTTTCGTCAAGGGCCGCCCGGTCAGCCAGGTGACCGAGGACTTCCTGGAGTGGGTCTGCGAGCGCCTGGCGAGCGAGGGGAAGAAGGCGCTGCTGATGATCTGGGACAACGCCAGCTGGCATATCAGCCACCGGGTGCGGGCCTGGATCGGGGCGCACAACCGCCGGGCCAGGGCCGAGGGTGGCGTACGGATCGTAACCTGCCGCCTGCCGAGCAAGAGCCCCTGGCTGAACCGGATCGAGCCCCGCTGGGTGCATGGCAAGCGGGCGATCCATGAACCCGAACGCCCGCTGACCAGCGCTGAGGTGATGGAGCGAGTCTGCACCTATTACGGTTGTGAACAGCTCCCGCCACTTGAACAGGATGTTGGTTGAAACTGCACTAGCAGCCTGTCGGGCTTTCCCATGGTTTTCTGCGATCATGGCTGCCGACCTTCCGCGAGCCCCAGCATGAGCCGTTTCCGCCCAGTTGATCGTCACACCAGCTACTTGCTACCGCCTTCCATCGAGGACTGGCTGCCGGAGAATCATCTGGCACGCTTCATCGTGGAGGTGGTGGAGGGGCTTGATGTCAGTGTCATGGCCAAGGCCTATGCCGGACGCGGCAGCGCCGCCTACCACCCGTCGATGCTGTTGGCGCTGCTGATCTATGGCTACGCCACCGGCGTGTTTTCCAGCCGCAAGATCGAGCGCGCCACCCACGACTCGGTGGCCTTTCGCTTCATCGCCGCCGGCGCCTACCCAGATCACGATACGCTGGCCAGCTTCCGCCGCCGCTTTCTTGACAAACTGGCCGGTCTGTTTGTGCAGGTGCTGCAGATGGCGCAGGAAATGCACCTGCTCAGCTTGGGTACGATCAGCCTGGACGGCACCAAGATCCACGCCAACGCCTCGCGGCACAGCGCGCTGTCCCATGGACATATCGAACAGCTCGAAAGCCAGCTCAAGGCCGAAGTGCGCTCGCTGCTCGATCTGGCCGAGCAGGCGGATCAGTCGGCGATGCCGGGCGGCATGAGCCTGCCGGAGGAAATCGCCCGCCGTGAAGCCCGCCTGGCGGCCATGGCCGAGGCGAAAGCCAAGATCGAAGCCCGTGCCAAGGTACGCTTCGCCAGGGAACACACCGAGTATCAAGCCAAGCTGGCGCAGCGGGAGGCCAAGGCTGCAGCCCGCGGCAAAAAACCGGGCGGCAAACCGCCCAAGCCGCCGGTCGCGGGGCCAACGGCCAAAGACCAGGTCAATCTGACCGATGCGGACTCGTGCATCATGCCCGTGTCGGGCGGCGGCTTCGAACAGGCCTACAACGCCCAAGCGGCGGTGGATACGACCAGCATGCGGGTGGTGGCGTCGGCCGTCACCCAGGCCTGCAACGACAAGGAACAAGTCGTGCCGATGCTGGCGCAACTGGCCGAATTGCCCAAAGCCCTGGGTAATCCCGAGCACTTGCTGACCGACAGCGGCTACTACAGTGCCGCCAATGCCAGCGCCTGCACCGCGAGTGGCATCGAGCCGCTGATGGCGGTCAAGCGGGAGGAGCATCACCCGTCGCCTTGCGCCCGCTTCACCGAACCGCCGGCCCTGGCCGCCGACGCGAGCCCGGCGCAGCGCATGACGCACAAGCTGCAAACACAAGCGGGCCGCGCGCTGTATGCGTTGCGCAAGCAAACGGTGGAACCGGTGTTCGGCATCATCAAAGCGGTGCTGGGCTTCCGGCAATTCTCGCTGCGCGGTCTGGACAAGGTCAGCGGTGAATGGGCTCTGGTGTGCCTGGCGTGGAACCTGAAGCGCATGGCCGTATTGCGCCTACAGATCGGGAATTAGGCAAAAAACAGACCTAAATCCGGGAAAGTCGGTCAAAACTGCCTGATTTCTGGCAAGGCCGATGCTCTATCTGCCTGCGGCGCTCAAGTCCGACAGGCTGCTAGAGCCGTGCGATGCTGACCGGATTCACTGCGGGCATGCTGCTCGCCTACACGGGCATGCTCGGGCTCTGCCTGGGGCTCGAGCGCCACTATCGCCAGATCTGGCAGCAGGTGCCGCCGGCTGGCTGGCGCTGGGGCTGGCCTTGCTGGCCTGTGTCCTGGCCTGGGGCGCGGCGATGGGGCCGGTCGGCTGGTTCGGTCTGGTGTCCCTGACGGGCTTCGCCCTGGTGCTGCTGCTGCCCTTGGCGCCGCGCCTGGCGCTCTGGCTGCCGGCCGGGGGCGGGCTGCTCTGGGCGGTCTTCCTGGGCGCCGGTCTCTGGCGTGGCGAGCTGTTCTGAGTCCCTGGCGGCAGCCGCGGCGGGATCGCGCTATGCTCGCGGCTCCCGCACCCGGACCGAACAGGAAGACCCCATGTATCGACTCGACGACCTGCTGCACCTCATGGCCCGCCTGCGCGATCCGCGGCACGGCTGTCCGTGGGACCTGCAGCAGTCCTACGCGAGCATCGTCCCGCATACCATCGAGGAGGCCTACGAGGTCGCCGACGCCATTGAGCGCGGCGACTTCGAGCACCTGCCGGGCGAGCTCGGCGACCTGCTGTTCCAGGTGGTCTACTACAGCCAGCTGGCGCGGGAGGAGGGGCGTTTCGACTTCGCCGCGGTGGTCGACGGCATCACCCGCAAGCTGATCCGCCGCCATCCCCACGTGTTTCCCGACGGCGACCTGTATGGCGCGCCGGACCAGCCGAAGCTGGCCGAAGCGGCCATCCGCCAGCGCTGGGAAGAGATCAAGGCCGAGGAGCGGGCGGAGAAGGCTGCCGCACCCGAGCAGCTATCCCTGCTCGACGACGTGCCGCAGGCCCTGCCGGCGCTGTCCCGCTCGGTCAAGCTGCAGAAGCGCGCCGCGCGGGTCGGTTTCGACTGGCCGGAGGCGCTGGTGGTGGTGGACAAGCTGCGCGAGGAGCTGGACGAGCTGCTGGAGGCGATGAGCGGCAACGATCCGCAGGCCATCGCCGACGAGCTCGGCGATGTGCTGTTCGCCGCGACCAACCTGGCGCGGCATCTCGCGGTCGATCCGGAGGCCGCCTTGCGCGGTGCCAACGGCAGGTTCGAATGGCGTTTCCGCTTCATCGAGCAGGCCCTGCGCGCCGACGGTCGCAGCCCCGAGGGCTGCAGCCTGGACGAACTGGAAGCCCTGTGGGCAGCAGCCAAGCGTGCCGAACGCGACGAATCCGGCTGCGCCTGAGCCTGGCGGGGCTTCAGCCGGTGAGCCACGGGTGCCGCCGGCCATCCCGGACTTGCGCTCCGGACCTTCAGGCCGGAGGATTGACCCCAGCCGGCAGGTTGCGGAAGGTGCCAGTCCAGCCTTTCCCCGGCCTGCCCGGATCGCCGAAGTTCGCCCCTGAAAACGAACGCCCGCATCGCCGGGCTGTTGGAAGATCTCTTACCATGAGCATGTCATTGCGCGACCAGCTGCTGAAAGCCGGACTGGTCAACGAGAAGCAGGCCAAGCAGGCCGGCAAGCAGAAACAGAAGCAGGAGCGCCTGGAGCGCAAGGGCCAGGTCGAGAAGGACGACTCTCAGCGCCAGGCGGCGCTCCAGGCCCAGGCCGAGAAGCTCGCCCGCGATCAGGAACTGAACCGCCAGCAGCAGGAGAAGGCCGAGCAGAAGGCGCGGGCCGCGCAGGTCAAGCAGCTGATCGAGGTTTCCCGCCTGCCCAAGCTGAACACCGACGACTACTACAACTTCGTCGACGACAAGAAGGTCAAGCGCCTGCCGGTGAATGCCATGATGCGCGACAAGCTCAGTCGCGGCTCGCTGGGCATCGTCCGCCACGGCGGCGGCTACGAAGTGTTGCCGCGCGAGGCGGCGCTGAAGATCCAGGAGCGCGATCCGCGCCGGGTGGTGCTGCTCAACACCCCGACCGAGGCTCCCGACGCGGACGATCCATACGCCGCCTACAAGATCCCCGACGATCTGATGTGGTAGGTCTGAAAGACGACAAAGCCGGCGCGAGGCCGGCTTTGCTGCAAGGCGCCGAGGTCAGTCGAGCCGGCCCTGCACGGGGCGGCCGTCGACCGTGCCTTCCTTGAGCATGATCTGGTATTCCTTGCCGTCCTTTTCCACCTGGTGCAGGCGCACCAGCAGATAGTCCCAGTCCTTGGCGAGCCAGAACACCGTCTTGCGGCTGCTCTGGGTGGGATCGCGCACGCGCTCGACCTTGATCGCCTCGATCAGCCCAGCGCGGGTGCGCACGTTCTCGCTGCCCAGCACGCGGAAGTCGTAGGTCTCGACCTCGTCGCCGTCGAGCACCTGGTAACTCATGCTCTGCTTGCCTTCGGCGACGTCCTTCTGCAGCGCCAGCTGGTAGACGGCCTTGTCCAGCACGCCGCGGTTGATCGGCAGACTTACCGACTTGTCGCGATCATGGCCCTGGACCTGCTTGGTCTTCCAGTCGAAGTCATGATCGACTTCCTTCTCCTTGCCCATGCCGCTGCGCGCGTAGCGGTAGGCGAGCGGCAAGAGCTGGCCGCCCTCGACGGTGAAGGTGCTTTTCTCTTTCATGCTGGCGACCAGCATGCTGGCCTCGAACTTGTATTCCCAGCGCGTGCCGTCCAGCTTCTTCAGCGAGCGTTCGGCGGAGCCGCTGATCGGCATCTGCTTCCAGTCGGCGGTGTAGCTGGCGAAGAAGGGTTTCAGCTCGAAGGCATAGGTGGGTGCTGCGAGCAAGGCAAGGACGAACAACAGGGCACCACGCATAACGTCTCCTATCCTAGGTTCGAATGAGATGGCCGGTGGCCGGCAGTGTTTCTCCATCCAGCACGGCGCCTTGCGGCGTCAGCCGCAGGCGTCCCTCGGCGAACCAGCGCACGGCCTGCGGGTAGATCCGATGTTCCTGCAGATACACGCGCAGGGCCAGCGTTTCCTCGCTGTCGCCCGGCTGCACCGGAACCACCGCCTGGATGACCAGGGGGCCGCCGTCGAGTTCCTCGGTGACGAAGTGCACGCTGCAGCCATGCTCGCTGTCCTGGGCTTCCAGGGCGCGGCGATGGGTGTGCAGGCCCTTGTGGCGGGGCAGCAGGGAGGGGTGGATGTTCAGCAGGCGGCCTTCGTAGTGGCGGACGAAGGCGGGGGTGAGAATGCGCATGAAGCCGGCGAGGATCACCAGGTCGGGCCGGAAGACGTCGATCGCCTCCATCAGCGCGGCATCGAAGGCCTCGCGGCCTTCGTAGGCCCGGTGATCGAGCACCTGGGTGGCGATGCCGGCGTTCTTCGCCCGGGTCAGGCCGTAGGCATCGGCGCGGTTGGAGAGTACCGCGCGGATCCGCAGTGGATTGCCTTCGCCCTGGCTGTCGATCAGCGCCTGCAGGTTGCTGCCGGAGCCGGAGATCAGCACCACCGCATTGCAGGAGCCGGCCATCAGTGCGCCTTCAGGTTGTTCAGCAGGACGCGCTCGGCGCCTTCGCCGGCGGCGATGCTGCCGATCAGCCAGGGCTGCTCGCCCGCCTCGCGCAGCACGGCGAGGGCCTGCTCGACCTTGTCCGGGCCGACGCAGACGACCATGCCGACGCCGCAGTTGAGCACGCGGTGCATCTCGCGCTCGTCGACATTGCCTTTCTCCTGCAGCCAGTCGAACACTGCCGGGCGGGTCCAGCTGGCCACGTCGATCACCGCCTGGGTGCCCTGCGGCAGCACGCGCGGGATGTTCTCGGTAAGGCCGCCGCCGGTGATGTGGGCCATGGCCTTGACCGCGCCGGTTTCCTTGATGAGCTTGAGCAGCGGCTTGACGTAGATGCGCGTCGGCGCCATCAGCAGGTCGGCCAGCGGCTTGCCGTCCAGGCTGGCGCTGGCCACTTCGGTGCCGCTCACCTCGAGGATCTTGCGGATCAGCGAATAGCCGTTGGAGTGCGGGCCCGACGAGGGCAGGGCGATCAGCGCATCGCCGGCGGCGACCTTGGAGCCGTCGATGATCTCGCTCTTCTCCACCACGCCGACGCAGAAGCCGGCCAGGTCGTAGTCCTCGCCCTCGTACATGCCGGGCATCTCGGCGGTTTCGCCGCCGACCAGGGCGCAGCCGGCCATCTCGCAGCCTTCGCCGATGCCGGTGACCACGCGGGCGGCAACGTCGACGTTGAGCTTGCCGGTGGCGTAGTAGTCGAGGAAGAACAGCGGCTCGGCGCCGCACACCACCAGGTCGTTGACGCACATGGCCACCAGGTCGATGCCGATGCTGTCGTGCTTGCCGAGGTTCATCGCCAGGCGCAGCTTGGTGCCGACGCCGTCGGTTCCGGAAACCAGCACCGGCTGCTTGTAGCCGGCCGGGATTTCGCACAGGGCGCCGAAGCCGCCCAGGCCGCCCATCACCTCAGGGCGCGCGGTGCGCCTGGCCACGCCCTTGATGCGTTCGACCAGTGCTTCACCTGCGTCGATGTCGACACCGGCGTCCTTGTAGCTCAGGGAGGGTTGCTTGCTCATGAATCAGGCCTTCAGGGAAATTCGGGATTCGACCGGGGCTGAGGACCGGTCTGCAGGACAGGCGATTCTATCAGGCTTGTCCGGCAGCGACCACCGAGCGGCCCGGCCGGCAGCCCCGCGCGCCCTGGCATGCGGCCTGCGGGCGGTTCTCGCGGTTGCCGGAGAATCGGCGGCTGTTTAAGGTATACCCCCATTCGCGGCCTCGGTGCCGCCACGTCGAGATTTCCGTCATGCGCCCGATCGCCCGTCTGCTCCTGCTTTGCCTGTCGCTGCTCAGTCTGCCTGCTCTCGCCGAGCAGCTTAGCGGCCTCTATCAGGTCCGCGAGCCGGTCGCCAGCCAGCAGCCGGCGGCGCGCGACCAGGCCCTGCAGCGGGCCCTCGACACCCTGCTGGTGCGGCTGACCGGCGATCCCGAGATAGTGCAGAATCCGGCTTTGGCCGCGGTGCGCCAGGACCCGCAGCAGCTGATCCTCAAATATGGCTACGAAGGGCAGGCACTGGTGGTCGATTTCGATCCGGCCTCCACCCAGAGCCAGCTGCGCCAGGCCGGCCTGCCGCTGTGGGGGGCCAACCGTCCCAGCCTGCTGGTCTGGTGGCTGAACGAGGCCGGCGGCACCGCCCAGCTGGTTGGCGATGGCCAGGACAGCGCGCAGCCGCTGCGCGATGCCGCCCAATACCGCGGCTTGCCGCTGCGTCTGCCGATGGCCGACCTCGACGAGCAGCTGGTCGCCACGCCGGAGAATCTGGCCAGCGGCGCGGGGCTGGAGGGGGTGTCCGGACGTTACGGAGCCAATGCCATGCTCAGCGTGCGTGCCCGGCAGGAAGGTGACAAGTGGCTGGCCCAGTGGCATCTGTCCGCCGATGGCGGACAGTCGCAGGGTACCGCCGAAGCGGCGGACAGTACGGCCCTGGCCGATGCCGTGATGCTGGCGGCGAGCGAAAGGCTGGCCGAGCGCTTCATGGGCAAGCAGGAGGCGACCGAGCGCCTGACCCTGCAGGTCGGCGGCGCCAACCTGGCCCGCTACGCCGAGCTGGAGCGCACTCTCGAGCCCTTCGGCGCCCGCCTGCGCCGGGTCGAGGGCGACCGGCTGGTCTATCAGCTCGAGTCCACGGTCGCCCAGGTGCGTTCCCAGCTGGCGCTGATCGGCCTGCGCGAGGAGGGGGCTGCGGGGACGGCGTCCGGCCAGGCGCCGATGGTGCAGCCGCGCGAAACGACCTTGAGCTTCCGCTGGTGAGCGGCCGTTGAGGCGCTGAAGGGGCGGGCCAGTGGCCTGAGCCGTCCATGCATCACTTGCCCAATCTGCTGACCCTGCTGCGCTTTCTGCTGGTGCCGCCGGTCGCCTGGCTGATTCTCGCCGAGGCTTACGGCGCGGCCCTGCTGCTGTTCGTCCTGGCCGGCCTCAGCGATGCGCTGGACGGTTTTCTCGCCCGGCGCTTCGCCTGGACCAGCCGGCTGGGCGCCCTGCTCGATCCGCTGGCGGACAAGCTGCTGCTGATCGTCAGCTGCCTCTGCCTGAGTCTGGTCGGGCTGATTCCCTGGTGGCTGACGCTGCTGGTGCTGGCGCGGGATGTACTGATCGTCGCCGGCGCCATCTGCTACCGCTGGCGGGTCGGCTTCCTGGAGATCAGTCCGAGCCGGCTGGGCAAGCTGTCCACCCTCCTGCAGACCGTTCTGGTGAGCGTGGTGCTGCTGCAGGCGAGCCTGCTGCCGGCCTTCGCCGCGTTGCGCCTGCCGCTGATCGCGCTGGTGGTGCTGGGCAGCCTGGCCAGCGCCATCGACTATGTGCGGGACTGGACCGACAAGTATCGCAGGCACAAGGATTCCACATGACTGATTCGAACCGCTGGCTCTGGCTGGCCGGGTTGTTCTTCGCCGGCTGGCTGATCTATCTGCTGATGCCGATTCTTTCGCCCTTCCTGGTCGGCATCCTGCTGGCCTACCTGGGCGATCCCCTGGTCGATCGCCTGGAAGAGCGCGGGCTGTCGAGGACCTGGGGGGTGGTGGCGGTGTTCGCCCTGTTCGGCCTGCTGCTGCTGCTGGTCCTGCTGTTCCTGCTGCCGATGCTGGGTCGGCAGCTGGTCTACCTCTACCAGTTGGCGCCGCTGGTGCTCGACTGGCTGCAGCAGGAGGCCCTGCCGTGGGTCCAGGTGAAGCTGGGGCTGGCCCAGGGGTTCTGGCATCTGGACCAGCTCAAGGCAATGTTCGCCGGGCAACTGGGCAAGACCACCGATATCGTCAGCCAGCTGCTCAGCCAGGCTACCGCCTCCGGTCTGGCCCTGCTCGCCTGGCTGGGCAATCTGCTGCTGGTGCCGGTGGTGAGCTTCTACCTGCTGCGTGACTGGGACATCCTGGTGGCCAAGCTGCGCGCCCTGCTGCCGCGTCGGCGCGAGGGCCTGGTGGTGGGGTTGATCGGCGAGTGCCATGAGGTGCTCGGCGCCTTCCTGCGTGGGCAGTTGCTGGTGATGCTGGCGCTCGGCGTGGTCTATGCGCTGGGACTGATGCTGATCGGCCTCGATCTGGGCCTGCTGATCGGCCTGCTCGCCGGGCTGGCGAGCATCGTGCCCTACATGGGCTTCGTGGTCGGCATCGGCGCCGCCCTCATCGCCGCACTGTTCCAGTTCGGCGGCGATCCCTATCCCCTGATCGGCGTGGTGGCGGTGTTCACCGTCGGCCAACTGCTCGAGGGCATGCTGCTGACGCCGCTGCTGGTCGGCGACCGGATCGGCCTGCATCCGGTGGCGGTGATCTTCGCCGTCCTCGCCGGCGGCCAGCTGTTCGGCTTCACCGGCGTGCTGCTGGCCCTGCCGGTGGCCGCGGTGATCATGGTCTTGCTGCGTCATGTCCACGATTTATATAAACTTTCCGAACTTTACGGAGAGTCCAGCCACGGAGACTCCAGCGGCGGCTCCGCGGAGCCGTCCGGGCCGACATGAAACCGATCCAGTTGCCCCTCGGGGTGCGTCTGCGCGACGACGCCACCTTCGCCAACTACTATCCCGGCGCCAACGCGGCGGCGCTTGGCTATGCCGAGCGCCTTTGCGAGCCCGACGCCGGCTGGACCGAAAGCCTGATCTACCTGTGGGGCGCCGAGGGTGTCGGGCGCAGTCATCTGCTGCAGGCTGCCTGCATCCGCTTCGAGCAGCGCCGCGAGCTGGCGATCTACCTGCCGCTGGCCGAGGTGGCGGACTACGGCCCGGCGCTGCTGGACAACCTCGAGCAGAGCGAGCTGGTCTGCCTGGACGATCTGGAGGCGATCGCCGGGCGGGACGACTGGGAGGAGGCGCTGTTCCACCTGTTCAACCGCCTGCGCGACTGTGGTCGTCGCTTGCTGCTGTCCGCCGCGGTGTCGCCGCGCGAACTGCCGATCAAGCTGCCGGACCTGAAGTCGCGCTTGACCCTGGCGCTGGTCTTCCAGCTCCACGGGCTGTCCGACGAGGACAAGCTGCGCGCCCTGCAGCTGCGTGCCTCGCGTCGCGGCCTGCACCTGACCGACGAAGTCGGGCGCTTCATCCTCACCCGCGGCTCACGCAGCATGGCGGCGCTGTTCGAGCTGCTCGACACGCTGGATCAGGCCTCGCTGCAGGCCCAGCGCCGGTTGACCATTCCCTTCCTCAAGGAAACCCTCGGCTGGTAGGGCGGGTTGCAACCCGCCGGACATTGGGCGCAACACACCGAAGTCGGCGGGTTTCTCCCGCCCTACTCCCCGGCCAGCTTGCGGTCGTACTGAAAACGCCAGCGGGTGTAGAGCAGGGCGGCGCAGAACAGGGTCAGGCTGAGCAGCGCCTCCAGCCAGCCGAACAGCTGGCGACCCGGGTCGATCGCGGCGGTCACGCCCTGGATGAAGTACAGGTTCACCACGAAGCAGGTCCAGGCATGGGCGCGCGCCCCGCCGAGCAGCAGGCCCGGGGCGAGCAGCGCCAGGGGCAACAGCTGGATGCCGACGACCACCCAGGGGCGGGCGCCATGCAGGTCGGCGAAGGTCAGGTTCCATACTGCCAGCAGGCCGGCCAGGGCGAGGAAGCTGGCGAGGGTGAGGGCGCGGCTGGCCTTCAGGCGCGGGGCCAGCCATTCCAGGCTGGGCAGCGGTTTCGCCTTTCTAGGCATGCGCGCTCTCCAGGCGTCGGGCCGTCTCCGCCAGGCGCCGGCCGAGGGCGCGGCACAGGGCGGTTTCATGCTCGTCGAGGGCGCGTTTGCCGTCGCCGCCGGCGTGGTGGCTGGCCCCGTAGGGCGTGCCGCCGCCCCGGGTCTCGAGCAGCGCCGCCTCGCTGTAGGGCAGGCCGCAGACCAGCATGCCGTGGTGCAGCAGGGGTAGCAGCATCGACAGCAGGGTGGTTTCCTGGCCGCCGTGCAGGCTGGCGGTGGAGGTGAACACCGCGGCCGGCTTGCCGACCAGCTCGCCGGTCAGCCACAGGCTGCTGGTGCCGTCGAGGAAGTATTTCAGCGGGGCGGCCATGTTGCCGAAGCGGGTCGGACTGCCGAGTGCCAGTCCGGCGCAGTGGCGCAGATCGTCCAGACTGGCATAGAGGGCGCCTTCGGCGGGGATGGCCGGCGCCACGGCTTCGCATTCGCTGGACACTGCCGGCACCGTGCGCAGGCGCGCCTCGAGGCCGCCGAGTTCGACGCCGCGGGCGATCTGCCGGGCCATCTCGGCGGTGGCGCCATGACGGCTGTAATACAGCACCAGGATGTAGGGCGTGCTCATGGCAGCAACTCCAGGACTTTCTCCGGCGGACGGCCGATCACCGCGCGATCGCCGGCCACCAGGATCGGCCGCTCGATCAGCCGGGGATGGGCGACCATGGCTGCGATCAGTTGCTCTTCGCCCAGCGCGGGGTCGTCCAGGTTCAGCGCCTTGTATTCCTCCTCGCCGCTGCGCAGCAGCTGGCGGGCCGGGATGCCGAGCTTGGCGAGCAGCGCCTCGAGTTCCGCGGCGCTGGGCGGGGTCTCCAGGTAGCGCACCACCTTCGGTTGCAGGCCGCGGGCCTCGAGCAGTTCCAGCGCGCCACGGGACTTGGAGCAGCGCGGGTTGTGGTAGAGCGTCAGATCGGTCATGGGCGGATCGCATCCAGCGGGGTGGGGCCGCTATTCTAACTACCCCGGCGCAGGGATGAACCCCGTGTCCGTCATCGCTCACGGTAAGGAAAGGGCATGCGTCAACGCTTCATCGACAGCCTGGATTTCTGGCGTTATCTGTTCGAGCGCTTTCTGGCCGATCATGGCCCGAAGAGCGCCGCGGCACTGACCTATACCACCCTGTTCGCGGTGGTGCCGATGATGACCTTGGTCTTCGTCGTGCTCTCGGTCGTTCCGGAGTTCCAGGGCATGGGCGAGCAGATCCAGGGCTTCATCTTCCGCAACTTCGTGCCTTCCAGCGGTGCGGTGCTGCAGGATTACCTCAAGACCTTCATCGAGCAGGCGCGGCATCTGACCTGGTTCGGGGTCGGGCTGCTGATGGTCACCGCGCTGCTCATGCTGATGACCATCGAGCAGACCTTCAACACCATCTGGCGGGTACGCCAGCCGCGCCGCGGCCTGTCGAGCTTCCTGCTGCACTGGGCGATCCTCAGCCTGGGCCCGTTGCTGCTGGGGACGGGCTTCGCCCTGAGCACCTACATCACCTCCCTGGCGCTGATCTCCGATCCCTATGCCCTGGCGGGGGCGAGGATGCTGCTGAAGTTCACGCCCCTGGTGTTCAGCACGGCGGCCTTCACCCTGCTCTATGCGGCAGTGCCGAACACCGCGGTGCCACTGCGCCATGCGCTGCTGGGCGGGCTGTTCGCCGCCGTGCTGTTCGAAGCGGCGAAGGCGCTGTTCGGCCTCTATGTCAGCCTGTTCCCCACCTATCAGCTGATCTACGGGGCCTTCGCCACCGTGCCGCTGTTCCTCCTGTGGATGTACCTGAGCTGGATGATCGTGCTGCTGGGCGCCGAACTGGTCTGCAACCTGTCGGCCCTGCGGCGCTGGCGGAGCAATCCGCTGCCACGCTTGCTGGTGTTGCTCGGCGTGCTGCGGGTGTTCCACGAGCGCCAGCAGTCCGGTCAGGCCGTTCGCCAGCCCGACATGCAGCGCGCCGGCTGGGCGCTGCCCGATGCGCTCTGGGGCGAGATTCTCGATTTTCTCGAGCACGAACAACTGGTCTATCGCACCAGCGATGGCGGCTGGGTGCTCTGCCGGGACCTGAGCCGCTATAGCCTGGAGTTTCTGCTGAGTCGCTCGCCCTGGCCGCTGCCGCGCCTCGATCAGCTTCCCGAGCGCCTCGACGAGCCCTGGTTCCCAGCCTTGCGCAGTGCTCTGGAGCGGCTCCAGCGGGAGCGCGCGGCGCTGTTCGGCGAGAGCCTGGCGCACTGGCTGCAGCCGCCTCCGCCGGAGCCCTGAGCGGCCGCCTCGGCTGAACCGGGGCGGTTATATTTGTAGGCAGGCCAGCTTGCCGGCGATGCTTGGTTCGGCAGGAAGTCTGCCAGGTCATGGATCATCGTGGAGGGAGCCTTATGGGAAGGCGGGTGGGAATCGTCCTGGCGCTGGTCGCCGGGCTGGTGCTGGCCGGTTGCAGCGAAGACTGGGGCGTCGACCAGCATGGGCGTCCGGTCACTGCGGAACAGCTGGAGGGGCAGTGGCTGGTGATCAACTACTGGGCGGAATGGTGTTCGCCCTGCCGCAGCGAGATCGCCCAGCTGAACGTCCTGGCCGAGCAGCAGCAGGGGCGCGGCGTGCGCGTCGTCGGGGTGAACTTCGATGGCCTGCAGGGAGCCGAGCTGGCGCGTGCCAGCGAGGCGCTGGGCATTCGCTTCGGCGTGCTGGCAGTGGATCCGGCCGAGCGTCTGCAACTGCCGCCGGGCGAGGTGTTGCCGGTCACCTATATCGTCGACACCCGGGGGCGTCTGCGCGAGCGGCTGCTCGGCGAGCAGACTGCCGCCGGCCTGGCAGCACGCCTGCAGGCACTGCGCGGGGAGGGCTCCTGAGGTGGCGCGCATAGGTGTGCGCGCCCTGGTCCGCGGCAGGGTGCAGGGGGTGTATTACCGGCAGGGCACGGCGCTGCAGGCCGAGCGCCTGGCGCTGGCCGGCTGGGTGCGGAACCTCGCCGACGGGCGGGTCGAGGCCTGGATCGAGGGCGAGGAAGCGGCGGTGCGCGAGCTGACCGACTGGCTCTGGCAGGGCCCCGGGCAGGCCCGGGTCGAGGGGGTGGAGCTGGAGGAGGTGGCCCTGCAGGGGTTCGTGGCGTTTCGCGTGCTGCGCTGAGCGGGACTCGTCGCTACTTGACGTACCAGAAGTCGTGCCACAGCCCGATCACCTTCGACGGGTAGCGGTATTGTCCCAGGCTGCCGTTGTAGCGGGCCAGGGCGCGGCTGAGGTCGCCCTTCTCCTTCTTCAGGTAGTAGCTGAGGATGGTGCAGCCGTAGCGCAGGTTGGTGGCGTTGTCGGTGAGATTGTCCTGCGGGCGGCCCAGCTCGGCCTTCCAGAACGGCATCACCTGCATCATGCCCTGGGCGCCGACCGGGGAGATGGCGAAACGGTCGAAACGGCTTTCCGCATGGATCACCGCCAGCACCAGATCGGGACGCAGGCCGGCCTTGTTCGCCTCGCGGTGCACCGTGCGCAGCAGGTTCAGGCGCTCGGCGTGATCCGGCAGGTAGCGGGTCAGGCGGGTCGACATGTCCAGCAGCCAGACCTCCGCCTCGAAGCGGTCGCTGAAGCTGTCCGCCTCGGCGACCGTGCGCTGCAGCAGGGTGCGCAGTTCCGGTTCCGGCGCTTGCGGCAGGCTGGCGGCAGCCGGCAGCGGCAGGGCGAGCAGGGCAAGCAGAAGGAGTCGCGGGAGCTGCATGCGGCCGCCCTCAGTCGCCGGAAGGCACTGCCGCCTGACGGCCGGCCTTCTTCCGCAGGTCGGCGAGAAACTCCTGCTGCAGTTCCGGATCGTGGCGGGTCAGTTCGATCAGGCTCTGCTCCAGCTCGCTGGCTTCCTCCTCGAGGCCGAGTTCGGCGAGCCGCTTGACCCGATGCACCCATTGCCCGACCTCGTCGCTCTCGAGATCGGCATAGACCAGATCGTGGGCCTCGTGCAGCTTGCCGCCCAGGCTGCGGCTGACCGGCAGGACGGCCTCGGCGCGGGCGCCGTCCTGGGGATCCTCGACGTTCAGCAGCAGCCGGGCGACACGGGCGTCCTGCAGGCCGAAGGGGCTGTCGAGCAGGTTCAGGTGCAGAATGCCGTGACGGTCGGTGAGCAGTTCATAGGTCCGTGCCCCGGCCCTGACCGATACCGGGCGCTCGGCCCAGGGCAGGCTGGAGTGTTCCGTGCGCTCGTCCTTCAGGCGCTCGTCGATGCGAGCCAGGTTCTGCTGGGAGCGACCGTTGGATTCGATGTTCATCGCCGGGTTGAGCCCGGCAAAACCGTAGTCGATCCAGCCCTTGGTGGCAAGGTCGGGCAGGTTGCCGAGGGCGATCACGTTGAGCACATTGGCGGCGATCCCGGCCAGCACCGCCACCGTCCCGAGGGGGATCTCGTAGAGTTCCCGCCAGGGCTGGTAGGGGGTGTAGCGGTCGTAGCGGCGGCTCACCTCGAACTCGCGGACCTCGAAGGTCCGCTGGTCGTGGATGCGGACGCGCCGCTGCGGCAGCTCCAGCATGGGCGGCTCGCCGAGATCGATCTGCAGGCTGTGGCTCAGCAGTTTGCGTTCGACGCGCTCTTCTTGCTCGCTGCGCTGGGGCAGCTGGTTGGCGCAGCCGGCGAGCAGGAGGGCGCCGCAGAGCGCAGCGCCGAGACGCAGGGAGCTTCGGGTGGGCATGACGTGGGATCAGCGGCCAATGCGGTTGCTAAGGAAGGTCACGAGGTCGGCGGCCGGGATGGCCTGGACATCGGTTTCGCGGCGGTTCTTGTACTCCAGGGTGCCTTCGGCCAGGCCGCGTTCGCTCACCACGATGCGGTGGGGAATGCCGATCAGCTCCATATCGGCGAACTTCACCCCGGGGCTGGTCTTCTTGTCGCGGTCGTCGAGCAGCACCTCGTAGCCGGCGGCGACCAGCTCGGCGTACAGACGGTCGGTGGCTTCCTTGACCACGGCGCTTTCGTACTTCATCGGCACCAGGGCGATCTGGAACGGCGCCAGCGCCTCCGGCCAGAGGATGCCGCGCTCGTCGTAGTTCTGCTCGATGGCGGCGGCGACCACGCGGGATACGCCGATGCCGTAGCAGCCCATGATCAGGGTCACCGGCTTGCCGTTCTCGCCGAGCACCTTGCAGTTCAGCGCCTCGCTGTACTTGGTGCCGAGCTGGAAGATGTGGCCGACCTCGATGCCGCGCTTGATCACCAGCGTGCCCTGGCCATCCGGGCTCGGGTCGCCCTCCACCACGTTGCGCAGGTCGGCGATTTCCGGCAGCGGCAGGTCGCGCTCCCAGTTGAGGCCGAAGTAGTGCTTGCCGTCGAGGTTGGCGCCGGCGCCGAAGTCGCTCGAGAGCGCCACCGAGCGGTCGACGATGGCCGGAATCGGCAGGTTCAGCGGGCCGAGGGAGCCGGGGCCGGCGCCGATCGCCGCGCGGATCTCGGCTTCCGAGGCGAACACCAGCGGGCTGGCGACCTGCGCCAGGTTGGCGGCCTTGATTTCGTTCAGCTCGTGGTCGCCGCGAACGATCAGGGCGACCAGCTGGCCTTCCTCTATGCCGTGCACCACCAGGGTCTTGACGGTCTTTTCGACGGGCAGCTTGAACTGCTGGACCAGCTCGTCGATGGTCCTGGCGTCGGGGGTGTCGACCAGGCGCAGTTCCTCGCTGGCGGCACCACGCGCGGTCTCGCGCGGGATGGCTTCGGCCTTCTCGATGTTGGCGGCGTAGTCGGAGCTGTCGCTGAAGGCGATGTCGTCCTCGCCGGACTCGGCCAGCACGTGGAATTCGTGGGAGCCGGTGCCGCCGATCGAGCCGGTATCGGCCTGCACCGGACGGAAGTCGAGGCCCAATCGGCTGAAGATGTTGCAGTAGGCCTGGTGCATGCGGTCGTAGGTTTCCTGCAGCGATTCCTGGGTCAGGTGGAAGGAGTAGGCGTCCTTCATCAGGAATTCGCGGCCGCGCATCAGGCCGAAGCGCGGGCGGATCTCGTCGCGGAATTTGGTCTGGATCTGGTAGAAGTTGATTGGCAGCTGCTTGTAGCTGTTCAGCTCGTTGCGCGCCAGGTCGGTGATCACTTCCTCGTGGGTCGGGCCGACGCAGAACTCGCGGTCGTGACGGTCGCGGATGCGCAGCAGTTCGGGGCCGTACTGCTCCCAGCGGCCAGACTCCTGCCACAGCTCGGCGGGCTGGATGGCCGGCATCAGCACCTCCAGGGCGCCGGCCTTGTTCATCTCCTCGCGGACGATCGCCTCGGCCTTGCGCAGGGCGCGCAACCCCAGCGGCAGCCAGGTGTAGAGACCGGAGGCCAGCTTGCGGATCATCCCGGCGCGCAGCATCAGCTGGTGGCTGATCACCACGGCATCGGAGGGGGTTTCCTTGAGGGTCGAGAGCAGATACTGACTGGTGCGCATGTTGGGCCGTTCTGTCCGTTGCGGGGGCGGAAAAAGTGGCGGGCATTGTACGGCGGCGGATAGGGCACGTACAGAATCGGCGCGGGCAGGCGGGCTGCGCGGGGTCGATGAACCATATATAATCCCGTGCTTTGCCGCCGACAGGGCTCGCGGCGCAGTCGTCCCCATGCGTGGAGTGTCCGATGCCTATCTACGAGTATCAGTGCGCTGCCTGTGGCCATCTGCTGGAAACCATCCAGAAGTTCAGCGATGCGCCGCTGGTCGATTGTCCGAGCTGCCAGGCGCCCGAGCTGAAGAAGCAGCTTTCTGTACCCGGTTTCCGTCTCAAGGGCGGCGCCTGCGCGGCGGCCGAGTAAGCCGTTCCACCCGAATTCAAGTATCGAGAGAAGAAGCACCATCATGATGCGCAGCCACTATTGCGGCCAACTGAACGAAAGCCTGGAAGGCCAGGAAGTCACCCTCTGCGGCTGGGTACACCGTCGCCGCGACCATGGCGGGGTGATCTTCCTCGACATCCGCGACCGCGAAGGCCTGGCTCAGGTGGTGTTCGATCCGGATCGCGAGGAAACCTTCGCCAAGGCCGACCGGGTGCGCAGCGAATACGTGGTCAAGATCACCGGCAAGGTGCGCCTGCGCCCGGCCGGGGCGGTCAACCCGAACATGGCCTCAGGCGCCATCGAGGTGCTGGGCTACGAGCTGGAAGTGCTCAACCAGGCCGAGACCCCGCCGTTCCCGCTGGACGAATACAGCGACGTCGGCGAGGAGACCCGCCTGCGCTACCGCTTCATCGACCTGCGCCGCCCGGAAATGGCCGCCAAGCTGAAGCTGCGCTCGAGCATCACCTCGAGCATCCGTCGCTACCTGGACGAGAACGGCTTCCTCGACGTCGAGACGCCGATCCTCACCCGCGCCACTCCGGAGGGCGCGCGCGACTATCTGGTGCCGAGCCGCACCCACGCCGGCAGCTTCTTCGCCCTGCCGCAGTCGCCGCAGCTGTTCAAGCAGCTCTTGATGGTCGCCGGCTTCGACCGCTACTACCAGATCGCCAAGTGCTTCCGCGACGAGGACCTGCGTGCCGACCGCCAGCCGGAATTCACCCAGATCGACATCGAGACCAGCTTCCTCGACGAGCAGGACATCATCGGCCTCACCGAGAAGATGATCCGCCAGCTGTTCAAGGAAGTGCTGAACGTCGAGTTCGGCGAGTTCCCGCACATGCCCTACGAAGAGGCCATGCGCCGCTACGGTTCGGACAAGCCGGACCTGCGCATCCCGCTTGAGCTGGTCGATGTCGAGGACCAGCTGAAGGACGTGGAATTCAAGGTGTTCGCCGGGCCGGCCAACGATCCCAAGTGCCGCGTGACCGCCCTGCGCGTTCCGGGCGGTGCCAGCATGCCGCGCAAGCAGATCGACGACTACACCAAGTTCGTCGGCATCTACGGCGCCCGGGGGCTGGCCTACATCAAGGTCAACGAGCGCGCCAAGGGCGTCGAGGGCCTGCAGTCGCCGATCGTCAAGAACATCCCGCTCGACAACCTCAACGTGATCCTCGATCGCGTCGGTGCGGTCGATGGCGACATCGTGTTCTTCGGCGCCGACAAGGCCAAGATCGTTTCCGAGGCGCTCGGTGCCCTGCGCATCAAGCTCGGCCACGACCTCAACCTGCTGACCTGCGAATGGGCGCCGATGTGGGTGGTCGATTTCCCGATGTTCGAGGAAAACGACGACGGTTCGCTGAGCGCGCTGCACCACCCGTTCACCGCGCCCAAGTGCGGCCCGGAAGAGCTGGAGGCCAACCCGGCCGCCGCGCTGTCCCGTGCCTACGACATGGTGCTCAACGGCACCGAGCTGGGTGGCGGTTCGATCCGTATCCACCGCAAGGAAATGCAGCAGGCGGTGTTCCGCATCCTCGGCATCGACGAAGCCGAGCAGCAGGAGAAGTTCGGCTTCCTGCTCGATGCGCTGAAGTTCGGCGCACCGCCGCACGGCGGCCTGGCCTTCGGCCTGGACCGCCTGGTGATGCTGATGACCGGCGCCCACTCGATCCGCGAAGTCATCGCCTTCCCGAAAACCCAGAGCGCCGCCTGCGTGATGACCCAGGCCCCCGGTACGGTGGACGCCAAGGCGCTGCGCGAGCTGAACATTCGCCTGCGCGAGCAGCCCAAGGCCGAATAAGCCGATCCCACGGGAGCCTGGATTTGCCAGGCTCCTTCGGTTCTGGGGCGGTAAAAGACAAGATTCACACGAGATACAACGGAGCGAGTTATGGCTGGTCATTCCAAATGGGCCAACATCAAGCACCGCAAAGAGCGTCAGGACGCCAAGCGGGGCAAGATATTCACCAAGCTGATCCGCGAGCTGACCGTGGCGGCCAAGCACGGTGGCGGCGTCCCGGCGGACAACCCGCGCCTGCGCCTGGCGGTGGACAAGGCGCTGACCGCCAACATGACCCGTGACACCATCGACCGTGCCATCGCCCGCGGCGCTGGCTCCAGCGAAGCCGACAACATGGCCGAGCTGAGCTACGAAGGCTACGCGCCGAGCGGCGTGGCGATCATCATCGAGGCGATGACCGACAATCGCAACCGCACCGCCGCCGAAGTGCGTCATGCCTTCAGCAAGTGCGGCGGCAACCTGGGTACCGACGGCTCGGTGGCCTACATGTTCGAGCGCAAGGGCCAGATCAGCTTCGCTCCGGGCATCAACGAGGAGGCCCTGATGGAGGCGGCGCTGGAGGCCGGTGCCGACGATATCGTCAGCAACGACGATGGCTCGGTGGACGTGTTCACCAGCTTCGCTGACTTCCATGGCGTCAACGAGGCGCTGACCGCCGCCGGTTTCAAGGGCGACGAGGCGGAAGTGGCGATGATCCCCTCGATCACCGCACCGATCGCCGATCTGGAAACCGCGCAGAAGGTACTCAAGCTGATCGACATGCTGGAGGACCTGGACGACGTGCAGAACGTCTACCACAACGCCGAGATTCCCGACGAGATCATGGAGCAGCTCGGCTGACGACGAGCATGCCGCCTGAAGCAAGGGCTCCGCGTCGGCTGCGGGCGGCCTTCTCATGACGCTTATCCTGGGTATCGACCCCGGCTCGCGGATCACCGGCTTCGGCGTGGTGCGCGACAGCGGGCGTGGCTGCGAATACATTGCCTCCGGCTGCATCCGAACCGGCAGTGGTCCTTTGCCCGAGCGCCTGCAGGCGGTGTATCGCGGCGTGACCGAGATCATCCGCAGTCACGGCCCGGTGACCATGGGCATCGAGCAGGTGTTCATGGCGCGCAATGCCGACTCTGCCCTGAAGCTCGGTCAGGCCCGCGGCGCGGCGATCGTCGCGGCGGCGGAGGCGGGCCTCGAGATTGCCGAGTACACCGCCACCCAGGTCAAGCAGGCCATCGTCGGCAGCGGCAGGGCGGACAAGCAGCAGGTGCAGATGATGGTGATGCACCTGCTCAGACTGGTACAGAAGCCGCAGATCGATGCCTCCGATGCCCTGGCCATCGCCCTGTGTCATGCTCACCACCGGCAGAGCCTGATTCCCCATGGTCTGGATGGCGCCAGGCGACGGGGCGGGCGGTTGCGTTTGTGAATAAGGAAAGCGGATCTTGATCGGACGTTTGCGCGGTACCCTGGCGGAGAAGCAGCCACCGTACCTGCTCGTGGAAGTCAATGGCGTCGGCTATGAGGTCGAGGTGCCGCTGAGCGCCCTCTATCGCCTGCCGTCGCTGAACGAACCGGTCACCCTGCACACCCATCTGGTGGTGCGCGAGGATGCCCATCTGCTCTACGGCTTCTGCGAAAAACGCGAGCGCGAGCTGTTCCGCGAGCTGATTCGTCTCAATGGCGTCGGCCCCAAGCTGGCGCTGGCGCTGATGTCCGGCCTGGAGGTGGACGAGCTGGTGCGTTGCGTGCAGGCTGGCGATACCAAGGCGCTGACCCGGGTGCCCGGCGTGGGCAAGAAGACCGCCGAGCGCCTGCTGGTCGAGCTCAAGGATCGTTTCAAGGCCTGGGAAGATTTGCCGGCCATCGCTCCGCTGACGCTGGAGCCACAGCTAGGCACCATGGTCACAAATGCGGAAAGCGATGCGCTGAGCGCGCTGGTCGCTCTCGGCTTCAAGCCGCAGGAGGCCAGTCGTGCGGTCGCCGCCGTGCAGGAGGAAGGTTTGAGCAGCGAAGAACTGATCCGCCGGGCGTTGCGGGGAATGGCCTAAATGATCGAAGCCGATCGTCTGATCACCGCGACCAGCCGCGACCGCGAGGAGCAGCAGGACCGCGCCATCCGCCCGCTGAGGCTGGCCGATTACATCGGCCAGCCGGTGGTGCGCGAGCAGATGGAGCTGTTCATCCAGGCTGCGCGCGGGCGCAGCGAGGCGCTGGACCACACGCTGATCTTCGGTCCGCCGGGGCTGGGCAAGACCACCCTGGCCAACATCATCGCCCAGGAGATGGGGGTGTCGCTGAAGAGCACCTCGGGTCCGGTGCTGGAGCGGCCCGGCGATCTCGCTGCGCTGCTGACCAATCTCGAATCCGGGGATGTGCTGTTCGTCGACGAGATCCACCGTCTCTCGCCCGTCGTCGAGGAGGTGCTCTATCCGGCCATGGAGGACTTCCAGCTCGACATCATGATCGGCGAGGGGCCGGCCGCGCGCTCGATCAAGCTCGACCTGCCGCCGTTCACCCTGGTCGGCGCCACCACCCGTGCCGGCATGCTGACCAATCCGCTGCGCGACCGCTTCGGCATCGTGCAGCGCCTGGAGTTTTATTCCGTCGCCGATCTATCGACCATCGTCAGCCGTTCCGCCGGTATTCTCGGCCTGCCGATCGAGGCCGAGGGCGCCTTCGAGATCGCCCGTCGTGCGCGCGGCACGCCGCGCATCGCCAACCGCCTGCTGCGCCGGGTGAGGGACTTCGCCCAGGTGCGCGGAGAAGGGCGCATCACCCGGCAGATCGCCAACCTGGCGCTGAATCTCCTGGATGTCGACGAGCGCGGCTTCGACCATCAGGACCGGCGCCTGCTGCTGACCCTGATCGAGAAGTTCGATGGTGGTCCGGTCGGCGTGGACAGCCTGGCGGCGGCGATCAGCGAGGAGCGGCATACCATCGAGGATGTCCTCGAGCCCTACCTCATCCAGCAGGGCTACATGATGCGCACCCCGCGCGGGCGGGTGGTCACGCGCCATGCCTATCTGCATTTCGGCCTGAACCTGCCTGCCCGGATGGAGGCTGCAACAGTCAATCCGCTCGCCGGCGAGCCGACTGACGACGAGTGAGGGGAAATTGTTTTTCCATCCGATTGGCAACCTCGAGGGCTGGCACTAGAGTATGCGCGCGCAAAGCGGAGTATCGCCGTTCATCCATCGCTGTCGGGTGTATTACGAGGACACCGACGCCGGCGGCATCGTCTATTACGTCAACTACCTCAAATTCATGGAGCGGGCTCGTACCGAGCGGCTGCGCGCGCTGGGCCTCTTCCAGTCCCGGCTGGCGGGGGAGGAGGGCCTGCTGTTCGTTGTGCATTCCAGCGAGGCGCGCTATTTCGCGCCGGCGCGGCTGGACGACGAGCTGCTGGTGAGTGCCGAGGTATGCGAATTGAGCCGCGCCAGCCTGCGCTTTCATCAGCAGGTACGGCGCGCCGTGGATGATGCGCTGCTTTGCGAGGGACGGGTTCTGGTGGCCTGTGTGCGCGCCGACAGTTTGAAACCCCGGGCCCTTCCCGAAGCGCTGCGGGCCGCCCTGGCGGGCCCGGGTCCATCTTCAGCAGGAGAGTAAGCGTGGAAGCCAACGCCGTTGACCATATGTCCATGTGGAGCCTGATCAGCAATGCCAGCTTGGTGGTGCAGTTGGTCATGCTCACCCTGGTGGCCGCCTCGGTCACCTCATGGATCATGATTTTCCAGCGCGGCAACATGCTGCGCGCCGCCAGGAAGTCCCTGGATGCCTTCGAGGAGCGCTTCTGGTCGGGCATCGATCTGGCCAAGCTCTATCGCCAGGCAGGCAGCGAGCCGGACCCGGACTCCGGCCTCGAGCGGATCTTTCGTGCCGGCTTCAAGGAGTTCTCCCGCCTCTGCCAGCAGTCCGGGGTTGTTCCGGATGCGGTGATGGAGGGGGTGTCCCGCTCCATGCGCGTGGCGATCTCCCGCGAGGAGGAAAAGCTCGAGCAGAGCCTGCCGTTCCTCGCCACCGTGGGTTCCACCAGTCCCTACATCGGCCTGTTCGGCACCGTCTGGGGGATCATGAACTCCTTCCGCGGGCTGGCCCAGGTGCAGCAGGCGACACTCTCCACCGTGGCGCCGGGGATCGCCGAGGCGCTGATCGCCACTGCCATCGGCCTGTTCGCTGCGATTCCGGCGGTCATCGCCTACAACCGCTTTGCCGCGCGCGGGGAGATGCTGATCGCCCGCTACTACACCTTCGCCGACGAGTTCCAGGCAATCCTGCATCGCAAGGTGCACACTTCGGACGCATGAGGCCTTAGCTGATGGCGAGAATTCGCAACAGGCGCAAGCCGGTCGCCGAGATGAATGTGGTGCCCTATATCGACGTGATGCTGGTGCTGCTGGTGATCTTCATGGTGACCGCGCCGATGCTCAACCAGGGCGTCAAGGTCGACCTGCCCAAGGTGTCCAGCGAGGTGCTGCCGCAGGACAACAAGGCGCAGATACTGACCATCTCCATCAAGGCCGACAAGAGCTACTACTGGAACATGGGCAGCGAGGTGGATACCGAGACCGCGCAGGACACCGCCCAGAAGCTGGACGAGCTGGTCGATGCGGTGGGCAAGATCATCGCCCAGGCCCGCAGCCAGGGTAAGCAGGTACAGGTCTTCGTGCGCGGCGACAAATCCGTCGACTACGGGGCAGTCATGGCCCTGATGGGCGGCCTGCAAGGGGCCGACGTGGGTAATGTCGGGCTGATCACCGAGGCTCCCTGATGCAACGGCGCGAGCGCTCTTCCTCGGAAAGCTATTTCTGGCCGGTCGTGCTGGCGGTCGGACTGCACCTCCTCGTCTTCGCCATGCTGTTCGTCAGCTTCTCCATGGCGCCGGAGTTGCCGCCGGCCAGGCCGATAGTCCAGGCCACGCTCTATCAAATGAAATCGCAGAGCCGGGCAACCACCCAGACCAACCAGAAAATTGCTGGAGAGGCGCAGAAAACCGCTGCTCGTCAATATGAAGTCGAGCAGATGGAGCAGAAGAAGATCGAGCAGCAGCAACTGGCTGTGGCCAAGGCGGCGGAACAAAGGAAAGCCGAGGAAGCTCGAAGGGCGGAAGCGGCGAAACAGGCCGCCGCCGTGGCCGCCAACCAGAAGGCTGCCGAAGAGGCGAAGAAGCAGGCCGCCGCCGAGGCTGCCAAGCAGAAGTCTGCCGAAGAGGCGAAGAAGCAGGCTGCTGCCGAGGCCGCCAAGCAGAAGTCTGCCGAAGAGGCGAAGAAGCAGGCCGCCGCCGAGGCCGCCAAGCAAAAGGCAGCGGAAGAGGCGAAGAAACTGGCCATGGCCGAAGCGGCCAGGCAGAAAGCCGCGGAAGAGGCGAAGAAGCAGGCAGCTGCCGAGGAGGCCAAGAAGAAGGCTGCAGAGGAAGCGAAGAAGCAGGCGGCTGCCGAGGAGGCCAAGAAGAAGGCTGCAGAGGAAGCGAAGAAGCAGGCGGCTGCCGAGGAGGCCAAGAAGAAGGCTGCAGAGGAAGCGAAGAAGCAGGCGGCTGCCGAGGAGGCCAAGAAGAAGGCTGCAGAGGAAGCGAAGAAGCAGGCGGCTGCCGAGGAAGCCAAGAAGAAGGCAGCAGAGGAAGCCAAGAAGAAGGCTGCAGCAGAGGAAGCGAAGAAGCAGGCGGCTGTCGAGGAAGCCAAGAAGAAGGCAGCAGAGGAAGCGAAGAAGCAGGCGGCTGCCGAGGACGCCAAGAAGAAGGCAGCAGAGGAAGCGAAGAAGAAGGCGGCGGCCGAGGAAGCCAAGAAGAAAGCTGCAGCGGAGGCTGCACGCAAGGCTGCCGAGGACAAGAAGGCTCAGGCCCTGGCCGAACTGCTTTCCGATACCACGGAGCGACAGCAGGCCCTGGCCGAAAGCCAGGGCGATCAGGTCGCCGGCAGTTTCGATGATCTCATCGTCAGTCTGGTCAGCCAGCAATGGCGCCGGCCACCGTCGGCCCGTAATGGAATGAGCGTAGAGGTGCTGATCCAGATGCTGCCGGATGGCACCATAACCAATGCACGGGTGACCCGTTCCAGTGGGGACGCGCCCTTCGACAATTCAGCCGTCGCCGCAGTGCGCAATGTGGGCAGGATCCCGGAGTTGCGGCAAGTGGATCGTGCCACCTTCGACAGTAAATACCGGCAGCGGCGCATGATTTTCAAACCTGAGGATTTGGATCTGTGAATACCCTGATTCGTCTTGCCCTGCTCGGCCTGGCCTTGCTGGCCGGCATCGCCCAGGCGGCCGATCCGCTGGTGGTGACCAGCGGTACCGCGCGTGCCACGCCGATCGCCGTAGTGCCCTTCGGCTGGCAGGGCGGTAGCGTGATGAGCGACGACATGGCCGAGATCGTCGGCAACGACCTGCGCAACTCGGGGGTCTTCGAGCCGATTCCCCGGCAGAACATGATCAGCCAGCCGAGCAGCGCCGGCGAGATCATCTACCGCGACTGGACGGCGCTGGGCGCCCAGTATGTGCTGGTCGGCAGCATAGTCCCGGCCGGCGGGCGACTGCAGGTGCAGTATGCATTGATGAATGTGGCCACCGAGCAGCAGGTGCTGACCGGTACCGTCAGCGGCAGCGGCGACCAGGTGCGCGACATGGCCCACTACATCGCCGACCAGGCGTTCGAGAAGCTCACCGGCATCAAGGGGGCCTTCTCCACACGTCTGCTCTACGTCACCGCCGAGCACATGGGGGGGGGTACCCGCTATACCCTGCAGCGCTCCGACTATGACGGGGCGCGGGCGGTGACCCTGCTGCAGTCGCGCGAGCCGATCCTGTCGCCGCGCTTTGCGCCCGATGGCCGGCGCATCGCCTACGTCTCCTTCGAGCAGAAGCGTCCTCGCATCTTCATCCAGCACGTCGATACTGGTCGCCGCGAGCAGATCACCAACTTCGAGGGGCTCAACGGCGCGCCGGCCTTCTCGCCGGATGGTTCCCGCCTGGCCTTCGTGCTATCCAAGGACGGCAACCCGGAGATCTACGTGATGAACCTGGCCAGCCGGCAGCTACAGCGGGTCACCAACCAGTTAGGCATCGACACCGAGCCTTTCTGGGGCGCGGATGGCCAGACCCTCTATTTCACCTCCGACCGTGCCGGCAAGCCGCAGATCTACCGGCAGACTATCGGTGGCGGAGCTGAGCGGGTGACCTTCGTCGGTAACTACAACGCCAACCCGAAGTTGTCGGCCGACGAGAAGACCCTGGTGATGATCCACCGGCAGGAGGGTTACACCAACTTCAAGGTGGCTGCCCAGGACCTCGAGCGCGGCAGCCTGCGCGTGCTGTCGGAGACCAGTCTGGACGAGTCGCCCACTGTCGCGCCCAATGGCACCATGCTAATCTACGCCACCCGTCAGCAGGGCCGGGGAGTCTTGATGCTTGCGTCGATCAACGGCAGGGTCAGGCTCCCGCTTCCTACCGCGCAAGGTGAAGTTCGCGAGCCGTCCTGGTCTCCCTACCTGAACTGATACGACATTCCAAACCAAACCAACAACCTCACACAACACCTGAGCTTCCTTTAGGAGTTCCATCATGCAAATGCTGAAATTCGGTAAATTCGCCGCGCTGGCGCTGGCCATGGCGGTTGCCGTTGGCTGTTCTTCCAAGGGCGGCGACGCTTCCGGGGAAGGCGCCGGCGCGAATGGCGGCGTTGACCCGAATGCAGGCTACGGTGCCGGTACCTCTGGCTATGGCTCCGGCTCCGGTTCCGGCTCTTACGACGGCAGTATGGGCGGCGATGCGGCTTCTCTGCGCGCCATCACCACCTTCTACTTTGAGTACGACAGCTCCGACCTGAAGCCGGAAGCTATGCGTGCCCTTGACGTGCATGCCGGGGATCTGAAGGGCAATGGCGCTCGCGTTGTGCTGGAAGGCCATACCGACGAGCGCGGTACCCGCGAATACAACATGGCTCTGGGTGAGCGTCGCGCCAAGGCCGTCCAGCGCTACCTGGTGCTGCAGGGGGTTTCCCCGGCCCAGCTGGAGCTGGTTTCCTACGGTGAGGAGCGTCCTGCCGCCGGCAGTGCCGACGAGCAGTCCTGGGCGCAGAACCGTCGCGTCGAACTGCGCAAGTAATTCGCCATGAACCAGTACCGCCGTGTCATGTCCCTGTTGGTGCTCAGTCTGCCGCTCGCAGCCTGGGCAGAGGCCCCCGTGGTGGATAACTCTGCCGGTTATGGTTATGCCAGTAACGGTTACCCGCAGGCGATACAGGACGCGAGCGGTGCCTATGCCGGGGGACGGATGACTACGCCGACCTCGGCACAGGGCGAAATGTTCCTGCAGTTGCAGCAGCTGCAGGACGAGGTTTCGCGTCTGCGTGGCATGGTCGAGGAGCAGCAGTACGAGATCCGTCGTCTGAAGCAGGAAAGCCTGGATCGCTATCAGGATCTCGACAGCCGTCTGTCCGCGGGCGCAAGCGCCCCGGCTCAGCAGCAGAACGTTCCCGCTGGGGCCATCGATGCCGGCTCACTCCCTGTGTCGCCGGCCACCGAGGCCCCTGCGAGCGGCGGGCCTGCCGATCCTGAAAAGGAAAAGCTGTATTACGATGCGGCCTTCGACCTGATCAAGGCCAAGGATTTCGACAAGGCCAGCCAGGCATTCACCGCCTTCCTGCGCAAATATCCGAACAGCCAATACGCTGGCAATGCACAGTACTGGCTGGGTGAGGTGAATCTGGCCAAGGGTGACCTGCAGGGCGCGGGGCAGGCCTTCGCCCGGGTCAGCCAGAACTACCCGAAACACCCCAAGGTGCCCGATTCGCTGTACAAGCTGGCGGACGTCGAGCGTCGCCTGGGCAATACGGAAAAGGCGAGGTCTGCCCTGCAGCAGGTCATTGCCCAGTACCCCGGCAGTTCGGCAGCCCAGCTGGCTCAGCGCGATCTGCAGAATCTGCGCTGAAGCCCGCCATCTAAACCCGCGCCTGTCGCGGGTTTTTTCGTTAAAATCCACGTCCCCTATTTCCCGCAACGGAGGCGGATGGCCTGTTTCGCCGTCACGCCCGTGGCTGATATGCAAGAAACCCTGCGAATTACCGAGATCTTCTACTCGTTGCAGGGGGAGACGCGTACCGCCGGCTTGCCGACGGTATTCGTGCGCCTCACCGGCTGCCCCCTGCGCTGTCATTATTGCGATACCACCTACGCCTTCAGCGGCGGAGAGATTCTCTCCTTGTCTGCGATCCTCGAGCGCGTGGCTGGCTACAAGCCTCGTTATGTCTGTGTCACTGGTGGCGAGCCGCTGGCCCAGCCGAATGGCATTGCGCTGCTACGCCGGCTTTGCGATGCGGGCTACGAGGTTTCCCTGGAAACCAGCGGGGCCTTCGATGTCTCGGCCGTGGATGGTCGGGTGAGTCGGGTGCTCGACCTGAAGACGCCGGGCTCGGGGGAAGTCGCCCGCAACCGCTACGAGAACCTGGCCCTGCTGACCCGCAACGATCAGGTGAAGTTCGTGCTCTGCTCCCGCCAGGATTATGATTGGGCGGTTTCCAAGCTGATCGAATATCGCCTGGATGAACGTGCCGGAGAAGTGCTGTTCTCGCCCAGCCATGGTCAGTTGGACGGCCGGGAACTGGCAGACTGGATCGTTGCCGACAACCTGCCGGTGCGCCTGCAGCTGCAGTTGCACAAGATCCTCTGGAACGATGCTCAGGGACGCTGAGCGATGGTGTTTCCCGCCAGCTGGAGGTCTCGGCCTTGCAAGCCCTAGCGAGACGATACGAAATGAGTGAGAAGAAAGCGGTCATCCTGCTGTCCGGCGGTCTCGACTCCGCCACTGTGCTGGCCTTGGCCCGGGCTGAGGGTTATGCCTGCTACAGCATGAGCTTCGATTATGGCCAGCGTCATCGTGCCGAGCTGCGGGCTGCCGAGCGGGTGGCCCGTCAGCTTGGTGTGGTGGAGCACAAGGTGATCGGCTTGAATCTCGATGGCATCGGTGGCTCGGCGCTGACCGATTCCTCGATCGCGGTGCCGGAAGCCCCTGGCGAGGGCATTCCGGTCACTTATGTGCCGGCGCGCAATACCGTGTTCCTCGCGCTGGCGCTGGGCTGGGCCGAAGTGCTGGAAGCGCATGAGATCTTCATTGGCGTCAATGCGGTGGATTACTCAGGCTATCCGGATTGCCGCCCCGCTTTCATCGAGGCCTTCGAGCGGCTGGCCAACCTGGCGACCAAGGCCGGTGTGGAAGGGCGGAGTTTCCATATTCAGGCGCCGCTGCAGAATCTCGGCAAGGCCGAGATCATTCAGGTCGGTCTGCGCCACGGGGTCGATTATGGATTGACTGTGTCCTGCTATCAGGCCGATGAGGAGGGCCGTGCCTGTGGCAAGTGCGACTCCTGTCGCTTGAGGGCGGCAGGCTTCGCTGCAGCCGGCGTTGCCGACCCTACCCGTTATATTTGAGTTTTTTTGAGAGGGTGTTGAAATTCTGAGATAAATCAGTATTATACGCCTCGCGTTGGGTCGTTAGCTCAGTCGGTAGAGCAGTTGGCTTTTAACCAATTGGTCGTAGGTTCGAATCCTACACGACCCACCATCCTTTCTTTCGATTCACTCATCGGTAGTGGTAAAGGCGCTCGACCTTGCCGAGATGAGTGCTTCGTCTATTTCAGGCGCAGCCTGGATCTTTGTTTCTGTGTTCCGAAGTTGTGTTCTGGCTGATCATCTGTTGTTTGAGATGAGTTCTCCGGCCGGACAGGTTTTCTATACTGTTTTTCCAGCAGAGTTCCAGGTTGTCGCTCTTGGATTGCCTGTGGCGTATTGCGGGCGGTCGCTGGATGCCTGTCATGACCCGATTGCTGGAGGACAGTATGGCTCGAGTTCATCGTCGAACGAATCGTGTTTCCAGGCAGGCCGTCGAGCTTGCAGTGGCGGTGCCTCAAGTGGTTGTTCAGCGCATGGCTCGTATGGCCATGGCTGGGGTGAATCCGTCTGCCAGGGAGCGACGCGAGTTTCGTTTGATGGGGCTGGAAAAGATGGCTGCCTTCAGCGAGTCCTGGATGGCCATGCACCTGCAGATGTTCCATGCCAGCCAGGAGCTCGCCTTTTCGCTGATGAAGGTTTGGAATCCGATGCTGGGCGGAAAGGATGCGTGGTTCAAGTCGGCGCAGGCATATCAGTCCGCCATGCTGGGTGTGCTGGGCAAGGGCATGGCTCCACTACATAAACGGGCAGTGGGGAATGCCAGACGTCTGAGTCGGACCAGGTCGTGAGCCTGCCGGGCTCAGTGCGTGGCGAATGATCGATGCGCAAGTCTGAGGCGGATTTCTCTCTGCTTGTCCTCGAGCGTACTGACCTCCCGGCGAATCCTTTCCATCATTTGCGCTGCCCTCTGTCGCAGGGTTGCAGGTGATATACTCGCTCTCCGCGCACGTGCCTGCAGGTCCAGCGAATATGACGTATATTTCCGAACGCTTCCTTGTCCAGGCTCACCTCGATGCCAAGCAGATCAAGCCGCTGAGTGCCGAGGAGGAGGCCTATTACCGCCGCGAGATCGCTGCCGAGTTGCACAGGCAGAATGCCGTACTGGTAGCTCACTACTATTGTGACCCGGTACTGCAGGCGCTGGCCGAGGAAACCGGTGGCTGTGTTGCCGACTCTTTGGAAATGGCTCGGTTCGGCAGCCAGCATCCGGCGCAGACGCTGCTTGTCGCTGGCGTGCGCTTCATGGGCGAGACGGCGAAAATCCTCAATCCGGAAAAGCGCGTACTGATGCCGACTCTGGAGGCCACCTGTTCGCTGGATCTGGGCTGTCCGCTGGAGGAGTTTTCCGCCTTCTGCGACCAGCATCCGGAGCGCACCGTGGTGGTCTATGCCAATACCTCGGCGGCAGTCAAGGCGCGGGCCGACTGGGTGGTCACTTCCAGCTGCGCCCTGGAGATCGTCGAAAGCCTGATGGACAACGGCGAAAAGATCATCTGGGCGCCCGATCGCCATCTGGGTCGCTACATCCAGCGTGAAACCGGTGCCGACATGCTGCTCTGGGACGGCGCCTGCATTGTCCATGAAGAGTTCAAGGCCAAGCAGCTGCTCGACATGAAGCAGCTCTATCCCGACGCTGCCGTGCTGGTTCACCCGGAGTCCCCGGAGGCGGTGATCGAGCTGGCCGATGCGGTGGGTTCGACCAGTCAGCTGATCAAGGCCGCCCAGGTGCTGCCCAATTCGACCTTCATCGTCGCCACCGATCGCGGCATCTTCTACAAGATGCAGCAGCTCTGTCCGGACAAGCGCTTCGTCGAGGCGCCCACGGCAGGGAGCGGGGCGACCTGCCGCAGCTGTGCGCACTGCCCGTGGATGGCGATGAACACTCTCGAGCGTACCTTGGCGAGTCTGCGTGGCGGTACCAACGAGATCTTCGTCGATCCGGCGCTGATCCCGCGGGCGGTCAAGCCGCTCGCGCGCATGCTCGACTTCACCCATGCCGCCCGTCTGAAGCAGGCCGGCAATGCCTGAGCAGAACTGCAGGCGTTCATGCTGAAAAGGGGCAAGCCCGGCGGGGATACTCGCCGGGCTTTTTCCTTCCTGCCGCCCAATCAGCGCAGCATTTCCTCGATCATCTTCTTTTCTTCCTTCAGGGCCCGCTGCCGGGCATCCATGCGCGCGGCCAGCTGGAAGTTGCCGCTGGCGCGGCGCTTGGCGAAGTCCAGTTGCTCGATGGCCTGATCGTAGTTGCCGACCAGTGCGAAGTACTCGGCGCGGGCCTGGTGCACGCCGACGATGTCGCCGGACAGGCCGCGGACTTCGGCGGCCAGATACCAAATGTCCGGGTCCTCGGGGCGGCTGGCGAGCAACTGGCTGATCACTTTCTCCGCTGCCGCCGGCTGGTTCTGCTTGAGCAGCAGGTCGGCCTGGGTCTGTCGCAGCGGGTAGTTGCCCGGGTACAGGGCAAGCAGGCGCTTGACCCGCATTTCGGCTTCCTGAATACGGTTGGCCGTGATGTCCAGGGCGACCGCGGCGAGATTGTAGTCGATATCATTGGGCGCCTTGTCCAGCAGCGGCAGCAGCACTTCCCGGGCTTCGTTGAGCTGGCCGCTTTTGGTCAGGGCCAGACTCAGGCCGTAGCGCGCAGCGACGGATTTCGGATTTTCATCGAGCAGGGCGCGAAAGCGCTTCACCGCCATGCCGGAGGTCTGTTCGTAGACGAGCTGTACACGGGCGCGCATCAGCTGGTAACGGTGGTCGTCCTGACGGCCGCCGGGACGGTATTGCTCGGCGCGGTTGCGGGTGTCGGCGATGCGCGATTCGGTGACCGGGTGGGTCAGGAGGAATTCCGGCGGCTTGGCGTCATAACGGTACTGGCGCATCAGGCGTTCGAACATGCTCGGCATGGCGCGTGGATCGTAGCCGGCCTTTTCCAGGTTGAGCAGGCCGATGCGGTCGGCCTCCTGCTCGTTCTGGCGGGAGAAGCGCCGCATTTCCTGCATCGCTGCCGCCTGACTGGAGGCGATCGCCGCCATGCCGGCATCGCCAGCTCCTGCTGCGGCGGCGATGATGCCGGCAAGCATGGTGGCCATCATGGGGAGCTGAAGGCGCTGCTGGGCTTCGAGTCCGCGAGCAAAGTGGCGCTGCGAGAGGTGCGCCAGTTCGTGGGCCAGCACGGCGGCGTATTCGGCCTCGGTCTGTGCGTAGAGGAACAGGCCGCCATTCACGCCGATGATGCCGCCGGGCGCGGCAAAGGCGTTCAGCTGCGGGCTGTCGAGCAGGACGAACTCCAGGCGCCGGTCCTGCAGCTGACTGGTTTCGCTCAGGCGGTAGACGCTGGTTTCCACGTAGTCCTTCAGTTGCGCATCGGACAGGTGGGGAACCTGTCCGCGCAGCAGGCTGAGCCAGGCCCGGCCAAGCTGGTGTTCCTGCTCGGGAGATACGATGGCCGAACTGGCATCGCCCAACGATGGCAGGTCGCTGGCCGTGCCGGGGGGCGCGAGCAGGCAGGCGAGGGCGAAGAGGCTGGGGCGCAGGAGATTCATGCGGCAGGTTCTGACGTTCAAAGGCATTGCTGTATCCATTCAAGTTTAGGCGCGCGGACGTCATTGGGCGCACCTGGCAGGCGACTGGTCAGGTCTTTGCCGGCTTGGTTATCCTTGGGGCCTTTTCTGGAGAGCCCTATGACTGATGCCGAATGGCAGGCCGATGCCTGCGACGCCGAGTTGGATGCCAGCGGTCTGAATTGCCCGCTGCCCTTGCTCAAGGCCAAGCTGGAGCTGAACCGTCTGCCTTCCGGGGCGGTGCTCAAGGTGATTGCGACGGATCCCGGTTCGCAACGGGACTTCCGTGCCTTCGCCAGGCTGGCCGGTCATTGCCTGCTCCGTGAGGAGGCTGAAGGCAGCTTCTTCCGCTATTGGCTGCGCAAGGCATGACGGGTGTTCGTCACTCTGGCGGCGCTCACCCGGCCTGATTCAAGGCCTGGGCGGCGGCCAGCACGGCATCGACGTGGCCCGGGACCTTAATGCCGCGCCATTCCTGGCGCAGCACACCATTCCTGTCGATCAGGAAAGTGCTGCGGTCGATGCCCAGGTATTCCTTGCCATAGAGTTTCTTCAGCTTGATCACCTCGAACAGCTGGCACAGCCGTTCATCCTTGTCGGAGATCAGTTCGAAAGGGAAGGCCTGCTTGCTCTTGAAGTTCTCGTGGGATTTCAACCCGTCGCGGGAGACGCCGAAGACCAGCGTATTGGCCGCCTGGAATTCGTCATGGCGATCGCGAAAGTCCTGGCCTTCGGTGGTGCAGCCCGGAGTGCTGTCCTTGGGATAGAAGTACAGCACCACCTGTCGGCCCCTGAGTTCGGCGAGCGAAACCAGCCGGCCACTGGTTGCCTGGGCCTGGAAGTCGGGGACGGGCTGCTCGAAGGCGACGGGCATGGGGGCTCCTTAGGGGTTCTGGGGGCGCCAGGGCTCGATCAGCGCATCGAGGTTCAGGGCATCGGCGAAATCGAGGAACTGGTCGCGCAGCCAGCTGATCTGGGTGCCGGCCGGCAGGGTGACGGTCAGGGTGGCGTTGAGCATGGTGCCGCCGGTCTGCGGTGCCTGGTAGGTGTCGCAGGTAAGGTTTTCCAGTTCGACGCGGTGGTCGATGAAGAACTGGCAGAGCTCGGCGAGAATGTCCGGGCGATAGGCTGCGCTGACATAGGCGACATAGGGCAGCGCCTGCGGTCGATTGTCCAGGGGCAAGCTGCGGGTCAGGTTGTAGGTGAAGTCGTGGCGCTTGGCCAGAGTCGGCAGGCCGGTTTCCATGCGCGCCAGTCCGTCCCAGCTGCCGGCCACCTGCACGACCAGGGCGCAGACTTCTCCATGGCGAGTCAGGCGGGTGCTGACAACCGAGCAGCGGCTTTCCTGGCTGGCACGGCACAGCACGTTGGTCAGCTCCATGGGGGCGCTGCCGAGAACGCTGATGACGAGGAACTGTTCGCGAACGGGAGGGGTGGACATGCAGCTTTCCTAAACGATGGACCGTCGTCGCAAGAGGCGCCGAGCAAAGCCGGAAGGGTAACGAAAAGCGGCGCCGAGGGGAATGCTTGGCCTTTGTGGTCAACTTGTACAAGGCAGATGGCGACAGTACCATTACGACTCATTTTTCCGGCAGGAGTGGTTGCATGATTGCGGGCAGCATGGTGGCTCTGGTCACCCCCATGGATGCGCAGGGCGGTCTGGACTGGGACGGCCTGGGCAAGCTCGTGGACTTCCACCTGCAAGAGGGTACCAACGCCATCGTCGCGGTCGGTACCACGGGCGAATCCGCGACTCTGGACGTCGCCGAGCATGTCGAAGTCATCCGTCGCGTGGTCGATCAGGTCAACGGCAGGATCCCGGTGATTGCCGGTACCGGTGCCAATTGTACCCGCGAGGCAATCGAGCTGACGGCGAACGCCAAGAGCGTTGGCGCCGACGCCTGCCTGCTGGTGACCCCCTACTACAACAAGCCGACCCAGGAAGGCCTGTATCAGCACTTTCGCACAATCGCCGAAGCCGTGGCGATTCCGCAGATTCTCTACAATGTACCCGGACGCACCGTCTGCGACATGTTGCCGGAAACCGTGGAACGCCTTTCCAAGGTGCCGAACATCATCGGCATCAAGGAGGCGACCGGCAACCTGGAGCGTGGCCGCGAAGTGCTGGCGCGTGTGGCCAAGGACTTCCTCGTCTATTCGGGCGATGATCCCACCGCCGTCGAACTCATCCTGATGGGCGGCAAGGGCAATATCTCGGTGACTGCCAACGTCGTTCCGCGCGCCATGAGCGACCTCTGTGCCGCGGCCATGCGTGGTGAGGCGGCTATCGCCCGGGCGATGAACGAGCGTCTGATGCCGCTGCACAAGGCTCTGTTCCTGGAGTCCAACCCGATTCCCGTGAAATGGGCGCTGCACGAGATGGGCCTGATTCCCGAGGGCATTCGCCTGCCGCTGACCTGGCTGAGCTCCAGTTGCCATGAACCGCTGCGCCAAGCTCTTCGCCAGGTCGGCGCCCTGGCTTGATCATCAGGAAGCATTGCGCATGAAGCGACTGGCCGGGTTTTCCGCCCTTGCCGTGATTTTTTCCTCCGTCAGCGGTTGCGGCTTGCTGTGGGGGGAGGAGGGGTACTTCCGCGACCGTGGCAGCGACTATCTCGATGCGCGCCAGACTGCTCCGATGCAGTTGCCGCCGAATGTCGAGATCCGTCGCCTCGACCCCTTGCTGCAGGTACCGCTGAACGTGGCCGACTCGCAGCGGGGCAGCGATTTCGATGTGCCGCGTCCGCAGGCGTTGCGGAGCACGCAGGAGGCCAGCGAATTCAGCCTGCAGCAGAGTGGCGACTCGCGTTGGGTCGTGGCTCAGCGGGCGCCGGCGGAGATCTGGCCGATGCTTCGGCAGTTTTTCGAGGACAATGGTTTTCGGATTGCCGAGGAGCGTCTGCAGGTCGGCGAGTTCATCACGGCCTGGCAACCGCTCGATGCGCTGTCCGCACCCATGGCGCGGCGCCTGGCTGGTCGCGCTTCCGAGCAGGCGTCGAGTGGCGAGATCCGGGTACGTGTGCGTGTCGAGCCAGGAGTCCAGCGCAACTCCAGCGAAATTTTCGTGAGCAGCACATTGCGTCCGTCCGGCAGCGCTTCCCTGGGCGGGTCGGCTGGTCGCGGCGATGCCGGCCTGGATGCCGCGCTGCTGGACGAGATGACTGCCAGCCTGGCGCGCAGCGCCGAGCAGGGTGGTTCGGTTTCGTTGCTGGCGGCCCGCGACTTCGATGCGCCGAGCCGTGTCAGTCTCTCCGAGGACGGCAATGGCAATCCCTTCCTGAGTCTGGATGCCGACTTCGATCGGGCCTGGTCGAGCGTCGGTCGCGCTTTGGAGATGGGCAATGTGCGGGTCGACGACATCAACCGCAGCCTTGGCGTGTACTACATCAATCTCGCCGAGAAGGCCGACAAGGACGAGAAGCCGGGCTTTTTCGGGCGCCTGCTCGGCAGGGGCGAGGATCCGGAGGACGTGGAGGCGCGCGCCGAACGCTATCAGGTGCGCCTGACCCGCGTCGCGGAGGGCGTCCAGGTCACGGTGGAAAAGGATATGAATACCTTTGCTCCGGAAGAGGTGGCGCGCCGGGTACTGAGCCTGCTTCAGGAACACCTTGGTTGAATGGCTGCCCGGTGGATCGCTCTCTGCGACCCATCCTTCGGCAATGGCACGAATCGATGGGCGAAACCTCTCCGGTTTCGCCTGTTTCGTTTGATAAAGGCGGAAAGACGCGATGAGCACAACCACCACCCTGAGTCTGAAGAAGATCTATTCGGGCAAAGTCCGCGATCTCTATGAAGTCGACGCCAAGCGCATGCTGATGGTGGCCAGCGATCGGTTGTCGGCCTTCGATGTGATCCTCGCCGAGCCGATTCCGGACAAGGGCAAGATTCTCACCGCCATCTCCAATTTCTGGTTCGACAAGCTGGCCGGCGTGGTGCCGAACCATTTCACCGGCGATCGGGTCGAGGATGTGGTTCCGGCTGCCGAGCTGCCGCTGGTCGAAGGGCGGGCCGTGGTCGTCAAGCGCCTCAAGCCGGTGGCGGTGGAAGCCATCGTGCGTGGCTACATTGCCGGTTCCGGCTGGAAGGAATACCAGAAGAGCGGTACCGTCTGCGGCATCTCCTTGCCGGCCGGGCTGCGGGAGGCGGCCAGGCTGCCACAGCCGATCTTCACGCCCTCGACCAAGGCGGCGGTGGGCGATCATGACGAAAACATCACCTTCGCGCAGTGCGAAGCCATCATCGGCAAGGAGCTGGCGGCAAAGGTACGCGACACCGCCATCGCCCTGTACAGCGCCGCCGTCGAATACGCCGCTACCCGGGGCATCATCATCGCCGATACCAAGTTCGAGTTCGGCCTGGACGAGAATGGCACTCTGACCCTCATGGATGAAGTGCTGACCCCGGACTCCAGTCGTTTCTGGCCAGCCGACAGCTATGTGGAGGGGCAGAATCCGCCGAGCTTCGACAAGCAGTTCGTGCGCGACTGGCTGGAGTCCACCGGCTGGAACAAGCAGCCACCGGCACCTACATTGCCGCTCGAAGTGGCCCAGAAAACTGCCGACAAGTACCGCGAGGCATTGACTCGGTTGGCCTGCTGAGAAAAAGGGCTGCCGCTTTGTCGCGGTATTTTGCCGGGGCGAGTCAATTCCCTGAAAGCACACAAAAAATTCCGTACGGGGGTTCGCCAAAGACATTCAAGCTGGTATCATGCGCGCCGCCCAGGGGAGATGCCGGAGTGGTCGAACGGGACGGATTCGAAATCCGTTGTATCCGCAAGGGTACCTAGGGTTCAAATCCCTATCTCCCCGCCATACTCAAAAGCCTTGCAGTTTTCGAACTGCAAGGCTTTTTTATGGTGCGCAGAATTCCTCCGCTCTCTATTCAATTCGAGCGGGCTATGGCGAACCTCAACTGACTCTCGGTCAATGGGCTTGGGCTTCAGTCCGGGCACTCAGGCAATCTTTCCCGCGCTGCCAGTGGCAGGCCGTCCGGTGGCCCTCGGAAGGTCAAGAGGTCTGCTGGTTCACTCGCTGACCTGCCGGACATCGAGCACGGCCCAGACTTCAAGTCCTTTCTTGCGCACGGCTTTTTCCGCTTCGAGTTTTGCTTCCAGAGTGCTGAGCGAGCGAGACTTGTATTCGAACCGGAAGGCTGGGCCTCCGCTCAGTTTGCGCACACTCAGCTCTACCAGGATATAGCTGGAGGGATGCTTGCGTTTCTCCGCGGCGGGTTTTGTTGGTGCAAGACCCAATGCTTCGCGCATTTCGGCTTCGGTAATTTGCTGTGAGTTCAATGGGCTTACCCGTCAATTCTGAACATTGAGCATGGAAAAGTTACCCTTATGGATGTAAGTGCTCATCCCTTGAATGGGGGTACAAGTTATATTCATCGGGCAACGGAGCTTCAACAACGCGTGTTTTCGTTATTTTAGACTGTTGTCGGCATGGGGACCCGTTTCATACATGTCGGCCTGGCTGGATTTCATCATAAAAACGAAATCTGTTTCGTAACAGGATGGCACTTACTGAAGAGTCCTTCGTATTGTATACGAATCACGATTCAGGGGTAGTTGTTGCCATTCCCTCATCTTTTCAAGGGGTAACTTTGCCATTATGGGAGGACGGCTTGGCAAGGGTTGGATGGAAAAGGCCCGAACAGCAGCGGGTATTGTCATGCGCCAGTGTTGCGGCTCGACGGCCGCCTGCCTCACTCGATATCCCGGCCCGCCGGGCTTCTCCAAGCCTGCTATTTTCGCGGCTCTTCCGTCGCCTCACCGGCTGTCGCCGAACGCCTTCTGTCGGCTGGGCAACAGCCAGCCGGCGCTGATTCCCTGAGACTTGCTGTCGTCAGGCCTTCGGTTTGCGCCAGACGCTGGCGAGCCAGGGCTGCTGGTCGCGCGGCAGGCCGGCAGGGCGGTAGTAGTGCTCGAGTTCGACGAAGCCGGCGGCGCTCAGGTGGCGGCGCCAGGCATCGAGGTCGTGATAGCTGCCATAGCGGTTGCCATTCCAGCCTTCCTGGTTGTGGCCGCGGGGGTTGGAGCTGAACAGCACGCCACCGGGCCTGAGTGCGGCGTACAGCTTGCCGAGCACCTTCGGCAATTCCTGGGCGGGAACATGGAACAGCGAGGCGTTGGCGAAGATGCCGTCGAAGCGTTCGGCCGGTAGCTCGAGCTGCAGGAAGTCCTGCTGCCAGACCTCGCAGCCCGAGTCGGCGCGGGCCATTTCGACGAAGCGGGGACAGCCGTCCAGCCCGACGGGCTGGTGGCCGAGGGCGCGGAGGGTCTTGAGATCACGTCCCGGGCCGCAACCGAAGTCGAGGATGGCGAAGGGCGGTGGCGCCTCGATGTGGCGCAGCAGGGCGGCGATGTTCTGGCTTACGTCGTGGTCGCGAGTGCCCTCGCGGAAGGCTTCGGCGGATGCCGCATAGTGCTGCAGGGTAGTTGCCGTGATCTGCTCGAGGTCGCCGGCCTCGAGTGCCGGCGGGGCTTCGCTGGGGGGATTCATTTGCGTATCCACTTGCCGTTGAGCTGGATGTACTGGCCACTCGGAGTCTTCTCCAGGGCCTTCTGCCCGGCGATGGCTTCCACGTCGCCTAGTTGGATGCCGTTTTCCCTGGCCAGGCGCTGGTATTCGGCGCGTCGCGCCTGGTTGATCAGGCGGGCGATCTCCTCGGCCTGAGCGCTGGCGCTGACCACGCCGAGGTAGCCGTTGGGCATCTCGCCCAGCTGGCCGCGGGTCTTGGCGCCGGAGAGGGCGCCCATCGCCTCGTTGAGGTTCATCGCCAGGGCCGGCAGGGCAAGGCCCAGGGCGACCAGCAGGATTGCGATGCGTGTGCAGATTTTCATGGGGGGTCCTCAGAACAGGCCGCTATCCTTGTCAATGATGTCGTCCAGCTCCTTGTCCACCTTGACGTAGATTTCGTGCTGGATTTTCACATTGAGGTTGATGTTGATCGGCTCGTCGGGGACGGTCAGCTGTACCGTTGGTGTACAGGCGGCGACCAGCAAGCCCAGCAGCGGGACGGCGAGCAGGTGGTGCAGGCGCATGAGTCTCTCCAGTCAGGGGGCGTCGGAGTTCTTTCGCAGGCTTTGCTGCACGCGTCGGCGAATGCTTTCGCTGACGCGGTCGGTGAGCTGCAGACTGGTCAGCAGGGCCGGAATATCCTCTTCCAGGTTGATGTTGAAATGGATCGGCCGGCCCTTTTCCAGGCTGGGATTGCGCCCTTCGAGGCGCAGGGCCATGCGCAGCTTGCCCTGTTCATCATAACCGAGGTCGCTGGACAGCCGGGTGAAGTGGAAGTTCTCCAGCGCTTCAGCCACCAGTTGCATGGCCGGATTGGCACGGCCTAGGGCGCGGATCTTTTCGGAGCGGAACTGCAGCACGCCGGGGCCCCGATTGGCCAGGCGGCCCTGCTCGATGCGTACGCCGGGCGGTCCGATGACCATCGGCAGGCGTCCGTCCAGGCTGCCCTGTCCGGCCAGTCCCTCGGCTGGGTAGAGGCGGAACAGCTCGCCGAGCTGCAGGCCTTCGAGTTGCACGGTGAGGGCTGTCTGAGCCGTCGACAATTCCCGGCTGGCGGGTGCCAGCCAGGCACGCCCGCCGAGCAGGGCGAGCTCTGCCTGCTGCCAGACGAGCTGGCCGTGCAGCGGTTGCGTCAGGCTTGTCGAATATTGGCCGTGCAGGCGCAGCGGGCCGAGCGGGAGGCCTGGGTTGAGACGTGCCACTTCCAGCCCGGCCAGCTGCAGCTCCAGGCGTGGCCCGTGCAGTTGTGCCAGCAGGCGGCCGCTCAGGCCGCTCAGCTCGCTGCGGTCGTAGATGCCAGCAAGGCCCTTGGGTTGTAGCTCCAGCTCGGCCCGCAGCGGCATGCCGGGACGCAGCCGCAGGTGGGCGTTACCCTGTAGACGGCCCTGGTCCAGTTCGAGTCGTGTGGGCCAATCGAGCAGCGTCGCAGCCAGGGGATTGCCGGCGCGCAGGAAGATTTCCACCAGGCGGGCATCCAGGGTCAGTTCGCCATTGCTTGTGCGCTGCAACTGCAGGTCCATGCCCAGTCCCTGCTTGCCCCGCAGCATGCCGCTGAGCTGCTGGCGCTCGCCTCCGGCGTCGAGGCGGCCCTGCCAGTCCCAGCCCTGGGTCTGCAGCCGGGGGTGCTTCAGGCGCGATGTCTGCAGGTGTAGCGGGCCGCTCAACTGCTGGGCATGCAGCGCTCCATCGACGTGTTCGGCACTGAGGCCCAGGCCGGCCAGCTCGCCCTGCAGTTCTTCCAGGCGCAGCTCGGCCAGGGCCAATTGCCCGAGGCTGAAGCGCGAGCCCTTGCTCAGGGTCAGCTGCAGGCGTTGGTGATCGAGCCGGCCAGCCAGCAGCAGGCGGGCGTTCAGCCGTTTCAGGTGGCTATCGGAAAACTGCAGGTGCGCTGCCTCGAGCTTGATCTCGAGGGTCTTCAGCTCGGCACGCCAGTCGGGCAGCCGAGGCGTGATGTTCAGCTCGCCTTGCAGTGAAGCCCGCAGCGGACCCTGGCTGCGCAGCTGCAGGGCCAGCGGCAGGTGTGGCATGTCGTTCGACGCCTTGCTGGAGCGGACGGCGAGGGGCGTGATCCGCAACTGCATTGCCTCGGGACGCAGGGGCTCGGGAAGCGTCTCCAGCCAGGCGCCCTGTGGCCGGCTCAGGCGGAGATCGGCCTGCAGCTGGCGCGGCACCCAGTCTCCTGTGTTGCCGGCCAGGTCCAGGGCGAGATCGCCCTGCAGCAGGCCGACCCCGGGCAGCGGCCAGGGCTCGGGCAGTTGGACGCGGAGACGGACCTCACCCTGCGCCGCCTTGCGTAGTCGCTGCAGCTCCAGCGGACCCTGTGGCCAGCGGAGCTGCCAGTCGGCCTCCAACTGCATGGCCTGGGGCGCTGCGGCGTCCGACGGCAAGGCGCCCAGCCACTGCCCGAGCCAGTCCCGCAGCCAGGGGGCCTCGGGCAGGCCCGGCATGGCCAGCTCGCCTTGCCAGGCCTGTTCCGTGCCCTCGCTGCTCAAGGTGGTGGAAAGCCGGGCGCGCAGCTGCTCGTTGAGCAGCAGGCGAGCCTGCAGTGCCAGTTCCTGGAGGTCGGGGAGCCCCTCGAGATCGGCGTGCAGTGCCAGGCGCTGTCCCTGGTGCTGCAGTCGCAGCTCGAGGCTGGCCGGCAACAGACGGGCGCCGGCATGGCGTGCCTGCAGTGAGCCCTGCAGGAGACAGCGTCCAGTGGCGCAGGGCAGCGTGACGTTGAAGGCATCGATCGTCAGGGTCCGGGGGAGGGCAGCCAGGTCGTGCAGCCTCTGGGGATCGGCCGCGGACGAGTCGCCGGTGGAGGGCGGGGGCTGCCAGTCCAGTTCCAGATGGGCGATGTGCAGCTGCGGCAGCTGCCAGCCCTGATCGTCGTGCGCGGGCCAGTCGAGTGCCAGGCGCTCGGCGACGATCTGCAGGCGGCCACCATCGACCTGTTGCTGCTTCAGGTGCAGGTGCTGCAGGACGAGACCGCTGAAGGTGACGCGCAAGCCTTGCCAGGCGAGCCGCTCGATGCCTTGGGTGTACAGAAATTGCTGCCAGCAATGGTGGCCGTAGGTCAGGACGGCGATCAGGACGGCACCGACCAAAACGATACGTCCGGCGCTGCGCCATCCTGGATGGCGAGCCGTCATCCGCGGGCTCCTTTGCAAGCCTGGTTTCGGCCGAGGATGGCTCTCCGCCAGAGCAAGATCAAGGCGTGCGTTTGTGTCCAATCGATGAAAGATGCCGGCAAGGTTCCTCCGGCTCGGCCCGGATCATCTTGTTCATGAGCTTCATGAGTGCATCTAACTAGGTGAAAATCAAGAAGTTTGTCTGGCGAAAAAAGCATCAGTTCGAGTCGAGCCCAGAAGGCATCAACCCTTGGAAAAGATGAGAGAATGTTGTCCACTGTGTTATCCACAGCTTCTGTGGATTTCCCTTGTGAGGCCTGTAGAGCTTCTTCGTCATACTTTGGCAAGTCTTTACTCGGCAGCAAAAAGGAGTACAGTGCGCGCCTTCTCAAAATAGCCTGCTGTTCGCCATGAGAATTCGTGTCCAGTCCTCTTCGCCTGCCAGTGTCCAGATGCGTCTGCCGGTAAGGGTGGCATCCTGGCTGCTGGACAGTCCGGGTATCGGCAAGACCCATAGTGCCAAGCGTTTCGCCGGACATCTGCTCAAGCAGCCGGCGCGCCAGGGCGTGGTGGCTGCCCAGAGCCGTCTTGGTCGGCTGCTCTGTCGCGACTGCCGCACTCCCCGCGATCGTCGCTTTGGCCTCGAGCTGTTGCGCCAGGCTGCACGCGCTGGCGATATTCAGGCGCAGCTGGAGCTCGGCCGTCATTACTGCGAAGCGGGGCCGCTGGAGGTGCAGCAGGGGCGCTACTGGCTGGAGCAGGCGGCCGCCCAGGGTTCGGAGGAGGCCCTGCGACTGCTTGGCGGCCTCGTCGCGCCCTCCTGAGGGCTCGGCTCGGAGGATCGCCAGCCTGCCGCAGAGTCAGTTACTCCCTGCCCAGCGAGGTTTCCGGCGATCTGTCCAATCGGCTGCTCGGTGAGCGCCAGAGGGCTGCCGGCTGGTACGGTCCTGGCCGGCCAGTGCCGGCAGTTTCCTCACTGCAGCCAGAGCGTTGCCAGTCCGGCGAGCAGGCCGGCAGCGATCACCGGCAGGCTGAGCAGGGCTAGTCGGGGACCGCCGACCATGGCGATCAGTCCTCCCTTGACCAGACTGTTGCTCATGGCGGCGAGAAAGATGCCCTGCACTGCCACCCGATTATCCAGCTCGCCCAGGGCGTTGCGGGCCAGCGACAGGGTGATCGCATCCACGTCGGCCAGTCCGGCCAGCAGCGCCACCAGATAGACTCCGGCATCGCCCAGCCAGTAACGGCCCGCCTCCACCAGGAAGAGGATCAGCACCAGCAGCGCGGCGAAGCGCAGCGCCGGTCCCAGTTCGAAGGGATTCTGCAACGGCGGCTCGCCGTCGGTGGCCGACTCTCGTCTGGATCCGTAGTAATGAAAGAGGGCGCCCCCGGCATAGACCAGGGTGGTGACGCCCATCGGCCAGAGCAGGCTGCCGAGCAGGGCTGGGTTGATCACGCCGACCTCCAGCAGCACCCGCGGGAACATCAGCGCCGAGGTGGCCAGCAGGCCGCAGGCGAGCAGGCGGTGCAGTTGCACCTCCCGGTGCAGACGGGACAGGGTCAGGGTCATCGCGGTGGAGGACACCATCCCGCCGAGCAGGGAGGTGAGCAGCAGTCCGTGGCGGGTACCGACCAGGCGGATCGCTATATAGGCAGCGAAGCCGATGGCGGCGATCAGTACCACCATCCACCAGGTTTCGTAGGGGTTGAACGCCTGCCAGGGCCCATAGCCCCGGTTCGGCAGCACCGGTAGCAGCACTACGGAAATGAACAGCAGCTTCAGCATGCCGGACAGTTCCTGGGCAGTCAGCCGGCGCAGGGTAGTATGCAGGGCTTCCTTGAGGCTGAGCAGCAGGGCTACCACCACCGCGCCGGCGGCGGCCAGCGCCTGGTGCTCTTCGGTCTGCGCCAGGCTGCCGAGCAGGAAGGTCAGCAGCATGGCGATTTCGCTGGTCATGCCTTGGTCGCCGGTGTTGCGCAGGTCGCCGAGGTAGCCGGCCACCAGCAGCAGGCCGAACACCAGCAACAGGACGATCCAGGCGGCCATGCCCAGTTGCTCGCCGAACAGCGCCGCCATGCCGCCGAGCAGGCCGGTCAGGCCGAAGGTGCGAATGCCGGCAGCCAGGTGCGAATCGTCGATGTCGCGGGCACTCCAGCCGCGTTCGGTGCCGATCAGCAGACCGACGGCCAGGGCGACGGCCAGGTCGAGGAGGACATCGAGGTTGCTGGGCATGCCGGTGCTACTCGCGGAGGGGTGGGTGCGCGGTCCAGCGCTGAACGGGGCGTCGGCCGCCTCCGTTCAGCGCAGGGCCAGGTGGCGGCTGAGCAGGGCGCGCAGCGCTGCCGGCTTGACCGGCTTGCCCAGGTAGTCGAGGCCGGTGGCATGGATCTTGGCCACGGTTTCGGGTCGCGCGTCGGCGCTGATCACCACGCCGGGCAGCGGCTTGCCGAGGCGGGTGCGCAGCCAGGCCATCAGCTCGGTGCCGGTTTCGCCCTGGTCGAGGTGATAGTCCACCAGTGCCACCTGTGGGCGCAGCTCGCCCTCCAGCAGCTGCTCGCACTCCAGGCGATTGCGCGCCGTCCACACTTGGCAGCCCCAGCGCGAGAGCAGGCTGTGCATGGCGGTGAGGATGCTGTCCTCGTTGTCCACGCAGAGGACCTGAGCGCCGGCCAGGGTGTGGGCATTGAGCGGCAGCGTGCCGTCGGACTTGGCCGTGACGGCAGGGGCGACGCTGCGGGCCAGCGGGACGGTGACGCTGAACACGCTGCCCTTGCCGAGCCAGGAGCGCACTTCCAGCCGATGGTTGAGTACGCGGCAAAGGCCATCGGCGATCGCCAGGCCTAGGCCGAGGCCTTTTTCCGCACGGGTCTGGTGGCTGTCCAGGCGTTTGAACTCCTCGAAGATCTCCTGGCGCTTGTCTTCCGGGATGCCCGGGCCGCGGTCCCAGACCTCCAGGCGCAGCTGGTCGCCCTGGCGGCGCACTCCCAGCAGCACATGGCCCTTGGCGTAGCGGAAGGCGTTGGTGAGGAAGTTCTGCAGCACCCGGCGCAGCAGTTTCATGTCGCTGTTGATGCGCAGGCGGCTGCTGCGCAGGTGGAAGTCGATGCCCTGTTCCTGAGCCAGTGCCTTGAATTCGGTGCCTAGGGTGTCGAACAGGTCGGCGATGGGGAAGTTGGTGCGCTCCGTGGTGATGCGCCCGCTTTCCAGGCGGGAGACGTCCAGCAGGTCGGTGATCAAGTCCTCGGCCGAGCGCAGCGAGCAGTCCAGGTGCCGCACCAGCTTCTGTGCCTCGGGCGGCAGGACAGGGTCCTGATGGGCGAGGGACGCGGCGAACAGGCGCGCAGCATTGAGCGGCTGCATCAGGTCGTGGCTGACCGCGGCGAGGAAGCGGGTCTTCGACTGGTTGGCCGATTCGGCATGGGCCTTGGCCTCGACCAGCGCTTGGTTCAGCTTGGAGAGTTCCTGGGTCCGCTCGGCCACGCGTTGCTCGAGGCCTTCGTTGGCCTCCTTGAGAGCACGCTCGGCTTCACGGAACTCGGTGATGTCGGTGAAGCTGGTGACGAAGCCGCCGCCAGGCATGGGATTGCCGATCAGCTCGATGACCCGGCCGTTGGGGAACAGCCGTTCGAAGGTGTGCGGCGTGCCCAGGCGCATCCAGTACAGCCGTTTGCTGACATGTTCCTCCACATCGCCCGAACCGAGCAGGCCGCGTTCGGCGTTGTAGCGGATCAGGTCGGCGATCGGCCGGCCGACGTAGATCAGGCCTTCCGGATAGTCGAACAACTCCAGGTAACGGCGGTTCCACGCCACCAGACGCAGAGAACCGTCGATCACGCTGATGCCCTGGGTGATGTTCTCGATGGCACCCTGCAGCAGGGCGCGATTGAACTGCAGCACCTCGGAGGCCTCGTCGACGATGCGCACCACATCCTCGACTTGCATTTCCCGCCCTTCGATGGCCGCCTTGACCACCGCTCGGGTCGAGGAGGCGCCAAGCACCCCGGCGAGCAGGCGCTCGGTGTGATCGATCCACTCGCTGGTCGCCGCCTGGTTGGGATTGAACTCCTTGCCCTGGCGTAGGGCGAAGCGCTCGAACTTCCGGCGCGCATGCTCCTCGCCGACGAAGCGCGCGGCGAGTTCGAGCAGATCCTGCACCTGCACCGCGAGTAGGGACCGGCCGCCGGAGCGCCGGTTGATTTCCTGGCCGACGAAGCGGCTGGCCTGCCAGTGCTCGGAAACGCGGGTACGCGAGAGCATGGAGACGATAGCGAAGACTGCCCAGTTGCCGGCCAGCGAGATCAGCATCCCCAAGGTAATCGAAGTGATCGGCAGGCCCAGCGGTCGGCTCGCCAGCCACTCGAGGCCGGGGAGTTCGCGCAGTGGCCAGCCCATGCGCTGGGCGATCAGCGGCAGGACCAGGGTATAGCTCCACAGCAGCGCGCCGGTGGCGAGCCCGGCGAATACGCCGCGGCGGTTGGCCTGCTTCCAGTACAGCGCGCCGAGCATGGCCGGTGTCAGCTGGGAGATCGCGGCGAAGGCGAGCTGGCCGATGGTCGCCAGGCTGGTGGTAGGGCCAAGCAGGCGATAGATGACATAGGCCAGCAGCAGGATGCCGACGATGCTGGCCCGGCGCACGCTGAGCATCCAGTGACGGAAGGCTTCGAAGGGGCGCTCGGTGCTTTTGCGACGCAGCAGCCAGGGCAGCATGATGTCGTTGGAGAGCATGGTGGAGAGTGCCACGCTGGCGACGATGACCATGCCGGTGGCGGCCGAGGCGCCGCCGATGAAGGCCAGCAGCGCCAGTGCCGGGTGGTGCTCGGCCAGGGGCAGGCTGATCACGAAGGTGTCGGGAATGATTCCGGCCGGCAGGCGCAGCTGACCGGCCAGGGCGATGGGGATCACGAACAGGGCGGCGAGCACCAGGTACAGCGGAAACACCCAGCGTGCCAGGCGCAGGTCGTGTGGCTCGGTGTTTTCCACTACGGTCACATGGAACTGTCGCGGCAGGCAAACTATTGCCATCATCGCTACGCCGGTCTGCACCAGCAGCGCCGGCCAGTTCGTCCCCTTGTCCCAGAATTCCGCCAGCTGCGGGGCGGACTTGGCCTCCTCGAGCAGGTGGTCGAATCCGTCGTACAGGCCGTAGGTGACGAAGGCGCCCACCGCGAGGAAGGCGAACAGCTTGACCAGCGATTCGAAGGCGATGGCCAGCATCATGCCGCGATGGTGTTCGGTAACGTCCAGGGTGCGGGTGCCGAACAGGATGGTGAACAGTGCCAGGCACAGGGTTACCACCAGCGCCGTGTCCTGGGCGCGGGTGCCGGTGCTGTCCGGTCCGGCACCGATCAGCAGGTTGACGCCGAGCACGATGCCTTTCAGCTGCAGGGCGATGTAGGGGAGCACGCTGACCATGCAGATGAGAGTGACCACCACTGCCAGCGGTTGCGACTTACCATAGCGCGCGGCAATGAAGTCGGCGATGGAGGTGATGTTTTCCTGCTTGCTGATCATCACCATTTTCTGCAGCATCCACGGCGCGAAGAGCAGCAGCAGTACCGGACCGAGGTAGATCGGCAGGAAGTCCCAGAGCTGTTCGGTGGCCTGGCCGACCGCGCCGAAGAAGGTCCAGCTGGTGCAGTACACGGCCAGCGAGAGGCTGTAGACCCAGGCGCGCATGCGCGGTGGCAGGGGCGCGTTGCGGCGGTCGCCGTAGAAGGCGATGGCGAAGAGTGTGGCCATGTAGGCCAGGGCGGCCAGAGTGATCACCCCGATGGACAACGACATGTTAGCTCCAAACAAAGCGGTAGCTCCCGGGACGGCTTGACTACATCAAGTGTGGCCCGCCGAGCATTTTCGGCAATGGCGAAAAAATCGTCCGGGAGTTGAGAGTCTTGCAGCAAAACGCCCCGTGATCCGCGGTTTGCGACCAAGGTAGCAAGCGACCTGCTGTCACTTGCGGGGATCTGTCGCACCCCGTTGATCTGCACTGGTCGGCACTTGCCCGCAGGGCTGCCTGGGTCTCTGGTAAGACTACGCCATCTGCGATTCATTTCAGGAGTTCGGCGAAGATGAGCCCCCATTCGCATTTGGCGCTATTGTGCAAGTGGTCGATCGTGCAGCTGTAGCTGGAGCATCATGAGCCGATGGGGCAACGCCCCGGGGGGAATAGGTACCGCCCTGGCCATCCTCGGCGGTACTATCGGTGCCGGACTACGGGGGCGGTGGCTCTACGGACGCTTGGTCCGGACTGGCACGTCTTTCCGCCGGTTCTGGACAATCCTGCCTCTTGGCTGCTGGAGCGGCCGTGCACCGTGTCACGTTCGCGGCTCGGCAACCTGCTGGTTCTTCGGCGCGACCTGGCTGACGCAGACCCCGGCGCTTTCTCGAGGGCAATTCCTGGGCTGGCTGTTGGGTCAGGAGCGCCGGCGGACGGCCGGCGCCGGCCGGTAGGGGTCAGATGCCCTGGGGGATTTCCTCCCCGCCGAGGGCCTCGAACAGCGCCGGGAGGAACTCGGCGAAGGTCATCATCATCAGGGTGAAGCTGGCATCCAGCTGGGCGAGGGCGTCGTCGCCGCCATCCTGCTCGGCCTGCTCCTGCAGCAGATCCTCGAAACGCAGGCGCTTGATCGCCACCTTGTCGTCGAGGACGAAGGACAGCTTGTCCTGCCAGGCCAGCGCCAACTGGGTGACCAGCTTGCCGGTGCTCAGGTGCAACTGGATCTCCTCGCCGGTCAGGTCCTGACGCTTGCAGCGGACCACGCCGCCATCCTCGTGGGTATCGCGCAGCTCGCACTCGTCGAGCACATGGAAGTCCGCGGCGGCCTGCTGGGCCTTGACCCAGTTGGTGAGGGTGGCGCTCGGTGCAGTCTTCACGCCCAGCGGCCGCACCGGCAGCGAGCCGATGGCCTCGCGCAGGGTGGAGAGCAGGTCCTCGGCTTTCTTGGCGCTGGAGGTGTCGACCAGGATCAGCCCCTGTTTGGGCATGATCGCCGCGAAGGTGGTGGCGCGGCGAATGAAGGCGCGCGGCAGGAAGGTCTGGACGATGTCCTCCTTGATCCGGTCACGCTCCTTCTTGTAGACCTTGCGCATCTGTTCGGCCTCGATTTCCTCGACCTTTTCCTGAAGCGCGTCGCGCACCACGCTGCCGGGCAGGATGCGCTCCTCCTTGCGTGCCGCGATCAGCAGGAAGTCCTGGCTGGCGTGGACCAGGGGCGCATCCTCGCCCTTGCCGAAGGGGGCGGCGAAACCGTAGGTCGCCAGTTCCTGGCTGGCGCAGGAGCGGGCTGGCTTGGCTGCCAGCGCCTCTTCCAGTGTTTCGGTGGCGAAGGGGACATCCTGGGTGAGGCGATAGACGAGCAGGTTGCGGAACCACATGGGGCTGGCGATCTCCGTTGCACAAAGCACGCATTATTCTCTCCCCGAACCGGGGGGCCAACCCTAACCCTTTGGAACATCTGAAAATTTTTTTTCATCGAGGGGTTGCCAAGGTGAAACCAGCTCTCTAGAATGCGCCCCACTTCGAGAGTGAAGGGTGATTAGCTCAGCTGGGAGAGCATCTGCCTTACAAGCAGAGGGTCGGCGGTTCGATCCCGTCATCACCCACCATCGAGGTTATGCGCAGCGGTAGTTCAGTCGGTTAGAATACCGGCCTGTCACGCCGGGGGTCGCGGGTTCGAGTCCCGTCCGCTGCGCCACATCAAATCGCCATGCTGGACAGAGCTTGGCGAAACGAAGAAGGCGGCCATTTGGCCGCCTTTTTCGTTTTGCAGACCGCCTGGGCCGGGGCATTCAGATGGTCTCGGGCATCCCGCCAGCTCCCTTCGAAAACCTGAACTTATCGCTGTTGCCGGGCTCCTATCTCCGTAGCCAGTGGTCGCGGCCGCCTGTTAAGCTTTCGCCTTCACTGATAGCCCTATGGCGAACGAACAAGGAAACAGCATGAGACAACATCGGTTGGCCGCTGCGATGGCCTTGGTGGGTCTGGTTCTTTCGGGTTGCGATTCGCAAACCAATGTGGAACTCAAGACTCCCGCACAGAAGGCCTCCTACGGTATCGGCCTGAACATGGGCAAGAGTCTGGCCCAAGAGGGCATGGATGATCTGGACTCGAAGGCGGTGGCCCAGGGTATCGAGGATGCGATTGGCAAGAAGGAACAGCGCCTGAGCGACGAGGAGCTGATCGAGGCCTTCGCTGCCCTGCAGAAGCGGGCCGAGGAGCGCATGGCGGCTCTTGGCGAAGAGAATGCCAAGGCCGGCAAGAAGTTCCTCGAGGAGAACGCCAAGCGTCAGGGCGTGACCACCACGGCGTCCGGCCTGCAGTACGAGGTGCTGAAGAAGACCGAGGGCGCCCAGCCCAAGCCCAACGATGTGGTGACTGTGCACTATGAGGGTCGTCTGACCGACGGCACGGTGTTCGACAGCTCCATCGAGCGCGGAAGTCCCATCGACCTGCCGGTCAGCGGCGTTATCCCCGGCTGGGTCGAAGGCCTGCAACTGATGCATGTCGGCGAAAAGTTCAAGCTGTACATTCCTAGTGAGCTGGCCTATGGCGAGCAGAGCCCCAGCCCTTCTATCCCGGCCAATTCGGTGCTGGTGTTCGAACTGGAACTGCTGGGCATCAAGGATCAGCCGACCGAGCAGGAAGCTGAGCCCGAACCCGAAGCAGGGCAGGCTGAAGCCCAGGGCGAGTGAGTCGGGAACGCCTCAAGACAACGCTCCGCTTCGTGTGGGGCGTTTTCATTTCTGCAAGAGAGTCATGCTGCTGAGTTTTATACGCATTGTCGTTATTTGCCGCCTTTCGTTGATATCGCTTCTGTCTATTTACGACGAATCCTCAACTTTCTGATTCAAATTGGTTTTTTCATGAGTTGGAAAATGTCCGATTTGTTGTCGAGGCGCATGCTGCGGAATTTTGCCAAGCTGTTATAGCCTTTGCCCACATCGTTGCCGACAGACTTTGTGGGTAAGTCGGGAAATCGCACCTTGCGGAGTGACGATCATGAAAACACCCTGGTTTTTCTTTCGATTTCTTCGTCTTGCCCGATCCTTGCTGGCTGACGGACGGCTGAGCGAGTTCCTGCTGGATGTGGCGCGCAAACGAGAGCGCAAGGGCCGATGGCTGGCTGGTATCCAAGAGGAGTTGCGCCTGCTGCAAATGCTCTGTCTGGCCTGGTGGCGTGGTGAATACCGGCAGATCAGTCAGCAGGCGTTGCTCGCAGCGGTCGCCGGGTTGCTGTATTTCCTGTCTCCGCTGGATGTGATTCCAGACTGGTTGCTCGGTCTGGGGTTTCTCGACGACATCGCGGTACTTGCCTGGGTGGTGCGCAGCTGGCGCGGTGAGTTGGAGGCTTTCCGTGCCTGCTTGGCTGCCCAGTCGCCACAGCGCCAGGTGGAACTGGAGCGGCTGCCGGCCGCAAGCCGTCCGGAAGGACGCTGATTCGCGCTGCTCTGTTCCTCGGTTGCAGAGGGCGTGAGTTCGGGTGGCAGACAATTTGTCAACATTCGGATCGGATCGATGCACGAGAAGAAAAGTACCAACGTTCAAGTGATCATGCGCGATGGCGAAGCGGAGTATGCCGTGCTGCCCTGGGCCGACTACCAGGCCTTGCTGAGGGCTGCCGGGCAGGGTGGCGAGGTGCCTGAGAGGCCCGCGCCGCCTGCTGTGACTCCGACCCTTGCGGAATTGGTTGCCCTGCGCGAAGCTCAAAACATGTCGCAGGAGCAACTGGCCAGAGCCGTGGGCATCAGTCCGTCTTATCTGGGCATGATAGAGACGGGTGAGCGACAGCCGGATTCCGCGATCCGGCGTGCCTTGGCGCGGGTCTTGGGCATTGCGGAATGGGAGGAGGATTCTTGACCATTCGCATCAGTCGCCAGCACTGGCAGGCGCTGCTGGGCGAACTGGATGACGCGCGTCAGAGCCGGCATCTGCTGACCTATCGCGCGCTGATCGAGCGCCTGCAACTGCCGCCGCCAGCCATGCAGACGCTGGCTGCCGCGCTGGAGCACCTGGCGGCCCTGGATGCGCGTGCCGAACGGCCACTGCGCAGCTCGCTGGTCATCAGTCAGGGGGCCAGCCGTCTGCCGCGTCCCGGCTTCTTCGACTGTGTAGCGCGACTGGGGCGCTTTTCGGGGGCTCCCGATGGTGCGGCGGCCGCGTCCTGGCATGCAGCGGAGGTGGTGCGGGTCTTCGAGTTCAGTTACGAGGAGCGATGAAGGGCATGGATAGGCTGTATGACGTGTTATCGCCGGCTTCCGGCAGGTTTTGCCAGCAGTGAAAAAGAACGGGGCTGCATGAGCGGCCCCGCTTTGTATCGGCCCGAGCGTATCAGTGTTTGGCGAGGGAAGCGCTGAGGCCCAGGTAGTCGAGCAGGATGCGTCCGGTTTCTGCCAGATAGGCATCGTCTTCAGGCTTCTTGCTTTTGTCGTCCGTCAGCGGCAGGGCGTTTTCGTCCTCTTCCTTCAGTTCGGTCAGGAGTTCCTCTCCCTTGGCCTTGCGTCGCTCGTTTTCGATGGCCAGTTGCCTGGACTCGATGGAGTCGCGTTGGGCGCGCCGCTTGCTCTCGTTCAGGCTGACGCTGGTTTCCTGCATCAGCTGCCGGCTCAGGTCGAGACGATTGCGGGTGAAGACAAAGTCGGGATCCTGCGCCGTGCGGTGGTCGTGACGAGCCTTGAGTTCGTTTAGATACGGCTTGAAGGGGTCGGCCTCCGGGCGAATCGCCGGGCGGATGCTGTCCCAGGGCATGGCTTCCGGCAGGGCGCTTTCGCCGATTTCCTTGGTGTCGACCTCGTCCGGATAGCTGATGTCCGGAATCACGCCCTGATGCTGGGTGCTCTGCCCGGAAACCCGGTAGAACTTGGCCAGGGTCAGCTTCAGTTCGCCGTGGTTGAGCGGCTGAATGGTCTGCACCGTGCCCTTCCCGAAGGTCTGGCCGCCGATGATCAGGGCGCGATGATAGTCCTGCATGGCACCGGCGAAGATCTCCGAAGCCGAGGCGGAAAGGCGGTTGACCAGCACCGCCATCGGGCCGGTGTAGTAGGTGCCTTTGTTCTCATCGGCGAGTACGTCGACTCGGCCGTCGTTGTTGCGGACCAGCACGGTAGGACCCTGTTCGATGAACAGGCCGGTCAGCTCGGTGGCTTCCTGCAGCGAGCCGCCACCGTTGTTGCGCAGGTCGATGACCACGCCATCGACCTTTTCCGCCTTCAGTTCGCTGAGCAGGCGCTTCACGTCGCGGGTAGTGCTCTTGTAGTTGGGGTCGCCTGCGCGGAACGCCTTGAAGTCCAGGTAGAAGGCCGGGATTTCGATCACGCCGAGCTTGTAGGAGTGTCCTTCGTGGGGCAACTCGAGCACGGACTTCTTCGCGGCCTGTTCTTCCAGCTTGACCGCTTCGCGGGTGATGGCCACCACCTTGCTGGTTTCGTCGTTGGGAGCGTTGCTGGCCGGAATGATCTCCAGGCGCACCACCGAGCCCTTGGGGCCGCGGATCAGCTTGACCACCTCGTCCAGGCGCCAGCCGATCACGTCGACCATTTCGCCGTTGGCCTGGGCGACGCCGACGATCTTGTCCGCGGGCGCGAGCTGCTTGCTCTTCTCCGCCGGGCCGGCCGGTACCAGGCGAACCACCTTGACGTGCTCGTTGTCGCTTTGCAGCACTGCGCCGATGCCCTCGAGCGACAGGCTCATGTTGATGTCGAAGTTTTCCGCGTTGTCCGGCGACAGATAGTTGGTGTGCGGGTCGTAGGTCTGCGCGAAGGCATTGATGTAGGTCTGGAAAATGTCTTCGCTGCGGGTCTGCTCCAGGCGCGACAGCTGGTTGCGGTAGCGCTTGATGAGCAGTTCCTGAATCGCCTTCGGCTCCTTGCCGGCGATCTTCATGCGCAGCACCTCGTCCTTCAGGCGCTTGCGCCAGAGGTCGTCGAGGGCGGCCTTGTCCTTCGCCCAGGGGGCGTTCTCGCGGTCGATCAGCAGGTGCTCGTCGCGGGCGAAGTCGAAGCTGTCCACGCCCTTCTCGAGCAGGCTCAGGGTAAAGTGCAGGTGCTCCTCCAGACGGGTGAGGTGGCGCTTGTAGATGGTGAAGCCGGGCTGCAGGTCGCCGCCTTTCAGGAGGTCGTCGAACTGGGTGCGCCAGCGGTCGAATTCGGCGATATCTGCCGCGGTGAAATAGCTGCGGGCCGGATCGAGCAGCTTGAGGTAGCTTTCATAGATCTTTTCCGAGCGCGCATCGTTGAGTGGCGGTTTGCTGTAGTGATGGCGCTTGAGCAGCTCCACCACGTTCAGGCTGGCGATCACCTGGTCACGGTCCGGTTGCAGGGCGTCCCAGTTGCCGGCGTCAGCAGTCTGGGCCAGCAGCGAAGCACTGAGGCCGAGGGTGAAGGCGAGGAGAGTGCTGGGGAGAAGGCGCTTCATGTCATTCGACTAGTGGGGGAGTGATAACGCATATTAGGCCGTCAGGCAGGGTCCCGGGTTCCTTTCTTGATGGAAGGGAGCAGGGCCTACGGCAAATTGACTCAGGGACCTACTATGGAGGCAGCATGAAGGCATTGCAAGGTATCGAGGGAAGTGTGGAGTGGGTCGAGCGGCCTGCGCTTTCCTGTGACGTGGGGCAAATCAGGATTCGTGTGGCGGCGGCCGGCCTGAACCGGGCCGATCTTCTGCAGCGTGCCGGGCTCTATCCGCCCCCGCCTGGCGCCAGCGACGTGCTCGGGCTGGAGTGCGCCGGCGTGGTCAGCGAGGTCGGGGCGGGCAGCCACTGGCAGGTTGGTGACCGGGTCTGTGCGCTGCTGGCCGGTGGCGGCATGGCCGAGGAGGTGGTGATCGACGGACGGCATGTCCTGCCGGTTCCGGAGGGACTGTCGCTGGTCGAGGCAGCGGTGTTGCCGGAGGTCTATGCCACCGCCTGGCTCAACCTGTTCAAGCTGGGTGCTCTCAAGGCGGGAGAGAAGGTGTTGATCCACGCCGGAGCCAGCGGGGTCGGCTCGGCGGGCATCCAGCTGTGCAAGGCATTCGGCAATCCCTGCTGGGTCAGCGTCGGCTCTCCCGAGCGCCTGGCCTACTGCGAGTCGCTGGGGGCGCAGGGCGGCGTGCTGCGCACCCAGGATCTCGAGGGGCTGCGCGACTTCGCCCCCTTCGACGTGATCCTCGACCCCATCGGCGCGCGTTACGCGGCATTGGATCTGGACGTGCTGGCGCGCGACGGGCGCTGGGTGATCATCGGCTTGATGGGCGGGCGCGAGGCGCAGCTGGATCTGGCCAAGGTGCTGGGCAAGCGGGTACAGCTGATCGGTTCGACCCTGCGCAACCGCGACGATGCCTTCAAGGGCGAGCTGATCGACGAGCTGCGCCGGCAGGTCTGGCCGCTGTTCGCCGAGAAGCGCCTCGATCCGCGTCTGGAGCACAGCTTCGCCGCCAAGGATGTCGGCGCGGCGTTCGAGATGCTGGCCAGCAACACCGTGTCCGGCAAGGTGGCGCTGGTGATTGACGACACTCTGGTTTGAGCCGGAGGGTGACTGACCCTGCTCCGGGGGTTGACCGCCGCTCCGTCCGGCCCTGCTCCCGGAAGGAGCAGGGAGAGGGCTGGAGCCGTCAGGGCAGTGCCGGACTCGAATAGAAGGCCGTCAGGACCTTCACCAGATGCGTCAGGTCATGGCTGCCGGCCAGCTCGCGAATGGAGTGCATGGCGAAGGTCGGCAGGCCGATGTCGACGGTGCGCACGCCGAGCCGGCTGGCGGTGATCGGGCCGATGGTCGAGCCGCAGCCCAGGTCGCTGCGCACCACGAAGCTCTGCACCGGAACCTCGACGTCGAAGCACAGGTGACGGAAGAAGCCGGCGGTTTCGCTGCTGGTGGCGTAGCGCTGGTTGCTGTTGACCTTGATCACCGGGCCGGCGTTGAGCTTCGGACCATGGTTGGCGTCGTGGCGGTCGGCGTAGTTGGGATGCACGCCGTGGGCGTTGTCGGCGGAAACCAGCAGGGATTGCTGCATGATCCGCACGAAGGCATCGCCATCCGGCAGCAGGCGGCCGAGCACCTGTTCGAGGAAGGGGCCATCGGCGCCACAGGTGGAGCAGGAGCCGATCTCCTCGTGGTCGGTACAGACCAGCACGCAGTTTTCCGTGTCGCCGGCAGCGAGCAGGGCCTGCAGGCCAGCATGGCAGGACAGCAGGTTGTCGAGGCGGGCGCCGGCGATGAAGTCCTGGTTCAGGCCGATCAGCGCCGCGCCTTGGGTATCGTAGAAGCAGAGTTCGTAATCCAGCACCACGTCGGCGTTGATCTCGTGCTCGCGCTGCAGTTGCTCGGCCAGCAGGGCGCGGAAGTCGCCCCGTTCGTCGCCGGCGACCTGCGCGAGGATGGGCGGCAGTTCGTTCTGCGCGTTGATTGCCCAGCCCTGGTTGGCCTCGCGATTGAGATGGATCGCCAGGTTGGGAATGATCGCGATCGGCTGCTTGAAGTCGATCAGCTGACTCTCGACGCGGCCGGCGCGGCGGAAGGTCACCCGGCCGGCCAGCGACAGATCGCGGTCGAACCAGGGGGCGAGCAGGACACCGCCGTAGACCTCCACGCCAAGCTGCCAGAAGCCCTGGCGGCTCAGTTCCGGCTGCGGCTTGACGCGCAGGCAGGGGCTGTCGGTGTGGGCGCCGACCAGCCGCAGGCCGCCCTCCAGCGGCGAGCGCCGGCCGAGCTGGATGGCGATGATCGAGGAATCGTTGCGGGTGACGTAGTAGCGTCCGCCGGGCTGGGCCGGCCAGGCTTCGCGCTCGTCCAGGCGCTGGTAGCCGGCGGATTCGAGGCGCTGGGCCAGGCTGGCGCAGGCGTGGAAGGGGGTGGGGGATGCCTTGAGGAAGTCGATCAGGCCCTGGTTGAGTTCTGTACGCATAGTGGACTCCGGACAGCGTTGCGGCGGAGTGTATCGAAAAGGGCGCCGGGCTGCAGTCAGACGTCCGGCGCGTGGGGCGAGGCGTTCAGAACGGTGCAGGGCTTTCGAAGCGCAGGCGCTCGCCGCTCTGCGGGTGGCCGAGGACCAGCAGGCTGGCATGCAGGCACAGGCGCCCGGCGGCGGCCAGGGCCTCGTCGTGGGCATAGAGGCGGTCGCCCAGCAGTGGGTGGCCGATGGACAGCATGTGCACGCGCAACTGGTGGGAGCGGCCGGTGATCGGCGTCAGTTCGACACGGCTGTAGTGGCCGCAACGCTCCAGCACCCGCCAGAAGGTCAGGGCGTGGCGGCCCAGTTCATGGTCGACCACATGGCGCGGCTTGGTCGGCGGATCGTAGCGCAGCGGCAGCTCGATGCGTCCGCTGTCGGCTTCCGGTTCGCCCCAGCAGAGCGCGGTATAGGCCTTCTCGGTTTCCCGGTCGTGGAACTGGCGGGACAGCTCGCGGTGGCTGTCGGCGTCGCGGGCCAGCACGATCAGGCCGGAGGTTTCCCAGTCGAGACGATGCACGATGCGCGCCTCGGGGTAGCCGTTGTCCTGCAGGCGGGTGACCAGGCAGTCCCGGTTGTCTTCGGCGCGGCCCGGCACCGAGAGCAGCAGGGTGGGCTTGTTGATCACCAGCAGGGCCTCGTCCTGGTGGACGATTTCGATGTTCGACAGGGGCATCGGGATATCCGGAGGCGACGACGGCGACCGGCAGGCTTTGTGAAAACGACTGCGCTTTCACTCGACCTGCAGGGTCGCCGTCGTTGCAGGGCGGTCGCTCAGCGATCCGGCAGGGTGACGTTGAGTTCGAGGATCGAGCAGTTGCCTTGGTCTTCCAGGACCACCTGCACCTGATCGTTGTCGATGTTGACGTACTTGCGGATCACCTCGATCAGCTCCTTCTGCAGGTCCGGCAGGTAGTCCGGCGCACTGCGCTGGCCGCGCTCGTGGGCGACGATGATCTGCAGACGCTCTTTCGCAATGGACGCAGAGGTTTGTTTCTTGCGTTCGCGAAAGAAGTCAAAAATGTTCATTCACGGCCTCCAAATAGGCGTTGCAGGAATCCCTTCTTCTGCACATCGAGGAAGCGGTGTGGCGTTTCCTTGCCCAGCAGTCGCTCCACGGCATCGCTGTAGGCCAGGCCGGCATCGCTCTGTTCGTCGAGGATTACCGGAATGCCCTGGTTGGAGGCCTTGAGGACCGACTGGGACTCGGGAATCACCCCGAGCAGGCGGATGGCGAGGATCTCCTCGACGTCCTCCACCCCGAGCATCTCGCCCTTGGTCACGCGGTCGGGGCTGTAGCGGGTCAGCAGCAGGTGCTCCTTGATCGGCTCCTCGCCGTTCTCGGCGCGCCGCGACTTGCTGGCGAGCAGGCCAAGCATGCGGTCGGAGTCGCGTACCGAGGATACTTCGGGGTTGGTCACTACGATCGCCTCGTCGGCAAAATACATGGCCAGGTGGGCGCCCTTCTCGATACCCGCCGGCGAGTCGCAGATGATGTACTCGAAAGACTCGCGCAGCTCGTCCATCACCCGGCCCACGCCCTCGCTGCTCAGGGCGTCCTTGTCGCGGGTCTGGCTGGCCGCCAGTACGTAGAGGTTCTCCAGGCGCTTGTCCTTGATCAGGGCCTGGCTGAGCGTGGCATCACCTTGGATGACGTTGACGAAGTCGTACACGACCCGGCGTTCGCAGCCCATGATCAGGTCGAGGTTACGCAGACCTACGTCGAAGTCGACGACGACGGTCTTGTGCCCGCGCAGGGCGAGGCCGGTACCGATGGCGGCGCTGGTCGTGGTTTTGCCGACGCCACCTTTGCCGGAAGTGACTACGAGGATCTTGGCCAAGGTGATTCACCCCAAGTGAAGAAAAACGGGAGCGTTGAGCCGCGCGGGTGGCTTGTGGAGTCCAGTCCGTTAAAGCCCCTGAGAACGCGCGAGTATCCGTTAAAGGCGAGTGATGTTCAACACGTCGCCAGCCAGATGAATGTGCACGGCCTCGCCCCAGTTCGGATCGCGTCTGAGGTCTTCGGCAACCTTGTAGCGGCCGGCGATGGAGATCAGCTCGGCGGCCAGCATCCGGCAGAAAATCCGCGCCTGGCTGTTGCCCTTGATGCCAGCCAGGGCACGCCCCCGCATCGGTGCGTACACATGGATGTTGCCGTCGGCGAGCAGTTCCGCACCGGCGCTGACCGGGGCCAGGACCAGCAGGTCGCCGCCCGGTGCATAGATCTGCTGGCCGCCGCGTACCGGGGTGGTGACCACCCGCGTTGGACGCACCGCCGGCTCGGCCGGTTTCTCGGCTTTCTTCGCCGGCGCCGGTGCGGCGCCGGGGGTGAGCGGCCGTTCCCGCGCGCTGGAGGGCGGCAGGACCGGCAGGTCCAGCGCCTGGGCGGCGGCGAGGTGTTCGGCCAGGCTGGCGCGGATCGCCAGGGTGCGCAGGCCGTGGCGCCGGCAGACCGCCAGCAGGGCGCGCAGATCGAACTGCTGCGCGCCGGGCTGGAGCTTGTCCAGGGCCAGGACCAGCGGGGTGTTCTGGAAGAAGTTGGGGGCCTGCGCCACCTTTTCGCTCAACTGGTGGTCGAGACGGGCCAGGTCGTTGTGCGCCAGTTCCAGTACGGTGATGGCGAGCATGCTGCCCTTGAGCTGGAACACGGGGGCTGGGTCGAGGAGGTCGGCTTGGCTCATGATCTGCCCATTGCAATGAATGCCGGTCTTATAACGGGAAACGTCGCATCAGGCTAGCCGGGCGGAAGAAAACCGCCCCCTGGGCCGACGATGCGCCGTATGGCGTGCCCGTGGCGCGTTGCCGCAGGCTCGGCAGCGGGCGGAGGCCGGCCCCCGGGCTGCCGCTCTTCGCGCCGGTCGTGGCCGGCATTTTCCCGCTAGAATGCCGGCCTTTGCCGTTTTGGGGCCGTTAATGGATCGTCCACGCTTTCGTGCCTGTTTTCTCCATCCGCGTTTCTGGGGCCTCTGGCTGGGGCTGGGGCTCTTCTGGCTGATTGCCCGGCTGCCCTATGCCTGGCTACTGCGGCTCGGCCGCGGGCTGGGCGCGCTGACCTATCGCCTGGCCGGCTCGCGCCGGCGCATCGCCAGGCGCAACCTGGAGCTGTGCTTCCCCGAGCTGTCCGCCGCCGAGCGCGAGCGTCTGCTGAAGGAGAACTTCGCCTCGATGGGCATCGCCTTCTTCGAGATGGCCATCAGTTGGTGGTGGCCACGCCAGCGGCTGGCCCGGCTGGCGCACATCGAGGGCCTCGAGCATCTGCAGCGGGCCCAGGCCGAGGGCCGGGGCGTGATCCTCATGGCCCTGCACTTCACCACCCTGGAGATCGGCGCCGCCCTGCTCGGCCAGCGGCAGACCATCGACGGCATGTACCGCGAGCACATCAACCCGGTCTTCGACTACGTCCAGCGGCGTGGTCGCGAGCGGCACAATGCCGATGCCACCGCCATCGAGCGCGATGACATCCGCGCCATGCTCAAGGTGCTGCGCGCCGGGCGCGCCATCTGGTACGCGCCGGATCAGGACTACGGGCGCAAGCAGAGTCTCTTCGTGCCCCTGTTCGGCATCCCGGCGGCGACCGTGACGGCGACGACCAAGTTCGCCCGCCTGGGCAAGGCCTTGGTGATGCCCTTCGTCCAGAGCCGTCTGGCCGATGGTTCCGGCTACCGGCTGACGATTTACCCGCCGCTGGAGGATTTTCCCGGCGAGAGCGAGGAGGCCGACTGCCTGCGCATCAACCGCTGGATCGAGCAGGCGGTGCGCCAGCACCCCGAGCAGTACCTGTGGGCACACCGGCGCTTCAAGAGCCGCCCGAACGGCGAGCCGAGCCTCTACCAATAGGGCGCTCTACTCCTCGATCTGCAATTGGCGGGCGCGGGTATAGACGTAGCGAATCTGGTTGTACTCGAACGGCGAGTTGAGCTGTCCGTAGCGGAAGGGGATGCCGTCGCGTCTGTCGACGGCCTTCAGCGCGGAGATTTCCGGGTGGGCGTCGCTGGCCGTGGCGACGTTCAGGTAGTCGACCCGGTTGGCGGTCAGGAAGTCGGTCAGCTGGCCGCCGGCATCGCGCAGGTTGGACGGACCGAGGACCGGCAGCATCAGGTAGGGTCCGGTGGGCACGCCGTAGGCGCCGAGGGTCTGGCCGAAATCCTCGCTCTGCCTGGGCAGTCCCATGCGGGTGGCCGGGTCCCACAGGCCGGCGACGCCCAGAGTGGTGTTGAGCAGCAGACGGGTCCCGGTGTCGAGGGCGCGCCGGCCGCGCAGTTGCAGCAGGCTGTTGAGCAGGCTGGGGATCTCGCCGAGATTGCCGAAGAAGTTGCGCACGCCGCTGCGCACGAATCCCGGCGTGACATAGCGATAGCCGCGCACCACCGGCAGCAGCACCCACTCGTCGAGGCGATAGTTGAAGTAATAGACCCGCCGGTTCCAGCGCTCCCAGGGATCAGGGACGTTGAGGGTGGCCAGGCTGGCACGCTCGAACTCGCGTTGGTCGCGGCCGCTGTTGAACTGCAGGCTGTCGAGCGGGCGCTTGAAGCCGTCGCCGTCAGCCGGGGGCTCGGCGGCATGGGCCAGGTTGCCGAGGAGCAGCGCAGCGGCGACGAGCCTCGCGCGTTCAGTCACGGAGGAACTCCAGCATGGCCTGGCTGTTGACCCGGTAATTGAGATTGCCGCAGTGCCCGCCGAATGGATAGAGGGTCAGCCGCTCGCCGAAGGTGCGGCGCAGGAAGGCGAGGTCGCCGGGGCCGAGGATGAGGTCATCGGCATTGTGCATCACGGCGATCTTGCCGCTGCCGGCCAGGTAGTCCTGCAGGGCCTGCAGGCTGATCTGGCCGATCAGCTGGGACAGGCTGCCGCCGTTGTGGCGGAGGCGCCACTGGGGGATCAGCTGCTCGTTCAGGTAGCAGCCGAAGTTGCACTGCAGGGCGCGGATGAAGAAGGGCGCGAGCGGGGTGTCCTCCTCGACCGGGTAGTTCGGCGGGGTGATCAGCCCGCGGCGGTTGAGCAGGTCCGAGGTATAGGCGATGTCGGCGGCGGCGAAGCGGAACACCGAGCCGATCAGCATGGCCATTTCCTCGTCCGTCAGGCGTTCCTTCGACTGCTGCAGGTCGTACAACAGGGCCTCGTTGAGGTCGATGTAGCCGCGGCGCTGGAAGTAGCGGGTCAGCTTGCCGAGGATCAGCTCGTAGAAGGTCAGGTCGCCGGTGATGCCGGGGACTTCGGTCTGTACCAGGCGGTCGAGGTTGCGCACCGAGTTGTAGGGATTGACCGGCGGGTTGAGCAGCAACACGCGCTTGAAGCCGAAGCCTCGACGGCTCTCGTCCAGCTGGCTGACGAAGGCCGCATGCAGGGCGCCGAGGCTGTAGCCGGCCAGGTGGTAGGCGGTGACCGGCAGGTCCGCCTGCTGCGCCCGCACCGCCTCCATGACCCGGTACAGATCGTCGGCGTCCTCGCGGCTGAGGCCGGGCGTGGCGGCGCGCGAGGCGGCGGTCATGAAGTCGTAGCTGGTCGGCGAGGACAGCTGCACCACATGGAAACCGGCCCCGTAGAACAGCCGCTTCAGGTATTCGGTGAGACTGCTGGCGTAGTGCGCACCGGTGCCGGAGATGACGAAGATCAGCGGCGCGGCATGTGCCTGGCGGGCCAGGCGATAGCGCAGGTCCCGCACCTGGCGCAGGTTGCCCGGCAGGGCGAACGGGCGCTCGGGGCGCAGGCTCAGGCTGTAGTCCCGCTGATCGATCTCGCTGTCGGGCGGCAGGGCAGGACGCAGCTCCGGCGGCGTGGTGGCGATGGTCGCCTCGAAGGGGTTGTGCAGCGGAAAGCCGTAGCTCGCCGGATCGATGTCGACCGCCGGCGCGCTGGAGCAGAAGAGGAGGCCGCCGAGCAGGGCGGCGAAGGCGGGCAGGCGGGGCATGGGAATCCAACCTCGTCGGGGATCTGGCCATGGGACTGCTTTTAACGCAGCGAGTGCAATCAGGCTAGTCCCGCGCCGGCGCTTGCTTCCGGGCGGGCGCTGGTTATGCTGGCGGACATTTGTCCTTGGAGTGCCCCGATGTCCTCGCGCCTGTCCCTGATTGTCCCGCTGATTGTCCTGTCGCTGTGCCTGGCGGCCAGCTACGGGCTGCGTTTCGGCTTCATGGAGGATGGCCAGTGGGTCGGCCTGTGCGCCGAGCAGGCGCAGCGCTGGGAATGCCAGCTGCGCGCCGGGCTGGGGCTGATGATCCACTTCCGCCTGCTGGCCTGGAGCGCCCTGGCCGCGGCGCTGGCCGGCTTCCTGCTGCCCGGGCGCGCCGGCTGGGGGTTGGCGCTCGCGGGGCTGTGCCTGGGGATTCCGGCGCTGGTGCTCTACACCGCCAGTCTGGCGGTGTTCGCCGTGGTCATCGCCGGGCTACGCCTGGTTCGCCGCTGAGGCGTTCTTCGTCGCCACAGCCTCCGGAGCGGGCTGGCGCAGCCACAGGCTGCGGCCGAGGGCGAGCGCCAGCAGCAGGCTGACAAGGGCCCAGCCCAGTGCCTGCCGGTTGAGCAGGGTTTCCTGATACAGCTGCGGCAGTATGCCGAGACCGATCAGCACCAGCAGCAGGGCGAGCTCCCGGCGCGGGCCGGCCACCGGGCGGCAGCCATAGAGCAGCGCGGGCAGCAGCAGGGCGACGCTGGGGAAGCTGCGGTAACGGGCATCGAATACCAGCGCCAGCATCATCACCGCCCCGGCGAAGCCGGCGGCGGCCAGCCACCAGCCGCCGCGCGCGTCCAGCCAGGCGAACAGCCGGGCGCGGAAGCCCTGGCGGGCCGACAGCAGCAGCACGCCATGCAGCAGCACGATCAGATTCAGGCCGACCAGCAGGACAGCCCACAGCCACTCGCCGGGATAGCGGCTGGTGACCCGCGCCAGCTCGCCCCACAAGCCGATGCAGGCGCCGCCGAGCGCGGCCAGCGGCGGCAGCAGCAGGGCCGCGGCGGTGGAGGCCGGACGTCCGGCGACGACCAGCGCGCCGGCCATGATCAGCCCGCCGACTCCCAGCCAGAACGGCCAGTGCGGCAGGTTGGAGATCGGGCCGGCGAGGACCTGCTTGTCCTCGCGGTCGGCATCCAGCAGCCCCCAGTAGCCGCCCACCGCACCTTCGCTCTCGCGTTTCCACGGCTGGTCGAAGGCCTCGATCAGGTTGTAGCGCCAGCCATGCTGCTCGGCCATGGCGACGAAGCCACGGATGAACAGGGCCTGGTTGACCCGGCTGGGCAGGGCGGTTTCGCGCTGGCGGCCCTCGCTGGGCCAGCCGGTTTCGCCGATCAGGATGTCCTTGGGCGCGAAGCGCTGGCCGAATTCCTGGCGGACCCGGGCGACCTGGGCGAGTGCCCTGTCGATGCCGGCCGGGTCGTCCTCCCAGTAGGGCAGCAGGTGGATGGTCAGGAAGTCCACCGCCGGGGTGACTTCCGGATGCTTCAGCCAGAACTCCCAGACATCGGCATAGGTGACCGGCTGGTCGACGCTGCGCTTGACCCGCGCGATCAGCGAGGCCAGGTGGCTGGCGGTGACTTCCTTGCGCAGCAGCGTCTCGTTGCCGACGATCACCGCCTCGACGATATCCGGGTTGGCCCTGGCCGCCTCGATCAGCTGCGCGATTTCGCTCTCGGTCTCCACCGGGTCGGGGTTCACCCAGGCGCCGAGCATCAGCTTCAGGCCGTGCTTGCGGGCCAGGGCGGGGAGTGCCTGCATGCCGGTCATGGAATAGGTGCGCACGCACTGGAAGCGTTCGGCGAGCAGGGCCAGGTCGGCGTCCATGCGCTCCTCGCGCAGCACGAACGGCTGGTCGAAGGGCGACTGGTCCTTGTCGAACGGGCTGTAGGACACGCACTGCAACTTGTGCGTGGAACTGACCACGTCCGCCAGCACGACCGGCTGGCCGGCGCTGTACCAGATGCCACTCAGGGCCAGCAGGGCAAGAAGGGTGGCGAACAGGTAGGGCGGTAGCGGAAAGCGCGAGGTGGCGGGCATGGTTCGAAATCATCTGACGGCCGGGCCCGCCATCTTAACCGCTTCTGTCAGCGTGCCGCACCGGTCTCAGGCGTGGCGGTGCCGCCAGCCAGGCTGCGGAGTTCCAGCCGGCGTGCCGCGGGCCTTGTCCAGGCGCTGCCAGATCCTTTCGTGAACGTAGAAGCCCACCGAGTTGCACAGGGGTTCGACCGCCGCCACCAGTCCGCCCACCGCGACGCTGCCGGTCAGCGCGTAGGCGACGGCGAAGGCGATGCAGAAGTGCATCAGCGTGAAGGTCAGGGTCTTGAGCATGGCACACCTCGCAGGAAGTCGTTCCTTGATGGAACCACGATAGCGGTGGGACGGCTGGTGCGGAAATGGCCGCTCTGCATGGCTCCGATAGGGGCCGTCAATCCCGCTGCGCACCCTGTCGATGTCGACGGCCGGCAGGCGTCCCCGGGCTGGCCGTCCGGGCGCGGAGCAGAGCCCTGCGAAGGACTTCACACAGGGACTTCGGGGCATTGGGCCGGCGAGCTAAGACTAAGGTCGTCTGTTGTCCGTTTGCGGGCGATCTAGAGTGTGCCTACCCCGCAACTCCGTGAGGATAATAAAAGAAATGAACGACGACGGTATCTACAAGCGGATCGAGCAGAATCCGCGCTTCAGAGAACTGGTGGCAAGGCGCGAGCGGTTCGCCTGGCTGCTCTCATCCATCATGCTGGGCCTCTACTTCGCCTACATCCTGATCATCGCCTTCGTGCCGCAGGTCCTGGGTACCAAGCTCAGTGCCGACTCCGCCACTACCCTGGGCATGCCCGTCGGTGTCGGTCTGATCATCCTCGCCTTCGTGCTGACCGGTGTCTACACCTACCGCGCCAACGGCGAGTTCGATCGTCTGAATCAGGAAGTGCTCGACGAGGTGCAGAAATGATGAAGCGTTTTCTGACCGCTGCCGCCTTGCTGGCAGCCTCACCCCTGCTGATGGCCGACGCCATTACCGGCGAAGTGCAGAAGCAGGCGACCAACTGGACCGCGATCATCATGTTCGTGGTGTTCATCGCCTTCACGATGGGCATCACCAAGTGGGCGGCCAAGCGCAACACCTCCACCTCCGACTACTACACCGCCGGCGGCAGCATCACCGGCTTCCAGAACGGTCTGGCGATCGCCGGTGACTTCATGTCCGCGGCGTCCTTCCTGGGTATTTCCGCCCTGGTGTTCACCTCCGGCTACGACGGCCTGATCTACTCGATCGGCTTCCTGGTCGGCTGGCCGGTGATCCTCTTCCTGATGGCGGAGCGCCTGCGCAACCTCGGGAAGTTCACCTTCTCCGACGTGGCCTCCTACCGCCTCGGGCAGACCCAGATCCGTGTCCTGTCGGCCTTCGGCTCGCTGATCGTGGTGGCCTTCTACCTGATCGCCCAGATGGTCGGTGCCGGCAAGCTGATCCAGCTGCTGTTCGGTCTGGACTACTACGTCGCGGTGGTACTGGTGGGCGTGCTGATGGTCATGTACGTGCTGTTCGGCGGCATGCTGGCCACCACCTGGGTGCAGATCATCAAGGCGGTCCTGCTGCTCTCCGGTGCCACCTTCATGGCCATCATGGTGATGAAACACGTGGGCTTCGACTTCGGCACCCTGTTCACCGAAGCCGTGAACATCCACACCAAGGGCGCGGCCATCATGAGCCCCGGCGGCCTGGTTTCCGACCCGGTCTCCGCGATCTCCCTGGGCCTGGCCCTGATGTTCGGTACCGCCGGTCTGCCGCACATCCTGATGCGCTTCTTCACCGTGAGTGACGCCAAGGAAGCTCGCAAGAGCGTGTTCTACGCCACTGGTTTCATCGGCTACTTCTACATCCTGACCTTCATCATCGGCTTCGGCGCCATCCTGCTGGTCGGCACCGATCCGGCGTTCAAGGATGCCTCTGGCGCCATCATCGGCGGCACCAACATGGTGGCCATCCACCTGGCCAACGCCGTCGGCGGCAACCTGTTCCTCGGCTTCATCTCCGCCGTGGCCTTCGCCACCATCCTCGCGGTGGTTGCCGGTCTGACCCTCGCTGGCGCCTCGGCCGTGTCCCACGACCTGTACGCCTGCGTGATCAAGAAGGGCAAGGCCAAGGAAGAGGACGAGATGCGCGTGACCAAGATCACCACCCTGTCCCTGGGCGTCGTGGCGATCCTGCTCGGCATCATCTTCGAGAAGCAGAACATCGCCTTCATGGTGGGTCTGGCCTTCTCCGTCGCCGCCAGCTGCAACTTCCCGGTCCTGTTCCTCTCCATGTACTGGAAGGACCTGACCACCCGTGGTGCGCTGATCGGCGGTACTCTGGGGCTGTCCGTCGCCATGCTGCTGACCATCCTCAGCCCGACTGTCTGGGTTGACGTGCTGGGCAATGCCGAGGCGATCTTCCCCTACAAGTACCCGGCGCTGTTCTCCATGCTCGCGGCCTTCGTTGGCGTGTGGTTCTTCTCGATCACCGACAAGTCGAAGTCTGCTGCAGAAGAGCGTGAGCGCTTCCTGCCGCAGTTCGTCCGCTCGCAGACCGGCCTGGGAGCCAGTGGCGCCGTCGCCCACTGATCCTTCCAAGCAGGTCGGAAAGGCAGCCTTCGGGCTGCCTTTCCTGTTTCTGTGGCATGGCTTTTCCACCCCGAGTCATCCGCCGGCCGGCGATGCTATGGTTGTCTCGACGAGTCGACAGCGAGGTCGCACCGCCAACGGTGTAGGGTGGTCGTAGCGATGGAAACGGGCCTGCTCCTGCTGCTGATCCTGCTCAACGGTATCTTCGCGATGGCGGAAATCGCCGTCGTGTCCTCGCGCAAGGCCCGTCTGCAGAGGCTTGCCGACGAGCGGCGGCACGGCGCGCTGGTCGCCCTGGCGCTGCAGGAGGACCCTTCGCGCTTTCTCTCCACCATCCAGGTCGGCATCACCACGGTCGGCATCCTCAGCGGCGCGCTCGGCGAAAGCCTGCTGGCCCGGCCGCTGGCGGAGCGGGTCGCCGGGCTGCCGGCGCTGGCGCCCTATGCCGAGGGCATCGCCCTGGTGCTCACCGTGGCGGCGATCACCTACCTGTCGGTGGTGCTCGGCGAACTGCTGCCCAAGCGCCTGGCACTGCTCTCGCCGGAGGCCATCGCCGCCACCATCGCCCCGCCGATGCAGCGCCTGGCGCAGATCGCCGCACCGCTGGTATGGCTGCTGTCGTGCTCCTGCGACCTGCTGCTGCGTCTGCTCGGGGTCAGGCACCGCGACGAGCCGCCGGTCACCGACGAGGAGATCAAGGTGCTGATGGAGCAGGGCGCCGAGGCCGGGGTCTTCCACGAGAGCGAGCAGGCACTCGTCGCCAATGTCCTGCATCTGGACGAGCAGCCGGTCGGCGCGATCATGTCGCCCCGCCAGCAGGTCTATGCCATCGATCTGGACGAGCCGCGGGAGGAGCAGCTCAGGCGACTCGCCGAGAGTCCCTACAGTCGCGTTCTGGTCTGTCGGGGCGGTCTGCAGCAGGTGGTCGGCGTGCTGCAGCGCGGCGACCTGCTCGGGCCGGCTTTGCAGGGACAGCCGCTCGATCTGCAGCGGAACATCCGCCCGCCGCTTTACGTCGAGGAGAGCGCGAGCAGTACCGGCCTCCTGGAAAGCTTCCGCCGGATGCGCTGCGAGTTCGCCGTCGTGGTCGACGAGTTCGACGACCTGCAGGGCATCGTCACCCTCAAGGATGTGCTCACCGCGATCGTCGGCGAGATTCCCGGCACGCTGGAGGATGGCGAGCCGGCGATCGTCCGCCGCGAGGACGGCTCCTGGCTGGTCGACGGCGGCATGGGCATCGAGCGGCTGAGGGCCGCGCTGGATATCGCCACCGGTTTTCCGGGAGAGGCGGAGAATGCCTACCACACGCTCGCCGGGCTGGTCATGCACCGCCTGCAGCGCGTGCCGAAGGTCGCCGACCACTTCGAGCACGACGGCTGGCGCTTCGAGGTGGTCGACATGGACCGGACGCGCATCGACAAGGTGCTGGTGGTGCGTCTGGCCGCGTCCGCGGCCTGAGCGCCGGGGAGGCCGGCATGCTGTACCGGTTGGCCGCGGATGCCCTGCTGGTGGTGCATCTGCTGTTCATCGTCTTCGTGCTGCTGGGCGGCCTGTTGCTGCTGCGCTGGCGTGTCCTGGCCGTGGTGCACCTGCCGGCGATGGCCTGGGGGGCGGCGACCGAATTCTTCAGCCTGCCCTGTCCGCTGACCGACTGGGAAAACGCCTTGCTCCGGGCGGCCGGGGAGTCCGGCTACAGCGGCGGCTTCATCGAGCACTACCTGTGGCCGCTGATCTACCCGGCCGGCCTGACGCCGGGCATCCAGGTCTGGCTGGGCGCGCTGGTGCTGCTGGTCAATGCGCTGGTCTATCTGTGGGTGCTCGGGCGGCGGCGCTGAGCGCGTGGCTCAGTCCAGCCACTCCTTCGGCACGTCCCGTTTCGCCATCAGCAGGCACTGCTGGCTGTCCGGCTCGAAGACGATCACTGCCTCGCCGCGCTCCAGCGCCTGGCGGACGCGCTGCATGCGGGTCGCCAGCGGGGTTTCGTCGCCGTTGTCGGTGCCTTCGCGGGTCACGAAGTCCTCGATCAGCCGGGTGAGGGTGTCGGCCTCCAGCAGGTGGTGGGGGATGAGCATGGGAGTCTCCGGGGCAGGGCGGGCGGATCGCCCGCCTCAATTGTCCACCAGAGTCCGGATCGACAGGTAGCGCTCCACGGTGGCGTGCAGCAGCTGCTTGTCCACCGGCTTGCCGAGGAAGTCGTTCATGCCCACCTCGAGTCCGTATTCCCGGTGCTCGTCGAGGGTGTGCGCGGTGAGGGCGATGATCGGCACCGCCGGCCACTTGCGCAGGCGCTCCAGCAGGCGGATCTGCAGGGTGGCCTCGAAGCCGTCCATTTCCGGCATTTCGCAGTCCATCAGGATCATCTGGACCGCGCCGGGCGAGCGATGGTATTCGGCCACCGCCTCGGCGCCGTTGCCCGCCAGGCGCACGTGGTAGCCGCGCTTCTTCAGCAGTTCCTGGACCACCAGCTGGTTCACCGGATTGTCCTCGGCGATCAGGATGCAGGGCACCTGGCTGTCGCCTGCGGGGTCCTCGATCGGTACCAGCGAATGGGTGGGCTCCATGAGCAGCTCCACCAGCTTCTTGCGCAGCGCCGCGACGCCGACCGGCTGGGGCAGGCCGAGCATGTGCAGGCTGCTGCGGCTGGCCGGCAGCTGCCGGCACTGTTCCGGCGGGCAGACCAGCAGCAGCCGCTGGCCGGGCGCCAGGTGCGGATAGAGGGCATCCAGCCAGTACTCGACGCTGCCCGGCCAGGGCGCGATCAGCAGCAGCAGCGGCGGCTCGTCGAAGCCGGTCAGCTGCTCGGGCAGTTTTTCCGGAATCCGGCAGCGCTCGGTGTGCATGCCCCAGCGGCCGAGCAGGCGGCCGATGGCGTCCAGCGCGAAGCCGTCCAGCGAGGCGAGCAGCGCGGTGCGTCCGACCAGCAGCTGGAACAGCTCGTCGCGCGCCTCGCCGCAGCGCTGCAGGGGAATGTTGAAGGTAAAGCGGCTGCCGAGGCCGGGGGTGCTCTGCGCCTCGATGTGGCCGCCCATCATTTCCACCAGCTCCTTGCTGATCGCCAGGCCCAGGCCGCTGCCGCCGTAGCGGCGGGTGGTGCTGGAGTCGCCCTGGCTGAAGGATTCGAAGAGCCGCGCCTGGGCCTCCTGGCGGATGCCGATACCGCTGTCGCTGACGCCGAAATACAGGCGCTCGGAGCCGTCGCTCTTGCGCCGGCGGCTGACGTCGAGCCGCACCTGGCCCTCGGAGGTGAACTTCAGCGCGTTGCTCAGCAGGTTGGTCAGCACCTGCTTGAGGCGGGTCGGATCGCCCTGGATGTGGCGCGGTACGCCCTCGTCGAGGCTCATGTGCAGGCGCAGGCGCTTTTCCATCGCCTGGGCGGTGAACAGGTTGAGGGTGTCGGACAGCATCTCCTCGAGGTCGAACTCGATGTGCTCCAGGCTGAGCTTGCCGGACTCGATGCGCGCGTAGTCGAGGATGTCGTTGATCACCGCCATCAGGGTGCTGCCGGAACTGGCGATGGTGTCCACGTAGAAGCGCTGGCTGTGGTCCAGACGGGTTTCCTTGAGCAATTGCAGCATGCCCAGCACGCCGTTGAGCGGCGTGCGGATCTCGTGGCTCATCTTGGCCAGGAAGCGGCTTTTCGCCTGGTTCTGCAGGAGCGCCTCCTCGGCGGCCTGGTGCGAATACAGCCCTTCCTTGCGCAGCTGCTGGAAACGGTCGGCCAGGCCGACGGCGAGAACCAGCAGGTTGACGGCGAGGCCCAGCTTGGCCAGCGTCGTCCCCTGTTCGCCGAGCAGGCCCAGGCCCAGGCCCAGCTCCGTGCAGGCCAGGCCGGCCAGCAAAACCAGCAGGAGCGCCCAGGCGGCGAGCTGGTAGGTGCCGGCGCGCAGGCGCTTGCGCCACACATGGGCGCCGCAGGCGGGCAGCAGCAGGGAGCCGATCAGGGTGGCGAGCGTGGCGAGCACGCCCCAGGCCGGCAGGCCGATCAGCGGAGCGGCGAGCAGCGCGGCGGCGAGGACCAGCATCCACAGGCGCAGGGAGCGGTCGAGCAGGGGGAAGTACTGGGGGATATTCAGGAAGTGCCGGGTGAACTGGGTCGCACTCAGCCAGAAGGTGAAGGTCAGCAGGTACACGGCTACCTGCTGCAGGACGGGCGACCAGTGGAACAGGAAGCCGTCGAAGCTGAACGGCAGCAGGATGGCGTTGAGGCTGTAGAGCAGATACCAGCCCTGACTGGGCTCGCGCAGGAACAGGAAGAGGAGCAGCTGGTAGCAGAACAGGGCCAGCAGCACGCCGTAGAAGACACCGTTCAGGCCTTCCTGGCGCTCCTGGGCAACCAGGCTGGCCCCGCTGGTGCTGAAATACAGTGGCACGGTAATCGCACTGCTACTCTTTACTCGCACCAGCAGGGTGCTGCTGCCCGACGGCAGCTCCAGGGGGAACCAGAGGTTGCGCACCGGCACCGGACGCCGCTGGGACGCTCGGGCGTCGCCGCTCTCCTGCTGCTGCAGCCGGCCGTCCGGGCTCAGCAGGCTCAGTCGGACATCGTTGAGCAGCGGATAGTTGACCTCGAGAAAGCCGGACAGGGGCTGGGTGCGGGTGTTCTGCAGGTCGATCCGGAACCACCAGACCGAGCGGCTGCGGCCCAGGCTGGCCCGGTCGCCCTCGACCGGGCGGAAGGCCGTGTCGGGCAGCGCCAGCACCTGGGCGGCATCGAGGCTGGCATCGCGGTCCTCGAGGTAGCGGGTATGTGGCCCCAGGGACAGGCGGACCTCCTGATCGGCGAGCACGGCCGGCTGGATGGCCCAGGCCGATGCACCAATCAACAGCAGCAACAGCATCCAGACGATGCGCACCATCCCATTCCTCTGCTAGTAGGGCCTGCCATCAAGAGGGGTTTCCGAGTGCCTGATCGCCTCGATCGGCCGGGGCCGGCACCCGCTGCAGGCAAAGTCATTTCTTGGTCGAAAACGGCAACGCTGCGCGCCCTGTCGCTCGGGCGCGATTTCAGGCGCAGCCCGAAAGGCCAGAGGTTCTGGACACGGATTCAGGTTGTCCGTCGTTCCTGTGGAATGACCAAACCAGTCTTCTCATGCGATTCACAGGATGCATGAATGCAACAAGCCTGCCGGGAGCGGCACTGCCTTGCCCTGTAGCCGAACAGGCTCCATCGCAACGTGGAAGACCTTGATGACGAGCCTGGCTGGCACGAGTTTTTCGGTTGGGAATTCCGTCTCAGGGTGAGACTTTGCCCGGATGCGGCGAGCGCTTCAAGCGTTCGGTTTGTGCCTGAGCAGGCTGTCCACGGCGGGGACGCGGGTTTCGCTTTCCATCTGGGCATCGTGTTCCAGCTGACGGCTGAACCGTTTCAGGGAGCCGCTCTGCGGTCTGGCGTCGCTGGCGAACACCGGCGGGCTGAGCAGATAGGCGCCGATCAGCCGGCTCAGGGCGGCCAGACCGTCGAGGTGGGTGCGCTCGTAGCCATGGGTGGCATCGCAGCCGAAGGCCAAGAGGGCGGTGCGGATGTCGTGGCCGGCGGCTACCGCCGACTGGGCGTCGCTGTGGTAGTAGCGGAACAGGTCGCGGCGCACCGGGATCGCGTGGTTTTCCGCCAGGCGCAGCAGATGGCGCGTCAGGTGGTAATCGTAGGGGCCGCCGGAATCCTGCATGGCGACGGTCACCGCCTGCTCGCTGGACTGCTGGCCGGGGGCGACCGGCGCGATGTCGATGCCGACGAACTCGCTGACGTCCCAGGGCAGGGCCGCAGCCGCGCCGGAGCCGGTTTCCTCAGTGATGGTGAACAGCGGGTGGCAGTCGATCGGTGGTTCCTGGCCGCTGTCGAGCACGCTCTTCAGCGCGGCGAGCAGGGCCGCGGCACCGGCCTTGTCGTCCAGGTGGCGGGCGCTGATGTGGCCGCTCTCGGTGAACTCCGGCAGCGGGTCGAAGGCGATGAAATCGCCGACCGCCACCCCGAGGGTCTGGGTGTCCGCCTGGCTGGCGGTCATGGCGTCGAGACGCAGCTCGACGTGGTCCCAGCTGATCGGCAGCTCGTCCACCTGGGTGTTGAAGGTGTGTCCGGAGGCCAGCAGCGGCAGAACGCTGCCGCGCAGCACGCCGCGATCGCTGAACAGGCTGACCCGGCTGCCCTCGGCGAAGCGGCTCGACCAGCAGCCCACCGGCGCCAGGCCGATGCGGCCGTTGGCGTGGATCTCGCGCACGACGGCGCCGATGGTGTCGAGGTGCACCGCCATCGCCCGGTCCGGGCTGTAGCGGCGGCCCTTGAGGGTCGCGCGGATGGTGCCGCGGCGGGTCAGCTCGAAGGGAATGCCGAGTTCCTCCAGCTGCTCGGCGACATAGCGCACGATGGTGTCGGTGAAGCCGGTCGGACTGGGAATGGCGAGCATTTCCAGCAGCACGCGCTGCAGGTAGTCGAGATCGGGTTCGGGAAGCTGGCCGGGCATGGGCGACTCCAGAGGCGTGTGGCCCGTTCAGGCGGGAAGGGGGCCGGGGCGTTGGAAGGGGGCCGGCGCCTACTTCGGCGCCTGGCTGAGCGGAAACAGCAGATCGACGAAGCGCGCGGCGGTGGGCTGGGGCTCGTGATTGGCCAGGCCGGCCCGTTCGTTGGCCTCGATGATCACGTAGTCCGGCCGGTCGACCGCCTCCACCAGCAGGTCGAGGCCGACCACCGGGATGTCCAGAGCCCGGGCGGCGCGCACGGCGGCCTCGGCCAGCGCCGGGTGCAGTTGCTCCGTCACATCCTCCAGGCAGCCGCCGGTGTGCAGGTTGGCGGTACGGCGCACGGCCAGATGCTGGCCCTCGGGCAGCACGCTGTCGTGGTCGTAGCCGGCCTGGCGCAGGACGCGCTCGGTCTCGGCATCCAGCGGAATGCGGCTCTCGCCGCCGCTGGCGGCCTGGCGGCGCCGGCTCTGCGCCTCGATCAGCGCGCGGATGCTGGTGCGCCCGTCGCCGATCACCTCGGCGGGGTGGCGCAGCGCGGCGGCGACCACCTCGAAGCCGATCACCAGGATGCGCAGGTCCCGGCCACTGTGAAAGCTCTCCAGCAGCACCCGGCTGTCGAAGCGGCGGGCCGCCCGGATGGCCTTTTCCACCTCCTCGGGAGTGCTCAGGTCGACGGCCACGCCCTGTCCCTGCTCGCCGTTCACCGGCTTGACCACCAGGCGCCGGTGCGCGGCGAGAAAGGCCGCGTTCTCCGCGCGGCTGCCGGCCAGGCGCTGGGCCGGCAAGTTCAGCCCGGCGCGAGCCAGCCAGCGCTGGGTCAGCTGCTTGTCCTGGCAGAGGGTCATGCTCACCGCGCTGGTCAGGTCGGACAGCGACTCGCGGCAGCGGATCCGCCGCCCGCCGTGGATCAGGGTGAACAGGCCGGCTTCGGCATCGTCCATCTGCACCTCGATGCCGCGGCGGTTGGCCTCGTCGACGATGATCCGCGCATAGGGGTTGAGCCCGGCGGCCGGGCCGGGGCCGAGGAACAGCGGCTGGTTGATGCTGTTCTTGCGCTTCACCGCGAAGGTCGGCAGCTCGCGAAAGCCCAGCTTGGCGTAGAGGTTCTTCGCCTGGCGGTTGTCGTGCAGCACCGACAGGTCGAGATAGGCCAGCCCGCGGGACATGAAGTGCTCGATCAGATGGCGCACCAGGGCTTCGCCGACCCCCGGGCGCGTGCAGGTCGGCTCCACCGCCAGGCACCAGAGGCTGCTGCCGTGCTCGGGATCATGGTAGGCCTCGACGTGGTTGAGCCCCATGACGCCGCCGATCACCGCCTTGCTGTCGTGGTCCTCGGCCAGCCAGTAGACCGGGCCGCCGTCCTCGCGCGGGGTCATCCGCCCGGGCTCGACCTGCAGCATGCCGCGGGTCTGGTAGAGGCGGTTGAGCCCGTCCCAGTCCGCCTCGCTCTGCACCCGGCGGATGCTGAAGCCGCGGAAGATGCGCCGCGCCGGACGGTAGTCGGAAAACCACAGGCGCAGGGTGTCCGACGGATCGAGGAACAGCTGCTGCGGCGCCCGGGCCAGCACCTGGTGCGGTGCGGCCACGTAGAGCGCGATGTCGCGCTCGCCGGGCTGCTCCCCGAGCAGGTCGTCGGCCAGGCTGGCCGGATCGGGGTAGGTATGCCCGATCAGCAGGCGGCCCCAGCCGCAGTGCAGGGCCACCGGGGGCTGCCGTTCGCTCTGGCCGTCCTCGGCCATGAGCGCCTGCAGGCGCTGGTAGGAGGGGGTCTGGCCGCGCAGCAGGCGCTGGCCGTAGGCAGGAGATTTCATGGTTAGAGTCCCTGTTCGCTGAGCCAGAGGTTGAGTGCCGCCAGCTGCCAGAGCTTGGAGCCGCGCAGCGGCGTCAGCTGGCCCTGCGGATCGCTCAGCAGGCGGTCGACTGCGGCCGGCTCGAACAGGCCGCGGTCCTGGCTGGGATCGAGCAAGAGCTCGCGTACCCAGTCGAGGGTCGCGCCCTGCAGGTGCTTGAGGCCGGGCACCGGGAAATAGCCCTTGGGCCGGTCGATGACCGCGGCCGGGATGACCTGGCGGGCAGCCTCCTTGAGCACGTGCTTGCCGCCGTCCGGCAGCTTGAAGCGCGACGGGATGCGCGCCGACAGCTCGACCAGCCGGTAGTCGAGAAACGGCGTGCGCGCCTCCAGGCCCCAGGCCATGGTCATGTTGTCGACCCGCTTGACCGGGTCATCGACCAGCATCACGGTGCTGTCCAGGCGCAGCGCCTTGTCCACCGGGTCCTCCGCGCCGGGCCGGGCGAAATGCTCGCGCACGAAGGCCCCGGCATGGTCCTCGCCGCGCCACTTCGGCTGCACGGTGGCCAGGTATTCGTCGTGCGTGCGGTCGAAGAAGGCAGCCCGGTAGGCGGCATAGGGATCGCTGGCGCCTGCCAGCGGCGGATACCAGTGGTAGCCGGCGAACAGCTCGTCGGCGCCCTGGCCGCTCTGCACCACCTTGCAGTGCCGGGTGACTTCCCGCGAGAGCAGGTAGAAGGCGATGCAGTCGTGGCTGACCATCGGCTCGCTCATGGCGCGGAAGGCCGCCGGCAGCTGTTCGATGATCTCCCGCTCGTCGATGCGCAGCTGGTGGTGGCGGGTGGCGTAGTGGCGGGCGATCAGGTCCGAATACTGAAACTCGTCGCCGCGCTCGCCGCCGGCGTCCTGAAAGCCGATGGAGAAGGTCGAGAGGTTCTCCACGCCGGCTTCGCGCAGCAGGCCGACCAGCAGGCTCGAATCGACCCCGCCGGAGAGCAGCACGCCGACGTCCAGCGCCGCGCGCTGGCGGATCTCCACCGCCGCGCGCAGGCTGCCGAGCAGGGCCTCACGCCACTCCGGCAGCTCGAAGCCGCGCTCCTCGTCCCGCGGGCCGTAGTTCAGCTGCCACCAGGTGCGCTGCTCGCGCCTGCCGTCGGCATCGACGCGCAGCCAGGTCGCCGGCGGCAGCTTCTCCACCTCGGCAAGCAGGGTGCGCGGCGCCGGCACCACGGCATGGAAGTTGAGGTAATGGTTGAGCGCCACCGGGTCCAGCGCCGCACCGATGTCACCGCCTGCCAGCAGGGCCGGCAGGCTCGAGGCGAAACGCAGGCGATGGCCGCTGCGCGTCAGGTACAAAGGCTTGACGCCGAGCCGGTCGCGGGCGAGGAACAGCCGCTGGCGGTCGCGCTCCCAGATGGCGAAGGCGAACATGCCGTTGAGCCTGGGCAGCAGTGCCTCGCCCCAGGCGTGATAGCCCTTGAGCAGCACCTCGGTGTCGCCGTCGGAGAAGAAGCGGTAGCCGAGGCCTTCCAGCTCGCCGCGCAGTTCCGGGTAGTTGTAGAGGGCGCCGTTGAACACCAGGTCGAGGCCGAGTTCGCTGTCGATCATCGGCTGGCCGGAGGCTTCGGCCAGATCCATGATCTTCAGCCGGCGATGGCCCAGGGCGACCGGTCCCCGGGCGTGTACCCCCCAGGCGTCGGGGCCGCGGGGGCTGAGGTGATGGGTGATGCGCTCGACCGCCGCAAGGTCGGCCGGGCGCTTGTCGAAACGCAGTTCTCCAGATATGCCGCACATGGGTCCTTACCGGTTTTGCCGTTGGGGAATGTGTCCGCGCCCTTCGGGGCGAGGCCGTGGCCAGCCTGTCGAGGTTGTGACAGGAATCGCGCCGGCCGGTTGCAGACCTTTACACAAAAGCAAGAAAATACTTTGATGTCAAAGATTGATTGCCAATGTTTACGACGCCATGAACGCAGAGAAAGTTTTATATCAAAGTGATATTTCAGCTTTCGAGGTGCCGCTGTTTCAGGCTATGAGGCGCCTGCAGCAGGCCGGGGAAGTGCATGCCAAGCGGGTGGCGCGCCATGGCCGGCTGACCCCGATGCAGCTGCTGATCCTCCGGGTGCTGGCCGATGAGACGCGGCTGACGGCGAGCGCCCTGAGCCGGCGGGTCAGCCTCACCGCGGCGACCCTGTCCGGCCTGCTCGACCGGCTGGAGGAGCGCGGCCTGCTGCAGCGCCAGCGCGACGAGCAGGACCGCCGCCGGCAGTGGCTGGTGCTCGCCGAGGCTGGGCGCACCCTGCTCGAGGAGGCGCCGCCGCTGCTGCCGCCGGAGTTCCGGGAGCGCTTTGCCGCGCTGCCGGAGTGGGAGCGGCATGCCTTGACCGCGGCGTTGCTGCGGGCGGCGGAGTTGTGTGGGGGGGAGTAAGAGGGGAAGGGAAAGCGTCTTTGGCTTCGTTTATGGCATGGTAACTCGGCACCTTCCTCGGCTCGACCCACAGATTTCGCCTTGCACGGCGAGTCCCTTTCTTCTTGCTTGCCCAAGAAGAAAGGAACCAAAGAAGAAGGCACCCGACATCCGGCCCTTCACTGCGCTGCGCTCCGTTACGGGTTCCCTCGCTTCGACACTGCTCCGGAGGCACGCCACGAAGGGACGTCCCTGTCCCTTCGTGCCTCGCTCGGCGTCCATGCCTCGCGTCCCCCTCCACAGCGCCTGCGCTCGGCCTCCTGACGGGACCGGGGAGTTGGCTGGCAGTTGGGAAGAAAGTTGGAGAGCTTCGCTTTGCTTTTGACGCCCAAATCATCAGGCAGCGCCAAACGCCCCTTTCAGGAGGGAGGGGACCCGGAGCGAAGCGCAGGGCCGGATGACAGGGGCAAGCGTTTTTGCTTACTTTTTTCGCGACTGAAAAAGTGAGTCGCCGTGCGAGGCGAAACCTGTCGCTCGAGCCGAGGAAAGCGCTGCATCCTCATACCGAAAATGAGGCCCATACCCAACTGCCCGACGCTTTACATCACGGCCAAGGCCGCTCCCACCGGGGCGGAGTAGCCCCGGCTCACTTCCCCCGAATCAACCTCCGCAACCCGAACCGGTTGGGATGACAGGCCTCCGCCACCGCCCTCGGCACCGGCAGCGGCTCGTCGTCGAGCCAGGCGGCCAAAAGCTCCCCGGCCAGCGGCGCGCTGAGCAGGCCGCGCGAGCCGTGGCCGCTGCTGACGTACAGGCCGTCCAGCCAGGGACAGGGGTGCTGCGGCACCTGGCGGGCGTCCTTGCCGAGCACGGCGTAGGCCTCGGCGAAGGCCGCGGCGTCGGCCAGGGGGCCGGCGATCGGCAGGTAGTCCGGGCTGGTGCAGCGAAAGCCGGCGCGGCCGTCGAGGGCCGCCGGATCGAGCCGGTCAGCCTGAAGCCGCTCGGCCAGGTCGGTGGAGATCTCCCGCAGCAGTTGCAGGTTCTCCGCATGCTCCTTGGCGGTCAGCTCCAGCTCCGTACTGTCGAAGCGGAAGCTGGCGCCCAGGGTGTGCTCGCCGTCGCGCGGCGGGGCGACGTAGCCTTCGGCGCAGAGCACGGTCTGCAGGTCGCGGCTGGCGGCGGTCGCCGGCAGGCGGCTGATCTGCCCGCGAATGCGCTTGAGCGGCAGTCCGGCGGCCTCGGGAAAGCGGGCGATCTCCGCGCCGCCGCAGAACACCGCGACCGGCGCCCGGGCGAGCAGCGTCTCGCCGGCGCGGGCGCACCACTGGCCGTCCTCGCGGTGCAGGTCGAGGACCTCCCGGTGGGGCAGCAGGCGGATGTTCGGGTGGGCGGCCAGGTGCGCGCAGAGCGCCGGCGGATGCACCCAGCCGGCTTCGGGATAAAACAGCCCGCCGCTGTCCAGTGCGACTCCGGCCCGTTCCTCGGCTTCCGCGCGGCCCAGGCCGTGCAGCAGATCGGCGGGGAAGGCCGCGGCCAGTTCGGCCTGGCGTGCCGCCTCCCTGGCGTCGGAGGCCAGCTGCAGCACGCCGCAGGGGGACCAGTCGCGGCCCGGTTCGAGCCGCTGCAGCAGCCGGCGGGTGAAGCCGAAGCCGGCGAGGATCAGTCGCGAGAGCGCCGTGCCGTGGGCCGAGAGCTTGAGGTAGAGCACGCCCTGGGGATTGCCGGAGGTTTCCTCGGCGACGGCGGCGCGGCGCTCCAGAAGGGTCACCTGCCAGCCGCGGCGGGCCAGGCTGGCCGCTGCGGCGCAGCCGGCCAGGCCGGCGCCGATCACCAGCGCCTCGCGGGGGCCCGCGGGGCGAGGCGGGCGGGCGAACCAGGGTTTGGCGGCCTCCTGCGGCGTCCCCTCGAAGCGGCCGGCGAGCATCTCGCGCTTCTGCCCGAAGCCCTTGACCCGCTGCATGGCGAAGCCCGCCGCGTTCAGCCCGCGGCGCACGAAACCGGCGCTGGTGAAGGTGGCCAGGCTGGCGCCGGGAGCGGACAGCCGGGCCAGTTCGGCGAACAGCGCGGGCGTCCACATCTCCGGGTTCTTCGCCGGGGCGAAGCCGTCGAGGAACCAGGCGTCGATGCGCGCATCCAGCTCGGGCAGGCGCTCCAGTACATCGCCGACCAGCAGGGTCAGCACCACCCGGCCCTCCGCGAAGACGAAGCGCTGGAAGCCCGGATGCACGGCGACGTACTGCGCCAGCAGGGCGTCGGCCCAAGGGGCCAGCTCCGGCCAGAGGGCCAGGGCCTTCTGCAGGTCGGCGCGGGTCAGGGGAAAGCGTTCCACGCTGACGAAGTGCAGCCGGGTGTCGGCCGGCGCCGTGCGCTCGAACAGCTGCCAGGCGCAGAGGAAGTTCAGCCCGGTGCCGAAGCCGGTCTCGCCGACGCTCAGTCGCCCGCCGGCCGGCAGGGCGGCGAAGCGCAGCGGCAGCGCGTTGTGGGCGAGGAACACGTAGCGGGTTTCCTCCAGCCCCGAGGCGCGGGAGAAGTACACGTCGCCGAAGCCGCGCGACAGCGGCTGGCCGTGCTCGTCCCAGTCGAGCTGGGCGTGCTGGAAGTCGGACATGGGCGCACTCCTGGAAATCGGCGACGCATTCTACCCGAACCCCCCGGCCAGGGCCGGACAGGGCAACGTTCATCCGTTACGCTGAGAACATCCCCGTTGCAAGGAGCCGTTCATGTTCGAGTCCGCGGAAATCGGCCACACCATCGACGATGATACCTACGATGCCCAGGTCCCGGTGCTGCGCGAGGCCCTGCTGGAGGCCCAGTTCGAGCTCAAGGAGCAGGCGCGCTTTCCGGTGCTGGTGCTGATCAGCGGGATCGAGGGCGCCGGCAAGGGCGAGACGGTCAAGCTGCTCAACGAGTGGATGGACCCGCGGCTGATCGAGGTCAGCACCTTCGACCAGCCGACCGACGAGGAGCTGGCCCATCCGCCGGCCTGGCGCTACTGGCGGCAGCTGCCGCCGAAGGGACGGATCGGCATCTTCTTCGGCACCTGGTACAGCCAGATGCTGCAGGCGCGGCTCGGCGGGCGGATCGACAACGCCCGTCTCGACCAGGCCATCGGCGTCGCCGGGCGCCTGGAGCGCATGCTCAGCGACGAGGGCGCGCTGATCTTCAAGTTCTGGTTCCACCTGTCGAAGAAGCGCATGAAGGAACGCCTCAAGACCCTCAACGACGATCCCCTGCATAGCTGGCGGCTCAGCGAGCTGGACTGGCAGCAGTCGAAGACCTACGACAAATTCGTGCGCCATGGCGAGCATATGTTGCGCCGCACCAACCGGGACTTCGCGCCCTGGTACGTGATCGAGGGCACCGATGCCAACTACCGCAGCCTGAGCGTCGGGCGCATCCTCCTCGAGGGGCTGCAGGCGGCCCTGAAGCGCGAGGGGCCGATGCGCAGCAGCCCCCATGCGGCGCCGCTGGTGTCCAGCGTCGACAACCGCGCCCTGCTGGACGCCTTGGACATGACCCAGGCGCTGGACAAGGCCGTCTACAAGGAGCAGTTGCTCGCCGAGCAGGCGCGCCTGGCCGGGCTGCTGCGCGACAAGCGGATGCGCCGGCATGCCCTGCTGGTGGTGTTCGAGGGCAACGACGCGGCGGGCAAGGGCGGGGCGATCCGCCGTGTCACCGGAGCGCTGGACCCGCGCCAGTACCGCATCGTGCCGGTCGCCTCGCCGACCGACGAGGAGCGCGCGCAGCCCTATCTGTGGCGCTTCTGGCGGCACATTCCGGCGCGCGGCAAGCTCACCATCTTCGACCGCTCCTGGTACGGGCGGGTGCTGGTCGAGCGGGTCGAGGGGCTGTGCAGCGAGGCCGACTGGCTGCGTGCCTACGGCGAGATCAACGATTTCGAGGAGGAGCTGGCCGGCGGCGGGGTGGTGGTGGTCAAGTTCTGGCTGGCCATCGACCAGCAGACCCAGCTCGCGCGCTTCAAGGAGCGCGAGCTGACCCCCTTCAAGCGCTTCAAGATCACCGAGGAAGACTGGCGCAACCGCGACAAGTGGGACGCCTACTGCGATGCGGTGGGCGACATGGTCGACCGCACCAGCACCGAGATCGCTCCCTGGACCCTGGTCGAGGCCAACGACAAGTACTTCGCCCGGGTGAAGATCCTGCGCACGCTCAACGAGGCGCTGGAGAAGGCGTTCCGCGCAGGAGTCGCGTCCTTCCCTTGATCGTTCGTCGGATGGCCGGATCCCGGCGCCATTTCCGACGAACGGAAATCCCATTCTCTGCGGCAGGAGCCGCTGGGCGGGCCTCGGTCAGACAATGAACCGCCACCCCGGCACTATGCTTGTGTGGGTTGACTGACACTGGGCGTGGCAAGGCGATATCGCTTCGCCGGCAGCCCTGCCCACACGAGGTCGACGGACTGCCAGTCCGTGTCCCGGATGCCTTTCGGGAGTGACCGCTGGGCGCGTTGCATCGCCCCGGCCAAGACCGCCCCATGTATGCACGGCTGGTACACCCTCAATGTCGGATGGACGAGAGAGAGGTGGCTACCATGCCAACCCGTCAGGTTCTGTTCGGGCTCGCCCTGCTCGGTGCCGCTGGCACCGGCTGGGCCGATGATTCCATGTTCCATGTCGCAGCCGGGCGCAGCGCTCCGGCGGGGGGCGGTTCCGGCGCTGTCGTTCCGCCGCCGGGCAATCCGGCCGCGCTCGCCGCCCTGTCCGAGCGCCCCGGCAGTCCCGGCGCCTGGCCGGCGCCGGTCGGCTCCGGGCGGGTGGCCGACCCGGCCCTCGCGGCGGTGGCGAGCGGCGCCAGTCCGGTCGGAACCCAGCTGATCCCGGAGCCGGCGCTGAGCGGCGTGGCCGTGCAGCCGGCCTTCGCCTACCGGATCAGCGATGCCCTGTCCATCGGCGTCGGCCCGCGCTTCGTTCACGGCGCCGTACTCGGCGACACGCCGCCCGGCCAGGACCCGGCCAGTGCGCCGGCGACCTACCGCGACAGCGACACCACTGCCGGCCTCAACCTGGGCCTGCTGTACCGGGTGGGCGACAGCACCTGGCTGGGACTGGCCTATGCCAGCGGTTACGAGCTGGACCTTGACACCCATGGCGGTGTCGGCAGCCCCGTGGCCAATGTCGCCCAAGGGCGCCCGGAAACCAACCGGCTGATCGTCGACACGCGGGCGCCGAGCACCGTCACCGCGAGCATTGCCCACCGGCTCGACAACGACTGGATGCTGTCGGCCAGTCTCGGCTGGATGGGCTGGAGCGGGCTGGAAAGGGCCGACGGCACAGCGCCGGCCATCGGCGCGGCGAGCGAGCAGCGCTATCGCGACACTTGGCGCCTCGCTCTGGGCGCGGAGCAGCAGCTCGACGAACACTGGCGCTGGAGCATGGGCATGACCTACGACTCCTCGCCGCTGGCCGGCCCCCAGCACAATCTGGACGACCCGTTGCCGGAGAACCTGCGGCTGGCCGCCGGGCTGAGCTACCAGATGGACGAAGGGATGGAGCTGCAGTTCGGCTACAGCCTGATCTGGCTCGGCGGTGAATCGCAGGACCGGCAGAACAACCGCACGCGCAACAACAGCTTCCTGTCGGGCGAGCCGCCCAGCAGCACTTTGCACGTCATCGGCGGCGGCATGGTCTGGCGTTTCTGAGGGCTGGCAGCCGGGCGGTGGCCCGGCGCGCCGGAACTGCGTCCGGAACCGTCGGCCTGCCGGGCGCGGCGCTTAGCGGGACTGTCGTGCCTGGCACTGGCGGATATAGTCCTCGACGCCCTTCAGGGCCTCCTCGCGGCTGGCGTAGGGCCCCATCAGCTGGCCCTCGCGGGTGTCGAAGAAGAACTCATGGTTGACGGCGCAGACGCGCTCGGTGCGAAAGCGGGTGGCGAGGGCCGTGTCGGTCGAGCGGTGTGCGAACATGGCGGTGCTCCTGGCTATGGAGGTTGCGGGCATGGGGGCGGATCGGGGGCTCGTGCCCCCTGAGGATGGCTCAATGCTATCAAAGCCGACCAGCGGCCGTCCTGCCGGAAGAAAGGCTAGAGCAGTTTCACCCTATTCAGATTCGCCTTTTGGGGGCAATCAGGATAACGACATGCGTGGATGGCCGCTCCGTAGGTCGGGTTAGCGTAGCGTAACCCGACAGCCTGCCCGGCATTGCCTGTCGCGTCGGGTTACGCCCTACGGGCTAACCCGACCTACAGTTGCAGCAGTGATCCGGTATTTCATGAAAATGCTCTAGGTTTTTCCGGCCAGCCTGTCGGTCTTTCCGGCCCCTTCGCGATCAATACACCGCCGGATGTGGGAGCGCTCCAGCATGACCTCCTTGGCGCGGGTGTAATGCTCCCAGCGGCGGCGCGATTCCATGTCCATCGGACTCAGTTTCCACTGCTTGAGCGGATCGTGGATGCGCATCAGGAAGCGTTTCTACTGCTCGTCGTCGGTGATCGAGAACCAGTACTTGACGAGGATGATGCCGGAGCGGACCAGCATCCGTTCGAACTCGGTGACGCTGCGGAAGAACTCCTCGTATTGGGAAAGGGGATCGGACGAGTGGATGGGGTCATCGGTCATGGGTAATCCTCCCGGTACGGCAGCGGGTCTTGCGCCGGCTTCGGGAGGGCGCGCCACAGCGGTTTGCGCGGCCCTGGCGCCGCCAGCGAGGCCCCGCGCGGGGAGGCGAGAGCGCCAGGGTTCGCGGTTCAGCCGTGTCGGCCGGCCTCCAGCATGTCCTGCGGACGCACCCAGGCGTCGAAGTCCTCGGCGCTGACGTGGCCCAGTGCCAGGGCCGCCTCGCGCAGGGTGCTGCCCTCGGCGTAGGCCTTCTTGGCGATTTCCGCGGCCTTGTCGTAGCCGATGTGCGGGTTCAGCGCGGTCACCAGCATCAGGCTGCGCTCGAGGTGCTCGGTCATTCGCTGCGCGTCCGGCTCCAGCCCCTCGATGCAGTGCAGGCGGAAGTTGTGGCAGCCGTCGGCAAGCAGGCGCACCGACTGCAGCAGGTTGTGGATGATCACCGGCTTGTAGACGTTGAGCTGCAGGTGTCCCTGGCTGGCGGCGAAGGCGATGGTGCTGTCGTTGCCCAGCACCTGGCAGGCGAGCATGGACAGGGCCTCGCACTGGGTCGGGTTGATCTTGCCGGGCATGATCGAGCTGCCCGGCTCGTTGGCCGGCAGGCGCACCTCGGCGAAGCCGGCGCGCGGGCCGGAGCCGAGCAGGCGCAGGTCGTTGGCGAGCTTCATCAGCGCCACCGCCAGGGTCTTCAGCGTGCCGGAGAGGTGCACCAGCGGCTCGTGGCCGGAGAGGGCGGCGAACTTGTTCGGCGCCGAGACGAAGGGCAACCCGGAGAGGGCGGCCAGTTCGGCGGCGATGGCTTCGGCGAAGCCCGGCGGCGCGTTCAGCCCGGTGCCGACCGCAGTGCCGCCCTGGGCCAGCTCGCAGACCGCCGGCAGCGCCGCGCGGATCGCCCGCTCGGCGTAGTCGAGCTGGGCGACGAAGGCCGACAGCTCTTGGCCGAAGGTGATCGGCGTGGCGTCCATCAGGTGGGTGCGGCCGGTCTTCACCAGGTGGTTATGCCGCACCGCCTGCTCGGCGAGGGCGCCGCTCAGCTCGCCGATCGCCGGCAGCAGGTCGTGCTGCACGGCGCGCACCGCGGCGATGTGCATGGCGGTGGGGAAGCAGTCGTTGGAGCTCTGGCCGTGGTTGACGTGGTCGTTGGGGTGCACCGGGCTCTTGCCGCCGCGCTGGCCGCCGGCCAGTTCGTTGGCGCGTCCGGCGATCACCTCGTTGACGTTCATGTTGCTCTGGGTGCCGCTGCCGGTCTGCCAGACCACCAGCGGGAACTGGTCGTCGAGCCGCCCGGCGAGCACCTCGTCGGCGGCCTGCTCGATCAGCCGGGCGATCTCCGGCGGCAGTTCGCCGATGCGGTCGTTGACCCGCGCGGCGGCCTTCTTGATCAGCGCCAGGGCGTGCAGCACGGCCAGCGGCATGTACTCGCGGCCGATGGCGAAATTGATCAGCGAGCGCTGCGTCTGGGCACCCCAGTAGGCCTCGTCGGGAACCTCGATCGGCCCCAGGCTGTCGGTTTCGGTGCGGCTCATTGTGGCGAATCTCCACGAAAGTTGGGGACTAGCGAAGTGTAGACGCCGCCTCCGCCGGCCTGCCTTGAGGCCCCCACCGGCTTGGGCGCAGAATGATTCAACCGGGGGCTGTTCCCCTTTTGCCTTGCCTAGAAGGATGTCCGAATGTCCCGTTTTCGAGTGCTCTGTGCCGCCAGCCTGCTGCTCTGCGTCAGCGGCCAGACACTGGCCGATGCCACCAGCCATGCCGCCGTCGCCGAGAAGTTCCTCCAGGTGGTGCGGGCCGACAAGCTGACCGTGCCGGTCTACGCCCAGGTGCAGCAGATGTTCGCCCAGCGCTTCGCCGAGTCCAAGGCGCCGCAGAGCAAGCAGCCGCTGCTCGAGCGCTACCAGGCCCGCGCCAATACCGCGCTGGACCGGGCGGTCGGCTGGGACAAGCTCAAGCCCGATATGGTCAGGCTCTACACCGCCACCTTCAGCGAAACCGAGATGAAGGAGCTGGTCGCGTTCTACCAGTCGTCGCTGGGCCAGAAGGTCCTGCAGAGCATGCCGGCGCTCACTGCGCAATCGGCACAGATGACCCAGGCCGCGCTGGAGAAGGCGGTGCCGGAAGTGAACCGCCTGCTGGATGACATGCAGAAAGAGCTGGGAGAGGCCAAGAAATGACCGCCAGGATCGAACGCATCAAGACCGCCCTGGCGGCCCTCGAACCCCGGTACCTGGAGGTGCTCGACGAAAGCCACATGCACAGCCGCGGCCTGGAAACCCACTACAAGGCGGTGATCGTCAGCCCGCAGTTCGCCGGTCTGGGCGTGGTCAAGCGCCACCAGAAGGTCTACGCCACCCTCGGCGAGCTGATGGGCCAGATGCATGCCCTGGCCCTGCACACCTACACCCCCGAGGAATGGGCGGAGCGCGGCATCGCGCCGGAATCGCCGCTCTGCGCCGGCGGCAGCAAGCACGATCACTGAGGGCGTCGGAGGCGGCAGTTTGCCGCAGTCCGCCTGCCCGCTCCCGCTGCGGTAAACTCCACCCTGCGCCGGCCCCGCCGGCGCAGCCATTTTCAGGGCATCGACAGCTTTTTTGCCGGCCAGGGGCCACACCCCTCGGCCCGGCTGACTACGATCAGAAAACGCACCTCCCACACGCGCTACGGAGTTCGTATGAGTCAGCGCCTGCTCTATGTAATGGATCCGATGTGCTCCTGGTGCTGGGGCTTCGCCCCGGTGGTCGAGGAGCTGGCCAGTCAGGCAGCGCGGGCAGGCGTGCGCCTGGACTGGGTGGTCGGCGGCCTGCGCCAGGAGCGCTCGCCGCTCGGCGAGCCGGCTCGCGCGCGCATCCTCGCCCACTGGCAGGCGGTGAGCGACGAGACCGGCCAGCCCTTCAATTTCGCCGCGGGCCTGCCGGAAGGTTTGGTCTACGACACCGAGCCGGCCTGCCGGGCGCTGGTGGTGGCGCGCCACCTTGCGCCGCGGCGGGCGGCGCGCCTCGCGCGGCTGATCCAGCGGGCCTTCTATCTCGAAGGCCGCGACGTCACCCAGGCGCGGGTCCTGCTGGAGCTGGCCGAAGCCGCCGGATTCGCCCGCTGCTGCTTCGCCGAGGCCTTCGACAGCGCCGAGCAGCGGGCCGCCACCCGCGCCGATTTCGCCTGGGTCGAGCGGCTCGGCATCGCCGGCTTCCCGACCCTGCTGGCCGAGCGCAACGGCATGCTCGCCCTGCTGACCAACGGCCATCAGCCGCTCGAGCGCCTGGCGCCACTGCTGGAGCGCTGGCTGGGGCGTGTCGCCCATGCCTGAACCCAGCGATCGCCTGAGCTGGGCGGAGATCCGCCGGCTCGCCCTGCATCACCGCAAGGCCCTGCTGCTGGCCAACGGCATCGCCGTGCTGGCGGCCCTGGCCAGCGTGCCGATTCCGCTGCTGCTGCCGCTGCTGGTCGACGAGGTGCTGCTCGAGCAGGGCGATGCGGCGCTGCGCTTGATGGATCACCTGCTGCCCGCCGCCTGGCAGAACGCGGTCGGCTACATCGGCCTGATGCTGCTGGTGAGCCTGCTGCTGCGCGGCGTTGCGCTGCTGTTCAACGTGGTGCAGGCGAAGCTGTTCGCCGGGCTGTCGAAGGACGTCGTCTACCGCCTGCGCATGCGCCTGATCGAGCGCCTCAAGCGCATCTCCCTCGGCGAATACGAAAGCCTCGGCAGCGGCACCGTGACCGCCCACCTGGTCACCGACCTGGATACCCTGGACAGCTTCATCGGCGACACCCTGAGCCGCTTCCTGGTCGCGGTGCTGACCCTGGCCGGCACCTCGGCGATCCTGCTCTGGATGCACTGGCAGCTGGCCCTGCTGATCCTGCTGTTCAACCCCCTGGTGATCTACGCCACGGTGCTGCTTGGCAAGCGCGTCAAGCACCTGAAGAAACTGGAGAACGACAGCACCGCGCGTTTCACCCAGGCGCTCGCTGAAACCCTCGAGGCGATCCAGGAGGTGCGTGCCGGCAACCGCCAGGGCTTCTTCCTCGGCCGCCTCGGCCAGCGCGCCCGGGAAGTGTGCGAGCGCGCCGTCGCCTCGCAGTGGAAGACCGACGCCTCGAGCCGCGCCAGCGGCCTGCTGTTCCAGTTCGGCATCGACGTGTTCCGCGCCGCGGCGATGCTCACCGTGCTGTTCTCCGACCTGTCGATCGGCCAGATGCTCGCGGTGTTCAGCTACCTGTGGTTCATGATCGCCCCGGTGGAACAGCTGCTCGGCCTGCAGTACGCCTTCTACGCCGCCGGCGGCGCCCTGGCGCGGATCAACGAGCTGCTCGCCCGCGCCGACGAGCCGCAGTACCCCGGCGGCGTCGATCCGTTCCGCGGGCGCACCACGGTCGGCATCGAGGTGCGCGACCTGCATTTCGCCTACCGCGACGAACCGGTGCTGGACGGCCTCGACCTGTCCATCGCGCCCGGCGAGAAGGTCGCCGTGGTCGGCGCCTCGGGCGGCGGCAAGAGCACCTTGGTGCAGCTGTTGCTCGGCCTCTACAGCCCGCAGTCGGGGAGCATCCGCTTCGGCGGCTCGACCCTCCAGGAGATCGGCCTGGAGCGGGTGCGCGAGCACGTCGCGGTGGTCCTGCAGCAGCCGGCGCTGTTCAACGACACGGTGCGCGCCAATCTCACCCTGGGCCGCGAGCGCAGCGACGAGGCCTGCTGGCAGGCGCTGGAGATCGCCCAGCTGGCGGCGACCGTGCGCGCCCTGCCGCAGGGCCTGGACAGCGTGGTCGGCCGCTCCGGCGTGCGCCTCTCCGGCGGCCAGCGGCAGCGTCTGGCGATCGCCCGCATGGTGCTCGCCGACCCGCAGGTGGTGATCCTCGACGAGGCCACCTCGGCCCTCGACGCGGCCACCGAATACGCCCTGCACCAGGCTCTGGGGCGTTTTCTCCAGGGCCGCACCACGCTGATCATCGCCCACCGGCTGTCCGCGGTGAAGCAGGCCGACCGGGTGCTGGTGTTCGACGGCGGGCGCATCGCCGAGCAGGGCGACCATCACCAGCTGATCGCCGAGGGCGGCCTGTACGCCAAGCTTTACGGGCATCTGCAGCACTGAGCCGCTACCAGCTGCAGGCTTCCGGCGGACGAACGAACCACTCCCCCGGCGCGCCCTCGTGGAGCGTCACCGCAGTCAATCCCTGGAGGACGAAGCCGAGGTCCGCGCGGTCGCCGCTGGCCAGGGCGCGGCTGAAAAACCAGCCGCCGGCCTCCGCCCGCCCGCCGAAGACATGCGCGATGGGCGAGGCGCTGACGATCGCGCAGGTCGCCGCGGGGACGCCCGGGTCTTCCACCAGCACCGTGCGGATCGCCTCGCTGCGCTTGCCGCGCCGGTTGGTCGTGCCGTAGGTGCAGTGGTAACGGCCGACGCGGCGGCTGTCGACGCTGCAGTCGACGCCGACCGCCAGCTCGCCGTCCCGGGCGTCGCTGGCGCGGGCGCCGGGATCGACGAAAGGCTCGCCGAGCGGCAGGCGCAGCGGGTTCGGTCCCTCGATGGTCACGCGCGGCCGGTCGTCCGCCGGCTCGCCGGCGCGCGGATGGCGGGCGAAGAAGTTCCAGAGGATGTCCGGATGGCTGGGGCCCTGGCGCAGCGCGTAGGGGCCGTCGCGACCGTGTTCGCCGCCGATCCAGTAGTGGCCGCGGTCCTCGTCATCCGCCGCCGGGGTCTCCAGCGGCCCGCGGTAGAACAGCGTCTCGACCAGCGAGCGGCTGGCGTTGTTGCCGTCGGCAGTGAACACCTCGCGGCGGCAGCCGTAGTCGTCGCCGCCGAACACCGGGAAGCAGCGTCCCTGCGCCGCCAGGGCGGTGGCCGGGGTGTCGAACGGCGGCGTGCCGAACACCTTGAGATGGGCGTCGCGCAGGCGGCGTCCGGCGCTCTGCACCACGGTGCAGTCGTTGTCGTTCTGCACGACCAGCAGCGGGATCGGGTAGGGGGCATCGAGTTCGGCGCGCATGTCGGCGGCCACCTGTTCGACGCTGTGGAAGCTGGCGCTGCTCAGCGGACAGCTGGCGAAGGACACCGCCTGCGCGTCCTCGCCGTAGGGCAGGCCGGCCACGCTGGCCGCCGCGGCCCAGTACTCGTTGTGGGTGGTCGCCGCCACCACGCTCATCGCTGCGCCCGAGGACAGTCCGGCGATGTAGCGGCGCGCCGGGTCGACCGCGTGGCGGGTGCCCACCGCCTGGGCGATGCGCAGCAAGTCCTCCGCCTCGCCGCGGCCCTGGTGGCGCTGTCCGTCGATCCAGAAGCCCCAGCAGTTGGCGTTGCGCGGCTCGTCGTAGTCGGTGACGAAGGGCGCCACGAGGATGAAGCCATGGCGGTCGGCGGCGGCGGTCAGGCCCCAGTCGCGCAGCACCTCGTCGTGGGTCATCCGGCAGCCGTGCAGCGCCATCACCAGCGGCGCCGGCTCGGAGCGCACGTCCGGCAGGTAGACCTGGTACTGGCGCTCGCGCGAGCCTGGATAGTCGGCGGCGGGCAGGGTATGGGACTCGAGGCTGCCGGCCCAGGCGGCCAGGGCCGGCAGCAGGAGCAGGGGGAGGGCAAGCAGGCGGGGGGTCCATGTCCAGGGCATCACGGCGTTTCCTTGTCGAGACTGGTCCGGCATCGCTTCGCTGCAGGGTAGATCGCCGCGGCGGCGCTGGCCAGTCGGCTCCCATGGCACGCAGGACGGCGCGCCACTCGCCCGGTCGTCGCCCAGGGGAGGCCGCTGGAGGTTTCTGGCCGATACTTCGTGCACTGCCTGCGCTGAAGGTGACGGCCTTGAATGCCAGCCCTTTCAAGGTCTCTTACCTTTCGAGGCCTCGATTACACGGGCCGTAGAGACATGAGCGCGGGCTGCGGCGCTATCGACCCACTCCCGGGTCTTCTTCACCTTGGGGCCACGCTTGCTGGTGGCCACCTGGCCGGGCTTGATGTGCCGTGCCAACTCCAGCAGGCGCTGCGCCAGTGTGCTGGCCGAACCGTCGGCCCACGTGGGCCAGTGCTCCACCGGCAGTGCGACGAGCATCCCCTCGTAACGGCTTCTGACCTGGACTGCCAGGTGGTAGGGGGACGCCTCCCAGCCCTCGGGAAACTGTTCGCGATGGGCCTGTTCGACACTGCGCTTGAGCACGGCCAGGAGGTTGCAGGCCAGCACCGCCACGGCAAACCCCAGCAACGCTGCCCGGGGATGGCCCAGGCTGCGGATCTCGCTCTGCAAGACCGACTCCAGGCGCTGGAACATCCCCTCGATACGCCAGCGCCGACGGTACAGGTCGGCAATCTGCCGGGCGTCGATCGTCGCGGGCAGGTTGCTCCACAGCCAAAGGACGGACTCGCCCGACTCCGTCGGCCGATCCAGGCGCAACTCGATGCGCCGCCAGGGCCCCTGGCCCTCGTCCAGCCGGATGTCCTGCTCAAGCACCTGCCCGGTTTCCACCCTGCCTCGGTCGTGCCAGGGTCCCTCGTGAACGATGCGCGGATGCCTGGCATCCTGGCGCACGATGAAATCGGCCCGGCCCTGCTGGAGCGACTGGAGAATCGTGCGGGTGCAGAAATGCCGGTCGGCCATCCACAGCTGTCCCGGCCGGGCACTGCCCAGTAGCGGCAGGACGCCGGTGCGTTCGCTTTCATAGGCGTCCTCGCAGACCGCCAGATCGGTCACCAGGTCTAGGTCGGGGTCGTAGACCACCAGCGAATGCCCCGGCAGAGCGGCGGCGCGCTGGTTGCGCAGCGGCGCCAGGCGTTTCTCCGAGGCCGGCAGATGATTGCCGTCGATGATGCGCACCTGCCAGCCGGGCAGGCAGGGCGCTGTGCCCAGGGCCGAGACGACCGGCTCCAGGCGCTGGGCGCTGCCCTGGACCAGGGCCCGCAGCAAGGGCGGCTCGGTACGCCTGACCTTGTCGTACAGCGCCGCCAGCGATACGGGCAGGTGGTCCATCTGGCGCGCGGCGGCATGCAGCGAAGGGCGCAATCCCAGGGAAACCAGCGACATCAGCTCGACCACCGTGGAAAACAGCAGCTCGCGTGGATACTGGCGTTGCCGGTGAGTCTCGAACACTTCGTCGATCCAGGCGGCCGGCATCGCCCGTTCCAGCGCCAGACGTGCCATGACGCTGGCCGGTGCCTGCCTCTCGAAGCGCGCCAGAACTGCATCCCACATCGTCTTACCCTCCCGCTTGATCCTCGGGAGAGTTTACGCAAACATCTTGAAAGGGCTGGCCTTGAATGCCTGTGACCCCTGCTGCACGACCCGTGCACGGACGCATCGGCCCGGAGGATAGCCCGTGGCTTGGCTCATGCTGCTGCTCGCCCTGCTCGGCAAGCCCCTGGACGATCCGCTGGTCGAGGCGCAGGAGCGCTTCCGGGCACTGACCAGCTACCGGGTCACGGTGCGCCTGAATACCCTCGGCAGCGAGCCGCACGTGCTGCGCTACTTCTACCGCAAGCCGGGCTGGATACGCATCGAGTTCATCCGGCCGCACCCGGGGCTAATACTGATCTACAACCCCGACACCCGCCGGGTGCGGGTCTGGCCGTTCGGCCTGGATCACCTGGCGAAGCTCAACCTGGCCCCCGAAAATCCGCTGATCCGCGGTCCGCACGGCATCCGGGTCGACCAGTCGCACGTCGGCGTCATGCTGGAGGGGCTCCGCGAGCGGCAGGCGCGCGGCACGCTGGCCGCGCTCGGCAGCGGGGTGGTCGCCGCGCGGCCGGTCGCCGGCTTCGAAATCCGCAACGGGGAAGAGGGAAACCCGGTCGACACGCGCTATTACCGGGTATGGCTGGCGCAGGACAGCCTGTTCCCGCTGCGGCTCGAGCGCTTCGGGAGCGGCGGGCGCTTGCTCGAGAGCGTCGACATGAGCGACGTGGAAATCGACGTGCCCTTTCCCGAGCGGTTTTTCACCCCCTGAGCCGGTCATGGGCGCGGCCAACCGCTATCACCTGACAACCCTCTGGCTGGTCGATGCGCCGCGTGCCGCGGTATGGGAGGCGATCGTCCAGGTCGAGGACTGGCCCGGCTGGTGGCGGGGCGTCGAGCGGGTCGTCACCCTCGAGACGGGCCGCGCAGGCAGCGGTCTGGGCACCCGCCAGCGCTTCACCTGGAAGGGTGCCCTGCCGTACCGGCTGTCTTTCAGCTCCTGCGTGACCCGCCTCGAGCCGTTGTGCCTGCTCGAGGGGCGGGTCGAGGGCGAACTCGAAGGCAGTGGCCGCTGGCGCTTCGGCGGCGATGGCGGACGGACCTGGGTGCGCTTCGACTGGCGGGTGCGCACCACCCCGGCCTGGATGAACCGGCTCGCCCCGCTGGCGCGGCCGTTGTTCCGCTGGAACCACCGGGTGCTGATGCACGCCGGTGGCATCGGCCTGGCCCGGCGGCTCGGCACGCGCCTGGCCTTTCAGGCGACCTGGTCGACCTGAGCCGTGCGGCGCCGCCTAGTGCCGGTCTTCCATCCGCTGCTGCTGCTTGTCGTAGGCCTGGTAGTCGGCGGTTTCCTCGGCGCTGGACGCCTCGAACGGGCGGTCGGTGGCCGACAGACTGACCGCCAGCTCGCTGGCGTCCACCCGGACGACGCCATGCACCGCACGGGCCAATTGCAGGGCTTCGTTGCGTTGCCGGTGGCTGTTGACCATGCCGCTGAGGAACACCTCGCCGCCGTGGGTCTTAACGTGGATGTCCTGGCCGCGCGTGTCCCTGGCCAGCGCCAGGGAGGATTTCACGTTGGCGGTGATCCAGGTGTCGTGAATGGCGGCGCCGAGGCCATGGGGCGTATGGCTGGACGATGGGGTTTTCATGATGGCGAACCTCTCGAATGGAACAGGCATGGGCCCGGCCGCTCGGCGGGCCTTGCATCGATTGTCTCCAGCCGGGAAACCATCGGTGACCACCTGCAAGTATAGATGCGCCGCTGTCGGCAGCCGCCGCGCGGGCGACCGGGCGTCGCCTGGTGCCGGGCGCAACTGCCGCTTGCCCGGCGCCCGGTCTTGGCCTGTGCTTGAGGGTATCAGTGCACGCTGCGACCGCGAGGAAGCACCATGAATGCCATACCGGAAAGCACTCCCTTCAATCCCATCGGCACCGACGGCTTCGAGTTCGTCGAGTTTACCGCGCCGAACGCCGAGGGCATCGCCCGCCTGCGCGGGCTGTTCGGCGCCATGGGCTTCACCGAAACCGCCCGGCACCGCTCCAAGGAAGTCTTCCTGTTCCAGCAGAACGGCATCAACTTCGTCCTCAACGGCAGTCCCGGCGGACCGGTGCGGGCCTTCGCCGAGGCGCACGGGCCGAGCGCCTGCGCCATGGCCTTCCGGGTGCGGAACGCCGCTCAGGCCGCCGCCTACGTGCAGCGCCAGGGGGCGAAGCTCTTGGGCAGCCACGCCAACTTCGGCGAACTGAACATCCCCTGCATCGAGGGCATCGGCGGCTCGCTGCTCTACCTGGTGGACCGCTACGGCGAGCGCAGCATCTACGACGTCGACTTCGATTTCATCGAAGGCCGCACGGCGCAGGACCACGAAGTCGGCCTGACCGCCATCGACCATCTGACCCACAACGTCGAGCGCGGGCAGATGGACGTCTGGGCCGGCTTCTACGCGCGCATCGCCGGCTTTCGCGAGATCCGCTACTTCGACATCGAGGGCCGGCACACCGGCCTCTTGTCCCGCGCCATGACTGCGCCCTGCGGGAAGATCCGCATCCCGATCAACGAGTCGGCTGACGAGCAGTCGCAGATCGCCGAGTTCATCCGCGACTACCACGGCGAAGGCATCCAGCACATCGCCCTGGCCACCGACGACATCTACGCCACGGTCCGTGCGCTGCGCGCCAACGGGGTGGACTTCATGCACACCCCGGACACCTACTACGAGAAGGTCGACGCGCGCGTGCCGGGCCACGGCGAGCCGCTCGCGGCGCTGCGCGAGCAGAACATCCTGATCGACGGTGCGGCGGGGGCGGAGGGCATCCTGCTGCAGATCTTCACCCGCACCCTGATCGGCCCGATCTTCTTCGAGATCATTCAGCGCAAGGGCAACCAGGGCTTCGGCGAGGGCAACTTCCGCGCCCTGTTCGAATCCATCGAGGAGGACCAGATCAGGCGCGGGGTGCTGAAGGGGTAGGAGCGTAGGGCGGGAAGCGGCCGCAGGCCTTTCCCAGCGAAGCGCCGCGGGATCAGCCCTCGCCGAGACGGGGAGGCGCGCCGGCCGTACCGCCGGCGGCCGGGGAAGGCAATGCCGCAGGGCTCGCGGTGAGCGGCGCCTGCCAGTGCTGCAGCTGGCGGGCCCAGTCCTCCAGGGGGATTCGCGCATCCTGCTGCCAGATGCGCCGCCACAGCAGCCCGAGATGCTCGAGGCGGCCGCGGTTCATCGGCAGCTGCTCCGTTTCGGGCAACAGCTGCCAGCGGCCGTCGTGCTGAGCGGCGAGGGCGAAGCGGAACGGATGGGCGCCGGTCATGCCCAGGCGCAGGTCGGTGACCACCAGCTTGCCGTCGAGTTCGTCGTAGCGCAGCCAGTCGTCGGTGAACCAGCGCAGCCGCGCATGTTGCGGCGAACCCTCCAGCCTGGCTGCCAGGGCGCTGCCGCGGGGCAGGCGGACCAGCTCCGGCGGCCGGCGGTCGAGCCAGCCGACCAGCGCTTCGTGGTAATCCTCGCCGTCGCGCACCAGCACCCGCCAGAGCAGGCTGTTGAAGGGCGTCGGCGTGCTGAACAGCGCCTCGGCGCGGATGCCCTGGCGCTGCAGCTCCGCCGTCACCCGGCTCTCGGCCATCTGCTTGCCGGCCAGGGTCAGACCCAGGTAGAGGCTCGACAGACCCAGCGCCCAGTACTGCCAGCGCAGCCCCCGGCCATGCAGGCGGTAAAGGGCGCCGGCCAGCACCGCGCCGAGCAGCGGCAGGGTGTACAGCGGATCGATGATGAACACGCTCGACCAGACCACCGGCGGCGTGGCCAGCGGCCAGAGCAGCTGGGTGCCGTAGCTGGTCAGGCTGTCCAGCAGCACATGGGTGACCAGCACCAGCCAGAGGGCGAGAAACAGGCGCCCGCCGCCATAGCCCGGATGCGGCCTGAAACGGCGCAGCAGCCAGGCCAGCAGCAGCGAAAGGCCGCTGAGGACGAACAGGGAATGGCTGAAGCCGCGGTGGTGGGTCATGTTGGCCACGGCGTCGCCGTAGTCGATCAGCACGTCGAGATCGGGCAGGGTGCCGAGCAGGGCGCCATAGAGCAACGCCTTGCGTCCCTGCCAGCGCCCGAGCAGCGCGCCCTGCACGCTGGCGCCGAGCACGGCCTGGGTGAGCGAATCCATCGGTGAGTCCCGTAGAGCGGATGAACGATGGATACGGTAGCCGAGGGGGCCGGGCGAATGGAAATCCACGCGTGGACGGGCGATGGCTTCCTGTCGCCCGTCGAGCCATGACGCGACCGGCGGCGTCAGTCTGAAGGGTGAGCGTTCTCCCGCTCCTGTTTGTCGTCCGGCTCCTGGGTTGGCTCGACAATCACCCGCCCATCCGCCGCCGGTGCAGGGGAGATCACGAGAGGAAGGCCGCTGTTCGAAGCCTCCACCGTACCGGCCTCCAGGCAGACCTCGTTCGAGCCTTGCCGGATGATCACCTCGACCGCCTCCTGCATGACCCGCTGGGTGATCGCCATGTCCTGGTAGGCGAGCCTCAGGCTGTGCTTTTCCTGCTCTTCGACGATCCGGGCGAGGGCCGGGTGCGAGGAGTAGCCGATCTCGATCCCCTCCGGAAACGGCAGATAGTCCTCCCGCTCGGCGGGCCAGAGGAGCTTGCCGCAGTAGAGGTAGCTTTCCGCTGCTTCTTCCTCGATTTCCGCGATGGCGCTGCTGTGCCAGGGGCTGAGCAGCAGGCCGCAGGCGATCAGGGCTTTGCTGTACGTGTTGATGATCCGGCCCTCCCGTAGTTCTGGCTTGCGAAATCGGCATCGACAAGCGGGTGGTCTGTCTACAGCTTGAAAACATCTGCCGTAACCGCACTTTTCCCCGACTTGCGCTCTTCGGCGGCCGCGTCGTACACCACCAGCAGCGCACTGGCCTCGCCGCCATCCGGGGCGAACAGGGTCATGCCCTCGGCGTGGTCCACGCCCTCGTCGCAGGGCACTTCCAGGACTCGTTGCAGGGCATCGGCCGGCACCATTGCTTCGTCGTCCGGGCTGCTGCCGCCCGGCCAGCGGAACACGCTGACCGGACCGTCCAGCTCCATGGTCGGCCCGGCGAGGATCAGCAGGTCATCGCCCTGCACGCACAGGTCGCGAATCCCCAAACCGCCGAGCTGGAGGAAATGCTTGCGGTAGAGGCATTCCTTCGGCCCGATGGGCTGCAGCCGCAGGGTGGAGGCCGTGGTGTCGGCGGCGACCGCCACTTCCAGGATGACTGCCCAGCCGCGCAGTACCGGGCCGCGCAGGCCGAGGAAGATCCGTTCGCCGACCACCGCCAGGCCTTCGATGTCGAAGCCGTTGTCCTTGCCGGGAATGGCGAGGAAGGGCCCCAGGTGCTTGTCGTTCTTAAGGGCTGCGGTCAGCTCGTTGCCCTTGTCGTCGCCCTTCAGGCTGGCGGCGAACAGCTCCTGGCCGTCTTGCTTGCTGCGTTTCGCCGGTTCGCAGGCGCCATCGCTGTCCACGAGCGGAATGCGGGCCAACAGGTAGCGGTTGCCGTCGCTGCGGACCTTGGCCAGCTGCTTGCGAGCCTTGTCGGGGTCATCCCCGGGCTTCGGATTCTTGCGCTTCAGGCTGTGTGAGCCCACCAGCCAGAGGTAGCCGCCCGCAGAGGCCAGGCCTTCGATATCGACTTCCTCCAGATCGGCCGGGTCGTCGGGAGGGGGGACCGGCAGGGCGAGATAGTCGTTCAGCGGGAACTGCCGGTGCCGGCCGTAGCGGCAGGCGTCCTGGCCGGCGTCCGCCAGGCGCGTGAGCCGTTCCAGGCTGATCGTCTCGTCGTTCGCCAGCCACAGGTTGTCGCCGATTTGCACTGCGACTGACAGCCCGTCCCGCAGCCTCTTGTCCTTGCCCAGCTCGTTGCGTTCCGGATCGAATTCCAGCGTTGCGACATTCTGCGTTGCGTCAGGCTTCGTGCCCATGGGCAAGCCCTCCGTCGGCCCGGCCAGGCGGGCCCTTGGATTGAATCGGATCGCCTCGCCGGAACGGGCCTGTGCCGCAGTCGGCACGGCTCGTCCGGAGCGGCGGCTCGTTCAGACTCCGCTGTCCTTTTCCGGCTCCGATTGTGCGCTCGGTGTTGCAGGTACTGGCAGCGATGGCTCCGAGGCGGCGGGCGGCAGTGATGCCGAGGCCGCGGTTTCCTCTGCTTGCCGGCTGCTCAGGCTGTCCAGCGTCCTTTGCAGCCAGGCCTTGTAGGCCGACTGGATCTGGCTGAATGTCTCCGCCTGTTCGCTGATGTCGGCCTGGTACTGCCTGACGATGTTGAGGCTGGCTTCCATGCAGGAGGCGAGGACCTGCTGCGGGGTGGAGGCGCCCTGCATGGCTTCGGCGACCTGCTTGCCGGTACCCAGGGTGGTGGTCAGGAAGCGGATGCAGCAGTCATTCTCCCTCTCCTGGGCGGCCAGCTGGATCTCGGTCAGCTCCTGGTAGGCGCTGAACAGGGCCGCGGGCTTCATCCACTGTGCGCTGCCCGGTGCCCAGCCTCTGTGCTGAACGGAGTCCATGATTTGCTGGGCAATCTGGAGGCTGTCCTTGACCGGCGTCATGGCCTCAAACAGGACCCGCACGTTCTGGCCGCTTTCGTTTGCGTAGTCGTTCCAGTGTCTGATCGCCTCGGACAGCTTCGGATCGATCGGGGCATTCGAGGTGACGGCATCCATGGTGTTTCTCCCTTGTGCAGTGGACGGGTTCAGGATCGGGGTTCAGCAAGACGGGTGATCATCTTGTGGATGGCGCGCAACTGGGGAGCGTTGCGGGTGTAGTAGTCCGGGTTCGGATTGCCCGGCGAGCTGTACCCCCAGAAGTCCCAGCAGCCTTCAGGGTTCAGGGGTGTCGTGGTGGAGGGCTGCACCTGCGGGTAGAGCATGATGAGGTCGTTGGCCTCAGCCATCCGGTTGTAGCCGGTCTGGGCGTAATACTTGTCGCCGATGACTTGCGCGCCCTGTTTGCAGCCGTGGAATACCACATGGATGGGGCAGCTCTTGCCGTTCTGGCAGGCAGCCGGGACGTAGGCGTAGGCCGTGTCGCTCATGCTGGTGTAGGCCGAATCGATGAACTCCGACTGGTCGAAGGCGATGACGGTGCTGCCCAGCTGTGCGGCGGGCGGCTTCAGGCCAGGATAGATGTGGTTGAGGATGGTGGCGGATTGTTCGAAGTCGCAGTCGTTGATATAGGGGGGCTGGGTCAGCGCGCAGGCGGCATCCGTGTCGTTGTCGGTCACGAAGGCATGGCCCGCGGCGATGCTCTTGTTGTACTGAATGGACGCTTCCGGCACGCCGACGGACTTGAAGAACTCCCGGGTCTGGTTCACGACCGTGGTCGTGACGGTTTTGTCCCGGCTCCCGCTGAAGATATAGATACGGTCCTCCTGGAGATTCTTCAGCGGATCTATATAGCCGTAGTCGGCCAGCAAGGCCGCATGCTTGACCAGGACCGGCGTATTGGGGCCGGTACTGGCGGTCAGGGGATTCATGCAGGTGGTCGTGGCGTTCTGCACCAAGGTGTTGGCCGCCCAGGACTTCGCGCACAGATAGGGACCGCCGGCGACAATGCCGGCTCCCATCATGATGTCGGAAAACACCATATAGAGTTGCGAGGTCATGAAGGCCCCGGACGAAAGGCCCGATACCGAAGTCTTGTGGATGTCCGCGTCGTAGGCGGGCAGTTTGATGGTTTGCTCTTGGGCGTGGGCCGTGGCGAAGGCCAGCAGGAGTGTCACTGCAAGCCCTGTTCTGATACGGGTTCCGGGTATCTGTTTCATCGTTCCGTGCGAGAGTCTCCCGCCGCTTCGGGCGGGGAGGGATAGCATGGCCGCCTGGGCCCCCTGTACTCGCTGCCTCCTTTCTGGGTGGGGTGCTATCTATCTGGATTGCGGATGGACGCCTTCGCCACGTTTCGGCGAAGACCGTTCGAGTATGGACAAAAGGTGTGACGACGCAAGGTTGCCGCGGGATAGTCGCCTTGGCTTGGGTCGGCACTGGCCCTTGGGGTCAGGCTCGCTTCCGTTCGACTACAGGGGATATCCGCTCAAGGGCGTGCTTCCATGCTGTGGGGTTCGTGTTTATCGCTTTTGACTGGGGGTTGATTGCGGAGCTGTTGACGTGCGACGAGAGTCAGGCGTTGCGTTGCATGGAGACACAGGCTACCGCAAGGCCCCGTTGCGGATCGGAATGAGACGTAGCCGGACTCTGGAATTCATCCTTCACGTAGATCCTCATGCTTGCACTCGATCCGCCATTCATGGCGAAGCAATTGCAAAGACTTGTCCAGGTGCCAAACTTGGAATGATTTAGCACCGAATGTTAGTGGGCATGTAAATACTGATTTCCAGAATAGTGGGGCCTGGAAGAGAACAATTCCGGTAACGCTTGTAGTAACGGTGGTCGGCATTTTTTCCGACCAACGGTGTGGTTGCTGCAAAATATCCCGCAGCGGATGGCGAGTTCGCCTGAGTCCTTCAAGGGTGATACTGCATATCTCAATAACCTGTTTCCGTAGTGGACGGTTATCCTGCTCGCCACTTCCTCGACCGAGCCTGCCATGCTGGAAATCTCCAACACCGTCCATTTGCCCGACGACGAGATCGAGCTGAGCGCGATCCGTGCCCAGGGGGCCGGCGGGCAGAACGTCAACAAGGTGTCCAGCGCGGTGCATCTGCGTTTCGACATCCGCGCCTCGTCCCTGCCGGAGTTCTACAAGGAGCGCCTGCTGGCCCTGCGCGACCAGCGCATCAGCGGCGAGGGCGTCGTCGTGATCAAGGCGCAGCAGTACCGCACCCAGGAGCAGAATCGCGAGGATGCGCGGCAGCGTCTGGCCGAGCTGATCCGCGGCGTGGCGAAGGTGGAGAAGGCGCGCCGCCCGACCAAGCCGACCCGTGGCTCGAAGCAGCGGAGGTTGGAGGGGAAGGCCAAACGCGGGGCGGTCAAGGCCGGGCGGGGCAGGGTGGATTACTGAACGCGCCGGTACTGAGCCGTACCGGCGCTCCTGGCCGTCAGGCGATGGCGCGGATGTCCGTCCGGGGTTCCTCCAGCGCGCCGAGGAACTCGTCGCCCCAGCGGCGGATGTCGTTGAAGGCGACGATGTCGAACAGCTCGCGCAGGCGTGCCCGGGCCTCGCTCTTCGGCATGTTCAGCGCCAGGTTGCACTGGTGCACCAGATCGGCGGTGTCGTGGGGGTTGGTCAGCAGGGCACCCTTGAGTTCGGCGGCGGCGCCGGCGAATTCGGAGAGCACCAGTACGCCGCTGCCGTCCAGCAGGCCCTGGGTGGCGACGAATTCCTTGGCCACCAGGTTGAGGCCGTCGCGCAGCGGGGTGATCCACATGACGTCGGCCATGGCGTACCAGGCCACCACCTCCTCGAACGGCAGGCTGCGGAAGAAGAACTGCACCGGCGTCCAGCCGACCCGCGCGAAGCGGCCGTTGATGCGCCCCACGGCCTGCTCGATCTGTCCCTGCAGCTCGTCGTAGATGGTCATCTCCCGCGCCGCCGGGACGCAGATGCTGGCCAGGGTGACCTTGCCGATCAGCTCGGGGTTGTCCGCCAGCAGCCGCTCGAAGGCCCTGAGCTTCTCCAGCACGCCCTTGGTGTAGTCCAGGCGCTCCACGGCGAGAATCAGGCGCACGCCGTTCAACTCCTGGCGCAATTGCTCCATCTGCTGCTGCACGGACGCGCGGGCCAGGGCGTTGCGCACCCGGTCGAGGTCCAATCCCACCGGATGGGCACCGAGGCGGACCTGGCGCATGCCGGTGTCGATCGCGGTGGTCATGCGCTCCAGGCCGACCGCGCAGCCGTAGGTGATGAAGCGCGGCGCGCAGTTCTGCCGGCCGAGGACCTTCAGCGGCGCCACGCCGCGGGCGACGTCGACGAAGTTCTCCACCTGGCGCGGGATGTGGAAGCCGACGTAGTCGCACTGCAGCAGGCTGCCGACGATCTGCCGGCGCCAGGGCACCACGTTGAAGACGTCCGCCGAGGGAAAGTGGGTGTGGTGGAAGAAGGCCAGCTTGAGATCCGGACGCAGTTCGCGCAGGTAGGCCGGGACCATCCACAGGTTGTAGTCGTGCAGCCAGACGGTGGCGCCTTCGGCGGCCTCCAGCGCGGTGCGCTCGGCGAAGGCGCGGTTGACCCGCAGGAACACCTGCCAGTCGTCTTCGTTGAAGATGGCGCGCTCCCAGAAGGTGTGCAGGGTCGGCCAGAAGGCTTCCTTGGAGAAGCGCTTGTAGAAGGTGTCGATGTCCTGCTTGCAGAGCGGCACGCGGGCGGCGGTCAGGCGCGGATAGCGCTCGGCGTCCACCGTGGTGTGGCTCTCGAAGGCGCCGTGGCCTTCCTCGTGCTCGGCCCAGGCGACCCAGGAGCCCTTGCGGCCGTCGGCGAAGAAGCTGAGCAGGGTGGGAATGATGCCGTTGGGCGAGGTCGGCCGGCGGCGCTGCACCTGGCCGTGCTCGCGGTATTCCTCGTAGGGCAGGCGGTGGTAGACGATGACCAGCTCGGCATGGCCCGGCTCGGTCGCCTGGCGGGTCTCGGCGGCGAAGCCGTGCTCGCCGAGGAAGCCGAAGTGGGAGAAGGCCTGGATGATGCCGCCGCAGCCCGGGCTGTCGGCATGCAGGACGCGGGTGCAGTTGAGGGTGTGGGCGAGCAGGCTTTCCTCCGACTGCCCGACGCAGACCCCCTTGAGGCCGCAGGTCAGCATGCTGAGGTCGTTCAGGGTGTCGCCGGCGACCAGCACCTGCTCGGGATCGAGGCCGAGGTGCTCGACCAGGCACAGCAGGCTGCTGCCCTTGTTCACCCCGCGCGGCAGGAAGTCCAGGTAGCGCCCCGCCGAGTACAGCAGGTCGCAGTCGAGGCGCTCGGCGATGGCCGTGAGGGCCGGGTCGGCGGCCCGTTCCGGGGTGCAGAAGTAGGAGCAGCGGCGCGCCTGGGGCACGTCCTGGCGCTGCAGGTCGGGAAGCTCGGCGAGGGCGCCGGCGATCTGGCTTTCGCCGGGCCAGCGGGCGTCGATGGCGTGCTGCAGCGGCTGGATCGGCTGCAGGGTTTCGCCGTGATAGAGGCTGGCGCCGACGTCGGCGATGATGTAGTCCGGCTGCGGCAGGGTGGGATCGGCCAGCAGCGGCAGGACGGCCTCCAGGCTGCGGCCGGTGACGTAGGCCAGCTGGATGTCGGGGTGGGCGGTGATGGTCTGATAGAGGCTCAGGCGATCCTGCGGATCGCCGGCGAGAAAGGTTCCATCGAGATCGGTGGCAAGTAGCATGCGCTGTCTTCTCTCCAAAGGTGGGGCAAGTTGACGCGCCGACCTGGGCCGACGAGCAGTGGTGTCCGGGCCTCCGTGGCGCCGGAATCAGGTACAGGTTTCCTCCTTGCTGGTTTCCGGTGCCGCCGCGGCGGATCCGGAGGTGGAATCGGCTGTGCTTTCCGGCGCTTCGGGCATCAGTTCGAGCACGGTATGGCTGGTGCGCAGCATCGGGGTGAACTGGGCGTGCGGCTCGCTGAGCAGGTCGCTCACCCGGCGCAGGCGATGGAGGGTGTAGAGCGCCAGCAGGCCGAGCACCGCCGCGCAGTAGAGCGGCAGTCCGCGGGGGCCGAGCAGGTGCATGGCCAGCCCGGCGAGCAGCGGGCCGCAGGCCGAGCCCAGGCCGTTGACCAGCAGGAGACCGCTGGAGCCGGAAAGGATCTCGTCGGGGTGCAGCTGGTCGACCATCCGCGCCACGGCGATGGAATAGATGGAAAAGGCCAGGCCGCCCCAGAGGAAGAAGGCGCCGAGCATCAGCTTGCCGGTGGGCAGCAGGCTGATCGCCAGCGCCACGAGCGCGGCCAGCACCACCACGCAGAGCATCACCTTCGAGCGGTCGTGGCTGTCCGAATAGCGGCCGATGGGCCACTGCAGCACGGCGCCGCCGAGGATGGTCACGCCCATCAGCAGGCCCACCCCGGCGGCATCGAAGCCACTCTGGCTGGCGTACACCGGCGCCAGCCCCCAGAACGCACCGAGGGCGAGGCCGGACAGCCCCGAGGCGGTCACCGACAGCGGGGCGATCCGCACCAGCTGGCGCAGCCGGGTGTCCGGGGTGTCGGGCAGGGTCGGCTGGGCCTGGCGGGTGAGGGTGATGGGCAACAGCGCGGCGCAGATGAGGATGCCGGCGAGGGCGAAGAGCAGGAATTCCAGCGGGCTGGCGAGGTTCAGCAACTGCTGGGCGAGGGCCAGGGCGCCGAGGTTGACCGCCATGTAGACGGCGAACACCCGGCCGCGGCTGTCGCCGCTGACCCGGGCGTTGAGCCAGCTCTCGATGACCATGTAGAGGGTGACCAGGACAATGCCGTAGGCCACCCGCAGCGCCATCCACACCCAGGGGTTGACCAGGATCAGATGCAGCAGCGCGACGATGGCGCCCGAGGCGGCACAGCAGGCAAAGGCACGGATATGCCCGATGCGGCGGATCAGCGGTACCGTCAGCCAGGTGCCGAGCAGGTAGCCGACGAAATAGCCGGACATCAGCAGGCCGAGCAGCCCGGTGGAGTAGCCTTCGGCGACGCCACGCAGGGTCAGCAGGGTGTTGAGCAGTCCGTTGCCGAGCAGGAGCAGTGCGACCCCGCCGAGCAGCGAACCGATGGGAGCAATCTGGGACAACATGCGTCCCACCCTAGGGAAGTTGCCGACGAATGGCAACCCAGAAGCTCCATGGGTGGATCGAATATTGCCTGCAAGTTATTGTTTTAAAAAGAGATATTTTTACCGACGAACGGTCGTTGGCTGTTTCGGGCTGGCGCCAGGGATCAGCCGCGGCCTTCCGTGCCTTTCGCCACCTCGTCGGTACGCGCCGCCATGATGAAGTCGTTGCGGTGCAGACCGCGGATCTTGTGGCTCCACCAGGTCACGGTGACCCTGCCCCATTCGGTGAGCAGCGCCGGATGGTGCCCTTCGGTCTCGGCAAGTGCACCGACCGCGTTGGTGAAGGCCAGGGCCTGGGCGAAGTTGCGAAACAGGAAGACCTTTTCCAGTTGCAGGATGCCGTCGCGGTTTTCCAGATTCCAGTCGGGAATCTGCCCGATCAGCTCGGCAAGTTCTTCTTCCGAGACTTTTGGTGCGTCGGCGCGGCAGGCTTCGCAGTGGGCTTGGGAAAGGGTGGTCATGGGTGGGCTCCGGTGCAAGATCGAGGTCGGGTTCGAGGGTGGAAAACCGCTGCGCGGGTTTTTCACCCTACGTCTGGTCTGCTGTCGGCGTTCAGGCCGCCTTCGGCGGAAACTTCGGCGGATGCAGGCCGAGGCGCATGGCCTGGTGCACCAGCGCCATGATGTCCTGGCGGGCCAGCTCGAACAGGCGCCGGAGGTCCGGCAGCACGAAGTAGAGCGGCTGCAGGATGTCGATGCGGTACGGCGTGCGCATCGCCTCGAGCGGGTCGAAGGGCAGGTGTTCCGGTGCCTCGGACAGGCAGTAGAGGGTTTCCTTCGGCGAGGAGAGGATGCCGCCGCCGTAGATGCGCCGGCCCGCCGGGGTGTCGACCAGGCCGAACTCCACGGTCATCCAGTACAGCCGCGCCAGGTAGACGCGCTCCTCCTTGCTGGCCGCCAGGCCCAGCCGGCCGTAGGTGTGGGTGAAGGCGGCGAACCAGGGGTTGGTCAGCATCGGGCAGTGGCCGAACAGCTCGTGGAAGATGTCCGGCTCCTGCAGGTAGTCCAGCTCCTCCGGCCGGCGGATGAAGGTGGCCACCGGAAACCGGCGGTCGGCAAGCAGTTCGAAAAAGGTCTGGAAGGGGATCAGCGCCGGCACCCGCGCCACCCGCCAGCCGGTGGCGGCCTCGAGCACGCGGTTGATCTCGCCGAGCTGCGGAATGCGCTCGCGCGGCAGGCCGAGCCGCTGGATGCCGTCCAGGTATTCCGCACAGGCGCGTCCCTCGATCAGCGCCAGCTGGCGCTCGATCAGCGTCTGCCAGACGGCATGCTCGGTCTCGTTGTAGTGGATGAAGCCCCGCTCGTCCGGCTGCCGGGCCACATAGGGCGTCGCGGTCATTTCGGTGCCTCCTGCGCTGCTGCGCACGGTTTCCTTCTTATTATCAGGCATAGCGCGAATGGGCCGGGTCTGCACGCTGGCGGCGTCGGGTCCTGCACCGCACGCCTCATTCGGCAAGAAGTTTTTGCCAGTCTCCGAAAGTCGTACAGACTGTCTTGCGGCTGTGGCAATTGGCCGCATAATCTGCCCGGGAAACGGCGCTCGCTGCCTGTCGTCGATCCCTCATCCCGCCGTCCGGATTCCGCCATGCGCATCAAGATTCTCTGCCAGAACCGGGTCGGCCTCCTGCGCGACATTCTCGACCTGCTGCTCGAGTCCGGGGTCGACGTCGTTCGCGGCGAGGTCGGCGGCGAGCAGGGCGAGGCCATCTACCTGGCTTGCCCGGACCTGGTCGACCAGCAGCTGCAGGCGCTGATGCCCAGGCTGAAGGGCATCGGTGGGGTGTCCGAGGTCGAGCCGCTGCCCGGCGAGCGCCGCTGTGGGGACGCCGACGCGCTGCCCGGCGGCTTTTCCCTCGACGGCAGCCTCGGCGAGATCGTCGGTCGCTTCGAAAAGGCCGTGCTGCAGAGGCTGCTTGGCGAATACCCGAGCAGCCGCCTGCTGGCCCGCCGCCTCGGCGTGTCGCACACCACCATCGCCAACAAGCTGCGCCAGCACGGCCTGGGCCGGGAGTAGGGCGAGGCCGTGCCGGCTTGGCGTGACGGGCGCTGGGCGGAGAGGGCCCAAGGCACCTTGGGCTGCGGTTGCTGAGGAGGTGCTTCGGCCGCCAGCCGCGCCTGGCGTGCAACCAAGCGTCTCAAGAGCGGGTCATAAAGATTCTGGCTGCTTGCGCCTCGGTCACGGCTTCGGGCGGCGGCGTTCCCGCAGGCTTCACCCCATGGAGTCGCGACTGCCTTCATCGTCGTCCCAGGCGAACCGAGCGGGTTGCTTCGCCCAAACCCCCAGGAGAATGGTTATGTCCAGCGTCGGTTATCATGAACCCAGCGAAGAACTTTCCGCCGAAACCCGCGACATGCACCGGGCCATCGTTTCGCTGATGGAGGAACTCGAAGCCATCGACTGGTACAACCAGCGGGTCGATGCCTGCCGGGACCCGGAACTCAAGGCCATCCTCGCGCACAACCGCGACGAGGAGAAGGAGCACGCGTCCATGGTGCTGGAGTGGATTCGCCGCAAGGATCCCAAGTTTTCCGGCGAGCTCAAGGCGTATCTCTTCCGCGAAGGGCCGATCAACCACGAGGACGACGCTCAGGCGTCCGGTTGAGCGCGCCCGGCGTGCAGTGGCCGATCGCAGGCCGGCCCCGTCCGGGGACAGGCTCGCGGCCGCCGGAGCCGGGCCTGGCGATCCCCTGCGCCCGGTGCGCCGGGTGAGCGCTCAGTAGTAATAGTTCCCCTTCCCCTGGCTCTCGACTTTGGCTGTCGCCTCTTGCAGCTCCTGCGAGCGCTGCTCGTAGGCTGCGCATTCGTTGGGGAGCGCCTCGGCAGTGTCTTCGGGCTGCATTCTCCGCACTTCCCTGTAGATCTCCCTGGCTTTCTGCGGATCGCTCGCGGTGAGCATGTGCACGTTGGCGGCGAGTTCCCGCGCCTTGACGGAGATCTCATCCGGGGTGCAGGCGAAACTGGACAGGGAAGCCAGCAGGGCGCTGGCTGCGGTGAGTCCGAGCAGGGCTTTCATGGGCTTTCCCTCCGTTCGACGGGTTTTTCGGTGGATTGCCAACGTGTCGAAAAAGTTCAGAAGACGGCGCCGATCGCCGTCGAGCCGGAGTTCATCGTTTCGCTCGAACTCCGCTGGAAAGGGCCGGTCACCTGATAGGAGGGACGCACGTTAAGAAGGCTGTTTTTCCGACATTGCACCACCTCCTGCGCGGGACACGGGATCGGTGGCTTGCAGAGAAATCGAGGTGGACAAGATCATGCCCAGACCTACTGAGCGCACTCCACGATCCAACGGCCGCAAAGGCTTTCCGGCAGGCAATGTTTTCCAGGAGCTGCCTGAGGAGGCAGTCGATTCGCAGCGCAGCGAAGCCAAGCGGCAGGGCAGAAGCAGGGACCCTCTGGAAACCTATACCCAAACTGCTGCGGATGAGCTGGAAAAGATTGCCGAGGGGGCCCGCGCGGCGGCCTGCGAGCTCGAGGAACAGGACGAGCCGACGCTGTCGACCTATGTGCTGGACGCCGCCGATCACCTGTTCAAATTCGCCGATCAGCTGCGCGGCAAGAGTGCCGAGCAGCTGTTCCACGAGGCTGACCGCCTGGCCAGGGACAACCCGGCGTTGTTTCTCGCCGGCAGCGTTGCCGTCGGCTTCGGCCTGACCCGTTTTGCCCGCGCTTCCGGGCGCCGCTCCCTGCAGTCCGCCCGTCCGGCGGAAGGCGGACTGTTCCGGCCGGCCTCCGGCAGCGCCCTCGACCAGGCAGGACCCGGGCTTGGGCCGAGCGCTGGCCAGGCCGCCCCGGACCTCACCGGGACCACGGTTGCCGCCACGCAGGGCGGCACCGTCAGCACCGCCAAAACCCCCGGCAGAACCACCCAGCCGTTGTCGCCCGGCGACATCGGCCAAGGCAGCCAGGGGATGACCGGCACCGCGCAGGCAGGCGCCCATGAAAGCGCAGGTCCGGCCAGCCAACAAAACGACAAAGGCCCGAACGGAGGAACGAAGCGATGAGCGAATCGACCGGCAACCGGAGCTACCCGCCGAGCCAGGCCAGACCCGACGACATGACCACGCCCGAGACATCCCGGCCGGAAACCGTCCGGCCTGAGACGGCGCAAGCCAGGCCCGCACGGCCCGAGGCGATACGGCCGGACCCGGTGCAGCCCAGTGCCACCATTCATCCCCATACCGCCCGCACCGAGGCCGAGGCGGGCGGCAACAGTATCCTGGGCCTGCTTGGCCAGCTGGGCCGGGAGCTGCCCTCGCTGGTGACCAAGGAGCTGGCCCTGGCCAAGGTCGAGATCAGCGAATCGATCAACGCCACCAAGGCCGGCATCATGTCCCTGGCCGGCGGCGGCGCGGTGCTGCTGGCCGGCTTCATCATTCTCCTGCAGGCGGCGGTCTACGCCCTGAGCCAGGTGATGGACGCCTGGCTGGCGGCGCTGATCGTCGGTGTGATCGTGATGGCGGTCGGCTATGTGATGGTCCAGGGCGGCAAGAAGAGGTTCGCCCCGTCCTCGCTCAAGCCGTCGCGCACGCTGCACAGCCTGCAGAAAGACAAAGCCGCCATCCGGGAGGCAACCCCATGAGCACGCAGAGCAGAATCGACCTTGAAGCGCAGAAGGGACCGGAAACCCTGGAGCGGGAAATCGACCAGCAGCGCGCGGAAATCAGCAACATCGTGCATGCCCTGGAAAACCAGCTGTCCCCCGGCGAGTTGCTGGACAAGGTGCTGGGCTATAGCAAGGGACATGGCGGTGAGTTCATGTCCAACCTGTCCAGCACGGTCGCCGCCAATCCGCTGCCGACCGTGCTGACCTCGGTCGGGCTGCTGTGGCTTATGGCCAGCCAGCGGCGCACGTCGACGCGTCTGGTCCATGCCGGCGAGGAAGGGATGGAGCCGGGCGCTCCTTCCCTGACGGAGAAAGCCAGGCAGCGGGCCGCCGGCCTTCGTGAGAAGGCCGGGCATCTGGGCGAGGAGGTGAGCGACACGCTGGGCTCGGCACGGCAGCACCTGAGCGACTCCAGCCAGCATGTCGCCGAATCCTTGCGCCATCGGGCACAGCAGGCACGGGGCGGCTTCGACACCCTGATGCACGAGCAGCCCCTGGTGCTGGGGGCGCTCGGCATCGCGGTCGGGGCGCTGGTCGCCGGCGTGCTGCCGACCACCCGCCAGGAGGATGAACTGCTCGGCGAGGCCAGCGACCAGCTGACCGACACGCTCAAGGTCAAGGTTGAGGAGGGGCGCGAGGCAGCCACCGAGCTGGGCCTGGAAATGGCCGACCGGCTGCGCGAGCGGGTCGCCACGTCTCACTCCGGGACAGGGCCGCAGCAGCCCGGGTTGAGTGGTGGAGCTGTCTAGTGCAGTTTCAACCAACATCCTGTTCAAGTGGCGGGAGCTGTTCACAACCGTAATAGGTGCAGACTCGCTCCATCACCTCAGCGCTGGTCAGCGGGCGTTCGGGTTCATGGATCGCCCGCTTGCCATGCACCCAGCGGGGCTCGATCCGGTTCAGCCAGGGGCTCTTGCTCGGCAGGCGGCAGGTTACGATCCGTACGCCACCCTCGGCCCTGGCCCGGCGGTTGTGCGCCCCGATCCAGGCCCGCACCCGGTGGCTGATATGCCAGCTGGCGTTGTCCCAGATCATCAGCAGCGCCTTCTTCCCCTCGCTCGCCAGGCGCTCGCAGACCCACTCCAGGAAGTCCTCGGTCACCTGGCTGACCGGGCGGCCCTTGACGAAACGCAGCAGCATCTGCCCCGTGTCGGCGCGCAGCAGGCCATAGCAGCTCAGCGCCTTGGGTCCGGCATCCTGCGGATCCACCGACAACTGCTGCAGGCGCAGGGCCTGACCCGCGCTCCAGGCCTTCAGGGATGGGCGCGCAAAACGACTCCACCAGACCTCGTCCTGAAAACCCAGCACCCAGTCCGGGTGCGTTGTGGCCAGTTCGATCAGCCAGTCGCGTCGCTTTTTTTGCGCGCATAGTGGGGATCCGGGCTGGTAATCCAGGTCTTGGCCCGCTTCCAGCCCACGCCCAGGCGTATCAGCGTCTGGCGGATCGACTCATAGCTCAGTTGCCGTTCGGTCAGCCCCTGCTCGAAGGCCACCTCGGCGGCCAGGCTCAAGGTCCACAAGCGGGTGGGCTTGCCGAAATCGCGGGGGCTGCGGTGCAGCAAAGAGCGCAAGCGCTCGGCCTGCGTGCCCGCAAGCAAGGGACGGACACGTTTGGGCCGATGCGACTTCTCCGTCAGGCAAGACACCCCCTCGGCGGCAAAGGCCCGCAGGGTGTTGCGTACGGTTTGCGTGGCGCAGCCGAACAGAGCGGCAATTTCCGTGGCGGTCTTGCCGTCAGCGCTGGCCAGCAGGATCTGGCAGCGCCGCAGCGTGAAGGCTTCCCGGGCACGCAAGCCAACCTGCAGGGCCTGCCGTTCCTCGGTAGTCAAAGGGCGAACGAATAGAGGTGCTTTCATGGGGCATAGCATCGCCTGATGCCATAATTTCCACAACTTCATCTATGAAACTGCACTAGGCCGGAAATTTCCGCGTGACGGTGGCCGACTGTTAGACCTTGGTGCAATCCCGTGCCCAGCGGACTGTCGGGTATAAAGGAAAGGTCCTGGATCAGGAGATTCGATCCAAGTGTTTTGTTTGCATTCCTAGTGGAATGATGGGCGGGCGACCTCGGGTCGCCCTCTTTTTTTGTCCGCTTCCGCCACATCTCTCCGTCGCCTCGCGACTTCCCTCCTTCCCGTTTCGCCGATATCCCGCCGCCGAGCTTGCGATGCGCGGGATGGCGCGCTTTGATCGTCCGGCGCGATCCCGGCTTCGGGCATCATGCATTTCCCATAACGAGAACAAGCGAGAGACCTCCATGCATCCAGCCCCCATCCGTTCCGCCCTGTTCGTCCCGGCCAGCCGTCCGGAGCGCATTCCCAAGGCGCTGGCCAGCGGTGCCGACGCGGTCATCGTCGATCTCGAGGATGCGGTCGAGGAAGACCTCAAGGCCGAAGCCCGCGCCAGTCTGGACGCCTTTCTGAGCGACCACCCGCAGGCCCGCCTGCTGGTGCGCATCAATGCCCCGGTCCATCCCCAGCAGGCCGCGGATCTGGAGCTGTGCCGCCGCCAGCCGGGCATTCTCGGCGTGGTGCTGCCCAAGGTGGAGAGCGCGGTGCAGATCAGCCTGGTAGCGGCGGCCGGCAAGCCGGTGTGGCCGGCCGTGGAGAGCGCCGCGGGGGTGAATGCCCTGCCGGCGATCGCCCGCGTTCCGGGCGTCGAGCGGCTGACCTATGGCGGCCTCGACCTGGGACTGGATCTGGGACTGGCCGCCGGCAGCGAGGGCGGCGAGCGGATCATGGATCAGGTGCGCTACGCGCTGCTGCTGCAGTCGCGCACTGCTCGCCTGGCGCCGCCGCTGGAAACCATCTTCCCGGCCATCCAGGACCTCGCCGGACTGGCCCGGCGCGCGCGCCAGGCCTGCGACATGGGCTTCGGCGGCCTGCTGTGCATCCATCCGGGTCAGGTCGCCGTGGTCCACGAGGCCTTCATGCCCGGCGCCGAGGAGCTGGCCTGGGCCCGGCGGGTCATGATGGCCGCGGCTTCCGGCGAGGGGGTGTTCGTGGTCGACGGGCAGATGGTCGACGCCCCGGTCGTGGGCCGGGCCCGACGCCTGCTGGAGCGGGCCGGCCAGGCGCCGGCCTGAGCGCCTGTGGACGGTGGCTTTGCCTGGGGAGGCAGGCGATGGATCGGCTTCGCGCCGATCCACCTGCGGCCCGGCACCGCATATGCTTTTCTTGGGAAGTTCGAAGGCCCGTTTCCCGCGGGCTGGAAGAGTGGCCTTGTCCGGCCCCGGTAGCTTCTTTTGGTCAATTTGCGTTAAGACCATTGTCGAATTTTGAGGCTACTGTCAAGAAGCTAGAAGAAGCTACTGTCAAGAAGCTAGAAGTTGCAGCCAATAAAAATAATTTTGTTTTTCGCGAGGAAAACTCCTTATGTGCGCCGCTTCCCTGTACCCGGTACGTCCTGAAGTTGCAGCCCAATCCTTTACCGACGAGGCCTCCTACAAGGCCATGTATCAGCAGTCGGTGATCAACCCCGATGGCTTCTGGCGCGAGCAGGCCAGGCGTCTGGACTGGATCAAGCCGTTCACCAAGGTCAAGCAGACTTCCTTCGACGACCACCATGTCGATATCAAGTGGTTCGCCGATGGCACCCTCAACGCCTCCTACAACTGCCTGGACCGTCACCTCGAAGCGCGTGGCGATCAGCTGGCGATCATCTGGGAAGGCGACGATCCGTCCGAGCAGCGCCTGATCACCTACCGCGAACTGCACGAGGAAGTCTGCAAGTTCGCCAATGCTCTGCGCGGCCAGGACGTTCATCGCGGCGACGTGGTGACCATCTACATGCCGATGATTCCGGAGGCTGTGGTGGCCATGCTGGCCTGTGCCCGCATCGGCGCGATCCATTCGGTGGTGTTCGGCGGCTTCTCTCCGGATGCACTGGCCGGGCGCATCGCCGACTGCAAGTCCAAGGTGGTGATCACCACCGACGAGGGGCTGCGCGGCGGCAAGAGGGTTCCGCTGAAGGCCAACGTCGACGAGGCGCTGACCAATCCGGATACCTACAGCGTCAACAAGGTGATCGTCTGCAGGCGCACCGGCGGCGGCATCAAGTGGCACTCGCATCGCGACATCTGGTACGAGGACCTGATAAAGGTGGCCGGCAGCGTCTGCGCACCGAAGGAAATGGGCGCCGAGGAGCCGCTGTTCCTCCTCTATACCTCGGGCTCCACCGGCAAGCCGAAGGGCGTGGTGCACACCACCGGTGGCTACCTGCTGTACGCCTCGCTGACCCATGAGCGGGTGTTCGACTACCGTCCGGGCGAAGTCTACTGGTGCACTGCCGATGTGGGCTGGGTCACCGGCCACAGCTACATCGTCTATGGTCCGCTGGCCAACGGCGCCACCACGCTGCTGTTCGAGGGCGTCCCCAACTACCCGGACGTGACCCGCATTTCCAAGGTCATCGACAAGCACAAGGTGAACGTCCTCTATACCGCGCCGACCGCCATCCGCGCCATGATGGCCCAAGGCAAGGCGGCGGTGGAAGGCGCCGATGGCTCCAGCCTGCGCCTGCTCGGCTCGGTGGGCGAGCCGATCAACCCGGAAGCCTGGCAGTGGTACTACGAGAACATCGGCCAGAAGCGCTGCCCGATCGTCGACACCTGGTGGCAGACCGAAACCGGCGGCATCCTGATCAGCCCGCTGCCGGGGGCCACCGCGCTCAAGCCGGGCTCGGCGACCCGTCCGTTCTTCGGCGTGCAGCCGGCGCTGGTGGACAACCTGGGCAACCTGATCGAAGGGGCGGCCGAAGGCAACCTGGTGATCATCGACTCTTGGCCGGGTCAGGCGCGCAGCCTGTACGGCGACCATGACCGCTTCGTCGACACCTACTTCAAGACCTTCAAGGGCATGTACTTCACCGGCGACGGCGCTCGCCGCGACGAGGACGGCTACTACTGGATCACCGGTCGCGTCGACGACGTGCTGAACGTTTCCGGCCACCGCATGGGCACCGCCGAGATCGAGAGTGCCATGGTCGCCCATCCGCAGGTCGCCGAGGCGGCGGTGGTCGGTATCCCGCACGACATCAAGGGGCAGGGCATCTACGTCTACGTCACCCTGAACGACGGGGTGCCGGCTTCCGAGGCGCTGCGTCAGGAGCTGAAGGCCTGGATTCGCCGTGAAATCGGCCCGATCGCCACACCGGACGTGATCCAGTGGGCGCCCGGCCTGCCGAAGACCCGCTCGGGCAAGATCATGCGCCGCATCCTGCGCAAGATCTCCGTCGGCGAGTACGACGGCCTGGGCGATATCTCCACCCTGGCCGATCCGTCGGTGGTGCAGCAGCTGGTCGACATCCATCGCGACATGCGGGCCGCCTGCGCCTGACCGGCCACGCCCGCTCCAGCGACGCCCCGCCCCGGCTCCCATCGCGGCGGGGCGTTCGATTTTCGGGCGGTACAGGGCGGGCAGGGTCGCGCGGTCGTTCGCCCGGTCCTGCTAGAATGCCGCTCGTCTTTGCCGGAGCCTGTGCAGCCGGCGAGGCTTATTCAATGTCCGGCCCCCGGAAGCTTCGTCGCCCGCCATGACTGTCCATCGAATCGGTATTCTCCTCTGGCCCGGGACCCGGCCCCTGACCCCGGCCCTGGTGGAGGAGGCCCTGCAACTTGCCATCCACCTGCAGCCGCAGGTGCGCTACGAGTGGTGCTTCCTGCAGGCCGAGGTGCCGCAGGAGGGCGAATGGCGCCTGCCCGGCGTGCCCTGGGAAGGCCGCCTGGAGGGCTTCGACAAGCTGTTGCTGCTGGCCGACGCGCCGACCATCCGTGTGGCGCCGCCGCTGGCCGCGGCGCTCAGGCAGGTGGCGCGCGAGGGCTGCCAGCTCGGCGGGCTGTCTGCCGGGGTCTATCCGCTGGCCCAGCTCGGGCTGCTCGACGGCTACCGGGCGGCGGTGCACTGGCGCTGGCAGGAGGATTTCGCCGAGCGCTTTCCGCGGGTGATCGCCACTGCTCATCTGTTCGACTGGGACCGCGATCGTCTCACCGCCTGCGGCGGCCTGGCGGTGCTCGATCTGCTACTGGCGGTGCTGGCCCAGGACCACGGCGCCGAGCTGGCCTGCACCGTCAGCGAGGAGCTGGTGGTCGAGCGCATCCGCGAGGGTGGCGAGCGCCAGCGGGTGCCGCTGCAGAACCGCCTCGGCTCCAGTCATCCGAAGCTGACCCAGGCGGTGCTGCTGATGGAGGCCAATATCGAGGAGCCTTTGACCACCGACGAGATCGCCCAGCACGTCTGCGTCTCGCGGCGCCAGCTGGAGCGCATTTTCAAGCAGTACCTGAACCGGGTGCCGAGCCAGTATTACCTGGAGCTGCGCCTGAACAAGGCCCGCCAGCTGCTGCTGCAAACCGGCAAGTCGATCATCCAGATCGGCCTGTCCTGCGGCTTCTCCTCCGGGCCGCATTTTTCCAGCGCCTACCGCGGCTTCTTCGGCACCACCCCGCGGGAGGACCGCAACCAGCGGCGTGCCGGCGGCCAGTTCGAGTCGACCGCGCCGGCCGAGCCGTGATCCGGAGCGCCATCGGCTCCTGGCCGGGGGATTTTTTCTGTCGAGCCGCTTTTTCCGCGGCGCACAGCGTTTAAACTGCGCCCTCCTGATGCTTTCCGCGCTGTCGCCGGAAGGCGGGGAACCCTGCAAATGGCGCCGCACCAGGTTGTCGTCTGGCGAGAATACCCGCCGCAGGGGCGTTTCCAGAATCCTTCTTCGCTAGCCTACCGTGGCAGGAGTTTCCCGATGTCCGTTGAGCATGCTCAGGTGCAACGCGCCGATTTCGACCAGTTGATGGTCCCCAACTATGCCCCTGCCGCCTTCATTCCGGTGCGCGGCCAGGGCTCGCGAGTCTGGGATCAGAGCGGTCGCGAGCTGATCGACTTCACCGGCGGGATCGCGGTGAACTCCCTGGGTCACTGCCATCCGCGGTTGGTGGCGGCGCTGACCGAGCAGGCCGGGAAGATCTGGCATGTCTCGAACATCTTCACCAACGAGCCGACCCTGCGCCTGGCGAAGAAGCTGGAGGACGCCACCTTCGCCGACCGAGCGTTCTTCTGCAACTCCGGCGCCGAGGCCAACGAGGCGGCCTTCAAGCTGGCCCGGCGCGTCGCCCACGACCGCTTCGGGCCGCAGAAGTGCGAGATCATCTCCGCGCTGGACAGCTTCCACGGGCGTACCTTCTTCACCGTCAGCGTCGCCGGCCAGCCCAAGTACTCCGACGGTTTCGGGCCGAGGCCCGAAGGCATCACCCATGTCCCCTACAACGACCTGGCAGCCCTGGAGGCGGCGATTTCCGAGCGGACCTGCGCGGTGGTGCTGGAGCCGATCCAGGGCGAGAGCGGCATTCTCCCGGCCCAGCAGGCCTACCTGGAAGGCGCGCGCCGGCTGTGCGACCAGTACAACGCGCTGCTGATCTTCGACGAAGTGCAGACCGGCGTCGGCCGCACCGGCGAACTCTTCGCCTACATGCACTACGGCGTGGTCCCGGACATCCTGTCCACCGCCAAGGGGCTGGGCGGCGGCTTCCCGATCGGTGCCATGCTCACCCGCACCGACCTGGCCAGGCACTTCCCGGCCGGCGTGCACGGCACTACCTTCGGCGGCAACCCGCTGGCCTGCGCGGTGGCCGAGGCGGTGATCGACGTGGTCAACACCCCGGAGGTGCTGCAGGGGGTGAAGGACAAGCACCAGCGCTTCAAGACCCGTCTCGAGGCGATCGGTGCGCAGTACGGCATCTTCAGCCAGGTGCGCGGCATGGGCATGCTGATCGGCAGTGTGCTGAGCGAGCCTTGGAAGGGCAGGGCCCGCGACGTGCTGGTCGCTGCCGAGCAGGAGGCCCTGATGGTGCTGCAGGCCGGCGCCGACGTGGTGCGTTTCGCGCCGAGCCTGGTGATCGAGGATGCCGACATCGACGAAGGGCTGGAGCGTTTCGAGCGGGCCATCGCCCGGCTGGTCCGCGGCTGATCGGCGCAAGACACGGGACGCTGCGCTCCCGCCCGTCCCCAAGGAGTGACGCCCCATGCTGGTGATGCGCCCCGCGCAAATGGCCGATCTGGCCGAGGTTCAGCGTCTGGCCGCGGACAGTCCGATCGGCGTCACTTCGCTGCCCGACGATCGCGAGCGCCTGCGCGAAAAGATCGCCGTGTCCGAGTCCTCGTTCGCCGCGGAGGTCAGCTTCAGCGGCGAGGAGCGCTACTTCTTCGTCCTCGAGGAGCCGGGTAGCGGGCGTCTGCTCGGCTGCTCGGGGATCGTCGCCTCGGCGGGTTATTCCGAGGCCTTCTACAGTTTTCGCAACGAGACCTTCGTGCACGCCTCGCGCGAGCTGAAGATCCACAACAAGATCCATGTCCTGTCGATCTGCCATGATCTGACCGGCAGCAGTCTGCTGAGCAGCTTCTATATCGAGCCGACGCTGGCGCACACGCCCTGGGCCGAGCTGATCTCCCGCGGCCGCCTGCTGTTCATGGCCAGCCATCCGGAGCGCTTCGCCGACGCCGTGGTGGTGGAAGTTCTCGGGCCGAGCGACGACCTGGGCGACTCGCCGTTCTGGGACGCGGTCGGCCGGCACTTCTTCGACATGAGCTACGCGGCGGCCGAGCGCCTGTCCAGCCTGCGCAGTCGTACCTTCCTCGCCGAGCTGATGCCGCACTACCCGATCTACGTGCCGTTGCTGCCGGATGCCGCCCAGGAGGCCATGGGCCAGGTCCACCCGCGCGCGCAGATCAGCTTCGACATCATGACCCGCGAGGGTTTCGAGACCGAGCATTACATCGATATCTTCGACGGTGGGCCGATCCTCCATGCGCGCACCGCCGGCGTCCGCTCGATCGCCCGCAGCGCCGTGGCGCCGGTGGCCATCGGTGCCGGCGAGCGTGCCGCCGGTCGGACCTACCTGCTCAGCAACGGCGGCCTGCAGGATTTTCGCGCCAGCCTGGTCGAGCTGGACTGGACGCCCGGCCAGCCGCTGACGCTGAGCGCCGAGACGGCTGCGGCCCTCGGCGTCGGCGAAGGCGACAGCCTGCGCCTGGTGGCCCTGTGAGCGGCCTTGCGCTCGTGATACTGGCGGAGGAAACATGATCGTTCGTCCCGTGCGCAACGCCGACCTGCCCGCGCTGATCGACCTTGCCCGCAGTACTGGCGCAGGTACCGGTCTGATCTCGCTGCCGTCCAACGAGGAACGCCTGGCACAGCGCGTCGCGATGGCGGAACGGAGCTTTCGCGGCGAGGCCGCGAAGGCCGACGCCGACTATCTGTTCGTGCTGGAAACCGACCAGGGGCGGATCGCCGGCATCGCCGGGCTGACCGCCGCCGTGGGGCTGCGCGAGCCCTGGTACAACTACCGGGTCGGGCTGACCGTCAGCGCCTCGCGGGAGCTGGAGCTGTACCGGGAGATTCCCACACTGTTCCTCGCCAACGACCTGACCGGCAATTCCGAACTCTGCTCGCTGTTCCTCCAGGCCGAGCACCGCAGCGGGCTGAACGGCCGCCTGCTGGCGAAGTCGCGCCTGCTGTTTCTCGCCGAATTCCGCACCCTGTTCGCCGACAAGGTGATTGCCGAATTGCGCGGCATGTCCGATGCCAACGCCCGCTCGCCGTTCTGGGAAAGCCTCGGTCGGCACTTCTTCCGCATGGAGTTCCGCCAGGCCGACTATCTCACCGGAGTTGGCAATCGTGCCTTCATCGCCCAGCTGATGCCGAGGTTTCCGCTCTACAGCTGCTTCCTCTCCGAGGAGGCGCGTGCAGCGATCGGCCGTGTGCACCCGCACAGCGAGCCGGCGCTGGCGATGCTTCGGGCGGAGGGCTTCAGCTATCAGGGCTATGTCGACATCTTCGATGCCGGTCCGGTGGTCGAATGCGAAACGGCGAAGATCCGTGCCGTGCGCGACAGTCAGACCCTGGTGCTGGCGGTCGGTACGCCAGGGGACGAGGCCGAGCCCTACCTGATCCACAATCGACAACGCCAGGACTGCCGGATCACCGCCGCTCCGGCACGGGTGGCGGCCGGTACCCTGGTGGTCGATCCGCCGACCGCCAGGCGCCTGCAGCTCTGCGCCGGAGCCCAGGTGCGTGCGGTGCCGCTCGCTGTTGCCCAGCCGCGCGGAGACGGGCGATGAATTTCGGCAGGCTGTCCTGGAGCAGCCTGGCTTTCCTGGCCGGGCAGAGGCCTTTCGATCCGGAGGCGGCCGCCCGCCGGATCCTGACGAAGACGAAGGTGCTGCATGGCCTGGCCGATCCCCGAGTTGCGCGCCGAGTGCCGCGGACGAGCTGACGCGGCCCCCGGGATTGGGCCCCGTCTATCCTTTTCAAATTGACCGAACCCGCCGCCTGTGGCGGTCTACTCCTGGAGCTGAACAATGACCGATGCCTTGCAACTCGTTCTCGAAGACACCGATGGTACCCAGCTGGAAACCTCCTGCACCCGTTTTGCGGTGATCTGGCAGGGCCGCGAACTCTGGGTCCAGCAGGCCAACGGCCAGCTGCTGATCGGCGTGGATGTGGATGAGGGCGATGCCGAGTACGCCAACCTGCTGTTGCGCCCGATGGCCACCAACCTGGTCAGTCTGCAACTGGAGATGGAGCCGGCCGAAGCCGGTGATGACGACCATGTGCATGGTCCCGAGTGCGACCACTGACCGTCCCGTCGTTCCCCGGCCTGTGGTAGTCCGAGTCCGCCGCCGGCAACTTCCGCGCTGGCGCAGGGCGGACTGCTCGAGCTGACGCCTGGAAGGCGTTCCGCCCGCCTGCAAGAGCGGAGGCTGGATGCACTGCCTCGAGCGTCCGCTCCGCGGCGTGCATGCGGTATCCGGGCCGTGCATGCGACTGTCGCTCCTGCTCGACAAGCGCGGGGCGGTTCGTGCCGGCCGGCGTTACCTGAACCATGATCCCAACGCCTGTTCGGCGGCCGGCATCCGGGGATGCGGCTGCCTGTGGCAGCTCGGATCCGCTGATGGAAGAAAGCGCTACCGTGGTCGCACGGGGCCGATATAATGCGTCCCTTTGCCAATCTTGCCGTGGCCGCAGTTTTCTCTGGACCCATTCATTTATGAAAAGCGCAGAAATCCGTGAAGCCTTCCTCCGCTTCTTCGAAGAGAAGGGGCACACCCGTGTGGCCTCCAGTTCGCTGATTCCGGCGAACGACCCGACCCTGCTGTTCACCAACGCCGGCATGAACCAGTTCAAGGACTGTTTCCTCGGCCTGGAAAAGCGTGCCTACACCCGCGCCACCACCAGCCAGAAGTGCGTGCGTGCCGGCGGCAAGCACAACGATCTGGAGAACGTCGGCTACACCGCCCGTCATCACACCTTCTTCGAGATGCTGGGCAACTTCAGCTTCGGCGACTATTTCAAGCGCGACGCCATCGCCTATGCCTGGGAGTTCCTGACTTCGCCGAAGTGGCTGAACCTGCCCGCCGAGAAGCTCTGGGTCACCGTCTATGCCAGCGATGACGAGGCCTACGACATCTGGACCCGGGAAGTCGGCGTGCCGGCCGAGCGCATGGTGCGCATCGGCGACAACAAGGGTGCGCCCTACGCTTCCGACAACTTCTGGGCGATGGGCGACACCGGTCCCTGCGGCCCGTGCACCGAGATCTTCTACGACCACGGCGAAGGCATCTGGGGCGGCCCGCCCGGTTCCCCGGAAGAGGACGGCGACCGCTACATCGAGATCTGGAACAACGTGTTCATGCAGTTCAACCGTACTGCCGACGGTGTGCTGCATCCGCTGCCGGCGCCCTCGGTGGACACCGGCATGGGCCTCGAGCGGATCAGCGCGGTGCTGCAGCACGTCCACTCCAACTACGAGATCGACCTGTTCCAGAACCTGCTGGCCGCCTCTGCGCAGGCCATCGGCTGCGCCAACGACGGCGCACCGTCGCTCAAGGTGGTGGCCGACCACATCCGTTCCTGCGGCTTCCTGATCGCCGACGGCGTGACCCCGTCCAACGAGGGCCGTGGCTACGTGCTGCGCCGCATCATTCGTCGCGCCTGCCGCCACGGCAACAAGCTGGGCGCCAAGGGTGCCTTCTTCCACAAGATCGTCGCCGCGCTGGTCACCGAGATGGGCGATGCCTATCCGGAGCTCAGGCAGCAGCGGGCACAGATCGAGCGCGTGTTGAAGAACGAGGAAGAACAGTTCGCCAAGACCCTGGAGCAGGGCCTGAAGATCCTCGAGCAGGACCTGGTCGAACTGCAGGGCAAGGTCATTCCCGGTGACGTGGTGTTCAAGCTCTATGACACCTATGGCTTCCCGGTCGACCTGACCGCCGACATCGCCCGCGAGCGCGAGCTGTCGATCGACGAGGACGGCTTCGAGCGCGAGATGCAGGCCCAGCGCGAGCGCGCCCGTTCGGCCAGCGCCTTCGGCCTCGACTACAACAGCCTGGTCAAGGTCGACGCCGACACCCTGTTCACCGGCTACGAGGGTACCTTCGGTCAGGGCCAGGTGGTCGCCCTGTTCAGGGATGGCGCTGCCGTCGAGCAGCTCGGCGAAGGCGAGGAGGGCGTGGTGGTGCTCGACCGCACCCCGTTCTATGCCGAGTCCGGCGGCCAGGTCGGCGACTGCGGCTACCTGAGTGATGCCGGCGGCGTGCGTTTCGACGTGCGCGACACCACCAAGGCCGGCGGTGCTTACCTGCACCACGGCGTGGTCGCCGAGGGCGGCCTGCGTGTCGGCCAGACCCTGGAGGCGCAGGTCGACGGTTCGGTGCGCGGCGCCACCGCGCTCAACCACTCGGCCACTCACCTGCTGCATGCCGCGCTGCGCCAGATCCTCGGCGAGCATGTGCAGCAGAAGGGTTCGCTGGTCAACAGCCAGCGCCTGCGCTTCGACTTCAGTCACTTCGAGGCGGTGACCGCGGAGCAGATCAAGGTCCTGGAAGCGCTGGTCAATGCCGAGATCCGCAAGAACAGCACGGTGGAAACCGAAGTCACCGATATCGACTCGGCGAAGAAGAAGGGCGCCATGGCCCTGTTCGGCGAGAAATACGGCGACAGTGTGCGCGTGCTGAGCATGGGCGATTTCTCCATTGAGCTGTGCGGTGGCATCCATGCCAGGCGCACTGGCGACATCGGTCTGTTCAAGATCGTCAGCGAGGGCGGCGTGGCCGCCGGCGTGCGCCGTATCGAGGCGGTGACAGGCGCGGGTGCGCTGGACTACCTGAACGGCGCCGAGGAGCAGCTCAAGGAAGCGGCGGCGCTGGTCAAGGGCAGTCGCGACAACCTGCTGGACAAGCTGGCCGGTCTGCTGGAGCGCAATCGTCAGCTGGAGAAGGAGCTGGAACAGCTGAAAGCCAAGGCTGCTAGTGCGGCCGGCGACGATCTGGCCGCCTCGGCCATCGAGGTCAAGGGGGTACAGGTACTGTCTGCCCGTCTCGATGGCCTGGAAGGCAAGGCCCTGCTGGTGCTGGTCGACCAGTTGAAGAACAAGCTGGGCAGTGCGGTGATCCTGCTCGGCGGCGAGTTCGAGGGCAAGGTCGTGCTGGTCGCTGGCGTCACCCAGGACCTGGCCGGCAAGCTCAAGGCCGGCGACCTGATGAAACAGGCGGCGGCGGCGGTCGGTGGCAAGGGCGGCGGTCGTCCGGACATGGCCCAGGGCGGCGGCACCGAGGCCGGCAAGCTGAACGAGGCGCTGGCGCTGGTCGTGCCGTTCGTCGAGCAGGCTCTGTAACGGCCCGCCTCCCGATCCCGGGCCGCGCCGGCCGGCCTTGGCAGTCGGCGCGCTGGAAATGTTTAATGGCGCCCTTCACGGGCTTAGGTGGCTTTTCAAATGGCGTTGATCGTACAGAAATTCGGGGGCACCTCTGTAGGCTCCATCGAGCGGATCGAGCAGGTAGCCGAGAAGGTCCAGAAATTCCGCGAGAACGGCGATGACATCGTGGTTGTGGTTTCCGCCATGAGCGGCGAGACCAATCGCCTGATCGGCCTGGCCAAGCAGATCAGCGAGCAGCCCGTGCCGCGCGAGCTGGATGTGATGGTCTCGACCGGTGAGCAGGTGACCATTGCCCTGCTGGCCATGGCGCTGATCAAGCGCGGCGTACCGGCGGTGTCCTACACCGGCAATCAGGTGCGCATTCTTACCGACAGCTCCTTTACAAAGGCACGAATCCTGCAAATCGATGACCAGAGGCTGCGTGCCGATCTCAAGGCCGGTCGCGTGGTGGTGGTTGCCGGTTTCCAGGGGGTCGACGAGCACGGCAACATCACCACTCTTGGGCGCGGCGGTTCCGACACCACTGGGGTGGCCCTGGCCGCGGCCCTGAAGGCCGACGAGTGCCAGATCTATACCGATGTCGACGGCGTCTACACCACCGATCCGCGAGTGGTGCCCAAGGCCCAGCGTCTGGACAAGATCACCTTCGAGGAGATGCTGGAAATGGCCAGCCTGGGCTCGAAGGTGCTGCAGATCCGCTCGGTGGAGTTCGCCGGCAAATACAATGTCCCGCTGCGCGTGCTGCACAGCTTTCAGGAGGGGCCGGGCACCCTCATTACCACCGATGAAGAGGAATCCATGGAACAGCCGATCATTTCCGGCATCGCCTTCAATCGCGACGAAGCCAAGCTGACCATTCGCGGCGTGCCGGACAATCCCGGCGTGGCGTTCAAGATCCTCGGGCCGATCAGTGCGGCCAATATCGAGGTGGACATGATTGTGCAGAACATCGCGCACGACAACACCACCGACTTCACCTTCACCGTACACCGCAACGACTATTTGAGCGCCATGCGCGTGTTGGAGAACACCGCGCGCGAAATTGGTGCGCGCGAGGTCATTGGCGATACCGACATTGCCAAGGTTTCCATCGTTGGAGTAGGCATGCGTTCCCATGCCGGGGTTGCCAGCCGCATGTTCGAAGCCTTGGCCAAGGAAGGTATCAATATCCAGATGATCTCGACTTCGGAAATCAAGGTTTCCGTGGTCATCGAGGAGAAGTACCTGGAACTGGCGGTTCGTGCCCTGCATACCGCGTTCGAGTTGGATGCTCCTGCCCGCCAGGGCGAGTGAGCGAGTGACTGATGAAGGCGCGGAGTAATCCCGCGCCTTCATCGTTTTGCCCGGGTGAGGAGGGCTTTCCTTTCGCCAGCCCTGGTCAATACTTGGGTGTATATTCCTTGGGGTAGGGTGGGAATATCACCATTTTTATTTTTGCAGACTGTTGTTCTGTTGACTTCCCATAAAAGGAGAAAGGAATGCTGATTCTGACTCGTCGGGTCGGAGAGACCCTGATGGTGGGTGATGATGTGACGGTCACCGTGCTGGGTGTGAAAGGTAATCAGGTGCGCATTGGCGTCAATGCACCGAAAGAGGTCGCTGTACATCGCGAAGAAATCTACCAACGCATTCAGAAAGAAAAAGATCAAGAGCCAAGCCACTAATTTTTATCGATTTTTAGCTTGGCAAGCGGGGCAAAGGCCGGTATGATTCGCCCCGTGTTGCGGAGGGGTGGCCGAGTGGCCGAAGGCGCTCCCCTGCTAAGGGAGTACACCTCAAAAGGGTGTCGGGGGTTCGAATCCCCCCTCCTCCGCCATTCACAAGCGTTGTAGGGTTGGGTGTTCTGCAGTGGTTCGGCAAGCTGGTGAAGTTGATCGAATTTTCGCTTGAACATCGAAGCAGAGTCCCTATAATGCGCACGCTCAGCGCACTCATAGCTCAGCTGGATAGAGTACCCGGCTACGAACCGGGCGGTCGGAGGTTCGAATCCTCCTGAGTGCGCCATTATTTGAATCGCCTGAGAAGGCCGGTTCGAAACCAGCGGTGATCTGGTCCATCAAGCGCCATACGCACTCATAGCTCAGCTGGATAGAGTACCCGGCTACGAACCGGGCGGTCGGAGGTTCGAATCCTCCTGAGTGCGCCATATCAGAAGGGCCTGCAGCGATGCAGGCCCTTTTTCATTTTCGGCTCTTGGCGCTGACGCAGTTATGTTCGTCGAAGTCGATCTGTCTCGTGTTGCCCGCATTGTCTCGGTAGTGGTAACTGGTTCGGCCGTTGCGTCTGGAAATCCGGCCCGGCTTGCCGAGGGCGCTTTCTACGTCCGCGCGGGGCATGCCTGAGCGCACTTCCTTTTGGATCATTGCTTCGCGGCGTTCTCGGCCTGTGATCTGGTTGCCGCAGCCATCGTCTTGCTGGCCGACAATGGTCGGCTCCTGAGGCTTGTCCTGTCTCGCGGTGCGGGGCGCGCGGTCCCGAGGCTCGCTTGCCATGGGGGTGGGGCTGTCGCCCTTGCCGGGCGTGGCGTTGAAGGCGCTCTGCAGCTGTTGCTGCTGGCCTGCAGGGCAGCCGTGATGGGTGAAGCTGATATGGCCGCCTGGGGCTGCGCAGCGATATACGGGCGCAGCGACGAGTGGGGGCGAAGAGCAGAGCAGAAGCGCTGTTGCCGAAGCGCGTATCAGTAATCCGTGCATGGGGCGTCCTCCTTGGCGTGGGGGCAGGGTAGCGCCTGCCTGCAGGGGGCGATGTGTCCCGGATCTCCTTGCCGGTGCCGCACGGTGAGATTGAGCGGAGGTTCGCATTGCAAGCGATTGTTCTGGCCAACATTCTGACGAGTGCAAGGCCGTCGGGCAGTGTTATGATTACGCCTGTCAGCCCCACCGGGGCTTGTGGAAATCCACCATGGACTTACCCAGTAGTTATTTCAAAACCGATTCGTGCAATCGCGCATTGACTGATTGATGCCCTTGGCGTGCTCCGCTGCTGGGGGTGGAGTTTGCCATGACTGAAGTTGAAGCCAAGAAGCAGCAGGAAAGCCTGCAGGAACGTCTCGCCCAGGTTGTGGAGCTGCTGCATCGGCACAAGCTGGTTGAAAACCTGACGCACCGCCAGTTGGGGGCGCACCATGATCTGGTCGAGGATCTGGTGCACCGGCAAAACCTGGCGGAGCTGCAACGCAAGCTCGACGAGCTGCATCCGGCGGATATCGCCTATATCCTCGAAGCTCTTCCTCTCGGCGACCGCCTGAGCGTCTGGCAACTGGTCAAGGCCGAGCGCGACGGTGACATCCTTCTCGAAGTATCTGACGCGGTTCGCGAAACCCTGATCGCCGACATGGACGATCATGAGCTGATCGCTGCTGCCAAGGAGCTGGGGGCCGACGAGCTTGCGGACCTGGCCCACGAACTGCCGCGCGATGTGGTTCACGAGCTGATGGAGTCCCTTGACGCCCAGCAGCGTGAGAGGGTGCGCTCGGCGCTCTCCTACGAAGAGGATCAGGTTGGCGCGCTGATGGATTTTGAGATGGTTACCATCCGCGAAGACGTCAGTCTGGAGGTGGTCTTGCGCTATCTGCGGCGCTTGAAGGAGCTGCCAGGGCACACCGACAAGCTGTTCGTGGTGGATTATGACGGGATGCTGAAGGGGGTGCTGCCGATCAAACGCCTGCTGGTCAGCGATCCCGAGCGACAGGTCGCCGAGATCATGGCGCTCGATCCGGTGCGCTTTCATCCCGACGAGGATGCCTACGATGCCGCCCAGGCCTTCGAGCGTTATGATCTGGTTTCCGCGCCCGTGGTGGACAGGGATGGCAAGCTGATCGGTCGCCTGACCATTGATGCCATGGTCGATCTGATTCGCGAGGAAGGCGAAAGTGAAGTGCTGAACATGGCCGGCTTGCGCGAGGAGGAGGATATCTTCGCCTCGGTCTGGAAGTCGGTTGGCAATCGCTGGGCATGGCTCGCGGTGAATCTGGTGACCGCTTTCGTCGCCTCCCGAGTGATCGGGTTGTTCGAGGATTCCATCGAGAAGCTGGTGGCCCTGGCGGCACTGATGCCGATCGTCGCCGGCATCGGCGGCAACTCCGGCAACCAGACTATCACCATGATCGTTCGTGCCATGGCTCTGGGGCAGGTCAGTACGGGCAACACGGCCCGTCTGCTGATCAAGGAGTTGGGGGTGGCGCTGATCAACGGCCTGGTCTGGGGAGGGGTGATCGGCATGGTGGCAGGCGTTCTTTACGGCAGCTGGTCACTGGCTGCGGTGATGACGGGCGCCATGACCCTGAATCTGCTGATGGCTGCTCTGATGGGAGTGCTGATTCCCATGACGCTGGCTAGGCTTGGGCGCGATCCGGCCATGGGGGCTAGTGTGATGATCACTGCCATGACTGACAGTGGCGGTTTCTTCATTTTCCTGGGGTTGGCCACACTGTTTTTGCTTTGAGTCGCTGCGGATGCGGGGCGGGGGCAAGCCGCTCGGCGTCTGCCTGAGGCTTGAGTTGTCATGGGGGTTTGGGAGTTTTACGGGGCCGACTTGATGGCCAGGGATGCAAGGTTCGAAGCGAGGCTGAGGTTTGGCGTCGACCTGCTGTGCGGCGAACATGCACGGCTCGTGATCAAAACAGGCCTATGGATATAGGCCTGTTCCCTGCGTCAGTCTCCGACGATTCAGTCAGAACCTCCGATTGAAGGTAGCGCCTGTCGATCATGCGGCTACTGCTCGGCACTCAGGCCTTCGGTCGCGAGTTCGCTATCCTGCGCGATCAAGGCGACCAAAGCATTCTGCTGGCGTCGGGTCAGTTGCCGGAAGCGCTGCAGAAGCTCCCGTTCATGCAGGGAAAGCTCGGGACTGTCCAGGCGCAGGCTAAGGTCGTCGCCCAGGGCGTCTTCCTGAAGCAGGCTTTGCTCCAAGCGTGCAATGATCTCCGAATTCATGCTGCGATGGTGGTTGCGCGCCACATCCGCGATACGTTCACGCATGCCGTCGGGTAGACGAACGACGAATTTGTCCGCTGTGCGGCTGGAGTAGAGTGCCTGTTTCATAGGTTGCATAGTTTCGACCGGTGAGTTGTTATAGAGTGCTGGCAATTAGCTTGCAAGGGTGTTTTCGGTATGACCTCGGCTCGCTGAAGTGGTTCACTCTTCTTGATGTTTGAGTCAATTAATCGGGGTGAACCGATTTGCATGTTTGATTGGCATCAGAATTCCTTCCGTGGCCATGCTGTGCCAAGCCCAAGAGTCGACTGCGCGAATAGGCTGTTGTTCCGTGGCTCTCTCCGTTTTTATGCAGGCTGCATGACAAAAGGCATTTTCATGGCTAAAATGCCGCCCCAGCGCCGTTGACCGATTGATCGAAGTCTTGTGGCATGTGTTCGTGGCTGAAGTGAGTCAGCAAGCACGACTACGCAAGATTCGATGACTTTCCATGTCCCCTTAGTTCAATGGATAGAACAAGCCCCTCCTAAGGGCTAGATGCTGGTTCGACTCCAGCAGGGGGCGCCATATCCCTGATCGCTCGGATTCCCGCCCTGTCGGCTTGTCATGCAAGCCTGCTGTGCCTGATCTTCGGTTGTCATGATAGCCAAAGCGTCTTGCCTTGGCTGGGGTAACGATGGACGGCTTGAACTCCCCGGTGGCGGCTGCGTACTGTGTACGGACCGCCGTGGAAGGGGAGGCCCCGTCATGATCAAGCCTCATCAGGCTCTCGTCGAACGCCTGGCTGATGTCGAGGAGGTCGAGTGCGTCACTCCCGATCTCAATGGGGTGCCGCGCGGCAAGGTGATGACCGCCACGGGCTTTCTCGCAGGACAGCGCTTGCAGTTGGCCCGCGGGGTGCTGTTGCAGTGCATCATGGGCGGCTATCCGCCAACCTGCTTCTATGGCAGTGACGATGGCGACCTGCTGTTGGTTCCCGACCCGCAGCAGATTCATCTGCTACCTTGGTGCGAGCGGCCTCGGGCGCTGGCGATTTGCGATGCCGAGGAGCTGAAGGGAGGCGGTTCGCCACTGTCTACCCGTACTCTGCTCAAACGGGTGCTGGCCGCCTATGCCCGCCAGGGCTGGCAGCCGGTGGTGGCCACCGAGCTGGAGTTCTTCGTCTTCGCTCCGCATGACGATCCGCATCTGCCGTTTCAGCCGCCGATCGGACTCGATGGACGGCGCGAGGCCGGCTTCTCGGCCTTCAGCATTTCCTCCAGCAACGGCTTGCGGCCCTTCTTCGACGATGTCTATCGCTGCATGGCGGCGCTCGGGCTGCCACGCGATACCTTCATGCACGAGATGGGTGTCAGCCAATTCGAGATCAACCTGCTGCACGGCGATCCCCTGCATGTGGCCGACCAGACCTTCCTGTTCAAACACCTGCTCAGGGAGGTGGCGCTCAGGCACGGGCTGATGGTGGTGTGCATGGCCAAGCCGCTGGCCGGGGTTCCCGGCAGCTCCATGCATATCCACCAGAGCCTGGTGGCGCAGGACAGCGGGAGGAATCTGTTCAGTGACGAATGCGGCGAACCGACGCCAGCCTTCCGTCACTTCATCGGTGGTCAGCAGCGGGCACTCGCCGACTTCACCCTGCTGTTTGCCCCGCACGTCAACTCCTACCAGCGGCTGTGCCATCCCTATGCCTCGCCGAACAATGTCTGCTGGTCGCATGACAATCGTGCGGCGGGCTTGCGCATTCCCGCCAGTCCACCGGCGGCGCGGCGGGTGGAGAACCGTCTGCCGGGCGCCGACGCCAACCCCTACCTGGCCATCACTGCCAGCCTGGCTGCCGGACTGTTCGGGCTGCAGCAGCAGGTGGAGCCGAGTGCGTCGCTGCAAGGCGAATTCCAGGTGCCGGAGGCCCTGACCCTGCCGAGCAGCATGCCGGTCGCACTGGCTAGACTCGAGCTCAGCCAGCTGGCGCGGGAGCTGTTTGGCAATGAATTCATCGAGGGTTATATCGCCAGCAAGAATCTGGAGCTGATGAGCTTTCTCGACGAGATCACCCCGTGGGAGCGGCGCGTTCTGGCAGGCCAGGCCTGAGCCCATTGCGCGCGTCTTCATTGCCCTTCCTTGCGGGAGAGAAGCGCCGTCGATCAGTACCGACCGACAACGTGCTGGGAAGGACATTCAATCAGGCGTACTGTATGGGTGATGCGGCATTTGCGCTGGGCCTTGTGAGATGACATGGCAGTCCATTGGCTGACAAGCGCGCATGAGGGGGGAACCTGGCATGAGCCTGTCGATTTCCTTGCATTTGCTGGCCCATGCCCTGGCTCCCGGTCAGGTGAAGCCTCGCCTGATTCCGGCCTTGGGCGAGGATGGGGCCTGCGACCTGCAGCGCCTGCTGGTGGAGCGTGCCCTGAGGCTGCCGGTGAACGACTTCCAGGATCGCTTCCTCTGGCTCGACGAGGGCCCCGACGAGGCCCTGGCCGCCATGGCGGAGGACTGCGGCTGGGCGGTCGTCGAGCAGCCGGCGGGTGATCTGGGCGAGCGGATGCGTCGCATCGCTACGCTTGGGCTCTGCACCACCGATGCGGTCATCCTGATCGGCAATGACTGCCCGGCGCTGGACAGCGACTACCTGCATGCCGCCTGCGCGGCCCTGCACGAGCGGGATGCCGTACTCGGGCCGGCCGAGCACGGCGACTTTGTCCTGCTGGGGCTGCGCCGGGTCGATCCGCTGCTGTTCGAGGCGATTCCCTGGGGCTGCGAGGACGTGTTGCCCATCACCTGCGAGCGCCTGCGCCAGCTCGGCTGGAGGCACTGCCTTTTGCCGCGGCTGTGGGAGGTGGAGGGTCCCGAGGATCTGTTGCGCCTGGCCGAGCTGGGCATTCGTCTGGATTAGCGCTGCGGGCGGAGGCTGCGTCCTGTCGGCGCAGCTACCGAGCGGGGGGCATCCTTTGTAGAATGCGGCCGTTCACTCAAGCATATCTGGGACGGTCTGGAGTTTTTCCAGCTGCTCGCCTCAGGTATCCAGTTTTGCCCGCTGACCGCTCGTCTGTCTGCATGCCGGAGTTCCGCCGTCGCGAGCGCAGGATGCCGCGCTTTTCATTCCATCCGATGCCGTGGCAGTCTCGATCGCAGGCGGGCCGGAACGATGCTGCGGTTCGCGATGTGCCCCCTGAAGCCTTTCCAGTTCGGATATCCGACGACATGTGGCGTGACACTAAGATTCTTCTGATCGACGATGATCTCGACCGGCGTCGGGACATGTCGGTCATCCTCGATTTTCTCGACGAGCAATGCCTGGCCTGCGCCAGTGGGGAGTGGCGGGGGAAAGTCGAGGCTCTGGGCTCCAGCCGGGAGCTGCTGTGCGTGCTGCTGGGAGCGGTCGAGGCGCCGGGAGCGGGGCTTGAGCTGATCAAGGCGCTTCGCGGTTGGGACGAGACGCTGCCCGTGCTGCTGCTCGGTCAGCACCCGCCGGCGGACTGGCCGAAGGAAGTGCGTCGCCAGGTACTGGCCAGCCTGGAAACGCCGCCTTCCTACAACAAGCTGCTCGACTCCCTGCATCGTGCCCAGGTCTACCGCGCGACGCCCGGCCAGGGGCGCGGCCTGTCGCGCGAGCCCAACCTGTTTCGCAGCCTGGTTGGCACCAGTCGGGCGATCCAGCAGGTGCGCCAGCTGCTGCAGCAGGTGGCCGATACCGATGCCTGCGTGCTGCTGCTGGGCGAGTCCGGAACCGGCAAGGAGGTGGTGGCGCGCAACCTGCACTATCACTCGCGGCGCCGCGAGGCGCCCTTCGTGCCCGTCAATTGCAGTGCCATCGCCGGCGAGCTGCTGGAGAGCGAGCTGTTCGGGCACGAGAAGGGCGCTTTCAGCGGTGCTCTGAACAGCCATGTCGGGCGCCTCGAACTGGCCCATGGCGGCGTCCTGTTCCTCGAGGAAATCGACGCCATGCCACTGCCGGTGCAGGCACGGCTGCTGCGCGTGCTGAAGGAGGGCGTCTTCGAGCGTCTGGGCGGTACCCGGACGCAGAGCGTCGATGTACGCGTCATTGCTGCAAGTCACAAGAATCTCGAGGCAATGGTCGGGGAGGGCCGCTTCCGCGAGGACCTCTACTACCGGCTCAGTGTGTTTCCCATCGAGATGTCGCCCCTGCGCGAGCGCGTGGAGGACCTCCCGCTGCTGCTGAACGAGCTGATCGCGCGACTGGAGCATGACAAGCTGGGGTCCATCCGCTTCAACTCGGCGGCGATCATGTCGCTGTGTCGGCATGACTGGCCGGGCAATCTGCGCGAGCTGGCCAATCTGGTGGAGCGCATGGCGATCATGCATCCCTACGGCGTCATCGGCGTGCAGGAGTTGCCGAAGAAATACCGCCATATCGAGGGGGAGGACGAGCAGGGTGACGAGGGCGGGGTATTCGAGGTCGGCCTGCCGGATCCGGCTACCCTGGCCCTGCTGCCGCCGGAGGGGCTGGACCTGAAGGATTACCTGGCCGCCCTCGAGCAGACGCTCATCCAGCAGGCGCTGGACGACTCTGCCGGCGTGGTGGCGCGCGCCGCCGAGCGCTTGCGCATCCGCCGCACCACGCTGGTGGAGAAGATGCGCAAGTACGGCATGGGACGGCGCGAGGACGGCGACGATCAACCGGATTCGGAGAGTGCGGCAGCTGCCGGTCACCGTTCAGCGGTTGCTCCGCCGGGAGCCGAGTGTTAAACCTCGCTGCACTGATGACACATACCTGAGGAGCACCGCATGGCTATCACTTCGCAGCCTTCGGCAGATGGACAAGAGCTGACCATTTTCATCCAGGGGCGCTTCGATTTCGGCGCCCACCAGGAATTTCGGGATGCCTACGAGCGGGTGAACGTCACCCCCAAGCGCTATGTCGTCGACCTGCAGGGGGCGACCTATCTGGACAGCTCGGCGCTCGGCATGCTCCTGCTGCTGCGCGACCATGCCGGCGGCGAGCGGGCGCAGATCCGCCTGATCCATTGCAGTCCGGACGTGCGCAAGATCCTGTCGATTTCCAATTTCGAACAGCTCTTCCATATCGCCTAGAGGCCGTCCCATGCAGCCGCCCCTGTGCATCCTGATCGCCGAGGACAGTCCCGCGGACCGGATGCTGCTGGCGACCATCGTCGGCCGTCAGGGCTATCGTGTGCTGACCGCCGGCAACGGGCTCGAGGCGATCATGATTTTCGCCCGCGAGCGCCCGCATATGGTCCTGATGGACGCCCTGATGCCGGTGATGGACGGCTTCGAGGCGGCCCGGCGGATCAAGCAGATGGCTGGCGAGGAGCTGGTGCCGATCATCTTCCTCACCTCGCTGACCGAGAGCGAGGCCCTGGCCCAGTGCCTGGATGCCGGCGGCGACGATTTTCTCGCCAAGCCCTACAACCGGGTGATCCTCGACGCCAAGATCAAGGCCATGGATCGCCTGCGCCGGCTGCAGGCCACGGTGCTGGAGCAGCGCGACCTGATCGCCCGGCACAACGAGCATCTGCTCAACGAGCAGCGGGTGGCCAAGGCGGTGTTCGACAAGGTGGCCCACTCCGGCTGTCTCGATGCGCCGAACATCCGCTACCTGCAGTCGCCCTACGCGCTGTTCAACGGCGACCTGATGCTGGCGGCCTTCAAGCCTTCCGGCGGCATGCACGTGCTGCTCGGCGACTTCACCGGACACGGCCTGCCGGCGGCGATCGGCGCGATGCCCCTGGCCGAGGTGTTCTATAGCATGACCGCCAAGGGCTATTCGCTGGCGGAAATCCTTCGCGAGATGAATGCCAAGCTCAAGCGCATCCTGCCGGTGGGGGTGTTCTGCTGCGCGGTCATGCTCAACCTGAGCTTCCAGCGCCGGGTGGTGGAGGTCTGGAACGGTGGCCTGCCCGACGGCTACCTTCGGCGGGGCGGCAGTGGCGAGCGGATTCCCCTGCGTTCCCGTCACCTGCCGCTGGGCATTCTCGACCCCTCGTGTTTCGACGATCGCTATGAGATCTATCCCATGGAGGCGGGCGACCGGCTCCTCCTGCTCTCCGATGGTGTGCTGGAAACCTGCAACCTGGGTGGCGAGTGTTTCGGCGAGGAGCGGCTGCTCGGGGTGTTCGCCGCCAACCAGCAGCCGGATCTGCTGTTCGGCGAGATCCAGCAGGCGCTCAGTGCCTTCCGCGGCGAGGCACAGGACGACGTCAGCCTGATCGAGGTCAGCCTGATGGAGGAGGGGCAGCTGCCGCATTCGCCGCTGATCTTCTCCGACTCCGGGCAGAACGCCCCGCTGGACTGGTCGATCGGCTTCGAGTTCCGCGCCGAAACCCTCAAGCGCTTCAACCCGCTGCCTTATCTGCTGCAGCTGCTGCTCGAGGTGCAGGAGCTGCGCGCCCAGGGCAGCGTGCTCTACACGGTGCTCGCCGAGCTCTATTCCAATGCCCTGGAGCATGGCGTGATGGGCCTCGACTCCTCGCTCAAGCGCGATGCCCAGGGCTTTGCCGAATACTACCGGGAGCGCCGCACGCGGCTGGCAAACCTGTACGAAGGCTATGTGCGCTTTCATCTCGACCTGCGTCCCGAGGGGGAGGGCGGACGCCTGAGCATCCGCGTCGAGGACAGCGGCCCGGGTTTCGATGTGCAGCGGATGCTGGAGCGGCACAGCTCCTCGGAGCACCTGAGCGGACGCGGCCTGAAGCTGGTGCGCCAGTTGGCCGATCGCTGCAGCTGGGCGCCGGACGGGCGCAGCGTGTGCGTGGAGTTTTCCTGGCCCGCTCGGCATAATCCGGCGCAATGCTCACTGGCTCAGGAGTGACCCGGCGTGTCCGAGCATCTCGACCCTAGCGTCCAGGCGTTGCTGCAGGAAGTCATGGAGGACGAGTATCCGGTCCTGCTGGATACCTTTCTGAGCGACTCCGAAGCGCGCCTGAACGCCCTGGGCCTGGCCCATGACGCCCGGGATGCCGAGGCTCTGCGGCGGGCCGCGCACAGCTTCAAGGGCAGTTGCGGCAACATGGGGGCGCCACTGCTGGCCGAGCTGTGCAGCCAGCTCGAAGAGCTGGGCCGCGCCGGTGACCTGGCCCCCGTGCCGGCACTGCTGGCGCAGGCGGAGCAGGAATTCGCCCTCATCCGTACCCTGATCGAATCCGAACGACAGCGTTATTAGTGACGCCCCAGCTGGAGAGAGAACATGCCCATGACGATGGATGCGGTGCTGCAGCGTGCGCGCCCCGTGCTCCCGGTGCTGGTGATCGAGGACGTCGCGCTGGCGGTGGACCTGGCGCGGGCGCTGCACGCCGGCGGCATCCAGGTGCTGGAGGTGACGCTGCGTACCCCGCGCGCCCTGGATGCGTTGGCGGCGATCCGTCAGGCGCTGCCGGACCTGCTGGTCGGCGCCGGCACTCTGATCCACAGCGAGCAGTTCCTCGAGGCCCGCGATGCCGGTGCGCAGTTCGTCGTCAGCCCCGGCTGCACCCAGCGCCTGGCAGCGGCGGCGGACGACTGCCGGCTGCCCTACCTGCCGGGCGTGATGACGCCCTCGGAAGTCCTGCAGGCCCTGGAGTTCGGCTACCGCTCGCTGAAGCTGTTCCCGGCCAACGGCACCACCAGCGTGAAGATGCTGAAAAGTTTCAAGGAGCCGTTCAGCGGCATTCGCTTCTGTCCCACCGGCGGGGTGACCCCGGACAACCTGCTGAGCTTCCTCGGCCTGCCCAACGTCGCCTGCGTGGGCGGCACCTGGGTCGCGCCCGCCAGCCTGGTCCGCGCCCGCGCCTGGGACCAGATCACCCAGCTGGCCCGCGAGGCCTGCGAGCAGGCGGCCAGCCTGGAGCAGCATTCTTGAGCTGGCAGTGGCCCGCCCCTTTCGTCATCGACATCGACGTGCAGCCGGCGCACATCGACGGTCTGGGTCACGTCAACAACGTGGTCTACGTCGGCTGGCTGGAGGACTGCGCCTGGCACCACTCGCAGAGCCTGGGCCTGGGGCTGGACGAGTACCGGCGTCTGGACCGGGCAATGGCGGTACTGCGTCACGAGATCGACTATCTGGCCAGTGCCCGCCTGGGCGAGCGTCTGCAGATGGGGACCTGGATCGTCGAGTCGTCCCGCGGACTGACAATGACCCGTCGGTTCCAGCTGCTGCGGCCGGCCGACGGTGCCACCCTGCTGACTGCACAGACCACCTTCGCCTGTATCGAACTCTCCAGCGGCCGGCCCCGGCGGATGCCGGAAACCTTCGTGGAGCGTTACGGCCGGGCCCTGATCGACGTCTAGCTTTCTCACCCCTGTACCCTGCCTGAACCTTGCCGGAAACCTCTCCCATGCAAATCGCCCTGGCCCCCATGGAGGGATTGGTCGACGAACTGCTTCGCGACTTGCTGACCCGCGTCGGCGGCATCGACTGGTGCGTGACCGAATTCGTCCGGGTTTGCGACCGGCTGCTGCCGCTCGCCCAGTTCGAGAAGCTGGCCCCGGAGATGCGCCGCGGCTGGCAGACCCGGGCCGGCACGCCGGTGCATCTGCAGTTGCTCGGTTCCGATCCGACGTGCCTGGCCGAGAACGCGGCGCTGGCCGCCGAACTGGGTGCGCCGGTGATCGACCTCAACTTCGGCTGCCCGGCGAAGACGGTGAACCGCTCGCGCGGCGGTGCGGTGCTGCTCGACGAGCCGGAGCTGCTGCACGCCATCGTCCGCGAGGTGCGCCGGGCCGTGCCGGCGCAGTTGCCGGTGACCGCCAAGATGCGCCTGGGCTACACCCGTCCCGAGGGCGCCCTGGAGTGCGCCCGTGCCCTGGTCGAGGGCGGCGTCGCGCAACTGGTGGTGCATGCGCGGACCAAGGTCGAGGGCTACCGGCCGCCGGCCCACTGGGAGTGGGTGGCGCGGGTGCAGGAGGCGGTCGCCGTGCCGGTCTATGCCAACGGCGAGATCTGGACGCTGGAGGACTGGCGGCGCTGCCGGCAGATCAGCGGGGTTGAGGACATCATGCTCGGCCGCGGACTGGTTTCGCGTCCCGACCTGGCCCGGCAGATCGCTGCGGCGCGCGCCGGGCGCACGCCCGAGCCGCTGGAGTGGCGGGACGTGCAGCCGCTGGTCAGCGAGTTCTGGCGGCGCGCCCGACAGCGGATCGCGCCGCGCTATGCCCCGGGCCGGCTCAAGCAGTGGCTGGGGATGCTGACCCGCAGCTATCCGGAGGCAGCCGCGCTGTTCGCCGAACTGCGCCGGGAGAGCGATTGCGTCCGCCTGGACGCTCTGCTGGGCGTGGATCTGCACAGCGATCTTTCTCCTGTGCTGGAGTCTTGCCCGGTGCTCTCTACATAGTCATGCCCGCGGCCCGCATGATCAGGCGCAGCCCGTAGGCGAGCACGCCCAGGCAGGACACGCCGGCGGCCCAGATCATCACGAGCCAGAGGATTCGACGCAGCCATTTCGAGTCCTGGCGGTGAGTTCGGCATTTCATTGCGGGTAACTCCTTGCCGGGCGGGTCTCTGCCCCGAAACACCCAGTATGGCCGGACCGTGCATACGGCAAGGCTGGGGCGCTCGAGGGCCTGCTCCTACAATCTCATTGGGGAAATAGCGGTGAAATCCTGTGGGGGCCTTCCTGTGCCCGACTGGCGTTGGCCTGCAGGGCAAGCTCTGAAAAAAGCGTTTTGGTCTCTTGAAATTCCCCTGGCGAACTCCATCTGGATGACTGTGGGATGCCGAAGTCGGGTCCCGCCACGCAACACTCGCTGATTAATCGGGAGACGAACGATGACTGCTCTTTCCATGGCCCCTCTGTTCCGCCAATCCATTGGTTTCGACCGCTTCAACGACCTGTTCGAGTCCGCCCTGCGCAACGAGGCCGGTAGTTCCTATCCGCCCTACAACATCGAGAAGCACGGCGACGACCAGTACCGCATCGTGATCGCCGCGGCCGGTTTGCAGGAGTCCGATCTGGAACTGCAGGTCGAGCGCGGCGTGTTGACCGTCAGCGGCGGCAGGCGCGAGAGCGAAGCCAAGGAGGTCACCTACCTGCACCAGGGCATCGCCCAGCGCGCTTTCAAGCTGTCGTTCCGCCTGGTCGACCATATCGAGGTCAAGGGCGCCCAGCTGCGCAACGGCCTGCTGAGCATCGAGCTGGTCCGTGTCGTGCCGGAAGAGGCCAAGCCCAAGCGCATTCCGATCGCCAGCGAGCGGCCGGCGCTGGAGAGCTGATCGATTCAGCGACTGGGAAAGGGGCGCCATCGGCGCCCCTTTTCGTTGTTCAGGAAGGAGGCGTCTCGCGCGCACCGTCGAGCATCGCCATGAAGGCCCGCGCCGCGTTGGACAGGGTCCGCTCGGTGTGCAGGATGTAGCCGAGCTGGCGCGACAGGCGGATGCCTGGCAGCGTCAGGGGTTTCACCTGATCGTCCAGCATGGTGCGCGGCAGCACGCTCCAGGCGAGGCCGATGGACACCATCATCTTGATCGTCTCCAGGTAGTTGGTGCTCATGGCGATGCTCGGCGTCAGCCCCTCGCCTTCGAACAGACGCCGGACGATGTGGTGAGTGAAGGTGTTGCCGCCGGGAAACACCGCCGGATGCCGGGCTACATCGGCCAGGCTCACTTGGGCGTTACGTGCCAGCGGATGTTCCGGGGCGGCGACGAAGTCCAGCGGATCGTCCCAGACTTTCACCGCCCGCACCGGCGCCGCCGTTTCCGGGGCCAGGGTGATCACCGCCAGTTCGGCGCGGCCGTGGAGAATCTCCTCGTAGGCCACTTCCGAATCGAGAAAGCGGATGTCCAGCGCCACCTGCGGATGGGCGCGGGTGAAGGCGCGCAGCAGCGGCGGCAGGCGGTGCAGGCCGATATGGTGACTGGTCGCCAGGGTCAGCCGGCCGCTGACGTCGCCGTTGAGGTTGTTCAGCGCCCGCCGGGTGTCTTCCAGCACGCTGAGGATCCGGTAGGCGCGCGGCAGCAGTGCCCGTCCGGCTTCGGTCAGCCGCACCTCGCGGCCCAGGCGGTCGAACAGACGCACCTGGAGTTGCTGCTCGAGTGCGGCGATGCGCTTGCTCACTGCTGGCTGGGTCAGGTGCAGGCGTTCGCCGGCTTCGGAGAAGCTGCCGGTTTCGGCGATGGCGATGAAGGCGTTGAGATTGGCGAGGTCCATCCGGAACGGCTCCTGGGCGGGCGAGGGTGGCTTGACGCATTGCTCTTGGCATTCCTTGTTGGAATGCTGCAGATAAAAAATATGAATTTGAGTTATTCCCTGCAAGTCCCTAGCATCCCACCATCGCGCATGGGGCGGGTTGCCCCCTGCAGGGACACTGATGAGGAAAGTCCGATGGCCGGCAAAACGCTCTACGACAAGCTCTGGGACATGCACGAGGTGAAGCGGCGCGACGATGGTTCGTCGCTGATCTACATCGACCGGCAGATTCTCCACGAAGTGACCTCGCCGCAGGCCTTCGAGGGGCTGCGCCTGGCCGGGCGCAAGCCGTGGCGCGTGGACGCCAACATCGCCACCCCCGACCACAACGTGCCGACCACCCAGGATCGCCAGTCGGGGGTTGCCGCCATCGCCGACGAGACCTCGCGCATCCAGGTGCAGACCCTGGACGAGAACTGCGACGAGTTTGGCATCGTCGAGTTCAAGATGAACGACCCGCGCCAAGGCATCGTCCACGTGGTCGGCCCGGAGCAGGGTGCCACCCTGCCGGGCATGACCGTGGTCTGCGGCGACTCGCACACCTCCACCCACGGCGCCTTCGGCGCGCTGGCCCACGGCATCGGCACCTCCGAGGTCGAGCATGTACTCGCCACCCAGTGCCTGGTGGCCAAGAAAATGAAGAACATGCAGGTGCTGGTCGAAGGCAAGCTGTCCTCCGGCGTCAGTGCCAAGGACATCGTGCTGGCGGTGATCGGCAAGATCGGCACCGCCGGCGGCACCGCCCATGCCCTGGAGTTCGCCGGCAGCGCCATTCGCGAACTGTCGATGGAGGGCCGCATGACCCTCTGCAACATGGCCATCGAGGCCGGCGCCCGGGTCGGCATGGTGGCGGTGGACAACAAGACCATCGACTACGTCAAGGGCCGCCCCTATGCGCCGCAGGGCGCCGACTGGGACAAGGCGGTCGCGCAGTGGAAGGCTCTGGTATCCGATGCTGACGCCCGGTTCGACACCGTGGTCGAACTGAAGGCCGAAGAGATCAAGCCGCAGGTCACCTGGGGCACCTCGCCGGAGATGGTCCTGCCGGTCGACGAGCGCGTGCCGGACCCGGCCCTCGAGGCCGATCCGGTCAAGCGCGATTCCATCGTCCGCGCGCTGAAGTACATGGGCCTCTCGGCCAACCAGCCGATCGGCGAGATCAAGGTCGATCGCGTGTTCATCGGTTCCTGCACCAACTCGCGGATCGAGGACCTGCGCGCCGCCGCCGAGGTGGCCAAGGGGCGCAAGGTCGCCGCAAGCGTCAAGCAGGCGCTGGTGGTGCCGGGCTCCGGCCTGGTCAAGGAGCAGGCGGAGCAGGAGGGGCTGGACAAGGTCTTCATCGAGGCCGGCTTCGAGTGGCGCGAGCCGGGCTGCTCCATGTGCCTGGCGATGAACCCGGATCGCCTGGAGAGCGGCGAGCACTGCGCCTCGACTTCCAACCGCAACTTCGAGGGCCGCCAGGGCGCCGGCGGGCGTACCCACCTGGTCAGTCCGGCCATGGCCGCCGCCGCCGCGGTCGCCGGTCACTTCGTCGATGTGCGCGAGCTGCTGAACTGAGGAGCGATGAGATGAAAGCCTTTACCCAACACACCGGCCTGGTCGCTCCCCTCGATCGCGCCAACGTCGATACCGATCAGATCATTCCCAAGCAGTTCCTCAAGTCGATCAAGCGCAGCGGCTTCGGTCCCAACCTGTTCGACGAGTGGCGCTACCTGGACGTCGGCCAGCCGGGCCAGGACTGCTCGGGCCGTCCGCTGAACAAGGACTTCGTGCTGAACCTGCCGCGCTACCAGGGTGCCAGCGTGCTGCTCGCCCGCGAGAACTTCGGCTGCGGATCGAGCCGCGAGCACGCGCCCTGGGCGCTGGAGGAGTACGGCTTCCGCACGGTCATCGCGCCGAGCTTCGCCGACATCTTCTTCAACAACAGCTTCAAGAACGGCCTCTTGCCGATCATCCTGCCGGAAGTGGAAGTGGATGAGCTGTTCAAGCAGTGCGAGGCCGGCGAAGGCTACCGGCTGACCGTCGACCTGGCCGCGCAGACCGTGACTCGTCCGGACGGCAAGGTGCTCGGCTTCGACATCGATCCGTTCCGCAAGCATTGCCTGCTCAACGGCCTGGACGACATCGGCCTGACCCTGCAGGACGCCGACGCGATCAAGGCATTCGAGGCCAAGCACCAGCAGAGCAGCCCCTGGCTGTTCGGCGCGATCAAGTAAGCGGGAGTAAGGTGGAAAACCGCGCAGCGTTTTCCACCATGGATTCCGGTGGATAAGGCCATGGGCCGTTATCCACCCTACGGTATAGAGGAAATGCAATGAGCAAGCAGATTCTAGTTCTTCCGGGCGACGGTATCGGTCCGGAAATCGTCGCCGAGGCGGTCAAGGTGCTGGAGCTGGCCAACGAGAAGTACCAGCTGGGCTTTGCGCTGAGCTACGACGAACTGGGCGGCGCCGCTGTCGACAAGTACGGTGTGCCGCTGGCCGACGAGACCCTGGAGCGCGCCCGCAAGGCCGACGCCATCCTGCTCGGCGCCGTCGGTGGTCCGAAGTGGGACACCATCGACCCGGCCATCCGTCCGGAGCGCGGCCTGCTGAAGATCCGCTCGCAACTGGGCCTGTTCGGCAACCTGCGCCCGGCGCTGCTCTACCCGCAGCTGGCTGCTGCTTCCAGCCTGAAGCCGGAAGTCGTGGCTGGTCTGGACATCCTCATCGTTCGCGAACTGACCGGCGGCATCTACTTCGGCCAGCCGCGCGAGAGCAAGGTGCTCGACAATGGCGAGCGCATGGCCTACGACACCCTGCCGTACAGCGAGAGCGAGATCCGCCGCATCGCCAAGGTCGGCTTCGACATGGCCCGCGTGCGCAACAGGAAGCTGTGCTCGGTGGACAAGGCCAACGTGCTGGCCTCCAGTCAGCTGTGGCGCTCGGTGGTCGAGGAGGTCGCCAGGGACTACCCGGACGTCGAGCTGAGTCACATGTACGTCGACAACGCCGCCATGCAGCTGGTCCGTGCGCCCAAGCAGTTCGACGTGATCGTCACCGACAACATGTTCGGCGACATCCTCTCCGACGAGGCTTCCATGCTCACCGGCTCGATCGGCATGCTGCCGTCGGCTTCGCTGGACGCCAACAACAAGGGCATGTACGAGCCCTGCCACGGCTCTGCGCCGGACATCGCCGGCAAGGGCATCGCCAACCCGCTGGCCACCATCCTCTCGGTGTCGATGCTGCTGCGCTACAGCTTCGGCCAGGTCGAGGCGGCCAACGCCATCGAGCAGGCAGTCAGCAACGTGCTGGACCAGGGGCTGCGTACCGGCGACATCTGGTCGGAAGGCTGCCGGAAAGTCGGCACGGTCGATATGGGCGATGCGGTAGTCGCCGCGCTCGCCAAGTTGTAAGCTTTCGGCTCGCCTTTATGCGGGCCACTTTTATACAGGTGCAGTTGCAATGAAACGTGTAGGTCTGATCGGTTGGCGCGGCATGGTCGGTTCCGTGCTCATGCAGCGGATGCTGGAAGAGCGGGACTTCGACCTGATCGAGCCGGTGTTCTTCACCACCTCCAGCGTGGGCGGCCAAGGGCCGGCGATCGGCAAGGAAATCGCGCCGCTGAAGGATGCCTACAGCATCGAGGATCTGAAGACCCTCGATGCGATCATCACCTGCCAGGGCGGCGACTACACCAGCGAAGTCTTCCCCAAGCTGCGCGAGGCCGGCTGGCAGGGCTACTGGATCGACGCGGCTTCCAGCCTGCGCATGGCGGACGATGCGGTCATCGTGCTGGACCCGGTCAACCGCCGGGTGATCGACCAGTCGCTGGATGCCGGCATCAAGAACTACATCGGCGGCAACTGCACCGTCAGCCTGATGCTGATGGCCCTGGGCGGTCTCTACGAGACCGGCCTGGTCGAGTGGATGAGTGCCATGACCTACCAGGCCGCCTCCGGCGCCGGCGCGCAGAACATGCGCGAGCTGATCCGCCAGATGGGCACGATCAACGCGGCGGTGGCCGCCGAACTGGCCGATCCGGCCAGCGCGATTCTCGAGATCGACCGCAAGGTCGCCGAAACCCAGCGCAGTGCCGAATTCCCGGTGGATCATTTCGGCGTGCCGCTGGCTGGCAGCCTGATCCCCTACATCGACAAGGAGCTGCCCAACGGGCAGAGCCGCGAGGAGTGGAAGGGCCAGGCCGAGACCAACAAGATCCTCGGGCGCATCAAGAATCCGATTCCGGTCGACGGCATCTGTGTTCGCGTCGGCGCCATGCGCTGCCACAGCCAGGCGCTGACCATCAAGCTGAACAAGGACGTGCCGCTGGTCGACATCGAGGGGCTGATCAGCCAGCACAACCCCTGGGTGAAGCTGGTGCCCAACCATCGCGATGCCAGCATGCAGGAGCTGAGTCCGGCGGCCGTCACCGGTACCCTGACGGTTCCGGTCGGACGTCTGCGCAAGCTCAACATGGGCTCGCAGTACCTCGGTGCCTTCACTGTCGGCGATCAGTTGCTGTGGGGCGCGGCCGAGCCGTTGCGGCGCATGCTGCGCATCCTGCTGGAGCGTTGACGGTTTTCCGGTCTTCACGGCAGTCGAAAAGCGCCGCGGCAATGCCGCGGCGCTTTTCGTTATGGCTCCCGTTTGCGGTGAGTCGCCGTCTGCCTGCTTCTCGCTCTTGATCTACGCCTAGGTGTCTGTTGACGTTTTGGCGTAGGCCGCGACGGCGGCCCGTTTGGCGCAGAACAAGGAACGAGGAGAGAAGTTTGGTCATTCCAAATGAACGAGGAGAGACGCCGTGCTGCGCCAAATGGGCCCCGTCCCTTCGGGTTGCGCGGCAAATGCCGCCATGCGGCGTTGCGGGTCTTGGCAAGGGAATGACCATTGCCGGCGCCCCGCGCCTTGCTTGGCGGCATTTGACGCGGCAACGCGGCTAACGCCAAAACGTCAACAGACCCTAGAGTGCGCTTCCGTTCCAGGAGAGTCCCCTTATGAGTTCACCCATCGATATCGCCGTAGTCGGTGCCACCGGTACCGTCGGCACAGCACTCGTCGAAATTCTCGAGGAGCGCGACTTCCCGATCGGCCAACTGCACCTGCTGGCCAGTGCGGCCTCCGCTGGCAAGTCGGTATCCTTCAGGGGCCGGAACCTGCGGGTCAGGACGGTCGAGGCATTCGATTTCGCCCAGGTGCGCCTGGTCTTCTTCGCAGCCAGCGAGGCCGTGACCTGCCAGTATGCGCCGCAGGCCCGGGCTGCCGGCTGTGCGCTGATCGACCTGAGCGGCGGCTTGCCGCTGCAGCAGGCGCCGCGGGTGGTGGCAGAGGTCAATTCCCAGGTGCTGCAAGAGCTCGCCGCACCTTTCCAGCTGACCAGTCCGGCATCTCCGGCGATCGCCCTGGCGCTGGTGCTGGCTCCCTTGCGTCCGCTCATGCACTGGCAGCGTTTGAGCGTGACGGCCTGTCTGCCGGTGTCCAGCCTGGGGCGCGAAGGGGTGGCGGAACTGGCCAGACAGACCAGCGAGCTGCTCAATGGGCGCCCAGTCGAGCCGCGCCTGTTCGACCGGCAGATCGCCTTCAATCTGCTGGGGCGGGTCGGTGCGATCGATGCGGCCAGACATGCCAGGCTGGAAAGGCGTCTGGCCGAAGAGTTGCGACAGGTGCTGGCGCTGCCCGAACTGAAGGTCGCCGCCAGCTGCGTGATGGCGCCGGTATTCTTCGGTGACAGCCTGAGCCTTGCCGTGCAGGCTGTGCAGGCGATCGATCTACCGGCCGTCCAGGCTGTCCTGGAGCAGGCGCCGGGCGTTGAACTGATCGAGCCGGACGATTGTCCGACGGTGGTCGGCGATGCGCTCGGACAGGATGTTGCCTATGTCGGGCGACTGCGGGGTGGGATGGATGATGCACGTGAACTCAATTTGTGGATTGCGTCAGATAACGTGCGGAAAGGCTCCGCACTTAATGCCGTGCAACTGGCCGAGTTATTGATAAAACAAGGTCTCTAAAAGATACTGGCCAGAATTCGAAGACCTATTCCTGCGTGGCACAACTGACGTGGTCGGCGTGCTGTCGGGCACAATCAAAGTGCGCGGGTATCAAGTATCAGGCTCCTTTCTCTGCTCGGGAAATCACTCAAGGGATGCGTTATGGTTCGGGTTCGCAAACTGGCACTGGCAATCGCAGCGGCCTCGGCGCTGTCTTCGGGCGTAGCCCATGCGTTGGGCCTTGGAGAGGTGACCCTGCGTTCCGCGCTGAATCAGCCGCTGGTTGCTGAAATCGAACTGCTGGAGGCGCGCGATATTGGTTCCGAAGAGCTCGTCCCGGCTCTTGCCTCTCCCGAAGAGTTCAATAAGGCGGGCGTCGACCGCCAATATTTTCTGAGCGACCTGAAGTTCACTCCGATAATCAAGCCCAATGGCAAAAGTGTCATCCGGGTGACCTCCACCAAGCCGGTGCGTGAGCCGTATCTGAACTTCCTCGTGGAAGTTCTCTGGCCCAATGGCCGGCTGTTGCGTGAGTACACGCTGTTGCTCGATCCGCCGCTGTATTCGTCGCAGACAGCCATGTCCGCCGCGCAAAAGCCGCTGACCGAGCAGCAGGCCGGTGCCGTCTCGCGTGCTCCGGCTGCCGCCCCAGTACCGCCGGCGGCGACACCTCGCCCCACTCACCCCCGCCCGGCGGCCGCCAGCGTGCCGGCCGGCAAGGAATACAAGACCAGTACCAACGATACGCTGTGGAAAGTCGCCGAGCGTGTGCGGACCTCGGGCACGGTCCATCAGACCATGCTGGCGATTCAGGACCTGAATCCGCAAGCCTTCCTCGATGGCAACATCAACCGTCTGGTCAGTGGTCAGGTGCTGCGGCTGCCCGACGAGCAGCAGATCCGTCGTCGTTCGGAAAGCCAGGCAATGACCGAGGTCGCCGCGCAAAACGCCGCTTGGCGTGAGCGTCGTGCCCGGCCGGCCATCGCCTCTGCTCGGCAGCTGGATGCGACCCATCGCACCAAGGCCGATGCCGCACCGGCGCGTGTGGAGACTGGCGACAGCCTGCGCCTGGTTGCAGCCGACAGCGGCAAGGCTGTCGCTGGCAGCGACAAGGGGGGGAGTGGTCAGGCTTCCGCCGACAAGTTGGTGCTGGCCAAGGAAAATCTCGATGCGACCCAGCGTGAGAACGCCGAGCTGAAGAGCCGCATGGAGGATTTGCAGAGCCAGCTGGACAAGTTGCAGCGCCTGATCACGCTGAAGGATGAACAGTTGGCCAAGCTGCAGGCGGATCTGGCGCAGCCGGGTCAACCTGCCGGGGCCGCTGCCGAGCCGGCTGCCAGCGTATCGGTGCAGCCGAGCGAGCCTGCCCCGGCTATGGCGCCGCAGCCTGTGGCAGCCGCCCAGCCCGAGGCCGAGAGTGCTGCTCCTGCTCCCGTGTCGGTGGCGGCTGCAGCTCCGGGCGTGGAGGCCTCCGTTCCAGCGGCACCCGTCGCCCAGCCCGAGGTTGCCCCGGCCGCCCCGGGCACGCCTGTCCAGCCGGCAGCCGTTGTGGAGGCTCCCGCGCTGCCGGCAGCCGAGCCGGTTGCCGGCGTGCCAGTGCAGGCAGCTCAGCCACAGCCTCAACCCCAGCCGGCACCGGTCAAGCCAGTGGCGCCGAAGCCCGTGCGCCCCGCTGTGGCGGCGGAGGAGCCGGTCGGACTGGTCGACTCTATTCTGGACAATCCGCTGCTGCTCCCGTCGCTGGGTGGCGGTGCTGCGGCAGCCTTGCTGCTTGGCTTGCTGGCTGCCCGTCGGCGTGCCGCGAAGAAGGCCGATCTTGTCGTGGATGACGAAGACGAGGTGGCAATGGTCGATGCGCGGCTGGACACCGGCTTGTCGCGGGCAGCCATCGAGCCCACCCTGCTGGACGTGGCGCCTGGGGCCGGACAGGTGCGTGATGTACTGGACGAGGCGGACGAGCATATTGCCCGCGGCCGCCTCGGCACGGCTGCCGAATTGCTGCACGCTGGCTGCAGCGTCGAGCCCAAGCGCAGCGACCTGCGCCTCAAGCTGATGGAGGTCCATGCCGAGCTTGGCGACCGAGAGGGTTTTGCCCGCGAGGAGAAGGCATTGCGCGAAACCGCTGGTGCGCAGCCCCAGGTCGATCACCTGAAGATGAAGTACCCGGCCATGGCGGGCTTCGCGACTGCCGCTCTAACAGGTACTGTCCTGGCTGCCGGATTGGAGGCTCTCGAGGAAGAGGAAACCCCGTCCGCGCTGATGCAAGAGCCCGAGCCGACCCCTCCGGTCTTTGCCGCTGATATCAGCCTGAGTCTGGACGATCTGGAGGCCGAGCTGGAGAGAGATCTGCAGGGTGCCGGCCAAGTTGATGCCTCCCTGAATCTGGATGATTTGACGCTGGATGAGGCGTTGAAGCCGGCTCTGTCCTCGGCAGAGCCTTTGGCCGAGGATTTCTCCTTCGACTTGGAACTGCCCGAGGAGACTGCCACTTTCGGTCTGGAGGACGATCTGAAGGGGCTTGCCTTGGATCTGGAGATGCCGGTCGGGCTGGACCCTGTCGAGGACAAGGATTGCCTCGGCCTTGACTTGGAGTTCCACGAGGCGCCTGCCGCTGCACCGTCCGAGACCATTGCCTCGGACGATACGCTGTTGGAAGAAGGCCTGTTTGACAGTTTCGATCTGGCTGCGGGTGGCAATTTCTCCAGCGATGCGGATCTGTCTGCTCCGAAGCTCGAGCTGCCGTTGGCCGAGAATGGGCTGAAGGGGGAGGTGGCATCGGGCCTCATGACTCAGTTGGACGAGTTGGACATCGAACTCGAGCAGTTGGCTGCGGGAGTGGGCGAGCCGGGTGGCGCAGTGCAACCGGTGGCGCATTCGCTGGGCGAGTTGGTGGAAGGCGAGGACTTCGACTTCCTGGCGGACGCAGACGAGATCGCCACCAAGCTGGATCTGGCCCGCGCCTATATCGATATGGGCGACACCGAGGGTGCCCGGGATATCCTTGATGAGGTTCTGAGTGAAGGAAACGAAACCCAGCGACAGGAAGCGCGTGAAATGTCTGCCCGTCTAGCCTGATCGATGACCGAAGAAATCGTACCGAGCGCGGCAGCCGAAGTGGCTGCCGCTGGTTTTTACCGGGTGGCTATGGGAGTCGAGTACCGGGGCTCCCGCTACCATGGCTTCCAGCGTCAGAGTCCCAAGGTGGCCTCGATACAGGCGGCGCTCGAGTCGGCCTTGTCCAGGGTCGCCGGTGGCGTTCCGCTGAGCGTGGTGTGTGCCGGGCGTACCGATGCCCTGGTGCATGCCAGTGGACAGGTTGTGCATGTCGATACCCCCATCGAGCGCAGCATGCACGCCTGGACCATGGGGGCCAACATGAATCTGCCTCCTGATATCAGCGTTACCTGGGCCAGGGAAATGCCGGCGCATTTCCATGCGCGCTTCAGCGCTATGGCCCGGCGTTATCGCTATGTCATCTACAATGATCCGATCCGCCCGGCACACATGGCCGAGGAAGTTACCTGGAATCACCGACCGCTGGACATCGAGCGCATGCGCCTGGCTGCCCAGGCGTTGGTCGGTTGCCATGACTTCAGCGCCTTTCGCGCCCGCCAGTGCCAGGCCAAGTCGCCGATCAAGACGGTTCATCATCTGCAGCTGATCCAGCATGGTCGTTTGATCGTGCTGGACATCCATGCCAATGCCTTCCTGCATCACATGGTGCGAAATATCGCCGGGGTGCTGATGACCATAGGTGCGGGCGAGCGGCCTGTCGAGTGGGCGAGGGAAGTGCTGGACGGTCGCCAGCGTCGCAAGGGTGGGGTGACGGCACATCCCTACGGCCTGTATCTGGTGCAGGTCGACTATCCGGAAGAGTTCGAGTTGCCGCAGCGCTACCTGGGGCCGCATTTTCTGTCGGGCCTTCCGGACTGTCGGCAAGCCTGATCGATCGCTGGGTGGCCGATCGGGCTTGCAGCGGGTGATCCTTTTGTTACCATTCGGAACCTCTCTCTGGGTGTAAACAAATTGGCAGCCGTTCGCAGCAAAATCTGTGGGATTACCCGAGTCGAGGATGCCCTCGTGGCCGCCGAGGCAGGTGCCGATGCCATTGGTCTGGTGTTCTATCCCCACAGTCCGCGAGCAGTGACGCTGCAGCAGGCGCAGGCGATCGTTTCCGCCTTGCCGCCGTTCGTGACTACGGTCGGGCTTTTCGTCAATGCCAGCCGCCGTGACATCGGCGAGATCCTCGACGTGCTGCCGCTGGATCTCCTGCAGTTTCACGGCGATGAGACGCCAGCCGACTGCGATGGCCATCGCCGTCCCTACATCAAGGCACTGAGGGTCCGTCCTGGTGAGGATGTCGCCGCTCGCTGCCTCGAATACCGCAATGCCAGCGGGATTCTGCTGGATACTTATGTTCCTGGCGTGCCGGGCGGAACCGGCGAGGCCTTCGATTGGTCACTGGTACCGCGCGTCCTGCCCAAGCCGGTGATCCTGGCTGGCGGGCTGACCGTTCGGAACGTGCGCAGCGCAATCGCCCAGGTCGCCCCCTATGCGGTGGATGTCAGTGGCGGTGTCGAGGTGGGCAAGGGAGTGAAGGATGCCGAGAAGATTCGTGCCTTCATCCGCGAGGTGCAGAGTGCTTGAGGGGAGGGGCAGGGATTGCGTTTCCCACTTCTCGGGCTGTAGGGGGAGGGTGGCTGCTGGTCTGCAGTGTGACGGCAGACGGTTCCCAGCCGTCCATTAGCGAGCCGCCGATGCCGCGAGACTGGCTTCCGCTGCGCATTGGCTCTGCTGTTCATGACGGCGCCGCTGGGCGCCCGTCGCTCAGGTAACTGCTGGCTGGCATGACAATGGGTTCCGGCCTGGTGGGTGATCGCCAGGGTAGGGATCCCGCCCGCGGGTGGGTATTTCGTGAATTTGCTCAAAAATAGGCATGGGGCCATGGGACGTCATGCGTCGGGTCCCCAAAGCTGCGGAGAACATCAAACATGAGCAACTGGTTGGTAGACAAGCTGATCCCCTCGATCATGCGTTCCGAGGTGAAGAAAAGCTCGGTGCCGGAAGGCCTCTGGCACAAGTGTCCGTCCTGCGACGCAGTGTTGTACAAGCCCGAGCTGGAAAAGACCCTGGAGGTCTGCCCCAAGTGTGATCACCACATGCGCATCGGCGCGCGCACTCGGCTGAACATTTTCCTCGATGCCGAGGGGCGCGAGGAGATCGGTGCGGAACTGGAGCCGGTGGACCGGCTGAAGTTCCGCGACAGCAAGAAATACAAGGATCGTCTTGCCGCAGCGCAGAAGCAGACCAGCGAGAAGGACGCGCTGATTTCCATGAGTGGCACCCTGCAGGGCATGCCGGTAGTTGCCTGCGCCTTCGAGTTTTCCTTCATGGGCGGCTCCATGGGCGCCATCGTCGGCGAGCGTTTCGTGCAGGCGGCCAACGTGGCCCTCGAGCGACGTTGTCCCTTCATCTGCTTCGCGGCATCCGGCGGAGCACGAATGCAGGAAGCGCTGATCTCGCTGATGCAGATGGCCAAGACTTCCGCGGTTCTGGCGCGTCTGCGCGAGGAGGGCATTCCGTTCATCTCGGTACTGACCGATCCCGTCTATGGTGGCGTTTCCGCCAGCCTGGCCATGCTCGGCGATGTCATCGTCGCCGAGCCTCAGGCGCTGATCGGCTTTGCCGGTCCCCGGGTGATCGAGCAGACCGTGCGCGAGAAGCTGCCCGAGGGTTTCCAGCGCAGTGAGTTCCTGCTGGAGCACGGCGCCATCGACCTGATCATTCCTCGCCAGGAGCTGCGTTCGCGCCTGGCCCGTCTGCTCGCCCAGCTGACGCATTGGTCCGCGTCCACCTCGGCAAGCACCGAGGCAACCGAGGAAACTGTTACCGATCTGGCCATGGATGTTGCCACGGCATGATCGAGCGCAGTCTCGCCGACTGGCTCGCCTATCTCGAGCGACTGCACCCCACGGCCATCGACATGGGCCTGGAGCGCTCGCGCGAGGTGGCGCTCCGGCTGGGACTGGGGCGTCCGGCGCCACGGGTAGTGACGGTTACCGGGACCAACGGCAAGGGCTCCAGCTGTGCCTTCCTCGCTTCGCTGATGGGCGCGCAGGGGCTTAAGGTCGGCGTCTACAGCTCCCCCCACCTGCTGCGCTACAACGAGCGGGTGCGGATCGATGGCCGCGAGGTCGACGATGTCGAACTGTGTCTGGCCTTTGCTGCGGTAGAGGCGGCGCGTGGCGAGATCTCCCTGACCTATTTCGAGATGGGCACCCTCGCGGCCTTCTGGCTGTTCGAGCGGGCCGGGCTGGATGCCGTCGTGCTGGAAGTGGGGCTGGGAGGGCGGCTGGACGCCGTCAATCTGGTCGACGCCGATGTGGCTGTAGTCACCAGCATTGCTCTGGATCATGTCGAATGGCTGGGCGATACCCGCGACTCGGTGGCTTTCGAGAAGGCCGGAATCTTCCGCGCCGGACGGCCGGCCGTCTGCGGCGAGCCGGACCCGCCGGCACCCCTGCTCGAGCAGGCCGCGGCGCTGGGGGTGCCGCTCTACAGGCGTGGTCCCGACTATGAGCTGACGCCCGGGGACGGTGCCTGGGACTGGCGTGGTTGCACTGCCGCAGGCGGCAGGCTCGAGTTGCAGGGGCTGCCGCAGCTCGAGCTGCCGGTGGAGAGCGCGGCTCTGGCGCTGCAGGCCTATGCCTTGCTCGATCTACCCTGGCACGCCGGGTGCCTTGCGCAGGCCTTGAGTGCCACGCGCCTGAGCGGGCGTCTCGAGCGGCGCCACATTCGCTGGCAGGGCAAGCGGCTGTCCTTCCTGCTGGATGTCGGGCACAACCCACATGCCGCGGCCTACCTGGCCCGGCATCTGGCCGCGCAGCCGCCAGAAGGGCGGCGCCTGGCGGTTTTCGGCCTGCTCGCCGACAAGGATCTGCCTGGTGTGCTGGAGCCCATGTTGCCGCAAGTCCGGAGCTGGGCGGTGGCGCCGCTGCCGACCCCGAGAAGCCTCTCTGCCCAGGAGCTTGCGGCTGCCCTGCAGGAGCGTGGGGCGCAGGTTGCCGTTTGCGCCGGCATCGCCGAAGCACTGCAGGAGCAGTGCCGGCGGGCCGCCGAGTGTGATGAGATTCTGGTGTTCGGCTCATTCTATTGTGTGGCCGAGGCGCTGGAGTGGTTGAGTCGGCAGGAGGAAAAACAGGATGGCCTGGCTGGATAAGAGGCTCAAGCAGCGGATGATCGGCGCCCTGGTGCTGCTGGCACTGGCAGTGATCTTCCTGCCCATGCTGTTCACCCGCGAGGACGAGGTGCGGCAGGTGGTGGTCGAGGCGCCGCCCATGCCGAAGGCACCGCCTGCGCCGCGTGTCGAGGTGGAGCCGGTCGCGGTACCGGAGCCGGTGATTCTGCCCGAGGAGCCGCCACCTTCCACGGCTGTTGCCAGCACGCCGGCCACTCCGGCCGTGCCGGCAGCTTCCACCAGCAGTACGCGGGACAAGACCCAGGCGGCCAATCCCGCCCCGCCGCCGGCACAGGCCAAGGTAGCTGAGGCCAGCCGGCTGGATGCCAACAGCCTGCCGGCCAGCTGGTCGATCCAGCTGGCCAGCCTGTCCAACAGTGCCAATGCCCAGGCCTTGCAGAAGACCCTGCGCAGCCAGGGCTACAACGCCTACATCCGTCATGTGGACGGGATGAACCGGGTTTACGTCGGGCCGGTTATCGAGCGGAGCGAGGCCAACCGCCTGCGCGATCAGCTCAAGCGGCAGCACAATCTCAGCGGTTTCGTCGTGCGTTTTCAGCCCGAGCGCGGCTGAGCGGTTGGCTTCGCCGGCCGCATCGCGGGCGCGGACTTGGCCAATGGGCTTGGGTTCCTACTCGAACAGAAGGGGCTCTGCTAGAATGCAGCGCCTTTTCCATTCATGGGTTGAGCCGTGGCATTCACCTGGGTCGATTGGGCGATCATCGCGATCGTCGCCGTTTCCAGCTTGGTCAGCTTGACGCGGGGCTTCGTCAAGGAAGCCCTGTCGCTGGTCACCTGGATCATCGCCGGCGTCATCGCCTGGATGTTTGGCGGAGCGCTCTCGCAGCATCTGGTCGGCTACATTGCCACGCCCTCGCTGCAGGTCATTGCCGCCTGCGCGATTCTCTTCGTGGCGACTCTGCTGGTCGGTGCACTGGTCAACTTCCTCATCGGCGAGCTGGTGCGCGTCACCGGCCTGTCCGGCACGGATCGCGTGCTCGGCATGGTCTTCGGCGCTGCCCGGGGAGGGTTGCTGGTGGTGTTGCTGGTCGGCCTGCTCAGTCTGGCGCCGGTGCAGCAGGATGCCTGGTGGCAACAGTCGATCCTGCTACCGCACTTCCTGATAGTCGCCGATTGGTCGAAAAATCTCATTCTCGGATTTTCCAGCCAGTGGTTTGCCAGCGGGATAAGCGTGCCGCGCTGAGCCTCCGAAAGACAGATGGGGCCGGCCTCGGCGGGCGCCCGGAATTAGCCTGAACTACTAGCAGGGGTTGCGTCACATGTGTGGCATCGTCGGTATTGTCGGTAAGTCCAACGTCAATCAAGCGCTGTATGACGCGCTTACCGTCCTTCAGCATCGCGGCCAGGACGCTGCCGGTATTGTCACCAGCCATGAGGGCCGGTTGTTCCTGCGCAAGGACAATGGCCTGGTTCGCGACGTGTTCCAGCAGCGGCACATGCAGCGTCTGGTCGGCCACATGGGCATCGGTCACGTGCGCTACCCCACGGCCGGCAGCTCCAGTTCGGCCGAGGCGCAGCCGTTCTACGTCAACTCTCCCTACGGGATCACCCTGGCGCACAACGGCAACCTGACCAATGTCGACCAGTTGTCCCGGGAAATCTACGAGTCCGACCTGCGTCATGTGAATACCAGCTCCGACTCCGAGGTGCTGCTCAACGTCTTCGCCCATGAGCTGGCGGTGCGCGGCAAGCTGCAGCCGACGGAGGAAGACGTGTTCGCCGCGGTTTCCGGCGTGCATCGCCGCTGCCGGGGCGGCTACGCCGTGGTGGCGATGATTACCGGCTACGGTATCGTCGGCTTTCGCGATCCCAATGCGATTCGCCCGATCGTCTTCGGCCAGCGTCAGACCGACGAGGGCGTGGAGTACATGATCGCCTCGGAAAGCGTCGCCCTCGACGTGCTCGGCTTCAGCCTGATCCGCGACCTGGCGCCGGGCGAGGCGGTCTACATCACCGAGCACGGCAAGCTGTTCACCCGCCAGTGCGCGGAAAGTCCGAAGTACTCGCCGTGCATCTTCGAACATGTCTACCTGGCGCGCTCCGACTCCTTCATGGACGGCGTCTCGATCTACAAGGCGCGGCTGCGCATGGGCGAGAAGCTGGCCGAGAAGATCCTCCGCGAATGCCCCGAGCACGACATCGACGTGATCATCCCGATTCCCGACACCAGCCGTACCGCGGCGCTGGAGCTGGCCAACCACCTGGGGGTGAAGTTTCGCGAGGGCTTCGTCAAGAACCGCTACATCGGCCGTACCTTCATCATGCCGGGGCAGGCGGCGCGCAAGAAGTCCGTGCGCCAGAAGCTCAACGCCATCGACCTCGAGTTCCGCGGCAAGAACGTCATGCTGGTGGACGACTCCATCGTGCGCGGCACCACCTGCAAGCAGATCATCCAGATGGCCCGCGAGGCTGGCGCCAAGAAGGTCTACTTCTGCTCGGCGGCGCCGGCGGTGCGCTATCCCAACGTGTACGGCATCGACATGCCTAGTGCCCACGAGCTGATCGCCCATGGCCGCAGCACCGAGGAGGTGGCCGAACTGATTGGCGCCGACTGGCTGGTCTACCAGGATCTGTCCGACCTGATCGATGCGGTAGGCGGCGGCAAGGTGAAGATCGACAACTTCGACTGTGCTGTCTTCGACGGCAAGTACGTCACCGGCGACATCGATGCGGCTTATCTGGAGCGCATCGAGAAGGCCCGCAACGATGCCAGCAAGGTCCGCAACAATGCGGTCAGTGCAATCATCGACCTGTACAACAACTGAGCGGCAAGCGAAGACGCTTGAAGCTCCGAGTGGCGACTGCCGCTCTCATGCGAGGGGAAAGGATATGACGACCGAGTGGGATGCCGGGCGGCTGGACAGCGACCTGGAGGGGGCCGGCTTCGACACCCTGGCCGTGCGTGCCGGCCAGCGCCGTACTCCCGAGGGTGAGCACGGCGAAGCCCTGTTCATGACCTCCAGCTACGTGTTCCGCAGCGCCGCCGATGCGGCTGCCCGCTTTGCCGGCGAGCAGCCCGGCAACGTCTACTCTCGCTATACCAACCCTACGGTGCGCACCTTCGAGGAGCGCATCGCTGCGTTGGAGGGCGCCGAGCAGGCAGTTGCCGCGGCGTCCGGCATGGGCGCCATCCTGGCCATGGTGATGAGCCTGTGCAGCGCCGGTGACCATGTGCTGGTATCGCGCAGCGTATTCGGCTCGACCATCAGCCTGTTCGACAAGTACTTCAAGCGCTTCGGCATCGAGGTCGACTATCCGCCGCTGGCCGACCTGGACGCCTGGGCCGCGGCCTGCAAGTCGAACACCAAGCTGTTCATCGTCGAGTCGCCGTCCAATCCGCTGGCCGAGCTGGTCGACATCGCTGCATTGGCCGAGATCGCTCACAGCAAGGGTGCATTGCTGGCGGTAGACAACTGTTTCTGCACCCCGGTGCTACAGAAGCCGCTGGCCCTCGGCGCCGATATCGTCATCCACTCGGCGACCAAGTACATCGATGGCCAGGGGCGCTGTCTCGGCGGCGTGGTGGCCGGCAGCGCCAAGCTGATGCAGGAGGTGGTCGGCTTCCTGCGTACCGCCGGTCCGACCCTCAGCCCGTTCAACGCTTGGCTGTTCCTCAAGGGACTGGAGACCCTCAAGGTGCGCATGTTGGCCCACTGCGCCAGCGCCCAGGCGCTGGCCGAGTGGCTGGAGCAGCAGCCGCAGGTGGCCAGGGTCTACTACGCTGGCCTGCCCAGCCACCCGCAGCACGAATTGGCCAAGTGCCAGCAGGGCGGTTTTGGCGCGGTGGTGAGCTTCGAGGTCAAAGGCGACAGGGCGGCTGCCTGGCGGGTCATCGACAACACCCGGATGATCTCCATTACCACCAATCTGGGCGACACCAAGACCACCATCGCTCATCCGGCCACCACTTCCCACGGCCGTCTGACTCCAGAAGCGCGGGCGGCGGCCGGGATCAGCGACAGCCTGATTCGCGTGGCGGTCGGTCTGGAGGACATCGAAGACATCAAGGCTGACCTCGCCCGCGGGCTGGCCGCGTTGTGATCGACCTGAGCCTGGAGGCCGGCAAGCCGCAGAGCAACGGCAAGGTCGCCCTAGTCACCGGGGCGGTGCGTGGCATCGGACTGGGCATCTCCGCCTGGCTGATCGCAGAAGGCTGGCAGGTGGTGCTGGCCGACATCGACCGCAAGCGCGGCGCCAAGGTGGCCCGAGCGCTGGGCAGCAGTGCCTGGTTTGTCGGTATGGACGTCGCTCAGGAAAGCCAGGTGGCAATGGGGGTGGCCGAGGTGCTCGGGCAATTCGGCCGTCTCGACGCGCTGGTCTGCAATGCCGCCGTCGCCGATCCCCGCAATCCTCCGCTGGCAGAACTGAAACTCAGCCACTGGAATCAGGTGCTGGGGGTCAACCTGACCGGTCCGCTGCTGCTGGCCAAGCACTGTTCCGCCTATCTGCAGGCGCATCGTGGCGCCATGGTCAACATCGCCTCGACCCGTGCACACCAGTCCGAGCCGAACTCCGAGGCCTACGCGGCCAGCAAGGGAGGGCTGCTGGGGCTTACTCATGCCCTGGCGATCAGTCTTGGGCCGGATGTCCGGGTGAACGCCGTCAGTCCCGGCTGGATCGATTCGCGCAGCCCCGGCGAGCGCCGGCAGGCGCCGCTGTCTGCGCAGAGTCATGCCCAGCATCCTGCCGGCCGGGTAGGGACGGTCGAGGATGTCGCCGCCCTGGTCGCCTGGCTGCTGTCGGACCGGGCTGGCTTCGTCACCGGCCAGGAGTTCATTGTCGACGGCGGCATGACGCGCAAGATGATCTATCTGGACTGATTGTTCGGTCAGTCAGGACTTCTTCTTTTGCTTCGGAAGATGTGTGCCCCGTTTTGGGGCTGTTGCGGAGCGTCTTGTGCCATGGTGTGTCTTTCCTTCGCCGAGGCATGAGCGGGGCTGCCTTATACTTCTTGATTCGTCCTTGCGAAGAAAAAATCAGGCAGGCTGTTGACTTAGCGCTGATTGGTGGGTAAATTGCGCGCCACCTCGCAAGGCGATGGCTGATTAGCTCAGCTGGGAGAGCACCTGCATCACACGCAGGGGGTCGGCGGTTCGATCCCGTCATCAGCCACCAGAGCTTGCGAAAATGGACGAAAGTCCAGCCGACACGCAGCGGTAGTTCAGTCGGTTAGAATACCGGCCTGTCACGCCGGGGGTCGCGGGTTCGAGTCCCGTCCGCTGCGCCATACATGAAAGCCTCCAGACAGCAATGTCTGGAGGCTTTTTCATTGAGCTTGCTTTTAATTCAATGGTCATCTGATTCGTCTAGGCTTTTTGGCATGGACTTTGTCTATTGTCTTTCCAAATAACCAGTCGATCAGGAGCGATCCCTATGGATGACTATCAAGAAGAACTTCTCGAATTCCACGCTGCCGAGCGAGATCCCGCGGAGCCGGCGGAAGATGCCACTGAAATGTGAGTGCGCGTCTGATCACTGGCCCTCTTCTGCTGGCAAGTCTGTCGAGGGTTCCAGACTACTCCGGATAGTCAGCAGATGGCTGCCAGGCGCCACCCTTTCCTGTTCGGGGGCTGATTGCCCGCAGCACTCCGTCAAGTCTTCGAGTGGCCACAGTCGGCCTCGCAGAAACAACGCTATCCCGGTCTGCATGCCCGCCGATCTCACCAGGCTGGGTGACCGGCATCCTTGGCGGCTGACCAGCACCTTCAGCTTTTCCGTGTGAACCTCCTGTACCGTGGCCTGCCCGGTAGCCTTTGCCGGGCAGGCCTGTGTTTGGGGCGTGCCGAGCAGGTTGCCATCCGGGCCGAAAACCGGGGCGAAGTTGTAGAGCGGCCCTTTGCCGGTATGCAGCGTGCCGTTCTCCAGGCGCGGCTCAGGCAGGAGCAGAGAGCCTGCCAGCAGGGTGATGCGGTATTCCCGGGCCAGGGAGCCGAACAGCTGCTGATAGTCACGGGCGGTCTTTTCCGCCTTCATGCGCAGCAGGGTTTCCCCCATTCCGGGAAAACCCTCGCTCTGCAGCCAGGTCCAGGCCAACTGGTGTGAATTGTCCAGAACCAGCCATGCCTGCGCTTCGGAAAGGCTCCGGGCGCTATAGAGCTCGCTTCTTTCGCCGCCGAGTAGCAGCCAGGTTCCGATCTGGTCGGGCAGGGCGACCACGCTGTGCTCGTTGAGCAGGCCATTGTCACGCGCTTTGTCCAGAATGGCGGCGAGCTTCAAACGCAGATGCTCCGGGCTGCGGTAGTCGCTGGGAAACAGTTCGGGGCGAACGACCAGCAGATTGGCTTTGGCCTCCAGCGTTCCCTCTTCATGAATGAGCGTACTGCGCAGGTTGGCCAGGTAATGTCCGGCCGAGCCGGGGGCGCTCCAGTTCGCATAAGTGCCGAGGAGGGCGGCGAGGATCAGCAAGGCCGGGATGAGCTGGAGTTTGCGCATGAGCTGGGTGGCAGCGTGAAAGTCTGTTCAGGGTAGGGAGGGGCGCCAGGAATGCCAAGGCGGCACTGTCGCTTGTGGAACTGAGCTGGCAATTGTGCGTCAAAAGGCCATCAGTGAGTGCTTCACAGTTTCCTCCTGCGCTCCTCGGGCGTGGGCGTCGCTCCGAGTGACTGCCGATTGCCTCACGTTGCTGTCAGGCTTCTTTTACCTAGACTTGGCGTGCCTTGTGGAGCAGCCGATGCGGCAGGCTGAAGCCATGAATCAGGAAAACACGATAAGGGACCGAGAGCGTGCAGAAAAAACTGAAAATGGTTGAGGCCGTGATGTTCTTCAATGAACACGGCGTGTGCCGGGAGATGCTCCTTCCGGAGTTCGAGGCCGTACTCGATGGTGTCGTCGGGCTGCCGGATCTGGCCGATCAGCAGGTGCGTCTTGCCTATGTGCTGATTTCTCCCAGGCTTGCAGTGCGGGCCGCGGTCTTCTTCCACCTGGATTTCGACGAAGACGGTGCAGCCGATCCCAGCTGGAATATCCCCTTGCGACAACTGTCCGAGCGTGCCGGCCCGGGGGCCGATCTCGGTGCCGGACCTATTCGTCTGGTCTGCCGCAGCCAATGTTCCGTGCCTTGGCATCAGATGCATCTGTGGGATCCCGAGCCGCAGGATCTCCTGTCGCTGCGTGATGCAGCCAGGCGCAACCAGCTTGGCCTGCTCAGTGAAGAGGAGGGAATGGCGACAGCGGGTGGATTGACCCCCTCCTTGCCGGCGACTCGGAGCCGGGGAGTGGCCGCCAATGCCCGTGCCTTGCCCGGCAAGGACTGGAATGACGAACAGCGGCGGAAGACCGCCCGTCTGATCAAGCGACAGCGCCTGCATATTCGCGATCTGAACCGCTATCAGGAGGAGGCGCTGGGAAGACTGAAGCAGGCCGCCGAGCGTCAGGCCGGAGCCCTGCAGGCCGAGGTGCAGCAACTGCGCGAACAGCTGCGGAGGCAACAGGCGCTGAATGCCAGCCTTGAGGCACAACGGCAAGCCCTGTCCGAGTCTCTGGCGCGGGCGGAGGCCGAGGTAGCCCGCCTGCTCGCCGAGCAGATGCGCGAGCGTGGCGTGCAGGCGGACGAGCAGCTTCGTACCGAGCAGACGCTGCAGAGCCGGGTCGGTGAGCTCGAAACCGAGCTGGCCGCCCGCGCAGAGCGCGAAAGGCAGGGGCAGGAGGAAATTCTCAGGCTCCAGCATGAACATGCGCAGCTGGCGGCCCGGGGTGTCGAGCAGGCCCTCGAGAGGCTGGCCGGCCTGGGCCTGACCTTCGTGGTCTATCACCCCGGCGCGGGTCACCTGACCATTCCGCTGCAGGACATCGCCCGCTATCAGGAGAACCCCATGGCCTACGCTGCAGGCAAGTGCTCGGTCAGCGAAGAGCGGTATCGCCAGTGGCTGGACCACTTCCAGCAACCGCTCTGCGAGGCCGAGCTGCCCGGCGGCAGGCGTTGCGCGCTGCCGATCGATCGGGTCGACAGTCCCCAGCGTTTCGTCGCGGGCGAATCCAACTGCTGTTCGCGGCACAAGTCGGGCAGCCGCCTGCGCAACGCCAGCTGACCCCCGTGCTGACTATTCGCTGGTCGCCGCAGGCGCCACTGCAGCCCCTTGCGCTGGGCTGGCTGGCCGCTGCCGGCGTCGAGGTCGGCGTATTGCGGCTCGACCTGATCGACCCGCTGATCTCCGGCAACAAGTGGTACAAGCTGGCGCCCCACCTGACGGAAGCTGCGCGTCAGGGAGCAACGGGGCTGATCAGCCTGGGCGGTCCCCATTCCAATCACCTGCATGCATTGGCTGCGGCCGGGAAGCGCTTCGCCTTCCCCACGGTCGGGCTGCTGCGCGGCGAGCCCTGCGAAACCCCGACCGTGCGCGATCTGCAGGCCTTCGGCATGCACTTGCACTGGCTCGGCTACGGCGGTTATCGGGCGCGCCACCGGGACGGCTTCTGGGATACCTGGCGCGAGCGCTATCCCCAGCTGCATCCGGTCCCGGAGGGCGGCGGCGGCCTGACCGGCGCGCAGGGTTGCAGGGGGCTGCGGGACATGCTGTCGCCCCAGCTGGAGAGGCTCGGCTGGTCCGACTACCACGGCTGGTGGCTGGCCGCCGGTACCGGAACCACATTGGCCGGCCTGGTCCTTGCCGAAGCTGGAGCCCATCCGGTGCATGGCGCCCTGGCGGTGCCGGCGAGTCATGGCGTGGCGCCGCAGGTCCGGGCGATTCTTGCCGAGGCCGGGATGGCCGATGCCGGCTATCGTCTGCTGGACGCCAGTCGCGGTGGCTTTGCCCGGCTCGACGCGGCGCTGGCGCGCTTCATCCTCGACAGCGAGCGGGAGGGGGGCATTCCCCTGGATCCCGTCTATACCGGAAAGGCTCTGCTGGCGCTGCGCGAGCAGGTCGCGTGCGGCAGCATTCCCCGTGGCAGCCGGCTGGTTTTCGTGCACACCGGCGGGCTGCAGGGACGGAGGGCGCTGGCCGGGCACCTGCAGGCGCTGGGAGCCCGCGGCTGACGCCAGGTTAGCGTGGGGCCGGCCAGCTGTCGCCGACCAGAAATACCCGTTCCGCCTCGAGCCATTCGCCGGCTGAATCCGCCGTCAGTCGGGCCAGCAGCTGTGCTGGTGCGTCAGGGGCCAGCCCTGCGTACCAGTCTTGCAGGATGGCCGGCGGCCAGAGATCCGCTGTCTCGATGCGAGCTGGGGCCAGCCAGGCATGGCGGGGCAGGGGCTGCCAGCAGCCTGCGGAAGCGCCGGCCAGAAAGTTCGGCCAGTCGCGTCGCGCCAGCCAGCGACCGCGCAGGTGCGCCGGGTTGGCACCGGCAGGGGGCGGGCATCCATCCGGCCAGGGATAGAACAGATAGCCGCCGAGCCAGCAGCCGGCCTGCAGGTCGGCGACGCCGAGTTGGTTCAGGATCGCCCGGGCCGCCGGACTGCTCGACAGCGGCAGCTGATGCCGCTCGAGGTGCTCCAGTTTGAGGTCGAGCCGGTCATGCCGGCCGGGACCGATCCAGCGGGCCGGATGCTGCTCAGGGCTTCCTGCCGGACCGAGATAGAGCTTGATCGCCAGCTCCAGGTGATGCACCCCTTCGGCATCCTGCAGCAGCAGGTCCAGCTCACCCAGGGTGTTGCTGCCCAGGCGGATCGGCAGATTGGCGGCGAGCAGGCGGACTCCAGGCGCCTGGTTCAGGGCGAACTGCCAGAGCCGCTCGTAATAGAGGCCCAGGCGGCGCGTCGGGTGCTGCGCCAGCCAGGTATCCAGCGGGGTGCTGCAGGCGTCCAGCGCCCGCAGCCAGTCGGCCAGGCCGGCCGGATTGTGGGCCCAGTCGCTGGCCGCCAGTGGATGGCGCTGCGGCCAGGCGGTGGCGGCGAGCAGGGGGGGCGACAGCAGGGTCCAGGCCAGGTCGCGGATCTGGGGCTGACGAAGGCGCGCAGGGAGGTCGGCGAGGCTGCCGAAAGGCCCCGCTTCCCCCCCATTGGAGGTGGTTTGCCGCTCTGCCCGGCTTTCCCGCATAATTGCCTCTTGCCTGTAACGCAGCCCCCGCAGGAGCCCCATGGAGCACTTTCGCAATATTGGCATCATCGGTCGCCTAGGTAGTACCCAGGTGGTGGACACCATCCGCCGACTGAAGAGATTTCTGCTCGACCGACACCTCCATGTGATCCTCGACGAGAGTATTGCCGAACTCCTGCCCGGGCATGGTCTCCAGGTGTCCTCGCGCAAGCAGCTGGGCGAGGTCTGCGACATGGTCATCGTCGTCGGCGGCGACGGCAGCATGCTCGGCGCGGCGCGTGCCCTGGCCCGCTACAAGGTGCCGGTGCTGGGCATCAACCGCGGCAGTCTGGGCTTTCTCACCGACATCCGTCCCGACGAGCTGGAAACCCGGGTCGCCGAGGTGCTCGACGGCCAGTACACCGTCGAGAGCCGCTTCCTGCTGGAGACCCAGGTGCGCCGCAAGCTCGAGCCGATCGGCCAGGGCGATGCGCTGAACGATGTGGTGCTGCACCCGGGCAAGTCGACGCGGATGATCGAGTTCGAGCTGTACATCGACGGGCAGTTCGTCAGCAGCCAGAAGTCCGACGGCCTGATCGTCTCCACGCCGACCGGCTCCACCGCCTATGCCCTGTCGGCCGGCGGGCCGATCATGCATCCCAAGCTGGACGCCATCGTCATCGTGCCCATGTATCCGCACACCCTGTCGAGCCGGCCGATCGTGGTCGCCGGCAACAGCGAGCTGAAGATCGTGGTGTCGCCGAAGATGGACATCTATCCCCAGGTTTCCTGCGACGGGCAGAACCATTTCACCTGTTCGCCCGGCGACATCGTCACCATCAGCAAGAAGCCGCAGCGGCTGCAGTTGATCCATCCGCTGGACCACAACTATTACGAGGTGTGCCGGACCAAGTTGGGCTGGGGCAGCCGTCTGGGCGGTGGCAGCTGATGCTGGTCGATCCGCTGCGCAGCTACGACCTGATCGGCGACGTGCATGGCTGCGGCCATAGCCTGGAGGCCCTGCTCGAGCGCCTCGGCTATCGGCGTCAGGGCGGTGTGTGGCGTCATCCGTGGCGAATGGCGCTGTTCGTCGGCGACATCGTCGATCGCGGCCCACGCATCCGCGAGGCCCTGCATCTGGTGCACGACATGGTCGAGGCCGGCCAGGCGCTGTGCATCATGGGTAACCACGAATACAATCTGCTGGGCTGGTCCACCGAGGCGCCGCCCGACAGCGGCCTGCAGTACGTGCGCGAGCATACCGCGCGCAACGAGCACCTGATCCACGAGACGCTCACGCAGCTCGCCAATCATCCGGGCGACTGGCGGGCCTTTCTCGACTGGTTCTACGAGCTGCCGCTGTTCATCGATGCCGGTCGCTTCCGGGTCGTGCACGCCTGCTGGGACAGCAGCCTGATCGAGCCCTTGCGCCAGCAATACCCGGAAGGCCTGATCGACGAGTCCTTTCTGAAGGCTTCCGCACTGCCCGACACCTTCGCCCACCAGGTCTTCGAGCGCCTGCTGCGCGGCATCAACATGCGCCTGCCCCATGGCATGACGCTGACCGGCCGGGACGGCCTGGTCCGCGAGACCTTCCGTACCAAGTTCTGGGCGGACGAGCCGCAGACCTACGGCGATATCGTCTTCCAGCCGGATGCCTTGCCCGAGCCCGTCGCGCAGATGCCGATTTCCCGCGCGCACCGGGCGGAGCTGCCCTTTTACGACGCCGACCAGCCGCCGCTGTTCGTCGGCCACTACTGGCGCCGCGGGCAGCCGGCGCTGATTCGTCCCAACCTGGCCTGTCTCGACTACAGTGCGGTGATGTTCGGCAAGCTGGTGGCCTACCGCCTGGACCAGGAGACCCGGCTCGATCCCGACAAGTTCGCCTGGGTCGAGGTGGAGCGTCCGGAGGCTCCCCATGAATACAGCGATTGAGGCCCTGCGCCTGCCGCTGGGGACCGATCTCAGCGGCTTCGTCGCCCTCTTGCAGCGTCTGGGCGTGCCCCACCGGGTCAGCGAGGAGGGCGGCGAGCAGGTGCTCTGGGTGCCCGATTCCCGCCTGGTCCGGGAAGTGGGCCTGCTCTATGCGCGCTTTCCCGAGGGTGATCCGCAGGGCGCGCTGCCGGCACCACCGCGCCGCAGTACTTCCGGCATTTTCCGTCAACTGCGCCGCAGTCCCCTGACCTCCCTGATGCTGCTGGCGACCCTGCTGGTGGCGGGCCTGACCCTGCTCGGGGACAACCTCGCCGCCGTCGGCTGGCTGACCTTCCAGGAATTCCACATCCAGGGCGACTACCTGTATTTCGTCCCCCTGGCGGAAAGCCTGGCTGCCGGGCAGTGGTGGCGCCTGCTGACCCCCATGCTGATCCACTTTGGCTGGTTGCACCTGGCGATGAACGCGCTCTGGTACTGGGAGCTGGGACAGCGCATCGAGGCTCGCCAGGGGGCGCTGATGCTGCTGCTCCTGACCCTGCTGTTCGGCCTGGCGTCCAACGTCGCGCAATACCTGTTCGGCGGCCCGGCGCTGTTCGGCGGCCTGTCCGGGGTGCTCTACGGCCTGCTCGGCCACTGCTGGATCTTCCACCGGCTCGCGCCCGGCGCGGCCTATCGCCTGCCGCCGGGCGTGGTGGTGATGATGCTGATCTGGCTGCTGGTCTGCCTGTCCGGACTGGTCACCGCTCTGGGGCTGGGGGCCATCGCCAATGCCGCGCATGTCGCCGGACTGGTCGCCGGCTGCCTGACCGGCGCCCTCGGTGGCGCCTGGGCACGCCGCAGAGGCTGAATCCGGGGTTCAGAGAAGCTCCAGCGGGTATTCGACGAACAGCCAGATCTCGTTCAGGTCCTGGTTCAGGTCGCGGCTGGCGCGGTAGATCGAGCCATAGAGGTTGATCGACAAGTCCCTGGCTGCGCCTTCCGGCACCACGTACTGGATCTGGTTGTAGAACTCCCGTTCGCTCGCCATGCCGCCCCGGCCGGTGTCGATCTGGCTGCCGTGCACGTAGGCGCTCTTCCAGCTCAGCCCCGGCACCCCGTAGTCGGTGAAGTCCAGCTCGTAGCCGATCTGCCAGGAGCGTTCGTCCTTGCGGTTGAAGTCGGAGTAGAAGGCGTTGGCCAGGTAGTTGGCGTCTCCGCCGTCGCCGAAGTCGAAATCGTAGCCGTGGGTGACCGGCTGGCCGTCGTCGTCGAGACTCTCGAAGCCGCCGATGGAGCGCTGCCAGGCGAGGATGAAGGCATGGGATCCCCAATGGTAGGTGGCCATCAGGCTCCAGATGCGGTTGTCCTCGTCCTTGCCGGTCTGGGTGTAATCCCGATCGTAGCGGGTTCGGTAGAAGTCGAAATCGAGTTCCAGGGAGCGCTCTTCGGCGAGGGGCAGCCGCCAGGCGATATTGGCGTATCGCTTCCTGGCCATCGCCTCGATGTCGGAGAAGTACAGGGTGGCGCTCAGCTGATCGCTGAAGGCATAGCTGCCGCCGATGAGCTCGATGGAGTCCAGTTCCCGCCCCGGCACATCCCGACCGCTGTGGTTGTTGTCGTTTTGCGCCGTGAAGCGTCCGGCATGCAGGCTCAGGCCGTCGGTTTCCCCGCTTTCGAGCAGAACGCCGCGAAAGGTCTGCGGCAGCAGGCGGGAACTGTCGTAGGACAGCACCGGCAAGGCGGGCAGCTGATCGCCGTATTTCAATACCGTATTGGACAGCCGCAGCTTGAGGACGAGGCCGAGCTCGCCCAGATCCTCTTCGGGATCGCCGTCGCTGTCGGTGGGAAAGTAGGCGATGTCGCCGTCGTCGCGGCTCTTGCCGGTGTCGAGCCGGACGGCGAACAGGCCGTAGGCGTCCAGGCCGACGCCCAGGGGGCCCTGGCTGAAGCCGGACTCGAAGGTGGCGATGAAGGCCTGGGCCCAGCGCGACTGGTCGCGCACGGCGTCCTGGTTGTCGCGATAGACGTAGCCGTTGCGCAGCAGCAGGCTGGCGCTGGCGTCTTCGGCGAACCCGCCGGGCGGCGCCGAGCTGGCGACGGTTTCCCGGGAAACCGTCACGGCCAGAATCAGGGCGATCAGCTTCCCTCTGATCGTTGCAGGCATCGGGATGCGGCTCCTGTCTGAGCTGTATTCGCTGTCGTTCGCTTGGGACGTCGTTTCGAGCGACCCTGGTCATCGCCAGAGCGTGAATGCAGCTTAGTCGGTCCGGTGGCGGTAGCGCTGGCTTGTGCTGACGGCTTGCGCGCCTTTACAGACTTAAGCGTTTGTTAAGGGTGGGGGAACAAGAATGCTCCCAATCCCCCCACCCGCCGAGGTCTGCAAGATGGAGCTGTCATGGGAACAGCACGAACCGCTGGCACTGATCGGGCGCCAGCGGTCGCTGAGTGTGCATCTGGTCAAGCCCAGCCCGGGCTCGGCCCGGCGCCACGCGCTGGAAGCCTTCATCCGCGCCCGCTTCGCCGACTACTACGCGGCGCACATCCATCATTTCATGCCCTGTCTGCTGGGTTTCGAGGACGAGGACGGCAAGGTGCAGGCGGCCGCCGGCCTGCGTCCTGCCAGTGGCATGGAGGGGCTGTTTCTCGAGCGCTATCTGGATGAGCCCATCGAGCGCGTCGTCAGCGCACGCACGGGCCTGCCGGTGGCGCGCCAGGACCTCGTCGAGGTGGGCAACTTCGCCGCCCAGGGGCCGGGCGGCGCACGCCTGCTGATCACCGCACTGACCGACCTGGTGGGCGCCCAGGGCTTTCGCTGGGTGGTCTTCACCGGCACGGCGATGCTGCTGAACAGCTTCCAGCGCCTGGGCCTGCCGCTGGTCGAGCTGGGTCCGGCGGACCCGGCCCGCATGGGCGCGGATCTGGCCGACTGGGGCCGCTACTACGACAGTCATCCCCAGGTCATGGCGGCGAACGTGGCCGAAACCCACAAGCGTCTGCAGGCCTCCGCCACCTATCAGCGCCTCGGCTATCGGCCGTTGTATCAGGAGATCGCCGATGTCGCCTGCGGTTGAGTCCTTCTGGCAAACCCTGGCGGCCCATGGCGAGCGGCCGGCGCTGCAGGAGGGCGAGCGGCGGCTGAGCTACCGCCAGCTGCTCGACGAGATCGAAATGCGGGCCGGCTATCTGCGCCGGATCGCTGCCCGGCGCCTGGCGCTGGAGCTGGACAACGGCATCGAATGGGCGCTCTGGGATCTGGCGGCGCTGCGCGCCGGCGTCGTCTGCATACCCCTGCCGGGCTTCTTCTCCGCCGACCAGCAGCGCCACGTGCTGGACAGCGCCGGCGTCGACACGCTGATCGCCGCCGATCCTTCCCGCCATGCGCCGCTGGGCTTCGAGTCGCTGGCCGAGGGGTTCTCGCAGCGTCGGCCGGCACAGGTCGCCGAGCTGCCGGCGGGAACCCTGAAGATCACCTACACCTCCGGCACCACCGGCCAGCCGAAAGGCGTCTGCCTCGACGCCGGAGCGCAGCTGCGCGTGGCCACCAGCATCTGGCAGGCCTGCGGGCCGAGCGGGATCGAGCGTCACCTGTGCGTGCTGCCGCTCGCGGTGCTGCTGGAGAACGTCGCCGGCCTCTATGCGCTGCTGCTCGGCGGCGCGCTGGTCGAGCTGGTGCCGCTGGCCCAGGTGGGCCTCGAGGGGGCCAGCCGCTTCGACCTGCCGCGCTTTCTCGGAACGCTGCAGCGCAGCCGTCCGAACAGCCTGATCCTCCTGCCGCAGCTGCTGCTGGCCTGGGTGACGGTTCTGGAAAGCGGCTCGCCGCTGCCCGACTCCCTGCGTTTCGTCGCGGTCGGCGGCGGTCGGGTCGCGCCGCAGCTGCTGGAGCGCGCCGAGGCCCTCGGCCTGCCGGTGTTCGAGGGCTACGGGCTGTCCGAGTGCGCCTCGGTGGTCTGCCTGAATACGCCCGGACAGCGCCGCATCGGCAGTGTCGGCCGGCCCCTGCCGCATCTGCAGGTGCGCCTGGCCGACGACGGCGAGGTGCTGGTCCGCGGCGCGCGGATGCTCGGCTACTTCGGCGAGCCGGCGCCGGCCGGCGACTGGCTGGGCACCGGCGATCTCGGCCACTTCGAGGGCGACTTCCTGGTCCTGCACGGGCGCAAGAAGCACCAGTTCGTCACCGCCTTCGGGCGCAACGTCAATCCGGAATGGGTCGAGGCCGAACTGGTGCAGCAGCTGCCGATCGCCCAGGCCTGGCTGCACGGCGAGGCGCAGCCCGCCAACGTGGCGGTGCTGCAGCCGCGCTCGGCCGGGATCGACGACGAGGCGCTGGCGCGGGCCGTGGCGCGGGTCAACGCCGGCCTGCCGGACTATGCCCGCGTCCATCACTGGCTGCGCGCCGAACAACCCTTCAGCGTCGCCAACGGCCTGGCCACCGCCAACGGCAGGCTGCGCCGGGCGGCGCTGTTCCAGCATTACCGGACGGCCATCGAGCGTGTGCTGGCCACCCCCATTCCCTGAGGAGACACCATGGATTTCCATACGAGGTTGCAAGAGCAGACCGCCGCCGAGCGCGAGTACCTGCTGGCGGCACCGCTCATCGGGCAGGCGCTGCAGGGCCGGCTCGGTCTGTCCAGCTACCTGGCGTTTCTCGGCCAGGCCTATCACCACGTCAAGCACACCGTGCCGCTCCTGATGGCCTGCGGCGCGCGCCTGCCCGAGCGCCTGGAATGGCTGCGCGAGGCGATCGCCGAGTACATCGAGGAGGAATACGGCCACCAGGAGTGGATCCTCAACGACATCCGCGCCTGTGGCGGCGATGCCGAGGCGGTGCACCGCGCCACGCCCAACCTGCCCACCGAGCTGATGGTCAGCTACGTCTACGACCGCATCGCCCGCGGCAACCCGGTGAGCTTCTTCGGCATGGTCCAGGTGCTCGAGGGCACCAGCGTCGCCGTCGCCACCCGCGCCGCCGGCTCTCTCCAGGAGTCACTGGGACTGCCGGCGCAGGCGTTCAGCTACCTGACCTCGCACGGCAGCCTCGACCTCGAGCACATCGAGCTCTTCAAGGGGCTGATGAATCAGCTGGATAATGAGGAGGACCAGGCCGCGGTGGTGCATACCGCGAAGGTGGTCTATCGCCTGTATGGCGACATGTTTCGCAGCCTGCCGTTGACGGCCTGAGGAGGGAGAAATGCAGTTGTCCGATTGTCGAGGATTGATCACCGGCGCCAGTGGCGGCATCGGCCAGGCGCTGGTCGTCCGGCTCTGCGAGGGCGGTGCCCGGCTGCTCCTGGCCGGCCGCCATCTCGAGCCCCTGCAGGCCCTGCAGCAGCGCTATCCGGCCCAGCTGGAAATCGTCCAGGCGGACATCGCCGAGGCCGAGGGGCGCCAGGCGGTGCTGGCCGCGGCCCGGCGCTTCGGCGGCCTGAACACGCTGATCAACGCCGCCGGGGTCAACCGCTTCAGCCTGCTGGAGGACCATGACGAGGAGGGCATCGCCGAGCTGATCGGGCTGAACGTCACCGCCACCCTGCAGCTCACCCATCGCCTGCTGCCCTTGCTGCGCCTGCAGGAGCGCGCCCTGGTGGTCAACGTCGGCTCGACCTTCGGCTCCCTCGGCTATCCCGGCTTCACGGCCTACTGCGCCAGCAAGTTCGCCGTGCGCGGCTTCTCCGAGGCTCTGCGCCGCGAACTCGCCGATACCCAGGTCAAGGTGCTCTACGTCGCGCCGCGGGCGACCCACACGGGCATGAACGCCGACAACGTGGTGGCGATGAACGACGAGCTGAAGGTGGCCATGGACGATCCGCAGACGGTGGCCGCGGCACTCGCCGAGGCGATCCTGCGCGAGCAGGAGGAACTCTACCTGGGCTGGCCGGAAAAGCTCTTCGTGCGCCTCAACAGCCTGTTGCCGCGGGTCGTCGACCAGGCCCTGCGCAAGCAGTTGCCGGTCATCCAGCGCTTTGCCCGCGGCAAGTCCTGAGCGAAGATCCCACCCTCACCGAACGAGGCACCCCATGAACACATCCCTCCTGCGCGCCCTGCTGCTGGGCGGCACGCTGGCCTTCAGTCTGCCCGGCTTCGCCCTCAGCGACGCCGGTACCCTGAGCCTGCGGCACCTGCAGAACCGCTGGGCCGAGATCAACTACCAGTTGCCCGAGGCACAGCGCGAGGTGGCCTTCGAGCGTCTCGCCGGCGAGGCCGAGGCAGCGCTCAAGAGCGAGCCGAACTCGGCCGAACTGCTGATCTGGCGCGGCATCGTCCTCAGCACCTGGGCCGGCGCCAGGGGCGGGCTGGGCGCGCTGGACCTGGCCAAGCAGGCCAGGGCGAGCTTCGAGCAGGCCCTGGCGATCGATCCCAAGGCCCTCGACGGCTCGGCCTACACCAGTCTCGGCACCCTCTACTACCAGGTGCCGGGCTGGCCGCTCGGCTTCGGCGACGACGAGCGCGCCGAGACGCTGCTCAAGCAGGCCCTGGGCCTGAACCCTGACGGCATCGACCCCAACTACTTCTATGCTGACTTCCTGTATCGCGAGAAGCGTTATCCCGAGGCGCTCGCGGCGCTGCAGAAGGCGCAGGCCGCACCGCCGCGCCCCGGCCGCGGCGTCGCCGATGCCGGTCGGCACAGGGAAGTCGAGGCGCTGCTCGGCAAGGTCCGCGCCGAGCTGAAATGAGCTGCGGGAGAGACGACCGGGACATGCGCATTCTGCTGGTGGAAGACGATGCGGCGCTGGGCGAGGGCATCCGCACCGCGCTCAAGCCCGAGGGCTACACGGTCGACTGGCTGCAGGACGGCGCCGCGGCGCTGCATGCGCTGGGCTGCGAGAGCTTCGACCTCTGCGTGCTCGATCTCGGCCTGCCGCGGCTGGACGGGCTGGAGCTGCTGCGGCGCCTGCGCGCCGCAGGCAATCCGCTGCCGGTGCTGGTGCTGACCGCGCGCGACGCGACCAGCGAGCGCATCGCCGGGCTGGATGCCGGTGCCGACGATTATCTGGTCAAGCCGTTCGACGTCGCCGAGCTGAAGGCGCGGCTGCGCGCGCTGCTGCGGCGCAGCTTCAATCGCCCGCAGCCGGTCCTGGAGCACCGCGGTATCTGCCTAGATCCGCAGAGCCAGGCGGTCAGCTACCAGGGGCGGGACATCGCCCTGGCGCGCAAGGAGTTCCTGCTGCTGCACGAGCTGCTGGCGCAGCCGGGCCGGGTGCTGACCCGCGACCGGCTGCAGCAGGCGCTCTACGGCTGGGGCGAGGAGGTGGAAAGCAACGCCCTGGAGGTGCATGTCCACCACCTGCGCCGCAAGTTCTTCCCCGAGCTGATCCGCACGGTGCGTGGCGTCGGCTACATGGTGGACAGGCCCTGATGCGCTCGATCCGTGCCCGCACCCTGTTCCTCGTCCTCGGTGTGCTGACCCTGTCCCTGTCGCTGATCTCCTACAAGAGCTACCGGGATGCCCAGCACGAGATCGAGGAACTGTTCGATGCGCAGCTGGCGCAGACCGCCCGGCTGCTCGCCGGACTGGTCGGTCGCGAAATGCTCGAGCGCGAGCGCGGGGAGCTGCAGGCCATGCTCGACGAGGCACTGGCGATGCAGACCCTGCCGGGCGGGCACGGGGCGCTGTCGCTGGGCCATCGCTACGAAGGCAAGCTGGCCTTCCAGGTGTTCGACGAGCGGGGCCAGCTGCTGCTGCATTCGGCGAGCGCCGCGCACACCCTGTTTTCCAGACTGCTGGCGGAGGTGCCGGCCGGCCTGGCCGACGAGCGGCTGATCGGCTATCACCTGCTGGAGCTAGAGCCGTTCCGCTGGCGGGTCTTCGCCCTCCACGACCGGGTCGACCGGCGCTGGATCCTGGTTGGCGAGCGCGAGGATGTGCGCGGCGAGCTGGCGGGCAAGATCGCCAAGCGCAGCCTGATGCCGGACCTGTTCGGCCTGCCGCTGCTGGCGCTGCTGGTCTGGCTGGCGATCGGCTGCGGGCTGCGTCCGCTCGAGCGGATGGTCGGGCTGATCAGGGCGCGCGATCCGAACAACCTGGCGCCGCTGCTGCTGGCGCCCCTGCCGCGGGAGCTGGAGCCGGTGATGGCGGCGCTCAACCGCCTGCTGCTGCAGCTCACCCAGCTGCTGGAGCGCGAGCGCCAGCTGCTCGCCGCCGCCGCCCACGAGCTGCGCACGCCGCTGGCGGTGCTGCGCATCCATGCACAGAACGCCCTCGAGGCGCCGGACCCGGTCGACCGCGACGAGGCGCTGCGCCAGCTGGGGCCGGGCGTCGAGCGGGCGACCCGGGTGGTCGGGCAACTGCTGGCGCTGGCCCGTCTGGAGCCGGCGGCGGTGCAGCCGAACATGGCCAGCCTCGACCTGGCCGCCTTCCTGCGCAACGAGCTGGCCGAGCTGACGCCGCTGGCGCTGGCCAGGGAGCAGGAGCTGACCCTGGAAACCTCCGGCGCGGGCGGCTACGAGCTGCGCGGCGATGCGCCCAGCCTGGCGATCCTGGTGCAGAACCTGGTCGCCAACGCCGTGCAGTACACCCCGGAGGGCGGCTGCATCCGGCTGCTGCTCGAAGCTGATGCGGACTGCCTGCGCCTGCGCGTGCAGGACAGCGGCCCGGGGATTGCGCCGGAACTGCGCGAGAAAGTGTTCGAGCGCTTCTTCCGCGCCGGCGCAGGGCAGGGCGCCGGGCTCGGGCTGTCCATCGTGCGCCGGGCGGTGGAGCTGCACGGCGGCGAGATCGTCCTAGACGAGTCGCCCCTCGGCGGGCTGGAGGTTTCCGTTCGCCTGCCCCGTTAGCTATGCTGCGCAGCTATGGCGGGCTGCCAGCCTCGCGTGATGAGCGGGTGCGGTGATTCTCCGGCGGCTTGCTAAGATCCACTTTGAATCCGAACAAGGAGATCGGTCATGTTCGCTCTGGATTCACGTTTGCAACAGGACACCCTGCCCATCGGCGACTTCCCGCTCTGCCGTCTGCTGCTGATGAAGGATGCCCGCTATCCCTGGTTTGTCCTGGTGCCGCGGCGGGAGGAGGTCGTCGAGCTGTTCCAGCTCGATGCCGAGGACCAGCGGACCCTCTGGCAGGAAACCTGCGAATTGGCGGAAACCCTCAAGGACACCTTCGGCGCCGACAAGATGAACGTGGCCGCTCTCGGCAACGTGGTTTCCCAGCTGCACATGCACGTCATCGTGCGCCGGCGCGACGACGACGCCTGGCCGGCGCCGGTGTGGGGGAAGCATCCGGCGCTGCCCTACACGGATGCGCAGATCGCCGCGATCCGCGACAAGCTGCGCCTGGTGCTGACCGGGGACTTTCGCTTCAGCGAGGATTGAACATGGACCTGGAAACGCGCATCAACGATCTGGAAACCCGCCTGGCCTTCCAGGACGACACCATTCAGGCGCTGAACGATGTGCTGGTCGCCCAGCAGCGGGTGGTCGAGCGGCTGCAGATGCAGCTGGAAGCGCTGGCCAAACGCCAGCAAGAGTTGGTCGACGAACTCGGCTCGGTGGACGACGACGAGGCGCCGCCACCGCACTATTGAGCAGGGCGCGCCAGCCTTGCCTCAGCGCCGGGGACGTGGTCTGGCGATCACGTCCTCGGCCTGCAGTCCCCGGTCGCGCCGGATCACGCTGAACTCCACCCGCTGGCCCTCGACCAGCACCCGGTGCCCCTCGCCGCGAATGGCGCGAAAGTGCACAAACACATCCTCTCCGGTATTGCGGGCGATGAAGCCGAAGCCCTTGGCGCTGTTGAACCACTTCACCGTGCCGATCTCGCGGTCGCTCCACTGCGGTTCGTCTTCCCCGTCGGCCTGGAACTGCTCCTGCTGCGGCGCGGCGCGCCCGCCCAGGTTGAGGCCCAGATGCAGCAGCACCCCGGCAGCCGCGCAGGACAGGCTGAACAGCACGGCCGGCTGCCCGCCGCTGGACTCCAGCGGCATCAGCAGGATCAGCGCCTGAATCGCCACGCTCGATATCAGCAGGGCCGAGACCAGCCGCTGCGCCGGGCGAGGGAAACGCTCGGCGCCGGGCGCGTGGAGCAGGTTGAGCAGGCCGAACAGGTTCAGGTAGAGGGCATTGGCCTGCTGCAGGAAGGGCAGGGCCTCGCTGTCGAAGGCGGGAACGAGCGATAGCGGCAGGGCCATGCTTCCTGTCGCGAGGTGAAGGATCTTCAGCATGTTCGATGACTCACGATAACGATGAAAAAGTCAGGACCGGTAAATACATAGACGATCGAGGGCTGGGTGTTGCCCGATCCGGCCGGGTGCCATTGCGAAAATACGCGCGCTGCGCGGCCGCCGATTATCGACTCGCCGGCGACCGCGTTTCATGCGCTGGGGCACAGTAGCCGTGCAGTCTCCGGCAATCTTTCGGGCGGCCGGGCGCGGGGCAGTCCGCATGGCTCTGGGTTAGAATGCAGGCAGAATCCTGCAGGAGCCTGCCATGTCGTCCTTTGAAGCAATGATCGAGAACATCACCCCGGAGATCTACCAGAGCCTCAAGCTGGCGGTGGAAATCGGCAAATGGCCGGATGGCCGCAAGCTGACCCAGGAACAGAAGGAGCTGAGCCTGCAGGCGATGATCGCCTGGGAGATCCGCAACCTGCCGGAAGAGGAGCGCACCGGCTACATGGGCGAGCAGAAGTGCAAGTCCAGCGGCGAGCCGATTCCCAACCTGCTGTTCAAGTCCTCGGACACCCTGCACTGATGGCCGAGCTCGCCCGCGGCGCACTGGACAAGATGGCGGCGCGCCTCGACGCCCCGGTGCAGTACGCCCTGCGTCTGGGCGAGGCACAGGTGCCGGTCAATCCGCTGATCGGCCAGCCGCTGCGCCTGGAGTACCTGGGCGCGATCCACTGCAGCCACTGCGGGCGCAGGACCGCCAAGAGCTTCGGCCAGGGCTACTGCTACCCCTGCTTCAGGAAGCTGCCGCAGTGCGACAGCTGCATCGTCAGCCCGGAGAAGTGCCACCATGCCCTCGGCACCTGCCGCGACCCGGCCTGGGGCGAGCGCTTCTGCATGACCGAGCACGTCGTCTACCTGGCCAACTCCTCCGGCGTCAAGGTCGGCATCACCCGGGCCAGCCAGGTGCCGACCCGCTGGCTCGACCAGGGCGCCTGCCAGGCGCTGCCGATCCTGCGCGTCGCCACCCGCCAGCAGTCCGGTCTGGTGGAGGACCTTCTGCGCAGCCAGGTCGCCGACCGCACCAACTGGCGCGCGCTGCTCAAGGGCGAGGCCGCGCCGGTCGATCTGCCGGCCGTCCGTGAGCAGCTCTTCGACAGTTGCCGGGAGGGCCTCGAAGCCCTGCAGGCGCGCTTCGGCCTGCAGGCGATCCAGCCGCTGAACGATGCCGAGCCGGTGGAGATCCGCTATCCGGTGGAGAGCTACCCCGGGAAGATCGTCAGCCTCGACCTGGACAAGACGCCGGTGGTGGAGGGAATCCTGCAGGGCATCAAGGGTCAGTACCTGATCTTCGACGTCGGGGTGATCAACATCCGCAAGTACACGGCCTACCAGCTGGCGGTCTCGGCCTGAGTCCGGCCAGTCTTTCATCCCCTCATCCCATCCCGCTGTCCCCCGGAGAGCGGATATCGACGGAGCCGAACGCGATGCGTACCGAACAGCCGAAAACCATCTACCTCAAGGACTATCAGGCGCCGGAGTACCTGATCGACGAGACCCACCTGAGCTTCGAGCTGCACGAGGACCGCACCCTGGTGCATGCGCGCCTGGCGATGCGCCGCAACCCGGCGCGCGGCGCCGGCCTGCCGCCGCTGGTGCTGGACGGCCAGCAGCTGGAGCTGCTGTCGGTGGTCCTCGACGACCGCGAGCTGGGCGCCCACGAGTACCAGGTGGACGACAGCCACCTGACCCTGCAGCCGCCGCAAGCCGAGTTCGTCGTCGAAACCCGCGTGTGCATCCACCCGGAAAGCAACACCGCGCTCGAGGGCCTCTACAAGTCCGGCAGGATGTTCTGCACCCAGTGCGAGGCCGAGGGCTTTCGCAAGATCACCTACTACCTCGATCGCCCGGACGTGATGAGCCGGTTCACCACCACGCTGAGCGCCGAGCAGCAGCGCTACCCGGTGCTGCTCTCCAACGGCAACCCGGTGGCCAGCGGCAGCGCGGACAACGGCCGGCACTGGGCGACCTGGGAAGATCCCTTCAGGAAGCCGGCCTACCTGTTCGCCCTGGTCGCCGGCGACCTCTGGTGCGTGGAGGATGAGTTCACCACCATGAGCGGCCGCAATGTGGCCCTGCGCATCTATGTCGAGCCGGAGAACATCGACAAGTGCCAACACGCCATGGACAGCCTCAAGCGCTCCATGCGCTGGGACGAGGAGGCCTACGGTCGCGAGTACGACCTGGACATCTTCATGATCGTCGCGGTCAACGACTTCAACATGGGCGCCATGGAGAACAAGGGGCTCAACATCTTCAACTCCAGCGCCGTGCTGGCCAAGGCCGAGACCGCCACCGACGCAGCCCACCAGCGGGTCGAGGCGATCGTCGCCCACGAGTACTTCCACAACTGGTCGGGCAACCGGGTGACCTGCCGCGACTGGTTCCAGCTGTCGCTCAAGGAAGGCTTCACCGTGTTCCGCGACGCCGGTTTTTCCGCCGACATGAACTCCGCCACGGTCAAGCGCATCGAGGACGTCGCCTACCTGCGCACCCACCAGTTCGCCGAGGACGCCGGCCCCATGGCCCACTCGGTGCGCCCGGACTCCTACATGGAGATCTCCAACTTCTATACCCTGACCGTCTACGAGAAGGGTTCCGAAGTGGTCGGCATGCTGCGCACCCTGCTCGGCGCCGAGGGCTTCCGCCAGGGCAGCGACCTGTACTTCCAGCGCCATGACGGCCAAGCGGTGACCTGCGACGACTTCATCAAGGCCATGGAGGACGCCAACGGCGTCGACCTGACCCAGTTCAAGCGCTGGTACGGCCAGGCCGGCACGCCGCGCCTGGAGGTCGCCGAGCAGTACGATGCGAAGGCCGGAACCTGCACCCTGACCTTCCGCCAGAGCTGCCCGCCGACCCCCGGCCAGGCGCACAAGGAGCCCCTGGTGATTCCCGTGGCGCTGGCGCTGCTCGACGGCCAGGGCCGCGAACTGCCGTTGCGCCTGGCCGGCGAGAGCGAGGCGGCCGGCACCAGCCGGGTGCTGGCGGTGAACGCCGCCGAGCAGTCGTTCACCTTCGAAGGCATTCCCGAGCAGCCGCTGCCGTCGCTGCTGCGTGGCTTCTCCGCGCCGGTCAAACTGGTCTATCCGTACAGCCGCGACCAGCTGATGTTCCTCATGCAGCACGACTCCGACGGCTTCAACCGCTGGGAGGCCGGCCAGCAGCTCGCCGTGCAGGTGCTGCAGGAGCTGGTCGGCCAGCACCAGCGCGGCGAATCCCTGGTGCTCGACCGACGCCTGCTCGTGGCGCTGAAGAGCGTGCTGGAGAACCAGAGCCTGGACCAGGCGATGGTCGCCGAAATGCTCTCCCTGCCGGGTGAGGCCTATCTCATCGAGATCAGCGCGGTGGCCGACGTCGTGGCCATCCATGCGGCCCGCGAGTTCGCCCGCCGCGAGATCGCCAGCGCCCTGTACGAGCCGCTCTGGCAGCGCTACCAGGCCAACCGCGAGCTGTCGCGGCAGAGTCCCTACGTCGCCTCGGCCGAACATTTCGCCCGCCGTGCCCTGCAGAACATCGCGCTGTCCTACCTGATGCTCAGCGAAAGGCCCGAAGTGCTGGCGGCCTGCCAGGACCAGTACCAGGCGACCGACAACATGACCGAGCGCCTCGCCGCCCTGGCGGTGCTGGTCAACTCGCCGTTCGAGGCCGAGAAGACCGAGGCGCTGGTGCTGTTCGCCGACTACTTCCAGGACGATCCGCTGGTCATGGACCAGTGGTTCGGCGTGCAGGCCGGCTGCCCGCTGCCCGGCGGTCTGGAGCGCGTGCAGGCGCTGATGGAGCACCCGGCGTTCACCCTGAAGAACCCCAACAAGGTGCGCGCGCTGATCGGCGCCTTCGCCAACCAGAACCACGTCAACTTCCACCGCGCCGACGGCCAGGGTTACCGCTTCCTCGCCGACCAGGTGATCATGCTCAATGCCCTCAACCCGCAGATCGCCGCCCGTCAGCTGGCGCCGCTGACCCGCTGGCGCAAGTACGACGCGTCGCGCCAGGCGCTGATGAAGGCCGAGCTGGAGCGCATCCTCGCCTCCGGCGAGCTGTCCGGCGACGTCTACGAAGTGGTCAGCAAGAGCCTGGTCTAGGGCCTGCGGCCCTGCCTTTCCCGGGAGCGGAAGGGCAGGGCCGAAGCGCTGCGCTTTGCAGGCGAACGTCGGCGAATTTCTTCCATTCGACTTTCGTACGGCCCCGACTTTCGTCGGGAAGCCAAATTGTCGCAAATGCATAAGACTCGGGCTCGTCGTCAACCTGACTCCGAGAAGCTCCCATGTATTCAGATCGTATTCGCCTGCCCTCCCTTCTGGAAAAAATCATGAGCGCCGACGAAGCCGCAGCGCTGATCCAGGACGGCATGACCGTCGGCATGAGCGGTTTCACCCGCGCCGGCGAAGCCAAGGCAGTGCCCCTGGCGCTGGCCAAGCTGGCCACCAGCTCGCCGCGCAAGATCTCTCTGGTCACCGGCGCCAGCCTGGGCAACGATCTGGACAAGAAGCTGACCGAAGCCGGCGCGCTGGCCCGCCGCATGCCGTTCCAGGTGGACAACACCCTGCGCAAGGCGATCAACGAAGGCAAGGTGCTGTTCGTCGACCAGCACCTGTCGGAAACCGTCGAGCAGATGCGCTCCAAGCAGATCAAGGCTCCGGACATCGCGGTGATCGAGGCCGTCGCCATCACCGAGGAAGGCCACATCGTGCCGACCACCTCCGTGGGCAACTCCGCCAGCTTTGTCGCCGAGGCCAAGCAGGTGATCGTCGAGATCAACCTGGCCCACAACCTGAACCTCGAAGGTCTGCACGACATCTACATTCCGGCTGCCCGTCCGGGCCGCGGTCCGGTCCCGCTGATCAATGTCGACGACCGCATCGGCACCAAGGCCATCCCGGTCGATCCGGCCAAGATTGCTGCCGTCGTGATCTGCGACACCCCGGACTCGCCGTCCACCGTCACCCCGCCGGACGACGAGACCCAGGCCATCGCCGACCACCTGATCGCCTTCCTGGAGCGCGAAGTGGCCGCCGGTCGCCTGACCAAGAGCCTGCTGCCGCTGCAGGCCGGTATCGGCTCCATCGCCAACGCCGTGATGTGCGGCCTGCTGAAGTCCGACTTCAGCGGCCTGACCATGTACTCCGAAGTGCTGCAGGACTCCACCTTCGAGCTGATCGACGCCGGCAAGATGGACTTCGCTTCGGGCTGCTCCATGACCCTCTCCGAAGAGTGCGGCAAGCGCGTGTTCGGCAACATGGAGAAGTACAAGGACAAGCTGGTGCTGCGTCCGCAGGAAATCTCCAACCTGCCGGAAATCGCCCGCCGCCTCGGCATCATCGGCGTCAACACCGCGCTGGAATTCGACATCTACGGCAACGTGAACTCCACCCACGTTGGCGGCACCAAGATGATGAACGGCATCGGTGGTTCCGGCGACTTCGCCCGTAACGCCCACACCTCGATCTTCGTCACCAAGTCCATCGCCAAGGGCGGCGCGATCTCCAGCGTGGTGCCGATGGTCGGTCACGTCGACCATTGCGAACACGACGTGGACGTCGTGGTGACCGAGCAGGGCCTAGCCGACCTGCGTGGCCTGGCGCCGCGCGAGCGCGCCCGTGCCATCATCGACAACTGCGTGCACCCGGACTACCGCGCCGCGCTGAACGACTACTTCGAGCGCGCCTGCGCCAAGGGCGGTCAGACCCCGCACATCCTGCGCGAAGCCCTGGAGTGGCACATCAACCTGGAAGAGCGCGGCAGCATGCTGGCCAAAGGCTAACGCCTGACACTCGCTCGACCCTGAAAACCGCGGCCTCCGAGCCGCGGTTTTCTTTTTGCTGGAGAGTGCCAGGGCATCGATCGGGGACCGGGCCTGGATGGGGACAGCTCAGAGGGTGGAGCGAATCCCGGCCGGGCAAATATCCGGCTTGCGAAACTCCCACTGCAGGCAGCCATCCTCTTCGAGAGCCGGTTCCGCCATCTCGCCCTCCAACGGCGAAAGCCGAATGATGAAGTCTACGTATGAGCCTCCTTCTTCGGGCTCGTCGGCCATCCACCCCGGTGGCGTCTCGTCCGGGTGCGTACGCCACCAGTATTCGAGCGGTTTCTCCGGCTGTATGCCGGGGTGGGGGCCGAACATCCGCGGCTCGGTGATCGTTCCCCAGCCCCCCGAGAGATCGCCTGGCGGATAGCCATGGATCTCGACCAGGTAAGCACCGGGCGGCACGGTGATGTACGCGCCCAGCCAGTACGAGCCGTTGGCTTCGGCCGGCACCATGGTCGCGAACTCTGCCTGGAAATCGGGCGTGAGCACGCCGGAGACCAGGATCTCTCCACAGGGAACGTCGAGCTTCCAGATGGCGCGCGAGGTCCACGCGCTGGCTTCCTGCTCGCTCAGGTCGCCGAGGATGAAGCGCACCACGTACCCATCGTCCTGGTACAGGGCCAGGGGCATCATGGCGCCCCGGCGGACGAGCTCTTCGGTCGTGACCTCCCGATGCCCTCCCATCCATACCTGTCCCAGTTCGGCTGCAGAGAGGCCGCCCAGGCTTCTGGGGGCGACCCAGAGCAAGCATCCCGCCTCTTCGATGCAGAAATCGAGATGTTTGCGTGTCATGTCCATCTTCACCCGTCGCCGCTCGTCAATGTGGGGTCGGCAGCTTAGCGGGCAACGGCCTGTGGCCGTCGCGACTCGCGTCACGCCGCCGCACGCGTCGCTCAGCGCGGATACAGCGGCGGCAACTGGCTCGGCTCGCGGGGTGTGCCCGACTGCAGGGCCGGCGGCAGGTCGCGGATCGCCTGCCAGAGGTCGTCGCCCTGCCAGTACTGGCCGCTCTCGCTGTAGAGCGCGCCGTTCAGGGCGTCGAGGGCGGCGGACAGGGGCACGTAGCGCGCCGCCATGGCGGCGAGGGTTTCCGGTTGCTGGCGGGCCCAGGCGTCGAGGGCCTGGCGGGTTGCCTGGGTGTCGTTGGCCTGGCAGGCGCGGCGCAGGTCGTCGAGCAGGCTGCGCGGGCTCGGCCCGGCGACGGCGCTGCGGATCGCCGGCTGGCGGCGGGCATGCCACCAGAGGCCGAAGCCGAGCAGGGTGGTGCAGAGCAGCAGGGCGCTGGCCAGCTGCCAGAGCCAGAGCGGCTGGCCGGGCAGGGCCAGGGGCGCGTCGAGGGTCTGCGGCGGTTCCGCGGCCAGTTCCGGGTTCGTCTCCACCACCAGGGTACGCGCCGGCAGGCGGGTGCGCTCCAGGCGTTCGTGGACGGTGTTCCACCACACCACTTCCTGCGCCGGCAGTTCGATCCGGCCGTCGCGGGTCGGCACCAGTGCCTCGCGCTCCTCGCGGCTGCCGATCAGGCCGCGTTCGCCGGGCTGATCGGTCAGCTGCGGCTGGTCCGGATAGCGGCGCAGGCCCTCGACCGGCAGGCTGGCCAGCGGCGGTAGTTGGGCGCCGCTCAGGCCGTCGGCCTTGAGGGTCAGTTGGCGGGTCAGCGAATCGCCGGCCCGTGCCTGTTCCGGCGCGGGGCTCCAGTTCTCGCTCAGGACGAGGGCGCGCGCCGGCAGCCAGGGTGCGTCGGCCGGGTATTCGGCCGGCTTGGCCCGGACCGTCAGGGGGATCGCCGGCGACTCGACGCGGATCTGCCGGCCACTGTGCGGGCCGAAGGGCAGCAGGCCGTCGCGGCCGGGGGCGCGGCTGACCTCGGTGGCGGTGAAGGACTGGGCGGGGATCAGCAGTTCGCCGCTGCGCTGGGGAAACAGCGCGTAGCGCACCTCGATCACCCCGTGGCGCACGCCGTTGACGCTGGTTTCGTAGGTGCGTGGCGCGCCGAGCGCCTCGATGTGGGCATCGGCCATCTGCAGCGGGCTCAGGTTGCTGTCGTCGTAGAGCGACACCGAATGGTAGATGCGCAGGGTGAGCACGACCTGGGCCTGCACGTAGATGCTTTCCCGGTCCAGGGTGGCGTCGATGAACACCGGCGCCAGCCTGGCCGGGTCGCTGTCCACCTCGCTTTTCTGCACCTGCAGGACGATTGCCCGGGTCTGCCGGTCACCCAGGCGCAGGGGCGGGATCGTCACCTGGCCGCGGCGCTTCGGCTGCAGGGTGACGATCCACTGGGTGGTGCTGCGGGAGTCGCCGGCGGTGCTGCTTGGACGGTTGACCTGGCGGGTGCCGAGCACCTCGAAGTGCTCATCCAGAGGGCTTAGGTCCGGCTTGCCGAGCGGAGTGGAATCGCTGCTTTCCAGGGTCAGCTCGAGGGTTTCGCCGGCGCCGAGGCGGGTGCGGTCGACCCGGGCGGTGAACTCCTCGGCCTGGGCCGTCCAGGCCAGCAGGCAGAGCAGGAGGGTGCAGAGCAGGCGGATCATGGGCTGGCTTCCCGGTGTTGTTGCTGTTCGTACCAGAATTTGCGCCGCAGCAACTCGCCGGGATTGTCCGGGATCTGCCGCAGCCACTGTTCCAGGGCCTGGCGGCGTTCGGCGGCGAACGGCTCCTCCGGGGTCGCCTCGGCGACCTGGCCGGAGCCTGGCGGCGCCTCGCCCGTGGCCTGCGCTCCGTCCTGGGCCGTTCCGGGCGCTCCCGGCTGCGCCGGTGCGCTGTCCGCCGCGGCGTCCTCGCTCGTTCCGGGCGCGGGCGTATCCGCCTGGCCGTCGTTCTGCCCGCTGCTCTGCCCGGACGGGCTGTCTTGGCCTGGCTGGCCCGATGGCTGCTCGGCAGCGCTGTCGGCGTCCGGCGGCGGCGCCTGCTGCTGGCGCTGGCGCAGCAGTTCCTCGATCAGGGCCTTGTTGTGCAGTGCCGGTTCCAGCGCCGGCTGCAGTTCCAGGGCGCGCTCGTAGGCGTCCAGCGCGGCCTCCAGCTCGCCGGCCCGGGCCAGGGCGTTGCCGCGGTTGTAGTGGGCGGCGGCACCCTGGCCCTGGGCGAAGCGCTCGGCGGCGGCGGCGTAGTCGCCGGCCTGGTAGAGGGCCAGCCCCTGCCACTGGCTGTCCGCGAAGCGCCGTGCGGCCTCGTCCGGCTGGCCGGCCTGGAGCAGGATGCGGCCCTGCTGGTCGGGGCGCAGCCACAGGTCGGTGAACTCGAAGGCCTGGCCGGGCTGGGGCAGGACGAGCAGCAGGGGCAGGGCGAGCAGCCAGCCGCGCCGGCCGGCGCAGGCCGCCAGCAGGAGCAGCGGCAGCAGCAGCCAGTGGCCCTGGTCGGCCCAGGCGTCGAAGCGCGCCGTCTGGTCGCCCTCGCGCAGTAGTTGCGGACCCGCCAGCAGGCCCAGCTGGCGCAGGTCGCGGTCGTCCAGGCTGACGCTCTGGTAGCGCCCGCCGAGGTTGTCGGCGAAGCGCGCGAGGCCGGCGCTGTCCAGCCGGGCGAGGAGGATGGCGCCCTGGTCGTCCTTGAGGAAGGTGCCGTCCTCCTGGGCGATGGGCGCTCCGCCGGGACTGCCGATGCCGAGGATGGCGAGGCGTTCGCCGTCGCCGCCGAGTGCCCGGGCGATGCCCTGGCGCTCCTGTTCGTCCAGTTCGCTGCCGATCAAGAGCAGCTGGCCGCGGCCCTGGGCGCCCTGTTCGAGCAGGGCCAGGCCGCGGGCCACGGCAAGGTCGGCGTGCCGCCCGGCGACCGGCATGATCGGCGGGGCGAGGGCATCCAGCAGGTTGCGGATGGTTTCCAGATCGTCGGAGAGCGGCACCAGGGTGTGTGCGCTGCCGGCGTAGACGACCACCGCGGTCTGTGCCTCCTGGCGCGCCGCGAGCAGGTCGAGCAGCTTGTGCCTGGCCAGCGCCAGGCGGTTCGGCGCGACGTCGCCGGCGAGCATGTTCGGGGTCAGCTCGAGCAGCACCACCAGCGGGTCGGCGCGCTTCAGGGTGCTCTGCTCGATGCGCTGCCAGCTCGGCCCGAGCAGGGCCAGCAGGGCGAGCAGCCAGGCCAGGCCGAGGGCGATCCACGGCAGGCGGCTGCCGCGCCCGGCGCGCGCGCCGAGCAGCGCCGGGTGGAAGGCCGGCGGCAGCAGCAGCTCCCAGCGGCCGGCGCGCCGCTCGCGGTGCCAGAGCCGCCAGAGCAGCCAGGCGAGCAGGGGCAGCAGGAGCAGCCAGCCGGGGCGCAGCCAGTGTGGCCAGAGGACGCTCATCGGCGTGCTCCGCCCAGACGGGCGCGCGGCGGCCACAGGGTGCGGGCCACCGGCAGCAGGCCGATCAGCAGCGCCGCGGCCAGCGGCCAGGGGTACAGCGGACGGGCCGGGCGTGCCTGGCTCGGCGGCTGGGCGACCGGCTCCAGGCGGTCGAGGGTTTCCTCGATGGCGTGCAGCTCCTCGGTGCTGCGGGCGCGGAAATAGGTCCCGCCGGTCTGTTCGGCGATGGCGCGCAGGGTCGGCTCGTCGAGGTCGAGCCCCGGCGTCAGGCCGAGCAGGCCGGGCAGGCCGTTCTGCCGGGGATCGGCGCCGATGCCGATGGTATGGATGCGTACTCCTTCCTCGGCGGCCAGGCGGGCGGCGACCTGCGGGTCGATCTCGCCGGCGGTGTTGGCGCCGTCGGTGACCAGCACCAGCACGCGGCTCTGCGCCGGGCGCAGGCGCAGGCGCTTGAGGCCCAGGCCGATGGCGTCGCCGAGGGCGGTGTTCTTGCCGGCGATGCCGATCATGGCTTCCTCCAGCCAGGTGCGCACGGTCTGCCGGTCGAAGGTCAGCGGCGCCTGCAGGTAGGCCTGGCTGCCGAACAGGATCAGCCCGACGCGGTCGCCCCGGCGGTCCTCGATGAACTGGCCGAGCAGGCGCTTGACCAGCTCCAGGCGGCTGATGGTTTCGTCCTGCCACTGCATGTCGGCGTATTCCATGGAGCCGGAAACATCCACTGCCAGCAGCAGATCGCGGCCGCTGGTGGGCAGCGGCAGGGGTTCGCCGACCCATTCGGGACGGGCGCCGGCGGTGAGCAGCAGCAGCCAGAGCAGGACGAAAGGCGCCTGTTGCCGCCAGCCCGGCAGGCGCAGGCGGGCGCGGCGGCCGCTGAGACTCTCCAGTTCATCGAGGAAGGCCACCTTGAGCGCGGCCTCGCCGCTGTCGGCCGGCGGCAGCAGCAGGCGCAGCAGCCAGGGCAGCGGGGCGAGCAGGAAGACCCAGGGCCAGACGAATTCAAACATGCCGGCGGATCCAGATTTCCACGGACTGGTAGAGCCCGTCGATGGCCTTGTCGTCGAGCCGGCACTCGGCGCGGTAGCCGCCTTCCACCAGGATCATCCAGCGGGTCAGGCCGGCGGCCGGACAGCGGCTGTCGAGATAGGCCAGCCAGGCGCGGCCGCTCAGGGTGTGGCTGTGGTTGTCCGGGTAGTGGGCGCGGCACAGGCGCTTGAGCAGCGCGTTGAGCTGCTGCAGCCAGGGGCCGGCCGGCACGTCGTAGGGTTTGCGCAGCTGCGCCAGCTCCTCCAGGGCGGCGACGCGCAGCGGGTCGAGGACCTGCGCCGGCGTCGGCTCGGCGCGCCGGCGCGGACGCCGCCACTGCAGCCAGCAGAAGGCGGCGAGGGAGACGAGGGCGACCAGCGCCAGCAGCCACCAGCCAGGCGCCGGCGGCCACCAGCGAATGGCCGGCGGGGGGATCAGCGGTTGCAGGTTGTCGAGCGGGTTCATGGCTGGCCTGCCGGCCGCGGCTGCAGCCGCTCGCGCAGCTGCTCGACCAGCTCGAACTGGGTGCTGAGCGGCATCAGCAGGCTGCCGAGGCGTTCGGCGAGGCGCTGCCAGCGCGCCTGGCGCGCCTGGCCGAGGGCGTGGTAGGCCTGGCGCAGCGCGCTGTCGTGGGTGTCCAGCTCCAGCTGCGCGCCGTCCTGGGCGAAGCGCAGCAGGCCGGCGGCGGGCAGGGCATGGTCGAGGGGGTCGGAGAGCGGCAGCAGCAGCAGCTCGCTGTGCCGGCCGAGCAGCAGCAGCTGGCGCTCGGCGGTGTCGGACAGCGCCCGCTCGTCGCACAGCACCACCACCAGGCTGCCCGGGCGCAGCACCTCGCGGGCGCGGCGCAGGGCCAGGCCGAAGCCGTCCGGCTCGTCCGGCAGTTCGCCGTGCAGCGCATGGTTGGCGCGCACCAGGCGGTTGAGCAGCTGCAGCAGGCTCTGCTTGCTGCGCCGCGGCTTGATCTCGTGGGGCGCGCTGCTGCCGAACACCAGCCCGCCGACCCGGTCGTTGTGCTCCAGGGCGGCCCAGCCGATCAGCGCCGCGGCCTGGGCGGCGAGCACCGACTTGAACTGCCGCGAGGAGCCGAAGAACAGCTGCCGGCTCTGCTCGACGAGGATGAAGATCGGCCGCTCGCGTTCTTCGTGGAACAGCTTGGTGTGCGGTTCCTGGGTGCGCGCGGTGACCCGCCAGTCGATGTTGCGCACGTCGTCGCCGGCCTGGTAGACACGCACCTGGTCGAAGTCCACGCCACGCCCGCGCAGCCGCGAGTGGTGCGCGCCGAGCAGCATGCTGCGCCGGGCGGTGCTGGAGAACAGCTGCACCTCGCGCACCCGGTGGCGGATCTCGATCAGCTCGGCCAGGTTCACCCGGATGCCGTCCGGAGCCGGGCGTGGTCCGCCTGCCGCCTGCGGCTGCATCAGGCCACCGCCACCACGTCGAGGATGCGCTGGATGACCCGGTCCTGGTCGACCCCGGCGGCCTCGGCCTCGAAGGAGAGGATCAGGCGGTGGCGCAGCACGTCGAACAGCACCGTCTGGATGTCCTCCGGGCTGACGAAGTCGCGTCCGGCCAGCCAGGCGTGGGCGCGCGCGCAGCGGTCGAGGGCGATGGAGCCGCGCGGGCTGGCGCCGTAGGTCAGCCATTCGCCCAGCTCGGCGTCGAAGCGCGCCGGCGTGCGCGAGGCCATCACCAGCTGCACCAGGTATTCCTCCACCGCATCGGCCATGTACAGGCCGAGGATCTCCTTGCGCGCGGCGAAGATCGCCTGCTGGCTGAGCCGCTGCTCGGGCTTGGTCTCGCCGTGCAGCGCCTCGCCGCGGGCCTGCTGGAGGATCTTGCGTTCCACCGCGGCGTCCGGGAAGCCGATCTTCACGTGCATGAGGAAGCGGTCGAGCTGGGCCTCGGGCAGCGGGTAGGTGCCTTCCTGCTCGATGGGGTTCTGGGTGGCCATCACCAGGAACAGCGGCGACAGCTCGTAGGTGCGCCGGCCGATCGACACCTGGCGCTCGGCCATGGCCTCGAGCAGCGCCGACTGGACCTTGGCCGGGGCGCGGTTGATCTCGTCGGCCAGCACCAGGTTGTGGAAGATCGGTCCCTGCTGGAAGACGAAGCTCCCGGTTTCCGGGCGGTAGATCTCGGTACCGGTGATGTCCGCCGGCAGCAGGTCGGGAGTGAACTGGATGCGATGGAATTCCGCCTCGATGCCCTCGGCCAGGTCCTTGATCGCCTTGGTCTTGGCCAGGCCGGGGGCGCCCTCGACCAGCAGGTGGCCGTCGGCGAGCAGGGCGACGAGCAGACGGTCGATCAGCTTTTCCTGGCCGAGGATCTGGCCGGCCAGGTATTGCCGCAGTGCCACTAGCGCTTCTCGGTGATCCATCTCTCTACACTTCCGCAAAAGGACCGCAGGTCTTGGCTGCCACAGGGCAGCGGGCGCCACTTTAAAACAAAACCTGGCGCCGCGCTGCCGTACCGATGGCCATATCAGTCCTCCTCCCGGGTGGTCGCATCGAGGCGATTGTAGATGAGCACGCGGCGCCGAAGCTGCGAGCGATCGGCATGGCGCGCCCGGCGTGGCCCGCGCTCGGGCAGCGGGCCGGCATGGAGAGGGGGCCGGGGCCGCCTATGCTGCATGCAGGAACCCTTTCAGGAGTACGACCATGGCGTTCTTCACGGCCGACAGCAAGGCCGATTTCCTGGTGCAGTTGCAGGCCGCCTTGGGGGCGCAGCTGGACGAGCGGCTGCTGCCGCAGGTGATGCTGTTCGCCGAAGAGTTCTTCGCCATGACCGCTCTCGACGAGCTGACCGAGCGGCGCCTGCCCGACCTGGTCGGCAGCACCCTGTCGGCCTGGCGCCTGCTCGAGCGCTTCGACCCGGCGCAGCCGGAGGTGACGGTCTTCAATCCCGACTACGAGAAGCACGGCTGGCTGTCCAGCCACAGTGTGGTCGAGGTGCTGCACTTGGACATGCCCTTTCTGGTCGACTCGCTGCGCATGGAGCTGAACCGTCACGGCCACGGCATCCACAGCCTGCAGGGCGGGGTGTTCGGCGTGCGCCGCAACGCCGCCGGCGAGCTGTTGGAGATCCTGCCTCGCGGCAGCCGTGGCGACGGGGTGCGCCAGGAGGCGCTGATCGCCGCCGAGATCGACCGCTGCGCCAGCCTGGGCGAGCAGCGCGCGCTGGAGCAGGCGATACAGGCGGTGTTCGGCGAGGTGCGCCTGGCGGTCGCCGACTTCGAGCCGATGACCTCCTGCATGCGGGCGCTGCTGGATTGGCTGGAGCGGGCGCAGCTCCAGGTGGGCGCCGAGGAGCTGGCGGAGATCAAGGTGTTCCTGCGCTGGCTGCTGGAGGACCATTTCACCTTCCTCGGCTACGAGGAGTTCAGCGTGGCGGACATGCCGGACGGCGGCGGGCGCATCGTCTACGACGAGCGTTCCCTGCTGGGCCTGAGCAAGCTTCTGCGCACGGGACTGGATCCTGCCTGGCTGCAGATCGAGCCGGAAGCCCTCAGCTACCTGCGCGAGCCGCTGCTGCTGTCCTTCGCCAAGGCCTCGCAGCCGGCGCGGGTGCACCGCCCGGCCTATCCCAACTATATCTCCCTGCGCGAGCTGGACGAGGCCGGCCGGGTGATCCGGGAGTACCGCTTCATGGGCCTGTACACCGCTTCGGTGTACAACGAGAGCGTCCGCCACATCCCCTATATCCGCCGCAAGGCCGCGGAGATCGAGCGGCGCGCCGGCTTCGACAGCACCAGTCACCTGGCCCGCGAACTCAGCCAGGTGCTCGAGGTGCTGCCGCGCGACGATCTGTTCCAGACGCCCCTCGACGAGCTGTTGCGCACCGCGATCAGCATCGTGCAGATCCAGGAGCGCAACCGCCTGCGCCTGTTCCTGCGCAAGGACCCCTACGGGCGCTTCGTCTACGGCCTGGCCTACGTGCCGCGGGACATCTACTCCACGGAGATCCGCCAGAAGATGCAGCAGCTGCTGATGGAGCGCCTGAAGGCCAGCGACTGCGAGTTCTGGGTGTATTTCTCCGAATCCATCCTGGCCCGGGTGCAGTTCATCCTGCGCGTCGATCCCAAGGTACGGCTGGATTTCGATCCCCAGCGCCTGGAGCAGGAGATGATCCGCGCCTGCCGCTCCTGGCGGGACGAATACGCCAGCCTGATGGTGGAGAGCTTCGGCGAGGCCCAGGGCACCGGCCTTTTGGCGGACTTTCCGCAGGGCTTTCCGGCCGGCTACCGGGAGCGCTTCGCGCCCCACTCGGCGGTGGTCGACATGCAGCACCTGCTCTCCCTGGGCGACGAGCGGCCCCTGGTGATGAGTTTCTACCAGCCGCTGCGCCAGGGCGACCAGCAACTGCACGGCAAGATCTACCATCCGGACACCCCGCTGCCGCTGTCCGACGTCCTGCCGATCCTCGAGAACCTCGGCCTGCGCGTGCTCGGCGAGTTCCCCTTCCCGCTGCGCCGCCGCGACGGCCGCGAGTTCTGGATCCACGACTTCTCCTTCACCTGCGCCGGCGGGGCGGAGGTGGACCTCCAGCAGCTCAACGACACCCTGCAGGACGCCTTCATCCACATCGTCCGCGGCGACGCCGAGAACGACGCCTTCAACCGCCTGGTGCTGAGCGCCGCGCTGCCGTGGCGCGAGGTCGGCCTGCTGCGCGCCTACGCCCGCTATTTGAAGCAGGTCCGCCTGGGCTTCGACCTCGGCTACGTCGCCGCCGCCCTGCTCAACCACAGCGACATCGCCCGCGAGCTGGTGCGCCTGTTCCGCACCCGCTTCTACCTGGCGCGGCGCATCGCCGGCGAGGACCTGGAGGACAAGCAGCAGCGCCTGGAGCAGGCCATCCTCGGCGCCCTGGACAAGGTCGAGGTGCTCAACGAGGACCGCATCCTGCGCCGCTACCTAGAGCTGATCAAGGCCACCCTGCGCACCAACTTCTACCAGCCGGATGCCGCCGGCCAGGCCAAGAGCCACTTCAGCCTCAAGCTCGACCCGCGGGCGCTCTCCGAGCTGCCGCGGCCGGTGCCGCGCTTCGAGATCTTCGTCTACTCGCCGCGGGTCGAGGGCGTGCATTTGCGCGGCGGCAAGGTGGCCCGCGGCGGCCTGCGCTGGTCGGACCGCGAGGAGGACTACCGCACCGAGGTGCTCGGCCTGGTCAAGGCCCAGCAGGTGAAGAACGCGGTGATCGTGCCGGTCGGCGCCAAGGGCGGCTTCGTGCCGCGGCGCCTGCCGGTCGGCGGCAGCCGGGACGAGATCCAGGCCGAGGCGATCGCCTGCTACCGGATCTTCGTCTCGGCCCTCTTGGACGTCACCGACAACCTCAGGGAAGACGAGGTGGTGCCGCCGGCCAGCGTGCTGCGCTACGACGGCGACGACCCCTACCTGGTGGTGGCCGCCGACAAGGGCACGGCGAGCTTCTCCGACATCGCCAACGGCATCGCCGCCGACTACGCCTTCTGGCTCGGCGACGCCTTCGCGTCCGGCGGCTCCAGCGGCTACGACCACAAGAAGATGGGTATCACCGCCCGCGGCGCCTGGGTCGCCGTGCAGCGCCATTTCCGCGAGCGCGGCATCGACGTGCAGAAGGACCCGATCAGCGTGATCGGCATCGGCGACATGTCCGGCGACGTGTTCGGCAACGGTCTGCTGCAGTCGCAGAGCGTGCGCCTGCTGGCGGCCTTCGACCACCGCCACGTGTTCGTCGATCCCGAGCCGGACCCGGCGCAGAGCTTCGCCGAGCGGCGCCGGCTGTTCGAGCTGCCGCGCTCCTCCTGGGCCGACTACGATACGGCGCTGATCTCGACCGGCGGCGGGGTGTTCCCGCGCAGCGCCAAAAGCATCCGGATCAGCCCGCAGATGCGCGAGCGCTTCGCCATCGCCGCCGAGCGGCTGACTCCCGCCGAGCTGATCAGCGCCCTGCTCAGGGCGCCGGTCGACCTGCTGTGGAACGGCGGCATCGGTACCTACGTGAAGTCCAGCCAGGAGAGCCACGCGGACATCGGCGACAAGGCCAACGACGCGGTGCGGGTCAACGGCAGCGAGCTGCGCGCCAAGGTGGTGGGCGAGGGCGGCAACCTGGGCTTCAGCCAGCTCGGCCGGGTCGAATACTGCCTCAAGGGCGGCGCCGGCAACACCGACTTCATCGACAACGCCGGCGGGGTTGACTGTTCCGACCACGAGGTGAACATCAAGATCCTGCTCGGCAAGGTGCTCGCCGCCGGCGACATGACCGGCAAGCAGCGCGACCAGCTGCTCCACGAGATGACCGATGCGGTGGCCCAGCTGGTGCTGAACAACATCTACAAGCAGACCCAGGCGCTGTCCCTGGCCGAGCGCCGCGCGCGCCTGCATCCGGGCGAGTACCGCCGGCTGATCGACGCCCTGGAGCATGACGGGCGGCTGGATCGCGCCCTGGAATTCCTGCCCTCCGACGAGCAGCTCGCCGAGCGCCTCGCCAGCGGCACCAGCCTGACCCGCCCGGAGCTGGCGGTGCTGATCTCCTACAGCAAGATCGACCTCAAGGAGTCGCTGCTGGACTCCAGGGTGCCGGACGACGACTACCTCATCCGCGACATGGAGAGCGCCTTCCCGACGCTGCTGGTGGAGCGCTTCGGCGCGCTGATGCGCAGCCACCGGCTGCGCCGGGAGATCGTCGCCACGCAGATCGCCAACGACCTGGTCAACCACATGGGCATCACCTTCGTGCAGCGCCTCAAGGAGTCCACCGGCATGGATGCTGCGGCGGTGGCCGAGGCCTATGTGATCGTCCGCGACATCTTCCACCTGCCGTACTGGTTCCGGCAGATCGAGGCGCTGGACCACCAGGTCCCTGCCGAATTGCAGCTGACCCTGATGGACGAGCTGACCCGCCTGGGCCGGCGCGCCACCCGCTGGTTCCTGCGCAATCGCCGCGGCGAGCTGGACGCCGCCCGCGACGTGGCGCACTTCGGCCCGCAGGTCGCCGCCCTCGGCCTCAAGCTCGACGAGCTGCTCGAAGGCAGCACTCACAAGCAGTGGCAGCTGCGTTACCGCGCCTATGCCGAGGCCGGGGTGCCGGAGCTGCTGGCACGGCTGGTCGCCGGCACCGGCTACCTTTACACCCTGTTGCCGATCCTCGAGGCGGCCGACGTCACCGGGCGCGAGCCGGCGGTGGTGGCGACCGCGCACTTCGCCGTCGGCGGCGCCCTGGAGCTGCCCTGGTACCTGCAGCAGATCACCAACCTGCCGGTCGAGAATCAGTGGCAGGCGCTGGCCCGGGAAGCGTTCCGCGACGACATGGACTGGCAGCAGCGGGCGATTACCATCGCCCTGCTGCAGATGGTCGACGGTCCGGAGGATATCGAGGCGCGGGTAGCGCTCTGGCTGGAGCAGAACCAGCCGGCGGTCGAGCGCTGGCGGGCGACCCTGGCCGAGCTGCGCGCGGCCGGTGGCGCGGACTATGCCATGTTCGCGGTGGTCAACCGCGAGCTGGCGGATCTGGCGCAGAGCGGCGCGCGCGGGGCCTGAAGAATGGCCCCGCTGGCGTCGGCTCAGCGAGCCTGGCTGGAGAGCTCCCGCCGGGGGCGGAAGCGCTGGCCGTGTTCGGGCAGCCAGCGGTAGAAGAAATAGAACTCGAAGAGCGTGGGGTGGGAGCAGTGGCAGAGGAAGTGGGTGGAGGACTCCTGGAAACCACTTTCGCACTGCAGATAACCCAGATCGATCATCGGCGAGAGCGCCTCCCGCTCCTCGGTACTCACCCATACCCGCTTGCCGCGGATCAGGTCGACCACCAGGCTGCACAGTTTGGCGAGGGTGGCGGTTCCCCGGGGGGGGGCGGTATCTGCCGGGGCGGGAGGGGCATCCACGATCCGGTTGGCCGGCTTGAATCTGAATGGCAGGCCGGTCTTTCGCCATTGTCTGGCCATTGCAAACATCTCCTTGTCGAGCACAGTCCATGTCCCTAACAGCTGGCGGATACCGGCTGCGGCCAGGAAAGCCACGCCGCGAGCGGTTTCCGCACCCCGCCACTTTACCTGAGGCGAGTGCAATTACGACCGGGAGAGTAAAAAAAGGTTTGACCAATGCCGCGGGAAACTAGTGTCTGGAGCCGACCAGGGCGCTGTTCTCGGCGGGGCGATGCCGGGCCGCCGGGGCAGGCCCGGGGGCGGCCGGCTATTCGGCCGGTTTGGCCAGCTGCTGCAGCAGGGCCTCGTGGAAGCGCTCCGGCGCCTGGATCTGCGGGGAATGGCCGAGGTCGGCGAAGGTCTGCAGGGTGGCTCCGGGAATGCGCTTGGCCGCTTCCCAGGACAGCCGCCGATAGTCGCCGAGCAGCGGGCGCAGTTCGGGCGCCACCGCGTCCTTGCCGATGGCGGTGTTGTCCTTCTCGCCGATCAGCAGCAGGGTCGGTACCTTCAGCTGCTCGAACTCGTAGTACACTGGCTGGGTGTAGATCATGTCGTAGGTCAGTGCCGAGTTCCACGCCACGCGCTGCTTGCCCGGCCCCTGGAACAGGCCGGCCTGCATCTCCACCCAGCGGTCGAACTCGGGGCGCCACTGGCCGGCGTAGTAGGTGCTGAGCTGGTAGTTGCGGATGCCCTCGGCGCTGGTCTCGAGTTCGCGGGCGTACCACTGGTCCACCGTGCGGTAGGGCACGCCGACCGCCTTCCAGTCCTCCAGGCCGATGGGATTGACCAGCACCAGGCGCTCCAGTTGTTTGGGATAGAGCAGGGCGAAGCGGGTGGCGAGCATGCCGCCCATGGAGTGGCCCATGAGGCTGTAGCGCGCAAGGCCCAGGGATTCCAGCAGCGCCCGGGTGTTGGCCGCCAGCTGTTGGAAGCTGTACTGGTAGTGCGCAGGCTTGCTGGATTTGCAGAAGCCGATCTGGTCCGGCGCCACCACCCGGTAGCCGGCCTTGGACAGGGCGGCGATGCTGCCTTCCCAGGTCGCCGCGCAGAAGTTCTTGCCGTGCAGCAGGACCAGGGTGTGGCCGTTGGGTTCGGCCGGCTGCACGTCCATGTAGGCCATCTTCAGCGACTGGCCCTGGGATTCGAGGGTGAAGTACTGGACCGGGTGGGGGTAGTCGAAGCCTTCCAGCTCGGGGCCGTAGAGCGGGGACTCGGCCGCCATGGCGGCGGGCAGGCTCAGGGCCAGCAGGGCGGGGTACGAGCGGCGGGACAGGGACAGCTCCTTCATGAACATCTCCTTGGGGCGGTGGCTGGCGGGCTCAGCCGGGCGCGCTGTCCGCGGCCGGCAGCAGCCCGGCGAGAAAGCCGGTCACGTCCGGTGCGCCGGCCTGGTAGAGCCCTTCGCCGAGGGCGTTGGCCGCCGGATGGCGGCGGGGCAGCAGGAGGAACTCGGGGGCGCCGCTGCGGCGAAGCAGGGCGAGGCGGGCATAGGGCATGCCCTGGTCGAGCAGCAGGCCCATGAAGGCCGGATCGCTCCAGGCCTGCGCCGGCATGGCCAGCACGTGGTAGCGCCGGCGCAGGCCGGCCAGGCCGCTTTCGCTCAGCCGGTAGCGGGTCAGCTCGGCAGGCTGGACGACCTCCAGGCCGCGCCGCCGCGCATAGGCGACGGCCGCGGCGAAGGCCGCCAGTTGTTGCGGCTCGCCGGCCCAGAACAGCCGTTCGCCACGCCAGCCGGCCTGGCGCAGCTGCAGGCGGCCGGCCTCGGGAAAGCCGGCCACGGCCTGGCCGAGGGTGCGCACGAAGTCCTTGTAACCGATGATCCGCACGGCGCGGCATTCGGGGGTCGCGCTGTAGGCCTCGAGGCCGTCGTACTGCGCGGCCTGCGGGTCCTTGCCGACCAGGCCGTCGACCTGGCGCAGGTCGATGCCGTCCAGGCTGCGCTGTTCCCGCTCGACGAGGCGCATCAGCACCGTGCGGGCTGCGGCCTTGTCCTCCTGGACCGGCCCGGACAGGGCGTCGCGTGGCAGCTCGACCAGCCGGTGCAGGGGCGGGTCGGCCTGCCACCAGATGCTTTCCTGCACCGGCGGCAGCGGCTGGAAGGGCAGGCGCAGCGCGCGGGCCTTGTGCAGCAGCTGACGTGGCGTATGCCTCCCCGGGCCCAGGCCCAGGCGCTGGGCGAGTGCGACGAGGCTCGGTGGCAGGAAAGACATGCTTGGACGATCCATTGACAGGCTGGGGCGGGCAGTTTGGCAGATGACCGGGCAGGTGCCTACCCTGAGTGCTGGTGTCGAGTCCTGCAATCGAGCCGTGTCACAGATGAAACGGCGCCGACGAATTTTTTCCGGCCCCGCTGTCGGAAAGCACAGGGATTTGCCTATCCATCATCAGCTTCAGGAGGAGCATTCGTCATGAGCACACGCCGTCAACTTCTTTCCGCCGTCGCAGCCGGGACCGCCGTGCTGGCGGCCTCGCCCCTGTTCGCGCAGGCACAGGGCCCCGGGTCGCTGCTGCCGACCCCGGGTACGCCAGGCAGCGGACCGGTACCGACCAACGCGCCGATCGCCGGCGGCAAGTTTCGTCCGTTCAGTCGCATCGGTCTGGGCGGCGTGGCCATCGGCAACGGCTTCGCGCCGGCCAGCGGCGAGCAGAGCCAGGCCACGCTGCAGGCCGCCTTCGCGGCCGGGGTCCGCTATTTCGACACCTCGCCCTGGTATGGCCTGGGCCTCGGCGAGCGCCGCTTCGGCCACTTCCTGCACGACCTGAAACGCGAGGAATACGTGCTGTCGACCAAGGTGGGCCGCCTGTTGAGCGCGACCGACAGCCCGCCGAAGACGATGTGGCAGGAGCCTTCGCCCTTCGCCTACCGCTACGACTACAGCGCGGAGGGCGTACGCCGCTCGATCGAGGACAGCCTGCAGCGGCTCGGCGTCTCGTACCTCGACATCGTGTTCATCCACGACCTGTCGCCCGACAACCGCGATATGGGCGAGCGCTGGAGCGAATACTTCGAGCAGGCGGCCAGGGGAGCGATCCCGGAGCTGTCGCGGATGCGCAGGGAGGGTCTGATCAAGGCCTGGGGCTTCGGCGTCAACCATCCCGCGCCGGCGCTGCGGGCGCTGGAGGCCGGCGATCCGGACATCTTCCTGCTGGCCTGCCAGTATTCGCTGCTCGACCATCGGGAGGCGCTCGACAAGACCTTCCCGCAGCTCGCCAGGCGCGGCGTCTCGGTGGTGGTGGGCGCGCCGCTGCTCGCCGGCTACCTGGCCGGGCGTGACCGCTACCTCTACGCCGGCAGCGTTCCTGCCTGGGCGCCGGAGAAGCGCGCGCGGATCATGGCGGTCGCCGAGCGCCACGGCATCGACCTGCGCACTGCCGCCCTGCAGTTCGCCGCCGCCCATCCGCTGGTTTCCGCCGTCATCCCCGGCGCCCGCACGCCCGAGCAGGTGCAGGCCAACGTGCAGTCGATGCAGATCGCGATCCCCGGCGAGTTCTGGGAAGCGCTCAAGCGCGAGCAACTGATCGCGCCGAACGCGCCGGTGCCCGCTCAGGCCTGAGGTGCCGCGCCGATGGGCCGGGCGGGATTCGGAGGCCTGCGCCGAAATCGCTGCGGCGAATCGACCAAACAGGCCCCGGAAGCGTGCGGCGTGGCTATAATCGCCGCCCCACGCCAACCGCCGAGTCACGCCTGCCCATGTACAACCTGGCCCGCCAGCTGCTGTTCAAACTGTCCCCGGAAACCGCCCACGAACTGTCCATCGGCCTGCTCGGGGCGGGTGGCCGGCTGAGCCTCAACGGTCTGCTGTGCCGCAAGCCGGCGAGCCTGCCGGTGCGGGTGATGGGCCTGGATTTCCCCAACCCGGTCGGCCTTGCCGCCGGGCTGGACAAGAACGGCGATGCCATCGACGGCCTCGCCCAGCTGGGCTTCGGTTTCATCGAGATCGGTACCGTGACGCCGCGGCCGCAGCCGGGCAATCCCAGGCCGCGGCTGTTCCGCCTGCCGGAGGCCGAGGCGATCATCAACCGCATGGGCTTCAACAACCAGGGTGTCGACCATCTGCTGGCGCGGGTCCAGGCCGCGCGCTACAGCGGCGTGCTCGGCATCAACATCGGCAAGAACTTCGACACCCCGGTCGAGCGGGCGGTGGACGACTACCTGATCTGCCTGGACCGGGTCTACCCGCATGCCAGCTATGTGACGGTCAACGTCAGTTCGCCGAATACCCCCGGCCTGCGCAGCCTGCAGTTCGGCGATTCGCTCCGCCAGCTGCTCGAGGCCCTGCGCCAGCGCCAGGAGGAGCTGGCCGGGCGCCACGGCCGGCGCGTGCCGCTGGCGATCAAGATCGCCCCGGACATGAGCGACGAGGAAACCCAGCAGGTCGCCCGGGCGCTGCTGGACACCGGCATGGACGCGGTGATCGCCACCAACACCACCCTCGGCCGCGAGGGCATCGAGGGGCTGGCGCATGCCGGCGAGGCGGGCGGGCTGTCCGGTGCGCCGGTGCGCGAGAAGAGTACCCACACGGTGCGGGTGCTGGCCGGGGAGCTGGCCGGGCGGTTGCCGATCATCGCGGTCGGCGGCATCACCGAAGGCCGCCATGCGGCGGAGAAGATCGCCGCAGGGGCCAGTCTGGTGCAGATCTATACTGGTTTCATCTACAAGGGACCGGCGCTGATCCGCGAGGCGGTGGAGGCCATCGCCGCGGAGCAGGCCCGTTCGGCCAGGTCGCACTGAGCGCGATGAGAAAGGGCTCCCGAAGGAGCCCTGTGGTCTTGATGCCTGACGCCTGCAGCGGCGTTCAGGATGAGAATGCCGTGATCCCTCCGATCAGCTTACGGCTCGCAGTTGATTCAGGCGGTGAATGCCCGCAGTGCCGGTGAGGCCGTCCCAGTTATCACCGCGGCCCTCGCGCCAGCCGTTGAGCCAGGCCTGTCGCGTCGACGGGTGGGTGAAGGGACAGAGTTCGCGGGATTTGCCATGAATGCCGTTCTGATAGCCGCGCAGAAAAGCCCGTTCCAACGGATCACGTTTGAGTCTTCTCATAGGGTGTTGCCCTCACTGTTGACTGTTATGTCCCATTGGCCTCATGGCGAGACCGGGCAGCCTTGGCTGCCGACGAAACCGCTGCCGGCGTGGCGGTTTCTTCCCCCGCCGTTGCAGCGAGGGACTTGATTGATTTCTATCCAATGAGTTCTGGCCTGTGAATGACCGTTTTGTCATAAGAACGAAACTTTTTCGGCACTCAGGCGATAAGAATTCACGGAAAATTGCCGCTGGTTCGGCAAAACCCCGCTGATTTGGGGCCTTTCAAGCCGGATGGCGCGAATCTGCCGCCGGCGGGCTCCGTAGTTGTGCTCCATGGGCCATGCGACGAAGGGTCACGCCGCGGGCCTGCCATGATTGAACGGCGTGCCGTCTGGCGCGCGCTAATTGCCTGAGGCACTGGAAGATTCCCATGTCGGATCGTTACGAACTCGTTCTCACCTGCCCGAAGAGCCTCGAAGGCCTGCTCGCCGAGGAGGCGGCCGGCCTGGGCCTGGCCGAGGTCCGCGAGCAGGTCGCCGCGGTGCAGGGCCGGGGCGACCTGGAAACCGCCTACCGGCTGTGCCTCTGGTCGCGCCTGGCCAACCGCGTGCTGCTGGTGCTCGGACGCTTCCCGGTCGGCAACCCCGAAGAGCTGTACCTGGGCGTGCAGGCGGTCGACTGGCAGGATCACCTGCTGCCGACCGGCAGTCTGGCGGTGGAGTTCAGCGGCCACGGCTCGGGCATCGACAACAGCCATTTCGGCGCCCTCAAGGTCAAGGACGCCATCGTCGACCAGCTGCGCCGGCACAGCGGCCAGCGCCCCTCGGTGGACAAGCTCAATCCGGACCTGCGCATCCACCTGCGTCTGGACAAAGGCGAGGCGGTGCTGTCCCTGGATCTCTCCGGGCACAGCCTGCACCAGCGTGGCTACCGCCTGCAGCAGGGCGCCGCGCCGCTCAAGGAGAACCTCGCCGCGGCGATCCTGATCCGCGCCGGCTGGCCGCGTATCGCCGCCGAAGGCGGGGCGCTGGCCGACCCGATGTGCGGGGTCGGCACCTTCCTGGTCGAGGCGGGGATGATGGCCGCCGACCTCGCGCCCAACCTGAGGCGCGAGCACTGGGGCTTCAGCCGGTGGCTGGGGCATGTCCCGGCGCTGTGGAAGAAGCTGCATGCCGAGGCCGAGGCGCGCGCCGCCGCCGGGCTTTCCCGTCCGCCGCTGTGGATTCGCGGCTACGAGGCCGACCCGCGGCTGATTCAGCCGGCGCGCAACAACATCGAGCGCGCCGGGCTGGACGGCTGGGTGCGGGTCTACCAGGGCGAGCTGGCCACCTTCGAGCCGCACCCGGACCGCGGCCAGAGCGGCCTGGTGGTGTGCAACCCGCCCTATGGCGAGCGCCTCGGCGATCCGGCCAGCCTGCTCTATCTCTACCAGCATCTTGGCGAGCGCCTGCGCAGCCAGTGCGAGGGCTGGGAGGCGGCGGTGTTCACCGGCGCGCCGGAGCTGGGCAAGCGCATGGGCATCCGCAGTCACAAGCAGTACGCCCTGTGGAACGGCGCGCTGCCGTGCAAGCTGCTGCTGTTCAAGGTCGTGCCGGAGCAGTTCGTCACCGGGCGCAACGAGCCGGCGCCGAGCCAGGCGCGGATGATCGGCGGGCAGCTGGTGGAGCGTCCGCCGGCGGTGCGCAGCGAGCCGGCACGACTGTCCGAGGGCGGGCAGATGTTCGCCAACCGCCTGCAGAAGAACCTCAAGACCCTCGGCAAGTGGGCACGCCGCGAAGGCATCGAGTGCTATCGGCTGTACGATGCCGACATGCCGGAATACGCCCTGGCGGTGGACCTGTACCGCGACTGGGTGCACGTGCAGGAGTACGCGCCGCCGCGCTCGATCGACCCGGAAAAGGCCCAGGCACGCCTGCTCGACGCCCTGGCGGCGATCCCCCAGGCGCTGGACATCGACCCGGCCCGGGTGGTGATCAAGCGCCGCGAGCGCCAGGCCGGCAAGAGGCAGTACGAGCGCCAGGACCAGCAGGGCCGCTTCATGGAGGTCGGCGAGGGCGGCGTGAGGCTCTTGGTCAACCTCACCGACTACCTGGACACCGGGCTGTTCCTCGACCACCGCCCGCTGCGCCTGCGCATCCAGCGCGAGGCGGCCGGCAGGCGCTTCCTCAACCTGTACTGCTACACGGCGACGGCCACCGTGCATGCGGCCAGGGGCGGTGCGCGCAGCACCACCAGCGTCGACCTGTCGAAGACCTACCTCGACTGGGCGCGGCGCAACCTGGCGCTCAACGGCTTCTCCGACAAGCACCGGCTGGAGCAGGGCGACGTGATGGAATGGCTGGAGGCCGATCGCGGCGAATACGAGCTGATCTTCATCGACCCGCCGACCTTCTCCAACTCCAAGCGCATGGAAGGGGTGTTCGACGTGCAGCGCGACCATGTGCGCCTGCTCGACCTGGCCATGGCGCGGCTGGCCAGGGGCGGGGTGCTGTACTTCTCCAACAACTTCCGCAAGTTCCAGCTCGATCCCGGGCTCGAGCAGCGCTACACGGTGGAGGAGATCAGCGCGCAGACCCTGGATGCGGACTTCGCCCGCAACCCGAAGATCCACCGCGCCTGGCGGCTGCAGGCGAAACAGGACTGAGGGCGGCGGGCCGCTCCGCCAGGGAGCGGCCCGCCCGGAGGGTCAGCGCTGGGCGGTGTCGGACAGCTTCGGCTGGCGGTACAGGTCGACCAGCACCTGATCGAGGATCGACGAGGCGCCCCAGGGCCGCGAATGGTTGAGGATGGCGACCACCGCCCAGGTGTGGCCGTTCTGGTCGCGGCTGAAACCGGCGATGGCGCGCACGGTGTTCAGGGTGCCGGTCTTGATGTGTGCCTCGCCGACCAGCGGGGTGCGGCGCAGGCGCTTGCGCATGGTGCCGTCCATCGCCACCAGCGGCATCGAGGAAATGAATTCGGCCGCATAGGGACTGTGCCAGGCGGCCCTGAGCATCTCGGCCATTTCCCGCGCGCTGATCCGCTCGATCCGCGACAGGCCGGAGCCGTTCTCCATCACCAGATGCCGCGCGTCGATGCCCTTCTGCGTCATCCACTGGCTCACCGCGCGGTACGCCGCCTGGGCGTCGTCGGCGTCGGCACCGCTGCGGTACTGCCTGCCGATGCTGAGGAACAGCTGGCGGGCCATGGTGTTGTTGCTGAACTTGTTGACGTCGCGAATGATCTCCACCACGTCCGGCGAGAGGGCGCGGACCAGCAGGCGCGCCTGGCGGGGCACCTCGCCGAGGCGGTCCTGGCCCTGGATGCTGCCGCCCAGCTCCTGCCAGATGGCGCGCACGGCGCCGGCGGCGTAGGTCTGGTGGTCGAGCGGGGCGATGTAGCTCTGCGCGCTGCAGCCGGCCGGCAGCGAGCCGGTGACCACCATGCTGTGGCCCCTGTCCTGCGGAATCAGGTTGTAGCGCACGTTCGGCCAGTCCGGACAGGCGCCGGCCGGCAGCGCCTTGACCTGGTTGTCGATGGTCATGCCGGCGATCGGCGGCTCGACGCTGACCTGCACCTTGCCGGGCTCGGCGCGGGCGATGAAGCGCAGCGCCTTGAGGTTGACCAGCAGGGAGTCGGGCTCGACCAGGAAGGGCTTGCTGCTGTCGCCGCCGTCATCGTTGAACGTCGGCAGCTGCGGCTTCACGAAGTGGCTGCGGTCGAGCACCAGATCGCCGCGCACCTCGCGTACACCGTTGGCGCGCAGATCACGCATCAGCAGCCAGAGCTTTTCCATGTTCAGCTTGGGGTCGCCGCCGCCCTTCAGGTACAGGTTGCCGTCCAGCACGCCGTCGCGCAGCGGGCCGTCGGTGTAGAACTGGGTCTGCCACTTGTGGGTCGGGCCGAGCAACTCGAGGGCGGCATAGGTGGTCACCAGCTTCATGGTCGAGGCCGGGTTCAGCGGCACGTCGGCGTTGACGATGGTCGGGGTGCCCGGTCCGGTGAGTGGCAGCACCACCAGGGACAGGGCGTTGCCGGGGAGCTTGTGGGCACTCAGCGCCTGCTGGACATTCTTCGGCAGCGTGGTGTTTATCTGGGCCGCGCCCGCCGACAGTGCGAGCGGCAGCAGCAGGCTGGCAATGGCCAGCCGGCGAAAGGTTGCAATCATCGAGGGTGCCCCTCCGACTCAGGGCTGAACGAAGCGAAATGGGTGAAAAGTCCGGCTGCTCCGGGAATGGGGTCGCATTATGCCCGAAGCGGGGCGACCGATGGCTGCCCGATGCGCAGGATCGCCGGTCGCGCGCTTCAGCGCGGCAGCCCATCCGTGCCGGAGCGGGCGGTACGCCAGACCTGCAGCCGGCGCCTGACGTTCAGGGTCAGCGCTACCAGCAGCGCGAGCGACACGCCGATCAGGCTGCCGAGCAGGCGTTCGCGGTCCAGCTGCCAGTCCTGCGCCAGGCTCTCGGCCAGCAGGAGGATGCAGAAGGACATCTGCAGCACGTAGAGGCTGTAGCGCCCCACCTGGAAGGCGCGGCCGAGCAGGGTCAGCGACAGCACCAGGGCGACCATCTGCGCCGGGTTCTGCAGGCTCTCGCCGAGCAGCACCAGCAGGCCGGCGGCGAGCAGGACGCTCAGGGCGATCTTGAAGGCGCGCGGCAGCCGGCCCTTGAGGTCGATCTGCAGGCTGGTGACCACCGCCAGGGTCAGCCAGTAGCCGCGCGGCTGCCCGGCCAGGTTGACGATCAGTCCGGCCAGGCCGCAGACCAGGCTGCAGCCCAGGGCATAGAGCCGCCACTGCGGGTGCGGCAGGCGCGCCGCGTGCTGGCGCAGCACCTTCAGCACGTTGGGCAGGCGTGGCATGTAGGGCCACAGGCGCAGGCCGTGCAGGCCACGCAGGGTGAAGGCGAGCAGGGTCGCCCAGAGGCCGCCGAGGGTGAACAGCGTGGCCACGGCATAGGGGTTGGGCATGCTGCCCAGGTGCTGCTGGCCCTGGCCGAGGCACAGGCAGACGAGCATGCCGAGGCCCAGCTTGCCGGCCTCGCGGCCGAAGCGCTGCAGCCAGGCGAGCAGCAGGCCGCCGGCGGCGAACACCAGCAGGCTCTCCAGCGGGCCGGGTGCGGACCAGAAGCCCAGCCCCGCGCTGCAGGCGCCGAGCAGGGTGAGCAGGAGCATGCGCAGCATGCCGAAGCGGTGCAGGGGGTCGGCCTGGGCGGCCAGGAAGGCGCCGATCGACGCCCAGAGAAAGCCGGAATGGCCGCTGAACAGGCCGAGCAGCAGGGGCAGGGCGCAGCCGAGGGTGGCCACGATGGCCGCTCCCCAGGTGGGGGCGGCCGTCCATTGGTGGCGGGAGGGTAGAAAGCGGAGCATCGGCTGCGTTCCTTCTTCACTTCGATGCGGCCGGGGGCCTCGTGCCCCTCGCCGGGCTGTCGGCCAGCGGGTCGCAGACGCTTATGCGGGGCCGGCAAGCCCTTTCATTTCCCGAGCCATCTCGGTGGCATAGCCGTCGGTCATGCCGGCGATGAAGTCGATCATGCGCAGGAAGGCATGGTACAGCGGCCACTGCGGGTCCGGGGCGTTGTTGCCGAGCAGGTCGAGGATGCGCCGGTTCTTGAACGACGGCCGCCGCCCGCCATGCTGTTCCAGCGCCGCGCCGCAGAAGGCGTCGAGCAGGGTCTCCAGGGTGGTGTAGGCGCCGATCTCGTGGAGGGTCTTGCGCTTGTCGTGGAAGATCTTCTCGCGGGCGATGCGCTTGGCCTGCAGCACGCAGTCCTTGGACGGTCCGTACATGTGTTCGACCAGATCGCCGCTCAGGCTGCCGGCGAGCAGGGCTTTCTGCTGTTCGACGAAGGCCCGTGCCGCCGCGTTGGTCAGGTGTTCGATGGCCTTGCCGCGCAGGATCGCCAGCTTGCGCCGCCGCGAGTCGCGCGGGCCGAGCTGGCGGTAGGACTCCGGCAGATCGTCGCCGACCAGGCCGAGCAGCAGGGCCTCGACCTCGGGGTAGTCGAGCAGCCCCATTTCCAGGCCGTCTTCCAGGTCGATCAGCGCGTAGCAGATATCGTCCGCCGCCTCCATCAGGTAGACCAGCGGATGGCGCGCCCAGCGCTGCTCGTCCAGCTGCGGCAGACCGAGCTTCCCGGCGATCTGCTCGAGCAGCGGCAGCTCGCTCTGGTAGCAGCCGAACTTGTGCTTCTTGTAGCCCAGGGCGGGGGCATGGCGCGAGGCCCAGGGGTATTTGAGGTAGGCGCCGAGGGTGGCGTAGGTGAGCCGGGTGCCGCCGTCGAACTGGTGGTATTCCAGCTGGGTGAGCACGCGAAAGCCCTGGGCGTTGCCCTCGAAGTGCAGGAAGTCGTCGCGCTCGGCCTCGCTCATCCCGTCCAGCCAGCCGCGTTCGGCGGCCTGATGGAACCAGTAGCGGATGGCATCCTCGCCGGAGTGGCCGAACGGCGGGTTGCCGATGTCGTGAGCCAGGCAGGCGGACTGGACGATCATGCCGAGGTCGGCGGGGCCGCACCATTCCGGCAGGGCGTCGCGCAGCACCTCGCCGACCCGCATGCCCAGCGAGCGACCGACGCAGCTGACTTCCAGTGAGTGGGTCAGGCGGGTGTGGATGTGGTCGTTGCTGGACACCGGATGCACCTGCGTCTTGCGCCCCAGGCGACGGAACGCCCCGGAGAAGATGATGCGGTCGTGGTCCTTGTGGAAGGGGCTGCGGCCCAGTTCGTCGACGCTGTGCACCGATTTGCCCAGGCGTTCTCGGGTCAGTAGGGTTTGCCAGTCCAAAGCCGTTCCTCGTTGTTCAGTGGGCTGCCGGCATGGGGGCCGAACGCGCGGGCCGCCGTGCGACTGCCAGCCATCCTTGGGCAGTGTGAAGAATCCGTCAAGCCTGCGGCCTGGGCGGTGCCTGCGGCGGCTTCGGCGGGTGGGATTCGCGGTAATAGCGCAGGCCGGCGCTGACCAGGGGATAGGCTTCCAGGGCGAACAGCGCCAGCTTGCCGAAGCGGCCCAGGCGTTTGCCGAACAGGCTCAGCAGCAGCGCCCCGCCGACGGCCAGCGGCGTGCCCTTGCCCGGCCTGGCGCGGCTGGGGGCGAACAGCTGGCCGAACTGGCGCAGCGGATGACGCAGCGGCTCGGCGTGATAGTCGAGCTGCTGGCGCTGCATCTCCATGCGCAGGCGCACCAGCTCCTTGCGCATCTCCAGCGGGGTACGGCGGGGTGGACTCATGGCAGCAGCTCCCGGTTGCGCGCCAGTTCCTCGAGGCTCGCCTGGAACGGATGCTCGCTGCGCCGCGCCAGCTTCAGCGTGCGGGCGATGCAGAACAGCAGGGCCAGGCCGTAGGCGAGGCACAGGCCGAGGATCGCGGCCAGCCGGTGGCTGTCCCAGAAGACGACGACCACGGCGGCGGACAGGCCGATCAGCAGCAGCAGGCCGAACAGCAGGCACAGGCTGGCGAAGAGGAACAGCCGGAAGGCGTAGCCCTTTTCCTCCTGGAGCTCGATGCCGAGCAGCTCCAGGTGGTTCTGCAGCAGGCCGAGCAGGGCGCCGCCGAAGCGTTTCAGGGACGGCGTGCGGTCTTCCCCGGACGGTGGCGAGGCATCCATTGGCGACGACTCCCCAGGCACTCAGCGGCGGCCGGCCAGCAGGCCGAACAGCAGGCCGACCCCGGCAGCGATGCCGAGCGCCTTCCAGGGATGGCTGTGGACATACGCCTCGGTGGCCTGGAGGGCGGCCTGTCCCTGGTCGCGCAGACGCTCCTCGCTGTCCTTGAGCGTCTCGCGGGCGCGCTCGAGGTTGCTCTCGATCTTCGCCCGCAGGGCGTCCGCCTCGTCGCCGGTCACCTCGGCGCCGTGGCGCAGCAGGCGTTCGGTGTCGTCGAGCAGGGCGTTGAATTCGTCGATCACCGCCTGCTGGGCACGCTGCAGGTTGCGCCGGTGCACCGAGGCCGATGCGCACGGCTCCCAGCTGCAGGTGTGGGGGTCGGAGGAGGCCGACTGGGTTTGGCTGCTGTCCATGGTCATGCTGGATGGTCCTCATCACGGGGTGGGCAATGGCGGCCGAATGCCGGCGGCGGCCAGGCAAGCTGCGCCTGCGGGCGGCTTGCGCTTCCGCCATAGGGTGTCTTGGTTGCATGTTAGACTTCAAGTTCATGTTAGGGTCTGTTGACGTTTTGGCGTAGGCCGCGACGGCGGCCCGTTTGGCGCAGAACAAGGAACGAGGAGAGAAGTTTGGTCATTCCAAATGAACGACGAGCGACGCCGTGCTGCGCCAAACGGGCCCCGTCCCTTCGGGTTGCGCGGCAAATGCCGCCATGCGGCGTTGCGGGACTTGGCAAGGGAATGACCATTGCCGGCGCCCCGCGCCTTGCCTGGCGGCATTTGACGCGGCAACGCGGCTCACGCCAAAACGTCAACAGACCCTAGGAGGCCATCATGCTCCCCGAGTGCCAACTGTTCGGAACCCTCGGTTGCCATCTCTGCGAGCAGGCCGAGAGCCTGTTGATGCCCTTCGTCGAGAACGGCCTGCTGGTCGAGCTGGTCGACATCGCCGAGGACGAGAGCCGGGCCGAGCGCTATGGCCTGCGCATCCCCGTGCTGCGGCGACTGGACAACGGCGGCGAGCTGGACTGGCCCTTCGAGGCGGAGCAGGTCGCCACCTTTCTGAGCCGGCCGGAACTCAGCGGCTGCTGAGTCGACTACTGCGCTCGCTGCGCCATTGCCAGGGCGGGACGATCTCCGCCTGCGGCAAGCCCCAGAGGCCGCGCTGCAGGGAGCGGGCCTCGGCCTCCAGCGCGGGCAGGCGCGAATCGCCTTTGCCCTCGTCGTAGGCCCAGGCCGAGCCCTGCCGGACCATGGCGTCATTGACGTAGAGGTCGCCGAGGTAGACGCGGGCGACCTTGAGCCCGTAACGCGTCTGCTTGACGACCTCCAGCCGGATTTCCTTGTTGTAGACCAGGCGGAACAGCTGCAACTGGGCCAGCTGCCCGTACGGCTGGGCGCTTTCCGGGGCGTCGAGATCGGCCAGGCGGACCTCGATCCGCTGCTTGCTCGGGCTCAGGCAGGTCAGGCTGTCGCCGTCCTGCACGCGGATGACTCGGCAGGTCGGTTCGGCGGCATGGAGGGAGGTCGTGAACAGCAACGCAATGGCACCGCATGCGCCAACTGTACTGGAAAGGTTCATTCTTGCTTCGCGAGAAATCCCTGCCTCGCCGGACAGGGGGGATAGCCTGTCACGCACAGCGTGATCCGTCTTCTCGCATTCTCCGGGTCGGGGGCTATCGAACGGGCTGATTGGAGGCCGCGGCTTTCCGCCTACGGCCGTTCCTGGCACCAAGCGGTTACTGCTCTCGTTGATTGCCTGTCCGGGGCTGGACTGCTCGTCCCGGGGCGCCCTGCCGCATGGGCGGGGCTAAGTAGGATAATAGTGGGCCCCGCTCGGCTTTGCCGAGGGAAAGCCGACGTCCGGCGGGCTCAAGCGCCCGGCTGCCGTTCCTGACGCCTGTACCGCAGCCAGCCGGCGGCGACCAGGCTGCCCAGGACGATGCCCAGCAGGTCGGCGAGCAGGTCGCGGTATTCGGCGACGCGATAGCCGGTCAGCCCCTGCAGGACCTCGATGAGGATGCCGTAGAGCAACAGGCCGGACGGCACCAGCCAGTGCCGTCCGGGAAAGCCCAGGCGGCCGAGGAAGGCCAGCACGCCGAAGGCCAGCAGGTGGTTGCTCTTGTCCCAGCCGGTATCCAGCGGCGGGCTGACGTCCTTCAGCAGCGCCAGCGCCAGCACCGCCGCCAGGCAGGCGAAGAAGGCCAGGCGCCAGAGCAGCAGGGGATGGGCGAGGCGGCGGGCGGCAGGCATTGGCTGGCTCTCCTCAGGCACCCGGTTCGGCGCGCAGCGCCTCGTAGGCCGGCGCGGCATGGATGCCCGCCGCGGCTGCCAGCGCCTGGGTCGCCTCGAGATCGCAGCGGTACACCAGCACCGCCTGCAGTTCGTCGTCCAGCGGCTCGCTGAAGTCCACCAGCACGTAGCCGCCCTTCTCCGGGTAGAGGCTGCCCAGCTGCACCTGGATGCGGTTGAGCGCCTTCAGGGGCTCAACCTTGTGCAACTGCTTGGGCTTGAGCACGAAGGACACCTCGGGGCCGAACGAGGCGACGATCTGCCCGAACAGCTCCTCGTAGCTGTCCGCCTGGAACAGCACCGTCTCCGGCAGGCTGCCGACCACCACCCACTCGCCCAGCGGGATGGGGAAGCTGTCGTCGTAGTTGATGTCCGGGTTGGCGGCGAGGAAGGCCTGCGGGTCGGCATAGGCCTGCGCCGCCTCGTCGGCGATCCGTGAGATCTCTTCTTCGCTGAGGCAGCCCGAGCTGATGTGGCGGATGAGTTCCTGGAGCTGATCTTTCATGGGCGGCCTCGGTGGCTGGAAGGGAGACGGGGTGCGGCGCGCCGGGTGGGGCGCGTTTCACGGCGCGGATTCTAGCCTAATCGCACGCCTCGGCCGGCCGGCGTCTTTACTGTGATCAGGACAGGACACCTCGGAGCGGTCGCTCCGTGGCCCTTTCGAAAGAGGATAGTGGCATTGTGCCTTTATCTCTTGTCGGGGTAATTTCCAGTGCGGGAAGCCGGGACAGGCTTCCCGCGCTGCGACAGGAGGTGAGACATGACCGCCCGATTTTCCCACCTCACCCCGGCGGCCCGCCGGCTCTGGGCCAAGAGCGGCGAGGCGCCGGGCCATGGCCTGCTCGCCCATCTGCTGGACGTGGCGGCGGTGGCCGAGGTGCTGCTGGAGCACGAGCCGCCCGCGACGCTCGAACACTTCGCCCGCCAGTTCGGCCTGCCCGTGCCGGCCTTCGCGCGGCAGGCCGCCGCGCTGGCAGGCCTGCACGACTTCGGCAAGGCCATTCCCGGTTTTCAGGACAAATGGCCCGAGGGCCGGCAGGCCGACGAGGCCCTGGGGCTGCCGTTCCCGGTGCGTTCGCTGAGCGTGGCCGAGCATGCCTGCGCCAGTGCGGCCCTGCTCTGGGAGCACCTGTCGGGCCTGGGTATCCCGCACCTGCTGTGGATCCGCCATGCGCTGCAGGCGATCAGCGCCCACCACGGCTACCACTTCAACCAGCCGGAATTCAACCGCGCCAGGCCCCCCTTCGAGCCGGCGGCCTGGGCCGAGGCGCGCCGGGAAATCTTCGCGGCGTACTGGGCCGTGCTGGCGCCGCAGGGGATTCCGCAGGTCGAGGCCCTGTCCCTGCCGGCCGTGCAGTGGCTGGCCGGCCTCACCAGCGTGGCCGACTGGATAGGCTCCAATCCCGACTGGTTTCCCCACGGCGAGCGTCAGGATTCGCTGGCCGACTATCACGCCGATGCCTGCCGGCGGGCCGGGCGGGCCCTGGCGGCTATCGGCTGGTCGCGCAGCGCTGTTCTGCTGCGCGAGGCGGCAACTGTGGATCAGTTGATCGGGCGTATCGTCCAGCGCCCGGAGTCGAGCGCGCGTCCCCTGCAGCGCGAGGCCGACCGGCTGCTCGACGGCGTGCGCGGGCCGGCCCTGCTGCTGGTCGAGGCGCCGATGGGCGAGGGCAAGACCGAGCTGGCCTTTCTCGCCCACCTGCGCCTGCAGGCGGCCAACCGGCACCGCGGCCTGTACGTCGCCTTGCCGACCCAGGCCACCGGCAATGCCCTGTTCCGCCGCGCGCTGAGCTTTCTTCGTGCGTTCGCCGGCGATGCCGCGCTGGACATGCAACTGGTGCATGGCGGCGCGGCGCTGAGCGACGACGTCCGGCGGTTGCAGGGCATTTACGGTGCGCCCGGCGAAAGCGTGACCTCGTCGGCCTGGTTCTCCCAGCGCCGCCGGCCGCTGCTGTCGCCCTACGGCGTGGGCACCGTCGACCAGGCGCTGTTCGCCGCGCTGAACGTCAAGCACCACTTCGTCCGCCTGTGGGGCCTGGCCAACCGGGTGGTGGTGCTCGACGAGGTGCATGCCTACGACAGCTACACCGGCGGGCTGATCGAGGCCCTGCTGCGCTGGCTCAAGGCCCTCGGCAGCTCGGTGGTGCTGATGAGCGCGACTCTGCCGGCGCAGCGGCGCGCTGCCCTGCTGCGGGCCTGGGGCGTGGCGGACGAGGATGCTCCCGCGCCGGCCTATCCGCGCCTGCTGCTGGCCGACGAACGCGGCCTGCAGGGCGCCACCTGCGCGTCGCGGCCGCTGCCGTCGATCCGCCTGCAGGCGGTCGGCGCGGAGCTCGACAGCCTGGCCGATTGCGCCCTGGAATGCCTGCAGGGCGGTGGTTGCGGCGTGCTGATCGTCAATACCGTGGATCGCGCCCAGACGCTATACCTCGGGCTCAGGGAGCGTCTGGGCGACAGCGCGCGCCTGCTGCTGTTCCATGCGCGCTTCCCCGCCGACCAGCGCGGCGAGCGGGAGCGCGAGGTGCTGGTTGCCTTCGGCGTGGACGGCGAGCGGCCGGCCGGGGCGCTGCTGATCGCCACCCAGGTGGCCGAGCAGTCGCTGGACATCGACTTCGACTTCATGCTCAGCGACCTGGCGCCGGTCGACCTGCTCCTGCAGCGCGCCGGCCGCCTGCATCGCCACCGGCGGACTCGTCCCGCTGCGCATGCCGAGGCGCGGCTGTTCGTCGCCGGCCTCGCTCCCGAACGGCTGCCCGACCTGAAGGGCACCGGCTGGGAGTACGTCTACGACCCCTACATCCTCGGCCGCACCTGGGCGCTGCTGTCGCGTGAGGCGGAGTTGCAGCTGCCGCAGGACATCGACCGCCTGGTGCAGGCGGTGTATGGCGAGGCCGGGCTGCCGGCCGACCTTGCCGAGCCTGATCGCGCCTTCATCGAGGATGAGGCCTACGGCAGCCACCTCGGCAAGCGCCAGACCGAGCAGATGCAGGCCGTGGAAGCGCCGCGGGCCTTTGCCGAACATCCGCTGCTGCGCCATCTCAAGCCGCTGCCGCTGGAGCAGGGTTGCCTGACCCTCGGCCGGCTGAGGGTGCGTCTGGACGACGAGCTGGGGCTCGTCTACCAGGGCCCCCTTGCTGCGCCCGGAGAACAGGCATGAACCGGTGCTTCAATCTGCTCGACGAGCCTTGGCTGCCGGTGCGCCTGCAGGACGGGCGGGTCTGCGACCTGGGGTTGCTGGAAGTATTCGAGCGCGCCGGCGAAATCGGCGCCCTGGCGGAAACCGCGCCGCCCGGGCTGATCGCCGAGTACCGCCTGTTGCTGGCCATCGTTCATCGCGCGCTGAGTCGCGCCCAGGGCCGTTGGACGGATGCCGACCGGGCGCGCTGGTATCGCCAGGGCCTGCCGGCCGAGGCCGTGCGCGACTACCTGGAACACTGGCGCGAGCGCTTCTGGCTGTTCCATCCCGAGCAGCCCTTCATGCAGGTGGCAGCCCTGGCCGAGGCCGAGGAGACCCGCGACCGGCAAAAGCCCTGGTCGCAGATTTCCCTGGCCAGCGCCAACGGCAATGCGCCGGTGCTGTTCGATCATTCCTGCGATCTGGCGCCGCGCCCCATCGCCGCTGCCGATGCGCTGCGCACCCTGCTGGGCTTTCTGCAGTTCACCCCCGGCGGTCTGGTCAAGGTCCTGCGCGACGCCGACAAGGCCGGTGCGCTGGCCAATACCGCCGCGGTCATGCCGCTTGGCGAGTCGTTGGCGCAAAGCCTCTGCCTGGCCCTGCATCCGCCCAGCCGGGCCGGCCATGAGGATCTGCCCAGCTGGGAGCGGGACCCGCCGGGCCTCGCGCAACTGCGCGGCGAGCCGACCCTGGCGAGCGGTCCCAACGACCGCTACAGCCGCCTGACCCGCGCCGTGCTGTTGCTGCCCGACGAGCAGGGCCGGGTGCAGTGGATACGCTTCGCCGCCGGCATCGCTCTGGCCGAGGATGCGCAGGCGCCCGATCCCATGGCCAGCTACCGTGCCGGCAGCCATGGTCTGGTGCGGCTGAGCTTCGCCGAGGGCCGCGCGTTCTGGCGCGATCTGCCGGCTTTGCTGCCCGATGCCGGTGGTCTGGCTTCCCAGCCGGCGGCCGTCCTGGGCTGGGCGGCCAACCTGCAGTTTCTGCTGGGCGGCGGCGAGCAGCCTGTGCTGGTGGCCGGCCTGGCCAGCGACCAGGCCAAGTTGCTGCGCTGGCGCTCCGAGCGCCTCGGCTTGCCGACGGCGCTGCTGGCCTCGGCGGATTGCGCGAACGAACTGCGCCGGCAGCTGCGCCGTGCCGAAGAGTTGTTCGGCGACGTGCGCAAGCTCGCCGCCGGCATGCTCGCCGAAACGCTGCCCGATTCCGCCGGCAAGGACAGCTGGGCCAGGGCGCGCAGCCTGTTCGATGCCGGACCGGCGCCGGCGCTGTATTTCGCCACGGCCGAGCGCGCCCTGGGCCGGCTGATGGCCCTGCTCGGCAGCGGCGACCCCGACGATCTCGACAAGGCCGAAGTCCTCTGGTCGCGCACCCTGCTGGCGGCGGCCCAGGCCGCCTGGCAGGCCGTCCGTGACGGCCTGGGCCGCTCGCCGAAGGCGCTGCGTGCCGAGGCTCTCGCCTGGCCGCGCTTCCGTGCCCTGCTGCGCGACCTTCAATCGGCCGATCCGTGTCCGCAACCATCCGAGGAGGTTCGAGCATGAGCGATTTCGCGCAGGACTTCGTTGCACACCTGGAGGAGCTGCATAAGCACAGTTCAGCCGCCATGGCCGAATTGCGCCGCAGCCTGGGCTTCGCCCCCGGCGCCTATCCGCCGGCCTATCCCTATGTCGAGCGTTTCGTCGCGGCCGAGCGGCACGCCCAGGATGCCTCGCGCCTGGCGCTCTACGTGGTGGCCGGGCTTTACGCCCTGCATCCCAGGCCTGGCGGGAAGAGCCTGGCCGCCTGCCTTGGCGAGCTGATGCGCCAGCGCGACGGCGCCGGCATCGAGCAGCGCTTCATCGCCCTGCTGGGCGCCGACGCCGAGAACCTGGCGGTCTACCTGCGCCAGGTGGTCAGCCTGCTGGCCACCGGCGACCTGCCGCTGGACTACGCCGCCCTGCTCAGGGATCTGCACCTCTGGCTCGACCCGTGGATCGACCCCGAGCGGCGCGATGTCGTGCGCCAGCGCTGGGCACGGGACTTCTACCGGGCGCTGGCGGCTCCCGCCGGCGAAACAGCGCCAACCCCTGTCAACGATTGAGAAGGACATCATGAGTCTGTTCATCGAATTCCACCTGATCCAGAACTTCGCCCCGTCCAACCTCAACCGTGACGACACCGGCGCACCCAAGGACGCGCTGTTCGGCGGCCATCGCCGGGCGCGGGTGAGCAGCCAGTGCTTCAAGCGCGCCATCCGCCTGGCCGCCCGCGAGCATGAGCTGGTGGCGCCGGAGTTCCGCGGGGTGCGCACCCGCAAGCTCCAGGCCCTGCTGCTGGAGCGCCTGGCCGGCCGCGACCCGCTCGAAGCGGCAGGCAAGATCGAAAGCGCCCTGGCCGCCGCCGGCCTCAAGCTCAAGGAAGACGGCAAGACCGAATACCTGCTGTTTCTCGGCGAGGCGGAAATCGCCGGCTTCGCCGAACTGATCGAGCAGCACTGGGACGAGCTGGCCGCGTCGCCTGCCGGCGACGGCAAGAAGGGCAAGAAGGAAGCCAGGGCCAGCGCGCCGGCCGAGGTGGTGAAGAAGGCCAAGGCCCTGCTCGACGGCGGCAAGGCCGTGGATGTGGCGCTGTTCGGGCGCATGCTGGCCGACCTGCCGGAGGTCAACCGGGAAGCGGCCTGCCAGGTGGCGCACGCCATCAGCACCCACCGCGTCGAGCGCGAGTTCGACTACTTCACCGCTGTCGACGACCGGGGTGGCCCCGGCGAGACCGGCGCCGGCATGATCGGCCAGGTGGAGTTCAACTCCGCGACCCTCTACCGCTACGCGGTGGTCGACGCGCGCAAGCTGCTGGGCAACCTGCAGGGCGACCGCGAGCTGACCCTGGCGGCGCTGGAGGCCTTCACCCAGGCCATGGTGCGCGCCATTCCCAGCGGCAAGCAGAACAGCTTCGCCGCGCACAACCTGCCCGGCTTCGTCGGCGTCTGCCTGCGCCATGGCGGCCCGCTGAGCCTGGCCAACGCCTTCGAGAAGCCGGTGAGCCCGCGCGCGGACAGCTCGCTGAGCCGCCAGTCGGTCGAGCGGCTCGCCGGCCATGAGGACAGGCTGGCGGCCGTCTATGCCGACGGCCGCGACCAGTGGGCCTACCTCGATCTGAGCGAGGCCTGGCCGGCGCAGAAGGGCTGGCGGGCGGCGAACCTGAACGAGCTGGCGGCCTGGGTGCGCGAGCAGGCCGCCTCCCGGCTGGAGGCCTGAGCATGGCCACCCTGCTGATGCGCCTGCAGGGGCCGCTGCAGTCCTGGGGGACCACCAGCCGTTTCGACGAGCGCGATACGCAACTGGAACCGTCCAAGTCCGGTGTGCTCGGCCTGGTCTGCGCCGCCCTCGGGCGTGATCGCGGCGAGCCGGTGGAGGACCTGGCGGTACTGCGCATGGGCGTGCGGGTCGACCGCGAAGGCGTGCCGATGCGCGATTACCAGACCGCCACGGGCGTGCTGCTCGCCAGCGGCAAGCCCGACCTGCGCCGCACCGTGGTCAGCCCGCGCTTCCACCTGGCGGATGCGGCGTTTCTGGTCGGCCTGGAGGGTGAGGACGAAGCGCTGCTGGCGCGCATCCATGCCGCCCTGCGCGCGCCGTTCTGGCCGCTGGCCCTGGGCCGCAAGAGCTTCGTCCCCGGCCTGCCGGTCTGGCTGGCGGACGGTCTCTCGCCCCTGCCGCTGGAGCGGGCCCTGGCCGGCTATCCGCGCCTGGCGCCGGCCCGGCGGGGCGAGGAGGGACAGCCGCTGCGCTGCCTGCTGGAGGACGAGCGCGAGGGCGCCATTCGTCTGGACCAGCCGGTCGCGCCTTTCGCCGAGCGGCGCTTCGGCCCGCGTTTCGTGAAATCGGGAGTGCTGCATGCACCTGACCAGACTGACGCTTGAGCCGCGCAGCGCCCAGGCCCGTCGCGACCTGAGCGACGCCTATGAAATGCACCGCACCCTGGCGCGCGCCTTCGCCGCGGACGCGCAGAGCCGGCCCGCGCGCTTTCTCTGGCGCCTGGAGGCGGGCGGCAATGCCTGGACCACCCCCGTGGTGCTGGTGCAGGCCAGCGTCGAGGCCGACTGGTCGGCCTTGCAGGCGCTGCCCAACTACCTGCAGCGGCCCGTCGAGAGCAAGCGGCTGGCGCTCGAGGCATGGGGCGAGGATGGTGCGCGCTACCGCTTCCGTCTGCAGGCCAACCCGACCGTCAGCCGCCAGGGCAAACGCTACGGCCTGGTGGGCGAGGCCGAGCAGCTGGCCTGGCTCGGCCGGCAGGGCGAACGCCACGGCTTCGCCGTCGAGGCGGCCCTGGTGACGGCCAGCGACCTGCTGGTCTCCCGCAAGGGCGCAGGGCGCATCAGCGTGCAACGGGCCTGCTTCGAGGGACTGCTCCGGGTGCAGGATCCGGCGGCCTTCGGCCACGCCCTGGCGGCGGGCATCGGCCCGGCCAAGGCCTTCGGCTGCGGCCTGCTCAGCGTGGCGCGCCTCTGATGCTGCCGCCGCTCAAGCCCCTGCCGATGAAGGACCGGGTGTCGATGGTGTTAGTCCAGTACGGGCAGATCGACGTGCAGGACGGCGCCTTCGTGGTGATCGACCAGAACGGCGTGCGCATGCACATCCCGGTCGGCTCGGTGGCCTGCATCATGCTCGAGCCGGGCACCCGGGTGTCGCATGCCGCGGTGCACCTGGCCTCGACCGTGGGCACCCTGCTGGTCTGGGTCGGCGAGGCCGGCGTGCGCCTGTACGCCAGCGGCCAGCCTGGCGGCGCCCGTGCGGACCGCCTGCTCTACCAGGCGAAACTGGCGCTGGACGACGAGCTGCGCCTGAAGGTGGTGCGCAAGATGTACGAGCTGCGCTTCTAGGAGAAGGCCCCGGAGCGGCGCAGCGTCGAGCAGCTGCGCGGCATCGAGGGCGCCCGCGTGCGCGAGACCTACAAGCTGCTGGCCAGGCAGTACGGCGTGGACTGGCGCTCGCGCAACTACGACCGCCAGCAGTGGGACGCCGCGGACGTGCCCAACCGCTGCCTGTCGGCGGCGACCAGTTGCCTGTACGGCATCACCGAGGCGGCGGTGCTGGCGGCCGGCTACGCGCCGGCGGTGGGCTTCATCCATACCGGCAAGCCGCTGTCGTTCGTCTACGACGTGGCTGACCTGTTCAAGTTCGAAACCGTCGTGCCGGTCGCCTTTCGCACCGCTGCCCGCTCGCCGGCCCAGCCCGAAAGGGAAGTGCGCCTGGCCTGCCGGGACATCTTCCGCTCCAGCAAGCTGCTGGCCAGGATCATCCCGACCATCGAGGAGGTGCTGGCCGCCGGCGGCATCGCCCCGCCCGAGGCGCCGCCGGAATCCGTGCCGCCGGCCATTCCCAACCCGCAAGGCATCGGCGACGCCGGGCACAGGACGCAGTGATGGCCTTCGTCGTCGTGGTCACCGAAAACGTCCCGCCGCGCCTGCGCGGGCGCATGGCTATCTGGCTGCTGGAGGTGCGCGCCGGCGTCTACATCGGCGACGTATCCCGGCGCACCCGGGAAATGATCTGGCAGCATCTGGCCGAGGGGCACGAGGACGGCAACGTGGTGATGGCCTGGGCGAGCAACCACGAGTCCGGTTATGAGTTCCAGACGCTGGGGAAAAACCGGCGCTTGCCGGTCGAGTTCGACGGCCTGCATCTGGTCGCCTTTCAGCCCCAGGAAAAGCCCGATCTTTAACAAGGAAAATCGGTAGACTCTTGGCGGCCGATTTTTTCCTTTGGAGACAATCGGTTACGCTAAGTGTGTTCCCCGCGCCTGCGGGGATGAACCGGCCATGAACGGCGTCATCGCATACAGCAGCCCGTGTTCCCCGCGTTTGCGGGGATGAGCCGACTTTCGAGTACGCCTTCCTCTACGCCGAGGAGTGTTCCCCGCGCCCGCAGGGATGGTTCAACGAAGGTCTTCGTCGGACTTTCCGACGAATGGCATCTCCTTGCCTGTCCAGGCCAGTGGGGGGCTGTAACCCTGCCAATATATTCTTTGGTTATCCTCGACTCTGCGGGGATGAACCTGGACAACCTGCAACCGCGCAAGTAGTAAACGAGCGCTCCCCGCCTTCGCGGGGCAGATCCGCAGGTCCGGCGCGATCGGGCATGGCCGCTCAGGCGGTCTGCCCGATTCGCTTTTTTCCTGTCTCCCGATTTCTTGCCGATGGCGTCGCTCAGCGCGGGCCGATTTCCCGGTGCAGGGCGGCGAGACTGCGCTGGTGGGCGAGTTCGGCCGCGGCCTGGTCGTAGTGCCGGCTGCCTGTGCGGGCGAAGGCGTGTTCGCAGCCGGGGTAGCTGTACAGCTCGATGTTCGGCCGGCCGCCCAGGCCTGCCAGGATCGCGGCGCAGGCCTCGGCCGGGCAGAAGGCATCCGCCTCGGCGATGTGCAGCACCAGCCGGCCGCGGATGCCGGCGGCCTCGTCCAGCAGATGTTCGATGCCGACCCCGTAGTAGCCGACGGCGCAGGCGATGTCGCTGCGGGCGGCCGTCAGATAGGCGAGTCGGCCGCCCAGGCAGAAGCCGACGAAGCCGGCGCCGGCCGCCGCGTCCACCTCGGGCGTCCGGCGCGCCGCGTCGAGGGTGGCGCCGATGTCCGCGATGCCCTTGTCGACGTCGAACCGGCCGAAGAGGGCGAAGGCCTTTTCCCGGTCGGCTCCCGCGTAGCCCAGCTCGACGCCGGGTTCGAGACGCCAGAACAGATCGGGGGCGATGGCGACGTAGCCTTCCGCGGCATAGCGGTCGGCCACGGCGCGAATGTTGGCGTTGACGCCGAAGATTTCCTGTCCGATGACCACGGCCGGGCCGTGACCGCCCGGCGGCAGGGCGACATAGGCCGTGAAGCGGCCGCTGCCATCGCCGGCTTCGATCTGCAGGGTGGAACCCATGGTTGTTCTCCTTCTTCCGGGCTGCCCAGGTTCGGTGCCTGTCATGGTGCCCGGCCGCCGGCCGACGGGAAAGCTTGCTGATGCCACGCCCGCAGGGAGAGGAGGGGAAAGGCCTGTTCCGTTCTTCCTTATATAGAGGAGTGGAACCGCCCCGGGACGACAGTCTGCCATGCGCAGGTTACAGCCCGGTGTAGAGGCATTGCCGGGGGGGCGGCGGAAAGTTCCCCGGGCATGAAATATTTTTCCAATGAAATCAGTTTGCAACAAAGCGTTGCCAAGATTCCGCCCCATTCCAGCGATACGCCAAACACTCGTGTGTTTTTCAAAGTTCGATGAAAAGGGGAAATCCTTGATGATCCGCAAGCACTTCGCCGGTAGTGTCGCCAGCGCCCCGGCGCTGGGCGTCTCGGCCCAGGCTTTTGCAGGTACCGTCGTGTCCGTCAGCGCTGTCGAAACCAAGACCGGGGAGATCGTCTGATGAGCCGGGAAAAGCGCGCAATGAACAGGAAGTCCACGCTGACCCTGGCCGTGGTGGCCGGCACCCTGGGGCTGCCGATGACGGTGCAGGAAGCGGCGGCCGCGTTCATCGAGGACAGCAAGGCCAACCTGACCTTCAAGAACTTCTACATCAACCAGGACACCCGCAACCAGGATCGTCCCCGTTCGGAGGAGTGGGGCCAGGGCTTCCTGTTCGAATTCAAGTCCGGCTTCACCGAGGGCCCGGTCGGCTTCGGCCTGGACCTGATCGCCCAGGAGGCCATCCGCCTGGATGGCGGCGGTCGCGCCGGCAAGGCGGACATCGACCGTTCGCCGGGCTCGGTGTTCCCGCTGGAAAGCAACGGCAAGGGCAAGACCGAATTCGGCCGGGTCAACGCCACCGGCAAGATGCGCATCTCCGAAACCGTGGCCGAACTGGGCGTCCTGCGTCCCAAGCTGCCGGTGGTGGTCACCAACGATGGCCGTCTGCTGCCGCAGCTCTACCACGGCGCGCAGATCACCTCCAAGGAGTTCAAGGACCTGACCCTGGTCGCCGGTAAGCTCGAGCACTCCACCGAGCGTAACTCCAGCGACAGCTATGGCCTCTCGATTGCCGGTGCCAACAGCGGCAACAGTGCTCAGTTCAGCAACAAGTTCTACTATGGCGGCGCCGACTACAAGGTCACCAAGGACCTGATGCTGCAGTACTACTTCGGCAATCTGGAAGACTTCTACGAGCAGCACTTCCTCGGCCTGGTGCACAACTGGGCGCTGCCGGTCGGCGCGCTGAAGACCGACCTGCGCTACTGGAACAGCGATTCCTCCGGCGCGAACTCGCGTGCTTCCGGGCGTTCCGAGGGTTACCGGAGCGCCGGCTACTGGAGTGCCGGCGATCCCGACCGCGGCGAGGTCGACAACAACGCCTGGAGCGCCCTGTTCACCTATACCCTGGGCGGCCACGAGCTGAAGGCGGGTTACCAGAGGCTCACCGGCGACAGCGACTTCCCGGTTCTCAACCAGGGCGGTCATTCGGTACCGCTGATCACCGATGCCACGGTGGAGAAGTTCACCCGGGCCGGCGAGACCACCTGGCTGGCCGGTTATGCCTACGACTTCGCCAAGGTCGGCATTCCGGGGCTGAAGACCAGCATTGCCTATTTCAGCGGCGACGACATCGATGCCAACGGCAGCGATCTGGAAGAGTGGGAGCGGGATTTCCGCGTTGACTACGTCCTGCAGGAAGGGACCCTCAAGGGGCTCGGACTCACCTGGCGCAACTCGATGGTGCGCGGCATTCGCGAGCGCGACGACAACCGTCTGTACGTCACCTATACGCTGCCCCTGCTGTAAGCCCGAGGGCGGGTTATTTCCGCCTCCGCGGGTCGTTCATTCGTTTTATCCGGTGTAATTCGCCCCGCCTCGGCGGGGCTTTTTTTCGTCTGCTCGACGGGGCAGACTGCGGGCATGCCGATCATCAGCCTTTCCCGCCTGTCCGACCTTCCCGCCAGCGACTGGGACGCCCTGCTGCCGGGGGGCCAGCCCTTCCTGCGGCATGCTTTCCTTTCGAGCTTGGAGGACAGCGGCAGCGTCGGCGGACGCAGCGGCTGGCAGCCGGCGCACCGGCTGTTCCGCGATGCCGCCGGCCGGCTGCTGGCAGCCCTGCCGGCCTACCTGAAGACCCACTCCTACGGCGAATACGTGTTCGACTGGGCCTGGGCCGATGCCTGCCGGCGGGCCGGTATCCGCTATTACCCCAAGCTGCTCTGCGCGGTGCCCTTCACCCCGGTCGGCGGCGCACGCCTGCTCGGCGAGGCGGAGGCGGCCGGCGCACTGCTTGACGCCCTGACCGGCGAGCTGCGCGAGCAGGGGTTGTCCGGTCTGCACGTGAACTTCACCGATCCGCCGGCCGATGCCTTGCTGGCCGGCCGGGAAGGCTGGCTGCTGCGGCTCGGCTGCCAGTTCCAGTGGTTCAACCGCGACTATCGGGACTTCCAGGACTTTCTCGATGCGCTGGCCTCGCGCAAGCGCAAGCAGCTGCGCAAGGAGCGCGAGCAGGTGGCGGGACAGGGCATCGAGTTCGACTGGCGCGAGGGGCACCAGCTCGACGAGGCCGAATGGGACTTCGTGCATGCCTGCTATGCCAACACCTACCGGGTGCGCGGCCAGGCGCCCTATCTGACGCGCAGCTTCTTCAGCCTGCTGGCCGAGCGCATGCCCGAGACGATCCGTGTGGTACTGGCCCGCCAGGCTGGCCGTCCGCTGGCGATGGCCTTCAGCCTGGTCGGCGGCGACAGCCTGTATGGGCGCTACTGGGGCTGTCTCGCCGAGTTCGACCGGCTGCACTTCGAGACCTGTTTCTACCAGGGCATCGACTATGCCCTGGCCCACGGGTTCAGGCGCTTCGACGCCGGCGCCCAGGGCGAGCACAAGCTGGTCCGCGGTTTCGAGCCGGTGATCACCCGCTCCTGGCATTACCTGCTGCATCCGGGACTGCGCCGGGCAGTGGCGGAGTTTCTGCGGGAGGAGGAGGCCGGGGTGCTGGCCTATGCGGACGAGGCGCGGGGGCAGTTGCCCTACCGGCGGGGATAGGGTGAGGCCGGCGGCCTCACCCGGTTCGGCGGGTGTCGCGAAAGGTCAGAGCTTCTTCGCCGACTTGATCAGCACCGGCTCGCGCGGCACGTTCTGCTGCATGCCCCGCGAGCCGGTCGGCACCTGGGCGATCTGGTCGACCACCTCCATGCCGCGCACCACCTTGCCGAACACCGCATAGCCGAAGTCGCGCGCGCCGTGGTCGAGGAAGGCGTTGTCCTTGTGGTTGATGAAGAACTGGCTGTTCGCCGAGTTCACCGCCTGGGTGCGCGCCATGGCCAGGGTGCCGCGCACGTTGTGCAGGCCGTTGTCGGCCTCGTTCTTGATCGGCGGCTGGGTGGGTTTCTGCTTCATGTCGGCGTCGAAGCCGCCGCCCTGGATCATGAAGCCGGGGATGACCCGGTGGAAGACGGTGCCGTTGTAGAACCCCGAATCCACATAGGCGAGGAAGTTCTTCACGCTGATCGGCGCCTTCTCGGCTTCCAGTTCGATTTCGATTTCGCCGAGGCTGGTGTCCAGCAGGACGTGGGGCTTTTCTGCGGCCAGCAGGTTGGCGGCGAACAGCAGGGTACCGGCGGCAAGGGCGAGTTTTTTCAGCATGTGTAACTTTCCTTGTGGTTCTACAAAGGGTGGCTTGCTAGACCGGTGCGCCGACGGAGCGTTCCCGGCTCTTGGGATGATAGCTTCAGGCGCCGGGCAGGGGCGCGGCGAAGGGCGCATCCAGCGGGGCACTGTCGAAAGTCTTGATCAGCTCCACAAGAATCTGCGTGGCCGGGCCGAGGGGCTTGTCCTTGTCGGCGTAGAGCTGGAAGCGCGGCCGGTGGGTGCTCCCTTCTTCCAGCGGCAGGGGCTTGAGCAGGCCTTCGGCGAGTTCGCGGCCGATCAGGTGGCAGGGCAGCCAGGCGAAGCCCAGGCCGTTGCCGACGAAGGTCGCCGCGGTGGCCAGGCTGCCCACGGTCCAGCGCTGCTCGGCGCCGAGCCAGCCGACATCGCGCGGCTGCTGTCGGCCGGTGTCGCGGATCACCACCTGCATCTGGCTTTCCAGGTCGGCTGCAACCAGGGTGCGCTGCAGGCGATGCAGCGGATGGTCGGGATGGGCGACGGCGACGAATTCCACTTCGCTCAGCGCGCTGCCCAGGTAGCCGGGAATGCTCAGGCTGGAGATCGCCAGGTCGGCAGCGCCTTCCAGCAGTACTTCCTCGACCCCGGAGAGCACTTCCTCGCGCAGGCGCACGCGGCAGCCGCGGCTCTGCGGCATGAAGGCGGTCAGCGCGCGGACCAGGCGCAGGGTCGGGTAGGCGGCATCCACCACCAGGCGTACCTCGGCTTCCCAGCCCTGTTCCATGTGATGGGCGAGGTCTTCCAGCTGGCTGGCCTGCTTGACCAGCTGCCGCGAGCGGCGCAGCAGAACGGCGCCGGCCTCGGTCAGCACCGCCTTGCGCCCCTCGATGCGCAGAAGCGGCACGCCGAGCTGCTCCTGCATGCGCGCGACCGTGTAGCTGACCGAGGACTGCGAGCGGTGCAGCACCTCGGCGGCCTGGGCGAAGCCGCCGTGATCGACCACCGCCTGCAGGGTGCGCCATTGGTCCAGGGTGACGCGGGGGGCTTTCATGGGGATTTCCTCTGCCTTGTCATCCCGTAGGAGCCAGCTTGCTGGCGATACATGGTTGATCGCCAGCAAGTTGGCTCCTACAGGGGGGCTGTCGTGTCTGGAGTAGGTATCGATTTTATCGATGATTCAGAGCGGGTTTTTGCGCTTTTTTATCGGCCTGTTCCTTTCTACCCTGTCTCCATCGACCCGCACAACCCAAGGAGAATCCCATGTCCCGTGTTCTGGTCATCGAAAGCAGCGCCCGCAAGGAAGGTTCGGTTTCCCGCCAGCTCACCGCCGAGTTCCTCGCCAACTGGAGGGCGGCGCACCCGGACGACGAGATCGTCGTGCGCGATCTGGCGAACGAGCCGGTGCCGCATCTGGACATCGAGCTGCTGGGCGGCTGGACCAAGCCCGCCGGGCAGCAGAGCGAGGCGGAGCAGGCGGCGCTGGCGCGTTCCGAGCGACTGACCGGGGAACTGCTCGGCGCCGATGTGCTGGTGCTCGCCGCGCCCATGTACAACTTCGCCATTCCCAGCACCCTGAAGGCCTGGCTCGACCACGTGCTGCGCGCCGGGGTGACCTTCAAGTACACCGAAAACGGGCCGCAGGGCCTGCTGACCGGCAAGCGCGCCTTCGTGCTGACCGCCCGCGGCGGCATCTATTCGGGTAGCCCCCTGGATCACCAGGAGCCCTACCTGCGCCAGGCGCTGGGGTTCATCGGCATCCACGACGTCAGCTTCATCCACGCCGAAGGGCTGAACATGGGCGGCGATTTTCTGCAGAAGGGCCTGGCCCGGGCCAAGGAGAAGCTGGCCGGGGTGGCCTGACTCCCCGCCGGGCCGGCGGGTGGCGGCTCAGTGCAGCACGTCGTGGAGGACTTCGTAGATCAGTCCGGTGGCGAGGGTCACCAGCACCACGTCGGTGCCCGCCTGGCGCCACTCGTAGCCGTCGTAGCGGGGCAACTGGCTGGTCAGGCGGCTGTCGAAGTTCCTGGCGATGCCGGGCGGCAGCGGCTTGCCGCGGGCCAGTTGCTTGCGAATACCGGGCGGCAGCGGCTGGGCATCGCCGATCAGCCGGCGGTTCTCGCCGAGCACGATACGTACCTGGCCGATGTCGATGCTGGGGGCCTGCACCCTGACCGACAGGTCGCTGTCGCCGTGATGATGATTGCCTTGATGGTGTCCCTTGTCCGCGGGAGGGGCGCTGTGGGCGGCGGCGGCGAAGGTCAGGCTGGCGGCGACCGCCAGCAGGCGGGAAGTCTTGCGCATGTCGTGTTGCTCTCGTGGGCGCCAAGGGGCGCAGTGCCAGCCATTGCAGCCAGAGCGCCGCTGCGCCGTCAAGCTGGCCATCCGGAGCTGCGCAACATTTCGCACTCCGGACGGGTGTTCCGCCGCGAGTCACGCTAGGCTATGCAGCCGTTTCATCCGTCCGATCGAGGTAGCCCCGTGTTTTCCCAATTCGCCCTGCACGAACGCCTGCTCAAGGCGCTGGCCGAACTGAATTTCGTCGAGCCCACGCCGGTGCAGGTGGCGGCGATTCCGCCGGCCCTGGAGGGGCGCGACCTGCGGGTGATCGCCCAGACCGGCAGCGGCAAGACTGCGGCCTTCGTGCTGCCGCTGCTCAACGGCCTGATCGGCGATGCCCGGCCGCGGGTGACCATCCGCGCGCTGATCCTGCTGCCGACCCGCGAGCTGGCGCAGCAGACCCTCAAGGAGGTCGAGCGCTTCTCGCAGTTCACCTTCATCAAGTCCGGGCTGGTCACCGGCGGCGAGGACTTCAAGGTACAGGCGGCGCTGCTGCGCAAGGTGCCGGACATCCTGATCGCCACGCCGGGGCGGTTGATCGAGCATCTGAATGCCGGTCATCTCGATCTCAAGGAAGTGGAGGTGCTGGTGCTCGACGAGGCCGACCGCATGCTCGACATGGGCTTCGCCGAGGACGTGCAGCGCCTGGTCGAGGAGTGCGCCAACCGCCGGCAGACCCTGCTGTTCTCCGCCACCACCGGTGGTTCCGGGCTGCGCGAGATGGTCGCCAAGGTGCTGCGCGATCCGCAGCACCTGATGCTCAATGCGGTCAGCGATCTCTCCGCAACCATCCGTCAGCAGATCATCACGGCGGACGATCCGGCGCACAAGGAGCAGCTGGTGCACTGGCTGCTGGAGCACGAGAGCTACCGCAAGGCGATCGTCTTCACCAACACCCGCGTCCAGGCCGACCGGCTCTACGGGCATCTGGTCGCCGCCGGCCAGAAGGCGTTCGTCCTGCACGGCGAGAAGGACCAGAAGGAGCGCAAGCTGGCCATCGAGCGGCTCAAGCAGGGCGGCACCAAGGTGCTGGTGGCCACCGACGTGGCGGCGCGCGGGCTGGATGTGGAGGGCCTGGATCTGGTGATCAACTTCGACATGCCGCGCTCCGGCGACGAGTACCTGCACCGCGTCGGCCGCACCGGCCGGGCCGGCGCCGAGGGCCTGGCGGTCTCGCTGATCTGCCACAACGACTGGAACCTGATGTCGAGCATCGAGCGCTACCTCAAGCAGCATTTCGAGCGGCGCGTCATCAAGGAACTGAAAGGCAGCTACCAGGGCCCGAAGAACCTCAAGGCCTCCGGCAAGGCCGCCGGCACCAAGAAGAAAAAGCCCGACGACAAGAAGGGTGGCAAGAAGCCGGCCGCCAAGGCCGCCCCGCGGCGCAAGCCCGCGGGCCCGTCCCTGGTCAGCCAGGACGGCCTGGCCCCGCTCAAGCGCCGCACGCCGCCGGCGGAGTGAGTCCGCCTCACGCCCGCTGCAGGTAATGCACGCTGAACAGCGCCTGCGGGTCGGTCCACAAAGCCAGGGCGCGAAAGCCGGCGCGGCCGGCCAGGGCACGGAAGCCCTCGGCGCTGTACTTGTAGGAGTTCTCGGTGTGCAGGCTTTCACCGGCGGTGAAGTGGAAGCGCTCGCCCTCGATCTCCACGTCCTGCGTACGGTCACTGACCAGATGCATCTCGATCCGCGAGTCGGCCTGGTTGAAGAAGGCGCGGTGGACGAAGGTGCCCGGCTCGATGTCGCTGTCCAGCTCGCGGCGGATGCGCTCCAGCAGGTTCAGGTTGAAGGCTGCGGTGACCCCGGCCCGGTCATTGTAGGCCGCCTCCAGCACGTCCCGGTCCTTGACCAGATCGACGCCGATCAGCAGGCCGCCGCCTTCCGGCAGCAGCTCGTGGAGGTTGGCGAGAAAGGCCAGTGCTTCCTCGGGATCGAAGTTGCCGATGCTGGAGCCGGGGAAGAAGGCCAGCGGGTGTTCGCCGGCGAAGCCGTCCGGCAGGCTCATCGGTCGGGAGAAGTCGGCGCAGGCGGCATGCACCTCCAGCCAGGGATAGTCGGCCGCCAGGCGCTGGGTGCTGGTGCGCAGGAAGTCCTCTGAAATGTCGATACCCAGATAGCTGGCGGGGTGCATGGCTTCCAGCAGCAGGCGCACCTTGCGGCTCGCGCCGCTGCCCAGCTCCACCAGGCTGGCGTCCTGACCGGCGATCTCGGCGATGTCGTGGGCAGCGCGGGCGAGGATCAGTTCCTCGGTGCGCGTCGGATAGTACTCGGGCTGCCGGCAGATCTGCTCGAACAGTTCGGAGCCGCGGCGATCGTAGAAAAGCTTCGGTGGCGTCGTCTTGGGACGTTCGGCGAAGCCGGCGAGTACTTCCTCGCGCAGGGAGCGCCCGGCAGCCTGCGGGCGCTGATCATGAAAATGGACGGAAAGGGGCACGCTCAAGCCTCCTTGGCCAGGCGCAGCCCGGCGAATTGCCAGCGCATGGCTGGATAGAAGAAGTTGCGGTAGGTGACGCGGATATGCGCCTGCGGGGTGACGCAGCAGCCGCCACGCAGGACCATCTGCCCGCACATGAACTTGCCGTTGTATTCGCCGAGGCTTCCCGGCAACGGCCGGAAGCCCGGGTAGGGGCGGTAGGCGCTGGCGGTCCACTCCCAGACGTCGCCGTACAGCTGAGACATGGCGGCGGCCTGCGGGGCGGCAACCGGGTGCAGATGGTCGTTTTCGAGGAAGTTGCCGGTGATCGGCAGGTCGCTGGCGGCTATTTCCCATTCCGCCTCGCTGGGCAGGCGGGCGCCGGCCCAGCGGGCATAGGCGTCGGCCTCGTAGAAGCTGATGTGGCAGACCGGCGCCTGCAGGTCGAGTGGATGCAGGCCGCCCAGGGTCATTTCCAGCCAGCGGCCGTCTGTGCGCTGCCAGTACAGCGGCGCGCGCCAGCCGGCCTGCTGGACCAGGCTCCAGCCATCGGCCAGCCAGAGTTCCGGACGGGCATAGCCGCCATCACTGATGAAGGCGAGATAGTCGGCACAGCTCACCGGCCGGCTGGCCAGGCGGAAGCCCTCGAGGAACTGGCGGTGCCGCGGCGTCTCGCAGTCGAAGGCGAAGCCCTCGCCGCCGTGGCCGATCTGCTGCAGCCCGCCTGGATAGTCCCGCCAGTGCGGCTCGTCCGGCAGTTGCCCGGGACCCGGGCGCAGGTCGCTGCGATAGGCCGGTCGCAGCGGGTTCTGCGCGAGGATGTGGAGGATGTCCATGAGCAGCAGCTCCTGGTGCTGCTGCTCGTGCTGCAGGCCCAGTTCGACGCGACGGGCGATCTCCGCGGCATGCTCCAGCGGCGGCCGGGCGAGCAGCTCGCCCATGGCCGCATCGATATGCTGGCGATAGCGATAGACCTCGGCCACCCCGGGGCGCGAGAGCAGCCCGCGACTGGCGCGGGGAAAGGGTTTGCCGTGGGTCTCGTAATAGGAGTTGAAGAGGTGGTCGTAGGCCTCGTCCAGCACCCGGTAGCCGTGCAGGAAGGGCAGCAGCACGAAGGCTTCGAAGAACCAGCTGACGTGGGCCAGGTGCCATTTCGGCGGGCTCACGTCGGGCATGCTCTGGATGACGTAGTCCTCGATCTGCAGCGGCGCGCAGATCGACTCGCTGGCGGCGCGGATGCGCTGGAAGCGCTCCATGAGGGAAACGGATGAGGAGAGGGCGCTTTGCGCGGAGGCCGGGTCAGGCATCGGTGGCTGCTCCTGGGGCGAAGGGACTGGCGAAGAGGTCGGTTCCAGGCTGGACATCACGCCTGCTGCTGCCCTGATCCGGCCGGTATGCCAAGGCCGGCATGCGGTAGACCGTCAGGGTGTGGGCTGGGGTTCCCCTCTGCCGACCGGCTGCAGTGCTCGTTGCAAAATGTTGCGGCGGTCTGTCGTACAGGCCAGCATGAGCGGCTCGAAATCAGGTTTTTGTGTCAGCCGGCCCAGCCGTCAAGAGAGTTCCCCATGAGCCAAGACCATCCGGCCTCCGAGGTCGCCCCGCTGCGGCGCGCCCGTGAAGCGCGCGGCGAGTTCGCGGTGATCGCCGATCTGCTGCCCTACTTGCGCCCCTATCTGTGGCGCATCCTGTTGGCGCTGGGCCTGGTGTTCGTCGCCAAGCTGATCAACCTGCTGGTTCCGATCGTTCTCAAGCAGATCGTCGACACTCTCAACGTCGAACCCAGCCTGCTGCTGTTGCCGGTCGGCCTGCTGCTGGCCTACGGCGTTTCGCGGATCGGCGTCAGCCTGTTCACCGAGCTGCGCCAGGTAGTGTTCGCCCGGGTCATGGCGCGGACCTCGCGGCAGGTGACCCTCAAGGTGTTCCGCCACCTGCACGGGCTCAGCCTGAAATTCCATCTGGGCCGGCGCACCGGCGGCGTGGCCCGCGATGTCGAGCGCGGCGGCAGCGCCATCGCCGAGCTGCTCGACTGGACGCTCTACTCGATCGTGCCGATCCTGCTGGAGGTGCTGCTGGTCACCGCGGTGCTGGTCTGGGCCTACGACTGGCGCTTCGCGGCCATCACCCTGGCTACCCTGCTGGCCTATGGGGCCTGGACCTTCGCCATCACCGAGTGGCGTACCCGCTACTACCGCGCGTCGGTGGAGGCCGATACCCGCGCCAACGAGCGGGCAGTCGACTCGCTGCTCAACTACGAGACGGTCAAGTACTTCAACAACGAGGCGCACGAGGCGGCACGCTACGACGAGAACCTGCGTCATCTGGAGAATGCCAAGGTCAAGGCGACCACCAGCCTGGCCGTGCTCAACCTCGGCCAGACCACGCTGGTGGCCGTCGGCGTCACCGCAATGATGTGGCTGGCCGCCGCCGGGGTGGTGGACGGCAGCATGACGGTCGGCGACCTGGTACTGGTCAACGCCTACCTGCTGCAGCTCTCCGCGCCGCTGTTCCTGCTCGGCATGATGTACCGCGAGGTGAAGCAGGCGCTGACCAACATGGAGCGTCTGTTCGGCCTGCTCGACGAGCGCCAGGACGTGCAGGACGCGCCGGATGCCAGGCCGCTGGCCGCCACCCGGCCGAGTGTGCGCTTCGAGGCGGTGCGTTTTGGCTACGACCCGCGCCGGCAGATCCTCCACGACGTGGACTTCGAGATCCCGGCGGGCGGTACCGTGGCGGTGGTCGGGCACTCGGGCTCGGGCAAGTCGACCCTGGCCCGGCTGCTCTACCGCTTCTACGACGTCGACGGCGGGCGCATCCTCATCGACGGTCAGGATATCCGCCAGTTGACCCAGGCCTCGCTGCGTGGGGCCATCGCCATCGTTCCCCAGGACACCGTGCTGTTCAACGACAGCATCTTCTACAACATCCGCTACGGCCGCCCGGAAGCCAGCCGCGAGGAGGTGGAGGCCGCTGCCCGTGCCGCGCACATCCACAAGTTCATCCAGAGCCTGCCGGATGGCTACGACACCCAGGTAGGCGAGCGCGGCCTGAAGCTCTCCGGAGGCGAGAAGCAGCGCGTGGCCATCGCCCGGGCGATCCTGAAGAGCCCGAGCATCCTGATCTTCGACGAAGCCACCTCGGCGCTGGACTCCCAGTCCGAGCGGGCCATTCAGGCCGAACTCGAGCGTATCCAGCTCGGCCGCACCACCCTCGTCATCGCCCATCGCCTGTCCACGGTGATGAACGCCGACCAGATTCTGGTGATGGATGGCGGGCGGGTCGTCGAGCGTGGCAGTCACGGGGATCTGCTGGCGCGGGATGGCCGCTATGCGCAGATGTGGCAGCTGCAGCAGCGCGAGGCGGAGAGGGAAGGCTGAGGGTGAGAAAGTAGAGGGCTTGCAGGTTGTTGGGGGAGGCTCGTTTTCCAGAGGTTCTGCAAGGGGGGCTCAGCTAGTCTGAGGCGGCTGGCTGAGCCCTGTGGATTAGCTTGCCAGAAGGATTCCTCGTTCCTGGAGCTCTTCCAGGTTCGATCTGATGAATTGGATCAGGGCACGAATGGCAGGCGTCATGGCTCGATGCGGTGGCGTAAGTGCTAGCAGGGGGAGGGCCGGCGGCTCATGGGCTTCGAACAGCCTGACCAGACGGCCACTCGCCAGGTCTCCGGCACAGGCATAGAACGGCAGATGGGCCAGGCCGAGACCTTGGCGCGCCGCGTCGAGGAGCAGAGGCAGGTTGTCGCTGCTGAAACAGGCCTGGCGCAGCAGCCGTGGCGCGGCGTTGCGCAGCAGCCAGGGGCGGATGGCCTGTGGAGGACCAAACCCAAGGCAGTTCCGGTCGTCCAGTTCGTCGGGATGCCGAAGGTGGCCCAGTCGTTTGCAGAGTTCCGGACTGGCAACGGTGACGAAGTGGACCTGACCAATGGGGTGCGCAACGATATCGGCGCTGTCCGGTGGTTGTCCTTCCAGGTAGAGCAGCAGGTCGTGGCGTTGCAGCGACAGTTCGGTGTGGTTGTTGTGTAGTCCCAAGGCGAGCCTTACCTTCGGCTGACTGCTCGAAAAGCTGAGCAGAAGTTCTCCCAGCACTTCCTGCAGCAGGCTGGGAACAGCCAGGCGAATCAGTCCGGACGGGCCGCCTTGCACTTCCCGCGCGGCTCCCTCGGCGGCTTCGGTGGCGGCCAGTATGCCCAATGCATGCCGGTACACCTGCTCGCCAGTACTGGTCATGGCGAAGCTGCGCGTACTGCGGTTCAGCAGGCGTACCCCCAATCGCTGTTCAAGTTCGATGATGCGCCGGCTCAGACGTGAGCGCGGAATACCGGTTTCAGCTGCAGCTGCCGTGAAGCCACCGGCTTCGATAACGCGGACCAATAGGTAAAAGTCTGAAACATTATTCAGCGTATCCATACAGAAATGCCTATCCATGAGCACAAGCGATCATCACACGTGGCAGTGGGACGGCTTTCTCCATGCCAGGCAGGGCTGTTGATTCCACGTTCAGTGATTGTAGTTAGCCTCTCCCATAAATCGAGTCGTTTTTCCCTGGCGGACAAATATTGGATCGCGAGGCCGGCCGGATCGTACAGCGAGGCTGCACTGTGGGTGTTGAGGTTGTCCATGACCCGCGTGATGCGCTCGGCATCGGGGTAGGCGCCGGCGATAGCCCGGCCGAAATGCGCCCAGTCCGCGCGGGTCCTGCGTTCGGTCACCCGGACCATGCACCACCCGGCCAGCGGCTCGCAGGCCATGAACCCATTGCCGCTGCCCCGCCGCACATACTCGTACATTGAACTTCATCGAGCCGGAGTGCTCGAACGGATTAGCGTGAATCGCTCATCAAGGAGATCGCCATGCACAAATCCTTTGCCTACGCCATTCTACTGGCAGCTACCATGGGTCTAGCAGCCTGTGACTCCTCGAAGGACGACAAGGTAACAGCACCAGCCACTCCCGCCAGCCCACCACCGAGCCCGGCTACCGAGGATAGGCCCTTAGAACCCAGTCAGAGCACCCCGGTGCCTACCCCGACTCCCACTCCATCGACGCCTGAAACCGATTCCGATCAGAGGTGAACCGCCCCGGGAATTCCGGAGGCTCGTTGGTGTGAGTCACGCCACCCTGGCGGACTCGTCGAGTTGCCGATAATTAAGCCGCTTCGGCCTCGGCCGGAGGTACGTTGCCGATCGGCTCCAGCCGCCGCCGGTGGTTGAACCAGTCCACCCAGGCCAGCGTGGCCGCTCATCGATGAATGCCTTCATGGCTTGAGGCGGTGGTCGAGTTCCGCCTGGGCAAAATAGACTGAGGCCTTGCGCCAGGATCTCGTTGGCTTGGCGCAGCTCACGCACCTCCCGCTCGAGCGCCTTGATCCGTTCACGCTCTGGCGTCGTCTGTCCCTCACCCAGTCCAGTATCGCGCTCGGCCTGTCTCACCCAGCGGCGCAGCGTCTCGGCCGTGCAGCCGATCTTCGCAGCGATGAAATTGATCGCCGCCCACTGCGGCTCGTGCTCGTCCTGATGTTCGAGCCCCATACGAACCGCCCGCTGCCGGACTTCAGAGGAATACTTCGCCGCTATCTTCATGGCTCCATCCTCTCAAGAGTTGGAGCCTCCGGGAAACCCGGAGCAGTTCAGTTCTTGGGGGAGGTGGCTACGGCGACGTAGCTACCTTACCCGCTTAGCTACTCCCCAGTTCGATGGCTGGACTATAAAGCAATATTCTGGCCTTTTCAGAGTCGGTGCATGGATGCGATGGTTATTACAAAGTAGGAATTCATAGCTGGTTTGCAGAGTAAAGTCCCGGTATGGTGCGCGCTGTAATGGTGCCAACTCGAACGGACGGCCTGAGGCAGGTTTTTGAATAGGAATGTCAAATGGATGAGCTGCTGATCCTGGGAGGCTTGCTATTGATTATTGGCGGGTTGACTTGGTTGATTAGGCGGGCTTTTTCCTTGAGTCTGTTCTGGGGGTTGGGAAGCTTGCTGCCGCCGATGACTCTGGTCTTCGTGCTATTCAAGTGGCAAAAGTCTTCCAGCCCAGTGACATTGATGGCTTTCGGCTTCATTCCTCTGGTGGTCGGTTTCGCTATGCTGGCTAACCACGATAGCGAGCGTCTGGAGACAATCCTCCAACTGAGTTGGCTTAACTCAGAAGTCAATAGAGAGCCGGCGCCCGAACTGAGGATACAACTGCGTGGCGAGCTCAACGGGCACCCTTTCATTCCCCAAGAGGGCGAGTTAATCGGGAGCGTGCTGACGCTACGTGAGCGCAATGTCGCTTCTATGCAGCAAGAAATTAGAATTCATCTGCCCAGTGCATCATCTGGTCCAGTGCATATCAATATATTGCCTGAAGATCAGGGCCGGTTACCACTGATTGAAATCAGTCGGTCAGCTTCCAATTTGACCCAGCCGGAAAATCAGCACCTTGCTCGAGGGTATACCCTGCATCTTGATCTTGAGCCTCAGGCGCCAAACCTGTTGATTGGTAGCTTTCATTTGGTCTTGCCGAGGCAGTTCCGAACGAGCCTGAGTGGTCGAGTGGAGTTGTTTGCCAGTCGACTGCGTTATCGTAACGGGAAAGTCAATCTCCACTTTGACTCAGAAGAGACTCTCGCCTATGTGATCCGGGATTACTTGGCGCGCCGTTTCGTAACTGATGCAGTACAACTGTATGGCCTTTCCCGTGTTTCATTGCCATCCAGGCATTTGGAGATTGATGTTGCGGCTTTTATCAATGACAAGGCTCACCATTTTCTGGTGAATATGGGCAAGGATGAGTTGCGTGGCTGGCAGGTCGAGGGGGATCGATTCCCTGCGCTGCCTGCGGCTAGCGAAGATCCGGCAGGTACCGCTGGTGTCAAGCCCCACTCGAGCCCAGCTCTGGAGTCAGTCGATAAAAGGCGGGGCTTCTCCTTGCAGCGTCTTCAACTTAGTCCGGCTGAGTTTCAGCAGTTGCGCATGCGTATCGTCACGGTACAAGGGGGAGCTGCTGAAGGGGTGTTTGTGGGGATTGATGGGGATGGCTATCTCGTCATTCAGCGCCGCCTGGGGGGCGGAGGGAGCGCTAGCTACAAGCTCAGTCCGCAGAGCATCCAGTCGATCGAGTTGCTGGATCCCTGAGGTTTTGCCTGCATGGTCCAGTTGGCTACTTGAAATCTTGTCTCGATGCCCCATTTGTAGGGGATCACTGGGCTTTCGGCATATGCCATCTGTGTGGAGTCAGACGACCATGAGTGTGGAAACTCAAAAAGAAACGCTGGGCTTCCAGGCCGAGGTGAAGCAACTGCTTCATCTGATGATTCATTCGCTTTATTCCAATAAGGAAATCTTTCTCCGCGAGCTGATTTCCAATGCCTCCGATGCGGCCGACAAATTGCGTTTCGAGGCTCTGTCCAAGCCTGAACTGCTTGAGAACAATGCGGAGCTGAAGATTCGCATCAGTTTTGACAAAGGCGCCAAGACTATCACGCTCGAGGATAATGGTATTGGTATGAGTCGCGAGGAGGCGGTCCTCCACCTGGGAACCATCGCCAAATCCGGGACAGCCGATTTCCTGAGGAGTCTCTCGGGTGATCAGAAGAAGGACTCTCACCTGATTGGCCAGTTTGGTGTGGGCTTCTATTCTGCTTTCATCGTTGCTGAAAAGGTCGAGGTATTCAGCCGGCGCTCTGGTCTACCAGCCAGTGAGGGCGTGCACTGGGTGTCGCGGGGCGAGGGTGAGTTTGAAATTGCGACAATCGAAAAGCCCGAACGTGGTACCAAGATTGTCTTGCACCTGAAAAGCGGCGAAGAGGAGTTCGCCGATGGGTGGCGTTTGCGTAACATTGTCAGAAAGTACTCCGACCATATCGCTTTGCCCATCGAGCTGCCCAAAGAAAGTTTTGGCGATGAGAAGGACAGCCCGACCGCAACCGATTGGGAAGCCGTAAACCGGGCCAGTGCTTTGTGGGCCCGTCCTCGTAGCGAAATCCAAGACAACGAGTATCAAGAGTTCTACAAGCATGCCGCCCATGATTTCCAAGACGCGCTGACTTGGAGCCACAACAGGGTTGAGGGCAAGCTGGAGTACACCTCGCTGCTTTATGTGCCGAGTCACGCTCCCTTCGATCTCTATCAGCGCGATGCGCCCAAAGGGCTGAAGCTTTATGTACAGCGCGTGTTCATCATGGACCAAGCCGACGAGTTCCTGCCCCTGTACTTGCGCTTTATCAAGGGGGTGGTGGATTCCAATGACTTGTCGCTGAACGTGTCTCGTGAAATTCTGCAGAAGGACCCCGTCATTGATTCGATGAAATCAGCGCTGACCAAGCGGGTGCTGGATATGCTGGAAAAGCTGGCGAAGAGCGAGCCGGAACAATACAAGGGCTTTTGGAAGGCCTTCGGCCAGGTGATCAAGGAGGGGCCGGCGGAGGATTTTGCCAATAGAGAGCGCATCGCGGGTCTTCTGCGCTTTGCCTCTACTAGGGAGGAGTCTGGCGATCAGGGTGTTGCCTTGGCAGACTACGTGGAGCGGATGCGTGAGGGGCAGGAAAAGATTTACTACCTCACGGGCGAAAGTTACCTTCAAGTAAAAAACAGTCCCCATCTGGAAATCTTCCGCAAGAAAGGGATTGAGGTGCTGTTGCTGACCGATCGTATCGACGAGTGGTTAATGGGATATCTCACCGACTTCGATGGTAAGCAGTTCGTCGATGTTGCTCGCGGTGATCTGGATCTCGGCAAGCTGGACACGGAAGAGGAGAGGCAGGCCCAGGACGAAGTCGCCAAGGCGAAAGAAGGGCTGATTGAGCGCCTGAAGGTGGTACTGGGCGAGCAGGTGGCCGAGGTGCGGGTGTCGCATCGCCTGACCGACTCGCCAGCGGTCTTGGCCATTGGTGAGCAGGATCTTGGCCTACAAATGCGCCAGATCCTGGAAGCCAGCGGGCAGAAGGTGCCGGACTCCAAGCCAATCTTCGAGATTAATCCCGTGCATCCGCTGATTCTAAAACTGGACTCCGAGGCTGATGAAGATCGTTTCACCGACCTCTCGCGCATCCTCTTCGATCAAGCGGCGTTGGCGGCAGGCGATGGCCTGAGGGACCCGGCTGATTACGTGCAGCGGCTGAACAGATTGCTGGTAGAGCTTTCTGCCTGAGCAT